>CAXXKA010000001.1:0-676581 GCA_963668625.2 uncultured candidate division Zixibacteria bacterium
TCCATAGCCGAGCGATAAATGAATTATAAAGAAGTTCTCGAATACCTGCTTCAGCTCGAGATGTTCGGCATGAAGCTGGGACTGGATAATATCAATCGTATACTGAGTCAGTTGGGTAATCCTCAAAAAGCTTATCCCACTATACATGTCGCCGGCACTAATGGCAAAGGAAGCACTGCAGCGATCATGGAAAGCGTGCTGGCCGCCTCCGGCCATCGTGTGGGATTGTATACCTCGCCGCATCTGGTAGATTTTCGTGAGCGTATACGTATCAACGGCAGGATGATAGATCAATCTTTCGTAGCTGACTTTTTTACCGATATGAAGGATAAATTCGATGCGATTCAGCCGACATTTTTCGAGGCAACGACAGCGCTGGCGTTCGAGTATTTTAAATCGGAAAAAGTGGATATCGGTATAATTGAGGTTGGGCTCGGCGGCAGATTCGATTCGACCAACGTGTTAAATCCCGTGGCTGCGGTCATAACCAATATCGATTACGAACACACCAAGCATCTGGGAAACGATCTTCATAAAATAGCATTCGAGAAAGCAGGGATTATCAAAAACGGCATTCCGGTAATTACCGCCGTTAAGAACCTCGAAGCCAGGCGCGTTATCCGGGAAATAACAAAAAAACATAAAGGTACTTTGATATCGGTTTTCGATGAAACTCAGTGGGTGATTCAGGATATAAACGAGCGTAATACCGAGATGGATATCTTCACGCGTTCATCCAAGTACTATAATCTCAGGCTGTCACTGCCGGGTCGACATCAACTGGATAACTCGATCTGCGCTATCGTTGCTGCGGAACAGGCCGAGAAAATAGGTATCAAGGTTACAAGCACCGGAGCGACTCTAGGTTTCAGGGATGTTAAATGGCCGGGCAGGCTGCAACGAATATCTAAAAATCCAGATATCATTCTCGATGTTGGACATAACCCGGCGGCTATGAAAACACTGCACACATATTTCGATGAGTTCTATAAGGGACGTTACGTGATATCGGTTCTGGGAATACTTTCCGATAAGGATTCACATAAGATGCTTACCGATTTGAACCGTTTTTCCGATGTCATCATCCTGACCAAACCCACCACCGAACGTGCCGCTGATCCAGAGATGCTGGCTCGTCAGGCTTCAATGGTTAGTAGCAATTTTCAGGTGATTCCTCATGTCCGCGACGCGGTTAACTCCGCCATAGAACACGCTAAACCCGATGATGTGGTGCTGATTACCGGCTCGCATTACACGGTAGGCGAGACTCTTTCACAGTTAAATTGAACGTGAACAACGGGAATAAAATCAACGTTATAATTGTATTCTATAACGGAGCGAATAGTGAAGAATTTTAAACTTGTCTCGAAATATAAACCCAGCGGCGATCAGCCACAGGCCATAGAAAAGCTGGTTGCCGGTATTAACGAGGGGCGCCGTTTCCAAACATTGCTGGGTGTTACCGGTTCGGGGAAAACATTTACCGTTGCCAACGTGATAGAAAAATTGAATAAACCGACATTGGTGATATCGCATAACAAAACCCTGGCCGCCCAGTTATTCGGCGAGCTAAAATCTTTCTTTCCAGAAAACGCGGTCGAGTTTTTCATAAGTTATTATGACTATTATCAGCCGGAGGCTTACATTCCGTCCTCGGATACGTATATCGAAAAAGATACCTCGATGAACGACGATATCGATCGTTTGCGCTTACGCGCGACCTCATCGCTTTTAGAACGTAAGGATGTCATTATAGTCGCCTCTGTTTCGTGTATCTACGGTCTTGGTTCTCCCGATGATTACAAGGAGATGATGGTTATACTCGAGGCAGGTAAAACACATCCGCGTGATGAGCTACTCCGCGAGCTTATCAAGATCCAATACAACCGCAATGATATCGAATTCGGTCGCGGCTCGTTTCGTGTCAGGGGTGATGTCGTAGAGGTGCACCCGGCTTATGATGATATCGGTGTCAGGATTGAGTATTTCGGTGATGAAATAGAGAAGATCACCCGGGTTAATCTCGTGGATGGCCACGTACTCGAGCAGAAAGACCGTCACGCGATTTATCCGGCCCGTCATTTCGTAACCGAAAGATATAATATCATGCGCGCGGTGAAGTTCATAGAGGAAGAGCTTGAGGACAGGTTAGAGCATTACCGTCGTAACAACCAGCTATTGGAAGCGCAAAGAATCGCCTCCCGTACCCGTTACGATCTGGAGATGCTCAAGGAGATCGGCTATTGTTCAGGTATCGAAAATTATGCCCGTCACCTGACAAACCGAGAACCCGGCGAAAAACCCTATACGCTTTTCGATTTCTTTCCCGATGATTTTCTGCTTGTCGTAGACGAGTCCCATCAAACTTTACCGCAGGTGCGGGGAATGTACCGGGGCGATCGCTCCCGTAAACAAACACTGGTAGAGTATGGTTTCCGTCTGCCCTCGGCGCTAGATAACAGACCTTACGTGTTCGAGGAGTTCGAGGCGAAAATCAAACAGGCGATATTTATTTCAGCCACGCCATCGGAGTTCGAGATAGAGAAATCGGACGGCGAGGTGATCGAACAAATTATCAGGCCTACCGGCTTGATCGATCCGGTGATCGAGGTGCGTCCGCTTAACACACAGGTGGATGATCTTATAAAAGAGGTACGCGCCGCTACCGCCGCCAACTCGCGAATTCTGGTAACGACTTTGACTAAACGTATGGCCGAGGACTTGACCGATTACATGGCTAATATCGGTATCAAGGTGCGTTACCTGCATTCGGAGATAGACGCCATAGACAGGGTAGAGATACTACGCGACTTGCGCTTGAAAGAGTTCGATGTTCTGGTCGGTATTAACCTTCTGCGCGAGGGGCTGGATTTGCCGGAGGTTTCACTGGTGGCGATACTCGATGCCGACAAAGAGGGTTTTTTGCGTTCCGGTACGTCGCTGATCCAGACCGCCGGCAGGGCCGCGCGCAACAAGGCGGGCAAGGTGATTTTATACGCCGATAAAATTACCAATTCCATGCAGCGGGCTATTGATGAAACAGGTCGCCGTCGTAAAAAGCAGATCGAATATAACGAGCTGCACGGCATCGTACCGCAAACTATCGTAAAAACAAGAGATGAGATATTAATGACAACATCTTTTGCCGATAGCAAAACAGCAGTTCCGGGAGAGCCGACTATCAAGCAGGAGCTGGATGCCATCTCCAAACTCGAGGTTGAGGATAAGCTGGCGAATCTCATGAAAATGATGAACAAGGCGGCTAAGATGCTCGAGTTCGAGAAGGCGGCGATGTTGCGGGATGAGATCGAGAAACTTAAACAATCGATAAGGAAGAAAAAATGAAATGGCTTTATCTTATATTGGCGGGGATTACTTTACTGACTGCAGCTTGTGGCGATGACAACCCGACCAGCAGTGTCGAGGGTACCGATTATGAGGCGATTACTAATGTGATTATTCTCGATAATTACAGGCTTTCGGAGATAACCGCTTTTCCCGAAACAGTGCCCGATACGGCCTCGTTTATAGCCAATCCGATTACCGATCAGCCGTTATACTGGCATGTTGTCGATTCGACGATCGAGCGTATCTCGACAAATTACTCACCTGAACAGGTGCAAAGCCCGGTAGGTTTAGTCGATCAGGCAAATGTCGGCTATACTATAAAATGGTACGGAGTTTTTCATGCGCTGGCCTATAACCAGTCTGCCGACAGTATCGAACGTTACGATAAAGAGTTCATGATTACCGGCTCGCGTTCGGCCATCGTCCAACGCTGGGGTAGATCTAATCTTCGCCGAGGCTGGCTTTTAACCTCCATTAGCGGGGCGACTATTGGCTCGGGGGGCGGGCAGCCGTTTTTACAGGATTTGAAATTCGAGTCATCCTCCAATGATGATTCAACGTTCAGTTACACTATCTCCGATCTGGATGAACTGGTGCAGTTCAACGCCGGGGAGGGGATAGCGCTTTCCTACGAGATGCCATCGGAGGACGACCTGGCTTATATATATATCCCTGTGGAAAATTACAGCTACGAGTTGGCCGAGCCGACCATCTCTGGGGATGGCTATCGGATCACGTTGAATATGCCAACGGCAAGCAGGATTTACGGACAGTTGAAATTCTATGTAGTCAACGCCGGCGATTTTGAGGATGATTACCGGGCTTCCGGCTTTTCCTATAGTTATAAAACGAGGTAAATCTCACTAATCGATACCTCAATTGATTTACATGTTTTACATCGCATGGACGTATTTATCTCGTAATATACATTTATCGATAATTTTGCTTTCCAAACAATCTTAACTCTTGATTTGCTGGAAATTACGCTTTATAATTACAAGCTATGGACCTTCAAGGCAAAATCGAAAAATTCAATGTCCCAGAGATTTTTCAACTTATCTCTACCGGTAAACGGACAGGGACGCTGGGGATAATACGTAATAACCAGGCCACCATGTTCTATTTCCGGGATGGCCAGATTACTTACGCTTATTCGCCGGCGGGTAAAAACAGGGTAGGCGAGAGGCTTCTGGATAAAGGTTTTATCGATGACAATGCACTCGATAACGCGCTGGAATTTCAGAAGAAAAACAGCAAGAACAGAATCGGTAGAATCCTGATCGATAACAGAAAAATCAACGATCAGCAACTGGCTACCGTACTTACCGAGCAGATATCAGATATCGTATACAAAGTCATGAGCTGGGACAAAGGGCTATTCAAGTTCTACGATAATAATTTCCCCACTGATGAGGAAAACACGATCTCGCTGTCCACCGAAGGCCTCATTCTCGACGGCGCAAAGCGTGCCGATGAGTTGAACTGCCAGAGAAGCAAACTGCCGGAATATAACTCTATCCTTAGAATAAAAAAATGCTCCTCGAGAGTTGACAAAGAGATCAAGCTGACCTCAGAGGAGTGGGATATCCTGGCCTCCTGTGATTCCAACCATACTATCGATGATATTATCAGCCAGACCGATGATGACGCCGAGTTGGTGCTGAAAACATTGAATAAGCTTTTAGAGAAGGAGCTTATCGAGCCGGTCAAAGCCGGATCACGAGGCAACGGTAATATAGCGCATGTTGAATTGCAAATAGATGTGCTGGCCGATCTATTGAATAAATTCCTCGATAAAGCCTGATATGACAGCCAATCAAGCCATAATATTAAACAAGCTGGATGATACCCTATCGGAATTTCTTCGGGCCTACGCGGTAAAACGTCTTGACCGTATAACCACCGAAAAAAGGGTCGAACAACTTAGGGAGATAGCTTTCTCCAATAAGCCTCAATACAAGAACATGGATGATAGGCTGATAGAACTAGAGAAATGGTTCGAGCATTTTGCCGATGAAATCTCCCGCAAGGATTTAAGCAACGAATCGATACAGCAGCTTTTCGATTGCATAAAGCAAATTGAGTTGATCGGCAGGGGAGGCAGTAACTCCTCCCGAGAGGACGATATTCTGTTTGACAGGAAACGATCGCTCAATGTCGCCAATATGGCCAATGCTTTCATGAGCCGTGTAACAGGCAATCCCCGAAAAACAGGGGTGAGCAAAGCGATGAAAATCGTGCGGCCGCCCGAGGAGGTAAATCTTCCCGAATCGAATGCGGCGAGCGGCGACACTGTGAAAGAGAAATTTATCGATAGCCTGGCTTATCAAAAAGAGGTTGTGGATAACTATAAAGACGATAAATATCATCTATTTTCGATAGTGGATAAACTATTAGATAAATTGGAGCATACTCCCGACATAAAAGCCTCCCACATGGCCGCAAGTATCCTTTATTTCATGAAACTAAACGGTTATATGACTGCGCCTTACGTTGAAAAGTTGAGAAAATTAAATAGGAACCGAAATGATTAATGAACAGTTGAAAGAGTTTTACAATTTAATTGCGTTCGGCGAATTTGATAAGGCATTGGAATTGGCGGAAATTTCCGAGCTGTTTGGGGATGAGAGAGAACGGATCGTAATTCAAACCCTGAAACTAAAGAAAATTTTACAAAATTCTGATTGCCAAAAAGCTGTTTAATGTTATATTAGCGCTGACAACTTTGGAGGTTCAATGGCGAAAAGACAAGCATTTGCAGATAAGGCCAATAAGGTAAAGCATTCAGTCAACTGTCCTGTTTGCGGTTCGGTCATCACACCGACTCTGTTTTTAAATCCGACTAAGGCCTCGAACGGCGCCTACAAGTACAAAAAGCAGATGATAGATGTTTGCAAATGTAATCACAAAGAGTACTACGGTTAAGCACATTAATTACGTAGGAAAGCCAACCCTGTCGATACCCGGCGGGGTTTTTTATTTGTAATAAGCCTCATTATTCCAACGAAAATTGGAATCCAGGGGAGGGGGAGGTCGGTCAGGTTATGTCCCCGTCTCCCAGTCCCCAATACTGGATCCCCGATCGGAGTCGGGGATGACAGATTAATTTAAAAGAGCTAGGTAAGCTGATTTGTCATTTCTGCGGAGGGGATTGTTGAAAAAGTCCGTTCCACGAGTCGTTGGGAATCCTTTCCCGGCGACATGCCGCATGAAATCAGGTGTCAGGAATGGATTCCTGACACCACCGTCATCCAACAAGGACTTTTTCAACAACCCCGGAAACAGGAATCCAGTATGGCCTTTTTTATCGTCGCAATAGGGTAGTGGTTTATAAAAAATACAAACGCCGCACCGTAACACGGGCATCCTGCCCGTGTGGCAGACAGCTTGAATAACAATCGCTATACCGTAAGCCTGCCATCAGTATTGCCACATAGGCAAGATGCCGATATTACGATGATTAATTCTATGGCTGAGTCATTTAGAAAGGTGGCCAAAACCGCGGGGATTTTGACCTACTCGGCGATCCCTCAATCACCCCTTATATGTCTGCAATCCTTTACATTAAGCAGTCATTCTAAAATATTAATATACTTTACTTTATTATCAGACTTTGTGAAAAAAGTTACAAAAGTGGTTGCCTCATAATACCCCGAACCTTATATTATTTCAAAACTAGCTTTGTATGATTGGAGGTATTAATGCCAAAGATAGAGGTGGACATCGTAAGGTGCAAAGGTTGTGAGCTTTGTGTCGTCGCGTGTCCTGAGGATGTATTAGCATTATCAAAAAACTTCGCGTCATCTGGTTACTATCCGGCTGAAATGGTCAATCCCGATGACTGCACCGGTTGCAAGATGTGCGCCTATGTTTGCCCTGATGTGGCTATAGAAGTCTGGAAGTGAGGTGGAATATGGCTGAAAAAACACTAATGAAAGGCAATGAGGCGTTAGCAGAGGGCGCGGTGAGAGCTGGATGTCGCTTTTTTGCCGGTTACCCTATTACGCCTCAAAACGAGGTTCCCGAATACATGTCCTGGAGACTGCCCGAAGTGGACGGTACGTTCATCCAGGCCGAAAGCGAAGTGGCCGCGATAAATATGCTCTACGGAGCATCCGCAGCCGGCTCCCGTACGATGACATCGTCATCGAGCCCCGGTATCTCCCTGAAACAGGAGGGGATATCCTATTGCGCCGGCGCTCGTTTACCGATTTTCTTCGCTAACGTAGTCAGGGGTGGCCCGGGACTGGGCAATATCGCTCCTGCACAGAGTGATTATTTCCAATCTACGCGAGGCGGTGGACACGGCGATTATCGTGTGTTCTGCATGGCCCCGTCGACTGTGACAGAGATCGCTAATTTCCCGAGAATTTGCTACGAGGTCGCTTTCAAGTACAGAATTCCCTCGATGATTTTAGCTGACGGCCTTTTAGGTCAGATGATGGAGCCGGTCGAGTTCGATTTCGAACCGATCGATCCTAAAACCCTGGTCGAACCCGATTGGGCGTTGGGCGCAAAAACCGGTCGCGACAGGCGAGTGGTGCGTTCCTACGATCTGGCCCCGGGCAAGATGGAGGAGTTCAATTTCGAGTTGGAGAGAGTACTGCAAGAGGTCGAGAAAAACGAGACCCGGGTAGAGGAAATTCAGACCGAGGATGCCGAATTGATCCTCACCGGTTATGGATCGGCTGCTCGTATTTGCAAAACGGCCGTTGGCATGGCTCGCAAAGAGGGCATGAAAGTAGGCCTGGTTCGTCCGATTACGGTCTGGCCTTTCCCCCGAAAATGCTTCAGCGACCTGGCTGATAAATGCAAGCAATTCCTCGTGGTGGAGATGTCCTTAGGTCAATATATCGAGGATGTCCAGCTTTCGGTTTTAGGTAAAGCGAAAATCGATCTTCATCAACGCCCCTCCGGCGGTATCCCTACTGCCGAGGAAATTTTCGAGTTGATCAAGAAGTTGATGGGGAAAGCATGAGATCATGTCTCAATAGAGGTAAGATTAAGAAATAATTGGAGATAGAAATGAAGAAAGTATTCGAAAGAACGAAAGGCTTAACCGAACCGCCGATGCGGTACTGTCCTGGCTGCGGCCATGGTGTAGTACACAGGCTGGTCGGTGAGGTGCTCGTTGAGCTCGATCTCATCGATAAAGCCCTGGCGATTGCCCCTGTGGGCTGCTCGGTTTTCGCTGATGAGTACTTCAATTGCGATGCTATCCAGGGGCCGCACGGCCGTGGACCGGCTATCGCTACCGGACTTAAGAGAGTCAAACCCGAACTGGCGGTTTTCTCATATCAGGGAGATGGCGACCTGGCTTCGATCGGTATGGCCGAGACTATTCACGCCGCCAACCGCTCTGAAAATATTACGATCATATTTATCAATAACGCTATTTACGGTATGACCGGCGGCCAGATGGCTCCGACTACTCTTCTGGGTATGAAAGCTACTACCTGCCCGGCAGGCCGTACGGTAGCAGCTAATGGTTATCCGTTCAAGATGTGTGAGCTTCTGCGGACATTACCCGGCGCAACCTATCTAGAGAGAACTTCGGTTCATTATCCGGCCGGCGTTATCAAAACCAAGAAAGCTATCAAGAACGCTTTCACCTACCAGATGGAAGGTAAGGGTTTCTCCATGGTCGAGATTCTTTCCCAATGCCCGACCGACTGGGCCATGACTCCGCTTCAGGCCATTGAGCGCGTGGAGAAGGAGATGGTGCCGTACTTCCCGCTGGGCATATACAAGTCACCGAACCCGAAAGCTAAACTCATGCCGGTGGAATTGTAGGAGGTTGATGTTATGTACCAAGGACTGATTATGGCAGGATTCGGCGGCCAGGGCGTTGTCTCAGGTGGTATCCTGATGGCTTATTCGGGTATGATGGATGACAAGCATGTCACGTTTTTCCCCAGCTACGGCGCGGAGATGCGTGGCGGCACCGCCAATTGCTCGGTGGTTATCGCCTCCGATGAGATAGCCTCGCCGGTGGTTGCCTTTCCCGATTCTATTTTAGTAATGAACGAGCCCTCGCTTCTGAAATTCGAGCCGACTATCAAAGCGGGCGGCCTTCTGTTTTTAAATACCTCGCTGGTTGATTCGCGTTCCAAACGTGATGATATCGAGACAGTCGAGGTGCCGGCCAATAAAATCGCCGAGGAGCTTGGCAATCTCAAATGCGCCAACATGGTGATGGTCGGAGCGTACGCCGCCAAGACCGGCGCGTTCACGATAAAGACCGCGCAGGAGTCGATCACGGCTGTGTACAAACGCGCCAAAGGCCCGATTCTCGAGATGAACAAGAAAGCGATCGAGGCTGGCGCCGCGTTGATCAAGTAAATTAGTTGATGTCGGGTCAGGCGACCCGACATCACTTGAGAATTGTCTGGCAGTGGGGAAACCCCACCCCTGGATCCCGGATCAAGTCCGGGATGACAGGATTTGGCTGGCAGGCGTCCCTGTTTGCTGCTTGATGAAAGATAAGCCGCGCAGGGGCACGGCATGCCGTGCCCTGAGTTGGCAGCTCTGTTAAAATTACTCACTAAGTTCCTCTCACGAGGATACCCGGCGGGTCTTTATGATCCGCTTTTTTTATACTTAACACTTATTATTGAAATTTCAAATAAACATTGACAATTGGATTAATTACCTTATTATAGAAATGTATATCTGAATTATTGACATCATGATATTGGGGGAGTAGTATTTTGATAATGCGGAACTTATATAGGGTAAATATATCAAGGGTATTTATCTTCCTTATAAAGAATCGGGGGGGGGGGAGAAGTCCACCTTGCTTTCAAATAAACATCGGTTTGTTTCAATAATTTAAATTCGTCAAAATTGATGTTAGATTTGAAAGGAAAAAATAATGAATCGTTTTGGCATATTGGCAATTATGTTTTGCCTGATTATTATATTGGGGGCTGGTACAGTAAATGATATAAAAGCAGGGGATAAATGCTACAGTCACGTTACACTTCATTCTGATGATGATTATGGCGCGGTACTCGCGGAACAAACATATGATCCTTGTGATGCTAATGAATATACTATAAATTACCGCATAGAATTTAGCAGAACAGGTTCAACGAACCCCAGCACACAACTTGCAGTAAGAGTTATAGATTCAAGTACAATAACAAATTATATGAATGTGCCGATTCTTGCATGGTCTTCCGATCCTGGAGAAGAGGATGTTGTTCTTACAGGTTCTGTTCAAAACTTCACCAATAGCAGTTCACACACTTTCCAGATTGTAAAAACAGCTGGAAGTTCCGGTGATTTTATAGATATTGATGCCGAGATTACTTACGTAGCTAATCAGGGGACACCGGATTAATAGGATTTTTCAAAACCCCGGAGAATAATTTCTCCGGGGTATTTATGGAGTAGATATGATACGAACAGTTTTTATAGTAATGGCAATTCTTCAAATCTGCCTGATTAGCTCATTATTAGCTGATGAAAATCTATGGTCTACAAGCGGCCCTGCAGGAGCCACAGTTATGACTATTGAACCTAATTATCATCAAAATAATAGTGTTTATATAGGGACGGTATCTAGTGGTTTATATAGAACATTTGATAACGGCGAAAGTTGGGACAATATAAGACATTGTTCTGAAGAGTATATGTATTTAAATATACGAGATATAGCGATCCATCCAATAACTCCGGATACAGTTTTTGCTGCAACAACAAGAGGTTTGTATAAAAGCGCAGATAACTGCAGTACATGGAGCTATGCAAACCTGCCTTTAGAAGGTGAGCAGAATTTCGTGAAGTATCATCCCCTGCAGCCTGAGTTGATTTTCGCCGGTGGATGGATGATGTCATGGAAATCTTATGACGGCGGAAATACCTGGGTTGAACTTGATGTTACCGGTCTAACGGGTATGATGGGACTGGAAATTCATCCGCTTAATCCTGATCTGATATTTTTAATCGGCGGTTCTTTCTCGCCCGGTCATGGAGTATGGCGAAGCAACGACAGGGGGATAACCTGGGAAAACATTCAACATAACATATCCCTGCAAGGATATCCCTCGGATATCGAATTGGATCCTTACGACACTAATATAGTGTACGTCTCTGTTTCCAACTATAGTGATAGTTCTTGCCCTAATCTCTACAAATCGTACGATTGCGGCGAAACGTGGACTGATATAAGCGTTGATTTTCTTATTTCATCAGATGTGGAAGCTTTAGAAATATCACCTCTCGATAACGATGTTCTATACGCCGGTACTCTTGAGAACGGTGTTCTGCTCAGCGAGGATGCCGGGGAAAGCTGGCGAGAGATAAACGATGGTATGAGAACTTTGCATTTAGAATCTTTGGAGATTGATACATCGACACTTGATATTTATGCCGGTACGGTCTATGACGGTATCTATAAAAAACATTTGGCTGAAGCTGAATGGAGAGATGTTAGTAATGATATCTACAGCGGATATTTCAGAAGAATAGATGTCAGTCGTTTTAGCCCGGCGAAGGCTCTAGCGATTGGAGATAACGGTGTTTTTCAAACTGAAGACTATGGTACGACATGGTCATATATAGATATAGAGATGCCCTCAGAGAGTATGTTGAAAGATGCAGAGTATGACAGATATCTTCCGAACCGCATCTATGCCAGTTCCAGTACGGCGGCTCTTTTGCAACCAACAGATATGCAGAGGGGTTTTTATCGCTCGGACGATGGTGGTAACAGCTGGGATTATTTCACTGATGGCTTACCGAATGAGGAATACTTTTTTGAGATTACGGTATCGTATGAGAATGAAAATGATAGAAGAATATTTTTAACCACATATAAAGAAATATACTCCTCTGACGATGAGGGTGAGCACTGGGAATTACGCGATAGTGGTCTGCCGTTTGTTACAACTTACAGCATCGGCGATATTGAAGTAGCGCCATCCGATCCTAACACTATAGGGGTAGTTTACTATAGTCAAAATAAACTGTATTTATCGAAAGACCGAGGCGAAACCTGGTTTGAGTCTGGAGAGCTTCCCGAGGGAGGCGAAGGTTTGGGTATTGATGAAATCGAATTTCATCCGGATGATCCTGACCATATCTATGCCAGTATTTATTTTAATGGCATATACGAATCGCTTGATGGCGGTGATACCTGGCAAAGTATTATCAACGATTTGCCTTTGGACGGTTCTCTTAACGATGTTTCCAGTATAACCATAAATCCTTATAATCCGGATAATATATTCGTTTCATCTTTTAGGTATGGAGTATATCAAAGCCATAACGGTGGACTGAATTGGGAATCGTTCAATGAGGGTATGGACACAACCGGCATTTTTAATGAGATGATGTTTGCTCCAGGGGACACCACGATTTTATACTTAGCGCGCGGTAATCGTTCCGTCTGGTCAATCACCCGCACCCCGGTTGGCATTGATGATAACGAAGTAACCCTCCCCACACAATACAACCTTTCAGCTTACCCCAATCCGTTCAACGCCTCGACCAGTATCTCGTTTACGCTGCCGCATGATTCACAGGTGGCTCTCGAAATTTACGATGTCCTCGGCCGCAAGCTCGAAAGCCTTGTTGATGAGTACCTGCCTGCCGGTGTTCACTCCGTGCTATGGGAAGCGGGTGAGTATCCCTCGGGGATGTATTTCTATAAGCTGACTGCAGGGGAGCAGAGCGAGTCTCTTAAGATTACTTTGATTAAATAGTGAGGTAATTTAGTTGCTTCCGGATATCTTAAATAAACATTGACAATTGGATTAATTACCTTATTATAGAAATGTATATCTGAATTATTGACATCATGATATTGGGGGAGTAGTATTTTGATAATGCGGAATTTATATAGGGTAAATATATCAAGGGTATTTATCTTCCTTATAAAGAATTGGGGGGGTAGAAGTCCACCTTGCTTTCAAATAAACATCGGTTTGTTTCAATAATTTAAATTCGTCAAAATTGATGTTAGATTTGAAAGGAAAAAACAATGAATCGTTTTGGCATATTGGCAATTATGTTTTGCCTGATTATTATATTGGGGGCTGGTACAGTAAATGATATAAAAGCGGGGGATAAATGCTACAGTCACGTTACACTTCATTCTGATGATGATTATGGCACGGTACTCGCGGAACGAACATATGATCCTTGTGATGCTAATGAATATACTATAAATTACC
The DNA here is from genome assembly GCA_963668625.2 of uncultured candidate division Zixibacteria bacterium. Taxonomy (GTDB): domain Bacteria; phylum Zixibacteria; class MSB-5A5; order UBA10806; family 4484-95; genus JAAEQD01. Next base: position 13,530 of record CAXXKA010000001.1, read on the forward strand.
GCATAGAATTTAGCAGAACAGGTACAACAAATCCTTCGACAAAACTATGTATTAGAGTTATAGAGACAGGTTTAACAACTAGCTATATGGATGTAAGTGTTCTTTCTTGGAATTATCTTCCGGGAACACAAGATCATGTTCTTACAGGGTCTTTTGATAATTTCGGCACCAGCAGTTCGCATACTTTTCAGATTATTAAAGACTTAGGCAATTCTGGTGATTTATATGATATTGATGCTGAAATAACCTACGTGGCCAATCAGGGAACGCCACATTAATAATTTTTTTTATTTCCCCGGAAATTAATTTTCCGGGGAAGTTTATGGAGCAATCATGATTCGCTCATCATTTTTTATTCTGATAACCCTTATACTCGGCTTTAAAGGTATTCTAATAGCTGATGAAAATCTATGGTCTACAAACGGCCCTGCAGGAGCCACAGTTATAACTATTGAACCTAATTATCATTATGATAATAGTGTTTATATAGGGACGATATCCAATGGCATATATCGAACATTCGATGGCGGAGGAAACTGGGATAATAGAAGACAAAATTCAGATGGGTATTCGTATTTTACGATGCGTGATATAGCGATCCATCCAATAACTCCGGATACAGTTTTTGCTGCTACGACAAGAGGTTTGTATAAAAGCGCAGATAACTGCAGTACATGGAGCTATGCAAACCTGCCTTTAGAAGGTGAGCAGAATTTCGTGAAGTATCATCCCCTGCAGCCTGAGTTGATTTTCGCCGGTGGATGGATGATGTCATGGAAATCTTATGACGGCGGAAATACCTGGGTTGAACTAGATGTTACCGGTCTAACGGGTATGATGGGACTGGAAATTCATCCGCTTAATCCTGATCTGATATTTTTAATCGGCGGTTCTTTCTCGCCCGGTCACGGAGTATGGCGAAGCAACGACAGGGGGATAACCTGGGAAAACATTCAACATAACATATCCCTGCAAGGATATCCCTCGGATATCGAATTGGATCCTTACGACACTAATATAGTGTACGTCTCTGTTTCCAACTATAGTGATAGTTCTTGCCCTAATCTCTACAAATCGTACGATTGCGGCGAAACGTGGACTGATATAAGCGTTGATTTTCTTATTTCATCAGATGTGGAAGCTTTAGAAATATCACCTCTCGATAACGATGTTCTATACGCCGGTACTCTTGAGAACGGTGTTCTGCTCAGCGAGGATGCCGGGGAAAGCTGGCGAGAGATAAACGATGGTATGAGAACTTTGCATTTAGAATCTTTGGAGATTGATACATCGACACTTGATATTTATGCCGGTACGGTCTATGACGGTATCTATAAAAAACATTTGGCTGAAGCTGAATGGAGAGATGTTAGTAATGATATCTACAGCGGATATTTCAGAAGGATAGATGTTAGCAGTTTTAATTCTGCGAAGGCCCTGGCAATTGGTGATAACGGGGTCTTTCAAACTGAGGATTATGGCGAGACCTGGTCATTCATTGATGTAGAAATGTCTCCCTTGAGTATGGTGAAAGACGCGGAATATGACAAATACCTTCCTGATAGGATTTATGCCAGTTCCAGTACGGCGGCTCTTTTGCAACCAACAGATATGCAGAGGGGTTTTTATCGCTCGGATGATGGTGGTAACAGCTGGGATTATTTCACTGATGGCTTACCGAATGAGGAATACTTTTTTGAGATTACGGTATCGTATGAGAATGAAAATGATAGAAGAATATTTTTAACCACTTATAAGGAAATATACTCCTCTGACGATGAGGGTGAGCACTGGGAATTACGCGATAGTGGTCTGCCGTTTGTTACAACTTACAGCATCGGCGATATTGAAGTAGCGCCATCCGATCCTAACACTATAGGGGTAGTTTACTATAGTCAAAATAAACTGTATTTATCGAAAGACCGAGGCGAAACCTGGTTTGAGTCTGGAGAGCTTCCCGAGGGAGGCGTAGGTTTGGGTATTGATGAAATCGAATTTCATCCGGATGATCCTGACCATATCTATGCCAGTATTTATTTTAATGGCATATACGAATCGCTTGATGGCGGTGATACCTGGCAAAGTATTGTCAACGATTTGCCTTTGGACGGTTCCTTTAACGATATTTCCAGTATAACCATAAATCCTTATAATCCGGATAATATATTCGTATCATCTTTTGGATATGGCATCTACCAAAGCCACAATGGCGGTCGAAATTGGGAATCGTTCAATGAGGGTATGGACACAACCGGCATTTTTAATGAGATGATGTTTGCTCCAGGGGACACCACGATTTTATACTTAGCGCGCGGTAATCGTTCCGTCTGGTCAATCACCCGCACCCCGGTTGGCATTGATGATAACGAAGTAACCCTCCCCACGCAACACAACCTCAGCGCCTATCCCAACCCATTCAACGCCTCCACCAGCATATCATTCATGCTGATCCAGCCCTCGCAGGTAACGCTGGATATCTATGATATCCTTGGCCGCCGGGCTGAGAGCCTTGTTGATGAGTACCTGCCTGCCGGTGTTCACTCCGTGCTATGGAAAGCGGGTGAGTATCCCTCTGGGATGTATTTCTATAAGCTGACTGCGGGAGAACATCGTGAATCGCGGAAGATTACGCTTATCAAGTAGCAGATTATCAATATCGTAGATAATGCCATCTTATATTGATGCAAAAAAGACTTGACCTGTTTCGTGGAATCATATAGTTTAAAGTAATCATTTGATGGCCGCTTCAGAGGGTACAGAGAAACAAACATCACGCTCAGTAAAATTTGATTTATGTTTGTCTGTATCGCAGAAAAGGAGGTTATTTATGCTGAGAAAGCTAATGACAGGTTTATATCTTCTGTTTATTTTTCTCGTTTCAGCATCCACAGCTATTGCCCAGGGCGATAACTCTATCATGATCATAAACCAGTATTATCATAATTGGACCGGAGGCGTTGAGGATGTCTATATAGAGGGCGACCTGGCGTACCTTGCCTGTAGTAATGATGATGGGTTGAGGATAATCAATATCTCTGACCTGAATGCTGTTTATGATCTCGGTCAGTATCCGGTTACATGGGCGTTATCAATTACCGTAGCCGGAGATTACGCATACCTGGGTACACGCTCTGAGGGTTTCTATATTATTGATATTTCCGAACCTATCGATCCTGTAGAGGTTTCGCATGTAGGCGGTTTCTACCAGGTATACGAGATAGAGGTGGATGGCAACACCGCTTTCGTGTGTCATGGTGATGGAGTAAGTATTTATGATATCAGCGATATTACGAATCCAACCGAACTCTGGGTTACGCCTGATGTCGATGAGGCTTGTGCTATCGAGATTCGTAATAATACTGCTTATGTCGGTTCCAACTATCCTGGGCTTATCGTAATGGATATCACCGATATTAGCTCTCCCCAGGTACTTTACACATATCAACCGTCAGGATATAATTTCGTAAACGGCCTGGATATAAAAGGCAACTATGCTTACCTGGCCTCGGGCTGGAATGGTTTCGAGGTGTTTGACCTGACTACTCATGAGGTTGTTGCCAGTATCGATTCGCTGGTCTGGGCTTTCCGTCTTGAGGTCGAGGGGGATTACGCCTATATGACCTACGGCGATCCCGACTGCCCGTTTGCCGTAATCGATATCACCGATCCGACCTCTCCTCGAACGATGGGCATATACTATCCGCCCGAGGATCTGATTAATTTCATGATAGTCGAGGATCAGGCTTACATGGCCGATTACGCCCATGGGCTACGTGTCGTGGATGTTTCCCTGCCAGAGGAACCGGTAGAGACACATGTTTACAGCCGCTATGGTCTTGATATGGATGTGGTCGTCAAAGGAGACTACGCTTATATCAAGGAGGATGTTAAATTCAAAATAATCGATATCTCCGATATGAGCAATCCTTTCGAAACGGGATACTATGAATTCGATTGGGGATATAACGATATCCATATCGTTGGTGATATTGCGTATCTCTCCAAATGCAATTACGATTGCCTGTATTCTTTCGATATCTCCGACCCGTATAATCCCTCGGTAATAAGTACCTATCGGGATGAGAGTAATGATGTTCATTACAGGATGAAACTGTACGGTAACTATGCTTATATAGTTGAAAACTCCGGTCTGGAGATAGTCGATATTTCCGATCCCGAGAATATGGTTTATGCCGGGCATTACGATGAATACATAGGCAACTCCCAGTTCGAGATATACGATCACTACCTGTTCCTATGCAGTAGCAGCAATCAGGGGAATACCAGCGTGTTTGATTTAGCAGATCCGACCTCGCCACAGTATATCACCGGCTATGATCTCAGTTGGGGGTATTACGACTTGTGCGCGCTTGATGGTTACCTGTACGTGATCGAATCACAGGATATGTGGGTGTTCGATATATCGAACCTCGATCAATGGCAGCCGATTGCAAATTTATCTATTTTCGATGATGGCAGGTATCTGACCGATATCGAAACCGACGGCGTTAATATTTACCTGACCGATGCTATCAACGGCCTGACAGTTTGCGATGTTTCCGATCCGTATAACCCATTCAAGCTGGGGCAGGAAAATACACCGGGCAGCGCTGAGGGCCTTTATGCTCGCGATGGTATCGTCTTTATTGCCGACCAGAGTAATCTTGGTTTCTACGATTGCACGGGCATTACCGGTATAGAAGATGATATCCGGGCATTACCCGAATCGTTTACGCTGATTTCTAACTATCCCAATCCGTTCAACGCCTCCACCAATATCTTGTTCGAGCTACCCACGCAGGCCAATGTTCAGTTAGATATCTACGATATACTGGGCAGGAAAGTGACCTCTCTGGCCGATCGTCAGTTCGAGGCCGGCAGCCACAGCATAAGCTGGAACGGCACGAGTTTTACGGGCCAGTCAGTAGCCTCGGGCAGGTACTATATCAAAGCCGTTTCGGATGGTCGTGTCGAGAGCTTGCCGGTGATGTTGCTTAAATAAAAATACCAATTTTCACAGAGAGTTTTATGATTGCAAAGGCGTTCGATCGAACGCCTTTACTATTATATTCCAAGTCTACCGGTAACAATTATAGTATTGACAACCAACTCAAAAAGATACTATGCTCTTGTGGGAATATTTAAGACTACTAATTTCATCTTTCCGAAATTAGTACAAGAATCATTAACAATCGAATATGTTTTATCGATGCGCCACGAACTTAACGAGGAGGGGATAGCTTGAAATATGCTGCCATAATAATGATGATATTAACACTGGCAAATGTATCGTTTGCCGATATAACTGATTTGATCTCGTTCAGATCATCTGAATTCGAGATAACCACCGAGCTTGCGCCCGACAGCAATTACTACCATAAAGTCGAATGCAGTCTGGCCAATCAAACCCTGGCCGATAGCCCCGGACGACCCTGGCTTCCGGCAGTTAACTATGTCTACAGTTTGCCGCCGGGAATGAAAATCAGCGATGTTACTATTAACACGATCGAGAACGTGCTGTTGGAGGAGTTAGTCGAGCAGGTTTATCCCGGTCAGTACCCATTTGCCACCTGTATCGATTGTGATTGGCCGGATTTCGTGCCGCCCGATACCAGCCTTATTCTCGATGAACCACCGCTCGTATCGGTGATTAGCCCGGCAAGCTATGCCTGCGGTATGCCTGTTGGCGTGATTCAGGTAAGACCGATAAGCTACATCCGCGAATCGAACGCGCTGGTGCTAAATGAAAATATTTCGCTGACGATAAATATCACTGCGAACGAGGAGCAGCCGCTGGAAGTTGTAAGCAGAAGTATCTACAGCCAGCAGGTGGCAGAAAGCTACCTTCACGGCATAGTACGCAACATCGCGGATATCGAAAATAATATGCCTGAAATACAAACGTTCGCTTATGATGATCCCAACGATCCGGAAAATATTCCTCCCGATTATATAGTGATTACCTCTCAAGCGCTATACGATGACGTGAGCCGGTTCGCAGAGTATAAACGTCAATCGGGACATCAGGTGGAGACAGCTGCCATCGAGGATATATATTCGATTTACACCGGCGCCGATAACCAGTCCCGAATCAGGGAATACCTTCGCCAGAAATATTCGGAGGGTACGCTGTACGCCGTATTTATCGGGGATGAGGATATCGTGCCGATGCGATATGCCTATTACTACAATTGGAACAACGGCGGCTTACCGGATATAGCCGATATGGTCCCCTGTGATATGTATTACGCTTGCCTGGATGGTACCTGGGATGGTGATGGCGATGGGGTCTATGGTGAGCCCGATGATCATCCTGATCTGGCCGCCGATATATTCGTGGGGCGAATACCGGTAAACGATACCGGGCAGCTTGAAATCTGGCTCGATAAGCTCATGACATACGAGAATAATCCCGGCAACGGGGATCCGAGTTATTTGATGAATGTCGTGTTTTCGGCCGCCGACCAGTTAGCCGATGGAAGTCGGGATGAGTACATCGCCGAGAGTTTCGTATATAACCCGTATTTCGATGTCGATTACCTGACTTTCAGGGAATCGCCAAGTGGATATCATCCAAACCCAAGCTCGCCTTACGGTCAGCAGCTCGTTGACTATTTCAATACCAATGGTGTTGGCTACTATTTTAGCCTAAATCATGGCAGCCCGGCCTGGTTTGCCCTTGCCAGCGCCGGAATAAATTGCGCTAACATGCCCTCGGAGGATTGCTGGCGCTCCGGTTTTACCACCGATCCGATCAGGGCGGAGTACCCTCCCGATTGGGGCTATATCGATGATATCGATTATGAATCGAACGGGCGCGTTTATGTTCATTCATCCATATCCTGTTATCTTGGCATGATGGATTGCCCGGAGGTGTTGCCCTGGAACTCAGATACGCTTTGCTATGCCGAATCGGATTTACTCATGCCCGGCGGCTCGGTTGCCGGTACGTATAATACCCGTCAGGGCTGGGTGTTTTCCTCCTCGGCACTAGAGCAAATGCGTGTGGAAATCCTGATGTCCGGTGTCGAGCGAAACCTGTTCGCTCCGGTGCACTATGCTATCAAGCCGTATTTCCCGAATAAACGAGATGTAGTATACTGCAATACATATTTCGGTGATCCGGGATTCGCTATTTACACCGAATCCCCGCGAACGTTCGAGGTTATAGCTCCCTCCGAACTTCAAATAGGCGGCTACGATATTTTCGTGCAGGTACTCGATAGCCAGAGCCGGTACGGGGAGGGGGATGTTCTGGTGACGCTTACGAAAGGCGATGAGCTATATCAACGCTCGTTAACCAACGCCTCAGGCTATGCCTACTTTGCCATAAACCCCGAAACGCCGGGGGAGATGAGTGTTACTTGTGTGAAACAAAACTATCTCAGGCACAGCCAGGTATTGGCTATCGAGCCGATCTGCGATATGGCCTCACCCGGAGATATCAACGGCGATGGCCAGGTTATCGGCTCGGATGTTTTATATGGCGTAAATTATTTTCGGGGAATCGGTAATCCTCCGGTATTGAAATGCTGGTGTCCTGATTACGAGCTTTATCATGCCGCGGATGTCAACGGTGACTGTCAGTTTATCGGTTCGGATATAACCTGCCTGGTAAATTATTTCCGCGGGATAACTACGCTTGCGGTTTGCCCGGGATGCTCGGAAAGTAGCCTGGCAGTGGAGGACAATGAAAACACGTCTGTTAGTTTCAAGCGCTAAAGGAGATGTTTATTCGATCAGCGTAAAATAAAAAGCGACAAACTCGAAACCGTCACCGGGATTAACGAAGAAATCGAGATGGTCCTCGCGAAACTCATCCGCGTTGTCGTTTGTCTCGCCTTGCCAGAGTTTCTCTGGAATATTGTTCCAGTCGCATAGCTCCATTGCAACCACTCTGATCGTACATCTGGGAGTTAACTTGCTATCGTAAACATCGTAATATTCGCCGACGACCAGGGGATCATCATACTCGGTTTCGGATATATCAACCTCGCCGACATTCACTACACTGGCGGTTTTACGCCCCTCAATAATTTGTTCGACAAGCCTATCCGATACGAACTGGATTTTTCTTTTTACGAAATTACTCATTTTATCAAACTTTCGATTAAATCATTGAATTTAATTTGTATTGCATAACATACGATATTAATTATAAAAAGTTGGAAAATAGCAGGCTTCATTTGCGGATAATCAATATTATATTTAGTAGCCGAGGAAGATGAAGTTAAAATATAATATTAAAGTTATGGTTAAGATAAACTGGTATATCTTTAAACCGAATCAAACTCACACAGCAATAAAATGTCGTATGTAAGTGAATATGAAATTGGATTGTAGCTACTAACTTTGCTTGACCGTACCGAAGCCGCGAGTCACCGATTTACCCAATCCTAAGAATTGAGGCAGCTCGAAATTGATATAGAACGAGCCGAAGAACCCAGCTATCTCGGTTTCTTTCTGGATGATGAACTCATCCTTGGTATTTAGCGAGATATCCAGATTCATATCAACCGGAATCTTAAAATTACGCGAAATCGCCAGAACATTACTTTCGAGAATTGTCGACAGGGCCGAGTTACGTTGCTTAGTATTGGTTTTAATATCCTTACCAATCTCGTTCTCTTTTACGGTTAACCAGGGGGTAAGGAATCTATACCTTATTTTTTCCTCGGTTGGTCCTAATTCAACTTTTTTCTCGATTATTCGACGTTCGGTAATTTTCCAGGGGCTAACCTCGTTAATTTCCTCAAGCTTATCGTATATGTTCCAGAGAGTATCACAGCCCTCATTTACCGCGACAATGAGGGGTGCGCCACGTATAACCTTATACTGTATCAACGGATACTTGCCACCCGAGGAGTTAAAATCAGGTTGTTCCAGCATTTTCTGGTTTAACGCGGAAATCTGCAACGATAATGGAGAAGCTCCGAGACTAACTTCCCGGTCGGTTTTTAAAGTTAATAACAGATAATCTACAAGCACAGCCCTATCCCTTGAAATTTATTGGCATTAGCCCAGCGATTTTATTATTATCTCAATATAAAGCTAAAGAAGTTGTTGTCAACCTTTTTGTATAGGTTTGTAAGTAATGAAAAATAAGACTTTTACCGATTTAGGTTTCAAATGCGGACTGGAGATACATCAGCAGCTACTTACCGAGCGTAAGCTGTTCTGCAATTGCCCGGCAGGCTATCGTAACGATAAGCCCGATGCCGAGATCATTCGCAGCATGCGGCCGACTCTATCCGAGCTGGGTGAGTATGACGGTACTGCTTTGATGGAATTCAAAACGAAAAAGAAAGTGATATACCAGCTCTACCGGGATAACATGTGTACCTACGAGATGGATGATACGCCGCCGTTTCTGGTAAACCGTCAGGCCCTCGATATCGCTATCCAACTGGCGTTGCTGCTAAACTGCTCAATAGTCGATGAGCTTCACGTAGCTCGCAAGCAGTATCTCGATGGTTCGATCCCGACCGGTTTCCAGCGCACCGCTATAGTCGGCGTGGGTGGCTGGGTACCGTACAAGGGCAGGAAGATCAGGATATCTCATACCTGTCTGGAGGAGGATGCCTGTCGCGAGGTCTCCGATGAGGGACATGTGATTACCTGGCGCACCGACAGACTGTCCATGCCGCTTATCGAGGTGATTACCGAACCGGATATGATTAACCCGGATGAGGCTCGTGAGGTTAATGCCCTTATCGGGCGCGTGTTGAAATCCTCAGGATTGGTTCGTCGTGGTATCGGCAGCGTCCGTCAGGATGTCAATGTATCAATTACCGGCGGTACACGAGTCGAGATGAAAGGTATCTTGAAAACCGGTTATGTCGATAAGATGACTGCTATCGAGGCCTTGAGGCAGAGATGTTTATTGGATATTAAAGATGAGCTTAAAAAGCGTGGCTTGAAAAAAGAATCATTCGAGGTAGCAAAGAAAGATATGACCACAGTATTGGCTAATTCGACTCTGTCATCGTTTATAAATAAAAATATCGATAAGGGTAAGCATATCGGTGCGGTTAAATTGCCAGGCTTTTACGGCTTGATGAGCAAAGAAATCCAGCCCGGTCGTACTTTTGCCGATGAGTTTTCCGGCAGGGTGCGAGTTATCGCCTGTTTGGATGCGTTACCTAACCTGGCCGTATCGGATATCCCTTCGCTCGAGATAGATAAATCAGTCTGGAACAAGATACAGAAAGATATGGGATGCTCCGATAACGATGTAGTCGTTCTTATCTGGGGGCCGGAGGACGATATTATCACGGCCATGAACGAGATTGAGATACGCGCTATTGATGCTTTCGATGGTGTGCCGAACGAAACTCGACAGCACTTGAAAGACTACACCACTACGTTCGAGCGAATTCTTCCCGGGGCCGATCGTATGTATCCCGACACCGATAGTCCTCCGGTGGAGATACCGGCCTGTACCGTTGAGGGATTCCAGCGCCTTCAACCCAAACGTTCCTACGAGTTCGAGGAGAAATGGGAAAGCCTCGGTGTGGAATCGACAATAGCAAGCCGAGTCGTTGTATCATCATTTAAAAATATGTTCGATCACCTGGTGGAGATGCATCTGACTAACCCCACGCGTCTGTATATGATATTGATGAAAGCCTCCAAGCGAAACGATAAGCTGGAGAAGCTCGATTTCGATGAGGTTGCCGCTATTTTCGATTCGGATATAGGCCTGTCAATAACGGGGGAGGAGATAGTAAATCTCCTAGCCGAATCCGCCCGTGATACGCTTAAAGAGAATTTCGAAAAACTTCTGGATAGCAAACGTTCTGTTTCCGAGGAGGAAATAGAACGGGCTGTAGAAGAAGTCATAAGTGGTCAGGATGGTGATAATTACCGTAGTGATGACGATAAGTTGAACTACCTTATCGGAAAAGTAATGGCTAAATTCAATAGCTCCGTGGATGGCGCTATGATAAAAGAGCTGGTTAAAGCAAAGATATAAGTTAAGCATATTTTTTCATTCACAAACCTGTCATCCCGGACTCGATCCGGGATCCAGGGAGTGGGTGGAGCGGTGAATATTTTATTCATGCTTAATTCCGGATCAAGTTTGGGATGCCGGCATGACTTGATATATTTCATAATCCAGAATGTGATTAATGCGATTACTATATAAAAACGAATACTAGTGATATAAACATATACAGGAATCAACAATTGCCGCTAAATCTTCCAGACCTCAGTCACCTGCTCCATCATTCGTTCCAGATAGCTTAACTTTAGCTGGCAATGCTTGTCGCAAAACGCCTCTGCTGGTTCGGGATGAGTCTCCAAGAAAATACCATCCACACCAACAGCAGCGGCGGCACGGGCAAGAGGTATGATGAATTCCGGCGAACCTCCAGTGGAATCGCCCTCCGAGCCGGGTTTCTGTACCGAGTGCGTACTGTCATACACGACAGGGTAGCCGAGGTTTCTCATGACGATAAGCGATCGAAAATCTACCACCAGGTCGTGATAGCCGAAAGTCGTGCCGCGTTCGGTCAGCATGATTTTAACGCCACCGGCCTCCTCTGCTTTGCTGGCCGCCTCGCTCATTCCCTCCGGTGACATGAACTGCCCTTTTTTGATATTAACAGCTTTGCCGGTTTTCGCGGCGGCTTTGATTAGCTCGGTTTGACGGCATAAGAAAGCAGGTATCTGCAACACATCCGCGATATCGGCCGCCTCCTCGACCTCCTGGGTAGTGTGGATATCGGTCAGGATAGGCAAATTGAATTCGGCTTTGACCTGTTTTAATATCTTTAATGCTTTACTGATTCCGATCGTCGAGAACGAATTAACCGAGGAGCGATTCGCTTTCATGTAAGAGGATTTGTAGATCACTTGAACTTTGAATTTACTTGCGACTCTGACAATCTCTTCGGCCGCCTCGAATGCTATATCTTTCGATTCGACCACACAGGGGCCGGCAATTATGAACGGCTTGCCGCCACCTATTTCAACGCCATTTACCGATATTTTCTTATTGGCCATGGTTTTTCCTCCGCGGATATGACTTGCCAGATCGATTTTCGCCCCTTTGATTTGAACGGCCGTTCCAGTCGTAGTTGAACGATAAAATCCTGAGTCTCGACCTCAACCATCCCGATAAACAAACCCTCACCACGAATAACGATGTTATCGTTTTCGATGAAGTACTTTTCGTATTTGGAATTCCCCATATACGCCAGAGCAACGGTTTTGATATCAGTCCAGAATAGCATATATCCCGAATCTACCTCGGTCTGGTATGCCAGTAATTCATCATCGGCGGGGTAAGGTAAATTAGTGTAATCGACCTCAGGTTTCTCCTTAGGCATACAGGAAAATATAGCTGACGCGATAATTATAAATACTACTAATTTTCTCATTCGTTCTTAGAAAGCTTTGATTCCGGTATTTTATCCGAGGAAATCTCGCGTTCCTTACGATATTTCAAAGCCGCCTCAACCAGGCCCTTGAACAACGGATGTGCCTCCATCGGCCGCGATTTCAACTCGGGATGGAACTGGCATCCGACAAAAAACGGATGGTTCGGCAGCTCGGCTATCTCCACTAATTTCTCATCGGGAGATAAGCCGGAGAATACCATGCCTGCCTCCTCCAGAGTCTGACGGTATTCGTTGTTTACCTCGTAGCGGTGGCGATGTCTCTCGTTTATTTTAAGCTTGCCGTATAGTTTGCTTACGATCGTACCACGTTTGATATTGCAGGGATAAGCTCCCAACCTCATCGTACCGCCCATCTTGGTTATATGACGTTGCTCATCCATGAGGTGAATGACCGGGTATTTGGTTTCCTGGTTGAACTCGTAAGAATTGGCGTTTTCCAGCTTGCAGATATTGCGGGCGTATTCGATTATCGCGCATTGCAGGCCGAGGCAGATACCGAAAAACGGCATTTTGTTCTCACGGCAATACTGGATGGCATCTATTTTACCCTCGACACCTCGTTCGCCGAAACCTCCCGGTATGAGTACGCCATCGACATTATCCAGATAATGCTCGGCGCCTTTCTCGACCAGGTCCTCTGAGGATATCCAGACTAACTCGACATGGGTATCATTGGGTACGCCGGCATGAATGAACGATTCGGTGATAGACTTGTAAGCATCCTTGAGGTTGATATATTTTCCACAGATGGCTATCCTGACCGTATGTATCGGCTTTTTGATCTTCTCGACTATCTTCCGCCATTCACCCAGATCGAGGTCTTTACATAGCAGTTTCAGATAATGCACGACCAGGTTATCGACCAGTTCAAGATGGAATAATATCGGCACCTCGTAAATAGTTTCGCAGTCGATATCCTGTATTACTGCCTCGGGGACTACATTGCAGAACATGCCGATTTTCTTTTTGATATCACGGGTAAGCTCGCGAGTAGTGCGACATATCAGTATATCGGGTTGTATACCGATTTCTCGCAGCATCTTGACCGAATGCTGGGTAGGCTTGGTCTTCAGCTCATCGGAGGTTTCCAGATAGGGAACGAGGGTAAGGTGAATATACAGCACGTTCTCTTTGCCGTGCTCTAATCCCATCTGACGGATAGCCTCCATGAATGGCATAGCCTCGATATCGCCGACAGTGCCGCCGATCTCGGTGATAATGATATCGACATCCTCGTTTTGACGGGCCAGGCGGGTGCAGCGAGACATTATCTCATCGGTAATATGAGGGATAACCTGCACGGTTGCGCCCAGGTAGTCGCCCCGGCGCTCGCGCTGAATGACAGCATCATAGACCTGCCCGGAGGTGACATTGGAAAGCTGGTTCAGGTTAACATCAATGAAACGCTCGTAATGTCCCAGGTCCAGATCGGTTTCGGAACCATCATCAAGGACGAATACCTCGCCGTGCTGGAACGGATTCATCGTACCGGGATCGACATTAATATACGGATCGAACTTCTGAATCCTGACCTCGAGACCCCGGGATTTCAACAGCAGTCCGATACTGGCCGCCGCGATGCCTTTGCCCAGCGAGGATGTCACACCGCCGGTGATGAAAATGAATTTCGTTTGTTTCCCTGATTTAGACATTACCTTACCCTAAACTTTCCAGAATCTGTTCGGCTTTGAACAAATCCTCCTGCGTGTCAATACCCGAAAATATCTGTGAGGCTATTACACAATATATATCATAACCACTTTCTAAAACTCTAAGTTGCTCGAGGCTCTCGATACGTTCGAGAACCGATTGGCCGAGTTTGACATAAGTTTGTAAAAACTCGGCAGTGAATCCGTAAATGCCAAAGTGACGGTAAATCGGGAGGGTACGAAGGCTTACCTCTTTATCTTTTTCGTTGAACCAGGGGATACGGGATCTCGAAAAATATAGCGCTCGACTATTTTTATCGAGTACTACTTTTACGATATTTGGGTTATTCAATTCCTCGTAACTCGATATCTTGCTACAGGCTGAACTCATCAACGCTTTGGGGTTATCGATAAGTACATTGGCTGTTTTCTCAATAACTATAGGCGATATTAATGGTTCATCCCCTTGAATATTTATATAGATATCCGCTTTGAAATCCTTTGCCACATGAGCCACCCGCTCGCTGCCACAGGTAAAATTCCCGGTGGTCATCACGACATTGCCCTCGTTTTGCTCGATAGTATCATAGATGCGCTGATCATCGGTTGCAACTACGACATCATCAAGTATAGTAGCTTTTTTCGCTTGATTATAGACCCTGACAATAATGGGTACTCCGCCCAGCAGGGCGAGGGGTTTGCCCGGAAACCTCTTAGAGGCGTATCTTGACGGGATTATTCCAATTACTTTCGGCACGAGTAATTGTAATAAAAAGCTTTATGTCTGTCAACAGAAAAGCCGAAAGTGATGTTTTATTGATTTTTAAGTTTATTCATCAAGAAATGCGCAGAATGGGTATGTATCGAAAGAGTGGGGCGGAACAGTCACACCAGTGCTGTCCGGGATTAAGCGAAATTACTGCTTGTCAAATGCCAGTATGTGGACTGATAGGATATTCGTCCTTGCACTTGAAATGATGATTGGATTATTTCTATTGATTCTCGGACGATTGATAATACAATATAGAATATTATGATCGAGTCACTAAGTGGATTGATACAACTGGTAATAGGGCTGATTCTGGCCTCTTTAATGGCCGTAATATCATACTGGCTGAAAGCCCTGTCTTTATCGGGAGCTATCGGTACCTTGTTCGTGGGGACAATCATATTCGGTCTGGGAGGATGGATATTTGCGGTACCTCTTCTGGCGTTTTTTGTCAGCTCGATTATTCTATCTCATCTTAAAAGCGAAAAAAAGATTAAATCGCAGAGTTCGATCGAAAAAGCCGGTGCGCGGGATATCTATCAAGTTTTCGCTAATGGTGGAGTAGCCACCGCCTGCGTAATTATTGCTGTGTTAACCGATGACTCACGCTGGTTTTACATATATTTAGCCAGCCTCGGGGCCGCCACCGCCGATACCTGGGCAACCGAGATCGGCACGCTTATATCCGGTAAGCCCAGATCGATCACGACATTCGAGCGAGTACCACCGGGGGAATCAGGTGGGATCAGCATTCCCGGTACGATCGCTTCATTTTTGGGATCGGCCTTTACTGTTTGCTCGATTTTACCACTGGCTTATTACAGTTCTAACATGATATTTATTTTTTACGCGATCATTGCGGGATTTGTCGGTTCTATAGCTGATTCGATTTTAGGCGCTGCAGTACAGGGTGGCTATAAATGCAGTATTTGCGGTAATAGAACAGAAAGCCGGATACATTGCGACAAATCCACAACCAGGGTTAAAGGGCTGGTGTTTATCAACAATGATACAGTGAATGTATTTAGCAATTTCATAGCTGCGAGTGTGATATATCTACTAATGATATAATCTTTTAGCCCTATGCCCGCGTATATATTGGCACTGATGCGGCGGGTGAGGGAGAGGGTATTTCATCAACAAACAGATTGCTACTTTGTAATTGTAAATATAAGATATTTCGATGGTAACTTCTCCGGTATAGTTGGACTGCCTGACCCGACTGATATGCCAGCTAACAATAGCTGACAGAAAAGGCGATAACCAGCCACGATTTCAGCCTAATTATCAATCAAGCCATTACGCAAGCATCCGGTCTCTGATTATGGCGTGCCTCAGGATGTCGTACCTTCCCTCCTGAGGTATTGGGAGGGGATTGATATATAGTTACGCCTTACATCACCATGATGACACGCTGACCATATGATTATATCGCAAAATGATTTTTATCAACGATTGCCGGAGGAATTAAATAATTGATCAAAACACAGGACATGAGTGAGAACATTATATGAAAAAATATTGAATCAAAGTACGAACTGCTTCGTAATATAATGTGATACCATTAGCTGCTCTATTTTAATTGAGATGATGATAATTAAAATGAGGACAATTTTATGTTAAGCCGAGCCGCCATTCAAATCGTGTTATTAACCGGGCTATTGACAATCAGTTCTTTTAGCGCCGTGTTTGCAACTGATGCCAACCTCGAGGATGCCGATATTCGGGCGCTAAATATCTGCGAGGGAGTAGTACAGCTTTTTTCACGGATGCCTGATTCTATCTGGCAGGGCTACGATTTATCGGAGCAACCATTCATTTATTACAGGCCAGGAAAATGGGCGCTTCTGTTTAATTACCGGGGTAATCCCGAGGGATTCGGCCCATATCCCTCCAATTGGCCGGAAATATCTCGCTCGGTTCAATATTTCGGGGGACAATTCGGTAATTTAAGCGGACAGATTGGTTTCGATACGCGAGTTGATAGCCTGCTAATAGCCGCGATTCCTTTCAACGATCAACCGTTTAGTGTCGAGTTCGGCTTTCTCGCTCATGAGTGCTTCCATCAATACCAATATCGTAATTTCGGTGATATCCCCTGGCAGCGAGAGGAAAAATACCCAATGCTGGATCCGGAAAACACGACCCTGGCCGTAATCGAAATAGAATTGTTGACCGAGGCGCTCAAATATTCGCTGGCCGACGATCATACCGAATGTACGGACATGTTATTGAAATTTCTGACAATCAGGGAATTACGATGGGATAATGGCGGCGAGTACCTGGCGGCATACGAGCGGGGTAAGGAATTATCGGAGGGAACCGCAAAGTATGTCGAATATAAGTGCCTCACTTCGTACCCTCAGTTGAATTATCAATCGAGCCTGGCAGATTATTGTAAAAGTCTCTCTCGAAATATCCCGGCTATGACTTTTCAGGAGTATCTGATCAGTGATATGAGCTCCCGTCTGACCGATAATACGATTTCACCCGATAATATGCCTCGTAACAGGATATATGCGGTTGCCTGCGCCCAGACGTTTTTACTCGATTATTTGGGTATTGACTGGCGGGCAAAAGCGGAGGCCGCCGGCGATGAGTTCGATTTTTGCGGTCTTTTGAAGCAGTATTTAAAAGCTAATGGTTTTGACTATCGAATGTCGGTATCCGAGCTTAAAAGAGAGTATCGGTATGATACTATACTGGCTAAAACGCTCGAACAGATAGAACAATACGAAAACGATTATCGGAGAGCATGTGATAACTTCATGTCACAATCGGGGCTTCTTGTTAAGATTAGTTTAAAATCCAATGGCGTAAGGAGGTCCAGATCATCGATGGCCAAGAAATGGCTGGTTGATAAAGGTGAAATCGAACTTCGCGAAAATTACGGTATTTACTCCCTTGAAAGTAAAAAGCTGTTATTACAAATTAAAGACAATGGTATAATCGAATACAATGATTGGGATAACCGGGTAAAGACAGTTACTTTTTTCATTCCACATATAAACTTGTTGCTTTTAGATGATGTTCAACTTGAATTGGGGGATAATCTCGATTCGAGTTTCGATCGGATCGAAATCGAAACCGATAATTTTATATTTCGATACGACAGCCCGGCAAACTAATCAGTAATGGTAATAATTTAGCTATCGATCTAGTTAATTATTGATTATTGATAGTTCTTTCGGTATAATTTTAACGGTATGAATGAAATCGAGATAAAAACTCTGGGGAACCGCTACCAGGCATGGGTCAATCAGATTCTGCTGGATGAATGGGGTTCGAATGAGATGGTTAGCCGCGGAGTCATTCACCAGGTTGATAAACTGCCGGGTTTCGTGGCTCTGGTCGATAGCCAACCCAACGGACTGATTACCTACAATATAGAGGGTGAGCAGTGTGAGATTGTCACTCTTAACAGTCTTCTACCGAGGCAGGGGGTAGGCCGCGGTTTGGTCAATGCCGTGCGCAATATCGCGCTTTCGAAAGGCTGTAAACGTATCTGGCTCATAACCACTAACGATAATACCTATGCGTTCAAATTCTATCAAAAACTGAGATTTACCGTCGCCGCTTATCATCTTGGCGCTATCGAGGAATCGCGGAAACTAAAACCTGGCATACCCCACATAGGCCTGAACGGTATCCATATCCGCGATGAGATAGAACTTGAGATGGTACTTGAGTAGATATCAGCTTACCGGCAGTTCAATATCTTTCCAGATATAAGATTTCTGCCCGTTCTCCTTTTCGAAGAACTCCAGTAGAATATTCCGGCACTCATCCCGCAGTACGCCGGCAATGATAGTCGTCTTGGCCTGCTTCAAATAATCGTATTTTGAACCGGCGGCGCCGTTTACCAGGTCTATCTCGCCATATACCACGGTTTTTATTCCGTAGTGAATCATAGCCCCGGAACACATGGCGCAGGGTTCGAGTGTGGAAAATATGATAATGTCGGAAACATCGTAGCCGTTATCAAGATGCCGGGTCAAATCGTGAAGGCATTCCATTTCGGCGTGACGGGTGATATCGGTTAACTGGTTTCTACGGTTATGACCTCGGGCGATAATCTGACCATCCCGAACCGCTACAGCACCGATCGGCACCTCACCCTCGGCTAATCCCTGCTGGGCTTCACGAAGCGCCTCCTGCATAAAACGCTGGTATTCAGACATAATTTATCCTCGCTTTAAAATGATATATAATATTCCAAGCCCGATGGATAAAATTAGTGGCACATGAGCCGAAAGTCAAGCAATTCCTGTTTCATTTTATGCTGACATTATACGCGGCAAGTTTATCTTTTACGTAAGAGGTGATGCGCATAGTATGAATCTTCAAATCATCCTCGAAAGCGAATGTGAATTCCCGGTATTCATCCTCGTATGATTTTACCACCTCGTAAGGTTTCGTCTCTATTTCCGCTTTTTCATAGTCAAGAATCGCCAGCAGTATTTCCTTATGGTTCATCTGCCCGTCCTGTATCATCTTGATATGAGAGTAGACACGTTCGAGATATGTCTTCAAAAGCTCGATTTTAAATCTACCGGGAGAATATCTTTTCATATTAGTGGAAACAAATGCGATTAACTGACCTATTTTTCTGGCATGATTGATTTCATCCGCTACCGCCTCAGCCCAGAAAAAGCGTTCTTCGGGATATTTTTCGGTTAATTCTTGATAAAAAGAGGCAAGGGCCAATTCACAATTTTGTATATGGTAGAGTTCCTCAATAATTTTTCGTTGGTCCGTTTGAAGCATACAGTAATCCCAATCAATCAAAATTAAAATATAACAATTACCTTATTACTATATCGGAGTTAGAGCTTAACAATTAAGCGGATATGTATAAAATTTGAATATTGTCTGAAATGTAAATACTACAATTGTTGAAGCGCTTGCCTTTATATGATTTTTCCGAACGTAGAGGCATGAATAATCTTTGCCAGGTACGAATCTCGGCTTTTCTTTAAAGTGATGATCAGCATTCAATGCTTGAATTGCCCGATCGCTAGCAGGCTGTAAGAGTATTGTTTTATATTGATTGGCGCTCCACCAGAAATGGATTTTTCTTGCGAAAACTAAAGCTTTTATCTATGATTGTGCGTCGAAATTGTTTGAAAATTGAATCATTTTTACAGGAGCGTATAGATGCCACAGAATCTGATTGAGAAGATAGCTCAGAAGTTCGCCGTTGGCCTTGGCAAGGATCATGTTGTCAGAAGCGGCGACTATTTATCCATACAGCCGGGGCATGTAATGACGCATGACAACACCGGTGCGGTTATACCTAAATTCGTCAGTATTGGGGCTTTCAAAATCGCCAACCCTCGTCAGGTAGTGTTCACCCTCGATCACAATGTGCAGGATACCGGGGAGGCTAATCTAAAGAAATATGCCAAGATAGAGGAATTCGCCAAGATGATGGATGTCGATTTCTATCCGGCCGGACGAGGTATAGGACATCAGATTATGTGCGAGGAGGGCTACGCCTGGCCCGGCACGATGGCAGTGGCCTCCGACAGCCATTCCAACATGTATGGCGGTTTGGGATGTCTGGGCACCCCGGTGGTGCGCACCGATGCCGCGGCTATCTGGGCGACCGGGCGTACCTGGTGGCAGGTTCCGCCGGTGGCAAAAGTCGAATTGACCGGTAAGCTTAAACCCGGCGTTACGGGCAAGGATGTCATAATAACGCTTTGCGGCTTTTTCAATAAGGATGAGGTTTTGAATCATACGCTGGAGTTTATCGGGGAGGGCGTAAGCCAGTTGCCGATCGATCAGCGTTTGACTATCGCTAATATGACCACCGAGTGGGGGGCGTTGGCCGGAGTTTTCCCTATTGATGATATCACATATGAATGGTTGACCCGTCGCGCGGAACTGATTACCAAACGCGGGTTGGCCGGCGTGCCCTCGGACACTGATGGCAAAGGCAAGCATCCCCGGATGAACGACGAGAGAATCGCCGAGCTAAAAGCCGAAAACTTAATGGCTGACAGCGATGCTTATTACGCCAAGGAGTTAACGCTCGACTTGAGCACGGTGCAGCCGCATGTATCCGGCCCGAATCATGTGAAGACTATGACCTCGGTTAAAGAGATGAGCGAGCGTAAGCTGCAAATACATAAAGCTTATCTTGTGTCTTGTGTAAACAGCCGCGTAGATGATCTAGCGCAGGCGGCCGCCCTTGTTAAGGGTAAGAAAGTCGCCGAGGGTGTGGAGTTCTATATCGCCGCCGCCAGTAACGAGGTACAGGCCGAAAGCGAGCGACGTGGTGACTGGCAGGTTCTGTTGGATTCCGGCGCGATTGCTTTGCCTCCGGGCTGTGGGCCGTGTATTGGCCTGGGTAAGGGGCTTCTGAAGGATGGTGAGATAGGTATCTCGGCCACCAATCGCAATTTTAAAGGCCGCATGGGTTCGAAAAGCGCTGAGGCATACCTGGCCTCACCGGCGGTCGTGGCTGCCTCAGCCGTTTCGGGGTATATCGACTACCCCGAACTCGAGGATACGATAAATGTCAATGCAACGATTTCAGAGAAAGCCAAACCCGCAAGCGAGGCGGTATCCGTTAACATCCTTGATGGATTCCCGGAGAGCGTGAGAGGCGAGTTGATTTTCTGCTATCAGGATAACCTGAATACCGATGGTATCTATCCCGGTAAATACACTTACCAGGATGATTTCACGCCCGAGCAGCAAGCCTCGGTGGTGATGGAGAACTACGATCCTGAATTCAAAGATGTTGTCAATGAGGGTGATATAGTCGTAGGTGGATTCAATTTCGGCACCGGTAGCTCGCGCGAACAGGCCGCCACCTCGCTTAAGTATCGCGGTATCAGGATGGTGATCGCCGGTTCGTTCTCGCAGACATATAAGCGCAACGCCATAAATAACGGTTTTCTGGTAATAGAGGCGCCGGAACTGGTGAAAGATATGAAAGATAAATTCGGCGCGAACAAGCTGACAGTGAAATCCGGTATATTCGCCGAGGTGAATTTTAAAGAGGCGAAGCTTATCACCGAGGAGAAAGAGTACTCGCTAGGCGCGGTAGGCGAGGCCGCCCAGGAGCTGATTATAACCGGCGGGCTTGAGAGCTGGGTGAAAGAGAAGCTGAAATAGGTGACTTGCAGGGGCGTTCGATCGAGCGCCCTATCGTGTTTGGTGTGCGTCCTCGTACACCAACATTCAACGGCAGAATGGTTTCTGATTGGCAGGATGTTAGAAAGACTAATAAACATTAGTGGTAGTTCCGCTGGCAGACGGGGACATCCGCCAGCCACAGTAGAGGGAGAGAAGGCACCGTGTTTGGTGTAGGTCCTCGTACACCAACAGGAATTAGCAGTACAGCTCGTGCTAAAACGATTCTTAACATAGGCAACATTAAATCAAATCAGAAAATAAAAAGGAAGAACACAGATGGACAAATCATTCTCCCGTCAAATAGCGGAATTCTCGGTTAATCTGAAATACGAGGATATCCCGGATAACGTGGTTAACGAGGTTAAACGCTATCTCTACGATTCTGTCGGCTGCGCATACGGCGGCTACAAAACCAGGGATGTCAACATCCTGCGTGATATCTACAAGGAGATGGGCGGTACCGGCCAGGCCACGCTTTTCGGTTTCGGTGATAAAATCCCGGCTGTTAACGCTACGCTGGTTAACTCTCTGATGATTCGCGCGCTGGATTTCAACGATATCTACTGGAAAGAGGATCCCTCGCATCCCTCCGATTTGATCCCGGCCGCGCTCAACACCGCCGAAATGGTCGGCGCCGACATGAAGGAGGTCATCGTAGCAATCGTGCTGGCCTACGAGTTCGAGCAGCGACTGTGTGAGTTTGCCGTACCCGGAGTGCGGGAAAGGAAATGGCATCATGCGACATTGACACAGTTCGTCTCGCCGATTGTCGCCGGTAAAATACTCGGACTAAGTGTCGACCAGATGGTGCATGCTGTCGGTATCAACGGCTCGCATAACCACACGATCGGCTGCCCGACTGCCGGTAAGCTCACCATGATGAAGAACACTGTTGATCCGATGGCGGTGCAGTCCGGCGTTTTCGCCGCGTTGATGGCGCAGAAAGGCTACTCCGGTACCGAGGCCGTGTTCGAGGGCAAAGAGGGGCTCATGGATGTTTTCGGTCCCGATTGGGATGAAAAGAAACTCTTAGGCGATCTTGGCAACCATTACAAGATTTTAGATTGCAGCATGAAAGCGTTTCCCACCGAGGCATTGACGCACACGCATATAACAGCCACGTTGAAAGCCGTAGTCGACAACGATATCAGTTCCGATCAGATCGAGCAGGTGACAGTTACCACGATCGCGCGCGCTTGCGATATCCTTTTCGATCAGCATAAGTACCGCCCCGAATCTCGTGAAACCGCCGATCACTCCTTGCCGTACTGTATAGCTGCGGCACTGGTCGATCACCAGATCACAACCCGGTCGTTCTCCGAGGAGAAGATGAAAGACAAACGTATCTGGGAGGTTATCGATAAGATCAAGGGCGAGGCCTCCGAGGAGTTCGAGAAGATGTTCCCGGCCAAGCAACCCTCGAAAGTAGTGGTGAAAACCAAAGATGGCAAAGAGTACTCGGAATATCTCGAGTATCCCAAGGGCGACCCGCGTGAGCCGATGGCAATCGAGGATATCGAGGCCAAGTTCAACGCGCTCTCGGCTGATTTGCTCAGTGGAGACCGTCAGAAAAAGATTAAGGACATGATTTTCGACTGCCAGGAAATGAAAGCGAATGATTTCATGGCCGCGCTGGTTGTGTAAATACCAATCCAACTCGTGTGGTTAGGGTACGTCCTCGTACCCCAACGTGTATGCCTGCAAACGAAAGCTGGCAGACTGGGACATCCGCCGGCCACAAGTACGTATTAGAATGAGCGGAATAACATCCTGACGCGATTTATAAATAGTCCGCGTGATTGGAAGATTTCCTGATTACGTAGATACACAGCAAAGGAACATGCAATTGATAATCAGGCAAGAAAATGAAAATGATTACGACCGAATCTACGAACTGGTTAAAACAGCGTTCGAGACCGCCCGGGTTTCCAATGGCAAAGAGCAGGAGCTGGTTAACGAATTACGCGGCAGTGATAAATATATCCCAGAGCTGGCCCTGGTAGCTGAGGATAACAGCGGAATAATCGGTCATATCCTGATAACGAGGACTTTTATAGTTGAGGGCGACAACAAGTTCGAGGGGCTTTACCTGGCGCCGGTTTCGGTCAAGCTGGAAAATCGTAAACAGGGGGTTGGCTCGAGGCTGATAAAGGAGAGTTTCAGAATCGCTAAGGATATGGGATACTCATCGGTGTTCCTGGTTGGCTATCCAGCGTACTATCAGCGATTCGGTTTTAAATCTCTATCATCATTTGGAATAAAATACAAGCTTCCTATCCCCGAGGAAAACGCCCTGGGCTGCGAGTTAGTCCCCGATGCCTTAAGCGGCGTGAAAGGAACTATCGACAGCTTTTAGCTAAATGAAAATATTGTCAGGATGGCAGGTTCACTATCTTGATGCTCCTGCGACCACTATATTTTTATCCCGATAGATATGCCTCTTAATCACGATTGCTATTTTCTACATTTATCATTATTATACCCAACCACTATTTTATTTAGTAGCGATTATTGTAAGCAAAAAAGGATAACAACAGTGAAAAATAACGCTGGATCAAGTTTCAATAAAAATATTGCAATACTGGGTGGGGGCAATATCGGTCAGGCTTTAGCCTCTGGATTCGTAGGCTCCGGGAAATATAAATCCTCGCAAATATATATTACCAGGCGGCAGTATAAATTACTGGCAGGTTACAAAAAGCGGGGATACGATGTTAGCGGTGATAATATCAAAGCCGTGGAATCGTGCAAGACCATAATTATAGCTGTTCAGCCGGGGCAATTAGTAAATTTGATTAAGTCTATCAGAGAGCATATTAAACCGGGCAAGCATATCGTGATGTCGGCGGTTACCGGTGTCGAGATCGAGAGTATCAAGAATTATTTCGAAAGCAAAGTCCCGGTGGTCAGGATTATGCCGAATACGGCCGTGGCTATCGGAGAATCCATGACCTGTATCGCCGCCGACGGAAATCGCAATTCCAAAGTTCTCGAGCATACCCAGTCTATTTTGGATAACCTGGGGGAAACCGTGATAATCAAGGAGGAGCAAATGACCTCCGCCACGGCGTTATGTGCCTGCGGTGTGGCGTTTTTCCTGCGCTCGATCAGGGCCGCCTCTCAGGGCGGAATCCAGATTGGCTTTGCCGCCGAGGATGCTTTGAAGATGGCGGCACAAACCGCGCGCGGGGCGGCATCCCTGCTACAGAGGCCCTCGATTCATCCCGAATCGGAAATCGATAAGGTTACAACTCCTAAAGGATGCACTATCGCGGGGCTTAATAGGATGGAGTTCGCCGGTTTTTCCTCGGCTATGATTCAGGGGTACGTAACCGCCGCCGAGATAGCCGATTCGTTGTTCAAGCAGAATAATAACTGTAACGAGTAGAAAATTAAAACTACCAAGCAGGCCTGCGGCGATACTGATAGGCTCATCCTGAACCTGATATATCATAGTGGCATTTGATCGAATCGGATTACTCAGTGTTATTCGGCTGTTATTTTGAGTATAGCTTATATTGAATCATTCTTACCAATAAAGAATCACAAGTGTCCGGCGTATTTAAATAAATATTTCTGTTTAGCTAAGCATTACTAAAGAAAGAGATTTTTACGATAGAGTTATAGACTTTTCGTGTCAGGATGTCGCTTCGCTTTCATCCTGATACATGTACATACGTAAGTTGCGGCTATATAGTATCACCATTATACCTCAGGATGGAAGGTACGACATCCTGAGGCGCACTTTAACCAGAGATCGGACACCAGTGAAAGAATATAAATAATTCTTGACACGATAGCCCCGGCTATTATATAAAAACACGAATTTAGAATAACCCAACAACAGGTAGTACTCATTAGTATCGATTTCCTGAGCTTACGGATAGTTTATCGTAGTTGGCGAAGGTCGTTTGAAAGCATATTCCAGTTCGGTTAGGTAGTATGCGATAATCGCTTAAAAGGTAGGGCGAAAGAGAATTAAATCAAAACCGCCATAACAAATCTCATCCGTGTTAGTGTTAAACAGCGGGGGCGGATCGGTTTCGACAATATCATAATTTCAACCCGTATATTATTTTCATCACGCTGAACACGCATTAACCTCATAGGGAATTATAGTCGATTTGGAACATGGCATGTTATGAACCATTTATAAACTTAGGAGGTGCAATGAAGAAATTCAGGACTATCTTCATGGCCGTTGTTGTCTTCCTGTTGGCATCATATGGACAATGCCCGAACATTCAGGATATCGGCCTGGTCGATTTGCCGGAGGTAGAACAGGAAAAAACCAACTGGTGCTGGGCGGCGTCCATGACCGCCGTTCTTGATGTCTATGGTACGACCGTTACGCAGTGTCAACTCGCCAATTGGCTTTTTTCTAGGAACGATTGCTGTAATGCCGGCGCTTGCAACAGCGGCACATCCCCCGAACAACAGCAGGATATACTGGATCATTGGGGATTAACCAGTACCCTGGTTTACAGCTCTCTTACCTGGAACCAGCTTAAAACGGAGATTAAAGCCGGTCGGCCGATCAGTATTGGTTTCAGCTGGTGTGGCGGAGGCGGCCATTCGCTGGTCATTTATGGTTTCAGCGAGGTTAAAAACGGCTCGGTGACTTACAACGTATCCTATATGGATCCCTGGTTTGGTGAAGGATACACTGTTGCCGAGTACGATTGGGTGGTTGGCGGCTGTCCCGGTGATCACGACTGGTATAGATCGATTTACAACATTCACGATTAAAGAGGGAGATAAAAGCTATGAAAATAAAATATCTATCACTAACCATTGCCCTGACCATGTTTTTTACCTTGCTAACAGGCGCCGCATACAGTCAGGATGATGCGATGAAAGAAGCTGCTTTGAACCGATTAAGCCTGTGGCAGAAAACGTTCACCGAACAACAGGCTAAGCAACTTGGTTTTGCCAGTCTGGATGATTTCAAAAAAGCCGAACTGGGAGAGCCGTTCAAGCTTTATACGATTACGCCTGATGCCATAACGGGCTTTCAGGAGGGGGCAGAGTTCGGAAGAATTATTACCGATACGGATTACTTTGTTTATCCGGTAATGACTGCCGGCAGTAATAAAGCGCTTTTGTGGGTGATGAAAAAAGAAGGGGCCTGGCATGTTGCTCGAATCGGCAGCGCTGATTTAGCGAAAACTATCCGCAAAGTAAAGAGTACTGTCGAAAGCGCGAAATCCGAGCGCGGGCTGGAAGGCGCTGCGCCGCCGAAATTCGTGAGGGTTTATCAATTGTATCTCGATTTTTTCTATATGAGCGGTTCACAGGGTGAGTATATCCTGCCGATGTACAATATTCCCAATCTGAATATCGAGGGTAACAAATTTTATAACCCGGCAGAATTTATTCCGCAACTGAAAGAGCAATTGAAACTGAAAATGCCCGAGGAAAGAGAATCAAGCGAGAAAAATATCGAGGGCTAAAAAATCATGTAGAAAGGTTACCGATTCCGTGCTTTTACTTTTTGCGATATAGCTTGAGATTTTTGTTGCCGGTGTATATCTCCGTATAATAATATCAAGAGATGCTGTAAGGAATAATGTATTTTAATATGCGGGGATAGCCGCCGGCAACGTTGCTATGAAATCAAAGATACTGGCCAGATCAAAAAGAGTACATATCCGCGTACCCTGTCAGGGGGATGTCTCGGAGTATATAGAGGAAGTTAATAAAAGCCGTAAATTCCTCTATCCCTGGATCGATATCAAAGCCGATAAGAGCTATTTCAGAAAATATCTCAAACGATTGAAATCTAATAATGAGGGGTATTTCATTTGTTCTAATGATGATGACACGATTAAAGGAGTGGTCAATCTCAACGAGATCGTGTCGGGTATTTTCAGAAGCGCCTATCTCGGCTACTACATTTTCGAGCCATACGCCGGGCAAGGTTACATGAGCGAGGGGATGCGGCTTGTAATCAATCATTCCTTCAAGAACCTCAAGCTTCACCGGCTGGAGGCTAACATACAGCCTGAAAACATCGATTCGATAAAGCTGGTTAAGCGATTGGGATTTGCTAAAGAAGGCTATTCACCGCGCTATCTTAAAATCGCGGGTAGATGGCGTGACCACGAACGCTGGGCGATTTTGAAAGAGAACTGGAAACCACGAGGTTGAACGCAACATGCTCTCTCATTACGATGCGCTGTTTCGTGACGATGTCTCCGTTCAGCAGAATGTATTATCCTAATCCTGTCGGCTAGGCTCCAGGGCGGCGGGATTCTTGAAAAAGTCATCATTGATGTCATTGCGAGGTAGTGAAACGGGCAATCCTAGTGTAGCATTAACCGGTTATTCCAACAACCCATAATTATCCCTTGAATTTTCCCCTCGCTGAGGTTAATATCATATTAAAGAATAAGGGCTTATTAAAGGGAGTATCAACAATGAGAATATATTTAGTCCGTCATGGTCAGCCTAATTCCGCCGATATCGACCCGGCTAAAGGTTTATCCGAAAACGGTAGGGCCGAGATTACTCGTCTGGCCAATTCGATAAGGCATCTTAACATAAAGGTCGAAAATATTTATCACAGTAGTAAAACCCGCGCCTTACAAACCGCAATGCTTTTGTCGAACGCGGTGAAATCCTCGGGAGGAGTAAGCCTTAAAGAGGGCATAACTCCTAATGATCCGGTCGAACCGATTGCCGCCGAGATAGAGGCCCTGGATCAGGATTTGATGATAGTCGGGCATCTGCCGTTCATGGGTCGTCTGGCCTCGATGCTTCTGATTAAGGATAATCACAAAAACCTGCTCGATTGGCACACCGGCAGTATGGCCTGTATAGAGTACGATGGTGGATCGTATATATTGCAATGGTTTATCAACCCGGATGTTGTAGTCGCCGATATTGCCGGGCAGTTCAAGTCTTATCATTGAGATATTACTCGCTTGACCGGGTAAGTATAAATAGTTACCATGATAATGAGATATATGTAAGGAGGAATGCGTGGTCTATGAATTAAAAAAGATTGATCTTTGGAGCGCACTGAAAGTTTGTTTTTTGATCAGCCTTATTGGCGGAATAATCATTAGTATAATTTTCAGTATCTTTTTCATGATTATTTTCGCAATTCCAGGCCAATTCGATAGATACGATTCATTCAGCGGGTCGGGATTAAATCCGGCCGCGTTCGGCGTTTTCGGAGGTATTATCATCGGTGTTCTCTATGGTTTTGCTTTCGTAGTAATAAACGGGATAATAACTCCCTTGATAACGGTACTTCTATATAACCTGGTAGCCGCTTGGGTAGGGGGGATCAAAATAAAACTGAACAAAATCGAAGAGGTAGCATACCCGGCTCAACCATCAACTGGGCAGATGCAGCAACCGGGAAATACTACAGGAGGAATCACTTAAAATGTCTGATGTTCGTGTTCGTATCGCGCCATCACCCTCGGGCTACCTTCATATTGGTACGGCCAGAGCGGCGCTTTTCAACTGGCTGTTCGCCCGTCAAAACGGCGGCAAGTTTCTTCTACGCATCGAGGATACGGATCAATCGAGATCATCGCAGGAGATGGTTGATGTTATAATAGAGAGTCTGAAATGGCTTGGGTTGGAATCGGATGAGCCGCCGGTTTTTCAATCGCAGCGGTTGGATATGTATAAAAAGTGCGCCGATCAGTTGCTGGAAAGCGGCCATGCTTACAGGTGTTTCTGTAATCCCGATGAGCTTAAAGCCAAACAAGAGGCCGCCCGGGCGGAGAAACGCAATCCGCGCTATGATAGAACCTGTATGAATCTTTCAGAAGCCGAGATACAGAATAACCTCGATGATGGTAAACCGTTCGCGATCAGGTTGAAACTTCCCGAGGGCGAGACGACTTTCAACGATTCGGTAGTAGGGGAGACCTCAAAAAAACACGAGGACCTCGATGATTTCATAATCTGCCGTCGCGATGGCCGGGCCGTATATAACCTGGCGGTTGTCGTGGATGACCATGAGATGGGAATCAGCCATGTGATACGGGGTAACGATCATATCTCGAACACGTTCAAGCAGATTCTTATCTACAAGGCTTTAAATTACGAATTGCCACAGTTTGCGCATGTGCCGTTGATTCTCAATAAGGGCAAGTCCAAGATGTCCAAGCGGGATGGCGCGGCGGCGGTTACCGATTACGCCAAGCTGGGATATCTCAAGGAGGCGGTGGTTAATTTCATCGCGCTTCTGGGGTGGTCGCCGGGGGATGACCGTGAGGTGATGAGTTTGCAGGAGATGATCGACTCGTTCGATCTTGGGCGTATCAATAAAGCCAATGCTGTTTTCGATATGGACAAACTCACCTGGATGAATGGAGAGTATATCAGGAACACCGACACCTACAAGCTGGTCGATATGCTTCGTCCTTACCTGGTGGAACCCGGGCTGGTGACGCAGCTTTTTATCAACACTCGCTGGGATTTCATGATGAGTTTCGTGGATATGATGAAAGAACGATGCAAGCTTCTGACCGATTTCGCCGAGCAGGGAAGTTATTTCTTTACTGATAAA
Organism: uncultured candidate division Zixibacteria bacterium; assembly: GCA_963668625.2. GTDB lineage: Bacteria > Zixibacteria > MSB-5A5 > UBA10806 > 4484-95 > JAAEQD01. Next base: position 44,037 of record CAXXKA010000001.1, read on the forward strand.
TTCGATTACGAGGAGAAGGGTGTTAAAAAGCATTTTGCGGCTCCCGAATCCAAAGATTTAATTAACCAATGGGTTGATATCCTTAAGGGCATAGATTCCTGGAATAAGGATAATATCGAACAAGCTTTACGGGATTTATCCGATAAGTTGAAGGTAAAACCGGCCATGTTGATACATCCAACCAGGCTGGGAATATCCGGCACTACCAAAGGGCCATCACTTTTTGACATGATGGAGCTTTTGGGCAAGGATGCTTGTGTAAGCCGGATGTCAAGGGCTCTTGATTTTGTTAATACTTTGGAGGTTAAATAGTTAGGCGGATGATTAAAATCCTAAAAATCTGCTTGACTTTAGCGCAAATTTGATTATTTAATAGGTGAGTGTCTTTTGAAGGCCAGTTGCAGCGTATATCCCCCCCATTGAGTTGCATTGCCTGTCGGGAGACATTCTTCTACTCTCTGGGGTATCGTCCAATGGTAGGACAGCAGACTCTGGATCTGTTGATCGGGGTTCAAATCCTCGTACCCCAGCTTTGACTCGAAAGTGTGCCTTTCCGCCAAAATGTGGAAAGGCTTTTTGTATGTGGGATATAGAGTTCCGTGGAAAATAGTACAGTTCGAAAGTATAATATTCAGTAGTTTCCGCTGTTCATGCCTATTTTTACCTAAGTATTTGGTATATGCATTGTTAGCGAGTTCTAAAATTTTTATACCTGTCTCAAAGTAATTCACGTCAGCATTATTATGAGCTTCCACTTTGCTGGCGATTTCGACTAATTCATTTTGCCATTCTAATGATTTTCGCTCCCAGAAGCTCTCAGATATCACTCCTGATAGTTTATCCTCATAAGCTTTATCAATAAGCCCCTGGATGTGCTTAGCACGCTTATTTAAAGTCTTTAGAGCTTTGTTGTGATAGTCAATTTTGTCTTTGTGGCTGTCCCTTAAAGCCTTCTTGATATCCGCAACCAGGTTGTCATCAATTTCTATTCTCTTTACAACATCAGCCAGCAGTTCAGCCAATTTTTCTTCCCGAATATAAGTATTTCCGCATTTTCCCTTGAAACCGGTACAACGGTAATAAATATATTTGCCCTTTTTTAGTTCAGGTGTCATTGCGCAACCACACTTATCGCATTTTAATAGACCGGCAAAAGCAAAATTCCGTTTTGTCTCCTTGGGATGATTTGTCCCCTCAAGTACAGCCTGAACCTGATCAAAAAGCTTTTTAGTGATTATAGGCTGATGTTTACCCTGATATCGCTTGCCTTTCCAGAGTATTTCACCGTAGTAAATCGGATTTTGCAAAATCTTATGAATTCCAGATTTACTGATAAATGTAGTTTTATTTGTGCAGAATCCAGCTTCTCTGGCAACATCCATTAGCATTTGTAACGAATAATTGCCAGTTGCATATAATTCAAACAGCTTTCTAACCAGGGGAGCTTTGAGTTCATCGATATCGAGCAGATGCGTACTTTTATTAGATTTATAGCCAACCGGTGCTTTTGTCGGCCATTCGCCTTGAGCCGCTTTTTCGGTAAGTCCCTTTTTGACTTCCTCAGATAGGTTGTCGATATAGTTTTTCGCCATTAGTACTTTGATACCATGCAGGAATTTCTCGGAAGAATGGGAGTTTTGCGAAATTATACAACCTTCTTTTACAAAATGTATTTCAATGTTAAGTTCATCAAGAGTAATCCAGTCCCTGATATTTCGATATAGACGGTCAGTCTTTTCAGCCAAAACGATATTGCAGGTTTTATTCGATTTGAGGAATTTGAGCATTTTATTAAAACCGGTTCGGCCAGTAGATTTAGCAGTCTCGATATCTTTAAATTCCTCAGCTAAAACAATACCTTTCTCTTGAGCGTAATTCCTCAAAAGCTTTAACTGAGAGGGGATAGAGAAACCTTCCTGCTCCTGCTCTTTTGATGATACTCTGGCGTAAATAACGGCTTTCATCAGCTTACTTAATCCTCTTTTTATCGATATCTTTTATCACCAGGGTGCGTACGTATTCTTGAATACTTTTACCCTCAAGCGCGCTGATAGCTTTAAGCTGCTTTCGTTCATCATCTGTAAATCTGATATGAACCATCTTGTTTAAATTCCGTTTTCGATCTTTCATGATATATATATAACCACAATACATAAAGTTGTCAATAATTAAAATCACCGTACATGGTTGGACATAGTTTTCTATATAGACTAATAAGAATTCTGCAAAGATAGAAAATATAATAAAAAACCTTGTCCAACTGTGTACTATGTCCCAATGGCAATGAATCAGCATTCCATCATCAAGAGTCATTTAATGCTATTCCTCTATATGTTATCGGTTTAGTACCTGTTGTCTGTCGATATTTTGTTAAACCTCGCTCAATCAATAAGCGGCCAAATTGCGTGCTTGTTACAATCTTTTCGTTATTTGATTCAGCCCAAAATTTGTATTCACTATAGAGTTCTTTGGCTGTAACTTCCATTTTTAAACCTAAAATGCAACGTTCTTCAATAAATCCAGCTAAAATGTCCATTTCTGAACGATAAGAACTGGTAGCAACTAATACATCATCGGGCGGTTTAAATCCTTCTTTTTGCCACATTAAACATCCCTCAATAGCCCAATTTAATATTGCTGGGAGTTCTTTTTTTAGCTTTTGAAATAATTCTTTATCAACAAGGTGATCGGGAATAGTGAATCTGAATGGGATCAATCTAATTCTTCTCCAAATTGCATCATCAGTACCTCTAATAACAGGTTTGTGGTTCGTGCTAAGCCACACTTTGCAAACTGGATTAAACTCAAAGAATTCGCCATGTAAAAACCGTGCTGTAATTCTATCACCTCCGGTTATTTGTTTTATAAATGCTTCAGACAAATATCTTCCCTGATCCGTCTCTGATGCCGATACAAGTCTAATCCCATGCAATCGTGCGACATCGTTTGGAATACCTTGATTATTTTTAACTAATAAAGTATCTGTTGGAGTTTGAGATGCATAGTCTCCTAATAATGACATAATTATATTTAAAAATGTAGATTTTCCATTATTACCTTCTCCAAATAAAATAAAAAAGCACTGTTCCGAAATACTTGCTGTCATAGAGTATCCAACAGCTTTTTGTAAAAAACCGATTAACTTATTATTATCCTGTAAAATTGTAGATAAAAAGTCATTCCAGAGGTTGCTTTTTAAGTTGGGGGTGAACTCGATTTGACTTATTTTGGAGAGCATCTTTGTTCGTTCATGCTGAAGAAGATTACCGGACTTTAAATCTATTATACCATTTGCACAATTAAATAAGAAAGGTTCTTTATCAAACTTTTGCTGAGTAACTGGCTGCAATGCTTTGGCTTCTTCTAACATACCCGATATATGACTGTGTGACTGGAAAGATAGAGATTTTTTCTTCATTTTTTGTCGATATTCTTCATCGCTAATTTTAGTTGATTCTGTCAATAGCAATTCAGCTATAGAATGAGCATAAGTTCTGATTTTCTTTGCATCGTCTTTAAACCATCTTTTTCCATCCCATATAAACCATTTCCCATTGTCAGTACAATATAGGATGTCTTTTCCGAAAAGATGACTTAACCTTTTAGCATTCCCCAAATCAGACAAGTCAAAAATCTGCTCATCAGTTTGTGATTCCGGGAAATTAGGTTTCGGCGGATAATTGCAAACGCTTTTAGCAATTCGCCTCAAATCGCGATCATCCTTCGGTGGCGAGCAATTGCTATTTAAACTTTGTAGTGAAATATAAATATCTTCCTCACCTAATCCTTTTGATCTAAGTTTGCCTGCTTCGGATGTTAGCCAATTATCGCGACGGCCTTTCAAAATTATTCCTTTCTTATTATCATCATGCCGTTTCGAGCTTTTTAACAATTGTTCAAGCTCAGATGGAAGCATAGCAATACTCACATCCTGGGGATGATTATCTTTTTGCCAAACATATTTCCCCCCATTCGGGTGAATACTACCAGGCAAAGCTACGTAGCCATTTGAACGAACGTCAATGCCTGTTGGTAATTTACCGGTGGAATTACTTGGCTTGAAATTACTGGGACGTTTGAAATAAATATGTTTACCACCCGTAGGTGTGTTACTTATAACAGTATTACTATACTCAATATTTAATTCCGCGCATAATATCTGCCAGGCTTTAACACCATCAATACCGTTTTTTACATCCAGGTCAAATACTACTAATCCAGTTTTTTTGCAATCTAATCCCCAATTCGCATTTGGATACATCTTATGCCATCGTTTTATTTGCTCAGGATCATTTGTTGAATTTTTAAATCCTTTCTTTGTTAAAGGTGTTTTTTCGCCAGGATTTAGAGGGAATATAAACCCTCCCCATTTGATAAATTGCAAAAGTGTATCCAGAGTGATTGTCTGGGCTTTATTATCTTTTGTCAGAGTTTTCATGATCAAACCCTTGTTTTTTATTCTCCGATTCATCCTGATCCCATTCATGTAGCAAGTCGAAAAAAGCGCAGATATTATCTCGCGATTCTTTATCCGCAAGGATTATGGATTCTGGTTGATTAATAACTGTTTTTTCCATCCTGCACCTGATCGACTTTATATCTCAATTCCCGGAAAGCCTGGGAATAACTTCGAGGCTCCACAAGAGCATTACCGGCTATAAAATTATCGATTTCTGTTTTAGCTTGTTCAGCGGAAAAGTGGAAAATGCCGAACCGTCCCGACCGCTCAACTTTTAGTAAATCAATCCCCCTGGCAGTTAGATAAGCGGCTAATTGAAGATTGTCTGTTTGGAAAACATGCCCATTATTATTCTCTACTTTACTCATGCAATATATTTAACGCTAAGCCACGCTATTAATCAAACCAGTAAAAGTGATTTTACGTATAAAACAAATGTAATTATACTTCTTGTAACTTATTGTAATATAATGGAATATACGTTAAGGTGACTTTGATAAAATATCTTTAATTGTTATTGCCGCAAGACCATGTTTTTTGGCAAGCTTATTATAAATCCAAGTATCTGTCTTACCATTTTGATGGTACTTTTTATATTCAGCATGGATTTTGGTATTTCTTTCTTTCGTTGTTTTGCTTTGTCCTTTTCTACTGGATTCGCTTTTTTTTCGGGCCGCTTTCCGCTTGACTATGATATCTCGCATATTTACCGGCAATCTATTTAATGCTTCCATCAAATCAATAGAGTATTGATAACCGTGGAAACCCTCAATCTCTTTATCCCAAGTATATCTAAATTTCTCTGGAAGTTTACCAATATCTAAACTGAAGTATTCTCGTTCAAAATCGTCCTTTATTACTCTAATTTTGCTATTGATATTTTCTGCATCGGCTAATCCAATAGGCACATTGGAGTTAAAATCAAAATCTACTCTTGATAAATTTCTAATAACAGATTTTGATTTATCAATAATGAAATCTATATCAGCTTCAGGATTATTTTTAAGTTCGCTGCTGATTTTTAGAAGAATGAAAAACGATAAAGGGTCTAAATAAGTCGAATACAATTCAGCACTATTACTAATGCCAATATTATATAGTAATTTAAAGAATCTATAAGTGTATTTATCTATTAGTATTTCTAAATTCATTATATTATCATATTCGCCAAATTCCTCATAATAAGCTATTCTGTGGATTAAGAAATTTATTAAATTTTCTAATTGTGTTTTTATCTTGTTTTGCAATATTGCTAAAGAATCTTCATCGGGCTTAACGGTCAATACTGATTTTGGCAACACAAAATCCCTAAACCGGTTTAAGTATTTTTCATTGTAGATAGCTGCGATATCAGAAACACATTTCTCAGCCCATTCATTAATTTCATCGAATAATATTTCAAGCTGTTTGAGTGTGTATGCTTTTGGGTGAAATTGATCGATAGTCGATTTTTTTACATACTTGTTGCTAATAATGGTATAGCGAAGACCGCGATCCCTATATGCAATATAAAGCGGGTGTTGTGGTTTCTCAAACTTCGTTAATTTTTTTGATAATATCTTTATCCCATCGGACAGATGATCCTTCAATAATGAGATATTATCCGGATTGATGGCTAATATTTTATGTTGTTTAGGCTGTTTTTCCATTGAGCAATGTCTTTACTTTTCTATTCAATCAGGTACTATTCTGGCTTTTATTTAACATCAAGAATTAATAATGTCAACTATCATCTGTATTCGAGTGGCTTGTTTAACCTGATTTCCCGCTTGCCATCTTAGACTATAGCTCCTATATTAACATCTACGCATATTTAACCAGTTCGGGGGTCGAATGCCAGCTAAGAAAAAAAGACCAGCTAAAAAGGCTGCTACTAAAAAAGCGGCGAGAAAAAAAACTACCAAGAAAACTACTCAAACAAAATCGTATCGACATAATGATAAAGAATCATTGATCCGGCCAGAAATCGGTACTTTGACTCATTTTAAGAAGCTTAAAAAGCCTGTCACTTATCGGTATGATAAGTCGCTCGACCCGGAGATGTCTTGGGATATCAATGCAGATCGGGAATATGCTGAAGCCCTGATCGAGAAAATCCGCAAAGCAGAATCCATAGAGGAAGCTAAAAAAGCCGCCGAAGAATTAAAACGCATGTCTCAGCCGTTTCTAAATTGGGCTGGTAAAGCCGAAAAAAATCAATTTTCTGTGCCGACTTTGCCTTTATTTGTGCATGAGAGGCTTTCTACTCAAGCTATACTGGAAACCCTCAAGGGGCATAAAAGAAATCATCAGATAGAAATGCTGTTCTCCGATCCCCAACTTGATATGACAGACCGGATCACCAAAGCCTATGAGCATAAGGATAAATGGGTAAACCGGATGATTCTGGGGGATTCGCTATTAGTGATGAATTCCCTTTTGCAGTATGAGTCAATGGCTGGCAAAGTACAGATGATTTATATGGATCCCCCTTATGGCGTGAAATTTGGATCAAACTTTCAACCATTCATCAGGAAAAAGGAAGTAAAGCATAATGAGGATAGGGATTTCACGCGTGAGCCAGAAATGGTTCAAGCCTATAGGGATACTTGGGAGCTTGGCCTTCATAGTTATTTAACGTACATTCGGGATAGGATGCAAATTTGCAAAGAATTGCTTCATCCAAGCGGGTCAATCTTTGTACAGATTAGCGATGAAAATGTGCATCATGTAAGAGAATTGATGGATGAAGTATTTGGAGCGGATAATTTTTGCGGTATTATTCAATTTGCCAAAACAAGCGGTCTTTTTAGCACATTGTTATATCAAGTTTGCGATTATATTCTTTGGTATAGCCCTGATAAGAGTCGAGTTAAATATAATCAATTATATTCTGATAAAATAGCAGGTGAAATTGGGGCATCCAAATATTCACGAATTGAATTATCTGATGGAACTCGAAGAAGTTTGACTTCGGACGAGAAAGAAGGTTCCGTAGCAATACCGGAAGATGCAAGATTTTGGGTAGATGACAACTTAACAAGCCAAGGTAATCCTTTATTGGAGTTTGAATATAATGGCAAAATGTATAAAGGCACTTATAAGACGAATCCTGATGGAATGACTAAATTGGCAAAAGCGAATCGTCTATATGAAGCAAAAGGAACGTTAAGGTTTGTCCGATATCTTGATGATTTCCCTGTAGTTCCATTAAATACGGCTTGGATGGATATAGGAGGAATACAAAGCAGATCAGCCCCCAAAATCTATGCCGTACAGACCAGCACGGTGGCCATTCAACGTTGTATGCTTATGACTACTAACCCTGGCGATCTTGTTCTTGACCCTACTTGCGGAAGCGGTACGACTGCCTATGTGGGGGAGCAATGGGGGCGTAGATGGATTACTATTGATACCAGCCGGGTGCCTTTAGCTTTAGTAAGGCAAAGGCTATTATCAGCAACATTCTCATATTATGAATTACTCGATGACAATTACGGTATCGGTGGCGGTTTCAAATATGAGCGAAAGCGGAATCAAAAAGGCGAAGAAGTTGGCGGAATCGTACCCCATGTTACATTAAAAAGCATCGCACAGAATGAATCTCTTAAAGAAGAAGTTATAGTTGATCGACCAAATATCACATCTGACATCACCAGAGTATCTGGGCCGTTTGTATTTGAAGCGACAATACCTACTCCTATTGAAATTGGTAAGGTTGACAAGCAATCTGAATACCCAGAGTCAGGTGAGATTGTCGATTACAAAACCAGAATGCTCGAAACATTGAAAAAAGTAGCGACTCTACGAATAGGCAATAATTCTATCGTTTTCCGTTATATTAAATCTCCTGCTAAATCTCTGTCAATACATGCTGTAGCTGAACAGGTTGAAAAATCGCTGGAAGATTTAGGAGAAGATGCAGCAATACAAAAGTCTTTGTCTACCAAAGCTGGAAAGTCGGTAGCATTTGTCTTCGGTCCGGAAAACGGCGCGGTGACTGATAAGCTTGTTTATGAAGCTGCCCGTGAAGCTCATGGTCGTAACTTTAAGCATCTATATGTAATTGGTTTCGCAATACAAGATGCTGCTACAAAGCTGATATCGCAGGCGGAAACTATTCTTGATATACCGGTATCATATGTTTCGGCTTCGATGGATTTACAAATGGGTGATCTTCTCAAAGACCAGCGTTCAAGCCAGATTTTTGCCGTAACAGGTATGCCTGATGTCCGTCTAACCAAACTGAAAATGAAAAGCGATGAAGGCGAAATATTGTATCAGGTTGAATTGTTAGGATTAGATACTTTTGACCCGATTACTATGGAAACACTTCATTTAAGCGGCGACGACGTCCCAGCCTGGTTTCTTGATTGCGATTATAATGAATTAGCATTTTGCGTGAATCAAGCATTTTTCCCTCGAACAACGGCCTGGGATAATTTGAAGAAAAGCCTTAAGGGAGAATATGATGATTCTGTATGGGATCATCTTGCCGGAGCCATTAGCGAACCATTCCCTGCCGGTGAGGATAAAAAAATAGCGGTCAAAGTGATTGATGATCGGGGAAATGAGCTTATGATAGTCAAAGAACTAAAAGACGCGGCTAACGAGAAATGACTCAATTTAATGAAGTAGATCAACCTATTATTTGCTCTCCCTTTGAGGTTCCCAAGTTTCACTGGTATATTGAGGAAGGCAAGCCTTGTCAGAAAATTGAGAGTAGGCGACCAGCTATTTATTACTATCGCCCACCCGGCAAAGGAACTGGTAGCGGTGAAGCGGCCGAAATTGGTGAAGCAATAGAGCTTAAGCTCGTTAATGAGATTAGAGAACGGGTAAGGATATGGCGCGAAAACGGCTATCCCGGAATAGGCAGAGTTACCTTTGAGCTTTTGCAATATTGGAAAAGGGAAGGCCGTCAAAAGCAATTCTTTTTCTGCCAAATGGAAGCAGTTGAAACAATTATATTCCTTATCGAGGGCCGCTCAGATTTAAAGCAAGGGCTTGAAATACCTCAAGAAGAATTGCCTGAGAATACTCGTTGGCCTGAAGGAAAGTCCGGGAACGAGTATAAAGGTTTTATTCGATATGCCTTAAAGATGGCTACCGGTACAGGCAAGACAATGGTAATGGGATTGGTAGCCGCCTGGTCTATCCTCAATAAAGTAAACGATAAATCTGATAGTAGATTTTCGGATGTTGTGCTTGTGGTTTGTCCCAACATAACGATACGCGGAAGGCTTGGCGAACTTGATCCCAATGCTGGGGAAGCCAGTATTTATCGTATATGGGACATTGTACCCCGGCATTTGATGGATAATCTTCGGAATGGAAAAGTAATCATCACTAATTGGCATGTCCTTGAGCCAAAGGATGGCAATCAAGTAGGGGGAACACCAGCAAAGGTAGTGAATCGGGGGCAAGAATCTGATTCGGCATTCGTTAGGCGTGTCTTAGGCAGATCAATAAGCAATAAGCAAAATATTATTGTTTTCAATGATGAAGCTCATCATGCATATAGATTGATTCAGGAATACCCCGATGAGTGGGACGATATGTCCAGAGAAGAAAAAAACGAATGGGCTGAAACTAATAAAGAAGCAACGGTATGGATAAACGGCCTTGATAAAATTAATCGGGCCATGAATATCAATTTCTGCCTTGATCTTTCGGCAACGCCTTATTATCTAAATCGTACTGGCAATGAAGCTAATAGACCTTTCCCCTGGGTAATAACCGATTTCAGCCTTGTCGATGCTATAGAAAGTGGCCTCGTAAAAATCCCACAATTACCTGTACGCGATACGACCGGCGAAGATATTCCAGCATACTTTAATGTTTGGCGTTGGATTTTGCCAAAATTAACGCCAAAGGAAAAGGGCGGTAAAAAATCAATACCTAAGCCAGAAGCAATTCTTAAATGGGCGCATATGCCGATTGCCCAGCTTATGGGTTTATGGTTAGAAGTATATAGGGAATGGCAGAAGCAATCCGATGTACACGAAACTCCTCCAGTTTTTATAATTGTTTGCCGTAATATTAAGCTTGCTCAAGTAATCTTTGACTGGATTGCAAATGATATCTGCCCTACTGGTATACCATCTCTTGGTATTAACGAGCTTCGCAATCAAGATGGACAGATAAATACAATCAGGGTTGATTCAAAAGTGGTTCAAGATACCGATCTGGAAGGGTCAAAAGACCTTGAAAATAAAAAGATGCGATTTACTTTAGACACTATCGGCAAAACAGAATGGCCGAATAACCAAGTCCCCCAAGCTTGGAATGAAATAGCTGAAGCGTTAAATCTTTCAGTTACTATTCCACCTGGACGAGATATCCGTTGTGTCGTTAGCGTTTCAATGCTTACGGAAGGTTGGGACTGTAGGACTGTTACGCACATAGTTGGTCTTAGGCCGTTCATGTCCCAGCTACTTTGTGAACAAGTAGTGGGCAGGGGATTACGTAGAACTGTTTATGATACGAATGAAAATGGTTTGCTTGCCGAAGAAATTTCTAAAATTTATGGTGTACCTTTTGAGATAATACCTTACAAAACAAATCCTCAAGGGCCGGTTTCGTCACCACCCAAGATAAATCATATAAAAGCTATATCTCCCGAAAAAGACAAATTTGAGATCAAATTTCCGAGAATAGATGGTTATTCATTCGCTATAAAAAATCGCGTAAATGTCAAATGGGATGATATACCTTCACTTACCTTAGACCCTTCCAGAATACCACCTGAAGTCGAGCTAAAGGGTATTAATATTAATAACCAAGGCAAAATGTCCTTGACCGGACCTGGTAAAATCAATGAAGCCAGTTTGAAAGAATGGCGCGATAATACCCGCTTGCAAAAAGAGATTTTCGGGATGGCGAGATCGTTGACAAGAGATTATTGCAATATGCCAGGGTGCGAAGTCCCGGCACAATCGCTATTCCCCCAGATGTTAAATATCATTGATCGTTTTTTGAAAGAAAAGATTACTATACCGGAAGGGCAGGACGTTAAAGACGTATTCCTTTCTCCGTATTATGGCTGGGCAGTAGAGATATTGACGCAGGCAATCCATCCCGATGCTGATAGCGGAGAGGTGCCGGAAATGCCGGTTTATGAAAAAAATAGACCTGCTGGTTCAACCTTTGATGTAGATATGTGGACAAGCAGGCCAGTACGTGAAATAATAAAATCCCATTTAAATTATGTTGTAGCTGATACCAAAAAATGGGAGCAATCAGTAGCATACTACCTTGATAGAAATAAAAGCGTAGAAGCTTTTGTAAAAAATTCAGGTTTAGGTTTTGCTATTCCATATGTATATAACGGCCAGCCACATGATTACATCCCCGACTTTTTAGTAAGTTTACGATACAAAGATGATTCTGCCGGTACTTTGGTTCTTGAAACCAAAGGATACGATCCCTTAAAAGAAATAAAAGAACATGCTGCCAAACGCTGGGTTGATGCCGTCAATGCGGAAGGCAGTTATGGCAAGTGGCAATATGCAATAGTTACCGATCCGGTAAAAACGAATGAAATTATACGTGGTTGTGTAGAGGGGTATATTAGCTGATTTGGTAATCTGGAATAATAATACTTGATTTTTTGTGAGTTTAGTATATAGAGAATTGATGAAATGCAAGAAATCTATAGTAAATTTGGGAATCTTGCGCAAATGGCAGCTCAGCGATTACATGTTAAAAGCGCATTAAATCCAATATTGTGGCTATGCGGTATTGCATCCCCAGTTTGCTTTGTATTCGCATATCTTTTCTATGATGTAAAAAACATTTTATATTTATTAATTATCGCTGGAATATCACCAATTGCTGTTGCTTGTATTGCTTACCTTGGATTCGCAATATTTAAACCTGATAAGCTGCAATCAGAGGATTATCAGATTAGATCAAAAACTCTCCAGTTAATTCAGCAGAAAGGTGGGAAAATTAAAATGCCGCCTACTCCATTAGAATTGATAGCTAATCCAAGTACTAAGAATAATGATATCAAAAGATAGACGATGATGAAACCATACTTATTAATATTCAGGGATTTAAATTATTCGGAAAATGATATAAAGCAATATCTTGACACATTAAGTGAGATATTAGATTGGTACGCTTATTTTCAAAATTCTATATTTATTATATCAGAGTCCAATTCGGATATTCTTGCAGAAAAAATTTGTAAAAAGTTCAAGTCTTTAGATTTCCTCATAACTGAAATACCAATGAACAACAACCAAGGAATGCTCACTAAAGATTTATGGCAATTTATAAACAACCCTGAGCAGCAAATAGAATTTAAAGCTAAGTTTATAGAGAGTTCAAAGGATCGCTCTTTAACAGATGATTCAAAAACAGATAATGACATTGTAAATGATTTAAAATGGTTCGATATTAAAAGTACATTATCTGAATTAATGAAGAAATTCAAAAATAAAGCAAATAAATAATCATTAGGAATAAAATGAATTAATATTTCATTATTTTACTATTTTTGCTAAAAGTCTTCTCAGAAATTCAATTAATGTTTTGAAGGGACTGGTTTTTTGATTAGCCGGATGAGTATCTTTGTCTATTACGGTTGGTTTCTGAGCAATTGAAAAAGCACGGTCATTCCAAATAGAAGTATAGTCATTAGCTCTTTCTTCCAAATTTTCAGGATTATTATATACTGCCTTATCTTCCTTCAGGCAGACATTGACAGATGAAGGATAGAGAATTTCATCATAAATTTTAGCCAAATCCTCAAGAGTTGGCTTGAATTCGACTATTGCGATTTTATTATCAGAATAATATTGGCGTGTATATTCTTCTATTTCATGAGTTGCTATAATTTCAATAACAGCGTGAACGGTATCATCTTTTCTATATAGCGATAAATCAGGACGATATTGGCCAACATTCTTTTCTATTTCAACATTGGCTACTTTCTTTAAAAGATTACCTCTATGCGTATCAAGACATTGACTACAATTCCATTCAATTAATAATTCTGATTTTGTATCAGTTAATAGATTTGCTTTAATTCGATTATATAACATTGTCTTATATGCATTATGAAGAGCAGATTCTAATGAACAATTAGTTATATCATGACCTGGTTTATGGGCAAAATGATGAATCCTAATTTTCCCCATCTTGGGAATCATAGGTTTTCCACAGCCCCAGCAAAAATATTTAACTGAGCGTTTTGCTTCTGAGATAATTATTAATTCACCATGCTTATTTTTAGCAAAAGGATATAGTAAATTATCGTTTGTCTTTTCCCTATTTATTGAATTCATAAGATTACAAGGAATTTAGTACTACAAATATCGCAAATCTATTAGACCTAAATATGCAGATGAAAGAAGTGAGAGTCAAGAAACTGTTGAACTTAGATTATTAAAGGCAAGTTATGTTTGCTTTATTTGTTCATATACAATATCAGTATGCCTCTATTGATTATTCGGGGTGTATGTCATCCTTTACATATTGAAAAATATCGTACGTAATCACACGCGGTTATATCTCATCAAGGCGGCACCCCCCTGTTGGTCGTCCCAGGGGTAGGGGGTGGTGCTTTGATAGAAAACTTGAAAATTTTCATACGATCTTAACGCCTTATATCCTTAGTAATGACTTTGTAATTTCCCCATCCCCCAGGGCGGTAGTGCCGATTCTCAAATATAAATTATTTATTTGCCGGTTGTTTGATGTCATTTTACCTTAATCTTGACTTAGTATTCCCTTGTTTGAGCTTTATTTATTCTATGTTTATAGTCAATTTCTGTAAATATAATTGCTGTTAATCCGCTGATACTGAATCTCATTGCCATATTAACTCAATGCAATTAAACATGTTGTAAAATAATTCAAAAAAATACTTGCTTTTATTAAATAATATCCGATATTGAAAGTGTAAGACGTGTAAGAAGTGTAATACTTAAACACAACCTCTAAACAAGGAGAATGAAATGAGGACACCAGAACAAAAACAACAATGGTTTGAAAACCGCAAGCAAGATACCAAAACGGTATTAAACCGCTTGCCCGATGATGTTAGATCTTATGCCTATGTAGTGGGCGTTTGGGTATGGATTGAATTTGTTGAAAAGCCAGACCGTATGATATTAGATGCTATTAAGGATATTGGCTTTTCATGGAATAACAAGCGCAAGGTCTGGCAACATCCTTGCGGGTACTTTCGCCCAGGTTCAACCGATGATCCGAGGGCAAGGTATGGAGCTATTCCGCTTGATAACATTAAACTTGATGAAAACAAGCAACAAATTAACGCCAATTAAGGAGTAAACAATGTGCAAATTAGCTGAAAAATACCGGCCAAGGTCATTAAATGAGATTATCGGCCAGGATAAAGTTACTCAAAATATCGACCGGTTAAATCATTCGACCGGTCTGGGCGGACGTGCTTATTGGATAACCGGACAAAGCGGAACCGGCAAAAGCTCTATTGCTTTGATTATTGCCGATATTGTAGCAGGCTCAAAGTTTACTACAATCGAAACAACCGGCAGAGAATTAACAATCAATTTCATCAAGGATTTAGCCTTAAGATGGCGTTCTAAGCCACTGTATGGAACCGGCCATGCTTTGATTGTAAACGAATCTCATGGCTTATCTAAGCCGGTTATTGAGAAGTTTTTAGACGTGCTTGAAAACTTGCCCGATTATGTAGTTATCGTTTTTACAACTACTAATGATGGCAATGATCTATTTGAGGAGCAGTTAGATAGTTCCCCGTTTGCCAGTAGATGCCTATCGATCAGCTTAACAAGCAGGGGATTATGCGAACCGTTTGCCAATAGAGCTAAACAGATTGCCGAAATTGAGGGCTTAGATGGCAAGCCTATTGATGCCTATATCAAACTGGCTAAAACGTGCCGTAACAACCTTAGACAAATGTTATCGCAAATTGAAATTGGCTATATGCTGGGATAAGCAAGAGGTAAACATGGCAGAATTAAACAATAAAAACATATTTGAGGATACTGAGATAATCAGTAGTTACTCAAGATCACAAGCTATTGAGGATGGTATCTTAATCGATATATCTGAGTTAGCTAAACAAGCTGGCTTTAAATTCCCTGTAGCGGTTACTTGCGGTTTATGGTCTGAGGTTTTGGAACCTGATAAAACCAGTAAAGCCATCGGCCAGGATATAACCGGTAGAATCTGGGATACTCTTATCATTTTGCGCTTAGCAATCAGACATACGGACAATACCGATTTAATCTATTTCAATCCCCTATACGTATTTAACGGCAAAAAGCCAATTGCCCGTAAACTTAAAGCGGTTTGTTCCCCTGGGGATGATTTAGAACCGGTTATTACAATCATGCTACCGAATGAGGATTAAGTTAATCCTGATTGAATTGATCTTTTAAAACCGAATAATAAGCAGAGGGATAGGTAATAATAACGATTATCAAACTACAACTATAATGCCTATGTCAAATATGACTTTGCCAATAATAAAAAGCGGGATGCCGGTTGTGGCCAGCACCCCTTGCAAAAAGTCACCGGTCTAATGGCAAACCCTCTGCTTGATTATTCATAACAACCTATCGGCTAAAAAGCAATAGGTTTCGGAGCTAAATAGAATGTTAAATCAAAAGATAAAAGCGGTCGGATACTGTAGGGTATCAACCGATGAACAAGCCCAGGACGGTCTATCCCTGGATTATCAGCAAAGCCGAATCAGGGCTTATGCCGAGTCCCAGGACTGGCAATTAATCGGCTTTTATATCGATGCCGGTTATTCGGGCAAGGATACCAACCGGCCAGAGTTTCAACGGATGATAACCGATCTGGAATCTGGCAAGGCTAATATCCTGATTGTCCTCAAGCTCGACAGAATCACCCGTAAACAGCGCGATTTATTGAATCTGCTTGAGGGCATACTGGAGCCATCAGGAATAGGCTTTAAAAGCGTTCAGGAGCCGTTTGACACGTCTACCGGTATGGGTAAGGCATTTATAGGCATGGTTTCAGTTTTCGCCCAGCTTGAGGGAGATATGATATCCGAACGCACAACCAGCATATTGAGAAACAAGCAAAAAAACGGTGAATGGGTTGGCCGAATCCCCTACGGTTTTCGGGTAAAAGATGGAAAGTTAGTAGAGGATATAGAGCAAATGGAGGTGATAAAACAAATCAAACGATTAAAGAGCAAAGGTATGACAGTCAGGCAAATAGCAAACCGGTTTCCCTTATCGATTGCGACCATAAGCCGCTTGACTTCTACCCACCTGAATAGATATAAATCTAAGTATCTAAAGGGATAGGGGAGAAGCTCAGTTTCATAACCGACCGGTTTTGAAACAAAGCCAGCGATTCTAAGGGAAATCTGATAACAAGTTATTTAAAATAGAAAGAGTTTAAGGATGCCGAAAAAAGATCAAAAATCAAGTGCAGAAAAGCGTATACCAGATGGTTTCATGAGAAAGACCTATGTTGTAAAAAAAGACCTGGTAGAGAAAGTCGAACGCTATGCATATTGGGGCAGGCTAAAAATCCAGGATGTAGTAAACAACGCCTTAAAAGAATACCTAAAAGATAAAAACACCAGGCCAATACCGGATAAAAAATAATAATTTAAATGGATTTAACAGGTTTGTAGTAGTAGATTATTTTGAATGTTATACATTTTCTTTTAAATATTTCTTATCTATAATATTTTATAAAGAAATCTTGTAGAAGTACGTGAAGAATATAAGGATTGAATATTTAGAATAAATTGCTATGGTTCAAAAACTTGAAATTTATCAGTATTGTTTTCGGAATAATCTTTACCTATTTTTTCAGAAATAATCTCCCAACCTACTTTGCCATATTTCAATTTACCACGTAATACTGTTGATATAAAGATTCCAACTATTGTTTTGTTTTGAACATCTACTGCATATATTAGTCTATACCCCTCATTTCCACCTATATATATTTTGAAAATCATACCAGGAAAAAATTCATTATTATCTATTTTTATTCTCCCACCAGCATTAAGAGGATCAGCTAAGCATTTCTCGATTTGTTTTAGAAAAGATTTATTATGCTTACTACCAGCAATAGTTTTAAATGATTCATAATTTTCTATAAAACTGTCATGGGCTAAGAATTTGTAGGAATCAGCCAATCTTATAAGTCCGTTTTACTTTTGATACATCGAACTTTGTTTTATGAATTATATTGCAGATCAATCCCATAGCTGACATAAAATTAGGATTCAGTATCAAGTCTAAATTTTCGCATTCATTATCATCAAGATCAGGTATTTCTAACATTTCGGGGACATTCTCATCAAAGAATACAGTTTCCCCTTTAATTGCTCCAAGTTCTTCGATTTCTTTGTATGCAATTTTGATTATCTCATCTAATCCAAGATATCCGATTTCATCAATAGCTTTTTCAGTATTTGCTATTAATGAAGCAAATTGAACATTATCTATAATATTCTGAAAATCGTCAATCTTAATAAATTGCGAAATTTCATAATGATTACCAGTCCCGCAATCTAATGGAACTGCTTTTAAATACCCCATTGATAATAATTGCTCAAGAATAAAGAATAGATCAAAACTGAATTGACCGTGATTATAGTATTGGAATTTAAAAGGTTTAATATCTGAATTTTTCAATGCTTCGTACATCGATTTTTGAAGCCTGGTACTTCCGTATACCCCATCTTTAAATTTGCTTATAAAATATAGGGTGTATAACCTTTTAAATGTTTCTTTTTCTATCTTACCCATTTTGCTACCTACCTTTGCTATTATATCATATCGGTAAAATTTAGCAAGTTATTTCGATATTTATTACTGCACACATGCACAGTATATAACGTATAGTTTATCGGCTTTGTTTCTATTAACTATTCTGCCTTTCTCAAATCGATTCAATAAAAGTGTAATTTTGATGTCAGCTGGCGTTACGAACAAGTTTTGGTATATAGAAAATATTGTAAATCTATTAGAAAAACTTGAATAAATAATATTGACATCCCTCAACAATATGTTAACTTATTAATGTCGTTTTGGACAATTCGCAGGAATATAGTCATATAGGAGGTTGGATGGCGTAAGCGTGTAGCCCCTTTTAGGCCTTGTTTCTCTTTCAGTTTAGGTTACCGGGGCTCTCTCCTTGAGGAGCTTTATGGCTCTTCAAGGGAGAAGCCCGACTGCTAACTTAAACCTGAAAGGAGGTGAGGCTTATGAGTAAGGTTAACGAGAAGCCCGAAAAAGGCATGATCGAGATATTCTGTCGTTACATCACACGTAATGGCAAAAGGATATACCCGAAAAATGCCAAACTCTTTCACTTCTTCGTAAAAGAGAAGAAGTAGTGAGATAGGGCAGACGCCTCCACCTCCTTAGAATCGCAATAATTTTCAGTTTTCAAAAAACCAACCAAGAAAGGTGGTATCCTAATGAGTAACGAAAAACTACAATTTAACGAACTATCAATAATGCTTTTGCCAGACAAACATGGTATCTACTTCCTTTTTGATAGGGAAGAGATTATCTATATTGGTCGAGCACATGGAACCGGTGTTTCTATTCCATCTCGCTTAACCGATCACTTAAAGGGCAAAGATGGGGATTGTACTAAAAACGCTTCGCATTTTGCATATGAAGTATGCTCCGACCCAGTAAATAAAGAAAAAGAATTGTTAGCTACGTTTAAATTACAAACCGGTGAATTACCTCGCTGTAATGAACGAATAGGCTGAGTTTCAACCACTTTTCGGCCTCCCACAAAATCCTATAAAACTTGTCCCTGCTCCGGCTTCCTTACCTGTGCTATCAAAAATGAAATCCCTGTTTTTATTAGGAATATCACCATATATTCTAAACCGCATTCGATTATCTGAATCTATATAGAATTCAAATACCAGTTCGGAAACCGGGTCGTCAATAATTTGCGGTTGTATAGACCATTTTTTAGCCAAAATTAAAATCCTTCCTCAAACTGACCCATACCGAAATTTCTAATACATTTTCTTTTTATAGATTGCATTGTATTCTTAACGGTTACCTTCCAAACATCATTTCGTATAACCCCCAAGCTCTTCTACTATTCCCACCAGTAAACTGCTTAAACCATCTATGGGTACTCCCATTATGCTCTTTCTGTGATCTGTAAGTAAGATTGTAGCATTTCCTGCAGGCGAATTTAGTATCACCAGGGCGATTCCATAATTTTGCATATTTCTTTCGGCAGTAGGGACAAAGAAACCAGTGGCGATATCCGCCGAATTGTGTCATGGTTTTAACCATATGCACCCATTGATTTGGACAAGTTGGCCTGCCTGTATCATCACAAAAACTGACATTAATTATTGGTGCTACCTTCGAATCCCAGATTATCTTTTTTATCTTGGGATCAAAGGTTGAAAGCTCATCACATTCTTCAACCATCAACCGATCTGACCAAGGTTCTCTACCCATTCAAACCCCCTGAGTTTTTCCG
The DNA here is from genome assembly GCA_963668625.2 of uncultured candidate division Zixibacteria bacterium. GTDB lineage: Bacteria > Zixibacteria > MSB-5A5 > UBA10806 > 4484-95 > JAAEQD01. Next base: position 63,955 of record CAXXKA010000001.1, read on the forward strand.
AAATCATGTAAAAAAATTCAAGTCCAATCAGGATTAAAAATCTATGCCGAGATTGTTGTAACTTGTTGTATTGATTAGTATTACCCATATTAATAATCCTTAGTTTAATCCTACAATAAACTTCACCTCATGCAGCCTCATTTTCGAAGATACAGTTGCGGAATGCGTCCACTAAGGCCAGCTTTTTATTGTCCTTTATTTACATGCTTTATAGTAACTATCCATAAATAAGCGCATACTCAATCGATGATTGAATAAACACGGATTTTTCTATAGACTTATGTTCAGCAACTAAAAGGTTAAAACTGCTTTAATTAATTGTTATCGAAAATCACTCGCCAGGCTAATGCCGCTATTATTCCGCCGATGACTGGCGCGACTATAAACAGCCATAGTTGCGACAGGGCATCTCCTCCCACAAAGATAGCCGGCCCAAGGCTTCGTGCAGGATTAACCGAGGTGCCTGTAATCGGAATACCTACAATATGAATCAGGGCCAGTGCGAAACCAATTGAGATGCCAGCAAAGCCTTTGGGCGCTTTTTCATGAGTAGAACCGAGTATTACGAACAGGAATAAGGCGGTCAACACGATTTCAGCTATTAAACAGGCCAATAGCGAGTAACTGTCGGGGGAATGAGACCCGTAACCATTTTGCCCCAGTCCATTAACGGCAATACTGTAACCGGCCTTCCCTGATGCTATAGCCAGCAGTACGGCAGCCGCTATGATCGCGCCGATACTTTGTGAAACTATATAAGCTATCGAGTCTTTAGCGCTTATTTTGCCGGCCGTCAACATACCGATCGTGACCGCCGGATTGACATGGCAGCCTGATATCGGACCTATCGTGTAAACCATAGCCAGAAGCACTAAGCCGAAAGCAAACGCGATACCGAGGAAACCTATGTGTGACCCGGCGATAACCGCGCTTCCACAGCCGAAAAAGACCAAGGCAAATGTACCAATCAGCTCGGCAAGATACTTTTTCATTTTCATCCTCCCTGTGAATAAAATTATTTTAATCGATAGCAAGTTGTCAGTCTGTTGAAAATAAATTAATCGATACAATGCAGGTTTATATCATTTTTAGATAATAGAATCAATAAATATCGTAATAAATCTTGTATATTCAAACGGCCGACAAAGCTAAGGCCGCTTTATCCGAAATAAGCCTCCATACGATCAAATGCTTTATTTACCTCAGATTCGGGGACACAGAATGATAATCTCAAATGTCCCTGGCCGGTTGGCCCAAAAGCTACGCCCGGTGTTGTTGATACTTTACCCTCCTTAAGCAGCTTGACACAAAAAGCGGTGGAGTCCTGTCCCTCATCAAGCAGGATTTTAGGAAACATCAGATAAGAACCGCCGGGTTTGTGATAGCTGAACACGGAACTCAGTTTATCTAATCTTTCACACATGAGATTACGGGCGCCAAGGTATTTTAACCGGTATTTCTCTATACAATCCTGCGGGCCTTGCAGCGCTCCCAGCGCGGCATATTGCGAGGCAACCGGGGCACAAATAGCGAAGGGGATATGGGCTTTAGTGATCTGTGGTATTAAATCATTCGCAGCGTGCAAATAGCCGATACGCCAGCCGGTCATGGCGTATGTCTTGGTAAAAGTGTAGCAACTGATTATGTTTTGTCTGACCTCGGGTATTGAGGCGATACTGAAATGTACATTATCATCAAAAGTGAAATACTCATACGCCTCATCGGTTATAATTATCAAATTGTTCTCCAGGGCGACTTCAGCTACCTGGCGAAGTTCTTTTTCGCTGAATACTGTCCCGGTAGGATTGCTGGGAGAACAGTAGAGTATCGCTTTGGTTTTCGAGGTGATCGCCTTCTTGATAGCCTCGATATCAAGCTTGAATCCCTCGGCTTCGTTAGTCGGCACAAGTACCGGTTTGCCGGAGGCGATAGTAACCATGCGAATATGAGTTGAATACGTTGGCGTGGGTAGGATGACCTCATCGCCGGGATCAACAACGGCCATGACTGCCGCGGATAACCCCTCGATAGCCCCTACGGTAACTATAATCTGAGATGGGTTTGCCTCAATATTATTAACGCTTTTGAGTTTTTTACAAATCTCCTCCCGTAGCTGTAGAATACCGGAATTTTCCGAGTATCCGCCAGTCAGGCCGGCTTCAATAGCTTTGATGGCGGCTGTCTTGATATGTTCGGGCGTATCAGAGGTAGGTTTAGCCCATGATAAAAAGGCAACATCGCCAACCTCTTTGGATAATCTGGTCATTTCATGTATCGCGGATTTGCCTATATTCGATACTCTTTTTGAAATCCTCGTATCCTCAGTCATATCATTATCCCTTCATCTGATAATTATACTGATAGTAACTTAACTCGATGCTAAGTGGTAATCATATGCTAAATGCTTAAAGCTACATCGAAACCCTGCTTGACCGCATCGTATATCTGTCCGGGCTTACCGGCATCACCGATTACTTTTATATCCAGGGAAAGCTTTTCCAGAGGCTCTTTCAAATCACTGATTGATTTGGTGCCGACGGCTACGATTACGTTATCAAACTCGCCAAGGCTTTGCTCCTGATTGTCTGTTTCAACAAAAGCTTCTTTATTCTCGAAACGTGTCACCTTAGTACCGGTCAATATCCTGACTTTCGATTCTTTAAGATGCTTGATTGTCAGCTTTCTGGTAATCGCTTCCATATCCCGGGCGATATCATCCAGAAGCTCAACCACTGTCACATCTACTTTTTTATTCAGCAGGTACTCCGCGCACTCGAGGCCGACCATGCCGCCGCCTATTATCAACACTTTGTTGCCGGTTTTTGCTTTATCAGTAAGTATGTCCTCGCCGGTGAGGGCGTTTTCCAAACCCGGTATGGGCGGGATGATAGGTACCGCGCCTGTAGCGATTATCACGGTGTCGGGATTCTCGGCTTTGATTTTATCAACTGTGGCCTCCTGCCCGAACTTGAAATCTACCTGATAAGTCTGAGCTTTGCGCAGGAATGTTTTGAGCGGTCGTTCCATCATCTGCTTGCCCGGGGGGAGGTATGATAGATTGAACTGCCCGCCCGGCTCGTGTTTCTCGTAAAGCACCACCTCGTGACCGCGTTCAGTCGCTGTTATCGCCGCCTGCAGACCGGCCGGACCTCCGCCGACTATCACTACTTTCTTGCGGGCAGGTTTCTCTGATGGTACCTCCGATTCTCTTCCCACCTCCGGGTTAACGATACATCCTAAGCCAACATCTTCTTTTACCTTGGCCATGCAACCCTGCAAACATGCCCCGCATTGCACCACATCGCTATCACGATTTTCTCGCATCTTTTTCGGCAGGTCAGGGTCGGCCAGGAGGGATCTGCCCAGGCCGATAGCATCGACTAAATTATCACCCAGAGCTTTTCGGATATCATCCGGGTTGCCCATACGCCCGGCGACAATAACCGGCATATCAATTAACTGCTTTATCTTTGATGCCCATTCAAGATTCTTTCCGGCCGGCAGCCGCATATGCTGGAAGTACCACGGTGGAGAGTCGCAGTTGGAACCGCTGACAACATGCAGGGCAACGATTCCATTCGATTTTAAAAAGTTGCCCAGCTCTATCGCGTCCTCGAACCCCAGGCCGTTCTCGGTTTGCTCCGTGGCCGATATCCTCGCGATGATGGGGTAGTCCTTGCCCACAGTTTGACAGACGTTATCCAATACCTTTTTGGCGAAACGATACCTGTTCTCTTTACTGCCGCCGTAATCATCCGTTCTCTTGTTCGTATTAGGTGAGATAAACTGAGCGATCAGATAACCTAAACCGAATTGAATTTCGACCGCGTCAAACCCGGCCTCAACGGCTCTTCTACATGCCTGAGCGTATGACTTTGTCAGTTCCTTGATTCTTTCGGTTGTCATTTCCTCGGCGGTAACTCCGGTACGCGCGCACATGATCGCGGAGGGTGCCTCCGGTTTACGGCCTGACGCTTTCGGATTGGCCGCCCGTCCGGCATGGTTTATATGAGCTATAGCCGCCGCGCCGCCGTCATGAATAGCATTAACCAGCCGTTTGAGACCGCTGATTTGATTATCAGAGAAAATACCTATTTGTTTAGGATGTTCTTTACCACGAGCATCGATAAACAATGGCTCAGGGATTATCGCGCCTGCTCCTCCTTCTGCTCGTCTGCGGTAGAAAGCCTCGTGGCGAGGCGTTATCTCGGCGGTTGGAACGCCATACCCGGTTTTCACGGGCGCCATTATTATTCTATTGGCAAGCTCGAGGGAGCCAAGCTGAAATTTTTCGAATGGATTCATGCTAACCTCTTTGTATTTTTAACCGTTTATTCTTCACATTCTAATATTTTTTATATTTTTAAACGATCTAAATCCTGAAAGAGTTTTTATGGTCTTTTCAAACATTATTAATTACAAACCTAAAGAGTTTATTATCGCCGAGGCAAATTCGGTTGAGGCCTCCGGGCCGCACGCGGTAATTACGTTATCGGCTTTCTCCACTAGCCTGCCCGTGTATATCGCGCCTTTCTTGCGCAAGTACGAGGCAGCCGATTCGTAAGCGGTCGCCTTTCGGTCTTTTAGCAACTCAGCGTTTGCCAGCGTGACCGGGGCCAGGCAAATTGCGCAAACCAGTTTGCCTGAATCGTACGCCTCTGCAAGTAGCTTGATTACACATTTGTTATGCCAGTGCTCGATCGCCCCGACTCCACCTATCAGGGTCACTGCATCATATTGCATTATATCGATTTCATCCAGGATACAATCCGGGGTAACGAGAGTGCCTTTAATGCCCCGGGCGATATCACTGTTGCAGGTTACATTTTCGGTAATAATATTGCTATCATGCAGGCATTTGGTGACTGTCAGAAATTCCTCATCCTCGAATTTCTTCTTGGGAAGAATTATCAGGGCTTTTTTATATGTTTTCGTACTTTGTTCCATTGTTCAATATTAAAACTGTCCTGCGTTCACTGTTTCATGATGTCGCTCCGTTTTCATCCTTACATATACAATCGATAATAATATGCAACTAAGCGCCCGCTATACTTTCCGGATATAATGCCTCAGGATGGAAGATACGGCATCCTGAGGCACACCCACAATAAATTCAGTGACTGAATTTATCAATTAAGCAAATTCTTGATATTCTCCGCGATATCGAATACAGCTTTCGATACTACCGATTCGGGTTCGTTCAAGATGATCGGACGGCTGTCATCAGCCATCTTTCTCGCCTCTATATCCAGCGGTATCGCGCCCAGGAATTTGGTTTTCATCTTTTCAGCCTGACGTTTCCCGCCGCCTGAGCCGAACAGCTCGACATTTTCGCCGCAATGAGGGCAGGTGAAGCCGGACATGTTTTCGACCACGCCGATATGCTTCAGTTTCAGCTCTTTAGCCATGTTTATCGATCTGGCGGAATCCAAAAGCGACATCTCCTGCGGCGTGGTTACCACGACCGCGAGTTCGGGCGCCATCTTATCCGAAAGCGTGATTATCTCATCACCGGTACCGGGAGGCAGATCCGCGATCAGGAAATCAAGCTCACCCCATTCGACATCACCGAGAAACTGGTTGAGAAGTTTCGAACGCATTGGGCCGCGCCACATTATTGGCAGCGCCACCGGCAGCATGTGAGCTACCGAAATGATATTCAGGCCGTCGCGTTTATCGGGAATCAGGCGCTCATCTATAGCGTAAGGTTCACCCGATACTCCGGTCATTTTAGGCACGTTTGGGCCGGTTACGTCGGCATCCAGTATGCCTGTTTTATAGCCAAGCTTGCTTAAAGCATAGGCGATGTTTACACTGACGAAAGTTTTTCCAACGCCGCCTTTGCCGCTGAACACCACGATACGATGTTTGATCCGTTCCATATTTTCGGAGATCCGCTGATCCTGCTGCTGCAGCACCCGTCTTTGATCATCAGTTAGCATATATTACTACCTCTCTTAACAAGAATCCGTATTCTTGTATCTTTACCATTTCTTAAAGCCATTGGCTCAATTGAAATCCCCGCTTTAGATTACCGGTACCATTTCATGATCGAATCAACCGTTGCGTTTATCACACCGTACGCCAGCGGTGACGGTGTCAGCAGGGGATGAGTGCCTATTTGCAATGTATCGATTTCCATATCCGTCATCTTCTGCTGTATCATTACCGAAAGCATATTCACGCATTCACCGACAGAATCGCCGCCAAGTACCTGGGCGCCGAGCAATACATGAGTGTACTTGGAGAAGATCAACTTAACCCTCATTTTCGTGGCATCCGGTAGTTTGCCGGGGTGACGGTCTATCGTTTCGGTCACGCCGGAAACGTATTCGAGCTTCATAGCTTTTGCGCGCGTTTCGGTTATTCCTGTTACTCCCAGCGCCACGTTGCCTATCTTGGTGGCGAAAGAACCGAGTGTACCGGGGAAAGCTTTAATGATATTGATCGAGAACAGGTTCGAACCCACCAGACGTCCCTGAGACATGGCGGTCGAGGCCAGCATTATCTGACGGTAATCACCGAGGAAACAGCTTCTTTTGGCCGCACAATCACCGGCCGCGAAAATGTCATCATCGGATGTCTTCATGTACTCGTCTACGATGATGCCGTATTTGTTATCAACCTGAAGATCGAATTCTCTCGCCAGTGAGAGGTTGGGCTTAAAGCCTATAGAAATGACTACCCAGTCGGCTTCCTCGATATTGCCGTTTTCGAGCCTGGCCCGGATAGTACTACCGTTATCGATAAACTCCTCGACACCGTAGCCGGTTACAACATTGACTCCCTGCTTAGTTAGTTCATCTTTAATCACGGCGCTGAATTCCGGATCAATCGATGTAGGCAGCAGGTTGGGTAATTTCTCTACCAGCGTTACTTTCACGTCATTCTTCGCTATCTCATCGGCCAGCTCTACTCCCACATATCCGCCTCCGACCACGATTACGCTCCTGGCGGATCTGGCTTTTTCTCGTGCCTGTTTCAGCGAATCATAATCTTTCGAAAGAATGAATACTTTTTCGAGGTCTATACCGGGAATGGGCGGCTTTACGGGATTAGAACCTGACGCCAAGACGAGTTTCTCGTATTTTACTTGCTCGCCGTCTTTTAACTCCAGCGTTTTACCGTTCTTGCCGGTAACTTCGCCGATGATCAAATCCGCTTTGCACTTATCGAGCAGGGCGTCCGGCAGTATGTCATCATCGACCGAATCCAGACGATGCATGATATAGGGAATACCGCAGGGGATTAGCGCGATTTTTTCCTTTCGAATCAAGGCGATTGATTTATCAGGATGAGAACTCCTGGCTGAAATCGCTGCCTGAACACCGGCAGGTCCGCCGCCGATAATGACGATATCATAGGTTTTCACTTTGCCTTATCTCCTTAAAAAATAATTCGTAATTTAGTTTACGGTTCTCATAATAAACTTTTAGTCGTAAGCTTTACGAGTCACCTCATCCGTGAACGTATCCTGAATTATTTCCTGGTATTTGGCCGATTGCCAGGTCCCCAGCTTCTCATGAATATCCAGATATTTTTGCGGTATCGGATGAGTGCCGTAAATGACTTTAACATTAAAAGCCGTTTCGATATAATTTTTAAAATAGTTGAGGTAGGGGCAGGGCGGATAACCTACGATAAACCCTGTTGCCAGATGAATCACCTCGGCTCCGTTTTTAACCATCTCCGCCGGCGAGTATTCGATATTACCGCCGGGACAGCCGCCACAGGTAGTATAACCAACCAGCTCTATTTCACGATCCTGATAAATACCGAACGCGCCCTCACGATTTTTTATTGCTCTGAAACACTTCCCGCCGGCGCATAACCTGTATCTATCGCAAATTATTATTCCGATTTTGACCGGGTTGGTCATTGCTCCTCCAGTATATCAGGACTTGCCTGAATTTAGAACCGGCTATCTCCGCCGCTTTATCATCCTTGTTTTTAATGATTACCGCAATCATCGTGGCCGTGTGATTTAAAACCCGGATCATCACAAAGATTACCGCCTAATTCCAGGCGATTCTCCAGGAAGGATTTCACCAGGGCTTCCGGTTTTTGAACTTGCGCGCCGCAAACTACTTGCATACCGTTTTGCTGAAACAGGGCCACCGCGCGGCCGCCCATACCACCGGCTATGACATGGGAACAGCCTAATTCATGAAGCCATGCCGGTAACACACCCATATCATGCGGAGGAGGCGTCAAGGATTCAACCGATTTGATAATTTTCGTGTCTTCCTCGATTTCAAAAATAGTGAATAACTGGCAATGGCCGAAGTGGGGGCAGAGGACGCCGTTTTCCGTGGGTATCGCGATTTTCATAAAAGTATCTCCTTAATTTTAGATTGCTTTTTTACTCGTTTGCGCATCCGATATGGTCATCAGCCTGGCGTGAACACTTCTCCATATCGTTTCTATATTCATCCTGTTATTCTCCGAGGCCTCGGTTATGTAGGGCTTCCCCTGAATTTGGGCCTCGGTGAAAACTTTATCGAATGGTATTTTACCATGAAATCCGATTCTGTTGTCGGCGGCATATTCCTCGATACGTTGGCTTAACTCCGTATTGATATCGAATTTATTGATACACAGGCCGACCCTGATTTTGAAATGACTTGCGAGTTCGACCAGGCGTTTCATGTCGTGCATTGCCGAAAGCGAGGGTTCGGTTACGATAAGCAGGTAGGTAGCTCCGGTCAACGAGGCAATAACAGGGCAGCCTATTCCGGGAGGTCCATCTACAAGTATTAGATCGAAATTCGATTCGACTGCTTTTTCGTGGGCTTTCTTTTTCAGAACCGATACGAGTTTGCCGGAATTCGCCTCGGCGATTCCCAGTTTAGCGTGAAAGAACGGGCCGAAAGCCGAATCCGAATCATAATGTTCGCCGCTAATGACCGGTTCGAACTCTATAGCATCCTCGGGACAAAGTTCTTTGCAAAGTCCGCATCCCTCGCAGGAAAGTCGATCGATAGAGTAGACACCTTCTCCGTCGATTTCGATTGCCTCGAAACGGCATTTTTCCGAACAAATTCCACAGGAACTGCATCTTGATTTTACGATAGATGCTTTTTTACTCGAGGAGAAATCATGTTTCTCGATTATATCGTGATCGATGATCAGGTTCAAATTAGCGGCATCGACATCGCAGTCTACCAGCACGGTTTTACCCGCCAGAGCCGCGAACGAACCGACTAGACTAGTCTTGCCCGTACCGCCTTTACCGCTGGCAACAACCAACTCAACCATAGCTAACTCTTTTCATGATATTTCTGTAAAGATCCTGAATTTTAGTGTTGAAAATTTCACTGCTGTCGATCGCCAACTCGCCCCGGGAATAAGCTTCGGCGAGCGCTAACTCGAAAGGTATCTCGAGAAGGATTTCGATATTGTTCTCCTTGCAGAAATTCACCGTTCTATCGTCGCCCATATCGGAACGATTAATAACTACGCCGAACGGTATTTCGAGTTTTAACAGCATCTCATAGGCCAGTTTCAAATCGTTCAAACCGAACGGCGTGGGTTCGGTGACAAGTACCGCATAGTCGCAGTCTTTAACCGCTTCGATAACGGGGCAGGAGGTACCGGGAGGCGCATCGATAATAACAATGGCATCTTTCGGCAGCATTTTTTTTAGCTCTTTGGTTACCGGCGGCGCCATAGCCTCGCCCACATCCAGACGGCCGGAGATAACTTTAGATCGAGATGATTCCCCTGTAATGATTACACCTATTTTACGGGAAGTTTCGGTTATCGCCCCGGTTGGACAGAGTTCGACACAGGCGCCGCAGCTATGACAGAGAGATGGGAAAACAAGTGGCTCGGGACCGAGTATCGCGATGGCGTTGAACTGGCAAACCTTGGAGCATATACCGCAAAGATCACAGTCCTCCATATCGAATGAGGGGATTGCCACCTCTACATCTATTTCTTTCGTGTTATCATGATGTAAAAAAATGTGACCGTTGGGTTCCTCGACATCACAATCGGCATAGACAACCGGTTCATTCGATACCGCAGCAGCGGCCGCGATATTAGTCGCTATAGTTGTTTTACCGGTTCCCCCTTTGCCACTGGCAAAAGCGATTTTCAAGCTGACATCCTTGCTTTACTGTTCTCGGTTCATACTAGCGCCGCATTTGGGACATGAAACTTCATAACAGGGTACGCCTCTTTCGTGTGGGATGGAAGCGCCACAGTCGGGGCATACACAGTTGCCGCCGGGGCCAAATCTACCGCCTTGCCCCATGCCTCGTCCCATACCGCGACCTTGACCGCCGCCCTGGCCTCTGCCGGATCCGCCGCCCTGACCTTTGCCTGAGCCACCGCCCTGGCCCGAGCCTCTACCGCCTTGCATTTTCATTATTTACTACCTTTCTCCGAGGCATTGATCTCATCCAGACGTTTATTAATATCATCCAGCATAGCCTTTAAGCTTTCAGCCTCTGTCAACAAGTACTCTCGTTCATTTCTCGAAACTTCCTCAAAGGCGCCCGGTTGGTCATATCCGTAATCGGCGGATATGCTAGCTCTTCTGCCCATTCCCGGAGAACCTGGCGCGAAAAATCTGTTTCTTCTACCTCTACCGAATCCGCCTCCGCTAAATCCTCGATTGCCAAAACCGAACCCGGCTCCTCCACCAAATCCACGCCTTACCGGATTGGCAAATCCCGGTACCCGATTCCCGGTGCAATAACCGGCGGCACGTCCCGTTCTGGGACCTGCTCCTAATGGTCCTGTTCTATCTCCACCTGGCATAGTATACCTCCAACTATTTTGTCATTATTTAATTTATCTCCAATGTCCTCTTACATTGGCCTCAGGCAATTCCTCGAGCTTATTTTCCTTGATCAGTTTTATCGCCTCTTCGACAGTGCCCTCGCTCCAGCAGGCGACCTTAATTTTTGCCGCTTTGAGGCCAGCGAAAGCTTTTGGTCCCATATTACCCGAAATTACCCAATCGACTCGCCTGGCAGCTACGGTTTGGGCCGCCTGTACTCCTGCGCCCTGAGATGCCTGAGCGTTGTCATCATTTGATACAGCCTCGAATGAGTCATCATCGGTGTTGTAAATGATGAAAAAGGCCGCGCGTCCGAACCTGGGATCAACTGGGCTTTGAAGGTCTTTGCCTCCAGCCGAAACAGCTATTTTCATGAATCCTCCTGATCTTGATACTTATTGATTTTATCCGAATCACACATTTCTCGGTTGCGTATCCCTTTCCGACATCTCGCCCGGCGACCACATCCCGGCAGGCTGAACCTCTCACTGGCCAGCTCACCGTCGAGATACGCGCGTATAACATCTTTTATCTCACCCGTAAGCCAGGGGAGTACATTGATTCCCAGTCGCACCAGGGTTCTCCGTAATGGTCTCGATAAAGCGCCGCAGAGAATGGTATCTACTTTAAGCTCGGCAATATATTTAGCTTTCCGTGTGAAATGAGTCTGGGGCAGGCTTATCAGTTCATGTTCTGGCTCCGATTGACCGTCGATATCGAATACAGCAAGGCATGCGGCCGAATCTAAAACCGGCGATACGCGCTTGTCCCATATCGGAATTGCAACCTTTTCCATAATAACATAAGAGGATGCATTATTCATGCCATCCTGATGTATTTTTACATCTATTATATATGATATTGATATATAAAAGGTTATGATTAATGCTTGGACATATTAATACGATAGGTAAATATGGATATTGCAATATTGCAAATATGGATAGTTGTACGGTTGTAATAATGCAATACTCTCAGGATGTCTGATCGAGGTTGTATTTTTTTATTTTGCGCCACAAAGTGGTTTTATGCATTCCTAGTTTCGAGGCTGTTATTTGGCGATTCCAGTTATTATTGCGGAGAGCGCTTAATATCATTTTCGATTCCAGTTCGGCCAGGTTCGATGATTCTATGGGCTTTTCATCCTCCGGAGGTTTTAAATGGGAGGGTAAATCGGTAACGTTGATGATCGATTCCTGACATAAAACGAAAGCGTGTTCTACAATATTCTTCAGTTCCCTGATATTACCAGGGTAATCATGATTCATTAATATGTTTAAAACATCGGGGGATATGTCGGTTACCTGCTTATTCTTGAGTGAATTCAACTGGTTAATAAAGTAATTAACCAATAATGGCAAATCCTCCTTGCGTTCCCTGAGAGGGGGCAGGGTTAACTTTATTACATTAATCCTATAGTAAAGATCCTCGCGGAACTTGCCGGATTTTACCATTCGTTCGAGATTTTTATTAGTGGCCGCTATGATTCTGACATCCGTTTCATAAGAGCGGGTTGCTCCCAGTGGCTCATAAGTTTTTTCCTGAAGTACCCGTAGTAAGCGTACCTGAAGAGCGGTCGATATATCGTTTATCTCATCGAGGAATATCGTTCCCCCGTCAGCTAATGCGAACCGGCCGGGTTTGTCTTTGCGAGCATCGGTAAACGCCCCTTCTTTATAGCCGAATAGCTCGGCCTCCAGAAGGTTATCGGGCAGGGCGCCGCAGTTGATGGTAACTATCGGTTTGTCGTTCCGGGTTGACAGGTCGTGTATGGCATGGGCTATCAGTTCTTTTCCGGTGCCGCTTTCACCTTCGATCAGTACGCTGCTATCGCTTTCGGCTACCGTGGGGAGGATATCGAATATCTCGAGCATACGCGAGTTTTTGCTGATGATATCCTGGAACGAGTAGCGTTTTTCCAATTCGCGGCGAAGCTGTTCTATGGGGGTTAAATCCCTGAAAGTTTCGACTCCGCCGATAACTTTGCCATCCCTGTTTTTTAAAAGTGCGGTGGAGATACTTATCGGGATTCTCTCCTCATCGCTGCCGATTATATAAATTACTTTATTTATGATGGGCCGGCCTGTTTGCATTGTCTGTCTCAAGGCGCAGTCGGTCTCGCATATCGAGGCGCGGAATATCTCGCAGCATCGCTTGCCGATAGCCTCCTCACGGTCGATGCCAATGATATCCTCGGCGGCTTTGTTGAATGAGGTTATCCGCCAGTTCTCATCGACAGTGAATACACCGTCGGCGATGCTATCGAGAATCGTATCGGTGGCGTCGATATATTGTGGATCATTATTCATACGTATATAATATAGTGGTTTAGGTTCAATCTATAAAGGGGAAATTCAGGTTTTTATATTTATTCCAAATCATACCCCGATGGCAAAATAAACAGCTCGCCATGATATTCTATTTTGCGAAGCTGTTTATTTTTCAGTAGTTTTTCTATCTCTCCGGGTTTCGAGAAGTGATGTTCGATCATCACGGCCTGGTTATGTCTTAACGGGTGGCGGGATGATAACTGCTGAATCGCTTGTAGAACCGATATGAAATTGGCCAATCCGAATTCCCCTTTTTCGGCGGAGGTCATGGTATCCGTACCTTTTAGAAGTTGCTGGGCATACAGTATTTTTTCCAGTGATGGCGGGTTAACCCATTTTTCGGCCGGGGGACGAGTCGGAATTGAAATATCGACTATATCCGGATTGATCGTATCGATTATACCTTTAAGCTTCCTTAAGTGTCTTTCATCATCATTGATATCCTCCACCAGCATTACCTCGAGACGAATCCGGCCCGGATAAATTTCTCTAAAAGCAATCAAGCCCTCAACGATATCATTAAATCGTACCTTTCCATGCGGTCGATTGATTGCCCGAAAAACTTGTTCATCGGCGGCATCCAGTGAGGGCATCACTATATCGGCGTATAGCAGGCTCTCACGTATTTCCTTATCATGAAGCAAAGAACCGTTCGTAATAACCGCCACGGGCACGGACCAATTGCTTTTGCACCGTTTTATTATCCAGCCGAGATCGCTGGAAAGCGTCGGTTCGCCATCGCCGACAATCGTAATATAATCGGGATTAGAATTGCTTATGGCGTTTTCGATCTCACTCAAAATAGATTCTTTTTGATAATAACTACGCGGCGTAATCCTTTTATGCCTGGTTTTGCCCAGCTGACAATAGACACAGGAATATGAACAGGTCTTCCGGGGAATTATATCGACGCCGAGTGAATTCCCCAGCCTTCTTGATGGTACCGGCCCGTAAACGTTCATCTCAACCACCAGGCAAGTTAATTCCGGTGAGATTGATTAATCAACTGGACTTTATCCAACCGGGCTATCTCTTGTCTTAGTTTATCTCCCGAATTTAATTCCTGATGACAGGTGGCGCAGGTAGCCAGGTTTTCATTGCCTGTTCGGACAGCCTCTTTAGTATGGCAATCGATACAGGTTTTGTGCATGGCTTCTCTGAATGAATTCGCCGTTAGCAGGTTGATATCCTCATCTTGCTCTTTGTCCAAAAACATATCCTGTTGATGGCATTCGAGACAATTTTTTGCGTTCGCCGCCGTTTTAGGGGTGTTTGCCTGATGACATTCCTTGCAGGAATTATTAGCCGGATGAAAACCATTCAGGTTCTCCTTATCGGCAATATAAGTTTGATGAGCCTCATGGTTGAATATGACAGTCGAGCTATTCATATTGCGGTGGCAGGTGAAGCAGGGGGTAGACTTATCATTTGGCATTGAGACGTGATGGCATTTATTGCAGGAAATGGAGCCGCCGAGTCTTACCTGATGTTCCAGGTGCGCGAATTCGGTCGATAAGCCATTACGGTTGCCATCGATTTTTAGTACCTTGCGCTCGGCATCAATGCCTATCGATGGTTTGACCAATTTTGTATTATCGTTGTTTTTGAAATACGGAGGATACATCAGGACAAACGCCAGCGGTATGGTAATTATGACAATCAACGAAACGCGATGCAGGCTATCCATGAAAACCGTATTCCATATCTGGCGGAGAGTACCGAATGGTTGACGGAACATACCCGCGCGGCTTTGCACGGCCGGAGGGTTATCGCTGAAAATGGGCAGGTTTTCGGCAATGAAGAAAAACACTATACCGGCTGCGGCAACCACACCGATGCTTAATGCCCACTCGGCAAGAGAGGGGAAATAGACAACGCCGGCATCACGGAAATAGCCGAATATACCGACATCCATCCTGTTTAACGCCAACCCCATAGCTCCCGATAATCCGGCGAATCCTACCATCACCGGCGATCGCCTCGATTTGGGAATCGATAGCAGTATTATAGGGATAACGGCGGTTATTGTTAGTTCGAAAATGTACAGCCAGCTTTCCCAACTACCGGCAAGCAAAGCATCCCAGCTACCATGCACGAACAGGTCGGCAATTTTCAGCATGAGGTATACGGCCATGATCCCGGCGGCAATGGTGGCCAACTGGCGCACCATCGGGAATTGCACTCCTTCGGAATGGCTGGTCATTTTTTCGATACCGTTGGCTTTTCTCAATAGCGGGATATTTCTCATCTTGGCCCGGCCGAATATGGATTCGCGATCGTACCACCATGACCATAGTATTTTAGCGAACACCGCGAACATCAAACCACCGCCCATGGCCGATATAATAAATAAAACCGGTATCCAGGGGGTAAACCATAGCTCGTGAAGTCTTAACGGCGTAACCAAAAATAACGAGCCTAACGAGGAGTGATGCAAGCTTGAAAGAGAAATGCCAACGATTACCACTCCGGTAGCAATATGGTGAAGGAAATGAGATATTTTCTCGGCCTTTAACTTATCCAAAAACGTTGGCGCCAGTTCTATCGCGGTAACGGTGAAATATAAAAGCACACACCAGAAAACCTCGAACAGGAACGAATTGATATTCCACATGACGATAGGATGCCAGAATCGGTGGGGTAGACCGATATCGAAAAGCAACGCCAGGCATGAACATCCATAGCCCAAAAACGCGATCAGTATGGCTGGTTTCACGAACGGGCGGAATTTTTCCAGTTTTAAAACATATACCAGGAAACCGACAGTGAAACCACTGGTGGATATTGCCACGCCGGCTATCATATTCAATACTTTCCATAATCCCCAGGGCGCCATATCAGAAAGATTGGTTGTTGCGCCTAATCCGAATACCAACCTGAATACTCCGGCCACGAGACCAAACAGGGCGAAAAACCAGAGTATATCTTTAATCGGTCGAGTTCTACTTGTCATTGCCGGCCTCCCCGGTTGAATCTTGATTCGATATCGTGGCATTGTTTTCGTCGGCGAGTTTCATTCGTCTTTTTATTATCCAGTTGATACTGACCAAACTGGCGGCTACTCCGAGTCCGATAAATGGCGTTTTGTGAATGAGCGGCTCGGTTAGTGTGGGGATAGCCTCCGGTTCGAACTCCGGCCAACCGATATCGGCCAGACTGACATCGGAAATATAAATTACCGAGGTACCGCCGAATTCCTTCTCGCCCCAAATATGATCGATATATTTACCTGGGTCATTTTTGATGCGCTCTTTCGCGATGTTTATCAGATGCTCCCGTTCTCCGAATTCCAGCACACCCTGCGGGCAAGCCTCTACACAGGCGGGAAGCTGATTGTTCGTTAGCCGATCGTAACACATATCGCATTTGACCATAAGCGGTGCGATTTTATCCCACTGGTATCTGGGTATATGAAATGGGCAGGCCAACATGCAATATCGGCAACCTATGCATTTCTCAGGATCGTACACTACCGGCCCCTCGGCGGATTTCGTTATACCGCCAACCAGGCACGCCGAGACACAACTCGGCTCCAGGCAGTGCATACAGCTTTTGCGCGCGAAACTTCCATCCGAAACTTTCAATACCGTAGATAGTCGGTTCGCTGATAAGCCATCTTTTTTAGTCGCGCGGTCGAGTTCCGCCAGTCCCTGGTCGAGATGGTTTCTGTCGATACATGCCATTACGCACTTCTCGCACGCTGTACACTTCGTGACATCAACTAATATGCTAAACATTATACCTTGGCCTCCTTGCCGTAAAGGGTCTCGGCTACCTTGTCACCGGCGCCGGGACGAAGTTGCCAGTGTACCGCAGAAATTCTATCGAAAGCGAATAGCACTATATGGGCCAGCTTGGTGAAAGGAATTATAACGAACAACAACTCGGCGCTAAGCAGGTGTATCAACATCACGACATCCCAGGGAAAGGGATTTAGAGCCGGGTGCATCGCTAAAAAGCCGGTGGCAAACGGCATGAATATCAATATTAACAGGGCATAATCCATAGGCATACTCATGGCCCTGTGACGTCTCGAAAATAACCTGAAGCCGAGTAATACGAAAATACAAGCAATCGTAAACAGGGTGAGATAATCAGCCAGTAAATAGCCGATTGACGGTAGGTTGATACCCAGGAATCCCTCCCATAGCACTATGTGATCGGCTAAAAAAACCGGTACTATTATAATACCTATATGAAATAGATATGAAACTATCGAGAAAAACTTCGTTCCTGGTATCAAGTGACGAACCGGTACTACCCAGCTTAACGCTTCCGTACCGATTTTGCGCCATGGCGCGTTCATCAAGCGCCGGCCTTTGCCGGTGACCAGTGAATAAATCTGTATGATCGCCAGCCTGGCCAGCCCGAATATCATTATCAGAAATGTTATTGCGAAAAGGGGCCCTTTCGCAAACTCAATCCATTGCTCCATCCTTACCTCAATCAATTCCAATTATCGATTTTACATTTCAAACATTGCGGCTTCTTCTTTGCGCTCCTTGGGGTTTTTGCCTCCCGGTATATGAATTGCCTTGAGTATGAGATCGTGCAATCCCATAATCTTGCAGGGTATATCATAATGTTCCACGAGCTCTTTTAGCTGTTTCTTGCAGTTGGCGCAGGGAGCGATACATATATCCGCGCCGGTTTGTATGAGCTGCTCGGCTTTGACCCTGCCGCCGATGTTCATTCTGAAATCATGAATCTCATCTACGGAAACCAAACCGCCGCCGCCGCCACAACAGAAATTATTCTGGCCGTAGGGAACCATATCGACGAAATCCTTAACGAATGTTTTTAGTATCTCGCGGGGTTGTTCCACTATCCAGCCGGAACGAGCGATATTGCAGGGATCATGATATGTTACTTTTTCCGTGATTATATCGGGGTCGAGCCGTATCTTTCCCCTCTTGATACAGTCGAGCGTATATTCCATGAAATTGTAAACGGGATAAGTTTCTTTACCCGCGAAAACCGGTACGAAATCGTGGGCCGAACGTGAGGCGTGTCCACATTCGCCGATCAGCAAATTGCGGCCATTCAAACGGGTAACCTCGCCGACAAGCTGTTTTATGATATTTTCCAGATGCCAATCGCTATAGAAAAGCCCATAGTTGATACCATCGTAGTTGCCGGTACCGATCGTCCATCTATCCCAATCACCTGCGGCGTAAAGCACCGCGGCGTTACCCATCAGGGTTTCTGGTTCCATCAGGTAGTCGCTAACCGCGCAGAAGAAGACATAGTCGCGGTTAGGCTGATCAACCGGGAATTCGACCTTCACGCCGGTTAAATCCTCCAGTTCCTCCGACAAAAACTCCAGCGTATTCAATAACGCGACTTTCGGTACCTTGGAGGTGTTGTGCGTCTCGCCCTCGAGTTGCTCCCTGACACTGACTCGCAGCGCCTTGGGTACTATTCCGATGAGACTGAGTACGTATCTTCCCAGGCGGGTCATCAAACCATGATCGACACCCATAGGACACTCGCGTGTACATCTGCGGCAAGCCGTGCAGCGATAGAGCACCTCCTGCATATCATCGATCACCTCGTCGGTCAGCTCGAAATTATCGGTAACCCTGCCGTTAAGCCAGCCGCCTATAGTGAAATAGCGACGGTAAATTTTCAAAAGAAGATTTGTTCTGTAACACGGAATATCACGAGGATCGCCGGTTGCCAGGAACACGGGACAGGTTACGGCACAGCGGTTGCATTTCGCGCTCGAGGTACAATAGGAATCAAGTAAAGGTTTATAGTCACTATATTTTAGAACTGCCGCGAAAGCTTCGAGAAAACGATTAACCCTGTGCTCGGTATCGTAATCCTCAACATAAAAAAATGATGAATTAACTATTTCTGCGGTATCGGTTTCTTGTGATGTTTTTAATGTATCTCCATCCATTCTTTCTATCCTTTATTTTTATTTCTCAAAATCGACTTAACGCAAAGTTCATACCAACTGATTTGATTCGGACCTGATCTAATAGTAACAGAGCATTCTTGGTTTTTGCTTTTAAGCAGTTAATGCTAAGACTATAAAGGGCTAATCGAAAATATGCAGGTCGGTATTTTTATTTGTTTTTAGATAAGGCTTGAATCATTTGACAAATAATCTTATAATAATATTCACAAAACACGCCGGTAGATGTCGCAGTCGTTGCAACGCACGTTTCATGATGCGACGTTACGCAACACTGTTGCGACATGTTTACTTGACAATTATTAAAATACTCAATATATAATTGAAACGGCTTGAAATTTATTTCAATAGAAGCCTCTTTTTTATCTTAAGTAATACTAATAGGTTACAAACAACCAGAGAAATGAGATCACGATATATGTGTTATCCCTATTAATTCTGGTTAGTAAATGCCGGGATTGGCATGTCATTTGCACTTGTGCCTTTTCAGGAGAGTGTAAATATGAGATACGGTGTACCATTACTCGGCGACCGGGTTGCGCCCCGGTGTACACATGCCGACTCGGTGATGCTTCTGGTGTTGAGACGCAACAAAGTTTGCACCGAGGATAAAGTTACTTTCAGCAATCATAATCTGTTCGACTTACGGGAGCTTCTTTCCGAATACCGCGTTGATACCCTTATTTGCGGTGGCATAAGCAGAGACAACAAAGAATTCCTTCAGGCTAGACGGGTTGAAATCATTGATAATGTTGCCTGTACCATTGATGAGATTATTAATGCCATTATGGGTGGAAATCTGGAATGCGGTTTCGGATTAAACTATCGGATCGATGAAGTAGTAAAAAATAACGATAAAGGATATCAAACCGAAGTTAGCGAGGATGATAGAGCCGGTATCGAAAAAACTGAGAGTGGAATTCATGTTGACTGTCTTTCCTGCATTGACCATCTGTGTTTACGAGGAGAGAAATGTCCCCTGGTTCGGAAACTTACCTTTGAACCGTCATTGTATAAAAAAGATATTCAGCGCATAATCGAGGCGACTCTCGATATCGCCTGTGAAAAAGAACGCACGTTATGCCGTCTCACCGAGCTGATATATTTTTGCCTGGAGATGCGTTACAAGCGTATAGGTATAGCCTACTGCGTAGATCTTCAAGAGCCCGCCGATATTTTAAAGAGGGTACTACAACGGTTTTTCGAGGTTTACCCGGTCTGCTGTAAAATCGGCGGCAACGATGTTAATGATCCATTCAATATGCAGACAACCGAAATCAATCCGGAAATTCATAAAAGCCAGATTGCCTGTAATCCACTGGGTCAGGCTGAGGTATTAAACAGACAAAAAACGGATTTAAACGTAATCGTGGGAATTTGTATGGGAGCGGATTGTGTTTTCACTAAAGCCAGCGAGGCGCCGGTAACCACGTTATTCGTTAAGGATCGGTCGCTGGCAAACAATCCGATAGGAGCGCTATATTCCGATTACTATCTGGAGGAGGCGAAACAAGCTTTTGCTCGCAATGTTTGAAAAAAACGCCGTCTGAGTTTTGCCATCTCATTGACAGGAGATGGAGTTGTTGAAAAAGTCGTTTTCACGAGTCGCCGGGAATCCTTCCCCGGCGAAATATTGCATGAATTCAGATGGCAGGATAGGATGAATAAAGGACTTCGTCCGCCTACCATCTCAGCCAGGTTTTTCAACAATCGCGATGGCGCGAAACTCGAGCCGATTACCAGTAAACGTTTTCGGGCGGCGATCGGCTGCGGGATCAGGATGTACGAAAAGATAAAAAATAATTTTAAATTAGCAACGAGGAGGAAAATATGGCTATTCCAACTTTGAATGCCATTGGTTTTTGTGCGCATTATTCGGAGCAGGGCGATTGGGCGTTTGATTACGCTTTGAAACTATCGCGTCAACACTCCATCCAACTTAACGTATTTCACTTTCTGTCGGACCCCTATCATATCGAGGATGACTCCGTTGATCAACTAGATAAAGAATCAAAAGCGAAACTTGCAATCGAGCGCGAAAAAGAGCTGCGCATGTATTACGATAAGCGAGCCGGAGATTATCTTGATGTCGGTTTCCGTCTGTGCGAGGATGCCGAATGGGTAGAGCTTCACAAATGCCTGTTGATCCGGGAATTCCAAATACTGGTGCTGGGTTATGTCGGTTCCGACGCTCGATTCGGCGGACGGCCGATAGAGGATTTCGCCGAGGCGTTCGTTAGCCCGGTGGTCTTAGTCGGCCCGGATAAGCCCGATCAATTCCATCTCAACAAACAAGCCGCTCTTCTGATCAGCAAATTGGGCCTCGAGATAGGCAATGTCGAAATTATCGAGCGCATTTCCGCTTGATACTGTTCGTAATAGGGATCGTCGAGAAAGCCACATTCACCAATCACCGGGCGGATGAAGTTCATTGTTCATCCTTTTCCGGCGATATACTGCATGATAACCGTTGGCAGGAAATTATTCCAACCACCATGGAGAGATTTTTCAACAAATCCAACAGGCAAGGTACGTTCAGGCCGGAAGCCCCGCTTTCGATTATTGGAATGTTCTTGCATTTGTTAATGTTATTTGCCTATATCTAAGATAGCGGGATTTATTAGTGATGGAAAAGAAATTAAGCCAGTTAATATTCAATAGCATACGAGATGGGGTTTTTACGGTTGATCGTAATTGTGTAATCACCTCGTTCAACAAATCAGCGGAACGGATCACCGGTTTTAAAAGAACCGAGGCTATCGGAAAGCACTGTTTCGATATCTTTCGCACGGAGGTTTGCCATACCCAGTGCGCGCTGAAAGATACATTGAAAACTCAATCATCCATCGATGATTCCCGGGTAACCATAATCACTCGCGATGGCCGGGAATTGCCTATACGTATCACGACCACTATGCTTAAAGATGAGGATGAAAATATTGTCGGCGCAGTTGAGTTTTTCCAGGATATCTCCGAGATAGAATATTTACGGAAAAGCCTGGAACAGAAACAGGCTCTTGATGATATAGTCAGTGTCAATCCCCAGATGCAAAGCCTGATCCGGCTTTTACCTGATGTTGCCGAGTCCGAGTGCAACGTGCTGATCGAGGGGCCCAGTGGTTGTGGCAAAGAGCTATTCGCCCAGGTAATTCATAATTTAAGCTCCCGGCGTTACGGGCCGTATATAAAGATCAACTGTGCCGCTTTGCCCGCGAGTCTGCTGGAGTCGGAGCTGTTCGGTTATGAGAAAGGCGCGTTCACCGATGCCAAACGAGATAAGCCCGGTCAGTTCAGCCTCGCCAGCGGAGGTACGCTTCTTTTGGATGAGATCGGTGAAATGGATACCTCGCTTCAAGTGAAACTTCTGAGGGTTTTGAACAACGGCGAATACCGTCCCCTTGGCTCGGCTAAAACTCTTCACACCGATGCCCGAATCATTGCCGCCACTAACGCCAGGCTGGAGGATTTAATCGAATCGGGCAAGTTTCGACGCGATTTATATTATCGTATTAACGTGGTAAATATCAATATCCCGCGTTTGAGTGAGAGGCCGGAGGACATTCCTCTCCTGGTGAATCATTTCATAAAGATATTCAGGAAGAAAAGCAAGCGGCATATAAAAAGACTATCCCCGGAGGCATTGGCTGCTTTGCGCAATCATCCTCTGCCCGGTAATGTGCGCGAATTGGAAAATGCCATAGAACATGCTTTCGTTATGTGCCGGGATCAGGAGATACAGTTGGAACATCTGCCGCTGCATATAACGGACTACCAACTTACGGGCGTCAGATCCAACTCGAGCCATCTAAGCGAAAAAGAAATAATAATGGATGTCCTGAAAAGAAATAAAGGCAACAAGGCGACATCCGCTACTGAGCTTGGAATGCACCGCTCCACACTCTGGCGCAAGATGAAAACGCTGGGGCTATCGTAAGGCAAATCCGATACTATATTTATTTAGTTCGTGAATAACATTTTGCGATTTCATTGAAATAACTGCATATTTTATATCGTATTATAATATAGAATGATAATGGGGATACTGTTAATATGATGAGATCGATCAAATGCCCACATTGCGAGCATGAGTTCAGTCTTAACGTGCAGAGCGAGGTTGGCCGACGCAAACCGGTCAGCATCCGTTTCATGGGGATTAACAAGAATGTCGGACCGAAACCTAAATATATACAGGTTACCTGCAAGAATAAAAGATGTGGAAGAACATTTCAGGTGAAGGTATAAAATTGTTTTCGCCGAATAAACAGGTAGCTATTCAGCCGCGACCGTATCGGGATGAACATCCCGGGCACATCTGAAACCGACAGCCAAATCTCGCCAGTAGTCGGAAGGGATGAGTATCCTTTCGAATACCCGGGTGCAGTAAGCTCCCGAATGCCAGCCGCCATCCCGTATAACACGGAAACGTCCTTTTTCCGGCCCCTGCGGATTTTCAAACGGGCTGTTGGCGTAATATTCCTCGGAATAGTAATCGGATACGAACTCCCTGACATTGCCGGTCATGTCGTGCAAACCGAATCCGTTCGGCGGATAGCTGCCTACAGGGGTAGTGCCTAGCTGACGACCCTTATACGAAAAATTAGCCAGCAGGGTATCGGCGGAATCACCGTAGGCGTATTTCATCCCGATTAAACCACCTTTGGCGGCATACTCCCATTCGGCTTCTGTCGGCAGACGTTTCCCGGCCCACTTGGCGTATTTCCCGGCCTCGCCCCAACCGATACCGACTACCGGGTGATCGGGGAACTCCAGCCCGGAATGAAACTCCTCCATGCCCCAGAACTCCGGCGTACGTGCTTCGGTGGCTTGCATGAACTCGGAGTACATGGCATTGGTGACCTCGTATTTATCGATATAGAACGAATCGAGTTTTACCTTATGAGCAGGGGAGAAAGCCGCATCGCCATCGACTCCCATTGTGTACTCCGCGGCGGGAATCAATATCATCTCCTGTTCGATTCGAGCCTCGGGATTGGTTTTATTATTAGTGCCGGTGCAGGATGATATAAATACATTTGCTAATGAAACGAGCGATACTATCAGCCATAATACTTTTATTTTGTACATCACAATCCTTTCAATTATCACCTCCGAGGAGGTATCACTATTAAGGTTGTCGAATAAACTCGGATAAGAAAGCGTAAAATTCCTCGGATGAATCAACCATCAAGCTATGACCGGCATTCTCGAATTTCCGCGTTGCCAGGTCATTTTGTTCGAGAAATTTCAATGTCCGTTTACTGCAGCTTATCGTGCCGTAACAATAAATCCGGGGGATATCCAATTCGGAATAAATCTTGCCGATTTCGCTTTTGAATTCGCCATCCAGCCCGGTGTTTCTTGCTACAAGCTCTTTGGAGTTCTCCAGAAACGCCTCAGGTCTGCAGAAATTCAACGAGGCAAAATATAACCTGGAGGAAAGCTTATTCCCGAATTTCCGGAATATCAATTCGTATTTGAAATGATTCTCGAACCAGTCATCAAATTCGCCTTTGTTATATGCCTCAACCGCCCGGCCTGAGATAAACAGATCATACTGGGTGATATCGCCCTCGATATTGATATATTTCTTTATCGAGCCGCCGTGGTTTTCCCGGCACATCAGTGTCGATAAATCACCGCCCATGGAATGTCCCAGCAGGATTATATTGGACAGATTCAGTATCTCGATTACTTTCCACAGTCGCTCGATATGCACCGAGTAATGATAGCGTTCGAGCGAGCTTGCTTTGGAGCTTCTGCCGTAGCCGACTAAATCGGGTACCACGATATTGTAATCGCTTAAGAACTCATACTCGAAGGCGTCTGCGTAGCTGATCCCCGAATCCCCCAGGCCGTGAATGAAAAGCAGGGAAGGGCGATTTGGATTCAACTCCGTATGCCTGAGAAAAATATGTTCATCATCGATTCGTATGTATGATTCGTTCATTTGTATCTCCTCGGTTCTAAATATCGCTAAAAATAATGGCGTATGTCAATCGTTCTTAATCATAAAAAATAGAGGCATTCGATCGAACGCCTCTATGAAAGTCAATAAGGAAATTATTTGTTTTCTAACTTTTTATTTCTTCTTTTGCATCTTGGCCCAGCTATCGCGTAAGCCCACCGTGCGATTGAATACCAGGGCATCAGGTTTTGATATTTTCGAATCGACAACGAAATAACCCTGGCGTAAAAACTGGTAGTATTCGCCGGGTTTGGCATCTTTCAAGCTTGGCTCGAGCTTACATCCTTTAACTATCTCCAGCGAGTCTGGATTAATACAGGCTTTGAAATCATCCTCGGCCAACGGATTCTCTTCGGTAAACAGGCGGTCGAATAAATATATCTCGGCATCTATCGCGTTTTCGGCATGCACCCAGTGAAGAGTACCTTTGACCTTGCGTCCATCGGTTGCCTCACCGCTTTTAGTCGCAGGGTCGTAGGTGCATTCGAGCTCGACTATCTCGCCGTTTTCATCCTTGACGATCTTCTCGCACTTGATAAAATAAGCATGTTTCAACCTGACTTCTTTACCCGGCGCCAGGCGGAAGAATTTTTTCGGGGCATCCTCCATGAAATCGGCTCGCTCGATGAATATCTCACGACCGAACGGAATTTCACGGGTACCATCCGCCTCGTTTTCCGGGTTGTTGACAGCAGTCAACATCTCGGTTTTACCCTCGGGGTAATTGGTGATAGTCACTTTCAGCGGATTCAAAACCGCCATCACGCGGATAGCGCGCTTGTTCAAATCCTCCCTGAGTATATGCTCCAGAAGGGCGATATCGGCCATGCTGTCGCGCTTGGCTACGCCCACTCTTTCGGCAAACGCCCTGATCGATTCGGGCGTATAGCCCCGCCGCCTGAAACCGGCAAGCGAGGGCATGCGAGGATCATCCCAGCTTTCTGCGTGACCCTCATGTACTAGCTGTATGAGTTTGCGTTTGGATAATACGGTGTAGCTCAAATTAAGACGGGCGAACTCTATTTGCTGTGAGTGATGCACTTTAAGCTGGTCGAGATACCAGTCGTACAGGGGACGATGAGCCTCGAATTCCAGCGAGCATAATGAATGAGTTATACCCTCGAGAGAATCGGATAAGCAGTGAGCGTAATCGTACATCGGGTAAATCTTCCACTTGTCGCCTGTCCTGTGATGATGAACGTGCATGATACGGTAGACCACCGGGTCGCGCATATTGATATTACCGGAGCTCATGTCGATTTTGGCCCGCAGGGTTTTTGAGCCATCGGGGAATTCGCCGTTTTTCATCCGCTCGAACAGATCGATATTTTCCTCGACCGACCTGTCACGATAGGGGCTGTTCTTGCCGGGTTCGGTAAGCGTACCGCGATACTCGCGAATTTGATCGGCTGTCAAATCATCAACGTATGCCTTGCCATCCTTGATCAGCTGCACCGCGAAATCGTAAAGCTTATCGAAATAATTAGAGGCGTAATACTCCCGGTCATCCCAGCTGAATCCCAGCCAGCGAATATCCTGCTTGATCGAATCGACAAACTCGACATCCTCTTTGGCCGGATTGGTATCATCAAAGCGAAGGTTACATTGGCCGCCGTACTCCTCGGCTGTCCCGAAATCTATGCAGATGGCTTTGGCATGGCCAATGTGAAGATAACCGTTGGGCTCCGGTGGAAAACGAGTATGGACTACTCCGCCAAATCGCCCCGTGCTGTTATGCTCGTTGATTATCTCTTTGATAAAATTGGATGTTGATTCAGTTTCCGGCATCGCGAGAATTTCCTTCCTGTTTTCTTCAACCGATTATACTTAATGATTAAAGTCGGTATTTTCCTGTTTTGAGTAAATATAATATTTCCAAATACCCGATTTAACAAGCGAAAGTTGCGATAATCTGAACTACCGGCGGCCGATGGATTCCTCATAGCCGGCATGGTTTGCAGGCTAACATGTTGGAGCACTAGGACGTAATCCAAATAACGGAAGATCTTTCCTTTATTGGAAATGTATAACGATAAAGCCAAGGACATCAATAGATTATATGTACGTGTGAAAGTAGTAAGTCGATTGTATTGTTTCAAAGAAAGCTAAAAAACGAATTTCAATCCATTATCCAGCGAGAGATCATAATGTTTTATCGAGAAAGGAGGCTTGCTGTCGTAACGGTATTTTATCGAACTGATAAAGGAAATATTTTCGGAGATGAATATTGATAACTCACCTTCATCCAGTATACGGTAGTCCTCGAATTCATCCAATTTAGGCTGGAAATAAACCGCATTCCTGAATTTTACCGTATTATTAAGATTGAACCTGGTTGAAAGATATACGCTCCCCCTGATTATTTCCGATATCGAACGATCCGAGAGTTCTTCGTACTCGTACATGAATGTCAAACCATTGGCCACTAAGGTCTGTTTGTCATTGATATATAAAATTCTGATTCCGGTTCCTGCCAGGCGGCGTTCCTCCAGTTCCTGTGATTTATCGTACTGGGCCTGTAAAAATAGTTCATAGACGAAATGGTTCGTTATATCAAGGTTATACCTAACATGAGAGAAACCCTCGCTGATAATATCCTGGTCATCGCTGGAAACCAGGTCTAAATCGTTTAGCATGAACATCTGGTGTCTTCCCATGCGCCAGACCACGTTCGGCGCCAGACCAAACTCGATCAACTCGGAATTACCCATAGTTACCGCATAGGTAAGGCTGATACTCCCCGAAAATCCCGATTTTTTCAAACCCATCCGCTTGCGTTCGGTGTTAACCTGGGCGAATGATGCCGAACTCGCCAATAGAACCAGGATCATAGTTATTAAAATCTTATTCGTTTTCATAATGCTGTAATAATTATCTAATTGACAATAATAATGCAAGTGAAGAATTATACGAATAACAGTAGACTTCAATAATAAATTAGTGAGATTACAGCGATCCTATCAGGCAGGTGGTAGAAAAATGTAATAAAGAATATATTGCCAAAAAACGGTTTTCCATTATATTATGGTATTATTCTAATGATCAATAACGAGAGGAGGCATTTATGAAACGTATCGTGCTGTCGGCGATATTATTATTGCTATTTGGCAGCATCCCGCTAATGGCCCAGGTAAGTCTTCAGCAATGCTACAACGAGGCTGAACCAAACGCCGGGTACGATAAGTACATCGAGCTCGATCCGGCTATGGAGTATTACGGCGATTTGAGTCTTTATAACGCCGGCGATATCTGTATCATGGGCAACGGCGCTAAAATCGTGGTTGACCCGGATGATTCCAACCCGATACTGATTACAGTAGCCGCGACTCATCTTGATATACAAAATTGTGTCTTTATCGGTGGGATTGGCGCGATTTATTGCACTGCCAATGCCTCCGGGGATATTCATAACAACACTATGGTTAACCACTCATCCGCCGCTATTCACACCTATGCGATCGGTGGAACCAACCAGTTATATATCTATGATAATATCATCACCGGTTGTTATGATGGTATTCTCTGTATCGAGGATCAAATACCGAGCTATTTTGGTTTTAATACGGTTTATGACTGCACCCGCTATCGATACGCCGAATACTGCGATGAGTGAGGGGGCGGCACTTATTATACTATTTCCCCCGGTTCGGGGGATCAAGACTTAGACCCTCAGTTTATTGAACCATCCAACAACGATTATAGACTTAACGAGAATTCGCCGTGTATCGGCACGGGCCGCTACTCCGGTGATAGAGGTGCGTTACCTTTCGTGCCCACAGGTATCGTGGATGGCGATATTTTACCCGAAGCGTTCGAGCTTCATGCCAACTACCCCAACCCGTTCAACGCCCGGACGATGATAAATTATTCGCTGGATGAACCGGGTATGGTTACGATTAGCGTCTACGATATTCTCGGTCGGAAGATCGAGAATGTCATGAGCGGTTATCAGGAGGCAGGCTATCACTCATTGACCTGGGATGCCGGCAGTATGTCCTCGGGTATTTATTTCTACCATATCACCTCCGGCGATAACAGTCAGACACGGAGAATGACATTAATAAAGTAAGTTACTACGTTTTGTGATAATTATAAAAGCCGGTTTTACGACCGGCTTTTTTATACCATCAATTCGATCGAGAGAAGCGATTAAAGTCCCGTAATGTATCACTCGCGATGGCTAACGCCGAGGATTTTGCCATTGAAAACAAATGACTGGGAGTATTTTTTCACTAAGCAGGAAGGAATCCACTCCTTCCTGCTTTTTGCATACAGTATGTCACCGGTAAAAGATAAACAAAGGGCTTCGTCCGCCCAGCGACTCGTAAGACAGATTTTTCAACAATCCTCATGAGATGGGGCGCCCCATTATTACAAAAATATTTGAGTCATAAAAAGCCACGATAGTCTCCTAAATCATTTAAACTGTTAATTTTAATGCTAAGATAAAGGCATGAATATTGCCTGTATTAGTATATATAAAAATGGTGTCAAGAATGAAACCGGAGGGATTGAAATCAGAGTTTAAAGTAGCAAAAGGTAACCTTTTGAATACAAAAATTAGTGTAAATTCAATTGTGTAAATTTGTATTTATTGATGTATTAAAGAATTACGGGTATATCCAGCAGAAAACGCTAATCTTCAAGGAGGATATACCCGTGAAACCACTTAGGTTTGCTGATGAAAATGTAGGTTATGTATTTGCCGGAGTCAAGAGTTATTGGGAGGAGGATGTTCGGGGTGTGGTGTTGAAGCATGCTCGCCGTCATTTGGAACGGATGTTGAATGTTGAGTTTAGGATAGCGGTTGGCTGCGGAAAGTATGAGCGGAGTGAGGAGCGGGCGGATTATCGGAATGGTTATTACCGTCGGGGTTTGCTGAGTTTATACGGCTGGTTAGAGGAGGTAAAGGTTCCCCGGCTGCGTTATGGCAGCTTTGAGTCGAGTGTCTTGCGGAAGCACAAACGGCGTTCGCAGCTATTGGATCGGCTGATTTTAGAGGGCTTTCTGCTTGGTCATTCTACCCGCAAGACAGCACGGATGTTCAAGCGGGCCTATGGTGAAAGCATCAGCGCCCAGGCTGTCTCGAACGTAGTTAAGGCATTAAACGATGAGGTTGGCAGCTTCCACTGTCGGGCTTTGGGCGATGATTATCGTTTTATTCATCTGGATGGTTTATGGGTGAAGATAACCTCTCCGGTTAAGGTGAAGAAGGTGTTGCTTGTGGCCTACGGTGTCCGTCACGATGGCAGCCGTGAGCTTATCGACTTCATGCTGGCTGGCTCTGAGAGCGAGGCCTACTGGTGGGGCTTTCTGTCGGATCTCAAGCAGCGAGGTCTGCGCGGTCATTTGTTGGAGGTTGTTGTTCACGATGGTGGTAAGGGGCTGATTAAAGCTCTGGCCGGGTTATATCCGCGGGTGAAATCACAGCAATGTGTCTTCCACAAGCTGTCGAATATCAGCCAGAATCTGGATGAACGTAAAAACCGCAGCCGAATCACCAGGGATGCTGCTGCGGTCTATCAGGCCGAGACGGAGAAAGAGTTGAAGGCACGATTGAAAGCTTTCAAGGCCAAATGGCGATTGAAAGAACCTAAAGCTGTTCGATCATTTATTCGCGGCTTTGATCGAACACTGATTTATCGAGAATATGCTGAACCTGAAAGAACTCAAATAAAGACCAATAATCCTCTGGAGCGATATCTGGAGGAATTGCAAAGGAGGATAAAACCGTTCAGGAAATTTGTTAATGCCAAAAGTGTTGATCGAATCGTTTATGGAATAGTCGCTTATGTGCTGGATAACCGAAAATCTGAAAATCATTACAAATTTACACAATTCCCTTGATAAGATCATACAAAAGGATTGTCATAATAACGATTGACAAACGTCCTATTAATGCTACATTTTAAATAAATGCGAAAGTCAATGCAAGGAGATAAAATGCGCAAACCAACTACCATTATAACGTTACTCGTGGTTATGGTGTTTTCATTGTCATATGCCGGGGATTACGATCCGACCGCGGAAATAGAAGCGGTTAAGGCTAAAATCGCTGCCGAGGGACTTGGTTGGCAGGCCGGCTATAACCCGGTTTTAGATATCCCGCCGGAGGAACGCGATAACCTTCTGGGACTATATATCCCCGATGATGTTCGGGCTCGTTTCGAATATCTTAACAGCCTGCCCCAACCGGCTCTTCTGACAACCCATGATTATTTCGACTGGCGCGAGTTCGATTGCGTGTCACCGGTTGATGATCAACGTACCTGTGGTTCCTGCTGGGATTTCGCGGCTACGCACGCTTTCGAGTCGGCGTATATAATCGCTACCGGCGAGGTGGAGGATTTCTCCGAACAGCAGAGCCTTGTTTGCAATACCGGCGGTTCCGACTGCGGCGGCGGCTGGATGGAGGATACCTACGAGGTGTTCATGGACTACGGCGCGATCGAGGAGGAGTGCATGCCTTATCGTGCTAATGATAACTACCCCTGCACCCAGGATGAATGCAATCCGGTGGCGTATCTCAACGGTTATATCGATGTCGCCAATAATGTCAATTCGATTAAAAATGCGCTTATGTACGGCCCGCTGTCGACTACCTTTACTGTCTATGATGATTTTTACTCTTATCATGGCGGATGCTATGATCACCCTGATGTCGAGCCACTCAATCACGCCGTGGTTATCGTTGGTTGGGATGATAATATGTGTGATGGCGAAGGCGCCTGGATTGTCAAGAATAGCTGGAACACCTCGTTCGGTGTTGATGGCTTTTTCTATATGAAATACACTGCCGCCGGTATCGGCGATTTCAGCCAACGTCCCGTATATGCCGATATAGAATTACCGCAGCTTTCACTGGCCCCTGACTCAATCGGCGTTGAGCTTGTCTCCGGCGCTACCGAGACGATTAATCTCGAGATGGATAATGGCGGCGAGGGACCTCTTCGCTATAAAATCGGCCTCGGTCAGCCAGAGGGGCAGGATGAGTTCGGTTATTACTGGCGCGACAGTAACGATAACGACGGCCCCCAGTATAGCTGGATCGATATCACTGAGATCGGCGATGTGATCGAATTCCCGGATTTCGCCCGCGATGACGGTAACTCAGGTTGGGTCGGTTTAGGATTCGGATTCGATTATTATGGCCGTCAATACGAAAGATTGAAAATCTGTACCAATGGCTGGGCCACTTTCATGGATGGTTATTTCGTCAACCCCGATAACCTCGGTTTCCCGGATGAGACATTGCCTAACGATATATTGGCGCCATATTGGGATGATCTCACCATCGAGTATTACGGTGATATCTATTTCTATTCCAATGATGTCGATACCGCGATCATCACCTGGGATGGCGTTGCCAGCGCCCAGGATAATTCGCAGTACACTTTCCAGATTATACTCACCGCTCCCGATAATATCGTATTCCAATACAACTCCATGAGTCCTGCGAATAGAGAGGGCGGTTCGATCGGTATCGAGAACCGTACCGCTACGATCGGTCTCGAGGTTGCCAGAAACGAGGCGTATGTGGAGGATGAGCTGGCGGTCGAGTTCTATCTGGGCGATTCCAACTCACTCGATTGGCTGCAAATAGGTTCGGAGACAGGTATCATTGAAGCTGACTCTGATATGCTAATTCCAATAACACTCGATGCTACCGGCCTGGATGATGGGCTCTATAGCGCGGTTTTGAGGATTTTAACCAACGATTATAACATGCTGGTTAACGAAATTCCGCTCGATATGTATGTCGGTATCGTGGATATTAATCAGCCCGAGGCTTTGCCCGGTGAGTTTAAGCTCGATTCGGTTTATCCGAATCCATTCAACGCTGAAACCATGATAAGTTTCAACCTGGCCAGGCAGGGGAGAGTATCGCTCGATATTTATAATGTCATGGGTCAGAATGTGGAAACGCTATGCAATGATATCATGAACGCGGGCGAACACTCTGTTATTTGGAATGCTTCTGTTTACTCCTCGGGTATTTATTTCATAAGGCTTTCTGACGGTGTAATTTCACGCTCAGAAAGGGTGACATTGATCAAGTAATACTTTATCTTTTAATAGGTTAAAGACCAAAAGCCGGGTTTAGCTCCCGGCTTTTTCTATTGTCTCAGACATTGATTTTCCGCTTTCTTTTTGCAGATTTTTATATATACTATAATTGTAGGCTGCTGTGGGGAGAGAAAAGTTTACATAGGTTTAAAGTTATAGGCTCTTTTATTCCAAATTAACAGATGGAGGTAGTTTTGAGGAAGTTGCTATTGAATCTGGCCCTGGTGTTTGTATTATGTGCTGGAGTTGCCTTTGGCGCTCAGACCGTAACGGTTGGTACATCACAAACCGATGTAGCATTGTTGCATCAGGATCAGGTCTCTCTCACCATGCAGGTTGATATCGGCGAAGTTGGTTTCGTGCCGATTTCAACTAATGCCGGGTCGTTCGTTATGATGGCCGTGGATGGTTTCGCCCGTTCACACGATATCGGACAACCCGATCTGCCTGTGGTCAACCGTATTATTTCGATCCCCTTCGGTTGCACTATGCGCGCGGAAGTCATAAATGCGGAGTTCGAGGAGATAAATCTCGCGGACTATGGTATTAGCGAACTGGTGATGCCGTCACAGCCGTCACTTTCAAAATCAGATGATCCCGACTATGTCGAGTTTCAGATGAACGATCAAGCTTACGCGACCGCCGGTTATACCGGTATGCCGCTGGTTCAAACAGAAGTCCTTGGTATCATGCGCGCCCATCGCCTGGGCAAGGTTTCTGTAGCGCCGTTCGAGTATGATCCCGTTCTGAACAAAGTCAAAGTCTATACGAATATCGAACTCAGAGTTCAATTCGATAATGCTGATTGGTTAACCACTCAGCAAAAACAACGCGATCTGTATTCGCCTTTCTACGAGGTCGTCTATAGCAAGTTTTTCAACTATAACGATGACTACCCGGTTATCCTCGATGATCTCGTTAACTATCCCGTAACATACGTGATCATTGCCGATCGTATGTTCGAGTCTCAGTTGCAGCCGGTTATCGAGTGGAAAACCCTGAAAGGTTTCACGGTCATAACCGCCTACACCGATGAGATCGGTTTTGATAATAGCGCGATTCGCGGCTATATCCAGGATCTGTACAATAACAATACTCCGGCGCCGTCATTCGTACTGTTGGTCGGTGATGATCAGCAGATCCCGGCGTTCCCGTATAGCGGACATATCTCGGACCTCGATTTCTGCGAGTTCACCGGTGATCATATTCCGGAAATATACTACGGTCGCTGGTCTGCGCAAAACCCGGCCCAGCTTCAGCCGCAGATCGATAAAACTCTCGAATACGAAATGTTAACCATGCCCGATCCGAGCTATCTCGAGGGCGTGACTCTCGTTGTCGGTGTCGATCCCAGCCACGCTCCTACCTATGGCAACGGCCAGGTCAACTACGGTACCGACTACTATTTCAACGCTGCGCATAGCGTTGAAGCCAATGTCTGGTTATATCCTGCCTCGGATGATCCGAGTGCCGGCCCCGCTATCAGAGAGACAATCAACGATGGTATCGGGCTCGTAAACTACTCGGCTCACTGCGGTCACGATGGCTGGAGTGACCCGTCGTTTACCTCTGATGATATCCGAAACCTCAATAACGAGCACAAGTATCTGTTGAGTATCGGTAATTGCTGTGAGTCTAACACATTTGGCGATGACTACAGCACTCCGTGTTTCGGTGAAACCTGGCTTCAGGAAGAGGGCAAAGGCGGTTACGGTCACATCGGTGGTTCCAATTCCACTTACTGGGATGAGGACTACTGGTGGGGTGTCGGCGCCGGCCCGGTGCTTGCCAACCCGACCTACGAGCAGACCGGTTTAGGCGCTTATGATGGTATGTTCCACGAGCACGGTGAGCCCGTTACCGATCATTATATAACCAGTGATGCTATCGTATTTTGCGGTAACCTCGCGGTTATGGAAGGTGGCGGCGATTCCGATTACTACTGGGAAATTTATCACCTGATGGGTGATCCCTCGATTATCAACTATATAGGCATTCCCACCGAAAATAACATCGTGCACGACCCGGTAGTGCTTTTAACCGCTCCGTCGTTCGCAGTTAGCGCCGAGCCCGGCTCCTATGTCAGTATTTCCATGGACGGTGTGATTCACGGCCAGGGCTTTGTCGATGCATCCGGCCAGGTAGAGATTCTGCTGGACGCTTTCTCGATGCCCGGCACCGCTGATATCGTTATCACTGCCCAGAACAAACAGCCTTATATAGAGACAATAGCCGTTATCACCCCGAGTGGACCTTACGTGGTATTCAATGAATACACTATCGATGATTCGGAAGGTAACGATAACGGTGAGATCGAGATCGGCGAATCGATAAGCCTAGATATAGAGCTTGTCAATGTCGGCCCCGATAATGCTAATGATATTACGGCTACCTTATCCACCGAGGATGAATTGATTACCATTACCGATGATAACGCTGATTTCGGCGATATTGCCGGTGATTTCGGTACTGCCTCGGTTGCTGGTGCGTTCGCGTTTGATGTCCCTGCCGATGTCGAAGACGGTCATACTGTCAGGTTCATGATTTCCGCCACCGATGGCGACAGTACCTGGGTCAGCTATTTTACCAATACGATTTATGCTCCCGAATTAGGTTTCGTCGGATTGGCTCTTGATGATTCAGAAGGCAACGGCAATGGCATTATCGATCCGGGTGAAACCGTAGAAATTACCGTTACGATTGAAAATACCGGTTCGGCTACGGCGATGAGCGTCGCAGGCGTCCTTTCCGAGGAAGATGATTACGTAACGATATCACAAGCTAACGCCGGTTTCGGTAATATCGATCCCGAATCGACCGCCGATAACTCCTCCGAAGTATTCATCGTTACAGCCGGTGCTGATTACCCGGTTGGTCATTCCGCTTTGTTTACTTTAGATTTGACAGAGGGTAACGGCTATGAGACCTCGATGCAATTTACACTTACCAACCTCGAATCGTTCGAGTATGGTAACGGCGGTTACACCGGCGAAGGCGTTTGGGAGTGGGGCGTTCCGAGTTCCGGCCCGGGTGCCGCTTACGATGGCGAAAAAGTTTGGTGTACCGTTCTCGACGGTGAATATCCTGACGATTGCGATGATGGTCTCGTGACCCCGTACTATAGCATAGATGTGCCGGGAGCTTTCCTGTCATATTATCACTGGTACAATAACGAGGAAGACTATGATGGTGTTCAGCTTTTGATCACCACCGATGGTTCTAACTGGGAACTGATCACTCCTAATGGCGGCTATCCGATTTCGGAAGTGCTTGGCCTTGATGATACCCCTGGTTTCTCCGGTGAAGCTACCAGTTGGCAGGAAGTCTATTTCGATCTATCCGCCTACGAAGGCGAAACGGTTAAGATCAAATTCCGTTTCGGTAGCGATGGTTCGCAACAACGTCCCGGTTATTATTTCGATGGCGTCGTGTTCTACGGTGGTACCATGAGAGCACCGGAGGCATCTTTGTCTTGTCCCTCGATGGATATTGATGTCATGCAGGGCGACTCGCATGACGTGCAGATGACTCTTTCCAACAACGGTGATGCTCAGCTTAATTATAATGTAGTTGTGCTTACCGATCTGGCATTGAGTGCTACCGATGATACCGAAAGAAGCTACACCGGCCAGGTATTCGAGTCCAAAGAAGGCCATATCATGGACGAGAACGGTTCGATCAAGGTAACGGGCGAATCACCGTTCAACTACGATGATGTAATTACCAGTATTGGTGGCCCGGATGGATTCGGCTACACTTACATAGACTCCGATGAGGAGAACGGCCCGCATTACGAGTGGAAAGATATCACCGGAATCGGTTCGGCGATCACTTTCAACGGTGGAACAAATCCGAACGATGACGGTTACTCCAATTCTATCTCGATGGGCATGAATTTCGAGTTTTACGGTGTTCCTGTCACCGATATTCAGGTCAGCACCAACGGTTGGGTTTCTTTCAATGACTACACGATCCTCTTATCTCACCAACGCCGGCATCCCCGGTACCAGTGATCCAAACAATATGATTGCCGTATTGTGGGATGATCTCAATGGTTATGAAGGCACCTGCTACTACTACTACGATGAGACAGAGAATCAATTCATCGTCTCCTGGACCGATTGGGGTTTCTATATTTACGGTGGTGATTCTCGTCGGTATGACATGCAGGTTATTCTTGATGGCGATGATAACTCGATTCTTTTACAATATGGTGATATCTCCGAGGGAGAATACGATAGTGATATTTCCGTCGGTATAGAAAACGCTGATGGTGATGTCGGGCTTGAGTACGCCTATGACAACTTTACCGGCTCAGGCGGTCTGGCTATCAAGTTCAGCTATCCTCTGTTCTGGCTGACCGTGGACCCGACTGTCGGCTATGTCATGCCCGAAGGTTCGCAGGTATTCGATGTCAACTTCAATTCGGCTGAACTCGAACAGGGTACCTATTACGGTGAGATTCGTATTAACACCAACGATCCCAACAACGGCATGTTCAGCGTACCATGTACTTTGAACGTAGGCCCGGTCGGTATCGATGATTATTCATCGGCTGTTCCGAATGCGTTCGCGCTGAATCAGAACTATCCCAACCCGTTCAACCCGACTACCGAGATCTCGTTCGGCTTGCCGACCGCCGGTCACGTTAGCCTTGAGGTTTATGATGTCATGGGTCGCAAAGTCAGTATCGTCGTTGACGAGGAGATGGCTGCCGGTACCCATAGCATAATCTGGGATGGTAATAACTTATCAGGTGAGAAGGTTACCTCGGGCGTTTATTTCTACAAACTCTCGCAGGGTGATAACACTACCACCAAAAAGATGATAATGTTGAAATAGAATAAAGCAAAACCTCTGCTTTTGAAGGAGGAAGGGCGGTCATGCAAATGACCGCTCTTTTTTTATGCTAAAAACTACCGGCCCGGTAGCCGGTGGCAGTTTATTCAAGCATAAAAAAAACCTCAACGAAATGCTGAGGCTTGAAATTTTCCGGTCTTGAGAAGCTATCTATTTTATAACCTTACCAGCTTTGATACATCTGGTACAGACCTTCATCTTTTTCGGGCGGCCATTTACCTTAGCATGGACGGTTTGTAAATTAGGCTTAAACCGTCTGAGCGTAAGGTGGTGCGAGTGACTGACATTATGACCGATTCCGGGTCTTTTTCCGCATATTTCGCAAACTTGAGCCATACTTTTCCTCCTGTATGCCTAATCGGCAATCGAGTCTGAATATATACATTATATCGTTTAATGCAAGCCTTTTTTTAGCCGCCAAGTATACTCATAGTCAATGGATTAGCTTGACAGTCTATTTTATCTGGCGTATTATCCCGGTATGGTAGATGGCCGC
Organism: uncultured candidate division Zixibacteria bacterium; assembly: GCA_963668625.2. GTDB lineage: Bacteria > Zixibacteria > MSB-5A5 > UBA10806 > 4484-95 > JAAEQD01. Next base: position 102,385 of record CAXXKA010000001.1, read on the forward strand.
GATATATCGGAAAATCATGAGGCAGCGTTAAAATTTCTTTTCTCCAACGTGCAGTATCTCAAGGGAATAGGCCCCTCCAAAGCTCGTGTATTGTACGAGCATGAGATACAAACCGTGTTTGACCTGTTTTTCTACATTCCCAGAAAATATATCGACTCGAGCCAGGTTGCCAGAATCGGATTTATCAAGGAGGGGGAGACCGTGACCGTTATCGGGCAGGTGACATCGTATGGATTCATGTACGGCAGAAAGCGGAGATATATAGTCAATATCCGGGATGACAGCGGACATCTCGAGTTGGTCTGGTTCACGGGTTATATATATCTCGATGGCCTGTTCCAGGAGGGGGATGTTCTTTCGGTCACGGGCAAGGTAGGTTTTTATGACGGTTTCCAGATTACGCACCCCGAGTTCGAGATCATATCGGGCAGCGATGACGAGCCGATTCATACCCTGAGGATAATCCCGGTATACCCTGAAACCGCAGTTTTGAAAAAAGCCAGGCTTCATTCTCGTGGTTTGCGCCGGGTGGTGAAATATGCGCTGGATAAGTTAGAGCATATTCAATGTGAAACGCTGCCGGGTTCGATTCGCAACGAGTTTGGCCTGATGGGGCTTCGGCAAGCGATAGCGCAGGTGCATTTCCCCGATTCCGAGGAAATGATAGATAAGGGTTACAGACGGCTGGCGTTCGAGGAGCTTTTCTATATGGAGCTGCTATTGGCCGCCCGTCATAATAACCGGACAAACCAGGAGCCGGGTATATCGCTTTCGCCGCCGACAAAACTTGGCCGCGATATGCTAAATAATCTTCAGTTCGAATTGACGAGCGGCCAGAAAACGACCTTGAAGCAGATATATCAGGATATGGAAAAGCCACACCCTATGAATCGTTTGTTACAAGGGGATGTCGGTTGTGGCAAGACAGTTGTAGCTCTGCTAACTATGCTAGGAGCTATCGAGGCGGGATATCAGGCGGCTATGATGGCGCCGACCGAGGTGTTGGCCGAACAACACGGTTATACCATATCGAAAATGCTGCAGGGCATGGATATCAAAACAGTAGTGCTGACCGGTTCGGCGACTACGAAAAAACGCCGATTACTGCTCGAGGAGATCGAGTCGGGTGACGCTGATATCGTCATCGGCACGCACACCCTCATACAGGATAGCGTCAAGTTCAGCAATCTCGGGGTGGTGATTATAGATGAGCAACATAAATTCGGCGTAGCCCAACGAGGAAAATTTCAACAAAAAGGCGCTTACCCGGATACGCTGGTGATGACAGCCACGCCGATTCCGCGCACCCTGGCAATGACTGTTTACGGGGATTTGGATGTTTCGGTTATCAAGGATATGCCTCCGGGACGCACGCCGGTTAAAACCTCATTCGTGCCGGTTGAAAAGCGTGATGGAATGTATGGTTTCATCAGTGATCAAATTCGCGCCGGTCGGCAGGTATATATAGTATATCCGCTGGTCGAGGAATCCGAAAAAATAGACCTTCGCGCAGCCAAGGAGAGCTACGAGCATTTCAGGGATGAGGTATTCCCGAAACATCGCCTGGCTCTTCTTCACGGCAAAATGAAAGGCGCCGACAAAAACGAGGTCATGCGAAAATTCAAACAGGGAAATGTTGATATCCTGGTTTCGACTACGGTTATCGAGGTGGGGGTGGATGTAGCCAATGCCAATATCATGGCCATCGAGAATGCCGAGCGTTTCGGCCTGTCTCAACTTCACCAGTTACGAGGGCGAATAGGCCGTGGCAAACATCAATCATACTGCTTTCTGTTGAGTGAGAACAGGCTATCGCGGGATGCCGAGGCCCGGATAAAGGCCTTATGTGCTACTAATGACGGTTTCAAAATCGCTGAGGTTGATATGTCTATCAGGGGACCGGGCGAGATAATGGGCACTCGTCAACATGGTATGCCGGAGTTGAAAATAGCCAAACTCACCGATGCGGAGCTGTTAACGCTTGCCAGGGACAGCGCTTTTAAGATAATATCCGAGGATGATAAATTGTTGAAACCGGAGAACAAATTGCTCAGGCAAGTGTTAATTAAAAAGTATAGCCAAAAAATAAAGTATTCGAGAATCGCATAGGGAGAGATAGATATGAAAAAGAAAGTCGAAAAAGCAGCTATGCTGGCCGATGAGCTTGGCGGGCTGTTTAACGGGCTGGTCAAGGATGCCGAGGATCTGGATATCAAGCGGATGTTCAAGCAGCTTGAGGCGGATATGATGGATACCCGTCATAAATTGGCGCTGGCTCTGAAAATACTGGGCTCGAAATAAGGATCGTGTTTGATGGCTGAGGGAAAACAAACTGACACGAATACCCTTCTGTTTACGCAGTTGGTGATGACTTTTCAGGCGGCGGCGCTTCAGAATATGGGGAAGATTCCGAACCATTTGACCGGCCAGACCGAGATCAATATCGAAATGGCAAAAAACTCAATCGATATCCTGGGTATGCTGGAGGAAAAAACGAATGGTAATCTATCCGAGGATGAATCGAAAATGCTCGCACAGAGTTTATCGCAATTGAGAATGTTATATGTGGAGCAGATAAACGAATCGGGATCCGGTGATAGCCAGGATAAAAACAAGTGAAGATTACTATTTTTACGATCTTAAATTGGCCGCATGAATAAAGTCAGGTTTTAGCATTTTAATTGTCTTGTTATTATCATTTAATTGAACTAAATATTAGCCTGAGAGTATACATAAAAAGGCTTGATTTTCGGAGGTATTGACTTATTTTAGGTACTCAAAATGGGGCATCCGTTCTTTTACAAAATAAATTAGGCGATAGATTAAAAGAGTATGTCGATTTAGCGCCCTATACTACGTTTAAAGTCGGTGGTCCGGCCCGGTATTTTTTCGAGGCTAAAAAATCAGTAGATCTGGTTTACGCATATGACCTGGTAGTAAAAAATGATTTACGTCATTTCGTGCTTGGCGGCGGTTCCAATACACTGTTTTCCGATGACGGATTCGATGGGATCGTAATCAGGGACTGTTGTAATGAAATCGTAGTAAAAGGCAACCGAATCAGCGTGCATGGTGGCGCCTGGCTTGATGACGTGGTTGAAACGGCACTGGCTAATTCATTGACTGGAATAGAGTTCGCTGCCGGTATACCGGGAAATGTAGGCGGAGCTATTTATGGAAATGCCGGGGCTTTCGGCTCGAATATTTCCGAGATTCTGGAGAACGCCATAATATACGCGCCAGGTGATGGGGTAAGGATAGTCAAAGCCGATTATTTCGATTTTAAATACCGTCACAGCAAACTTAAAGAGCAATTCGAGTTGATTTTATCGGCATCGTTCAAACTTAGCTCTGGAAAAAGCGGAGATATCGCCGATAAGATTAAAGAATATCGTGAAATACGCCGAAGGAAGCATCCCGATTACAGCCAGGATGGTTGCGCGGGTTCGGTGTTTAAAAATATTAAAGAGCCGGAATTGATACCGGCCGGAAAACTGTTAGAGGAGTCCGGGGTTAGAGGAATGAAAGTTGGCGGGGCGGAGGTTTATCCCAAACACTGCAATATTATAGTTAACTCGGATAAAGCCACGGCCGCTAATGTTATCGAATTATCATCAATAATGAGGCAAAAAGTGATTGATAAGTTTAATATAGAACTCGAATACGAAATGTTGATAATTGATCCTTAACCGAGGAGGCCTATCGGAAATTCGATAACGTAAAATTAATGTACTATTGGAGTATTGTTGGATATTTTAGTAGTCAAAAGAAATTTCCCGGCTGTTGTTTTAGTGCTTTTATGCGGCCTGTTGAGTTTTAACTCGGCTTTCGCGGCAGTCGGAGAAATTGGCGCCACACTGGATTATAATTCAAAGTTTGCCCCGTCTCTGAGGTTGCCGGAAATCCCCGGTGGTCTGTCCATGGATCGGGAGTATTCTCCATTACTGGAATTAAACTATATACAAAGAGCCTGGCTGATAGAAGCGCCGGCGAATTCCGGTTACGTGTATTTTACTCTGTTTGCCGGGCCATATCAGCTTTATAATACGATCCCAATCAGTCGCGATAAATACACCAGGTATATTTCGGATAAATACTTCTGGGAAATCTGGCTGGACGACATGGCCAATTTTACCGGTACCAAAGGCAAAGGCGAGCAATCCGAGGGATTCGTAATCAATCCGAATTTCAGACTCCCCAAGCAGGTAGAGTCGATTATCGGTGAGGGCGGGCCGCGCATCAATGTCAGCGGTTCGAGACGAATTTCGTTCTCCGGTCGTTCGCAGTGGGATGACCTTCCCGAAACAGCCAACTATAAACAGTCGAAATTCCCATCGCTTCACATGGAGCAAACCTCGCGGTTTAAAATCAAGGGCCAAATCGGCTCGAAAATCACTGTCGAGGTCGATCAGGATTCCAATCGTGATGTAGAGATAGCCAACACCTTGAAACTTCGCTATAAAGGCGAAGAGGATGAGATCATTCAATCTATCGAGGCGGGCAACACGAACCTGTCGTTGCCTAACTCGCAATTCATAGGTTTCTCGGAGAACGTGCAGGGTTTGTTCGGTATCAAGGCTACGGCTAAAATCGGTAATATCGATCTGACCGTAATCACCTCGCAGGAGAAAGGCTCCAACGAGAAATCCACGTTTAACGCCGGCGCTCAGGCCTCGGCCGATACTATCTGGGATTACCAGTATCTTCATAATGTCTATTTCTACCTGAGCGATCAATTCATGCCCGGTGACAGCCTCATCGATGTCAAGCTGTATACGAATGATTCCGAGCAGAATAAATACGGTTTGGCTTGCGTGTATCCGGTCAACGCCAATGGCGATGTCGGTGGGGTAGATTCTATTTTCAATGTATCGCCGGATGAGGAAACGCGAGATGAGGTGGAGCAGAGTTATTTTAAGTTGATGGAGCAGGGTGCGGATTACTACCTGTATAAAACCGGTAAGTACATAATCCTAAACCATCAGTTATCCGACGGCAACGTACTGGCTGCGTATATCAAGTATATTCGGGACGGTCAGACTTTAGAGATCGGTAATATCACCTCCGATACGCTGGTATTGAAACTCATTCGCGACCGTACTCCCGATACCTCTTTTACCACCTGGGATTTGGAGTGGAAGAACGTATACGATTTACAGGCCAGGAATATCGCAGCCGAGGGATTCGTGCTGGATATATATAAAGGCCTGGGGGATATAACAACCGATACGATATCGCAGGACAGCAAACCATTCATAGAATTATTCGGTTTCGACCAGTATAATAACAACGATGCCTCGAACACCATCCCGGATGGTTTATTCGATTTCAATACCACAATCCCACATATAGATCCCGCGCTCGGCCATTTGATATTTCCCCAGCAAAAACCGTTTATATCCGAATTCCTGGATACTCCGAACCCTGCGGTTTACGATTATAAATACACCAACACCAGCAGGGCGGATTCCAAGATGTATTACATGCATGTTCAGACCGCTACCAGGGCAAGTACGTTTACGCTGGGCAGGACGAATATTATCGAGGGCTCCGAGGTGGTTAAACTGGGTGACGGCACGGTGTTGAAAAAAGGCGTGGATTATAATATCGTTTACGAGATTGGTTCGATAACTTTTATCAACCAGGATGCTCTATCGGCTGCTTCCGATATAACAGTCGATTTCGAATACGCACCGTTTTTCATGCCCGAGAAGAAATCATTGTTCGGCCTGGCGGCTGAATACAGGATTAACGAAAACTCCGCATTTACCATATCAGGTATGTACCGTAAAGAATCGACCAAGGAATTCCGTCCCCGTGTGGGGCATGAACCGAAACGCTGGTTTATCTGGGATTCGAACTTGCTGCTTCATTTCAAACCCGAATTCATTACCGACCTGGTGGATGCGTTGCCCCTGGTGGAAACGGATGCCGTCTCCACGCTGGAATTCTCCGGCGAGATTGCCCAGAACGTGCCGAATCCGAATACTCGTAACGAGGCTTATATCGATGATTTCGAAGGCTCTCGTCAGGCGACCGACCTGGTTATGCGAAGAGGTGTCTGGACAGAATCCTCGGCGCCGGTGGGCACGAACAGCCGAGAAGTTCACAACAAACGTGATCTCTGGTGGTACAATCCATACGATCCCATATCGATACGGGAGATCTGGCCCGAGAAGGATGTTCAATCGCACGAGGATCGCCAGGATGTCTTATTCCTGGAATATTATCCCGATAGCACGATCAATCCCGATACGCAGGGGTGGGCCGGTTTGATGAGGTCTTTGTATTCCGGCCTTGCCGATCAATCGAAAACCAAGTTCATCGAGATTTGGTATTTGCCGGATACAACCGCTCTTTCTCATCCGGTACTTTATATCGATGCCGGTAATATCTCCGAGGATATTGATGATGATGGTTTTAGAGATACCGAGGATAGGAACGGCAACGGTGTTTTCGAGGAAAACGAGGATACCGGACTGGACACGCTATACAGCGAGGATGAGATCGTGGAAAATCCCGTTTCGCCCGATGATCCAGCCGGGGATGATTGGGATTACAGCAACAGTTATGAGTATTCCCATATCAATGGCACGGAGGGAAACCGTCAGGACCCGGACAGGCTTAACCGTATCGACACCGAGGATATCAACGGTAACGGCGCGCTCGATTTATCGAATTCGTATTATGAATACACTATCGATTTAAACTATGAGGAGTATGTCGAGGAGACAACAACCTCCGGCTGGAAATTACTGAGGATACCTTTCCAGGATTCCTCCGTTTACTCGACTGTCGGTAATCCCGATAATAGTAGTATTAATTTCGTAAGGATGTGGATCAGTGGCGTTAGCGATCACTATCTGTTGAAACTGGCAACCATGGATTTCGTCGGGAATAAATGGCAGGAGCTATCCACGCCGGACCCGGTATACATGCACGGCATCCCGGTTTCGCCGACTTTCGAGGTTTCGGTGATTAACAGTCAGGAGAACGCCGCTTCATACGAATCACCGCCGGGAGTCGCCGGTGAGTACGATCAGGAAACGGGTATTCAGGAAAAAGAACAATCACTGGTACTGCAATATGATGGTTTATATCCCGGGCAAAGGCTGGGCGCCTACTGGACTCTTCTGACTACAGAGGATTACACGCTTTATAATCAACTTAAGATGTTTGTCCATGGGGATGAAAACCTTCCCGAGGATTTACCGGTTAACTTTTTCTTCAGGCTGGGCACGGACTCTGTCACCAGTTTCTATGAGTATCGTACCAGGCTATACCCCGGCTGGGATGAGAGAAATTATGTTGATATCAACTTCACCGATATAACCGGACTGAAAGCGATCTGGCAGGCGGAAGCGGAAAACGAAACCCTGAGTGTTGGGTTAACCGATATTAGCTACGGCAAGTACAGGGTTAAAGGCAATCCATCACTTTCCACCATTAAGATGTTCGTCATCGGGATAGAATACGATTCTTTGTTATTGGATACTACCTATGTCGGCGTCGATTCGGTTATCAGTATCGATACCACCCGTGTTTCGCCGGTGCCTATTGACGGCCAGGTGTGGGTAGATGAGCTGCTATTAACGGGGGTTCGCAAGAAATCAGATTTTGCCGGCAGGTTCCAGGCTAAAGTAAGCCTGGCTGATCTTGGTAACGTAACGATTAATTACTCGCGTACGGGAACGGATTTTTACAAGCTGAACGAAAAGAAACCACCGGGCAAGCTGACTACCTCGCGGTCGATATCAGGCAGTATCAACGTGGACAAGTTTTTCCCTCCCTCATGGGGCCTAAGCCTGCCGGTAAATGCCAGTTGGCAAAAATCTCTGGATTTGCCCAGGTTGAAAACCGGCTCGGATGTCGTATTGCCGGAAGATCTTAAAGATGACGAGAAAACGGAGAATAAAAGCTGGCAGATTTCGGTAACCGAGAGGTTCAGCAAGAATACCAAAAATTGGCTGTTCAATTGGACATTGAACAGAATCCAGTCGCGTTATGTCTATTCGCGCAGGGATGGTATCAACCCGACACAGCCGGTCAGTAATATGACCTCGTTCGAGCTTTCCAGCTCGTATGATTTATCGCCCAAGAGCAAACCCGCGATAAAACCGTTCAAGTGGACAAAAGCTTTATTCTTACCGAAAACCATATACGATATCGAGATGTTTTACCTTCCGACCACTATCAAATACGACATGCTGGTTAAAGGTACCAAATCGTACACCGAAAGGAAAAATGTAGCTCCGACCTCTACCTATACCAAAAATTTCACCGGTAAACAAAGCTATGCTATTGGCTTGTTCAACGCTTTAAGGGCGGATTTCAATACCCAGACAGATAGAGATATAAGTGATCCTGATCTGGTAAACCTCTCTTTCAATCCGGCTGATATAAGGCTCGGCCGTGAGAAAACTTATTCGCAAAGTTTAAACTCATCATTCTCACCTAAAATTACCAGGGCCCTGGCGCCGCGTTTCACGTATTCGGCTAAATATTCGGATAATTCCGATCTCGCGCGCAATCCCGATTCCACCAGATCATCCAGCGCTAATTCGAGTATCCGCGGAGATTTGACCCTCGATGTGTTTGAAATTACGGGTATCAAAAAACTGCTCGGCGCCGGAGAGCAGAAGAATAAATTCGTCAAACCACCCGGTAAACCTAGAGATGAGGAGAGAGAGAAAGAGGAGCCCGAGGAGAAAGGCGAGGGTTCTATCGATGGCGGCGATAATGTAGACGAAAGCAAGGATAAAGCCGATGACGACGAGCCGAAAAAGAAGATTAAAATACCCAATCCGCTGATTGGAGTTAAAAAAGTATTTTCCATCCTTAACACGGTCAAGCCGTTAAAAACTACCGTCTCCGTGGATAAGAGAATGGATAGGGCCGGTCTATACACACGACCCGGCTGGTATTACACGCTGGGGTTCACGGATGATCCTGATGTTTTACGAAAGGATGAAACCACTTATACACGCGACCAGATAACCAGGACAATGGATTACTCGCTGCAATCGGGAATTACGCCGTTAAGGAATCTCGATATTTCATCATCATATAAATTCCGTGAATCGATATCGAGAAGTAGTAACTCGACCGAGCCCACCGGGACTAATTCCGTGGAATTCCCCAGGATCGATGCTAATATCTCGGGATTGCATAGCTTACCGATATTCAATAAGCTCACGAGCTCGATGACATTGCAATCGAATTTCACGAAAAAAATCGATGAATCCGGTAATCCCGATACGGATGTCGTGAACAGCCGAACCGATAATCAATCGTTCTCGCCGGTGGCCGGATTGAATATCGTGCTGGTCAATGACGTTAAACTCACTTTCAGGTACGATTGGACGAAGAAGAAGACCGAGGACCTTAGGCCTGAAGGTAGTAATAGAACCGATTATGATAATAGTAGAACTTTTAAAGTATCACTAAGCTATTCGTTCACTGCTCCCAAAGGAGTTAACCTTCCGCTATTTGGTAGATTCAAATTCACCAGCCAACTCACTATGTCGCTGGATGTCAACAAACGCTTTTCGAAATCGTGGTTCGTTAATAGCGAGAACGAAAAAACTACGGATGCCGAAAGCGAGGAGATATCTATCGAACCTCGTATGACCTACCGGTTCTCGGCGAAAGTAACCGGCGGTATTAACGCCAAGTGGAGTGACGCTGATGATAAAATTCAGGATCGCAAACGTCATGTTAGGGAGCTAGGCATATGGACGGAATTAAGATTCTAAAAATCAAAGCGATTTCATTATTTATTATTATGGTATTCTTATCTGGTTATAGTTGTATAGATGATAACCCCACTGACCCCGATTATGTCGATGATGATTCGAATTTGGCCAGGGGAGCCTGGACTATAGCCTCGCCGCCGTCAGGCAAACAGGTGGCGGCTATTAACAAGATGTTATGGTATAATCCGTACGATCCTGTATCGATTACCGATATCTGGCCTGACAGCACCGTAGATGTTTCCGAAAATAAACAAACGGTTTTATATCTCGATTATAGCTTGTTTGACATACTTTATTTGGACAGCGCCTCCTGGTGCGGTATTATGAGAACAACGTTCGAACTCGAGAGCACGATCGATTACGAATACCTTAATCTCTGGCTGAAAGTTGATACGCTAATCGGCGTGAGCGATGTTGTATTCAATATCGATATCGGCGTTATAAGCGAGGATATCAATTATAACGGCAGGCTCGAGACCGAGGATAGAAATTTAAACGGAGTATTCGAATCGAACGAGGATACCGGGCTTGATACTTTAACCGATGCCCAGGAGATGGCTGTAATACTAGATCCGGTTTATCCCGATGATCCGAGTGGCGATAACTGGGAATGGAGCGACAGCTATACATATACTTATATTAACGGTACCGAGGGGAACAGGAACGACTCGCAGAGAGAGAATTTGCCTGATACAGAGGATATTAACGGTGACGGAAGCCTGAATCTCGATAATGCTTATTTCGAGTATCGTATAGATCCGTTTAATTCTACATATGTCCAAACGGTTACCTCCACCGGCTGGATCAACATACGCATTCCGATTTACGAACAGAGCGCCTATCAAGTTATAGGAAACGCCTCATTCGATAATTTAAATTGTTTAAGAATATGGTTGCCTGTCGATGAAAATAGAGTTAAGATAATGATTGCCGTACTTGATTTGGAGTAACATAGGAAACTGGCTGATTAGTTAAATGCAATCGATGGGCATAGTGAATAAATTATCCGTATCCGTATTGATTTTGGCTGCCTGGGTCATATTCAGCGGTTGTTCGCAAAGCATTCCGAAATTCGATAAAGCTAAATCGTACAATTATATTATCGAGCAATGCGCGTTCGGCGCTCGCGTACCCAACAGTGAGGCCCACGATAAGTGCGAGGACTATCTATTTGACAAATTGTCCGAATTCTCCGAAAATGTCAGACGCCAGAAATTCACTTACTATGATAGCTCCCGTGCGGATACGCTCCATCTGACTAACTTATTAGCTTCTTTTTACCCGGAAGAAACGCAGCGTATTCTTCTGTGCGCACACTGGGATTGTCGACCGTGGGCGGATAAAGAGGCCGATTCGAGTTTACATAACCAACCGGTTATGGGCGCTAATGATGGAGCCTCCGGTGTGGCTCTACTTTTGACACTGGCCGAGATAATCAAGAATAATCCTCCCGGAATGGGCGTGGATATTATCTTCTTCGATGGTGAAGATTACGGCAAATATAATGAATCGGACGAGTGGCTCCTGGGTAGCAAGTACTTTACGGAAAATATCGGTAATTATCACCCCATGTATGTTATTCTTGTCGATATGATCGGTGATAGCGATTTGAATATCCATAAAGATTATTACTCCAATACATATAGCGGCTGGTTGACCAATCGTGTTTGGAAAGCTGCCGAGATCGAACAGGCCGAGCATTTTCACCCCGATGTTTTACACACTGTTTATGATGACCACGTACCATTTTTGCTAATCGGGATTCCGGCCGTGGATATTATTGACATGGACTATAAATGGTGGCATACTCTTAAAGATATTCCCGAAAACTGCTCGCCGGAAAGTCTTGACGAGGTCGGCAGGGTGGTGATAAGAGTGCTGTATGATAAAGAGTTACGAGGATGATCTGATATATTGCGCAACATGCGTTCCGAATTTCCGTATTACTGAAAGTAATTAAGGAGATGGAAATGAGAAGACTGAGTTTAATAACTCTTATTATATTTATGGTTTCATCGCCAACTTACGCCCAGGAAAACCATTCGGCATTCGTTGGGACGTTTTCTAGCACATCATCTAATGCCACGATATTAGAGATTAGAACACCCGAGAATATCAGAAGCGATATAACGGTTGAGACACACGAGTTCAATACCATTGAGGGTAACTTCCGCATCTGGGCCAGAGCTAAAAGCAAGGAGCAGGAGAATCGCTTTATCAAGCTTATCGAGGTAAAACTGGATGAGCGTGGTGGTAATGAGCAAACTGTCAGGGTACGCGTGCTAACTCCAAAAACTGCCCCCTGGCAAGGAACATCGTATGTTATAGGGGCCAGTCTCGAGATCAAAATACCTGAAGGCTTTAGGGTCGATTCGCGAAGCATGTTCGGCAATGTGACCATTGAGGGACCGCTAAGCTATGTTGAGGTAGACTGCGAAAACGGCTCGGTAGAGGTTAATAATGTCGATGGTGAGACGAATATCAGAACATCCAATGCCGATATCGATGTCAGCGATATAGAAGGATTGATAAGTATAGAAACCGTTCATTCGGATATTTTCGCCAGTGATATCAATATTACCGAGGAATGTGGCATATTCAGCTCGTCAGGGGGCGAACTCGAATTTGAAAATATCAACGGCCCAATCGAGGCTACCACCAGCAATGATGATATAACCGTGTACAACCTCAATACCGAGACCGGGGCAATACTGTTGCGCAATACTTACGGTAAAATCAAAGGTTCAAATATCCGGGGAGAACTAGTTGCCGAAACGAGTTACCAACCTATTGAGCTGGAAGATATTCATCTGGTGAAAGGTGTTTGCAAGTTCGAGACGATGTATTCTCCCATCGATGTCGAAATCGCTGAAATCGGCGATTCACATCTGCTGATAAGTAACACGTTCAACGCTATCAACCTGAAACTACCCACCGATACCTCCGCCAAGCTGATTCTAAATGTCGGCGAGGGTGGGAAAATCCACACGAAAGGACTATCAATCAAGCCGCTCGTTATGGATAAAAATCGGCTGGTTGGCATAGTCGGGGATGGCATTTCTCGAATAGAGGCAAATGTAGAGGGCATCGGTTCGATAAATATTAACGGCGAACGTTAATCGATTTGTTTATAATCTAAAATTTCCACCCGTAAAGTTGTCATACTTCCCATAATAGCTGTTGCTTGTTTATCGAGGCTTCCGCTTGCCAGCATGATATGGGCGGCATCGGCGATATCCTCACCCCAGGTGGGATCCATCTGAATCCACTCGCCGATATAGACCTCTACCCAGGCGTGATAACCGAATCCCTCCAGGTACGGCGCATAAGCCACTCCGGCGGCAATACGGGCCGGTATTCCTGCAGCTCGCAGCAGGGCAACAGTCAAGGCGGCATGCTCGCCGCAATCACCACGTTTCAGCTTTAATGTCTGTACTGCATTGGAAATATCGGGTGAAAATTGCTTGTTGATATTACTATATACCCAGCGATTGATCTTGCAGGCGGCCGCGAATCCGGTGCTTTTATCCTGAAGTATTTCATCCGCCAGCGAGACTATCTCCTCGGCGTCAGACTGAATCAGATGATCGCTGTCGAGATATCGTGTCAATTCTTTCGGGATTGCAGGCATATTATTATCGGTCGGATCGAATTTATCGATTGGACTAATGACCGTGATTTTAAATGTATCGTTTTGGGATGGTTCGATTTTTGTCCATTTGTTTTCAGGCAAAAACTCGCTGTTATAACCACTTATTCTGTATTTCGCCTCGGTCACGAGTTTGGGATCGGCAGGTCCGCTTGGTGTTTTGATAATGCTAGCGGCTAGAATGTCATATCCTTCGTTAATATCTTTTGCGACAGACTCCGACTCGAGTTTCATTACTATCCCCATGGAGGGATATTCCTGATAAATCAGATTCCCGTTCATATCTATCGAGTTTTTTCCGCCTATATGCATGGAGGGAATACTGTCGATGAACGTATAAACCTCGGTTGGAACGCCAAAGAGCGGTATGGTTTCCTTTCCGGTGAGAGTTGCTATATGCTTGATTCTATCAAGAATGCTGGGATCGAATACGAAAACCTCCTGCTCGATTTTATCGCCGTTGGCTAATTCCCCGTCATGTGCCCTCATTTGTAAGGTCAAATAATCGTCCAATGATTCCGGAGGATAGTCAAGTACTTGATTTTGTTTGTTGCCCATGATATCGATCTCGAACGAGTAATTCTCGGTTCCCTGTTTACCGTTAATTATGATGGATCCAAGACCGCTTTCGGAGATATATTTATTAGCCACGATCTCAGCTTTATCTCCATTATAAATTCGGGATTCAATCGATTTAAGCTCGATATCGCCCTGTCCGGTATTCAATTTCATCAACAATTCCGTCTCATATTGCCAGCTTTGATCTCCGGTTCTATCGATTGAGATTTTAGCGTAACCCATTTTCATATCCTGCATATAGATTCCGTACCATAAAGTCCCCAGGAATGGATCGAACCTGTCGGGTGAAAGATCGGCAAATGATATGGAGCATAACGATAACAATATTATAAGAATAATAGCTTTCTTCATAGAACCCTCCCTTAAATATAAAGGCCACCCAATCAGTGAATTCGATCGGATGGCCTTTGAAATTCTTCGTTTATTCAATTCATCGATTTTAGCTTTTCGGTTAACGCCGGTACGAACTCGAACAGGTCGCCGACTATACCATAGGTAGCCACCTTGAATATCGGCGCTTCCTCATCACGGTTGATAGCCACGATGACTTTCGAGGATTGCATCCCCACCAGATGTTGGATCGCGCCGGAGATACCGCAGGCTACGTAGAGCTTGGGATTGACTGTCTTACCGGTCTGTCCGACCTGATGGGCATATGGTATCCAGCCGGCATCGACTGTAGCCCGCGAAGCGCCGACCGCCGCATCCAGGGTATCTGCCAACTCGTTGATCAGCTTGAAATTTTCGGGTTCGCGTAAACCTCTGCCTCCGGATACTATGATGTCGGCATCGGTTAAGCTGACGGTTTGTCCACCCTCGGAAACTTTCTCGATCACTTTCGCCCTTGAGCCATGTTTCGAGCCGTCATAGTCTATACTTTCGGTATTGCCCGTGCGGCCATCATCCGGGGAGGCATCGGCAAATGCTTTGGAGCGAATAGTAGCTATCTGTGGCCCCTCGCCAGCGGGGGTGACTTTTAGAATTGCTTTTCCGCCGTAAGCTGGACGGGTAGCCAGTATGTTATCGCCATCCCATTCCAGAGCGGTGATATCGGGAGCGAGGCCGGATTTTAATATGGCAGCCAGACGGGGGAACAACTCTTTGCCGAAAAAGCTAGCGCCGCCTAAGATAACTCTGGGAGAATCTTTAGCTACGACATCAGCGGCTATTTTAGCATAGCTCTCATCGATGAAATGTTCGACCTCGGTCGAGTCGCAGGAGTAAACCGTATCCGCGCCCAGTTTTATCAACTGCTCGGCGGCGGCGGCGATATCCTTGCCGATTACCAGACCCGTTACCTGCATGCCTTTTTCATCAGCCATTTTGCGTGAGATACCAACAACCTGTTTGCTTATGGGAGCCAGTTCGGAGCCTTTTAGTTCTGCTATAAATAGAATGCCGTTGGCCATTTATTTCTCCTTTCTCAGAGTCGAGATTATTTCAAAATAGATATCATCGAATGAACTACCCGATAACGCGGCGGCCTCGGCCACATTATCATATTCCGGGAAATATAACACCTTGCCCTCATAGGATGCAAGTTTT
This sequence comes from uncultured candidate division Zixibacteria bacterium, assembly GCA_963668625.2. Classification (GTDB taxonomy): domain Bacteria; phylum Zixibacteria; class MSB-5A5; order UBA10806; family 4484-95; genus JAAEQD01. The sequence continues at coordinate 117,913 of CAXXKA010000001.1, forward strand.
ACGCTGAATTCTCCGTATTTAGTCGGGACGATAATTTCTTTGCGCGGAAGAATATTACGCTTTACTCGACCTTTCCTGATACCCAGTGTAACTCCCGAGCTGAAAATGATATCGGTTATTTTAGATTCGCGTTCATCATCGCAAATAACCGAAAGCATCTGGCCGGGGCGATTTTTTTTCATTTGTATGGGAGTGATAAAAACATCCAGCGCCCCCGCTTTAAGAAGTCTATCCATCAGGTAACCGATATGCTCCGGGGAGGTTCTATCGAGATTGGTTTCGAGCAGGTTGATCTCATCACTTTCTATATCTTCAATGGTATTTCCGATTATCAGCCGCAGTAAATTCGGCAGCTTATCGAATTCACGAGTACCCGAGCCGTAGCCTGAGTTTTCCGGCATGTAAGATGGCACCGGTGAGAAATCAGCCATCGTGGTCAGTATAGCCGCGCCGGTGGGGGTGAGTATCTCCTGCGTGATCTCGGTTTGTTTGACCGGGAAGCCTTTTATCAACTCCGCAGTAGCCGGGGCAGGTACAGGCATCACGCCATGCTGAGTGTTTACCGTGCCACTGCCGATTGTCAGGGGAGAGCAATATATTTTCTCGATACCCAGCATATCGAATGCGATAGCCGCGCCACAGATATCGATTATGGCATCGACCATACCTACCTCGTGAAAATGCACGGTCTCGACTGTCTCGCCATGAACTTTGGCCTCGGCAATGGCCAGCTTACCGAATATCTTTTTAGCGTTGGCCTTTACATTATCTTTTAATCCTGAGTCATCTATTATTTTCTCGATATCAGCTAATCCTCTATGGGAATGTGTCTCCTCGATTTCGATATTCAGGTAGGTTGCCGCCAGATGGCTTCGCGTGACCTTCTTTTCCTCTATCGAGTAACCTTTCAGGGGAATTTTTGCCAGCTCCGCTTTTAGACTATCCAGAGACAGCCCGCTATCTACCAGCGAGGCTAAGATCATATCACCGGCGGCGCCGCAGATTAAATTGAAATATGCTATTTTCATTTATCATCCTTTTTACTTCTAAGCCTCAATATGGCATTGGCCGCACAGGCGGCTCCGAAACCGTTATCGATATTGACGACCGTAACACCCGGTACGCATGAGTTGAGCATCGAGAGAAGCGCCGATACGCCTTTGAACGAGGCTCCATAACCGACTGATGTAGGAACCGCTATCACCGGCTTATCGACCAGCCCGCCGACTACCGAGGCCAGCGCACCCTCCATACCGGCCACCACGATTAACACATCCGCCTCCTCGAACGCCGATTTATACGCCAGCAAGCGATGGACACCCGCCACGCCAACATCGAACACCCGCTTTACCGAATATCCCGCCACCTCGGCTGTTATTGCGGCTTCCTCGGCCACTGGAATATCGGAGGTTCCGGCAGAGATAACAAGTACGGATCCATCCCGATTTAGCTTTTTACCGCTATTTGGGATATGAATTATCCGGGCATCGGGATTGAATGTTGCAGATTGAAACTTGCTCTTGACAAGCTGATAAGCTTTTTTCTCGGTTCTACTGATTAGTACATCTGCGCCTTTTTTATTCATCATACCGGCGATTTTAACTATTTGCTCATCGGTTTTTCCGGGCGCGTAGATCACCTCGGGCATACCGGTGCGCAACGTTCTATGATGGTCTATTTTGGCGAAACCGGCATCCTCGAACGGCAGATCTTTTAATGTCTTGAAAGCCTGCTCGGGATCAGTTTTTCCCGAGGCTACTTCCTGCAATAGTTTCTTTATATTCTTCGGTTCCATAACCTTTCTCTATCAACTCCAGCTTAAAGTTATTCAAAAGCTTTATCACCTCATCCTCGGCTGGTAATTGTACCAGTGTCGATCTGATACTACCAACTCCGGGCAGCCCTCGAAGGTACCAGCATAGTTGATTTCTCATACGAACAAGGCCGTTATAAGGTCCGAATTTTTCTATGGATAAACGCAGATGCTCCAGCGCGGTTTCTATACGCGTATCGATGGTTGGCATGCTGGGTAGCACGCCCGTTTCGAGATAATGCTTGGTGCGCTGGAAAATCCAGGGATTACCGAAGGATGCCCGGCATATCATTACCGAATCGCAGCCGGTTTGCTCGAACATCTCTTTAGCTTTCTCCGGGCTGTCAATATCGCCGGAGCCGATTACCGGTACCTCGACCGCCTCTTTTACCAGCGCGATATGCTCCCAGTTGGATTTACCGGCAAACCCCTGCGTACGGGTTCGCGGGTGAAGGCATAAGCCGGCAATACCGAGGCTTTCGGCCATGCGAGCTACCTCGACCGCCACTATCGAATTTTCATCCCAACCGGAACGGTATTTCATCGTGACCGGCAGTTCGGTGGCTTTAACGACGCTGCTTATTATCTCCGCCAGTTTATCCAAATCTTTCAATAACGAGGAGCCTCCGTTTTTGCCTACCACTTTTCTAGCCGGGCAGCCACAATTAATATCGATAAAATCCGGATTTAGCTTCGAGGCGGCCTCAGCAGCATTGGCCATGGAGTCGGGCCTGGCGCCGAAAAGCTGTATTCCAAATGGTCGCTCGGATTCCTCGAAAGCCATTAAGGCGTTGGTTTTTGGGCAGTTACGTATCAAGCCCTCGGCAGAAATCAATTCGCTCACGCAGGCATCGGCACCCCATTTTCGGGCTATTTGACGAGTGATTGAATCTGTAACGCCTGCCGCTGGAGCCAGCATTACCCATTTATATACTTTAAAGTTTACACGCATGTTACCGAAAATATAACTGAAATAGATTCAAGGCAAGATAAATTGACTTTTGAGAAAAGTATGATTTCCCTAATCGCCCGAAGGGGGAGTGTATGCCGGAGATTGTAATAAAATATGAGGATAAAACCCTCGAAAAATTTATTACCGAAAAGAAACGGATAACCGTCGGCCGTACGGCCGATAACGATATAGTTTTGGAGAACAGGGCAATTTCCCGTCGCCACGCTATTATCGAATTTGGAGAACAAAACGCCATTATCATGGATAATGAGTCTTTGAATGGAACCTTTGTTAACGCTCGTAAAGTTACAGAGGAGATATTAAAAGATAACGACACGATCACGATTGGAAAATATAATCTTATTTTCCACACCGAGGCAAAGAAGGATAACTCGCTTGTCGGTATGGATGGAACCATGGTGCTCCAGACCAAGAGACAAAAAGAGCTGATAGCTAAAGATAAAATGGCAAAAGAGTTGACAACCGAAGCAGGTTGTTCTATTCTTCTTGGCGAAGTTGGCGCCGAGCAAGATCAATATCCTTTAGCGCATAATGTGATTACTATCGGCAAGTCAAAATTGGCTAATATTAAGGCTAAGGGTTGGTTTCTTTCCGGTATTCAAGCTAAAGTTGTAAAGGATGGCGATGATTTTTGGATAGTAAACCTGGGACGAAAAGGGATGTCAAAAGTCAACGGGGAAGACGTTGACAATTACATGTTGAAAAACGATGACATTCTCCAGGTGGGCAAGACTACCTTCAGATTTATAGAGAATAGAAGTACATGAGATACGCATTTTTTTCCGATGTTCATGCCAATCTCGAGGCATTAAAAGCGGTAATTCTCGATTTTCGCAAAGAGAAAATCGATCGTATTTTTTTCCTCGGGGATGCTGTTGGCTACGGTCCGAATCCCAACGAGTGCGTGCAACTGATCGATGAGATTGCCGAGGTGAAATTAATGGGCAATCACGATTACGCCGCGCTGGGTTTGATGGATACCGATTATTTCAACCAGTACGCCGTTGAATCTATCGACTGGACCAAGCATTCACTCGGTGAGAAGACGATCGAGATCATGAGCGATTTCGAAATCACGACAGAGGTGGATGATATATTCATGGCGCACTCCTCACCCAAAGAACCCGAGCGCTGGCATTACATTCTCGATATGGATGATGTTCGGGAGAATTTCAATTTCTTTAAAAGCAAAATTTGCCTGGTCGGCCATACGCATCGGCCGTTTATAGTTTCTCTCAACGAGGATGGCAATACTGTCATATCTCATAAACAGGAGGAGAAACTATATCCCGACAGGAAATACCTGATGAATATCGGATCGGTAGGGCAGCCACGAGATGGCGACCCGCGTAGCGCTTACCTGATTATCGACAGCGATGAGCAGAAAGCTTTTTGCAAACGAGTGTCTTATGATTTGAATAACACACAAAAACAGATGGCTGAACATGGTTTGCCGGAATACCTTATAGAAAGATTGGCAGTAGGAAGATAGTATGTCGAAAGAGCAAAAAGAGGTTGGATTCAGGCTGGTAATGTTTATCGCTGCTTTGGCCGTGATGATATTAATGGCGGGTTTCGGTTTCACCTCGGATGAGGAACAAAATACGGCAACCAACCTGGATGATATAAGTATTTCGATAAACCAGTAGCCCTATTTTCGCGATTCAAAGTACCTATATTCATTTTCAAGCTTCATATAATTATTGTTGAGCTGTAATTAATCTTTCAATCATTCCTACCCCCATCGGGGAATGAGGTGGAGGATTACCTTACCGGCAGGGTGAGTATTTTCGGAATACGGATATGCCATTCATGACCGGCAACCAGGCCGATAGTACTGCCAATCTTTCTGATGGCGAATCTAGAGATCGAATTAATAATACAGGGAAAGTATATAAAAGGTATAATTAATCGATAGCTTTTAAGCCTTCTCCAATAACTGACAATAAAATATTTCCAATCAACCCATTGTGTTGTTAATTGTTACGTTTTTTTAACTTAGCTATCAAATTATCTTTAAAGCATTCTCAAGAAAGGTAAAGTTAGGGATAAACTATGCCGAATCATATACTATAATAAGACATTTGCGTTTGGTTTTTGGTTGTCAAATGAGGCCCGGTAAAGGGCTCGTGTAGGACTTCAAATGGTAAAGAAATTTTCCGGATTCATTTTATATTTCCTGATAACGATACTGGTGGTTACTATTTATCTGGACCAGCCGGATATATTAACCTCCTGGGAAATGACATTATACGATAAACTGTTCCAACTGCGCGGTAAACAGGACGTTTCCGATGACATACTAATTGTCAGTATCGATGATATGTCTACTCAGGGCGAATATGCCTGGCCCTGGAACAGGGGACATCTGGCGCAACTGATCGAAAAAGTGTCGATGCAGAATCCGCAGGCAATCTATGTGAACCTGCCGCTAAACGCCGATCCGGCGGCCGATGCCTCCGGCTTGACTGACTCTCTGGCGATGGTTATTGAAAACGCCGGTAATGTCATATTGCCATATCGTTTCTCGGCCTCGGAGTATAATGACGCTGGTTTCACGTTACCCGATTATATCGAAAAGAACAGATATAGCAATTTCAATGATTTAGAAGAAATGGGTGTGATGCCAATACCTTCCGCAACTACTATCTATTCACCTGCTCTTAAACTCGCGGAATCGGCGGCGGCGTTTGGTTTCGCCGGTATGAGTTTCGATTCGGATCGCTATATACGTTCCGCCCCGATGATTCTTCGCTATGCAGGTGAGTATTTGCCCTCGGTACCATCGGTTATCGTTCAAACATATTATAAGACTTCACCATCTGATATTATCGTCAATGTTAACGAAAGCATCGTGAACGGGAAGCGTATAATTCCAATCGATAATCACGGTCAGATGAGGATTAATTTCAATGGACCATCCAGAACATTCAAATACATCTCTGCAATAGATGTCATAACCAATACTATAGGTAAAAAGGAACTCACCGGCAAGATCGCTATCATAACATTTACCGGTACCGGCTCGGTCGATCTGTATTCCACGCCAACCTCGAAAGCCATGTTCGATGCCGAAATCGTTGCTAATAGCGTTGAAAATATCATTCACAACCACTTCCTCGTTGACTATGGCTCGGCCAACCTTATTAACCTTCTGGTAATTATCGGTATGGGTATTTTTTCGGCGATCATATTACCGAGGATATCGCTTCTGTTCAGGATGATCGTACTCGGGATATTTCTAATCGTGGCTGCAAATGTAAGTTTCGTGCTGTTCACGAATTTCGATATTATGACAAAAGTGTTTTATCCAATTATAATGACAATCTTCTTCATGGCTACCGCGCCTATGATGAAAATGCAAAAAGAGCAGGCCGGCGAGGATGATGAGGATATAGACTACGATGCTCTTCTAGCCGGAACGCCGCTGAATGGTATCCAAACTAATATGAATGTCAACGCCATAGCCAACTCCAGTACCGGCGCCGGTCAAACCGTGATGGCACAGCCGCAAGCAACAGGCGCTCAATCCTCGGTAGCGACTATGCCGATTTCGACACAGCAAACGCAAGCCGGCGCACCGATTTCCAATTTCGGCAGATACAAGGTGTTGGAGCCGATAGGCCAGGGCGCGATGGGTATGGTTTATAAAGGACTCGATCCGGCTATCGACAGGCCGGTGGCTCTGAAAACCATCAGGCTGGATAATATCGTTAATTCCAACGAGATGTTCGAGTTGAAGGAACGACTGACTCGTGAGGCTAAAGCTGCCGGTCAGTTGTCGCATCCGAATATTGTTACTGTATATGATGTGGGTGAGGAACAATCGACTCAATATATTGCAATGGAGTTTTTGGAGGGTAAAACGCTCGAGTCGGTTATCGAGGAAAAACGCCAGTGGGATTATAAGACGCTATGCAAGATGATAATCCAGGCCTGTGAGGCGCTCGATTTTGCGCATGAGCGAGGCATAGTCCATCGTGATGTTAAACCGGCTAATATAATGATGCTGCCTGATGACCGTGTGAAAGTCATGGATTTCGGCATAGCCCGGCTCGATCAATCCAATATTACTCAATCGGGAGTTGCCCTGGGCACGCCGAATTATATTTCACCGGAACAGCTAAAAGGGCAGGGAGTAGATCGCCGCAGCGATATATTCAGTCTCGGCGTTGTTTTCTACGAAATGCTGACATTCCAGAAGCCATTCAAAGGCGATACGATATCAGCTTTGATCTACTCGATACTACATACGAATCCCGCGCCGCCATCCGAGATAAACATGGATGTGCCGCGAATATTCGATAAAATATCAGCCAAGTCGCTGGCCAAAGACCCTGATTTAAGATTCCAGACGGCGCGCGAGATGGCCGATATATTACGCAAATTAATCTGATCTATTTTAGCAATACCATTTTTCTGGATTCGGAATATTTATCCGTCTCCAACTTATAGAAATAAACACCGGATGGTATTCCATTTGCCTGCCATGTTACCTGATGTTCACCGGCGGGCTGGCTATTATCCACCAGAGAACTTATCTTTCTGCCCAGGATATCATAAACATCCAGCTTGACATCCGTGCTCCTGGGCAGATTGTATTTTATGATCGCGCTTTCGTTAAATGGATTGGGGTAAGCACAGGTAATCATTGATTTTTCAGGAAGCAAATCATTATCGGATTCAGGCACGGATGTCTGGTTGAGGACTTTTCCCAGGGTCCAACTCGTACTATAAAGCGATGCATCGTTACCATTATCGGAATGGTCATGGATGATATCGCCGTTGCCTTCCTCCATGGGCCAGTAAGCAACCAGTCCGGGCTCGTTGCCCTCGAGCGTTACATTTATTGATGATTGAATCTCTGTGCCGGATCTAGCATGATCCCAGATTCTCAACTCATCGATTAAACCATCAAAAGTTTCCGCTAGTCCTTCGGCGTTACCGATATAAAGGTTTTCATACAGGTTGTCGTTTATCCCGCCCACAGGCGGATTAATTTGAGAGAGTGTTCGAGGAGATCCGTTTATATAAAGCAACATGCCATCGCTCAGGTTATAAGTTACGGCGATATGCTGCCAGGAATTCAACCGAATGGATAAATCTGGCGAATAGCTGAAACCACTCGTACTCTCTGAATCGTTATGAAAGATCACCAGACAACTGTCGTTCAACGTGCCGCCTGCCCGGCAAATGAAAATCCCTATATTGGCTTTATCGATTATTTTGCCCAACCCGATCGAGGTATTTTCTCCCCAACCATCAGGATATATCCAGCCCTCAATGGTAAAAGCATCCGTGATATTGAGGGTTGGATCAGCTTCGCATAGTGCGTAGCTTTCCATTCCATCGAACTGAAGAGCCGAATAACCATCGAAAACCTGCACGTAATTTTCATATATGACGGTATGGGTATCGGCATCGCATACGATACCCAGCTTAACAGTGTATTCGCCGGACTCATCGAAAGTATAAGTCGGATGTTGCTCGTACGAATCTATCTGGCCGTCGTCGTCGAAATCCCAGAGCCGGCCGGTGATAGGTTGAGCCGGTAGGGAGGTATCCTCGAACTCCACTTCGAGAGGAGCATGGCCTGTAGTGGGCGAACCCTCGAATCGATAATTATAGAGCATATTTTCGAACCAGGCGATCTCATTGCCATATTGGGCCGAACCTAAAATGTCAACATCCCCGTCCTGATCGACATCAATGATACTCAAACCGGTCGCGCCGTCGAAATTATCGATGACGATATGTTTCGTGAAATTCTGTAAACCGTCATTTTCCCACCAGGATATTTCATCGCCGTCTATCGCAATACCTATTACATCGACATCACCGTCATTATCGAAATCGGCGGTGCGTACCAGGTGAGGACGGCGAAAATCCGAATCGATTTCGATATACGATAGATTTCCGTCGCCGTCATTTTCCCACCATCCAATGCGATTAACTTCGCATACCGTAGTCAGCAAATCCAAATCGTCGTCTCCGTCCAGGTCATCAGCATATATACAGCTCGGCCGTCCCCAGTTTTGGGAGATAATGTTATCAGTAAAATTGCTCTCGCCGTCATTTTCGAATACACAGATAATCGATGAAATGCTGGCCGTACCCATCAAGTCCATGTCGTCGTCACCATCCAGATCGCCCGCGCAGATATGATTTGCGCGTGTCCAGTCATCGTGAAAAATATGTGGAGTGAAATCCTCCGCGCCATCGTTTTCGAACCAGCCTATTCTGCTGGTATTGTATTCACAGGCGGTTGCCATTATATCCAAATCTCCGTCGCTGTCGATATCGGCTGCTTTCGCCAGGTTAGCTCCGGGCCAACTGGCTATATTGCGACGTTGAAACTGAAGCTCGCCGATATTTTCAAGCCAGCCTATGCATGCGCCGGAGTTTAAGGCAATGACAATATCCATATCACTATCCTGATCAAGATCGATTACCTGGCAAGCCATAGCTCCGGGGACAGTCGATGATATCGAATGCATAGTGAAATTCTGATTTCCGTCGTTTTCCCACCAGTCCAGACGCCCCCCGTAAAATGATGTCGCTACGGCATCGATATCGCCGTCAACATCGAGATCTACTCCCTGAACCCACCATGGGCTGTTATAGTCGCCGGCTATGATATGCTCTGAAAACTCAGGTTGAGCCAAACATAGCGACGCGGAAAATACTATTAGTATCGTTAATCTTGCTACCGGTTTGTTCATTTTCCTTCTCCTACCATTACTTGGGAGATCGACGTTGTTGCCTTGTTTACTTTAGAAGCATCATCTTTCTTACTTCCGTGTTTTTCCCCGATGAGAGTTTGTAGAAGTAAATCCCCGATGGCATTCCCTTCGCGTTCCAGGTAACTTTATGTTCCCCCGAGGGCATCCGACCTTCGGCTATTGTTTCGATCTTGCGTCCCAGTATATCGAAAATCTCTAACTTAATCATATCGGGGCGATCGAGCCGATAGCATATTATAGCGCTGTTATTGAATGGATTGGGATATGCCTGCGAAAGACCGGATTTTTCCGGAAGAAAATTACTTTCGCTTTCAATATCTGTCGGCTCCAATTGTTTTCCGGCAGCCCAGCGCACATCGATTAGCATGCCGCTATTAAGGTAGTAACTGTTGTCCCAGGCGAATTCATCACCGCCTTCATCCATTCGCCAATTGAGAATGAGATTATCCGATCCACCGTCAACGTAATTGTTCATGCAAACATTGATCAAATGACCGGAGCGAACGGTGTCCCATATCCTTAGTTCATCGATGACACCATCGAACGTATGTGAACCCTCGATGCTGTTTCCGACTATCAAATCGATATCTGAATTGTCCTGAATCGGGCCGTCGATAGCGGTAGTTGATGTCAACTCCTGCGAGACGCCGTTGATATATATGTTAACCTCGTTGATAGCATCATAGCTGACAGCTATATGTTGCCACTGATCGAGCGTTATCGAGTTCTCCGGAGTATTGATAAATCCGCCGGCGCCGCCGGAGTCCCTGAAATAAAACACGAGACTGTGACTATTTAAACCGCCATGATCATAAAGGGACAACTCTATATAGTTTTTATCGAGAATGCTACCCATACCCATCGAGATGTTCTCGCCCCAGCCGTAAGGATGTATCCAGGCCTCGATAGTAAACGGCCCGATTAAGTTCATCGATTCGGAAGCCGGGCTGCTGACATAGCTGACTTCGCCATCGAACTCCAACGCGCTTTGGCCGTCGAATACGCGAACGTAATCCTCGTAAGTAGTCTCGGTAGAATGAATACCATCCGATATTTTGAGCCTTACCGAGTAATTGCCGGGAGATGTATATTCGTGAGCAGGGTTTTGATCGTATGAATCGGTCACACCATCGTTGTCGAAATCCCATTCCCATGAACTGGCGTTACCAAGCGATTGATCGGTGAAATTAACCTCATGCGGAGCATGGCCCGAGGGAGTATCCACCGCAAATGATGACTCGAGGTTCGACAGCATCATTACGAAAATATCGAACGCTCCATTGCCCCGGGCATTGGTTTGGCCCGCGACAAGGTAGCCGTTGCTAATCTCGCAGATATCATCAGCCCAACTGGAGCCGGGTGTATCTATGGTCGTACTCCAAAGCTCGTTGCCCGTGGAATCGATTTTGATCAGGTGAACGTTATTGCCATTGATAGTTGATTTCGTTACCCCGCAAAGAATATAGCCGCCGTCGCTTGTCTGTACGGCGTCCCTGCCGAAATCGTAAAATGTACTTACTCCAAGAAGCTGCTGCCAGCGGAAACTGCCGTCGCTTTCGACCTTGATAGCATTAAAATCATAAATTTCCCGGTTGTGACGGCTGGCATGTCCAACCAGTAAATATCCGCCGTCATCAGTGCGGATTATGGAATGGCACCAGTCATGGTTGAGGTTGAGATCGGAACCGTATGTGCCCATATCGTATATATCGCCGTCGCTATCGATCCAGGTCAAATAACTGTCGCGGTTATCCGTACCGCCGGGGGAGGTTTTAGTGCCTCCGAAAACATAGTTGCCGCCCAGTTGGAATATGGCGTCTCCCGAGGTGGATCCTAAACCATCATAGATATCACTCCATTCCTCGTTGCCGTTCGAATCTACCTTGATGATATAGGTATCGTGTTCGCCCAGCTCATCACTTTCGGCCCAGCCGCTTATTATATAACCGCCATCCGAGGTTTGAATAACATCCTGGCCGATCTCCTCGACAGCGGTTCCATATGTAGCTTGCCATTCCTGAATACCGGAGGAGTTGATTTTTAGCAGGTAAACATCCTTGCCGCCCGTACCGAATGAACTGGTGTATCCGACTATGACATAGCCGCCATCTCCGGTTTGCCTGACACGGTTGGCATAGTCTCGTAATGCGCCACCGTAGGTATAGCTGTTTAACTCGTTGCCGAAAGCATCGATTTTGACCAGTAATATATCCGAACTGCCATTGCCTTCCGAAAAAGTATAGCCGGCGAGAACCGCGCCGCCATCGCTGGTGGGGCAAATGGATCTAGCGCCCTCGGACAGCGAATCGCCGATAGTGATAGTCCAGACGGTATCGAGCTGGGCGAAACAGGGTGTTGCCATGATGAATATCACCAGTATCGTTCTTAGAATTTTACTCATCACTTGCCCCCTCTCTTTCCTGACTGCAGATTTCGACACAATCGGCCACTGCCTGGCAGTTTTGCGGAGCGAAAAAATCACCGCGCACGCAGGTTACTATATTGCCATCGGTGACAGGTGGAACTCGCACGCCGGCGAAAATAGCTCCTGCCGCTTCGTACTCCGACCGGTAACTGGGATTGCCGGTGACCGAAACGCCGTCTAAAACATCCGCCGCCGCCAAAACACGCACGCCGGTACAAAACGCCCCGATTGTTATATTGGCGGCTACTGCATTTTGGATAAGGGTTAAGGCATCGCTGCTGGCCATCAGGTCAGAGCAAGGATCGTACTGAACCGTCGTGCTCGAGGTGATCAGAACACAATCGAATTCCGTTACATCATCGATGTCGGAGATAAGTATATCGACATCGATGGACGGGCAGCCGAAAGGTTGAGCGAAAGCGGGGCAGGGTGGAACCTGTGCTGTTAAGGCGGTAGTGGTTATGTCCCAGCCTTTCTTTTCGAACTCATCGGCTATCAAATAAAAATTCGCGCCATAGTTATAGGGCAGTATTATGAGGGCTTTCACATTACCGTGCGCCTGTGATACCGAGCCGAGTAAAACTATAAACGCAAAAATACACATAAGCAATTTTCTCATCGAAACTCCTTTCAATTGCGAAATATGAAATTATCAGAGGCGCTTTTCTACGACTGCTGTTTCATTAAGCTAATACGTTTAAACAAATATTATGATACGCGCTACGCTCCATCCGTGGGTTATTTCTACTCGTTTCACTTTTAATACAATCGAGTATTTTATTTATTCCGTTCGATTTTCATATCGAGAGTTAAATGGCCTATTGACATTATACACCCTCGGTCATTTCGATAAACTTTACGAAAACAGTCACCATGAAAAGAAAAAACCCGAGCTTATCGTTAAAAAACATATACTCAGGTAAGAGAGGCAGTCATGCGAGAGTGAGAGGCACTCTGGTTATAGAGTTGTTGCACTCATGATACAATTGTAGTCAGGATTTATTCCGTTAATATTTTGGCTAAATTAATCCCCGGCCGGAAAGTTTCAGAAAAACATCCTCCAAGTTAGCGGGACGTTTTAACAGGCCTTTAGGTTTGAACTTGCTCAATTCGGCAACGATAGGATCGCCATCATTGGTGTAGATATAAGCCTTATCACCGGTAAATTCGACCCTGCCTTTTTCACCGACAATACCGGGCAAAGCCTCGATCAATTCTCGATCTGGATCGATAAGCTCGATAGCCTCGATGCCGATATGCTCTTTTATGAGATGCTCGGGAGTACCTCGCGCGATAATTTTGCCCTGATCCATCATTAAAAGCCTGTCGCAGAGTTGCGCCGCCTCATCCATGTAATGAGTGGTGAGAATGATCGTGATACCTGATTTTTTCAGGGCTCTCAGTTTTTGCCATACCAGGTGACGGGCCTGGGGATCGAGGCCGGTAGTAGGTTCATCAAGAATGAGTATTTTCGGATTATTGATAAGCCCCCGGATAATCATCAACCTGCGTTTCATACCGCCCGATAGCTCCTCGATTATCACATCCTTTTTATCCTCGAGCGACATCATTTCGATCAGCTTATCGGCCCGGGGGGAGGATTCTTTTTCCGGGATATCGAAATAGCGTCCATAAGTCAACAGGTTTTCTTTTACATTCAAATCGGGATCGAGCGAGTCCTCTTGCTGCACCACGCCCAAAATCTTTTTCACCCCGCGGGGATATTTCATGACATCCAGGCCATCCACCTCCAGAAGGCCGCTATCGGGCAAGATAAAACAGTAGATCATTTTCATGGTGGTAGTTTTACCGGCGCCGTTGGGCCCTAAGAAACCGAAAGTCTCGCCCTCGGTAATCTCGAACTCGATATGATCGACGGCTGTTAGATCTTTATATTGCTTATACAGCTTTGAGGCTTTGATAATCGATTCAGGCATTGGAAAACAGGTTCAACTCCTCTATCGCGTACTGCGCGATTTTGTTGCGATTGGCGAGTGTGGCTTTTATCGCGTTATAACCTCGGTATTTCAAATCCTCGACTATATCCTTGAAACCGAACAGGCAGTAAATCACTTTCGGCTTTGCCATCTCGATATAGTTGATCAAATCATTATACGAGGCGTGATCGGAAAGCGGAATCAGCTTATCGACATAAGGTAATCGTATATAGCCCGGGTACAACGCCCAGCCGGAAACGAAACAGGTGCGCTTGCGATAGGCAGGGAAGAGGTCGTGCAAATTCTTATACGAGGGCGGCAATACCAGTGCGCCGTTTTCCGGGTAACTATCGCTTAGCTCGTGGAAATTGTCTATTTTGACGTCATATTTATTGTGTATCTCGGCGTTAAGCACGGCCTGAGGCACGCCGTACGTATGAAAGCCCTCATCACCGAGGATTTTCATCACCTCCTGCGCCTTACCGGTGCTATAAGCGAATATCACCGGTATATCTCCCTTGTACAGAGCCGCCTCTACGAATTCCAGCAATTGTTGTTTGATATAGCCGTAGTCCGGAAACTCGAAACGTTTGCTACCGAAAGTGGTATCGATAAACAATACGTCGCATTCGTGAATCTCGGCCTGTTTGCAAGTATCGTTCGGGCTTAGTTTAAAGTCACCGGTATATACTACCCGGTAACCCTGGTAGTCGATAACGAACTGTGCCGAGCCGAGAATATGCCCGGCCGGTTCGGGTCTTAAAGTCGCGCCATCGAAATTGTAGCTTTTGCCGAACTCCATAGGCACGCCATGAAAATCGCCGATCATATTATGCGTAAGCTCCAGAGTCGGCGGTGTGGCGAATATGGTCTTATGTTTTTTTACATGATCGGAGTGAGCGTGCGTGACCGCTGCCGCCGGTTTCACCCGCGTCGGGTCAAGTATAAGCTCCTCACCGATGTTTATTCCGCAGTTGAGTTCTATCAAAGCTTATAACCAATATCACGAAGGAATATTTTCCGGGCTTTTCTCTGGGCGTCATTTTCGACTCCCTTCGGCGGGAAACCATCGATTACGCCTAAAACGGCGCCGCCTTGCTCTTTCCTGGTGACTACGACCTGAATCGGATTGGCGGTGGCGCAATAGAGCCTGACAATCTCGGGCACATTCTTGATAGCCGGAAGAAAATTCAACGGGAACGCATCCCTTAAAAAGATAATGAAACTGTGACCGCAGCCTATTTCCATTAGGGCGTCGGCGGCTAGTTTCACCAGGTCCTTATCGTTGCCCTCGGTGCGTATCAGGCATTCCTGCGAGGCCTCGGAGAAGGCTATGCCGAATTTGACACTGGTACTGTTATTGACCATCACCTCGTACAGGTCCTCGGCGGTCTTGATAAAATGAGAATGCCCGAAAATGACATTACAGCCCTCGGGAATATTTATTGCGACGGTACTGATATCCATATTAGCCTCCATCGTTATTTTCTATATTGATATTTAATTGGATAGAGATAAAATTTCAATAGCTTTTTGAAAATCCTCCGGCAAATTGCTCTCGAAACTCATCTCTTTCTGCTTTCGGGGATGCATGAAAGTCAGTTTCTGGGCGTGAAGCGCCTGTGTTTCCAGTGTCCTCAGAAGTGATAATCCCAACTGCTTCTTGGGGCCGGTGAGCCGGGTAACCGATTTGGAACGACCGCCGTAGGCCGGATCGCCGACTACAGGATTACCGTAATGGGAGAGATGCACCCTTATTTGATGAGTTCTGCCGGTTTCGAGCTTAACTCTAAGCAGCTCGGCTATGTTGAATGTGTGTATCACCTTAAAATGCGTGACCGCATCCCGGGCTTTCGTGCCGTATACTTTCATTACCTTACGATCACTGGGCGAGCGTCCCATCGGCAAATCGATAGTGCCCTCCGCCTGCGGCATCTTTCCCCAGACCAGGGCGGCGTATTCGCGCTTGATAGTACGCTTCTTCATCATTTTCTGTAAAGTTGCAAGCATCTGCTCTGTTTTGGCGATTACCAGCAATCCAGATGTATCCTTGTCCAGGCGATGTACCAGGCCGGGTCTGAGTTTATCCGAAAAATCAGCTAATCCCTTGAAATGATATAATAGCCCGTTTATCAGGGTACCATCGTAATTACCTGCTGCCGGGTGGCAGACAACACCGGCCTGCTTGTTGACAATCAGCAGGTATTCATCCTCATAAACGATATCAAGCGGGATATCCTCAGGCTCGGCTTCCAGTGGCGGGGGCGCAACCATTTCGATAACTATTTGATCGCCGGGTTTGACTTTATACGAGGGCTTTAATTGCTTGCCGTTTAAAGTGATATATCCGCCTGAGGCTAGCTTGGTGAAATGACTTCGGGTGTGATCGAAAACCTTGCGCGCGCAGAATATATCGAGCCTGTTACCGGCCTCATTCTCCGGCACTGTCAGTTTTAAGATCGGATCGTCCATTTGTTGCTTCTTCGCTGGCTTTTTCGCCTAACAATTGATGTCCCAATTTATCCTGTATCAGGAGGTATATTATAAATCCTAGAAGTCCAAGCGTGATCGCAGCATCAGCGATATTGAATACGTACCATCGGTAAAGTTGGAAACCGGTAAACTCCAGGCCCAAAAAGCTAAATGAGGGAATAGTGACATCAATAGTGTTAATATCGATGAAATCGATTACCTGCCCGTAAGATATCCTGTCTATCTGGTTGCCTAACGCTCCGCCTACCACGAATGCCAGGCAGTATTTGGCAATTTTATCGGTGGATGGCACTTTAACGAAATAAATTATCACGATGACAACCGCCAGCATAGAGATAATAGTGTAAACCCAGAAATTACCTATATTTATGCCAAAAGCGCCGCCTGGATTGTAAACGAATGTAAAGCGTAGAAAATCACCAAGTATCTGTATCGTTTCGCCCGGCACGAATTTGGCATGAATATAAAGCTTGCTCAGTTGATCAATAAGAATGACTGACACAATGCTTATAAGGTAAGGACGATACTCAGGCCTCACGAGCTTTTCTAATCTCCTCGGCTTCTTTGCATTTTATACACATTCGGGCATGAGGAACAGCTTTCAGTCGAGCTGCACCTATAGGTTTCCCGCATTCCACACAGTTGCCGTACTTGCCGTCCCGTATGCGGCGCAGGGCCTCATCGATATGATACAGCAGCCGTCCCGATTTCGAGGCGAACATGAAAGCCTTCTCGCGTTCCATTGCGTCAGTGCCCTGATCAGCCATATGATAGGAATAGGATGACAGATCGCCCGAGCTCTCCTTAGTGGTGTTATCCAGCGAGGTTTTTCGGATAGCGCCCATGTCTTCGATCAACTGACGTCTTTTATCCAAGAGAAGTCTCTCGTACTTCTTATAGTCATCCTTCTTCACATTTAACTCCGGGATAAAGTTAATTCTTCTCTATCGCTATAACGGTGTCGATACCGTTGATGTTCCATTCCTTCTTGATCGATCTATCGATGTTGTTGTCCAGACCGACCGACAGAGTTTCACTTTTAATGTAATCACCGAACATCTTAACCGCTTTATCGATTTCATCCGAGGCGGAAATACCCAGGTTTATCCTGTCGGTGACCTCAAGACCCCCGTTTTTCCTCATGTTCTGAATCTTGTTGACAAGCTCTCTGGCGAATCCCTCAGCGATTAACGTATCAGTCATCGTCAGGTCAATAGCCACCTTCAATTGATTATCGGCGGCGGCGGCATAGCCTTCCCTGGGCAGTACTTTAATATGTACTTCCTCGGTAGTCAATGTTTTTTCCACGCCGTCAAATGATGCTTTTATCGATCCGTTTTGCTGAATCTCCACCGCTTGCTCGGAGGACATATTCCTGATGAACTCACCTACCACGTTTGCCAGCTTGCCGAATTTTGGGCCGATCTGGCGGAATTGCGGTTCGGTTTTAAATGATATGAAACTACTATCATCACCGGTGAAAGAGATTTCTTTGACATTAAGTTCCTCGAGGATTACTTGAAATAGATTATCCAGACCTTTTGGTGCGCTACCACTATCGTTGATCACGTATAATTTCTGCAAAGGTTGACGGACTTTAGCATTGGCATCCTTACGAGCCGCCCGCCCGAGCCTGACAACGTTTTCCGCAGTTGACATGGCGTAGTCGAGGTCTTTATTGATATGAGCCTCATCGGCAACAGGGTAGTCGCAGTGATGAACCGATTCGGCGAAACCATCGAAACTCTCGGTCAATCTACGGTAGATATCCTCAGCGAAAAACGGCGCAACCGGTGCGATCAACTTGGCGGTATTCATCAGTGACTGATACAACACATGGTACGCCGCCGATTTATCATCGCTCATCTCGGCGCCCCAGAACCGCTTGCGGCTTCTCTTGATCCACCAGTTGGAAAGCTCATCCACCACGAAATTCGTGATAATACGGGTAGCACGGGTAAACTCGAATTTCTCGAATGCCTCGTTTGTATCCCTGATCATGCCATGCATGCGGGACAACAGCCAGGTATCGATAAGCGGTATATTTTCTGGCATCTTCGAGTGTGGATCGAATTTATCCAATTCAGCATACAACGCGAAAAACGAGTAGCTATTCTGCAGTGTGGAGAAAAACCGACGCATCACCTCGAGCAAACCATCCTCATCGAATTTTTTGGGCAACGAAACCTGCGAGCCGCTAAGAAAATACCAGCGCACGATATCCGCGCCATATTTATCGAAAAGCTCTTTCGGCCGGATGATATTTCCCAGACGTTTGGACATCTTCTTGCCCTCGGTATCCAGTACCAGGTTATTTACGATACAACGCTTATAACTCGAGGTACCGGTTACGAACGTGCTTATCGCCAGCATCGAATAGAACCAGCCCCTTGTCTGATCGAGTCCTTCGGCAATAAATTCGGATGGAAAGTAATTACTCTCGAAATCATCCTTATGCTCGAACGGGTAATGAGCCTGACCGTAAGGCATAGAGCCCGAATCGAACCAGGCGTCGATTACCTCTTTAACACGGGTAGCCTCGCCGCCACAATGACTGCATTTGATCTTGATATTATCAACATACGGTCGATGCAGATCGATTTCATCGTCATCGAGCGGGCTTAACGCCAGCTCTTTAAGTTGCTCTATACTGCCGATTGCGGTCTGTTTCTCGCAGCTTTCACATATCCACACCGGCAGCGGGGTGCCCCAGTACCGTTCACGCGAAAGCGCCCAATCGATATTATTCTCCAGCCACTCGCCGAAACGTTTCTCACCGATCTCCGGCGGGTACCAGCATATCTGCTTGTTATTTTCGATCATCTTTTCTTTGAAAGAGGTGGTTTTGATAAACCACGAGCTACGGGCATAATACAGTAGGGGAGAGTCGCATCTCCAGCAGAACGGGTAAGTATGCTCGTGCTTTTCGGATTTGTATAGCAACTCGCGAGTACGCAAATCTTTCGTGATATCCGGGTCGGCATCTTTAACGAACTGACCCGCCCAGGGCGTCACCCTGTCGATGAAATTACCGCGGGTATCTACCGCCTGAAGCACGGGGACATCGTATTTCTTGCCTAGCTCATAGTCATCCGCGCCGAAAGCGGGCGCACAATGGACGATACCCGAACCATCATCCATGGTCACGAAATCGGCGACCGTGGCGTAATAACCGTTTTCCACGCCCTCGGCCATGAAGGGGAACAGTGGTTCGTATGGCGTACGTTCGTAATCCTTCCCCGATTTTTCCTCTACGATCTCGTATTCGCCTTCGAGCACATGCAAGCGAGCTTTAGCCAGGATGAGATATTGATCGTAATGTTTTACTTTTACGTATGTTTCGTCGGCGGCCAAGGCCACCATGATATTCGAGATCAAGGTCCAGGGAGTGGTTGTCCAGACCAGGAAAAAGGTGTTATTCTCACCCTTGAGTTTCATCTTTACGAATATCGACGGATCTTTAACCTCTTTATAACCCTGGGCGACCTCGTGTGAGGACAATGCCGTACCGCAACGCGGACACCAGGGGAGAATCTTATAACCTTTATAAAGCAAATCCTCATCGTGGAATTTTTTCAAAATCCACCAGACAGTTTCAACGTAATCGTTGGTATAGGTTATATAAGGGTGATCCAGGTCTATCCAGTAACCCATCTTACGGGTGAAATCGTCCCACTCGGTTTTGTATTTCCAGACAGATTCTCTGCATTTCTTGTTAAAATTCTCGATTCCGTAATTTTCGATCTCATCTTTATGCTTGATCCCGAGGTCAGCTTCGATTTTCAGCTCCACCGGCAGGCCGTGAGTATCCCAACCGGCTTTACGCTCGACAAAATGACCGGTCATACTTTTGAATCGGCAGACCGTATCTTTAATCGTGCGGGCTAAAGCGTGATGGATACCGGGAAGACCATTAGCCGTGGGCGGGCCCTCGTAAAATACGAAACGCTTGGCGTTCTCTCGTAAGGCCAGCTCTTTTTTGAAAATATCTTTTTCATCCCAATACTTTAAAACATCAGCCTCAAGTTTGGGTTGATCGAAGCTTTTATCATATTGTCGAAACATTTAATTTACATCCGCTCCACAGTTTTCTCGATTAATCTCGATAAGTTCGGGCCTGCTTTTTCGGCGGCCGCAACGATTTTTTGATGTGAACAAGATTCCATTGCATCGGGTAAACCCATATCGGTGACTACCGAGAACCCGATTACTTTGGTACCCTGGTGACGGGCTACGATTACCTCCGGCACTGAGGACATGCCAACGAGATCGCCGCCGATTATGCGTAGAAAACGATACTCGGCTGCGGTTTCCAGGTTGGGGCCGGATACGCCGACATACACGCCGCGATGAATATAAATGCCCTCATCTATAGCGGTCTGGATAGCCAGTTGACGTAAATCGTGGTCATAACAGTTGTACATATCGGGGAAACGGGGCCCGAGATCGTCGTCATTGGGGCCCAGGAGCGGGTTGGCGCCCTGGAAATTGATATGATCGGTGATCAGGCAGATATCGCCTTTTTCCATCTGCGGGTTCATGCCGCCGGCGGCGTTAGAGACGACCAGTGTCTCGATGCCGAGTTGTTTCATGACCCTGACAGGGAAAGTGACCTGCTTCAATGTATAACCCTCGTAGTAATGGAACCGTCCCTCCATTGCCACGACATCCTTGCCGCCGACCTTGCCGAACAACAATCTACCGGCATGGCTTTCCACTGTTGAAACCGGGAAATGCGGGATCTGGTCATATGGAATTTCAATTTCTCTTTTAACGGCTTGTGCCAAACCGCCTAAACCGGTGCCTAAAATGATACCGATTTTCGGGGATTTATCAGTTTTGGTACGAATAAATTTTACGGCTTCATCGATTTTCTGTCTCAGGTTTTCCATTTATTATTCCTCCGGATGGTTAGAATCTGAGTTCTCGGTTGATGTATTGGAAACAGTCACGGTCTCTTCCGTGTTTGGATCGACTTCTCGTTTGAATTGCTCGACGACCCGGTCAACCTCGGCATCGGCGATCTCCGGGCGCTTTTTCAATCTTAAAACGCGGGGTCTCTCCTCGGCTTCTTTTTCCATTAATTCCAGCAGCTTCAACTGCGATTCGATAAGCGATCTGAAATTAACCAAAAACGCAGCCCGCTGGCTTTTCAAAGATATAAATTCCCGCCTCAATTTCGAGGATTTTTCGTAAGCATCATCGATAATTTTTTCCGCCTGCGAGTTTGCCTCCCTGACAATCAATTCGGCTTTTTCCTCGGCGGAGGCCCGCATTTGCTCGGCCGAATCCTGAGTTGCCACCAGCGTGTTCTGAAGAGCCGTTTCTATCCTGGTGTAATTTACCAGTTTATCCTGTGCTCGTTGAAGTTTCTCCTTATATTCGAGATTATCCCGAACGAGTTCCTCCATCTCCTCCGATACCAACTCGAGAAATGATATTACCTCGTCTTTATCGAAGCCTCGAAATTTGGACTGGAACTCTTGCTTTTTAATATCCAGGGGCGTTATTCTCATTTTGCAGCCTCCCGTCAGGCTAGTTATAGTTTCTTCTACCAAATATCGCAGTGCCGATCCTGAGCTCTGTGCTGCCGTATATTAATGCCTGCTCGAAATCGGAACTCATCCCCATTGACAATATCGATATACGCGAACCGAACCGATCCTGCAACCTTGAATACAACTCCTGTGTCATCTTGAAAGATTCGTCGATCATATCAAGGTTATCTGTTAGCGGCCCGACCGTCATCAACCCGCGTAGCTCGATATTATCCAGCTTATCTATTTTTTCGGCTGCTGACAAGATTTCCTCAGCCTCGAAACCGAATTTGCTTTTTTCGCCGGAGGAATTCAGCTCCAGCAGAATTTTCATTTCGATATCTTGTTTAACGCATTCTTTTGAAATTGTTTCAGCTAATTTTACGCTGTCAATCGTCTCTATAATATCGAATAGCTTTACCGCTTTTTTCACCTTGTTGCTCTGGAGATGACCTATCATATGCCAGATAGGCCCTTCATCTACTTGCGGTATTTTTCTCTCGGCTTCCTGTATCTTGTTCTCTCCCAAGTGCAAAAGCCCCGCCTCGAAAGCCTCCTGAGCCAATTCCGCAGGATGCATCTTGCTGACACCGACGAGTACTACCTCATCGGGATTTCGTCCGAATTTCAAGCAAGCTTGCTTTTTTCTGTTTTCAACTGATTTTAAATTAATCTCAATATCACCCATAACAATCCCGAGTTAAGTCTTTCATTATATTCCTTAGGCTGATCAAAAGCAATTGTTTTTTTGATACCGCAATCTCGATACCGACTGATAACATATTATATAACATGCGGTTATGAGTTTATAGGTCAGTGCCTTATACTATTTGACATATTTTTCAAATTATGATATCCAAATCCGCTTATCGTAGTCGATTTATAGCTCAATTGAGCTATTGTCACTTGTCTAATTTATTCATCTAATTGGAGGTTTTTTATACAGTTTAGAACGCTAATACCGATACATTAATTGAGGTAGTTTCAAATGCTAAAACCTTTGTTGCTTGGTAAGGAGCGGTTTAATGTTTAAATTTCACAAAGTGAGAGGGCCGGAACAGGTCGGTGATGCTATCAGCACACTGGAAGAAACGGCCAATAGACTGGAATCTATGGTAGAGATTGCTCAGAAAGAGAAATCTCGACTTCATCTTCTGGTAGGGAATGTCACGGATCGTGTCGATCAGATAAAACAATCAGCATCAGGCTTTGATGGAATTGTTAAAAAAATCGAAACATTTCAGGACCGGTTTCAAAATATCGAAAACGAAATCCAGGTGATTCAACGTCAGGCGGACGGCTTAAAAGAGCTAAAAAGCGAGACCGCCAATCTGTTCAATCAATTCAAGCAGTTGAAGCAGGATTTCGATGGCACCGCCGCCAAGCTGAGAGGCTACAGTGATACTGCAAATAAACTCGCCCCGTTAAACGAAAAGGTTAACGAGGTAAAAAACAAGCTCCTGCCCGAGATAGAAAGTATCAACATAAAGCAGGATGAGCTTGCCAAAAAATACAACGAATATTTCGATCGGCTGGATAAAGCCGACTTGAAACTTCAGGGATTGATGAAACTCAGCGATGAGTTCAAGCAAACCTCCGAGAATGTCGTTCGTGAATCCGCCAGAATAAGCACCTGGATGGAGGCAACCGAATCGATGTCATCGAAGTTGGAGCAGGCGACCGAGGTTTTTGAAACTACCAAGCAAAAAATCGATAGTCTGCACGAACTGGCCGAGTATGTCGAAAACAAGACCAAATCCTTGAAAAAGCAAAAAGAGCTGCTCAAAAAAGCCCATATCGAATCGGGACGGGCCAATGGACTGTTCTGGGAGATCAAGTCAAAACTCAACGAACTGGAACAGGACGCCGAGAAGATTCGCCAGATGGAAATGCAGACAAACGAGTTTGCCGGTACTTTAACGAAAATCGAAAGCCGCTTCGAACAGATAAATAGTTTTTCCAAGAAACTTGACCTCATTTTAAACGAATATACTCGTCTCGAGGAATATGCCCGCCAGCTTCACGACCACCGCAAACAGTTTAGTGTGGTGGATGATTTATTGAAGCAAATTACCAGGCATATCGATATGGCAAAGGACGAACGCAATAAGCTCAGCCAGGCCGAACAGCAGATGAATCTCTTTATCAAACGTTCCGAGGAATCGCAAGACGAATCCCGCGCATTGATCCGTCAGATGACGGAGCTGATGCAAAACGCGGAGAAATTCCTGCAGCGCGCCCCCGATGTCAACAAGGCGCTGGGGCAGATCGAATCGATCAGGAAGCGCGCCCTGGTTCTCGAGAATAAGATCATGGAGGCTATGGCATCCGGTACCGAAATCGAGAAACAGTCGGAGAAAGCCAACCAGATAAAACACCAGGTAGATCAGTTCAATCAGGATGTCGATCAGAAGATTGCCAACCAGAAAAAGGAACTGGGAGATCTCACCTCCTCGATAACCGGCTTAAAGAGCAATCTCGAGATGGTGCAGACCAACTGGAATAAAGTCCCGCAGTTGATGGAAAAGCTCTCCGAGGTTGAGAAACTTCAGAGGGAACTCGATAAAACCTACAAATCCGTGATGCAACGTGAACAAACCGTCACCGGGCTTAAAAACCTGATGGAACAGAATAACGTCGCTTTCAAGGAATTCGAAAAAACCAGTAGCGAGATTCATAAAAAAGCTACGGATATTTTGAATGTTAAATCCGAACTGGAAAATATCGAATATAAAGTGCAATCGCTTTCTTCTGCCGCCAAACAGCTTACCATGATGGGCGAGCGTATCGAGAAAACCGAAACCGAGATGGAGAACTTGAACGAGAATTTCTCCGCGCTCAATTCCCAGGCTAAAAACTGGCAATCGCAATCGGCTAACATGAAAACCGAGTGCTCCAATATCTCGAAAACGCATGAGGATTTGCGCACGAATATCGGTGATGTCATGGATCTGTTCACCCGCCTGTCGGAACATCGCGCCCAGGCCGAAAGCGAAGCCAAACGCTTGAACAGCTATTTCCAACAGGCCGAGCGGAAAGTCAAGGAACTGGCAGAGATGAGCGGTAAATCCTCGGATAACGCCGCTAAACAGGTCGAGATGATGAATGAGATCAGCGATTCGATTAAAACATTGAATACCGGCCAGGATGAGTTAATAGCGCGTTTCAACAGTATCGAATCGGAATCGGCCAAACTTACCAGCCTGGCCAACGCGATCAAGGAAAAGCAAATGGAGATGGCCTCCCTCGAGGAGAAAGTCAGCATGCTTGATGGCAAATTGAACGAGGCGGTAAAAGTACAGAAACGGGTGGAGGAGTTCGATAAGGCTTTCGATAATTTCCGTAAGGACATGAAATCGATATCAGCGACGCTCGGTAAAATGGAGAACACCAACAAAGAGTTCGACAATTATAAAAACATGATTGCCTCGTTCGAAAAGAAGATTACCTCGATGAGCGAACAGGCCAAGAAAGTCGATAAACTCAAATCAGATCTCAACCGGGCCTCGATTATGGCCGAGGAGTTGAACGCTCGCCAGAAAACTTTAAAAGACGACAAAGAACTCATTGATATGGCTATTAACGCCGCCTCAAAACTTGAGGAACTTGTGTACCGGGCTGAACATATAACAAAGGAGAAGAAATAAAGGAACCGAAATATTCGGATAAAAGTTGACATTCACGATATAAGTCAATAGTTTCAGCCAGGATGGATTTGTTGAAAAAATCAATAGTAGCATTGCTAATAGCAATTTTATTCTCACCGGCACTTGCAGATAAGTACGCCGGTGAGTTTTTGTATTTAGGAGTCGGCGGTAGGCCGCTGGCGATGGGCGGCGCCTATACCGCAGCCGATGGCGATGTATTCTCCTCGTATTATAACCCCGCTGGCCTGGTCGATTTAGACGGTTACCAGGCGGCTTTCATGCACTCCGAGACATTCGGATCATTACTCAATCATGATTATTTCACGGTTGCCCGAAAACAATCGGGGGGAGTTGCTTCCGTTTCGCTGTATTATCTTGGCGGTGGTGGTATTCTAGTTACCGAGGAATATCTCGGCAGGTTCAGGGTGCTCGAGGAGGAATCGCACGCCGATTACGTTTTATCGTTTGCCTACGGTAGAAATCAATCCGAGCGTCTCGATTGGGGGTTGGCGGCCAAAGTAATTCGCCGTGATATCGCCTCCTACTCGGCCTGGGGGCTTGGCCTGGATGCCGGTATACGTTACCGGGTTTTCGAGGGATTCACCTCAGCGCTGGCTGTTCAGGATTTGACCGGTACGCTGCTTTCATATTCCAACGATAACAAGGAGACTGTCAGCCCGACAGCCAAAACCGGTATCGGGTATGTTCGCGAATCCGGAGATTTCAGGGGCACCTTGCTTGCGGATATCGACTGGCGATTCGAGGGCAGGGAGGATGCCGCTAATTTCAATATAGGCTCGATCTCGGGTGACTATCATATTGGTTTCGAGGTACTATATAAACAAGTGGTAGCAGCCCGTGTTGGTTCGGATATCGGTAATTTAACTACCGGTATCGGCGTTACATTCGGCAGATTCACGGTCGATTTAGCATTGTTCGACCACGATGAGTTGGATACCTCTTATCGCGGTTCGCTCATCATCGATTGGTGATAATAGCTTATTCGCAATTTGGCCAACCGGTCGGAGGCAATGCCGGTCTATCCTCCGGTAAGATCCAGGCCGGTTCATAATCCGGGCAATAGTCAAGCCCATTTAATCCCCTGAAATAATTCACTAAAGCCGTTACATCCCCGCCTAGAATCCGGCAGTCACCATTGATATCGGCCGAACACCAGAATCCCTGCAATAAGCAAGATGTGCTGGTGGGCAAACCTCTGAAATAATTTACGAGATAGATAACATCACTACCGAATACGGAGGGAGGCCATGCCCCTACCGCCATATTAACATCACCGGGAAAATATTCAAATCTAAATCCGCAACCTGTGCCATAGGCGCCGATATCGCCACCTCCGGAACCTGTGCCGATACAGCATGAGCTTGCAGCAAGATAAAAGTTGCCGGTATCAGGCCAACACAGTTGGGGATCACAGGAGATATTACCATCCTGGCCGGTTAAATCCGGGAAATCGCAATAGTTGTCGCTTTCGTTATCGTATACATCACAATACGAAATATCGTAGTTCGGATCACTTTCATAGTTGTATTTGATACCACAGCCATCGTTTCCGGCAATTATGGTATTGGTAACGATAAAGTACCCGTTGTCATCAAAATGAAGGACATTAATTCCGGTGCTATGATTGCCGTAAATCGTAGATTGTGATATATTAAGTCTGCCTCCGCTAGCTGGATAGTATTCAATCGGGCTGTGATTATCATAGTATAAGCAGTCATTCATTCTCAATATTGGCCACCAATTAGTTGCGTAAATACCCCCCGCATTTCCATATATTCGGCAGTTATTTATCTCCAGCGTTCCCTCAGTACCGATATAAGCAACCCGGTCTGTACAATTTCTGATGATACTATTGTTGATTTCTGCACGGCAGGGGCCTGAGATCGAGAATACCAATCCTACAATGTTTTCTATCAGGCAATTGGAAATATAATATTCAATACCTATGCTAAATCCGCCGCCACCTGCTATATATGAGTTAGAGATAGTGAATCCACCTGTTAACGCGCAATTATTATTAGTGAAATCACAACTGTCGATTTTGCAATGCAAAGGCCAATCGACACGGGAATATACACCGGTTCCATTACTATCAAATGTGCATCCATTCGCGAGGAAGTTATAGATAGATTCCGCCAGACTAATACCGGTTGAGTTGTTTCGAAACAAGCAATTTCTTATTGTTGTAGGGCAACCAGATTCAATGTCCACCCTAACGCCTTCTGCGTTATTGATAAATTCACAATCTCTAATTATAGGACCGGCCGCTATATATGCCCGTATACCCTGCGAAGTATTCGAGATAAGTTTGAGATTAACGAGTTTCGGGGAAGCATAGAATAGCCATATTCCTTCCTCGGCATTGGTTATGGTGAATCCTTCAATGATAGTTGTAGAATCTTCATCCGTATCATCTAGATTAAAACCTTTTACACTTCCTGCTTGGCCATCTATTATGGCTAGACTATCACCCTTAACAAGAATAGCCTTTCCGTTCGTCGCCAGGTTTACATTTCCAACCCCGGTGTAGGTACCGGATGCAACCAATACGGTATCGCCATCACTGGAGGCATCAATACCGGCTTGTATTGTTGCATATTCATTCGGCACATTGATTATAGTCGCTGGAACAGGTAAACATGAAATAACTGTAATAGCTACCGTAAAAATGAGTATTGATCTCATAATTAACCCCTTGTTTATGTGTTATATTTTCCTTTGGTGTTAAATATAATGTACTTGCCGGAAATATACCATCGATAGCTTCAGAGTCAACTAAAAAGTATGAAAGTCGTTTTTTTTTCTTGTTGACAATTATCTGGCTGTATCTTGGATATAATTGATTATTGCCAACGGGCGATATTTTTGGCAACTCGCTAAGTATTCATGATCAATTATTACTTATCCTCGGCTCCGGTCACGCTGTTAAACAGGTTTACGAAACTTAATCCGAATCCCCAATAGGTAGTTGGTTTCGAATCTAGGGGGAGAACCCAGCCGGCGTTTATCTGCAATTTGTTATCGAATAGCGAAAATACCGGGCCAACGGCCAGATCAAGATCATCGGAGTTGAATTCCGGGAATGTTGCATTAATTCCAATCCCGGGTCTGATTAAATTGAGAAAGCCGTTTCGAGACCTCAATCTCCAACCGAATGTGGTTCCGGAGGCGAATTCGAATTTAGTCGCGACTGTGCCATCGGGTGATTTATCCCTATCCATCAGTATGAACGAATCGGAGAACCTGGCTCGCCAGCCGAAATCTTCCACCTCAAGCAATATAATCATCTTGCGATTGGAAACATCATCACCGATACCATTCTGAATAGTAATCTCGACTTTCTCGCCAGGTTGTACGCCGGTAGGGGAAAGGAATATATCCGTTTCGCGTAAACCACCTCGGAGATCCTGTTCGATGTTATATTCGAATCGGCTTATTTTTTTCTGTGTTTCGGTTAATGATATCGAATCGCTGTTGGAATATATGCCTTCCTTGTACAAATCATCAGGTAAAATATCCGATAAGAATTCCAGGTTGGTTTGTATGTATTTATAATATTTTATTGCTTTGCTCGGATCCTGCATGTTCTGTTTTAGCTCTTGCAACCATTTGTTCTCTATGCAATTAGCGTAATCGACAATCAAATCAGGATCAACATATTTATCGATAAGCGAAAGATTCCTGCATAACACCTTAAGTACATGTTGATACGTTGGCGAGGTAATCTTTTCCAACAGGACAGTTATTTTGGATTGATTGTTCACTATATCAATTATATCCATACTGGAAATCTGGCTCACATCTTTATAAAAATAACTCAGGTAAGTTTCCTGCAATTGCTGGAAAATAGCTTTAATCTCCCAGTAATTACTTATTTTTGCGGTTGATGTCTTTTTAACTTTACCAAATTCCGTATAACCCGGTACCTCGATCTCTCTTGATTCATCTTTGCTGATTATTTTGGCGGTAATCAGTATATCCGCCTCGAAATTAGCTTTGCTGGAGCTTCTGATGCTATTCTCAATCCAATCCCGGTCGAATTTTATCAGAATACGACTATTTTTATCGACTACCGGATTGGATTTAATTATCGGCGTTCTTACATTATTGATTATTTTATGATATAGTATATCCTGTTTGGGAGCGATGTAATCGCCATCATTGGCATATTCCGACATCATCATAAAATATTTAGGGTGATAGATATCGTATTCCGAATAGGCCGGTTCGACTGCGATTGAAAGTATAACTATGATTAGAAATAGCTGGAGTAGATTAGTGAAATCTGTCGTTGAGGGAAGAGTGAATTTGATTGATGTTTTTGAGATTAACATTGATTACTCCTTGGTTTTATAGTTAATATATTTTGATTTAGAACTCTTTATTATTGACCAAAAACATTATAGATATATCTAGCCGTATAATCAAGGGGAAATAGGATGTTAATAGAATAATTCTCTTTGCATTTTAATTTACGATTATTATTATCATCACAAGCTTAAAAAATAACGGAGGAGTAATGCCTAAAGTCAAAGATAACATGCAGATCGGCCCCATGATCTGGAAGATGAGAATTGAGGTTCCAAAGCTCGTTAAAAAAGCTCAGGCCGGTCAGTTCGTTATAATACGAGTCAACGAGGAAGGCGAACGCGTGCCGATGTCTATTGCCGGACTCGATAAAGAAAACGATCTTCTGACCGTGATTTACCAGGTGGTCGGTAAAACCTCGGCTACCATGACCGCTGTTCCAGCCGGTGGAGATATCCTTGATTGTGTCGGGCCGTTGGGTGTGCCATCCCATGTTGATAACTGGGGAACCGCCTGCGTGGTTGGCGGCGGTATTGGTATCGCCCCGATTTACCCGATTGCTCAGGCTTACAAAGCTGCGGGCAACAAGGTGATCACGATAGTCGGCGCCAGGAGCAAAGATATTCTTTTCTACGAAGATGAACATAAAGCGATTGCCGATGAACTTCACGTCTGCACCGATGACGGCTCGGCCGGACATCATGGTTTTGTCTCGGATGTATTGAAAAAGCTTTTAGATGATCAAGTCGGTATCAAGATGATTATGGCTATCGGACCTGTCCCCATGATGAGGGTGGTGGCCAATCTCACCGAACCTTACGGCGTGCCAACCTGGGTTTCGCTTAACCCGCTTATGGTTGACGGCACCGGTATGTGCGGTGGATGCCGCGTATCGCTCAAAGGCGAAACCAAGTTCGCCTGCGTTGACGGCCCCGATTTCGACGGTCACCTGGTCGACTTCGACCTTCTGACAAAACGCCTGGGTTCGTATAAAGACCAGGAGAGAAAAGCTATGCATCGATTCTTAGCCGAACCCGGCTGCAAGCTGGCCAACTCCGTCAAGGAGTTCAGGTATCCGGATGAGACTAAGAAAGGCTAAGACAATAATCCATGTTTGGGAGATAAATCGTGGCAGAAAAATTAACTAAAAAAGAGAGAATGGCAATTCCCCGGCAAGCGATGCCGGAGCAGGAACCAGATGTTCGTAAGGCTAATTTCAAGGAAGTTCCCCGTGGATTATCCGAGGAACAGGCGTTAATAGAGGCCTCCAGATGTCTCGAGTGCAAAAAGAAACCGTGTATTGATGGTTGCCCGGTCGAGGTGGATATTCCGGCTTTTATCGATCTGATAATGCAGAAAGATTACGCGGCCGCCGCCAGAAAGATCAAAGAGACCAACTCGTTACCGGCTGTTTGTGGCAGAGTATGCCCGCAGGAGGAGCAGTGCGAGAGCACCTGTATCTTGAGCAAGAGCAAAAATAACAGGCCGGTGGCTATCGGCTATCTCGAAAGATTCGTGGCCGACTACGAGCGTGAGCATAAATTAACTCAATTGCCGAAAATCGCTCCGCCGACAGGCCGCAAGGTCGCTATTATCGGCTCGGGGCCCTCGGGTTTGACTGTTGCCGGTGATTTGATTAAGCTGGGTCACGAGGTGACAATATTCGAAGCTCTGCATAAACCCGGCGGTGTACTGGTTTATGGTATCCCCGAATTCAGGCTACCGAAGAAGATAGTGCAGTCCGAATGTGATTTTATGGCTGACATGGGTGTGAAATTCCAGAATTCGGTCGTGGTGGGCAAAACCGACACTATCGATGAACTGTTCGAGGAGGGTTATGATGCCGTGTTTATCGGCACCGGCGCCGGCCTGCCGAGATTCATGAACATACCCGGTGAGAACCTTATCGGAATTTACTCCTCCAACGAGTATCTCACCCGTTCGAATCTCATGCGCGCATTCGATTTCCCCACATACGACACGCCGATTATCAAAGGTAATAACGTGGCCGTAATCGGCGGCGGTAATACCGCTATGGACTCTGTCAGAACTTCATTGAGGTTAGGCGCGGATAATGCTTATATCATATATCGTAGGAGCGAACAAGAGATGCCGGCTCGTATCGAGGAGATACATCACGCCAAACAGGAGGGAGTCGAGTTCCGCCTGTTGACCACGCCGATCCGCTATATCGGCGATGACGACGGCAAAGTGAAAGCCATGGAATGCCTGAAGATGGAGCTGGGTGAGCCGGATGCCTCCGGTCGTAGACGTCCCGTACCGATTCAGGGGTCGGAGTATATCATCGATATTGATCTGGTTGTCGTAGCTATTGGTAACTCCTCCAACCCGTTGGTACAGTCGACTACTCCGGGACTGGATACCAACAAGTGGGGGAATATCGTTGTTAATGAGGAGACTATGCAAACCTCGCGTAAGGGAGTATATGCCGGAGGTGATATCGTAACCGGTGGCGCTACGGTAATCTTAGCCGCCGGCGCCGGTAAAGCAGCGGCTCGCGCGATGCATAAATATCTCATGGAAGAAGTTAAGAAATAGAGATTTATATTTAGCAGATGATACTTTTAATTGTAGGGGCGTTCGATCGAACGCCCCTATCTTTATTAACTGTTTCTATATTTTTTTAATACTCGATTCAGAATCCCTCGATTTATGCTATCTTACGAGTGGCGAGAAATACTTCTTTTCGGAACACCTTAAAATTTTATTCGCGGCCGCGACGGCAGTTGTTGCGGTAAACCAGGCCGTATACTCTGTTCCGCATGAGGATGTATCGCCGTTATCCGGACCTACCCACATCCAGTAAGTTCCCGCTTGCACTTGAGCTTCCAGAGTTAAAGTATCATAGGCAACAGAGAAAGTATCAATAAGGGCAAGACTATCAGCACATCCATCTCTGCCATCTATAATAAATAGCAAGGGATTGAACTCGGCGTAAACTGTCCATGTCAATACCTCATCTCCTGTAGCCTCGTACTCGTACCAATCCGTATCGCGATAATTTAGGGTATCCTGAAACATGTAATGACCGGATTTGCCATGGATTTCCACATCGTTATTAATAGCCTGAAAAACTTCCGGCGTAGAGTTGCAGCCGCCGTTATAGGAGTCATCATAATCATCGTAACAATCAGGTTCGCCCTCGACAATAAAAGCTAATTCGAAATTAGCTGTCAGGGTGATATCGTTACGCCCGAAATAAAGCTCGATTTCATCCAGGTACTCGGAGCCCGATTCGAATACGATATCATCGCTCTCCCAGTAAGCGAATTCGTAGCCCTCGGATGGTATGGCCGAAAGATATATGGTATCGTCAGGAATATAACAATCATCTATGGGATCGATTTCAACCGTACCCTGACCGATAACATCGACATCTAATTCCAGGCATATCGGATTAGATGAACTATCGCTGTTGCAACCGATAGAAACGAAAAAGCCCACGAGAATAGCAGGGAATACGAATTTTGCGAAATTAAAATGCAATTTTCCTCCTCCTTTTGATTTTAATAACATTATCGGGAAAATGTTAGGTTAATATTAATCGAAAGTTGCTGCAGAACGCAAATGACTTTTTTCATTTTATTATTGATGCTTTCAGCATTATTCATTATATTATATGCAGTTGCTTCGTTTTTGCTGGAGGCATATGATATTTAGCTAGCATTCAGTAAGTTATACTTCGCAAATACATTTTTTGGAGGAGAGAAATGGCAAAGCGTATTTTTTTAACTTACGGCTTGATTATTGCCGTTTTGGTTTTAATTGTTCCACTTAGCGCCCAAACCCCGGATACCTGTGATTTCATGATCTCGCTTGATTCTGCTGTTTATGAATTGGATGATTCGCTCGTGGCGCTAAATATTAGTTTCACGGGAGATTGCTACGCCGGGGGAATGCAGTATAAGATTTCCACCTCACCGGAGG
Source organism: uncultured candidate division Zixibacteria bacterium (assembly GCA_963668625.2). GTDB lineage: Bacteria > Zixibacteria > MSB-5A5 > UBA10806 > 4484-95 > JAAEQD01. The sequence goes on from CAXXKA010000001.1 coordinate 151,758, forward strand.
GTGTGATTATTCCTTTCGATATTGACTTTACCGGTACCATCATCGAGGGCTGGGAAGTCCTGAGATCAAACCAGAGTCCTGATTCGACCGAGCTCAAGTTTTTGGGGATAGTTAATATGCCGGGCGGTGATGATCCCGAGCCGCTGGCTCCCGGTGAGGGGCATATTGGAACGTTGTTATGTAAATACAGATGTAGTTTCGAGGAAGGGCTCGAGGTAACAGTACGAATCGATTCGGCGCTCGTGCCCGATGTCACGGGGTATAAGATTTTCCCCGCGGATAATACCAACGGCTTGATCGTTATGGGAGAGGATACCTCTATCAGGGGCGATGCTAATTGTGATGGTATGCTTATCGGCGCGGATGTTTCGTATCTGGTAAATTATTTCAGGGCAATGTTACCCTGCCCGTGCACGTTAAAGGCCGGGGATGTCAACAACGACGGCATGATTATTGGCAGCGATATTACCTACCTCGTAAACTATTTCCGAGGTATCAATCCGCCGCCGGATGATTGAATGATTTCAGCTATTTTCTATCAACCTGGAAATAAAACTTATAAACGAATTACTCTAAACGATGACCACCAGGTATTGTAAATCACCGGCGCGCTCGATTACGAACAGTACTTTGTAACCTCGTCCTATTTTTTCGATCGTATTTTTGTAATCATTTAGATTCGCAATCTTATTGCGGTTAATTCGCCTGATAATATCGCCCTGCTGAAGCTCCCAGTTGGCAGAGACCGAATTATCCTCCCAACCTGCCACCATCACGCCCTGGTTATCTTTCAGGTTATATGTGCTGGCCAATTTCTTGGTTATGGATGCTACATGAAGACCGAAGCGATCGACTATCGAGGGGGCTTTCTCCAGCGGCAGTTCCTCGGGAACTATCTCTATACTCAGCGTATCCGAACCCCGAATGACCGCCAGATCGAGCTGTTCGCCCACTCTGGCGTAATTGATTATCTCATCCCAGTCGGACTGCTTGATTATTTCCTCGCTGTTAGCCTTGATTATAACATCACCCTGAGTAATACCGGAATTTTTTGCCGGCGAGTACTCATCAACGGAGGCGACGATAAGGCCGTTATTCACGTTCAATCCCAATCCCTGAGCAACAACCGGCGTGATACGCGCCGCCCGCAAACCAACCCAGGCTCGTATAACTTTGCCCGAGCTTATCAAATCACTGATTATCACCTTGGCGCGATTGACAGGTATGGCAAAACCGATACCCTCGGAACCCCTGCTTGAGGTAAATATGAATGAATTTATCCCGATTACATCACCTTTTGAATTAACCAGCGCTCCACCGGAATTCCCGGGGTTGATCGCAGCATCGGTCTGGATCATGTTACGGTAAATCTGGCGTTGTCCTTCCTCGGATTTGATATCGCGATTGACCGCCGAGATCACTCCCACGGTGACAGTTGGCTTGGTATCATCGAGGAGATACCCGAATGGATTACCGATCGCGATAGCCCATTCTCCAGTCATGAGGTCATCCGAATTTCCCAGTATGGCGTAAGGGAAGTCCACGTTGTCTGATATGATTTTCAACACTGCCAGATCGGAGGACTCATCTCCGCCGACAAGGTTTGCCTGGTACTGTTCGCCATTAGTCAGGGTTACCGTTATTTGCTCGGCGCCTGAAACCACATGTTCGTTGGTTAGCACATAGCCCTCGGGATTTATAATTATGCCCGAGCCCAGCGAGTGAACCTGTTTTCTGTACTGACGGGGGCCATACAGGAAGAACTCCCAGAAATCAGCTCCGAGGCCGGGGTGGTTTTGACGGTAGACTTGAGTCCAGGTTACTGAAATCGATACAACCGCAGGGCCAACTCTTTCAGCGGCAACGACTATCGCGTTTCGTCGGGATTCTAAAATACCCGTGCCATAGTAGGTTTCCTGAGCGGTCTGGTTAACAGGTAGGATAGTAGTCGGTGATATACCGCTGTTTATATTGCCATCGCTTTTATTAGTGGCGATGCCTATGTTTTTTCCGGGATTAAATGCTTTTAACAAAAAATAGGATGTCGCAGTACCCAGTACGGCACCTATAAGAACTAAGGCTATTACTCCGATTAACTTAGATGTTCTCATAATTTCATCCTTTCTAATCTATCGGATAATTATACTAAGAGGTAAGCGCAAAAGTTGCAATCACTATTATATGCTTATTTCAGGACTTTTATAATTGAAACAGAGCCTTAAATATGGTAGTTTTCAACTTATACTGGAATGTATTGGTCCTGCTCGATACCAAGCGCTGGGATTGTTGAAAAAGCCCTTGTTGGATGGACGAGGTGTTAGGAATCCTTTCCTGACACCTGATTTCATGCGATATGTCGCGGGAAAGGATGAACAATGGACTTCGTCCGCCCAGCGGCGCATGAGAAAGATTTTTTCAACAACCCCGCTGCTTGGTATCGCCGAAGGAATGGCTAAAAAATATTTTGAGGAAGAAATGAGTTCTAATAAAATAAAGCTCACCGGTTATGCATCCTGTGCCGGGTGAGCGGCTAAATTTTCGCCCGAGGCGATGATCCAGGTTCTGGATCGTTTACCCAAAAGAAAATTCGATGACGTACTGGTTGGTACGGATTTTTTCGATGATGCCGGGGTGGTCAGGCTCGATGATAAAACCGGTATCGTGACAACTGTCGATTATTTCACGCCGGTTGTCGATGATCCGGCTGATTTCGGTCGAATCGCCGCCGCCAACTCGCTATCGGATATATATGCTATGGGTGGCAAACCCATATCGGCGCTCAATATCGTCGGATTCCCGGAAAAGAATCTGTCACTGGATATATTGGGCGATATCCTCGCCGGCGGGGCGGAGGTGACTAATGCCAATGATATCCCTATCGTGGGTGGACACTCATTTAAAAGCGATGAGCCGTTTTATGGGCTTTCGGTGACCGGGCTGGTGGATATCGATAAAATGATGATAAATTCCAACTGCAGAAACGGGGATTATCTTTATCTTACCAAACCCATAGGCTCGGGGCTGATTACTACGGCATTAAAACAGAGCAAAGCCGAACCGGAGATAGTGGAGAAGGCTATAAAGGTAATGGCCGCGTTAAACAAAGAGGCCGCCGAGGCCGCCACGGAAACCGGTGTGATCGCCGGTACGGATGTTACCGGTTATGGTTTTTTAGGCCATTTGATGGAAATGATGATAGCCTCGAACACCTCGGCTGTGGTATACTCCGATAGCGTGCCGTTAATGGATGGTGTTCACGAACTCGCCGAGCTTCAGACATTTCCTGGCGGAACGGGCGCGAATCTTCTATATGTGGATAAGCAGGCTGTCTGGGATGAGCGACTTTCTCTGAATGAGAAAAGGCTTCTGTGTGACGCTCAGACCTCGGGAGGATTAATCCTGGTTGTTAATCCCGGTAAAGCGGATAAACTCGAGAATGAAATGAAAAAACGTAATGTAATGGTTGCCCGGGTGGGCAAAGTGATAAAGCGGGAAGAATGGTTGCTAAAGATCAACAAAAATTAAGCAAGATACCCTCGGTAAATAAGATTCTGGAAAGGGATGATATTCGGGCTTTGATGCCGGAATGGTCGTTTGCCTATGTCTCGTTCGAGACTAAGAAAAAAGTCGGGGAGGCGCGAAAGCTGGCGCAGAGCAAAGGCGAGATATTATCCGAAAAACGGATCGCCGAGAAAGTAGTCGAAGCGTTCGATTACAAACGTACGACCTTAATCAAACCCGTGATAAACGCCACCGGCGTAGCTCTTCACACCAATTTAGGCCGTGCTCCGATGAGTAGTGACTTGATAGAGCAAGTTACTAAAAACTGTGTATCGTATTGTAATTTGGAATACGATCTCGAACTCGGCAAACGATCCAAACGCGGCAGCCTTGCCGGAGAAATAGCAGCCGTGCTGACAGGATCGGAAGCGGGTGTGATTGTCAATAACAATGCCGCTGCGGTGCTGCTAACTGTCAATTGTTTCGCAAAAGATAAATATGTTCTGGTATCAAGGGGTGAGCAGATACAAATAGGCGGTGGATTCCGTATCCCCGAGATGATCGAAGCCTCGGGTGCGATGGTTAAAGAGGTAGGTACCACCAATCGCACGGTGCTTTCCGATTACTCCCGTCATATAGGCAAAAACACCGGGCTTATCATGAAAGTCCATCGCTCGAATTTCGAGCTCTCCGGGTTCACGGAGGAAGCCACACCGGCCGAGTTGACGGTGCTGGCCAACAAGAAAAAAATTCCACTGCTGTACGATTTAGGCTCGGGCATGATAACTAATTTCGATCTGGAGGAGTTCGATAACGAACCGAGTGTCGAATATGCCGTCCGTTCGAAAGCCGATATGATCTGTTTCTCCGGGGATAAACTTCTGGGCGGACCCCAGGCCGGCATCATTGTCGGTAAGAAAAAACTTATCAGCAAGCTAAGAGCGCATCCGCTATACCGACCGTTGAGGCCGGATAAATTCACCTTGAGCGCTATCGAGCAAACGTTGCTCGCTTATCTGGCTAATCCCGCTCGTATTCAGTTAAACTCGATATTCAAACAGGGCCAGGAGCTTCTTCAGAAAAGAGCCGAGGCGATTTGCGAAAAGCTCGATCTGGAATTCGTGCAACCCGCTCGAATGAAAAGCACGGCCGGTGGCGGTTCTACACCGACTATTGACTACAACGGGCTTGGTATAGTAATAAAAGAGAATTATAAAGGTCTAGACAGTAAACTTCGTAAACACGATCCTCCGATCATCATCAGGATGGGGCGCAGCAAAGCGATGATAGACCTGACCACGGTCTTGCCCGATCAGGATGAGATCTTAGTAAAGGCGTTGAAAAAATGTTTGTAGTCGGCACTGCCGGTCATATAGATCACGGAAAATCCTCACTGGTAAAATCCCTTTCGGGCATCGATCCCGATCGTTTGCCCGAGGAGAAGCTTCGCGGCCTGACAATCGATCTGGGCTTTGCCTGGTTTAACCTTCCCGGCGGCGATTCGGTTGGCGTTGTGGATGTTCCGGGGCATGAGCGTTTTATCAAGAACATGGTTGCCGGTGTTGGCGGTATTGATGCAGTCATGTTAATAATAGCGGCAGATGACGGCTGGATGCCGCAGACCACCGAACATCTGGATATACTTTCACTCCTCGACATTAAAACCGGTATCGTGGTTCTTACCAAAATCGATCTGGTTGACGAGGAGATTGTCGAATTGCAAAAGGATGATATCTTAAATCATCTTAAAAGTACGTTTTTGGAGAATGCCCCGATTGTATCGTTTTCAGCTAAAGATAACTCCGGCCGCGAGGATGTGCTTTCGGCAATCGAGAAGGCGTTAAGCAAAGGCGTGGAACATCCAGTATACGGTTCGCCACGACTGTATATCGATAGAAGTTTCGTGGTGAAAGGCATGGGCACGGTGGTAACCGGTACGCTCACCGAGGGCGAGATCATGCTGGGACAGGAACTGCAGATCAGCCCCTCGGAGATGAAAGTTCGGGTGCGCGGTTTACAAACGCACAAACGTACTATCGAACTGGCTAAGCCCGGCAGTCGCGTAGCTGTAAATATCACGGGCGCTTCTAAAGATGATGCCCATCGTGGCTCGGCCCTGGTTCTGCCCGGACATTTCGAACCGACAAAAGCGCTAGGCGTAAAAATAAAGATGTTACCCGAGGTTAAGCATCCATTGAAAAACGCCTCTGAGGTGGTATTCCTGTTGGGGACATCGATAACTCACGCCAAACTGAAATTGTTCAAGCGTAAAACCCTGACAGCGGGCGAGGAGGATTTCGCCGTTCTTCACCTGGAGGATGAGATATGCTGCCGCATAGGCGATAGGTTTATACTGAGACGTCTTAGCCCGCCTATTACGGTAGGCGGTGGAACGGTGATCGACTGGGATTTCGATTTAGTCAAGCAGAAAAAAGCCACGCAATATGAGATACTGAAAGCCCGTGCCGATTTATCCGTTGAATCGATAATCAAATCCGAACTGATCAAGGATGTTAACATAAAACCGCAACGGCTGAAACTCAATAGCCGTTACTCGCTCGAACAGATTGAAAAGCAGATAGCCGGAGCTAAGGATATCGTTAAAGCCGGCGGCGCGCTAATCCAGAAAGAGCATCTCCAGAAATACCTGGAACCGACGGTCACCATGTTAGAGAAAGATCACGAAACCCGCCCCTGGGTTAAGGGTGTACCGATCGGGGAGATAGCCAAGAAATTGAAAATACCGGCTAAAGAGCGCGAGGAGGTAGTAGCATACCTTCAAGCCGAGGGTAATATTACGCAGGAGGGCGGCGTGTTGAGACTGAATTCGCACGAGCCGCATCTTAGCCCCGGTCAAAAAGCTTTATCTCAGAAATTGCATGCCATACTCTCGGCCGGACCTCTAGCCTCGCCATTGAAAAAGAAATTCATCAGTGATGATCCAGCGTATGAGGTTGTCATAAATTTCCTCGTAGAAAGCGGCGAGCTGTTGGAGCTGAAAAACGGAGTGCTGTTTACCCGTAAAGATTTCGATGAAGTCATCGATGGCCTGAAAAAATTCATAGGCGGGAAAGGTAAAGCCACCGCCTCCGAGATAAAAGATCATTTGAAAACTACCAGAAAATATATCATCCCGCTTTTAGAGGAGCTTGACACGCTCGGAATAACGATAAGGGATGGAGATTATCGTAAGCTGGGGGAATAAAACATGAAAACTCTGTTTACCAACGCGGTCATCTATTCACCGCTGAAATTACGCGCTGATTCGATTGCGGTCGATAACGGCCGTATCGTAGATATAGGCACTAAAACGAAACTGGCCCCGCTAAAACGCCACGGCTTCAAAGTGTTGAATCTTAAAGGCAAAACGCTGCTGCCTGGTTTCATAGACTCGCATCTTCACTTGCTGTCATCGGGATACGATCTTTTGAACGTACGTCTCGATTATATCGACTCGCTCGATAAAGTGCTGGTTAAAATAGAAAAAGCTGCCGCGAACGTCCCCGCCGGTCAGTGGGTACTTGGCAGGGGATGGAATAAAAATCTCTGGGGTGATGATTTCCCCACCAAAGAGATGCTCGATAAAGTATGCCCTAACAAGCCCGCAAGATTTTACTCCAAGGACGGCCACTCGATCTGGGCGAACTCCGCCGCGTTGAAAATAGCCGGTATAGATGATCGCACGCTCGACCCGGCAGGCGGCCGTATCGGTAGAGCTTCCGATGGTTCACCGAACGGCATGTTTTTTGAAAACGCCGTCGGACTCATTGATGATTATCTGCCCGAGGCTCCGACTGATTACAAGCTAAAGGCTTTGAAAAAGGCGGTTACGCATTTCAACAAGCTGGGCATAACCGGCGTTGGCGATATGGACTGGCACCCAAATCGGCTTGGCCTGTTCAAAATAGCCGAGGATAGAAGGCAGTTAAGCCTTCGGGTTTACATGATGCTTTCCCCGGATGATGTGCTGCCTGCCTCCAAGCTCGGGTTACGTACGGGATTCAGTGATGGTTTTATCACTATTGGCGCGCTTAAGTTATACATGGATGGCGCGCTGGGTTCGCAAACGGCCTGGATGTTCGAGGCGTACGAAAACAGCTCCAATACGGGAGTACCGACTCTATCGGAGGAACAGCTGGAGGATTATTTCGAGCGGACTCATCTAAACGGTATCTCGATGGCTATCCACGCGATCGGCGATAGAGCCAATGCCGAGCTTCTGGATTTCTTCGGTAAAAAATATAAAATATCCAAAAAGCTGGGTTTGAAACATCGACTGGAGCACGCTCAACATATGCGCAAAGAGGATATTGCCAAGTTCAAGAAGTATGATGTCGGCGTAGCGTTACAGCCGATTCATATCCTGGCCGATAGGGACATGGCCGGGAAGCAGCTCGGTGAGCGTGCGAGATGGGCTTATCCGTTTGCCACCATGTTGAAACGCGGCGCGACTATCGGTTTCGGCTCTGACTGCCCGATCGAGGACGCCAACCCGCTTATCGGCATCTATGCGGCTATTGCCCGGAAACGTCCCGGAGATGACCGAGGCTCATGGTACGGCGAGGAATGTATTACCCTGCCCGAGGCGATAAGGGCTTACACCGAGGGCGCCGCCTCTATATGCCGCTGGGGTGAATGCTCGGGAATGATAGCTAACGGCAGGCAGGCGGATTTCGTAGTGCTCTCGGAGGACATTTACAAAGTTGATAAAGACCGGATACCTGATATAAAGGTGCTGGCCACGATCGTTAACGGTGAAATCGTATACCAGAATAAGGCGATGAAATTATGAACATCATAGATATAATCAAGAAACGTCAGACTGTCTCGAATTTCTCCTCCCGGCCGGTCGAGAAAGATAAGATCGAGCGTATTACGGGCGCGGTTGAATTCAGCCCGATGGGCTCGGAGAAAATTCCGCTCAAGGTGATAGTGGTATCGAAACCGAAACATAAACAGCAAATACGACTTCAGGCAGAACAGGTAGAGCGGGCTTATACGCATGGCGCCTCCGTGTTCGGCGAGGATAACGGCGATGAGCCAGCCGATAGCAACGGCTGGAAGAAACCGTTTCTGGAGGAAGCGCCGTTTTTACTGGTGGTTTGCTCGCTGGCGGGTCAACCATATAACGCCGCCTCGACCTGGCTGGCTCTGGGCAAGGTCATGATGGCCGCCTCGGAGGAGGGGCTTGGTTCCATGTGTTATTCTCCCCAGATGCCGACATTCCTGCGCAAGGTGCTCAATATAGCCGCTCGGTTCATGCCTATCGCTATCATCCCGGTAGGGTATTCCGCCGATGACCTGTTTCCGACACTGGAGCCGCAGGAGGAGAAGATGTTTCGTAACCTGTTCTCGGGACGGTTCAACTGGCAGAGCGCGAATTGATTGGTATGGTTTATTACATGGTCACGATTAGAGAGCAGACATTCGTTAGGATAGTAAAATGATGATCGATTTTGTTTGGGATACGATTTCGGATGTCATTGATTTCTTTTTCGGCCATAAAGTAAAAGTATTTGTCGTACTGATAATAGTAGTATTGGCATATCGGCGTTTTTATTTCTTAGCAAACGAAATGCTAACTAATTAATTTGCGCCAAATAACGGATAACCTTTAATAAGGTAAAATATAGGATTATGGAAAACAAATTTCTCCCTGAAATCAAAAGCACTCTGGCGAATCTCCCCAGCCCTCCGAGAGTGCGTGAACTCGCTAAAATGATGAATATCAGCCAGGCTGACTATCGCGAGTTCAGGCGGGTCATTAAAGCTGCCGCACATGACGGCGAATTGGAGCGTCTTCGCGGTGGAAGGCTGGCGGTGCCGAGTTTCGTCGGCAGGATAAAAGGCCGGCTGCTTATTGCCCGCTCGGGATTCGGTTTCGTAATGCCCGAGGATCAGCCCGAGGAGATATTTGTCAAAGAGCAGGATCTCGCCGGGGCAATGCATGGCGAAACCGTGATAGTCGAGCTAAAGAAATTCAAGCTCGGTAAAAGCATGGAGGGGCGAATCGTCAAGGTGCTCCATCGCGAGGGAACGCAATTAGTAGGCAAGCTGAATAAAAACCGTTACGGCTGGCAGATCGATCCGACCGATCCCCGGATTGACCAAACTATCGAGGTCCGGGAAACCGGTAGTTTTGCCATAAAGCAGGATTACCTGGCAGTGGTCGTTCTCGATGAGTGGACAGCCGATTACCTTCCACCGACCGGCCGCATAGTCGAGGTGCTCGGTCCCGCCGGTTCACCCGGTGTCGATATTGACGCCCTGGTTATCAGTTCCGGCGTGCCGATAGAGTTTTCACAGCAGACGATCAACCAGACTAAACAAATCGGTAAAACTATCAGCAAGTTCGAGAGAAACCGTCGCAAAGACCTGCGCGATCTGACCGTGTTTACGATAGACCCGGCCGATGCTAAGGATCACGATGATGCTGTCAGCCTGGAGGAGTTGCCTGACGGCACCTGCAGGCTGGGTGTTCATATAGCGGATGTTTCCCATTATGTCAAAGCCGATAGCTGGCTCGATCAGGATGCGCTTTTGCGCGGCAACTCGATTTATCTGGTCGACCGTGTCATACCGATGCTTCCCGAAAAGCTCTCGGCCGATCTATGCAGTTTGCACGAGGGTGTGGACAGGATGGCGCTGACCTGCTTTATCTATTACGATAAACGCGGCAACGTGAAAGACCAGGAGATGCTGGAGACAATCATAAACAGTAACGCCTCTCTCAATTATAACGAGGTACAGGATTGTCTCGATGGTAACCCAAACGACAAAACCGGGCAGTACGCCGAGCTTCTGGTCAAGATGGATAAGCTCGCCAAAAAATTAAAAGGAAAGCGCGTTAAAGCGGGCAGTCTCGATTTCGATTTACCCGAGGCCAAGGTAGTGCTCGATCCGGACGGTAATGTCGTGGAGATATTGAAATACCCGCGCTACGACAGCCATCGACTGGTAGAGGAATTCATGCTGTCAGCCAACAAGGTCGTGGCTAAACTGTTGGAGGGTTTTGCCGCGCCGATTCTCTTTCGGGTACACGATAAACCCGATAAACTTAAAGTGAAAAATTTCGCCGAGCTGATAAAGGAGATGGGTTATACTTTCAGCTTTAAAGGCGAGATAACCCCCAAGAAATTTCAGCGGGTGCTCGATGAGGTAACCGGCAAAGCGGATGAGGCTTTCGTTCATAAGCTGTTGCTCAGATCGCTTGCTAAGGCGGCGTATCAACCCAACAACCTCGGCCATTTCGGTTTGGCTTTCGATAGCTACGCTCATTTTACCTCCCCGATCAGGCGCTATCCCGATTTACACTTGCATCGCGTGGTGAAATTATTTATCAATAAATTACTGCACGCCGGGATCGCCTCGAAACTCAGGGAGAATTTGAAAAATATCGGCAATCACTGCTCCCAGACCGAGCTTCAGGCGGACGCCCTGGAACGCGAGTCGATAAAGATCAAGATGCTGGAGTATTTCGATAATCAAATCGGCGCGCGATTTGCCGGCACCGTATCGGGCGTCGTTCGCTCCGGTTTGTTCGTGCAAATAGATGAGATGATGGCAGAGGGATTTTTAGCGTACTCATCGTTCGGGGATGATTATTATATCTACGATGAGGTGAAACACGAGGCGGTCGGTAAGCGCACCAGGAAGAGATTTCGCCTGGGCGATAAAATAGAAATAATCGTAGCCGGGGTAAATCGCGAACGCCGCGAGATGGATTTTTACGCGGCCTCGATGGTTGAACCCAAAGAGAAAAAAAACAACAATAAACCTAAACGCAGAGACGTTAAGCCTAAAAAACGAAAATGATAATTTACGTATACGGCCCGGATAAAGACTACAACGAGTCCCTATCGGAAGCTTTAAAAAAGCTTTCGTTCGAGACCTCGGTTTATGATGATAAGCAGGCGCTCGGATCGGCAATTAAAAACCTGTCGCCGACCGGCCTGTTTTATGACCTTCGCTATGAAAACGAGATACCGCGAGTGCTAGAACGCATCTATCTCGAACATCCCGATATAATTCTACTCGGAGTAACCGAACATCACCTGGAAATGTTCGAGGGGTACACCGATCAACTGTTTCTACCTCATCTCGATATCGCCCAAATGGCCAGCGCTTTTAACGAGCATTTAAAAGATAGAGAGCTCTTAGAGTCATGCGGTTTCGTCGGTCGTTCAATCGAGCTGATCGGCGTAGCCAGAATGATTCATCAGGTTGCCCCGACTGATATTACCGTACTGGTAACCGGCCCCTCGGGAGCGGGCAAGGAGACAGTCGCCCTGGCCATTCATCGTACTTCCGGCAAGGCTGATGATAAATTCTACAGTATCAATATCGGTTCGCTGGCGCCGGGAGTCGTCGAATCGGAGTTGTTCGGCCACGAGAAAGGCTCGTTCACCGGTGCGGTCGCGAAGCGTTCAGGATATTTCGAGATGGCCTCGGATGGTACTTTGTTTTTGGATGAAATAGGCGAGCTCTCGGCCGATTTGCAGGTAAAACTATTACGTGTACTCGAGGAACGTAGTTTCTATCGCGTCGGTGGCCAGAAAAAGATATCGACCGGGACCAGGCTTATTTTTGCCACCAACCGAGATTTGGGTGAGGAGGTGGCATCGGGCAATTTCCGCCAGGACTTGTACTATCGCTTGAATGTCGTTAATATCACCTTGCCGCCGCTATCAGCCCGGCCCAAAGATATTTCACCGCTGGTGAAAGCGTTCATAAAAAGATCCCGTTATTATAACGAGGTGGTTTCCAATCCGATCGAGCCCGGCGCGCTCAAGCTTTTCATGCGTTATCATTGGCCGGGTAATATCAGGGAATTGAAAAACGTGGTCGAGTCGATGTTGATTCTTTCCAACAAAGGCGTGATTACCCAGGAATCATTCGAACGCTACCTGCGCGAGAAATCTCTTCACAATACCAGGCTGCCGGTGCCAACGGGCAGATCGACGACCAGCGCCGAACATCAATTGATTATTCAAGCGTTGCTGTCGATGAAAGATGAAATTTCGAGCCTGCGGCAGCTAATCATGGAAAATATCGATAGTCCTTTGAATGATACCAACAGGCTGCCCGAACAGCAGGAAAGCCTGAATTTGGAAAATAACGAACGTAACCTGATCGAAAAAACCTTGAAGGAGGTGAATGGTAATCGCAGGCGAGCAGCAAGGCTTCTGGGTATAGGCGAAAGAACGCTTTACCGCAAGCTCGACAAATACGGCATAAGCTGATCTGCTCTTTGTTAGTCTCGTTTTTGGTCATTTGCTTTTCAAAGGGTAACGCATCACCGGTATACAACATAGAAAATCTCGATGATTTATTCGATGCCTATTATTCGGGCATGATAGACTACACGACATTTTCTATTCTCTATAATGCGTATGACCTCGGCGGATTAACCGGGGATGATCTCGAGGCTTTGAATATATCGGATCGAACCGAATTATACTTTCTGCTCAATCCCGAGGATAGCTCCGGCTTCTGGCAGGAGCTTTTAAACAATCGGAACGGACAGCTTGGTTTTAGGAGATATAGCCGCGATAAGGATTATATCTATAGTAATTACTACGCTGATTTTTTTCGGCATGGATTTAACCTCCGGTTCGATATCAGAAAGCTCGATGAGCAAACCGAATTTCGCCGACGATCTATCGGTTGGCGTAATGAATATATCGAGCTGAAAACCGGCAATTATCTGGTAAAACAGATGTATGGCCTGACAATCGGCAGGTACGATTATCAGCCCTCGGCGGGATATGGAAACGAGAGTAAACTGAATTTACTTTCCCCCTCGAACAGCTACTATAACGGATTCGCGATGGAAATTAATAGAAGCAATTTTCATTCAGGTTCATACTATTCATATAAAGAATATGATAATTACGATAAAACGTTTGCCGGTGGATCGATAACCTATGAATCGAAGCGGTATACGGTCAGTATCATCTCAGGCTGGAATAAAATATACAACGGAGATAAAGATGAAGAATACCTGGCTATCGGAACGGGTTTTGAAATCAACATGGATGATTACTCGCTTGGCGGTGAATACGCCCTCGTCGAAAAGTCCGCCGGAGTGTACCTGAAAGCCTCAAAGCAAGCAGAAAAACTGCTGATACAATCGGAGTTCTGGCATTATGCCGATCATTTCTGCAATTTTAATTGCAGCGGCCCGGCAGCCTCCGATTACGAATCGTTTTACCCGCTGGATGATGAATTGGGTTTCAGGTCAACTCAGGCGGGGGAGACCGGCGTATCGATCAGCTATCACGTTACCGGCCTGGATGCCGGTTTACAGATGTGGAATCAAAGCGGCAGCGATTTTCCGAACTCATCCATATATGCCCGTTCGTTTCATGATATCAGCGAGAGCATCAGGATTAAATATCAGCTATCATATAAGAATACCGAAACCAGTAGATATTTTTGGATGAGAGTTTATCACGACATGGAACTTCCAGTGATTGACAGGCTGGGTTTAAAAACTTATTATGATGACGGCAACTTTATCAGGAAGAACAGCTACGCTTACTCGGACCATCGCTATGAAATTAATAGGCAATTCGCATTAACTTTGAAACTGAGATTTTACATGGATAATCAAATATACTGGTATATTGGCGAATCACTTGAGACCGCGCCGCGTTTACGTCTACGTGGCGAAGTTTCTTACAGGGATTATGCCCGGATAAACATCAAAATAGAGAAAGCGCTATGAGGACGATTTTAAAAACGGTGATTTTTTTAATGATCTCTTATCGAATGGTTTCGGCCGAGATCATCTTAAGCGAGATACTGGCGAATGAACCTGGCAGCCGTGTACTGTTGGAATGGTTTGAGATTTACAATAGCGATGATTCGACGATCAACCTAGATAATTACTCATTCATAGAAAACGGCGATACGCTGAATATTCCTGAAGGAGCGATTATCGATGGCAACTCGTATGCCGTTATCTGCCGTCGACTCGAACCGCATGATGGCAGCGACTGTTTCGAATCGTACTGGGGCGATTCCTCCGGTGTCTGGGGGGATGCTCTCGATGAAAACTATCGAGTCTACGAGGCAGGTATGACTCTCTCCAACAGCAACGGATCTATTTATATATTACTCGCCGACAGTATCGGTATTGACCATTTCATCTGGGATAAAGCTACCGATGACGCTCGAAGTTACGAGCGCGACTGGGTGCTAGATCCGTTCTCGGACTGGCATGAATGCTATGATCCGTCCGGCTCGACACCCGGCAGCGAGAATTCGGTTATTCCATCCGATGATGCTCAGTATTTTCTGAGCGTGGAACCGGAGGCGGTCAGTTTAGCCCGTCATGAAAAAACGATGACCGTAACATACGGCGCGCCATCAGGTACCGAGGTTACTATTTACATATACGATGATTCTGCTCTTCGACGGCGAGTCATAGTCGAACAGTCTTCTAATTCCGTTGATGAGATAATCTGGAATCTCGAGGATGACAACAGCGATACTTTGCCTGCCGGGTTGTATTTCCTGTCGTTCAGGACATCCGGAGCTATCTCCGTTTTGAAAAACATTCCGATTGTGATTGCCCCATGATTAGAACATCAATACTGCTCGTTTTGCTGCTGCCATTACTGGCATTTTGCCTTGAGGGACCTGATCTTATGCTCCTGGGCGACTGCTACATTCCAGGCCCGGGTGGTTTCAACCTCTGCTCGGCCGAACCGCAGACGGGAGGCATGAAACTGACACTCCAGAACGCCTCGCTTTACGATATCCGTTCTTTGGATTGGAACTACGCCGGTATCAGATATTCTTCCGGTTGCTGGACAATAGCCGGAGATTTTCGAATGTATGGCGTGAATAGTCTTTATGAGTCTGATCAATACCAGGTGATGATTCACTATCTGTTTGTCGAGCGCCTATCGATAGGAGCAGGTTACGGTCGCAAAGAGCTCAACTTCGGCGACGGGTTGTATAAAACATCAATCAATATACTCAGGTTCAGTTCAGGATTCAAACTCGATAATTTCAGCCTCGACCTGACTGTTGATAATATCGCGCTAAATGATGATGACAAAGCCGTGGGTGATCCCGAATACCTGTTTTCCGGCGCATGGCCTGTTTACCGGGAACTTACGGTGTACAGCATTTATTATAGAAATCCATATAAGCATGATAGATTTTTACTGGGGCAGGATTTAAAACTGAACAAACACCTGAACATTAATGCAGGACTGATAAGCGGCCCGGAGGTATATTTTGTGGGGCTTGAAATTGTTTACAAAGGACTTGTTTTCGGTTATACTTACTACGATGTAGCGGGCTTACCGGATTGCTCGAAATTAACTCTAAATTACAGGTAGAAAAATGACAATTCGCGAATTGCTTGAAAAACAGGAACATGAAACGTTGGCGCCGTACGCCGCTAAATCATCCGAAAGCAGGGGACGGCATTATAAGGAACGCAGCCACGATCAGCGAACCGAGTTTCAGCGGGACCGCGAAAGGATTATTCACACCACAGCGTTCAGGCGTCTCGAGTATAAAACACAGGTGTTCGTCAACTACGAGGGCGACCATTATCGTACGCGACTGACGCACACGATAGAGGTAGTGCAGATAGCGCGAGGAATCGCCAGGGCATTACATCTTAACGAGGACCTGGCCGAGGCTATCGCATTAGCTCATGATCTGGGACATACGCCGTTCGGGCATTCGGGCGAAGCCGTGCTTAACAAGCTCATGAAAGAGCATGGTGGTTTCGAACACAATCGCCAGAGCCTGAAAGTGGTAGAAAACCTGGAGAAACGTTATCCCGATTTTCCGGGATTGAATCTCACTTATGAGCTTCGGGAGGGTATTTTAAAGCATGAGACGATTTACGACAATCCCATGTACCCGGCCGAGCTGTTCCCCACCGAAAGAGGTACGCTCGAGTGCCAGGTAGTAAATATCGCCGATGAGATAACCTATACGTGTCATGATGTTGATGATGGTTTGCGTTCCGGCTTAATTTCGGTTGAGGATTTGAAAATCATCCCATTCTGGAATGAACTTCACGAGATAGTCATGAGCCAGTATCCATATATCGATAACACCCAGATTTATCGTCACCAGATGGTTAAAAACATGATCAACCTGATGATAGCCGATAGTATCGCCGCCAGTGTTAAGGCTCTCGACAAAGCTAAACCGGAATCGGTTAGTGATGTTCGCCGGATGGCGGAAAACCTGGTTTGCCGCGGGGATGAGGCGTTGCGCAAAGAATCGCGGATAAAGCAGTTTCTTTTGGAAAAGGTATACCGTCACCATAAACTGGCCAGAATGGCCGATAAAGCCGAGAGAATTATCACCACCCTGTTCGAGGTATATATCAAAAGCCCTGAACAGCTTCCACCGAATTTCCAAAACCGGTTAAGCAACGAGGACAAATACATAGTGGTGGCCGACTACGTTGCCGGCATGACGGACAGGTTCGCCGCTACCGAATACAAAAAAATGATCGATCCGTTCGAGTTAATTTAGAAATAAGTTGAATATATTGTCCGTATCAGTTAATAGATATATTGAAAGTATGGATTATCCGTTTACTTTCAGGCTTGGAATTACTGGTTATAATCAGGTTCCCGGCTATTAAACGAAACTTAAAGGACTGGATTTTAGTAATAGGGTATTATGTCGGAGAATATGACAAAAAAGGAAGCCGCGGAGAAATTCACCCGCAATATGCTGCCCCAGGTTTCCCGGACTTTTAACCTGGCTATAAAGTTTTTGCCCCAGAAACTCGGTAAACCGGTAGGCCTGGCCTATCTGCTGTGTCGTATCGCCGATACGTTCGAGGATTCGGCTGTGTTATCGCCGGGTGAACGTCAGGATATGCTGGGCAAATATGCCGGTCTTTTGGGTGGATATGGCAATTGCGATAAGGCATTGCTCGATGAAATACGGGGCTCATTTAAAAATAAACAGGCTAATTTCGAATCAGGCACATCCTCGTTTCCCGATCATATCCCCAGCGTAAATCTCGTTGAAAATCTCGACCAGGTACTTATAGCAGTGAACTCGATGCCGGATAGTTTCCGCGATCATATTTTTCCACGGGTGCAGGAGATGGCAACCGGGATGGCAAAATATACTACGCTTGCCAGCGGTGATCAGGCCAATGTCAAGTTTCTCAATGATGAATCCGACTGGGATAATTACTGCTATTATGTCGCCGGTACGGTTGGCCATATGCTAACCGATATTTTCTCCGACTACGCCGGTTTCTCGGAGGACACCCGAGCCAAGCTTCACCCGCTGGGCAGATCGTTCGGTCTCGGTTTGCAAAAAGTTAATGTCCTGAAAGATGCCGTTATAGATACCAGCAGGGGAGTATGCTTTCTGCCGAAAACTTTCATCGAGCGGAATCATATCGCTTTTGGCAAGAAATCACTTCTCGATTTGCGGGGCGATATCACCGGGCTTGTTTTCGATGTCGTTAATATCTGCCACAGACATTTTCAGGATTCGCTCGAATATATCAGTATGATTCCCAAGAAACATTACGGTTTGAGGATGTTTTTAATCGTACCGATTATGTTGGCGGCCGCGACTCTTCGCCTGATTAGCGAATACCCCCATAAACTAGTCGATAAAGGTGATTTGAAACTCGCCCGCTCCGAGGTCTGGAGCCTGGTGCGAAAGGCGTTCTTCCTGCGTTTCTCGGATCGTTTATTGACATATTCGTTTGCCAGAATCTATCCCGCTAATAACTAAACCGGGTATATCGAGACGCCTGTCATTGCCGGGAGACGGTAGCGGTGTCTGTTTATGGGATATTCTCAATACCTCAGTAATTTGTATTCTATCAATCTGCCATTCATGACGGGTAATCTTATTGCGAATAATTATTCGGAGGCATTTTCCGGGTTCGGCGCATATATGGGAATCTACAACCTGACTTATGACTCGTGCCGATATCGGCGCATTCTACTACCATCAGTTATCTTTAATTGATAACATAACCTCATTACCGCAAGGAGTCAAACTTCACCAGAACTGTCCCAATCCGTCAATGTATCCTGCGGGCGAGCACACTATTCGTTTTAGCGGCGCGGATTTGAGCTCCGGAGTTTATCTATAAAGAATTCAGACGAAAAATTGCGAGATTGCTAAAAAACTAACGCTGATAAAATAGCCCTATCCGAGTGGTGATAACAAATTCATGTACTCAAACAAACCGTCAATCGGGCGGGGGAAAATCTTATGTATGTTTATCGAGACAATAAATGCTTGACCTGGTTGTAGATTATATTATCTTCTTAACTAAGCGCGTTAAACCATCCTCAGGGAGGAAATTATGAAGAGGTATAGAGTTTATTTTTTGATGGTACTGGTATTAACAATTATCACCTCGAGTGCTTACCCTATAAATACCAGACAACTGGATAACGGTGTGAAATATATCGCCAACCGTGTTATCGTGATGACTGATCCTGCATATTCTCATGATGTCGTTGCGGGCAATTTGCTAGCTATGGTTCAAGCGGATGATGATATCGTTAGTGTCGAGCCTTTTTACGATGGGATACTGAGGAAACAATCGATCAAGCAACTGGCCGACAGGTTATTTATTATCACAACCCGCGAGGATTCCGATTTATTCGCAGTTATCTCTCGCCTGGAAAACCGGGCTTGTATCCAATCGGCGGAGTTCCAGCCTATTCCCGATCTTTTATACACACCCGATGATCCTTATCTCTATCAACAATGGCATTTAGAAAAAGTAGGAGCTTATATCGCCTGGGATTACGTTCGAGGCGAGCAAACCGAAAATGTCGTAATAGCTGTTAACGATGCCGGGATTAATTACTACCATCCCGATATAGCGGCCAATATCTGGTACAACGAGAATGAGGATATAAACGGCATTGATGATGATGCTAACGGTTATATTGATGATTACATGGGCTGGGATTTCGGCGAGGAAGACAACGACCCGATCGATCATCTCGGCCATGGTACGGGTGTAGCCGCCGCGATTGCCGAGGTTACCGATAACGCCACGATGGGTGCCGGATTAGGTTATTCGACCCGACTGATGAATTTGAAGACCATTACCGATAACGGATACCTGGTTGAGGGTTATACCAGCATGTTTTACGCGGTTGAACAAAATGTGAGTATAATTAACATGTCCTGGGGTATGCCGGTTTATCGTGAATTCGAGCAAGCTATTGTCGATGCTCTCTGGGATGAGGGCGTTTTGATGATAGCCGCCGGCGGTGAGCGGGATGATCTAACTTATCCGGCTGCTTACAATCATGTTATGGCGGTCTCGGCAACCGATCAGGATGATCATATCGGATATTTCGCGCCTTATGGCGAATATATCGATATTTGCGCTCCGGGCGTAGCTATCGGCTTGGCTTATTTCGAGGGTTTTTCTGTTATCACCGGTACCTCATTTTCGGCGGGGATGGTTTCCGGGTTGGCCGGCCTGATCAAAGCTTACTATCCCGATTTTACCAACGAGCAGATCTGGCAGATGATTATCGATTCTGCCGATCCCATCGATGATATCAATCCGGGTTATGAGGGGCTTATAGGCGCGGGACGGTTAAACGCGGCAAATTGCTTTACCACCGGCATTGAGGAAAACACGCGGCTACCTGAAAGTATAGCGTTGATTGAAAGCTACCCCAACCCGTTCAACGCCCAAACGCGCATGCGATTTCAGTTGATGAACACTGCCGATGTCGAGTTGATTATATACGATATTCTTGGCCGCAAGGTGGAAATCCTGGAGCTAGGCGAGAGGCAAGCCGGCATGCATTCGGTAATCTGGGATGCCAAAGATAAATCATCAGGAGTGTATTTTGCCAGGTTATACTCCGGTGGGGAATCGGATATAGTGAAAATGGTATTATTGAAATAGCATATCTATAGACAAGACTAATAAAAGAGGGTTGCCTGGATATTACTGGCGGCCCTCCTTTTTGCCTTTTCTGGATACTACAATAGTTGTTTTCAACCATTCTCATGGATTTATTACACGATAATACATTTAAATATCTAATAATAGCTACTGTTTTGCACAGTAATTATTAGCTCCGCAAAATAACAGACCAGGACTAATATGATTTACATAAATGTTTATTAATCAGTGCATATTCTTTTTCGGGTTGACTGGAACAAATAGCTCCTCTATACTGTTTAATTATTAAGGAATCCGTTGTACAACAGTGAAATATGCGGTAGTTCTTTGGCATATAAAAGGCGGGGGCATTGGTCTATTCAAGGAATATCAGGGGCCTGTGATTGTATATATTATTGGAGGGAAAGGCTGGCTGACCGATATAAATAGATAGACTGGAGGCAGTATTGATCCAATGTCACAATTTTATCGTAAAATAGCCCGGAATGTGAAAGGTTTTGCAGAGGTTGTAAAAGCCTAACACACGCTCAAAACCTCCTTCAAGGAAATCAGGTGTTTCGCATTCCCGGGCTTTTTTATTTTTTCTCAATTAATCTGTTGTAAAATAACACGTTACCCAAAAGGCGAATGTCTCGCCAGAAAATATCAAAAATATCACTTTCATTTATATATATGGGCATGGCTTTTGCGCTTTCTTAAGGGAAATCGTTCACGAGAGAAGGAGGCGGAGTATGAAATGCTTTTTCCAGGGAGTTGTTAGAGACAACAATATCGAAACCCAGTTCAACAGCTTTGTAAGTTTCATCATACCCGAGCTTGGAATCAATTTCCGAGGCCAGTTTAAAGGCGACTATGAGGAATGCGAGTACGCCAGCCTTCTGGCCCTCCTGGAGTTCATTGAATTAAACAATCATCTCTTCAAAGATAAACGAATCGAGATACTTGGCAATAACTACAGCGTAATCAGCCAGGTCAACTCGGTCGAGGAGCCCTCCACGGATTTGGAGCCGTTATGCAGTCTGGCGCAAAGCTATAAGAAGAAATTCCCGTTTATCCTGGACTGGATTCCTACCGAAGAAAATATGGCTCAGGATCGCTGGGTGTAGCGTTTAAAATGAAAACCGGAAGCTTGTTTAAGGGTCATTCAATGGCCCTTATTTTTTGTTTATACTGTTTGACTAAACTCAAATACATGTTATATTTAAGTAGGGTAGAGAACTTAAGCTTCATAGAAATGGTTTATTTAATTGGAAACAAAGGAGATGGTACGATAAAAGCATCTTGCTAATCTATTCTGTTGGTGTTAGAGCTTCGGTAATGAATTTCTAACTGGAGCGGATAGGTTATAGGCTGAACTGAATGCTTGAGGCCAGACCTCGTAAAGGAGATTAATCAGACCTGTAACCGAATTGCCACCATAAGGCAAAGACCTTGAATAGGAGTTTGGTAGGCGCCGACAGAGAGTCTGCTCCAGTGATAACCATAGAATGGAGCAAGAAGATGAGGTACTTAGGAGTAGACCTTCACACAAACAGTTTGACCGTGTGTTACCTGACAGCCGGTGGTCGGGAGAGGATCAAGGAGTATCGGCTAAAGGATCTAAAGGAATTTAAACGAGGATTAAAAAAGACGGATTGTGTAGCGGTTGAGGCCACTGGCAACACTCGTTATTTCGTTGATGAGATATCGCATTTGGTCAAGCGAGTTGTTGTCGTCGATCCGAACAAATTTGAGATAATCAAATCATCAGTCAGTAAGACGGATGAAAACGATGCCAGGAACTTAGCCTATTTTATGAGCAAAGACATGTTGCCGAAAGCCCGATTAAAGACGAAAGATAAAGCGCAGATCAGTTCACTTGTTGGGACACGGGACAAGCTGGTCAAGTTACGTACAGCTTTGAAGAATAAAATACACAACATACTCAATCATCATGGTATCAAGAGTAAAAAGGAGGCCTACTCCAGCAACAAGAGTTTGGAGCGGGTTCTAAAGATGAATTTTGATGAGGTTGTTTCTGTTGAGCTTGAGGTATTGGTTGATCAGATTCGCAGTTTGAATGAGGGGATAAAAAAGCTGGACAAACAGATAGAGGATCAGGGTCGCAAGTTGAACGGGCATAAGAACCTGACCAGCATCAAAGGAATCGGCAGCAAATCAGCTACAGTGTTGCTTTCGGTAATTGGTGATGTTGCTGATTTTTCGGACAAAGATAAATTGGCCTCATATTTTGGCGTAGTGCCGCGAGTTTCCAATTCAAACGAGATTCAGCATCATGGTCGGATTACCAAGCGTGGTTCTAAGATTGGTCGGACTACACTGGTGCAGTGTACGCTTGTTGCCATACGATATAACCATTACTTGAGTAAATATTACAATCGTATAAAAAACCGTCGTGGCAGCGGTAAGGCTATCATTGCCACAGCCAGAAAATTACTGGGAATAATCTATGACACCTTGAAAAATAATTGGGTGTTTGAAGATTTCCCTAACTTTGTGTTAGCAAACAGATAACTGAAATTTGGAGTAGACTTTTATCATAGGAGATGAAATGAAAAAATATCTATTGTTCGCGGTTGCTTTTAGCCTGATGCTTTCAGCATCCGCCATACATGCAAACGAGAATCCCTCATTGTTGCATGTTTACTTAATGAATAAAACCGATGTTATGAAGCTGGCCGATATGCCTCTGGATATTCCTTATTATACAGAGGATTATGTCGAGGTAGTTGCTTATAGTGATGATATCGCGGAAATAGCCGCGGCCGGATTGCATTATGATATAGTGCAGGAAGATATGGTTAGTTTCTATCAACAACGCAACCCGGTGATTACCACGATGGGCGGATACCTGACCTATAGCGAAGTAGTGGACTCTCTTGATATGCTTCATATGCTTTATCCTGAACTGGTCTCCGAGAAATTTTCGATCGGCCAGAGCTGGGAGGAGCGCGATCTGTGGGTGATCAAGGTTTCGGATAATGTCGATACCGATGAGGATGAGCCTGAGATTTTCTACAATGCATTAATTCACGCTCGCGAACCTGCAAGTATGGCCTGGCAACTGAATTTCCTTTCCTGGCTTCTGGAAAATTATGGCATAGATGATGATGCTACCGAAATTCTGGATGGACGTGAAATCTGGTTCCTGCCCGTTTTTAATCCGGATGGCTACGAATATAACCGTCAGACCAACCCTAACGGCGGCGGCATGTGGCGTAAAAACAGACGTTCCGGTGGCGGAGTTGACTTGAACCGTAACTGGGGCTACATGTGGGGCTATGATGATGACGGCTCTTCGCCTTATTCCAGTGATGAAACCTATCGAGGCCCGGCGGCGTTTTCGGAACCCGAGACTCAAGCTGTCAGAGATTTCATTACCGGCCGCGATTTCAGTTTCATTATAAACGCGCATACTTATGGCAACTGGTGGTTGTATCCTTACGGCTATGATGATATTTATACTCCCGATCAGTCGATTTTCAGCGCTATCGGCGACTCCGTCGAAACGTTGACCGGTGGCGATTACAGACCCGGTACCGCCTGGGAATGTTTATACAATACCAATGGTGATGCCAACGACTGGCAGTACGGCGAACTCGGCCTGTTTTGTGCCACCCCCGAAACCGGCAATTCCTCGGATGGATTTTGGCCGGCGTCGTATCGTATAAATCCACTTAACGCCCAGATGTTACCCGTAGCTATCTATATCGCTCAGATTGCCGGAAATGTCGAGACAATCTCGGCGCCGACCGCGCCCGTCTTGAACCCCATCGGCCAGCTCGATACATCATCGTATACCGTAAGTTGGACGCATGAGGATGAGGATAATCCGGCTGTGGCTTATGAACTGGTCGAGAAATCGGGATATCTCAGAACCGAAGACGATATCGAATCGGGTGATGGTTTGTGGGAGTTCGATGGTTACGGAATCAGTACCAGCCGTTATCACTCCTCTAACCATAGTATATTTTCCGGGAATGAGAACTCATACCACGGCAGCGCTATTTTGGCTGATGAGCTGAACGTTTTAGATGATGACACTCTGTCGTTCTGGGTTTGGTTCGATGTCGAGGAAGATTTCGACTATGGCTATGTTGAAATTTCCACCGATGGCGGGGCTATTTTCACACCGATCGAGGGAAATATAACCACTAATTACGATCCTAACGGCTCCAACCGGGGTAATGGTATAACCGGCTCCTCCGCAGGTTGGATCGAGGCCTCGTTCCCGCTGGATGCTTACGCCGGTATGTCCGTCCAGATCAAATTCAGCTATGTTACCGATAGCTGGATGCTGGAGAGTGGTATATATATAGATGATGTTTACCCGATTGAGACTTTCGAAAGCGAGATGGTTCTGGCCTCGGATATTGCAGATAACTTCTACGATATAACAGATCGGGAAAATGGTACTTATTTCTATCAGGTCCGGGCGAAAGATGCCGAGGATCAATGGTCGGGATTCTCCAATCGCGAGGCCGCTATTGTTGACGCTAACGTATCAATAGATGATAACAATCAGATTCCGGCCGAATTTAACCTGGCGCAGAATTACCCAAATCCGTTTAATGCCAGCACCGAAATTAGTTTTGCTTTATCGAGCGCCGGTTACATTACTCTCGAGGTTTACGATATCGCCGGCAGATTGGTAAGAACTCTCCTGAGCAGCGATATGACGGCAGGCGATCATACCGTAATATGGAACGGCTCGAATGATAACGCCGAATCGGTTTCTTCCGGCATATATTTCTATAAGCTCACGACCGATCAAAAATCGGAAACCAGGCGGATGACCTTACTCAAGTAAACGGATAAATTAAGAATAATAACGGAGCCTCTAACCCGGGCTCCGTTTTATATTTGTATTGTCATAGAACTCGAATTGTATTAGTAATAGGATTATGGGAATTTTATCAAAATTAAAAAGGTATTACTTCTTCCATGGCGAGGATGAGTATCTCAAGTGGAAGAGAATAAAGAACCTGGTTAATTCGGTGATAGACAGTGGTTTCAAAGATTTCGATTACACTTTCTACGAGGGCCGTGGCCTGGATGGCGCAACCCTGATAAACACTGTTTCCTCGCCGCCATTCGGCTCTCCGCTACGGGTGACGGTTGTCAGGAATTTCAACAAAATGTCGCCTAAAAACCAGGAACTGGTCATAAAGTTCATCGATAAAGTGCCGGAACACTCGACAATGGTGATAACCGCCGGCAAACTTGATGGCAAAGACAAGCGCAAGAAGGTTTACAAGGCGCTACTGGCAAATAAAAGCAATCACAAAGAATTCAAGCAGTTAAGCCCGGCCGAGGCGGTAATTGCCATGATTGAATATGCCAAAGAACTCGAAATTACCGTTTCGGAAAAGGCACTTGACTATCTGGTTGAAACAGTTGGCTGTAATATCGGTATATTAGAACAGGAACTACAAAAACTGGCAATTTATGCCGGTGATGTAAAAACGGTTAGCCGGGAGGATATTGCCAACCTGATCGGGGCTGGTACTCTGGGTACAGTGGCCGATTTGCCGATACGAATAGCTGAAAAGGATATCTCCGGAGCTTTGAGGCTTCTGCATAAGTTATTATTAACGAAGGAATCGGAGGGGACGATGTTATTTCGGATCAAAGATTTCTTCCTGAAGCTGAATACGGCCAAGATGTATAATGCCACGTCATTTGTTCTTATGAAAAATTTACATTTTTCAAAAACAGTGGCCGATACTATAAGTCGTCTCGCGCCTTTAATATCGAGCGATACTTTAAACGATTGCTTGCATGATATTTACGAGGCTGAGATAAGTCTCAAATCGGCCGGGATGCGCAAGGATATTCTTCTGATTAATCTGGTATCGAGTCTGGGGTCTAAGATTGCGGGGAATAAACAGCCGAGTAATTTGTATTAAAGTTAGAGCGATGGGTAACAATACGATAAAAGATGAGGACCAGATCGTAATCGAACGTGTACTCGATGGCGAAGTAAAAGCGTTTGAGGTGCTGGTGAAAAAGTATCAAAGAAAGATATACTTTTTGGCTTTACGTATGACTAAAAACCACGATGTTGCAGATGAATTGGCACAGGAAAGTTTCGTGAGAGCTTACATGTCTCTTTCCACTTTCCAGAAAGGCCGGAGTTTTTACACCTGGATATATCGCATAGCGGTTAACCAGATTTTAAACTACCTCAAGCACAAAAGTTTCACGGTCTCGCTGGATACGCCCTCGGGAAGGACTTTCTTGGAATCCGTACCCAAATCGCCGGATCAGTTGAACAGGTTGGTTAACCAGGAGCAGATGATAGTTTTTCAGGAAGCGCTGGACAAATTGCCCTCGCCACAAAAGACTATTTTTATGTTAAAAACTTATGATAATTTTTCATACGAGGAAATTTCAAGGATCATGGGCTGTTCGATCGGCACGGTGATGTCGCGGTTGTTCCGCGCCCGCACGAAGCTGAAGAATGCCCTGTTGGAGAGCGATAAGAGTAAAAATGGGAAATTGCAAAAATAAGAGACTGATTGGACCTTACCTCGATGGCCACCTGGGTGAGTGTAAATGGCTGGAGGAGCACATTGTCGAGTGCTCTGAATGTCTGGCCGAGTATGAGGCGGTGCAAAGACTGGCTCATCTGGCCGATAAAGCCGATTATCCTCCGCCGGAGGGGAATTACTGGCAGAAATTCGGCACCAGGGTTATTGCCCGAATTGCCGCCAGGCCGCAGCCGAAGCGTTATCCGAGGTTTATCGAAAGCCTGTTTGCCAATAAGATGGCTTTTAGGCTGGTTACACCACTGATGGCGGTGTTGATAGCCGTATTGGCCTTAAGGATTTATATACCGCTGAGTAATACGCCATCGATTGAGCCGGTTGCCGCGATAGAGACAACCGAGACATCCCGGATAAATACCGTTATGGGTGAGATGGCAGATATGCCTATCCTGGCCAAAAATCAAGCTGTAAAACAGGATAACGATACGCAGCCTGTGGTTGTTGAATTGTCTGAGCAAGCGAGGGAAATAGAGCCCGAACAAATACAACCGGCGATATATGCAGTGGAGCAATCGTTAAACGATATCGAATCATTGATGCAGGATTATCTGAGAAACCGTGAGGTAAAGGTTTCGCCAACCCGCCTGGCCGCGCTGGATAACGGTTTCTGGGCTGAGATATCGCAGGATTACAGTTTTCGGATATTCGATACCGATAATGTCCTGAAATTCCAGATTATCTCCGGTTCCAACCCCAGTCTGGCGCCGTTAAGCTCTTACAGAGAGGCGGCCGGGAAATTTTTCGCGCCGGAGATATCAAATTCGCGAAATTCCTTCGAGGAAAATATTCCCAATCGATGGGGCTATGCTAGAGGTGATGACAAGTATAATAAGGAAAGACAGCAGCATCTGGAGTTAGAATTCGATTTATCTCGTGAAAAGTAAGTAGCATACTCTAAAATTATTAATAAAGCAGGAGCATTTGATCAAATGCTCCTATTTTTTTGGTGAATATGTTTAGTGAATGAAGTATGTCCTGAGAAAGCTTATAAGCGCCTTAAATATAAAAGGTTCAATTTAGCTATTAATAGTAAGCCGATTACTTGATAATGGCTCACCATTTTAGTAATGGTTGTCATTACTGTACTGTATAAGATAGATAATTCGATGACAGATATGTGTTAGCTATGAATTTATCGAGGCTGAATTTTTCAAATAAGATAAAACATTTTGATCAGTTTTTGGGTTATGTTCCCGTTTATTTTGTCCTTCATCAGCGGGATGAGTAGTATTGGCATGCTGATCGGTAATTCATGCAAGGCAACGAGGTAAACGGAAATATAGTTACGAATTCAAGCTAATTGCCACACGGGTAAAATGCCCGTGATACGTATCCGTAAACTTTTAAGGATCGAAAATGCCTGTTTATATTTTTTATGCGTTGCCCAATAAAAACATTTGCCAACCAATGACATATCATATATATTGATTTCACCCAAAGTTTTCGTGGAGAGGAGCCAGGAAGAGATTCTTTATGTGGCTCGTTTTTTTATTAGTCGTGCTTTTCACACTTTTCGGCGTCATCGAATTCCACAAGCATAAGCGGAATTTGAGCCGTATTTCTGTGCGTATCCATATTAATGGAACACGTGGTAAGTCATCCGTGACCCGTTTGGTTGGCGGCGGTTTGAAAGGCGGCGGCAAACGCGTTTTTGTTAAAACCACTGGCACCAGTCCGCGTACTATCGATCCCACCGGTTATGAGGAACCCATAAGGCGCGTTGGCTCGGCTAATATTATCGAACAGCTTGGTATAGTGGCCAAAGCCGCCGACAACGAAGCCGATTTTTTCGTTGTCGAGTGTATGGCTTTAATCCCCAATCTTCAGTATATAACCGAGCATCAGATGATAAAATCGCAGGTGGGAATTATCACCAATATCCGTGAGGATCATCTGGATGTAATGGGGCCTACTGTTGATGACGTGGCTGAAGCTATATGCAACACTATTCCTGAGGACGGCCTGCTTTTCACCACCGAGGAGCGCTATCTGGATGTTATTAAGAGACGAGCGGCAAAGGTCAATTGCAAGGTTGTAGAGGTCACGACCGAGAGTGTCAACCCGGAGGATTTATCCCGTTTCGGTCATCTGGAGCACAAAGACAACGTGGCGGTTGCCCTGGCGGTATGCGAGCATTTCGGTGTGGACAAAGAGTCTGCTCTTCAGGGAATGATCGAGATAAAACCTGATCCCGGCGCTTTGAAGAAGTATACTTTGAAAATACACGGGCATACCTTAGAGTTTTTGAATGCATTCGCAGCCAACGATCCCGACAGTTATCGGGCGATCTGGGATATGCTGCACTTACACCGGGGCAACGATAAAAAGCTGATGGTGCTGGTGAATTCCCGTCGTGATAGGGTACAGCGGGCCGAGCAACTGGGCGAATTCATTGCCAGGGAGCTGGAGGCCGACTATTTTATTATAAGCGGCGAAGCTACCAAGCCGCTGGTGCACAAGGCACAAAAGAACGGCCTGGCAAGTTCAATGATGATGGACCTGGGCGGTAAGAACGTAATAGAGGTTTTTGATTTTATAGATACGATAGTTACCAGCGATACGATTATAGTCGGTATCGGTAACATCGTTGGCTTAGGAGACGAGATCGTGCGATATTTCATAAATAAGGGGAGGATGGTTGCCTGAATCTACTCTGATAATGCAAGCTATCGGACTGGGACTTATCCTGAGCCTGGTATTTTCCGAGCTTCTGGGTTTGGCCGCGGGCGGAATGGTTGTCCCCGGCTATGTCGCGTTGATGATACATCAACCTCTCAGGATTGTTGGTACAATTATAGTAGCGCTGCTGACATACCTTACTGTCAGATTGATGTCTAACCAGATGTTCCTCTATGGCCGTCGCCGCACCGTGATGATTATCCTGGTGGGATTTTGTTTCGGCTGGGCCTCGAGAGAGCTTTTCGTAATGTCTCCCGATACCGTGCCGATCGAGTTTCAGGCTATCGGTTATATTATACCCGGCCTGATCGCTAACTGGATGGAACGTCAGGGTGTTATACAGACAATCACTATGATGATAGTAGCAGGTGTTTTAGTGAGGATGTTTTTGATGATATTCTCTGGCGGGGAGGTCATACTATGAGGCGCAAAACAGGAAAGCCATCCCTGGCCTTGCTGGTGTTTCTGGCGATACTATCGATTTTATTCTTCTACTTAGCCGAGAAATCGCAAAAGCCACAGAAATCCCCGCATTACGATCAGAAAATAAAAGCGGCTGAACTGGCAAAAAGCGCTCAGGATATTATCAAGAAAGAACTGAGCAATCGCGGTTATGTCATCGATGTTCAAAATGATCCCAATATGAGCGGTATGATCGGTCCTCAATATTCGCTAATTACAACCGACCGAGGTTATATTCGCGATAAATTGATTTCGACCAATCCCAACAATGCAGCCGTTATAGTTGATCTTCTTAACCGAGCGGATGTCGAGCCGGGTGATAAAATTGCAGTAACGTTCACCGGCGCTTTTCCTGCAATGAACGTGGCCGTGATGGCCGCTTGCAAAGTAATGGGACTGAAACCGGTAATTATTACCTCGATTGGAGCCTCGACCTGGGGCGCTAACTGGGAGGAGTTCACCTGGTTGGATATGGAAAGCGCGCTTGTTGAGAGCGGTATCTGGGATTATAAATCGGTTGCAGCCTCATTGGGAGGCGGTAACGATGGTGGACGAGGCCTTTCACCTCAGGGAAGAGAACTTCTGGAGCAGGCGATCGCCCGCAATAATGTCGAATTTATCAGTTCTATCGATGAGAACGATCTTTCCGGTTCACTCGAGGCCAATATCGAAAAACGTATCGAGATTTTCGATGAAGCGGCGGGTAGTGATGAGTATAAAGCCGTTGTAAATGTAGGTGGCGGACTGGCCGCTGTCGGCTCATCCCAAAACGGCAAGCTGATGCTGCCGGGATACAACGCTCATCTCTGGGATCGCGAGATGCCGGCACGAGGCGCCATAAATATTCTGGCGGAGAGAAGGCTGCCGGTAATTCACCTTCTGCAAATTGATGATTTTGCGCATAAATACCAACTACCGGCAGAGGTAGTACCTGAACCGGTAATTGGCGAGGGATCGATTTTCGTTCAGGAAAGATATTCGATCACCACGACCGTCATATATACCGTTATTTTACTGCTTATACTCTACGGAGCTATCAGGTTGGATTTCAGGTACTATATTTATCGTAACCGTCACTTATTCGTTAAGAAAAATGCTTGATGGGGGAACCATGAATCGTAGAATATTAATATTTGTGTTGATGATTTCAGCTTTCGTTTTTACTGCGGAGTCTTTCGCTCGCACTACGGTTATGCCGTTTGGTCGCCCGCGAGCTGTCAATTATCAAAATTCCAAAGGTAAAACCTATAGCTATTATTGCCTGGTTAAAGGCCAATCGATGGGGTTCGCTGTCGAGGGACCGGTTCAGGTGGATGTTCGCACCAGGGCTGGTTTGTACCAGAAAGATGTAACGGCGGAATATCAAGTGCAAGTTTGGGAGGAAGAATACCTCGTCGCTGCCGAGCAATTTAAAAGTAAAAACAGTGGCAGTAAGGTATTGGATTCCGAATTGTACCCGGCCATGTACAGGAAAATGGAATTCGAATCATCGGCGGGAATTCATAATTATCGCCTGTGGCTGGTTTCGGATAATGTCGATACGGTTTTTGTCAGAATTTATAAATCCCAACCGGAAACCATATCGCCTAAAAAAGTCAGTATGTACCCGCTCCAATATTTCAAACGAGTACACCTCTATTCCAAGAAAAATCAGACTCCTTATTATTTGATCTCGAATGATGAAGGAGTCAAGCTCAGGATTAACGGCCCGGCCGAGTTTATAGTCAGGGCCAGGGCTAATTTTACGGAGGAGATGGTCGGTAGAATAGGTTTCACTATCTCGATGTTCGAGAACGGCTCGGAGATCAACACGCTCTCGGCCACTACCTCGAAATCGCTGACCATGGCTTATCAGGATTACACCGGAGTCGTGCCCTCGCGGCCGACAGAGTTTATCGTCGAGGTACCGTCCGGCAGCCACACTTATGATTTTCTCCTGAAAGAGTCCACCGCTGAGACAATCAGTATTCGATTCAGTCTGCCCAAACAAGAATCCGATCAGGATATAGATCAGGATATTCAGGGGATCGAGGATGACAATGAGGAAGAAGAATAGCAATGACGACGAATAATGCCGTTAGGCTTATCATAGTTTGCATGTTGGTATCGGGATGGCTTACCGGGGCGACTACGCTTTCGGCTAAATCTCCGTTCGATATCGATATCGAGATTCAGACTATCTACGATGATAATATCCTCAACTACTCCGATTCCGACCTGGATCAGATGGATGATCCGGGCGCGCCCGATAATAAGTTCGCCGTGGAATCAAAAGATGATGTCATCATTAACCCCGAAATCGATATAGTTTACAAAACCAAACTGCTCAAGCACAGTTTCCACCTCGGATTTAAAACCGACTACTATTATTACAACGAGAACGATGTCAAACGTCACTGGCGGTTTGAGACTTATTTCAAACGCTATTTCAAACGTGGCACATTTTTCCAGGGTTCGGTGTCGTACCTTCCCGATTACTACTATCGTAACAGCTTCATAACGGGGGATGGGTATCACGAGGCGAAATTCGATAAGATATCGCTTAACGCCAGGATGGTTTATAGATTGTTCAAATCGACCAGCGTCAGCGTTAATTACACATATTCCGATAAAGACTTTATCGAGATATTCGATGAGCGCGATATCTACGAACATGAAGTTGGCGGAACACTGGTTTATCGCCCGGTTAAGCTCTGGAAAGGCTGGATCGGCTACGAATATTCGCACGCCGTTGGCGCGGGCGCCGATAACTCATCTCACACTCGCGATACCTCGTATGACGGCAACAAATTCACGCTGGGAAGCAGGTTCTATCTCAAAGGCCTGGGGCGAAAGAGTTTCCAGATAGCCGGCAAGGTATCCTATGAGCTGGTGCAGTTCCAGACCATGAAAATCACTGACATTTACCGCCTGGGGCGCGAGGACACCCGCTTGTATTTTTACGGTATGTTAAAACATTACTTGAAGCGTGGAATTAGTGTAGAGGCGATATTCAAAAGCTACGACAAATCTGTCGAGATACCGGCTGATTATCTGATAGATCAACTCGAGTCATCATCCAACACTTTCTACCTGGTATTCAACTACTCGCTTTAGTAGACTCCTGGCTGGATATAAACTGCTGGATATAGTCATGGCAGTGAAGATTATAATTATAATGAATGATATTTCTCTCTGGATTCCTGGCGATGCTTGGAAACTTTTTTGCGGCATGTAGAATGATCATTCTACCAGCAGGCGGTTGCGTTGCGAAACAGCGCTCCGCAACGAGGAAACAGGAGTAGTTACTTAGTTCTAAATTGGCTGTAGCGTCAGAAATCTTTGATTTCAAATGGGATGTCACCGGGAAAGAATGCACAGAGAACTTCATCCCTCCCGGTGACTCGTGAAATAGACTTTTTCAACAATCCCAGCGCTTCACACCGAGGATGTAGAGGGTAGTTACTTCATTTAAGTTATTAACTTATCCGTAAAGGAGTAATTTTGGGCTTTACGCTTAAGTATTGTTGGCTTATCTTTATTATCATGATGGGCCAAACCGATGACAAACATGCCGCCGATACCACCGATGTATATTTTAAATATCGCCAGGTGATGGTCGATTCACAGATAATCGTCCGAGGTGTGAAAGATAAACGAGTGCTCGAGGCTATGCGCAAAGTACCCCGTCATGAGTTCGTGCCTGAATACGTTCGCCGTTATGCCTACGAGGATGAACCTCAGCCTATAGGCAATGATCAGACAATCAGCCAACCTTATATAGTTGCTTTGATGACCGAGTTATTGGAATTGGAGCCTGATTCCAAAGTGTTGGAGATCGGTACGGGTTCCGGTTACCAGGCGGCTATACTGGCCGAACTTTGTGATTCGGTGAGCACGATAGAGATTATTCGCGAGCTGGCCGATCGAGCCGATTCGACATTCACTGCGCTGGGCTATGATAATATCGAGGTTAGGTGTGGAGACGGATTCCGGGGTTGGCCGGAGAAAGCGCCGTTTGACGCCATAATCGTGACCGCTGCCCCCGATGAGGTGCCCGAGCCGCTTATCGAACAACTGGCCGAGGGGGGACGCCTGGTGATACCGGTAGGGACTTACCATCAGGATTTAAAACTCATTCGCAAAACTGAGGGTGAGATAAAGACCATGAATGTCATTCCGGTAAGGTTCGTTCCGATGACCGGCGAGGCGGATGAGTAACGCCTGATATTATCTCCACGATATCTATCATTTCATATTAAGCGTAGGGGTAAAGTTAATCTTTACCCGGAAACCAGCAGACCGTTAATTTAATTCATTCTGCGGGCTTCAGGGTAGAGCGAGTTCTGCCTTTACAAAAAAACGATACTTTGTAACGAGGGGACAATAGCCCCGAAAATTACTCTTGAATTATCTCGTAACAAATAGTAAGTCTAATCCGTAATATGAAGCGGATATCGCAATTCCTTACCAGGAGGTTACAATATGTCCAACAGGAAACTTTATCGTTCCCGTGAAAACGCCATGATTGGCGGCGTATGCGCGGGATTGGCTGATTATTTCAACATAGACTCAACCATCGTCAGGCTGGCTACGGTTATTTTGATATTTCCCGGCGGTCTGAGTATCTGGGCGTATATTATCGCCTGGATTATTATTCCCCAGAAACCGCTTTTGGGAGCCTCCGAAATGGCAAGTGACGGAAGTGCCACTACGGCGGAGGGGGAGGTATCCTCAATGTCCGAGGATGAATCACCGCTCGAGGAAAAGGACAAGTCACGTTTTATTGTCGGTACGGTATTGATCGCGCTGGGTGCGCTTTTTCTACTGAATGCGTTCGATGTTTTCTACTGGTTTTCGTTCGGTAAGGTCTGGCCTGCCATATTGATTATTGTCGGTGTAGTGGTTTTGTTTAAAGCCGTAAACAAAGGCGGTGAAAAAGATGAAAGTTAGCTCATTATGCTGGGGTGTGATTTTCATCGGAATCGGCGCCTTTTTCCTGGGGATAAACACCGGCTATCTCAGTCACTATGTCTGGCTGAAACTTATCTCACTATGGCCGGTAATTCTGATCGCGATAGGCATAGCTCTGGTTTTCGGCCGCACTAAAATGAAATACCTGG
The DNA here is from genome assembly GCA_963668625.2 of uncultured candidate division Zixibacteria bacterium. GTDB lineage: Bacteria > Zixibacteria > MSB-5A5 > UBA10806 > 4484-95 > JAAEQD01. The sequence continues at coordinate 186,965 of CAXXKA010000001.1, forward strand.
CGTTACTCGCGCCGCTTTTATTCGCTCTAACATTTATCTATGTAGCCGTGGATGGCTGGGGAGCGCGCGGTTATTATAGCTACGACTACGATTACTCATCTAAATATTCGCGCGAGGTATACGAATATCAGGTCGATTCCGATTCGGATGTTAAGGAACTTGATATCGAGATTGATTTCGGCATGGGCGAGATGTGGATAGGCCCGAGTAACAACGAATTATTCAGCGGCGATTTCGAGTATCGTACGAAAAGACCGCAGATCAAATACGCTGTCGATAACGGTGTTGGCGAGCTAAGAGTTAAATCGCGCGATTTGCAGAAATTGAACTTCTTCAAACGCCGTAATTTCAAGAATGATGCCCGGGTGTTTATCGCCGACTACCTGCCACTGGATCTCGACCTGGATATCGGGGCCGCCAGGGTGGAGCTTGATCTGGCAGATCACAAGCTGAGAACACTATATCTCGATACCGGTGCGGCTGATATCGATATCAAGCTGGGCGATAAATCCAAATCGCAGAAAATCGATATAGACTCGGGCGCGTCCTCGATCAGTATCAGGGTGCCACGCGATATGGCGCTGGAGATCGATTCCGATATCGCCCTATCGGAAACTAACTTCAATTCGGCCGGTCTGGAAAAATATCATGGCAAGTTCCGATCCGATAATTTCGGAACGGCTTCCTGTACCGCCTATATCGAAATCGACTCGGGCGTATCCGAAATAAAAGTATACTATTATTAATTTCCGCGTTGCTTGATATACGTTTTATGAACTAAATATATATTTATGGTTGAATTCCCGATAAGCGGAGTGGAGACATACTGGTGGTTGCCGGCCTTGGTGGCTTTCATGATCTCTGCGTTCGCCTCCACCGGCGGGCTCTCCGGAGCATTTTTGCTTCTGCCGTTCCAGATGAGTATACTCGATTACACCGCCATTTCAGTCAGCCCGACAAACCTGGTGTTTAACATAGTAGCCATACCCGGCGGCATATATCGGTTTATTCGCGAAAAACGTATGCTCTGGCCACTGGCTCTCATTATCATTATCGGCACGACTCCCGGTTTGATATTAGGAGCTTACTTACGTACTACCATATTCTCCGGGACCGAGGATTTCAAGCTTTTTGTCGGACTGATACTTCTGTACATTCTGATCAGGCTGATTTTCGAGATCATCAAAAAGAAAGATAGAACCGGGACTGAATTAAAAGATCAATCCGATTTTCGTGCTCATACTATTCGTTTTTCGCTATTGAAATACCAGTATGAGTTCGAAAAACGGGTTTACACGGTCTCGAATCTGCCCGTGTTCATTCTAGCCTCCGTGGTTGGTATAATCGGCGGAGCCTATGGCATAGGCGGTGGCGCGATAATCGCTCCATTTCTGGTGACAGTATTCGGTCTGCCGATTTACACCGTTGCCGGCCCGGCGCTTCTGAGTACGTTTTTCACCTCCATAGCCGGCATATTCGTCTACAGCCATTTACTGCCCGCTATTTATCCGGCTCAAGCGGCGGTGATACCCGATTGGTATCTGGGATTGTCGTTCGGTATAGGCGGGTTGGCGGGTATTTACCTCGGTGCGAGGTTACAGAGATATTTACCGGAGCGGTTGATCAAAACGATCATGGCTACCGCTTTATCCGTTGTGGTTATTAAATATGTTTTCAGCTATTTTATGGGCTAATTTGCTACGTGTTTTCTGTTGACTTGAACGCCCTGCCCCGATATCATTAAACCATGTCCGAGAAAATATTACAATCCCGTAACTGCTTCGTTTGCGGAAGCGAAAATACGCGTGGCCTGATGGTGCCGTTTAACTTTCATGGCGATCTGGTAACCGCCGAGTTTACACCTTCCCGGTATCACTGTGGTTTCGATGGCGTCGTGCATGGCGGCATACTGTTCGCTCTGGCCGATGAGGCGATGATGCATCTGATTCAAGGCAACGAAATTAAAGAGATCACCTCAGAGATTACCATAAGGATGGTCAATTTCGCCAGGGCCGATAGCAGGGTGAATATTGCCGCCGACTCGCTGCAGGCGGGGAGGCATCTGGTAACCTGTAAAGCAGTCATAAGTAACGATGACGGGATCACGATCTGCAAGGCCACGGGCAAGTTTTTATACTATACCGAGGATCAACCTTTTAAAAAGAGCGGTTTATGAAAAAGATAACGATTTTATTGATAGCCGTAACGCTGCTGATATCATGTTCGGATGGCAACAAAACCGGTTATGATCGCCTTAAAGCTACCGGTGTTTTGCTTATCGGCACCGATGCCACCTACCCGCCATTCGAGTACAATGATGATAAAACCGGTGAACTGGTCGGTTTCGATATCGATCTGATGAAAGCCATCTGCAAGGAGTTGAAAGCCGAGCCGGAATTCATCGTAGTTCCGTTCGGGGGAATCATACCCGGACTTCGCAGCGCCAAATACGATTGCATCATCTCGGCAATGACAATCACCGCCGAACGCAAACAGGCGGTGAGTTTCACTATACCCTACTATGATGCCGGCCAGACTATTTCGGTACCGCTGGATAACCTTACTATCAAGGGTATCGAGGATCTCGAGGGTTTGCGGATAGGCGTACAGCTTGGCACGACCGGCGAGTTGATGGCAAAAACCATAGAGGATGCCGAGGTGATCAGTTTCAACAATATCGGCGCAGCTTTCATCGATATGGAAAACGGCCGTCTCGATGCGGTTTTAAATGATGCTCCCACATCGCGGCGGGCTATTAAAGTTAGAGGTAATGCCAAAATCGTCGGCCCGCTGTTGTCATCAGAGCAATACGGAATAGCGGTTGCTCAATCCGAAAACAAATTGCTGGGTGAAATAAACAAGGCTCTTCAAAAGCAGATGATAGAGGGTGTCGTGGATTCGTTAAAGGCCTACTGGATCGGGGAATGATCTTGGATTTTATTTTAGAGCAAGCCCGACTGTTTTACGGTATATTCAAATTCCTCGTCCCAGCGATTCCAGCCACTCTGAAAATCACTTTCCTGAGTTTCTGTTTCGCCTCGGTACTGGGGCTTTTGACGGCTTTCTCGAGATTAAGCAAGTCGCCGCTACTCAGGTATCCGGCCAAAATCTATATCGATATCGTTCGCGGTGTGCCGCTTTTAGTTCAGATATTTTTCATCTATTTCGGGTTGGGGAAAATCATCAGCCTCGATCGTTTCGTCGCCGGGGTGGTGGCGATAAGTTTCTGCTATGCCGCCTATCTGGCGGAGGTGTTCCGAGCCGGTATTCAGGCTATCCCGAAAGGGCAGACCGAAGCGGCGCTCTCACTGGGGATGACAAAGTTTCAGCTCTGGCGATATATAATCGTGCCGCAGACAATCAGGCTGATAGCTCCGCCGCTGGTTAATGACTTTATCAGTTGCTTAAAAGACAGCTCGCTGGTTTCGATTATCGGCCTTCGCGAGCTGACCCGCGCCGGCACCGAGTATTACTCGCAGCATTTCGTCGATTTTCAAACCTGGCTATTAGTCGGCTTAATATACCTGGCTATTACGGTGAGCCTGACCAGATTCTCCTCATACCTGGAACGTAAATACCGCATACCCGGCCTGGGGATACATCACTGATGGCCATTATAAATGCATCGCAAGTCAGTAAATCGTTCAAAGAGAACAAGGCGCTGAACAATGTCTCGTTCGAGATCGAGCCAAGCGAGGTAGTTGTCATTATCGGGCCGTCAGGTTCGGGCAAGTCCACGCTTCTAAGGACACTTAACGGACTGGAGTTGATCGATTCGGGAGAGATCACGATTGATGATATTACATTGGATAGCTCCGGTAAGAACGCTCATGAGGCCCGCTTGAAAATCGGCATGGTGTTCCAGCAGTTCGAACTTTTCGTTCATCTGAAGGTATTGCAGAACTTAATCATCGCGCCGGTAGTTGTAAGCAAGCTGGAGAAAGCCGAAGCCGAGAAAATCGCCCGGTACTATCTCAAGAAAGTCGGCCTGGAGCATAAATGCGATTCGTATCCCAACGAACTTTCCGGCGGTGAAAAACAGAGGGCGGCAATCGCCAGGGCATTGTGTATGAAACCCGAAATTATGCTTTTCGATGAGCCGACCTCGGCGCTCGATCCGGAGATGATAGGCGAGGTTCTGGCAGTGATGCGTCAACTGGCGAACGAGGGAATGACCATGATAACGGTGACTCACGAAATAGGATTCGCCCGTGAGGTTTCCGACAGGATAATATTCATGGATAAAGGGCAAATAATAGAGCAGGGGCCGACAGGTGAGTTACTCGATAAAGCTAAACATCCCAGAACAACCGAGTTTTTAAGCAGGGTATTAAAATGAAAAAAGCGATTACGATAATAATTTTGATATTAATTAACATAGCATCAGCCTCGGATTATTTTCAACAGCAGGTCGACTACCGTATCTCGGCCCAACTCGTCCCCGGCGAAAATATGGTAAAAGGTACCGAGGAGATAGTCTATCATAATAACTCGCGCTCGAAACTCGATACCTTGTATTTTCATTTGTATCTGAACGCATTCAAGCCCGGTTCCAATTTCGATACCGAGCTCGACCGTCGTGGCTCTCATCGAATGGCCGACTTTTCGGCTTTCATGCATGGCGGTATGATTATTAACCGGATAATGATTAACGATCATGAACCGGATGGATTCATTATCGATGACACGATATTAAAACTGCCGCTTGCCGGTTCGCTTTTGCCGGGTGATTCGCTGTTATTATATTTCGATTTCGAATCGATCATTCCTGCGCGTGGTTATCGTCTGGGCAGGCGCGGCTCTCATTTCGATGTCGGCCAGTGGTACCCCAAAGCGGCGGTCTACGATAACTACGGCTGGCATATCAACCAGTTCCAGAGTATGAGCGAGCAATATTCCGATTTCGGCAATTATGATATAAGAGTAACCGCGCCTGAAAATTATATATTGGCTCATACGGGCAGCCATCTTAATGAAACCGAAGTTTTTGGCGGTATGCTTAAAACCCCGAAAGAGGGCCGGGTGATTTACGATCTGTTAAACGAGATCGATGATCATAACTCCGCCGCCGGTTTCGATGATTTATTCGATAGCATTATGCTCGATTGGCCGTTTAGAAACCTGACTGACTATAACGACGATGAAACGAAAACCTGGATATTCCGGGCGGAGAACGTTCACGATTTCGCGTTTTCGGCCGCTACCGATTTCGTGCTGGATCGGGCGGTCGTTGATGGCGTAATAGTCGACTGCTACTACAAGAGTAACCACCGGCGTAACTGGAGCCCCCGCGCGATCGATACGGCGGTTGAGGCTATGCGCTATTTCAATAACCTGGTCGGCCCCTATCCGTACGATCATTACACGCTGGTATCCTCGACCGTATACGGCGGCATCGAATACCCGTCACTTTCGATGGTGATAATGTATGGCGGACGAGATATCGATGACCACGGATTCGAAAACGTGATCGCCCATGAACTGGCACATAACTGGTTTTTCGGAGCGATTGCCTCCAACCAGGCCGAACAGGCTTTCATCGATGAAGGATTTACCACCTACCTGACCACTCGTTTCATCGAGCATAAGTATGGTCGTTACGATAACAACCACAACTATCAGGATAAATGGAAAAAACGGCTCGTACCTACCGGCGACTATCGTAACGATATGTTCAAGAATTACGCCGAATCGATATATGAAGGCTATCAGGAGAAATCCAATCAGCCCGCCAACCGTTTTAAAACCATGACAACATATCGCAATGCTACCTATAGTAAACCGACATTGCTCGTGTATCATCTTCAATATATTTTAGGCGATGAGAAATTTAACGAGTTTTTGCATGAGCTATATGCTCGCTATAAATCAAAACATGTTTATCTAGGGGATATCGAAAATTTGGCGACTGAAATTTACGGCGGTAATATACGGTACTTTTTCAACCAGTGGTATGATGATACCGCGTATCTCGATTTCGGCTTGAACGGAGTTAAACTCAGGTTAGTCAGCGATCACGGCGTAAACTGGTACCAGGCGGATTTCAAACTCAAACGTTACGGAAAAGCAATATCGCCACTCGATATCGTAGTTAGTTATGAAAACGGTGAAACCGATACGGTCATGATATCGGAAAGAGTCTGGGCGGACGGTCGCATCAATTATATACACACGGTCAACTTGCCTTTAAAACCGATCCACGCGGAGTTAAATCCCGATTGCCTCATTCCTGATATAAACCGAATGAATAATAATTGGAAATGGCCGAAAGCCAGATTCCAATTCGATACGCCGCGCATTTTTTTCGAGGATGCATATATCGAGCATTACCCGGAAAGCTACACGTTATACCATCAGCCGAAATTCTGGTATAACGAGGTGGATGGCGTCAAGCCGGGATACTCACTCGATGGCTCCTATCTAGGGGTGAAACACGATATGGAAGCGCGAATGGATATCGGTACACTGAGCGGTGAGATAGATTATAACATTCATTATGGCGATATACTTTCCATGAAATATCCCACATTGAGATATATAGCAAGCGCCTCTAAACGTGATGGCAGATCGAATCAGGGAGTGGACCTGAGCTACCGTATGCCGGTAACCAACCGCACCTCTACTTTCGAGGCTACTCTGTCGTTGAACCGCCTCAACTTTTTCGACCGGGACTACCTTGTTTCGCCGTATAGCTGGGAGACCGGGGATATCGTGACATTCGAATTGAACCTGAAAAGACATCGCGATTACTACCGGATGTCTACCGACTATAGGGCGCATCTCATGAGCGCCGCACCCGGCTCGGAATTCAATTTCAACCGTCTGACACTGGCTTTCGATTTCAGTGGCGAGCTATCGAGGCATGGTAAAGTATTGGTTGGGTTAATGCATGGTTACAGTGAGGGCGAGGTTCCTGTTTCCCATTTGTTCAATAACGCCGGCGCCTCGGCTCTGGATTACTACGGCAATAACTGGTATTCCGCGCGGGGAACATTGCCCGGAGCCTGGTACAGGAACGGCCATCTATTTTTGGATGATGGTTTTTCTATGCCGGGGTATCTAAATCGGGGAAACTCCGGCAAGAAAAAACTGGCCGCCAGGATAGAACTCGAATTGGCAAACCCGCTTGTTTATTTCGATCTGACAGGCAACCCGGTAACCGATCAACTGGCGAAAATTACCAACCGTGTATATGTCAATCACGGCGCTATCTGGAATGATGGCGGATTCCCCGGCTCGGATGATTTCGATGCCGAGGGTGGATTACATTTTCTCTACGAGTTGCCATATTGGGAGAGGCTGTTCGGCGATCAGAAATTACATCTATACCTGCCGTTATTGGTATCCTCGCCATACCAGGATGAGAACACGTTCAAATTTCGTTGGGCTTTGATGATTGCTCGGTAGTTTCTTGTTAGTGTCAAATTGAAATGCTTTCATTAGATAATTCAGGTCATTAGTGTCCGGTGTTTTTCGGTAATTATTAAATTTCTCCTTGGAATTGTTAGTGAAAGAATTTTTCCGATATAATTATTATATTCAGCGTATTATGCATCCTGATATGTCCTGCCGATGTTAGGCTTAGTTTCCTGGTTTCCAAGCGCTGCCTGGAAGCCTTTTTGAGTCATGTAGAGTGCGCATTCTACAGGCAAAAAAGCCACATTGCGAAGCAGCGCTTCGCAACGAGATGGAAAGGCCGGACAGTAGTGAATTCAGGTAAAGAAATATAATTGTGACAGCCTCTCCGCGTCTGCCATCTTTTATTTACAGCTATGCCGGTTGGGACACCTTCTGGGTAAGCGAGGATATACCCCAACCACAGCCCCGAGGATTCCGCCCCGCTCATTGCATATAATAGATGTAAAATGTTTTCTTTAATTAGTATCGTCCAGGTCCATTACTTAAAGGAATATACGAAACTCAGTTAATTTTGCCGGATGGAATTCTTTCCCTCCGGCGGCTTTACTGGAAGAAATCCCTGATTATCCGCCTAATTAGCCTAATCCCGGAAATATAATTATTTGGTTATAAATGCCGGTGTTTCTTGACTAAAACCTGCTAATATATTACAATTACCATCTTAAATTGGAGGTAATTTGGAACAGATACCGGAACATATTCAACACAGATTGGATAAGCTTAAAGCGCTAAAAGAGATGGGAGTGAATCCCTATCCTTATCGTTATGATAAAACTCATAATTCAATAACGTTAATAGACGATTTCGAGAAGCTCTCCGAGGAGGGCTCGAAAGTAAAATATGCCGGGCGGTTGATTAGCCTGAGAGGACACGGCAAAACATTGTTTGCCCACGTCATGGATGACGCCGGCAAGGTGCAAATTTACGCCCGCAAGGATGCCATGGGGGAGAGTTTCGAGATATTCAAGAAACTCGATATCGGCGATTTCGTCGGGATTGAGGGCACGATGTTCAAAACCAAGACCGAGGAGATCACGATAAAGGTTGAAATTGTCGAGATATTGGCGAAATCATTACAGCCATTGCCCGAAAAATATCATGGGCTACAGGATAAAGAGCTTCGCTACCGTCGGCGTTATCTAGATATGATTGCCAATCCCGAGGTTAAGGATGTTTTTATCAAGCGAGCCATGATTACCAAAGAAATTCGCGATTTCATGGATCAACGAGGATTCCTGGAGGTCGAAACCCCGGTACTTCAGCCGATATACGGAGGCGCCGCCGCTCGCCCGTTCGTGACTCATCACAACGCACTGGATATCGAGTTATACCTTCGTATTGCAGATGAGCTTTATCTCAAACGCCTGATTATCGGCGGTTTCGAGAAAGTCTACGAGATGGCCAAAGACTTTCGCAACGAGGGTATGGACAAAAGCCATAACCCGGAATTCACCATGCTGGAGTTCTACTGGGCTTACGCCGACTACAACGATTTGATGGAGATGCTCGAGGAGATGTACCGCGAACTGGCGCGTAAAGTAACCGGCTCACTTCAGGTAAAATTCGGAGAACATACTATCGATTTCGAGAAACCGTTCGCCCGCTTGCCGTATTTCCAGGGCATTAACGAGGCCTGTGGTTGTGATGTGGCTACTCTCGATGAGGCTGCTTTGAAAGAGCTGTGCAAAAAACACGGCATCGATGCTTCGAAATTCAAAGGTAACGGCGATTACTATGACGCGATGTTCGAGCATTTCGTCGAACCCAAACTTATCCAGCCGACATTCCTGATCGATTTCCCTAAAGAGATTTCACCGCTGGCTAAGGTTCATCGCGAAAACCCCAAACTGGCCGAGCGATTCGAGCTGTTTATTTGTGGATTCGAATTCGGCAACGCTTTTACCGAGCTTAACGATCCCCAGGATCAGCGCAACCGTATGGAGGCGCAATCGAAACTGATCGATCGAGGGCATGAGGAAGCGCAGCCGGTGGATGAGGATTTCATATTCGCCATGGAACACGGTATGCCGCCGACCGCCGGTTATGGTGTTGGAATAGATCGTGTGGTTATGCTCCTGACTGATTCACTCTCAATCCGAGATATTATTCTTTTCCCAACTATGAAACCGGAGGAATAACTACTCCATGTCATTTGAATATAATATTGCCAGACGCTACATGAAATCGCGTTATCGCTATAGTATTGTCTCGGTGATAACGCTGATTTCCATTCTCGGCGTGGCTATCGGCTCGGCTGCTTTGATAGTCGTATTGTCGGTGATGAACGGATTCGAGGATGAGATCCGGTCGCGAATTATCGGCACCGGCTCGGATATAATCATAACTCACGTCACCGGCGACCCTATTCAGGACTGGCAGCAGTTGATGGATACGATTATGACAGCCGAGGGAGTCACCGCGGTTGCGCCAACCGTGCAAAGCAAATGCGCCATTGCCAGCAAATACGAATCCGATGGAATCGTAATTCGGGGGATAGTCCCGGAGATGGAGGATAAAGTATCCCGGGTGCGTGAATACCTGATCACCGAGAATTTTTCGTTCGATACCTCCGATACCGCGGCGGTCGGAATCTGGCTGGGCGCCGGCGTCGCCGACAGGCTGGGAATCGGTGTTAACGATAAAGTTAAAGTGTTTTCCTTAAGTGATGCCGTTACCAACCTGACAGGCTTGATGCCCAAAGCCCTGGCCTGTAAAGTGGCCGGGATATTCGAGACAGGCATGTTCGAGTATGATGCCAACCTGGCCTATATGCCGCTCGAGGCCGCCCAGGACCTGTTCAATCTGGATGGCGCGATCACCAACATATCGGTAAAAACATATGATATCTACCAGGCCGATAAAATTGCCATCGAGCTGGATAAGATTATCGGATTCAAATACTATTCTACCGATTGGAAGATTCTCAATCGCAACATATTCTCCTGGATGGAACTGGAGAAATGGGCGAGTTTCATCACCCTGTCACTGATTATCGCGGTGGCCGCATTCAATATCATCTCCTCGCTGATTATGGTGGTGCTGGAGAAAAAACGCGATATCGGAGTATTGATATCGCTGGGCATGACGCCCGCCCGAATCAAAAAGATATTTATCTTCCAGGGTATAACAATTGGGGCAATAGGCTGTATCGGGGGATGCCTTCTGGGATTTATTCTAAGCTACATTCAGTTAAAATTCGGGATTATTTCGTTGCCTGAGGAGTATTACTTTATAAAGGATTTACCGGTTAAGATGCAGGTGCTCGATTTCGTGTTCGTGTCGCTGGCCGCGTTTACCTTATCCTTTCTGGCAACGCTCTATCCGGCTACCCGGGCATCCGGCTTGAATCCGGTTGAGGCAATAAAGTATGAATAGGTTAAACATGGAAGATCATAATACTCAGAAAATCATTTTATCTGCCGAGAATATATATAAAAGATACACCTCGGAGGGAGAGAATCTCGAGGTGCTCAGAGGGGCTAACTTGGTTTTGACCACAGGCGAGATGGCGGTACTTTTGGGCGATTCCGGCACCGGCAAATCTACCATGCTTCATATTCTTGGCACTCTTGATAAACCCGAAAGCGGAAAGGTGATATATAAAGGCATTGATGTTACAACATTTGACACCCGAAAACTTGCCCGATTTCGCAACCGGGAGGTTGGTTTTGTCTATCAATTCCACCATTTGCTGCCGGAGTTCAGCGCCCTTGAAAACGTTATGATGCCTGGGCTTATTGATGGAATGGACAATAAAAGCGCCGGCGATAGAGCAGCCCGATTACTCGATGACGTTGGCCTCTCTCGTCGTGTGAAACATTACCCGAGGCAGCTTTCGGGGGGCGAGGCGCAACGAGTTGCGGTTGCCAGGGCGTTATTTAATAAACCCAGGGTGATATATGCCGATGAACCTACTGGGAACCTTGACATTAAGACAGGCGACCGTTTAATGGAGCTTTTCGAGAAACTTAACCGCGAGTTGGATCAGACATTTTTGATCGCAACTCATAATCAACGGCTAAGCGATAGAGCGACCCGGAAGTACGTTATTGAGGATGGAGTAATCGAAAGCATCGCATAAACTTAGCGATACGAAGACAACTGTGGTGAAACTGTTTGACAGCTTTTTAAGTTGTTGATAGCAAGAGGTGTTACATGCTATGCCAGGATTGTAATAAAAAGGATGCCACGATTCATCTGACACAAATTGTCAATAATGAAAAAGTGGTTTTGAATCTTTGTAAGAACTGCGCGGAAAAAAGAGGGTTCCATTCGCCTTTCGAGCAGATGCCGTTCCCTCTGGCCGATATAGTTTCAGGAATGGTAGGGCCGATGATGCCGGAGAGCAAAGGAAAAAAGAAAAAAGAAGCCAAAGGCAATATGAAATGCCCCAATTGTGGCTTGACTTTCAGCGAATTCGGAAAGATTGGCCGACTGGGCTGCCCCAATTGCTACACCGCATTCAAACCGGAACTGTCCAACCTTCTGCGAAGAATTCACGGCTCGGCCGATCATCGCGGCCAAATAGCTGATACACCAGCCGAGGATGCCAAATATCTCCGCGAGGATCAACGCCTGCGCGAGGAACTTCGCAAAGCCATAGAGGACGAGAATTTCGAGATGGCCGCCGAGTTGAGAGATCGTATCCGTGAACTTACCGGAAAAGCGAAGGGGGATGATTAATCATGTTTGAGGAAATGGCTAAAAAGCCTGCTGCCTGGCTGACCGGCGAGGGACCCGGTTCTGAAACCGTACTCTCCTCGAGAATCAGGCTGGCCCGCAATATATCAGAATTCAAATTTCCACCATCCGTGGATACCGATACTCGCGACGAGATAGTGGAGTTCGTCCAGACCTCGTTCGAGGCCGCCAGCATTCTCGATAACGGCGGATTTTTCAAATCCAACGATATCAATTCTCTCGATAGAAATTTCCTGGTGGAAAGACATCTGATTTCGCCCGAGTTCATGAAAGACGGTGGGATCGGACGCGGCGTATTTATCGATAATTCCGAGCAGCTTTCGATTATGGTAAACGAGGAGGATCATATTCGACTCCAGGTTATATCATCGGGGCTGTCCATGGATAAGTGCTGGGAGATGGCGCGCAATGTCGACTCCAAGCTATCGCATAAGATGGATTTTGCTTATGATGATAAATTCGGCCATCTGACATCCTGTCCTACGAATGTCGGTACCGGCTTAAGGGCCTCGATACTCATTCATCTCCCCGGACTGGTGCTTACCCGCGAAATCGAACAGGTGATCAACAAGATTTCGAAAGTCGGTCTGGTAGTTCGCGGTTTCTATGGCGAGGGCACGGATGTTTTAGGCAACCTGTTCCAGATATCCAACCAGACTACTCTTGGCCGCTCCGAGGAGGAGATCATCGATTCGCTGGCTAAAGTGACCGAACAGATTATCGAGTGGGAAACCAACGCCCAGGAGAAAATGATGGAGGATGCCGCCGACCAGATCGAGGATAAGGTATGGCGTTCTTATGGCATACTCAAATACGCCCGGGTACTCAACTCAGGCGAGGTGATGAATTTACTTTCGGCCTTGAGGTTGGGGATTTCTCTTAAACTGATGGATAAAATTAAATTGAAAGATATCAACGAGCTGTTGATTATCACTCAACCGGCGCATTTACAAAAATATTACGATAAAGAGATGGATAATGATGAACGCGATATGGTTCGTGCCGAGCTAGTTCGCGAACGATTGAATGTTTAGCAATATAACTGACTGGGAGATAGATTATGAATGAAATGTTCACTGAAAAAGCTAGACGGGCAATAGAGTATGCTCGTGATGAGGCCGCCAGGCTAAAACACGATTATATCGGCACCGAGCATTTACTTCTCGGTCTGGTCCGACTCAACGAGGGCAAGTCGATCGATATACTGCAGAATATCGGTATCGAACTCGGCGAGCTCAAAAAGAGCGTTGAGGATATAGTACAACCCTCGGGCGGTACCATGCAGATGGGTCAGTTGCCGCTTACGGCCCGGGCTAAAAAAACTTTGGAGATTTCCGGTAACGAGGCCAGAGCGCTTCGTTCTAAAGATATAGATACCGAGCACATACTGCTCGCGCTTTTGAAAGATGAGGAAGGTGTCGCCGCCCAGGTGCTTTCGATGTATGATATCGATTACAAAGAGGTGTACGAGGAACTGCGCAATATCCAGCAGGGCAAACCCTCATCGTTTGGCAAGAAACGCAAAAAATCGAAAACCCCGGCGCTCGACCATTTTGGCCGCGACCTGACAGAGCTGGCTCGCAGAAGCAAGCTCGACCCGATCATCGGCAGGGATGATGAGATCGATCGTATCATCCAGATACTTTCGCGTCGTAAGAAAAACAATCCCGTGCTTATCGGCGAACCCGGCGTTGGTAAAACCGCCATAGCCGAGGGCCTGGCCCAGAAAATAGTCGAGGCCAAAGTGCCGCAAATCCTCGAGGATAAGAGGATCGTTACCCTGGATATGGCCTCGCTGGTGGCCGGTACCAAGTACCGTGGCCAGTTCGAGGAACGCTTGAAAGCGGTTATGCAGGAGATAATGAACTCACAGGATGTGATTATCTTCATTGATGAGCTTCATACGATTGTCGGAGCCGGCGGGGCAGAGGGCAGTTTGGATGCCTCTAATATATTCAAACCAGCTTTATCTCGTGGCGAACTCCAGTGTATCGGCGCCACCACCTTGAACGAGTACCGCAAGTATATCGAGAAAGACGGCGCGCTGGATAGAAGATTCCAGACTGTCATGGTTAACCCGCCCAGCGCCGAGGATACGGTGGAGATATTGAAAGGCCTGCGTGAACGCTACGAGGATCATCACAAGGTTAAAATCACCGATGAGGCAATCAAAGCGGCGGTTTCGCTTTCCGATAGATATATTTCGGGTAAATTCCAACCGGATAAATCCATTGATGTTATAGATGAAACCGGCAGCCGGGCCCATCTGAACGCTTTCACCAAGCCCGATAGTTTCGGCAATCTCGAGGATGAGATAATCGAACTGACCAAGCAGAAAGATACCGCCGTAAAATCGCAGGAATTCGAGAAAGCCGCCCATTTGAGAGATCAAATAAAACTCAAAAAAGAACAGCTCGAAAAAGATAAAAAAGAATGGGAAGAGAAACGCTCCAATAAAAAAGTGGTAATCAAAGAGGATGACATAGCCTCGGTTATCTCCAAGATTACCGGTATTCCTCTGTTCAAACTCGAGGAGAAGGAATCGAAAAAGTTGCTCAGGATGGAGGAGCAATTGGCCGAGCGTATCGTGGGTCAGGATCAAGCTATCCGTTCGATTGCCAAGGCAATCCGCAGAACCCGTGCCGGTTTAAAGGATCCCAGTAAGCCTATCGGTACTTTCATATTCTTAGGCCCTACCGGTGTAGGCAAAACCGAGTTGGCAAAAACGCTGGCCTCGTTCTTGTTCGAGGATGACGATTCGCTGGTCAGGATCGATATGTCGGAATATATGGAGAAATTCGCGGTATCGCGTCTCATAGGCGCGCCTCCCGGATATGTTGGCTATGAGGAGGGCGGTCAGCTTACCGAAAAGGTGAGGCGTAAACCATACTCCGTAGTTCTTCTGGATGAGATCGAGAAGGCCCATCCTGAGGTATTCAACATCCTTCTGCAGCTTCTGGATGAGGGACAACTTACCGACTCGTTTGGTCGCAAGGTTGATTTCCGTAATACGGTGGTAATCATGACCTCTAATATGGGTACCCGTCAGGCAAAAGCAGGCAAATCGCTTGGTTTCCAGAAAGCGGATGATAAAACCCAATATGATGGTATGAAAGACCGGATCATGGAGGAGGTCAAGAAGACTTTCAATCCCGAACTGGTTAACCGTATCGATGAAATGATTATCTTCCACTCGTTAAGTCGCGAGAATATCATGGAGATCATCGGTATTCTTCTTAAAGATGTTGAAACTCGTCTCAGAGAGAAAGATATCATTTTTAATCTTCATGATAGCGCCCGTGATTTCCTGGCCGATAAAGGCTTTGATCCCAATTACGGCGCTCGACCGTTGAAACGCTCGATCCAGCGATTCCTGGAGGATCCACTGGCAGAGGAGATTCTGAGGGGAGAGTACTCCAACGGCTGTAACGTGGAGATATTATTTAACGAGGGCGATGATAATCTATCGTTCAATCTCTCTCCTTTAGAGAAAGTCGATTCCGAGGAGGAGTCCGAGGAGGAGAACACTGAGGCTGAGAAAACAGTCTAGTAAACTTAAGTAGTGATAGAAATCCATTAAGCCCGCCTCTTCAGGCGGGTTTAATATTGGTTAAAAATTTGTGGGTTTAGGACTTGACATTAAGGCCGAAATCATTAAATTAAGGGTCTGAATTTGAGCGAAAGGAAGTTTTTCGATGGCACATAAAAAAGGTGTTGGATCCTCAAGGAACGGTCGTGATTCGAATGGTCAGCGCAGAGGCGTCAAACGATTCGCCGGTGAGCGTGTAACCGCCGGTAGCATAATCGTCCGCCAGTGCGGTACCCGTATTTACCCCGGCGATAATGTCGGCATGGGGAAAGACCACACTCTGTTTGCCACCGCCGATGGCGTTGTTAAATTCATCAGAGTTGGCCGCGACCGCAAGAAAGTATCCATAATAGACTGAGTTTATACCCGGTTATCGAGTGTATCCGGGTTCTTTTGTTCTTTATAACAGAAAATTGTAATAATGCCTGAATTACGCAGCAAAATTCCCAAAAGGATCGGCGTTCTACTCTCGTCTGAGTCCCTTTGGGAAGTTATTTTTTGTTTCCAGGAAGTTGAAAAAAACGGCTATATGCGTTTACCGGTGGCTCTCTCGCCTGAGAAAGCCGAGCCTGTTGATGTCGAAAGGCGTTTTGATATTTTACATAAACTCGCCCGCATAGAAATAGTCGATGCCGACGAGATGAAAACGGGTTCTATCAGTGCTTTATTGATTTGCGCCGGTAAAAACGAGTTCAACTCGCTATGTAATTTCGAGAATAAGGGCGAGGCGTATGGCATCGATATACATTTACGTTCATTTATCCGCACAGTCTATCGCAAGGGTCTGCCTATCGGCGCTTTCGGTTATTCGGTTCCGCTTCTGGTCAAAGCGGTACAGGGGATAACCAAGTCCGGCCCGGTAGTCACTGTCGGCAACGATCCCAAGCTCCAATCGGGTATCGAGGCCACCGGCTCCCAGGCGATAACCACCCGCCCAACCGAAGTCATAATCGATAATACCAATAAATTAGTTACCTGCGGTGGCCAGCTTTCCTCAACCAGATTAGAGGAGGTCGCCGATGATTGTAAGAATATGTTCCAAGCGATCTTAGAACTAATAAAAGGATAAGCTTATGCGAGAAGTTGATGTCAGGGAGATAACCCGGGCGGTTAAAAAAATGTGTATGGACGCCAACTACTACCTCGGTGATGATGTCTTGAATGCAATCAAGAAATACGAGGCTACCGAGGAATCGCCGCTGGGAAAAGAGATTTTAAACCAAATTATCCAAAACGCTGATATTGCCAAGAACAACCAGATGCCGTTATGTCAGGACACGGGCCTGGTAGCGGTGTTCGCCGAGGTTGGCCAGGAAGTGCATTTCAGCGATAGTTTCAACGAGGCTATACACGAGGGCGTTCGCCAGGGTTATGGCGAGGGTTACCTTCGTAAATCGGTGGTCGAGGATCCGCTTCGCCGCAAGAATACCGGCGATAACACCCCCTCGATTATTACCACCACACTGGTACCCGGCGACAAGGTGAAAATCACCATATTGCCTAAAGGCGGTGGCTCTGAGAATATGAGCCGTATCGCTATGCTAAAGCCCGGTGATGGTGAGGAAGGCGCCAAAGATTTCATCGTCGAGACGATTCGTATCGCCGGTGGCAATCCCTGCCCGCCGCTTATTGTCGGTGTGGGTATCGGCGGCTTGTTCGATAAAGTCGCGCATCTGGCCAAAAAATCGCTTCTGCGCGAGGTCGGCTCGAAACATCCCGACCCATACTACGCTGCGATGGAGGAGGAACTCCTCGAGCGAATCAACAATACCGGTGTCGGCCCGCAGGGATTAGGCGGTAGAACCACCGCTTTAGCCGTGCATATCGAAACTCATCCGTGCCATATCGCAAGTATGCCTGTGGCGGTTAACACTCAATGTCACTCTGCCCGTCATAGAACGGTCATAATTTAGTGAGGTAGCCATGGATTATATAAAATTAACGCCTCCGCTAAAAGATGCGGACATAGAACAGTTAAAAGCCGGCGACCGCGTACTCATAAATGGCGTGATGTTCACCGGCAGGGATGCCGCTCACAAGAAGATGGTTGATCTGATTGGGAAGGGTGAGAAGATGCCGTTTGATCCGGTCGGCCAGATAATTTACTTCGTCGGCCCGGCTCCGGCAAAACCGGGGCAGGTGATGAATTCCGCCGGCCCGACAACCTCAGGCAGGATGAACAAGTTTTCCCCGATAGTCATTGGCGCCGGCCTTAAGGGCATGGTTGGCAAGGGCGAGATGGGCCCCGAGGTGGTAGAGGCCATGAAAAAGAACAAAGCCGTGTACATGGTAGCAGTCGGCGGCGCGGGCGCGCTGATTGCCGACAGAATCACCAAAGCCGAGGTAGTGGCCTGGGAGGAGTTAGGTCCCGAGGCGTTGCGTCGGTTAGAGGTGAAAGATTTCCCGGCCATAGTAGCCCAGGATTGCCACGGCGGCAATATCTACATCGAAGGCAGAGAGAAGTACAAGAAAGAGTAACTGATATTCAGCAAAGCCGTCGGGAAAGGATTCCCAACGGCTCAAGGAAATAGATTTTCAAAAGGGCGTATTTTGTACGCCCTTTTTTAGTGGTATAATATCAAGCATAGCACCACCTCGTTCCTAAACTGAGTTTAGGAACGGGATTGTCCGAGAAACTCCAGTTTCTAGTATTAGTGGGTTAGTTAAGCCAGGTGCCCCATCCCGGTTACTGCAGCGATGGGATAGTTGATTAGCTGCAATCATCCAAACCCCGCCGCCCCCGGGCAGCACTGGTGTGCTATCCCCACATCCCCTTCTTGTAATTAATCCAAGCACATATCACAAGATTGTTATCGCCGACTGAGATGTATAATTACACCAGAAAAATCAAATTGTCATCCCGGCAGGGGGAGCCGGGATCTAGAAGGGGGGAGGGGGTATTCGCTGTCACATGCCAACCACGTTTGTAATTACCACCGAGGGTTAGTCACGCTCCAAGTGAGCGTGACCTACAAAAATAGCACAACAAAAAAGGCGGCCAAATGGCCGCCCGCAAATAATCTTCCGTTTATTATTAGAAACGTCTATTATTGCTGCCTAAGCGATCGCCACCGAAATTTCTGCGGGGCTTGTCGCTGCGAGGCTTAGCCTCATCGATTTTCATGGTGCGACCCTGATAATCGGTACCGTTCAAGTTTTCCTGTACCTTCGTGGCATCCTCAGGTGAGGACATTTCCACGAAACCGAAGCCTTTACCGTCAATGATATTAACTTCTTTTACCGTGCCGTGTTCTGAAAATAACTCTGATAAACCTTCTTTGGTTACATCATAACTGAGATTGCCTACGTAAAGTTTGCTACCTTGCATTCTTTCCTGTTCTTTCTTTTCTTTGTTCAAAGTATTCTCTGGGAGAATGAAACAAGATAGCCGTTCTTCTTCTCTTGACTGAATATTAAGAAACAAAATTAATTATTATCTAAACTGAATACTTGTTCTCTTTGCCTTTCCACCTCCATTCATATAAATATGATTGTCGTGATTATTAGTTCGTTCAGTATCTAATATATGCTAAACGTATATGAATAGCAACAAGTTTCATCGATTTGTAAAAAATATTTTACGGGCCGCCCCGACGATAGTTAACTCGATACGGAATATGGGGTAAGGGGGTGTATTTATTTTAAATAGCAGCGCCTTATCCCGAATATTGCCTGGAACGGGGATAGGCCATCCTCGGCGGTAAGCCAATTAGCCCTGCCGTCCCCGGCCAGACACGGCGGGGTTGACTCGTCATCCCCCCGACCGGAATGCCAGCTTATATCTTATGCAGACTACGTTTACTCTTTACGGCGCGGGTTCGTTGGGAGACACGGCTCACCGATCTACACATGAAAAAACCGTCCCCCTTATGAGGACGGTTTACCCTTGTAGCGGCCTGGTATTCACCCCCGATACCAGGCCTATTCCGTGCAACTATCAGCGCGTGAGTTTTCTATGGCCAGATCCAGCCTCCCTTAGCGCGACCTGGCGCTCAACTGCGCTTTTCTTTTCGGCCTGGGTTTCGGCGCGACAGCTTTAGTCGACCGTGTTTTCTCTTTCTTTAATTCAGCGTTCTTTCTTCTCTTGTTGGCCGATACGACCTTGACTGCCAGTATCCCAATGACCGCGGCTATCGCAAAATACAGCAATGTAGTTTTGCCCTGCGGCGCTACGATGGCTACACTTATCGGCACTTTCTCATCACCCAGCGTGGCTAATATCCTCGAACCGGTGGCGACCTGCATGTAGTAGTCGAGTTGATCTCCGGTTAAGGCGGCGCCCAGTATCTTAAACTGGAAGTTGCCCGAGGGTGATTTGCGCATGGCGCGCTTGTAATAATGATCATCACCATCGAAACGGTAATAGATAATCGGTATACCGTTGCCCAGGTTGTTTATCTGGGCGTCGATGAAGAAATCATCTGTTGACTTGATCTGCAACGGAGGATTGTGGATAATCTCCGGCAGAAGTTCTTTCTTTGCCTGTTTCACCTGTACCGTCTGATGGTACGAGTGTTGCGAATATCCGCCTCGGCCATCAAGGGCTTTCACACCCCAGCCGGTGCCGGCGGTAAAAGCCAGGATGAGCAAGGCCAGAATCCCTGTTTTTGCTAATTTATTCATTATTCCCCTCCTGAAAATTATCGAACTGATTTATCTTCCCAACTGACAGTTGAGTAAGCCTTGGTTAAAGGCACGTACATGTTCATATCCATTAAGTCCTGGTAATTCGAGGACAGTCTCTCATCGTGATTTAACTTTACGTCACCGCTTGTTAAAATCATCGATTCGTTACGAGCCACGACCGAGCCGTTGAACTCGCAGCCGCCCTGGAACCATCCAGCCAACGCATGGTTGGTGTAGAAAACGCCGTCCATATCGGTAACCGATGAACTGGACATATCGCTGTAGGAACTTACACCGGCCGGCAGGTTATAGAAATTCGACAGCGAGACATCGAAACCTATATCATCACCGTAACTGTAAGTGCCGCCGTACTGACCGTCACCGTCGATATCCTCGCCGGTGCCGGCTACGATATGGTAACCGGACGGCACCTGGGCCTCGCCGCCTACGATAGGCAGGTCAACCTGCTGTTGATGACCTTCGTTATCGGCGATATTGACCGTGAAATAGCCGTCGCTTTCTTTCTGTGAGGCCTGATACGGATTGCTGCTGCTGGTCAGGTCACCGAATACACCATCAACACCGACATCCTCCTGACCGTTATTACGATAATCACGTAACCATCCGCCGCTACTTGTGATATAATTCTGCCAGCTCGAACTCGTGTGGTTGCCGGCCACGATATTGTTAACGGTCATGAAAGCGACCATATCAGCATCGGCGTTGTCGGTTTTCCACTGCTCGAGACGGGTTTGATAGGCTTCCGGAGTTTCTGTCGGGTAGTTATAAGTCGGCCGGGCGGTAAGTTGATTTTTATAAGATACGCCACTTCCCACATATGTATTTCTGCCCACGTAGAACGAACCTTTGCCCTCAACCACGCCGGTAATAGCCAGGTTGTTGGTTACGGCTACGGTACCCTCGATAATAACCGGGTTTGTGGATGTACCGACCAGGGCCAGATCGCCGCTTTCGCCGGCATTGTCACCAAAGGCGCCGTATACCACGACCTCGCTGGATTGCAGTACGCCGTCGCCGTTCGAGTCGATACCGACCTTGCCCTGCGGATTGCCGTAATCGCCATTAGCCAGACCTATATAGTAAGGATTCAATTCCTGGACGATTCCATCGCCATCGAGGTCAGCCGGATCGTTCAAGTTAGGCATCTCGATAATCGCGCGATCGTTCTCGGCGTTATCCGTACCGCCGTAGCTATGACGATTAACCGCATCGGAGGCCATACCCTGATAACCCGAACCGCTCGTTGGGAACGTATAGCCACCGGCGTAAATGCCGCCGCCGTCAATCATCTCACCCGTTACGGGGTCATATCTTGGATTACCGTTACCGGTAAAATATCCCGAAAGAAGGTCGAAATGGCCGTTAGCCCTGACATTACCGTTAGCTACGGCTCGTCCGGAACTAAAGCCAGACCACCAACCGAAGTGGTTGATAAAATATGCGTAATCGAAAACCTCAGCCGGTAAAATGCCGAATCTCATTTTTGCCTGAAGAGTAACTTTCTCGTTACCGCCGGCGGCCGTACCCTCGGCTACGATAGTAACATCGCGGCAATCGATAAACGGCGATTGTGCGCCTGGATTTTCTATCTCATCCACATAAACGGTGTAACTGCCCTCGGCGCCTAAGTCGATATCCTGGTAAAACGCCGAATCGCTCAAGTTATCCAGCCAGCCGAACGGATTGGTAATAGGGGAGACATTCTCATCATAGAAGTTGCCCCAGATATACTCGTTAATCGCTCGCTCTAGACCGGCCTCGGCTACGTAAAACGTCTGTGATCCGCGTTTGTTACTGCCGGATATATCAATACCGGTGTTAGAGTTCATTACCGCGGCTATTCCCAGAAGAGTAATCATCAGAAGTATGGGAAGAACCACGATCATGGCCATACCCTTATTGTTATTCAATGATTTTTTCATGACTACCCCCTTAATTGGCTTTCGTCGTGAAAGTTCTATAATCGACCGACCTCGGTAGGTCATTGTGATCCACCCAGGTGACGTTTACGTGCAGACGGTAAACACCGCTGGGGACTGTCGCATCCGACTCCGAACCATCAACGGTGGTTACGATATTGTATTTGTTATTGACATTATTATCGAATTCCATGTAAGGCAGAGGACTGAAATTCGGTGTATTAATCAACGATTCTATCTTGTCCTGGGCGAGCGTGTTGGCCTCGGTCAATTCGTTGGCAAATGAGTTGGCGTCAATAGTGATGACCATAAGCGGCGCAAGTCCGAGAACACCCACGGCCAGAATCAACATAGCCGCCATAACCTCTATCAGGCTCATTCCCTTGTTATTTAATTCCCTCAGTATCTTCATGGTAATTAACCTCACTCCCTAATTGATATTTCTAAGACTTACTATTTGAGTAAGCGTTCGTTCGAATTTATGGCCGTTCATAACCTGGTCATCGAATTTTACCGAATTTGCCGTAATACTGACCTCGATTGAACTTGCGCTAACGACATCGATTTGCATATCGCTGATCTCATCCGCGTAAATTTCCGAATTACCGTTGACCGCTTTCATCAGCATCGGGTGAAGCGTATCGGATTTATCGACATAGTATTTGATTGCCAGTGTATCGCGATTGATTGTCAATGTATCAGCATTACCGGTGAGATCTACTAACTCGTAGGCGCCGACCGTATCGGGTGTATTAAATCCCGCCATCCTGATCTCGCGGCACAATTCCTGTAATGAGGCTCTGGCGTTCTGCTGCATCTCAGTTATATCTTCCTGTGACATATATTGTTGATTTACTCGTACGAAGAAATGGAAGCCTGCCGCAGCCACGATGCTTGTCATCAATGCGACAATCAGCAACTCTATTACAGTCATTCCCTTTTTATTTAAAAGCTTCCTCATTTTTCCTCCTGCTTCGTTAATCATTTCACGATTCTATACTATGCAGATTGTATGCCAATCCGATTAAACTCTTCCATCATTATGAGACATAAGAATTTAGGGGGAAGTGGTAAATATTTGAACGCACCCATTTAGCCCTAATATCTTTTTGAACTTTCGTGTATTAAAAACACCCTTGATTATCTAATTGTAGATATAGTAACAAGATACGCTTTATAAAGGCTATGTTTGTAATATTTTATGAATTCCATCATGTATGGGATTTAGGCCATAAAATTATTCAGTCTTTTACCCTATCTTATTTTAGACTTACATTTGTATATGTTAGACATTGCATTTCCTGACAATTTCTTCTAAATGAAAAATAAAGCCTTCCGAATTTAAATAACAAAGATAGTCTTTGTATGGTTTTTCAGCAAATTGTTAATCATCAAGAATTTTCATCTTTATAGCCCGGTATAGCTCAAGAGGGGCAGCTATATTCGGGCTTTTTTTATTGTTAAATTATTACGTTTTTATCCGATAAATATCTTGACACTGTAAATATGTGCAGTATATTAATGTTCAGTTATGAGGCCAGTGATTGCGTTAATAGATATGGATGCCTTTTTAGCCTCGGTTGAGCAGGCGCTAAACCCCGATCTTCTGGGCAAGCCGGTAATAGTAGGCGGAATGCCGGGTACGCGGGGCATAGTGATATGCGCCTCTTACGAGGCCAGGCAATTGGGTGTAAAATTCGGACTATCCCTGGCCGAGGCACATCGTAGATTGCCGCAGGCTACCTTTTTAAAAGGCGATATCAAGATTTACCGTGATTTCTGGGCGGAGGTTTGCGACATATTCTACGACTATTCGCCGATAATCGAACCTGTTTCTATGGATGAGGCATATGTCGATCTGACTGGTTCGTTGACCTTATTCGGTTCGCCCGCAGAATTAGCCGCAAAGATCAAACAGGCTATCTGGGATCGTTTACATATAAGGTGTTCTATAGGCGCGGGTCGGTCCAAGATGTTTGCCAAGATTGCTTGCGGGATCGCTAAACGCGCCGCCCGAGCCGGCAGGGAGGGAATCATCCTGATAGATGAGGCTGAGGAGTTATCGGTACTCGATAAATTAACCGCCGATAAACTTCCTAATATTGGCTACAAAACCCGCGATTTATTGGCTGAATTAGGCGTTTATACGATCAAGCAATTTCGCGAGATACCATTGCCGGTGTTGATAGAGCTTTTCGGTAAACGGGGTAGGGAGTGGTTCGATAACGCCCGGGGAATCGACAAACGCGAGGTTAAGGCCTCGTTGACGCCGAAAACCATATCTCGCGAGACAACGTTCAATGCCGATTCGGTAGACCGCGAATTTCTCGAGGGCACGCTTTATTATTTGCTGGAAAGGATTTGTTTGGAGTTGCGGCGAATGAAAATCCAGACTCGCCGAATTTCCGTAAAAATCCGCTATGTCGATTATGAGCAAAACGAACTGGCGGCCACGTTAAAGTCGTATGCCGATAGTGAGCGCGAGATATTCCAAACCGCTAAAAAACTTTTCGATGATATCTATACCCGCAAAGTCGGCATCCGTCATGTGGGAATAACCGCCACCCGGTTGGTTCCGGCTGTCAAACAATTCGGTTTTTTCGACCAGGAGAAAGATAAATACGCCGGCCTCAATGCCGGGTTGGATAAACTTCGCCGAAACTATGGTTACCACGCCGTTTATTTCGGCAGAACCATGCCCTTAAGCGATAAATTCAGAGAGGTTACAGATGGCTACGAGTTACGTACCCCTTCGCTGTCACTCTAATTTCTCATTCCTGTACGGGGCAATCGATTTAGACCGGTTGTTGGATACGGCTGTTCAATATAACTGTAGAACGCTGGGGCTGACAGACAATGACGGTTTATACGGCCTGGTGGAGTTTTTCAATCGCGCCAAAAAACGCGGGTTAAAACCGATTCTTGGTTGCGAGATACGAACCGAGGTCGGGCTATGCGTGTTCTTGGCCAAATCGATGGCCGGCTATGGCAATCTATCGCGGCTGTCGACTATCAGGACTCTCGAGGAGCGGATGCCGGGCTTGGATGATATCGAAAAACACGCCGAGGGTTTGGTATTGCTCTATCTCGATACGCGTTGTCTTAATCAACTGAAAGAGATTTTTAAAGATGATTTATATCTGGGTTTGGAATCATTTACGGATTTGGAGACTCGCCTGGCCACTCGCGAACGCGCCCGCCGCGCTGCCGAACTTGATATCAAAACAGTGGCTGCTGACCCGGTATATTTTATCGAGAATAATGATATTAAAACGCATCGCGCTCTCTCGGCTATTAAAAATCTGGTAACTATAAGTGAACTGACACCGCGAATGGTCGAGAACAATCAGGCGTTACTTTACCCGGCTCACATGATGAAAAAACGCTATGATGAGTATCCCGGGGCTTTAAGTAACACTTTAGAGATTGCCGAAAAATGTGAACTGGAACTTCCCGTTGGCAAACTTAATTTCCCGGAGTTTTTGGGTTGCGCCCGAACCTCCAATTTCAAATTCCTTAGAGGAAAAGCCGAAAGCGGTCTTCACGAACGATACCCGAAATTGAACGGCGAGATTTATTCACGGTTCGAGACTGAACTGGCGGTTATCGGGCAAACCGGTTTCGTTGATTATTTCCTGATTGTCGCCGAGATCGTCGAGTTCTGTAAAAAACAGGGCATACCGGTGGTGGGACGGGGCTCGGCGGCGTCCTCGGTTATATCATACGCGCTGGGGATCACCGAGGTTGATCCGGTCGAGCAGGATCTGTATTTCGCCCGTTTCCTGAACGAGGCGCGTTCCGATCCGCCCGATATCGATCTCGACCTGTGCTGGCGCAGGCGGGATGAGGTACTGGAGTTTGTCTACGAGCGCTATGGCCGGGATCGGGTGGCGATGATCTGTACTTTGAACACCTTCGCCGCTCGCGGGGCGTTTCGCGAACTGGGGAAAATTCACGGTATGTCCGGGGATGAGATATCCGATTTCACCAAACGTCTGCCCTGGGGGCATCTCCGCGATTTGCATGAAACCCGCGAACGTTATCCCGAATGCCGTAGCCTGCCTTTGGATACCGAACCCTACAGGACGATTATCGATATGTCTTACGCTATCGAGGGCTATCCCCGTCACCTTTCCATACATTGCGGCGGTATCGTTGTCTCGCCCGGTGAACTGCTAGACCTGGTACCGCTGCAGATTTCGGCCAAGGGAATCGCCATAACCCAGTACGATATGCGCTCGATAGCCGAATTGGGGTTGGTGAAGATCGACCTGCTGGGGCAGCGCGGGCTTTCCACTATAGTGGATGGCGAAAAGTTAGCCGCGCGCAAAACCGGGCAAGCGGTAAAATACGATTTCGATGATAAACGAACGTTCGAGCTTTTACGGCAAGGCCGTACTATCGGTGTATTCCAGATCGAATCACCCGGCCTGCGTTCGCTTCTCATAGAGATGCAGCCCAAAACCATAAACGATATCACTCTGGCGTTGGCGCTTATCCGTCCGGGGGCATCGGAATCCGGCATGAAAAAAATATTTCTGGAACGGCTTTCCGGGAAGCGGTCGGTGGAGTACCCGCATCCCAATCTCGAGCCGGTGCTGGCCGAGACTATGGGCAACATAATCTATCAGGAGCAGGTACTGCGTTGCGCCGAGGCGTTGGCCGGTTTCTCGCCCGAGCAGGCCGATTTGCTGCGCCGGTCTATCAGCAAAGGGCGAGACCGAGGGCAATTCAAATCATACGCCCGGCAATTCGTAGCCCAGGCCGTGGGCAGGGGAGTCCCGCGCGAAAGCGCCAGACAGGTATTCGAGCTTCTGAGCCAGTTCGCCGGTTATGGTTTCTGTAAGGCGCACGCGGCTACTTACGCCATATTCAGCTATCGGGGAAGTTTCCTCAAGGCACATTTCCCGGTGGAGTACATGACCGCTATGCTCAACAATTTCGCCGGGTATTATCGGTCGTATGTTTATGCCGATGAGGCTCGCCGTTATGGAGCGAAACTGCTGCCGCCCTCTGTCGATACACCCTCGAAACTATGCACCACCGATGGTAAAAAGCTATCTGTCGGCCTGGCCTTCGTTAAGAATTTATCTGAGGCGACTATGGATAAGATGATACAGAAGCGTGTCGAGGCTCCGTTCGATTCATTGCCGGATTTCCTGATGCGCGTGCGCCCCTCGATAAACGAGGCCGTCAGCCTTATCAGGGTGGGAGCGTTCGATTACCTGGGGCAAACTCGGCCGGCGCTGCTATGGTATTTGAAACTTCACGGTGGCAAATTGCTGAAAACCGAATCCGCCACGCCTCTTCTGGGGAGCATGTATCCGCCCGGGCCGGCTTTCGCCCCGAATCTTCCTGATTACGATATGAACGAACGCCTGGCCGCCGAACAGGAGATACTCGAGATGGCTGTCTGTTGCCATCCAACAGAGCTGATTCATTCGGCTAACGGCCATGTGAAATCGTGTGAACTGCAATATCATCAGGGTAAGAAAGTGAAAATCATCGGGCAGGTAGTGGATCGTAAACGGATAAAGGTGGCCGGCAACAAGCTGATGGTGTTCCTGACGATGGAGGATGCTTTCGATTACTTCGAGGCGACATTATTCCCTGAGACATACCGAAAATATGGCGAAAGCATTTACCGTAAGCCGCTTCTGGATATTCACGGCCGGGTCGAGATGCAGCATGGAGTCGTCTCGATAGTCGTGGAGGATTTACAGCCATGTATCTGATAAACCGTAAGTATCATGGAAAACTTGCGAAACTCTATAACTTTAAACTAATACCATAAGCAAAGGAGAAACGATGAACAAATTCTGTCTTTCCTGCGGAGCGCCGCTCGATATGCCTGATTTCAAAGGGCCGGCGGATGATTACTGCAAGTACTGCACTGATGAGTCGGGCAAATTGAAAGCCCGGGATGAGGTAAAACAGGGAGTCGCCGAGTGGTTCAAAGGCTGGCAGCCGGGTATCGATGATGCCAAAGCGGCCGCCCGAGCCGACCTGTATTTACGTTCGATGCCCGCCTGGGCCGAATAGTACGACAATAAAATAAAAACTCCCCGTATACTTACAACTCGATCACACGGGGGAAGGCCCGCTTTTATGGCGGGCTTTCTATTTTAATTCGGTAAACTACCACCGGTTTCTAACCTCTCAAGATTACGTGGCTGGCAGACATCCTCGTCTGCCGCATTCACCAATTCAAATCTACTGCTAAGGGGCACACGCGGACGTGTGCCGCCCACAAAAAGTCTATAAGATTAGTTGCAGCTAAGTCTAAAACACTTAATCAACGCGAATCCGAAGGCTCATATACGAATACTTCGCTTTAAGCGCGCACACCGGGTAAAAAGGTGGTTTTTAGGATCAATAAAAAACGGATGGCGTTTGTTCAACGCAATCCGCTTTGAATAGAATAAATATTCGACAACCTGTTATCTCAATATTGTCATCTTACGAGTGAGATTTCCCTCCGCCGAGCGTAGCTGGTAAAAATACATTCCCGAAGGCAATTCACTGCCATCGCTGTTTAAACCGTTCCAATGAAATGTATAATGCCCCGGTTGGGCATTGGCTATCGAGATAAGTTTTACTCTTTGCCCGAGTATATTGGATACCTCGAAGACTATCTCACCGGGTCGTGATACGAACGCGTGTATCGAGGTCGACTGGTTAAACGGATTGGGATAGTTTTGTTCGAGCGAAAAAACGTTTGGAAGCTCAGGCATATAGTCGACGCTGTTGAACTCCTCGCCGGCGTGCAATAATATCTGCTGGTCGGCGCCGACCGAGCGCGTACCCTGCAATCCGGCCCAGAATAAAGTTACCGGCCCGGTATAAGCAGTCGGGGCGGTCCAGGTAAACGTACCCGAATCTTTATAGGTCGTATTCCAGTGAACTCCCTCCAACTCGTTGGCGGTGCTGTATGTCTCCATGTTCGTGCCGGCAACTATCTGGCCGGCTATCGAGGAATCCGCATCCGCGCGGATTGAGCAGTTGAACTGGCATATCGCCGAGCCGCCGTCATGATTGACCCTGATAATATATTGCTGACCGGGAACGTAATTATCCGGGAAACCTTGCACGCTGCAATTTGCCTCGAATGAATTTTGAGCATGGCACGACTGTGCACAAGTACCGTTGGAGGCCGGGGCGCCGGAAAAACCGGTGAAACTCGGATTCGCTGCCAGGGCGCTACAAATACTTAAAACGAAAAGGATAATCATTAACTTTACTTTCATAAACTCTCCAGTAGCGGTTTGTTATTATATGTTCTTTTGATGAATTATCGTCCCAAATCGTTATTTTATAAGAAGAAAAATGTTGCCGAATGCCGATATCTTTACTATAAATTAAAATAAGCAATAGCTTGAGACTGCAAAAGACATTTGTAATGTCATAAGCATGCTGGATGTAATCTTGTGAGGTAATTATGCCTGCTAAAAAAGCAGCGAAGAAAACAGCTAAAAAAACCGCCAAGAAAGCGGTGAAGAAAACTACTGAGAAAACAGTGAATACGACCGCGAAGAAAACCGCCAAAGCCGGTAAGACGGTAGAGTGCGAACATTGCCGAGGTGTAGGAAAATGCACCTATGGTGATCTGTACGATCAAGGTCGTCATCAGGGAGTATTTGCTCAAAACCGCCTGACAAGCTGCAAAGCTTGCCTGGATGTCGCCGGCAAAACTCCCAATTCGAAGAAGCTGGTAACCTGCAGTTTATGCGGGGGCAGCGGCGAGGTTGATGCTAAGTAGCTGCGCTCGGTTAGAATATTAGAATAACCTCGAACCAGTTATTGCTTGATATTCTTTACATTAACCTTTTATTGTATTATTGCCGATTGATATTCAAGTAATGTTACATGGCGAGTTCGCCGGAGGTGTTTATATGCCGCTTCTATTCAAACGAACGAAAATTATTGAAAAACAAATCGATGAGTTTCTTGATGCCATCAGCCAGGGCGCTATCGTTTTCAATAGGGGCCTGAAAAATTATCTGGAAAATGACCAGGTGAAATTTCAAACAAGATTGAATACTATAAACGAGCAGGAAAAAACCGCCGACAATCTGAGGCGCGAGGTCGAGAACGCGCTGTACTCACACTCGTTAATTCCTGAGCAGCGCGGCGATGTGCTGGGCCTTCTGGAAAACATGGATGATGTAATTGATATGCTCAAGGAAGCCCTTACGGTATTCTCGATCGAGTCGCCCGATATTTTTCCCGAATTTCATGACGATTTCCTGGAGCTTGCCGATTGTTCCGCCAGTGCAGTCGAATCCGTGGTGCAGGCGGTCAGGGCGTTTTTCACCGATGTCAACTCCGTAAAGAACCATCTGCATAAAGTTTACCTATACGAAAAAGAGGCGGATAAAATATCATTCACCCTGAAAAGAAAAATATTCAGCGCGAACTCCGATCTCTGTACCAAGATCCATCAAAGATACTTTGCCACCTATGTCGATTCCATAGCCGATGTCGCCGAGGGGGCAGCCGATAGGCTTTCCATTTACACTATTAAACGAACAGTTTAAGTTATACAGGCGGTATTTTGTTTATTTTTCTACTCTCTAGTGGATTATTTTTAGGCTGGTCTTTAGGCGCTAATGATGCCGCTAATGTATTTGGCACGGCAGTCGGCAGCAAGATGCTGCGATTTAAAACCGCGGCTTATACCTGCTCGGTGTTTGTCATTCTTGGGGCGGTGATTAGCGGTGGAGGCACCTCCAGCTCAATCAATCATCTAGGTTCTATTCATACTTTAACCGGCTCGTTTCTGGTTGCTTTATCTGCTGCGCTTTCCGTATTCTTGATGTCGAAATTCAAGCTGCCCGTATCAACTTCTCAGGCTCTGATTGGCGCAATTATCGGTTGGAATATATTTGCCGGAATGCCGGTCAGGGCCGAACAGCTCAGCCCGTTCGTTTCCGCCTGGGTGTTTTCTCCAATACTGGCAGCAATTTGCGCGATAGTGATTTACCTGATTTTGAAAAAATCTCATGTGGGACGGGGGATACATCTGCTGCGCCTGGATGTTTACACCCGATTGGGATTCGTCTTAGTCTGTATCATGGGAGCCTACACTCTCGGCGCGAATAATATAGCTAACGTTATGGGCGTTTTTATAAGTGTTAATCCCTTTCACAGCCTTTCTATAGGGGAGGTTACGTTGTTATCCGACATACAATTACTGTGTTTGGTAGGTGGTTTGGCCATTGCCGCCGGTATTATCACATACTCGAATAAAGTCATCGAGACCGTGGGCAAAAACATATTCAGGCTGTCGCCCGGTTCGGGACTGGTAGTGGTTCTTGCCAGCACGATCGTTTTATTTTTGTTCTCCTCGGCTAAATTGGAGATATTCCTGGCCTCCCATGGCTTGCCCTCATTACCATTGGTGCCGCTTTCAAGTTCGCAATCAATCGTTGGCGCGATAATCGGTATCGCTATCGTTAAAGGAGCTCGAGGTATTCGGTACAGGATACTTGCCGAGATCGCGCTCGGCTGGGTGATAACCCCGATCATTGCCGGTTTGATCAGTTTGATCTCTTTATACATAGTACAGAATGTATTCGATGTTAAACTCCTGGCTTCTTAAAATATTAATCGTTGAGCCAAATCCCCTATCTTTTTATCCCCGGTGTATAGTTTTTATTTGCCGGCACAAGTATTATCCCGCGTTTTGGAAACACTGCGTAACTTTCCTTGCTTATTGTATTTAAAGCGTGTTCGAGCATCTCCTGTCGAATTCGTTGCTATAATCTTACACAGCGGTTGACTTAATACTAAAACCAAGATATGTTAGTACCCATGTTCAAAATTTTAGAGAAAACGCGACTGACTATACAACATTATGATTTATTGAGGCCGAATGACAATGTCCTGATAGCCTTATCAGGAGGGCCGGATTCTGTCGCGATGTTTCATATTCTAAATCTGTTAGCCCCTGAATACGATCTGAATATCTCTGCAGTACATATCAACCATCAGCTTCGCAAGGAGGCCGATACCGATCAATTGTTCTGCAGACAACTCTGCAAGGCTTATAGATGTAAATTTCACTCGCGTAAGGTTGATATAAGTAAACTGGCTAAACGCTTGAAAATCGGAACGGAGCAGGCTGGGAGGGAATACCGTTACGGCTATTTCCGATCATTATGTGAAAAATATGGCTATAACAAAATAGCTACCGGTCATACCGCTGATGATTCGGCTGAAACTTTCATTTTGAATCTCATCCGCGGCGCCGATTTAGGTGGGCTCAGGGGCATACCATCAAAACGCGACAATATTATCAGGCCGTTAATAGATTTCCCCAAAAATGAGTTGTTGGTCTTTTTACGGGAAAATAGACTTTCCTACAGAATCGATAAGTCGAATCAGGGACTTGATTATAATCGTAATGTGGTTCGCAATATTATTATTCCTGCTATGGCAAAGATTAATCCCGCCGTTTCGGATCATATTAACAAATCCTCCTCCAGCATTAATAAAAACTACGAATTTATCATGGCGGAAACCGAAAAAGCCTATCAAACCTGCCTTGTCAGTAAGTCTAAGCGCCAAATTGTACTTGACTTAAAGAAACTACCGGTCTATTATGAAAGTTTAGAGTGCTGGGTCCTGTTAGTAGCGTATTCTCAACTAACAGAATCATTTACGAGGCCCGGAGCGAATAAATTGGAGAGCGTTTTAAGGCTTACGAGAAATGGTTCAGTTGCTTTCCTTGGCGATGGCGTGGTGGTTTGTTATCATGATAACAAACTAATTTTATCTAAGCCATCCAGCCCGCTTAAGCGTATAAAACTTAAGAGGAACAGCATTAATAAGTTAACTCGAACCGAATGGCGTATTAAGACGGAGATATCGGAGAGGTACGAATTAGAGGCAATCAAAATCAACAGGGACGAAAGTATTGCCTATTTAGATGATGAACTTTTAGGCGAACTTGAGGTAAGAAGTCCTGAAAAAGGAGATAAATTCAAGCCGTTGGGATTCAGGGGGACTAAAAAGCTAGCTGATTATCTGAATGATAAAAATGTCCCTCACATAAATAAACAATCGGTGCCTGTTATCGTATCGGATGGTAAAATCGTCTGGGTGGCCGGTTTCGGTATTTCCGATGATTGCAAAGTAACTGGAACTACTAAACGAGTTTTGAAATTACAACTTATTAACGGGTAGGCAGAGAATGAAAGTATTGATATCGGAGGAGAAATTAGCCTCGAGGATAAAAGCTTTAGCAAAGAAAATCAGGGCCGATTACAAAGATGAGGTGCCGATTTTCATTGGTATCCTGAAAGGAAGCTTTCTGTTCATGGCCGACCTGGTACGCGAATTCGGCGAGGATTGTCAACTCGATTTCATGGCAGTAGCCAGCTACGGCGCAAATAAAAAAGGATCGGGGGTTGTCAGGTTAATTAAAGATATTAATATAAATATCAAGAAGAGACGTGTATTGATAGTCGAGGATATAATAGACTCTGGACTGACCTCCACCTATGTGAGGCAGTACTTGAAATTAAGAAAACCGAAATCTATTGATTTCGTTACGTTATTGGATAAACCTGACGCCAGGAAGATTAAAATTGACTTGAAATATATAGGCTTTAAAGTGCCCAATAAATTCGTAGTCGGGTATGGACTGGATTATGCAGAACGATTCCGTCAATTACCTTACATAGCAGAAATGGAAGATGAAGAAGAGGTAAAGAAACTGTGAGTTTTAATAAATCGAATAAAAACGAACCGCCGCATAATGACGGCCCCGGGAGCAAGAAACCACCGGAGAAAGATCCGCAGTTCAAGTGGCAGAAAAGCTTGCGACCGCTTTTATTCTGGGCCGTGATTTTCATGACCGGCTTGCTGTTCTACCAGATACTGGCGGGCGGCGATAAAGACCGTCTGACCGTAAACTATTCCGAGTTTCTCGGTGAGGTCGAGCGTGATAATGTCAATAAGGTGACATTCGTGGAAAAGGATATAAACGGCGAATTCCGCGAGAATTTCACTAAAACTATCAATGGCCGAGAGGTAAGCGGAATGAATTTCAGAACCCGCATACCACTCGAGGATCCCGATCTGGTAAAGTTATTGGGAAAACATAATGTCATCATCGAGGCCGAAACCTCCAGCCATTGGGGAGGCCTGCTCATAACAGCCTTACCCTGGCTCATACTGGTGTTCTGGATGATGTTCATGCTCCGGCAGATGCAGGGCGGCGGGCCCAAAGGCTTATTCTCGTTCGGTAAATCCAGAGCCAAACTCCTGACCGGCCAGCGACCTAAAGTAACGTTCAACGATGTTGCCGGTACCGATGAGGCCAAACAGGAGCTTCAGGAGATAATAGAATTTTTGAAAGACCCGGCTAAGTTCCAAAAACTCGGCGGTAAGATTCCCAAAGGAGCGCTTCTACTTGGTCCTCCCGGATCGGGCAAGACTTTGCTCGCCAGAGCAGTCGCCGGCGAGGCGGGCGTGCCGTTTTTCTCGATGTCCGGTTCGGATTTCGTCGAGATGTTCGTAGGCGTTGGCGCTTCGCGAGTTAGAGACCTGTTCGATCAGGGCAAGAAAAACGCGCCCTGTATTATTTTCATAGATGAGATCGACGCGGTAGGCCGTCATAGAGGAGCCGGTCTGGGCGGCGGTCATGATGAGCGGGAACAGACATTGAATCAATTACTGGTTGAGATGGATGGTTTCGAATCCAACGAGGGGGTTATTCTCATCGCTGCAACCAATCGTCCCGATGTTTTAGACCCGGCTTTACTTCGCCCCGGACGTTTCGACCGTCAGATCGTAGTCGACCAACCTGATGTCAAAGGCCGCGAGGGTATTCTTAAAGTACATGTTCGTAAAATCAACATATCCGATGAGGTGGACTTGAAAATCCTGGCTCGCGGTACGCCGGGACTCTCCGGCGCCGATCTGGCCAACCTCGTCAACGAGGCGGCATTACTGGCTGCTCGAAAGGAACATGATAAAGTAGTCATGGATGATTTCGAGGAAGCCAAGGATAAGGTCATGATGGGCACCGAGCGTCGTTCTATGGTTATTTCGCCCGAGGAGAAAAAGATCACCGCCTATCACGAGGCCGGTCACGCCCTGGTGGGCAAACTGATCAAGAACTCCGATCCGATTCACAAGGTGACAATAATACCGCGTGGTATGGCTCTGGGCGTCACTCATTACCTGCCCGTGGATGAAAGGCACAATTTATCGAAAGAATATCTCGAAACCAAATTGGTGCACCTGATGGGTGGTCGTGTTGCGGAGACGCTCGTTTTTAACGAACTAACCACCGGCGCAGGCAACGATCTCGAGAGGGCAACGGGCTTGGCGCGCAAGATGGTGTGCAATTGGGGAATGTCGGAGAAACTGGGGCCGCTCACTTTCGGCAAGAAAGAAGAGCATATTTTCCTGGGTAAGGAGATTTCCCAGCAACGAGATTTCTCCGAACAGACGGCGTTAGATATCGACAGCGAGATAAAGAAGATCGTAATCGCGGCTCAAAAACAGGCCGAGGAATTGCTTTCCGGTAATTTAGATAAACTTCATACTCTAGCCCAGGCATTGCTGGAGCAGGAAATGCTGACCGGCAATCAGATAGATGAAATATTAAAGGAGAACGAGGAAACTGAAAAAATCACAGAAGAAAAAGATTGATAAAAAATCTATCGAAGAGGGCGTCAAGCTAATATTAAAGGGTTTGAAGTTAAACGGCGATGAAGAGGGATTGAAAGATACCCCGAGACGTATCGCAGAGTTCTACGAACAATTCTTTACGGGATTGCAAAGAGACCCGGAGGAAAAGTTAAAACTGTATCGCGCGGAAAACAAGGATGAGATGATTATCGCTCGCGATATTCATTTCTTCTCCATGTGCGAACATCACTTTTTGCCTTTTTATGGTTATGTGCATATCGCCTATATTCCGGAAAACAACACTATTACGGGTTTTTCTCGTTTGGTTGATGTTATCGAGACGGTAGCGCGCAAGCCGCAGATACAGGAGCGCATGACTACAGAGATCGCTGAGATTATCATGGATGTGCTTCACCCAAAAGGCGTGCTCGTTATAGTCGAGGCCGAACAGCTATGCTTGACTATGCGTGGTTTCTCCCAGCCGGGATCGAAAACAGTCAGTTCCGCGATAAGAGGAATTTTACGTAAGGATGCCACACGCGCCGAGGCGCTGGCATTGATAAAATCAAAATAGTCCGATACGCAGCCGGCGCTCGCATCATTTTGGGAACTATATACTATTATGAATCAACCGTTACGTTCAGAAAACAGGCCTATGGTAATGGGCATATTAAATGTCACGCCCGATTCGTTTTCGGATGGTGGCAAATTTTACCTTGCCGATAACGCCGTGGCTCAGGCTCATTCGATACAGGAGCAGGGCGCTGATATTATAGATATCGGGGGCGAATCGACTCGACCGGGCGCCGCGGAAGTGTCGGTTGAGGATGAGATCAGCCGCGTGGTTCCGATTATCGAAACACTGAAAAAAAAACTCAGCATTCCCGTCTCGATCGATACGCGCAAAGCCGAAGTTGCCGAGAAAGCTTGCCTCGCGGGAGCATCGATCATAAATGATGTTTCGGGATTGGTTAATGATGAGGATATTGCAAAGGTCGCGGCTGAATTCAATACATATTTGGTGTTGATGCACATGCGGGGTACCCCCGGCGATATGCAAAGTGATCTTCACTATGATGATTTGATCGGCGAGATTTCAGAATTTCTGGCAGATGCCGCCCGCAGGGCGATTAATATCGGCGTGGCCGCGGACAAAATCGTGGTCGATCCGGGTATTGGTTTTGGCAAAACTGTCGAACATAATTTTAGTATCATTAAAAACATTTCAGCTTTCAAAAGGTTGGGTTACCCTGTGTTGATAGGCGCGTCGCGTAAGTCGTTTATCGGTAAAACTCTCGATCTGCCGGTTGACTCGCGGCTCGAGGGTTCGCTGGCAGCCGCTGTCAGCTCGGCTTATTATGGAGCGGATATTATCAGGGTTCATGATGTTTTACCTACCGTGAGAGCGCTGAAAATAACATCCCGGATTCTTGAGGCTGTTTGATGACGATTTTTACTATCGGATTTATCGAGTTTACCTTAATCGACATGTTCGATGTACTTTTAGTCGGCTATTTTTTCTATAGATTCCTGCTGTTACTCAAAGGCGCCAGTTCGATTCAATTATTGGCGGGGCTGGTATCGTTTTTCGCGATTGGCATGATCGCTTACTGGCTCGAACTTTCGATGGTGACCTGGTTTATCTCGAATATAGCGGCGTTCGGAATTATAGTGGTGGTGATCATATTGCAGCCTGAGATCAGGCGGGCGTTCGCCCGGTTCGGCCAGAGCGGTATCATTCGCTTGCTTCTGAGAAGCGAATCGAAAAGCGCGGTAGATGAGATCATTCGAGCGGTGGAGAAGCTATCCGATATGCATTACGGCGCGTTGATAGTTCTGGAAAATAACTCCAGCTTGACTAACATAGTCGATAGCGGCAAGGAGCTGAACGCTATAGTTTCGCAAGAGTTGTTACAGAGCATATTCACGCCCTACACTCCTCTTCACGATGGCGCGGTGATAATCAAGGGCGATCAGGTCATAGCCGCAGCCTG
Organism: uncultured candidate division Zixibacteria bacterium; assembly: GCA_963668625.2. Classification (GTDB taxonomy): domain Bacteria; phylum Zixibacteria; class MSB-5A5; order UBA10806; family 4484-95; genus JAAEQD01. Next base: position 224,878 of record CAXXKA010000001.1, read on the forward strand.
TACTTTGCCTCTTTCTCAGAATCCGGCTTACCATCGCCTGCACGGTATGAGACATAAAGCGGCGGTAGGCGTTACCGAGGAAACCGATGCGTTTGCCGTGGTTGTCAGCGAGGAAACCGGGCAAATATCCTATGCCAGTAAAGGCAAACTTCATAGGGATATTCGCCTGCAAGAATTGAAATCGATAATCAAAGAACTGTATATAAGTAATTAAGATGTTTGTAGATTACGCTGAAATCGAAGTCAAAGCCGGTAATGGCGGAGATGGTCATGTTAGTTTCCGACGGGAGAAATGGGTGCCGCGAGGCGGCCCCGATGGCGGTGACGGTGGCAAAGGCGGGGATATACTCGTGTATGCCAACGAGAACATGAGCACGCTTCTCGATTTCAAGCATAAGAACATATTCAAAGCCGAACATGGTGAAAACGGTGGCAAGCGAAATAGATCCGGTAAGAATGGCAGCGATACGCTCATACAGCTTCCGCCCGGTACGATAATTCGCGATGCCGAAACCGGCGAGTTGGTTATCGATTTGAAGCTGGACTACCAAAAACACGTAGTAGCCAAAGGCGGCAAGGGTGGCAAAGGCAATACTCATTTCAAATCGTCTACCAACCAGACGCCGCGTCAGGCGAAACCGGGACGACCGGGGCAGCAGCGCAAAGTAGAGCTGGAGCTGAAACTCATCGCCGATGTCGGCCTGGTGGGTTATCCCAACGCCGGAAAATCCACGTTATTATCGCGTATCTCCGATGCCAGGCCAAAAATCGCCAACTATCCGTTCACCACGCTGGTACCTAATCTTGGTATAGTGAAAACATCCGAGTTCCGCAATTTCGTGGTTGCCGATATTCCAGGCGTGATCGAAGGCGCTCATTCTGGCAAGGGATTGGGGCTGGAGTTTCTCCGTCACATACAGAGAACCTCGGTGCTGGTATTTTTGATCGAGTGTACCGAAGATGATCCTGAGATTTCATATAATATGCTGCGCGCAGAACTCGGATTATTCGATCCCGAACTTCTGAACAAGCCTACCCTGGTAGGTGTAAACAAGATCGATATATTCGATGAAACATCCAGGAAGAGGTTCGATTCACTACCAGATGACTGGTTTAAAATCTCGGCAGTCACCGGCGAAAATGTCGATAAGCTGGTAAACCGCGTAACTAATCTCGTTTTTAAAAACTAAACTTAAGACCGATGTTATGATTGATACTCGTTTCGCCTTGATGCTTTCAGGTATCGGAGGTATCGGGCCGGCAAAATATAAGAATCTTATCAAGCATTTCTCCGACTACGATCAGTTGAAAAACAACGGCAACTTCGATTTGTTCAGAGAGTGCGGTTTAACCGATACGCTCGTTAATAAATTGATGAATTTCGATGATTGGCGGAAAATCGATCGTCTTATTGAAAAAAACCAAACGAGAAAATATTAGCGTGATGTGTTTGGGGCAGGATAATTATCCTGAACTACTCTCGCATATTTATTCGCCTCCCACGGTGCTTTATGTTAAAGGCAATACCGACCTGTTGCACCGTCCCTCCGTAGCCATAGTTGGCTCGCGTACCCCTACGGCTTACGGTCGCTCGATGGCCGCGAAAATCGCCTCGGGACTGGCGGCGGCTGGATTGGTAATCGTCTCCGGGCTGGCGACCGGTATCGATTCGGAGGCGCATAAAGCCACTCTCGATATAGGCGGTTATACCGGAGCGATTTTCGGCAATGGCATTGACGTAATTTATCCCGCCGATAACCGAGAATTGGCTGAAAAGGTATCACAAAGCGGATATTGCCTTTCGGAGTTTCCACTTGGAGCGACCCCGGAAAGGCATAATTTCCCTCGGCGCAACCGGATTATCTCGGGCCTGTCGCTGGCGGTGGTGGTGGTCGAGGCGGCCGCTCGTTCTGGGGCACTGGTCACCGCCGATATAGCCGCAGAACAGGGGAAGGATGTTTTCGCGGTGCCCGGCCCGGCAGACAGCCCCAAGAGCGATGGCACCATTAACCTTATCAGGCAGGGTGCTTACGTTGCCGCCAACGCCGAGGATATATTGCAAAATTTAGGCTGGGATGTTTCGGCTAAAACGAATGAACCCGATAAAAGCACGATGCCCATTAACATAGAACTTGAACTCGACGAACAGAAAGTATGCGATATGATAACATCCGGCCCTTTACATTTCGATGAATTAGTGCGAAATTTAAACTTGCCATCACCCAAACTATCCACCATCTTGCTGAAACTTGAATTGGCAGGGCTAGTGGTAAAACGGCCCGGTAACTATCTGGCGAGGTCTTGAAATGATATCCAGGGATGTGACAATAGTAAATAAACTGGGGCTTCACGCTCGACCGGCAGCGCTTCTGGTTAAAACATCAAGCAGATTCAAAGCCGAGATTCTTTTCAAGAAGGGGAATCTCGAGGTTAACGGTAAGAGTATAATGGGTGTTATGATGCTGGCGGCGGAACTCGGTTCGGTGATAACAATCACGGCTGACGGTAAAGATGAAGAACAGGCGGTAGCCGATATAATTAAGGTGTTTGAATCTAAATTCGGTGAAGAGTAGATGATACAGAAAATCAAATCGAAATCGCTCGAGGGCGTTGCGGCCTCGCCGGGAATTATCATCGGCAGGGCGGTGGTGCTCGACAAAGGCCAAATCGACGTAAAACCTGTTTCCATCAATGAATCTCAGGTCGAACGGGAGATTAATGATTTCCGAAGGGCTATAGCTCGTGTTCGGGATGATTTGTTGAACCTGTCGGTGGCTGTCGGTAAGCGGTTGGGCAAGGAGTATGCTCATATATTCGAGGCGCAAGCCATGATAGCCGATGACCCCGTGATGATCGATCGGGTGATCGAACTGACCCGTGAACGCAGAATTCAGATAGCTTACCTGTACTACCAGGAGATAAACGCCGTAATCGAACAGCTTTCGCAATCGGATAATCCTTATCTGAAAGAGCGGATTTTAGATATAAACTCGGTCTGTACGCGTCTATTGGGAGTGTTACAGGGCGTAAAAAAATCGGTTGTCGGGGATGTCGAGGGACCGACCGTAGTGATCGCAAAGTATCTCGCGCCCAGTGATCTACTCGGTTTCTCCGTAAGGAAGCGTGTTGGATTCGCGCTGGAACTCGGCGGCGTGACCTCACATACCTCATTGCTGGCCAAATCACTCAACCTGCCGGCGATAGTCGGTATCGGCGGTATACTCGAACATGTAAGCACCGGTGATAAAGTCATCCTCGATGGCTACTCGGGCAAGCTGATTATCCGACCCGAGCCGTCGCTAACGCAAAAGTTTAAAACCAGGGTGAATTTCCTCAAGGACTTCAACCGTACTGTCGGGCAGATTAAAAGCAAAGAGGCGGTAACCCGCGACGGCCATCAGGTGAAAGTGCTGAACAATATCGAATTACCCAACGACTCGGCCCGGGTGGCTAAATCGGGAGCCGAGGGGATAGGCCTGTTCAGAACCGAATATCTGTTTATCACCGAAAACAGCATTCCCGATTTTGATAAACAATATAAAGCTTACAAATCCATACTGTCAAAAATGGGCGACAAGCCGGTTTTTATTCGTACGTTCGATCTGGGCGGCGATAAATTCATCGCCGATAAATTGCAGGCTGTCGATCCCAACCCGTTTCTCGGCTGGCGCGCGATAAGGTTCTGTCTGGATAGGCCGGAGCTGTTTAAAACTCAATTGAAAGCCCTGTTAAAAGCCTCCCGGTTCGGAAATCTACACATAATGTTACCGATGATATCCAACCTGGATGAACTTCGCGAAACGAAGGATTTGCTGGAGCAGTGTCGAAACGAACTCAAATCCGAACGGGTTGTTTTTAAGGAACATATTCCTCTGGGGATAATGGTCGAGGTACCCTCGGCTGTCGTATTGGCGGAACATCTGGCGCAGGAGGTTGATTTCTTCTCGATTGGCACCAATGACCTTATTCAATATACCCTGGCAGTCGACCGCACTAACGAGAAGATCACACGGTTGTACCAGAGTTTCAATCCTGCTGTATTTAAAATGATAAAACAAACCATAGACGCCGGGCATAGGCACAACATTGATGTCGGTATTTGCGGCGAGATGGCATCCAACCCGCTGGCGGCGATTGTCCTGGCCGGTATGGGGATAGACGAGCTTTCCACCAGCTATCTTTCCACCGGTATGATGAAGTATATTATCAGGAATATCGATATGAGCAAAGCCGGGGAAATGGCCGAGAAAATCATCGAGATGAAAACCGAATCGCAGGTTACCGAATATCTGAAAACCCAGGTAGATATTTATTTTTCCGAATTAACACCGTTGTTTGAATTCATACAAGGAGCGAACCATGGTTGATAATGCGTTGAAAAAACATGATCCTGACAAGATGTATGAGAAAATTAACGATTTCTACAGGCAATTAAACGAAGGCCTCGAAACAGGCAAGCTGTCTGATCTTCCAAAAATCGAGACCGGCAAAATCAGCAATATCGTATTAGCCGGTATGGGCGGTTCGGCTATCGGCGGCGAACTGCTGAAAAGTTTCCTGAAAACCGAGCTGAAAACGCCGTTCGTGATTCATCGCAATTACGATCTTCCCGCGATAGTAAACGAAAATTCCCTCCTGATTTGCTCTAGCTACTCCGGCGGAACCGAGGAGACTCTTTCCGCGTTCGAAGCCGGGCAAAAGATTGGCTGTAAAATACTATGTATTACCACCGGCGGAAAACTCGGCGAGAAAGCCAAAGCCGGCGGATACGATACGATTATCATACCCTCGGGAATGATGCCCCGGGCTGCGCTGGGATATTCGTTCACACCGCTTCTTATGGCTTTCGGACGAATGGGATTTTGTTGCGACTACTCCGATGATATCAAAGCCTGTGCCAAACATCTGGAGGCCTGGTCATCCAGCTATTCATTCGAAAGCGATACCAATCGGGCATACGAATTGGCCGAAAAGATTTCAGGCAAGCTGGTCGTCATCTACTCGGGGCCTGATTATATGGACGCCGTCGGTTTACGGATAAAGGGCCAGATAAACGAAAACGCGAAACAGCACGCTTTCTTTAACGTGTTCCCCGAGTTCAATCATAACGAACTGGTTGGCTGGGAATATTCTCCGAACATAACTGATAGGTTCATAGTTCTAATTCTTCGAGACCGGGCGGATCATCCGAAAATCGCCAAACGTATGGATGTGGTGAAGAAGATAATCGAGAGCAAAGGTATCGAGGCTGTCGAATTGGTATCGGAGGGGGAAACATTGTTGTCACGGATGTTTAACCTGATACAATTCGGGGATTTTGTATCATACTACCTGGCCTTGATAAATGGGGTTGATCCTACCCCCATAAATGTAATAGAATACATGAAAAGCAATCTGGAAAAATAAAATAGGAGTTCAGATGAAAGCGATCATACCCGCCGCGGGCATAGGCACCAGATTAAGACCTCACACTCATACGGCCCCTAAAGCATTGCTCCATGTTGCCGGAAAACCGATTCTCGGTCATATCATTGATGAACTCATAGCTTACAATATCCGTGAGATCGTTTTTATAGTCGGATTCCTCGGCGATAAGATTGTCGACTACGTAAAAGAGAATTACGATATCAAAGCCAGTTTCATCGAACAAAAAGAACTCAAAGGTTTAGGCTATGCTATCTACCTGGCCAAAGAGCATTTTATCGATGAGCCGATACTGATTATACTGGGCGATACGATTTTCGAGATAAACTTGAACGATGTATTAAATTCGGATTACGATTCGATCGGAACTAAAGTGGTTGATGACCCGAGGCGATTCGGTATCGCGGAAACAGATGGCGATTTCATTACCAGGCTGGTCGAGAAACCCGAGAACCCTACCTCTAATTTAGCTCTGACCGGAATCTACTACATAAAATCGACCGAGCTTTTCGCTCGATCTCTAGAGGAATTGATCGTCAAGAAAATTACAACACGGGATGAATACCAGCTAACCGATGCTCTCGGCTTGATGTTGAGACACGGTTGCAAGATGACTACGTTCAATGTCGAGGGGTGGTACGATTGCGGCAAGAAAGAGACATTGCTGGAAACTAATCGTTATCTACTCACTCAGATAAAAACCGTGAATGGTCATGAAGACGCAATAATTATTCCTCCCGTTTATATCGCCTCCTCGGCCACGGTCACGAATTCCGTTATAGGCCCGTATGTCAGCGTCGCTGAAAACGCCGTTATCGAGTCGAGTATCGTAAAAGATTCGATCGTATCAACCAAAGCCGAGGTCAGGCATTGTCTATTGGAATCATCATTGATAGGTAACAGCTCATCGTACACGGGACATTATCACAAGATGAATTTAGGCGATAGTTCCGAGATCGTATCCTGATAAATTGCCTTCAATCTTCATACATTTAATATAAATCTAATCGTTTGTACTTGCTTTATTCAATTTAACTTATTAAATTTTGCGAATGATTTAAGGGAGGGGCCCTTATTAATTATGATCCAGAGTAAAACACTGAAATAGTTTATTCTTGATAACATACTTTTTGGATAAATAAGAGCGGAGGATAAATGGCAAAAAATAATTTTTTCTTCACTTCGGAATCTGTGACTGAGGGACATCCCGATAAAGTCTGTGATCAGATTTCCGACGCGGTACTGGATGAGGTATTGAGAAGTGATAAAAAAGGTCGCGTTGCTTGCGAGACTTTTATCACTGTCGGCCTGGTAATCGTTGGCGGTGAGATTACCACGAATACTTATGTCGATATCCAGGGCCTGGTGCGACGAGTAGTTAAGGAAATCGGCTATACCGATTCCAAGTATGGGTTCAATTATAAAACCTGTGCGATTCTAAACGCTATCGGGATGCAATCTCCCGATATCGCTCAAGGGGTCAATCGCGGCGGCGCCGGCGACCAGGGCTTGATGATCGGTTTTGCCACCAATCAAACAAAAGAGCTGATGCCCTTGCCGATTATGCTTTCTCATGAGCTCACACAGAAACTCGCAAAGGTGCGAAAGCGGAAAGTGTTGCCGTATCTCGGTCCCGATGGCAAAGCCCAGGTGACCGTAGAGTTCGAGGATGGTAAACCCAAACGAGTGGATACCGTACTGGTATCGTGCCAGCACACCGATGATATTCTCGATAAATCAGGCAAGAAAATTACCAATAAAGCCAAAGAGGAAATTATCGAGAAAGTTATTTTAAGTTCCGTGCCTAAAAAATATCTCGATAATAAAACCAAATACCTGATCAATCCGACAGGCAAGTTCGTCATCGGCGGCCCGCAGTCCGATACCGGCATGACCGGCCGCAAGATAATCGTCGATACTTACGGTGGCTCGGCTGCTCACGGCGGCGGCGCTTTCTCCGGTAAGGATCCGACCAAGGTGGACAGGTCAGCCTCGTACATGGCCCGCCATGTCGCAAAAAACGTGGTGGCCTCCGGTCTGGCGAAGGTTTGCCATGTTCAATTGGCGTATGCTATCGGCGTTGCCCAGCCGGTCAGCGTGCTAATCAATACCAGAAATTCCGGCAAAGTTCCGGATAGCCGCTTGACCCAACTGGTCAAGAAACATTTCGACCTGACGCCGCTGGGTATTATCGATTACCTGAAACTGCTTAAACCGATTTACAGGAAAACGGCCGCTTACGGACATTTCGGGCGCAGCGAAAAAGAATTCACCTGGGAAAAAACCAATATGGCTAAAACGCTATTAAAGGATGCTTAATATGAAATACGATATCAAAGATATCAAACTGGCCTCGCAAGGTAACCTGAGAATCGAATGGGCGGAAAGATTCATGCCCGTACTGCGATTGATTCGGGATCGATTTAAAAAGCAAAAACCCCTCAAAGGTGTCAAGATGGCATGTTGTCTTCATGTGACAACCGAAACCGCAAACTTGATGATTACCTTGAAAGCCGGCGGCGCCGAGCCTTATCTGTGCGCCTCCAATCCGCTTTCTACCCAGGATGACGTAGCCGCCTCGCTGGTGAAAGACCACAAAATCCCGGTGTTCGCGGTCAGAGCAGAAAACAACAAGAAGTACTACAGCCATATCAACAGCTGTTTGGATGCCAACCCGATTATCACCATGGATGACGGCGCTGATTTAGTCAGCCAGCTTCACAGCAAACGCAAAAAACAGGCTGATACGATCATCGGCGGCACCGAGGAGACTACCACCGGTGTTATCCGCTTGAAAAGCATGGAGCAAAAAGGCGTGCTGCTTTTCCCGATGGTGGCTGTCAATGATTCTAAAACCAAACATTTCTTCGATAACCGCTATGGTACCGGTCAATCCACCATCGACGGTATCCTTCGCGCTACCAACGTACTCTTAGCCGGTTCGACTCTCGTTGTCGCCGGTTACGGCTGGTGCGGCAGAGGACTTGCGGCCAAGGCCAAGGGTATGGGCGCGGATGTTATCGTGACCGAAATCGATCCGCTTAAAGGTCTCGAGGCTACCATGGATGGTTTCCGGGTGATGCCGATGAATCAGGCTGCCAAAATCGGTGATATTTTCGTCTCGATTACCGGTGATATCCATGTCATCGATAAAAAGCATTTCGAGTTGATGAAGGATGGCGCAATCGTTGCCAACTCCGGTCATTTCAATGTCGAGATAAACACGGAAGCGCTCAAGAAGATGTCACGCAAGGTACGCCAGGTTCGTCCCAGTGTCGAGGAGTTCACGGTCAAAGGCGGCAAACGCATATTCCTCCTGGGTGAGGGACGGCTTATTAATCTCTCGGCCGCCGAGGGACATCCAGCCTCCGTTATGGATATGAGTTTCGCTAACCAGGCTCTGGGCGCCGAATATATGCTGAATAATGCCGACAAACTTGAGCGTAAAGTCTATCCTGTACCTGCCAAAATAGATGATAATATTGCCATGCTGAAACTCAGGGCAATGGGTGTTAAAATAGACAAGCTGACGGCCGAACAACAACAATACCTGGCCTCGTGGGAGATCGGCACCTGATCGCATAACTCGTTCTTGACAGGCCTCTTAAGCATAGCCAAATTCGCCTCTGAAATATCAACCGCGACTGAAACAGTCGCGGTTTTTTTCGTCCTTTTATTTAAAGAATATCAAGCGTATTAAAAATCTTCCGACAATAAATACAGAATTTGAATTTTTAAGGAGGATAATTTGATGCCTACTGGAGTAGTGAAGTGGTTTAACGACAAGAAAGGCTTCGGATTCATTAAGCGCGAAGAGGACGACAAAGATGTATTCGTGCATTATTCTGTCATTAAAGAAGAAGGCTATAAATCATTAGCCCAGGGACAACTTGTTGAGTACAATTTTATCAAGGGCCCTAAAGGACCTCTGGCTACGGAAGTTAATAAATTATAAATTGTTAAAAATCACTGACTAGATAACTTCGATTATTATTTTGAGAGCTATTTTCGGGCTTTCAAAAACATGAATAAGCCGATTATCAAAAAGATTATATTTCCTATCGTTGCCGCCAGCAATGGCGGTAACGACCCGTCATAACCGAACGTTTGGCCGGTTCTTAAAATAATAAAATATATAAAGCTAACGATAACGCTTATACCGAATCCGACAGTTCCACCCGATCGACGGGGATTGGCCGCCATAGGGATACCCAGGAATATGATGATGAAATTGGCGAACGGAACGCTGAATTTCAGGTATAGTTCCACCATCTCTTTTGAGACATCCTGTTTCATCCATTTTTTCATCTCGATAATCTCGAGCAACTCCCAAAAACGAGTTTCCCTGGGATTATCCTGGCGATGTTTCATTACGCGGGGAGTATGGGGTAAGAAGGGTGTCATCAGCGTATCGTAGGAGGCATATTCGGTCTCGACTCCCGCATCGAATAGCCTTTTGGTAGCTGATATCAGCTCCCAGGTCGAATCTGGCTCTATCCATGTCATCCTAACCGCCCGCAATGCTACCTTGACCTCATTTTCCTGGATCTGCTGTATGATAACGTTCTCGCCGTAATTCTGGCGTTCGTTATACAACCGTGCGAAAACGATCCAGCCATCCTTGCCGGCTTTTATTACATTATGACGAACGCGTCCTATGTTGGTATCACGCTTCTCTATCTGCTCGCGCTTCAACTCCGATTTTTTCACACTCGCAGGTACGCCTATAACATCGGTGAATACTATAAGCAGCAATGAAATGCAAAAACCGGCTGCAAGTATAGGGAATGACAGGCGGTACAACGATAACCCGGTGGCTTTCATAACCTCTAACTCATGATACTTAGCCAGTCCGCCGAAAGTGAACATCGTGGAAAGAAGTACAGAAACCGGCAGGGCGAGGATGATGATAAATGGTATGAAATAGATATAGTTCAATATAATTACTTGTATCGTGGCGTTGTGATCAATGAATTTATCGATATTCTCGATAAGGTCGACTATTATCACTACCACGATAAATGAAAGAAGCGATATAGCTACGAGTTTCAGGAAATTGAATAGAATATATTTATCTACTATTTTCACTTTTTCGATCCCGCGAACAACTGCATTATAAGGTCCATGCCCTCCACCGTGGTGCGCTTGTTAACCACGTAAGTGAGGTAAAAACCGAAAATGCCAATAACGATATTCGGTAACCACATCGAAAGCGCTCCCGAAAGGTACATCCTGTCGGCAAGCTCCTCGCCGCCTATGAGAAAAGCCCAGTATATGATGAAGAAGAATAGCGACAATCCGATACTGGTAGCCATACCACCCTTACGGGTCATCACCCCCAGAGGCGCGCCGATGAGTACGAATACTATACAGGCGACCGGGATCGAGAATTTTTTGTGTATCTCTACGCTTCTCGAATTGACCTGCTTTTCGTAAGTTTTGTGGTTTCGCTGCTCGTATTCTATCTTACTGATTAAATTCTCCAGCTTCGTGATTTCCTCGATCAGCCCGCCATATACTGATTGAGATCGCTTGTTTTCTTCAACCTCGTTACTGACATTTAAAAGAGTTTCTATATCGGAATTAACCACACTATCGATTTTAGCTAATGTGCTGTCGGCTTTTCTCTGGTATTTGCGGTTATACTCCAGCATCATTCCGACTGACATCTCCCTATCGCCGCGCGAACCCTCGGACGACCTGACAAGCTCGTTCGACTTTCCCTCTATTGTCATTGTCTGTTTCTTGAAATGTACGCGGCGATAACGCTCGATATCTTCGGGATCGGGCTCGTGTATTTCCCCGTCGTACAAATCCAGCACCAGCCGCGAGCCATCCGGGGAGAACCTTATCTCGCCGGTCTTTGCCGTGATAGTCCTGGGTGTTTGGGGATCTTTATGTTCGAGAATCGTAACATCGCCGATTTCGTTGGTTTCGTTATTCACCTTTCGCACGAGTATGTGGTAGCCGTCGAAGTAATCCAGAAATATGTTTTCCTCGATACTCCAGGTAGGCTTTTTGCGAGTGATGTCGGACATCAGGAGACGCGCGCGATGATTTGATTCGGGCAGGATTCTATCGTTAAATAGCATCAGAATAGCGGCTAAAATCATGCCGAATAGTATCCCCGGTTTCATCAGGTTGATAAGCGATACACCGCAGGCTTTGAAAGCTATTACCTCGCTATCCGAGGAGAGACGGCCATAGCCCATCAAAGCGGCAATCAGCACCGCCATCGGTACCGAAAGTGCCAGCATCCAGGCTAAGCTGAGCGCGAACACCTCTAGTACTACATTGGCCGGTAATCCCTTGTTGATTATCTTCTTGAGCACATCGAGGATGAAATCCATCAACAACACGAATGTGATAACTCCCAGGCCGAAAAAAAACGGCCCGACCAGTTCCTTTATCACGTATTTCCAGATAATTTTCATCCCTGCCATTATATCGGAAGCCTTACTTTTTAACAAGGGCTTTCTATCTCTCGTTTTATGATTTATAGGCCTATTTTTGAAAAATGTTTTGTTTTTTAGCGCTTTTTTTTGTATGTCTTTAATGAGTTACTAATCATTGAATAGGGGCCACTATATGAAACAGACATGGATCGAGGAGTTAAGGCCGGGTACGGATGTTAAAGAAAAATTCGTTGTACGGAAAATAGAGGTAAGAGAATACAGCGGTAAAAAATACTTGAGCCTCGAGTTCGGCGATAAATCCGGACGTATTGGCGGCGTATGCTGGGAGGCCGCCGATGAGTATCATCGTACGATTAAAAACGGCAATGTTGTAACAGTCGAGGGTAATGTTGGAACATACCGGGAGATGCCGCAAATAACGGTTGTGGCAATGACCCGGGTTGCCCAGAAAGACTACGACCCGCTGGATTATTTACCCCGGGGGCCGCATGATCCTAACCTGATAATAAAGGAGATCGACCAGATAATCGATGAGGTGCAGGATATACATTTTAAAAGCCTGTTAACCGAGGTATTCAATGATGGTATACTGAGGCGGCAGTTTATTTTCTCGCCGGCCGCTAAACTCTGGCATCACTCGTATGTCGGCGGTCTGGCGGAGCATACGTTGAATGTAACCAAACTATGTATTATGGTTTGCGAGGTATATAATAATAACGATATCGATAAAGACTTACTAATAGCCGGGGGGCTGTTGCACGATATCGGCAAAGCGGAAACCTACTCATTAGACAATTTCTTCGATTACACCGATGACGGCCGCCTGCTGGGCCATATCGTAATTGCTGACCGACTGATCAGCAACAAGATAGCGAGGTTAAGCGGATTTCCCAAAACCAAACAGAAGTTGATAAGACACCTGGTGCTATCTCATCAAGGAGAATACGAACAGGCATCTCCGGTCTTGCCTCAGACCCTCGAGTCTAATATATTGTATGTTCTTGATCTTCTGGACTCGCGAGTGGGGGGCATCCTCAAGGTGATGCAAAAATCCAGACAACCGGGACAAAGATGGTCGGGATATGTGAAATTGTTAGAGAGGTATTTGTACTTTGGAGACAACCCGAAAGAGGATTAGATGGCAAAAAAAAGCATTGCGCCAACAACGATGTTAGTTCCGCTGCCGGCGGTTTTAGTAACCTGCGGCGGCTTTAATCAGAAAGTTAATATAATCACTATAAGCTGGTGTGGCATAGTCTGCTCGCAACCCCCGATGATATCGATTGCGGTCAGGGAGAACCGTTACTCGTTCAACCTTCTGAAGGAGGGGGGAGAGTTCGTCGTGAATGTCACCGGCGCTGATTTGGTCAAGGAAGTTGATTTTTGCGGTAATAATTCCGGTAAAGATATAAACAAGTTCAAGGAGACAGGGCTTACTCCCGAAAACGGAGAGAAAGTCAGGTCACCGCTTATCAAGGAATGCCCGATTAATCTCGAATGCCAGGTACGGAAAGTTCTGGAACTCGGTTCGCATCACCTGTTTATCGGCGAGATTGTCTCGACTCATGTCGAGGAGTCGATGCTTACCAAGGATGGCCGCCTGGATATCGAGAAGATCGATCCTCTCATGTACGCTACTAATGCCCGTCAATATTGGTCGGGCGTCAATAAAATCCACGGTTCTTACGGATTCACGCGGGAGAAGAAAAAATAGATTATTTCAATTATGAGGTTACCGCGGTTGATGGTTTCGCCAGAACCGGTGTGGTGAAAACCGCCCACGGCGAATTCCAAACACCGGTATTCATGCCGGTTGGTACGCAGGCTACCGTTAAAACACAATCTCACGCCGAGCTAAAAGAGCTTGGAGCGGAGATAATATTAGGCAACACCTATCACCTGTACCTGCGCCCTGGCGCCGATTTAATCGCCTCCGCCGGCGGATTGCACGAGTTTTCGGGATGGGACAGGCCGATGTTGACCGATTCCGGCGGTTACCAGGTGTTTTCGTTAAAAGCGTTAAACCGCATTACCGATGAGGGCGTGGAGTTCCAGTCTCATCTGGATGGCTCTCGCCACATATTTACTCCCGAAAACGTGGTAGAAATACAACGTAAGCTCGGCTCTGATATCACCATGCCACTTGATGTTTGCACGGAATACCCGGCGGAACATCGTAAAGCGGAAAAGGATGCCGCGCGTACTCTCCAGTGGCTGAAACGCGCCAAAGCCGCCTGGATAGCCAATCCCAGCCGACAAGTACTTTATGGAATAGTGCAGGGATCGATATATGAGGATCTTCGCGAGCGATGTTTAAACGACATCTCCGAGATCGATTTCCCCGGACTTGCGCTGGGTGGATTATCGGTAGGGGAGCCGAAGGAAGATTTGCTTCGCATACTTGATTTTTTAGCGCCGAAATTGCCGCCTGAGAAACCTCGTCACCTGCTGGGAGTGGGCACGCCGGAGGATTTACTGGACGGCGTTTTATATGGTGTCGATACGTTCGATTGCGTGATGCCCACCCGTAATGCCAGAAACGGCACGATATTTACCCGTAAGGGCAAAATGACCATTAAAGCCGCGGCTTATGCTAGCGATTTCCGTCCGATCGATCCCGAATGTGGTTGCCCGGCCTGCCGGAATTATACCCGGGCTTATATTCGGCATATGCTATCGGTAGGCGAAATACTCGGCCTCCGTTTGACCACAGCCCACAATCTCTATTTCTATATCAACCTTATAAAACAGATTCGTCAGGCCATAAAAGACAAGAGCTATAAGTCGTTCCGTCAGGAAAAATTGGCCGAGATGAGCGAGGGATCGGAGCATCTATACTAGCCTGTTCGGTGAAGATGTTATGATTAAAGAGCTTGAAACGGGTTTCGGGCAAGCCGGTTAATCGGGCATGATCGAGAACTATTTGAGCTTCTCCGATGTTATATTCAGACAGAAATAGGTAAATGTATTGAAAATTGACTTGTTTGTTGGGCTGTTTTGTGTTAATTATTAGGCCTTGATGGAAATTAAAAAGAAAGGTGATTGAATGCAATTTTTGTTGTTAATGGCTCAACCCGAGGGCGGGGGCGGCGGTAATCCTCTTACTATGTTATTACCGTTCGTGCTTATTTTCGTTATTTTCTACTTTTTCATGATTCGCCCTCAACAGAAAAAGCAAAAAGAGCATCAAGCCATGATTACATCACTTAAAAAAGGTGATAAAGTTGTAACCAGTGGCGGGATGTTCGGCACTATCTGGGGAATCGACGAGAAAGAAAATAAAGTAGTCTTGAAAGTCGGCGATGATGTTAAAATCGAGTATTTAAAAAGCTCAATAGCAGGTAAGGTGAATTAGTATCAGCAAGATTATTCCTATCAGGATTTACGGTGATGATGTACTCCGGGAGGTCTCGGAGGAGATCGAAAATATAGATGGTGAATTAGTCGACTTGATGAAAGCGACTATTTATACGATGCAAGATAACAAGGGTTTGGGGCTGGCCGCCAATCAGGTGGGTATACAAAAACGCTTTTTTGCTATCGATATGTCTTATTTCGATGTTGTCAAGCCACCGATGGTTATCGTAAATCCTAAAATCACGGAGCTTTCGGATAACAATATTTTTGGCGAGGAAGGGTGTTTGTCGTTTCCAGGATTATTCCAGGAAATTGAGCGCCCCGACAGGGCCATAGTGCAGGGGCTTGATATCGATGGTAACGAGATCACTATCGAGGCAAATGGTTTCGTTGCCCGGGTTATGCAGCACGAGTTCGACCATTTAAACGGCAAACTTTTTATCGATCATTTATCCAAAATAAAAAGAAGCTTGATTCGCGGTAAACTGAAGAAGATCAAGGCCGGTGAGTCGGTGTAATGCGATTGATATTTATGGGTACGCCCGAGTTCGCTATCAAATCTCTTGAAACGCTTCATCGATCCAAACATGATATCGTTGCAGTAGTTACTGCTCCGGATAAACCGCGTGGCAGGGGACGGAAAATTATGCCGACCGCTGTAAAAAAAGCGGCTCTGGAGATGGGATTACCCGTTCTGCAGCCGTCAAACCTGAAATCTCAGAAATTCGTAGACGAGTTGAAGGATTTGAATCCAGATTTAAATGTAGTAGTTGCTTTTAGGATTTTACCGGAGGTTGTTTTTAAATTGCCCAAATATGGTTCAGTGAACCTTCATGGCTCCTTGCTGCCGAAATACAGAGGAGCGGCGCCGATCAATTGGGCGATTATAAATGGTGAAAAAACTACCGGCGTGACAACCTTTCTGCTGGATAAGAAAGTCGATACGGGAGCTATTTTGCTGCAGAAAAGCGTTGATATCAGTGCTGTGGATGATGCCGGAACTATCCACGATAAGCTCATGGATATCGGCGCGGAATTACTACTGAAAACAGTTGATGGCATCGATGATGGTTCATTAAAACCGGCGACTCAAAACGATATTGAGGCATCACCAGCGCCAAAATTAACCCCTGAGACAGGGAAAATTAACTGGAGTGAAAACTCCGAAAAACTTTTTAACCTTATCCGCGGGCTTTCGCCATACCCCGGGGCTTATGGTTATTTAAAATCTAAGAAGATAATAATACTCAAGTGTGATATAATAGGTGCGGATAATAATAAAAGACACGGTGAAATCATTGAGTCGGATCAGAAAACAGGAATTACCGTGGCTTGTGGCGAAGGTGCGCTGAAAATTATTACACTTAAACCCCAGGGCAAGACTGAAATGGGTTCGGCCGAGTATGTAAGAGGCTATCATGTCGAAGTTGGAGACAGGTTCGAGTAGCAACGGAAAATTAGAAAAAGAAATATATGTAAATGTAACCGAGCATGAAACTCGAATTGCTATAAAAGAAGAAGGCAAATTAGTCGAGCTTTATGTGGAACGTCCCGAACAGGAGCGCATAGTCGGTGATATTTACAAAGGCAGGGTTACTGCGGTATTGCCGGGTATTCAAGCCGCTTTCGTGGATATCGGCCTGGAGAAAGCGGGTTTCCTGCATTTCTCCGATATGTCCGACCATCGAGGCGAATCCGGTATACTTTCGGGTTTGGATGTGTTCGATGAGGATGGCGAGGAGATTCCCCAGCGCACCAAGTACAGCAAGAAAACCTCTATAGCGACGGTACTCAAGAAAGATCAGGAGTTGCTGGTGCAGGTTATCAAAGAGCCGATCACCACCAAAGGCCCGAGATTGACTACCGAGATATCGCTGCCGGGGCGTTATATCGTGATGTTACCGGGCGCTCGTCATATAGGAGTTTCACGCAAGATATCCTCGTGGAACGAGAAGAAACGATTGAGGAAAACAGCCGGGGAATTTTTACCGGAAAATTTCGGTATGATTATCCGCACTGTAGCAGAGGGCAGAGATCGCAAGGATTTTGCCGCCGATACGAAACTTCTGACAAAAATGTGGAAGAAAATGAAGCGTAAGGTCGATAGCGCCGAGGTACCATCCCTGGTACATAAAGATATCGAGCCTACCACCGGCGTCATCCGCGATCTGTTCACTCCCGATGTTTCAAAGGTCGTTATCGATGATAAAAAAGAGTATCGTAAGTTCTTGTCATACCTGAAAGAGGTCGCGCCTAATCTCAGGAGCCGGGTGGAGCTGTTCAAAGGTGGCAAGCCGCTTTTGGATGAATACGAGATCGAGCCGGAGATCGAGAAGATGTTCTCCCGTAAAGTCTGGCTCAAGCGCGGCGGCTATATAGTAATAGACCAGACCGAAGCGCTGGTAACGGTCGATGTCAACACCGGCAGGTTTACCGGCAAGGCCAGGGTGGAGGATGCCATATTCGAAACCAATATCCACGCCGCCCGGGAGATTGCCCGCCAGATAAGATTACGCGATATCGGAGGTATCCTTATTCTGGATTTCATCGATATGGAGAATAAAGAGCATCGCCGGAAGGTATTCGAGGAGTTCAAAAACGCCTTAAAACGCGACCGCTCTCAGACTTATATATCATCAATCTCTGATCTCGGCCTAATCGAGATGACCCGTCAGAGAATTAGGCCATCATTCATGTACACTTTATCCGATCCCTGTCCGGTATGCTCGGGTGTCGGTAGGGTGCTCTCGAAAGAGTCGGTAGCCATGAAAGTCGAGAGATGGTTCAAACGGGCGACTGCAGCCAGCGGCAAGGAGCATTATCAACTGGTGGCCTCGCCCCAGGTGATAGATTTGCTGACCGATGGTATTGGCTCGAGAATTCAGAAAATGGAAAGACAGTTAAAATTAACTATAGATTTGATCCGCGATACATCCTTACACCCCGAGGAATTTCATGTGATAAATGCCAGGGATGAGCAGGATGTCACCGAGAAGTACAGGATTTAACGAGGTAGTTATGCCGCAGTACGATTACACACAACATTTGTTAGAGGTAGCCCGCTTGATGGAGCTTTCGGCCAGAACCGCGCCGAAATCGAAAGGCGAGGATTTCATAGAAATAAAGATTCTTTCTGATAAGGATATTCCGAAGCTGGCATCGGCCATGCTCAAGTTCGGAGAGGATCGCAAGATGAAGGATTTCGATCGCGATTCCGATAATCTCAAAAGATCACAGGTCGTCATGCTAATAGGTGTTCATAAGGCCACGACCTTAGGATTAGACTGCGGCGCATGTGGTTTTGATACCTGTAAAGAACTGGAGAATGCGGCCAAATCAGAATCGGATTTTCTCGGACCAAACTGCGCATTACGCCAGTTAGATTTCGGAATAGCTTTAGGTTCCGCTGTTAAAACCGCCCAGATGATGAATGTGGATAACAGAATTATGTATCGGATCGGAGTTGTAGCCCGTGAGATGGAGCTGGTCGATTGGGATTTTGTTATGGGCATTCCGCTTTCTGCCTCCGGTAAAAATATCTTTTTTGACCGGGATAAGAAAAAATAGCGCAACATTTTATAGTTTAGAGTGTTAAAAATTGTACTCGGATAGCCAAATGGCTTGACCTGAGGCAATTTTGTATATATATATGCGATTTAACTTAAGGAGACGAAGATGCGTGCAATAGTCGAAACAGGGGGAATGCAGTTCCCGGTAGAGGAAAACGCTGTTATCCGCGTTCCCAAAATCAATACTGAAATCGGCCAGAAATTTGATTTCGATAAAGTTCTGCTCGTTAGCGGTAATGAATTATTTGCCGTTGGCAAACCGTACGTTGATGGCGCTACCGTGTCGGCTGAGATAGTTTCTCACGGCAAGGGCGAGAAAGTCATCGTATTCAAATTCAAGAGACGTAGAAAATACCGTAAAACAACCGGGCACAGACAGCAGTACACTGAAGTCAAAATCTTGAAAATTTCAGCGTAATTATGCGAATAGCCGGATTAGTATCTATAGTGATTCTATTATTGTCGGTATTCGCATATGCGAATATTGATGATTATTACGGTGAAACCATCCTTTCGGTAAGGCTTTCGGAAACGACTGCCGCTGATAGCTTTCTGGTATACAATAGCTCTGGGCTTATACCCGGTAATACTCTTACCGCCGGTAAGGTACAGGATGCAGTAAAGAAAATATTCGCCCTCGGGCTTTTTTCCGATGTCAGTATTTTAGCGGAAAAGGGTTCTCGCGGGGTTGATATATTAATCGAGGTCCAATCCTATCCTCGTATTTCTAAAATCAAGTTTCGCGGCAACGACAAAATCAAATCCAAGAAACTCAGAAAAGAAATTACGGTTAGCGATGGGAGAATTGTCTCGCCCGGCGTTATTAAAAGTAATACCGAACTTATAGAGCGAATCTACGAGGATAAAGGCTATCTCAACGCCCGGGTGGAAACAGAAATTACACCCGATGATAAAGAGCCTGAAAAAGCTATCCTGACTTTTAAAATCAAAGAGGGTCGCAAAGTTAAAATACGGCGGGTGGCTTTTATCAACAACCGTGCTTTCACCGATAAGAAGCTACGCTCTAAAATATCCACCAAGCAGAAATCGCTTTTCAGATCCGGCAATTTCGATAGGGAAAAATTCCGCGAAGACAAGCAGAAAATTATCGATTTCTATAAAGAAAAAGGCTATATCGACGCTGTTATAACCTCCGACAGTATTCTCTACGGCAATCAGGAGACTATGAGGTTCAGGGAATTCTCGGCGGTGCCCGGTGATAATGCCAAGGATATGTATGTTAAGTTCTATGTCGATGAGGGTGAGCAATACTATTTCGGTAAATTTAGCTGGGAAGGTAACGAATTATTCAAAGATAGCAAGTTATCCTCGATTTTCAAAGTTAAAGAGGGTGATATATACAGCCAGAAAAAATATGATGATATGCTGTTTAAGCTCTACGAACTCTACCAGGATGAGGGCTACTGGTACGTTCAAATAGATGAGCAAAAGAATCCTCGCGAGCAAACTCTCGATGTTCATTTCAACATTATAGAAGGCAGTCCGGTTTACGTACGCCTGGTCAATATCGAGGGTAACACCAAAACCAAAGATAAAGTGATTCGTCGCGAGTTGAAAATCAAACCCAATTCGGTATTCAAAAGATCGGTACTCGGCAGGTCAATCCGCGAGGTGATGGTCTTGAATTTCTTTGGCAATGTCACCCCCGATTGGAATATATTGGATAACGGTGATATCGACCTGATATTAAAAGTCGAGGAGAAGCCCACCGGCCAATTCCAACTGGGCGCGGGTTACTCGGCGGCCGATAAGCTGGTTGGCACGCTTGGCCTGGGGATGCCCAATTTCATGGGCGGTGGTCAAACTGTCTCGTTCAATACCGAATTCGGCGCCAGGCGTACTACTTTCAGCGTTAGTTATTACGAACCCTGGCTTCTGGATACACCAACCTCATTAGGGACAAGTGTATATTACCAGGAACGCGATTACTATGATTATTACGATGAAGGCAGGGCCGGTGGTAGTATCCGTCTGGGCCGCAGGCTTAACTGGCCGGATAACTATTTCAAGGTTTATTCCAGCTACAGCCTCGAAAAGACAGATTGTTTCAATTTCTCGAATGATTATAAAGAAGCGTATATCGATACTATTAGAAATTTTTACATTTTTGATGGTGATGACTCAACGTTGGTGGCTGCGGATACTTCCTATGGGGGGGGGCAGGTCGCTTTCGACTGGCCGCTCATATCATCGGTATTATCATTAACCTTAGAGCGCGATTCGAAAAATCTGGCGCAATTCGCTACGGCAGGTTCTGATATCTGGTGGACCGGCGAGTTAGGTGGCACATTCCTGGGCGGCTATTGGGATTACTTCAAACAGTCGGTTAATTCCGAATTCTACTACACGCCATTCTGGAAACTGACATTTACCTTAAAAGCTAAATGGGGGTATATGTTTGGTATCTATAATAAAAATGCTGTGTCTTATTCCGAAAAGTACACTCCGGGCGGAACCGATCCCGATGGTATCGTTCGCGGTTATGATGATTCTAAAGTAGGGCCTTTATTAGTAGACGGTAGAAACAATGAATACCCTATCGGTGGCCGAAGTATGGCGGTTTACAATCTTGAACTCGTATTTCCGCTTGTCGAACAGCAGTTTTATCTCTTATTATTTACGGATGCCGGTAACGCCTGGCTTTCGGCCAAAGAATTAACGAGAAATTTTTACGATCCCTGGGAATTGAAGAAATCGGTTGGGTTCGGATTCAGGGTAGTGGCTCCCATGGTTGGTATTATCGGATTCGATTTCGGAATACCATTCAATGATTATAATATTGATGGAAGTAAGAATAGAGGTCTTAAGCCGCATTTCCAAATAGGGCGAGGATTTTAAAGGAGAGTTAGAAAATGCGTAACGCCGTTATAGTGTTTTTAATCATGATGTTTTGTTCGGTCGGCTTGTTGGCTGATGACGTTAAAATCGGTTATGTCGACTCACAACGGATTCGTGCCGAGTACCAGGCATTCCAGGAGGCTCAGGATAAGTTCGATAAGGATGTCGAAACCTGGGACGCGCAGGCACAGGAATTGAAAGGGCAAGTCGATCTGCTGACTGAAGAGTTGCAGGGGCAGTCGCTGATGCTTTCTCCCGAGAAGAAAAAGGAGAAAGAGGATTTCCTCAAGGCCAAACAGGATACGCTACAGCAGTTCATGGATGCCACTTACGGCCCCGGCGGAAAAGCCGAACGTCGCCTGGCAGAGCTTTCCAAGCCGGTCAGGGATAAAGTGCTCGAGGTAATCGAGGAGATATCTATCAAGAACGATTACTGGATCATTTTCGATTCGGGTACGACCAGTATTGCCTATGCCAAAAAGAGCCTGGATATCACCGATGAGGTACTGGCCGAGCTTGCTGTTGAAGAATAATGGAATTCAAGCTTTCCGAAATCGCCGAGAAAATCGGCGCGCAGTTAGAGGGCGATGATTTAACCGTTAAAGGATTATCGGCTATCGATAATCCTTTGCCCGATACTCTAACATACATTTTATCTAAAAAATATCGGAAACTTCTGCCCGAATGTGTTTGCCCGGCAGTAATCGCTCCGCCGGGGACTAAATCAGATAGACATAGTATACTTATCAAGAATGATCCATACCTGGGATTCGGTCTGGCGATGAGGCTTTTTCATCCCGACCATTACAGGCCGGAGCCCAAAACCGAACCCTCGGCGTATGTCTCGGATTCTGTTGTACTGGGCAAAAACATTTATATAGGCCATCATGCCGTAATCGAGGACAACGTAAAGATCGGTGATAACACCGTGATTCACTCCGGCGTTCATGTCGGCCGGGATACCGTAATCGGTTCCGATTGCTATATATATCCCAATGTCGTTATCATGCATAATATCACGATAGGTAACAGAGTGGCCATTTATGCCACGGCCGTGGTTGGCTCCGACGGTTTCGGTTATGCCAGGAACGGCGCGATATTCGCCAAAATCCCGCAGATTGGCACGGTCGTAATCGAGGATGATGTCGAGATCGGCGCCGGAACGACGATTGACCGGGCGACGATGGGCGAGACCGTGATAGGAACCGGCGCGATTCTGGATAACCTGGTGCAGGTTGCGCATAACTGCCGGGTTGGCGCGGGTTCTATTTTATGTGCGCAAGTCGGGCTGGCCGGCACTACCACGTTAGGCAAGAATGTTACGCTGGCAGGCCAGGTGGGATTAGCCGGGCATCTCAATGTAGGCGATGGCGTCGTGATCGCGGCTCAATCCGGCGTACCCGGAGATATCGAGCCGGGCAAGATAATGTTCGGCACACCGGCCCGTGAGGCTATGCATGCCAAACGTATCGAAGCAATAATAAATCATCTTCCGGAGTATATTCAAAGGTTACGAAATATTGAAAAGAAAATCGGTAACGACTAATAATTCCGGTAGTGGAACTATTAGAAATTATTTATCGTTATTTTGATTGAAAGATGTTAATGGACTTACAGGAGGAAAATAGATGTCCGATTTGTTGCAAATAACTGATCAAAACTTCGATTCTGAAGTGTTGAAATCTGATGTTCCGGTCTTAGTGGATTTTTGGGCTGAATGGTGTGGTCCGTGTAAAATGATTGCCCCGGTAGTCGAGGAATTGGCCGGCGAATATAATGGCAAACTCAAAGTCGGTAAGCTTGATGTTGACGCTCATGGCTCGATAGCTCAACAATACCGCATACTTTCGATCCCGACCGTTATAATTTTCAAAAACGGCCAGGTTGAATCCCAGATTGTCGGCGCTGTGCCGAAAAAAGAATTCCAGAAACATATAGATAAGGCTCTGTCGAATTAATTATGGATACGTACGCCTCACAGGATGTGATAAAGGATATAGTCAAAAACAGTAAAAACATAGCTGTTGTCGGCCTTTCGGATAAACCCGACCGGGCTTCTTACAGTGTGGCCTCTTATCTCAAGAGCAAAGGATATACGATAATACCCGTAAACCCTACCAAGACTGAGATACTGGATGAAAAATGCTACCCCGATTTAAAGTCGATTGCCGGTGATATCGATGTCGTGAACGTGTTTCGCAGAAGCGACGCGGTTATGCCGATAGTCGAGGAAGCGATCGAGGTGGGCGCAAAAGCTGTCTGGATGCAGGAAGGCGTAGTCAATGAGCAGGCTGCCCGAAAAGCTGAGGAGGCCGGTTTGAAAGTAGTAATGGACAGATGTCTTTTAAAAGAGCATGTACGTTTGAAATAGTGAATTTATTGTAGATTTTAAAATCCTTGCCTGTTTCCGCCACGAATGATTCGTTTTTTGACGGAAACGGGCTTTTTTTTCGAGTTTAATCGTTTTTTTGATAGTATAATAAGCAAAGTAGAAAAGCTTGTACGTTATTTGCCGATTGTATATAATGAAAACCAAATGGTAGGGACTAAATGAGACCGTACACGAAGATACCGAAAAATCAGGATGTTGAGTTGGAATGGACCGGCGGCCTAAAGTTTATCTCGAAGGCGGGCTCCAAGCATGAGATCGTCCTCGATGGTTCACCGGAACACGGCGGCAACGATACCGGGCTGCGGCCGATGGAGGCGCTGTTATCCTCGCTGGGAAGCTGTACCGGTATGGACCTGGCAACGATTCTGCGAAAGAAACGTCGCGATTTACGAAAACTGAAAGTAAAACTTCATGGCGAACGCTCCGGGACACATCCTCATGTTTTTAAAACGATAAGTATGGAGTATAAAATTTGGGGCAGCGATATCACCGACGGTGACGTGCAATGGGCGCTCGATTTATCGCTCAAGAAATATTGCTCGGTCGCAGCCATGCTTCAGAAATGCTGCAATATCAATTACAAATGGCGTATTTACAAGAAGGACTCTAACAACTGATGAGTAACTTTCGTCAAAGCTGGGGGGCAACCGGCGGTGGAATATTGCCACCGGTAATTAAGGCGTTGTTGATATCGAACGCGGCTGTATTTCTGCTTTCGTATTTCGCCTATCCGTTTATGACTCGATTTTTCGGCCTGGTCCCGATTGCCGTATGGAGTCAGTTCAGAGTCTGGCAGCTCGCAACATACATGTTTTTACATGGCGGTATTTGGCATATTTTATTCAATATGTTCGTTCTCTGGATGTTCGGTTCCGATCTGGAGCGTACCTGGGGAAGCCGGGAGTTCTTGAAATACTACATGATTTGCGGTATCGGGGCCGGAATTTTCAACGTGCTCTTCCAGCCGACCTCAACCATACCGATTATCGGCGCCTCGGGCGCAATTTACGGTGTGCTTGTAGCATTCGCGCTGCTGTTTCCCAATCGTACGGTTTTTATCTATTTCCTTTTCCCGATAAAAGTAAAATACCTGGTTATCATTCTGGTTGCGGTCGAATTCATCTCCTCGTTAGGCTCATCGAGTGGTGGTGGTGTCGCACACCTGGCTCACCTTGGAGGCGCTGTTGTCGGCTTTATTTATATCAAAGGTTTTTTACAGGGACGGTCTATCAAATGGAAAATATCCAGCTATTTCCACCGTCAGCGTATGGAACGAATGGCCAGGCAGCATGAGCAGGAAGAGATATTAATGCAGGAAGTCGATCGAATACTTGACAAAATTAATCAGGTAGGCTACGATAACCTAACGAAAAAAGAGAAGAAGATTCTGGAAGAAGCTTCCGACAAACTTTCAAAGAAGTAATATTTTATTACGATCTCGATTGACGGGATGAGATCATGAAAAAAATTCTGGTAGTAGAAAATTCACCCACCATAATCAGCGTTGCCGACTCGTTGCTAAGGACAAAAGGTTATGATGTAACCTGTCTAACCAATGGCGAGAAAGCGCTGGAGTTTGCCCAAACCGAAAAGCCCGACCTGATATTGACGGCTATCGGTCTTGATGGTATCGATGGTTTACAGCTTTGTAGTAAGATTACTTCCGGGCCGGTTACCGGTGGTATTCCGGTGGTGTTATTAATTGGCGATAAAGATGATATCTACGAGGATAAATTCGATGTCAGCGGCGCGAGGGGACGCTTGAAAAAACCATTTTCGCCTAAAGAGCTCGTTTCTATAGTCGCGAAATTTACCGGCGGAGACAAGATGCGTCCGGCAAAGGTCGTCGATCAAAAGGATGAGACGGGACCCCGATTAACGCCAGTGGATTCGCCCGAGGAGGTTGGCTCCGCCACGACTAATGTCGCCCGAGATAAATCGGATGCCAGAAGGCATGAGACCGTGTTTAATCTCGAGTGGCAGGATTTGAAAGACGATCCCGATTTCGAGGTCGAAAGACAGGGAGCCGCCGAAAACGATGATTCGGGATTGGTTATCGATGATGACCAATACGGCCTGGCGAAATTAAACGATGAGATGGTACCGATTGCGCCCAATGCCGAGGATGAGGATTATGACTGGTTTATCGGTGAGATGAAAAAAGAAATAGAGAAACCGGAGGATGGGAAGAAACCGGGAGAGCCAGCCGATAAAACGGCATCTCAGCCTGAACATGCGAAGGCAAAGCAGGATGTTTCTTATGACAATATCGGCAACCCGGCCGCCGGCTCCAAAGATGATGCCAAGTACCGTCAGTTTTTAGAGCAGTTCAAGAAAGATACCTCCGTACTTACCGCGGCCAAGCCGGATGAGGGATCGGGTGTTGATGTTAACTGGCTCGTCGATCGTATTGCCGACAGGTTAGCGCAGAAGATTGTAGAGAAACTCGATAAAGATGAACTTCGCCAGATAATAGGTTCGATGCTTGGCGACATGAAGAAGTAACTTGAATAATATATGTATCCCTACCGATATACTATATTAAACGGATATTAACCTATTGACTAATGGAACTGATGTGTTTTTATTATAGTTTATTTGAACATACATGTAAGGAGAAGTAATGGGCAATATCACATTGATTACGGCATTTGGAGCGGGACTTCTATCATTTATCTCGCCATGTGTGCTACCTATCGTACCGGGTTATTTATCATTCATATCAGGTGTCTCGATGGAGGAGATGCAGAAGAAAAACACCGGAGCTATTCGGCGGGTTTTTATCAACTCGCTGTTTTTCGTTCTCGGTTTTTCGGTGGTATTCATATCTCTAGGCGCGGGCGCCACATTTGTCAGCCAGTTTTTAACCGATTACATGCATATAATAAGCAAAGTTGCCGGCGTGTTCCTGGTGTTACTGGGCATTCATTTTTTAGGTTTATATAAGATTAAATTTCTTAATTATGAACAACGTTTTCATGTAGGCTCCAAAAAGGTTGGTGTGATTGGCTCGTTCTTTGTCGGGTTCGCTTTCGCGTTCGGCTGGACCCCATGTATCGGACCGATACTGGCCGGTATTTTAGCTATTGCCGCCAGCGAGGAGACTGTCATGCGCGGGATTATACTCCTGGCATTCTATTCGGCCGGTCTGGCTCTCCCGTTTTTAATTACCGCTGTTGCTTTCAACAGCTTCTTATCGGTTTCCGGAAAGATTAAAAAACATTTTCGCATCGTCGAGATTATCGGCGGCGTGTTGTTGATATTAATAGGTATATTAATCTTCACCGGCTCGCTCGGTTACCTTTCGGGTTTAATATCCGAGTGGTTTCCCTGGTTAGAGCTCGGTTAAAGATTAATAATCGTAAAGTGTTAAAGGTGAGCATGAAAGAGGGGAAGAAACAAACATCATGAGCTGTAAATTCGATGAGAGAATAATTCACCTTTACGCCGACGGAGAATTAGGTGAAACTGCCAGGGCGCGGGTCGAGGAACACCTGAGTATCTGTGATGATTGCAGGATCAAGTACAAAACTATCATGATAATTCGCCAGGAGTTGGCAACCGCTTGTATCGCCGAAAAAGCTCCCGGCTATCTGGCAACGCGAATAAAGGCCAACCTCGATAATATCGATAATACCGAATCGGTTAGTCTGGGGGTGTTCGATCGATTTCGCATGATGCTGATGAATTTCAAAGGCTCGAAAGCGGCGGCTACGGCATTCGCTTTCGGGCTTGTTTTGATGTTCGTGTTATTTCCGGGAGAGCAGGGATTAAGCAGTATGGCCGGCGAACTGGCGCAGGCTCATGTCAGCTATCCCGACAGGGTGAGCGCCATGTCGATCAACTCGGAAAGCAGCGAACAGGTAGGGGCGTTTTTGTCGGGTAATTTGGGAATTGCTGTTAAATTACCGCAAAAACTTTCAGGCGATGTACATCTTACCGGCGCTAGAATAGTCGAAATCGACGGTATGAAAGCTGCTCATGCATATTATGCCGATAATGACATGCAGTGCTCGTTGTTTATTTTCCAGACGCCCGAATCGGGGAACAAGCCCAAGTACACCATGCGGGCCGCCGATAGGGAATATGAGATCGGTAGTTCCTCGGATGTCAACTTTATATGCTGGCACGAGGGGCAAATGGCATATGTACTTTGCGGATGCTGTTGTTTCGATAAACTGACTCAATTAGCAACATCCGGCGTCTGATTATTTGAAAAATCTTTTCCATACGTATTGATTTTTTACTACGAGTTTCTTACATTGCTATAAATATGAAACTGCTTTAACTGCATGGCGCGGGTGATAAATATGAATAATAAATGTATTGTGATATTCGCCAACGATCCTGACAACAGCGATGATCTGAAAGAATTCTATCCGATTTTTGGCAAAAAGAATTCTGCATATTTAAGCAGGGCTATGCTTTTCGATACGCTGGCGATGTGCCTTTCATTACCGCGTACGGATGTCATAGTGGCCTATTATCCGGCTAAAACCAAAGCCAATTACGAGCGTATGCTGGATGTTTTCAAGCATGAGGAATTTGACAACAAACTCCAAAAGAAAGCCGATACCATAAATTCCGTCCCGCAAAACGGCAACCGGATCATGAAACGCATCTCCAATGTTTTCGATGAGGCTTTCAAGAAGGGATATAAGCAGGTTGAGATGATTGGAGCGTATGGATTGGCTACCGACCATCATCTGCTGAAAGCCGGTTATCTGTTACTCGATGAGAACGATTTCGTTATCGGGCCTTCATTTAGCGGACGGTATTACTTGTTTGGCATGTCGCGGTTTATGCCTGATGTTTTCGATGGCGTGACCTGGGAGAGTAAAGATTTCTATGTCAAGATTAACGAAAACATCCAAAATATCGGCGCTTCGGTTCAGGAATTGGAGATATCTTACGAGGTTTACACCCCGGATGAGTTAAACCAGTTGATGCTCGATATAGAGCGCTGGCGCAGCCTGGGTGATGAGCGTACAGCTTATCATACGGAAAGATGCCTGCGCGCGATACAGCAGTAGTAATCGTTAGTTTCGATCAATTTATATAGATTAGTATATTTAAATACTATTGTGGTTTGGGTATGTTCTCGTGCCCTAATACATGGCAGTATAGATGTTAAGCAGCAGATGAGTATATCTGCCAGACATAGGATTATCGCGTCAAAACCACAGGGATTTTGACTACTCGAATTTGGCGGACAGTATAATATTTTAAATTGATTGGTGCCCCATCCCCGCCTAAAGCGGGGGTGGGGATGTTGCCGATCGGCAGGCGGCTGGCGTTTTGACTCTTTTTAATATGTTGCATCATGTTTAACGCTAAATATCCCGACCGATCCGTTTTTGACTAATTCTTAAGTTTAACCCAAATCACTGCCGATAATTATGTATGAAAGTGTGAATAAAGTATAAACGTATAAATAGAATCTTATTGTAATGGCAACAGTCCAGATTAATCAAAAGAAAATAGCCAACTTTGAACTTCAGGAGCTTATTGGCGCCGGAGGTATGGCCAATATCTACCGGGGGACACAGCTTTCCCTGGAACGCCCGGTCGCCATTAAAGTATTACATCAACACCTCACTGTAAACGAGGATTTCGTCAATCGTTTCAAGCAGGAGGCGAAACAAGCCGCCATATTGCAGCATCATAATATAGTATCCATAATCGACTATGGCCATCAGGATGGCGAGTATTTCATCGCCATGGAATATATTGACGGCCAGAATTTAAAAGAGGTACTGACCCGAATCAAGCGTTTCCCGCTTGAGGTTGCCATGTTGATTATCCGCGAGGTGGCCAACGGTTTGAAATACGCCCACAGCCACGGGCTGATTCATCGTGATATCAAACCGGCTAATATCATGCTTTCAAAAGATGGCCGGGTGGTTATCACCGATTTCGGTATTGCTAAAACTTATGGTGACATGTCTATCACCGTAACCGGGCAAACTGTCGGTTCGCCGGCGTATATGTCGCCCGAACAGGCGGCGGGACGCCCGATAGACCACCGCTGCGATATATTTTCTCTGGGTATCGTATTCTATGAAATAATAACCGGCGAGAAACCATTCAAGGGAGAGACATACCAGGAGGCGATGACCAGCGTAATCTCGGCCACGCCGGCTAATCCAAGCAGCGTGCGCGTGGATGTTACCCCACCGATGGAAGATATCATGATAAAGCTTTTGCAGAAGGATATAGAAAGCCGCTTTCAGGACGCGGACGATATCGCCGAATCGCTGGGGGAGCAGTTAAGCAATTATATCATTCCCTCGGAGAAAAAAGTAGTGGCGGAGTTCGTGAAAAATCCGATACGCACGACCCAGAAATTGAGAAGCGACAGGATATCGAAACATATGGAATCGGCCCTGTATTATGTCAATATCGGGCATGGCCGTATGTCGGATGCTATCAAGGAATTCGAGAATGTTATCAGGTATGATAAAAACAACAAGCTGGCCAAGCAATACCTGGAGAAATTGAAATCCGGTCAGATCAATTTCGATAACTCACCGACATCCGCAAAGCATGGTTGGTTATTCTGGGTGATGGTTGTCGTTAGTTCGATTTCGATAATCGCGGCGATGGTGTTGCTTTCGCTACGTTTCCAGTCATTCGGTTCTGATGATACGACCGAGAATATTGCCGTAGGCGAAAATATCGAAGAACCGGTTGAAGATCAGATCGGGGAATCCGGCGAGCCATTTATCGAGGATATGACTTACGTGCCGCTGCCGCCGGTGGATGGCCCGAAAGTGCCGGAGGGATATTTCGAGTCTCAAAAACCGCCGATAGAAAAGTCAACCCAGAAATCGACCGGAAGCTCGAATACTAATACTAAAGCGACTAAGACCGGTACCTCGAAACCGAAACCGAAAGCTAAAGTACCATCAAAGCCAAAAATAGATACGAGGTTTAACTATCCGAATCAGGATTTAAAGAAGTTCGGGCTTTTAAGTATAAAAAGCGATCCGCCGGCTAAATTCTCGGTCGACTTTAATGATTATGGCATGACCGACGGACCTGACATCAAATTAAAACCGGGCCGCCACCTGATAACCATAGAGGCTGCCGGCTATAAAACCGAGAAAAAGCGTATTTACACCGAAAAAGATAAGATGACCACCTTAATGGTAATCTTAAAGCCTGATAAATAGTATATTCCACGCATCCATTTTGTTTATTTTTCGTATATTATAGATGCTTTATGTTATCACTCCGTGTTTAATAACAAGTTTGACTTTAATACGCCATCAATGTAGATTAACTGCTCGAAAGGAGAATCAATAATGAGAGCAATAAAGTTATTAGTTTTATTACTGGTAGTTAGTGGTATTATTTTTAGTTGTGGGGAGAAACCTGTGGGTAATGTCGCGAAAAAAGTTCTGGATAATGGATTAACCGTTCTTATCAAAGAGGATCACTCCTCGCCGGTAGTTTCTATCGTCACTTATGTCAGCGCCGGATATTTTAACGAGCCGGATTCGCTGACCGGGATAGCGCATCTACTGGAGCACATGTATTTCAAGGGCACCGAACGCAGGGGAGTGGGCGATCTTGCCCGTGAGACCCGCGAGGCGGGAGGCTATCTAAACGCCGGTACAAGCTACGAACGCACCGCTTATTACACATCGTTGCCCTCATACTCTTTCGAACAAGGATTGGATATTCAATCGGATGCCCTGGTGAACTCGGCAATCGATCCCGAGGAGTTAGCCAAAGAATCGAAAGTAGTCATACAGGAGATAAAACGCAAGCTGGATAATCCGGATGCGTTTTCGTACGAGAAACTGCTCGATTTAGCTTTCGATAAACATCGCATAAGACGCTGGCGGATGGGCTACGAGGATCAGGTCGCGGGCTGGAGCCGTGACCATCTCTATACATTTTACCAGGATCATTACCGCCCGGAAAATATAGTCCTGTCGGTGGTCGGTGATGTTAATACCGATGAGGCTTTCGAGTTAATCGAGAAGTACTACGGCAATATCGAACGGGGAGAGATTAAAACCGAATACTCGCCTGTCGAGCCGCCCCAGACCCAGTTCAAATACAGACGAATGACCGGTGATGTTAACCGTAACCTTATTTATGTCGGTTTTCATACGCCGGGTGGGTTGCATGATGATGCCTATGCGCTTATGGTCATGGACTATATCTTAAGCGGCGGCCGGGCTTCGAGATTCTACCAGGAGATACGCGAGAAAAAACAACTCGCTCAGAGCATCAGCTCCTATTACGACATATATAAAGATTTCGGATATTTTACCGCCAGTGCCGAGCAAAACGAACAAGAGCCGCTGGAATTACTCAAATCGGTATTCCAGGAGATCGAACGTTTGAAGATCGAATCTGTCACCGAGGCGGAATTGACCAGGGCGATTAATCAACTCGAATCGACATACCTTCACTCGTTCGAGGAGGTTAACGGTCTGGCTATCACTATGGCGATGAACGAAGCCTATGGAGATTACGCGATGGCTTTCGAATATATCGATAAGCTTCGCAAAGTGACGCCCGCCGATATCGAGCGAGTGGCAAATAAGTATTTCGATATAACCAATGCCACGATTCTCGAATATTTGCCGAAAACCGATGAACATCAGGATTATACGGCGAAGCAGATGCAGGCGCTTATCTATGATGCCGTGGGAGAATTCAAAGCCAGGTTCGTTCCCGGTGAGGAGCAGAAATACACCGATGCGGAGGCGCTCGGAGTTGGCGGCAGTCAGTTGCCAGATAAAGAATCTCAAAGTGCAACCCTGGCAAACGGCATAACGGTAGTGTGCAAAGAGAACCATTCGGTACCGCTGGTTTCGGTAGCGGCTTATTTCAATGGGGGTACCTTCGTCGAAACTAAAGAAGACGCCGGGGTGACTTTCCTGATGGCTAAAACCGCTATCAAGGGAACCGAGAACATGACAGCTCTGGAGATAGCCGAGAAAACCGAGATTCTAGGCAGCAATATCGGTTATGATATCGATGACGATTATTTCGGATTCACATTCGAGAGTATGTCGCGTAATTTCGAAAGCGGCTTTTCTATTTTCTCGGATGTCATCCTTAACCCGATATTCCCAGTGGATGAGATGACGAAAGAGAGGGAATATCAAATCGCCGTAATCAAACGTCAGAAAGATTCCATGAGCAGCTATCCGACCGAGCTATGCATGCAGGCTCTTTACGAGAATCATCCTTATGGACTACCCTCGGCCGGTATCGAAGAGGCCATAAATGAACTAACGATTGAAGATCTAAAAAAACGTCACCAGCGAGGAGTAAAGACCGGTAATCTGGTGATTACATTCGTCGGCGATATTACTCTCGATGAGGCAAAAAGCCTGACCGAGAAATACCTGGCCGATATGCAGCTAGGGGAACGGGACATGATCAACGAACCGTATCCTCAGCTAAGCTCCATCCATACGAAAGTGGAGAACCGTGAGAAAGCGCAGACCGCTCAATCGTTTGCTTTTATCACCTGTAATTATTCCAATCCCGACCATCAACCACTGAAAGTGTTGCAGAATATCGTCAGTGGTATGGGGGCGCGTCTTCACTACCAGGTACGGGAAAGCCGCTCGTTGGCATATACCGTGTATGGCTACCAGAGCGCGGCTACTCTGGCAGGATCGTTCATCTGCTATATGGCGACCTCCCCCGAGAACGCTCTGGCTGCGCGAAATATCGCTGTTGATGTATTAACTGGTTTGAAAGATGATCCGCCGACCGAGGAAGAGTTCAAGAGATCGGTCAATTATACCGCCGGTTCGTTCAGCATTTACCTTCAAACCAACGCCCGCCAGGCTGACCTTTACAGCCGCTGGGAACTGGCCGGTAAGGGCTATAAATCCGTAGATACCTACCCTGATGATATCAGAAAGGTAACGCAGGCACAGGTACTCGAGGTGGCCAATAAATATTTCAGTACCCCGAATTATGCCGTGGGCATGATTGAGGGCGTGGGCGCCTCGGTTAAACAGAGAGAATAGGTGTTGCTGAAAGTATTTTACGATTCAGCTTTTTTAAAGCACAACCCGGGGGGCTGGCATCCCGAATCGCCGGCCCGCCTGGTTTCCGCCCTGGAGGCCGTTCGTCATTTGCCCCGAATTGATATCATGGAACGATGCCGTAAGGCTACTCGCGATGAGATCGAACTCGTTCATACCTCCGAATATTTCGACTATATAAACTCCATCCCCGATGAGCAAACGATGATCGATCCGGATACGGGTTATGGGCCGGGAAGTTACACTGCCGCTCTAAAAGCCGTTGGCGCGTGTATTCAAGCGGTCGACCATGTTCTGGCGGGCGAAAGTTATCGGGCGTTTTGCGCTGTCAGGCCGCCGGGACATCATGCCTACAGTGACCGATCGAAAGGTTTCTGCGTATTTAACAATATTGCGATTGCCGCGAAATATGCCCGGGTTAAAAAGGATATGAGCCGGATCGCGATTATCGATTACGATGTTCATCACGGTAACGGCACCCAGGAGGCGTTTTATGATTCGCCGGAGGTGCTTTTCATTTCATCTCATCAATACCCGTTTTATCCCGGTACCGGCCCGGCCTCGGATATCGGCTCGGGTAAAGGCGAGGGATACAATATCAATATCCCTTTACCATATGGAATGGAAGATGAGCAGTACCTGGAGATTTTCAAGCATCGAATCGTGCCTGAGGTGGATAAATATAAACCTGAGCTGATAATGGTATCCTCGGGTTTCGACAGCCATCGCGATGACCCGTTGGCGGGTTTGAATCTCAGCTCGGATATTTATGGCAAGATTACCGAAATGATCGTTGATTTAGCGAACAAACATTGTTATGGTAGAATCGTATCGGTACTCGAGGGAGGCTATAACTTGATCGCCCTGAAAGAGTCGGTGAGTAACCATCTTAAGGAGTTGGTAAATGACTGAAAGAAGATACCTTAAATTCGCCTGCGCCAGTTACGAGGGGCTCGGCGTTTTACGGGATGATAAAGTATATGAGGTGACCGGAGATTTTTTTCGGGATTTCAAAATCGGCCAAAACAGTTTTGATCTCGATGAGATAACTTTTCTGCCGCCATGTGTTCCGCAGAAAATATTGTGTGTCGGCCTGAACTATGCCGCCCATGCCGATGAGAGCACGCTCGATGCTATTCCCGAGGAGCCGTTGTTTTTCATGAAACCGCCGTCGGCATTGATCGGTCATAATCATAATATTATCAAACCGGCCTGGGTGAACCGGGTTGACTACGAGGGCGAGATCGCCGCCGTTATCGGAAAGCCACTGCGCAATGTCTCCGAGGACGAGGCGCTCGCCGGAGTATTCGGTTATACCTGTGTTAATGATGTTACCGCGCGTAATATGCAGAAACGCGATAAACAATGGACGCGCCCCAAGGGTTTCGATACGTTCTGCCCGATAGGCCCGTATATCGTCAGCGGCATCGATCCCTCCGATTTGAAACTTGAGACACGCTTGAACGGCAAGGTCGTTCAAAGCGCCAATACCTCGCTGATGATGCGCTCGATTGCGGAAGTCATCAGCTATATCTCCAAAGTAATGACTCTTTATCCCGGCGATATCATCTCCACTGGTACGCCTAAAGGAGTCGGCCCGATGAAAGCCGGGGATGTAGTAGAGGTTGAAATCGAAAAAATCGGCACACTTAGAAATCCGGTGATCGAACAGTGAAATATTTTCTTTTCGCGTTACTGTATGTTTTGATCGTATCATTATCGGCTTTCGGTGATGAGGTTTTCGCATTAAGCAATGATACGCCCGCTAATTATCATATCGAGGCCGAACTAGATACCTCGTTGAAAATGATTTACGGACGTGAGACGATTGAATTTTTAAATCCTACAACTGAACCGCTCGACGAAATCATACTGCATCTTTACCCGAATGCATTTCGAGATACTACTACTACGATGGCCATAGAGAGCGAGAGGATTCGATCTGATTTAAGAATAAACCGGGGATATATTAATTGCGATTCGATTCTTGTTGATGGCGAACGAGCCGATTCTATTTTGATCGATGAAACTCTCATGCATATTTTCCCGAATGAACCTCTTCAACCCGGTAGACGGTTATCACTCTCGCTCGTTTTCGAAATTAGAATCCCGAAAATTAGACTTCGTTATGGCTATGATGAAAATGGAAATTATCTCATATCGCACTGGCATCCCATATTGGCGGGATACCAGCATAATAAAGCAATCGTATTTCAATATGGCGTTGATGGCGAATTTTTCTCGAATTTCGCCAACTATGAGATTAAGCTGGCGATACCGGAGGGATATAAACTTCTTTCCACCGCCAACATTAATATTCCCGACTCGACCGTTTCGGGGCTGGCTTATTACGATCTCATAGCCGAAGGCGTGATAGATTTCGCGTTCGCCTGCGGGCCGGGATGGCTTAATGAGGCGTACAATCATAACGGCGTTAATATCAACCTGTTTTATCTCGAGCAACACTCCGATAATATGCTTATATTGAAAAAGACTCTAAACGGATCGCTGGACTATTTCGGGGAAAAATTCTATCCATATCCTTATCCTAATTTGAGTTTCGTCGATATCTCTCCCGGCGCGGAGGGAATGGAGCTGCCGCGTATGGTGGCGATGTCATTCGAGACTCGTAATGGCGGCCCGAGCAGGATAAAGATGATAGCCATACATGAATTAGCGCATCAATGGTTTTACGCCACCGTGGCGACGAACGAGTATACCGAGCCCTGGCTGGATGAGGGAATAACCTCGTACGTTACGAATAGATGCGCTGACAACCTGTACGGCAGAGTCAATGAGTTCGAGATAATGGGATTCGGATTGAGCCTGGAATTATTGCAGGGACTGGCCGCCAGAACCAGTGGCTATCTCGATCCGTTGAATAAGACGAGCGATGAGTTCAAATCCGGCGATTATTATATAAACGTTTACGCCCGTGCCCCGATCGTGTTACGGGCTCTCGAGGGCGTGCTGGGAACCGGGACGTTCGATAAAGCGATGAAAGATTTTACCGATAGCCACAAATTTAAACATCCCGATAGCTACGATTTCAAGAGGGCATTGGAGCAATCCTCCGGGGTCGATCTCGAGTCGTTTTTCAATCAATACATTTTCGGTACTGCCCGGGTTGACTATAAAATCCAATCGGTCGAATCTCCGAAGTCGGATTCGTTATATATCACCTCGGTTGATTTGCAACGTATTCATGATGGCGTGCTGCCTCAGCAGGTCGTGGTCGGTTTCAGGGATGGCAGCAAGCAGAGCAAACGTTGGGATGGTATCGATAAATACACCAGCCTATCGTTCGAATCGAACAGCCCGGCCGAGTACGCACGATTGGACACCTCGTATTATTATCTTATCGATGAGGACCTTATCAATAACTCTTATAGAATCGAACCTGATAGCGCATATACATTCGCGTTCTCCTCGCTTTTGATGACCTTAGTACAGCTAATTCTAATCATCGTTGGGTTGGTATGATGAAACGTTCCGGTGTCATCTCATTGTTGAAACCAACGCTGGCTTTATATATACCAAGGCTGGCATTCAGCGCGTTAATCGCGTTCCCGGTTTTCGTCTATCTCGATAGCTACTTCTCGAACTCGGCAATATCCGAGTTGCTCTGGCCGATACCCTCGGATTACGCTTTGATTGAACTGAGCTGGAATCTTAACGAACTGCTTTTATTCGCGATCCCGCTTTTACTACTCGTAATCTTTATAGGATTCATCACCAACCAGTTTATTTACGGCGGTGTTTATGGCCTGGTATATGCAGAAACGAATCTCAGCCTGCGTGATTTCTTCGCCTCCTGTGGCGGTCATTTCGGTGGTTTCGTGAAAATCGCGATTGCCGGAGGTGCTGGATTTATATTAGTTTTTCTGGCGGCTGATTTAATCGGTATGTTCATAGGCAAAGTGATTGGCCTGATCTATCGACCTCTGGGTACGATTATTACTATTGCGGTTGTCTTTATCCTGGTTTATATCTACCTCGCGTTTCTAAGCGTTATGAGGCTAACCCAGGTTCAACACGAGATATCATCTTTGAGAAAAACCTATTCCTTATCCAAAGA
The DNA here is from genome assembly GCA_963668625.2 of uncultured candidate division Zixibacteria bacterium. Taxonomy (GTDB): domain Bacteria; phylum Zixibacteria; class MSB-5A5; order UBA10806; family 4484-95; genus JAAEQD01. The sequence goes on from CAXXKA010000001.1 coordinate 263,001, forward strand.
AATTCTTACCGGTACCTCCCGCTATTTCATGGCGGTTAATATAATGGCCGGTTTTTTTGCGATGATTACGATTGCGATAATTTTACTGCCGCTGTTTTTGGTTTATCGCTTGCCTTTTAGCCAGGTCTTTACAATACTGATAGTGTTATTTCAGCAAATAGCGGTATTCTGGATTTGTTTTTTAGAGGTCATCCAGGTTACCATTAATAGAAGATTCGTCAAGGAGAGTTAAGATGGAACTTAGATGGGATAGATTGAACTGGCAGGATATCAAAAGGCTCGTAAATGAGGGGTATGACACGGTTCTCATTCCAGTCGGCACTATCGAGGCGCATGGCTGTATACCCCTGGGCACCGATAATATTATCCCGGAGACGATGGCTAACCGAATCGCTCCCGATTTGAAAGTCTTGATAGCTCCGACTATAAATTATGGGATAACCCAATCGCTGATTGCCTATCCCGGCTCGCTGACTGTTTCGCCGGCAACCTTTATCAGCTACATGACCGAGATAATGAAATCGTTCGTCAAGTCAGGCATGAAAAAACTGATCGTGCTAAACGGTCATGGCGGGCAGACAAAACAGATGAAGGAAGTCGCATTCACGGTGCATACCGAGACAGAGGCTAAAGTCGCCGTTATCCAGTGGTGGGATATGGTTGCCGGTTTGGAGGAAAAGCTTTACGGCAAAACAGGCGGTCATGCCGCGTTGGATGAAACCGCGGCTCTTCAAGCCTGCGCGCCCGAAACGGTTCAGCCGGATTTATACAATCCCGATATGCATTACCGATATCAACCGGGCACTACTGTCTATCCGAACCCGGCCACGATCCTCAATTACCAGGATAATTATGGCGAGCTTGATTTCGATCAGGCTAAAGCTGATGCTTATTTCGATGAGGTTTGCGTGAAAGTTACCGATTTTATCAAAGATATTATCGAGCGCTGGGAGCGGTAACATATTAGTGCATAACGGGCATTATCCCGGCACAGTTATTGTGCGTCAACATTCGACATATTCATACGTATAACGATTAATCGAATGATTATCAATGTTTTAAAGGCATTAAACCTTTTGGCATGTGATTTGCTCTAAGAGTTAACAGGATCTTTGATAACTAAACAGACGAACTTCCCCCTTTAGCAGTTGACAGGGATTTACGCTGATGGTACAATCTTCGTGGCAAGCTGTTTTCAGTCGGCGCAGGAGTATATGCGGCTGATATATATGCCGGATGAGAGAGAATAAGGATTATAATTTCTCGCTCCGGTGACATGAACAACAAAGCAAAGGTATTCGGCTTGCTGTTTAGTTGGAGGGATTATGAAAGCATTCGTAACATCACTGTTGATATTAATGATAAGTTCAGGTGTACTAGCCCAGGTCAATCAGGAAATGGATGGGCCTCCCAGGGCGATTCCCCGCATACCGCCGCAGCATTATAATGTTCGATGGCTTATCGATAAGCCGACCGCTTACATGCTGCCCCGGGGTTCATTCGATCTGGATTTCAAGACATTCCCCGGTGGAGGCGTACAGGCGGCGATAAACATAGGGCTGGCCAACAGGTTCATGATCGGCCTGGCTTACGGCGGCGCCAGTATACTCTCCGAAACAACACCCGAATGGAATCCGAAGATGGAGTTTAATATGCGCTACATGCTGATGGAGCAGTACGGCTCTATTCCGCAAATGGCGATAGGTTTCGGCTCCTCGGGTTATGGCTTGTTCCAGGAGAAAGATACCACCATCGGTTATGAGGAGGATCGCTACCTGATCAAGTCGCCCGGATTTTATCTGAGTGTTTCCAAGGAATACCCGGTATACGCAAGCTACTTGAGTCTTCATGGAGGAGTGAACTACTCGTTGGAGAACGATATCGATGGTGACCCTGATATCTATTTTGGAACGCTGGTGCATCTGGGCTACGATATGATTTTCATAGCCGAGTACGATGTAGCATTTAACGATAACAATACCTCCGGCATTTTCGGCCGGGGCAGGGGATATCTGAACTGCGGAGTCGCCTGGTACATAACTCCGCAACTTCAAATCGAACTAGATTTCAGGAATATACTTTTAAACCGCCGCCCGCACGGCGATGAGGATCTGGTTTTAGATAGGGAGGTTCGCCTGGTTTACCTTCAATTTTTTACTGATTGATGAGGCTAGTAATGTTAAAATTCAGCAAAGCCGCGGTCATCATCGCGGTTTTTTTATTAACCGCTACCAGCGGATGCTATACCAAGCTAAAATCCACCGAGGTTAAGATCGTACCGGACTCCCCGGATCAAATTTACGAGGAGCAGGAGTATGACGGCCCGGATTGGAATTTCGGTTATGGTTGGTATAATCCCGGCTGGGGTTACGATAATTCGTATTATTACTACTATCATGTCAACTGGTGGGATGAGTGTCGTTGGTGCGGTTCGGATGATGGCAATCCTGATATCGAATTATTCGAAAACACCAAAAAAATTCCTCATCGAAGCGATCCATACCTGCCATCCGGTGCGACTGCCGGTGGAACAGGCGGTACGGTGACTCCCTCAGTACAGGTTAAACCGACAACGCCAACTACCGACCCGGGAACATCAACACCGATAGTACAGCCAAAATCGGAAACATCGAATAAAAATAACGGTAACAACAACAAATCTGATTCTAATAAGAAAACAAAAAAGCGTAGAAGGTAGTTAGATGAAAAATGTAATACTATTAATAATCCTTGCTATGCCAATTCTTTCTTTTGCCCAGGTGGATAGTGATCCGGGTTTGATATATGAGATGGCTACCGAGAACAATATTTTTACCGGGGTGAGAGCGGCCGGTATGGGTGGGGCTCAAATCGCCGCGGGCGAGGACGGCTCGGCGCTCTGGTATAACCCGGCGTTACTGACTCGTGTCAGGCGGATGGAGGTCTCGGGCTCATTGACTCATCAAAGATTTTTCAACGAAACGAGGCTGGGCAACGTCAGTGGCGAACAGTACCAGTTGAACAAAACCAGGCTGTCATCGCTATGGGGAGTTTTCCCGGTACCGACAGAGCAGGGAGGGCTGTCTATCGCGTTCGCGGCCAACCGGGTGAAAAGTTTCGATCGTCTGTTTCGTTACGAAAGCGAGACCGGCTGGTTAAGCCATCCCGTGGGTGAAGGTTACGGTGGGGGTGCGGATGATATCGGTAGCTTATGGGCTTACTCGGCCGGCGCCGGTATGGAATTGTCCCGTCATGTATCGGTTGGCGCGGCTATAGATATCTATGACGGCCGTGATAAGTACAGTTATTTCATGGATGAAATCTATCAATCCGAGCAATACATAGATGCTTTCGAATTACAGGATGATTATTCGGGATACTCCGCTCGTGTCGGTTTCGCTTATTCCGCCAGTCCGGCGTTACATTTCGGCGCGACTATCAAGTTCCCGACATATTTGACGGTAGAGCAGGACTATTATGAAAGCGGTTACCACAGTCTCAGCGAATACAAATACAGGCTGCCTTTTAGTTTCGGTTTCGGTACGATGTTCGCCAATCGGAAATTGATATTAGCTTTCGATGTCAACTACACCGACTACACCCAGCTCGAGTACCGTTCCGGCGTGGATTACGCCGATGAACTCGCGGTGCGAAACGCTTATAAAGACGTGCTCTCGATTAGCGCAGGCGCCGAATACATGTTTCCCTCACTGGGATTAACTATGCGAGCCGGCTACTGCCGCGATCCTATACCGTTTACCTATTACACGGTGGAGAATGATCTGGATATCTATACGGCCGGTTTCGGCTATCTACTGGATCGTTCGCTTAAACTCGATGTGGCGGTGAACTTCTTGAACTGGGAGAGGCGCGATAACGATTTCCTGGGCACGAACACATTCGAGAAATACAAAGCCCAGAGAATTTTCGTGGGATTTACCTATAGAATCTAAAATTATTCTTCTTCAATTAAATTGTGTGATTGCCGCCGCCGGACGAGATATCCGGCGGTGGTTTTATTGATCCTTAAAACCCCGGTTTATCCGGTGTGTACGTTCAAAGCGAAGCGTTGCTCTCTGTTCCCCAGGCACTGCTCGGGTAACTTGCCTGCATTAGCAGTGTGGACCAACCTGCGTTTCGTAGCGAGAGGATATGTCCTGCCGATGTTAGGCTTAGTTCGCTGGTTTCCAAGCGCTGCTTGGAAACCTTTTTGAGCGATGTAGAATGCGCATTCTGCCGGCAAACAAGCTACGTTGCGAAGCAGTGCTTCGCGACGAGATGGAAAAGGCCGGACAGTAGTGTGATACGGCAGTAAGGAAATGATTCTTTCCTGCACGGTGAGTATTTCAACAATCCCTTTTACGCGGATGACAAGCGCGACTTATTTTCCTAAAACGAATTATCGCTTTTAATTGACATCACCGATTTAACTTCTATAATTAACCGCATGGAGTTTATTGCCTGTTTCATTCTAATCGTCATCCTCATCCGAGTAAAAACCCCGGTTGGTATAACCCTCGTTATCGCCTCATTAGCCTTAACCCTGATGGAGTACGGTTTCTCAGTTCGCGTCATCGATCCGTTCTGGGAGACATTGAGAGGCTGGCGCACCTGGAAAATGATAATCACCGTGACGCTCGTTATAATTTTAGGGGATGTTCTCTCACGGCAGGGATATCTCGAGCGCATGGTGAACTCCCTGAAATCGTATATCAGTCCCAACTGGGTTGCCAGAATTGCGCCTGCGCTTATTGGCCTGTTGCCCATGCCGGGCGGCGCGATGGTCTCAGCCCCGATAGTAGAGGAACTGGCGAAAGACTCCAAATCCACTCCCGAGGCGAAGACCGTGACCAATTACTGGTGGCGTCATGTATGGGAACCTGTCTGGCCGCTTTATCAATCGGTAATACTGGCGGCGGCTATGTTCAATGTCTCGGTCTGGCAAATCGCGGGAATTTGCTACCCTATATCCCTGGTTTGCATCCTGGCCGGCACGTTGACTTTAAAATTGCCGCTTCCCGGCAGATTGGGCGTCAACAATGGATTCTGGCTGTTTGTTAAAGAGCTGGTTTATTCGATGTGGCCGGTTTTCTTCATAGTAGTATCAGGTATTATATTCAATCTCGATTTGATAATCTCGCTATTGCTTTTGTTTGTCGTTTTACTCGTCTTGAAAATCACTAATTTTAAAATGATAGTTAGCAGCTTCCGCAAAGAGTTTTCATTCGATATCCTCATGATTTTCATAGGCGGGCTTTCCATGATGAATATTATCGAGATGGGGCAAGCCGGGCCGCGAACTCTGGCAGCACTTCAGGCATGGGGAGTGCCGATTGACCTGGTGGTGTTTGTCCTGCCGTTTTTGGTTGGCCTGATTACTGGTTTGACACCCGCTTTTGTCGGGGTTGGTTTCCCGCTGGTAGCCTCGGCTTTCGCGCTTACCGGTCATGTCAATTCGGGAATTTATCTGGCTTACGCCGGTGGATTGGTTGGCATTCTAACATCACCCGTACATTTATGCCTGGTTCTAACGAAAAAGTATTTCAAGGCCGGATTCAAAGGAATATACAAGCACTTGGTAATGCCGCTTCTTATAACGGTAATTCTTGTTTTCGTAATAAAATATATCTTCTTCCCCAATTAGTTAAATCACAGGTCTTTCCAGCCGATATCAATAAAGAAAGGAGACTTATGATGGGTGATTTAACCGTTATCATTCTGGCAATATTAATTATTTTCCTGTGTTGGATTATTATAAAAGTTAACGAGAAACTCGACAAATACATAAATCGTTTCAAAAAGCTGGAGGCGGCTTTGATGAAAAACGCCACCGGTCAGATTCCTATTCCAGAAAATAAGGCAAATAAAAGCGATCAGTTGCCTGATACGGATGTGCCTATGGCGGCAACCCATAACGATTTGCATCGCCACCGCCAGATGATTGCTAAAAGTAAAACCGATTGATTCGACATTTCAACTCATACGGATTAATCTCATAATATATAATAGGTTATACTTATTTAAAGGCACAATTCATGGCTATGAAAATTTGTCCTTGCCTGGGAACCATTTTCAATGAATGTTGTATAATTAAGTATGAAACCAAGCGAGGTATGTTTTGGATAAGATGACTGACAGAGAACTGTTTGCCCAGGTTGCCGATGATGATGAAAGATCTTTCGGGCAGTTTGTAGAGAGATATAAAAATCGTCTCTACAATTTTATTTTCCGCATCATTCCAGAAAAAGAGACTGCTGAGGATATTCTTCAGGATACATTTCTCAGGGTTTATAATCAGCGCAAAAATTACAGCCCGGATTATGCATTATCCACATGGGTTTATACTATTGCCTTAAACCTGGTGCGCTCCGAGCTTCGTAAGCGCAAGTTAAGGAAGTATCTGAGCCTGGATTTTCTCAAGGAAGAAAGCGATGTCGAACTTCCGGATAATACCAATCCCGAACCGGGTAAGTTGAAACCGCTTTTAGATAAAGCGATCAAGGGATTGCCCGAGGAGTATCGCACGGCGTTCATATTATGTGATATCGAACGCTTGCCGTATCATGAAATCGCCGAGATTATGCGCGTACCGGTGGGGACGGTTAAGTCCCGGATAAACAGGGCGCGGACAATGCTGAGAGAGAAACTATTACCATATAAGGAGTTGAACTATGAACTGTCGAAAGGTCTTCCGCAGGCTCTCTGCTTATATTGAGGATGACCTCTCGTCAACGGAGAGAAGCAAGATTGATATTCATTTGAAATCTTGCAGTCATTGCCGTCGGCAAGTCGCTGATTTGAGGAAAATCATCGAGACCGCCGGAGAGCTTGATCGGTTTGAGCCCGGGCCATATTTCGTAAACCGGGTACTTTGCGCGGTTGGTCAGAAAAAGAGCCCGCGTGAGATTTTATCCGGCTGGAAATATCGCCTGTCGCTTTCGGGCGTGGCGTTTGTCGTGGCCGCAAGCATGACATTCTTCATTATCGGCCCGCCTGCCACCGTGATGGTGGACAGCAATTCGGGGGCGGTCGAGATTGAAGCTGTTGACAATATGAACGCCGAGGTCTTACCCGGCAGCGATGATCGCACCACTGATGGTTTCCCTGTGCCGCCCGAGGCCCTGGAGCGCGACCTGGCGCTGGAGGAGAAACCGCTGCCCGATTCGTTGAATACCGGGCCGGAAATTTTAAGTCGCCGGTATGTGCAGCCGGTTAGTATCAGAAGTGATAGTAATAAAGCGTTTTAAAGGAGTTGGATGAAAAGAATCGCTAAAGATTTTTACCTTAAAGTAACAGCCATCATACTTTACACAGCGGTTATTGGCTATGCCGGTGTGCTGGAAAATCTCGATAATGAGCTTACTGATCTGGTAGAAAAAGCTCAGCCGTACCTGGTTACGGTTGAGGCCAGGAATAATGATCTCGATGAGGTTTTTATCGGCTCAGGCGTGCTAGTGGAGAAGGCCGGTTACGTGCTTACCACCACCTCCGTTGTGGAAAATGGTAACAGCATCAGGGTTTGCTTCGAGGGAGAACGCAGCTATAAAGCTGACATAGTTGGCGAGGATTTTCATACTGGTCTGGCTCTGTTAAAAATAGATGAAATCCATAAAGATGTACCAACGTTTGCCGATACCGGGTCGTTGAAGGACGGCTCCTGGATTATCGTAATCGGTAACTCGTATGAGATGTCCAGCGCGGTTAATCTGGGGGTATACTCGGGTACTACTGATGATGGCTTTTTACAGCTTTCGGTACAGGCGGGTCCGGGAAGCTCCGGCAGCGCCATATTGAACACTCGCGGTGAGTTGATCGGCATACTGGTAGCTCAGGCCACCGAGACTGTTTCACTCATGATGCCCGATAAAGCTAAACTTTCGCATGCCAGTGGTGTTTCGCCTAAATCCAGCCCGTCCAATTTGGCTATGGGGTTGGAGTTACCTGCCTCAGGAACAAGCCTGGCGGTGCCTTCCTCGAAAATCACCGAGGTTATTGACCAGCTTAAACGGTATGGAGTGGTAAGGCATGGTTACCTTGGAATTCGCCAGGGGCCGCTCGATCCCGAAACTAATGAGCGGCTTGGCTTGAAAACCGCTGCGCTAGTCGTCGCTGTCATCGAGAAATCACCGGCTGAAAAAGCTGGTTTAAAACCGGGGGATGTTCTCGTATCCGTAAATGATAAAACTATTGGTAGTCCCGGACATTTATCCGACCTTATAAGAACTCACCGGCCGGGGGATGAGATAAAGCTTGGCGTAATCCGAAATGAATCAAAAATAACGGTAAGGGCGGTTCTGGCAGAGGCCAGGGATCAGGGCTATTTCAATGCCCAGAATTTTCAGGTCGGCGAACCTGCTAATCTTTATCGTGACGTTAAGCGGTTTTCGGATAGCTTAAATAACAGAATCAGCGATGCTAAAGATACATTTATCGAGGATCAGAGGGTTCACAATTATATCGATAAGCTGGAAAAAAAGATCGTTGATTTAGAGGGTGAAGTTGACGGTTTAACCATTAAACTTGATGAATTATATGATAAGATAAAGAATAAGTAAGCTCGGTTCTGTTAGCAAAGCTCACGTTGTTGTTATAAATAACATCTTTTTCCGCCATATCTTTAAATATCATCATAGTTTCTAAGCTTGAATTAAATTCTGATATAATTAATAACGCAATATTTTTAGGAAATTATATTTTACAAAAACTTATTTGTATAACTTGTTGTTAATAGCTATGATAGCTTTTACTCAATATATAGGTCATCGGCATGAATATTGCGTTTAGTTAAGTGGGAATTTGTTTTTTGTCAATTAAATAGTTGTAAGCAATACAATTTCAATACCTTACGCAGATTGGGATGAGCTTTTTTGTGTTGACCGGCATCACTTGATAGGTTATATTTTAAATATGTCAACAATTCGCTTTCAGCCGTAGTCTGTATATTGAAATTTTGGAGAGATGAATAAAATTATAACATTAATCAATTTTTTGGAGGTTTTTTAGATGTTAAAGCATTTGAGGGAACGCAAAGGTTTTACTCTCGTTGAAATTCTCATCGTTGTCGTAATGCTGGCTATTTTGTTCGCGATTGCCGTACCGATTTACGTGAACTATGTAGCTCAAGCCAGGGCGGCCGAGGCGCAGGAGGCTATCAACGCCATCAAGGCTGCGTGCAATGTATATCACGCCAGACGGGGTGTATATCCGGCAACCATCGAGCAGCTCGACCAGCTTCAGTTCGAACCATCGACTAAAGATCGATGGAATTTTAACTGGGTAGTAGCCGGTAACGGTCTCAATGAAATATCTGCTACCTCCACCGGTAGAATGCCCGGCGGCGCCGGCAAGAAGGTTACCCTTAATGTGCAGACCGGTGAGTGGCACGGTTATGGTTTCGATACTTACTAGACCGATAGTTGTTGTGTAGAAAACTTATTTAGCAAGGCATTTCAAAGTGGAAGAATTTGAAGCAGCCGGCGGCACAGTTGTCGCCGACCCCAAGCAGTTACATATAGATGATTTACTAGAGTTTACGGCACAGCAGGGCGCATCCGACCTCCATCTTTCGATGGGATCGGTACCGATGATTCGCGTCGACGGTAAGATGCTCAAGCTGGAGCTTGAGGGCCTGACCAAGGATGATATTCAGAGGCTGGTTCTCGAATCGTTAAACCCGGAACTTAAGAAAAATTTCGAGGCAGATTTCGAGGTCGATTTCTCGCGTGAAGTCTCCGATAACACCCGTTTCAGATGTAATGTTTTTCGTCAGATTAAAGGCATTGCCGGTTCCTACAGGGTGATCCCGGCTAGTATCAGGTCGTTCGAGGACCTGGGTTTGCCGGATGTTTTAAAGCGTCTATCCCTGCTGGAAAAAGGCCTGGTTATTTTAACCGGTCCGACAGGCTCCGGTAAAACCACCTCGTTAGCGACAATGGTTGACTGGATTAATCAGAACAAAGAAAGCCATGTTATCACTATCGAGGATCCAGTGGAGTATTTCCATTCATCCAATCAGAGCCTGATTAACCAGCGCGAACTGGGTACGACCACGCGTACGTTCTCCCGTTCCCTGAGGGCGGCTCTTCGTGAGGACCCCGATGTGATTCTGGTGGGCGAGATGCGTGATCTTGAGACTGTCAGTTTAGCCCTGACAGCGGCCGAAACGGGCCACCTCGTATTGACAACCTTGCATACCTCCTCGGCGGCCAAAACTATCGATCGTATTATCGATGTATTCCCCGGCGAGCAGAAATCGCAGGTCAGGTCCATGCTGGCGGAATCTATTGAGGCGGTTATATCGCAAACCCTGATGCCCCGCAAAGACAAGGGCAGGGTGGTTGCCTGCGAGATCATGATTGCCAACCACGCGATACGTAACCTTATTCGTGAGGGTAAGATTTACCAGATACCTTCCTCGATACAGGCAGGCAGTAAGATCGGTATGCAATCAAAAGATCAACACCTGCTTACTCTGGTTAGCAAGGGTATTCTGGAAAAGACGGAAGCGGCTAAACATGCCGATAACCCGAAAGTATTTATGGAATAGGCACAATGTTTAAAAAACTCCATAACAATCAGGGATTTACGCTCATTGAGTTGTTTACGGCCATGATAATATTGGCTATAACCGGCGCTGCTCTATATTTCATGGTCGAGTCGGGTTTAACGATCATGCATGAACAGGAACATCGCAGAATTGCTTTTGAGCTTGCGCAGAAAAGAATGTCAGCGTTCAAGTTCTTAAGCGATTATCATGATCCTGGGCATGGGCGTGATGTTTTTCGGGTTGGAACCACTGAAGGCACCGAGGTAATTGACGCCGATATCGGTGATTATGACGACCCCGACGAGACCGCGCTCACGGCCGAATACACGGTTGAGGTGGAACGAAGTAGTTATGGTGATTATGTCATTGTCTCCGTGGAATACAGGTGGCGGGAATTGTCCGGCGCGGAGTACAATATCTTACTAAAAGATATTTACCCCTATAAATATTAATGGAGGGGAGTGCTAATGTTCAGACGAATGAGAAAAAATAAAGGTTTTACGTTAGTAGAGGTGGCGGCAACGCTTCTCATCTCCGCGATTGTTATCTGGGGGATGCATTACGCTATTGTCTTTGGGATAAATCATTATAAAGCGGCGTTGTCGAAGCAGATTATGCTCGCCGAGGGCTCTACGATGCTTCGGTTTTTGGAGTATCTGGTCAGGCAGGGCAAGTCTATCGAGGTGTACGAAAGAGATGATCCGCTCAGAAGCCGGCTTGTCATAAAATTCCCCTCGAGTACGGGTACCCCTTATGTTGAATTATTCGCCAACACCACAGATGGTTCACTCCGAATCCATGATCATAGTCCGGGACATAACGCCGCCAACAAGCGGCTTTTACCAATGTCAATTTATAACAATAATAATCATCGCAGAAATACTGAGTCATTTCAGTATAAGCTTAAGGAATTGAGATTCAGTTTCGCCGATTCGGCGGTGTTTAATGATTATGATAATATACCCCCTGATTCTCTGAATCGAGTCGTCAAAATCGATCTGGTTATGACCGATTCAGATGCAAATACAGTATCGTTAACCAGTTACCAATCCCGGTTTAACTAGAAGATAAACCCTAAGTTTGGAGGGAGTATGATCAGAATATTAAATACCAAGCGCTTGGCGAACAGTAAAGGTTCTATACTCGTCTTCTCAGTTATCATATCGATCGCCACGGTTGCCCTGGGGATGGCCTATCTTCAGCAAGTCGAGCATCAGAGACGCCAGATATCGTTTGATATATTAAAATCACAGGCAATTCTGGCGGCACATGCAGCTATGGTTCGAGGTCAGGTTATTCATACTAATTCGCATAGAGATTACATGGAAGCGATGACCGAGTTTTATGGTGAAGACGGTATCTACTCGATAGAGTATAGATACATCGCTAAAACCGGGGAAGTGGATTTGTTTGGTTACGGCGCTAATTCGAATTACTCTATTTATGGCGAAAGCAGCGTGAGCAGCGCTGATTTTGGCGGTGTGTCGTTTGACGAAACGGTATGGCATGACATGACCAAGCGTTCGTACGCTAACTGGCTTTATATTTCAGATAGAGAAACTCAATCATACAGGCCGCCTGGTTATGATATAATCACATTTTGGGGGCCGGATACTCTTGACGGTAAAGTACACTCGAACGATATGATTCATTTTGCCAGTGGTGGCGGTGGTTATTGGCCCGTGTTCGAAAAAGAGGTTACCAGTTGTTCCTCAAGATTCGACCCCGAGGACGCCCCTGATGATGTTCATTTCAATGGCGGGTATCAGCTAAATTATGTTTATTTCCCATTTCCGATTACTGCCGATTCGGTAAGGCGATATAACTGGTATTCGAATCCGAATCTTGGTGTTCCTGCGGCGCAACAAAGTTCCAAGGTTACCGAGATCGTTCTTCAGCCCAATTATTTTTTATGTCGTCATAGGAATATCTCCGCGGGTTCACGTAACCTCCATCATTTTGGCGTTAGCAACGGCCCTAATGAGTATGAAACCAGTTTAGTTCTTGCCGATGGTAATCCTTATTACACTTATACTTACCCACCGAACGGCGCCTTATTCATCGATGGTGAATTATGGTTGGTTGGGCCGAATGGAGCAAACCATTTTAATTGCGGTAGTTCAGGCGAAGATGCGTATTATATTAATGGATTCAATAACCGCCTGACCATTGGCGCCTCCGGTGATATTATTATCGCCCAGGATGTGGTATACCGTGATTTCCTGGATGGCCCTGATTCAATGCTTTCCAATACAACTGCGGCTCTGGGATTGATTTCCGAAAAGCATATCCTTGTATGGCGAAATGCACCGAGTTACGTTAAAATCACGGCCGGATTGGGAGCTATAGGTTATAATGTCGAGGAAGATTCATCAATACACCGGTGGGATGCCAGGTGCCTGAACGAACCCGGCTTGATTCCCATCAATGGTGTGAATGGCACTATCTCCATTGATGCTATCAACTGTTACGGTTGGAATAATGAAAAGCAGGAACTGCTTATTTACGGATGCTTGATTCAGCGCGAACGCGGATTGGTTCATACCAATTACCATGAAGGCCTCCGAGGATATATCTCTAAAGCTTACAAATACGATAACAGGTTTGTGCTCAACCCTCCGCCTCATTTCTTCGAGATTCAATCTATCGGTAATTATTACAGCGAAAAAGAGGATGACTGGGGGGGGAGATACTAAAGCGATTTAGTAAATAAATGTTTAATGTTAATAAATAGAATAGCTGAAAGGTTAATATGGCAAGATCGGTTGTAGGCCTGGATATTGGGAGCTTTGCCATAAAGTTGGTAGAACTTGAGAACGAGGGGGGTAGATACAAGGTCAAAAATTTCTACATCAGGGATCTTTATGGGCCCGGTGAGGAATATGACAATGAAGGCCCCGGTGTCAGCAGGCTCGAGAAGGCGTTGAAAGAGACATTCGGCTCGACCAAACTCAATCCCCGCCGTTTAAAATATCTGAATCTGGGTTTAGGCGGCCCCTCCGTTTCGGTTAAACAGATTAAATCAATCTCGTTATCACCCGAGGAAATGGAATCATCGCTCGTGTTCGAGGCCAGGAAGCATCTGCCCCTGGATGAATCGGATGCAATTATCGACTCCCAGATTCTTCGCGGTGACATGGAATCGCAGGATATGGATATCTTACTGGTAGCCACCACCAAGAAGGTTTTCGACAATCAACTAACCCTTCTGAAAAGCGTGGGAGCGAAACCTAATATCCTGGACGCCGAGGTGTTGGCGCTGGTTAACAGCTATCTGGTCACTCAGGGATCGTTAATTGGTGATGACGCGTTGGTCTTTTTGAATATCGGCGCCAAATATACGACAATTACTATCGTGGGTGAGAATAGCATGATATTCTCCCGTGATATCACCTGGGCCGGAATCAATTTCACCGAGGATATCAAAACCAAAATGAAAGTAGATTACGAGGAAGCCGAGGTGATAAAGCGCGAAAGAGGTATGGGCGCTATGATAGGTTCGGATGACGGTTCGACTGGTATTCGTGTCGCCCGCCGTATGGCCAGTGATCAACTGGTGGATGAGATTCGCCGGTCTATTCGCTATTATACCAAGGAAACAGGTGTGCGCGAGTTCCAGAAGGTACTTCTTTGCGGAGGTACGGCGGTATTGCCGAATCTGAACTCTCACCTGGCTCAATCGCTGAGCATGACAGTTGAAATTTACAATCCGTTTAATGGCATGATTACCCCGCCCGGCCTGGATGACCAGGTTGGAACTCGTCTGGCAGTAGCCTGCGGGCTGGCGATGAGGGAGGATTAAGATGACTAATGTGAAGTACAAAATAAATCTTAATAAAGCCTCCAATCGCCTCGATCAATTCGAGCAGGCACAGGTACGCAGACGGATTGTCGCGTTCGGGCTTTTCTTCTTCTTACTCGTTGCCGTAACCGGTGTGGCTGTGTATTTCTCCTTGACTACGGAGAAACGAATTCAAGCTTACGAGGATGAGGTTGCCCAAATAGACTCCGAAATCGAGGCGCTTACCGCCTCCTCGCAATACCTTTCACCTCAGGATATTTTCGCCCTGGCCGAGCTGGCAAACAATCGCTTGACCTGGACGGAAAAATTCAATGTGCTGGGTAAAATATTACCTCCGGATGTTACGATTACCGAATTGTACTATGATGAGGGATTTAACGTATTAAGAATCAAGGGTATTTCTAAGGTAAAGGCCAATACCCGCGACCTCGATCTGGTGGTTTCGATAATTAACTTGATTGAAAAAGACGATGATTTTGCCAAAGATTTCATGGATATCAGATTCTCCTCATCGACTCGGATTAAATTCCGGGAGCAGGAATTGATAGAGTTTGAAATCGAATGCTTGGTGGGTTGAGGTAGTTATGAAGAAAAATTTGATAATCGCAATCGTACTTCTGGCCTACCTGGGAGGATTCTATTATTACTATAATCAGGTAATAGAACCTCAGCCCCGGAAGTTAAACGAACTTCGTGATAAATTGGCCGAAAAAAGACGTCAGCATTTATCGGCTCAGATCATCTCGAAGAACTTGGAAAATGTCAATATTCTACTGGAGAATAACCTGGTCGAAAATATAAGCGATTCCCTGGCCCAGGCCGCCAGCATTCCTTTTTTGAATTATCTGACGGGTTTGATGGATGATCTGGGTATAGTGCTTATTTCGATGAGACCCTCAACGATCTCGAGATGGGATGAGTACACGGAGGGTAATCCTATCGACCAGGAATACATTGAAATACCATATAACATGCAGATACTGGCCAGCTATAAACAGCTCGGCAAGTTTCTGGAAAATCTGGAGCGTTCGCCCCGGTTGATCAAAGTGGCGCGTGTTCAGATTCTCAATCCCAGGGATTTCGCGTTTTACGATGGTGAGGTCAGTGGCCGACCGGATCAGCATAAGATTAACCTGATAGTCCATACAATGACAATATTGAAAGCGAGTTTTAAAGGTGGATCAAAATAGTTTAATCAAGGCTATAGCTTTTGTCCTGGGAGTAGGCCTGGTGCTCATGTTAAGCTGGGGTACATACAAATCGATCACGGTTTCACGAACTGATTTCAGCAATGTGGAAACCGTCGAAACACTCGATTCGGATGTTGCCCTGGCGGCGAAAATCGATTCGCTCGAGGCCAACTGGGAACGTCGCAGCCGGTACCATTTCAATGTGGATCAGGATCCTTTGTACCTCGGTAGAACTGTAATAGGATTTACCTATGGCACCGTTGGGTTCAAAGAGTTCGATGAGGGGGGAACACCCCGACTGTCCGCGACAATGGCCGTAGCGAACGAAAAGCCAATGGCCATTATCAAGTATATGGGTAAAAGCCATGTTTTACGTACTGGAGATACATTCGGCGATGGCTACAAAGTTGTGGATATACGTCGCCAGAAAGTTGTTGTTAGCAAAAACGGTAAATCAATCACCTTGCATAACCAACCTATAGGCGGCCCTATTCTTGAGCAGGACCTGCAAGGGACATATCATTCGACTGAATGGTAATAATTTAGTATTTAGCGGGAGGATGTTTTGAAAAGACTACTGCGGATGGGTTTTATTGCCTGTTTGGTTTTCACGGCAATGACAATCGGCGCCGGTCAACTGATCGCACAGACTAATTCGGAAATGACGAATTCACCAACAATGAAAGAGGGGCTGACACAAAATATTACGTTGGATGCCGATGATGCGTTTTTGCCTGCTGTTCTGACGGTTCTGGCTCAGAAGTCCGGCTTCAATATTGTCACGGGCCCCGGCGTAAATAAGCAGGAACGTATCTCCGTTCATATCAAAGATACGCCAATCGAGGAAGCTATTAACCTGGTGGTAAGGGCGGCCGGATTATCCTACGAGATAATAGGTAATTCTTTTCTTGTCGCCGAGGCCAGCGCTTTAGAGCAGCAGGTAGGCCTGACAGCTCATGTGTACGACCTTCAATACGCTAATGCCACGGAGGTCAAAGAGCTGTTAACGGACTTAACCGAGAATGTTCAGGTCGATACCTCGGGCAATAGAATCCTGGTTTTATCATCACCAAAAATAGCATCCGAAATTCAGGATATAATTCAGAGAATCGATATCGCCCCGATGCAGATTATGCTCGAGGCCAGACTCATCGAGGTTGCAACCGAAGATCTGGACGAGTACGGTATCGACTGGGAGAAGCTCTCATACCTCACTACCATATTAGCCGAGTCGCCGTTGAACGATGATGGCTCGAGCCGGGCGCCAACCGAGGTTGATTTCGGCGGTAACCTGCCGGAACTCGATAATCTTCCCGAAAGATATACTTTCGAGAAAATCGAGGGTTTCGATAATATAGCTAATTTCTCCAGGCAGTTAAACGCGTTCGATATAACGCTCGATTTCCTGGTAAAAAATAATAAAGCCAAGATTCTGGCTCATTCCAAGTTAACCACGGTTAATAATCGCGCGGCAAATATTCTTATCGGTGAAACTCTTCGTTGGGCCGTAGTTTCCGAGCGAAATGCTATTGTCGAGACCGAGGAAGTCGGTATTCGTCTGGAGATAACTCCTACGATTAACTCCGGCGGTTATATCACGACTAAGGTCAATCCCGAGGTTTCATCGATTACCGAATTGGTACAGGGCATTTATCCCCGTAAAAAAATTCGTACCGCCAGCACTACCGTACTGGTTAAGGACGGACAGAAAATATTCATCGGTGGTTTGCTTTCGGTTGATGATTCCAAGACGGAATTTAAAATGCCGTTATTCTCGGAGATTCCGCTTATCGGCAGGTTGTTTACTCACACCGAGTATACGACCCGCAAAACGGATCTTATTATCGAGATCACGCCCCGTATACTCGAGCGTGGTATAAATTATACCGATGCCAGTAATTTCACCAGTGATGGTTATCAGATTCAGGGCGAAGGTTCGGTTACCGATTACAAAGCGATCGAACCGGATATCGAGGACCTGGATAAATCGGCAAGAAATTTTAAAGATGAAATAAAAGAATTCCAGGATAGAGCGATTACTCCTAAAAGTGAAAAACAAGAGTAATTAGAGGAGGTCTTATGTCCCCGGGCAGGAAATTAATATTTGGAATAAGCATCGTATGCTTGTTCGCGTTATTCGCGATGTCGATATTTTCGGCATGCGATAACCGTAAGTCAATAAATCCGCAAGTTAGTGGTACTCAAAACTTGACTATGTCACTCTCGCCCAGAAGCCTGGTAGTCCATTCGGAGACTACTCCCGACACGATCGAAATCGATGTCAGGGTTCGTAATACCGAGGGTGTCGGTATCGATAGTATTGCAGTGGATTTAACCAGGCAGCCTGAGATCGGCACTATCGTGGCCCCGGAGTTGACCTCTAATGGCGGCCACATCAACGCCCTGTTTATAACCGATCCCGGCGCCGACCAGGAAGAAATGGTCGTCTTCACCGCAACCTCGGGTACCGATTCGGAAATTGACACGCTTAGCATGGCCTATGCTTTCCCGACGGTTTCGATGAGTATCTTGCCGCCCGAACTGATTGTCCACTCCCTGAACAAATCGGATACTATTTATCTCGAGGTCAGGGTGAGGGATGCCGATGGTAACGGTATCGATAGCGTTGAGGTTACAATGTCAAGACAACCCGAACTCGGCACTATCATCGTTGACGAGGTTACCACCGAGGGCGGTCTCGCCTCGGGTTACTATATTACCGATCCGGGTATTTCATCCGACACCGCAATTTATATCTCGGCTACAGCCGGTAACATGGTCGATCTTGATACTCTTAATATCCTGGTATCGCTCCAGGGCGAGATCGACACCATGAATATCTCGCTCGGAAAAACCTCCTTGCTGGCTGATGGCGCAGATAATACTACGATTTACGTGTCAGTAATCGATACGACCGGTGTTCCTATCAGTGATGGAACTAAAGTCACGATTAAAAAATATGGAGCTTTATACGGCGGTCAACTGGATTCATCGACTACTCAAACCGAAAATGGATTAGCGACATTCGTTTTAACGGCGCCGTCGATAATCGATTCCTCGGTTATTATCGAGGTTGAAACGATTCTCGCCTATGCTACCAGTGAATCTGGAGCCGTTAAAGAGGCTCTCGCCACGATAACATATTTGCCGGGAAACCCGGTGGTACTCGATATTACCTCCAATCCTGTCGATATGGTGGCCGGTTCAGGCACGTATCAGACTATAAGTTGTACGGTTTATGACGCTAATGGTAATTTCGTTAGAAATGGCACTCAGATAAGATATCAGAACCAACTTGCCTCATCTGATATAACGGCTTTGACAACTACCGAGAATGGAGCTGCTGAAGCGGTATATACGGTTGGCACCGAGGCCGGTTTCGACGAGATAAGAGCGTTTTATAACAAGCCCGGATCGACCGATACGTTGTGGTCGGATGCGGTGTCCGTACATATTGCCTCCTCATTCCCGACGAACATTGCTCTAACTACTACCAATCCTGAGATAGAGGTTGGTGGTAATGCTACTATCGTTAAAGCGACCATGCAGGATGAAAACGGTAATCCATTAAGTGAGGGTTATGAGATCAGGTTCGAAATCACAGCCGCTCCTTCTATGATAGTTCATCCCAACAGCCCCTCATTCAGGTATGTCCCGACCGTAGATTCGGTTTGCCTCGAGACTACGGAGATGACCAACGTGAATGGTGTAGCTTCAGTAACGATGTTCTCGGGTAATAGAGCAGGCACGGTTAGAATTAAAGCCACCTCAGTGGATGATGAAAATATCTTTAAGGAGAAACCTCTAATTACCATTCAATCCGGCCCTCCGTATATTATTGATATCTATCAATCCAATATTGCCGAGGCCGTAGAGGAGGCTATCGTAACAGGTATTACGGCCGCGATCTGGGATTCGTTCACTAACCCGGTCGAGCCCAAAACTGCCGTCTGGTTCGGTTTAATTCCCGATTCGATCGGCTATATCTACGGATTCGCTTATACCGGCGGTTATCAGGATGAGGAAGACACCACTATAATAATCGGTATTCCCGGTCAGGCAAGCACATGGATGTCTTACGGTTGTACGCATACATTCGATACGGTACGCGTAGTTGCCAACGCCGGTGAATTATATGACACCAGCGGAGCGATCGTGTTGGCATTGTACGATGGCGAGATATCTCTCGACGCCAATCCAGGCGTGCTGTATGTCGCATTAGACCAAACTGAATGTTCAGATATTACTGCTCTGCTCCAGGATGGCTTAGGATGTCCAATTCATAACGGCGTGATTCTATTTTCAGCCAGTGGTTGCGGATATATCGACGGCCAATCGATAGACACGACTGATTCGGATGGCTATGCTTATACGGAATTTTGTATCGACTACAATCAGATTCCAGAACGCGAACCTCCGTTGCCTCCGGCCTGTGACGGTAGAGTTATAGCCAAACTGAGAGGTTATTCGGACGTTGAAGCTGAAGTCATTATTTTCTGTACTGTTGATGATTGAGGAAGGAAGTAAATTGTAAATGCAGTTGCTTGGCGAAATACTTATTAGAGAAAACATCATTTCTGAAAAAGATGTAGAAACTGCTTTAAAAAAACAAGCCGATTACGGCGGTAAAAGACTGGGAGAGGTATTAATCGCCGAGGGTTTTATAACCGATGAGAACCTCGCGAAAGCTCTTTCCGAACAATTGTTAATTCCTCTTATAGGTCCCGAGGACCTGATAAAGATAGGTAAAGAATCGTTAGAGTATATTCCCGAGTTTTTCGCTAGGGAATATCACTGTATCCCGAGGGAGGTCGAAAACGGCGGTATTGAGGTCGTGATGGTTGATCCCGAGGATATAGTCGTAATAGACAATATCCGCAAGATAACCTCCCTGGATGTTATCCCGGTAATAGGCGCCCAGAGTGTTATCGATGAGGCTATCGAACGCCATTACAAAGAGCTTCGGACTACCGGCGAGGTTACCGACGCTCTTTCCGAAATGGATTTCATCGTGGCCGGCGAGGATGGGGAGATCGATGATATCGATGTCAACGACCTCAAAAAGCAGCTCGATGAAGCGCCGATCGTTAAACTCGTTAACCTGGTAATTTCCGAGGCGATTAAAGTAAGGGCTACCGATATTCATATCGAGCCGCTGTTCGATTCGCTGCTGGTAAGGTTTCGTATTGACGGCGCTCTACAGGATATCATGACCGCTCCTTTGAAATCCGCTCACGGTGTTATCTCCA
This sequence comes from uncultured candidate division Zixibacteria bacterium, assembly GCA_963668625.2. Lineage (GTDB taxonomy): Bacteria > Zixibacteria > MSB-5A5 > UBA10806 > 4484-95 > JAAEQD01. Next base: position 283,767 of record CAXXKA010000001.1, read on the forward strand.
GGATCAAAGTTATGGCCAGCCTGAATATTGCCGAAAGGCGCTTGCCCCAGGATGGCCGTATATCGATCAAGATGCCCGATAAAGAAGTCGATATCAGGGTATCGATCATACCGACTGTGAGAGGCGAAAAAGTAGTGCTTCGTCTTCTGGATAAAAAAGGCTTTGCTTTTACTTTGCCTTCTCTGGGTTTCGAAGCTGAGATGCTGGATATCTTCCGTAAGTGGATCATGAAACCCTACGGCATGGTTATAGTATCCGGCCCGACCGGTAGTGGTAAATCGACCACTCTTCACGCCGCCTTGAAAGAGGTACAGCGCGAGGAAGATAATATCGTAACCGTTGAGGACCCTGTTGAGTACCAGATCGACAGGATCAGCCAGATAGCTACGAAAGAGGATATCGGTCTGACCTTCGGCGCGTCGCTTCGTTCGATTCTCCGTCAGGATCCGGATAAAGTGCTGATAGGTGAGATTCGTGACCAGGAGACTGCCGATATCGCGATTAAGTTCGCCCTGACAGGTCACCTGGTGTTCACTACTCTTCACGCCAATGATTCACCATCGACGATAACCAGGCTTCTGGATATCGGCGTGCCGCGTTACCTGGTGGGTTCGACCCTGAATCTTATCATGTCGCAGAGGCTGTTAAGAACCCTGTGTTCGGCCTGTAAAGAGGAGTACGAACCATCCGATGAGGAACTGGCGAAAATCGAGTTGGATCGCTCGCGAATAGCCGGTAAGAAAATATACCGTCCCAAGGGCTGTGTACGTTGCCGTAAAACCGGTTACTACGGTCGTACGGGTTTATTCGAGCTTTTGGAGGTCAAACTACCCATCCGCAAATTGATTTTCGAGGGTAAGGACCAGGATGATATCAGGTTTGCCGCTAAAGAGCAGGGCATGGTTACCCTTCGCGATGCCGGTATACTTAAGGTGTTATCCGGGTTAACCTCCATTGAGGAAGTGGCCAGAACCACGGTTGAAGATGATTAGTAATTAACAAACTAGCAGGTTACAAATGGCAACTTTTAAATATGTAGTTAAAGACAGCAAGGGAAATAAACACGAGGGAACCGTATCGGCCACCTCGGTTGACGGCGCTGTCAACAAATTGAGAGAGGGTGGCAACACTGTCATCTCGGTCGTTGACTCCCGTCAGGCAGCCGAGAAAGGCGGAAGTCTTTTTGATGCTATTTCCCTGTACATTTATAAGCAAAGAACAAAAGTACCTCTAAGCGCGCTTGTCTTTTTTACTCGTCAGTTAGCGACAATGTTTTCGGCTGGTCTGACTATCGAGAAATCCCTGAATAACCTCTTGTATGAGGAGGGCAATGTCAAGTTCAGAAAAGTCGTTGCCCAGCTTCTCAATGATGTCAAAAAGGGATTGTCGCTTTCGGAGGCGCTTGAACTTCACCCCGGCGTTTTCATGCCTTTATATATCGCCCTGGTGAAAGCCGGTGAAATTTCCGGTACGCTTTCGGTCGTTCTCGAGGAGGTTGCCGACTACCTGGAGTTTATTCAGGATACACGCCGAAAAATAGTTTCGGCAATGTCTTACCCGGCATTCGTTGTGGTCTTCCTGAGCTTTCTCGTTATCGTACTGATCGTCTGGATCGTGCCGATGTTCGAGGGCGTTTACGCCAAATTCGATGCCGATTTACCGATCTATACCCAGATGCTGATGAATCTATCCAATACCGTTCGCGAAAATTTCATCCTGACTATAATGGGAGTGATGATGTTTATTGGGTTGATGATTATTATCAACCTTACGAGAACGGGAAAATACATTTTCGACCGGATTAAGCTGGCCATACCGGTAATCAGGAATCTTATCATAAACTCGACCATGAGCAAGATATCCCGTACGTTCGGTATGCTCCTGGGCTCCGGCGTTCCGGTGGTCGATACTATGGTGCTTGTCAGGCGGGTGGTAACGAATTCGCATTACCAGAGAGCGCTGACCAGATCGACCCAATACGTTAAGGATGGTTTTTCGATTGCCGCCTCGTTGAAGAAAACGAATGTATTTCCGAACACCCTCCTATCGCTGGCTGCCACCGGTGAGGAGACGGGTGAGATGGAGAAGATGCTGGCCAAGGCCGCCGATTTCTATGACAAACAGTTAGAGGCCGTTATTGCCAGGTTAACCTCGTTGATTGAACCTCTGTTAATCGCGATGATCGCCGTTGTGATTCTTGGAATCGTAATCGTGATTTACCTGCCGATATTCATGTTCGGTTCGGCGATGAGAAAAGCTATTCAGTAATATTGAAATAATCGAATCGCCACCCCTTCTACGGGGTGGCATTTTTTTTATGCAAGATAATTTAAGCAAATACTTTCCCGGTATAAAGAACGAGATTTTCAAAGAGTATATACCATCCCTGGAGGATTACCGCTTTACTCCTGAAAAAACGAGAATTCTCTGCTTTATAGCCGGCTCCCAGGCTTGCGGCGAATACGAAATCATGCGCGGTCTGATAAACTGGGCCTTAGATCGCGGCGTGACGATTGATACGATATATGAAATTTTATTACAGGGACATTTGTTCGTCGGGTACCCGAGGGCGCTGGAGTCTTTTTTCGTACTCGATGAGATTTGCCGGGAATCGAATTTGACCCCCGGCGCTAAGGCCGATGAATCCTGGGATCAGGTTTTATTCAGGAAGCGTGGATTAGAGACCGCCCGCAAAATTTATTCTAAAAATTTCGACCTGGTGTATAACAATATTAAAAAGCTGGCTCCCCAATTAGGCAAGGGAATGATATATGAAGGCTACGGCCGGATAATTTCCCGACCGGGCGCTGGAATCATTGACCGGGAACTGGCAATTGTCTCGATACTGACTATCAGTGATATGCAACGTCAGGTTTACTCCCATATCCGCGGCGCCCATAATGTAGGGGCCTCCCCGGAGACAATTGCCGAGGTAATAGAGCAATGCCTCGCCTTTTGCCCCGAAAAAATAATCATCAAAGCACGCTCCACGATGGAAAAATCGCTTGGAATTTCCGCCTTTCCCGAATAAAATAAATCTCGGAGGCGTATAATTACAATATGAGGCACTTGATTAAAATACCGCTGGCCGGGATATCGTTAATTTTATTCTTGGTTACGCTATTATTATATCTCTATTTCTTTACCAGCGTCCCCGAACAACAGTTGAACGATTGGCTGGAATATTACCTTCCCGAAAATACCGGCTATAAAGTTACCGTGGATAAAGTTTATCGTGACTTATGGAGACAGATTAAATTCGAGGGTATTAAGGTATTTAAAATATCCGGCGATAAATCCGTTCCTATCGGTTTCGTAAATACTATTGAGGCTCAATATTCGATACGAGATATATTGTTTCAGGATTATCACTTTTCTAATTTCTCGGTTAAAGATATCGATATCTCATTAGTTCCCGATGATCGGCTGATAGAGGTCGCCGCCGATACCTCGGTTAGAAAGCCGCCGTCCCAACTAAAGCTTCCCGATGTGATAATTGATAATATCGAATTCAGAAATATCAACATACAAGCTCCGCTGGGCGGGGAGATAGTTGATTTCATCATTCCCGTTTTTTCCGGATCATTCGGTAGCGACGGCGGCCTGGTTGATTTGCAGATCGATAGTATTAACGGTAGCTGTCCGCAGAAAGAGTTCGAGGTAGAATACCTCAACGCCCGCTGTTTTATAGCTGATGACGGCTTGATGATCGAAGCATTGAATATTAAAACTTCTCGTTCACTGATAGGGATAAGCGGCAGGTTCGGCGAATTGAAATCGCCCGATTACAAGCTTGCTATTGATATCTCGCCGATTGATTTAGCCGATGTTGCCGCGCTTACCGGAGTCAAACTCGAGGGGGTATTCGAGGTGGCGGGAAGTGTCAACGGTGATTTGAAGAAGTTCGGAGGAGAGCTAAAAGGAAGCGGCTCGCTTTTCGAGAGATCATTGGATAATTTTACGATGGATTTCAGGTTTGACGATAAAATCCTGTATGTCGATTCGTATGTTGGCAACTTATTCGAATCGCCACTGGTTGGCAGCGGCCTGTTGGATTTCAATCACAAACCCGAACGTTATACTTTTGACGGTAATTTTCAAGGATTGAATCTGCAGAAGATTTCACCGGATATTTACAGCTCTTTCAGCGGTGATTTTCAATTGAACGGACAGGGATTTAGCAGCGAGTCGTTTTATATGGAGGTCGACGCCCAATTGGATTGGGCCGATATCGATATTTACCATTTCGACAGAGTAAATGGAAAAGTCGATTTCGATCTAGAGGCTATAAATTTCCATCCGGGTTTCGCGGCTTACTATAAGCATACCACCGCCAATTTTAGCGGCAGGCTAGAATACCAGGGTGATATCGATTTACTGGGAAAGGCCCGGTTCGATGATCTGGCTGATTTCACCGGTCAAATATTCATTCAGGATTTGGATGGAGTAGGTAACGCGGATTTCGAGGTGACGGGTCCGACTTTAGATTTCACCATCGATGGCGGTTTCTATTCCGACTCATGCCGTTTCTATGGTTTAATGGCTGATTCGTTCGCTTTCGATTTGAATTTGAAATCGTTTATCAGTCATAAGGTGGGGCGAGTCGAGGGGAGATGGTTCGGTGGAGATTTATATACGATCCCGGTGGATTCCGGTTTCTTCTCGACATCCATATCCGGCGAGAAATATTTCCTCGACAGTATTCGGGTGGAGAACGCCAACAACAAACTCGATTTCGCCGGTTCGTTCGACAACACGCTTTTACCGCCGTCTCTGGTTATCGATACCCTGAACATGGTATTATGGAAGGATACCGTTTATACGATCACGCCTCTCGTAATTGATGTATACGAGAAAGAAGTCGAGTTCCAGGATTTCAAGCTTTACTCCGAATTAGGATCACTTGATATGATCGGCGTCATAACTTACGACGAGCAAATGGACCTGTACGTGACGACCGAAAATTTACGTATACAAACGATAGCTGCGTATTTCATTGATGATCGTTCGGTCAGCGCCTCGCTTTCGGGAGATATCTACGTTAACGGTGATTTCACGAATCCCGTATTCGTCTCCGATATCTGGGTGAGCGATCTTGCGGTTGACAATTACGAGCTGGGGCAGCTTAATGTTCGAGCTAATTACAGCTATGGCAGAATAGAGTTCGTACCTGCCGAGCTTGAAAATCCTCACGGATTGTACACACTAACCGGTACTTTGCCGATAAACCTGTCTTTCACCTCTGAGGAAGAGCTATTTCCACCCGAGGAGATGGATTTGGAATTTAGAGCCAGCGGTGATGCCGCTACGCTTGTTCCTATAGTCATACCATCGATCAGGGAATTCGAGACCGTGTTCGAAATCGATATCGGTGTTAAAGGAACTTTCGATAAGCCCATAGTATCCGGAACGTATCTTCTGAATGAAGGTACTCTTTACACCATGGAACTGGTTGAGCCGTTGCGTGACGTGGTACTGGGGGGGCGCCTGGAAAACGACAAGATTTATATCGATACCCTGACTGCTTACGCTACTCTGACTAAAGATAGTTTTTCCAAAACGATAGACCGCTACTTGAGCGCCGCCAATCTTACCGAGGAATCCAAAGGTCTGATTACCGGTTTCGGAACCGTGACTCTTCTGGATTTGAATAACCAGTTGTATGATCTTACTATATCGGGATACAATTGCGAGTTTTATGCGGATGCTTATGATGTGCAATTGCTGACGGATCTGTTTATCACCGTCAAGGGTAAATCGCCCCCCCTGGTAGAGGGTTGGGCCGAAGTGAAAAGATTCGAGCTAAGAGATAGGTTCTCCAAATTCGCCACGGAAAGCGCTCCTGATGTCGCGGTTGAGGAGGATTCGACACTATGGGATATCAAGCTCGATATCGCCGCGCCTAATAATATCTGGATAAAGAACGCCGATGCTTTTATCGAAACCGAAGGCGCCGCCGATATGGAGTTGAGCGGCGAGTTGACTGTGACTCGTGAAAAAGGCATACTCGGCGTATTAGGCGAACTGGATGTTGAAAGCGAGAGAAGCTATTTCTATCTGGCTAACATGAAATTCAAGATTGAAGAAGGTTCGATGACATTCGATAATCCCGATACTCTCGATCCCCAGGTAAACTTGAATGTGACAACGAGGGTTCTAACGCCCAGTCAACAAACAAGCTATACCGATCTCGATCTGGTTATAAGTGGGCGTCTGAGTAACTTGAAAATAGGAACCTCAGCCGGCTCGAATTACTCGGATGAAGATATTCTGTTCGTGCTATTGGAAAATATTATTGCCACAGGCGAAGGCAACAATGTATCGGATAACCTTGCATTCATGGGCGGACGGCTTGTCTCGAGTTCGCTAAGCGATCTTGATATAGTCGATATGGTTGATATAAATATTGATCAATACGATGATGATGCCGGTGAATCTAAAAGAGCAACCAGGTTTACTGTCTGGAAATATATATCACCTAAATTGCTGGTGAATTTTTCGACGCGAATGTCTCAGGAGAAACCCGGCCAGACAGTTGGTTTCGAGTACATACATAGTGATAATATCTCTTTCGAGGGGCGACAGGGCACGGCCGATGAGGGCGTTTCATTCGACTTAAAGCTAAGATATGAATATTAGATTACTTGCCGTAACAATCTTCGTTTTATTATTTACGATTACCGGTTTCGGGCAGAATGCCAGACTACGTAAAAAGCGCGTAAACAATATCGAGATAAAAGGTAATCGCGTTTTCTCCGAGGGGAAAATTAAAAGCATGCTTTTCACGAAAGAGAAAAAGTGGTATGCTTTCCTCAGTAAAAGAAAATATTCCGAATCGGACGTGAAATATGATATAGAAACGATCCGCAAATTTTACGGCAGAAACGGCTATCCGTTTACTCGAGCAACCGGTGTTGCCATGTTGTCCCCGAAGGATACCTCCAAGGTACAGGTTACATTCACTATCGATGAGGGGAAGAAAGTATATCTCAGCTCAGTTCAAATCAGAGGTGGATTACCCCGGATAAATACTCAACTCAAGGATTATATCCAGAAAATCAAAACCGGCGAACCGATAAACACGGAACTTATAAAGGCTTCCGTGTATCGGATAAAAAACCTTTACGCCGATAACGCCTACCCAATTGCAGATGTAAGCTCCGAATTAGAATATTCCCCGGACTCCTCGTATGTTGATGTTGCATTCCTGATAAACCCGGGCACGTACGTTTTAAACGGTGATATCGAGATTGCCAGGGAGGGTAGCGATAAATCGAAAGAATTCATACTACGGCGCGAGCTGGTTATCGAAAAAGGTAAACCATATGACAGGCGTAAAATGATCGAAAGCCAGCAGCGTCTGTACAGTACCGGTTTGCTGCGATTCGTTACTCTTCGGAGAACTCTGGGTTTGAAAGAGATCGAATCCGATACCTCGGTAACGGATTTCAGACTTGTCATAAACGAACGTAAACCTCTGTTCATTAACGGCAAAATCGGCGCCGGTCAGGATGACGATTTCGGCGCGGTTTTCTCGACCTCTGCCAGTGTCGGTCATAGAAATTTGTGGGGAACCGGCAGGAAACTTATTTTAACAGGAAGTATAAGCCTTCAATTTACACAGCGTGGCGAAGAAAATGTAGATAGTCTCGAGTTTAAAGACCTCTTCTCGAAATCGTTCTGGCGTGATATCAAGTTACAAACCGTAAAAAACGCGGTAGAGCTCGATTATGTAGAACCCTGGTTTTTGGGCTATCGTATGCCGCTTTCGCTTTCGACGGAATATAAAATACGAAATAAAAATCCACTGATTGGTAAATTCTACGATCAGATATCCGGGGAAATGCAGTTATCCCGAGAGTTGAATCTTCATACTAATATCAGTTTCTCGGCCAGGGTTGAGTTTGTCGATATCCACGATATAAAAAGTGATGAGCAGGAAATATACCGCAAGAATGGTGATAACTCTATAAGACGGAGACTTTCGTTCTATGGCCAGAGAGACACGCGCGATAATCTGCTTGCTCCGCAGAAAGGCATTTTTTCATACGTGGCACTGGATTATGTCGGCGATGTTTTAGGCGGTGATTTCAGCTATATTAAAGGCGAATTCTATTGGAGCGGTTATAAGAATCTCGATGGCAGTAATATATTGGCAATGCGATTCAATACCGGCGTACTCGAGGAGCTTGCCATCGATGGTTCCAGTTCGGATGACAGGTTTACGCTTGGCGGTGCGAAAACTATTCGCGGATTTGCCGAAAATGATCTGGGCGTAAAATGGGGCTTGCCCGATGTCGACTCTACACAGAGTTTGTACGGTCAGCCTAAAGGCGGCAAATTGATGATGCTGGCAAACCTCGAACTTCGCCGCACATTATTCTGGCGTTTCGGAGGCACGGCTTTCCTCGATGCCGGAAACGTGTTTTATAATGTCAAGGAGTTCAAATTGAATCGAATCGAATTGGTTGGCGGATTAGGCATTCAGTTTTTCACACCGATCGGCCCTATCAGGCTCGACCGGGGCGTACGTATCAGAAAACCATTTGACCTGGCTGATGGCGCGACTCATCTGACTATTTTATATGCGTTCTAAAAAAGCAATAATAGGCATAACTTTAAGCCAGGCCAACGATGTGAAAAAATACCGCTGGCCCTCGGTATGGGCGATGGATTATGTCGATAAGGGTTATCATTATGGTGTGGAGAAAGCCGGCGCTATACCTATTGGGCTGCACAATACCGCTTCCATCGAGATGTTAGAGGAGTATCTTGACATGGTGGATGGTATCGTATTCACCGGCGGTACCGATGTTAACTCGAATTATTTCAATCAGCCTCGCAATAAAACATGTTCGAGATTCGTCGAACCCCGCGACCGGTTCGAGATAGAACTGGCCAAACTGGCGGTAAAACGCAAAATCCCCTTGTATTGCATTTGCCGGGGACATCAGGTACTTAATATCGCGATGAGGGGAACCCTGTATCAGGATGTAGGTTTGTTGGATGGCGAGGTGTTAAGGCATCCCGATATACGAGAGGGACTCGATTCGTTTCATTTTATCTCGATCGGAAAAGATACGCTCCTTTATGATATAATCAGATCTCGACGTATAAAAGTTAACTCGGCTCATCACCAGGTTGTAGATAGATTAGGCGAGGGGCTGACTGTCGCGGCCAGGTCATCCGATGGCGTTATCGAGGCTCTCGACATGGCTGATCATCCGTTTATTCTCAGCGCTCAATGGCATCCCGAGAGAATGCAGGATAAGGATCACGCGCGAAGGATGTTTAGCGCTTTCGTGGATTCCGCAATGAAATACAAGCGTGGAACACTTCGCTAAATAAACATGTTAATTGTGTGATGGCAGAATTTATAGGCGGGTAACAATGAAGTCTGTAATCGTAGCAATGTCCGGCGGCGTGGATTCCTCCGTAGCGGCGCTGTTGCTTCAAAAGGAAGGTTATAAAATAACGGGTATTACTTTCCGCAATTTCAAGGAAAGTGATTATATGGCCGATTGGTCTCCGAAAAACTGTTGTTCGCTGGAGCATTTCAACAACGCTTACGATATTTGCGAATCGATAAATGCGCCTCATTACCTGATAAACAGTGTCGAGCCTTTCCAGCAGGAAGTTATCGACAATTTCAAGCGATCGTACCTGGCTGGTGTCACGCCCAACCCCTGTATAAGGTGTAACAGTCTCGTGCGCTGGCCCAAATTGATGAGATTCGCCGAGGAAATGAACGCCGACTTTATCGCTACCGGCCATTACGCCCGGCTAATTAAACGAGAAGATCGCATACTCATACGCAAAGCCGAATACGATAATAAAGATCAAACATATGCTTTGTGGGGAATCAATCCCGATTATCTGAAACGTACCATATTCCCGGTGGGAGAGTACACCAAGCAGGAGATACGAGATATCGCTCGCGAGCATGATCTCCCCAGTTTCAACCTGCCCGAAAGTCAGGATATATGTTTCGTGCCCGATGGTAAGTACACCGATTTATTCGAAAGCGGCGAGCCGGGAGATATCGTAAACACACGGGGAGAGGTATTGGGGAGGCATCACGGCCTGCAAGCCTATACCATAGGCCAGAGGCGAGGCCTGGGTATATCCAATCCTGAGCCGTTATACGTAATAAGCGTGGATCGCGATTCTAACAAGCTGATAGTCGGCACGGGCGAGATGATATTCAAATCGAGGTTTACTGTAAAAGACACTAACTGGTTTATCGGTATACCGCCGGGACAAACGCTCGATTGCCTGGCGAAAATAAGGTACCGCCATCAACCGGCGGCTTGTAGTGTACGTATCGAATCGGGGAATTCTGCCGAGGTAATATTCGATGAACCGCAAAGGGCGATTACTCCCGGACAGTCCTCGGTGTTTTATAACGGGGATATGATGCTGGGTGGCGGCGTTATCGAAACTGTTATGGATTGAGAATAGTTTAGTGGATATAGAAATGGAGGGTACATGCTAAACCTGTCATTCTTGGGGCATTCATGTTTCCTGCTCGAATCAAACAACCAGAAAGTTATCATCGACCCGTTTATTAGCGGTAACCCGTTGGCTAAAGTTAGCGTGAATGACGTAAAAACCGATTTCATCCTGCTGACCCACGGCCATGGAGATCATCTGGGGGACGCTTTGGAACTGGCGAAAAGCAACGAGGCTATGATAATCTCGAACTACGAAATAGCCACTTACTGCGCCAGAAACGGCGTGGAGAAAACCGCCGGCTTGCATATCGGCGGCGGTTCTGATTTCTCTTTCGGCTCCTTAAAATTGACCATCGCGCATCACGGCTCCACGCTGGGGGATAGCATGGTTTACGGCGGCAATCCGGTGGGCTTCATAATCCGCATGGACGGCAAGACTATATACCACGCCGGCGATACCGGCTTATTCCTGGATATGAAATTAATCGGTGAACTAGATAACATAGATGTTGCCCTGCTGCCTATCGGAGGTTATTTCACTATGGATATCAACGATGCGGCAAAGGCGGTCGAATTCCTTAAACCCAAAAAAGTAATACCCATGCATTACGACACTTTCGATCCGATCAAAGCCGATCCGAAAAAGTTCGCCGAGAAAGCCAGAGAGCTCGGCACGGAATGTATAATACTCGAACCGGGACATTCATACGGTCTTGAATAAGATTAACGATATTTTATCACTCGCGTTTAATCGCTTATTCGTTACGCTGATACTGATTTCGGTGTTTTCCTGCGGCTCGGTGGCGGCTACCTATATAATAGAGGCGCCAGGCAATCAGGAATCTCATATCAATAACACGCTGAATGAATATGAGGACAAGATCGAGGAGCTTTTAGGCATAATTTATGATGATACCGTTCGGGTGGTCGTGGCTGCCGATATGGTATCTTTCAGCAAGGCGCTCGGCTCGGAATTCCCCGACTGGGGTGCGGCGGCGGCTATTAAAGCCAGAAAGCTGATCGTCATTAAATCACCCTCGCATTTCAGGGTAGGTAAAAGTCTGGAGGAGTTGCTGGGACATGAACTGGGGCATATTATTCTGGATGACGCCTCCGGCGGGCGATGGTTGCCGCGATGGTTCGAGGAGGGGTTTTGCCAGATAGTATCCGGCGAGTGGCGTATCAACCAGGATTTACTGATAACGCGCGCCGTCTGGGGATCGGGGCTGATTCCGTTAACCGCCCTGGAGGGTGTAAACCGTTTCGGTGGCGCTAAAGCCTCGCTGGCATACTCGCAATCGTACCTGGCGATTAGCTCGTTGGTGAAAGAATTCGGAACACGTTTCTTTCACGATTTCTTCGAATATTACCGCGATTCGGGCAATTTCTATGAATCGTTTTTCAAATCGACCGGATACGAATATACCGAATGGCTGGGAATCTGGCAGAGTAAAACTGTCGAACGATATCGGTTCGTACTTTACGTGTTCGATCCGCAAGTATTATTTCCCTTGATTGCCGTATTATTTATTATATTATATTTGATTAAGAGATATATAACCCGACGGAAACTCAGACAATGGCAGATAGAGGAGAGGATAAGAGGGGATGAGCAAGGCTATTCAGCATGGGATTGAATATTTTTTCGTAAAACTCCTGGTAGTGATTCTTAATATCCTGCCATTAAGCATATCTATTCGTTTCGGTGATCTGATCGCTTTTATCGCCTATCGTGTTTTGGGAATTAGAAAGCAGGTAACGTTAACGAACCTGAAAAGGACTTTCGGGGATAAATACACCGATGCCGAATACGATAAAATCGGATATCGTTCATACGTTCAGTTTGCCCGCTCGATGGTGGAATTCGGTTTGTATCCCAAATTAAAAAGAATCGGGTTGGAGAAATATGCTACTCTGGCAAATCCCGAGGTCGTGGATGAACATCTGAAAACAGGCAAAGGCGCCATATTAATCGGCGGTCATTTCGGCAATCTCGAATTGGTGGGCGCCGCTCTTACCATGAAAAAATGGCCGGTGGATTTTCTGGTAGGCAAGCAAAGCAACAAGCTTGTCAACGCCTTATTGAATAAGCATCGAGCCATGTTCGGTGTCGGTATTATCGAAATCGGTGTCTCGGCGCGCGAGGTAATCCGGGTGCTTCGCAAGGGCAGATGGATTGCCTTTCTCTCCGATCAGGATGCCCGCCGCGATGGCACGATAGTCAATTTTCTCGGCAGACCGGCCTCGACACCCAAAGGCGCAGCCGCCTTTTCGATAATATGCAAATGCCCGATTTACGTGGGAGCATTCGTGAGAACCGGCTTGAATCATCATACCCTGTATTTCAAGGGACCGTTCTCCATCGAAAAATCCGGTGATAAGGATAAAGACATACAACGTTTAACCCAGATATATACGGATGCCCTGGCCGAGTTTATTTACGAGCACCCCGATCATTATTTCTGGATGCATAAACGCTGGAAAACGACTTGTCCCGAGGATTATAAAAAGAAATGAGGCTGCCTATTTAAAATGTGCTACAATAACCGTTTTGGTCACACTTAATCTTTCTTGATATCGTATCATGAACAAAAATTACGGCTTGTTTGACGGTAGGCCGGCTTTATCATCATTAATAGTATATACTCTTGGCATTTTGATAGCCGGTTACTTGCCCTTTCATTCGACTATATATATGGCAGTCACATTATCAATTGCTATTGCTGCGCTTGTTTATCATTTAAAAAATTATTCTAAATTCTCAACCGTACTGCTTTATTTTAGCCTGATATTTGCCGGTATCACGGCTTATCAAATATCGGTTTCAGATTTCCCACCGACTCATATCAAAAATATCGTTGAAAAAGCATCGACTGTAACTATTATTGGCGAAATCGTAGCCGAGCCGGATATCCGCTCGGATAGAACGTATATGATAATCGAGGTCGATTCGCTGATCTGGCGTAAACGTAAGTTCAAATCTTGCGGAAATATCATGCTCAAGATTAATCATCAATCGAAAAGCTACTTGTTCAAAGATCGTCTGCGTTTTAATGGCTACCTGTTTAAACCCGGCGGCGCTCATATCCCGGGTGGATTCGATTACGAGCGTTGGTTAAGACATAAAGGCGTATTCGGCATGATGGTATTAAATGATACCTCCGTGATTCGAATACTACCCGGGCAACCGCAGCGATGGTACGAATATCTCATGTTCTGGAATCTGGAGAGGGTGTTCATTAACAAACTGGTTTCTCCTCTAAGAGAGATTTTGCTTGCCGGTTACGAACTATACCTTCCTGAAAACCAGGCTTCGCTTCTGGCCGGTTTCGTGCTGGGCGAGAAACGCGATATGCCCGATGATATCGTCAGCCTGTTCAGAGATACCGGAACGCTTCACCTGATGGCGGTGTCCGGCTCCAATGTCGCTATCATAGTGATGTTTTTCCTGGCAATAACTTACCCTCTAAAAAGACGTATCAGGATAATTATTACGCTAATAGCTGTCGTATTTTTCTGCTTTTTAACCCGTAACGAGCCCTCAGTGGTTCGGGCTTCGGTTATGGCCTCTATTGGCTTGATTGGCTACTATCGAAAGCCTGATCCCGATATTATCGGACTGTTAGCCTTTTCCGGTTTGATATTGCTGATTACCAGCCCGCTCTGGATTTTCAGTATTGGCTTTCAGCTTTCATTTGCCGCTTGCGGCGGTATTGTTTACCTGATGCCGAAAGTCATAGCCTTATTTACGAGGAAAAAAGGGCTGTGGGCTCGGGCTATCGACTATATCCTGTTTACCTTCTTCACCACACTCTCCGCCCAGATAGCCGTTTTGCCGCTTACGGCGCAATATTTCAACCGAATACCAATCGTGGGAGTTATTGCCAATATCCCGATGGTATTGCTGGCCTCGATATTGACGATTGCCGGAATCTGTTTTTTGCCGTTTATCCTGATGGGTGATTTTTTTACCTCGGTATATGTCTGGCCGCTTTCCAAGCTAATCTCTATCATTTTGCCGCTATTAGGATTTTTCGTGGATTTGCCTTATTCCGTTGTTGACGTTAGTTCACCGGGGTGGGGCACGATAATACTGTTTTATACCGGATTATACTTGATTGTCGAGCTTTCTTTTCACCGGCGTCTCAGCTTGAAAGCCTCAATTATAACCTTAAGCGCTATCTCTATAGTGATATGGATAAGCTACTTATATAATCCGTTAGAGGATAGTATAACATTTGTTGACTGTGGCGATGATCGGGCGGTATTATTTTGTACATCCTCCGGAGAAAGATATCTCTGGTATGATATTTACAATAACGATGATATAGACCATTTAGAGAACAGTTTAAAACCGTTTCTTTTTAAAACCGGCATTCGTAAAATAGATACGTTATTTACTAATAATAAAAACGATCTGAGTATATTAACCGAAAGTATAAATGTTGGGGATATAATCGAACATGAGTCGCTGATTGTAGATACCTCTATCTTGGATATTGTGTTTCCCCAATATACATCGGCGGAATCTATTTTAAATAAGAAGGTTAAACTTGTTACAGTTGAAACCGATAATAATAGCGAAACAGTAACAGATGGGTATTACTACAAGCTGTCAACATCAGGAGGGGAGTGCATTTTAGCGGGGTCCGTAAATCCTCGGTATGCCGGAGATATTGACCATAAGGCAAAGGTTATGGAATTACCTTGGAGCGTACAGCCTTATGGCACGGTTTATAAATCGATATTGCGGAATGCACCTGATATGCTTGTCTTCAGCCCGGATAGGAATACGGAGTCATCGGTAGGGACGAAGGATAAACTGACTTATTACGACGACAGAACCTGGTCGGTGAAATTTAACGGTAGTTTTCGGATCAGGTTTAGTGATAAAATGCATGTAGACTTCATGCTTAAACCATGATGTAAAGGCGGCCAGTACTTATGAGTTTTACCGGAAACCTTAAGACAGTCTCATTGCCCGATATATTTCAATTAATTTTCTCCACGAAAAAAACCGGTGTTTTATCTATCGAAAAAGGCGAGGAGAGAAAAGATATATATTTCCGAAGTGGTTTCACTATATTTGCCGCGTCCTCATCCGAACAGGATTTATTCGGAAATATTCTACTCAAACAGGGACGAATCTCCAAGCCGGAATTGATGAAGGTTCTCAAAGAGAAAAAAGATGGTAAAAAAATAGGCGCTACTTTAGTCGAGCGAGGATTGTTTACCAGGGATGAGATCCTCGATTCGCTGCGATTACAGATCGAGGAGATCATATACGGGTTGTTCGCCTGGAAAGACGGCGATTTCAAATTCGTCGAGGGCAAAGCTCCACCGCCGGAAACCATTCAGACTGAACTCAATCCCATGAATATCATCATGGAGGGTACTCGTCGCATTGACGAATGGGAGGAGTTGAAAAAGATATTACCTCCCGATAACGTCATGGTCGAGTTGGAGAGAAATCCGGTATTAAAAACCGAGCAAATCCGTCTTTCTCGTAATGAGATATTGGTGATGGCGCTTATCGGTTCGGGTAAGAAGATGGCTGATATTGTCAAGGAATCGGTGCTCGATCAGTTCCTGACCTCGAAAGCTCTGGCTAATATAATGCAGGTCGGACTGATAAAGATCGGCAAAGAGGTGGTAGATCAGCAAAAACCGGCGATTGATGAAACCGAGGAGCTGATATTATTGCTTTCTAATATATATAAACATAATTTCGAGACTATCCTTCAGAGCTTGAGAGAGAAGATGGGGCCTAAGGGCGAAAAGGTTTTTACCGAGACATTCCAGTCGCATAAATCCGACTACCCGTTATTGGCCGATCATCTGACCGGTAAGCACGGCGAATTCGGATTCGAGCTTCTGTTGAAACTGGCCAAGTCCCTTCCCGATGATGCCAAGGTTCATCGTATTATAGCTAATTTCAACGACCTGCTATGCGACTATCTCAACACTATCCAGAAATACCTGGGCAAGAAGATGTTCAAGCGGACGGTCTCGCAGATGAAAATTAACACTCAGAATAATATCAACAGTAAAAAGCAACTGGCTTTAAAATGGGGGCTCGAGGATGAGTTCTCCAGAGCGTTGAGGAGTTTGTAATCTTATGAAAAGAATCAGTCAGTTTCTGGTACCGATAGCCATACTGGCGAGTGGCAAGTCGGCTTATGCGGGAGAGTTCTACAATTTGTATCCGCGCTGGCTCGAGCTGACATATCATGGTTTGTTGACGTTGATAATAGTCGTAGGTTTCTTCCTTTGTTTTTCGATATTCAATAATTTCAAAGGGGGAAAAATGGGAATGCCCTGGATAATAATAATGATTGCTTTCGTGGCGGCCCTGGCTCGCATGGTGATGAGTCTCCTGTCAGTGTTCGATATTCAATACTTTCAGGCAATCGCTTTCGCGGGGCTGGATATTTTATTTTTTATATTGCTTCTGATAGGGCTTATTCTTTATAAGGTTGGACTGGAGTGAGCAGGAGTTATTTTAATTGTTACTCAGGTGACGATACCGATAAGCAGGATTTAGTATGAATGTCGATTTAGCAGAATTAGACGATAGAATCGCAAAGTGTCAGAAGATACTTGAAACCGATCCTCAGAGCCAGATATTTGCCGCACTGGCCGAGGCCTATCGTAAGAGAAAATTGGTGGATAAGGCGTTCGAGGTTTGCAAGAAAGGCCTGACAATTCATCCCCAGTATGCCTCGGCATATATCGTGATGGCCAAGATTTTCCTCGACAGGGGGAATTTCGAGGAGGCCAACCGTAACCTTCAAAGAGCGATCGAGAGCGGCGGCCGAACCAGATCAGTTGATTTGCTGCAATCCGAAATATTGATCAAGCTCGGGCACAGAGACAAGGCCAGGATGCTTCTAGATAAGCTGCATAAATCCGATCCCCTGAATGAAAGCGTTAAACGCCTGATGGTTAGCGTCAATGAGGATGAGGTACCTCCAGCCGGTGAGCTGAAAATGCCGGAAGCCGAGATCAATATTAGATCGACCGCACCATCATCCAGCGAGAAAAAAAGCTATACTCTATCCAATGCCCTGACGATTATAAAAGTATTACCCAGAGTTCTGGGAGTCGTGGCAGTTGCCCGGGATGGTATTGTCGTTGAAGGTCATTTTGACGGCATGTTATCGAAAGACGAGCTTGGGGCGTTGGCCTCGGGAGCTTTCGACAGCATCTCGCAGGCGATATCGAGAATCGAACTGGGGGCGCCGGAAGAAATAATGATCGAGACCGAATTTTCAAAACTGTGGATAATGGTATTCAAGAATTTGCTTATCATTATTTCCATGCGGGATGATGTCAATTTCGGTTCGATAAAATTGAAAGTAACTGAAATATTTAAAAACACGGTTTTTTAGGTGAAGCAAATGCTGGTAACCAAAACAGAAAATTATGTCAATAAATTTAAAACGACGCTTCAGTACCTGGTAGAGTACAGTGGGGTGAAAGGCGCGGTGATATTCGACAGCGATGGATTGGTTGTCGAACATATCAATAAGGACGGCCTGGACCCGGAAGTGCTGTCGCCTCTGGCGTTATTGATTATTGACCAGACCAGCCAGGTGCTATTCAAGATCGAAGAACCCGCCGTAAATTCGATGGTGTTGAAAAGCAGCGATAGCTGGATAACTATTGAGAGAGTTAACGATTTAATTTTACTGGTTAGAGCCGATACCGGCACCGATGATTTGCTCAGGGTGCGCATCGGCCAATCAGTCGACATGATAAAGGCATACTTAAGAGAAAGATATCCTCTTTTAGCCAATTGATTTGGAGGGTTTATGTATAACGTTCTCGGTGAACTGAATAAAACGACCGGTATCAAAGGTTCGATGCTGGTTGGGGCCGATGGTATAATCATCGCCGCCGATCTTGATTCCCAGCTCGAGGATGAGACTGTTGGCGCGATGTCAGCCTCCATTCTTTCAAGCGTAACCAAAGCTATGGATAGATTAAAAGGCGAGGCGCCGTCACAGGTAACGGTTGAGGCACAAACCGGTAAGGTATTTTTAGCCGATGCCGGCGTGGGAATTCTAACGGTTATCGCCGAAAAGGAAGTGAATATAGGTTTAGTAAGACTGGAAATGAAAAACGCCATTTCTAAAATAAACGGGCAATAGGGTGTTATAATGGTCTCTATTAATTACGCATTTAAAGAGATAATCTCTAAGATCGTTTACTACGGTCCCGGATTATCCGGAAAAACCACCAACCTTCAGCATGTTTTCAAAAAGGTGCCGAAGGATACCCGGGGAGAATTAATCAGCCTGGCAACCGATGCCGACCGGACGCTATATTTTGATTTCCTGCCGGTAAATGTTGGCAACATTCGCGGTTTCCAGGTGAAATTTCAGCTCTATACCGTTCCCGGACAGGTTTATTATAACGCCACCCGCAAGCTGGTTCTTCGCGGCGTTGACGGTCTCGTGTTCGTGGCCGATTCGCAGCTCGATAAGATGGATGAGAACATCGAATCGCTGAAAAACCTCGAGGAAAACCTGGCTGAATACGGTTACAACTTATCGGAGATGCCGTTCGTTATCCAGTACAACAAGCGTGACTTACCGAATATCGCCACTATAGAGCAATTACAGCAACAGCTAAACACGAGAAACGTGCCTGTTTTCGAGGCCGTGGCAACCTCGGGCGGTGGTGTTTTCGCTACCCTCAAGGCGATCAGCAAAATCGTGATCGAGAAAGCTCAGAAAAGCAGCGCCGAACGTACCGATTCGAAAACGGCTGTTGTTGCCGCTATGGATACGTCAGCGCCAAAACCTCAACCTCAGCAAACCGCGCCACCACCTCAACCCGGCAACGAAATCGCGCCATCACCTGCAGCCGAGGTAAAACCGGAGAATGCTCCTTACGAACTGGATGATTCTCCCTCTGGCGAGGTGAAACCGCAAGTCGAACAGGCTGCCCGGGCGGAAATAAACCCCGAGCAGAGACAGGCGGCGGAGCTTTCCTCAAACGATTCCGAGATCAAACCGAAGTCTGCCGGTCAATCGATGTCCGACCAGGTTTCACCCGGAATCGAGTCGTCATCCAGCCAGGCCATGGAATACGGAGAGTTGCCGGAGGAGGCAACCAATACTCGCATAGGAGATAAAGAGCAAACGCAGCCGGAGCCACGTACACAGGCTCAAGTCGGTGTAATGGAGAAACCGCAAATTTCCAAAGATTCGGAATTGATGACTAATGTCGTGGTATCCTCCTCACCCGATGATGAGCAACAGGTCGAGGATGTTTCGCAGCATGAGGATATCGAGGAGACTACAGAGCATGCCGCGCTTAAAGAGGACATTGAGGAGATAAACGTCCAGAAACAAGCAGTCAGGAAACATCACCCGGACGTTTTGGATGCGGATAAATTGGATTATCTGAGAGAGAAATTGCAGCAGCCGGCTGAGGCCGAACCTCAGCTAGAACAATTCGATCAGGAGGAGACGGTGATTTCCGATCCGAAGCAGACCGGAAACGCGTTCAGCAAACCCCAAATGGCTGAGAGCACCAAGGTAAAAGGTAAAAAGAAATCCGGTTTGTTCGGATGGTTAAAAGGTAAAAAACAATAGTTTTTAAGGAGGACTATCAGTGACTCAGGAAAACCAGGTCCTATATGAGGAAGAGATCGAGAAGATCGATCGGGTGCTTACCCGTTTGATTAAAGAAGCCGAGGCCAAATGCGCCCTTCTGGTGGATAAGGACGGGCATTTGATTACTCGCCAGGGCTTCACTCACACACTGGATACGACAGCTCTGGCGGCTTTATTGGCCGGCAATTTCGCCTCCACAAAAGAGATAGCCAGGTTAGTCGGCGAGCCGGAGTTTTCGGTACTCTTTCATCAAGGCAAAAGAGATCATATCCACATTTCGTTAATTGGCGAGCGTTCCATTTTGGTGGTTATTTTCGATGATCGCACTACAATCGGTATGGTGAGATTATACGCCAAAGAGATAGGAGAATCTTTACAGGAGATAATGAACAACGCCGGCCAGAAAGGCAAGGAACAGGGCTTAAAGCTCGATGAGGAATTTTCGCAGTCGGCAGAGGATAAACTGGACGATATTTTTCAGGACTAAGGGAGAGTATCCTGTAATATGGGTGTAGAAATTGGGAAACTGCTGGTTCAATCAGGGAAGATTACCCAGGATCAGCTAGATCAAGCGTTACAACTTCAAGAGAAATCCGAAAACAAGCTCGGCGAGATACTGGTTAAAATCGGCGCGGTTGAGGATGAGGATGTCATCAGTGAATTCGTCGGTAAACAACTAAATATCGGGGCGGTTCGCTTAACCGATGTCGAGCTTAATCCGGAAATCGTTAAACTGATTCCTGAGGATATCGCCAGGAAGTTTAACGTAATTGCCGTATCGCGTATCGGTAAAACCCTGATTGTCGCTATCTCGGATCCGAACAACATTTATGTTCTGGATGCTATTAAATTTATTACGGGTTTTTACATTCAACCTGTTATCTCACCGGAATCGGCTATATCGAAATCGATAGACCGATATTATGACAACAAGGGAGCGTTCGATTCGATTATCAAAGAGATCGATGATGAGCTCGAGGTAGTCGATACCTCCGAGGAGGAACTCGAGGAATCCGATCTTCAGGCGCAGGTGCAGGATAAACCCCTGGTCAAGCTGGTTGACTCGATTATTGCCGATGCTATAAGGCAAGGCGCTTCGGATATTCATTTCGAATGTTATGAAAAGCGTATCAGGGTCAGATACCGAGTGGATGGTACTCTTCAGGAGAGAGCCCCGATACCTTTTAAATATCGTGCCGCTATTATATCGCGTATGAAAATCATGGCCGACCTGGATATTTCCGAAAGAAGATTACCCCAGGATGGTCGTATAAAAGTGAAAATCCAGGATAGAACGGTCGATCTTCGTGTTTCGGTACTGCCGACTATTTTCGGCGAGAAGGTCGTTATGCGTATTCTCGATCCGAAATCGTTAATGGTCGACATGACCAAGCTTGGTTTCCCGGAACTCGGCCTGGGTAATTTCAAGAAAGCTATAAAATCGCCGTTTGGTATGATATTGGTAACCGGTCCAACAGGTTCGGGTAAAACCACCACTCTGTATTCGGCGCTGAAAACTTTAAACAGTACGGATGTCAACCTGATGACCGCAGAGGATCCTGTCGAGTTCAATTTCGATGGTATTAACCAGGTGCTGGTTAAATCAGATATCGGCTTATCGTTTGCCGCGGCCTTAAGATCGTTTTTGCGTCAGGACCCGGATATCATCATGGTTGGTGAGATTCGTGATAAGGAAACCGCCGATATCGCGATCAAAGCGGCATTGACCGGTCACCTCGTGTTTTCGACCCTCCATACCAATGATGCCCCTTCAACTGTAAACCGTCTTATTGATATGGGCACGCCACCATTTATGGTAGCCGCCTCGACCCGTTTGATCATGGCGCAGAGGATGGTGAAAAAGATATGCAAATACTGCAAAGAAGAGGTGCAGGTTACTCCCGATATTCTTGATGCTCTGGGACTTAGTGGGCCGGAAGCCGATAGCTTGAAAGTCTATCGGGGCAAGGGTTGTAATAGCTGCAATAACACCGGCTATTCGGGTAGAACCGGTATTTTCGAGATTATGCCTATTTCAGGCAAAATCGAGAAGATGATAATAAATAACGATTCCACGATGGAGTTAAGAAAGCAAGCGGTTGAAGAGGGAATGTTTACTTTACGCTCGCATGCTATCGAGAAAATGAAAGAGGGATTAATACCGTTGGAGCAGGTAATCGCTAATTCCTCATCCAATGATTAAAAATGGTGAGAAATCAGCCGATAACCTAATAAAAGAGGACTTATATGTTATCGCTAAGAGAATTACTCGAAATCATGGTCAAGCAGAACGCCTCTGACCTACATATCACGGTCGGCACGCCTCCGCAAATCAGGGTTGACGGTAAATTAACTAAAACCGATCTTGATACTCTAAAGCCCGAGGACACCAAGAAATTAGCGTATAGTGTTATGAATGAGAAACAACGGTTGAAATTCGAGGAGAATTCCGAGCTGGATTTATCGTTCGGAATTAAAAATCTGTCTCGATTCCGATGTAATATATTTATGCAAAGGGGCAATGTGGCTATGGCTCTCCGCCAGATTCCCCATCGCGTGCCTACATTCGAGGAACTGGGTGTTCCCGAATCGATTGTCAAACTATCCGAGCTTCCCCGTGGCTTGATTCTAGTAACCGGACCTACCGGCTCCGGCAAATCGACGACTCTAGCCGCATTGATCGATAAAGTAAACCGCGAGCAATATAAGCATATTATTACAGTCGAGGATCCGATCGAGTATTTGCACTCGCATCAAAATTGTATTGTAAACCAGCGCGAGGTTCATGCCGATACGCAGACATTCGCGGCCTCGCTCAAATATGCTTTAAGGCAGGACCCGGATGTCATCCTGATAGGTGAGATGCGTGACCTGGAAACCATGGAGGCCGCCCTGACAATCTCGGAAACCGGTCACCTTGCGTTTGCCACGCTTCATACCAACTCCGCTGCTGAGGCGATCAACCGTATCATTGACGTTTTCCCGAACAATCAGCAGGAGCAGGTTAGAGTTCAGCTCTCGTTCGTGCTTCAAGCGGTAGTCACCCAGCAGCTTATGCCGAAAGTCGGCGGCGGCCGTGTGCTTGCTCTGGAGGTACTGATCGCTACGCCGGCAATGAGGGCGGTAATCAGGGATGACAAGATTCACCAGATTTACAGCTTGATCCAGGCCGGTCAAAAATACGGTATGAGAACGATGAACATGAGTATATTCGAATTATATAACGCCAGGAAGGTAACATACAGCGATGCTATCTGTCATTCGGTATCTCCGGCTGAACTCGAGGAAATGATAAGTCGTAGCGCGGCAACATCAAACCAACCGGTAAAATTCTAGCGGTATGATTGGAGGTATGCGTGCCGGTATTTGAATATAAAGGCAAAACTGTCGGGGGACGGGCAGTTCAAGGTGAAAGAAAAGCCAAGAGCAGAGTTGAGGTCGAAAGGTTTTTAAGACATAATAAAATCCTGGCCTCATCTATTAATAAAAAAGCGTCTCAAATAGAGATAAAGTTCGGCACGGGTATCAAGAAAATTGAGATATCGAGATTTACTCGTCAGTTTTCAACTATGATTGGCGCGGGTTTGCCAATGGTTCAATGTCTTGAGATCTTGTCCAATCAGCTTGAATCGGCAGAATTCAGGAAGATAGCAAATAAAGTTAAAGAGGATGTTCAATCCGGTTCGACTCTCTCGGAAGCATTGGGCAAACATAAAAAGGTTTTCGATGATCTCTATGTCAATATGGTCGAGGCCGGTGAGATCGGCGGCGCGCTCGATACTATCCTGATTCGACTCGCCGCTTATCGTGAGAAAGCCGATAAGCTGGCCCGTCAGGTAAAAGGCGCTCTGGTATACCCGATTGTCGTGGCGGTTGTTGCCGGCGGCGTGACATTCGCTATGTTGGCATTCATCGTACCCGTATTCGCCAAGATGTTCGGTGGGCTGGGAGCGGAATTGCCCGGGCCTACGCAGGCGGTATTGGATATATCCAATTTCTTGCGGGGAAATATGGTGACTATGATCGTGATGGTAATCAGCGCTCTGGTCGCGTTTAAATTCGGCATGAAAAACCCTGGTTTCGCAATGAAATTCGATCAGTTTAAACTTAAAATGCCTCTATTGGGTGATCTTATCAGGAAAGGCGCGATCTCCAGGTTTACCAGGACACTGGGCACGCTTTTATCATCCGGTGTGTCTATTCTGGATGCTCTTGATATCACCGCCAAAACATCCGGTAACCTTGTTCTGCAGCATGCTATTCGTAAATCGATGTATTCGATTGCCGAGGGTGAAACTATTACCCAACCGCTGAAAGAGTCGGGTGTGTTTCCGCCTATGGTTACCCAGATGATATCTGTCGGTGAAAAAACCGGCGGCCTGGATGAGATGTTATCGAAAATCGCGGATTTTTACGATGAGGAGGTTGATGCCGCTGTGGCAGCCTTAACCTCGATTATCGAGCCTGTAATCATCGTGTTTATGGGCGCGGTTATCGGTGGTATCCTTATCGCAATGTACCTGCCGATGTTCGAGATCATCGGAAAGATTTCTTAAACAGATAAATCAATCGCCCCCGTCACTAATTGGCGGGGGCTTTTTTATTATGAGACTAATACCTTTAATATCACATCAAAACACCGAGATACCGGGCCGGTTCTACTGGATCGTCTTATCACGGATAATTACCTACGGTTTTTTATTCGCTGCCTCGGCTTTGTTTTTAAGCTCGAACGCCGTACTGTATAAAATTCTGATTATCTATGGCATACTGGCAATATCGTTGCTTCTATACCTGTTTTTCACCAAAGCCGGTCATAACCTGAGAATACTGAAGGTCGTTATTGCTATACAGTTGGTTTTCGAATTCGCCATCGAATCGATTCTTATAAACCATGTAGGCGGTAATTTTTCGCCTCTTATTGTCCTGTTTCTTTTATCGATAGTCTCGGCTACGCTGGTGTATGGTTTATCCGGTACGATGCTTGCGGCTACTGTCGCCGGGCTTTTTTACGCGGCGCCTATCGTATACGATTTCTCCGGCCTCTTACCGGGGATACTGGAATCGAATCAACTTGCCCGCATGGGGTTCTCCTCCGATGAGGCATTCTATACGATATTTCTGCATCTGTGCATGTTTTACCTGATAGCGTTCATATCCGGCTATGTGGCCGAAAACCAGATATCAGCCTCGAAACAATTGCGGAAAATCAAACTGGAAACCGATGAGATACTGGAGAACATGAGCTCGGGTATGGTTACCGTGGATGTTTTCGGACGATTGATCTATTTCAATAAGACGGCGGGCGATATCTTGCAGGTTAATCACAAGCTGGCCAAAGGCGCCTCGTTCAAATCGATATTCCTGAAAAAATTTCCCGAGCTTTATTACAAAATCGAGTTGGCTATGTCGACCGGTTACATTGAGCATCGCAGCGAGATTTCGATTACCGTGGAGAACGAGAAGATACCGCTGGGCATCTCAACCTCGGTGCTGCGGGATGAGAGTAACGAGATTCGCGGCGTAATTACCGTATTCCAGAATTTGAGAGAGTCCAAGCAGATGGAGAAACGTTTGCGGGATGCCGACCGCCTGGCAACGGTGGGCAAGCTTTCCGCGGGTATCGCCCACGAGATACGAAATCCGCTAGCCTCGATCTCCGGCTCGGTGGAGGTGCTGAAAACCTCGCTGCAGTTAACCGATGAGCACGATAAAAAGCTTCTGGAGTTAATCTTAAAAGAATCCTCGCGTTTGAATCATATATTGACCGAGTTCCTCAGTTTCGCGCGTATCAAAAGCAATCCCGAAATCAACACCGAGATTGGACCTGTCATAGATGAGATATTGGTGCTGGCTAAATCTCATCCCAGTTATAAGGAAAATATTGAGCTCAAATATAATCGCCCTAAAGATCCGGTACGCGGCCGTGGCGGTCCTGACATGTATAAGCAATTGCTATGGAATCTCATCCTGAACAGTTTCCAGGCCATCGGTGATAATGGCGGCGCGATAATCATTACCTGCAAAAAAGTAATCGAGAAAAACGGCAAGTTCACCACCAGACTGTCGTTTAGAGATACCGGCCCCGGAATACCTCCGAATATAAGGGCGAGGATATTCGATCCGTTTTTTTCCACCAAAAGCGATGGCACCGGGCTGGGCCTGGCGATTGTCAAACGCATTGTCGAATCGCTCGAGGGCAAGATCGAATTCGACACCGATGATGCCGGTACGACTTTCGACATTTTACTGCCCAACGGTTTCCACACCTCCTCAGGGCAAGAGGCCAAAAAATTGGCCGAGACAGCGAAATAATAATATTATCATATCACTAACGTCCGGTGTTTTTCGATAAATTTCATATTCCTCCTTGGAATTGTTAGTGAAAGATATTTTCCGATAAAATTATATATTCAGCGTATCCTGCATCCTGACATGCCCTGCCGATGTTAGGCTTAGTTCCCAGATTCCCAAGCGCTGCTTCGTCATGTTGATGTAAGTGGCGGAATATTAAGTATTTACCAGTGCAGACAAGACTCCAAAGCAGCGCTATGGAACCAGGAGGAGGTCTAATCACTCGTGCGATAACCATTTTCAACAACCCTTAAGGTGGAAACCCGGTAAGCCCGTGGAGGGACAACTAACCAATCAGATAATTTTTACTTAAGCCATCTTTTTTTCTTGACGATTGAACATATGAACAGTATATTTATTGGCAGATAAGAAATGTTTAGTAGTCGGGGGGTGCCGGTGGTGGTTTTAAAAGGCGATTTCGTGGCTGGCGGACATCCTCGTTTGCTGGTTATTGGACAATAGCTAAGAAGGTGTTGTGGTCGGCGGATATCCCCGTCAGCCACTAATAGAATTAACTCAACAAAGGAGGGGTGATGAAGGAACTAACTCCCCGTCAAAGAGAGATTTTCGAGTTCATCAAGCAGATGGTCGTGGAGATGGGCCGTCCGCCCTCGCTGCGTGAGATAGGCGAGAGGTTCGGTATCAACTCGACCAATGGTGTGCGCTCGGTATTGGAGGCGCTGGAGCGTAAGGGGTATATCAAGCGCAACCGCTACCTGTCGCGCGGCATCGAGATCGTTAAAGAGGCGCCTGAGCGTATCGAGGAGTCCAACCTGGTGTCGGTACCCTGGGTTGGCCGTGTCGCGGCCGGTGTACCATTGTGGGCCGAACAGAATATCGAGGGTAATTTTTATATCGATAAATCGTTTGCCACCGGCGAGAACATTTTCGCGCTCAAAGTGGATGGCTTATCGATGCGTGACGCCGGTATCCTTGATGGCGATTTCGTGCTGGTTCGCCGTCAGCAGATGGCTCAGGCGGGCGATATCGTGGTCGCGCAGATTGATAACGAGGCGACGGTAAAGCGTTTCTTCCCGGAGAAAAAGCGTATCCGGTTAGAGGCGGAGAACCCCGATTTCGGTCCGATCATCGTAGAGAAGAACACCCCCGGTTTCATGATAGCCGGCAAGGTGATTGGTTTGATGCGCAAGATGTAGTAAGCGGTGATGGCAATCGCCGGGTGTGGTAGTGTGGTGTGATATGGTGAGGGGTATAACAAAGCATATTATAATTGATATACAGTATTTGATTTATTGATAATGATAATAATATCCCGTAGGGGCGTATCGCATACGCCCCAGGCAGAATGATTGAGAGCAGGGGTGAGCTATGTACAACATGCGAATTGATGTTATAAGGAAAGAGTTGGAGAGAAGGTTTAGGGAAGTTGAGAAATTAGATGAAAATGATCACACAGAAATCGAAGAAACTGTTAGTAAGTTTTTATATTTTTTGTTGTCGGATCTTCAAATAAGAGATTTTATAATTGGCCTGTCACATTTTGATGAAGATTATATTCGTTCTGAAACCTATCAAAATATAATCGGTGAAATTAAAGGTGTCTTGAAAAATATCACTTCGGAACTTATAAAATATAAATTTACTGGTAAAAAATTCAAAAATACTTTTAATGAGATTCATAAAGGATTAGGTAATCCTTTCAATTTGCCTAAACCTAATGTCAGGGGTAAATATATTACTATTGATAGATATTTAAATGCGCTTAAGAAAATTGATAATTACATTATTGATTATGCAAACGAATTAGATGGGATTATAAGTACCATCAATAAGTTTATTGATCATGCTGATGATATTAATATGAATTACAATAACAATAACAATAAACTACTTAAACTATTAATGTTGTTGCAGAGCAATAAGGTGAGAATAGATTCATATTTGGATTACAAAGCTGAATATGAATCAGCGAGTTCTCTTTATCAATTGTTACCCTATTTAAAAACATCACATTATTGGTATTTATTAAATCTTGGTAAGAGTACTTTAGGTGAAAGCATAAAAGTTCGCACTATTTCAAGAAAATCAGAGTTTTCTGTTCAATTATTTTTAATTGATGAATGTCGTCAAGTCTACCACGCCGTAGATGAATACCTCCTAACCGGCAAATCCAAAAGCGCTCTCATCGAACGTTTGAAAACCTATTGTATGTGGATCAGGCGAGATGATTTTCCTAAAGCTAATGCGGAAGGTAAAGAGGATAAAGTATCTAAAATAGTTTCGGAATTTATTTTCAATCAAGGGTATTTTCCTATAGTTAGATTTAGAGCGGGAAAATCAGAGCCAGATATTTTATATGAACCATCAGGTGTTGTGCATTGGGATAATTCTGTATTAATCGAGCTTAAACAATATATCGGTAAGACATATTCAAAAAAGCAATTTCAATTAGATGTCGGCCAAGCGCGAGATTATTTATCTATCGTAAAAGGCGTGAAACCTGATATAGGAGATACGGTTTATCTATTGGTCTTTTATGCCGGGACTAAACGATTCATTTTAGATGAATCATTTTCTGATGATAAGGTACAGGTAGAATTTATTTATGTAGGTGAAGGATCACCCAGCAAATTAAAAGGAGAGATTATTTACGGTAGTAAATAACAACCACCCGTAGGGGCAGGTCTAAGACCTGACCGTGAATTACCACCGTGTTATGATGACAGGCAGCGGGTCGATCTTAGATCGCCCCCTACGAGATATAAATATTGATGGGTAATAAAATGTGCGATAATTCAAAATATCCAAAACGCAAATTCGTTCGTTTGAGGAATTATGATTATTCGCAAAACGGAGCGTATTTCATAACTATATGCACTATCGATAAAAAGTATTTAATTGATTCTGATAAGATACGTGCTATCATCCAGGAGACCTGGGATAATTTACCCAAGCATTATCCTGAGGTAATTTTAGATGAATTCGTCATTATGCCGAATCACATACATGGTATTATAATAATTAATAATAATTTTTATAATTTCGTAGGGGCTGGTCTAAGACCTGCCCGCAAACTCTCGGAAATCGTTAAATCATTCAAGTCATTTTCATCAAGAGAGATAAATAAATTACTTAGCACCCCCGGCCAATCATTCTGGCAGCGCAATTATTATGAACATGTGATCCGTAATGAACAGGACCTTCATGAGACTCGTACATATATTCGTGAAAACCCTATCAAATGGGAAATAGATCAATACAACTTAGCACAACATCATCACTCGTAGATTCACGGCATGCCGTGTTCCTACGATGTTGCGAGGCATACGATAAATGCATTATTAATGCATCGCCCATGTAGGGGGGGCAATACATGTACCAGGATATCGAAGAACCGATAGATGTTATCGCCGTTTTTGAAAGCGGCACTATGAAACCGCTCAGGTTTCGCTGGAACGGCCGGGCGATCAAAATCAAACGGATCACCGGCTCGTGGAAATCCGATATGGGGCAGACCAGGCTGCGCTATTTCGCCGTGCTCGATCATGCCTCCAATTTCTTCCAGCTCGCTTACGATGAGCGAAACACGATCTGGGTGCTCAATAAAATCTGGGTGGAATAGCCATGGACCCGCACAAAAAATTCTGCACTAACGATAGGGGCCGTGAAAAGAATCATGAGCCCGATAAACAGCGTCTGATAATGCATATCGATATGGACGCGTTTTTCGCCTCGATAGAGATCGCCCACATGCCCTCACTGGAGGGCAAGGCCGTAATTATCGGCGGTGATCCCAACTCGCGTGGCGTGGTTACCACCTGCTCTTACGAGGCGCGCAAGTTTGGCGTGCATTCGGCCATGTCCTCGTACGAGGCAAAAAAGCGATGTCCGCACGGCATATTCCTGCACAACTCTACCGATAAGTATGGCTATGTCTCGATGGAGATCATGAAACTACTGACAGATTTCTCGCCCCAGGTCGAACCGTTCTCGGTCGATGAGGCATTTTTGGATATCACCGAGACAGTCGATCGCTGGGGCGGCCCCGGCCCGATATCTATCGAGATCAAAAAGCGTATCTGGGATAGCCTGCGGATGACTTGCTCAATCGGCATATCGGCGGTGCGATTCGTGGCCAAGATGGCCTCGGGGGCGGAAAAACCCGATGGCCTGACTATTGTCGAGCCGGGTAAGGAAAAAGAGTTTCTCTGGCCACAACCGATCGGCAACCTCTGGGGGGTAGGCCCGAAATCGGCCGAGGCGTTTAACAAAATCGGCGTGTTCACTATCGCTGATCTGGCCAAAGTGCCTAAGCACAAGATGAAAAAATATTTCGGCATCGTAGGCGATTCTCTTCGCGATATGGCCAACGGTATCGGTAATAACGAGATTCATTTCACGCATGATGAGTCCGAGGAGAAATCGATGGGGCATGAGCATACGTTCGGAGCCAATGTCTCGGATATCGATAAAATACACAGCATGATGCTTCGCCTGTCAGATAAAGTATCCCGTCGTTTGCGAAGCGCCGGCTACGTGGGCAGGACAGTCACGCTCAAGGTTAAGCATGCAGATGCCCGCCTGAAAACGCGCGCCAACACGTTTAGCCGTCCCACCGACTGCGCCGTCATGATATATAACCACGCGGTCAAGCTTCTGCAAAAGCATCGTCTGGCCGAATCGCCGATCCGCCTGGTAGGGGTATCGGTATCCAAACTCAGCCCAAAATCGGAACCGGCCCAGTGCGATTTACTTGGCAATCCAGATGAGCGTTCCGAGAAAATAGACAGTGTCATTGATACCCTGCGCAATAAGTACGGGGAACAGGCAATCACGTTTGCCGGTGAACAAATACTATAGTAGCCATAATGTAACATTCGATTACCTCTAATTTTTAAGCAGAACGAGTATTATCATAATTAATTAACTTAACATTAATGTCCTTTGATGTTCATTTTTTGTCATATTTAACTTGCATCCACAGGTTTTTGTATTATTTTCACTATTTGCCGCCTTGGGGGCTAGCGGTGGAGTATTGCTATGTTTGATCAGTTAACTGAAAGACTTGACTCGGTTTTTAAGAAAATCACCGGCCGAGGTGTGCTTAACGAGAAAGATGTTAAAGCCGCCATGAAAGAGGTCCGGATGGCTTTACTTGAGGCCGATGTTAACTATAAGGTAGCCAAGAATTTTATCGCCAATGTCCAGGAGCGAGCTGTTGGCCACGAGGTAACCAGTTCCATTAAACCCGGCCAGCAAGTGGTTAAGATCGTCAATGACGAGTTAGTCAAGCTTCTGGGACAACAAAACGCGCCTTTGAATTCGGCCCCACAGCCGCCAACTATTGTTATGATGGTTGGTCTTCATGGTTGCGGCAAGACGACACTTTCAGGTAAACTTTCCAAATTATTCAAAAAACGCGGCAAGCACCCTCTACTTGTAGCCGCGGACATTCATCGCCCGGCGGCCAAAAAGCAGTTGGAGATTCTGGCAAAATCACTTGATATGCCGTTCTTCACCAGCGAATCCAGCGCCCCGGACATTTGCACGGAGTCGATCAAGTATGCCAGGGAGAAGCTCTACGATCTGGTCATACTCGATACCGCAGGCCGCCTGCAAATTGATGATGAACTGATGGCTGAGTTGGAGAGTATAAAAAAGAAAGTGAATCCCACAGAGGTATTATTCGTTGCCGATTCCATGACCGGTCAGGAGGCTGTCAATGTAGCCAAAGCGTTTCACGAACGTATCGAGGTTACGGGTGTGGCGCTTACCAAGCTGGATGGTGATGCCAGGGGCGGCGCGGCGCTGTCTATCAAATCGGTGCTGGATGTGCCGGTGAAATTCATCGGTGTGGGTGAGAAACTCGATGCTATCGAGGAGTTCCATCCCGACCGTATGGCCTCGCGAATTCTTGGTATGGGGGATGTCGTAACGCTGGTTGAGAAAGCTCAAGCGGCGGTCGATCTTGATAAAGCCAAAAAATTAGAGGAGAAACTCAAAAAGTCCGAGTTTACTTTCGAAGATTTTTTGGATCAGTTAAAACAGGTGAAGAAGATGGGACCTTTGGAATCGCTTCTCGAGATGATACCGGGCGCCGGCGGAAAGCTTAAGGGCCTTAAGGTTGACGATAAGGCGTTGCCCAGGATAGAGGCGATTATCAGTTCTATGACCACCGAGGAAAGACGCAAGCCGCAAATCATAAACGGCTCTCGCCGCAAGCGAATTGCCCGCGGCAGCGGAACTTCCGTGCATGATGTCAACGTTTTATTAAAGCAGTTCACACAAATGCAAAAGATGGTCAAGAAGATGTCGAAGTTTAATTTCAAAGGTTTTCCACAGGGATTCCCGATATAAATAATGATTTAAATAAACATCGACAGGAGGATCAGTGGCACTTAAGATAAGGTTGCGTAGAATGGGAGCCAAAAAACGGCCATTCTACCGCATCGTCGCAATCGATTCGCGCAAAGCGAGAGATGGCAAATTCGTAGACGTACTCGGATGGTATAACCCGATCGAGAAACCGGGCAAAGTTAAATTCCACGAGGAAAAAATCTACCAGCACCTCGACCAGGGCGCGATCATATCCGATACTGTGGCGAGCATATTCAGACAAACCGGCTTATTGGAAAAATATTCGAAAGTCAAAAAAGGTGAGGATGTCTCCGATATGACCGTATCTGAGACTCTGAAGGAAAAAGCCAAAAAGAAAAAGAAGAAAACCGCTACTGAAGAGTAGAGGTGCTCACGCTGAACTACACTATTCACTAAGGAGGCGATATGAAGGAATTCATCGAATTCATCGCTCGAGCGCTGGTTGACAATCCTAACAATGTCGAAGTTTCCGAGGTTGAGGGGGAGAAAACAACTGTTTACGAGTTAAGAGTTGCGCCCGAGGACCTGGGTAAGGTAATTGGGCGAAAAGGTCAGACTGCTAAAGCTATCAGAACTCTTATTGCGGCTGTTTCCGCCAAGAAAGGTAAACGGGCATTACTGGAGATTCTTGAATAGTGTGAGCCCTGATGATAAAACACTGATTGCCCTGGGGCTTATCGTAAAGCCTCGGGGTCTTTCAGGTGAGGTCCTGATCAGAGCTTATAACGAGTCTAACCCGAACATAAAAGAAAACCTGCCAGTAGTAATATCCGTTAAGGATAAAAGTATCGATGCCACGGTTGAATCGGCCAGATGGTACGGTAACCGGTTTGGGGTTAAATTCAAAAATATAAGCGGTAGGGATCAAGCGGATAATATTAAGGGCGGCGAAATTTTTACAGAAATGAAGAATTTGCCCGAGACAAAGCCTGGCGAATTCTTCGTTTTTGAATTAATCGGCCTCCTTGTTGTCGAAAAGGACGACGTGATCTTTGGCAAAATAATCGATGTAATGAGCTTACCGGCAAACGATGTCCTGATAGTCGAACATGAGGGCGAAAACGCGCTCATACCGATGATCAAAGAGGCAATCGATGATATCGATATCGCGGCCGGACGTGTGATGGTCAGCCGGGCAAAGGAGTTCCTGACATGAGAATCGATGTCTTGAGCCTGTTTCCCGATATGATAACCGGGCCGCTTGAGCAGAGCATTATCGGCCGGGCTGTCGAAAACGGCATAATCGATTTGCACACGCACGATATCCGCGACTATGCCACCGATAAGCATCGAGTGGTGGATGATACGCCTTTCGGCGGTGGCGCCGGCATGGTTATGATGGTCGAGCCGCTGTTTAACGCGATCAAGGCGATCGATCCGGATAACAAAGCCAGGAAAATTATCACTGACGCCTCCGGTGAGAAATTCGACCAGGTTAGCGCTAAAAAACTGATGGTCGAGGATTGGCTTTTGATTATTTGCGGACATTACAAAGGCGTGGATGAGCGAATAAAGGAGCTTTTCGATATTACGGAAATATCGGTCGGCGATTATGTCCTGACCGGTGGAGAGTTGCCGGCGCTTATTATTATCGATTCCGTGGCCAGATTGGTGCCCGGAGTAATAAAAGAGATTGACTCTGCTCAGTCGGATGCGTTTTTTGAGGGGTTACTGGGTTATCCGGAATACACCCAGCCCAGAGAATTCATGGGGCATAAAGTTCCGGATGAATTGTTGAATGGAAATCACGAAAGGATCAGGCAATGGCGATTGGCGCAATCGCTTCTAAGAACAAGATCGAGACGACCTGATTTGTTGAAGAATAAAGATCTTGATGATGACGAAATAAAATTATTGAATCTGGAGGATAGAGATGTTAAAAACAATTGAGAGCAGGTACCTTAAAGACAATTTGCCAGATTTCAAATCGGGCGATAATGTCCGAGTACATGTGAAAATCAAAGAGGGCGATAAAGAAAGAGTCCAGGTTTTTCAGGGTGATGTTATCGCTAAGAAAGGTAAAGGCATTCAGGCCTCGTTCACTGTCAGGCGTATTACCTCCGGTATCGGCGTGGAAAGAATTTTCCCGTTGCACTCGCCTAATGTCACAAAGATTCAGGTGCTCCGGCAGGGTCGTGTCAGACGGTCGAAACTTTACTATCTCAGAGATCGTACCGGTAAAGCTGCCCGTATTCCCGCTAAAGTTGCCGAGAAGAAATAGCTTTTTACGGGAGGGATGTATCGAGCGTAAAATTATTTGCGGCACCGATGAGGTTGGTCGAGGGCCATTAGCCGGACCTGTCGTAGCCGCCGCCGTGATACTCGATCCCGATAAGCCCATAGATGGCCTGGCCGACTCGAAAACGATATCGCCGGCCGGCCGACTGAAAATATTTTCAGAGATTTTAGATAACGCCGCTGATTTCGCGATCGCCGGCGTTTCTTGCGTTGTAATAGATAAAATCAATATCCTTCAAGCTTCGCTTCTGGCAATGAAAGTTGCTATAGAAAAATTGCGAATCCGACCTGATTTGGTTTATATCGATGGCAACAAAACCATACCGGGGCTGGCGGTGAAGCAAAAAGCGGTCGTTGGCGGTGATAGACTTATTCCCCAGGTGTCCGCCGCCTCGATACTGGCTAAAGTTACTCGGGATACGCACATGTTCGAGATGTCGAAAATATATCCCGAGTACAATTTCGAGAAGCATAAAGGCTATGGCACCAAAGAGCATATTGAGTTGATAAACGAATTCGGTCCCTGCGAAATCCACCGAAAGTCATTCAGCCCCATCTCTCAGTTCGAATTATTGAAGTAGGATATTATTATACGCCGCATATCGCCGGGAAAGGATGAACAAAGGACTTCGTCCGCCCAGCGACACATGCAAATGGCTTTTTCAACAAGCCCTCCGGGTGGGGGAAAACGAGGAGCGGCTATTCTAAGCAGGTTATGCAGCCAACCATAAATACCCCATAAACAAACCTATAAAAAGTTACCCCAAACCCGAATCTTTATGGTAAAATTGCCGTAGTATCTAATCTGTTTATTCGTTATGAGGATGTAGGGAAAATGGCAAAAGACTTAACGCAGGGTTCGATATCGAGGATCCTGCTTCGCTTGGCGTTCCCCGGGATTTTATCGCTTCTGGGAATAACGATCAATCATTTCATAGATGGTATCTGGGTCGGACGAATCGGGCCGAAAGCTCTGGCGGCAATCGCCCCGGCGGCGTTCGTTATCTGGATAATATATTCGCTTGTGGATATCATGCCTATCGGGTTGATGGCGGTTATCTCACGTTACTATGGTGAAAAGCGGCCGGATAAAGCCTCCGATACATCGCAAAAGGCGCTTCAGTTCATATTTCTCCTATCCATTATATTTACATTAATTGGCGTATTTTTCTCCAAGCATATCGTGCAACTGGTCGGCTTATCAGAGGAGGTCGTGCGGCTTGGTACTATATACTTGAGCGTTATCTCGTTCATGCTGCCGCCGGCGTTCATGGGCGAGGCGATATTCAGCATTTTCCGGGCGGTTGGTGATACCACCACGCCGATGAAACTGACTCTGGTAGCTATCTCGGTTAATATGATACTCGATCCGCTGCTTATTTTCGGTGTCGGGCCGTTTCCCGAAATGGGTATAGCCGGCGCCGCTTTAGCTACCGTGATAGGTTATTACATAGCTCATGCATGGCTGCTTATCGATGTCAGCAAAGGTAAGCTACCGTTTAAAATAATCGAACTAAAACCGTTGCCGTTTGATTTCAAACTTTTTTGGCGGCTCTCTAAAATCGGGCTGCCGATTGCCATATCGGGTATCGTGTTCTCGATTGTCTACCTGGTACTGGCGCGCATAGCCGCCCCGTTCGGCGACTATGTCGTAGCCTCATTCAGAGTGGGCCAGTTAATCGAATCGGTATCGTTCATGGTATCATTCGGTATGGGACAGGCCGCCGCCGGCATAATCGGCCAGAATCTCGGCGCAAATAAACCCGATAGAGCCGAAAGATCGGCGCTTGTCGCACAGGGGATAATTTCAGTATTTACTGTATTGATAACGTTCATACTGTTTTTCTTCGCCGAACCGATTACCAGGCTGTTCACCTCCGATCCTAAAACCATGGCCGCCACGATTCATTACCTGAAAATTATCGCATTGTCGCAGATATTTTCCGGGCTGGAGATCGTTCTGGAGGGGGCGTTCTCCGGCGCAGGCGATACTTTGCCGCCGATGCTGGTATCGCTGGTCGGCACCGTACTGCGAATACCATTAGCCATTGTGATGGTCGGTCCATTGGGCATGGGGTATGTTGCGCTTTATTGGGCTATTACTATTTCAACCGTATTAAAAGGAATAGTGCTGTTCATTTGGTTCAGGCTCGGTAGATGGAAAACTAAGTCTATCGATTAATAAACAAAATACCGATAGATATCCATTGAAAGCAATGTATGGTCGATTTGTCATTCCGGGCGAAGCCCAGGAATCCAGATGAGGGGAAAGGCAGACTGCTTAAATTGTTTCATATTACTAAACTCTGTTTGGCACTGTGTTTGAATTACTAAAATAGGACACTACTGTCCGGCCTTTCCATCTCGTTGCGAAGCGCTGCTTCGCAACGTGGCTTGTTTGCCGGCAGAATGCTTATCCTACATGACTCAAGAAGGTTTCCAAGCAGCGCTTGGAAACCAGGAAACTAAGCCTGACATCGACAGGACATATCAGAATGTATGATACGGTGAATGTTTAATTATATCGAAAAATATCTTTAGCTAACAATTCAAAGGAAAAATTTAAAATTTATCGAAAAACACCGGACACTAGTGAAAATAGGATTAATATCTAAAATCATCAGTACCACCTCATTACGAAGCGCCGATTCGTAATGTTGCTGTAATTGGCAGAATAATACATTTTTGCCAGTGCAGACAAGGTTCCAAAGTAGCGGGGGGCGCGTTGAATAAGTCCCTGCTGAGCAGTTGAGGTGTTAGGAATTCTTTCCTGACACCTGACTCCACGCGGGATGTCGCCGGGAAAGGATGAACAAAGGACTTCGTCCGCCCAGCGACGCGTGAGAATGACTTTTTCAACAAGCCCGTTAGATGGGATACCGCGTTAAATCGAAGCTCCTGCTATTTGGGATTGCCCATTAAAAAAGCCAGCCGAGGCTGGCTTTATGCGCGGAAAATCTAATTCAGGTCAATTTATTTTTTTCTTCCGCTTTTTCTTTCTCTTTCTCTTTTTTCTCCATAAAATAGGAGATCATCAATGCGACACCGATCAGTAATGGGATTGAGCCGAACGCCATTCCACTACGTTCTCCCTCGGCAAGCATCATAAAAAAGAATCCGATACCGATGGCGATCCAGATTAACGAGGCCTTGAAAGTCCCTAATGGCGATTTCTCCATTGATTTTAATTCGGGAACGGGCAAGCCTTTATCAATAGCTGCCTTATAAGCCTCGATTTCCAATTTTCGTTTTTTCATTGCCGCTATTATTATCGCGAGGGCTATTGCCAGTACAGTTGCCATACTCGTGATTATAGCGACTATTGGAATGAAGGTTTCGAATATATCTACCATAAAATTCTCCTTTCGCTTTCGTTTCTTTTGACTGTCAGACACGCCGGTCGCAGGATTTGTTACAAAAAAAGATTGAAAATAGTTTGTAACAAACGGTAGAATTAAATTGTCCTTATAACAAATGTTAATGGTTTATCAAATAGCCGAACATGTCGGCGATAATGTGAAAAAAACAGCCCAAAAATTCAAAGCGCGATTCACGGCTACCGATTCCCAATTGCTTGAAAGGGCTAAGAATAAAAATTCCGAGGCGTTCGGCGAACTTGTCAAACGTAATCAGAATTTTATCTACCGGACAGCGATGGGATATGTTGGTGATAGCGAGACAGCCCGGGATATCACTCAGGATGTATTTATCAAAGCTTATCGCGGGTTACCATATTTCCGGGATGACGCGCAGTTTACGACATGGCTGTATAAAATATGCAAAAACCAATGTCTGAATTTGTTGAGACATCGAAAACTGGAAACAGGCGAGGCCGTAAAAGGGGAACAGAGCGCCGAATCGCAAATACCGCTTAGGCTGGGCATGCGGAAACTAATCGATTTACTGGCTGAGGAGTATCGGGAAATTATCATGCTTCGCTATTTCCAGGATTTAAAATATGATGAGATAGCCCGTTACCTTGATATACCGATAAGCACGGTGAAAATACGATTGTATCGGGCGAAACGTGAACTGAAAAAACTATATGGGGAGCATCGTACGAATGAGATGTGATGAAATCGAAAAGGCGTTAAACGGCGAACCGGCCGACTTTAAGGCCGCCGCTCGCCATATCAAGAAATGTCCGTACTGCAGTAAAATCTATAAAGATGAACTGGAGTTGGAATATTCGCTCAGGGAGTTAAGCCTCGAGGATGAGTCCGTGGATATAATGCCCGAGCTTTATAGCCGTCTCGAGTTCGAACACGAACAGGTGAAAGCCTCGTCGGTAATAAGGCGATGGGCCTGGTTCGGTTCGGTAGTATTCGTTCTGGGATTCATACTTGCCAATCTCGAATCGATCGTTGGCCTGATCAACAGGGGAATGGTTTATCTCAGTTCCTGGCAATCGAATGCCCTGGCGCCTCAAACCGGTGATTTTAACAGGATGGCTCAAACATTCCAGTCCTCGGATTATTTCTACACGGTGTTGTTAATCGGGGGGGCTTTCGTGGCGGTGGTGTTCTATTACCTGTGGCGGGAATTCCGCGAGATTACGAAGTAGGGGAGGCGCCAAAATTCGTAACGCGGGTATCTAGCTTTAGTGGTAGAATGGCTTCATTTTTTTCTTCTCGCTATCATACTCCATTTTGCTTTAGTAATTGATTAAATACCAGTTCTTTCGGATGAGAATGTCCAGGGTCTTAGGTGAAATTGATATGAAAAAAAGAGCGTCCGATCGAACGCTCCTTCAAATATTGACTTTGGCTAAAAATCCCTGAGGAAATCGCCTGTTTAAAACTTATCTTCTTCTGTTGCCGATCTCTTTCATGGACTTTTTCAGATTGTCATCCTCAGCCATCTTGGAAAGCATGATCTCGCCCATGCCGGGGAATTCCAGTAAAGTATTCATCATGATTTCACGATTGGCCATGGTTTTCGAATACTCATTGACGATTTGGGCAACCCAGGCAGAGTCAGCCAGCACCTGCGTGGTAATCTCGGCCTTGACACCTTCATCGGTCATCATTTGGGTCATGAGGTATGTTTTCATTTCAGGATTATCGAGAATTTGATCGAGAGCTTTCTGCTGGTCGCAACCGACAAGTATCGCCCCAACAATCGAAACCAGGATAATAAGGATAGCAGCTTTTCTCACGTTAACCTCCATTAAGTTTGAAATTATCAATATTCTGATTGTTTAATAAATTACTTGGCAAAGAAGTGTCAAGATTAAAATTAACAAAGTGCTTGACCGTTCCATGTATATGTTGTATATGGAAATCAATATCAATGTCAGATGCTGAGCAAAATAATGTCAGGGAACGATTTAATTCGTTCTTGCAGAGCAAAGGTCTTAAACTGACCTCGGAGAGATTGACTATTTTTAATGAGGCCCTGGCAACCGAGGGACATTTCGAGGCCGATGATCTTCTGGTTATTTTAAAGCAGAGGGGCCGTAAAACCTCCCGGGCAACGATTTATAGAACACTGGAAATCCTGGCCGAATCCGGTGTGCTTCGTAAGGTATATCTAGGCTCGGCCGCTATCCATTTCGAGAAAATCAGCGATAAGCCAAGATACGACCATATGATCTGCCAGAAATGCGGAGCAAGAATCGAATTTCATCAACCCGAATTACTGAAACTTCAGGCTAATCTGGTCGATGAGTATA
The DNA here is from genome assembly GCA_963668625.2 of uncultured candidate division Zixibacteria bacterium. GTDB lineage: Bacteria > Zixibacteria > MSB-5A5 > UBA10806 > 4484-95 > JAAEQD01. Next base: position 324,452 of record CAXXKA010000001.1, read on the forward strand.
AATTCGAGGTTAAAGATTATTGCTATCAAATATTTGGGTTATGTAAAAATTGCATCGAGGATAACAGATGAAAACAGAGAAAGAAGTTTTTGCCGATCATCTGAAAACGAAAAACCTGAAAAAGACCGATCAGAGATTTAATATTCTCGATATTTTCTTAACCACCACCGGTCATATTTCAGCCTATGAGCTTCACGCTCTTATTCGTAAACAGTATTCCAATATCGGTTTTTCGACAGTCTACCGCACATTGAAATTATTTACCGAATGTGGCATTGCCAACGATGTTAATTTCGGGGATGGCAAAGCGCGGTTCGAGAAAGCCTTTCGCCGCCAGAATCACGGCCACCTTATTTGCACGAAATGCGGTCAGACGGAGGAGTTTACCTCGCCCTCGGTTGAGAATGTTCAGAAACAGATAGTAGGCAAGTTCGGGTACAAACCGCAGGGTTTCCGATTCGAGATTTACGGTCTGTGCAAGAAGTGCCGTTAAACCGGCGGCCTCGTTCGGAGAATATTCTCGTCTTATCGTTTATACAGATTGAATCATATCGTTTTATTGTATATATTCAACTCATGAGAGCATTAAGTTATATACCGCGCAACCGCTATACCGGTATTGCCGATGAAGCCAAACTGATATTAAGTATTAGTTTCTCAATAATAGCGTTATCTGCGTATATGATCGAAACCCAGGTGATATTTTTCGGGATTCTTCTGACCATCGCTATTTCCGGTGGCTTGAAACCAGGCTTCATATTGGATTATGTGCGGCTTTTCGCGCCGGTAATGGCATTTATTTTCATCCTTCACCTGTTTTACCATGAGGGCGAACCGTTGTTTACGGTCTGGAAATTCACCGCCAGCGATTTCGGGCTGTATTCCGGCTCGATAAATTTGCTGAGATTCATCAATTTCGTTATAATCGGAATATGCTTTTTTAGTTTTAGCTCTCCTTTAAATATCTCCTCTAAAATAGCTACCGGTTTCGGCTTGGCTAAAAGTAGATTCTTCCAGGAGCTGGCATTGGTGTTTTTCATCGCGCTCAGGTTTTTGCCGGTACTATTGCGTGAACGGGAATCATTGAAACTGGCGATGCGAGCGCGGGGAGTCAATTTCGGCAGACATTTCACTAACAGGCTGAGAGCAAATATAAAGCTCATGTTTCCTCTTATAATCAGAGTCGCCTGGCAAACCGATGATGTCGCGCTGGCCATGTCGTTGAAAGGTGATGGCGATACATATTTCGTACCGGAACGCATCAGGCTGAAATTCATCGATTTCATATTGATTTGCCTGGGGATAGGCGGGGCGTTCGGGATTTTCTATTATGAGTAAATACTGCTATAAACTGATTATCGAATATGACGGCGGTGGTTTTTGCGGCTGGCAGATACAGCCGGGAAAACGTTCCGTACAACAGGTCATCATTGATGCTATCTTTCGCTTTACCCGCGAGAAAGTCAAACTCGAGGGAGCCGGTCGCACCGATGCCGGCGTGCATGCGATCGGACAGGTGGGAGCGTTCAAGCTGGAAAAGCCGCAGAAAACCGAGCAGATTTTTTATCGTCTGAATCGCTTGTTGCCTGATGATGTAGCGGTTAAAAAGGTCACCAGGGTGTTGCCGGAATTCGATCCGCGTCGCCTGGCTATCGAACGTACATATCGCTATTATATTACCGAAACACCACAACCCCTGATCCGTAACAGGGCACACTACAGCCATCGCCGGTTGGATATGGATAAACTCAATAAAGCGGCCGGGGTATTTCCGGGAAGACATGATTACTCCTCATTTTGCAAGCAGAAATCGCTCAAACAGGATAATCACTGTAAGATTATCAGGTCAGCATGGTTCCGTCATTCGGGTATGCTAATCTATGAGGTGAAAGCAGATAGATTTCTCCATCACATGGTGCGCCGCCTGGTTGGGGCAATGCTTGCTTACGAGGATTCAAAAATAAACTTGACACAATTGAAGGCTTTTTTGAATAATAGCTCTAACGTGAAATACAGTGCACCGGCTAATGGTTTGGTATTAGTTAATGTAAGATATAGAAGGGAAGCAAAATGAAATTTTTTATCGACACCGCCAATATCGATGAGATCAAGAAAGCGGCGGAATTCGGCGTTCTGGATGGCGTAACCACGAATCCATCACTGCTGGCGAAAGAAAAAGGCGACTACCGTGATATCCTGACCAATATCTGCGAGATCGTCGATGGCCCGATATCGGCCGAGGTAACGGCGGTTGATACCGAGGGAATGGTAAAAGAGGCTCTGGAACTGGCTAAAATCCATAAGAATATTACTATTAAGGTGCCATGCATACGGGATGGTTTCATCGCCACCAAACAGCTTTCCGAGAAAGGTATCATGGTCAACATGACACTTTGTTTCTCGCCTTTGCAGGCTTTGTTGGCTGCCAAAGCCGGCGCGGCATTCATCTCGCCGTTCGTCGGCCGTCTGGATGATGTCAGCCATGTCGGTATGGATTTGATCGAGCAGATCATTCAAATATATGATAATTATGCATTCTCCACGGAGGTATTGGTTGCCTCTGTCAGAACTCAGTTACATGTAGTCGAATCGGCGATCATGGGCGCGGATGTCATTACCATGCCATATAAAGTAATCGAGCAGATGGCGAAGCATCCTCTTACTGATGTTGGTTTGGAGAAGTTTTTAGCCGATTGGGAGAAAGTGAAAAAGTAGTACAATGATTAAACGCTATACTTTGCCCGAGATGGGCGCGCTCTGGACTGATGAATCTAAATTTCGTACCTGGCTCGATGTTGAAATCGCGGCATGTGAGGCCTGGGCCGGCCTGGGAAAAATCCCTAAAAAGGCAGTAGCCGAAATAAAGCGTAAAGCCGAATTCAATGTCGAACGTATATTGGAAATCGAGGAGGAGATACAGCATGATGTTATCGCCTTTCTCACCAATATTGCCGAGTATGTCGGCCCTAATGCCAAATATATTCACTATGGCCTGACCTCCTCGGATGTTCTAGATATATCGCAAACAATTATCATCCAGAAAGCCGCGGTACTTATTCGCAAACGTCTCGTACGGGTTAGCGGCATACTTAAAAAATTAACCAAACGTTATGCCAATACGCTGCATATAGGTCGTACGCACGGCGTTCATGCCGAACCAACGACGTTCGGCTTGAAAATGGCGATGTGGTATCGTGAGATTCTTCGCGATTTAAAGCGTTTCGATGAAGCTGTTGCCGGATTGGCTGTGGGTAAGGTCTCCGGCGCGGTGGGGAATTTCGCTCATATAGATCCACGAGTGGAGAAATATGTCTGTCGTAAGTTCAAGCTCAAACCGGCCACGGTCTCGACCCAGATTATCCAACGGGATCGTCACGCGCATTTTCTCAACGTACTGGCCGTCATAGGCGGTACGCTGGAGAAATTCTCTATCGAAATCAGGAGTCTTCAAAGAACCGAGATAAGCGAAGTAGAGGAGGGATTCGGCAAAAAACAGAAAGGCTCCTCGGCCATGCCGCACAAGAAAAATCCGATCTATTGCGAAAAAGTCTCCGGCCTGGCTCGCTTACTGAGAGGTAATGCCCTGGCCGGTATGGAAAATCAAGCTCTCTGGCATGAACGCGATATCAGCCACAGCTCGGTGGAACGTGTTATCATTCCCGACTCATGTATTATCGCCGACTACGATCTGTCGTTGATCGAGAGGATATTAACCGGCATGGTGGTCAATACCAAACGCATGAAAGAAAATCTCTGGATGGGCGGAGGCCTGGTGTTTTCGCAGCGGATACTGCTTGCTTTGATATCGAGGATGCCGAGCCGCGAGAAAGCTTATCTTATAGTGCAATCCCTGGCGATGACCGCTCGCAAAGAAAACAGGAGTTTCAGGGAACTGGTAGAAAATTCGACCGAGGTAGCCGAAATTCTTTCCGAAAAAGAGATTGAGGATTGCTTCGATGTTAACTATTTTACTAAAAGAATAAATGGTGTAATTAAAAGGGCTCTTAGCTAATGGCCAAAGAAGGATTTTACTTTTATTTGCCGTTTGTCATTTTAACGGCAGTTTTCTTTTTTCTGTTTTATAGGAACTACGACATAAATTACACTTATTGGGCTGTCGCTTTTTTCATGTTTGGCAATTTACTGCTGCTGTTTTTTCGCGATCCCCAGCGTAAGATACCCGAGGGCGATGATATAGTTGTCGCGCCTGCCGATGGTAAGGTCGTATCGATCGAGGAACATGACGGTTATCGTCAGATATCCATATTCCTGTCGATTTTTAATGTCCATGTAAACCGGGTACCGATGGCGGGAAGAGTAAACAGGGTGAAAGTCAAACCCGGCAAATATTTGGCCGCATTCAACAAACAGGCCTCGGAGGTCAATCAGCGTACGGAGATCGATTTCGAGACCGATCGTGGTCAGGTCAGGGTTCATCTAATTGCCGGTATTCTCGCCAGACGAATCAAATGCAGAGTCTCAGAATCACAAACAGTCAAAAAGGGCGACAGATTGGGGCTAATTATGTTCGGCAGCCGGGTAGATTTATTTATACCTTTGGAAGTTAAGGTCGACATTAATATAGGAGATAAGGTCAAAGGCGCTAAGACCATAATAGGGAGATTCGTTTGAACGATTTACGCCAGATATTTCCGGGGCTTTTCACGATGGGCAACCTCTTCTGCGGTTTCGCCTCGATTCTATCGAGCGCTCGCGGGGGGAATCCCACCGAGGCCGCCTGGCTGATCATTCTCGCCGCGTTTTTCGACTACCTCGACGGCATAGTTGCTCGTTTGTCGAAAGGCGCCTCGCAATTCGGGGTTGAGCTCGATTCTATGGCGGATGTGGTGTCGTTCGGAGTCGCGCCTGCCGTCATGCTAATATCATTCGAGATGGTCGAGTTCGGTAGATGGGACTGGGTTATCGGTTTCGCATTCGTAATGACCGGAGTATATCGTCTGGCGCGTTTTAATATTCATGCGGATATCGAGACGAAATCCGATTTTATCGGCTTGCCAATACCGGTTGCCGCCTGCGCGCTGGCCTCATTCGTCATATTCAGTCAGCATATATGGGGTGAAATCAGGCTTGATCGAATGCTGGCGGTTATGGTAATTTTAACCTCGGCGTTGATGGTATCACCGATTCGATACGAGACCGTTCCGTTATTCGATTTCACCGCCAAGAAGTACAAGATAAAAATACTGCTTTTGATAGTGGCCGTTATTCTGGTTGCATTCAAAACCAGGTTAATGATGTTTCCGTTGATTGCGCTGTACGTGCTATCGGGCATTTATAGATTGATAGTAACGTTGTTCAGCAAGATCTCCGAGGAGAAAGAAAAGAAAAACGAGGTTTAAATGCCGCAGTATAAGGTTAGAATAGAGGTAAAATTCAAACCGGGCGTATTGGACCCGCAGGGCGTGACTATCAAAAATGCCCTTCACAATCTCGACTATACCGGTGTGGAATCGGTAAGCACCGGCAAAGTATTTAGGGTTACGCTGGAGGCTCAGTCACGAAAACAGGCGATTGCCACGGCCGAGGAGTTGGCCGATAAGCTATTAGCCAACACGGTTATCGAACAATACTCCGCGGAGATCGAGTAATGAAATTCGGAGTGGTGATTTTCCCCGGTTCCAACTGCGATTATGATGCTTATCACGCGATAAAAACCACCGGTATCGGTGAGGTGAAATATCTCTGGCACGGCGAAAGCTCGGTTGGCGACTGCGACGCGATAATTTTGCCGGGTGGTTTTTCTTACGGTGACTACCTGCGTTCCGGTGCGATTGCCAGGTTCTCGCCGATCATGAAAGCGGTGATTGGTTTTGCGAATAAAGGTGGCTATGTAATAGGTATCTGCAATGGATTCCAGATTCTACTCGAGGCCGGTCTTCTGCCGGGAGCCATGCGCAAGAACCTGAATATGCGTTTCGTTTGCAGGGATGTTTATCTCAAGCCACTAAACACCAATTCACGGTTTACCCGTTCGTGCTCCGGTGAAAAAATATTAAAAATCCCGATTGCCCATGCTGAAGGTAACTATTTTGTCGATAATGATACATTAAGAGAGCTTTATGAAACAAATCGGGTCGTGTTCAAGTATTGTGATAAGAACGGCAATATTTCCGATGAGGCAAATCCCAATGGATCGCTTGACAATATAGCCGGTATCCTTAACAAAGAGGGTAACGTGATGGGCATGATGCCGCATCCGGAACGCGCTTGTGAGATAGTTTTAGGCTCCGAGGATGGCAGATGTATATTCGAATCGTTAGTTGGGAGTATGGTTTATGAAACGACGTGAGGTGATATTTTTAACGGTAGCACTGATACTTGGGGCAGTAGTGGGAGGTTTGCTGGGTGAGATGATCGGCTCGTTTTTACCCGAGGGCGCGGTCAAAACCCTGTTTACCCAATCGATAGACATAGGATTTAAAACACTTACCGCCGAATTTTACGCATTATCGTTCACGCTTGGCTTGATGGTGAAAATTAATTTCGTTTCGGTATTGCTTATTATATTCGTTATTGTATATTTCAGATGGTGGTATATTTAAAGTCAAGAGGTGACTATGACAATATTTCCGTTAATATTCGGTTCTCTGGGCGCTCCTGAAATATTATTGATATTCTTACTGGTATTGATACTATTCGGCGCCAGAAGAATCCCCGAAATAGCCCAGGGGCTGGGTAAGGGAATTCGCGAGTTCAAGAAATCGATGAGCGAGGTGAAAGAGGAAATCGAACGCCCCGCGCAGGAGATCGAAAAGTCGATTAAAGAAGAACCGAAAGCCGAAGTAAAACCAGAATCAAAACCGGATGAGAACAAGAATGGCTGACTCTAACCAGAATGAAGATATTCGCCCGGTCTTTAGCGATGACGATATCAACGCTATTGCCAAAGTGCTGAATAACGCCCATGTCTCCAAACTCCAGGATCACTGGCGAATCAAGGTGGTTAACGAGGAGGAGAATCGTCATATCGCGATTGATATCTATCCCCGAGCCAGTTTATCCGAGAAGAAAGAGGGCGCCCTGGTAGCGGTTTATGCCTGCTCGAGCCATTTACAACTTCATGAATGCCAGGGATTCGTGATTTCCGAGGAACTCGGCGAGGTTACATTCATTAGTGATTCCGGCGACAAGTTAAGCGGCATCGTGGTCGAACGAGAGGCCGGCTGCTCGCTGTATGCCAACGCTGCCAAAGATCTGCTCTCGGATGATTTTACCAAACTTGGGGTGGAGGTGATGCTGTCGGGAGTAGCGTTGTCTCTGGCCGAGGGGCTTATCACCGATAGTTGATTCTCACGATACCCAACATCTGATTTAAATTCGATATATATATTATAATTTCACCACTGTCCGGCCATTCCATCTCGTTGCGAAGCGCTGCTTCGCAACGTGGCTTGTTTGCCGGCAGAATGCTCATTCTACATGACACAAGAAGGTTTCCAGGCAGCGCTTGGAAACCAGGGAACTTAGCCTAACATCGACAGAATATATCAGGATGCATGATACGCTGAATATAATAATTATATCGGAAAACATCTTTCACTAACAATTCCAAGGAGAATTTGAAAATTTACTAAAAAACACCGGACACTAGTGATCTCATCATTTTATTAATGATACGCTAAGATTATTCTTGACGAGTTAGTCTGATTATATAATTTATCAAATGAGAGACGATTATAATATGCGATCTCAAATGATTCGCTTATTATCAATCCATTTTTAGTTGTTGAGCTTTAGCAATACCGCAATTTAATTTAATCAAGGATTGTAACGTGAGCCTGACCGATCCCCATACCTCCACGAACCGGGAGGACTATAGCGAACTTGCAAGCGATGAGCTTCGCCGCCGAATAGAATCCCGCAAGCAAGAGCTGGGCGATAAGCTTATCATACTGACCCATCACTATCAGCGTAAAGAGATTATCGATTTTCACGATCTGTTGGGCGATTCATTCGCGTTGGCAAAACTTGCCGCAAAACAGAGTAACGCCGGTCATGTGGTGTTCTGTGGGGTCAGATTCATGGCCGAGGCCGCCGATATTCTCACCTCCGATGATCAGGCGGTTTACCTGTCTCATCCGGGGGCAGGCTGCCCGATGGCTGATATGGCGCCAGACAATCAGGTTTTCACGGCCTGGAGATTTATCGAATCGGTGCTGGGTGAAAACGAGGTAATACCCCTGGTCTATATGAACTCTACCTCGGAGATGAAGGCATTTTGCGGAGAGCGTAATGGCCTGGTTTGTACCTCGGCCAATGCCGATCTGGCTTTCGAGCATTGCTTCAAGCAGGGCAGGAAACTGTTTTTCTTCCCGGATCAGCATCTGGGGAAAAACACCGCCAATAAACTTGATATCCCGGAAGAGCAGGTCGTCATCTACGATCCATATAAAATAAACGGTGGATTGACCCAGAAACAGGTTATAGAGGCCAGGGTGATACTCTGGTGTGGTAACTGCCCGGTACATGTCACGTTCACGCCTGAATATATCACTAAACTTCGCCTGGATCATCCCGGTATAAAAATCGTGGTACATCCCGAATGCCCTGAGGAGGTAGTGGCGCTGGCCGATTCCGTGGGCTCGACTTCGCATGTGGTCAAATATGTCGATTCGGCGCCGGCGGGTTCGCTAATCGCTATCGGCACCGAGTTGACCATGGTCAACAGGCTAAACGAGGCTTATCCAGATAAGGAGATATTCGGTATTACCGGACATGAATGTACGGTTTGCGCGGATATGAATAAAACAACTCTGGCGGATTTATGTTTCACCCTGGAGAATTTCGATTCGGCCGAACGCGTTCGAGTTTCTGGGGATATTGCCCATAACGCAAAACTGGCGCTAGATAGAATGCTTGAGATAGGTAGCTAACAAGATTCACCGTCTCATATAGCTTATAAATACATTCACTACTGTCCGGCCTTTCCAGCTCGTTGCGAAGCGCTGCTTCGCAACGTGGATTGTTTACTTGCAGAATGCGCATTATACATGGCTCAAGAAGGTTTCCAAGCAGCGTTTGGAAAACCACGGAACTAAGCCTGACATCGGCGAGATATGTCTGGATGGAAGCGCAGCGACATCAGAAATCTTCATCCTACTTAGCTTATAGCGGTTTAATCTTTTCCACGTGTGTCATCGCGAGGAGCCGAAGGCGATGCGGCAATCAGTATGTTTATGGTACAGCCTCCGGTGATCATCCTTTTCAGGGATTTACGGATTTGATGCAGGAATAAAAACAGGCGATTTCAATACCTTATTTCATTACAAACCGCAGCCGCAATTATTACACGGATCTATCTTTTTAACATCCAGATTAAGCTTAACATCCGCCTCGAGTTCGATACCATTCGGGGTGTGATTGATCGAGTATATTCTCACCGGATTTCGAGTTTTATTTGACATCTCACCATACAACATCAAAAAACAAGTTTGCATTATAGTAAGATGTTTAATTGCCAGGAAACCCTCGGTAGAATTCTCAGGATTGAGCATATCCAGAAGCTTAGATTGTTCCAGATCGATAATCTGTCTTGCCGAAAATCCTTTTAGCTGATCCAACAGCATGCTTTTCTGGCCGATATTACCGCCGCAAGCACGTTTCGAGAAAGTATAATCCAGAAGTTTATCATTGCCGTCTAGTTCGAGCCGTATAGTCTCGCTGATATCACCGCATGGCATGCGTTAAACTCCATCCACCAGTATGGCGCGTTTTTTAAGTTCCTCTATGAATTTTCCAGCCGGAACACATTTCTCCTGCGGCATCACACCGGATTTGCCGATAACGCCCCGTGCCTGCATCTGGGATACTATTGCCGCGGGAAAGCCCGTAGTTCTCATCATGGCGGTGAGCGGGGGATTTTTTATTGCCTTGTCGATGATCGTAAGGGAATGGCTTTTACCTCCGCCCTCGAAAACGATACGCACCAGGGTGACATCATTTTCGCATAGCGGAATAGTTCTCTCTATCAATGTTGAGGCCAGTGTGCGCGGCTTGATGCTGCCATCGGGAGTATCTACCGTCTCGGATGAAAAATATCCCAACTCGTACATCGCCCGGATAGCGGTAGCGTGGCCGGGATAGCGAATAGTTTTATAGTCTAGATTCTTCAGCGTGCCTTTGTATGTTTCCACCATCGTGGAAAGCCCGCCCGAGGTGGTAAACGCCTCTAATTTGCCGTACGGCTCGGGAAATTCCAGCTCCTCGATCTCCGAAAGCGGTTCAATCTCTTTTAATTCGCCGTCACGAAGCACGCGTACCGGTTCGATATACTCGTTGATCAATCCCTCGGTAGAGAACAGCCTGCCGTATTTCAATACGCCTTCAGGGTTTTGGGGAAGCCCTCCCACGCGCGCTTTGACAGTATCCACCCAGTCGAATTTCTCCAGCCCCCATTTGATCAACACGGCTATCATTCCCGGGGCCAGGCCGCAGTCGGGGATAATCGAGATGCCGGCTTTCTCGGCCTCGGCGTTTAGTTTCATTTGCTCATCGACTATGTCGTTGTTGCCACCTAAATCACACATATGTGTTTTGGATGATATCGCCAGCTTGCTGAAATTGACATTGAAGCCGTAATGAATGGCCGCTACTGCGGCATCCACTTTCTTGAGAATGAACTCTACCTGGTCAGAATTGGTGGCATCGATAAGCTCGGTTAAAAGTTTGGGGTTATCTATCAGCCATGAGGCCTCCGATAACTTGTTCTGGCTGTTATCGGTTAGAATAACCTCGGTCGTGTCATCCTGATTCAATATATCCCAGGCAATTGCTTTGCCCATTAAACCGGCGCCAAGCACTGCATATTTCATAAGTCACCTCCAATTTGTAAGACAATGTATAACGGATGACTCCTTTAATCCAAATTAAAAATCAATTTTGTGAAGAAAATTGACTTTTACATATGATGTCTAAACCGGATATCTGGATGGAATGTTCGCGGAATATTGTCATTGTTGATAAAATCGTAACATCGGTATCTTGCTGATACTACATTGCAAAGGTATTCAAACAATATGGTTTTTTCCCAGGTTTCTGCCACCCAAGCAAGATTTCCGCGATATGATGAGTATTATGCCATGATTTATTTTTATCTGGTTTCCATGCGCCGGGAAAGGATGAACAGAGGATTTCGTCAGCCCAGCGATGCGTGTAAACAGCTTTTTCAACAAATCCAGCGTTTCGCAACGCTCGTTTTTATTGTATTTCCCAAAAAGCAGGGGCGCTCGATCGAACGCCCCTACGTAAAACATCAACTATTTGTATTAATCTCTATTTCTCTTTCAGGAAATTCTTCAGCACACGATGCAAAATGCCGCCGTTGCGATAAATATCCACCTCAACCGGTGTATCTATTCTGCAAATAGCATCGAATGTGCCCTCGGTGCCGTCCTCGCGAACATAATCGACCTGAATCGCCTGACCTGGTTTGACTTTATCGTCCACCTTAATCGAGAACGATTCGTTGCCGGTCAGCTTCAGCGCGGCCACGCTGTCGCCATCATTAAACTGAAGAGGTAACACACCCATGAACACCAGATTCGATCTGTGTATGCGCTCGAACGATTCGGCGATTACCGCTTTTATCCCCAGGAGGTATGTGCCTTTAGCCGCCCAGTCACGGCTCGAACCCATACCATAATCCTTGCCGCCCAGCACGATTGTAGGGATTTTTGCCTCTTTATAAAGCAGTGAGGCATCGTACACCGACATCACTTTGCCCGATGGTATATGCGTTGTCCAGCCGCCCTCGGTACCGGGAGCCAGTTGGTTTTTCAAGCGGATATTAGCGAACGTACCTCGGGTCATCACCCGGTCGTTGCCGCGACGGCTGCCGTAGGAGTTGAAATTCTTCGGTTCGACACCCAGCTCTATCAGGTATTTCCCAGCGGGAGAATCATGGCCGATAACACCGGCGGGGCTGATATGATCGGTGGTAATAGTATCGCCTACTTTAAGAAGCACTTTGGCGTGATTGATAGGTGTAATCGGTTCGGTTTCCGTGCTCATATCCACGAAAAACGGCGGCTCCTGAATATAGGAGCTGTCCTCTTTCCAATCATACACCGCACCGCCCGATATCGGGATATCATTCCAGGTCTTATTCGATTGCTCGATACCATCATACGCGCGATGGAACGTCTCAGGATTTAACGCCTTGTCCATGTGCTCGGCTATCTCCGCCTGAGTCGGCCAGATATCTTTCAAGAACACATCGCCACCGCTCGAATCCTTGCCGATAGGCTCGCTGTCAAAATCGATATCGACAGTACCGGCAATGGCGTATGCCACAACCAACGGGGGAGAGGTGAGATAGTTTGCTTTAGTATGAGGGCTGACTCGTCCCTCGAAATTTCGGTTACCCGAAAGCACACCGGCGACAACCAGCTTGCCGGTGTTTATCGCCTCGACTACCGGTTCGGGCAGCGGCCCGCTATTGCCGATACAACTGGTACAGCCATAACCCACCAGGTAAAATCCGAGTTTCTCCAGCGAGGGGGTAAGCCCGGCATTTTTCAGGTAATCGGTTACGACTTTCGAGCCCGGCGCCAGACTGGTTTTGACGTATGGATCGACTGACAGGCCTTTTTCAGCAGCTTTCTTGGCAACGATACCCGCCGCTAAAAGCACCGAGGGATTCGAGGTGTTAGTGCAGCTCGTTATCGCGGCTATCACCACGGAACCGTGTTCGAGCACGGCTTTCTTGCCCTCGAAACTGAATTCGGCTTTAGAACCCAGTTCATCATCTTTTAAAGCGTAGCCGAACTCCTGCGGTGGCGCCTGGAGAGATTTATGCCAGGTAGCTTTCATATCGCTTAACTCGATCCTGTCCTGTGGTCGTTTCGGTCCGGCTAAAGCGGGTTTGACATCAGCTAAATTCAAATTGAGTGTATCTTTAAAATCAGGATCGGGCGTATTCTCGGTTCTGAATAAACCCTGCTTTTTCAAATAGGTCTCGACTGTCCGGACATGTTCCTCGGAGCGGCCGGTCTTCCTCAGATATTCGAGCGTTCTATCATCAACCGGGAAGAATCCCATGGTCGCGCCGTATTCGGGGCCCATGTTGGCTACCGTGGCTCTATCGGCCAGTGTCAGGTTGGCTAAGCCCGGGCCGTAAAATTCTACGAACTTGCCGACCACGCCTTTTTTGCGCAGCATCTGGGTGACCATCAGCACCAGGTCAGTCGCGGTCGCGCCCTCGGGCAACTCGCCCTCGAGCTTGAAACCGATTACCTCCGGCATGAGCATATATGTCGGCTGATCGAGCATTACCGCCTCCGCCTCGATACCTCCGACGCCCCAACCGAGCACACCCAGTCCGTTGACCATGGTAGTGTGCGAATCGGTACCAACGAGCGTATCGGGGAACAGGTAATTATCGTTGCCGACTTTCCATGGCATAACCACATGCGCCAGGTATTCCAGGTTCACCTGATGGCAAATACCGCTGGCCGGCGGGACAACCCGGAAATTCTCGAATGCCTGTTGACCCCAGCGCAAAAACTCGTAACGTTCGCGGTTGCGCTCGAACTCGATCCGGCTGTTCTCCTCGAGTGCGTTGGCGGCATTGTAAACATCTACCTGCACGCTGTGATCGATTACCAGGTCGACAGGTATGCGCGGATTAATTTTCTGCGGATCGCCGCCCAGCCTGTGCATCGAACTCCTGAGCGCGGCTAAATCAACTACCGCCGGTACTCCGGTAAAATCCTGCAAAAGCACGCGCGCTGGCTTGAACGGTATCTCGGCTCTACCGGGATTTTTAGGGTCGTACTTGGCCAGCTTTAAAACATCAGCTTTAGTAATCGAAAAACCGTTCTCGTTACGCAAGAGATTTTCCAATAGTACCTTGATGGAAAAGGGGAATTTCGAAATGTCAGTTATGTTTTCATCAACCAGTTTTTGAAGGCTGAAATAGTACGCTTTACCAGTAGCGGTTTCCAACTCGGTTTTTGCCCCGAATGAGTCTTTATATATTGAATCGACCATACTCGCTCCTTGATAGTGGTGTAGGTTTTAATATATCAGTTGAACGAAAGAGAGGATTACTTGTAGTCCTCCATAATCATCTTGATCTTTTTTACGTGACCCAGCTCGAATTTAGCCAGGTAATCGTACATCTCTTTACCCTTCTCATCGTCGATTTTATTGGCGAGGTCGGTGTAAAGATTATAAGCGCGCTCCTCGAGAATCAAAGCGATTTCCAAAATCCGCATCGGAGTGGTGGTCTCGGAAACCTCCTCAAGAAGCTCGTCATGAACTTTCTCCATTTGTTCATCTATATCCGGCAAGCCCTCTTTACGCATGACATCCGTAACCGTATTCCACATCTCCGAACGGACAAGGTTATCGTATTGTCCCTCAAGAATGCGGTAATGGTCTTTTTCCTGACCTGCCAGGAGTTCGAGAGTTTCCCTGAGCTTCCCATCCCTGGTAATTACCATGCTTCTCTTGTAAAATACGTAAGCCGCCAGCTCGGCCTGTATCCCTTTCGATAATCCATCCAAAACAGCTTTTTCTACGGGGCTCATTTTATCTCCTTATCTGAAATTAAACATTTTAGACTATCTAACTCCCTGAATTTAACATTACTTATAGTGGATGTCAATTGTTCCTTAAAGGATGTTGTTACCTATTTGATAAAATTATATTATAAATATGCTCCATCATTGACATTTAATGGAAACTAAAAACTTATAAATCTACGTATATATATTATGGAAAAGAAAAGTTTTCAATTGATGTTACGATATTTAGGCTATATTTTAAATTGATGCTAATTCTGGAATTCTCGATTCAATGAATATAAAAGTTTAATTCAAAAATACGGAGGTTTAATGTTCAAGCCGTACAGATTGTTCTATTTGTTTGCCGTTTTATTTGTTTTCGCCGGTTTCAGTGAAAAAGCTATCGCTAAAGATGATAAAGGCTCAGACAAGAAAAATGGCAAATCGTTCGAATCGATTATCAAGGATTATGATAAAATTCCCGGTCTGTTCACGTTCTACGAGAACCTGGAGGAGGGCAAAGTATACATGGAGATCAAGCCCGAGCAATTCGGGAAACTGTATATGTGTAACCTTACCCGCTCGGCCGGTGATGGCGCTTTTTACGACAACGGCGCGGATGCAGGCGAATTCCCGTTCGAGTTCAAGCGCGTAGGTAAAAAGATACAGATGCTGGTGAAAAACTTGAATTTCAGGATCGATTCCACCTATGCTTTATCTCGAGCGTTGGAGCGCGGGGTTAGCAACAGTATCTATGGTGTGGTTAAATTAGAGGGAGAGCCGCAGAAAAAAACCGGCTCTATTTTAGTCGATCCATCCGGTTTTTTCATTCAGGATGTCGGCAATACGAGTTATGCCCTTGGCAAGAAGCTTAAAACCGATTATTCATTCGATAAGGAAAACAGCAATTTCGGTACTATAAAATCATTCCCTTATAATACCGAGATCGACGCCATCTATCATTTTAAAACCCAAAAGCCCAATCCGGCTTATAATCTGGCCAGCCCTTATAGCATGTTTCATACTTATCATTTCTCGATATTCGAGCTCAGAGATACCGGCTATATCCCTCGTTTTGCTGATGATCGTGTTGGTTATTTCCAGACATTATACCAGGATTACTCCGATTTATCCCGCGAAACACCGTATGTGCGATATATCAACAGGTGGCATCTGGAGAAAGCCAATCCCGAACTAGAGGTTTCACCTCCAAAAGTACCGATTGTTTACTGGATCGAAAACACCGTGCCCGAGGATTATCGGGAATTTGTTCGCGATGGCATCCTTCACTGGAATAAAGCTTTCGAGAAAGCGGGAATCAAGGATGCTATCGTAGTCAAGCAAATGCCAGATACGGCTACCTGGGATCCGGCGGACGCCCGTTATAGCACTATAAGATGGATCGTCAATCCCGGCGGTACTTATGCCGTGGGGCCATCGCATACGAATCCGTTTACCGGGCAAATCTATGATGCTGACGTACGCGTAAGCGCGGATTTCATTCGCTGGATGTATATCTACTCCGATTATTATATCGATCCGCTGGTTGCCGAGCAGAATCCTTTCGATTTACTCGATGGACAAAACGGAGATTATCGCTATTGTGATAATTTCGCTGCCGAACTGGCTAAGGATGCCGCTTTTGCCTATAGCGTTATCGCCTCTCGACCTGATTTAGCCAATGCCGATTCGGTGACCCAGGAGTTCGTCAAGCAGTACGTTGTCGATCTGGTCACTCACGAGGTTGGTCATACGTTGGGATTACGGCACAATTTCAAATCATCGATCATTCATGACAATGATCAACGCCACGATGTGGAACGTACCTCACGAATGGGGCTCACCGCCTCGGTGATGGATTACAATCCGGCCAATCTCGCTCCTCCCGGAAAAAAACAGGGTGAGTTCTGGAATTCGACTCCCGGAACATACGATTATTGGGCTATTGAGTATGGCTACAAACAGTATAATGGTGTCGAAAAACCCGAAGATGAAACTGAGATGCTCGAATCGGTAGCCTCTCGGGCCGCTGATCCGCTTCTGCCGTACGGTACCGATGAGGACGTATTCGGCAATTCCATGCAGGGTATCGATCCCTATTGTAATATGCGTGATCTTGGCAATGATCCGATCATATTTTACGAAGATGAGATAGCTCTTTCAGAGGAGTTGTGGAAAAGGATCGAGACGGAATTCGAGAAACCCGGAGATCGGTACCAGCGGGTAATGTCGGCGTTTAACCGTGGCTGGCGTTCTTATTACTATGCCTCGCGTATCGTAACCAAATTCATCGGTGGAATAGACCGCGTCAATTACCATATAGGTGATTCTAATGAAAGACTACCGTTCGAACCCATTCCTGCGGCCAAACAAAAAGAGGCCATGGCGTTCCTCGATCAGTACATATTCGCTCCGGATGCCTTCAAGTTTCCGGCTGATCTTCTGAACAAGCTCCAACCCGAACGTCTTGAGGATTTCGCCTGGTCGGCAGGCAAGATGAAACGGGTGGATTACCCGATTCACGATCGCGTGTTCTCTTATCAGAAAGAGCCGATTGACAGGCTGTTCAATCCGATTACCCTGCAGAGAATTCAGGATATCGAGCTTCGCTATAAACCCGGCCAGGATGTTTATACGATGGCTGAGATTTTCACCGATCTCCGCCGGTCTATCTGGCGGGAGGTTGTTGGTAAGACTAATATCAACAGTTTCCGTAGACGGTTGCAGAGATATCATCTCGATAAGGATATCCAGATGGTAGTTAACGAGATGACCGGTATCCCGGAGGATGCTCGCACGCTGGCCAGGAACGACCTGAAGGTGTTGCAGGGAGCTATCCCCGGAGCGTTGGCCAATCCCAATCTCGATCTGATCACCCGTGCTCATCTAGAGGAGTCCAAAGCCCGTATAGATGCTGCTTTAAAAGCCGGTGTGGAGAGAAGCCTTCAAGCTAAAAAGGGATAAATTAACGAAAAGATTAATGCGAAACCGGGTCTATTTTAGGCCCGGTTTTTTATAATTGATGATAATATTTCACTGAGCAGGAAGGAATCTTTCCTTCCTGCTGATTTGTTGTCACCTGAATTCATGCAGAGTGTTACCGGGAAAGGATTAACAAAGGATTTCGTCCGCCCAGTGATTCATGCAAACGACTTTTCAACAATCCCGGAGGCGGTAATCTGGTACGGCCTTTTATCTTGTTGCAATAACTTGTAGAGTTAGCCATGTTTAACGTCATTTAGATAATGTTTAGGAATATGAAAGGAGATCAAAACGAAGTTTTTCAAATACGGTGGTTTACAAAATCGGAGTTTTGTAACCAGTACCAGCCAACTTAAGTTGTACGATAAAGGCTAACGAGCCTGTGGCCGATAGTAGTTCGCAATGGATGATAACTATTAGTCGTTTTGAGGATTTATTAGCCGATTAATAATAAGCAGGTAAGCCCCTTAATGATAAAAATATCGACCAGAAACCTTAATATATTTGAATTAGTTATTCCTATAAGTTTATTTATAATAGAGAGAATATGCCGATAAAGTTGATAATACTTGACATAAACAAGGATGGATGATATAAAAGACATTATGCCTGATTCAGGGGACTTTATAATTTCTTTTATTTTTTATTTGATAAATAGCGAAAAGGTTATACATTAGCGCTGATGTGTAATTGTTTTCGTTTTTAGACGCAACAATTGTTTTAGTGATGGTTACAATTGGATAACATGAATAGAGATAACACGCACGCTGCAATTTTATCTAAACGCAAAAGCGAGCATCTTCAGATAGTCACCAATGAGGATGTCG
Organism: uncultured candidate division Zixibacteria bacterium; assembly: GCA_963668625.2. Taxonomy (GTDB): domain Bacteria; phylum Zixibacteria; class MSB-5A5; order UBA10806; family 4484-95; genus JAAEQD01. Next base: position 342,789 of record CAXXKA010000001.1, read on the forward strand.
TCCATAGTGGCGGCACTCTTCTTAATGATATACGATTATACCATCAGGCTTTACCCGAGCTGAGTATCAATGAGCTATACACCCAGGTGGAGTTTTTCGGAAAAATTCTTCAGGTACCATTTATGATTACAGGTATGACCGGCGGAGCCGATTTTGCCGGACAACTTAATAGGGGGCTGGCCGAGGTTGCCGAAAAGCACGGTATAGCTATGGGAGTCGGCAGCCAACGAATTATGATACGCCATCCGGAGATGGCCAAGGATTTCCAGGTACGCGATAAAATCCCGAACGGCGTATTGCTGGGGAATATCGGAGCCGTGCAATTACAGGAATACACCCCGGATGTTATCAAAGCTCTGGTAGATATAATCGAGGCAGACGGTATTTGTGTACATTTGAACGCTGCCCAGGAAATAATGCAGGAGGAAGGGCATCGCAATTTTAATAAGCTGCTCGATAAAATCGATAAGCTCAATAGCTACCTCGATGGCAAAGTTTTAGTGAAAGAAACCGGCGCCGGTATGTCTATCGAGACGCTCAAGCAGTTGAAATCGATTGGTATAACAATAATCGATGTTGCCGGAGCAGGCGGAACCTCCTGGACGAAAGTTGAAGCCTTAAGGGCTCAAAATCAGAATTTAAAAAAGCTGGGCATGGCTTTCGCCGATTGGGGCGTGCCGACAGCGTTTAGTATAATTTCGGCGAAGAAAATTATGGGTGATGGTGTTAAGCTTATCGGCTCAGGCGGTATTACCTCAGGTTTGGATGCCGCCCGGGCTATAGCCGCCGGCGCTGATATCGCCGGATTCGCCCGACCGGCCCTGTTGGCTTACATGAGTAATGGCAGCGAGGGTGTGTCATCACTGATTAATAGTTTTACGGAGGAGTTAAAAGCTGCGATGTTATTAACCGGATCGAAAGATATTACCGCACTTAAAAAAGCATCAAGAGCATATAAAAGCGAATTGAAGGACTTGCTGGAAAATCACGGCTGGTTCGAGGGGGAACAACTTGGAAATTAAGAGAAACACCGGCACTGAAAACGATATACCAGCGGTAAAACATCCAATTTCATCACGAATACCGGGATTCTACCGTCTACCTGTCGAGCAAAGGTTGGCCTTTTTAGCCAGAAGCTATAGTTTATCCGAAAAGGAGATATCCGAGCTACGAAACGGTCAGGCTCTGAAAATCGAACACGCCGTGAACCTGGTTGAAAACGCGGTCGGTATTTTCGGTATACCACTGGGACTGGGTTTGAATTTCTATATCGACGGCCGGGAGCATATCGTTCCTATGGCTATCGAGGAAGCCTCTATAATTGCAGCGGCATCCCGCGCGGCGCTTATGATTCGCTCAGGCGGTGGTTTTCATACAAAAGTAGATAAACCCGTTATGATAGGCCAGGTTCAGGTGATGGATTTGAAAGATATCGAGTCCGCCGAATCCGTAGTACAGAACAATAAAACTGATATTATCAATGAGGCAAACCTGCCTCACCCTAGGATGCTTGCTCGTGGCGGTGGAGTTTTCGATCTGGAAACCAAGATCGTTGATGGCGGCGATGACATCGGGCGAATGCTCATCGTACATCTTTTGTTCGATGTTCGCGAGGCTATGGGCGCTAATGCCGTCTCCGGAGCTTGTGAATCCGCCGGGCCGCTTATCGAAAAGTTAACCGGTGGAAGGGTAAATTTACGAATTCTATCGAATTTAGCCGACAAGAGAATGGCCTCCGCCGAATTTGCGCTGCCGATCGAGATGCTGGCGACTAAAGAGCTTTCGGGCGAACGAGTTGCCAACTATATAGTCGAGGCTGACCGTCTGGCATACAACGACCCCTATCGGGCGACCACTCACAACAAGGGTATTTTCAACGGGCTATGCGCGGCGGCTCTGGCATTGGGACAGGACTGGCGAGCTATAGAGGCCGGTGGTCATGCTTATGCCTCCCGCGATGGTAAGTATCGTGGCCTGACCGAGTATACGATCAAAGGCAACTTCCTGAAAGCCAAGCTGGACTTGCCGCTTCAGGTAGGTTGGGTAGGCGGAGCGATCAAATCGCATCCGGGAATAAAAACTTTACAGAAAATAAGTGGAATCGAAAACGCGAAACAGCTTGCCGGCGTACTGGTGGCTGTCGGCCTGGCGCAGAATTTCGCGGCCTTGAACGCTCTCTGCACCGATGGCATCCAAAAAGGCCACATGGCTCTTCATGCCAGAAGCGTTGCCTTGAGTGTCGGCGTGCCCGCCGATGAGGTCGAGGAAGTCGCCAACGAGATGATTCAGCAGGGGGATATTAAAGTTGCCACCGCCGAGGAGATATATCAGGGTATGTTAAATTCACCTCGTCCAAAACCTAAAAAAGATAAATTGCCGGTTGAGATATTCGCTCCCGGCAAAGTGGTGTTGTTCGGCGAACACGCTACGGTCTATGGTTACCCGGGAATTACTACCTCGCTGAATATCGGTATGAAAGTCAAAATATCACACGACCCGGATGGACCGCGATTCTTGAAACCAAAATACAAACAGGTGTTTACCGTAGAGGGAAGCAACCTGGATGTTCAAAGGTTTTCCAAAGCGGTCGAGCTGGCTCTCGCAACTTATGGCCTTCAGAACGAGCCGCTTGCTATAGACGTGGAATCCGATCTCGTACCCGGTATGGGACTTGGTTCATCCGCAACTTTCTCGACCGCCTTATGCAAAGCGCTAGCCAAGTACAAAGGCGAGGATATCCCCGATCATTTCGATTTCGAGCTATTTAATAAAGTCCAGAATCTCGAATCTATATTTCACGGCCATCCCAGCGGAATGGATGCCGCGACCGTGCTATCCAACACGGTTATCTGGTTCAGAAAAGGCCCGCCGCGCGAGATTCTGCCGCTGAAAATGTCGCATTACATGACCGGCCTCGTTTGCCTGATAGAACCCGGCGCATCGACCGCCGAGATCGTTCGTAAGGTTAAAAACAGACGTATGCGCAATCCCGAGTTCATCGATGATATCATGCAGCAAATAGGCAGCTTAACGGTGGATGCCGGTATCGCTCTGGGCACCGGTGACTCTCGTGAACTGGGCAAACTGATGTTCAGGAACCATGAACTGCTGGTCAAACTCGGTGTCTCGACTCCGGCGTTGAACGATGCGGTGGAGACTCTTCTCGAATACGAGGTGCTGGGCGCCAAGCTCACCGGCTCCGGCGGCGGTGGCGCGGTTATCGCATTGGTCGAACCGACCCGTCAGTATGAGTTGTTAGAGGAGCTTTCCGATGAGTTTGCAATGGTCTATCCGTTTACACTCGGGGCAATGGCATGATAATGCGGGCAACAGCCTGTGCATACGCCAATATAGCCATAATCAAATACTGGGGTAAACATCCAGAGGGTATCAATTCCCCGGCTACACCGTCAATATCGTTGACATTAGATAAGCTTAAAACCGTAACGAAAATAAAACTGTATTCCGAGGGTATCGATAGTTTTAAAATTAACGATAAACCAGCGGACCTGGAATCATCCAAAAGAATAAAACAGTATCTCGATTTCTGGCGCAATAAAGGTTTGATAAACGGCGTTTTCCAGGTAGAATCACGCAATAATTTTCCCACCAAATCGGGACTTGCCTCGAGCTCATCAGGATATGCGGCTTTAGCTATCGGCCTGTCCGCTTTCTCCACCAAAAAAATCGGTGTAAGCAGGCTAAGCGGATTGGCAAGGATCGGCAGCGGCTCGGCCGCCCGTTCGATAACCGGCGGATTGAGCGCTTTGCCCAAAACGAACTCACCGACCGCTCGTCTTTTAATACCTGCGGCGAAAATCCCCTGGGGAATGATAATCTGCGAGGTTGACCAGGCGGAAAAAGAGATCGGCTCGAGAGTCGGAATGGAATTAAGCCGGAAATCCAGTCCTTATTATGACTCGTGGGTAGTACAGGCTCAGAGAGACTATTTGATGATGCTTCGCGCTTTGAAAAAGCTCGATCTCGAACTGGTAGGACATATCATGGAATCGAACACCCTGAGTATGCATGCCTGCATGATCGCCACAAGACCATCGTTGATTTACTGGACATCTGCTACCATAGATATTCTTCATGCCGTTAAGAGATGGCGTAAAACCGGCAATCAGGTTTATGCCACAATGGATGCCGGCCCGCATGTGATACTGCTTTGCCATCGTGATGACCTTGACAGGTTAGCCAAAAGAGCGGCTCGGATTGACGGCGTTATTAAAACCACTAAAAGCCTACCGGCCGATGGAGCGAGTGTTATTTCATGGGATTAATAAGTGTTAATGTACCGGGCAAAGTGATGTTGTCCGGCGAATATGCCGTACTTTACGGGGGCACTGCCGCGTTGATGCCCGTACCTTTGTTTTTAAAAGTGTCCGAATCGGAAAATAAACTATCAGGAGAGTATTCACCTGTCATTAAAGCAGCGCTCGATTTGGAGATCGTCGATCTTCTGGAGTTCGAGGAAAAACATGGTAAGCCTCATATAGATATAGATCGCAGTATGTTATTCGGTAGCGATCAATCTGGCAAGCCTATCAAGTTGGGTCTCGGATCCTCGGCCGCCGAGGCGGTCGGTGTGATTAAGCTGAGATTCAAACGCGCCGGTCATGAATATCAGGATGCCGAGGGGATTATTTTAGAGTACGCGTTGATGGCGCACGAGGAGGCGCAGGGGGGAATAGGCAGCGGCGCGGATGTGGCGGCTTGCACTTTTGCCTCGCCGATACGCTTTGCCAAACCTTACGAGTCGGAGTTCAAAACGATAGTGCCGATAGAACCGGAATACGAGTACCCCATGCATCTGTTGTGGACCGGAATTTCGGCTGATACCCGGGAGATGGTCGACAATTTCCAGCGCTGGGCCGAAATTGCGGATGAATCCGAGCAGGATATTTTATCCGATTTGATAGATGTAGCTAACGAACTGGCCGAGATGTGGTTCGTGGTCGAGGAGGATGAGATTTTCGAAAGGTTGGATGAGTACGCCGGTATCATGAATAGCTGTGCCAGAATGGCCGGGATACCTTATAGAAAGCCCATACACGAGGAAATTGAAAACTGGGCTATCCGTCACGGCGGGCGCGCCAAACCGACCGGCGCAGGCGGCGGTGATATGATTCTACTGATAGGCGAATTACCGGTTAACAAATTAAGTCATCTGGTGATACCCCTTAATTTTAAGCCTTTCGAGGAATAATTCTTATCAAGAACCTTTCTATAGCAATATGCGTTATAATTTACATAACAAAAATATCTCAATGATGCTAAGGAGGAGTAATGATTGAAACTCTAACGATTCGTAAAGCAGTTGAACTAGCCATAACGACCGAGCAGCTCGGAGCCGAGTTTTATACCCGCATGGAAAGAAAATTCCGTGATAATGAAAATTTGAAAGCGATTTTTGCCCGCCTGGTTAAAGATGAGGAGGCACACGAGGCGCAGTTCAAAGCCATATTAAAACATGTGCCGGAGGATGAGCCGGGTAAACAGCAATACGAGAAATATCAATTCCTGAGAGCAACCGCGATTTCAGGATTTTTCAGAAAAGAATATTTTAAAAATACGGATGAGATTTCCAATCAGGATGAGGCGTTGGGCCGAGCTCTTAATTTCGAGAAAGCCACGCTTCAATACTATCAGGCAATCCGTGATATCCTGGGTTCGGATGACGCCCTGGAGGATATCATCAAAGCCGAGCACGGACATGTGGTTGCTTTAATGAAAGTCATCGTGGCCGATGGTAAATTTCGAGGTCTGGGTGACAACTGGTAAAAGTATATTGGGTAATTAAAAGTTAGCTGTGGGATTCACGGACTTCGTTTCAATTATTAAAATTAAAAAGCAGGGAACTCCAACGAGAATCCCTGCTTTTATTTTTCTCAGGAAAAGCCGAAATTTACATATCGGTTTTGAACTCCTCTAATGTCTCTTGCCAGCCTGCGTCATCCGGGTCCTCGTTAACTGCCATCTCCATGTACTTGATAGCATCATCATTATTACCCAGCGCTTTGCAGATATGCGCCGCGGTATCGAGTATCATTGCTTTGGATCGTCCCGGTTGAGCCAGGTTGACACCTTTTACCGCCAGCTTCTCGGCCTCTTCCAGATTAATCATATTTTCATAACACCACCAGGCGAAACTATTGAGCGCATTGGCATCCTCTGTCCAGCCATCCTCGTAAGTCGAGCGTTTTAACTCGACTGCTTTATTTTTCTCGCCGGTAAAGTTAAGGTTATATGCTATCTCGAATTCGGTGTTGTGTCTACTGAGGTTCTCATCATTGGCCTTGGTATAAGCCTTCATGCCCAGTTCCAGGTAATTCTTGAAATCAACCATCTTCTCGTGATACTCCGCCAGTCTGCTCATATCACTAGCGGCGTACACCTGAGAGGTGTAATCATTACCGGCAAACACTATTTCGGCGGTTTTAACGGCGTCCTCATATGTGAATTCATTGCCGCGAATACCGCGAATAGTGTTTTCGAGCAAATCGTAGGCATAGTTATTCTCATCATCGAGCTCGGCGGCTTTGCCGTAATACGTTACCGCGTCTTTGTACATACCGGTGGCGCTGCTATACCGGGCCAGCGCTTTGGCATCATTGAGCGTTGGCAGATCGTCATAACGTGCCATCTTCTGATCGATAGTTGCCAGATCGGCTAGTTCCTCGGTAAGCGTATTAATAAAATAATCTTTGGCAAAACCCGACCAACGGGCAATTATCTGCTTATCGGCGTTGACCAGCACGTATGTTGGATAACCCTGTATTTCGAACTCGACCGCCAGGTCAATGCCCTCGCCTTTTTCGCAGTCAACCTTGTGAAGAACCACGTTTTCGAGTGCGGCCATTACTTCGGCATCCTCATGCGAGGCTTTGGTGAATCGCTGGCAAGGCCCGCACCATTCGGCATAGAAATCTACCAGAAACGGTTTGCCTTCTTCAGTGGCCTTGGCCAATGCCTTATCGAACTGACTGCCTTGTTGGCAGGCAAACCCGATCGCAATAATCATGATTCCTAAAACGATAAACATAGCTTTTTTCATGGATGCATTCCTTTAATTTAAGTAATTCACTTTTTCATTTAAAGGTCAATATATGCGGTAATGTTCCTGTAATTCAAGTAGAAATAAAATAGGGATTTCCCGGCAAAACCAGTTAAGCTACAGATGAGGTTATCAGCCAGCCATAAAATAACTGAGCAAAGTTAAGTTCATGGAAAATTATTATTAACTCGTATCATTTCTTTTCCATCCGAAATTAATATCTACATTGTGGTTTGTTTTTGGGGAGCCCGTGCCGAATTTGACGAATGCTGGAGGATCAATTTTAAAAAAGATAGGCACCGATAATCCATCGATACCTTTTGCATGAATCAAAGAGAGATTTTGTTTGTTGTCAGTCGGTAAAGTTCCTTCATATAGCCAGGGCCCCCAACGAATTGAAAAATTATGTTCTTTCTGAAGATTTTCCTTATTTTTGAATATTTGTATATAGACCTGTCCTGCAAATTCCGCTGGATGGAAACCTATCCATTCATTTAGAAACTGCCTTCCAATTAATTCCGAGATCTTCATTGAAATTCGTGATGTTTTCTTGTTCCATGCCAGGTAGAGTTTAGTTCTTAGCAAAGGGAAGACCGCAAACACTTGTTCTGGATCAGTCACCATTAATGGTAGAACAGTTAACTTATCATTGGATATCTCTTCTGAAAGGGCGGTTTCCAGCTCTGTCCTCGTCCAATTTTTCCTTAAGAAACTATCAGTCAGCAAAACTAAAACGAATTTACATTTTGAAAGACCATCGTTGATTTTCCTGATTATTGAATCTCCCCATCCAATCTCTATTTCATCAAGCCAATAAGAAATACCATAATCGTCAAATGAATTAACTAGTGGGTATACATATTTTTCTTTGTCATCACTAGAATGAGAGAGAAATATATCTTTTTCTTTCATATTACTTTTCGATTCTATAACTAAATTATTTCTATTCCTCTTTAAATATATAATAATAAAGCAAAAATACAATGATTATATAAACGAGTACTGTCTGGCCTTTCGCTTATACTTCTTTTTATCAATCAGATATCTTTAAAGTAAAAACTGCTTCTAGTTTGATATATATATTTCTATTGCCATGTAAATAAAAACGGAGAGGCAGGGATTCGAACCCTGGGTCCCCGAAGGGACAACGGTTTTCGAGACCGCCCCGTTCGACCGCTCCGGCACCTCTCCGGGGTCAAATATATGATTTAATTTCCATTTGTGAAGTAATTTTTAAAGTTATTATCTAAATAATGCCATTTTTCTTTTAATTATACTTGCTCCGTAGCTGGCTGACATCCCGAGGCTGTCCCAAAAGACACATGGCTGGGGCGCCACCTTGGCAAGCGAGTATGTGCCCCAACTACCTATGATCATTTTCTTTGTTGTGAATTTATTTTTAAATATAACTAAAAAAGCCGGCAACCTGGAGGCATACCGGCTTTTTAAAATCACATTGGAAGTGCCGATCTGCCTGTCTTCAACTCTTTCTCCGGATAAACCATCCTGATCATCGCCGGCACATGATTATATCAGCCGGGTCATGTAAGCCGCTTTATGATAGGTAATAATATGATGCAGGGAGGTGTTAATTATGATATTGATCAAGTTTGAGCTTATTGAAATCCCTGGGCCGCAGGCGAAGAATCATAAATCCCGAGAGGCTGGCAATAGCGAATGCTACCATTGCGTTCATATTACCCTCGAGCAATACCGCCACCAGACCATAGAATGGCAGAGCCGAACAAATACCGGCAGTTACTATCGTTGCTTTAATAGAGTGTTGCCAGAGAGCTTTTTTATCAATGGTAACGCTATCATCAAACAACGGCGAGAGCATCTTGTTTTTAATTATAGCGCCGATCACCAGATCAACGATACCGACAACCGCCAGTATGACAGTAAGCAGCCCGATTTGTTCTATCCCGGTAACATCATCTGCCCGTGTATAAGCAATTGCCAGGCTGATAATATTAGCGCAGAATACTATCCCCGTGCCGACTATAGTCGCTTTGCCGATCGTGTTTATTAAATCACTTTTAAATATCATTTAGCCCTGATCGTTCGGAAAAACGATTTCATCAGCTCGGAGACTCGATCCTCTAAAATGCCGGGGACGACCTCGAGCTGATGGTTTAATCTGATATCCTGAGGAATATTATACAATGACATAGTGGCTCCGAATTTGGGATCCTTAGCGCCGAAAACCAGTTTGTCCATACGGGCCAGCACCAAAGCTCCGGCACACATCGGACATGGCTCCAGTGTGCAGTAGATGGTGCAACCCTCCAGACGCCAGCTTTCCAGATGGTTGGCGGCAGCGCTGATAGCGAGTATCTCGGCGTGAGCAGTGGGATCATTCAACGATTCGGTGCGGTTATGGCCTTTGCCAATAACCATCCCCTCATGGACGATGACACTGCCGACCGGCACCTCGCCCTCAACGGCGGCGCGCTCGGCCTCTTTGAGCGCCAACTCCATGAAATATTTATCCTTATCGACTATCATCTCACCCGCTGGTTTGTTTAGGAGTAATGCCCCGAAAAAGCAAACTCTTTTTTCCATTTAATGACAAATCAATCGCATATTATCATGATAAGCTGACTGAAAAGAAGCTATATTGTATGCTATTGGACTGTTATAAATAGGACAAAATGTTAACCTATAATCTGTTGCAGCTCGTTATTAAACCAAAGATTTAACCGAATATATAAATAGCATCAAGAATGTCGAGAGAAGTTCCACAAGCTCGCATCGGTTGTTTTTGCAGCAGTAACTTTGACAATATAGAAGTAGTATGGAGTCATGATCGAGTCAGTAAATTCAATAGAGAATGTGAGTGAAATATTTTTAATATGTTACCGGTTTGGTATTCCATCGTTTTAAAGGAGTTGGGGGATGGTACATTCAATTGTTACGTTAATAAGCAATAAATGCATTGCCGTGCTTTATCTGCTTACTATCAGTTTAATCTTTGCCGGTTGCTCTGATATTTTTGCCGATGACTACCTCATTACCGATCTGGGCACGCTAGGAGGCAACTGGAGCCGTGCCTCGAGACTGAACGCTCTCGGAGAGGTCGTTGGCGTGTCTATCAATCAGGAAAGCATGCAACGGGGATTCTATTGGGATAGTTTCGAGCTTCATGATTTGGGCGTTCCTGACGGTTACATAGTCAGCGGCGCAATAGGGATTAATGATTTAAGTCAGATCGCAGGCTATGCAAATACCAATTACCAGAGTCAGGATGCTTTTGTCTGGGAGGAAGGCAACTGGATTGATATCAGTCCCGAGGTGTATCCTCACGACGGTATGGCTACTGATATCAACAATTCCTTTCAGGTGGTGGGCTATAGCTTTATCCTTGGCCAGAATAGCCGCTTTGAAGCCTGGTTCTGGAAAGACAGCTTATCTACTAATCTCGGCTCGCTTGGTGGCAATAAAACGTATGCCTCGGCAATTAACATGCTCGAGCAGGTAGTTGGCTGGTCGCAAACCGAAGATACCGCGCAGTTCATTCGTCATGCATTCATCTGGGAGGATGATATGATATCCGATCTGGGCGTGCTGGCAGGAGAGACAAGCAGTGTTGCCTATGATATAAATGACAATCAACAGGTTTGTGGAGAATCCTCGCATAAGCAGGATGTTTCCCCTTATCTCAACGTATCCCGGCCATGTATGTGGCAGGAGGATGAGATAATCGACCTGGGTTTATTGCCCGGATATAGCGGGGGATCGGCCACGGCTATCAACAATCAGGGGCAGATAGTCGGTTGGCTATCAATCAATCTCTCCGGCAGCCCTGAAATTGCTTTTATTTATGATGATGGCGTGATGTACGATTTAAACCTGCTCATACCTGAAAACTCAGGCTGGGTGTTGCAAACCGCCACGGATATCAACGATTTCGGCCAAATAACCGGCAATGGTATCGCCCCCAATGGCGAAACTCATGCCTACTTGCTCGAATCGCAACAGGTCGGTATGACCGAGAACGGTGAGGCGGTAATCCCAACGGACTATAAGCTGATATCGAATTATCCAAATCCATTCAATGCCGGTACGGTGATCAGCTACAAACTGACTGACCCATCCCGGGTGACGATTATCGTATACGATATCCTCGGCCGCGAGATTCAGACACTGGTATCGGGTTATCATGAGGCGGGGCAGCATCAGGTTAGCTGGCGTGCGGATGGTATATCCTCGGGAGTGTACTTTTATCGGATGATTCCCGGCAGCAACAGCCAAACCGGGATGATGACTTTATTGAAATAGAGATCATAAACGCTATTATAAGGAATTTAAAGCAAAAAGTTGTATAAGCTTATTGTACATCAGTCTAGTATGTAAGATATTACAGTTTAACCAAATTCCGGCAGTCTCTTGCAAGTCCCTGCCAGGCAGAATGGATCCTCGATCTTCATCGGCTCGCCGATCGCATAGCCCTGACCATATTTTACGCCAACCATTCCACCGAACGATCGCGCCATCGACTCCAGCGACCAGATATAATCTTTATCCTTGTTGGGATTGAGAAATTGCGATTTATGAGCTTTCAACGCCTCCATCCAGCGGCCGAACTGGTCGGTGATATCGACTACGAAAGTGGGCGAGACCTCAGGCGGCAGGAAATAATGATATAGCGCGCCGATCTTATACGGCTCCTCCTCGATTGCCAGTTTCTTGAATGAAGCATAATAAGCGGCGTTCATCACTATTTTGCCGGTTGCCAGATGGTCGGGGTGGCTTTGACGTTTCCCATGACCACCTTGCCAATAGGGAGCGAAAACGATTTTAGGCTTATGGCGTCGCAATAGTTGAGCGATAGCAACACGACTATCGAAATTATCAACCACCCGGCAATCGCCGAAATCCAGCGTTGCCAGTATCTGCGCACCCAGTATATCGGCCGCGGCTTTCGCCTCCAGTTCGCGGATTTCCGGCGTACCTCCGGTTCCCATCTCACCCCGGGTCACATAAACGATACCGGTTCGGTAGCCACGTTCTTTCATTTTGATTAATAGGCCGCCGCAACCGACCTCAACATCATCGGGATGTGCCCCGATAGCCATCATATCCACCGTTAAATCGTTATCATCCATGTCTATTAATCCTTAAATATTTTTGCGCCAGGTTCTCTAAGATAGCTCTTATTCTGATGACTTAGCTACCGCACACTATAATAGAATATAAACCGAGATATTGCAAGAATGGTTGATATAATTATTGATTATCAGATGAGCGCTCTAATATTTTAATATCTTACTTTTGGATGATAGTAGAAACATTTTACTTATTTGGAAAGTTAGTTATATTTAGTTAATACGATTTGGTCATTATCAAAAAGAACATCAGATGATATCGCCCGGATAATTGCTTGACCGAGCGCTATCGAATAGTTTTACGGCATGATGATAAGGGGAAGTGGAAATTTGATTTCCGGAGGAAAAGTATGAATGGTTCCGTCAAACTTATTAGTAAATTATTGCTGGTTTTTTTCGTGTGGATTATATTTCTGAGCACGGATATCTCCGCCCAGAATTATAACCTTCTCGACCTCGGCACGATCGGTGGAGATATGAGTACCGGTGCTGATGTGAACGAGTTGGGCCTGGCGGTAGGATCAGCCACGACATACGGGGGAGCGCTTCACGCATTCGTATGGGTACTTGGATTCTCCGTAGATATGGGCGCGCCTTTCCCGTATACCGTAAGCGAGGCCACCGGTATCAATTATCAGGGAACTGTAATAGCCTATGCCGAGGGCCAGAATCAGAGCCAGTATGCTTATCTTAATGATGACGACAACTGGACGTACCTGGGAACGTTGCCGGAGCTTGACTACAGCGTGCCTACCGGTATCAATAATTACGATCAGATATGTGGTTATTCGTTCATGCTCGGCCCTGATGGCGGTTCGATGGCCTGGTTATGGCAGTCTGATGTAATGACTCCGCTGGGTACCCTGGGCGGTTCGAGAAGCAAGGCTAACGCTATTAACCAGGCCGGTGAGATTGTCGGTTACTCCGAGATAGATTTACCCGACAGCTCGATTAATCACGCCTGCGAGTGGTTTGGCGATAGCGTCATCGATCTGGGCGTGCTCGAGGGCGAAAGTCAAAGCTCCGCCAATGATATAAGCGATAACGGACAGATCGCCGGCTCGTCATACCATCAGCAAACAACCTATCCGTTTTTGACAGTCGCGAAACCTTGCCTGTGGCGTGATGATCAGATTATCGAGTTGGAACTGGTGGATGGCTATATCACCGGCACGGCAAGCGGTGTGAACAATAACGGCCAGGTGGTTGGAAATATGAGCATGACACTGGCGGGGGGAGACTCGCACGCTTTTCTATGGCAAAATGATATGATGTATGATCTTAACGATAGAATTCCTAATTCTCCGGACTGGGAAATAATCAGCGCCTCGAATATTCTCAATACCGGTATAATAGTCGGCACCGGTATCAATCCAAACGGGCAATGGCGGGGTATCCTGTTGGCGCCTTCTCAAACGGATGCTCCGGAGTATAGCGAGTTGAAACCGTCATCATATTTGATCGCGGAAAACTACCCCAATCCGTTTAACAATCGTACTGTAATAAATTATTCAATACCGGATGATGCCAGGGTGAGTATTGATATTTACGATATTCTTGGCCGCAAAGTAGAATCGCTGGTCGAGGGTTACATGGCCGCCGGGGAACATGAGGTAAGCTGGAACGCTGGAAACTACAACAGCGGCGTTTATTTTTACAATATTACCGCAGGTACTAGCAGTAGCATGGGTATGATGACTTTGATGAAATAAGCTTCATGAGACGATCAGGGCGATACATTAACCCGGATGCTGTCGCTTTGATGATTGTCTACCTTGAATACGAGGAAGGTTTCATCCTCGAAAAGAACCCCATATTTCTGCTTTGATTCCTCTAAGAAACTCTCGTATTTGCCCTCGGGCCAGTCCTTAACGCGAGGATCAGGTAGATAGATTGCCATGTAATCGTAATCAGATTCCAGGTCTTTTAATAACCATAACCGTCCCGCAGTTTTAACGTGCCCCAGGAGATGAGGTTGGATTTTATTGGTCGAGATGACCTTGCTCGATTCGGGGAAAAGCGGTAGTACGTTATTAACGAAACTCCTGTATTCGCAACTGTCGAATCTTACGATATTACGAGTATAGGCCGCTGATACTGCGCAGAGATTGTATATGACCATTAAAACAGCAACTGTTATTATAGTCTTTCTAAGCTTATGCCTTCCGCTTTGCTCATAACTTTCAAGCTTTTTTCTTAACCTGATAAACCCATGCACCGAGGCGAAGAATAAAAAAGGTAGGGATGGCGCGGCATAGTGAGCGTTAAACATGTATTGATGGTAATGAGACGATACCATCTGGTAGAACAACGGCGCGGCTGCAGTAAGAAGCTTAAGAGGCGCGAGAACGGGTAACAGAATAAACGAGCCTAACACCAGAAACAGGCGTACTAATTTCTCGGGAGGTGTTACGAGGTTTTTGATAACTATATCCGGCCGGGTGAGAATATTTTTTACCACATCGCCGGTTGTTTCTCCCAGGCCCTCATAGTAATTGATATGCACATAATCATTTCCCGGATCACGCGGCATCAGGTAATTGATAATAACTAAGAATCCGGCTACTCCAATCAAAAACATGAGCACACCACTGGTGCGTTTACCTTTTCTGAATATCACCACCCAGAAACCGAAAGCGGCGAGTGTCACCGGGAAATCCTCTTTTATCGTTATGATAACCAGCGATGTAATAGCAATAATCAGCAGGCTTTTATAACTCTGAGTTTTTTCAACCAGTAGCAGTAACAGCATCAAAAGAGGCACGCCCAGCGTATCGATACGGTAGTCGGTTAAATTTATTCCCATCAAATAGTAACTGACAGTATAGATAAATGTTACCAGTAACGCCTGTCTTTCATCTTTTAAAATCGTTCGGGCCAGAAAGAACGCTATGATGACCGAAAGATACAAGCAGATATTCTGAAAAATGAACAGCACGCTGGAATCATCCCACAAGTAAAATAAGACGCCCGGTATAGCCAGTGCCACAGCGAAATGATCCGAGAGATGATTAATATCCATTACCTCGTTATAGAAATTACCGTGAAATACGATGTTCCTGGCTACTCCGGCTTGAATTCCAGTATCATAAGCGTTGGTTCTAAATTGGTAGTGACGGGCCAGGTCGGCCAGCGTGGCGAAAATAAAACAAACCGTGAGTAATATAAAAAGCATCTTTTTTAATCGAGCCGTGTCGTTTAGCCAATCGAATTTGATCAATTATCCTCCATAAATCATTGAAGGTTCAGTTGTTCACAGTAGCGCAATACCAAACATCCGAAATAGCAGTGGCTATTATATGTAGAAAGATAACGATCTGCAAGCTCTTTTAATTAGATAGTAAATCCCATAATACACATTAGATATGACTGAATCAGCTATCAAACGCTGGTAATATAAAGCCTGTCGAATTGATCCGATTGTGATATTATTTGCGAAATCACTGGTGACTATAAATTGTTGTTTTTCGAGGAGTAATTCTTTGTGATGATGATCCGTATGCTTTACTCTAAAATCGTAAAACTTCAGGACTTTTTTTGATGTTTAGACCATCCTGCTAATAGCGTATATACGTTTTCATACGAGTCAAGACAGATTATCCGTGTTTACGATTCGGTTTTTTTTACCTGCCAGAAATCTGATTTTAAACTCCTCCAGACAACTGCTACGTACTGCTACATATAGGCGTGAGATATCCGAATCGAGCAGTTGTTTCAGGCAATAGTAATAACCATTTCCGTTTAATTCATACGGCCCGACCTCATCCAAGAATACTACCCCTCTTTGCTCGTAATTCAGAAGCGCCCGGCAGGCGAAATCGAATCCTTTCTGCGAGAAAATATACTTACCGACAGGGAAACTTTCGGGTATATCCCAATTAATACGGGCTAATGGCTTTGTTTTGCCTGAGGATAAATCAATTATTTCGAAACCTGTTTTATTGCCGTTGTCGAAAATTCCACGGGCGATTATACCGGTAGGGGAGATACCGTTTTGACGTTCACTCTCCACCAGCATTTCAAAAAGTGATGATTTACCGGAGTTGATTTCACCGGTGACTACTATTACCTCTAATCCGAATTCGGCCATTTACTTATCTGGGTGAATCGATTAAATGCCGTTCGAGACAGCGATAGCACATGCCAGCCAGCAGATAGCGGTGGTTGCGATCGAGCCGATATAATACAAGCTCGGCCTGGCCTCGAACAGGGCCATATTTCTATTCGCTATTTTTAATCCGAGATACCATCCAACCGGGAACAATACCGCTGCCGCAATTGTCCAGACCAACGCCTCTTTATAGAGGTATGAGCCAAATCCCGCGGCTGAATTAAACGACAGCAGATAGTTACACGGAGCCACATGCATGCCGGCAAAATAGAATGCAATCGAGCTTACCGCCGCCGCGCCGCCGCCGATCATAATTCGGCTTTTGACACTTTTCTGCATCGAGCCCATCGCCACCGCGGCTATACCGCCCAGCGCGCCGTATTCGAGCATCACGGCCAGGCTGGAGTTGGCCATGCACATTGCGGGCAAGTGAAGCATCACCACCGCCAGGTTTTTGCTCATGATAGCTATCAGCGCGATAAATATCGCTATAACCGGTTTTCTGAATATTGCTATACCCAGGCCGATTACCGCGAATCCCAGTCCGACCAGAAGACCCGATCTAAAAGCGAAATCGGTTTGCTTTAGCAGGCCGCCTATAACGACCTCGATTAAACCGCAGATTGAACCAAGCGCAATAATAGCCAGGATTAAATTAGCTTTGCTCGTTCTGGTGACTTTTGTTTGGTTGTTGCTCATATTGTTTCTTTCTTGCTAAATACTTTCTCTAAACGATAAATCAATACCGGATACAACTCAGCCGGCCGGAATCCATGGATTTCAACTCTAAAAATTTAATATGAAGGCTTAAATGTCAAGGGATTTTGAGTATCGAGCAGGAGAGAGACAGAGCCACGATTAAGTTAATTATTGATACAAAGCTGAATTAATAAACCGCCCGGAGAGTGAGTCCGGACGGTTTGATGCAGCAAATCTGCCGCCCACGAGTTGGTAGAGAGTGACTGCCGGATAATCTATTCTGTCATTCCCATGAAAGTGAGAACCTGCTAATCAAACCTGTGAAATCATTCCTCCTGGTTCCAAAGCGCTGCTTTAGAACCAGGCCCGCGCTGGCAGAGATGTATTATTCCGTTGCTTGCGGCAATGTTCATTGAACAGGAAGGAACCCTTTCCTTCCTGCTGGTTTCATGCAGTATGTCGCCGGGAAAGTATGAACAAAGGACTCCGTCTTCCCAGTGACTCGTGTGAACGATTTTTCCGATAATCCCCCGAAGTTTGGGAACGAGTACAAAATTGCGATAATTGCAGATCTAGATAAGTCATCTTACTGACTTGATTTCATGCGCTTTTCTCGTTCGAACGAATTTGATGTCGACATATCGATTCAGAGCCGATGCGATCCTTTGAATCATTGATAGAGAGTGACCTGAGTAATCTGCATTCTCAAGCCTTGAAATTACAGATGATGTTGTACCGACAATCTTCGCTAATTCTCTTTGAGTCATACCACTTTTCTTGCGAAGATTATACAAATCGCGTGCGATGCGCGCGTTTATCCGTTCATGTTCGAGTGATTCTATACGATCAGGTTTGTCTTTATAATATCGCTTATGTAGAATAGATATGGCATCAGTTGTTTTCTTTTTCATATTATTACTCCTTATATGTGTGCTGCGATGGTGATTTTATGAATTTTTTAAGTCGTTTATCCGCGGCAGATATTTCTTTTTTGGGTACCGCCGATCTCTGTTTAGTAAAACCATGTGATAAAACCACAAGTTCGTTTCCATGAAAAAAGTACAGCACCCGATAGTTCACTGATTGATGTTTGAAACGGAGTTCATAAATTTGATTCTCGAGATAATCGGCCTCAGGCCTTTTTAGCTCATGGCCTAACTCCTTCAGCCTCTCCAATCTGACCCTGCATTTATCCTGTACTTTTTTATGAAGTTTATCAAACCATTTTAGGAACGGCGCCTCTCCTTTTCTATTACAATAAAATACTAATTTAACTTTCGGCATTATATTCCTCCGACTATAAATATAATTCGCAATATTGCGAAAAAAGTCAAGAGGAATTTATCTTTATTTTAATCGAATTCAATGATGTGTTTGTGAGTCTTTAATGGATGCTGGTTTAATCGCATGGCATTAATAAACCGCCCGGAGAGTGAGTCCGGACGGTTTGATGCAGCATATATCTGCCGCCCACGAGTTGGTAGAGAGTGACTACCAGAGAATCTACTATTCTCTTTCTGGTTCCAAAGCGCTGCTTTGGAACCTTGCCCGCACTGTCAGAGATGTATTATTCCGCCGCTTTCAACAGCATTACGAAGCAGCGCTTCGTAATGAGGGGTAATCTTTTTATCAAACACGCGAAGCCCATCAATGAGCTCCTCGTTTTCACGGGGATGATACTGCGGGGCGAGGACATCCAGCATCTTATGTCAGATTGTTTCCTACAAATCCTCAACCTTAACAGCCGTACCGTACGCCAATAGCTCGGCCGCGCCCTGCATCATGGAGGAGGTGCCGAAACGAAGCGCTACGATCGCGTTCGCCCCCAATGTCATTGCCTCGGCGGTCATCCTGTCCAACGCCTGCTCGCGCGACTCGGCTATCATCTTGGTGTAATCGGATACCTCGCCGCCAACAATATTCCGCAAGCCGGCCAGTATATCTCGTCCCACATGACGGGCGCGGATGGTGTTACCACGCACCAGCCCGTAGACCTCGATAATCTTCTTACCGGGAATCTCATCCGAGGTCACGATCATAAATTCAGGGGGATTATTCAACGCTCCACCTCCTCGTAACGTTCATGTTTTTTAGCAAACAGCCTTTCTCTGAACACGGATACCAATAATATGACCAGCCCGATAATACCGGCGCCGACACCAAAACGGAGAAGAATAGGCACTGCTTGGTTCATCAGAAACTCGTTAAACAGTTCCCAGGCGCCAAACCCCAGGATTATGATCGCGCTGATCGATACGAAAATCCAGCCTAAGCCACGTTCGAGCCGATTGTAAATGTCATTCCAGTAACCGGCCCAATACCTGTCGGGTAAGTCGGTGAAACGCATATCGGCGGTTACCTCCTTTAGTTTGGAAAGCTCCTCGAATTCCTTGCGGCATAACTCGCAGGTTTCGAGATGCTTTTCCAACTCCAGCTCCTGCTCCGGGGTAAGCTCGCCGTCCAGCCTGCCGGAAATCAGTATGATTGACTCCTGGCATTTCATTCTAACACCCCCACAAGCGCGTTTTTAAGTTTCAATCTAGCATAATGAAGACGAGACATCACCGAGCCCAGCGGTATATCCAGCACCTGGGCGATCTCCTTATAAGACATATCCTGGAAATGCTTCAAAATGATAATCTCCCTGGCCTCGTCATCGAGTTTTGCCAGGCCATCCCAGATTGCCTCTTTCATCTGCTTGTCCGCCAATGCTTTCTCCGGATTGGTATCCTCGGAGGCACGGGCTGTTGCCAGCGCTTCCTCGGGGGCTAAGTATTTTTTACGGACTCCGGCGGAGCGCAGGGCGTTTTTACAGAGATTCGACAGAATCGCGAAAAGCCAGCTTTTAAACTGGAACTTGTCATCGAACCTCTTCAGCGATTTATACGCCTTAACGAACGCTTCCTGCGATAAATCGTAAGCATCCTCGGAGTTACCGACCATGCCCAGGGCATAGAAATACATCGGCTTTTTGTACTTTTCCACTAAAAGCTGGAATTTCCGCAGATCGCCGCCTTTGCATTCGGCCACCAGTATGTTGTCTTCAGTCTCCATCATAGTTATCACCATCTCATACACAGATACACGCGGCTATATGATTTTATTCAAAATAATCGTAAGAGGGCAAGGGGAAAGTGGGGAAATCAGGAGGAATGGACTGACGGGGATGTCTGCCGACGCCAAAGTGGCTATTGAATATGCGTTTTAAGAGATCGAATTAATCAATCTTTTTATACTTCCAGATCAACCTTGAAAATACTCGCTTACATAGATTAGTATTTTCTCCTGGTTCCCAAGCGCTGCTTGGAAACCTTCTTGAGTCGTGTAGAATGTGCGTATTACCAGAAGGCAAACCGCGTTGCGAAGCGGCGCTTCGCAACGCGAAAAATTTACAAAATTAGGGAAACTTTCACTTATTATTCTGCTGCTAATAAAGATAAAATCGAAACGGAGTTTCTCCAATACTTGCATTACCAAACGGAGTTTGGTAACGAGGATAAGATTTGCTATTCTAACAGTTCTCTACTTCAACAACGTAACCCGCTTAACCACCGACTCCCCCGATATATCCAGCCGATAGAAATACACACCCGCCGCTATATTCGAGCCATCCCAGATTACGCCGTAATTGCCAGCCGGCTGATACTGATCGACGAGGTTTTCCACGAGCTGGCCATTTAAGTTGTAAATCGCCAGCTTTACCTGCTCTGGTTTGTCTAAGCTGAAACTGATTCTGGCTGTGGCGTTGAATGGGTTGGGATAGCATACCAGGTCGTAGTCATCCGGCAGGGGAGAGGACTGCGTTTTATCCTCTATGCCTACATGCTGGGCGTACTTGAACGTGGTGTAATCGTAGCCTGTGCCATCACCAATGCTTTTGCCGGTGAAATAGATATTGTTCTGATTATCAATAGCCAGCGAGACATTCATCTCATTGCCGTCCCCCGGGCCGTTATACTGATTAGCCCATACCGAATCGCCGTCAGCGTTAAACTCTATGAGGATGAAATCGTAAGTGTACGCCGCTACCGAGGTATAACCGCCGACGAAAACATTACCGGCATCATCAACAACGATATCCTGCCCGTAATCGCCGTCATTGCCAACGCCGTTAAAACTACTTACCCAGAGACGATTGCCATCGGGGTCGCACTTGATCGCTACTAAATCACCGTTGTTTCCGGTACCATAGCTATAGCCGCAGGTATACGCGTAGTTATCATCATCTAAAAACATGCTGTAACCGCAATCGCCCTCGCTGACCGGGCCGTTGTATTGTGATACCCATTGCTGTACTCCGTCCGGGTCGTATTTTGTCGTTACGATATCATAGGAATGGCCCGAACCTCCCCAGCAATAGCCGGCCACGTAGCAGTTGCCGTCGGCATCGACCTTGATATCATTGGCGACATCCCCGCCATTGCCAGGACCATTATAGCGGGTTGCCCATTGTATGATGCCATCGTTGCTATATTTAATAGTCAGATAATCGTTACTGGCGGCGCCGACACCCTCGCTCTTACCGGTTACGAACACGTTATACTCGTTATCAAGAGCGATACCGAATGGGAAATCTCCTCCGGTTGGTCCCGGGCCGTGGTAGACTGCGGTCCAGAGCGTGTCGCCATCGGAGTTGTATTTGATAGTAATATAGTCATAGTCGGTATCACCGCTGATATGAATATAACCGGCTACATAAACGTTACCGTAATCATCAACAACCAGCTTTTGGCCGCTATCTATGCCGTTGTCGGGGCCATTGTGACGGGCTACCCATTGTTGAACACCATCGGAATCGTATTTAACCGTCGTACAATCGAAATTGCTTCCCGAGCCTTTGCTCTGGCCGGTTACATAGACATTACCGTTATCATCAACAGCCAGGCAATGTGCCTGATCACTATTGCTGCCGGGGCCGCTGTACCGGGCAGTCCAGACTGTGTCACCATCGGGATCGTATTTAACAGTAGCATAGTCCTCGTAACCATCACTGCCGTAACTGGTACCTGTAACATAAATGAATCCTTCACCATCAACGGTAATATCAGATGGCGAATCCGAGCTGTTGCCTGTGCCGTTATAGCGGGCAACCCAGGCCTCATCCATCTGGCTGAAAGCGAGGCAGCTTGATAATAAAATGAAAATAATTATACAAAATCTCATCTAACACCTCTTTTGAATGATTGTTTTGATGTCAATAATTTAATACCTGATGCAATTGAAATATAATTATTAGTATGCAAATGTCAATAGGAATGTACATGCGATACATGGGAAAGAACATAGAGAAAGAATATTTCTTTTAAATTCTCTTAATATCTAACCCAAAGAGGAATTCTAGACTGCTTTGTCTGTGATTGTAGATATTCGGTTGGATTTAATCGCACCATAAAAACTTGCCTATAATCTCCGTTCGTGATATATTGACTCGAATATAGTAGGCTTAAAACCTTTAAAATAAGTAATTTCAATGACACAGTTTAAACCAATTGATAACTTGACCATCCCCCAACTGATAGATCAGTCGATACAGCGATATAGTTCTAATGTAGCGATGCGCTATTACGATGGCCAAAGATTTCAGGCAATCACCTATACCGGTTTCCAGAAAATGATTTTCCAAGCCTCCTCAATGATTCAAAAGGTAGGCGTTCAACCAGGCGATAAGGTAGCAATACTCTCGGAAAGTCGTCCCGCCTGGGGGGCGTCGTATTTTGCCTCGCTTTATATCGAGGGCGTGAATGTGCCCCTGGATGCCCTGCTGAAAATCTCGGAATGGAGCTATATCCTGCGCAATTCCGGCGCCAAAGTACTGATCACCTCCTCCAAGTTCTATCATGAATTAGAGCCGCTTGTCGATAAAATCGATACCCTGGAAACAATTCTCTGTATGGATAAAGTGCACGATACATGTTACCTATTCGGGGATGACAATCCACCGTCGTATTCGCCACCTGATGTTAGCCTGGATAATGTGGCAGCGATATTATACACATCCGGTACCACGGGTCTGGCTAAAGGGGTGATGCTATCTCATGGCAATATCACCAGCGATGTACACGGTACTCTTGAGCTTATTGATATGTACCCCAGCGATAATTTCTTGTCCATATTGCCTCTTCACCATACTTTTGAATGTACCGCCGGTTTTATGACACCGCTCAGCAGCGGAGCCTCGATAACCTACGCCCGAGGACTGGCCTCCAAGCTAATCATCGAGGATATAAAAGAGAATAAATGTACCATCCTCCTGGCAGTGCCTTTACTATATGAGAAAATGTACGCCGGGATAACGCGGAAAATAGCCCAGAATCCGCCGTTCAAACGGGCGCTGTTCAGAACAATTTACGGCGTCTCCAGATTTCTCAAAAAAACCGCTAATATCGAGGCGGGCAAGAAACTATTCAATGGCCTTCGGGAAAAATCAGGAATGGGCACGATACGCCTGTTCGTATCGGGTGGGGCGCCGCTTCTGTCTGAAATTACTGAGGCGTTCAACACCATGGGATTCACACTGATACAGGGATACGGCTTGACCGAATCCTCGCCGGTTCTGACATTAAACCCGCTCGATAAAATCAAGCCCGGTGCGATTGGAGTGGCTTTACGCAACTGTGAGCTGAAAATCGATAGACCCAACAGCGAGGGGATCGGCGAGTTAATCGCCCGTGGCCCGATGATCATGAAGGGCTATTATAAAAACGAAAAAGCCACTGCTGAGACAATCAATGATGGCTGGTTGTATACCGGCGATCTGGCTCGTGTGGATAGCGACGGTTACTATTTTATCACCGGCCGCGCCAAGAACCTTATCGTGACGCCGGGCGGCAAGAATGTTTATCCCGAGGAGATTGAGGCGGCGATCAACAATTCTCCCTATATTCTCGAAACATTGGTGCTCGGGCGGCCGTTACCCAGCAGGGGCGAGGAGATCGAGGCGATTATCGTGCCCGATATGGATTATTTTGGCCTGCGCGCGGAGGAAAAAGGTATTGCCTTGACCGAAACGCATATCGAACAGACCATAAAACTAGAAGTTGCCAAACAAAGTGAACTTCTGGCCGACTATAAGCGTGTAAAGTACGTGAAAGTAAGAGGCGAGGATTTCGAGAAGACATCAACGAAAAAAATAAAACGCTATCTTTATAAGCATAAGCAAATGACGATTAACGGTGGTAAAAACAAGGGTAAGTGAAAATGAACTACGGCGTTATATTAGCCGGCGGTAGAGGCGAAAGATTCTGGCCGCTTTCAACCAGAAAATATCCCAAACAACTGTTGAAACTGACCTCCGATAAAGTGATGCTCGAGGAGACTGTCGATCGGGTCAAAGAGCTCGTACCTAATGATAGAATCCTGATAGTAGCCGGTGCCGACCTGGAGCAAAAAATACTCGAAAACACTGAAACTTTAACTAAAGATAATATGCTTCTCGAACCGATGGGCAAAAACACCTGTCTGGCATTAGCCCTGGCCGCCGTGCATATCCAGAAGGATGACCCCGAGGGAGTGATGATAGTCCTTTCCTCGGATCACCTGATCGAACCCAAGGAGCAACTTGTTCGTATCCTGGATGCCGCCTCGAATTTGGCCTCGCGCGAGGAAAAGCTGATCACCATCGGAATAATTCCCAACCGTCCCGAAACGGGCTACGGCTATATCGAGATGGGCCCCAAGATCACCGAGATTAACGGTATCAAGATATATGATGTTAACCAGTTCAAAGAGAAACCGGAGCGTCCCAAAGCCCAGGAGTATTATCTCGACAGAAAACATCTCTGGAACTCCGGGATGTTTGTCTGGAGTGTGAAAACATTTCTGGCGGCTGTTAAAAAACATATGCCGGAGATGTATAACTGCCTCGAAACATACCGTGACACCATGGATGCCGACAGTGATGAACCGCTAAAATGCTTATACCAGGATTGTGAGTCGATCTCGGTTGATTTCGCGATACTGGAGAAAGCCGAAAATGTCGTATGTGTGAAAGGTGATATGAGATGGGATGATGTCGGCTCGTGGCTGGCGCTCGAACGGATTCATTCCAACAAAAAAGACGGTAATGTTGCTATTGGTGAGGTGTTGCTCGATTCTAGCTACGAAAACACGATTGTCAATCGCGGCCACGAGGAGATCATCGTTGCATACGGCGTAACCGATCTTGTCATAGTTAAATCAGATAAAGTTATAATGGTTGCTCATAAAACCAAGATAAACGAGATAAAGGATTTATTAGCCAAGTTGGAGCAAGATGAGAAGTATTCTAAATATCTATAAAATCGCATTAGTGATTTTAATACTGTCTATCGCCTGTGGTCCCGCTATGCAGCGATCCTCCGTAGATAGAGATGAGCGCACTAAAGCCGAACATCGTTTTGACCCTTTGGATTTTCCCGGTGATAACGCCGTTATCACGGGCAAAAGCCATCAATCACAACCGTCATCCCTGCCAGATAATGTCTCCGGCGGCGAGGTTCAAGTAGATGAACCTGTTGAAGTTGAGGAAAACAATGGAAGTGTTGATACAACGCAACAGATGGTGGTTTTTCGGGTTCAGGTATTCGCCTCCAAGGCTTTTGATGAGGCCCAGCAGTTCGCCAGCGATATCGAGGGCATGTTCCCCGAGGGTGTGTTCGTAGAATATCAGATGCCATACTACAAGGTGAGAGTCGGCGAATTTTTCTCGCCCGAGGAGGGTGAGGTATTCCTGGATGAGGTTAAGCAGATCGGATTTAAAAACGCCTGGCTGGTTAGAGTATTACAGTAATGGATGAAATCGCAAAAATAAGAATCGAAAAAGCAGCCGAGACGCTCAAACAGGGCGGGATTGTACTTGCGCCGACGGATACTGTCTGGGGGTTGATGTGCGACTATGCCAACGAGCAGGCCGTGGCCTCGATATACAGTATGAAAAATAGCCCACCTAAGCCGATTGCGGTGTTGATCGATTCTATCGAGCGAGCAGGCGAGATAAAAATAAAAATGACAGACCAGGTTAAAGCCTTAGCCGAGAGATACTGGCCGGGCTCGCTGACATTGATTTTCCAATCAGAGGATGAGAAGATTAAGCATATAGCCGGCGAAAATAATACGGTCGGAATCAGAATACCCGACTCAGTAGCATTGCGTGAACTGATCGGGAAATTCGGAAACGCCGTTGCCGCTACCAGCGCCAATATCTCCGGTGGAAAGCAACCGCGTGTTTTCGATGATGTCCCTGATGAGATCACGATGAGCGCCGACTATATCTGCCATTTCGATACCGAAACATCCGGTGTTGCCTCGACTGTTGTCGATTGCACCGGTGATGTTTTGAAAATATTACGCGAAGGAAATATAACCCTGGAACAATTAGAAGAGGCTGTGATAAATAGATGACATCGACTAAAAAATTCAAAGTGATGCTGGTTTGTACCGGTAATACCTGCCGTTCGGCGATGGCCGAGGGGATAGCCAGAAAAGTTGCCGAGGAGATGAATATCAGTAATATCGTATTTTCATCCTCGGGTGTTGGCGCTATGGATGGCGTACCGGCCACCGATTACGCTATTGAGGCCGCCGCCCATTGGGATATCGATATCCGCAGTCATCGCTCCCGCTTGATAAACAAGAGCCTGATTGATGATGCCCAGCTTATACTGGCAATGGCTCCGGAGCATGTCCAACAAATAATCTCGATAGATCGGGGCTCCGTATCCAAGGTATTTTTATACAAGAGCTTCCCCGAACCTTTCAGCCCTACTCAGGAGAGGGTGGAGGATCCTATTGGAGGCACACTGGAGCAGTATAATCAGACATTTCTAGAACTCGATGAAGTTATGAGACGAATATTCCCTAAAATAGTCGAGCTTGCCAAAACACATGATTAATTCCAGAGCTGTAATAGTACTATCCATATTAATGATATCCTGGGTTGCTTTTAGTTTTGCCGATAGTGAAATCAACGGCGACTCATTAAAGCCGGTGGCTGATACTCAGGTATCCGTGCCACCGCCTCCCGATTCGGCATATATAGCCAGAGCCTCGAGCTCCGACTGGTGGAAGCGAAAGATCGAGAATCGCGCCTTTAATGTTGGCGAGTACATGAAATTCAGGGTACGCTACGGTCACATTCCTGCGGGTATCGCCGAAATGGAGGTTGTCGAGACGCTTAATTATGAGGGGTTCAAATCGTTTAAGCTCAGATCGGTAGCCCACTCCAATGCCTTTGTTTCGACTTTTTATAAGGTGCGAGATACCATTGTCAGTATTATCGATTATGATGGGATATATGCTCATTATTTTTACAAAAAACTTCGAGAAGGCAAATATAAGAAAGAACAGGTCACTTATTTCGATCAGAGAAAACATATGGCGATAACCGGCGAGGACACGGTAAAAACCTATGCTTTCGTTCAGGATGCATTCTCGGCATTGTATTACGCCCGGGTACTCGATATCGAGCCGGGTGCGAATATCCAGATAGACAATCACACCGACAGGAAAAACTATCCGTTGGAGGTAATAGTCCATGGACTGGACTCGGTGGAGGTGCCGGCCGGTAAATTCGATTGTATAGTAGTCGAGCCGGTTATGCGTGCCGAGGGAATATTCCAGGCCAAGGGCAAGATCAAAATATGGCTTACCAATGATCGCTATAAGATGCCGGTCAAAATGCAGACCGAGGTATTCTTTTTAGGCGCGATTCACGCCGACTTGATCGAGTATAGGCAGGGAGTATTTCCCGATGAGACAGAGCAGGTTAATGATGAACAAAAAAAATAGAGCTGATCTCACTAAAGTTGAAAGATACTCGGTAAACGACAGGCCAACCAAAGCCAACGCCGGGGGATTTGCCACCGTACCGCCCTCGATACGGGCGTTTTTCGACAGCCTGCCGGATTTCTTGAAAGCGGCCGATCTGAAAAATCTGGTTACCGATATGATAAAAGCCCGAGAAAACGGCCGGGGTATTATCTGGATGATGGGCGCGCATTCTATCAAGGTGGGCTTATCGCCTTTGATAATCGATCTTATCGAAAGTAAATACATTACTCATCTGGTGCTAAATGGCGCCTGTATTATTCACGATCTGGAGATCGCATTCTGGGGATGTACCTCGGAGGAAGTGGCCGAGACTTTAAACGATGGCTCGTTCGGGATGGTGAAGGAAACGCCGCAATACCTGGCCGAGGCGCTGAATCGGGCCGATTCGGATACGGGAATCGGTGAGGCGGTTGGCGCCTATATGAACGAAAAATCACCGGAGTATGTGGATTTCTCGATTGTCGCGGCTGCTCAGAGGGCCGGCATCCCGATCAATGTGCAAATCGCTATCGGCACAGAGACTATCAGCCAGCATCCGGAATATGATGCGGCAATATGGGGCAAGAAAAGTCATCTGGATTTTAAATCCTTGAGTTCGGGCGTAAAAAGCTTGCATGATGGCGGCGTTGTTATAAATTTCGGGTCGGCGGTAATTTTACCGGAGGTGTTTCTGAAAGCCCTGACTGTTGGTCGAAACCTGTACGGCGAGATAAAAGATTTCTCGGCGGCCAATTTCGATATGATACAGCATTACCGTCCCAATGTTAATGTGGTAAACAGGCCGACTATCATGGGCGGCAAGAGATACAGTTTTACTGGACATCACGAAATTATGATGCCGCTTCTATGCGCGGCTTTGAAATCTTTAAAATAGTAAGAGGATTGAAATGGCTAGAATAGTCGAATGTGTACCGAATTTTTCCGAGGGCCGTCGCCCCGAGGTTATAGGTGAGATAGTAAGAACTATAGAGGCTGTAGAGGGCACCACGATGCTTGGTGCGGAGATGGATAAAGATCATAACCGCGCGGTGGTAACTTTCGTGGGCGAGCCGGAGGTGGTCGAGGAGGCCGCTTTCCAGGCTATACAGAAAGCTTCCGAATTGATAGATTTGGAGAAACATTCAGGCGAGCATCCGAGAATGGGCGCTACCGATGTTTGCCCGTTTATTCCGGTTTCCGGCGTGACTATGAAGACCTGTATCGGTATCGCTAAAAGACTTGGCGAACGTGTCGGTAAAGAACTGGAAATTCCGGTTTATCTATACGAGGAAGCCGCCACCCGTCCCGATCGCCAGAATTTGGCTGTAGTTCGTAAAGGTGAGTATGAGGCTATCCGAGATGAGATAGCTACCAATCCTGTGCGTAAACCCGATTTCGGCCCGCTGAAAACTCATCCTCGGGCCGGGGCAATGGCTATCGGCGCCAGGCCGTTTTTAATAGCGTTTAATGTCTATCTCAATACGGAAAATGTCGATATCGCCAAGAAAATCGCCAATGCCGTAAGGTTCCAGACAGGCGGGTTCCGCTATGTTAAAGCGATGGGATTCGCGATCACCGAACGCCATCAGACGCAGATTTCGATGAATCTGGTCAACTATCAGGGGACGCCCATTCACCGGGTATACGAGGCGATCAAATCGGAGGCCGCCCGCTATGGGCTGATGCCTGCCAGCTCGGAGATAGTCGGGCTTACGCCGATGGAGGCGATAATGCAGGTGGCTGACCACTACCTCGGATTCGAGAATTTCACCATGGATCAGGTTCTCGAGTCCAAGTTGAAATCGCCGGCGCTGGCGGCTAAAACGCTCATGAAAGAGTTTATCGAGCAGGTGCAATCCAAAGAGCCGACTCCCGGTGGCGGTTCGGTATCCGCATTAGGAGGCGCAATGGGCGCTGCGTTGGGTGAGATGGTATGCCGGTTGACGATTATCAAAAAGAAATATGCCTCCGTAAAGCCGGAATTCCAGGACATTCGCGCGAAACTTGACCTGCTTAGAAACGAGTTAACATACTTAATCGAGAAGGATGCCCAGAGTTTCGATGGCGTGATGAACGCCATGAAAATGCCGAAAGGTACCGATACGGAAAAGAGTAATCGCAACGAGGCCATACAGGAGGCCACGAAAATAGCGACTAATGTACCGCTTGAGGTAATGGCAAAAACGCTCGAGGTGATGGAACTTTTACCGCCCGTAGCAGAAAAAGGTAATGTAAACTCTGTTTCCGATGCCGGAGTTGCCAACCTTATGGCTAAAGCCGCGATAGAGGGAGCCGCTTTAAACGTGCGGATTAACCTGCCGGGTATCGAGGATAAGGATTACGCGGGCAAACTCAAATCCAGTATGGAGGATATATTGAAACGCGGCACCGAGCTTTATGAAAAGACTAAAGCTATAGTGGATGGAAAGCTTTAATGCCCAGAAACTATATAGATTTACATATACACACGAACGCCTCGGATGGTCTTCTAACGCCATTCGAGGTTGTTGATATAGCGGTTGAGAAAGAACTTAGAGCGATAGCTATAACAGATCACGATACTACCGATGGTTTGGTGAAAGTCCTCGATTACGCCCTTGATAAAGGCCTTACCCTGATTCCCGGTGTGGAATTATCCTGCATTTACATGGATAGCGATGTGCATATACTGGGGTATTTTATTAACTATGAGGATGAATCGTTCGTAAAAATAATAAAGAAGTTCCGAACGGAGAGATACAAACGTGGCGAAGCTATAGTGGCTAAATTGAATGAACTGGGTATAAATCTCAGCATGGAGACAGTCAGGGATATTGCCGGTAAGGCATCGGTAGGTCGTCCTCATGTAGCCGAGGCCCTGCTGAAAGAGGAGTACGTACGTACATTCGATGAGGCTTTCGCTCGCTTTTTAGGTTATCATGCCTCTGCTTATGTACCTAAAAGTCATTTCGATGTCGATCACGCCATCGATTTACTGCATCGCGTGGGCGGGCTGGCCGTACTGGCTCATCCCGGCACGCTAAAACATGATGAATACATACCGGATTTTGTCGAGATGGGATTGGATGGAGTCGAAGCGCATCATCAGAAACATAACCGCAACGCAGTCGCTCACTATAAAAATATTGCAAAAAAGTACGATTTATTTTATAGCGGCGGCTCGGACTGTCACGGGCCGAGAAAAGGCAAAATATTAATAGGAACGGTAAAAGTACCGTATCTGTGTTATGAAAGAATGAAAGAGGCGGTAGAGAGATGATAAAATTCAAGCCATTTATCTTATTCTCATTATTGTTGATAATCGTATTATCAAATAGTGTTTATGGTGAAAGTTTCTCAGAAACCGAGAAACAACTGGCGGTCAACGTGCTTTCGGCTATCAAAGGGCTCGATTATGACCAGGCCCTGATAAGCAGCCAATTGGGCGACAGACCCGGCAAAAGCGCAACCCGGTATGTCTGGGCGCTTCTCGATATGAAAGATGAGATCGACCCGACGTTGTATAAGGAGATACTTGCCCGTCCCGATATGCAGAAATTCTACGACACCGAGCATTTTCGTATTCATTATGATACCAGTGGCGCATTGGCGGTTTCGCCCATTGATGATATACTCGTAGAGGGATTGCCCGATTATGTCGATAGTGTCGCCCTGATATTCGAGCGAGTCTGGGCTTATGAGATAGATACGCTTGGTTATTCAGATATATTGGATGGTGGCGAACCAACCTCGGATGGCGGTAGCGGCGGTAATAGCAAATATGATATTTATATAACGAATGTCGGTGAGCTTTATTATTATGGAATAACTTATTTCGATGGCATAAACGGTCAGCAATCCAATCCGAGCTATATAGAAATTGATAATAATTATACCGATGCCGTCTTCCAGGCGCTCGGTTACGGTGATCATCCCCTGGATGCGTTGAAGGTTACCGCGGCTCACGAATTTTTCCATGCCCTGCATTATTCGTTAGATAGCTATGAAACCGATCAAGGCAGAGCCTGGTGGCAGGAGGTCTCGGCGGTATGGATGGAGGATAAGGTGTTCGATGAGGTAAATGACTACCTTACCTTTATTCACTATTATTACGATTTCCCGTATATAAGTTTAATGGAATATGCCATAAGCGGCCCCAACGAACGAGTAATGCATCCTTACGCGGCGTGCGTATGGGCTAAATTTATCGATGAGCGATATGGCGAGGACATCGTAAAAGATATCTGGAGTGTATGCGCCGAAACATTCGGTTACAATACAATGGCAGCTCATGAAGCGGTATTTCAGTATCCCGCTTACGGAACGACATTCGAGGAAGCCTGGCAGGAATTCTTGGTCTGGAATTACTACACCGGCCCGCGAGCCGATTCTACGGTCTCGTTCTCCGAGGCCCACCTCTGGTCTGATACCCTCCGGCCCATACTGGTCGATTCCAGTTTCTGGGGATTTACCGATTCTATCTCATATGATTTAAACGGTAACAACGCTCTTCCCGAACCGCTTGGCGCGAATTATATCTATATCGACAAAAGCTTCAGTTTCGCCCGAGGTGGAGTGGAAGTCACGTTCCAGGGGGAAGCTCCTGATGATCCGCGTAATCAGTGGCGAGGCCAGATTTTAGGTTATGATAGTATAAACGATAGGGTGGAGCCGCTACCGATCAGCCAGAGTACGCATTACGGCGAGACCATTTTCCGTTCCTGGGATCAGTACGCATATCTTATCCTTATTCCGAACATTTACGGCCTTGAATACGGCGAGGAGGGCAAAAGCTATTCCTTCACCGCAAGATACAGCCCCTCATATAACGACAGCGTGCCGGTATTCAATTCTATCGAAACCGATGGATACGTGCAGGCCGGCGACTGCCTGGAGTTTTATTTATCGGGATACGATCCTTTCGGTCAGCCGTTGACATTCAGATCCAGCCCGCCTGCCGACAGTGTCGATGGCTTGACAATCGAGGCGGTTGATGATACCTCGGCGATGGTGACATATTGCCCCAGTTATTCTCTGGTCGATAGCGTTGTTTCGGTATTTTTCTATGTTGATGATCCAGACTCCAATTACGCCGTAACCTATATCGATTTCAACGTAACGTTTTTTAGTGCTACGGAGGATGATCCGCCCGTATCGATAGTCGGCTATCCGAATCCTTTCTTCTACGGCGCCGATGACCGAGTCAATTTCAGGGTGCTGATTCCGGATTCGATGTCTGCCTCGAATACTAAATTGTACGTATTTACGGTTGCCGGTGATCTGGTGTTGGAGAAAACCCCCGATACCGCCGACTGGAGCGAGATCGGCGAGAACACTATATTCTGGGATGGTAAAAACACCAACGGCCACGAACTGGCTGCCGGGATATATTTAGTTAAGCTACGTGTCGGTGATGAGTCGGCTGATACTAAAATCGCGATTATAAGATAAATTGGATATACGTCTGAAAAAAACGGCGGCGGCAGGATTATTCGCCGCACTGGCTTTAGCTTTGAATTATCCGCTTTTAGGCGTTCCTAATATCGAGCTAATCAGTTTGATATTGTTCATAGCCGGTATGTTTTTAGGTTATAGGGGCGGAACCATTACGGCTATAGTCACCGGTTTGATATTCATATTTTTCAATCCTAACGGCCCACCCTCGATTTTATTACTGGTTTTAGCGCAGATGACGGGTTTTATCGCTATGGGATTGGCCGGAGCTATTTTCGGCAAAAGCATATTGAAAAATAAAAATCGCGTAGTTGGTATGACATTCTGCGCGGCGATCGGTATCGTATTCACATTCGTTTACGATGGATTAACTAACATGGCGATTGCCTCGGGATTCGGACCTTTCTGGCCGACAATGATAAGCGGTATCGCGTTTTCTCTGTGGCATATCGTGGCGAACGGAATAATATTCGGATTCGCCGAACCGATGATAGTGAAATTATGGCAAATTGTTGGACCGCGATTAAATCAAGCATAATACTAATGATTCTCCTGGTCGGTTTGATCCGGGGAGACGTAGTGTACGAAACCGAAGATGAACCGGTAGACAGTGTCGGCACGGACTCGCTTCTGGTTATCGATGATATCGATACTGAAAACGACATAGATGAGGTAAAAAGTATCCCGACAAATACAGGTGTCGATAGCTCGTTTATCGGCCCGCTCGATCCCTCGCTATTCAAACCGATTATCAATCTTCCGCCACCAAAACCATTCGATCCATATTACAAAACTTATCTTACCCAGAAAGGGCTGGGCGATATTCTCAGATACAAAACCGGGGTGTTCGCACTCCAGCATGGTGCGGTGGGGCAACCGGAGATGCTAACGAAATCACTGATGTTGCCGGGCGCACAGGCGATTTACAACGGTGTGCCGGTATTTCATCAAGGTATATATTTCCCATTTAGAAGCGGCGCGGACCTGAACGCCTTGATGTCCGATAATGTCTCCGAAATTGAGATTGCACCGCTATCGTATCTCGACCTGTTCTCCGAGGGACAGGTGATTTCGCTCAATTCCACTGTCTGGCCGTCTGATAATAATCCCTCTAGCCTGACTCATGCCCGGGGATCATACGATTACGAACGCACTACCTGGCGATTCAGTCGCAAACAGGGGCAGAGTTTCGGAATCTCTTTCACTGCCGCGTTCAAACAATACATCGGCTACTATCAATCGGGTGGGGACTATGATGATTTTCGTATCTCCGGTACGGCAGTTTGGCGGCCATCAAGCAATATAGAGTTACGCTATGGATTCTATCAATATAAAGCTAAAATGGGTTTGATCCAGTTCGACAGGTTGCTAACGCCTACGAGAAGAACGCATAACGATCTTACTCATCACACCATCACGGCATTATACCAGTACTCGAACTCGCTGTTTCTGATCTGGGATAGTTATTATCAACATAATTACAACCGTGTTTTCGATAAGACATACGATGTATCTTATCGTGTTCGCGATGGTATAATCGGAACAATGGTCGGCGCGGAATTAACCGGAGAACGCAACAAATTGAGTGTTAAAGCCGGCCTGCAAAGCCAGAAGTTGAAAGATATTTCCTCATACGAGCCTACCTCGGCCTCGTTCGGGTTCCTGGTAAACGATTCTCTTGCCATAACCGAAAAGCAGAGTTTCATTGCCTCCGGTCGTATAAAAAATAACAATAAGTCTGATCTCGATTTTTCGGGAACGGCCCGTTACCGGATTTATAATATCACGCTATCGGGAGGGTTTCACGGTTCCCAGCCCGATCTTTACGCCATGTACTATGCTCCGCCCGCTCTCGAATTTACCAACGAGACATATATCAACTCCTACACGTATTATCCCGATCCCGATATCGAAGCTAAACGAACTACTTTCGGCGCCGCTTCGATCGATTTGAAAATACTTTCGGATTTAAGCGCGAATCTCGGCGTATCTTATGAAAATGTCAGTAACGATTTAACGCCGGTAACTTATGCGGTCGATTCGGTTTATTTCTACTCGACTCAGAGAAATATCGATTATGACCGGCTCACCCTGACTGCCGATCTTAGTTATGGTCTAACGAGATTTTTCACCGGTTCTACAGGGGTAACCTATTTTAGCTATGATCCCACCGAGATATTTCCCGGGTTGGAATTTTCTCCCTCGTTGTTGGCTTATTCCCGGGGCCAGTTATTGATTCCTGAGGTACTTCGCGATATCGATATATCGGGCGCGTTCCAGGTAAGATACTATTCAGAGCGTAATTACTCTGGCTTTATAGATGATGTATTCGGGTTGATATCGTATGGAGACGCTATCGTAGTCGATGGTTCATTAGCGCTGCGATTCAGCTCGTTCGAGTTCAGGATATCAGAGGATAATATAGCCGATTTCTTCGTTGATAATAAGTACAACCTGTGGGGCGAATACTCGATGCCGCCGGCGGTTGTCTGGTGGCAGATTATCTGGAATTTTGACAACTAATCCCAATTGATAACCAGGTTTTTACCTTTCTGATAAACAACCTCGAATTTATCCAGCGCTCCTCTACGGCCCAGTGTCGGTGGTACATTGTCGGAGTTCGAGATCGCAAAATCGGTACGAAATTTCTTATTGCCCAATTTCACGCTGAGTTTGTGTATATACATATGGTCGATACTGTCCGGGGTCAGGCCGCTTACCTTATAGCGAAGGCCGTTTTTGAAATCTCCTATAAGCAACAAACCCAGGCTTTTAGGCAGAACCGAGATATCTGCTCCGGTATCGGCAAGAATATTCTCGATTTTCACCCAACATCTCATCTGTTTGGAGTAAAACGATAAATCGAGTTTCGGCCGCCTGACAGTTTTAAACACCGTCGATTCCTCATCCACATAAGGGATAACTACGCTATTTGACAAACTCGGGCTCCTTTAGTTCTTTCCAGATGATCGATAATTCGCGGTTCTTATATGATTGCTGCAGCTCAGGAAATACCTCGTGAACGTTTTCGCCTTCCCACAGCACCTCATCCTTGATTTTAACCGAGTATACTATTTTTCCCTGATTTTTTAAAATCAGAGTTCTCTTAGAAGTCATATGCGCCCCCGCTTCATGTTATTTGTTTCGAATATCGGAAATTGTACTAACTATAATCATAAATATTATTATGATGTTGCAGTAGTTTGTTGCTTATTGTCCTCGCTGAATATATATAATGTCTCAGGAGCGAGGCTTAAATAGTCTAACTTGGCTATTAATTGTCCGGGATTGGCGGAAACCGAAAGCCGTTCTACCGGACTTTTTGCCTGTTGGATAACGATTGGTAACCAGAGAAAAAGCGAATAATCATGCCGATTTCCGTGAATAAAAAATCATTCAGTTGGGCGCTTTACGATTTCGCCAATACTATGTTCTCGATGAATATCGTCTCGCGTTATTTCCCGGTGATGGTGGTGACAATGCTCGGCGGAAGCGATCTCGCTATCGGTGTTTCAAGGTCGGCGGCGATGGTGTTGGTGGCCCTGACAGTGCCTTTGTTGGGGGCGATTGCCGACCAGCGCAAAAAACGGCGCCTGTTCTTGATCATATTTACGATTCTCTGCTGTGTTTTAACCGCCTTGCTCAATTTAAGCGGTAATTTGGTTATCGAACTGATACTATTCGGGCTGGCCATTTACTGTTTCCAATCGGCGCTTACGTTTTATAACGCCCTTCTAACCTCGGTTACCACCCACGATAAGCTGGGATTCATATCCGGATTCGGTGTTTCGCTGGGCTATATCGGCAGTGTCACCGGGCTGTTTGCGGTTTCGATTCTGGCCGGAAAAGTTCTTACTCCATATCTCTGGACCGCGATATTATTTTTCTTGTTCTCGCTGCCGATGTTTTTCTGGGTCAAAGATATAGGGGAGAAGCCTGAAACAAAGATCGAACAACCGGCTATATATAATAAGGGCTTACTGGTTTCCCTCAAAAGAGCCTCGAAAATCCCCGGACTTCTGAGATTTCTGATCGGCCGGTTTTGTATCGTAGAGGCGATGGAGACAGTGATACTGTTCATGTCGGTTTATCTGGTAAAAGCCGCCGGCTTTCAGGACAATTCTACCACTACCGGTGGCCTGGATGAGGTTACCCTGTATTTAATCACGATCACGTTTTTCACTGTCATAGGCTCGTATGTCTGGGGTATGATGACGAACAGGTTCGGCCCCAGGAATATGCTTCTATGGGCAATCGTACTCTGGCTGATTGCCTTGACCGGAATCGTTTTTTCTGATGATCGAATGCTGTTTTATCTCTGGGGAGGTTTAGCCGGTGTTGGATTGGGGGGAGTCTGGACGGCGGATAGGCCGCTACTGATAAACCTTCTCAATGATGATTCCCGTCTGGGTGAATTTTTCGGCCTGTATGCCCTTTCGGGAAGGCTGGCGGCGGTAATAGGGCCGCTGATATGGGGAACGATTATTTATTTTACCGGGTCGATGGGGAATATCAGCTATAAGTTCGCCATCGAGTCATTATTTATCATGATGGTAGTTGGTATGATAATTTTATGGAGGGTGCCGGATGCCAGGCACGTATCATGAGCTTATAGGCGCTATTCATATTCACAGCAAATACTCAGATGGCACGCTGGCAATCCCCGAGATTGCCGCGATCGCCAATGAGGTCGGCCTCGATTTCATCATGGTTTCCGACCATATGACTCTTGAACCCCTTCACCAGGGGCTTGAGGGTTTTTACGGCAAAACCGCGGTTTTAATCGGCTATGAGATAAACGACAGTAATGACAAAAACCATTACCTGGCTTTCGATATAGATAAAACATTCGAACCCGGGTTATCGGCGCGGGAATATGTAAGCAAGGTAAAAGAGCACGATGGCCTGGGTATAATTGCTCATCCCGATGAGGTGCGAACCGAGCTCGCCAGGTACCCCGGTTATCCCTGGACGGACTGGAGTGTGGAGGGGTATGACGGGATAGAGATATGGAATCATATGTCCCAATGGATGGAGACGCTCTCGCACTGGAACGCCTTGAAACATCTGTTTAGCCCCCGCCGGGCTTTGAAAGGCCCTACCGATAGGATACTTCGGAGGTGGGATGAGGTAAATATGCGCCGTAGAGTTGTCGGCGTAGGTTCCATTGATGTTCATGCCTATCCTTATAGAATGGGGCCGTTGCGTATAACTATATTTCCATATAAGGTACAGTTTAAGTCGATCAGGACTCATATACTGATTCCCGAACCGGCGCCGGATGATTTCGGTGAATTGAAAAAAAACATATACCGGGCTTTGCGTGATTGCCGCGTTTTTATCTCGAATTACCGGTGGGGGGATGCCTCTGGCTTTAGGTTTACAGCCTCAAATAAAAACGAAAATACCTCGATAGGGGGCGAGCTGACTCTGGAGGATAGTACCGAGGTAAATATTGCTTTACCCTCCGAGGCGAGAGTTAAGCTAATATGTAATAATCAGCAGATTTTCGATGAGTTCGGTAGGGCTTTCGATATCAATATTTCAAAGGCCGGTCTTTATCGGGTAGAGGTATATGTAAATGAAAGAGGTTGGATTTATTCTAATCATATAAGAATCAAACAAAAAGAGGGTGAAACGTAGCTTAGGTAGAGGGGGGCTGGAACTACCTAAGCGAGGTGGTTTCACCCTGCAATACTAATAATAAAAATCAGCCAAAAATTTGTCAAGATAAATATTTATTAAATTGACATTAATTTTTTTAACTATATCGGATTTAAAAAGCTTAAATTTAGCTAACTTTACGATAAAAGTTGAGATAACCTTACCATTATTGATCAATAAGTTTACTAAGGCTTTAGACGACCGAGGTGTCCGTAATATAACTATTACTGAAATATATAGTTGTAGAATAATTAACCTTAATGAAAATTATATATTGGTGTATACGTTACCTGTATTTCAGATTGAAATCACGCGACGATATCTATTATAGATTTCTGCATGTCGTTGGCGGTTTTTACTGCAGCGATATTCGCGCTGAGTGAGTTTTCAGCTATTATCATACCGACTTGAGATTTCACGATATCAGCTTTGGGGCCTTTAGCGGCCTCCTGAGCAGCATTCTCCATCAAGCTAATGCTATTTCTTATTCCGGATATTGAACTGGCAAACATACGATTCTCCCTATTTTAAGATATCATTACTATTATCGGAATCGCATGCAGCAGAATTTAAATCAAGAGTAAAATAGTTTTAAAAAACAGCCGTTAATTGTTGAAAGTCAACCCACAAAGAGATATATAAGTCATAATCAATCAATCAGATATAATAGAATTGTTGGATTAAATAAAAATCTCTTGACTTTATTTTACTAATTGGCTAAATAGCCATATAGGAAAGAGGTTGTAATGAATAATGATAAAATGATTGAACTTAAAGCCGAGGTGTTAAAAGCGCTGGGCCATCCCACCAGGCTGACTATCGTTGAGATGCTGGCCGAGGGTGAGAAATGTGTCTGCGAGATAAACGAGCATATCGGCGCCGACAGCTCGACGATATCCAAGCATCTCTCACTTTTGAAAAAAGCAGGTATACTATCCGACCGCAAGCAGGGGCTTAATGTGTACTACAAACTGGAGGTACCTTGCGTGATGAAATTCATCGGCTGTATCGCCTCGGTTATCGAGGCCAGGGTTAGAAAAGAAGTGGAGGCCCTGAAAACGGCATGAGAGGCCAGATAGCCAAATTCATATTAATACTCGCGGTTTTCCTTATCGCATATTTTATTCCGATCGGGGATTATCCAGACAGCAGCAGGATAATTAATGGCTTATACGAATCGTTGGCGATGTTACAGGAGTATGCCCGGGCACATGTACTTTTATGTCTGGTGCCGGCGTTTTTCATAGCCGGCGGAATATCCGTATTTATCCGCAAGGAATCCGTGATCCGTTATTTCGGCTCCTCGGCCTCGAACTGGTTATCATACTCGGTAGCCTCGATCTCGGGAAGCGTACTGGCGGTTTGCTCGTGTACGGTACTACCGCTTTTTGCCGGGCTGTATTCGCGCGGCGCCGGGATCGGGCCGACTACGACATTTCTTTATTCCGGCCCGGCTATTAATATTATGGCGATAATACTCACCGCCCAGGTGCTGGGGATGGAACTCGGAATAGCCAGAGCCATTGGCGCGGTCGCGTTCGGGGTAATTATCGGGCTTTTGATGAGCCTGATATTCGGGAAATCCGATCCCGAGGTAAAGGATGATACCGATGATTCTCTTGAATCATCAAAAACAAGGCCGTTGTGGCAAGAGCTGGTGTATTTCGGCTCGATGGTGGCTTTTCTGGTGTTCGCCAACTGGGCCAAGCCCGCCGGTGATTCCTCTGTCATGAAAATCATTTACGAAATCAAATGGTATCTGGCCGGTATTTCATTTATCCTGCTGGCACTATCGATTATTCTCTGGTTCGGAAAAGACGAGCTTAGGGAGTGGTTTTCCTCAACCTGGATGTATGTCTGGATGATAATACCTCTTCTGTTTTTCGGCGTACTGGCTGCGGGATTTCTACTGGGTAGACCGGGTTTCCCGGCGCTGATCCCCACGGACTGGATCGCCGGACTGGTTGGCGGTAATTCGATCTGGGCCAACCTGTTTGCCTCGGTAGCGGGGGCATTCATGTATTTCGCCACCTTAACCGAGGTACCGATACTCCAGGGTCTCCTGGGCGCTGGGATGGGTAAAGGCCCGGCCCTGGCGCTGCTTCTTTCCGGTCCGGCCCTGAGCCTGCCGAATATGCTTGTTATAAGGCAGGTACTGGGAACTAAAAGAGCTTTAACATTCGTATTTTTAGTGATATTAATTTCAACCTCAGCCGGAATAATTTACGGCAATTGGTTTTAAAACGATGGAGGATGTATGAAAATTCAGATATTCGGCGCAGGCTGCGCTAAATGCAGCCGAGCCGGGCAAATAATGAAAGAGACCGCCGTTCAACTGGGACTTGTAGAGGGTAAAGATTTCGAGTTCGAGAAAGTTACCGATATCAAGGAGATGCAGAAATACCGCATACTGTTTACTCCGGGTATTGTCATTGACGGTGAATTGGTGGCGACCGGCAAGGTGCCATCCCAGGGAGAGGCCATGCAGATGATCAACAACGCCCGAGCCGGTGAGGTATAATTATGCG
The DNA here is from genome assembly GCA_963668625.2 of uncultured candidate division Zixibacteria bacterium. Classification (GTDB taxonomy): domain Bacteria; phylum Zixibacteria; class MSB-5A5; order UBA10806; family 4484-95; genus JAAEQD01. The sequence continues at coordinate 384,177 of CAXXKA010000001.1, forward strand.
CCCGAATTTTCTGCTATCATCTTTGATACTCAGTTCGATACTTTTGTTCGCCTGTTCGCAATCCTCGGAGGGAGAAGGTCGGACCGGTGAATCTGTCGAGCAAGCAGACGAGCTTGCGAAGACGGAATCGCTGCCCAAGCTGCTTGATTTAGGTAGCACCACCTGCATCCCATGCAAGAAGATGGCTCCGATACTCGACAGCCTTGAAATATTATACGAGGGGAAAGCCGAGATCGAATTTATCGATATAAAGGAAAATAAAAGTGCCGCCCGCGACTACGGTATTACCTTGATTCCGACGCAGATATTTTTTGACGCCAAAGGCGATGAGGTATACCGTCACATAGGTTTCTTCCCGGCGGACTCGATAACGGCTCATTTAAACGAAATCGGCGCGGTCCTTTAATGGAAACGATCGCGGCCTATATTCAAGCCAATCCCTCGCTGGCGATATTCGCTGTGTTTCTGGGAGGGATCATATCCTCGGCCTCACCTTGTGTGTTGGCACTGGTTCCATTAGTGATAGGTTACGTGGGCGGTTATTCTCGGGGCAATAAAAAGAAAGCCGCGGTCTATTCGGTAACTTTCGCTTTAGGCTTATCTATCACATTCACCCTGATGGGCGCGGCCGCCGGCCTCGTTGGCTCGATGATAAGCTCCCTGGGTTTGGTGTTTTATGTCATAATAGCGCTAATTGCGATAGCCATGGGATTGTCTCTCCTGGGGCTGTACGATATACCCAATCCGTTGCAGGGAAAAGTTCAACCGAAAACCGGCGGGCTCGTTGGCGCGTTTTTGATGGGTTCGCTTTTCGGGTTCATGTCTACACCCTGTGCCACACCGGTGCTGGTTGTCATACTGGCGTTCGTGGCGGTTAAAGGACAGGTGCTCTATGGAGTATTTTTGCTGTTCGTGTATTCGGTGGCTCATTGCACGCTGATAATTTTCGCCGGTATCGCCACCGGTTTCGTCGAATCGTTCGCTCGATCTAAAGGCGCGCACGATTTCTCCACCTGGATGAAAAGGCTTTCCGGCGCGCTGATAATTTTAGCCGGGTTTTATATCTTATATATAAATATCTAAACGAGGTGACAAAATTGAAAACTACCGATATATTCCTGACCGTATTATCGCTGCTAATTTTAGCGGCCGCCGGTATTTTGTCGTATGCTACCGGTAATGCCGTTTACACCGCGACGATAATCGGTTTCACTTTCGGTTTCGCCATGCAAAAAGGTAAATTCTGCGGCGCAGATATTTTAAGCTCTATCGTGCTCTACAGAGATTTGAAAGGCGCTATAGCGGTGCTGGCCGTTATCGGGGTGAGTATGATAGGCTTTGGCGTAATGAATTCATTCGGCTGGGTTGTGCTCAGTCCGAAAGCAGTTAACCTTCTGCCGATGGTAGTAGGCGGTTTCGTTTTCGGAATCGGTACCGTACTCGGCGGGGGATGTATATCCGGTTCGCTTTATAAAGCGGGCGAGGGTAGATTGAACTCCATGCTGGCCTTGCTCGGCATAGGGCTTGGCGCTCTGATGGTCAAAGCCGGTGCGCTGAAAGGGTTCGGTCAAACGCTTAAAGCCTCGACTGCGAAGGTACGATTGCCTAAAAGCTTAGATCTTCTTACCGGTATTGACTATATTTACTGGGCGATTCTCGTATTCATAATCATGCTGATTGTCATAATCATATCACGCAAAAAAGCAACCGATGATAGCGAGAGCTTGTTTCATCGCATATTTCGGGGTAAATGGTCGGTCGTGACCTCCGGAATGGTGATAGGTGTCATCGCCTGGTTCGCCTATTTGTCCTCCGCCGCCTCGGGACGTAACTACCCGTTGGGTGTAACCGGCGGTGTGGCGGAGAACGCTGCGTTTTTAACCGGCGCACAAATGACTATCGGCGGGTGGCTGTTTATCGAGGTGCTGGCGATTATTTTCGGCTCGTTAGTTTCAGCCGGACTTTCCGGCGACCTGAAACTTCGCTCGGCCGATCCCTCGACACTGATTGTCGCCTTCATCGGTGGCGTATTGATGGGCATAGGCGCTGTTTTGGCGCATGGGTGTTTTATCGGCAATATCGTTAGCGGTTGGGCGCTTCTCAGCCTGGGATCGCTTCTCGCGGGGGTGTTCATGGTTTTAGGCAACTGGTTGGCGACCGTATTTTATCTCAGGGGGATACGCAATTAAAATTACCTGAAGAGGGGATATGGATAACAACGCAAAATGTGAAACTCGAAAGACCGGGCTTTCGGTTCTGGATAGATTTCTCACGCTCTGGATATTCTCGGCGATGGCTCTGGGAGTATTCCTGGGAGCTTACGCGCCCTCGATTACCGGCGCGATTACTCGTCTCTCTATCGGCGCTACCTCGATACCTATCGCCATGGGCCTAATACTCATGATGTACCCGCCGCTGGCGAAAGTACGCTATGAGGAACTCGGGGATGTATTCCGTAACTGGAAAATTTTAGGCTTGTCGCTAATCCAGAACTGGCTGATCGGCCCGGTGCTGATGTTTTTCCTGGCGCTGTTGTTCCTGCGCGACCAGCCCGATTATATGGTTGGTTTGATATTGATCGGCTTAGCTCGATGTATCGCTATGGTGATTGTCTGGAACGAACTGGCCCGGGGAGATAACGAATACGCCGCCGGGCTGGTGGCTTTCAACAGTATCTTTCAGGTGTTATTCTACAGTGTGTACGCCTGGATATTCATCACCAAGCTGCCGCCTCTGTTCGGCCTGGAGGGCGTTGTTGTCGATATAACTATCGGGCAGATAGCCGAGAGCGTATTTATCTACCTGGGGATTCCATTTATCGCCGGTTTCTTAACCCGTTTTATTCTGATAAAAGTAAAAAATAAAAACTGGTATCATGACAGGTTCATTCCCAAAATAAGCCCGATAACGCTGATTGCCTTGTTGTTTACGATCGTTATCATGTTTTCACTCAAAGGCGATACGATTCTAAAACTGCCTCTGGATGTAGTCAGGATCGCCATACCGCTTTTGATTTATTTCGTGCTGATGTTCATCATTACATTTTACATGGGCAAGAAAGCGGGGGCGGACTACTCGAAATCGGCGACACTGTCGTTCACGGCCGCCTCGAATAATTTCGAACTGGCGATTGCCGTGGCCGTAGCGGTGTTCGGAATCGAGTCGGGCCAGGCGTTTGCCGCCGTAATTGGCCCGCTGGTAGAGGTACCGGTATTAATCGGTTTGGTAAATGTCGCATTCTGGATTCAGCGCAGGTATTATAAGTGATATTAAGCCGGCAGATGTTCTCGTTTCATGCCTGGATGCAGGCATACGTGGTGGATTATAGGAGCATATTCCAACCATAATATTCTAAATTAGATTTAACATGTTCCGATAGCATTCCGGTAATTTCCAAATTTAATACATCTTGACATAGTTTCATTCAGGGTATTATCATCCTGTAATGAAAAAACGTTTCAAAATGCTATCGGGATTAAAACTTCGCTATCTGATGGCCTCGTTCGTATTTCTGACCGTTATCCTGATCGCCGCGGGTTATTATTCCATCCGGGCCGGCCAGGAGGCGACACTCGATAGCCTGGTGGAACAGGGCAAAGCGCTTACCACCGTAATGATTTCCTCCGCCTCTAATATTATAGAAACGGATCGCCAGTTGAAAGATATCTCCGTTGATAAAATGCTGGCCGAGATCGAGAATTTCAATATCTCGCACGACCGGGAAGTCGATTTACGCTATTTGAGAATACTCTCGGGCAGGATGCGTCTGACACGCGCGTATCTTCTGGATGACAGCCTCGACGTGATTTATGAAAATCTTACCGAGGAACGCGGCCTGACCGAGGAATTGGACAGCCTCTACCTGAGCTTTTTGCGGGGTATCGAGATAGACAGTACCTTCGATGTCATATTCGATTTTTACCCGGCTGGCGAACGATGGTTCATGTTCGCATTAATGCCATTCGATGATAACCGTTACCTGGTCACTGTCAGCCCCTGGTATGTCGGGCAGTATGGTAACCAGAGTTTATCGCTGGCATACCTGTTGAATCAGCTTTCGCAAGAGGCCGGTATCGAATATATAATGCTTCAGAACCTCGAGGGGATAGTGTTCGCCTCCAAGCTTATCTCGCAAACAACGCGTATCGAGGATGATGATTTTTTGGAAAGCGCGTTGGAGGCGGATACCGCATTGTCGAGAGTGATAGATTTCCAGGACAGGGAGATTCTGGAGATGGTGCAGAAATTCAACTCGGGCGAACAATTCTATGGGCTTTTCCGGGTCGGCTTATCGCTGTATGCTCATCGCCAGCTCACCTCGAATTTGCAGAAGCAAATCTGGTTATTCATAGTGCTGCTGTTTATAATCAGCTTAATCGGTGTGGTGATCGTGGTCGGCTATCAGAACCTGAGTATCACCGAAGCCGCATTGACCAGAGCGACCGCCATCACGCAGTCGCTGCAGGATTCGATAGCGGGTATAGTGCTTTCCACCGATGAGAATCTTAAAATCGTCACCGCCAATATCACCGCCCGCCATCACTTTGGACTACCCGACAGCGATATACCCGGCCGACTTTACGAGGAATATTTTCCCGATGACCCGTTCCGGGTAAAAAGCGTGTTAAAAGATAAACGCCCGCTGAATTTCGAAACCCAGATAAAAGGTAGCTCAGGCATCATGCAGCTTCTGGTTTCAACCAGTACTTTATATAGCGGCAATGAGCAAACCGGCGGCGTAATCGTCGTTGCCCAGGATATCTCGGAAAAACGCGCGCTGGAGAAGCAAGCCCAGCAATCGCATCGATTGTCCGAATTAGGTTCGGTAGCGGCAGGATTGGCGCATGATATCAGGAATCCCTTGAATGCTATCGGTATGGTGATGCAACGAATGGGGAGCGAGATCGAGGTAACCGGTGACAGGTCGGAGTTCGACAGTTTCCTGGACACATTGAAAAACGAACATACCAAGCTGAACGCCATAGTCGAGAAAATCCTGCAGGTCGCTCGTTCCAGCCGTCTGGAGCTTAAACCGGTGATGATTGCTCCTGTTATCGAGGAAGCTATAGCATTATATCAATATGAAGCCGACGAAAAAGATATAAGAATATTACCCGAATTACAAAATGGCGAGATAAACCTGAATGAAGTATCCTTTAAAAGTATTATCTCGAACCTGGTTAAAAATGCAATCGAGGCTATCGAGAAAAACGGCACGATCCGGATAAAATCAATCTTCGCGGATGGTAAACTTCGGGTACAGGTTATTGATGACGGCCCGGGGATTGCCGAGGATAAACTGGGCAATTTATTCAAGCCGTTTTATACGTTAAAGCAGGGTGGAACTGGTTTGGGGCTGGCCACCGCCTACAAAGCCGCCGCCGATCATGGCGGTGATTTGAAAGTCGAATCCAAACCGGGCGGCCCGACTATATTTACCGTTATAATTCCGACCAAGAGGTAACAATGCGAATAATGGTTATAGATGATGAGAAGAACCAGCGTGAATTGCTGGGCGGCTATTTGAAAAAACAGGGACATAAAATAAGGCTGGCCGAATCAGGGCCGATCGCCCTGAACCTTCTAAGCGACAGGGGAGCCGAGGTGGCTATTACCGATATGCGTATGCCTGATATGGATGGCTTAACGCTATTGAAGGAGATAAAGAAATTTTTCCCCGACACCCAGGTAATCGTAATAACGGCTTTCGCCACGGTCGAAACCGCGGTCGAGGCGATGAAAGCCGGGGCCTCAGACTACCTGATAAAACCGATAAATCTCGAGCAACTAAAACTGGTCCTGGAAAAACTGGAGAAGAATCAATATCTTCTGGCGGAAAATTCGTATCTCAGACGAAAGCTGGAGGTTATCGAGGGATTCCCTGATCTGATCGGCGAATCGGAGGTTTTCAAGAAAGTACTGGCGGATATCGCGATGATTGCCAAGGCCGATTCGACCGTACTGATTCGAGGTGAGTCGGGTACTGGCAAAGAGTTGGTTGCCCGGGCTATACACGATAGCTCAGACAGATCGAAAGGACCGTTTCTGGCGGTTAACTGCTCGGCATTACCGGAGAACCTATTGGAATCGGAGCTTTTCGGTTATGAAAAAGGCGCATTCACCGGGGCCAGCAAGAGGCGGATAGGTCGATTCGAGTTAGCCGATAAGGGCACGTTGTTTATCGATGAGATAGGCGATCTATCCCCGCAGATGCAGGTGAAGCTTCTAAGAGTGTTGGAAACCCACACGTTCGAACGTCTGGGAGGCAATCAGCATATAAATGCCGATATCCGAGTGCTCACGGCCACCAATCGCGATCTGGAGAAAAGTGTGGAAAGCGGCGAATTCCGGGAGGACCTGTTTTATCGGTTGAATGTTATCCCGATACATTTACCGCCGCTGCGCGAGAGGCAGGGTGATATCCTGTTGTTGGTAGAACATTTTATCGATAAATTTGCGGCTCAGTCGGGCAAAACTATCGAGGGGATTACCCCTGAAGCTAAAGATATATTATTATCGCATCCCTGGCCTGGAAATGTTCGCGAACTCGAGAATACTATCGAGCGAGCGGTTGTTCTTTCTCGATCCTCGGTTTTGGATAAAGATAACCTGATCGGATTTTCCACTCCCAATCAGGAGATTGTAGCCGATACCCTGAATTTGGGCGAGTTGGAGAAACGAGCGATAGTCAAAGCTTTGCAGCGTACCGATGGTAAAATGGCCGAGGCTGCCGATATACTGGGGATACATCGCAACACGATACGCGCTAAAATCAAGCAGTACCAAATCAGGATTAAGGAATAAAATAAATGCACGCTTCCTGATCGGGGTGAACAAATTCTGTGCACGATTGCCTGAACACCTGAAATAGGTATTCGTAATCCGTTGAAATATAATAAGATATACTTAACTGCCGTTTGGCATGGATATTGTATTAATATATCGTAGGAAAAACGGAGGATATTATGAAAAGACTGATAATAACAACGATCCTACTTGCAATGTTAATCCTTTTAGTTAACTGTGATGAGAAAACCGTATATGTAACCGAACCTATTACACCGGTCACGCCTACGGGTTTAACCTCTATAACAGGTGATGGCTTAATCCAATTGATGTGGTACCCGGTCGATATGGATAATATCGATGAGTATGCTATTTACTGGGCATCCGGGGAATCCGATCCGACCGATTCTGATAACTATCAGTATATGGCCTCTGTCGATGCCGCTTATTCCAGCTATTCCGACTACGATGTTGAAAACGGCTCAACTTATTATTACGCTATTGCGGCTTTCAACACCGATGGTGATGGCTCTTATTTATCCAACTACGTAATGGATACACCCCGTCCTGAGGGACATAATGTAAGACTTTACGATATCAACCAGAGCGAGACTATCGATTCATCCGGGTATGATATTTACTATCAGGAATACCTGCCTTATGATAGCTCATACTGTGATATCTATCCTGTTTATAGTACTACTTATGGTTGTTTCTTTTTGACCGTCCGACACAACGACTATTTCATACAGGATTATGGTTATGCCGCTGATTTCGATGATGTTGGCTACGCGCCCCCCGATGGTTGGTCGGCTTTCTCTGATGTCGAAGTGATCGAGGGGCATATGTATATGCTGAAACTAAATCATTTCGATGAGGATCACTATGCCAAGGTCTGGGTAACCGATGTGAATGAGACATCGGGTAACCGTTATATAACTTTTAGCTGGGCTTATCAAATAGCCGCCGATAACCGTGAACTGAAAATCGGCGATAGGCCGATAAAGCTTAAAAGCGAGAGTGTCGAGTTAAATTAAATTTAAACGAGGAATATAAGATTAATACGATAGAGATGAGAGGTGCCAAGATGTTTAAAACGATGAAAGCTATACTTTTTATCATAATCATGGTCAATATCGGCAACCTGGCTTATGCCGGTGAGAAACACGGCGTAGCCCCTGTCGATGATCTCCAGATCGATGTCTGGGTTAACAAAAGCGAGGGCGCCACATATTACTATGGCGAGGACCTGGCGATATATTTACGCGCCAATAACGATTGCTATGTCGTGCTTTACGATATCGATCCCGAGGGAAATGTCAGCCTGTTGTATCCTGCCGACTACGAGAGCAGTTGCTTTGTTAGTGGCGGCGAGGTAGTACGTATCCCGGATGTTTACGATGATTACCATCTGGAGATTTCCGGCCCCAACGGGCAGGAGCATATCTATGCCGTGGCCACCTACAACCGTATCGAGGCGCCTGATTTCATCCGTTACGAGTATTTCGAATACGGTAACTGGGACTCTTACTATGATGATTTCATCCACTCGGTAAACGGAGAGCGCGAGAAATTCGCTACCGAGCTTAACCGGCGTATCGCAAAATCCGAGTACACTTCTGCCCACACCATGTTTTTCATAGATGACGGTTACCGTCACCACAAATGGTATCGTCACTGGTCGTATGATCCTTACTATGTCGGCTCGATCTGGGTCGGCTCCGGCTATCCTGGCTGTGAGGTCTGGATTGACGGCGTGTACTGGGGAATAGCCCCCATCCTGATTCCCGAAATTTACATAGGCCGTCACTGGGTATGGGTATACTACAACGGTTATCCGTGCTGGCAGGATTATGTCTATATCAACCGTGGCCAGCGCTACTATGTGGATGCCAAAATCGGCAGGCGTTTTCTAGACTACGAGTACGGCCGGGCCAGTATGAGAGACTGGAGATTCAAATACGAGGTCGAAAAGAACGAGCCGGGATTTGCCAAGAAAGCGGAGAAGGTAAGAGAGAAACACACCCGTCCGAGACAATCCGCGCCGGCGAAAGTAGTAGAAAAATATTCGAAAGTCCAGGCCAGTAAACCTTCGCGAACCGAGCCGCAGGTAAAAACCGATCGCTCCTCCATAAAAAGCACACCGGCGGTGAATAGCAAGGTATCATCAAAGTCCGATTCCCCGAAAAAGTCCAGTAGTAAGCCGACTAACAGGTTCAAATCGTACACTCCACAAAGCGATAACCGGACCGGAAAGTCATCAACGAAAAACAACACCAGTTACGATTCCGGTTCCAGCAAGAAGAAATCCTTGAATACAAAATCCGGTTCAGCTATAATAAAGGATAGATCGGTTGAGGATAATGACGATAATTCGAAGGGGAAGTCCAGTGTCAAAAGCAAAACCCCCTCGGTTAAAAGCAGTGGAAATAGCAGCCAGAAATCAAAACCGGCCTCGATTTCCCAGCCCAAGTCCTCACCGCGAAGCTCTGGCGCGAGCAAAAAATCATCAGGTTCGAATTCTAAAGACAAGTCGAAAGGGAAGAGGAGCCACAGATGATTAAGAGAATCGTAATATTAGCTCTGATATTTTGTGTTTTGGCGGTTAACGCCGAGGCGCAAGCCATAAAACGTGTGCAGAAGAAAAAATCCGATAGCACAAAAGTCGATAAAAAAACTGCGGATATTAAAGAAGCCGAGCGTAAGGCTGCGATCCAGAAACAACAACAACAACAACAGCAGCAGCAGGCTAAAAAAGCTATACAACGTCAGGATGAGTTTATCGACCGGGATGGTGACGGCATTAACGACAAAGTGATACAGGCTAAACCCCCGGCGATCAAGAAGCAGCAGCAGCCTAAAGTAAATACGCCAAAAGCCCCGCCGGTAAAAACTCAGACGCCGGCAAAACAGAAAAAAGCTTCAACCAACACCAGCACCAAGAAAGAGGATAAGAGCAAGAAATCCAAGCGCTGAGGTTGATTGGTATTTTGTAATTTTTTTTCACTACTGCCCGGCCATCTCTTCTCGTAGCGAGGCGCTGGGTTGACGAAGTCCTTTGTTCATACTTTCTCGGCGACATACTGCATGATAACCGGTGTCAGGAAAGGATTCCTGCCACCTCAGCGATGTTTTTCAACAATCCCGCTGCTTCGCAACGTGGCTTACCTGCCTGCAGAATGCGCATTCTACCTGACTGAAGAAGGTTTCAAAGCAGCGCTTGGAAACCAGGGGAACTAAACTTTGGATCGGCAGGATATGTCAGGATGGAAGCGGAGCGACATCTTGATACGCTGACTATAAATTATATCGAACAATAGCTTTCGCTAACAATTCCCGGGAGAAATTGAACAATTAATCGATCAACACCGGATACTAGTGAATTTTCATATTATTTCATTAATACGATAGTTGATTATATTTATGCGTTTTGAGGATAGGTACATCCTGGCGGCTCAACAGGTATGCTTGCCAATGAAAACTGGTTGACGAGGATGTTCGCCAACCTTTAATATAGCATATACGGGGGTAGTCATAAGTCACCCCATCACCAGATATAATATTCTATTTCATCCATCTCTCGAAGACCAAGAATTCAACCACCCCTTTGACCTTGTTATTGCAATTGACAGGCTCAAATATCTTAACTAAAATTATAGATTATGCCGAAAAACGAAGTCAAAGTCATTGAGGTGCACGCCAATGCTGTCTTAAAAGATGGCAAAATCGATAAATCAGTGGCCGCCGCAATGTTCGAGGCTGGGCTGGATGCCTTAAGTGATACAGGTATCGGCGATGATCTGGTGGCCTCGTTATTTCCCCGTGGCGGTAAAATCGGTATCAAGGTAAACTCGCTGGCCGGCCTTAAGATGTCATCCTCACCCGCTCTCGTTTACGCGCTGGCCGAGACATTAAACAAACTCGGTATCATTAAAGATGATATAATTATCTGGGATCGTAAAGAGCGCGAATTGCAAAAAGCCGGTTACGATATTCGTACGAGGGGTTCGGGTTACCGATGTTTCGCTACCGACACGACCGGCGCGGGATATTCGAGAAAGCTATACAGTCACGATTCGATTGGCTCCCTGATATCGAATATCCAGGAGAATATGACCGATGCGGTTATCAATTTCCCGGTGTTGAAAGACCATTCGCTGGCAGGTCTTTCGGGATGCCTGAAAAATTATTACGGCGCGATCCACAACCCTAATAAATATCACGAAAACAACTGCGATCCGTATCAGGCCGATCTTTATGCCCTGGATGTTATCGGGAAAAAGGAGAGACTTGCCGTATTTGATGCGATTAATGTTCAGTACAACGGCGGGCCGGGTTATGTAAGCCGTTGGACAGAGCAGTATAAGTCAATATTACTTTGCACCGACGGAGTCGCCCTGGATACGGTCGGTATCGAAATTATTGACAGGCTGAGAACAAAAAACGGTATGAGGCGGTTAAAGGAAAGTGACAGGCCGCCAGTCGGAATCCTGACTGCGGGTAAAGCAGGTCTGGGATGTGCCGAAATTGACAATATAGAATGGATAGTTATCGAGGTTTAATTCAAATGAGGAGAGTTACAGTTAATAAATTATTATTGATGCTGATAGGCGTAATGATGATATCCGCCCTGGCCCTTAACTGTGGGGGAGAGGCCAAAAAAGATATCACCCGGGATACCGCCGAGGAGATATTGGAGCGAAGGGCAAGCATGTCGAAACAGAGGGCGTTCGATCATTTTTCGAAAGGTGATTTGTACGAACGTTCCGGCAATCTCGAAAAAGCCGCCGATGAGTATCGGCTGGCGCTGTTTTATGATACTCAATCGGATGAGCTTAAAAGATCACTGGCAGGCGTACTTTACGACCTGAGTCGTTTCGATGAGTCCCTCGAGATTATCGAGAGAATAGATCAACCGGATGTCGACGACCAACTACTGATGGCCGCCTGCTATAATAAAATCGGTCTCCTGCCTAAAACTATCGAGGTTTACGAAAAGCTGGCCAAGACCGACTCGGTTCCGCAATTCGTAGTGGAAAACCTGGCGAAGTATTACACATTAAAAAAGGATAAATCAAAGCTCGAGCAGTATTACGATTGGCTTATCGAAAATGCCGAAAATGCCAAACTCTGGCAATCGGAAAAAGCGAGCGCCCTGGTGGAGATCGGCAAGCCTGAAGATGCGGAAAAAATATACGAGAATATGATGGAAGCCGATTCGCTCGATTATGGAGCCTGGCTGGATATGGCAGCTTTGCAAATGTATCTGGAAAATTCCGAGGAAGCCTCGAAATACTACCGCTATGTGGTAGATCATAACTGGGACAACGGCCAGATGCTATCCATGATTTTGCCGGCCTTATTCGATCTGGATGATATGGACCTGGCCTCCAGCGTAGCTCGTCGCATTACCGCGCTTTTCCCCGAGGACTACATGTCGCAACGTCGTTATGCCATATTGCTGTTTACCACAGGCGACTACGATAGAGCGGATTCTGTCCTGACCCATATTTTATCCGAGGTTAACGATGATCCGGTGGCATATTACTATCTTGGCCGAATTGCCCAGCAAAATCAGGATTTCCCGGCAGCCGAGGAGTTTTATTCGAACGCTATAGCCTATGATGACACGATGGGCGAGGCCTGGATGAATCTGGCATTCGTTCGCGGCCTGAAAGGCGATCATGAGGCGGCGATGGCGACTTTCGATTCGACACTGGCCAAAATTCCTGCAGATTCCACCCGGATTCTGTTTTTTACGGGATCGTACCTGAGTTCCAGACAGAAATTCGAGGAAGCGATCGAATATTACGAGCGTGTGCTCAATGCTACGCCGGATAATTTCGATGTCAGGTTTAACCTTGCCGCAGCCTATGAGAGAACCGATCGTAACGCCGATGCCGAGATGTTGTTTTTGGAGCTACTCGATGAGGATAAGGATAACCCGGTTGTCTTGAACTATCTCGGATATATGTACGCCGATCTGGGTATTAAACTCGATAAAGCCGAGGAATATGTGAAAAAAGCGCTGGAAATAGATCCGAATAATAACGCATATCTTGACAGCTATGCCTGGGTGATGTATAAAAAAGGCAAATACGATGAGGCTCTCAAGTACCAGATGATGGCTTTAGAGTCGAATGTGAACGATGCCGTGCTATACGAGCATATGGGCGATATTTATTACGCCCTCGATCGTATACGAATGGCCCATGATAGCTGGGAAAAAGCGTTGGAGCTTGACCCGGAAAACATCGAGATAAGAGAGAAGTTAGATCGGTAGTTCGTGAAATACTCGCAGTTTGGATTTAAAGCTTTTATATTTATCCTTTTTACAGCCTCTATGGTATTATATTCGTGTGCTGATATAGGGGCTCCACCCGGCGGACCCGAGGATAAAACTCCTCCCGAGGTTTTCTATGTTAAACCGGATCAGGGTTCGGTTAACGTGCCGATCGATACTGAATTCGAGATTCGTTTCTCGAAAAACATGGATGAAACCAGCACCGAACAGGCGATCTTTATATCACCTTTATTCTTCAATTACGCCAAATTCGAATGGTCGGGTAAGAAACTGAAAGTTATTCCCCCGGAAAACCTTCGCGAAAACACGACCTATGTTCTGACAATTGGCGCGCAAGCCAAGGATTCCCGCAGCAATCAGTTGGGCAAGTCCAAATCGTATCCTTTTTCCACGGGCGATAAAATATACGAATGCTCTATATTCGGCGAGGTGCTGGGTAAGAATATGCAGAAACTTAATGTCTGGGCGTACAAACTGGAATCTAATAACCCGGATACATTCTGGATGAAACTTCCTGATTACGTGACCCAGCCCGATAGCCTGGGCAATTACCGTTTCGAATATCTAAGTTACGGAGATTACCTGGTGGTGGCGGTAGAGGATAAGAACAGCGATCAGTTCTGGGCGCCCCCGGGTGAACGTCTTGCTCTGCCCGATAAGATGGTACATTTAAGCGAGACCATGCAGGAATTCGGGCCATTGGTTATGATGACAGCCGCTCGTGATACGATCGCGCCGTATATATCCGGCGTTAGCTCACCCGATATCAATTCAGTCATAGTCAATTTCAGCCAGGCTGTTGATACCGCGACCTCACTGGTTGATTCCAACTACTCGATATACCCGCCCGATAGCTCCGGTATGCAGGCGGTGATAAAGAACATCGTGCCGTTATCTAAAGATTTCAACTCGTTTTACATGACTATGGATAAACTTCTGCCGGAAACCAAATACAAGGTTATTTGCCGTAACATCGAGTCTGCATACGGCATACCAGCCGATACGGTTTCCAGGTTCTTTCAATCGGGACCGGTCGATACGCTCAGGCCTGAGATGATAGAGATTATACCGCAGCCCTCGCGTACTCCCAGGCCCTCGGGATTCGATATCGAGATTACGTTTTCCGAGCCAATGGATACCTCCGGGATAAAAAACAAAATATTATTTATAGATAGTCTGGAAAACCCGGTTGATTTTCAATATACCTGGAGATATTCGAATAATCTTCTTATAACCCCCGCTTTTAACGAGGGGGAGCGTTTCGAGTTTAGCTTTGATGAGAGGTTGATAACCGATCTGGCAGGTAACGCTCTGGGAGATTCATTGATAAAATATGATTATGCCACGGCAACACCCGATAGTTTCGGACAGATTGTAGGCAAGGTGATTAACGCGCCCGGTGATAATATCATAATTGTTTTGGAATCGAAAAAGGATGGCAAGGAAATCGATCAAAAAAGTGACGAGTTCGGAGCATTTTATATTGACAGACTATTTGCGGGAGCGTATAAAATACGCGCGTTTCATGATAATAACAATAATGGCAAGTTCGACGGTGGTTCGATTCGACCCTTTAGTTTTTCGGAAGCTGTTGCTTTATATGCTGATACGGTAAGTGTTCGGGCAAGATGGGAGACAGATATCGGTTTTCTCGATTTTAAACCGCAAAGAATTGATGTTGACACGTTAGAGTAATATTGTATTATATATCAATTACAAATACGATATTAGAGGATTAAATGCAGTCGTTGTCCCTTAAAGCTATATTAATCATCAGCCTGATTGCCGTACTGACGGTTCCGGCGGTAGCTGATATTTATTATTCTGAAATCGTTTTTAGTGATGATATAGACAATCAAATCGAATTCAGGATTACACCATCAGACTATCAGGCAATCTCTGCCGAGATAAATGGCCGGATGTGGCCGGTCAGCCAGTTCAGCGATAATGAGTACTCCGTAACCGGTTTTGGTAAATTAAATTCCGGGCAGCCGATTAAAGTATTGTATGAGGGGTATGATGTTAACTCGCTCGACAAGGTCAGCCTGGAGTTAATCGGGACGAATGGCGATATCAGCTATAATCGTTTTCCCGGCCTGGCTCTTGATTTGATACCTCTTCAAAGCGTAACCGACACCTTGAGATCCGGGATCGCCGGCGATAGCGACGCACATAAAATCGGATTCGATATCTCTACGAATCAGATAATGGAAAAGGGCGAAATATGGATCACGTTCGAGGCCGGTTTTGATGCGGGCGGGCTGGTTTCTCTGGATTCGATTTCCTATTCGGATGATGACCCGGCTAATAATGGCTCGGAACCGACCATTACCTCAGTCAGTGTCATCACGAGAACCGTAATCCTTAAACTTGACAGCGGTACACCGGCATCCCCTAATTCCAGGGTAAATGTCGAAATTAAGCCGGTTAATAATAGTATCATTGCCGGTGATTACTCCGTCACGGTTCAAACACTCGATTCATTGGGGGCGCTGGTGCATATTCCCACCTCCTCCAACGCATTCATATTGGATCCTGATGTTTTAAATAGTGTGGCGGTTACGCCCGGCGGCGATATGAATATCCCCTCGGATTCGATAGTGGTCTTCTCGGCGGCCGGACACGATCAGTATGGAAATGCCATAGATGGTTTGACATATACCTGGGCAATTACGGTGGATTCGTGCGGCACTATCAATAACGGAACTTTTCAGGCGAAAAAGCTTGGCGATTGCTATATAACGGCCACGACCGGCGGTTTCGCTGATTCCTCGGGTGTGTTGACGGTTGAAGCAAGCGACCTGGATCGATTCGCAATGACAGGTTATCCTGCCTCGGTGCAGGCCGGGCAGGTGTTCCCCATACCGATTGCATTAACTGCATATGATGTTAACGACAATATAATTTATGATTTAGCCGATTCGATTTACTTTTTCTCCAGTGATGATTCGGCAGCTTTTACTTATGATAGCGATAACTGGCTCGATATCGATACCGGGCAGGTTAGTATTCCCGGAAACAATTTCACCCTAAAACTGGCAGGTTCTCAAACTATCACTGTCACTAACGGCACACAATCGACTACTTCATCCTCGATTACGGTCTCATCAACTCTTATAGATGATTTCTCGTTCAGCGCTGTCGGCGATCAGACTGCCGGTGTCTCGTTTAACCTTTCGGTTACCGGGGCTGTTGACCAGTACGGTAATCCTGCCAGTGGCAACGTTATTGTTGATGATGTTGTCGGCGGTAACTCCCCCGATGGCGATCCACCGGTGCTTAACAATATTACCGTTACCAACGGCTCGGGTCAGGCCGGTCAGCTTCTGACTAATGCTGTTGCCAGTACTCTCGAGGGGGTGGGCGGCAGCGCTACCGTGCAAACGAATTCGTTTACGGTCAACCCCGGCGTCGTAGGCCGTCTGATATTAACGGGCTATCCTGATGAGGCGACTGCCGGTGAGCAATTCACCTCGGACCCCTTAGTTACGGTGAAAGATATTTTCGGCAATTTAAAAACAAACTATACCGGCACGATTCATTTTAAGGGGCCGGAAACAGTGCCCTCTCCATATACTTTCGTAACTCCGCATGCCGGCTCGCATACTTTTCCCGATAACCAGTTCGCATTTCAAACTGCAGGTTTAAAAAGATTATACGTGTTCAATGCGGATAGTTCACTGGCCGATACATCCTCGGCGATTGATGTATCCGCAAATATTATCTCAAGTTTCTCGTTCACAGCGCTGGGGTCAGTGACCGCCGGTTCTCCTTTCTCGATAAGCGTATCCAATGCTCTTGATCAATATGGAAATTCCGCATCCGGCACTATTACGGTTACCGATAGCTCCGGGGCAGGCAATTCTCCCGATGGTTCATCGCCCTCGTTAAATGATATTATCGTAAACAACGGTTCGGGTAGCGCCAACCAGATACTGGTTGATGTGGGCGCAGCGATTATTAGAGGTATCTCCGAAGCATCAACCGTACAAGCGGTCAATATCACTGTCAACCCGGCGGCCGGGGCGCAATTGGTGTTAACCGATACTCCGGACACTATAACGGCCGGCCTGGATTTTTCGACGCAATCGATCGATCCGACTGTTACGGTTTTAGATTCGTACGGCAATATCGCTACCGGTTATGGGGGCACGGTATCGTTTAATAATATAGAAAATCGAGATGGGCCTCATACGTTTATTCCCGCCGATCTAGGCGTTTACCGGTTTGATGGTGGAAATTTCAGTTTCGAGGCGGCGGGCGCAAGAAAAATAATCGCCACTGACGGCGTGCTGGCGGATACCTCCTCAATTGTCGAGGTTTATCCAGCCGCCATAACCTCATACGATCTTAACGCTCCACCATCGGTTGTAGCGGGTACGGCGTTTACGCTTTCGGTCGCTAACGCGGTCGATCAATTCAGTAATGACGCATCCGGTACGGTTGTAATAACCGATAGCCTGGGGGCCGGCGGTTCGCCTGATGGTTCGATGCCATCGCTAAATAATATAGAGGTCTCCGGGGGAGTCGGCTCGGCCCAGCAGGTGCTCGTTGATTCTGTCGCTGCGGCTCGCCTGAAAGGCGCAGTTAACGGCGTAGTCCGGGGGACGAGCGATATCACGGTCGCGCCGGCCAATGCCAACGAACTGGTATTGAGCAACTATCCCGATACGATAACGGCAGGCCAGGCTTTTCCATCACCGGCTAACGATCCCCTAGTGACATTGAAAGATGCCTACGGCAACCTTGCCACTACATACGATGGTACGGTTACATTATCAAATGCCGACAGCCCCGATCTCGACCATGATTTCGTAGCCGGCCACGATGGAACTTTCGCATTCGATGGTGATCTGATCGTTTTCAACACCGGTGGTTGGCGTACTTTAATAGTTTCCGATGATACTTTCGGTTTGGCCGATACATCCTCGCCAATACAGGTG
Organism: uncultured candidate division Zixibacteria bacterium; assembly: GCA_963668625.2. Lineage (GTDB taxonomy): Bacteria > Zixibacteria > MSB-5A5 > UBA10806 > 4484-95 > JAAEQD01. Next base: position 402,210 of record CAXXKA010000001.1, read on the forward strand.
CTGGGAACTTCATCCATAAGCTCGTTCGATATAACTGCTCCGTCGGACGCCGATGCCGGGGCAGCGTTCAGCGTTAATATCAGCAATGCTCGTGACCAGTTTAACAACCTGACCTCGGGTACGGTTACGATACAGGCGGTAAGCGGCGCCGGCAATGCTCCTGACGGCTCGAGTCCATCCTTCCACGATGTTTCGATAACCAATGGTGTTGGCTCGGCGAGCCAGGTGCTGGTTCTGACAGGTACGGCACGCTTGAGAGGTGTAGCGGGCAGTTTTGCCGATACTACCGGCAATATTACGGTATCGCCGGGTACTCCGGATAAGATAGAGATTACCGATTGTCCTGAAAGTGTAACTGCCGGCAATGGTTTTTCGACCGATCCGATTGTTACTATCTACGATTCTTATGAAAATATCGCAACTGACTATACAGGCGAAGTAACTTTTAGCGGCATAGCCACCACACACGCACCATACACATTTATAGGCGGTGATGCCGGGCAACATACATTCCCTGGAAGCTCTTTCATACCGGAAGAATCCGGGATCAAGCGGGTGATCGTAACCGAGGATCAAGCCTCGCTGGTCGACACCTCCGAGCAATTCACGGTTTATCCCAATGTTATAGCCGGATTCGATTTTGGCGCCGTTGGTGGCGCCACCGCGGGCGTACCCTTCAGCTTAAGTGTATCCAACGCGGTAGATCAGTTTGATAATGCCGCCTCGGGTACTATTACCGTTGTAGGTTATACCGGCGCAGGCAACGCTCCCGATGGCTCGGTGCCCTCGTTTAACAATATCGCTATAACCAATGGGTCGGGGTCAGGTGATCAGGTGCTTGTGCTTACCGGTAACGCTCGTATAAGAGGTTTTTCTGGTTCAGCGGCGGATACCACTAGCACGTTTACCGTTGCTCCCGGAGCTTTTGGCGAGTTACGCATAACCAATACACCTGATACCGTAACCGCAGGCTCGAATTTCTCGACTGACCCGGTTGTTACCTCATATGATTTATTCGGAAATCTCGCAACCAATTACACCGGCACTATCACATTCGACGGAATTAACCAGGTGCCTTCGGATTATCCATTCGTAGGCGGGGATAATGGTCAACATTCGTTTTTAGGTTCCGGGTTCAGCCCGCATACAGCCGGTTTCAGACGTCTGATAGTAAGAGACGATGCCGCCTCGATCTCGGATACCTCCAACCCGATACAGGTTTATCCTGATACGATTAATTCATTCAGTTTCGCCGCAATCGGTAGCCAAACTGCGGGTGTTCCTTTCGTGCTGACAGTATCCAACGCTATTGATGCGTATGGCAACAACACCTCGGGTGTTATCGATATCGATACGGTCGGATCATTGAACTCGCCCAACGGCGATTCTCCCATTATCAACGATATCAACGTGACCGACGGCTCGGGCAGCGCGCAGCAGACATTGGTATTGACCGGCGGATCCGTGCAGCTTAGAGGATCATATAGTACATTAGAGGTAACCACCAATACGTTTGCCGTAAATCCCGGCGTGTTGGGTGAGCTTGATGTTGCTGTTAGCTCGCCACAGATATCGGGTGTACCGTTTACCGCACCCTCGACGATTACTGCAATCGATGTTTTTGGCAACGATAAAACGAATTTCTCGGCTGCCGGTAATAATATCACGATAACCGCCTCCAACGGCGGCGATATGGCGGATAATATATTGGATGAGGATTCGGATTTTACAAACGAATTAGCTGATTTGAACGCGCTCGGTGTCACCTATAGCGGCGCCGGCGGCCAGGTAACTTTCACCGCTGCCGCGCAATCCGGAATAACCGGTGAGTCCAATGTAGTGCAGATAGGCTCCATACGCGCCGATGATATCTCGCTCGACCTGCGACAGGTTGTCAGTGGCGATACGGCCAGGGGGACGGTAAGAGTTACTAACCTTGGCAATGTGGCTGCGACTATCACGGATATTATCATTAAAACGGATCCGGAAATGTTTAGCCCCTCGTATACGCCGCCTTTAGGCAGCGTTCCGGGCGGCACTGACCAGACCTATGATTTCAAATTCGTGGTGAACACGTTATCCTCGGGCAGCTATCCGCTCACGATGATTGTCAATGCCAACTATTCCTCGATTATCACCTCCGATACCTTAATCGGCAGAGATACCCTGATTATAGTTACTGAGTCTAACCTGACTGATATATCCGGCAGTTTGACTCCCGATACGATTTCCAGCGGCTCGGATTACAGCCTGGCGTTCGAGGTTATAAACAATGGTGAAGCGGCTCTTAACATTGCAGACTCATCTTATATAACCTTTACCGATGGCAGCGAAACATACATGGCTGAGCTCGCCCAGAACAGTTACGTGGGCGCCGGTGATCAGACTTATCTGTATTTCAATTCGGCATCCGTGAATGCTGCTTTTATACCTAATTCCTATAGTGTCAGTTTCCAAATTTATGGCTATGATATACATAGAGTTATTGATGATCTTATAACGATAACAGATGATATAATGGTGCAATCACCCAGCAATATAACATATTTGGCGAACCTTACGCCGTTAACTCTTCTAACAGGCGCTGAGGTACGTTTCTCGGCCAGGGTTAGCAATTCCGCCCAGGCCGATTTGATTATCAATCCCGATCAGACGAAAATAACATTCAGCGATGTAAATGAAAATCAATACATAGCCTATATCGATACTGCCGCCGCATACCACGTGGAGGTTATTGAGGGTGGAGGCGATACCACTCTGACATTCGTGCGTGAACTGCTGTTACCCGGTTTCACGGCCGGCAACTACACCCCGACCATTACCATAGCCGGGACGCAGAATCAGCGCTCCTATTCGGCTAATGTGCCAACCGAATCTATCCTCATATTACAACCGGGTGAGGTCAGGATGGATTCGCTTTATACGGTCGCGCCGAACTCGCCCAAGGTAAACGCCAATCAGGAATTTACCATTCACGGCTTTATCAGTAACCTGGGTAACGAGATAGTGGATTCGGTTCATATAGTGATGTCCACGGATGGCGGCTCGACATTTAATGACACTGTCGATGTCGGTACGATTAACAGTCTTGATGGCGCGGCGTTCGATTATACCGTAACGGCGGCATCATCGCCGAATTTGTTAGAGGCATTTTACGTTGAGATAGAGAAAGCGGTAAACAGGCTATCACACGATGATTCGCCTATAGCCACGCCTTTAGATAACGGCACGGTAGCTATTATTGAAAATGACGCGATATTCGAACTGGATACATTATATCTCACGGATGATTCACTTTCCACCGGGCAGGCATTCACCGTTTACACACGAGTAGTGCACACCGGCAGTGAAAGCTACGATGGCACGAACCAGTTGATTATTGATCTCGGCGGTGATAGTGAATATTTAGTAGCCGATTCGCTGCCCCGCGATTTCTCGATCGGCCAGCTCGTATCATGGAACGTGACCGCACCCGAAACAGAGCGAAACGCCACGACAGTCACGGTATCGTTTAACGGCGAGATTGTCGATTTAAACGACAGCACAACCGCGCTGGGGCCGGATTCGGTGTTGAATTCGACGATTCAGGTCACTTCAGAGGCCGCTATTGCGCACAGGCCGATGCTTGTCTCGCCCTCGGGGGCTACCGATAGCGTGCTCTCGACAGGCCAATCACTGGTAGTATCCGATTCGTTATTCCCGACCGGCAACGTGGCCACGAGCTACGGCCGTTTAACCTTGCCGGAGGGATTCTCCAGTTCCGATCCGCTAACTCAGGAATTATCAGGAAACGCGGTAAACTGGTCGATACTCGCCAGCGAGCAGGAAAAAATAGATTCGCTGGGATTCGAGTGCTGGACTATCGATTCCAATACCGGCGATATCGCCTATAGCGATACTACCTGGATACGAATAGAGGTGGAGAGCAAAGCCACGCTGTCGCTAAACAGCACCGTGACCTCGCCGCCTTCGGCTATGGATAGGATTATCTCACCCGGAACCGAATTTACGCTTGAAGCTACCGCCTCGAATATCGGCAATGCTGATGTTGGCACGGGCGAGCTTACATTGAGCATTGACACCGATAGGTTTACTGTCACCGAGGATCTGACCCGGACATTCTCGGCCGGTACGCCGGTTGTCTGGACTATATTCTCGCCCGAGGAACAAATTTTGGATGGTGTGGTGGTTTCCGTGTTGATGCCAACAGTGGCTAACGATTTGAACACGGGGCTTCCCTCGGTAGTATTGAACGATTCCTCCGGCATGGAGATCATTATAAAACGCGAGCTGCCCGATCTGGTGCTTCAAAATCCTACGCCGCTTGGCGGAGCCGCCGTAGCGGGTATGCCGTTGGATATTTACCGTCTGACATTCCATAACTCTATAGATATCACCAACGATCAGATCGGTATGTACACCTTCGGATTCAGGCTCAAATCGGATGGTGTCAGGATCAGTCCCTCGGATGTTGTATCAGCCTCGGTGCTAACTATTAATGATGAGCAGTATGCCGGCGTGTTAAACGATTCGGTTGTGACTTTCAGTATCGATCCGATTTACATAATCGAGCCGGATTCCTCGGTGCTTTTAACTATCAATGTGACTCCGGTTGCGAACCCCACGTATAGATCGTTTAGTGTAAACTTCCAATCCTCCGATATTTTCGCGAGGGTGATTATCGGTGGTTCGGCCGAGCAGCAGATTGAGGTCGTATTGCCGGATGGCGAGGATTTCCTTTTGGATGGCGAGACGCTGGCAACCTTAGAGGGCAGTTTCCTGACTTCGACCAAGGTCAATCAAAATCCGTATATAGCTGCGAACGGGAACTTGAGTATCGGTTATATACTCGAAAATGACGCCACGCTAGATATTACTATTTACAATGTCACCGGGGATGTTGTCTGGGAGTATACCGCTAATTCGACCAACGGTTACGGTACTGCCGGGCCTCACTATGATGATGACGTCGCTATTCCCTGGGATGGTAGAAACTCCAGGGGTGATAAAGTGCTCAGCGGCGTGTATTACATTTTCGTTACAAATAACGCTACCGGGCAAACAACCAATTTGAAGGTGGCTGTAGTATGGTAAGAAAATATATTATAATACTCATACTGCTTTTCACCTCGTTATCGTTCGCCGGTAACGGTGGGTATCGTTCGCCGTTTGCGGTAGGATTCGGCGCTCGTCAATTGGGAATGGGCGGCGCGACCGTAGCAAATATTAAATCCTCGAGCTCGATATTCTGGAACCCGGCCGGATTGGCTAATGTCGATAGATCCGAGATACAGCTTTTTCACATGTCACTGTTCATGGATACCCGCTATGATTTCTTCGCCTTAGCTTACCCGACAACCTCGCTGGGCGCGTTCGGTATCGGTGTCGGCGATCTGTCCTCGGGCGAGTTTGACAGGATAGAGGACTATGTCACGATCGGGACTTTCTCCAGCCGCCAGGATATTTTCATGTTCGGTTACGGCTCCGAACTGTTCCGGGGCTTATATACCGGTATGACTATCAAAGGTGTGCATTACGATATCGCAGGCTATAAAGATTCAGGATTCGGTTTCGATGTCGGTATGATGTATAATTTCGGTTTCATGAAAGGCTTGTCTGTCGGTTTCAAGGGGACCGATCTGGGGGGGCCGAATATCAGGCTCAACTCCACCGATCAGGGTTACCCGACTGCCTACCGGGGCGGGCTGGCTTACGAGACTCATCCCGGTGACAAACATAGCGTTTTAGTTAATTTCGATTATGAGAACACCGAAAAGCTCGGTTCTGATATCTACGTCGGGGGAGAGTTCGGGTTTAATGATATGTTGTTCTTACGGGCCGGTTATATGGCTGATAAGCTGACGTTCGGAAGCGGTCTGTCATATCATGGGTTCAATATAGACTACGCATTAGCCTCCATGTCCGACCTGGAAACTTCGCATCGTATCTCGGTGAGCTACGCTTTCGGTGGCTCGGTTCGGGCCAAGCGTGATTCACGAGAGAGCAGGATCGCCGAAAGACGTTTGAACGATTACAAAGATGAGCAAGAGTCCGAGCGCAAGAGTAAGCTCGATAAAGAGCTGGAAAAAGCAGAATCGCTGGAGGACGAGGGTAAAACCTACGAGGCCATCGAATCATACTATCGTGTTCTGGCTCTGGATGTGCAAAACGAGAAAGCCTCGAATAAAGTAACAGTATTGTTCGAACGAATCCGTCAGGATATAGCCAATGATGCCGGTAAGGGCTATACGGATCAACTTATGCAAAGCCAGATAGAACTGGGTGATAGCTATTTTGAACGGAAACAATACAAGGACGCCGAGGAACAGTACAACCTGGCTTTAATTCTTAATCCTGAAAATCAATATGCAAAAGACCGTTTGGCCGAGATCGAACAGATCAGCCTGGATGAAATAGATGCATTGAATAATTCGGCCAACAGCCAGATAACCAACGGCAACTACGACGCGGCTCTGGAGTCGGTCAGCAAAGCGCTGGCAATCGATCCGAATAACAGGGTCACGCTGGCAGGACGAGATAGGATCATCAATTTAGTCGAGTCCTCTAAGTATTTGAATGAAGCCCTGAAATATTTCGATCAGGCCGATTATACCAGGTCGGCAGCTCTAGTCGATTCCGCCCTGGCGAGCAACCCTAATTCCGAAGGCGCAAAAAGCTTAAAACGTCAACTGGCTAAATATACCGCTGATGTTACCACGCTCGAGGATATCAAGAAAAACAATGACCACTGGAGCACATATCTCCAGGGCATGGAAAAATACCAGGCGGGTGAATATAAAGAGGCGATTAAGCTCTGGCAATCGTTGCTCGAATCATATCCCAATAATCCAAACCTGAAACGGAATATCGAACAGGCTGCCGAAAGAGCGGCTAATGAGTAATTAGAGATTCCACATCGGAGAAAATTTAAAGCGGGGGTGTTCGATCGAACGCCTCTTTTTTTTTAGGTGTCATTCAGCACCAAAGAGGATATACAAATCTAACCGCAGGCTTATCAACAAAGACGTTTTTTCATTCGGATGCCGGCTACTTTAAGAGCCCGGGGATTCCTGTCGGGAGTATTTTATTGGTGTTAAAACCGCAGGTATTTAACCTGCTCATCACTACCATCCCAATTGCCGGCAAGATCGAATATAAACAAAACTGATTTCCTGCCGAAAATCTGTAAAGCATGCGATTCATCTTTACTTTGTGGCTTTTTTCAACTATACTGTAAGTTTATAAGAGAGGGACGGATAGTGTTTAAGAAACCGACTGAAATATTCATGAGTTTCAACGCCGAGGAGAGTATGCTCCCGGATATCAGGAGCTCGATCGACGACACTATCAAAGATCTCGGCCTTAGTTCCAAGGATAAAAACGGTATACTCCTGGCTATCGAGGAGGCTTGCACTAACGTTATTCGTCACGCTTACCTTTATGGCCCGGGTACGATCCGCCTTAAAATCAGGATGCAGCCAACGCGGGTGACATTTTCTATTTATGATAAAGGTCGGCGTTTCGATTTCGATCACACCGATACGCCCGATCTGGATCGTTATATTAAAACCGGCAGGAAAGGCGGCCTCGGCTTATATCTAATCCGCAAAATGATGGATTCCGTCGATTACTATTCGCGCGGAGATGAGAACGAACTGCGGATGATCAAAGAGGTCAAGCCGCGCAAGCAGGCCGTGTTGAAAACGCGGGGCATGACGATCCGCCTGAAATTTGCTATCTGGGCATCGCTGGTGGTATTCGGTATGGTAGCTGCGATCTCCCTGTACTATAATCATCGAAATTCAGTCGCTGTTGAAGAACGTTTTTTCGAGGAAGCCCGTAATGTCGCTCAGACAACGGCCTTGAACGCCGCCGATAAAATCGCGGTCGATAACGAACTGGAATTGGCCGGGCTGGCTAACTCGCTAATGAACGGTAATCCAAATTTAGCATATGTTACCATAGTCGATGAAAATAATCTGGTCTGGGCGGATGTTCTCGATCCCTCTAAATTCTACTCGCAATACGCTTACCCGGCAGGCGTGGATTCCTCTCTCGAGGGAGTATTCCAGAAATATGTCAATAGCGATGGCGAAGCTATTTACCACTTGATAAAAAAAATATCTCATAACGAGCATACTCTCGGGTATGTAAACCTGGGATTCTCCGAAACGGCATTAGGCGATCTGCTAAAATCCTCACAACACTCGATCCTTCTGTTTGCCTTAATGGGATTGGTTATAGGTTTGACGGCGGTGTACTTGTTGTCGGCTTACTTTGTCAAACCGATACAGAAACTCACCGAAGGCGTCTTGAAAATCGGACAGGGCAATCTTGAAGAGGCGCTGCCGGTAGAGGGCGAGGACGAGTTCTCCGAGATAGCGCGGGCATTTAACGAGATCACCACCAAGTTCAAGAAAGCCCAGGTCAATGTTGTCGAACAGGAACGTATGCAGAAGGAGATGCAGGTTGCCCAGGAGATTCAGCATGCGCTACTGCCTAACAGGTTCCCCGAGATCGAGGGTTATGAGTTGGCGGCGGTTTATCGGGCGGCCAAGGATGTCGGCGGTGACTATTTCGATTTCGTCTGGATAGACGAAGATACGCTGGGGATAGCGGTGGCGGATGTCTCCGGTAAAGGAGTGCCGGGCTCGCTGGTCATGACAATGATTCGTACGGCTATCAGGCTCGAATCGCGCGGTAACCAGAACCCCAGTGAGATTCTGGCGAAAGTTAACGATTTCGTGGCGGAGGATGTCAAGAAGGGTATGTTCATCACGATATTCTTCATTATTCTCGACTCTAAAAGTCGCCAGATATCGTTTGCCTCGGCCGGCCATAATCCTATGATATTGTATCGAAAAGATTCCGATAAATGCTATTTTCTGAATCCCAAGGGCATGCCGTTGGGATTAACCCTGCCGGATAATATATCATTCGGCGGTGATCTCCAGACCGACAGGCTGAAGCTGAAAAAGGATGATATGCTGGTGATTTACACCGATGGTATCACCGAGGCGATGAACACCCGCTCCGAGCAGTACGGTAACGATCGGCTGATCGATTTTATACGCGATAACGCTCATTTAACCCCCGATGACTTCGCCAAGATGCTCGATAAGGACCTGGCTCATTTTACCGGCAACGCTCCTCAAAATGATGATATCACTCTGGTTGTGGTTAAAGAGAAAATCATGGCCGATGAGATCATTCTGGAAAAACGCAAGCAACTGCTTATGATGGTCGAAAACGAGGGTGTTCCGATAGCCGATGCTTGCAAGGAGATGGGCGTTTCGGTTTCGACATTCTATAAATACCGTCGCCGCTGGAAACGCGAGGGCGCGGCCGGCTTGCTGAATAAACGTCTCAGGGCGGATGAGGGAATCAAACAGTTGCCGTATCAGGCGCGCAAGGTTCTGCTGGATGTCGTCCGTGAAAATCCGGAATGGGGCGCCTCGAGACTTCAGCAAAGAATGGCCGAAATAGGCGAAAGCTTCACTGTCAAGAATGTTTATGATGAACTGGTTAATATGAGGCTCAATACCAAGAAACTCCGCCTGGCTTATGTTGAAAGGGTTGGCCATTTAAAACCCGAACAGAAGGAGATGCTCGAAAAAGAGATATTGCGCGACGCCCAGAAAGAGGTAGATCGCTCCGAGTATGTCGATGGCCTTGAGAAAAATATCGAGAAACGAGAGGTTGAAAAGATAACCCAGGAAACAGGCCGGGTAATTTCTCAGTTGAAAAAGTTAAAACCGGCACTGGAAAACGATAAAGTATATTCGGAGATTTCGAAAGAACTTGAAAAACTAGAAGGCGGCGAAGAGATTGCCGGATTGTTCAAGACGATCATGCGGAAAGTGGATGATACTATTCCCACCGCTGCTGAACCGCAAACGCCGGTTTCATCACCCGAACCAGAGGCTGAAACAGAACCATCGAAGCCAGAGGCGGTGCCTGTACCCGAGCCTGAACCAGTACCTGAACCGGAGGCCATAAATGTATCGGCCACCCCGGAGGCTAAATTCGAGGAAGAGGTATCCGAGCCCTTAGAGATCAGACCCGATGAAAAAGTGTCCGAACCTGGGGAAATGCCGACAGTAAAAAGAGTGGAGGTCGCTCCTCAAAGTGATGAGAAGATTGAGATAAATTTGAAAGCGAAATCCGCGGATAAAGATGATAAAAAGGAAAAAGAACAAAAATCAGTTTTCGATGATATGGATGAATACGAAAGAAAGCTCTTAAAGAAATTCAAGAAATAATGCATAAAGTTGCTGTAATAGCCTCTAAAGGGGGCACGGGTAAAACCACAACCGCTATAAATCTGGCCCATGCTGTTAGTTTGATGGACAAGAAAGTACTGCTTATCGACTGCGATTCCCAGGGCTCGGCCTCGCTGGCATTCGAGTTAAACGGTGTGCAAGGCCTTTCAGACCTTCTTTTAACCAACAATGTCGATATATATAATGTTAGACCTAACCTGTATCTTGTTGGCTCGGGCAGGTCTGATATCTATATGGTAGAGCGTTACTTAGCCCAGCAGGGTGAGGCTGATTATCCTCTGGCAAAAGCGTTAAATCGATTTACCGGCGTAGATTTGATAATTTTAGATTGCTCCCCGTCGATAAATATAATAAATTCAAACATTCTTAATTATGCGGATCATGTCCTGATTCCTGTTTCGATGGACTATTTCGCACTGGAGGGAGCAGCTTTAACGCTGAAAGTGATTAAGGAAATTAGTTCGATCAATAAAAAGCAAATCAATGTTTTAGGATATTTATCAACTTTTTATGATGTCAGGACTAAAATATCAAAACAGATTTTTGCCGAGCTGAACGAAAAATACCAAAATAAAGTATTCGAGACGCCGATAAGAATTAATACACAGATTAAGGAGGCGCAAATGCATCGCAAGACAATATTCGAGTTTGCGCCGTACTCTCACGGGGCTTACGATTATTATCGTTTCGTGAAAGAGGCTTTAGCAAGGTTAGACGGGTAATTTTATGAGTGATATCAAGATTTCAGTTGACAGTACTACCGCGCCGGGCAGCGATAAAGAGGTTACCGTAATCCGGGTTGACGGTGTAATCGATACCATGACCGCCACGGAGCTCGAGAAGGTAGCCAACTCTCTTTTATCCCAGAAGAAGTACAATATTATCGTTGATCTGGGCGGTGTGGATTATATATCATCGGCAGGCTGGGGTATATTTATTTCCAATATTCGGGAAATTCGCCTCAATGACGGCGATATAAAGCTGGCCCGGATGATACCCAACGTATACGAGATTTTCGAACTACTGGAGTTTGACAGTATCCTCAAAGCATTCGATAATCTTGAAAAGGCCAAAGCGGATTTTGCCGGGGCGGTGCCGGCCGAGCAGACGAGGGTCGAGATACTCGAGCCAAAACCTGTCACCGTAGGCAAGCAGAGCTCTGATGGATTGGATGCCCAGCTTGAAAGCGGCCGCCAATCGGATGCAAATCTCGGTAGCGCTCCCTCGACGGAGTTCGGGGAGAATGCCGGCAATCCTGATTCACCGCGGATAAAAAACGAAAATACCACCGCCGAGCCGGGTGTGGAACAGGCTCCGGCAAGCGTTCGGAAATTCGAGGACGCTATAATGGAAATTATCGGTAAAGACCCTTTTCTCAGTGTCGGCGAAATTAAAAATGCCGTGCTGAAAGAGTTCCCCAGAACAGGTTTTTTGAAGACCTGGTGGACATTGCGTAAATTGGGTTTAAGTTCGAAAAAGAAACGGTTTTATTTTGCCAGAACCCGCAGGTTTACTAAGTAGTACCGTTAATATTATTTAGAAGTGAATGTTGATTTTTTGGATAATACCACTCAGTATAGTTATTGTACTGGCAGTTATAGCAATTGCCGTTTTACTTGTCAGGTTATATAAAACCACTAAAAAAACCCGCAAGGTAATAAGCGAACTATACGATCTAAAAACGGACTATAGTTTCAGGGATAAGGTTTTTCAGCTTAATAAGGCGTTTTTCGGTTTCAGGCATGGCAATCAAAGAAAAAGCCAGTTATTGAAAATCGCCGAGGATCTCAAGGCCGGACTTCACCTGGGTAAATTCATTATTTACTGTTCACAGAGAAACATGATGCAACCCTCGATGGGGATCGGCTACAAGCTCAGAAGTTTAAATCCGTTCAGGATTGATTTCATCGATAAGATAATTCCCACGGAGAGCGGCGGCAAGAAATCGAATCGCAGGAGCTTCACGTTCGATCTCGAGCAAATCAAGCAAATTGCGAACACGGGCGAGTTGGAAATAGCCCCTGTTGGTATGTTCGGTTTCCTATATAAAGCCGGTAATAATCTCACCCTGTTCATCGGAGAGGACCCACGGGGAGAACTGGCGAAGTATTGTACCATCGATGAATTCAATTCCGCGATCTGGCCGCTTCTTAACAGTTTCTGCCAGAATTATAGCCAGATCAAGAAGAATCAGGACAAGGCAAAAACATTGCAATCGCAATTGAAAAACGCACAGACCGAGCTAAGCGGACTTTCACGTAAGCTGAAATATAAATCTATCGATCTGCGTTCGTTTTATAAAATTTCCAATGAGCTTTTTTCGAATTTCGATGAAGCTCAATTGTTTGATTCGCTGATAAATTCTATAGACAGTGTCTTAAAACCCGCCAATATCGCTATAGTCGTTCCCGATCCCGATAACAGGGAGTTTTTCCGAATCGCAGCGGCCAAAGGCAAATTGAATCCTGATATGAAAAAGCTGAAATTCCCGGTTGATGATCATATCAGGAAGCTTCTAAAAACGCGCAAACAGGCAATATTACTGCCAATATTAAGCTCCGGCTTACCTGATGATAATCCGTTTATAGAGATGACTTTAACTCATGGTTACCTGGTTATGGAGAGATTGGAAGCCGATTCGGAGATAAAAGGTTTGGTGTTAATCGGCGAAAAATCGGATGGTCGTAATTACGAGGATTCGGAACTGGATATTTTCTCGACGATTTCCAATATGGCCTCCTTAGCCATGAACAATTTAAAACAGTACCACGTAATAGAGAAAATGTCGTACACTGATTTTCTGACGGAGGTTTACAACTACCGGTATTTCTACAAACGTCTTCGTGAGGAGATATTTCGCGCTAAAAGATTTGACAGGATGCTGGCATTAGTGATATTTGATATCGATAATTTCAAATCGTTTAACGATACCTACGGTCATCAAGCCGGTGATGAGGTTTTGCGAAATCTGGCACGGCTGGTCACCGATAGTGTACGAGCGATCGATATCGTAAGCCGATATGGTGGTGAGGAGTTCTGTATTATCATGCCTGATACGGGCTTTGCCAACTGTTTGATATTAGTCGAACGATTGAGAAAAATGATTGAGGAATATAAATTTAGGAGCGACCTTGTCGATGAAGGTTATAGTATCACAGTGTCGATCGGAGGAGCGATTTACCCTGTAGATGCTCAAACACCTGATCGATTCATATACTGTGCCGATATGGCTTTGCTCAAGGCAAAACAGGATGGCAGAAACCGATCGATGATGTTTAATAGTTTAATGCTTGAGGATGAGGCTTTAGTCAAAGGCTCTCAACAACAATTAACGGATATGAGGATTTATGAGGATTTATAAGTTAATAATAGCCATATTCGCGGTCTTGACCGTTACTGTATCGGCCCAGGATGACCAGGCATACAATATCGGCATCGATGATGTCTTGAGCATTACGTTCTGGCAGGAGCCCGATCTTAATTCCGATGTCAGGGTGAGAAACGATGGTAAAATAACGCTGCCGGTTATAGGCGATATAAACGCCGTTGGTTTGACCACCGCCCAGCTTGCCAAGGATGTTGTCAAGCAGATATCATTCTACAATCCGGGTATCTCTCAGGCAACAGTGATAGTCAGTGAATACAACAGTAAAGTCGTGGTTATAAGCGGTTCGGTAAATACCCCTGGCGAGTATCATTTCGAGCGCATTCCTAACATACTCGAGGTTATCCGTCGCGCGGGAGGCGCCATGCCGGAGGCCGATTTAACCGGCGTAACCATTATCCGCCAGAGTGATGAGGGCAAAGCTGATGTTATCGATGTTAACCTGGCTAAATATATCAAAGATGGCGACCTAACTAAAATGCCGAAACTGAAGGCGAAGGATATGGTCAACGTCCCGGTTTCGCCGTATGGTGTTACCACCGAATTAATGACCGGTCAGACTTTTGAGGGTAAGGATATTTATTATATCTATGGCGCCGTCAACGAGCCGGGCGTAAAACAGCTGGCCGAGGATATCGAACTCGTGGATGCTATCGCAGCCGCCGGTGGTATTACCGCCGACGCTGATATGAAAAACGTGCGGGTCGTGCTGAAAGATGTCCGCTATTCGTCGGTGCTTAAATTCAATTTGAAAGATTATCACGATACGGGTCGTCCGGCCCGCTACAGGCTGAAGCCGGAGGACACCATTTACATTCCTTACGGCGGCGGCGGATCGTTTTTGTCGAGAATTCCCGAGCTAATAATTCCGGCGCTGGCTACGACGATCGTAACGACTATCATTATCAACGCACTAGACAGTGGTGGCGACAGCGGTACTACTACCACCGAGGGGACAGAATAATATGGCCGAATCGAATAATGCGGGTCAGGTTTTTAACATACGAGATTATCTTCAGATTATAATAAAACGTAAGTGGTATTTGATAATGCCGACTATAATCGTGCCTCTGGTCGCGATATTGACGACTTTTTTCATGATGCCCACTTATCAATCCTCGACGAAAATCCTTTTGAACGAGGCGAATGTACTGCCTTCGGTCGTGGAACAGGAGATCGGCTCGCGTACGCAGTATCGCCGTCAAAGCTCCGCTGAAATACAGAGCAAGTATTATAGCCAGATAACCTCGACTGCTTACCTGAAAAGCTTGATAGCCAAACTCGATATTCCCATTCCCGATGAGGTCAAAAGAACTATCTCCGAGCAGGTCGAAGGTATCGATAATATCGATATCGCCGAGCTGGCCGAAAATATTTTAATCAGTAAAATCCGCGATAAGATCGAGGTGAGAGTATCCGGGGCGAGTATCATCGGGATCGCCATAACCACCAATACGCCCATGATGGCCAAGAAAATGACCCAGACGCTGGCCGAGATATTTCTTGAGGAAAGCCTGGCTCAGGAATTAGCGGGTGTTCAGGGAAATATCACTTTCACCGAGGAGCAGCTGTCCGTATACCGGGATAAGCTTTACCGGGCGCAAAACGATTTAAAACAATTCCGTCAGCAAATTATTACCAGCACGGTTGAGGAAGACACTACAACGCTCTCGATGAATCTCAATTCGATATTCTCGGCGGTCGAGGCGCTTGATTCGGAAATCAAAAGCGCTGAGGAGAGAAAATCCGAGCTGAGGATTAATCTCAGGCCACATAAAATCGATTTGAACGCCATCTCCCTGTCGGCAAAAACTCATAATCTTCAAAAGAGCCTGATGGGGACGATTCCCCGCCTGGCTGAACTTCTGGGCCGCTATAGCTGGCGTGACGCCCGAGTCGTTGCTTTGAACCAGGAAGCCCGAATTATCAGCGACTCGATCAGAACCGAGATCGAGAATTATGTGCAGGGCAGGTATTCGAGCATTCCTAAGTATGCCCAGACGGACTTGATAGATTATCTGATGCTCGATACCAATATGGAATTTATCCGTACCAAGAGCGCCGAGATGAGTAAAAGTATCGGCAAGATTAAATCGCGTTTAACCCGCGATCCTGATATCGAGGTAACCCTGGATCGTCTCCAGTCGGAGGTGGATCGTTATCGCGAACTGTATGATCTATTCGTGAAAAACTCACAATTCGCGGCGATCAACCAGAGCGCTAAAACCATCGAGGCCGAATCGAAATACATGATCGTTCAACCCGCTGATTTGCCACTCGAACCGGTCAGCCCCAGCCGCGTGAAAATGCTGGTATTGGGAGTGATCCTGGGAGTAGTTTTAGGCGTAGGTATTATCCTTTTGCTGGCAATCCTGGATGATTCGTATAAGAAAGTAGATGAGGTCGAAAGCGAACTGGGCTTACAGGTTCTGGCCACTATCCCGAGATTGTCCACGCCTTATCAAACTAAAAACAAGGAGCGCGGATTAATCTACGCGGGAACCGTAATCAGTGTGTTGTTAATAGCGGCAATCATATATATGAAATTCAGAAATGGTTAGGAATAAATGGATCAATTAACGCTAACATCGAAATTACGGGGCATGGGAAAAGAGTTTTTCCTACAATCCTCGGGTGACCCCAAAAATAGTAAAGGAAGCTGTATACTGTTCGAGGATGGTAATCCGGTCGATGTTTTAGAATTCACTTTACCGGACAACCCCAAACAGGCGGCCGGTGTAATCGAGGAATATCATAGGTTACGCCAGGATAGATTCCAGGCGTTAAGCGATTTGTATTCGGAATTAGCCGATGAGACCGAGACGCAGATTTTAGAGAAACTCGCCGTATCGCTGATCGAACAGAAGCTTTTCGATGAGGCGGCTAAAGTATTGGAACGCGCGGTAAAACAGGCGCCGCAGAACTCCCGTCTGTTAAACCATCTGGGATTGACCTGCATGGAGATAGAGGATTACGATAAAGCCTACGAGAATTTCTCGAAAATAGTGGAAATACAGCCGGATTATCCTGATTATCACAACAATCTCGGTAAAGCCCTCTTAAAAAGCGGTCAATGTTTCAAAGCTTATAAAGCATTCGAACAGGCGATAAAGTTAAACGTATATTTCGCTGAATCTTATTACAATATGGCCATGGCCGTGATACTAAACGGCATCAAAAAAGAGGATTATAACCTGGCGCAAAATCTCGAGGATAATGCCACTAATTTACTGGCGAAATCGGTGGGATTTAACCCCTCGTTTAAAAATTTCTACCTTCAGAGAGGGTTGGACGCGCTCGAAAATAAAGATTTGGAACGGGCGTTTATCGAGTTGAGTAAAGGTTATGAAATAGCCACGGATGGCAAATTCCCGAAAAAAACTTTCAATTTCCATCTGGAGTATCTTTTCCAGAACGAGAACTTGCGCGAGGATTCGGTTGTCCGACACATCAAAAGATTAAATAAACAGTTGGAGTCGCATCCTAATTATCCCGATCTTTATAATGAATTGGGTATGGCATATACGGTTTTGACACAGTTTCACAGCGACCGGGCGATAGAGGCTTTCCAGAAAGCCTTGAAATTGAATCCTGAATATAAAATCGCGATGAAAAACCTGAAACTTACCCAGAACGAACTTAAAGGTTTGAAAACACTGTTGAGGGCTATACTAAAATGAAAATAGAGTCAGTCGTTAATTTCTATGATAGAGAATCTGTCGGCGCTACCGAATTCCGTAGGCTATACGCCAATATCCGCAAAGGCGAAAACGGCGAACTTCGCAACCTGATGATAACTTCATCTGCGGTGGAGGAGGGCAAATCAACGATATCATCGTTTTTAGCCATGTCCATTGCCGAAAGTACCGAGCAGAAGATATTGCTTCTCGATACCGATATGCGTCGCCCGATGATTAACGTGCTGTTCAAATTGCCGCTGGAAACCGGCTTCTCCGACCTTCTTTTGAAAGAAATCGATGTTAAAGACGCTATCAAACAGACTCCCATACAGAACCTTTCGATTATCACCGCCGGTAAACTGATTCAGGATCCCTCGGCGATTTTAAACCCAAAGAGGCTTCACGATGTTTTAGAGGAATTGAAATTCTACTTCGATTTCATCGTGGTTGACGCTCCGCCGGTTATCCCGGTGTCCGATCCTGTCATTATTGCCGCCGAAACCGATGCCACACTTCTGGTTGTCAGGGCCGGTTCGACTCCCCGGGATGTTGTCAAGCGATCGCAAAATTTCCTCAATAATTCCCGCATAAATGTACTGGGTGTTGTCCTAAACAACTACGATGAGGTACTCCCTTATTACTATAGCCCTCGCTATTATTCGTATAAATACTATAATAGAGAGAGTGATAGTGTTAAAAAGTGATGCATACAATATGCAACGATATGCATAAAGAGTTTGAATCTTATTGCAACATCATAACTTAGATTGTTAATATACTGTTAAGGACATGCCCTATTGACTCATTGTCAAGTAGTAACTGGTTGTTATGTAATTAGTTACAAGAGTACTTTCAGGTAATTATTTTTCATAATATTAACACATATTGAATAATCAATGGCACCGTATTTGCAATATGCCTACTTCAATGGCGAAACTTAATTTCAAAAAAATCTTGGGGGTATTATGAGATACCAAAGTCCGATAGGAAATCCACTTTCACAATACTGGGAAGAGGAACTGGTATACGGCGGCGTCTCTCGTTACTGGAAAGACAGCGTTGCCGGTTTGAAGTATTTCTTTTCGGAGCATCTATTAGCGAATTTCATCCTGATTGCCAGTTTAATATTAAAAGCAGTATCAATTAAGCCGGTAATCTCATCGGTAGTAGATTTTTATCGCATCTACGGATTCACCTGGACCGTTAAAAGAGGCCTGGATATGTTAGGCGCGATAGTAGGTATTATTATATCATCACCGTTTTACCTTGTTGTCCCGATTTTAATCAAACTCGATTCTCCGGGACCCGTATTTTTCACTCAGGAGCGTATCGGCAAGAACCGTCGTAGAAGTAACCGTCGCAGTATGAGCGTTCCGATCTCCGATGACTTGCGCGGTAACGACCGCCGTCAGAATAGAGGTTTCGGCAAGCCTTTCGACGTAATCAAATTCAGAACTATGCGTGCCGATGCCGAAAAGCAGACCGGACCGGTATGGGCCAAGAAAAGGGACCCTCGTATTACGAATCTGGGCGCTTTCCTGAGAGCCACCCGTATCGATGAATTACCGCAATTTTTCAATGTCCTGATGGGTGACATGAGCCTCGTGGGGCCCCGTCCCGAACGTCACTTCTTTATCGAGAAACTTAAAAACAATATCGATAATTACGAGGGCAGGTTGTTAGTCAGGCCGGGAATCACCGGGTTGGCCCAGGTTGAGCACAAATATGACGAGTGCGAAGCCGACACCGTTATCAAGGTTAAATACGATAACGATTATATCAAGAATTTAAATGTCTGGAAAGACATCAAGATAATGATTAAGACTTTCTATGTAGTCTTTGCCGCCAAGGGCATGTAAGAGATTACTAAAAGTTTCGCCAGTAAAAAGGGAAGGTTTAGGCCTTCCTTTTTTTATTGGATGGGAAGTGTGAAGGCGGCAGGCGTCCTCGTCTGCCATTTACCGATCTGCCCCTGCCAATTACCCCTTGTCAAATAGCCAGTGTTAACTATATTGCTTATACAGGGATGATGATAACTTGATAATAGGTTACCTATGAAATATCTCTCGTTAATATTCACGCTCACATTTATGATATCGGCCTACGCCGACTACCACTACGCCAGCCACTCCGGCAGTAATGAGTACCCGTATACAAGCTGGGGGACGGCGACTGACAGCATACAGCTTGCCATAGATGCCGCAGAGGCCGGGGATACGGTTGGGGGATATGGGAGCAGTACGATATAATGGAACGTGTAGTTCGCAAACTTGTAAATGAGAGGAGGTATCCGGGGGAACACAGTGTAACATGGGATGGCAGAAACGATATGTGAGGCGAGGTATCATCGGGCGTGTATTTTGTAAGATTAATTGTCTCTGATCTAGAGCTTATTAAACCTAATAAGATAATGTTAGTGAGATGATAAATAAAGGAGGAGGTAATTTTGAGAATAATGCTAATCTCGTTGTTGGTCATATTTATGGTATCAATTGCAATGCCATTTGAAAACGACGAGTTGCCATTTGGCGCGATGTATTACAACGATTATAGCCAGGGTGATTTGGACGATTTGGATTTGACGTGTTTCAATTTTATATCGGATTACGATTATGTCAATGATACTAAGTTGCAGGATGTCGCCAATCGCGACTTATTTCTTATAAACTGTGGTAAGGATGGCAGCTTCAACTATGATCGTGCCACGGCTTTTTTCAGGTATACCTGGTCGAATTACGGGATAATAGATGTTGGTTATCCCCATGCTAATCCGGAGGTAGCTATGATACCTTTATCAGGTCATTGGAGTAATGATAATTCGATGTGGGTATCCGATAGTGGTTCAGCCGATATTTTAAGCGGTTTCAGCACACATTTACAGAAGTTCAATTCTAATAATGTCGGTAATGCTTATGATGGTCAGAGAATTAAGGTTTTTGAGAGATACTTAGGGCGGCCTTTTAGCTATGTTGATGATGGGAATATAGAATATACAATAGAAGTTGGTTCTAAGGTTGATGTTATAGGTGATACATTAGATGTGGTAGCTGTTGTTTTAACTGGTTTAAGTAAATGGGATGCGGATAGTGTATTATGGGATACGCTTGGATTAATAACCGCCGGGGATTTCGATAATGATAACACACTTAAACCGCTTAGCTTTACCTATACTTTTCCTGATTCTTATACATATTTCTACCGTGGTTCTGCTAAAACTATATATGAAAATTCTACTAAGCGCGATAACGCTGTATTTTCATTGGAGATACAGACAACTGGCGCCAGAGAGTTCTCGGTGGATGAGATTAAGATGTCGGATTTACCAGGAAGATATCTAGTAGAAGATACGCTCTACAACCAACAAATTAGAGCCGAATTCGATACTATAACAGCATACCCTGAAGACATCTATGGTTGGATGCAGATGGACGAGCCGGTATGGTTAAATTTTGCTCCTTTAGGACATGTAGACAGCTTAATGCACACAGTTAATTCGGATTGGGTGACTTTTACAAATTTTTGGCAATATATAAAAAACAAGGAATCTTATTTCAATGAAGTTGATATCGACTATGTGAATCCGGATATATATCCCTTTGGCTGGTATAACAGCTACTGCGGCACTGATTATCAGATCTACAGAGAGCCGACAAAAGATGGGCCACTTGATAGGTTTGATAATCACCTTAAAATGGCAAAGCCTGACGGGGATTCTTTAGTTTTTTGGGTTACGCCACAATCTTTTGGATGTTTAGAATACGACGCCAGTAACTGCGGTTGGCGAAAACCTACTGCCTCAGAATTATCGGTTCAAACATTTATGGCTTTATCCTGGGGCGCTCGTGGAATTCATTACTGGTTTTACTATTCGACTGGTTTCAGTAACATGAGTGGGATAATCGATAATGATGGCACAAAAACAGATTCATACTATGAAATAAAAGATTACATCGGCCCATACATACAAGCCTTTGATGAGTACTATATGCCATTGAAGTGGATACATTCATATCAGTATAATCCAGATGATCCTGATGTACCTGACAGCTCGGTTATCTCCTCGATACAGGCGTATTCCCATCCCGACAGCACAAATCCAGATGTTGGCTGGTTTCAGGTGGGTGAATTCGAGGATACTATAGGCAGTGAAAAATACTTCATGCTGGTTAATAGAGCATGCAATATCAATAGTACACTAATCGCTCCATCTGTTACAGCGATAGTTGAATTAAGCCGTGGTGCATTTCCCAATGCTAATAGACTTTTTGTTGTTGATCTTGCCAATGATCTTGATAAAATAAATGGCGAGTGGACTGCTATTCCCGATACTACCTACTGCTATGTCAACAATCGAAATTTCTTCTACGAAACCAGGCTGCGCGCCGGCGAAGGGCGATTATATAAAATCGTAGAAATTCGCTGATATTTCAGGCCGTTGAAACCTATAAAGCATACATGTTAATCTATAATAATTAATACAATTATTTTTTCTTGCATATCTCATCATAACCCGTTGATATGACATAAATAACTTGAACTTTATGACGATATAATTTATACTGGCGATACGTTGTGTTTATCTCAGAAACAATAAAGGTAAAACAGGATAAAACCGATAGGCGGCCTATCGAGTTTATCTGGAGGGGTGAGCCAAAACATATAGTAGAAATCATTGCCCAATGGCAGGATTGGAAATTTCCCAGAGGCGTAACTCAGGCCGATTGGAAAGCCCGCCGCCATAGGAATTACTACCAGGTGCTTTGCGATGACGGCGTTACTTACGAAATCTACCTGGATCGTAAGGACACCGATAAATTGACCTGGTACCTGTATAGGATAATCGATGATGTCGAGCCGGTTGAATGAAAATAAGCTATTTCGATAATTGAGGAGGTAATTTTTTAGGTGTTCTTTGTAAAAAAATTAAAGGTTTTGGGTTTGTTGCTTCTCACGGTTATGCTGATGACAGGCGCAAACTCAGAGGCGCAGGAGACAGGGACTATTATCAGCTCCAATCCTCCGGGCGCCGCGATTACTCTGGATGGCGAATACCAGCTTACGGCGACCACACCGGTGCGTCTGCCTGATAATATCAATGGACGTTTCAAGCTAAGCGCGATGCTTTCGGGATACGAATCCTGGAGCGGCGAGGTCATGCTTCTGCCGGGACAGCAAAACAGGTTCAGTTTCAGTTTATCGCCGAAAACCAGGTTCAAAGCCATGCTTCGTTCGATGTTCATTCCGGGTTGGGGTCAGTATTATTCGGATGACAGGAGCCGGGCGTTGGTAATAAATATAGCCACTGTCGGTATGGGCGTGGGCGCGATACTGGCCGAAAATGATTTCCGCCGTAAACGTGATGATTACAATCAGTCCAAGCTCGATTTAGCCAATGCCACCTCCTACGAGGATGTCAGCCGTCTGCGCGACCTGGTAGTTGAGAAAAACCGGGATGCCTATGATGCCGAATCATTGCGTAACACATTCGTATACGCTACGGCCGCAGTCTGGGCTTACAATGTGCTCGATGCCCTGATATTTTTCCCGAATCACAAACTCGATTTCCATCAAGAGAGCATTCCGATTAAAGGGGCCGAGATCAAGCCGGATATCTCGTTCGATCAGGTGGGCCTTAAACTGACAGCATCGTTTTAGGGGTAAGCCATGAGGAAGATATTATTTAGTTTATTGATAATTGCTACAATAGCAGGCTGTGACCGCGAGATTCCCGCGCCGGTATCGAACCCGATCTCGCCGGAGATTCCGGTTAAGCCAACCAGCCTGAGTGTTTGCGTAGGTGACAGGGAGCTACAGTTGGACTGGCATTATGGCGATACCACGGATATTGCCTGGTATCATATCTACAATGCCGATTCTCTGTACGGAGCATATGAACTGATCGACAGCACGCAGACCAGAACTTTTCTAATAACCGGTTTGCGTAACGCCGAATATTATTTCTACAAGGTTTCGGCGGTTAACACCAACGGAGCCGAGAGTAATCTCTCAGATGCCGCCTATGGCAGACCAAACCTGTATAATATGATCATTGAAAACGGTTTGGAGCAAACCGCCACCCGCCTGGTGACATTAACGATGGTAGCTCCCAACGGCGCCTCATTGATGAAGATAGCCAATGACTCGCTATTTACTGATGCTGCCTGGGAGGCTTACACCGCCTCTAAATCCTGGCTACTCACCGAAAGCGCCGGCGATAAGACCGTATACGTACTGTTCAGGGATAGCGACGGTAACGATACATACACGGCGATCACGGATGATATCGAATACAATATAGCTGTATTTCATTATTCTATAACTGTCAACAACGATGCCGCTCAAACGTATTCTCGCGATGTGTCACTCAGGATCAGCGCGCCGGACGGCACTACCTGGATGATGATTTCCAATTCGAATGATTTTTCCGAGGCTGACTGGGAGGAGTATGCCACCTCACGCGAATGGTATATACCCATCGATGTTGCCGCCAACCGGGATACCGTCGGTTTTTACGCGACTTTCCGCGATGCCAACAGTGATAGTGTCGAGATTATCGCACAGGATCTGATCGTGCTTGCCAACGCGGATTCGGTGACTCTGTATTCGGTATATCAGCCGGAGGACAGTTACCAGGAGGTAGACCTCACCTGGTCAAGATCGCTTTCGGGCGATTTCGAGTTCTACAGGGTTTTCAGGTCGAGAGGTGCTGCTAGCGCCGATACGTTGGTTTCTACTATCTACAATATCGAGGAGACATCCTATTCGGATGGTATCGCTATTGATGAGTTATTGGATGATACACCCGTAACGGTATCATATATGATCAGGTTCTACAGTCTTTATGATGATTCATCGGATTCCAATCCTATCAATGTCTCGCTGGTTAACAACCAGCCTCCGACTATCGCCTCGTTCATACGTGATATCAATTACGATATCGATACTTTAAGCGGTATCGATATGGATGCTACTTTCGGGTGGCAAAGAAGCGACATTATCGATTTCGAGTCGTATGTG
Source organism: uncultured candidate division Zixibacteria bacterium (assembly GCA_963668625.2). Taxonomy (GTDB): domain Bacteria; phylum Zixibacteria; class MSB-5A5; order UBA10806; family 4484-95; genus JAAEQD01. The sequence goes on from CAXXKA010000001.1 coordinate 426,575, forward strand.
ATCTACGAAAATACCGTCTTGAACTCGGGGTCAGCCAATCCGGTTTATTACTCTTATGATCAGAGTACTTTGAGTTACTCTTTATCCAAGAACAATGTCGATACGACTCAAGTCTATTACTATTGGCTGAAAATTGTCGATCTCGGAGGACGAGAATCGGCGTTTTCACAGCCTGACTCGGTTTATTATTGATTAGCGGTGGGTTATTTGAGCGATTCAGGTAAATTAAGCCTTTTACCTATAGAATAAAAGAATATCCGGGGTTAATGGCGCTCTATGCCATAGCCCCGTTTTTAATTTAGGAAAGATATGATCTGGGGAGTTCTTTACATAATTTCGGCTTTGCTGGCCTTGACCTGTGCCGTGCAGTTTCTGGTTAAGGTCGGCGTGCGTAAAGTTTCCATCAGTTTTAGCCTGGGAATGATTTGCCTGGCGGCAATATGTTCGGCCGCCGCCGTTATCCTTATTTACGATCCCCGACCGGAGAATTACCAGACTTTGCTTTACAAACTTGCCGGTAGTCTTCTGCCGCTGGCGGGAGCCGCCAGTCCTTTTTTCCTGCTTATAATTTCTCGGAATTTTGGCAGGCGCGATGATATCCAGAGTACCAAAGGTATTAGCATGCTTACCCGAATGGCGGGTTTGATAACGATAGTTGCCATGTATTTCATAGTTTCGGGAATGGTATACGAATCCTCGTTTTTGGAAAAAGGCTATACCCTGGTGTTCAAAGGGTTTTTATCGAAATCGGTGGGTATGGCGCTGGCTATATTGCTGGTGTTGTCGCTTCTGAACCTGGAAAATACCCGTCGTGCCTCACATGGCCCGATGCGCTGGCAGGTACTTATTCTAATGATTTTCAATATATTGATTCTAGCGGGTGTAGTAAGAATGTTTTTCCTGGGAAAGATATCCTCTAATTTCATCGGGTACATGGCGCCGATCGCAGTTACCTGTTTGATCTGGTTGTACCTTCTATTGCTGCGTAAAGATATTTACTCCGCCAATATTGTCATAGACAGGCAAGCGTTTTTATCCTCTACGGTAGTATTGTTTTTAGGGATATTCCTGGTCGTAACCGGCATAGTGGCTTATATCATCAAAGAAATAGGCGGTCGCTCGGATGTATTTCTGTCAATAATTGGCGCGTTTCTGGTTATCGGCTTATTCTTGTTGATATTGTTATCCGATTCCATTCGCAGCCGATTCACCAGCGCCATGTTGTCTCGTATTTATGCCGGCCGCTTCGATTACAAAGCCGAATGGCGAGAATTGAGCGAGGATTTCGCCTCCTGCGATAATATTACGAATTCTCATGTATTGCTGGTCGAGAAAATAGAACGCCTGTTCGATCCGGCGAAACTGATATTGTATATAGTGGAAAATAACAAACTCGAATGCCACTGGCCGGAAAATTCAACTATTCCCGATATTAAGAGAAACGATCCGTTGGCAGAATGGATATTTTTGAAATCCGAACCGGCCTATTTTACCGATGTGGAGGAGTCTGCCCCCAGCGAGTTGAAAAGGTATGAATCGGAATATGAGGTGATGGCGCCGATAATCGCTGAAAAGAAATTAATAGGCATCGTACTACTGGGGATGAAAGGCAATCTTGCGCCTTTCAACGAGGAGGATTTTGCCATGCTCTCCGCGATATCTCATCAAGCCGCGGTTACTATGCTTCACTTGCACTCTCGCGACAGATTATTGGAATCCGAGAAACTGGCCTCGTTCCATAAAACCGCCTCATTCGTCATACATGATCTGAAAAACGCCATTAGCATGCTTTCACTCATGGTACAAAACGCTCCCCGGAAGATGTCCGATCCTGATTTTCAGAGAGAGTCGATCAGGACTATTAATCATGCGGTTGTCAGGATGCAGAGAATTATAGAGAAGCTTAAAACGCCGCCGGATAAAGAACAATTACAGATAGCCCCCATTAATCCGATCAAGTCATTGTATGGGGCTATCGAAAAAAGCGGTGTTGTCAATAAAAATAATGTCGAGGTCAAAATATTGTGTGATGAGGTACAGCCGGTTAATACCGACGCCGGCGTTCTGGAGACGGTATTTATAAATCTTCTGATAAACGCGGTGGAAGCGATGCCGACCGGCGGGAAGATCGAGATAGACCAGAGAATAGTAAACGATAGACCTCAAATGACTATTCGGGATGAGGGGATAGGCATGGATCAGTCGTTTATCGATAAAAAGTTGTTTCGTCCTTTTGAAACTACCAAACCCAAAGGACTCGGTGTCGGGCTGTATCAATGCCGGGAGATGCTTAAAGAAGCAGGCGGCGAGATCAAAGTCGAAAGCTCGACAGGAAAAGGGACTACATTCACACTGGTGTTTCCATGAACGGTGATAGAGCTAAAGTATTAATCGTCGATGATGACGAGGGGATACGCAACCAACTCAAGTGGGCTCTGGATGACGATTACGATATCGATACGGCGGCTTCGGTCGAACAGACCAAGGAGCGGCTTAAGGAGTTCGAGCCGGATCTTATTACTCTCGATATTTCGCTTTCGCCATTCGCGGGCGATCCGGATGGCATAGATCTTCTGGCGGAGGTGGTGAAATGGGATCACACCGCTAAAGTGATAATGATAACCGGACTCGAAGACAAAACCAAAGCCCTGGAGGCTGTCAGGCTGGGGGCATATGATTTCTACCAGAAACCGATCAATATAGACGAGATAAAAATCATAATATCACGCGCGCTCTTAATGCAGAACCTCGAACGCGAAAACCGTCAACTGGCGGATAAAATTATCGAGGCCAAAGCCTACCAGAATATAATCGGCAATCACCCCTCCATGCAGGATGTATATAAAACTATCGATTCGGTCGCCCCGGTCGATATCACCGTGCTGGTTACGGGAGAGTCGGGTACGGGTAAAGAGCTTGTCAGCAGGGCAATTCATGCTAAAAGCCCTCGCGCCGACAATCCGTTCGTAGCCATAAACTGCGGTGCGATACCGGAGGCGCTTTTAGAGTCGGAATTATTCGGTCACGAGCGAGGAGCTTTCACCGGCGCGTACAAGCAGAAAATCGGCAGGCTGGAGACGGCCAACGGCGGCACGTTGTTTTTAGATGAGGTCGCCGAGCTGCCGATGGGATTGCAGGCCAAGATTCTCAGGTTTTTGCAGGATCACTGCATAGAACGAATTGGCGGTAAGGATACGATCGAACTGGATGTTCGAGTGGTGGCGGCCACGAACAAAGATTTAAACGAAGCGATGAATGAAAAGACATTTCGTAATGATTTATTCTATCGTCTCTCTGTAGTCAATATAGAACTTCCACCGCTGCGCGATCGCGGCACCGATATAATCCTTCTGGCGAATTATTTTCTGGATAAATACACAAGGCGTTATTCGAAAACAGGCATGAAGATGGCGGATGAACTCGGGAATGTGTTAAATAACTATAGTTGGCCGGGAAATATCCGTGAATTGGAAAACAGGATAAAACGCGGAGTGATAGTATCCCAGGATCCACGAATCACCGCCGAGGATATGAATATCGATATGAACAATGTGTCCTCGAAAGGACCGCTCACGTTGGCCATGTTCCGCGAGGTTTACGAGAAAAAATATATCAAGGACAGGGTGGAATTCAATCGATGGAATATCTCCAGGGTTGCCCGTGAACTTGATTTGAGCCGAACCACGCTCTATGATTTGCTCAACAAATACGGTATTTCTAAAAATAAATAGGCAATTGACACCTCATGTATATGTTTCATTTTGAATATGTATCGTATCAGTCATTTAGAAAAAGTGAAACTTTTATAAAAGATTTATAAGTTGTTGGCTGATAATAGTAAAAAATAGTTGTCCGAATTATTAACTCGATAGTTTCCTTTGTCGGAACGAAATTTGATCGTTAAGTTAGTAGTTTGGATAATCGGAAACGTGATCTTGAGTGAGTATTCGGTAATGGCATGAAACAATTAAAAAGTTTTCAGACTTGTTACCGATAACCATAAAGTGAGGCGCGAAATGAAAAGATCAAGAGCAGGCTTTACCCTGATTGAATTGATGATAGTTGTCGTTATCATCGGGATATTGGCGGCAATGGCAATACCGCGATTTATGCGCGGCTCAACCAAAGCAAAGCAGTCTGAGGCACGGGAGATACTCAAGCAGGTATACACCATGGAGCGCTGTTATTTCGTAGAACATGAAAATTACATACTAAACGGTGTAACCGCAAGCGCTATCGCGCCTGATGCATTCGAGGATCTGGCAATCGAACTCATGTCCACCGCCCGATATACATATGTTATAACCGTTCCCGACCCCATGCATTTTAACTGTATTGCCACAGCCAACCTGGATGATGACGCGATAATCGATACCTGGATAATTGACGACACCGGTGAACTGGTAAACACCATAAATGACTCGGCGGACTAATGCGATTTTAAATACATATCAATCACTGGATTTTAAATTCACGGTTTCTTACGGCCGTGAATTTTTTTTGTTTTTTCAATATAATCAGTAATCCTTAATCGAAATATGGATAATAAATTCAAGAACGTCAAAATCCATTGCATTTTGCAAAATGCAAGGTGGTCGATCTCATTTGAACTCCTCGTATTTAATGTCCTTTAGAACATATTGAATTTTAATTCTTTGACGATAATAAAGTTATACCGAGCTATTACAGTATTTGCCGCTTTGGCACGCATATTGAAACGTATGAAAAGTAAATAGCCGAAATAAAAGCAGGCAAATTAAAGGACAATAAAAAGAAAACGATAAAACTAATAAAACTAAAGAACCCTTAAATCAGCGAGGTGAGAGATGCTCAGCAAGTTTCACAAGAACAACAAAAAAGGTTTTACACTTATCGAGTTAATGATCGTGGTCGTTATCATCGGTATCTTAGCCGCTCTGGCTATCCCGAGATTCATGCGTTCCACAACCAAGGCTAAGATGTCAGAGGCCCGTCAGCTCTTAAAGCAGATCTATACGATGCAGCGCGCTTATCGTCAGGAAAAAGATACGTATGCCTGTAACGGTTTGACTGCAACCGCTGCTGCCGGTGATGCTTTCGCCGATATCGGTGTTGACGTTGGCGCCAGCGCTCGTTACTCCTATGCCATGACTGCCGATGCCGGTACGTTCACCTGTCAAGCCACAGCAAACCTTGACGATGACGCTATTATCGATACCTGGGAAATCGATGAGTCCGGTACCCTGACTCATACCATTGACGATTCGACTGACTAAACTTAGCTTAGCAAGTTTGGAAGGGGACTCTGTTGAGTCCCCTTTTTTTAATTGCAAAATTTCAACACTTGAGATAGAATAGGAATCGTGATGGAATACTTACTTGGCGCTTTTGTTTTCATAATGGGATTAAGCATAGGATCGTTCGCGAATGTCTGCATTTATCGAATCCCTAACGATATGTCTATAGTTAAACCATCCTCCAGATGCCCTAAGTGCAAAACCCCGATAAAGCCCTGGCAAAATATTCCATTATTAAGTTATGTATTTCTCGGTGGCAAATGCGCCGAATGCGGCGAACGGATAAGTATTCGTTACCCGATAATCGAACTGGTTTGCGGCCTGTTGTTTCTGGGGGCTTTCTATAAACTGTTTTATCTCGAGGGCAATCTGTATCAGTTTCTGATTGCCTGCTATTTATCTGCGGCGTTTTTAATCATCTTCATGATCGATTTCGATTTCCAGATAATCCCCGATTCGATATCGTTATCCGGTATCGTCATTGGACTGGCAGTTAGTTTTATTCCGCAAACCTCGCTTACCTGGCTGCAATCGTTGATAGGTTTGCTGGTGGGCGGCGGAGGATTTCTGCTTATTGCCGAGATCGGTGACCGCGTTTTCAAAAAGGAAAGCATGGGCGGCGGCGATATAAAACTGGCGGCCATGATCGGCGCATTCGTGGGCTGGAAAGGTGTTTTGCTCACTCTCGGAATCGGTTCATTATTAGGCGCGATAATCGGAGGGGGCGCGCTGATGCTGGCCAAGGATAAGGAATCCGCCAGAACCGTGCCGTTCGGGCCTTTCCTGGTGATTGGCGCGTTAATAGCATTCTATTGGGCGGATGACCTGATACGAGCGTATTTGAACCTCGTTCTCTAATCGTTTTTAAATTCTTTCAACGATAATTTTCGACTGCTATCGAGTGGAACCGGAGGCAACGGGGCAAACCGTTTGTTAATAGTACAAGCTCTCTAATTTAATTTCAATACCAGTCGGTAACAGCCGATATATATCATGTGAGCATTAACGATAGAAAAAGGTTATTTACCGATAGCTATACGACCGAGATTACTATTACTCTGGTTTTACTGATAGGCTTTCTACTTTCGCTGAATTTCTTGACAGCCTATTCGTTGGGTAAAGCCCGTCAGGCTCAACATGATGAACACGTACTTAATCTCGAACTGGTAAAAGAAAATATCAGAGGCGATATAGTATCCGCCGGAATGAAAAAGCCCGATATCACGTATCTTCAAAACACCGCTCGCCGTTCGCTTATCGATAAAATCGAACTGGTTGACAGTCTCGGCAATCGTATTATGATGGTCGGGAGTCTTCTGCCCGATGAAATAGATAAAGCGATAACGGTAACCTCGACCATTCGTAATGAATCGGGGGAGGTGGCGTATTACCTGTTCGTATCCTCATTGAACCGTGAAGGCGCGAAACTTCAACGACTGGCGTTATTCGATTCGATATTCAGAATAGCCGGTCTTATCGCCGGACTTATTTTAGCGTTTTTCCTGGTGAAAACTATCATGAATCCCTACAAAAAAATCAAGAAAGAGGCCGAGGAATTAGGCTTGCCCGATCTGGATATAGAGAATACCGATGATATCGAATATGTCGTGCGTAAATTCCATCAGATTATAAGAGAGCTGAAAGATAAAGAAGCTCTTTTAAAATCGATGTACGATAGCTCGGAAAAACGCGCCGATTCGCTGGCGAGGTATAACGAATATATTCTCGGCGGCATCTCCTCGGGTGTTATAATCTGCGATAATGATGGTATTATCACGGGATTTAATCCGGCCGCCGGTAACATTCTCGATATCGATCATGTATACAGCCAGGGGAAGAACTACGCGGAAATATTCGGCAAGAATCATCATATTACGAATATATTCGATGACGTTCTAAATAACAGCCATGTCGTCTCACGTTCGGAGTTCGAGATAACGATAGATGAGAACGAGAAACGTTGGATAGGTTTATCATCTTCGCTAATAATCGATAATCAACAGGTCAATATCGGCGCGGCCGTGCTGCTTACTGACTTGACGAAGATCAAGAAGCTTCAGGACATATCCGATTTTACCGAGAAGATGGCGGCTTTGGGTGAGATGGCCGCCGGTTTGGCTCATGAGTTCCGCAACTCGGTAGCCGCTATTATGGGATTCGGCAAACTCATTCGTAAAATGTTACCGGATGATCATAAAGCCAATAGTATCGCTGAGATGATAATCACGGAATCGCAAACCACCGAGGAGATGCTCAGGAGATTTTTGACATTCGCCCGGCCCCTGAAAGTGATCCCCGAACCGGTAATCCTCAGGAGAGTCATCGATGATTCGGTTCAGCTTGCTAAAGAGAGCAATCAGGATAAAATAATTCACCTCATTCTGGATGATAACGTTGATGGGGTGGAGGTAAGCGCCGATCCTACGATACTGAAAAACGCTTTCAGCAATCTGTTGATCAACGCCTATCAAGCCATGGATGAGAACGGTACGCTCAGTATTGTTCTCGGCCTGGATGATGCCGGTGAACAGGCGGTGATCAGGATATCCGACACCGGCGGCGGCATCCCGCCTGATATCATCCCTAAAATATTCAACCCGTTTTTCACTACCAAGGATAAAGGTACCGGCCTCGGCCTGGCCCTGGTTAAAAAAATCATAACCGGCCATTACGGCACGATCGAGGTCGAAAGTTTCGAGGGGAAAGGCACGACATTTATCGTAACCCTTCCCTTGAAAGGTAAAAATTACCTCGAATCCACGAACAGCAGTGATGAAGTCGAAAAAGCGAGCGTAATCGGCTAGCCGGTTAATTGCCGGCCACGATCATCTCCGATATCTTGAAAGTCGGTGACGATACCGGCCCCATGAACTGAAGGTCATTTCCGATCAAAACTATATTTTTCATCATCTCCAGAATATTGGAGGCGATAGTGATACCCTCGACAGGTCGTGTTAGTTTACCGTTTTCGATCCACAACCCGGAAGCTCCCTGCGAGTAGTCGCCGGTGGCCATATCGGCGCCGAAACCCATGATGCTGGTGACGTACAGGCCGTTTTCCACAGAGCCGATAATCTCCTCGGGCGAACTTTCGCCTTTTTCGAGATAGAAATTGAAACCGCCGATTTCCGGCGTGGAGGAGTATCCGCGCTGAGCGTTACCGGTCGATTTCGTACCGGCTTTTCTGGCGGTGTAGGTATCGTACATATAGCTTACGAGTTTACCGTTTTCTATGATTGCCTTGTTCTGCGCCGGCATACCCTCGCCATCGAACGGGGAGGAGGCCACCGCTTTCGGTACAAGAGCGTCGTCACGGATGGTTACCGTATCGGAACCGATCTGCTGATTTAGCTTATCTACCAGGAAGGTGGATTTCTTGTAAACAGCATCACCGTTGACCGCCATTAATATATTCCCCAGTAACGACGCCCCGGTTAACTGATCGAATATGATCGGGACGCGCGAGGTTTTGACCGTTTCGGCGTTTAACATCCTGATTACTCTCTCGGCCGCTTTCAAAGCGACATTCTCAGCCGGTTCCAGATCATTAAAGTGACGGCTCATTGAATACCAGTAATCGGTTTGAAGTTTGCCATCCTGATCGGCAACCGGCATGGCGATCAAGTAGCAATAAGAACTTTTAACCTGTTTGAAAAGGCCATATGAATTCGCGATATAAATTTCGGAGTTGCCGTCATAAAAAGATGCTCCCTCGGAGTTGGTTATGCGCTTGTCATAATCGAACATTCGCTTTTCCATCGCCTGGCAGGTTTCGATTTTCATCTTCTGCTCGAGCTTCTCTATCTCAGGATCGTATAATTGCAGATCCTGATCGTTACCGGAATCGCCTGCCGAGGGTAATCCGTTGTATTCATCACTGGTAGTATATGAGGCCAGCTCGACCGCTTTGGCGGCAAGTTTATTCAGGTTTTCCTCGTTGAAATCCGAGGAGAATACGAATCCGAGTCGTTTATTTTTAAAGATTCTAATCCCCAGGCCGCTAGAGATCGACTCTTTGAGCGTTTCGATTTCCCCCATGCGGGTGCTCACCTGCGATTCGCGTTCGATTTCTAAAAAAACCTCGGCCTCATCGGCGCCTTTACTTTTAGCGGCTGCGATAATATTTTCTATCAATGCCTTATAATCTGCCATCATTATACCTTTCCCTCAACCATACTCATTCCGGGTATTTCAGTGCCGCCTACTGTTATCGATGAAATCTTGCAGGTGGGAGTGCCTACGCCGACCGGTACCGATTGCCCGTTCTTGCCGCAGGTGCCAACTCCTGAATCGATAGCGAAATCGTTACCTAACATCACGACTTTCTCCAGCACTTTCGGGCCTATCCCGATAAGCGATGCGCCTTTAACCGGCGCGGTTATCCGGCCATCCTCGATCAGATAACCCTCGGTAACCTCGAACATGAATTGGCCGTTGGATATATCGACCTGCCCGCCGCCGAACGATTTGGCATACAGGCCTTTTTTCACCGATTTGATTATATCCTCGGGTGAGGCTTCTCCCGGGGTCATGAAAGTATTGGTCATTCGGGGCATCGGGTAATGTTTGTACGATTGCCGCCTTCCCGAGCCGGTGGACTGCGTGTCCATTAAGCGGGCATTTAATTTATCGAAAAGATAACCTTTCAGAATTCCATTTTCTATGAGAACATTGCGCCGCGAACGCTCGCCCTCATCATCGATGACAATAGTGCCGCGTTTCGTGGGAATTTCGCCATCATCCACCACCGTGACAAGTTCCGAGGCTACTTTTTGGCCGATTCTACCTGAATATAGCGAGGTCTTTTTACGGTTGAAATCCGCCTCCAGTCCGTGCCCAATTGCCTCATGGAGGAGTATCCCGGCCCAGCCATTGCCTAAAACCACTTCCATCTGTCCCGCAGGCGCCTCCTTGGCTTTAAGCCTCACCAGGGCCGTCCTGACAGCCTCCTTCGCGGTTTCCTCGGGGGTGAACGAGTCAAAAAACGAGAAACCTACCCGACCGCCGCCGCCGTGATACCCGGTCTGCCGTTGGTTGCCATCCTCGACAATAGCGCTGACATTTATACGGCATAAAGATTCATGATTGTCCATGAAAGCGCCCTCGGAATTGGCAATACGGATATATTTAAGAGAATCGGAAAGGGAGGTTAACACCTGGATAACCCTTTTATCGGCCTGATAGCCGGTGTTGTTGGCCCTCCAGAGTAAGTCTATTTTCGATTTCAAATCGGCCCGGGTGGGACTGTTTTCTATTATACCGGGTTGGCCGACATTTTCCGTTTTCACGCCCACCGGTTCGATATTTTCGTTGCTACCGGAACTGGCGATTGCCGAGGCTGTTTCTGCCGCCCGCTTCAAGTTTTCGAACTCGAAAGAGTCGGAGTAAGCGTAGCCGGTTTTCTCTCCCGAAATTACTCGTATCCCGACTCCTTGCACGATGCCTGCTTGAGCTTGTTTGAGCTTTTTCTCCTCCAGGTTTATCGCGTTGGTGATGCTATATTGAGCATATATATCCGCGAAATCGCCGCCATGCGCCAGCGCAATATCTATCAGTTTATTAACAACTCGTGAATCGAGATGAGAGTTAAAAATATCAGCGGCAGAATCGCTTATAATATAACTATCATTCTGGTTTTGCTTCATTATTCACCGTCTTCATTTAATTTTAACATCCTAAAGTTAATTGTACGTCATTTGTTTAATATATAAACGAATTTTTGTAAATATCGTTTTAAATTTATAAATTTTTATTTTAGGATCAGCTAATTTTGTAAAGTAGTAATAATCCGATACCGAAGTATATATAGTGATTGAAATTAATCTCTAAAATTCAGGGACAAATGAATAAAGAATACGTTTTTACGGAACTTGACAAAGTCAAGGATTTGAATACTCCGCCTACAATTCTCAGAGAGATACTCGAGATACTCAACGATCAGGAGGTTTCTAATAAAGATTTAACTAACCTGATCCTTAAAGATCCTTCCTTGACAGTCAGATTAATTAAAACTGCTAACTCACCTTATTACGGTGTATCCCGTGAGATAACCTCGGTAAATCAGGCCGTAATGGTAATCGGGTTGAAAGCAGTGAAATACTATATTTTATCTATTACAGTATTCAATCAAATCAGTTCGAAAAATAAAACGAAAGTTCTAAATCAGCAGCAGCTATGGCTTCACTTTCTCGAGGTAGCGGTTTCGGCCCGAAAGATTGCCGAGCATGTTCAGTACGAACAGCCCGAGGAGGCGTATGTAGCCGGTTTGCTTCACGATATAGGAATCGTGATTCTGGAGAATTGTTTCCCCGAGGCATATCAAAACGTAGTCAGACTGGTTGCTACCGGTAAAGACCTTATCGAAGCGGAGACCGAAGTTTTCGGAATCGATCATCAGGATGTTGCCGATTATGTCACTCAGAAATGGAATATGCCAAATAGGCTTCGCGAACCATTGAGCTCTCATCATTTTAACGATGAAGAGGAGATTAAGGAGCTATCGATTTTGTGCAAAATCATCGGCCTGGCCGATTCGATAGCCCAGGTTCCCCTCGATGAGCTCAATTCTATCTACAATTCCGAAAAACGCCTGATCACCCTGAATATTCTTTCCGACAACCTGAACATCGAATCCAAATCCTTGATAGATATCCACATGAGACTCGCAGGTGAGGTAGTCAATTCAGCCTCGATCATGGATCTCGATATGGGTGACGCTATCGAGATACTTACCCAGAGCAATACCAAACTTTTCAATATCTATCTCGAGTTAGCTTCGCTATTCAAACAGAGACAGGAACTTTCACGGAAAATTATCGTGGAGCAACGTACCGAGGGTTTGCTGGAGTCGCTTCGAATTTCACTGGCTACGCTTTCTCATTATTTGAACAACGCGGTCATGAATATACAGGGCAAATGTGAGTTGATGAATATGTTCTACGAGAAGCAGGATTTGAAAATGCTTCTGGGCCAGATGCCCAACCATCTGGAATCGATGCTGAAATCGGCCAAGAAAATCACGCTCATGCTAGAGGAGTTATCGGAGATATCCTCCCTGGATAATCTTCAATTTTTCAGCCACTCCAAGGGTATCGATATAGAAAAGAGTTTGAAAGAGAAACTCGCCCAGCAGTTCGAGACCGTGGAAAAAAGCTAAAAAAATCGTTACGAAGCGAACCTCGTAACGATTCTATATCAAGCGGCGGAAATGCCGTTTTTTTTATTGGCGGTTCTAATAACCTAATTTGCGGCTGACTTACTTTCCACTGTAACCGATATCGGTATAGAGAAACGCGAATGGCTTTTATTGCTATCCTCGAGTGTTATCGAGGATAAATACTCGCCCGGCTCGATATCTTTTGATAAAGTGAAAAGCAGGTTTGTTTTTTCGCCGGCCGCCAGTTCATTTTTCTCGAGTTTGGCTTTAATGAACGATCCAGACGGTAAATCGACTATATCAAGTTTCGAGGCCGTAGCGTCTTTGTTGGTGATGGAGATTTTGAATGTCTCAACGCTACCCTCGGGGATAGCTTTGAAATCGGCCGCGAACGGGATATAATCGAACATCAATTGAGGATCATTTATTACTGATTTAAACCTGATATCCATATAAGGATTGAGCTTGTCGTTTGTCTCCAGTTTGATAGACTTGGTCACCTTACCGTTGAATTTACCCGAGTTAAAAATAATATCTATCGAGGCTCTTTCGCCGGGGGGGGCTACGATGCCGCCTTTTTTTGTCGAGGTGCAACCGCAAGTCGGTTTGATTTTGGTGATAATTAGCGTATCGCTGCCGGTATTGTTGAACCAGTACGAATGCGCGACACTGGCGCCTTTGTTAAGCGCTCCGAAATTGAATGTAGTATGATCGAATTCGATTCGAGCGTTTTCGGAAAGAGGCACCTCTCGAAATTCGTATTCCTCATCATCCGGATTGATTTCTACCTGGGCGATACCCGTATTAACGAACAGGAACCCTAATAACGATGCGATGAAAAGCCATTTGCAGTATTTCATAAGATGATCTCCTTTTTATTAAAATAGATGGATCAATATAAAAGTCAAGACCATTTTCGTAGTGGAATTTACAGGTAGCCTTTTGCCTGCATCCAGCTATCGTTATACATCTTGGAAAGATAGCGATTGCCGGAGTCGGCGAATATGACGACTACATTGCCGGTCAGGTTATGTTTATTTATAGCATCGACTGCGCCGGCGTATACCGCGCCGCTGGAGCCGCCGCAGAAAATCCCCTCGGTTTTCGCGATCGACCGGGCGGTTAAAAACGCCTGTCTGTCCGGCACGATAATCATATCATCGATGACGGAGAAATCCAATGCCTTAACGAGCTTATCACTGCCGATTCCCTCGACCTCGTAATGCTCGGCCTTTTTTACCTCACCGGTATTGAAATAATGAGTCAGTATCGATCCCTCGGAGTCAATCGCTATGATCTTGATCGATGGATTACGTTCTTTCAGATAGCGTCCGATGCCGGAAACCGTGCCGCCCGTACCGGCGCCGATCACGACCGCCTCGAGATCGCCGTCAAGTTGCTCCCAGATCTCCGGGCCGCTCGAATTGTAATGGCAATCGATATTTGCGGGATTGTCGTACTGATTCAAATATATGCTGTCGGGGATCTCCTCCGATAGTTTCTGAGCCACCGAGTAATTCGAGCGGGGATCATCCGCCTGGACCGTGTGAGGGGTAAGCACGAGTTCGGCTCCATGAAGCCTCATCATGTTTTGTTTCTCCTCGGAATTTTTATCGCTCATTACGAGCACGGCGCGATAGCCTTTGATCGCGCATATCATAGCCACCGCCACTCCGGTATTGCCGGAGGTCACCTCGATAACCGTTCCACCCGGTCTAAGTCGTCCCGAACGTTCGGCATCCTCGATAAGTCCAAGCGCCAGGCGGTCTTTTATCGAACCGGAGGGATTATACATCTCCAGCTTGGCGAATATGTTGGCCGGGATATCCCGAGCCAGTTTCTTGATCTGAGTTAAAGGCGTTTTACCGATTAATCTTAGGATATCGGTACCTGTAGTTACTCTGGTTGTTTGCATTATTTTTTATTACTTCGTTTCTTGCTTAAAGTTCCATTCGTTGTTTAATTCGAGCGCGAGATCGATAGATTTTCCCGGACAGATATATAAATGGCGTATCCAAAACCGCGATTGCCCATTTAAAAAGGTAAGTAGTGATGGCAATCTCGATGAAGACATCCAGAGGAAACACTCCCCAGAACGCTATCGAGCAGAAGATCGCCGTATCGATTAGCTGCGAGATCATGGTCGTGGCGTTGTTTCTCAGCCAGAGGTATCTGCCTTTTGTCTTATTTTTTATCAGGTTGTATAACCAAACATCGTGAAGTTGGCTCACGGCATAAGCTATTATGCTGGCTATCGCGACCCGGGGCAGGAAGCTGAAAATCTGCTGAAGCGCGGGGTGGATGAAATCATCCCCGGCCGGTTGAAACAACAACGCCAATTGCATGATGACCGTGGTAAATATCAGGGCATAGAAACCTATCCAGACACCTCTTTGAGCTTCCTTTTTTCCATAAACCTCGTTGAGTATATCGGTCGCCAGGAATATAGAACCATAGAGGGCGTTGCCCAGGGTGGCGGTCAGGCCGAACATCTCCACGATTTTCAATACCTGTATATTGCATAATATGATAGAGATGACGATGACGGCATACAGTCCGACTCGCCCGAACAGGCGATAGGCTATTAACAGCGATCCGAAATCGATTAATGTCAGGATCAGCCAGAGCAATTCATTCGGCATACTAATTTCCTTCCTGCCCTTGAAATAGTTGGAAATTATTCGACAGTCAACCAATTATTTCAGAATACATTAAATTAGTTAAAACTGGCATTTTTCCCAAACTTCAGCCACAACAGGTTGGTTGATATCTATGGTCAATATGATCTCTTTATAAAAAACGCTTGCAATAGTACAGGCATACGCTATAATTACTATTTTTAAGCGTGGAGGTGGAGAATGAAGGTTCTAGTTATTGGGGGTGGCGGAAGAGAACATGCTATATGTTGGAAATTATCCAAATCCGAAAAGGTTACGAAAATATATGCAGCTCCGGGCAACGGCGGTATCAGCCGGATAGCCGAATGCGTTGATATTGCTGTTGATAATCTGAAAGAACTGGCGCTTTTTGCCGAAAGCAACGCCGTCGATCTGACCGTGGTCGGGCCCGAGTTACCCTTAACCCTGGGTATTGTCGATGAGTTCGAAAGCCGTGGGTTGAAAATATTCGGCCCCTCTCGCGAGGCTTCGATGATTGAGGGTAGTAAAGCTTTCGCCAAGCAGTTCATGCAGAAACATCATATACCTACAGGTAGTTTCAGGATATTTTCCGAGCATTTCGAGGCCCTCGATTTTATTAATTCAGCCAGTTATCCTCTGGTATTAAAAGCGGATGGTTTGGCGGCCGGTAAAGGCGCGGTGATTTGCGAGAATGCGGATCAGGCAGCCGATACCGTTGAGAAAATCATGGTACAGAAAGTATTTGGTAGCGCCGGTTTGAAACTCGTTGTCGAGGAGTTCCTCGAGGGCGAGGAGGTCACCGTGATGGCGTTCACCGATGGCAAGAATATCGTGCCGATGTTGCCTTCGCAGGATCATAAGCAGGCCAAAGAAGGCGGCAAGGGTTTAAATACCGGTGGTATGGGAGCCTACGCTCCAACCGGTATTGTAGGCCAGCAGATACGCCAGAAAGTTTACGAGCAGGTTCTGGAGCCGACTATCCGTGGATTGGCCGCCGAGAACCGTACTTACAAAGGCGTCCTATATTGCGGTTTAATGGTAACTCAACGAGGACTGAAAGTGCTGGAGTATAACTGCCGTTTCGGCGATCCCGAGACTCAGGTCGTGTTGCCGTTGCTGGACTCCGATCTGGCGGAGGTATTTTTGAATATCGCTGATGGCTACATACATACCGATGAGGTCAAGTGGTCGGAGAAATCGGCGGTTACCGTGGTTATGGCCTCGAACGGTTATCCCGGAAATTACGAATCGGGCAAAGTTATCAAAGGGCTGGACAAAATCAGGGAATCGGATGGCGTGGTATTTCACGCTGGAACCGTATTCGAGGATGGCCAGTTTAAATCAAGCGGTGGTCGGGTTTTAAGCGCCACGGCTTTCGGTGATGGTGTCAAGGATGCTATCGGCAATGCCTACAGGCTGGTGAATAAGATTCAATTCGAAAACGCGTACTGGCGCACCGATATCGGTTGGCGTTCGCAAAATAGAGTGAGAATGATGTAATGGCTGATAATAAAAAAGTGCTGGTAGTGCTGGGCAGTAAATCGGATGCCGATGATATGGAGGGCTGCTTGAAGCTTCTGGATAAATTCGGTATTGGTTACGATTACCAGATAAGCTCAGCTCATCGCAACCCGGAACGTACTCGCGAGATTTCGGAAAACGCTTCGGTAAATGGTATCAAGGTGATAATAGCCGCCGCCGGCATGGCAGCCGCGCTGCCCGGAGTGGTGGCATCCCATACGGAATTACCCGTAATCGGCGTACCGATGAAAGGCTCGGCGCTCAACGGTGTGGATGCCTTATATGCTATAGTCCAGATGCCCGCCGGAGTACCTGTTGCCTCGATGGCCATCGGCAGCCATGGCGCTAAAAACGCCGCTGTATTCGCCGCCCGGATAATCGCTTTGAGCGATGACGCTGTGGCATCAAAGCTGAAAGAGTATTACCAGGAGTTAGCAAGAGGATAAACTATGGTAGTGATCGCCCTGTTTTTATTCGCCCTATTCATCCTGCCCGTAATCTTTATCATTTTTATTTATAACCGAATGGTTGTTTTAAAAAACGAGGTGGATGAGAAATTCAGCCAGATCGATGTTATGTTATCCAAGCGAGCCGACCTGGTGCCTAACCTGGTGGAAACAGTTAAAGGCTACGCTAAACATGAAAAATCGGTGCTGGAAAATGTCACCGCCTCGCGCGCCTCGGTGATGAATGCCCGGGGTTCCGCCGATAAATTGAAAGCTTCGGAGGGACTTGCCGGAGCTTTAAGCTCGCTTTTCGCGGTAGTGGAAAATTACCCGGAGTTGAAAGCCGACAGTAATTTCCGTCAACTACAGGGCGAACTGGCCGGTATCGAAAACGAGATAGCGCAAATGCGCATGGTTTATAATGATTCGGTGAAGGCATATAATACACTGCAGGAGACTTTCCCGGCAAATATGTTTGCGAAATCTTTCGGACACTCATCCAGGGCGTACTACGATATCGCTCCGGAAAGCAAGGAACCGCCAAAAGTATCCTTCTGATAAAATAATACTTCAAACAAGCGAGGGGTTGCTCATTGAATTTAATTATATTCGAGGATAACCAGGCAAGTGGGTTTTACCCGATCTCGGTTTCACATCCCGTGTACGATTTGCTTTATGGATGTTTGAATGTTGTCGATCGCTTGAAGTGTTACTTTAAGTGTGATGATTTATATTTAAGTTGCCGAACTCATTTAATCAAGATATCACATAATAGATATCAGGTGCCGGTAAATGATTTTTCCGATCTTAAAGGCGAAAGCCTGATAATCAACGCTGCCCTGATACCCGAGCCGGCAATACTTGAGATACTGAAAGCTATTGGGCCTGAAACGGTACTGGTTGGCAATAACGGCATATTAGGCGGCAGAATTTCCGAGGGGTTGGCCAAAGAGATTTCATTTGGCGAATCTTTTAGCGATGAAGCTGATTTGCCCTCCGGACTAAAACCGAGTAAAGCGGATGGATCATTGTTCAAGCATCTCTGGGACATAGTTAATTATAATCCCAAAGCTATAAAAAACGATCTGGCTATCTTGCCCGGAGTGAATGACTGGAAACGTTCGCCGCAATCCATGAAACATGGCGACAGGGTGTATATTCATCCCGGAGCTGAAATCGGCAACGGCGTGTTTATCGAGGACCACGGCGGCCCGGTAATCATAGATGATGGCGTGAAAGTCGAACCTCGCTCATTGATACAGGGGCCATGCTATATCGGCAAAAACAGTGTCGTGATGTCGGGTATGATACGAGAGGGTTGTAGCCTGGGCCCGGTTTGCAAGGTTGGCGGAGAGCTGGAGGAATCTATTATCCTCGGTTATAGCAATAAATGCCACGAGGGTTTCATCGGCCATTCGTATTTAGGAGAATGGGTGAATTTAGGGGCGCTGACAACAAACTCCGATTTGAAAAATAATTATGGCGAGATCAAGGTAAGTATGAACTGGCAAATGACGAACACCAACTCGATCAAAGCCGGTTGTTTTATCGGTGATCATACGAAAACCGGCATCGGAACGCTGTTAAATACCGGTATTGTAATCGGTTTCTCGAATAATCTTTACGGCGGCGGCTTGTTTATGGAACGAGAAATCGGCCATTTCAGATGGGGCACGCCCGGAAACCTGGTAAGGTTCCGTCTGGATAAAGCCCTCGAGGTAGCCCAGGCCGTTATGAGCCGTCGCGGAGTAGCTTTCGATGAGGATCAGCGAGCATTATTCGAGTGGCTAAGCAGGATTTGAAGCTAAATTGTGATATCCTGTGCTCGGATTTTTAAATTACGATTCAGATGATTCGTCCAGGTGACGATAATCATAAAGTTAATAATAAGTTATGGCAATACAACGGATTGTAGGAGGGTGAATTGCCGGAATTAAGAAAAGACCCGATTATTGGAAGATGGGTTATAATTTCAACCGAGCGGGGTAAACGCCCCACGGATTTTGCCAGTGTTACGAAAACGCGCGAGCCCAGGCTATGTCCGTTCTGCACGGGCAATGAAAGCTCGACTCCGCCCGAGGTATATTCTTTTCGCAAGAAAGGTACCGATGCAAATCAGCCGGAATGGAGTTTGAGAGTAGTTTCGAATAAGTTCCCGGCTTTGAAAATAGAGGGTGATTTAAACCGAGAAGGGGTTGGCATATTCGATAAGATGAACGGTGTCGGCGCCCACGAGGTGATAATCGAAACCCCGGATCATATGAAAGACCTGGTCGACCTGGAGAATGAGGATTTCCAGAATGTCATCCGGGCTTACCGAGAACGCATACTGGATTTGAGCAAAGATCCCCGGTTCAAATATATCCTGGTATTTAAAAATCAGGGGGAGGCCGCCGGCGCCTCGCTGGAGCATTCGCATTCACAGCTTATCGCTACGCCGATATTGCCCAAGCGCGTTATGGAGGAACTTGCAGGTTCCAAGCAATACTACGAATTCAAGGAACGCTGCGTGTATTGCGATATTGTCAGGCAAGAATTGGCCGATAATGTTCGAGTAGTGGCCGCCAATGATAAATTCATCTCAATCGAGCCGTTTGCCTCTCGTTTCCCGTTTGAAACATGGGTAATGCCCCGGAATCATCAGGCCGCGTTCGAGTCTATCAGGGGTGATGATATCGACCAGTTCGTGCATGTTCTTAAAGAGACATTGCTGCGATTGAAAGTCGCGTTAAATAATCCGCCGTACAATTTCATGATACACACCGCACCCTCTGATCATAACCATCAGAAAGAATACCACTGGCATGTCGAGATTATCCCGAAACTGGTGAAAGTCGCGGGCTTCGAGTGGGGTACCGGATTTTATATCAATCCGACAACGCCCGAGGATGCGGCCAGGTATTTGAACGAAATAGAAATTTAAATTACTGGGAATTCAATAGGAGCTGATAAATGAGTTATCGCGTGGCTTATGTTTCACCGGAGGTTGTACCATTTGCTAAAACCGGGGGGTTGGCTGATGTCGCCGGGGCTTTGCCCAAAGCTTTAGCTAAAACCGGCAACGTCGTGAAAGTGTTCATGCCTCTGTATAAGCAGGTTGATATCGGCAAACACGCTATCCTGAGCCTAGAAACTGGATTGAGTGTAAAGGTAAACGGCCTCGATGAGGCTTTCGATATTTTGAATGTCAGGGATGAGGAGTCCGGCTGCGAATTTTACTTTATCAAGCATGATAAATATTTCGACAGGGACGGCCTGTATGTCGATCCGGAAACTACCAAGGATTACGAGGATAACGATATCAGGTTCATATTTTTCACCACTGCAGTCATGGAATCGTTAAAAATACTCGAGTTCAAACCGGATATTATCCACTGTAACGACTGGCAGAGCGCGCTCATACCGGCCTACCTCAAATGCGGTAAGTACAGTGATGGCTACTTCGATTCGTGCCGGACTGTCTTCACGATCCACAATATCGCTTATCAGGGTTTATTCCCGGCCGAGACTTTCAAAAAAATGGGGTTGGATGACAAACACTGGTATCCACAAAGCGGTTTCGAGTATTACGAGAAAGTCAGTTTCTTGAAAGCCGGCATTCATTTTACGGATATTATCAACACGGTCTCGGAAAGATATGCCGAGGAGATACAGGCTACCGAGGAATACGGTTACGGCCTGGAGGGCGTACTGACCGATAGAACTGCCGATTTGTTCGGCGTTGTTAATGGCATTGACTATGATATCTGGAATCCCGCAACCGACAAGCTCATAAAAGCGAATTATAGCGCCGAGAAACCTGATAATAAGAAGAAAAACAAAAACGAGCTGCGAAAGCGTAACAAGCTGCCGATGGTTCGTAAGGATGTGCCGCTTATCGGTATCATCTCGCGCCTGGCCGACCAGAAGGGATTCGACCTGTTCGAGGAGATCGCCGAGGAGCTGTTCGAGGATGAGCTTCAGATGGTGATTCTCGGCACGGGGGATGAGAAATATCATAAACTGCTTGAGGAACTGGCCGAGAAATTCCCGAAGAAACTGGCGGTGAATCTGAAATTCGATAACGAACTGGCGCATCTGATCGAGGCCGGTTCGGATATGTTCTTGATGCCCTCCCGATACGAACCCTGTGGCTTGAATCAGCTTTACAGCATGAAATACGGTACGATCCCGATTGTCCGCGAAACCGGCGGTTTAGCCGACACGGTGGACAACTGCAACCCGGCGCGGGGGACAGGCACGGGTTTTGTATTCAAAAGCTACGACTCATCCCAGCTACTAAACTCGATCCGTTTCGCGCTCGAGGTATACAAGAGCAAGGATATCTGGAATCAGTTGATACAGAACGCCATGGCCAAAGATTTCACCTGGGAGCACTCGGCCAAGAGATATCTGGAGCTGTACGAGAAAGCGGTGGGGTAGGTTAAAACCCCTGCGGTTTTGACCGAGGTTTGGAAGTTACTGGCCGGTAGATGTCCTAGTCTGCCGGCTTTTTAAGTATCAAAACCAATCAATCTTCGATATCATAAAATTTTTACCGTAAACATCATTGAGCGTATCTTTTCCCTGTGGTTTGCACATGGCCTTTATATAATTGCCTTTATCCAGTTTGAATCCCGCCTTTATCAGAGCTTTAACCGCGTTTGGATCATAAGGATGCTGGGCGGCGATACCGTATTTCGCCCTCAATGAGGCCATCTTTATCAGCTTACTATATGCTTTTTGTGAATTTGCCAGTATCTCCTTTATCACAATCGAATTGTTTACCGAGGTCAACAGCGCGTAGCCATCGGGTAACATAAGCGAGAGATGTTTTACAAACGCGCCGCTTGATTCTTTGAACTTAATCAGATCGATGGTTCGGTATGTAAAACCGCTTTTATTCTCGGCGTATCGGTTGAATATCTCCAGCATCGCCTTGTGGTTGAGCTTGAACTCACTCGGCGTTTTAGTAACCGGCTCGACCTGAGGCTTTTTGAATACCTTATACAGATATGGGTAGTTCAAAACCTGCGGGATGTCTTTATAGCCGACATCAAGATACCATTTGTAAGCGTTAATAAAACTTGAGGTGGTCAGAAAAGAGAAACGAAAACCCTGCTCCATAAAATAGCTTTCGGCTGCTTGAAGCAGTTTCCTGGCGAAACCTTTTCCTGCATAATCGGGGAGAGTCATTACGCTATGTATACCGCCTGCTGTTTCGATATCGCCTGATTTGTTTTTGGTCTTGATATGAGTCACGCCAACGAAACTGACAACTTTACCCCCGGATACCGCGCACATCCCGATTGGGCTATCCCGAAGAAACTCATCCTGCCTAAGATTATCATCAAGCCACCCGGGGGTAAAAGCCCAGAAAAACGATTTTAACCCCATAACCATCATACTGTCTTTATCTTTAACTTCGTGATAAGAAAGAATTTTCAAAGTTTACTCCTGTAAGTATTGAACATTAGTGTAACTGTACCATGAATAATTATAATCAGCCATTGGTTTTATATTTTACGGGGGGAGAGAATAGCAGTACATAGTACTGGTACAATCATTACATCAAACTTATTCCTTTAAATCTCCCCTAACCCGATATGTTTACAAAACTTAAATATTTTATCTTGACATATTCGAAATTATTTCTATATTATGCGGTCGTTACGCGGGAGTAGCTCAGCTGGTAGAGCTCCACCTTGCCAAGGTGGTTGTCGCGAGTTCGAATCTCGTCTCCCGCTTTTTTTATTGCCTGAATCTGAAATGTATACCCAGAATAATATTATACAGCAAAGAAAATTTAGATTTTCATCGGTAAACTTATCCTATATGTCGAATCTATTAATGACTACATCAATCGATACTAAAGACCAAAATCACCTTTATCGATCCATTTCATCGATAGCAAAGACCAGAAATCCAATGCCAGGTAATTCAAGACATAGTCATATGGCAGCCAGCCATATCCCTGATCTCCCCATTCCTTGCTCCAGGAATTTCGTATGAGCAGGGCCCCGGTGGTTTTTTGATTGCATTGAGTATTGATGATTTTCTTTTTATCATTATAACCTACGGCAGCCACGGCATGGCCCCATTTGGCTTGTTCCCAGGAGCAGGGAAAAGGAATCGCTCCCGGCTCATCCGAGCTTTCACTCGAATCGAATCCCCAGAAACCGAACATACTGGGTATACCTGCAGCCAGGTATTTTTTCACGCTGTTAAGCACATCCTTTCTTGGCCGACTGGAACTTAACGGATCATGGCAAAAATATTTTAGCGCTTCATAATTATCGGCAAGCGAGTAAACGAAAGCGGTCGGCTCATCATCAAAGGCCGGTTCGCCATCCGGGCCGGGTTGAGCGAGGTCATTGTATCGCCAGTGGTTTTCCGGCGGCACTCCGAATAGAGACAGAGCCGCCATAGTGATCCTGCACCAGGCGCCCGTATCACCGGTAACCCCCATGAGATTTCTGGTGGTTTTATATACGAATAGACGGGAACCGTCAAGATGCCTGCCGAATGCCCGCTTTTCGTAGTATTCAACAATACCGACACCGGCATGTGCGGTGCATGATCCCAGGTTTAACTGGCTCTCTATCGGGGAACAATCCGAACGCAGATCAACGGAAGCGGGAAGGGTTGCGCGTAAAGTCGTTGGGGGTTTGCGGACATTTTTGAATAGTTCTTTGATATCTTTCTTATCGTCGGTGAAATCACGATTATCGGGTAATGGCGGAAGCCATCCCGTGCCCACTGTTTCGGTCATATTCGTTAACCTGACCGGTTTATAGACGAAATACATTTATGCTCCTCTGTTTACGAGTTAAACATTTTTATTACCGGAATTCTCATTGCCCCATAAAGAGGCTGTTGAAAAATCTTATTTCACGCGTCGCTGGGCGGACGAAGTCATTTGTTCATCCTTTCCCGGCGACTTCCCGCATGAAATCAGGTGTCAGGAAAGGATTCCCGGCATTGCTACTATCCAATTATGACTTTTCAGCAACCCCATAAAATCGTAATGAAAGAAACAAAATCGTATGGAATGCCCCGAGATTTAACTACCATGAATTATAGCGAATGATTTTATGAGGCTGATGATCTTGAAAGTTGAAAAGACGGGCCTCGTTCAATCCCGGCCCGTCTAAACACGTATCCCTACTGTGCCATCAGCTATACTTAAATTATTGATGATCGTTGTCAGGCTAATACACCGATTGAGCTATGGTATATT
Organism: uncultured candidate division Zixibacteria bacterium; assembly: GCA_963668625.2. Classification (GTDB taxonomy): domain Bacteria; phylum Zixibacteria; class MSB-5A5; order UBA10806; family 4484-95; genus JAAEQD01. Next base: position 450,832 of record CAXXKA010000001.1, read on the forward strand.
AGAATAGTAATCCTGAAGCCAGTTATCCCACTGGACGTATTTGACAAAATCCACCGGCATAAAAGCGTTGGTTTCCAAATAACCGCTATGTTGCGGATCGTTGTTGAATTCAACTTGAGTAGGCGGGAAGTATATTGCCAGACCGTTCGAACCGCTCATATCGGCGCTGTGTTCCTCGCTAACCACATAATCCTCAACCGCTAGTTTCAAATTCTTAGCAGCATTTTTAAGATCAACGGAGGCCACGTTTTGCTCTACGTTATCAGCGAAATCCCAGAGATCGGTTCCCCAACAACTAGGGCTCCAGGCGGGATGAAATTGTTTGGAGTTCATCCTCGCTGTTTTTAAAGTTGCCCATTCTACGTTAGCGCGATGGACGAATTCGTTCAACCTGTATACCAGGTTGTTCAATTTATCCTGCCTGACTGCTGCTTGTGTAATTCCACCGCTACCGGCGTAGGAGGCTTTGTAACTATTGACAATCAAATCCGCTAAAGTACCCGGACTCTGACTGGGATTAGCTACCAGGCCTTGAATGATTCTGTCGTACGGCCAGCCATCAAATGGCTCGGTATCCTCAGAGCCGACGATGTAATTAGCGACATCGCGTAAAGCATAGGCCGACTCGATCATACCCATCAAGCAGGCATCGAAACCGACTATATCCAGCTTGACATTGGTGTTGTTTTTTACGTCCAGTCGAATCTTGGCGGCGGTCAAAGCATCCTGAACCTCGCGCATATACAGGACATCGTTATCGGTATCATCAGTACAGATAGATTTAACGATGCAGCTAGTGTCCATCATTCCGCTAGACCTGGCGGCCTCAGCCGCTTTCATGGTTTTCTCCATGGTCTTGCGCCATCCATCACCATGATTCCAAATCACGACAGCATAACGTTCGGCTGGATAATTAGTGATACCCCATTCGACGAAGTCGCGAAGAGAATTGGGATCGCCCATATTGACCTCGCCTAAATTCATCACCGGCGGATCATCCGGTTCATCGCCGGCCTGCACCTGAAACCTTCTGGTATCGGTCCAATTGCCATAACCGGCCGAATGTCCCGGGGCTCTATCCATTTGCACGAGCACATTAATATGTGCGGAGGTAGCCTCATCCGATATCTCCATGAAATCATCCAACGCTGCACCTTCGAGGTTGTTATCGCCATCCATATATATCATCATGCTCCACTTGACCGGCCCGATTACGCGGAAGTTAGTTTTGCTTTTACCTTTTCCTTTAGAGGTCTTAACCGAAATTTCCCCGGTTTGAGCTCCAGCGGGAACCCTGACTTTTAACATCGTTGTCGAGGCGAACGTTATATCAGCCGCCGGAACAGTTACACCTTGGAAAGTAACGGTATTATCGACAGGATTAGATTTGAAACGGGAGCCTTTGATCGTTACCTCCGTACCGATAGGCCCCTCCTCCGGAGTAAAACTTTTTATTTTCGGGCCGCAGTCAAAAAACACGATCGCGCTCAGTATTAATGCTAGTATAATCCATGGATTTCGATTTCTTCTCTTATACATTGTCTCCCCCTGTAGGTTAACTCATTGTTTAATTAATCTGCATCTAGCCCCTCTTTTATACTAGTTCAGTAAAATGCTTTATATCATAGGCGCCTCCCGGTCAAAATCATTATCCAGCCGCCGAATAATTACAGCCGGATAATTTTGGTTAATTGATATATTTATTTAATAAAAAGGTGTCTTATCTAAGGTGTTTGACAAGTATAAATATACATGTAAGAAATACTTATAATTAATAAACGGATTATCGTCAATAGGAAAATATTATACCCAATAATACGTACCCTATTATAGTGTTAACCTTTATAACAATTTCATCTGGAATTCGATCATTTATATATATGAGGATATTTCAATGCTAGCAAAGGTTAACGCGGACATCAATATAAGATGACGTATCCTGATTGCTATAACAAGCAAAGGGAAATCTTTCCTGGCAGGTTGTTTGCCGAGGAATTGAATCTCATCAGTTGTTTTTAACACCTGAACCTTTTCCTGTTATAATAGTATTAACAATATGAATTTTTCTGAAAACTGATGTTTGACAGTGTGAAATGGTACTAAGTCGACCGGGGAGGAATTGCGGCAGCTGCCTCGATCCGGTTTTGCTAATAAGGGTTAAGCGATGATTATTATTGATGTTTTTCCATTTTTTTGTGATATTTTTCACTAAAAAATGATAATATCATTGACTTTGCCACTGAGAATTAATTACTTTATGTAGCTAAAATTTACACTGTTTGCACTGCTGTCATAATTGACAACTACACAGATAACCAACGCCAAGAGGCTTTTATCGGCTCTTGAATTTTTGCAAATCTAAATATACGGCTGTATGCCATAAAAAAGGAGAGGATATGCTATTAAAAGACAAGCTCGCGTCTCAGATTCCCGGTTTGCGCGAGGATATCAAAAAATTCGTAGGAGCACATGGCGATTTTGAAATCTCCAAGGTCTCGATTGCCCAGGCCTACGGTGGTATGCGCGGTGTTCGTGCGATGGTTTGCGATACCTCCGAAGTTCCCCCCGATAAGGGTCTTCTGGTTAGAGAAATTCCGATTGGCGATCTGGCCAATAATCTGCCCGAGGAGATTTTCTTCTTGCTTTGCACCGGCGAAATGCCTAACGAGGCGGAGTTAAAGGACCTTCAGAAAGAATATGCGGCTCGCTGTCAGGTTCCGGAGTATGTCTGGAAAGTGCTCGAAGCCATGCCGAAAGATGCTCACCCGATGTGCATGCTGGATACAGCGATATTAGCCATGGAGGGCGAGTCGAAATTCCGTGCCGGTTATGATAAAGGCATGAAGAAAACCGAATACTGGGAACCGATGCTCGAGGATAGTCTGGATATCCTGGCCAAATTGCCGAATATCGCCGCCGGTGTATACCGCATGCGTTTCGGAAAAGGCCCGCGTATTGCCCCGAAACCGGAACTCGATTGGGGCGCCAACTATGCCCATATGCTGGGTCTGGAAGATCCCAAGGGCACGTTAGCCGACCTGATGCGTCTTTATCTTGTGCTTCATTGCGACCACGAGGGCGGCAATGTCTCGGCTCATACATGCCATTGCGTAGCCTCGGCGTTATCCGATGCTTACTACGCTGTCAGCGCCGGATTGAACGGTCTGGCCGGACCTCTTCACGGCCTGGCTAACCAGGAATGTCTTAATTGGGTGCTCCAGGTTCACGAAAAATTCGGTGGCGTTCCCAGTGATGACGATCTCAAGAAATTCGCCTGGGATACTTTGAACTCCGGTAAGGTTATCCCCGGTTACGGCCATGCCGTGCTGCGCGTAACCGATCCCAGATATACCTCGTTCTTAGCTTTCGGTCAGAAACATATGGCTGATGACCCGATTTTCGCTATCGTGAATAAAGTTTACGATATCGTTCCGGGCGTGCTCAAAGAGCATGGTAAAGCCAAAAATCCGTGGCCGAATGTCGATGCCGGTTCAGGCGCGCTTTTATATCATTACGGCTTGAAAGAGTTCTCGTACTACACCGTATTGTTCTCGATTTCGAGAGCTATGGGTATGTGCTCACAGATGGTGGTCTCGCGTGCGATGGGTTACTCTATCGAGCGTCCGAAATCACTGCCGACAAAGGTGCTCAAAGCCCAGGCCGGCGCTTAATTACATTAAGCGAAATTTCCATTGATTTTCATGCCGCCGAATCATCCGATTCGGCGGTTTTTCTATGAGAGATGCATATATTACTTGACTCTATGTGACTATCTCGATATAATTGAATTACATCTTTGATACAGCTAAATACTATCCTCATTATAAATAGTTTTACGATTATATAGTAATTGGCTTTCCGCATTAGATTCGATCCCACAATCAAATATGAATCGGGGGCAGAAAGGATATGCCTATGGTTTTACACTTCTGATTTTTGCGATATGTAAAATTTCGATCCAATTATGAAAGGAGAATAAATCATGCCTCGTTTTGGTTTAACTCTCAGTTTAGTGTTTTCAATAGTTCTGTTTATGTCTATAGCATCTCTTGCTGATATGCCTGGTACCATGAACTATCAGGGGTATCTTAACGATGCCGGTGGAAACCCGATCAGTGACACTTTAGCGATGACTTTTGTTTTTTACAACCAGGCCGTGGATGGTTCCATACTTGGCAGTGAATCGTTCGCTGAAGTAGTTATTGATTCGGGATATTTTTTCGTGACTCTTGGCGAGTCTCAGGCCATTGCTGATGATATTTTTCAGCATAATGAGGTTTGGTTGGAGGTCAGGGTTGATGGCGAAACAATGACTCCCCGGGTTCATCTGGCAAAAGTGCCTTATTCCTCGAGCGTAGCCAGCGTAGAGGGTGCTGAAGGTGGGCAGCTTATCGGTAATCTTCAAACAACAGGCACTATAAGATCGGGTAACTCGATAATTATCGATGGTGGTAATGATAAGATTACTACCACGAGCGATCAGCTTACATTCGATATCAATGATGTTATTTTTAGCGATAAGATAACCGTTGGTCAGCCGAACGCTAACACGGGACTATATTCTCTGGTCACCGGAAAAGACAATGCCGTGAGTAACAATTACTCATCGATCATCGGTGGCCAGAATAATCAGGTCAGTTCTTCATATTCGGCAATATCCGGGGGCATGGAAAATAGCGTTTCAGGCACATACTCCTCGATAAGCGGTGGCTATGGCAATAGTGTCACATCGCCAAGCTCATTTATAGGGGGAGGAAACGGAGATATCATCAACGGTTCTTTTTCGGCAATAACCGGCGGTTATGAGTGCGACCTGAATGCCTCTTATTCCTCGATATGCGGCGGTAATAATAACAGCGTTAACGAGGACTACTCCCTGGTTTGCGGTGGTTGGCATAACGATGTCAGCGGGATCGTATCATCTATAGTAGGTGGCCGTTACAATTATATTTTAGGACAGTACTCGGTTATTTGTGGCGGCGGCAGCCAGGATGAGGGGTATGGCAATGAAATATTTGGCAATTATTCGGTAATTGGCGGCGGTAGTAGAAATACGATTGATTCGGTTGAGGGCATCTGGAACGCGCACTCGGTTATAGGCGGTGGATTCAATAATCATACCTATGGCCGTCACACGACAATAGCAGGCGGATACTATAATAGCTGTCTTGCTCAACGTACCAGTATCGGAGGAGGCGAGGAAAACACGGCAGGCGGTGATTATGCCACTATAAGTGGAGGTTATACTAATACAGCCGGGGGATTTTATTCCTGCATTCCCGGCGGGAGGTCAAATCAGGCTACTGGAGATTTTTCATTTGCGGCAGGATATAATGCCCATGCTCTTCACGATGGCGCGTTCGTCTGGAATGATGGTCATACCGATATTTTAGAATCCACTGGTGATGATCAATTTCTGATAAAAGCCTCCGGAGGCGTAGGAATAGGCACCAATATTCTGAATCCTGCTGAGGCGATGCTTAGGGTACAGGGCGTAATTCATGCCAACACGGGCGGTTTCAGGTTCCCCGACGGCACACTACAAACGACTGCCGCTGATAACGGTACAGGCGGTGATATCACTGCCGTTTATGCTGATGATGGTCTGGCAGGCGGAGGAGAATCCGGTGATGTTCATATAGATATCAATACGGGGACCGGTCTGGAGATTAGCGCCGATGCAGTGCAGATGACGCCATCGTATTCGACCGGCGGGGCGTACGATAGCCGCTTTGTCAATGAGGGGCAGAGTAATTCGGTTAACAGCGCAATGATAGAAGACGGCACGATCAGCTTCGATGATATCGACCAGAACGGAGCTACCGAAGGGCAGGTTGTAACCTATGACGGCTCAGACTGGGTAGCGCAGGATAATGTCGGCCAAACGGGCTTTTTCCCGGCCCCCATGTACGATTCACATTGGTTCAGACCTCACGAAGCCGGCGATACACTTTTTCATAACCTGAGTATTGATCCGGTGAATATGCTGGTTGATCTGATCTATTGGGATATTGACGATATTTACGGTATCAACAACAAATATTTTGGTGGCGCTATCGATGGTTCTTCCGATAGAGGGGCATACTATGCAAACCTAACCGAAAACTCAGTCGTAGTCTACAGATTTCATAACGATGGCCAGGCTGATTCAGCCCGCGTTCGTATCTGGGTAATTGCTGATGATTAATAGAAACGAAGATTTTTTAGAAAGGAGATTGAAATGAAGCGAATAATCATGATAGTTTGCTTCTGCCTGGTTTTATCATCAGCATACGGCCAAAACTACGTCATAGAAAAACAGGTAATAGTTTCCGGCGGTGATTTCATCGACTCGGAGAATTACCAGCTTAACGGCTTTGCCGGACAAGTGGCTGTGGATGACATTTCCTCCGGCAGCTATCAATGTTATTTGGGATTCTGGCCGTTTGCTTTGATTCAGGGTGAGTTCTACTATAAATACCTTCCCGGTGACGCCAACATGGCTGCGGGTGGATGGCAGCCTGTAGTAATTGGCGGGGATGTTACCTATCTTGTTAATTATTTTCGGGCAATATCTGTGCCGTGTTTGCTTGATAGCTTCTATGCCGCGGCTGATGCCAACGGTGATTGTATGGTCATAGGCTCGGATGTCACCTACATGGTGAATTATTTTCGGGGAGCTAATCCAATATTATACTGCCCTGATTATAAGACAATCTGGCCACCGGTGCCATCCCAGCAACCGGCTGACTGGCCCGGCTGCGAAGAGTAGATCGGTTATTGTTTTTTACAAGCCCCATCACACGATGGGGCTTGTTGCTATGTAAAAAACTAACGATTTAGCCGGTGTGTCAGTTCAAAGCGAAACATAATTATCTACTAACATTTAAACGATTATATTTCACTGGGAAATGCTTAGCGCCGAGTGTATGGTAGAGTTTAGCCTTACTGTATTATGTAAAAAACTAACGATTTAGCCGGTGTGTCAGTTCAAAGCGAAACATAATTATCTACTAACATTTAAACGATTATATTTCACTGGGAAATGCTTAGCGCCGAGTGTATGGTAGAGTTTAGCCTTACTGTATGGCGTAACCTATCAACCTATTCCCACCTGATCTGAATCCCGGCTCCCCAACCGGGATGATAGGATTTGTCAATGTTAATTTTTGCTGAGGTGGCGGGAATCTTTTTTCTGTCACCGGTTATCATACAGTAGTTCACCGGGAAAGGATGAATAGATGGCTTCATCAACCTGACTGAACCGACATGCTCCTTCCTGTAAATGGCGATAGTTTGCTGATTTGACTTTTGCGATCTCAGTATTTACATTTTACCTGTATGGTAAATTCGTAAATAAAGGATATTGATATGAAAGCTATGGTTCTTAAAAAGCAAGGTCACCCGATGGAGCTGATCGATGTGCCCGATCCAGCTCCGGGGGACGACGAATTGTTGCTAGAGGTTTATGCCTGTGGTGTCTGCCGTACCGATCTTCATGTAGTGGATGGTGATTTAACCGAGCCTAAGCTACCGCTAGTCCCGGGACATCAGATTGTAGGCCGAGTATTGGAGTTGGGTAAGAATGTCACCGGTTTTAAAGTTGGCGATAGGGTAGGAGTACCCTGGCTGGGTTGGAGCTGCGGCGAGTGCAAATTCTGTAAATCGGGCCGGGAAAATCTTTGTGATAACGCCCGCTATACCGGTTATCAGATTAACGGCGGTTTCGCCGAAAAATGCGTTGCCAGTGAACGGTTTTGTTTCCCGATTCCCGAATCCTATCCTGATATACAGGCGGCCCCGCTATTATGCGCCGGTCTTATCGGCTATCGCTCGCTTCGTATGGCAGGGGATGCTAAACGAATCGGTTTCTATGGATTCGGAGCGGCGGCGCATATAATAGCTCAGGTGGCTAAATATCAAAATCGGGAGGTTTACGCGTTTACCCGCAGGGGAGATACCAGAGGACAGGAGTTTGCCCTGAAACTGGGCGTCTCCTGGGCCGGCGACTCCGAGCAAATCCCGCCGGTCAAGCTAGATGCCGCAATCATATTCGCGCCTGTAGGCGAATTGTTGCCGCTATCGCTTAAAGCGCTCGATAAAGGCGGCATAGCTGTATGCGCCGGTATTCATATGAGCGATATTCCGTCATTTCCATATAAGATACTCTGGGAGGAACGAGTTATAAAATCGGTGGCTAATCTAACTCGTCGCGATGGTGAGGAGTTCATGGCTCTGGCGCCAAAAGTACCGGTGATAACCGAGGCTCATCCATACGCACTCGAAAATGCCAATAATGCTCTGGATGATTTACGCGAGGGCAGGTTCGAGGGAGCGGCGGTCATCGTATTAAAACAATGAGCCAGGAGCTATTCAATAGTATTCATCTCAGAAATTATCATGCTCTACTATCCGAATTATTCTTCAGGAATATATTAGATTAAGCTCCGGGTAGCTTTATTATCAAGCAAACATTTAATATTCGAGAAAATCGGCTTAGCATGCTAATTACGAATAGTCGGCATATAATACTTGAATGCAAGTATATTATAATTTTGAGAAGATTGCGTAGTCCGTAAATGTTGGCTACCGGCGTTAATCCGAATATATTCCTAAAATAAATCTGACTTGACAGATATCCTTTTTGGCCTATATTATTTGAATAGAGGTGTTTCTTCACTTTCAGATTTATAAATATTTAATAAGGACTTAACAATGGCTTCCAAGGGCAACAGACTCATTTACTCGTCTTTTTGCGCAATCTTATTATCCTTATTATCTTTCACGGCAGTTTCTTACGCGGATGATGATTGCGAAGGGGTTTTCAGTCATAGGACTGATCACATCGTAAATTCCAAACCGATATCGATTTTCGCCGGTGATCTTGATAACGATGGTTATCAGGATATAGCTATGGCCTGCTATTTCAGGGAGTACATGTCGTATATATTCAATAACGGCGATGCTACTTTCACCTGGCCGACATGGGCTTTAGTGCCGTATTACACCGAGTGGGTCGATGGCGCCGATTTTAACGGCGATGGTTTTATTGATATTGTCACCGCCAATTCCGGTGATCCCAATGTTAGCGTACTAATCAACGATGGCCAGAGATCATTCGAACTCCGCCATGACAATGCTACTTACGGTAATTGCCGATCGGTGAGAGCGGATAATTTCAATTCCGATAATTATCCCGATATAGTCGCCGCCAATTACTGGACAAGCAAGATCTCGGTTTTAATTAATCGCGGTGATGGTACATTCGAAAATTATACAAGCTATGATCTTCCCGGAAACCCGAGAGGTATTTACTCGGCAGACCTGGATAATGATGGCGATAACGATGTCATTACAGCTAACCTGGATCAGAATACGATCACTATTTTCGAAAACGATGGAGAAGGTGTTTTCACGATCAGCAGTAACCGTCCGGTGGGCGATCAACCGTTTATGGTATTTGCCGCCAATCTCAATAACGATAATTATATCGACCTGATAACTCCCAACTCCGGCGATAGCACAATCTCTATTTTATTCAATAACGGCAACTCTACATTCATGCCGCCGATTCAGTATATAGTCGGGCAAGAGCCGGTTTATGTAAGAGCCGTGGATATCGATGAGGATGGAGATAACGACCTGATTACGGCCAACAGTGATGACAATTCTATCACGACACTGATTAACGAAGGCAATGGAGTTTTCGGTCACGCTACCGAGAACGCTACCAATATTAATCCACATGGCATAGCCGCCGCCGATTTCGATGGCGATACTCATCCTGACCTGGCAATAGCTACTTTCATGACTAATTATATCTCGGTGTTAAAAAACGCCAATGCCTTACCATTCACGGGTTCGTTGCTCGCTGATGTCCGGGATCACGCGCATGAACCGATTGGTGATGTCACGATCGAGTTGTTGGGGGAGTCGACATTCGGTAACACTTCCGGTGATGGTTACGCTCTGATGAATGATATTTGTTGTACTCTCTATGATATTCAGTTCAGCCACGAGGATTTTTGTGATACTGTTTTGACGGGTGTTCGTATCTCTCCTGATGATACGACTATTATCGATCTGACGATGAATTTCCGGGGAATAGCCGGTACTATAGAGGATGATGAATCCGTGCCTATCGAAAGCGTACTCGTGGATATCCCAGGGCTTGGATTGAATGCTTATAGCGATAGCCTGGGGCAATACCATTTCGGCTGTGTAGGGACTACAGCTAATGATCTGGTGTTTTATCATCCCCATTTTGTCGATACCTCGGTCAGCTCGGTAAGCGCCACGCTGAACGATACGACGGTGGTTGATATGACGATGATGCCGCGTGGCTTTATTACGGGAGTTATCCGGGATACATTAATGCAGCCGATCGAGGGTATCGAAGTTGCCATAGATGGAATAGCCTACGATACATCCGGCGTTGATGGTTCATACCGGATGGAGTATCTGAATACCGCCAGCTATGATATCTCATTCCGAAGCGCGTATTATTACGATACCTCGGCTACCGCCGTAACGGTCACGCCGGGCGATACGACCTATGTCGACCTGATTATGAGCAAACGTCCCGACCTGGAGATCTGGTACGGTTCGCTTAGCTGTGGGCCTGTCGAGGTTATGCTGGGCGAGGAGGTTGCTATCGATGTTTACATACGGACGGCCGGCCCTATTCAAATCGAGGATGCCCGTCTGATTTTGGGCGCCGACAACGACTATATCGATGAGTTTCTCAGCGCCGGCGAGGGTGAGATATTTTATCCTTTCGATATAATGGATGAGGCTGAGTTCTCAACGCCTCTGTCCTCGCCACCCAATCCGGCCGGATGGTCAAGCCAGTACCTGGAAGTATCCGCCGAGATGGCGCAAAGCCCCTGGTTCGATTTTTCGGCGCCGACAATTGCCGCCCGATTCGTCGTTACCATGTCAGCCGATACATCGCTGGTGGGCGATACCGTAGTCTGCATTGGCGCGGGATTGGACGAGAGCGGCGATACCTCGAGAGTAGAGGGTTTTAGCACTATAGGATTCGATATCAAGCAGCATTTTTGCCAGTTCAGTTTCATCGGTGGCTATCATTATTTCCCCGGTGATGTTAACATGTATACCGGTAGCTGGCCTCCTGATGTTATCGGCAGCGATGTTACGTACCTGGTAAACTATTTCCGGGGACTGCAGCCGGGATGCTTGTTGGATGGTTTCTATGCCTCCGCGGATGTAAACGGTGATTGTCAGGTTTTTGGCGCAGATGTTACGGTGCTGGTGAACTATTTCCGGGGTAGCGGCGTGATTACGTTCTGTCCCGATTACCAGACACAGTGGCCGACTCGGGATGATTTCCCACAGCTGCCGCCGGTAACCTGGCCGGGCTGTGAATAATATCGATCAGGCGATTTTTTGAAATAGCATATAGCTATAAATCGGGGCTGTTAACCTCATAAAATAAGCCATTATTGCCGCTTTAACCTGTCATTAGGCCTTGACAAAATATTATATTTGATGTATTTTAAATAAATATATAGAGTATGAGGTTACAATGAGACGTTCCCGCGATTTAAGCGCTAAAATTATGGTAGTATTTCTTCTTCTATTAGGGCTTTCGATACTGGGCTACTGGTTAATTCAATTATCGAGCGGGTTTTTAGCCCAGGGGACAGCTACGGTTAAAGGCGAAAGCCTGGTGATCTGGCATATTATCGCCGAGATGCTTACGGGTTTACTGGCTATTATCACCGCATTTCTCATTTTAGCGCATAATCCGCTGGGATTGCGACTGGGGCTTTTTACCTGTGGCATGCTATTATATACCGGATTGAATTCTATTGGCTGGGGGATTTTGCATGATCCCGGTTTATTGGTGCTGTTTGTAATTTCCACTGTTGGCGCGTTGTTCGGTTTTTTAAGTTTAATCGGCAGGGAAGAGCTGTAGGAAACAAGATGGCAGGATTTATCATTAGCTCTTTCTGAAACAAATCCCTTGAAAATCTCTCCATCGCCATATACAATCACATGCTATGGATGTATCATCAAGGTTAAGCACATTCACGATTGAAATAGATAGCTCGCTTTGCGGTAATTGCGGCGCTTGCGTGGCGGTTTGCCCGGAGAACGTGTTTCATCTCACCGCTCTGGGATTACTGGCGGATAACGATGAGTGTATCGGCTGTAAATACTGTATCGTGACTTGCCCGACCGGAACGCTAACGTTGACACGAGACGAAAGCTGCCATGAATAAAAGCTATGATGTCATAGTAATCGGCGGCGGCCCGGCTGGTTCGATGGCGGCCAGGTTTGCCGCGACGGGCGGGGCGAGTACCTTGCTGGTGGAAAAGCATCCGGTTATAGGCCAACCGCTGTGTTGTGGCGAGGCGATATCGACTACCGGCCTCACTGATTTGGTGGAGTTAAAAGATAGCTGGATTAACTCGGTTATACATAAAGCTAAGATGTATGGCCCCGAGGGAGTGAAGGCCAAAATACTTCACCCCAATGCCGGTTATGTACTGGACCGTAGAATATTCGATAATGATCTGGCAAAAATGGCTGAGGAGGCCGGCGCTGAGGTTCGAACCGAAGTCGATATAGTCGATCTGGTTTATGTTGATAATAAAATAACCGGAGTGAAAGCCATTTCAGATGGCAAGTCATTCGATATCGAGGCTAAGGTAGTAATTGCTGCCGATGGTGTGGAGTCGACTATCGCCAGGCGTGCCGGAATAGACAGCCATCTCAAACCAGCCGGGATACATTCGGCCTGTCAGTATCTGCTTGATGATCTTGAAATCGAGAAGGATACTATAGAATTCCATTTCGGCAATGATGTCGCTCCGGGCGGGTATGTCTGGGTATTCCCCAAAGGGCCGGATTCGGCCAATGTAGGACTGGGCATATGCCCGGCGAAATCATCAAAGGTAAACGCGCTATCGTATCTTAATAAGTTTATCGAATCGCGATTCGAGCGATATACGATAGTAAAGCGTATGACCGGCGGGGTGCCGACATACATGCCGGATATGCCTCTGTATAAAGATAATTTGCTCATTGTGGGGGATGCCGCCCGGCTTATCGATTCACTTACGGGCGCCGGTATTGCGCTGGCATTGCTTTCGGGGAAGATAGCCGGGGAAACGGCCGCTTTGATGGTCGGTGATGGAATTTCTGGCAAGGCCTATGCCGATGGGTTCAATGAGATTAAGCGTAAAGACTTGAAGTCTTACTATCACTTTAGGGAGATATTCTTGAAACTCACCGATAGCGATTTTATATCAATATTAAAATTTACCGATGATTTATTCGGGGATAAGAAGGTGACGGCCATTAACCCTTTCGAGGTCGTGAAACAAATTTTACTGGCTCATCCCCGGTTATTGAAGATAGGCCGTCACTTGATATTTTAACTGGCTTTGGCTGCCAATTTAGCCATGCGCGATTTCAGCCTGGCCGCTTTATTTTTATGAATAACGCCCTTAGACTTAGACTTATCGATTATGCTGTCAATGCCCTTGAGCTGTTCGGCCTGTTGCTGTTCGCCATCGCGGAAATCTTTAAGTGTTTTGCGAAGAACAGTTCTGGTGGCCCGGTTCCGAGTGCGGGACTTGGCAGCAGTCTTCATCCGCTTCATACACGATTTGTGCTGCGGCAATGTGCGCTCCTTTCATCAATTTTAAACTTTTCTCAAGACCCGAAATATAATTATCAGGAAAAGAATGTCAACTCAAATTAATACTCAACCCAAACGCGCCCGCGATAGTTTCTTGAAACGCTCGCTGCGATTCTCATTCTCTACAGTTATATCTCGGCTGTTGGGACTGGTTCGGGAGCAGGTTTTTTCGCATTATTTCGGCGCCGGAGTAGTGGTGGACTCGTTTTTCGCCGCTTTCCGTATCCCCAACCTTCTACGTGAATTTTTCGCCGAGGGGGCTCTTTCGGCGGCTTATGTGCCTGTTTTTGCCGGTAAACTCAAGGAGGAGGGCAAACAAAAAGCCTTTCTGCTGACATCGACGGTACTCTCCGTATTGCTCGTAATTCTTGGTATAGTAACGGTTTTTGGGATAATATTCGCGCCTTACCTGGTACGAATTATCGCTCCGGGATTTTCAGACACTCCCGGCCAGGTCGAACTAACGATCAGGCTGGCGCGTATCATGTTCCCGTTTTTGATATTCGTGGCTATGGCGGCCGCCGTTATGGGCACACTTAACTGTTTCGGCAAGTTTGGCTTGCCGGCATTGGCGCCGGTGGGATTTAATATCGGGCTGATCGTTGCCGGTCTGTTTTTTCGGGATTATTTCGATCCACCGATAGTGGTGATGGGCTGGGGCGCGATGGTCGGCGGGGCGCTTCAATTATTGATACAACTGCCGCAATTATACAAAATCGGTTTCCGCTATAAATTCGTGTTCAGTTTCGCCGATGAGGCCGTGCGCAGAATTATCCGCTTGATGGGACCGGCCGCGCTGGGTGTGGCCGCCGCGCAGGTGAATATCGTTGTTGGCACGCTGTTGGCCTCGTTTCTGCAGACCGGTAGTATCTCGTATCTCAACTACGCTTTCCGGTTGATGCATCTCCCGCTGGGCGTCTTCGGCGTGGCCGTGGCGACAGTCTCGCTGCCCGAGCTTTCGGCATTGGCAGCCGATGGCAAGAAGGGCGAGCTTTTATCACGCTATATACGCTCCTCAAAAATGCAGCTAGCATTCCTATTGCCCTCGGCGCTGGCGCTTATAGTGGCCGCCCGCCCGATTTGTGCGCTGATATATCAGCATGGTAAATTCACCTGGATAGATTCTGTCAACGCCGGTATGGCGCTTCAGGCATACGCCGCAGGGTTGATATTTTTCGGGCTGGTCAGGCTTTCGGCGCAAGTTTTTTACGCCTATAAAAATACGGCAACACCGGTGCGTATCGCGGCCATGTCGATGGTGATAAATATCATCTGTATGGCTTTGTTGATGAAACCGCTTGGGTTTGTCGGGCTGGCGTTATCGCCGGGTATCGCGGCGTTGTTTAATTTCAGCGTATTGTCGTTTAGTATCAGGAAACGTATAGACCGGCCGGATTACAGTTCGTTATTAGTTCATTTTATCAAGGTATTAATTGCAGGGGTGCTCGGCGCGGGCACGATTTATCTTGTGCTGAATTATTTCGGTGATTATGGTGTATATAATGGTGTAGTATACACGTTGTACCATCTGGGTGTGGCGTTTGTGGGAGGTGTGATTGTGTTTGGCGGTATTGGGTATTTGCTGGGGGTATTTGGAAGGAATAGGGACTAATATTACATATCTAAATAGTTTAAGGGGTTAATATAGAATGGAATTTAAGACAATCGATGAATTGGAAGAAATCGGTTTTAAAGGTTTCATCCAGGTTTCACAACTGATAAATAATAGTTGCTCTGAGGTGCCTGAGAGGAAAGGTGTTTACTTCGTTTTAAATCTTGATAAACAATGTGAATTTCTTCATAAAAGCGTAGGGGGATGGCATAGTGGAAGAAACCCTACAGTTGATATTAAAGAATTACATAATAGCTGGGTAGATGATACAATTGTATTATATATTGGCAAGGCGGGCGGTGGGAATACAAAGGCTACTTTAAAGAAACGATTGAAACAATATATGCGATTCGGGCAGGGTAAAAGCTCGCCTCACCATGGCGGTCGGTATATCTGGCAATTAAAGAACAATGGCGACTTAGTTGTAAGTTGGAAAGTACTATATGATGATGATCCCAAAGATATCGAGACTGGTTATATACTAGAGTTTAAACGGAAATATAGCAAATATCCTTTCGCAAATTTGCAGAAGTAGATAAAATAAACTGATGCACAGAGTAGCCGTAATACAAACAGCCTTCCCGGGGGATGTCATCCTCTGTACAGCCATGTTCGAATCGTTGAAATCGGCAGGACATGAGACAGTCGGCGTGTTCCGTCCCGAGGTGGAGCCGCTGGTCTGTCATAACCCCCATATCGATCACGCGATATTCTACGATAAACGAGCGGGATTCGGTTCGTTCATGAGTACGCTATATCAGTTCCAGAAGCTCGAATGCGATGTTTCGCTTTCGGTGCAGCGTTACTTGAAAAGCGTGCTACTGCCAATTTACGCCGGCATACACAGGCGGGTAGGATTCGATATCGCCGAGGTAGTTTTCCTCTACACCGATGAGATTCATTATGATAATAAGAAACATGAAGTGGAACGCTGCCTGTCATTGTGCGAGGGGATATCACCGACGACAGGATTTTCGCCGTGTATATATATTGAGGATGATGAGTTGAAACAGGCGCGCGAGATATTGAATACTCAAAATGTAGATCCCGACAATTTCATAGCAATCGCCCCAGGATCTGTATGGGCCACCAAGCGTTGGATTGGATTTGCAGAGCTGACGATTTTATTAAAAGATAGCTTCAATTGCGATATAGTCCTGTTAGGTTCGGGCAAGGATAGAGATACCTGTGAAAGTATAGCCTCTGATAATAAGGCAATCAACCTTGCCGGCAAAACCGATCTGTTGCAGTCCTCGGCAGTCATCAAGCTGGCGAAACTGGCCATTACCAACGATTCGGCTCCCGCGCATATAGCAGCCGCTGTCGAGACACCGGTGGTTACGATATTCGGGCCGACCGTACCCGCGTTCGGTTTCGCGCCTTATGCAACCGACTCGGTAGTAGTGGAAAACGAGGGCTTGTACTGCCGTCCCTGCAGCAAACATGGCCCGATGACTTGCCCCGAGGGGCATTTCAGATGTATGAACGAGATAGCATCAGAGCGGGTGTTACGAGCCTGCGAGAAACTGCTGAATTAGTCCTGTCATTCCCGTGAAAGCGGGAATCTCTCAGTATGCCTCCGAAGTGAATCAATGAGATCCCCATGCCGTAAGGCACCCCTTAGCAGGGTTTTCGTGGGGATGATATAGCAGATTCCTCCTGGTTCCAAAGCGCTGCTTTGGAACCTCGCCCGCACTGGCAGAAAAAAAGTTTCAGCCACATTCAACATCGTTACGAAGCGGCGCTTCGTAACGAGGGGGGGAGAGCATCATTTCAGCCGCGTTTTCAATGCCTCTATAATAGTTTTTGCCTGTGTGAAATCGGGTTTTAGCTCGACCGCTTTTTCCAAATTGATAAGCGCATTTTGAAGATCACCGGTTTTTCCCAGTGTCATGGCATAGTTGTAATAGTAGACCGCGTTGCTGCTATCGATAGCCAGCGCGTGTTTGAAATGCTCGATAGCGTTTTCAAAATCACCACTTTGATCGCAGGCTAAGGCCAGATTGGCCAGGGCATCGGAATCCTCGGGCATCAGCCTAACCGCGTTCTGGAAATTAGCATAAGCGTCCTCGATATTGCCTTTTTGCGCGGCGATCAAACCGAGCTGATAGTAGCTCTTGCCGATTGTTCGCTCTCTATTGTAACCATAAGGCAGGGAGGAGCTGTATATTTCCGACAGGTCATACTCCGATACTATATCCAGTAAGCCTCCGGTCACGACCTCCTTGAAATAGCCCTGGGCGGTATTGATATCATCCTGATCGTATTTCAACATCCCATAGTAATACAATGCCGCCGGATTATCGGGAAACATATAGATAAACTCTTTTACGGCGGTTTCGATTCGAGAGCTGTCGGAGGTGGCATAAGAAGCCAGTATGCGGTTAATATATGCCTCCTTGAAATTAGGATAATACTTGATTGCCGAATCCGCCCAGGCAATAGAGCTATCGTTATCATGCGCCAGTCGGGACAACAACGAGAGATTGTTATAGGCTTTAGCGTTCGGTCCGCAGTTGGAAATTTCATCGTTGAAATAACTCCGGGCCAGATCGGAGTCTTTCTGATAAAACGCGATAACCCCTAAATTCAAACAGGCGTTTGGTACGCAGTCGACATCTTTGATTGCCGTCAAGTACTCAGCTTTCGCGCCATCATAATTAGCTTTCCTCATTAACATATTGCCCAGAGAGTAATGCGCCATTGCCATCGATTTATCATGATGATCGTAGAAATTCGTCCAAGAGATAATTCCAACTAATAACACTGAAACGCCGATAGCGACCGCGCGCTTGATATTTGCCCGCTTGATTGCCAGATAAATTTCATGGATCGTGTACGAGGACATTATCGTAAGCAAGGGGATAAGCGGTATGCGGAATCGTCCGGTAACGAAAAACGCCACGATAGTTGCCATGTAACCGAATATGATAAGCGGAAAAATCCAGTAGCGACGTTCTTTAAAAAAGCAAAGTATCGTACCCACCAAGCCCAGCGGCGAGATAATAACGAACAGGAACATAGGGATAAACGATATACCGATATAACCGGTGAGAAAATATAAATTATTATTGTTCGATATCTCGAAATAATTCCAGAACATGTATAATTTCTTGATAATCAGTTTAATGAAATGCCCGGGATGTTTAATAATATATTTAAAAGATTTATCGAAATAATAAGATGATACCTGAGATGGCTTTACTTTATCGGGCTTTACACCCAGCGCACCGGCAGTCTCGTATTCGGCATCACTATACTGCCAGGTATGCCCGAAACCGGGTAATAGAGCGGTGTAACCATCGGCCTGCTCGTTATTACCGATATAAAAATTAACCCCGCCCTGACTGGCTACAATCACGAAATCATCGCCCACGGCAATATTGCGAACTGTGATTGGAACGACGAATAAAAGCACGCCGAGCAAGAACATTATCGAGGTTTTTACTTTTGTTTTGTAATCGAACTCGAGCATAAACAGCCAGAATATGATAAGCGGGATCACGGCCAGTATATTCGGGCGGGTTATGGCATACAGGCCGGTTACGATACCGGGCAGTATAAATACTATCAGTTTCTTTTTTCTATATGAATATTCCAGCGTAAGTATTAAAAGCAACATAAGAACCACGCATAAAAAATCCAGTAGTAGCTGCGATTCGAAATATATTAATATACCGTTTATAGAGACCAGGCCGGCCGCGATATAGGCGATTGTCGGGTTGAAAAATCTTTTAGCTATGATATAAGTTAATGGAATGGCGGTTATTCCTATAAGATGTTGAATTAGGGTTACGGCCGTGAAATTAACTCCGAATATTGCGTATTGCAGGCCCAGAAGTATAGGGTAGAGCGGCGCCCTGAAATATGGTCCGCCACCTAATATATCCCCGCCGGCTATTTGTAATGCCCAAATATGATGGTATAATGCATCGATTGTGGGCGAACCCCAGCCCGGCCAATTGGATTTTAGAGCTACTAAAAAGGCGATACGCAGAATTGCGGCTAAAATGGTAATCCCGGATACTATTAAAATTTCGCATCTTTTCATGAAATACAATATATAACAAAAATATGAAAAAAAATGCAAAAAACCTGAATTAGGCTTCAAGTTATAAAGAATGCATATATAATGATAAAACAATAATTATCGTAAAAGAACCGCGAACCTGTTTATTTTGTTAGATTTAAGTAGTAAAACAGCAATTCGTTGCTATTTACGAATTGTTAATTCATTTGCTAGGATAGCCGTTTTTGTCGGCATATATTTTGTGTTACATGGAGTTAAGATGATTTTTGCTTGTATTTGGCAAAAAAAATGTTATTGTTATGTTACTTAAGAAGAAAATGAATAAAATCTAAATACTTTGAAGGGAGTAAAAATGAGAACATGGTTAACAGTTGTGGCTCTGCTTTTAACGGTCTCGGCTGTGTCCGCAATGGACAATATCACCGCCCTTAGCGAGGTTCCGGTCAGTACGCTGGACAATGGGGCGTTGTATATCACCGATAAGATCGTTGTAACCATGCAAGAGGGTACTAAACCACTTGAAATGAATAATATGGCCGCTGGATACGCCTCAACCGGCCATGAAAATATGGATATGCTTTGTCAGAAATACAAAGTGATCAAAGTGGAACCCTGGTACGCTTATAAGGTCAGAAACGAACACCTTCGATCTCTTGTCGAAAGAATGTATATTTTTACGGTTGAAAGCGGTTTAGATGCTGCCGATGTTAAGGATTCATTCCTTTCTTGCTCGGATGTCGAGTATTCGGATCTGTATAAACTGCCGCTTTCCAGTTACATCCCGAATGACCCGTCCGTTAGCAGTCAATGGGCGCTCTCGGCTGTAAGCGCATTTAGCGCCTGGGATTTGATCCGGGGAGATACAACGGCTTCAGTCGTTATCTCGATTAACGATACCGGAGTTTATTGGACTCATGCCGATCTTTCGGCTAATATGTGGATTAACGGTCCTGAGGATTTGAACGATAATGGTGTATTCGATAACTACCCTGAAAGTTCGGGTGGTGATTTGAATGAATATGATGATGATGGAAACGGCTTTGCTGATGACGTCGTCGGTTTCGATCTTGGACAGGGCGATGCCAATCCTCAGGAAATCACGCCCACTCACGGTACTCACGTAGCCGGATGCGCCTCTGAAGTAGCGGATAATGGTACCGGCGGAGCAGGAACTGGTTTCTGGGCGAGAATTCATGCCTGTAAAATCACCAATTCAGCCGGACAGTTGACCCAAGGTTACCAGGGTATGATATATGGCGCAGATACCGGCGTGGATATTATCAACCTGTCCTGGGGTTCGCCCGGTTACAGTAGCGGTGAGCAGAATATTATCAATTACGTTTATGATATTGGCGTGACTGTAGTGGCCGCGGCCGGCAATGATGATAACTGGCCGATTCCTTTCACCAATTATCCCTCGGCTTACAACCACGTTTTAGCGGTTGCCTCAACCGATTCGGATGATCGTAAATCAAGTTTCTCGAACTATGGCACTTGGGTTGATATCTCGGCTCCCGGTTCGAATATCTATGCTACCTGGGCGCAAAATTCATACACCAGCCTTTCGGGTACCTCTATGTCTTCTCCGATAGCCGCTGGCGCCGCCGCCTTGGTTAAAGCTCAAAATCCCGATGCTACTCCCGATCAGGTCATGAATAGCCTTATTGGCTCTACGGATGATATCGACGATTTAAATCCATCTTATATTGGCTTGATAGGCACCGGCAGGTTGAATATGCATAGCGCTCTGGGCGCCCTTAACTATCCCAATATTGAAATCCTGGCGCATCAAGTTACTATTATCAATGATGACGGTGATGATATACTCAATCCCGGCGAGTCGGTGGAGCTGGCTGTCGTGATGCAGAATATCTGGCAGGATGCCACCAATACCGTGCTTACATTAAGAGCGCCTGATGGTATCACTGTTACCGATTCGATCACTAACCTGGGAACTTTTCCCGGTGACGGCGAGCAGATGGATAATAGTGCTGACCCATTCGCTTTGATGATTAACGACAATGCTGCACCGGGTGATTACGATTTGGTGATGCAAATTGTCGCTGATGGCCCCTATGATATAAGCCGCGAAATAGTTTTAAGAGTTAGCCTGGTTATGGAGAATTTCCCGGTTACACTTTCAGGTGCAGTCGAATCCTCACCGATGATCTGCGATTTCGATGGCGACGGTTTAAATGAGATAGTCGTAGGTTGTAATGATTCCAGGCTGTATGCTATCGAAGCTAACGGCGATATCTGCTCGGGATTCCCGTTCGAGGCCAGTGATGATATCAAAAACGGCGCGGCTGTTGCCGATATCGATCACGATGGCGATAGCGAAATCGTATTTGCTGCTGAGGACGGTATGTTGTATGCCATCGATCATACGGGCAATATCCTTTCCGGATTCCCGATTGATACCGACGGCTCGTTGTTTGGCTCGCCGAGCTTAGCCGATCTGGACGCCGATGGTGATCTCGAGATTATCATCGCAAACCTTCAATCGAAAGAGATAAATATTTACGATCATGATGGCACCACTTTCGGCGAATGGCCATATACCTCCGATCAGGGTTGGTACGGTGGTGTCGCCCTGGGTGATATCGATGGTGATGACGCTCTGGAGATCGTGATTGCAGGTTTCGATATGAAACTGCATGTGTTTAACTCTGATAAAACCGAAGTAACCGGATTCCCGGTTGATCTGGATAACAGGGTATGGGGTACACCGGTAATCGGTAATCTCGATCCTTCCGATACTGAACTTGAGATTGTCACAGCCGCCTATTCCGGTTCCGTATATCTGATCAATCATGATGGTAGCGTTGCAGCTAACTTCCCGATAGATCTGGATCAAACCATAAAGACATCGCCCTCGCTTGGTGATTTTGATGGCGATAGCCATCCTGAAATCGCGATCGGGACAAATAGTGGCGATCTGTACTTGATAGATTCCGATGGTACTATATTCACTGGTTATCCGGTCGAATTAGAAAGCGGAATCAGCTCGTCGCCGGTGGTTGCCGATATTGATAATGACGGCAGTGCTGATGTCATAATCGGAAATGGCTCATCAACCCCCGCTATTTATGCTTTCGATTCTGCTGGTCAGGCGATTACCAATTTCCCGGTTCCGACTCAGGAAGTCGGCCAGATTAACGGTTCCCCGGCAATATGGGATATTGATGCTGATGGCGATCTTGATATTGTGGTAGGTGTTACCAGTTCTGTGGGCAATCTTGAAGTTATCGATTATAAAACTAATGCGCATAATGTCAATGTAGAGTGGTCGGCATTCGCCAATGACAGGGTAAGAAGCGGTAATTATGATGCTCTTGGTCCCGTGTCTATCGATGATGATCCGGTTGTTTTGCCTCAGTCATTTAGCTTGAATCAGAACTATCCCAATCCGTTTAACGCCAACACGGTGATTTCTTATAACCTCGATTCGCGTGCCAATGTGTCACTGGATATATATGATGTATTAGGCCGCCAGGTTACTATTCTCGAATCCGGCTATCGCGATGCCGGTTTGCATTCAGTTATCTGGAACGGCAAGAACGCGGAGGGTTCGCTTGTCGCCTCCGGTATCTATTTCTACAAACTTGATACCGGCGAGAAAACCTCTGTTAAGAGAATGATTTACTTAAGATAAATAGACTAGGTTGTCTTTGCCCGCTTGCGGTTAAGCAAGCGGGCTTTTTGTCCATAATGTAAAACCAAGAAAGTATTACGGGCAGGGAATTTGCTTAAATATTAATTGTATAAAGTTGTAGGTTTTAAGGTTTTTAAGCTTAAGGTGTTAGATGTGTTTTCACTTGACATTTTGAGGTTTATTCGTAAATTAATAATAACTGCCCGAACTATAATCTGGCAATATTGGAAGTGTGAAATGCTGCAGGTAGTTTCAGGGAGAAATACAAACATCATGATTGATTATTACCAATTATATAAACATCAAAAGAGAAATGGTGGAAATCTGCCTGATTTAAAGGAGGTGAGCAGGTTAAACTAAATCGTTTAAAAGTAGTAAGTAATAAATTTTTTGGAGGAAGTTTTTGATGAGAAAGTTATTAGTTTTTGCGATCATCATGGTTTTTGCGGTAAGCAGCGTTTATGCTGCCAAGACAAATTTCAGCGAGGACTTTTTACCTCAACCATACGATGATGGCGGACCGGATGATTACGGTTATAGCTGGGAAAATAACAATAACGGTGGCGCTCCCGTATACAATTGGGTCGATATCACCGGTGTTGGTACCCTGGTTGAGGGTTTATTCGACGATAACACGGTCGGTACTTTCGACCTTGGTTTCGATTTCCCTTACTACTGGTATAGTGTTAACAGTACCTATATCGGTTCCAACGGTTTCCTTTCATTCTCCTCGGCTGAGAGTTATTCTCAGGATTTTGCCCAGATTCCAGCCCGTGACTTACCGAATAATATAGTTGCTCCGTTGGCTTGCGATCTGGATTTCACCTCGGCGTATGGCACCAACGAGTGCTATTACTACACCAATAACGTCGATAGTTTCGTGGTTTCCTGGATTGATGTCGCCGAATGGCGTCAGAGCCCGATAGCCAATACCGAGCATACTTTCCAGGTTATCCTTTGCGCTACCGATTCCTCGATAACTTTCCAGTATGGCCAGCAGGAAGGCGACTGGCAGAATCCCGATGGCGCTACCTCTATAGGTATCGAAGACCTGGTTGGCGGAACCGGCTTGAGCTATCTGCACAACCTGGCCCCGACAGCTAATGTCCCGACGAACGGCCTTGTCGTTCGCTTCCATCCCGATCCCGATCCCGAATTCGTATTCGAGGACGTTGGTGTTTTAAGTGTAATGAACAACACTTCAGGCGGTGTATTCAGAGATATCAATGCTCCGTTTGTCTTGGGTGCTTATATCCAGAACGCCGGTACTATCGGTGTTGATTCCATCGAGGTTAACTGCAAAGTTAAACGTAGCTACTGGACAGAATACAACGAGAACGTAACCATCGAACATCTCGATGCAGGTGAAATTTACTTTTTAGAATTCCCGCTGACATATACCCCGGAAGAGATCGAAGTTCATTCCATCATCATGAAAACCATGATGGCTGATGATTTCTTCTTCAACAATTCCGATACCTGTGAGATGAGAATTTACAACCCGAACGTTTCTCACGATTTCTCGTATACTGATACCTGTATTGAGTACTCCTCATGGCAGGGTGGCGGTGGCGGTTTCGGTAATGAATTCGTCATGCCGGGGCAGTTCACGGTTACTTCAATGTCAGCTAACCTGTTGTGTGATGGCACCGATTCATACTGGTTCATCCTGGGCGCCGATGAGAATGGCAATGTCGATGAGACTAATGTCTATTTCTCCGATACGATCAGTGTTGCTGATACTAACTGGATTACGGTTGACGTACCCGGTGACGTAACCTTTGAGCCCAACGAGAAATTCTTCATGACCGTATTGAGCGGTGGCGAGGGTCTCTCATTCGGTCAGGACACTTCATGGCCGTTAAGTAATCGTGGCTGGGAGCAGGTTGGTTCCTACACCCCGTCCCGCGATCGTGGTTCGGATGATATTTGTATGTACGTAACCGGTGTTTGCGAAGGTACTATAGGTATCGATGACAATACCAGCCTTCCGACTAATTTCGCGTTAAACCAGAACTATCCTAACCCGTTTAACGCCACTACCGAGATCACATTCAATACTGAGATCACCAGCAATGTTACTTTAGAGGTTTACAACATTGCCGGCCAGAAAATCAAAACTCTGGTTGATGGTCAGTATGCCGCCGGTAGCCACAACGTGGTTTGGAACGGTGCGAATGATGCCGGTACTGTCGTTTCCTCCGGTGTCTATTTCTACAAACTGAATGTTGACAATCAGAGCGAAACCAGGAAGATGGTATTGATCAAATAAGATTATAGAAAGTCTTCTTTGCAAAACCCCGTCAACAGGCGGGGTTTTTTTAATATCTGTTAGAGGAAATATATTGACAACTAGAGAGACGAGGTATATTTTAGCCTATAATCGTTGCAATAAATATGTATTATTTTGCGCAATGAGAAATTTAAAATAAATTACTGGATTAGGTAGGTTATTTTAATTGAAGTTCTATAACTTATAACCCCACATATGTTAATGACAAACGAACAAAAAGCTTGGATAATCAATATAAGTATCAATGGAAATGTAATATGGAGTGTTGTATTTAAGGCACATTGTTTGCTTGGATTGTTGTGTAGGTAAGTATGGAGAAAGATAACTTAAAAATCGAATTAATGGATAATTTCAACAAAAAGAATGGAGAGACTATGTACAGGAAAGTAATGTTTAGTATTCTCGCGTTAGTGTTGATGGTTGCCGTTGCCGGCGCCTCCGACATTTTACCGATTTCTCATCAAGCGATAGACGGCCCGATCGAATACGAGCCTGTGGTATATGATATCGCTGAAGATGTAATTTATTACGATGGCGCGCCTTCAGCATATTGGGGTGGCCTAACCGTATCCGGGACAATGTTTGCCACCCGCTTTACCCCGCCTCAGCCGTGCAGTTTATCTTACATCCAGATAACCTCTTACAACGGCGCCGGAAACGCCACCATCCATATCATGAGTGATGACGGTGGTAATCCAGATGCCGATCTTATCACCCCGTTTACAGCTGCCTTAAATGGTAATACCAGCCGCCAGTCAATTAATTTGCCGAATGACATTGATCTTGGCTCAGACGATTTCCATATAGTTGTCGAGTACGTTCAGGCGCCGCCGCCATTTGTAACAGGTGATAATGATGGTAACACCGAAAACCGTTCGAAATACAAACAACCCAGCGATGTTACCTGGACTCCTCTCGATGGAGATTTGAATTTCCGCGCTTGGGTTAATTACTATGGTGATGATTTAGTCGGTCCGACCATCAATCATATTCAGCAAGTGTTGGGTTTTGAAGGTGAAGGCCAACACCCGATTTCGGCAACAATTACCGATGCTTCCGATGTGGCTGCCGCCAGCATTTTCTATACTGCCGATGGCACGAACTGGAATGAAATTATCATGACAAATAGCGCCGGCGATGTTTGGGATGGCGTTATTCCCGGTCAGTCTGCCGGTGATGTAGTATTGTATTATATCAGTTCAACCGACGCCTCCTCCAATAGCAATGTCAGCTACGAGCCCGAGTCTGCTCCTTCCGTTCCGTATATCATGAATATCGTCGAAGGCGCCGAGATTGCTTATGATGATGGTTCTGTCGATGGTTGGTGGATTGTTTCCGATGAAGACGATGACAATAAATTCGCTATCAGGATGACACCGTCCGATTACCCTGCTCAGGTATTAATGGCCAGAGCTTACGTTTCTGATACTACTAGATTCGATTTTACCATCAATGAAGTCTCTGCCGGCAATCCCGGTGATGTTCTCCCCGGTGGAGAAGCTGTCGAGGGTCAGAGAGAATCTCATGGCTGGGCTATCAGCGAATTCAGTAATGGCCCGACCATCGAAAGCGGTCATTTCTACCTCGTATTCAACTGGCGTTCCGCTACTCCGGGTAATCCGGGCGTTGGCCAGGACACTGACAATGTCTCCTTCCGTTCATCTTGGTATTCAGGAACCAGCGGCTGGAATATGGTCTCTGATGGTGAATACATGATGCGTGTGGTCGTTTCTACTCCTACCGGTATCAAAGAGCTTGATGCTGACGGTTCTCGTCCTGCCAGCTATGAGTTGGTCGGTAATTACCCGAATCCGTTCAACCCTACTACCGATATCAAATTCCTGGCTCCCGAAGCTGGAAATGTCCGTATCGATATCTACAACGTAACCGGTCAGAAAGTGAAAACCGTGCTAGACGAGTATATCGATGCCGGTGTGAAAGCGGTTACCTGGGATGGTACCAATAGTAATGGCGCTCAGGTTAATTCCGGTGTTTATTTCTACAAATTAACTGCCGGCGATGTCGTTCAGACTAACAAAATGGTCTTAATGAAATAAAATATTTCGTATTCGCTAATACGTAACCCCCTGTGAAAGCAGGGGGTTATTTTTTTGACATTAATTAGAATGTATTACTTTATGCCTATTCTATGCATTTGAGTGCATATATTACAGGATTTTATCGTGTGTGGAATCGTTTGCCTGTTAGTTGTTTATTCATAACTTATTGATAAATAACATATTAATTATTTACTGTAAATTTTACTTTATAACAAATTAATGGCCTGGCCTTTGCAATATTAAGACGTAAAATGGAGATTCTGATGAAGATAAGATTGATAAGTTCTATATTATTCATACTCATGGGCTTCTCAAACATATTGGCCTCCGATATCCCTGAGTTTTTATTAGATGCTAAAGGTGAGGTTGAGGCAATCCTGAAAATAAAGGAAAGCAATAGTGGTCTCGCCAGATTGAATACTCTCCAGGCAGCAAATATACCATTTGCCCAGAAGCGCGAAAGTATGCAGCGATTAATGGTAAACAAAGCCTCCGAAAGCCAGAGAAATATTGTTGATGAAATAAATTTAGCCGGTGATAATATAGCCGAATATAAGTCTTTCTGGATTACCAATGCAATATATGTAAAGGGCGATGCCGATTATATCCGCAATTTGATTGAGAACGAAGATGTCGAATTTGCCTTCGAGAATCTAGATTTAGTGCTGGTCGAGCCGGTGTTTTCAGAGGATGCTGAGGATGCCAATGAGGGCATAGAGCCTGGTTTAGCGGTTATAGGTGTTCGTGATGCCTGGCGTATGGGATTAACCGGTAAAGGCAGACTGGTATGTAATTTCGATACCGGCGTTGACGGTACGCATGAAGCGTTGCAGGCCTCCTGGCGCGGCGCTAATGGTGGCAGCGTTTCAGAAAGCTGGTTTGATCCTTATACCAGTACCGATTTCCCGACCGATAGTCGCGGCCATGGCACACACACTATGGGTACGATGGTTGGTGTAGATGGCGCCGATACTATCGGTGTTGCCTACGAGGCCCAGTGGATAGCGGCTGGTGTGGTTGACAGAGGCGGTAGTATAGAACGTACGATATCTGACATTATCTCTGCTTTCGAGTGGGCCGTCGATCCTGACGGTAATCCTGGTACCAGCGATGACGTGCCGGACGTAGTGAACAACTCCTGGGGCGTGCCCTCAGGGCTGTATGGTCCCTGTGACGATACTTTCTGGGATGCCATAGATAACCTCGAGGCGCTGGGTGTTGTTTGCCTGTTTGCCGCCGGTAATGAAGGGCCTACGCCATCCTCGATACGGACGCCTGCCGATAGGATTACTACCCAGTTTAACTCATTTGCCATAGGCGCTGTTGATGGCGCTACCATGAATGTCTCGAGCTTTTCCTCGCGTGGACCCTCCGGTTGTGACGGTATCACTATTAAGCCGGAAATTACCGCTCCCGGTTCGGGGATTCGTTCAAGCATAAATGGCGGCGGTTACGCTTATAAATCCGGTACCTCGATGGCTACACCGCATGTCGCCGGAGCGGTAGCGATATTAAAGCAGTTCAATCCTGATGCTACGGTTAATCAAATCAAGAACGCTCTTATTCAGGGAGCCGTTGATATGGGCGCCGAGGGGCAGGATAACGATTATGGTTATGGCGTTTTGAATATCAAGAATTCGATTTATCATATGCCTGCGCCGACTCATCCGTTCATTAATATCCTGAATGTAAATATTAGCGACAGCCAGAACGGCGTGGCCGAACCGGGCGAATCGTTCAGCTTGCAGCTAAGTGTCGAAAATCTCGGTCAAACCGGTAATGTCAGCGCTTCCGTTAGGGCAATCGATGCCGGCGTGATTATTATGGAAAGTAACGCCGGGCTGGGCGTGATAATGCACCGGGATACGATTGCCACGACGATTTTCGATATGATGCTTCCTGAGACGTTCTCTTATAATGAGAATATCATATTAGAAATCACATTCAGCGCCGGCAATTGGAGTCAGGCATTGACAGTCGACTTGTTATCGGGAGGCGCCGATGAGATGTCTTTGGCTACTATATCGAATGGTACCGTTACCATGACTTTCTCGAATTACGGACAATTCGGACTGGGTGAAAATTCGATTAATCCCTCGGGTGGCGCCGGATTCAGATACCCGGTTGATGGCATAGATTTCATGAAAGAAGCCTCGTTGATGATTTCCTCATATGGCCGCGTCTCCGATGGTGCCCGTGACGAGGATGGAATTCCCGATAATGATTTTAAGCCTGTTTCCGGTGGCGCCGCCAGGATAACCGCACCCGGTATTTACGCCGATTATGATGGTTTCTCGTCCTATACCGATTCTTTGGCCGAAATGCCGATCGGAGTATCGGTAAGCCAGCGATGTTACGCCTGGGATTTGAACGCCAAATTTATCATAGCGGAATTTACAATCACGAATACAACTACCGAGGCTCTGGATGATATCCGGGTTGGTATGTTCTGTGATTGGGACCTGGCGTTAAGTTCAGGAATCGATGATGTAGTAAATTACGATGATGTTCGCTCTCTGGGGTATCTCGAAGATATCACCAGCGGCTGGACAATCGGTGTTAGGGCCATAACCGATTTCCCGAGCTCTTACAGGGCTATCGATTGTGCCGAGGAGTTGGCCGATGGTTTCTCGAATACCGAAAAGGCCGGTTTCATGAATGACGGATTCGATACGATCCATTATACGAATCCGGGTGACTATGCTCAATTGCTGACAGTCGGTCCGTATACTCTTAATCCCGGAGAATCCGAAGTGGTGGCTTTCGCTTTCGTTACCGGTGAGTCGCTGAGTGAAATAAGAGTACAAGCCGATCTGGCATTCGATATGTATCCTCAGATGACCGGTGTCGATGACGTATCCGGTGCTTTGCCCGAATCGGTTAAATTGTATCAAAATTATCCTAATCCATTTAACAATACGACTGTAATCGGGATAGATACAGACAGCCCGACTCAGTTACGGATATATGATATTTTAGGAAAAACAGTTCGAGAATTCGATGTTGAATCATCCGGGCATAACGAGATTGTTTGGGATGGCTGTAATCAATCCGGGCAATCGGTCGTATCCGGAGTTTATTTCTACCAACTGATGTCAAATAAAAATTTATCGAAGAAAAAGATGTTGTTTTTGAAATAAAATGCTTTATCTTTTGTATTTATTGGTATCTGGAGTCTCGTGGTATAGAATTAAAAGGTAAAACAAATACAGATAATTCCCGAGTTTAATTCAAAAATAAATGGCAACCAAAATAACACCTTGAAAGAATGGAGGCGAAGTAGTAGCGACATTTTTAAGAAGTAGTAATTTTTAATTATCCAAGGAGACAGCAAATGAAGAAATTCATCTTTGCATTGACACTAGTTTCATTTGTATTCAGCTTAGCGATTGCAGCGGATACTAATTTTTCGAAAAACTCATACAAAGAGCATAAAGTAAAAGAAGCAAGCTCAGTAGATAAAGTCAATATCCCGGATCATAATATGATCCTTCAGGGTGGCGACACCGTTAATGATGCTACAGTCATTAACGATGTAGACTTCACCGATTCAGGTACTACAGAAGGCTATACCGACGATTACGATGAACAGTGTACCTATGCTTCAGAATCACCGGATGTTGTGTATTCGTTCACTCCTGCCGAGGATATGAGTGTCACTCTCGACCTTTATGGTTCTGGTTACGACACCAAAATCTTCGTTTACGAAAACTCCGTTACCCCTGGCGAGCCTTTTGCCTGTAACGACGATTACTGGGATGACTACACTTCATACCTTCGCAATCTGGATATTACCGGCGGCAATACCTATTTCATCATAATTGATGGGTACGATGACGAATTTGGTAATTATGTTTTCACTATGGAACCCGGCGATACCACTACCATTGCAGGCAATACATGTGATGACGCTATCGAAATCGCTTCGCTTCCTTACACCACAACCGGTAACTCCTGTGGTGACTTTACCGATGAGTGCATAATCACTGATGCGCAGAGCAGCGATGTTATTTACGAATTGACTTTAGATTCGGGTTATTACCTCACCGCTTCTTTGATTGGTTCCTCCTACGATACCAAAATTGCCGTGTTTCAGGATGAGTGCTGCACGGGCGCCGGTACCGAATACCTTTATAACGATGACTTCGGTGATGACTTACAGTCACAGGTTACGGCTGCATTCCCGGCCGGTACGTACTACATCGTTGTTGACGGTTATAATGGTGCATGTGGCGATTATGCTTTAAACGTTTTTGAAGCTGATCCTCCGGCCGATGCGTCTTGCGAACAAAGTTACATTGGCCCCGATGGTGACTGGGCGTTCCAGAGAAGTGATTCCGAAGATGGTCCGTTCATCGTTTATGACGATTTCCTTTGCGAGGACGAAACTGAGATGTGTGGCGTGAGATTCTGGGGACTCGATTTGACCTATAATGGTGGTTTTTTAGAGTGCGACGAGAATCCTACTACCATGGAAATCAAGATTTATCCCGATAACGGCTCCTATGCGCCTGATGTTGATAATCCGATTAACACATACACCGTCGTTCCTGAAATGACTAACACCGGTGTATACTACAATAGCTCATACGAATTGATTGAGTACTATGCCGAGTTCGATTCATGCTGCCAGGTAAATGGTGGCTGGATATCGATTGAAGGCGTTGCGGATGATGGTAACCTCTGTTTCTTCATGTGGAGCTCTTCACTTGACGGCAACGGTTTAGCTTACCAATTGGACGAAGGTGTAATGGGCTTCCTCGATAAGGATCTCTCCCTGGAAATGATCGGCTCTGACGTCGATATCGATGACAATTCCGCCTCTCTGCCGATAGCCGTTGACATGATGACCAACTATCCTAACCCGTTCAATCCGACTACGACTATCGCTTTCACTCTGCAGAATCCGGGTAACGTGGCTATTGACGTTTATGACCTCCTGGGTCGTCGCGTTGATACTATCAAAATGGGCCATCTGGATAACACTCAGGTTCACAGTGTTGATTATGACGCCAGCCGTTTGGCTACCGGCGTTTATTTCTACAACCTGATGGTTGATGGCGTACAGAAAGCTTCCGAAAGGTTCAGCTTGCTCAAATAATTTAGTTTTCATTGTTTGAAGCTAATAAATGAAGCGGCGCTTGTGAAAGCGCCGCTTTTTTATTGATCCTAAAAACCACCGGTTTATCCGGTGTGTACGTTTAAAGCGAAGCGTTTGTAAAAAGGAGGCAGGTTATCAGTAGCAACGATTGATGTTCGCAATAGCAGCACTATCGTATATCTGTCATTTAAACACCGGGCACTAGAGAAAAAATATTTAAATTACTTTTCTCTTTACATAACATTTTTCATTATCTAATTTATTTCACTACTGTCCGGTCTTTTCATCTCGTTGCGAAGCGCTGCTTCGCAACGTGGCTTGTTTGCCGGCAGAATGCGCATTCTACATGATTCAAGAAGGTTTCCAAGCAGCGCTTGGAAACCAGAAAACCAAGCCTAACATCGGCAGGATATGTCAGGATGAATGATACGCTGAATAAAATAATTATATCGGAAAATATTTCTCATTAACAATTCCAAGGAGAAATTTAAAATTTAACGAAAAACACCGGACACTAGTGAATTTATTTATTAGAGAACTGCATTGTAAAGGAGGCAGCATGAATTCCCTTCTTTTTGTATTAGTATCAATCGCCTGGCTGGTATTCGCATATATCGTTTACGGCAGATTTATACAGCGTCGCCTGGTTAACCCGGATGACGAACACGCAACTCCGGCTCATAGCCATTATGATGGCGTAGATTATTCGCCGGCGAAAACCTCGATGCTGTTCGGACATCACTTCTCCTCGATAGCCGGGGCAGGTCCGATAGTCGGACCGCTTATCGGCGTGTTGTATTTCGGATGGTTGATCTCGGCGCTATGGATCGCTATCGGCTCGGTTTTCATCGGTGCCGTACACGATTATCTGGCGCTGATGATATCTGTCAGGAGCAAAGGCAAATCGATCAGTCTGACAGCCGAGGAAACTCTGGGCAAAGTATCCAAAGGCGTGTTCGCTACGTTCCTGTGGTTGACACTGGTGCTGGTAGTGGCGGTTTTCGCCGTGGTAGCCTCCCAGACATTTATTGCCAGGCCGGGAATCGTTATCCCGACATTTGGTCTGATACTGGTGGCCATGTTGTTTGGCTACACCGTCTATCGCTTGAAATGGCATCTCGTGATAGGAACTATTCTGTCACTGGCGCTGGTTGGAGTGCTACTCTATATGGGCGAGGCATTCCCAATCGTGCTCCCCGATATAGTGTTGGGATTTAAAGCATCGATAGTCTGGTTCTGGATACTGATGGCGTACTGCCTGATAGCCTCAACCATTCCGGTGTGGATTCTTCTGCAGCCGCGTGATTATATTTCCTCATGGCTTTTGTATATCGGTATGGCGCTGGGGCTGGCAGGTTTGATCGTAGCCCACCCTCACATGCACAGTCCGGCGTTCGTCTCGTTTGATTCCGCTAAAGGCCCGCTCTGGCCGATGCTGTTCGTGCTGATAGCCTGTGGCGCGGTCTCTGGATTTCATTCGCTGGTATCGGGGGGGACATCCTCCAAACAACTCGATAAGGAATCACTGGGATTGCGTGTCGGTTACGGCGCGATGCTTACCGAGGCGGCGTTGGCGGTGCTGGTAATCGCGATTGCCTCGGCGGTGCTGGTGTGGGATCCCTCCGGCAAGAATACGCAGCTTGGCTATCAATACCTGATGGGAGCGGGCGGCGGACCTATCGTTGCATTCTCGACGGGATTCGGATACCTGGTGGCGAGCTTGCCGGGTTTTACGATCGTGGCGGGGATGTATATCGGTATGCTGATGTTAAACGCGTTCGTCATCACCACGCTCGATACAGCGACCCGTCTGGGGCGTTTTATACTAACCGAATCGTTAGGGGAGAAGGTAAAGCCGATTGGCAATCGCTACGTGGCCACGATAATCACTGTAATTGCCGCGGCATTGTTTGGCGCTACCGGCGGTTACAGCACGATCTGGCCGGTGTTCGGTGCGGCCAATCAGTTGGTGGCGGCGCTGGCGTTGATCGTGATCTCGGCGTATCTGGTGGGTATCAAAAAGCCGCGCGTATACACGGTGATACCGGCGATATTCATGACTGTGACGACCGTGGGCGCGCTGATATATCAGCTTATAGGATTTATCAACACCGGTAAGGTATTTCTGGCTATTGTCTCGATCGTTTTAGTAATCCTGGCGTTGTTTATGGTGTGGGAGGCCAGGGGAGTTCTTCTGTGGATGAATAACTATCGAGAGAATGAGAAAGTTTATCGGGCTAAAATGGCTGAGAAATAGTTTGTTCGGTTTTATCAATAAAACTAAGAGTCAACGATAAATTTGTTTTGGTGAATAAGTTTAATTATCAATTGTATTTGCTAAGGGGATTACAAACTTGGTTTTGCGTGGAAAAGGTAGAACTTTAACTCCGGATGAAGCTGCTATAATAATTAAAGTATTTCCGAAAGATATTATAGAATTGATTGAAAATGGGAAAATACCAGCTTCAAAAAATGATAAAGGTGAATATACTATTACACAAAAGGATCTCTATCAATTCGCTTGGAAGATGCCTGAAGGACTCAGGATTAAAATGGGGGAATACCTTTTTTCTAATATGAAAGCTGTATTGCCAGGAGTGCAACGTGAAGTTAACAAGAGGTTTAAGCAAAGTGCAGATATTACATTAGATAGAGCAGAAATAGCTGTGCAATTATTAGAAAAACTCCATAAAAAATATGAAAAGACAATGGATATATTAAAGACTAAAAACGGAGAGGTCGCTGCTTTTATAGTATATGCTAGAGTTATCAGTTTACTTTATTCAATAATTAATCTTCTAAGAAGCAGTGTTGCGGCAGAGTCTATGATTCTATATAGACCTCTTTGGGAGGCAATTCTACTAGTTCAGTATTTTACTATTTCTATGCACAATAATGAAAACGAAGGCGTAATCAAAAGATGGTTCTATAAAAATGATTCGCCAGGTGCAGCTATAGTCAGAAAGTACCTAGCAGATAAAATGAATAAGCCAGTTAAAAATATGCAAGAAGTACATCATGAGTTTTCAAAACCTGTACATCATTCGTATAATGCAATTATGCAATCTTATAAAGCTTATCAGATGTCCGGTTTTTTAGGTGATCACTGTGAGAAATTTGGCTTTGATTACAGAAAATCTTCTTTAATGAGGGATATCGTTTCGCTTTTATTTTCTTTTGAACCACTTTTGCTTAATGCATTAGGAACATTTAGATTTTCATTTTTAAAATTATTAACATCACATAATGAAGATTTAATTTCTATTGATAATGAAATTAATTTTTATAAGATGGATTTTGAACAGCGATTTGATACGATTTTAAAAGAAAGGAAATTTAATAAAGATAGTCAATAGAACTAAACTCTGAGATTTTATTTCTTCAATAATTATCAATTAAATCCCTCTAACCTATTAAAATCAAAATAGCGATTTCACCCCAATCCCAATCAATATAATCCCCCCAAGTATTATCGCGCGATGTTTTAGTTTATCATATAATTTCACACCGAGGTATAATCCCGCTGCTGTCATGGCCGCGCAGATTACTCCTATCATCGTGGCAGGTTTCAGTATCTCGTAATTTAAAAGGCCGAATCCGAAACCTATAGCTAAGGCATCAATACTGGTGCCAATCGACATCGAGATCAAGCTCCAGCCACGGGATAAATCGGGGATATTCTCCGGCGCGCTTTTGAGTCCCTCGTACAGCATCTTACCGCCAATTATCAGAAGCATACCGAACACGATCCAGCCGCCGTAGGTACTTAGCCACCTGGCGAGAACCTCACCGACACTCCAGCCGATAATCGGCATGGCAAACTGGAACAGCCCGAAATGCCAGCTCAGACGGAAAACACGACGGGGATCGAAACCATGAGCGCCGGAGGCTAATGCCACACTGAAAGCATCAAAGCCTAGCGCGATACTTATAAGTACTATTTCGATGAGTGGCGGAGAACTCATTTAGGTTCGAGTCCGGGAGGGTAGTAAATATATTTAAACGTAGCCTCAATCGAGGGCGCGCTGCCTTTGATTGAAATCAGTGTCAATTTCGCGTGGCCGCCATCGATAGTATTAACGATATAGGATTTCCCTTTTTGAAGAGGCTGAGTTTGATCGTATGGACCATCACCTAACATGATTTTAGAATCGCGCAGGCTGGAGTGTAGCCGGGCAGGGCTTGAGATGCCCGATTTTACTTTAGTCGCGAAAATATAAATATCGTTTTCGAAATCGCGGGCTTTGGTATATTTCTCCTTCGCGAAATTAAAACCGCTACGGTCGGTGGTGTAGTTCTGCGAAATCGTCATCTCACCCTGTGCCAGCGGTAAAAAAGAAACCGTAGAACTGGGTGCAGTCAAGCTGCCATCACTGAGCACCGTGCGAAGATAAGCGTAGTAGCGTTTACCGTTTTCCAGGCGGGGTAAGGGGAAAGTCTCTTTGGTGTAATCGCCGTCAGTATCGCCGGGGTAGGGCGCACTGTTGAATAGTTCGCCCTCCGAGTCGGGAGAGTCGGCCAGGTAAATATTATAACCGCTAACCTTCGTGGGATCGGTCAGCTTGATTTGCCAGGATAAAGTTGCCGACTCCGATAGGGCTATCGCTTTTAAGGCATAAGGAGTATTAGGTTTTACCGGGGTAGTACCCGGAGAGGGTGACGGGCCGCAACCGGCGATTAAAAATATGCAAATGATTATGGTGGTTATCGGTAGTAATTTCAAGAATCGTGCTACAGCAATAGTATTCATGTCTCTCCCGTATTAATGATGGCGATTATTGGCCGGGTTTTCTCAGCTTAATAAACCCCTTTCATAATGCCAATCTGGAATGAGGTTGTCGATAAATCCATGTCGTAATGATCATCGCTAGCCGGCTGATTAACCTGGCTTACCGGCATATTGGCCTTGCCGAACGTCCAATCCGCGCGAGCGGTAATCCACCATTTCGGCATGATACGGTATTCGAGACCGGCCGCGAAATTGCCGGCAACCGCAGTTTTGGTATGACGAATCGTGTAACCGATACGATGATCGAAACGGAGCGGGAAAACGGTTG
Source organism: uncultured candidate division Zixibacteria bacterium (assembly GCA_963668625.2). Lineage (GTDB taxonomy): Bacteria > Zixibacteria > MSB-5A5 > UBA10806 > 4484-95 > JAAEQD01. The sequence goes on from CAXXKA010000001.1 coordinate 488,292, forward strand.
CTCCTGCGGCTACGAAAGGTATCAGCGGTTGATTGCCGCTAAACTGGAAAATAACCGGTATGGAGAAACTGATAGCTCCAATAGTTAAATCCATCTCGATAGGGATGGGCGGCTCGCCGCTGACACTGAAATTCTGGTTTCTGGTTTTAGAGGATGTAAGGAAATCAACCTCAAAAGCGAAATAGCGGGAAAACCTGGAGCGTAAGCCAAGAGACAGACAAAAACTACCGCCGAAATCATCCATCGTTTCGGTGGAGCCGAACTCATCGGCATAAGCCTGATTGGCCCAGTCTACGTAATCATCAAAGGATGGCCCATTGAGCCAGCCTATCGCCAGGAAAAACGAGCTTTTCTCATAGTGAAAAGATTCACCGTAAATGCTGCCTTGTTGAGCCATAGTCCGGGTCGATAAAACAAAAAGCAGTGCGATAACTGCGACAGAGATTTTTAGTGTGTTTTTCATAATTCTTAATATCTGCCAGTTTTAGGGTTAATGTCAACATAAATCATTTTTCTGTGGCGGCTTTATGACAAAATCCGTAAATGGATTGTATTGTCTTTAAGTATATAAACGCTATTAACGAAAAAATGTTCCGTTTTTTCATCGTTCGTTAAAAACGTCTTGACGATACACATAAAATCCATATATTGCATCCTTGTAATCTTTGACACCTTAACTGGTTTGAAGGTTTACCGATAAGATAAATATCCGTATCCAGATACGGACTTGCCTAAGGCGCCCTAGCTCAGTTGGTAGAGCAACGGACTGAAAATCCGTGTGTCCCCAGTTCAATTCTGGGGGGCGCCATTTTTTAAGCCGCTACAATATTATTGACAATTATATCATCATGTACTATTTATAATTAAGGTTTGTACCTCTTGTTAAGCCGAAGCCTTAATTCGGGTATTTAATATCTTAAGAAGGGAAGAGTTTATGAGACGGATTGCTCTAATTGCAGTAGTGTGTGTCGCCCTGTTTGTACCGAATTTATCGTTTGCCTCAGATAGAGTAGTAGTCTCCGAGCTGTTTACCAATACCTCATGTTCAACATGTTTGGATGCTAATAATACCCTGGATGATATCGCTGATGATTTTCGCTACGGGTTGGCGGTTATTCGTTACCATACCTGGTGGCCCTCGCAATACGATCCGTTTTATGTTTTCAATCAGATCGAAAACACGGCTCGTGTCGATTATTACGATGTCGGCTATACGCCTCATTTTTTTACTGATGGCACGATTGACGGTGAATACCATTACAACGCCTGGCGGGATCAGATAACAACGGAGATCAGCGTAAGCTCGCCATTGATCATTAACGAGACCGGAACTTATAATCCAGTCTCCAAAACAGGCACGGTTAATATCGAGCTTATTGCTACGGAAACTATCGCTGCTACCAAACTGGCGCTCAGGGTAGCGTTGACCGAGTCGAACATTTACTGGGCCGCGCCAAATGGCGGTACTTATCATGATCAAACATTCAGGGATATGATAACGAGCACATCCGGTATACCGATAACGATCAATCTTGGAGATACGCTCAATTACAGTTTGGATTTCGCCTGCCCTGCGCCGTTGGATTATACTAATTGCCATCTCGTAGCGTTTTTGCAATCCGATAGCGATAAACGAATACTGCAGGGGGCGCTATTATCGGTAGATAGAATGGAATACACCCTGGAGCCTTTTAGCCTCATATCTCCTGAAAACAATTCGATTCTTGAAGATTGTTACCCGGATTTTATCTGGGAGTCTACCGAGGATTCCGACTCGGGGTATGCTGTCGATTACCGGGTAATGATAAGCACCCGCTACGATTTTGCGGATCCCATAATGTCCAATCCGCAGAGCGATACTACCTGGCATTGCCCATTGTGCCTTCAAGGGGATACTACGTACTACTGGCGTGTCCTGGCCTCGACCGGGCATACGCCTGATAGATACAGCGAGGATATACATTCGTTTACGGTCGATCCGGGCGAGCTGACTATTTCTCCGCCTGGATTGTTCGAAAATTACATGGTCAGTGGCAGTTTTAGTGCTTATGAACTCATTCTGAGTAATGAATCTTCCCTCGCGGTCGAATACCTGGTGAGTAATTCCGAGGCATTCGTGGAACTCGATACCGAATCGGGGATTTTAGGAGCGCAGCAGGCTGATACGATCGGTATCTCGCTATCGAGTGATGGCCTGGAGCCGGGGGAGTATTACGATACGGTTTTGATCGAAACCGATCATCCCGAGTCATCATCATTAACCGCGCCGATACAACTAACCGTCTATATTCATGGGGATGTTAACTGCGATGACCGGATAATTGGCTCTGATGTTACCTACCTGGTGAATTATTTCCGGGCTATAGCAGCGCCGTTCTGCGATCCGTTCTTACGCGGTGATACCAATGGCGATTGCGCGGTAATTGGTTCGGATGTCACATTCCTGGTGAATTATTTTCGGGGAATATCCGGGGAGCCGCATCCCGGCGACTGCGAATGAGAATCAGTGCATAACGTTTTAATGACTGTCGTTTACAATCATATATCTAATTGAAACTATAAATCCGTATTTTTTGTTATATCATAATGAAAAGACAAACTAATTAGCAGGAGATGAATATGTCTGAATACAACTTCACTAAATCACTAAGCATATCGTTCGAGGACGCGCTCGTGCAAGTGCCGGAGAAACTGAAAATCGAGGGATTCGGAGTATTAACCGAGATCGATGTCAAAGAAACCATGAAGAAAAAGCTGGATATAGATTTTCCTCGTTACAAGATTCTCGGCGCATGCAATCCACCGTTTGCGCATAAGGCATTAACATCCGAGTTTGAAATCGGAACATTGCTGCCGTGTAACGTAATCCTGTATGAACGTGATGGTAAAACAATGCTATCCGTGATGAAACCATCCGTTGCCCTGGGAGTGGTAGATAACATAGAGTTGAAAGGTATAGCGATGGAGGTCGAGAACAAACTCAAGAATGTTTTCGATTCATTAAATTAGGCTGGTTTTCGAAAGGCGCGAGGTACAAAACTCGCGTCTTTCGTATATAGTCTACTCGAGTGGCCCTTTGATAAGCTTGATATCATCTACCCAAACAGTTCCGGTACCGTTAATGACTACATTCAGCTTTACGACCTGTGGATTTTGACCTTTCTCCAGCATGAAAAACGTAGTCTGGGTTTTCCAATCGGATGAACCGGAAGTCGGCGATGCCAGGTCGCGCGAGAAGAATTCACCGATGCCCTCGAATCCGCACCACATTTCCAGAAAAACGATCCCCCGGAAATCCTCGGTTTTAACTTTTGCCTGGTAGGTAAGCAAGGCGTTCTCGACATCGATATCATTGAACTCGTACAGGTTTACCACTGAGCTATCGGCGTTGATTTTGATAGAGCCGTTGCCATCAGTAGAGACCGCCTGGTCGAATTCGATACCATCTTTGCTGATAACCTGATCGAGGTTATCGACGGGTTCGGACTTTATCGTCTCGATTGGTGTTTGGCCTCCGCAGTTGAATACGAATATTGCGAACGGAATAACTATTAGAAAACTTAAAAAAATACGTCTCAAGCCGGCCTCCTATTTTATTGATTATATCGGTGGCAATCGTAATTATAATAGCCCGGATGAGTACCTCACGAAGATGCGGAATCGTTATAAAACTACCTTCCGAAATCGACGATTGGCAATCAGTCCGTTATTCGAGAGTTGCTTTGCCTTTGGCTTTTTCGACCGGATACTTGCGATTGTTCTTCTCCATTTTCATGGCAATCGCTTTTAGGATGTCGATATCCAGCACCTGAGCAATGCGTATTGAATAGATCAGGACATCGGCGATTTCCTCCCTGATTGCAATTATCCGCTCGGGAGAGAGGTTGTCTTTCGTGGACTGCTCCGGTGTAAGCCATTGGAAAATCTCCATTAGCTCGGAGGCCTCCACCGCTAAAGCCATACTCAGGTTTTTGGGTGTATGATATTGTTCCCAGTCGCGTTCTTTGCTGAAAGCTGCAATATCCTCTAATAGTTTATCGAGATCGTAATTACTCCGGTCGCCCATCAATAAAAGTCCTTATCGCATTTATAGTGTATTCCAGTTGCTCTTGTTGATGCGCTGTGCTGACAAACCAGGCCTCGTAACCGGAGGGCGGTAGATAAACACCGCGATTTAACATATGCGTGAAAAATTCGGAATACATATTCATGTTAGCCTTGTTCACCGAATCGAAATCGTATATATCGTGACCGGCAAAGAATAACGTAAACAGGCTTTCAACTTTACTTAGCCTGATATCGATATCGGATTTATCGAACAGACTCGTTATCTCGCCGGTTAAATCATCAGTGTATTGCTTTAGATAAGTATACACTCTATGATCATCCAGAGATTTCAGAGTCTCGATACCCGCAGCCGTAGAAAGGGGATTACCGGAAAGCGTGCCGGCCTGATATACGGGACCCTCGGGTGCAAGATAATCCATGATATCGGCATTGCCGCCAACTCCACCGATAGGCATACCGCCACCCAGGATTTTACCCAGGCAAACCAGATCAGGTTTGATATCGAAAAGCTCGGCGGCTCCTCCTCGGGCAACACGGAAACCGGTGATTACCTCATCGAAAATTAACAGGGCTTTATGTTCTCGGGTTAAATCTCGCAATCCTTGAAGGAAACCGGGGGTAGGCGGGATAACTCCCATGTTGGCGGCAACCGGTTCTACTATCACCGCCGCTATATCGTTGCCTTTTTCGGCGAAACACTGTTTTACTTTTTCGATATCGTTATAAGGCAGAGAGAGAGTTGCCTCGGTTACTTTTTCGGGAACGCCTCCGCTTGCCGGCAAACCGCCGGTCGCCAATCCAGAACCCGCTTTGACCAGGAAAGCATCCGAATGACCATGATAGCCGCCATCGAATTTTACCACCAGTTGACGGCCGGTTGCGCCGCGAGCAAGCCTGATCGCGGTCATGCAGGCCTCGGTGCCCGAGCTCACCGTACGCAGCTTCTCCACCCAGGGCATTAGCTCGTTTACGATCATCGCCAGTTCCAGTTCGGCTTTAGTCGAGGCGCCGAATGAACTGCCTTTTAAAGCCGCTTTCGTGATAGCCTCGATAACCGGCTTGTGAGCATGCCCTAATATCAAAGGCCCCCATGACATTACATAATCGGTGAATCGATTGCCATCGATATCGTACAAGTACGCGCCCGTGCCTTTATCGACTATAAATGGCTTGCCGCCTATCGATTTGAACGCGCGTACGGGGCTGTTGACCCCACCGGGAATGTATTGCTGAGCTTTATCGAATATTTCGGATGATTTTTTATTCTTTATCATTAGTACTATCCTAACCAACCGGCCGCATCGAGAGCATGGTAAGTTATGATGATATCAGCTCCGGCCCGTTTTATCGAGGTGAGAATCTCTAGCGCCAGGCTGCGTTCATCACCATAACCTTCTTTCGCCATTAGCTTGACCATAGCGTATTCGCCGCTGACATTGTAGGCGGCTATTGGCATATCGAAACGCTCTTTAGCTTTAGAGATAATATCCAGATACGAAAGCGCCGGTTTAACCATGACGATATCTGCTCCCTCGGCTATATCCATGCTGATCTCGCGAATAGCCTCGATGGCATTGGCCGGGTCCATCTGGTACGATTTGCGATCGCCCGATTGCGGCGCGGAGCCGGCCGCCTCGCGAAACGGCCCGTAGAAAGCCGAGCAATATTTCGCCGAGTACGACATGATAGCGGTATCCTTGAAACCGTTTTTATCGAGATCCGCCCTTATTGCCTGCACGCGGCCGTCCATCATATCGGAAGGTGCGATGATATCGGCTCCGGCTAATGCAAGGCTGCTGGCCTGACGGCTCAGTACGTAGATCGTGGCGTCATTATCAACTACGCCGTGATTGAATATACCACAGTGGCCGTGATCGGTGTACTCGCACAGGCAAACATCGGCAGCGATTATAATCTCTGGCACTTTGTTTTTTATTTCCTGTATAGCCTGTTGTACTATGCCATCCGGTTTGAAAGATTCCGAACCGGTGGCGTCCTTCTTGACTGGTATGCCGAAAAGTATCACGCCGGGTATACCCAGATCGAAAGCACGTTTGGCCTCCTTACCCGCCTGCTTGACCGGATAGCGCATGATACCCGGCATCGATTCGATGGGCTCGGGCTGACTCGCGGTCGCGCTAACGAAAATCGGGTAGATGAAGTTTGAGGGGTGAAGTCTCGTCTCGCGAACCATGCTCCTCATGGTCTCACTGACTCTCAATCGTCTCGGCCTGCTTATTGGAAATCTCATATAATCACCTGTTCGAATTCTTTTTTAGTTTATCGATAATTCCTGGAATGCTGTGCTCCTCGGCCTCCATCTTTACTTTCAAGCCTCGTTCGGCTAGACTTTTCGAGGTCATGGGGCCGATCGATACTATCGAGGCATCCTCGGTTAGTTCCTCGATTTCATCCTGGTTTAGCTGTTCGAATAAGCCGTTAATCGTCGAGCCGCTGGTAAATATGATTACATCAGGCGGGAAATCAAACAGCTTCTCTTTGAAACCCTCCGGCCAGGGTGGGTAGTAAGTCTCGTAAACTTTCAGCGGTATGACATTGGCTTTTGCCCGGGTCAGCGCTTCCTCGACCCGGTTATCACCGAGATTGCCTCGCACCCGAAGGATATTGCATCCAGCAAGCGATAGATTTTCTACCATCTCTTTAGCTAAAACTTCCGTTGTTGCTTTTGATGGCACGAAATCGGCTTTCAGCGAATATTTCTTCAAAGCGCGAGCCGTTCCGTAGCCGACCGCAGCGGTTTTGAATTTCCCCAGCTTGCGGATATCGCCATAGCGATTGATGAACTGGTTCATGAAATAACGAACGCCGTTTTCGCTGGTAAACACCAGTCGGCTTTCGTTGGCCGATTCGAGTACTTTATCCACCTCGGCCCATTCGCCGCTATCGGTTTTTTTTGTAGCTATCGTCGGATAGGGTAGAACCTCGGCACCGAGATCACGCAGGGTTTTATACATATCCCCGGCCTGGTCCGCCGGGCGAAGCACCATCACGCGGTTGCCCAGCAGAGGCCTTTCGATGAGCCATTCGAGATCGGGTTGCATATCGACGACATCGCCGATTATGAATAGCGCCGGCGGCCTGATTTTCTCCTCGATAGCCGTTACCACCAGTTCGTTCAGCGGCGCGGTGTATACCCGTTGCGTCGGGAATGTGCCCCGTTCTATCACGGCGGCCGGCGTAACCGGCGATATACCGCTGTCGATTAAAATTTCTACTATATTCGCGAACTCGGCGACACCCATATAAATTACCAGGGTACCGTTTCGTATCTGTGCGAGTTTCTCCCAGGGTACGGACGATAATTCCTTTTCGCCGGCTTTGTGACCTGTCGCGAAAGTCACGAATGATGAGCGTTCGCGGTCGGTGCAGGGAATGCCCGTATAAGCAGGCCCGGCAATGCCTGCGGTTATTCCCGGCACTATCTCGTAGTCGATACCATTCTGCCGAAGATAAGCCGCTTCCTCGCCGCCTCTGCCGAAAATCAGCGGATCGCCGCCTTTTAATCGAGCGACCTTTTTGCCGTCACCGGCCAACTCGACCATCAATTGATTTATTTTCTCCTGGGGAAGAGTATGCTTGCCTGCTTTTTTGCCAACATAGATTTTCTCGATATTATCAGGCAAACCGATAATGAGCTCGAGCGGGATGAGATTATCGTAGATAACAGTATCACAGGTTTGCAGCAGATTACTCCCTTTAAGCGTAATCAACTCCGGATCGCCGGGACCCGCGCCAATCAAATACACTATTCCGGTTGATATACCATCCATGATTTTATCCTATTAAAGATTTAGCTCCCTGTTTGAACAGATATTCGGCAACAGAACTAACGACCGGTTCATCGCTCGCTATATCGCTCGAATAACCTTTCGCCTCCAGACGAACTTTACCTGATTTATCCAATACTACAGCATTTAAAACAAGCTCATCGTACACTATAGATGCCAGCCCGCCGACCGCCGCCGAGCAACCCGCGCCCAACTCGTGTAAAAGCATGCGTTCAGCATTAAGACATCTGTAAGCATGGTCGTTATTTATATCTTTAAGTAAATCGATGAGTTCATGGTCATCGTTACGCACCTGGGCAATGAGTGAACCCTGTCCCGGAGCCGGGATGAATTCGTCAGCCGGCATAACCTGGCTGGTTTTATCGCTTAGCCCCAGCCGGTTCAGTCCCGCGGCGGCCATTATCAACGCATCGTATAAGCCATCCTCCAGCTTTTGCAGGCGGGTTTCGATATTTCCCCGGATTTCTTCCACGGCCAAATCTGGACGGTTGCTTAGAAGCAAGGCTTTTCGGCGAGGTGAGCCGGTACCGATAATCGCGCCATGTGGTAAATTGTCGAGTGTAGAATCCTCGCGACAGATCAGTACATCCTCGACCGCTTCTCGCTGCGGCACCGCGCCTATGGTCAAACCGTCTGTCATTATCGAGGGTAAATCTTTGGCGCTGTGCACGGCTATATCGATATTTTTCTGCAATAATTCGGTTTCGATTCTTTTAGTGAAAACTCCCGTGCCGCCGATAGAGGCAAGCGAGGATACTCGGTCTTGATCGCCTTTGGTGGATATGGTTACGATCTCGATATTGATATCCCCGGCGGATTTTTTCAGCAAATCGGAGATTGAGTTCGCCTGGGTCAGCGCCAGTTTGCTGGCCCGGGTTCCTATTCGAATTGTATCCATCAGTCTTTGCTATCTTGCTCCGGTAGTTCCAGCGTTCCCTCGGCCATTTGATCGATATGATTCTCGATTTCATTGGCTTGCATATCCTGCAGGATGGTTTTCCAATCGGCATTCAGGAAACGCTCGTAAGCTCGGATTTTTTCATCGGTGTTGCCTTTCCACAGATGTACTACTTTATTCCGATACTGCGAAGCGATATTCGCTATTTTCGTCCAGCGCTCGGGGAATACCGTTTCCAGTATTACTCGAAGCTGGCCGGCTAAAAACGGAGCTTTGCCATCGGTGGAGACCGATACAGTCAAACAATCGCGTCTCAGGATGGCGGGGAAGGTGAAATCACAAAGCCGAGGGGTATCGACTACATTAACCGGTACGTTCTTCGTATGGGCGTCATCGGCAACCTGCTCGTTTAATTTCATATCGTTGGAGGCGGCAATCACGACATCATATTTTGAGGCCTCGGGCGATTTATATGATCGCTTTTCCAGCTTGATGAATTTCCTCTCGGCGAAATAATCTATTTGCTGTTCGACTTCCGGCGCTATAACCGTTATCTTGCAGCCATAATCCAAAAGCGTGTTAATCTTTCTCAATGCTACTTTGCCGCCACCGACTATCAGGCAGCTCTTGTCCTGCATTTTAAGGTTTACTGGAAGGAAATTATGTCCCATGACAATGACTCCGGTTTATAATTGAAAAAACAATACTATTCCGATGTTCTTACTTTAAGCTGAAGTAGTTTGTCAACCATACTTCTCGTGGCTCGCTCGATCTCCTCTTTGACTTCCGGTGAAAGACGAGACATCACACCCGACAATTCATTCTGCCGAATAGATTCGAACGTTTCACCCAGACCGTTATATAAAGGTTCGTACCTCAGATGCTCGAACCAATACGTAAACTCACTCAGCTTCCTGTCTATTATCTCCTGCGCCTGGGGGATTGCCAGTTCTCTTTTCTGGCGATGCTCCTCGACATGCTCTTTGATATCCTCGAGATCGTACAATTCGATGGCCGGATCGAAATCCTTTGCCATATCGATATCACGGGGGATAGCCAGATCGACAAGTATCAGCTTGCGGTTCGGATTGGATTCGAGATACTTATCGAGCATATCACCGGTGATTATAGCTTTTTCCGAGCCGGTGCACGATATCACGATATCGGATTTTGCCAGAAGCTTCGGGATGCTTTCCAATCCATAGCCCTCGGCCGAATAAGCGGCAGCGAAAGTTTTAGCTTTTTCGACAGTGCGGTTGACATAGTAAAGATCACCGTGATCCAGGCGGAAAACACCTTTCGTAGCCAGGGAAATCATCTGGTTGATACCGATGAATAGAACATTGGGGGATGATAAATTTTTAACTTTATCCTCCAAAAGCTCTATTGCCGCGCTGGAAACGCTACAGGAACCTTTACCCATTTCCGTATCCGTACGAACTTGCTTGCCCACACGAAACGCCTGGTGGTATAAATGATGTAATACTTTTCCGGCGGATTTAACCGCGCAAGCCGAGGAGTAAGCATCCTTTAGTTGACCGAGTATCTGGTTTTCGCCTATCACCATCGAATCCATACCAGAGGCAACATTTAGCATGTGGGCTGCCGTATGTTTGTTCTTTCTGATATAGAAAAGGTTCTCCATCTCGGAGATATCCAGGCCATTGAAGTTTTCGTAAAATGTCTTTATCAATTCGAAAGGAACTTCCCGCTTATTTACCGTGAAATAGAACTCAACCCGGTTGCAGGTAGAAAGTACCGAGGATTCTTTCACGCCCGCCAGATCGCTGAATGTGGCGTTAGCCCGGGCCATATCGTTACGGTTGATCTGTAACGGTTCGCGTTGTTCCAGTGTTGATGTTTGATGGCTAATACCAGTTATGTACAAGTTCCAGTTGCCCGGTCCCATTCGTGTTACTCCTAATGTAAAGCGGTAACTCCACCGCCAATGATGTTTATATCTTTAAAACCGGCCTGCCTGAGTATTTGTGCCGCCTGATACGAGCGAGGGCCGCGTTTGCAGATTACCATGGTTTTCTTCGAGCTATCAAGCTCACTTATGCGTTCTCGTAAATCGTTTAGCGGGATGTTGACCGGTTCGTGCTTATCGGCGAATGGCCAGGGATCGCTCTGGAATTCATCTGCCTCGCGTACATCCAACCAGGTATAGTCACCGTTCTCCAAAGCCAGTTTAGAAAGATCGGGAGCGGTAAAGCCGAACCCGCTTTCCTGCGCCAACGCGGCGCTTGCCAGATGGTACAACGGGTCGAGCGCCTCGGAATAGGGCGGCGCATAACCTTGCTCGAAATCGAGTAAGTCCTCGAGCATCCCATCGTGCTGGAGGAAACTGGAGAGCACATCCACGCGACGGAAAATATCGCCCTTGCCCGCGGCCTGCAATCCCAGAAGCTTACCGTTTTCATCATAAACGATTTTAGCCACGAACGTCTGGTACTCGGGATAATAATCGGGCCTATCCGGGAACGATCCCCAGACGGCATTTGATTTTATGCCCGCCTGTTCCGCCGCCTTCTGAGATAAACCGACAGCGCCAACATTGAGATCGAATACCTTTACCAGAAACGAACCGACTATTCCCCGGAAAATTTTATCTTTACCAGCCAGGTTTTCGGCAATTACTCGTCCGTGACGGTTTGCCAGCGAGCCCATCGGGATAAACACCGGTTTACCGGTAATGCGGTTCATGCATTCGATACAATCGCCGCCGGCGTAGATATTCGGATCGCTTGTTTGCAGATGTTCATTGACCTTGATACCGCCTGTCGAGCCGATCTCGAGACAGCAATCACCGGCCAGCTTAACCTCGGGTTTTACGCCAAGGCAGACGAACACGTAATCGGCCTCTATAGCATCGCAACCCTTGATATTAACCACCGGGTTGCCGTCATTATTAAGTTCTATGCTTTCCACCATGCGGCCGGTCATCACCTTAATATCCTGACGGGTCATCTCGCGCTCCGCCAATTCGGACATCTCCGGATCGAGAACGTAGGGGAGAAGCTGATTCTCTTTCTCAATCAGCGTGACCTCGATACCCCATAGGCCGCCGGCGGCTTCGGCAACCTCGCAGCCTATGAATCCGCCACCGACGATTACGGCCGTCCCGACCTGTCCGGTCTGTGCCAGCTTGCGGAAATTGATAGCATCATCCGGACGGGTGAAAGATTTGATACGATCACATTCGGCAACCGGGAACGGCGGCCTGACCGGATTTGCGCCGGTAGCGATCACCAGTTTATCGTAACCATGATCGTAAGTCTCGCCGGATTTCAAATCTTTCACGGTGACGAATTTCTCGTCCCGGTTTATGGCGAGTACCTCCGAGTCGGTCACGACATCGAAACCTTTCGTGCGTTTGAAGAAGGAGGCATCACGCTTGACACCATATGATGTTTGGTTTAATTCCTCGAAACTGTTGATATCGCCCGAGGCGAAATATGGCAGCCCGCAGGTACCGTATGAGACATTGCTCTCTTTTTGGAATAACGTTATCGATGCCTGTGATAACCGTCTGGCTAAAACCGCGGCGGTTTTGGGGCCGCAGGCAACCCCGCCTATTATTACAAATTCAGATTTTTTCATAATTTATTAATATAATTAACGGGGTTGCTATACACAACCCCGTTAAGAGAAAAAAACTATGACCTAAGTCTATGTCTATCAGGCTTGTAACTCTTCCCTTACCGACAGGGCTATCTTATACAGAACAGTTACTATCAAAAGCCCCATTCCGTACACCCCCAGCGTGATCATAATCTCAGGTAAAGTCGGGAAATATTCGATTACTTTGCCCAGCGGCGAGGGAACGAAACCGGCTACAATCATGCCCATACCTTTATCAATCCAGATAGAGATAAAGACCGTGGCGCAGGCGAGACCCAGGAAATTGAGGTTGTTTCTCAATTTCGGGATCAGTAGCAGGAATATCGAGACAGCCGCCATTACGAACGAGGTCCACATCCAGGGAACCAACGCTGATTTGCCATCAATGCCCATCAACAGGTATTGGAAATGAACCTTGTGTTCCGGGATATTGCTATAGAAAGCGGTAAACAGCTCCATCAGGATGAAGAACACGTTTATCAGCATGGCGTATGTCATAATCAAACCCATTTTCTTGATAACCTTCTCACCGGGATCGAATTTAGTGATCTTCCGTAGTAACAGCGAGGCCAGTATCAGGATCGCAGGACCCGAGGCGAAAGCCGATGCCAAAAATCGCGGCGCGAGGATGGCGGTTAACCAGAACGAACGTCCCGGAAGACCGGCATACAGGAACGCCGTAACCGTATGGATGCTGATAGCCCAGGGAATCGAGAGAATGATTATCGGCTTAATCCAGCGCGGGGGATTGATACCTTTCTTTTCGGCATCGAGAGTAACCCGGCTGATTATCACGTTCAGGAGAAGGTAACCGAACACGACCACCGTATCCCAAAACATCATGGAATTGGGTGTTGGATGTAGAAACACATTGGTTATCCTGAACGGTTGCCCCATATCAACGAAGATGAATGTCATACACATGATGACAGCCGGGATCGCCAGAAACTCTCCCAGTATGGTCATCTTGCCGAACTCTTTGGCGTTGTGCAGGTAATATGGCAGCACCATCATAACCGCCGAGGCCGCCACGCCGACTAAGAACGTGAACTGGGCGATATAGAATCCCCAGGTAATATCACGTCTCAGCCCGGTAACACCCAGACCGACATTGTACTGATAGATATAGAATGCGGTGCCGACACCGATTATTCCCAGCAAGAAAATTACCCAGGTCCAGTAGCTCTTGCTGCCTTTAAGCGCTTTTTCTAACATGTTCGCACCTCACACTATATAATAAACTTCGGGATTAGTACCGAGTATGGGTTTACGTCTAATCGAGAAGTTTTCCGCCAGTAATTTTCTGACCTCTGAGTTGGGATCCTCGAGATCCCCAAACACCAGGGCATTCACCGGGCAGGTTTCCACGCAAGCCGGCATTTTGCCGCGAGCCAGCCTTTCGGCGCAGAAATTACACTTCTCAACAACACCACGCTCACGAGTGGGGAAGTCCGGGTCGATCTTCTCGATATGCGGTCTCGGATCGCGCCAGTTGAAACTACGCGAACCGTAAGGACAGGCGGCTACGCAGTAACGACAGCCGATACACCTGTGCATATCCATGGTCACGATACCGTCATCGCGCTTGAATGTCGCCTTGGTAGGGCAGACCCGCACGCAAGGCGGATTATCGCAGTGATTGCACAGTACGACAACCGGACTGTGTTTTATATCTTCCTCGATAAACTCGTGTTCCTGTTCGTGGAAAGCGCCCTCGAAGGACTCTTTCCATATCCACTTGATCTCATCTTTCGGGTTGCCGAAATCGGGGACGTTGTGCACCGAATGACAGGCATCTATACACTTAGTGCAGCCCTCGTTTTTCAGGCATTTGCGCATATCGACTACCATCGCCCAGCGTTCGGCTTTAAGCGACTCGCCGACATGCTCGGTTTTGACTACCGAAATCGTATCATCCTGCCCGAAAGCCAGTGATTTTTTGCCTACCACACCCGCCAGAGCAGTCAGGCCGGCAAGCTTCATGAATCCTCTTCTGCCTATACCCATATTATTGCTCCTCCGGCGCTATATGACAATTCCAGCAGTATGGTGAAACATCCATATAATTATGACATTGATCACAGAAATCCGCTTTGTTCGGATGGCAGTTCATACAAGTGTTAGATAAACTCATCTCCCACTTTTTGCCGCCGGGGCCGTCGAAATAACGGATGCCGTCGCGGACGACTTTATCGCGCCATTCGTTCAGCAGATTCATGTGGTTATGTTTCATCCATTCCGCGTCTTTAACACATTCCTTGGAATCGGTGACTATTTTGATATCCGGCTGAGTATGTGGTTTACCATCAACCACGTTATACCAGACAGGAAAGGTTATCAGGGCCAAAAAGATGATAAGGCCAATGATTATTTTACCGCCATCATACATCCTCTTTACCCTCCTCTCCGGCAGGTTTCTCGGGCGCTAAACCCGGTAAAGGTTCGCCGCGAAGATCAGTCTCTCGTTTCTCACCGGTCATGATAAGAGCGTTTCCAACCATCTCGTGAATTCCACCGACCTCCGTGCCGGGTACCCAGTAGTCCATCAATGTCGGCAAGGTCGCTTTGTCGATTGCGCACATGCACAAAAGAATATTCACACCCCTGGTATCCGCTACGTATTTAACGGCGTTGGCACGGGGTAGTCCTCCGCGAAGCCTCATCTCGAGGTTCTCGTCAGTGCCCAATCCGGCGCCGGAGCCGCAGCAAAATGTCTGTTCTTTGATCGTGCCTTCCGGCATCTCGTGGAAATTATTACAGCAGGCGTTCAAAATATAACGCGGTTCCTCTAAAATACCCATAGCCCGGGCGGGGTTGCAGGAATCGTGGAATGTCGGAGTCCAGTGGTCGTTACGGCTGGGATCGAGTTTGATCTTGCCGTGCTTGATCAGGTCGGAGGTGAACTCCGTTATATGCACCATTTTGGTAGAATTAGCATTGGTGAAACGCGTGCCGGTCATCGGCGAGACCGGTTCCTGAAGGAAATCGGCCGGGCCGTTCATAGTATCCATATACTGGTTCAGTACACGCCACATATGACCGCATTCGCCGCCTAAAATCCATTTCACGCCCAGGCGTTTGGCCTCCATATAGATTTTGGCATTCAAGCGTTTCATGGTCTCGGCAGTGTGGAACAACCCGAAATTTCCGCCCTCGGAGGCGAACGAACTCCAGGTGTAGTCCAGCCCGATTTCATGGAACAAGGCGAGATAGCCAAGCAGCGTGTAATAATGAGGCGAGGCGAAATAGTCCGCCGATGGCGCTACGAACAGCACCTCGGCGCCTTTCTTATTAATCGGCGCATCTACCTTGATACCGGTCAACTCCTCCAGCTCATCGACTGCGAACTCGATCGAGTCGGCGAAGCCGTGCGGCTGAATGCCGAGGTGATTGCCGGTTCTGAAACAGTTGGCCGCCGGGGTCATAATCCATTCGATATTGAGACCGATAGCGGACAAAAGCTCCCGAGCCATCATGGTTATCTCGGCCGTATCGATTCCATACGGACAGTAAACCGAGCAGCGACGGCATTCGGTACACTGGTAGAAATAGAAGAACCATTCTTTGATAATATCCACGGAAAGCTTACGCGCACCCGCCACTTTCCCCAGAAGTTTGCCGACAGTGGTAAAATCATTGCGATATACCGAGCGAAGTAACTCGGCGCGGAGTACCGGCATGTTCTTCGGATCACCGGAACCGATGAAATAGTGACATTTATCGGCACAGGCGCCGCAACGAACGCAGATATCCATGAAAATCTTGAAAGAACGATATTTGCCGAGCAGCTCTTTAAATTTGTCGTGGATTATTTCTTGCCAGTTTTCCGGCAGAGGCCACTCGTCATCGGTAGGTTGCCATTGCCCGGGATTGGGATAACCCATATAGTCGAGCTTCTCGGGAACGGAAGCGTAGTTGTAAAATCCTTTTCTGAATTTTACGGTGGGATCCATCCAATCCTTGTGCGGCGGCCGATAATCGATCTGTATCATCTCTTCTGGTTTTTTTGTCTTTTCAGCCATATTACTCATCCTTTTCCAGAGGTAGACCAGCCGCTTTCATAACATCCCGGAATTCGTCCTCGTACTCTTCGTAGGTGTGTACCTTGACATCTGGGTTCCAGGGGTTAACATGACGAACCATGCGGTTGTTGTTCGCAAGGTTACGAGTGGGGCTTAAGAATACGCCGCCGAGATGCATCAGCTTGGAGAACGGGAAATAAGCAAGCAGTAAACAGACCGAGAATAAATGCATGTAGAATAAAACTCCCAGCCCCTGGGTTAATACGGGATGGAAGGTGATCAGTCCGATTGCCAGTTCCTTGACGGCCACGATATCGGTTTTGGAGAAATACCGAAGACAGATACCGGTGCCGGCTATTCCAAGAAGCATGAACAGGGGGAAATAATCATTTGCCAGCGAAAAATACCTGAGTTTCGAATCAAATATTCTGCGCAGGAAAAGGTAAGTTAAAGCGCCAACTATGATGACATCCGTTAGAAGCAATATCGGCAGGCCGATCTGGAAGAAGCCGTCAAGTTGTTCGATCATTGTTACAAAACCGGGGACAGGCTCGGTGAAAAATCTCAGATGCCTTATCAGGATAATGAGGAAAGTGTAATGGAACGCCAGCGAGCCCAGCCACAGCAACTTGTTAGCGCCGTAAACCAATCTCGGGCCGTCTTTCAACTCGACTTTTGAATTCCTGAATAGTGATCTGAAAAAGAGTATCTCCAAAGCCATCCGGATAAATGCGCCAAATCCGCTCGAGGGATTATCGAACTTATTCTGTGGAATCCAGTCGTGCGATTTCTGCTGGCCGCAGGTAGTAGTTATCCGGAACGGAACGGGTGATTTCGCCCAGCCCATTATCTTAACGATAAAGCCGATAATGAATATGGCTATGGCCGCGTAGGGGATAATCACGCCGAAGAGATAGTCCAGGCCTGCAACCCCGACTCCCACAAGGGCAATCAAGAGTACGATTCCATATGCCACGAGGGAATACAGGGCTCTCATTTACAAACTCCTCTTTTGTTTACAAACCAAAAGCTATATATCATGAGTAACCTCGGTTAGTTTTCAGGTTCCCGTTGGTTCTCATATTGTCTTAAGAAATGTATTGATTTTCTCTTTAACTCGTTAAAGCGTATTTCGTAAAGGCTCTCCCGACAACCGCTGTAAATATCGAACGCCAATAGGGCTAACTGGTCGATAGATGCCTCGAATATCAGCAACTCACCCAGAAGATTACGATCAGAAACCTCCGCGCTTAATTCTTCCCTGATCGCCTTTTTCAGCAGAAACACGAATGAAACCGCCTGCGATGAGGTGAACTCCTGCACGTTACGAATCCTGATGATCTTCTCGAGCGATTCGGCCAGCGTTTCTTTGTCCATGTCGTCCAGAAGCTGACGGTAGATCACTTTTATTTCTTGGGAGATAGTGTGTCCGACAGGATTATTGAATTGGTCTTTTTTCTTTTCGAAAAATTTTGCCCCATCACTAGGATAAGTTTCGGCTATCTGATGGAACCATTTTTGAAGTATGGAATCTTTTCTATCATTTAAAAGTTCGTTTAACATTTCACCTCAAAATTCCCCAGATAATGAAAAGGGGCTTTTCGGGAAAATCCCAAAAAACCCCTCTGGAAACTTACGATTATTATACGCAGCCGGTGGGCTTGGCTAAGCCGGCAACTTTACAGGCGCCTTTGGCGGGGCCGGACGGGAACAGTTCGTAAACCTTTTTCAACGGGAAACCGGTCTCTTTGCAGAGCTTCCTGATCATCGGGGCAATACCATATTTCGTATAATAGTCCCTGAGATAGTGCACCAGTTTCCAATGCTCTTCGGTTAACTCGTCAACACCCTCAGTGGTAGCTAAAGCTTTTGCAACTTCTTCATTCCACTGTTCCGGTTCCTGCATGAAACCATCTTCATCGACATCGATCTTAACGTCGCCATGTTCAAATAATGCCATGTAACATCCTCCGTTTTGAGAATTTATAATCCTTCGATTTGCTTTCTATTTAATGCATCTCAATATAACCGCACGGGCAATTTTCGGCGCATTTTTTACATCCATTACAGAATTCCAATTTAAACTTATATTCACCGCCACGTTCAAACGGTTTTAATACCGCGTTATCCTGGCAGAAACTCCAGCAAGTGCCGCAATCGAAACACAGACCGCAGCTCATACATCGTTTTGCCTCACCAACGGCCTCATCGGTAGACCAGGTACTGGTTATCTCGGCGGTTAAGTTTTTGAGCCGTTCGGCGACTTCCATATCGTGTTTGCCGGTGCGTTCTTTGCCCTCGTAATAGCCATGAGCCATTTTGTCCATCTTGATGATATCCATCGGAGCAGGGGAGGACATAGCTTCACCGGTGATATTTTCGTGAATAGCCTCGGCGGCCATACGGCCATGATAGATAGCATCGATAGCTATACCGAGATTGATATTGTCACCGCCCGAGTAGAGATTTTCCTCTTTGGTTTTGAATTTCTCGTCGACTTTAATCCAGTCCTTGCCCTCGATCAAGTTCTCGAAACCGGTGAAATCCGGGGCCTGGCTGATAGCAGCGATCAAGGTGGAGAACTCGAGATCGAAAGTATCGCCTTCGATCGGTACGGGACGACGTCTGCCGGATGAATCGGGCTCGCCGAGTTCCATGCGTTGGCATTTCATGCCTGTAGCTTTGCCGTTTTCGGCGTAAATCTCGATCGGGGCGGCCAGCAGATGTATCTCGACATCCTCTTCTCTGGCGCCGGTGATCTCCTCGTCGATAGCCGGCATCTCGGCCTCGGTACGACGGTAGAGAATCGTGGCTTTAGCTCCGAGCCTTCTGGCGACGCGCGCGGCATCGATAGCGGTATCACCACCGCCGACCACGACTACCTTATCGCCAACCTCGACTGTTTCGCCGGCGTTAACCTTATGCAAGAAATCGGTACCGGTCCAGACATTGTCGGCATCCTCGCCCTCGATACGAAGCTTGTAACCTTTATGCGCGCCCAGGCTGACGAATATCGCTTTGTATTCTTTCTGAAGATCAGCGTAGGGGATATCCTTGCCGACTATGGTGTCGAGCTTCAGCTCCACACCCATATCGGTGATACGCCCGATTTCTTTATCGAGGATATCGCCGGGGAGGCGGTAATCCGGGATACCATAGCGAAGCATGCCGCCTGATTTCGGGAACGCCTCGAATACCGTAACCTGGTAACCGCGCCGGGCAAGGTGATAAGCGGCCGACATACCGGCCGGGCCTGAACCGATGATAGCGATCTTCTCGGAGCGTTTCTCCTCGTTAATCATGATCGGTTTCAAACCATGCTCGAGGCCGTAATCGCCCAGGTATCTTTCGAACGAGTTGATCCCAACCGCGCCCTCTTTTTCTTTACGATTACAGTCACCTTCACAGGGGTGAGGGCAGACACGTCCGCAAGTGGAGGGGAATGGTTGAGTTTCGAGGAAGATATAGAAAGCTTGTTTGATCATCTCGTCGATATCTCTGCCAAACTCTTCAGCTCTTGAAACTGCAGTCAGGGCTTCCCTGATGTTATTGCCGTTGGGGCAAGCATTAATACATGGCGGGAGCTTTTCAACGAATTTCGGTCGCAGTGGAGAAGTCTCTACGCCGGATCCGCCGCCGGCACTGCGCAGGCTTTTTAAGCCTTTCTTTTTCTTTTTGACTACTTTTTTTGCCATGCTGAATCTCTCTTGTGTTGATTATTATCACGAGCCGGAATATCTTATTATATCAAATTCGATCATCCGGCTACTTTTATTTTTTCTTATTTTTATCTAAATTCCTTCTTGACTCCCTAAATGCTGGAGCTAAGTAATAAATTATCCGGAGCCTGATAGTCATCCGCTATGAAACCGCGAAAGTCACCGCTCTGGGAATTTTCGCCCGCTCGATCCCGGTATTCACATGCAGCTTTCACGAAATTTACCGCCCAGCCTTTTTCGCCGAGAGCGTGAATATGCATGTAACAGGCCAGAGTGTTATTAAAAAGCAAGCCGTCACGTTTGTTACCCAACCCGGTACCTTTGCTTAAGCTCAAGCAATTTCGTAATTGCCGGAATCCTGCTTCATCCTGAATCTCGGCTACTCCGGAGTAGTGAAACTCGTGCCCTTTGATCTGCCCGTTTTCGGCAAAATAAGGGTTTTTGTGGTCGACTGTCGCCGAGGTATAGCCGTGACCGACGGGCTTTTTATGCATAGTCAAATCAATAGGGAAGACGCCGGCCATGGAGAAGAGCTTACCCTCCCAGCATAACGAGCGCGAAAGATATATCAAGCCTCCGCATTCGGCATATATCGGCATTCCCGAAACCGCCGCTTTGCGGACATCGTTCATCATCGCTTTATTGTTTACCAGCTTTTCGGCTTGAGTCTCAGGGAAACCACCGCCGATATATAGGGCGTCGATTTCCGGTAATTTATTATCATCTATAGAGGAGATACCGATTAACTCGGCGCCCTCTTTTTCGAGATATTCTAAGTTCTCAGGATAGTAGAAAGTGAAAACAGAATCGTTGAAATATCCAATCCTGACTTTCTTCTCATTATTTTCTAAATGTTCATTAACTCTTTCGAATTCGAGTTCACTTGCATTATTGGCCAATTCAATAATTTTATCGATATTAATATAATTAACCGCGATTTCATCGAGCTTATCGGTGAAACCGGCGTTTTTATCATATTCGGCGGGGGTAACCAATCCCAGGTGACGGCCGGGAATGATTTCCGAGGCCTCGCCTAATTTTGGTATAGCGCCCAGCACGGGGATGCCGCAATATTTTTCGATAGTCTGAGTCACGATACTCTGGTGCCGGTTTCCGCCGACCCGGTTTAAAATCACCCCGGCTATTCGTACATCATGGTCAAAATCGATAACTCCTTTGACCAGCGCGCCGATTGTCCGGGTAGTCTTGGTAACATCCACAACCAGCACGACAGGGGCCTGCAATAATTTAGCAAGCCCTGCAGTGCTGTGTGTTCCTAAAACGTCTTTGCCGTCATAGATACCGCGGTTGCCCTCGATGAGGGAGATATCAGAGTTAGCCGCATTAGCGCAAAATGAGGTGTATACCTCGTTTTCAGGGGCCAGGTAAGTATCGAGATTGCGGCACGATGTGTTAGTGATAAAGCCAAGCCAGGCCGCATCGATATAATCGGGTCCCTTTTTAAACGCCGATACAGCCAAGCCTCGCCTAACTAAAGCGTTGGCGAGGCTTAAACTGACAATCGTTTTTCCAGAATCACCGGAAAGTCCGGCGATTAAAATCCGCGATAGACTAGTCGCCATAGCTAAGAATACTCAACGCCAACTTAATCGTTAGCGGCACCTTCTGTATGTGGCAACTCGATGAAACTTCCACCGAAATAAGTGTAAACACATCTGCCGGAGTTGATCAAAACTTTGATGGCTTCTTTGCACATCTTTTTGTCAACTTCGCCCTCAAACATCTGCATGATGGTTTTAGTGAGGTCCATCGGTTTTAGTTTCTTCTGTCCTTGAGCGTCGCTAACCATTTTGAACATAGCATCAGCGATTTCATCAACTGTTTTAGCCATAAGGCACATCCTTAAAAGGTTAAGTGAGTAGACCTCTTAAATGTTAAACCGGCATGTTTGAAATCATCAATATGTTCCTTCTGGAACTCGATGCCGGAAAGTTTAAAGAATTTAGGCCAACCGATTCTCTCGATCCATTCGCCCATTCTTTCATATTTCTTGGCGTGTGTAGCCCAGAGCTCGACTAAGTTTCTGACAGCCGTGGTAACCTCTGGCCAGCGCGGAGGATTGTTCGGGATGAACGGAATAGCCAGCTTCGAGAACATCGGCTCGTGACGAGCATTGGAGACCTTGCCACCAACCCAGATCGAAACGCCGTCGTTCAACGGATCGTTCAAGGTCATCGCGGGGCAAACCGTGAAACAGTTAGCGCAGAACATGCATTGCTCTTCGAGAACCTCAACCGACGGATTACCATCCACGGTGGCGGGACGAATAGCGGCGGTAGGGCAGGAGGCGCTAACGTTCGGGATTTCGCAGACCTTCTTCAAGTTGGCATGGTCAATTTTGGGCGGGCGACGGTGAATACCCAGAATAGCGATATCCGAGCAGTGTACCGCACCGCACATGTTCAAACAGCAAGCCAGGGCAATACGAAGTTTGCCGGGGAGCTTGGTTTCCGTGAAATATTCGATTAAGTCATCCATGACGCATTTAACGAGGCCGGAGGCATCGGTTGCGGCCGAGTGACAGTGCACCCAACCCTGCGTGTGGACGATAGCCGAAATGGCGTTGCCGATACCGCCGACCGGGTGACCCATATCATCCAGGTCTTTAATCAGCGGGTCGATATTCGCGCTTTCGGTAAGCAAGAATTCTACATTGTGACGGCTGGTGAAACGGATATGTCCGCCGCAGTATTTGTCGGCCAGATCACAATACATACGAATTTTATCGATACTTAAGAGCCTGCCGGAGGCGGATCTTACTGTGAAAAGTTTGGCCCCGCTTTCGGACACATGAACCATTACGCCCGGTTTCATCAATTCATGGTATTTCCATTTACCATAGTTTTCTTTGATAATGGGCGGTAAGAATTGCTCATAATGTGGGGGACCAAAATCAGTCCGTCTTTCTTGAGCTGCTTCTGCCATA
The DNA here is from genome assembly GCA_963668625.2 of uncultured candidate division Zixibacteria bacterium. GTDB lineage: Bacteria > Zixibacteria > MSB-5A5 > UBA10806 > 4484-95 > JAAEQD01. The sequence continues at coordinate 511,379 of CAXXKA010000001.1, forward strand.
ATCTTTCCTCTATCTTTAATTAGTTATTACCTAGTTAATGGTTAATTAACCTTCAGCTTCTTCCTCGTCGTCGTCGCCTTCTTCATAGTACTCTTCATAGAATACATAAGGATTTTCACGAGGATTGGCTACCATCTCGGCACAGGGCTCGAGTTCGATAGCATCGAGGAAATTACCCATGCCTACGCGCTGAATAAACTCACCGACTCTTTCACGGTTTTTGCCTTCCTCACACCAGACATCCCAGATTCTCTCGGTAAGGTCTTTAATCTCCTGATACGGGGGCTCCATCTTTATGAACGGTATGATAACCGAGGATAAGAGAGCGCCTTCGATAATCGGGGCTTTCGCGCCGAGAAGGATGGTGGCGCCGCGGTCTTTACCGGGACGAAGAGCTTTCGGCATAACGTTTATGCAGTGCATGCAGTGACGGCAATATTCGTTTTCGATATTGAGCTCTTTGCCATCCCAGGCCATACATTTACCGGGGCAGCGAAGGACAACGTCATTAACCATATCCATGCCCTTGTCGGCATACTCTTTTACGGCATCCTGATCGACCTGGATGTCGTCACGCCAGGTACCGATGATGGACATGTCGGAACGAGCGATAGAGGCTACGCAATCGTTCGGGCAACCTGAGAATTTGAATTTGAACTTGTAGGGGAATGCAGGACGGTGAAGCTCATCCTGGAAAGTCATGGTAAAATCATGACAGGCGGCCATCGTGTCGTAGCAAGCCCATTCACATCGCGACATACCACAGCAGCAACTGGGGGTTCTTACGTCAGAACCGGAACCACCTATGTCGAAGTCAATTTTCATCAGTTCATCGAATACGGGCTCCAACTCTTCGGTTCTCGTACCCAGAAGAATGATGTCACCGGTCGAACCGTGCATGTTGGTTAAACCTGAGCCATGTCTCTCCCAGATATCGCAGATTTTGCGAAGAGCATCAGTGGTGTAGTACCAGCCGGCGGGCTGATTGATACGCATCGTATGGAAATGCGAGACGCCGGGGTATTTATCGGGAAGGTCCGAATAACGGCCGATAACACCGCCGCCGTAACCCATAACACCGACAATACCACCATGTTTCCAGTGACCAATCTTCTCGTTGTAGGACTGTTCCAATTGTCCCAGAAGATCGGCAGACATCGGGCTGCGTTTGGCTGCCATCTTTATCTCTTTGACAAAGCTTGGCCAACCGCCCTTTTCCAATTCATCAAGTTTTGGAGTTTTTGGGAGTTCTGCCATTGTATCTCCTTAAATTGTTGGGTGTTTTATGTGAATTAGTTTCTTCCAACACACCGAAGTGATACTATATCCTTTTCGATTGCCCTTTTCAGGTGGGCGATTTACCAGATTTCTGCAACGTAAAAATTATAATATGCATCGTTACTTATTAACAAAATTTGCCGGTTGAGTCAAGAAAAATGTGAAAAAATTCATTAACTTTGATTGTCAGAAATGTTCAAGTCGAAACACCTGTTATCTTTTGTAACTTTCACAACCTTAAAATACAATTAATGTTAGAGGAAGCTAATTGATTTAGAGGAATGACTTCCATGACTTTCAAAATCAACCGTGTTGACCTAAAATACATTGAATCTTTAAATGTATAACATAGTCTACGTATGACCGAAATTGTTCTCAGATTTAATCCCGGCTGACTTTCTTGCAGAGCGCAACATGTGGTCAGGATCATCATTGTCCTTGTTCTGAAGTTTCGATTTTTGAAACTGTTTTATTTCACTGAGCAGGAAGGAATCCTCAGGCGGTGCCATAAGTAGACAGATTGCCGTACTCCTTTCAGTTGCTCGCAATGATAGCCATAATAAGTGGTTGAGAGCTAACAAATAAGCGATCCCCTCTGATTCCGCCCAATTCTATATTTGGGTAATATATAATCTTTTAGCGCAACCTGTCCTTTCCTGCCTGCTTTATTCATCCAGTGTTTTTTCAGGAAAGGATGAACAAAGGACTCCCCGCGACTTGGGCAAACAAGCTCCTTGTCAGTACGGCTCCCAGGACGGGATGACAAACATGATGGTTATTATCTATCGGATATATAAATCGGCGATGGCCTTATCTTGCGCGGTGGCGGGCGTCATTGTCTGCTGCGTTTACCAATTCAAATTTACTGCTAAGCGGCACACGGGGACGTTAGGCGCCCACAAAAAAATCGGGTAAATGTTGAAAAGTCAATAAGACGGGTTGCAACGACATCAAAGACACTTAATCAACCCGAACCGGAAGATTCATGTACAAATGCTTCGATTTGGACCAACATATCTGATAAACCGGCGGCTTTTGTCATCAATAAAACAGGGGCGTCCAAACGAGCGCCCCTGCTGAATTATTATGCTTAAGGCTAAGCTTACATGTCTTTGTACGGGTTGGGGCCAACCTGTTCGATGACCTCAAGGAAATCGTCGAATATCTGAGGAATTTTTTCGTAGTCGGAGATCGCTAATTCATGAATCTCAACACGCTCTTCCTCGAGCACCAACTGTTTTAGTTTCTCCTTGACATTATCCATCCTGTAACCGGCTAACTCACTGCCTTTAATGAAATGGCACTGGTAATCATCACCCTTACGGCAGCCAATCAGGATCACGCCGTCAAAACCACTGGCAAGCGCGTCGCCGATCCAGATAGTGTTTAGTGAACCCAGGCAGCGAAGCGGGATCATCCTGATCATGGAGTTGTATTTCATGCGAAGCCTGGCGGCCATATCCACAGCCGGTAGGGCGTCGTTTTCGCAGATGAAGCACAGGATACGCGGTTTCTCCTCGAACTCATCGGGGATGAAGATCGATTTGATCATCTGGGAGACCATATTAACACTGTAGTTCTTGAACGAGATGATTCGCTCCGGACAGGCGCCCATACACACGCCGCATCTACGGCAGCGATTGAGATTGGGGAGAGGTGTTCCTTTTTCGTCCTCATCGAGCGTACCGAACGGGCATTCCTCGGTACAGCGTTTGCACTGGGTACAGCGTTGAAGGAAGAAGTCGGGATAGCTCAAATCGCCTGCTCTCGGATGAACGGCTTTACCAACGCCGATAGCCTCGACCGCCTGGATGGCTTTTAAAGCCGCGCCGTGGGCATCATTGATACTCTGGGCGAAATCCATAGGCGCACGCACGCCACCGGCGGCATAGATACCGGTTCTGCGAGTCTCGTAGGGGAAACAGATGAAATGCGAATCGGGATAACCGTATTTCAATGTCGGCAGGTCTGTTCCCTGACGGTAATTCAAGTTGAGAATTTTCGCGCCGTGCTCGGCTCCGGCAGCCTCTTTCTTGCCGTCGGAGGTGGTAGTCTCTTCTTTAGGAGCAGCTTCTTCACCCTCGACCGGTGCGGGTTCCTCGTCAACGCGGGTAGTCGGCACCATACCTGCGGCCAATACCAGCATATCCGCTGAAACCTCGATATCCTCACCCAACAGTGTATCGGTTACGTTAATCGTGATATTACCGTTGGTCTTTGCAACACTGGCAATCTCGCCTTTGGTGAAGAAGATATTTTCTTCTTCTTGAACGTTGGCATAGAATTTCTCGAACTGTGAGGGCGAGCGCAGGTCTTTATATATGATATAGATATTCGCGTTGGGGTATTTCTCCCTGACATACAACGCCTGCTTGAGCGATACACGGCAGCAAACGGCCGAACAGTAGGGGAGATGATCCTGGTCGCGGGAACCGGCGCATTGGATAAACGCGATATTCTCGACCGGCTTGCCATCGGAGGGGCGCTTGAGATTATCGGATTTTACCAGTTCCTCCATTTCGATATTCGTGATAATATCGGGGGAAGAGCCGTAACCGAGATGACCGAGTTTGTGCGGATCGTAGGGTTTCCAGCCGGTGGCCTGAACGATCGAACCGATCTTTACCTCGGTGGTGGAACTTTCACCTTTGAGGATGACGGTAAATTCGCCCGGCTGACCGGAGGTTTTTTCGACCTCGGTGGATTTGTGAATCGTGATATTTTCATTACTCTCGACAGCCTTTATGAGCTCCTCGACTCCGGAATCCTCGGGCTTATCGTAGGGCGGGTTTTTCGGGAATACTTTGCTGAATTTATTGGCCCAGCCGCCGAGCTTGTCTGATTTCTCGACAAGGACAACTTTGTAGCCGGCATCGGCAGATGCTATTGCGCTGGTCATACCGGTCATACCGCCGCCGATAACGAGAATATCCTTACTGGTCTCGATATCGAGCGCAACCGGCGGTTCGGTGGCTTTAAGCTTGGCGATACTCATCTTGATATAGTCTTCGCCCAGCATTTGGGTGTCTTCATCGTTAGGGTCATGGCTCCAGGCGGCGTATTCGCGAAGAGGAGTGCGGTCGGTTAAAGTCTCACCGCCGAACTCGAACATCTCGGGGAAAACCCTGGGGGAACACGCGCATACCGCTATTCGGTTGATGCCTTCACCCTCGATATCTTTCTTTATCTCATCAACACCGGCCTTGCTACAGAGAACATCGATATCCTTGATAATCGCCGCGCCTTTTTCTTTAGCCGCTTCTTTCAGTTTCTCAATATCGAGAGAACTTCCAATGTCGCATCCCTTGCAGATATAACATCCGACTTTAGCTTCCATTGCTTACCTCCTTCTCCCGATGTTAATAGCTTTTAGTGCAGCGCCTGTGGCATCCTGTAACGAGGTGGCAACATCCACGGGGCGATTGGCTACGCCGGCGCCGACGATACCGTTTTTGCCATTAGGGGCTATAAAGCCGAACTCATCCAGAGCGGTATCCAACGGGGGATGATCATCCGCGGTATTGGGAACCATACCGGTCGCCAGCACTGCCAGATCGACCTCGGTCTTGGTAATCTCGCCGGTTAGAGTGTTCTCGGCTTCCATTATAACGTTACCATTACCGGTTTCGGTTATCTTGGCAACTTTGCCGCGATGGAAGTGGAATTTCTCGTCCTCCTGCACCTTGGTATAGAAATCTTCCATCCTTCCGGGTGAGCGGACATCGATATAGAACATGTGAATCTCGGCCTCGGGATATTGCTCGCGAATGTAGGTGGCCTGCTTCATCGAGGCCAAACAGCAGATTGCCGAGCAATAGGGGAGATGGTTATGATCACGCGAACCCGCGCATTGCACGAATCCCACGGTTTGAACTTCCTTGTTATCGGAGGGGCGTACTATCTTCCCTTTGGTGGGGCCGTTTTCCGAGGCCAGGCGTTCCATGATAACGTTGGTTATAACGTTCTTGCACTTGCCGTAGCCAAGATTTTCCAGCTTGTTGGCATCATAAGGTTTCCAGCCGGTAGCCCAGATTATTGCTCCGACTTTCAGCGTGATCGTCCGTGGCTGCATGTCCAACTCGACAGCATCGTAAGGACAGGCCTCGGCACATTTTTTCATGCGCTCGTCACCGGCAAACTCCGGGTCGACAACGTAGCGAGGCGGGTAAGCCATCATGTGCGGTTGATATATAGCTTTGGTTTTATCCAGGCCATAGTTCATTTCATTGTCACGTTCGATCTCGCAAACTTTTTCGCATTCTCCGCAGAGCGTGCATTTGTCATTGACGAAACGAGGCTTTAGCGTTACTGTCACCTCAAAATCACCAGCTGATCCGCTTACTTTTTCCACCTCAGCCAATGTCAGCACCCTAACATTCGAGTTACTGCGCATGCGCTTCAGGTTGATTTCGATTCCGCAGGTCGGCGGGCAAAGTTTGGGGAAGTATTGATTCATCGAGACTACTCGTCCGCCTATGGATGGGGTTCTCTCGAGCAATACGACATTCTTGCCTACCTCGGCAGTTTCGATAGCGGCGGTAATACCGGCGATGCCGCCGCCGACTACCAGGGTGTCGGCCTGAATTTGATTTTCAACCGGCTCGAATTCTGCCATTCTACTCTCCTTAAAACTTGGAAATAAGTTTAAGATATTAATTTATTCTTTTTCCAGCCGTTTCGATTGCTTGTGAAAAACATAACAATCGAGAATGCACTAACAGGCTTATATACAATACTTTTTCGCCTGTTTCAATGCATAGTATGGTAGATAATACTTAGAAAATACTTTGTCAAGAAAATATAATTACACGGTCAAGTTCAAGCAGTTTATTAAGATATCCTAACTGAAATTATGTTCAATCTCGTTTTTGATTGTATCTTTTATCACAAATAAAACTGCGAACTAAGTATTAATGAGGTTAATTGGATTTATTAATATATGATATATTTCATTACTGTCCCGTCTGTGCTATCTCATTACTTCGCAACGCGGCTTGCCTGCCGGCATATTGCACATGTTACATGACTCAAGAAGGTCTTCAGGCCGCGCTCGGAAACCAGGGGAAAGACAGATTAAAGCTGGGTAGCTCGTGAATCGGAATATCAGTGTATTGGAGCAGAGTTTTAAATTCATCTGAATGGAAAGAACGACATCCTGAGGCGCACTTTAACCAGGCCGGGTACTATTGAAATAGGATAATTTCTACATTTTCGTATTTGTTTTTTCTTGATAAAAATGTATTAATTTATTAGTATTTTACATCAATATTAATTTGCAATTCAAATAAGACTTATTTCAAAATCGGATATTAATAGTTTAAACCTTGTTGATCGCATTAGGGGAAGGAGCATTTATGCGGAAAATCGTTATAGTATTTTTGATTTTAGCATTCTTCACGCCGGCTTTATATGCCCTCGATGGTTTCTCGATAGGACCATACTACGGCTATTGTTTTCCGGTAATTAACGATTGGGCGGAACCGGGGTCGGCTTACGGGATAAACGCCAAAACATCCCTTATGCCTTTTCTGGGAGTCGGCCTGTATTTCAATTCGCGTGCTTATGATGATGTCGAACTCGTTTATTTTGATGGCGAACCATTCGGCTGGACGGAGTATATCGATGGTGGGGATGTTACCTCCTACGGTATTAATCTCTACCTGGGAAAAACCGGCGGAATGGGACTGAACTATTACGCGATCGGCGGTATCGGCTCGCACAAATGGAAACGCGATTATAAGGAAGAGGATTCCAAAGTCGCGTATTCGCTGGGTTTAGGATTGGAATATGTATTGCCGATGAACCTGGGTATCGAGGCACGCGGCATATTCGAGGCAGCCTCGGCCGGCAACAAGAGCATGTGGAGATCGGCTATCGCCTCGGTTGGTGTAAACTATCATTTCAAACTCGGGCCAATGTAAAAGGAGGGTAAAATGAAAAAGATATCGATTTATGGGATGATTACTCTCCTGGCCATAATACTTTCGGGATGCCCTGATTTTCTCGGAACACCGCTTTTGATCGAATATGAGGTTGATGAGATAGTGTCTTCCGATGAAAACCTCGGAAGTGCTTATATCAATTTGGAAGATGACGATGATTTTGCCGAGCATCAGGATGAGATAGTTGCCGTGGATCACGTGTTCATCGGCGCGGTTATAGTAAATAACTCCGGCCATGCTGTTTCCGGTGAATTGTATTATTCAGTTGAAACTATGTATTCAGCTGATGAGGTGAGAAATGGGGCTGATTTGTTATACACTTCGCCGGATATCCCTGATCAGGATACATTGAGAGTATCATTTCAACCGGATATTTCAACCGGATTTGACCACGAATTGATGGCAGGCCAATTCCGTGTGTATGGCATCGGCAATCAGGATGATTTCGATGTTGAGGTTGAGGCTGAAATAAAGATACTGTTTTACTACAATCCCAATGAAAGCGAAGAATAGCATATTCGAGTCGTCAGAATAGAATCAATAACACTAGTGTCCGGTGTTTTTCGCTAATTTTTATATTTCTCTTTGGAAGTGTTAGTGAAAAATATTTTCCGATATAATTATTATATTCAGCGTATCATGCATCCTGACATGTCCTGCTGATGTTAGGCTTAGTTTCCTGGTTTCCAAGCGCTGCTTGGAAACCTTCTTGAGTCATGTAGAATGCGCATTCTGCCGGTAAACAAGCCACGTTGAGAAGCAGCGCTTCGCAACGAGATGGAAAGGCCGGACAGTAGTGAATCAATAATGTTTCTTGATACATTGAAAGCCTCCGGTAAACCGTTTTTTCGAGTCGTCGGGAATCCCTTCCTGACGACTTTATTTTACCATGATCAGTCAATAAACCGTTTGAATGTTTCGATTAGATGATATATAATATCGCCTTAACTTAGCTACGCAATTGTTATGATTGTATTGGAGCATGAGGTTTGAGAAAAACGATTCTATTTTTCGCGGTTCTACTGCTTTTTTCGGGATGCAATCTGTTCGAGGTAACCAATCCCTCGAATACCTCGACAGATTATCTGGCGGACGGCCAGAGCAAATACTGGAATCAGGATTTCGAGGGAGCCGTCATTGATTTCGAGAAAGCGATCCACCTGGATGCCGAGAACGGCGAGGCTTACTGGTGGCATGCCAAAGCTAAAATCCGCACTACCGGTTTTACTCCGATAGCCCTGATAAATGTCATTACCGGGCTTGACTCCTCCGGGGCGATACTGCCTTTCACCGATTGGAACGCCGATTCTGCCAGCGTAATTTACGAGGTACTGTTCGATATCAACGATGATCTGGAGAGGTTGTTTTACAACACTGTCAATGTCGGCGAACTCGACAAGCGTAACGTCGTATTCGATTACGCCCTGTCATTGGTATTACATGCTGTCCTAATGATGCGTGATACCAATATCGATGATATTATCGACACGACCGATATCAATCTCGGTTCCTATTTCGAACAGGGCGAATTCAACATCCCGCCCGAACAATGGCAGCAACTTCAGCAGGTGGAACGTGCCGCGCTCCTGGATCGAGTGATTTATATCCTGGAGCGTTTCAGTGATGTCTCCGTGTATATCACGGAAGATTTCGCCGGGATTAATATGAGCAGCTTGCGTTATACGGTAGATCGGATACTCGCGGTGCTATACATCCTGAGAATGGTACCATAGATGATTTATCTCGTGCGTATTATAGCAATTTTGCTGATGCTCTTTATCACCGTGTACGGAGGGGAACGCTTTCGCCCAACGGGCTTGACTCCTCATCAGGATATACGCCAGATGGGTATGGGTGGGGTGAGCGTAGCGGTAGGCGGTAATACGCATGCTTTGTTCTATAACCCGGCGCTTCTGAGCCGCCAGACATTCAAGCTCGATATCCTGCCCATTCATGGCGCTATGGATGATGATATATTCGAGGTGATAAATTTCATCGATGATCACGCCGATGAGTTCGAGAATTTCGGACAGCTCAGTTCGCAGGAGCAATCTGAGTTCATTCGGCAAAGCGCGAAATTCGATAACAAATGGGTGAGCCTTCTCTATACACCTTATCTTGGCCTCACGGTTAAAGGTTTCGGTCTCGGCTGGTATAATGTCATTCAGGCGGATGTCAAAGTCGATCAGGGGATATTTATCCCGGCGGTTGCCATGCGCGGTTACAGCGATAACGTGTTCAGTATTGGTTATGGCACACACACCGAGAGATTCGGGCACGAGTTCGATATCGGAGCCTCGATCAAATTCGTCACCCGCCGCAATATCGAGACTATCAGGGTGAGCGCATTCGATACCGAGAGATTGGAGGAGGTGTTCACCACCGCCCTGGAGGAACTCGATGATACCTCGAGCGGTCTGGCGCTGGATATCGGCGGCCTGTACGAATACCGAGTTATCGATATCGGGTTTACCGTGCAGGACTTGCTGCAATCATATGAGGAGGGTATAAAACCGGTGGTTAAAATCGGGGCGTTCACTAAATTGCCGGAGAATTCAACGCCGGTGCCAATCGAACTTGGTCTGGATATCACCGACTTGTTCAACCGCCAGGGGGTAGGCTTGGCTCAGCGAATCAATTTCGGCGCGGAACTGAATTTCCTGGCGCATATATTCAAACTCAGGGGAGGATTTCATCAGGGGTACCCGACTGTAGGTTTGGGAGTCAGACTGCTGTTTATAAAAGCCGACTACGCCTATTTTACCCGCGAGCTGGGCAACCGGCCGGGGCAGTTTGGCGAATCAACGCATAGAGTGCAGTTGGGATTGACATGGTAGAGATTATTTGATAAGAATCATTTTCTCTGATTGATTGAAAGCGCCGGCATATATTTTATAGAAATATACACCGGAGGCTAATCCATCAGTTTTCCATACGACTTGATAAGAACCCGCAGGCTTAGTCAAGTTGACTAGCTCATCAACTAATTGACCAAGAATATTATAAATTCTGATCGAAACTTCTGATTGTTCGGGAATACTGTACTTGATGATCGTTGAGGCGTTAAAAGGATTGGGATAGTTTTGATATCACTAGTGTCCGGTCTTTTCATCTCGTTGCGAAGCGCTGCTTCGCAACGTGGCTTGTTTGCCGGCAGAATGCGCATTCTACATGATTCAAGAAGGTTTCCAAGCAGCGCTTGGAAACCAGAAAACCAAGCCTAACATCGGCAGGATATGTCAGGATGAATGATACGCTGAATAAAATAATTATATCGGAAAATATTTTTCATTAACAATTCCAAGGAGAAATTTAAAATTTAACGAAAAACACCGGACACTAGTGTTTTGATATAATGAATAACTTTCGGGTATCAGCGATTGTTCATTATCTCGAGCTTCTTTTCTAAGGCGAGGATTGAAGGTAAAAGACAACATCCCATTTGAATCATCGACATTTTCGAATAATACTATTCGATTTGGTAACACTGAGATATTATAAGGATGTCTCAAATAATTGGACTCCGTTTCAGGCAATTCTACTTCATTTAATACTTTCGATAAATCCTCTGATAATTTAAAGAGGGTAGGCCCTTCAGAATCGATAGCTATTATTCCTCTCAAACATACAGTTGTATGTAAATATATTTTGATATCTATGTAATTGTGTATCAAGTTAAATGTTCTAACAAAAAATCCTCCCGCATCGGATGACAGGGGAGGATCGAATTTATCTGAATGACATGATTTGTTTAATCTTTGAGTTTGTTCTTCTCCTTAAGCTCTTGCTTTTTGGCGGCGGCTACATCCGATTTGATTCTTAAGGTGTCCTCGCCCAGAAGCGCGAATTTCAGCCAGTCGTATGCGAAATTCAATAGCTCAACATCATCATCTTTTATTTTCGCCGCGACATCATCGGCAACATCGAATTTCTCCAGAAAGCTACTCTCGAAAACGAATTTGCGGAATTTATCGAGGTTGTACACCGCCGTGAAAAACATCTCTATTTTCTCCGGGCGAAGGTTGCCGCCCTCGGTGAAAAACTTGTTCGTGGTCAGCTCTTTATATTTCTCGCCGGCCTCGTTGTATTCTATGATGCCCTCGTTTTCCAGCCAGCCCTGCACCGAAATCTCCCGGTCGGAGTCGAATCCTTTGCAGATCGATTCCTCTAAAAGGAAATAAAACTCCTCATCCAGCTCTTTCGAGTCCTCGCCGGGGGAGGCCATGCCCAGGGGATACATTCTGCAAGCCCAGGGACGGTCGCTGTATACGGTGCAACCCTCGGGCCCGACGAAGGGGCATGATTTCTTCTCATCATCCAGCATCTTAAGCATGACGACGGGGTATTTCAGGTTCTCATCGAACGGTGAGATGGTATGTTCGGATAAAAAATCCTCCGAGGACATGCCCAGCTTGGTTTTCAAGCGGAGAACATCATACGGCGTCAGGAAGATATTGACATCCGCGCAACAGGCGTTGAAACACGACACCCCGGGATGGCACTTGAACGAGAATTTGCTCTCTAAATTCAGGCGGGGGTAGTCTTTTAAAATCGCTTCTTTAAGTCTCTCTATCTCTCTCATGATTGCTCCTGTTATTCGTTTTCATCCACGATGAAATCAGTCATCGCTTTATCCGACCACACCGGCAGCGGACCTGATTCGCCGCTTGTGGGGTTATAGCGGTGACGGTATGAGGCTTTTTGCTGGAACTGCTCCAACATCCATTTCCAGCCCTTGATAAAGTAAGGGCAGTCGTTGTTAAAACAAACGTACTGCAGGGCGCCGGTCCAGGTGGATTCATCCGGCGGCTGCCACTCGGTCATTTTCTGTTTGCAGTACGGGCAGATGGTTTTATCTTCTGTATTCATAGTATCATCATTCTTCTTACAAGTTTAACGTTTAACGATCTCGTTTCCTTCAACATCTACTCGGGGCGCTCTTTACGGGGCAGACGAGGATGTCTACCGTCCACTTAGAGTAGGTCGAAACCCCTGCGGTTTCGACGTTGTTGAAATTGTCAAGACCACAGGGGGCTTGACCTAATCCATTTCACCAATTTTCAATTCCGTGGAATATAATAAGTTAGTATAGCTGATGAAAGTAATTTATGAGGTATTTTTGTGGAAAATGGCAAGAAACTATTTCATCAACACCATTTTCTCTGTTTTTGTAATCTCATCAACGGCCAGCTTATAGAAATACACCCCCGAGGGCAGATCACCGGCATGCCATACCGCTTGATGATGCCCTGCCGGCTGAGTGGTGCTAATCAGCGTTTCGATTTTACGACCGAGAACATCATATACCTCAAGCGAGATATCCGCCTTCTCCGGTAGATCGTAGCTGATCGTGGTCGAGGCGTTGAATGGGTTAGGGTAGCTGGTGGTTGTGAGGTAGGGTAGAGGGGAACTGGTTTCGTCGATACCAGTGGCATTTTCAAGTTTAATGATTCTTATAATCGAGTCGCAAATATAGAAAACTTCATCAGTGCCATCGAAATCTATATCCTCGGTAAGAAGATCATTATAAAGTACCGGAGCATCTCCAAATGTATATCTATAAAATGATAAATCCGTGTTTAATAATTCCATGTAGCCATTCAATTTTCCAATAATTACTTTTGCTTCGTGTTCTATATCAATATACTGGGCATAAGTATTCCCTACTGGAACTGCTCTAAAAAAATATTGTGTATCATCGAATATATCTGAACAGACCAATACTTTTCCATTACCTGACAACAAAAGCTGATATGTATTGTTTGAAGAATCGTACATTGTATCTGAGCTTGAATAATTTTGAGCCTGACTACTAAAATCAGAAACAATCTCGAAATCTTCGTTATATAAACGTGCTATTCCACTATAGTCTATGCGGGGGTAGTGTCCGAACCACTGTAATTTATCATTGCCTACAATAAGAAAGTAGTTAAAATTATTAATTCTAATATTGTAATGAGATGTTGGAAATCCACCACTTATAAATTCATATAAAAGGCTGTCTAATGCTGGATTAAATTGAAAAAGTCGACCGGTATCGCTAGTCGATTCAGAAGAAGGATAATGTTCAGCGATATATGCGTAATAGCTTCCATTGTCAAATGGCAGATACCCAGCCATGAATGGTCCGCCCACGTAAGTGTATATGTACATACAGAAATCTATAGAATCTTGAGCTGTTACGTTCGGAACATCAACAAATTTTAAGCGAAAATTATTCTCGTTATCCGGTAAATGCTCAACGATAAAACATCGCCAGACATCCAATGATTCAATATACTCAAGGTTTTCATACTTCCTGAATTCGCTGTAATTGCTAATCCAGAGAGTATCTTTTGATGATCCATCGATTATATATGATCTTTCATCAGTTGCGATATAATAATCATAATACTCATCTTCATTGAAATTGATAATCTTAAAAGATGTAATTAGACTATCTTCAACAATGAGAGAATCGCAGAGATTCATATTATAACCAGGGATTTGACCAGTACATATTACGGGAATGATTGTTATAAACAAAAAAATGCAGGCTGAAAAGATAAATATTTTTCTCATTTTAGATATACCATCTTTCACTACTGTCCGGCCTTTCCATCTCGTTGCGAAGCGCTGCTTCTCAACGTGGCTTGTTTACCGGCAGAATGCGCATTCTACATGACTCAAGAAGGTTTCCAAGCAGCGCTTGGAAACCAGGAAACTAAGCCTAACATCAGCAGGACATGTCAGGATGCATGATACGCTGAATATAATAATTATATCGGAAAATATTTTTCACTAACAATTCCAAAGAGAAATATAAAAATTAGCGAAAAACACCGGACACTAGTGACCATCTTTCTAACATTAATTTCATTGTTAAACTTGACTGTTAAGAAATAAACACCAGTAGAAATATAGTTTTCATACGGCGACCAATTAAATGAATGCTCTCCTTCAGAAACATCACCTTCAAAAATATTCGCGACTTTTCTTCCAAGAACGTCAAACACCTCAATATCCAATTTACCAGCAAAATTACAATACAGATTAATATTAGTATGGGCATTAAATGGATTTGGATATACAGTCGCTGAAAATGATTGCGGGAGATTTATCTTTTCATCGATATCCGTTTGCTCGATTTTCAGTTTCTCACAAATCAAATAATTATTTCTGCTAAATATAACTTCATCATACCCATCACCATCAATATCTCCTGCTGCCAATATTGATATCGGTTCAATGGGGCTTGAATGAGCTAAAACTTCCATATCCCCATTAAATAATACCATTTTATTTTGCCCTTCATGAATTGTACTGATTATCAATTCATCGTGAAAATCACCTGTTACGTTTAATGCCTTAAAACAGGAAGAACTCGTATATTGTGGAAACTCTGCAGTACTATATGAATAGAATTCTGTATCGGATTTATGGAGGATTAAGTGGTTGCTTGCATATAAGCAATAGGCGCTGTAAATAATATCATAGTCTGTTGAATCGTAGTTGCCAAAAGCATGTTCAAAATTGACGTTCGAATCATAATCACAGTGAAGTAGAGTACGATCCGAAAGAAGATTGAAATCCAAATCATAAAAAAATATATACAAGTTTCCATAACCTTCCAGGTTGCTTAAATAATCCCAGCCTATGCATGTATCATCATAAATATAAAAATTAGCACAGGGATAACCTATATATTTGGCTTCATAATCCCAGTTGCTTAGATTTATTTGATATCCAAAAGCTGCGGATATAAAATCAAGATAAGGAATATCATCTCTTCTGAAGAAATGAATATAACTTATTGGGTAAATAAGGTATCCTGGCCACTCTAAATAGCCATCAGGATTATTTCCGAAATAAGTATATATGCTAATAGGAACCTCAGATGAATTTGTTCCGGCAAAATAATCAATTAATCCGTCCGATTCAATATCCCCCATTTCTATGGCATTCATAGCACCGATACTTGTGTCTGCCCAGAGAATATCGCGGGTTGATCCATCATATATATAGATGCCATTGTCGGTGCTTATAAAAATATCATCAGCATCATCATTATTTACATCATAGAGTTTTATACTCCTTGACGTGATTGAAATGCTATCAATAGGCTCAAACCTTAGCAAATCATATTGGGCGTGAGATGAAATTGAAAATAAGACGATTAGTACAATTATTTGATAGTATTTACTCATTAAATTCCTCTCCTAAATAATCTTTCTTTAATAATAATAGAAAAGTAAGAATAATAAACCTTTTCATCAACTCATTCCCAGATTAACAACCTTTCACTATAGTCTACAAATTAACAAAAAATAGTAGAATTAATAATAATTTATTTCATCAAAACCATTTTCTCTGTCCGGGTATGTTCGCCGGTTGTTAGCTTATAGAAATACACCCCCGAGGGCAGATCACCGGCATGCCATACCGCTTGATGATGCCCCGCCGGCTGAGTGGTGCTAATCAGCGTTTCGATTTTACGACCGAGAACATCATATACCTCAAGCGAGATATCCGCCTTCTCCGGTAGATCGTAGCTGATCGTGGTCGAGGCGTTGAATGGGTTAGGGTAAGCTGATATCGTAATACTGGAGGGGATTGATATTGGCTCATCCACATCAACAGTAATCACCTCGATATCATATATGTGAATCGCAGTTCGTTTAATTACTATTAGCTCATCGTATGGATCATCATCAATATTGCAGGTTAACCCGGGAGTAATGGACTCGCCTGGCTGAGCTATTCCCAGTATATCGCCTTTGCCGCTAAAAAGAATATTCACGGATGTTGTGGGAGCATTCACCATACTGCATAGAGCTAAAAGCTCGGCATATTCGTTATCGGCGAAATTTCCAGCTAAAAAATAACCTACCGATGATAGACTGTCGTAATGGATACTATCGGTTTCCTCGAGCTCGCTATTACAGAAATGTAAAACCGGATCGGGTGTTTGCTCCTCCCAAATGCATTGAGCGGTATGTATGAATTCTATGCCGGGAGTATCGTTGAAATCAGCGAACGCCCGCGGAAAGTGCGTGTAATGATTCATATCACAGGATGCTAAAGTCTGGAAGATCAGGTCGTTAAGGTCGATATCCATAACATAAGCGCCACAATATTCGCTGTAGTCATCCTCAGTATCGAATGTGCCGTAAATTAGGCTGTCCGTGTAATACATCGGATAATGCAGATCGTAATCGGCGAGACGATCATATGTCAGCTCTTGAAGGTTCATCTTTAATATCCCGAACGAGGTCATGAAAACATAAGGTACGCCCTCGATACGATTAAAATGCAAATTATAACAAGTGCCCGGCATAGGGTCGGGCCATTCGTAGATATTCTCTGTATCCATATCATATACAATGTAAAAATGACGGTAATATGGTTCGAGCGTTCCAACCATCATATCGAGATCCCCGTCCGGTTCGATATCGGCAATCTCGATATCGGATATCGAACCCTCGAATGAGCTACATTGCCAGATCATCTCATTGGTAGTTATATCGAATATCTTTATCCGCGAATCATTCCCCACCACGATATCATCGATACCATCCCCGGTGACATCATACGGAAGTACGATATTCGATTCGGTACTGATACTATCGATCAGGGGTATTGATAATAAATCATACTGAGCAAACAGGGGAACAGATAAGGCGAATATGACAAGTGCTATTTTAGCTATAGATTTCATATAAACACCTCTTTCACTAATTAAGCGTAATTATGAATATTGTCAATGATAAACTGCTCCGTATTGCTTGTATATTGCCAAATAAGCCCGGTTGAGAGGATTATTTCATCAAAACCATCTTCTCAGTCCGGGTATGTTCGCCGGTTGTTAGCTTATAGAAATACACCCCCGAGGGCAGATCACCGGCATGCCATACCGCCTGATGATGCCCCGCCGGCTGAGTGGTGCTAATCAGCATTTCTATTTTTCGACCAAGTATATCATATATCTCAAGCGAGATATCCGCCTTCTCCGGTAGATCGTAGCTGATCGTGGTCGAGGCGTTGAATGGGTTAGGGTAGCTGGTGGTTGTGAGGCAAGGGAGAGGGGAACTGGTTTCGTCGATACCTACTGTTTCCTCGGCTTTATAGATGTAAACCATGTTCCGATATAGGAAGAAAAACTCATCGGTACCATCATCATCGATGTCCTCGAAATGAAATGGTGAATTCATAAATGAATTGATATCGAATATCTCCCCATACAATGATAAATCGGAATTTAAAGCTACCGGGATATAGTATTCGTTATAGGTAAATATTTTAACTTCATTATTAAATATGAAGAATTTTGCGTTGTAGTCATCCTCAAGAAATAATTGGCAACTGACAAAGGAGGTACTATCGAAAATATTGTCATATACAATTAGAGTTTTGTCGTAGGAATCTGGTTCCGACATTAAGTAAAGCTGCATTGGTGGTGTGTTTTGATCCTGCTGAAACATGTCAGCTTTAACATCAAGATGACAATAGTCATTATGATAGATTTCGTATGAATAATCTATTCCCTGGTTTTCCGACATTATGATAGCCTTAGCATAATAATCATAATACCATATCCAGGGATCAACCCAACTCATCTCCTCGTGATAGTAATCACCTATGTGAAGAAGGTAATACTCGCCATTGTAAACGAATTCCTCATTGTTGATATAGCGGCCGCATTCGCGGAAATAATTATCATGATTATGTTCATCAACTGAGTAAATTTCACCGTAATAATATGCCTCTCCTATATCAACCGCCCAACCATTGCAGCAATGCACATAAATTTTGTCAATGCCATTTAGATACCCTATATTATAAGAATTCCACCAACTGTAATCCCAATTTCCTGGTGACGATAAATATACATTAGTTAGGTAATCCATATGTACATTGGGAGGTTCAACCCAATAGATTGAATAAACATAGAAATCGTTAGTATTAACAGCATATAGCCTCCAAATATCCTCTGACTCAAGATGTACAATATTCGTAAGGTATTCAGTATCCCAGAAATCGCTTTGCCATATAGTTTCACCCGAATATCCATCAATAATGTTGGCGATATTATTATAATGGTAACGATCGCCATAGTAAAAATAATCAGGATACTCATCGTTATTGTAATTAATAACGTCAAGTCCTACTGGATTTGATATGGGGAGCTCAAGTGAATCGTAAGGTACCAATTGAATTGCCGGATTTTGAGCAAAAGAAATTTCTGCTATAAATACTAGAAACAAAACAATAAATAACCATTTTATATATCTGTTCATAAATTCCTCCCTGGAAAGTATGATGTACTAATATAGAATATAAATTAACAAAATATATAGATTTGCCAACAAAAAATCCCCCGCCCGAAAGGGCAGGGGATAGGATATCCAAAAATGAATGATCTATCTGAGATCAGCCACCCAGAAGCTCGTGCTCCTGAGCCTGAGGATAGACATGCAGCATCGGGCGTTTGGTCATTTCCCATTCGCCGGAACCTGGATTCCAGGTACAGTTGGCGAATACGTGCCAGTCGTTCTCATCCATGGTCGGGAAGTCGGCGCGACGGTAGTAACCGGGCCAACGAGTCTCTTCACGGAAGAGGATGGTACGGGTATGGGCCTCAGCCTGCCACATACGCTGGACATTCTCCCAGCAGCGAAGCAGTTCGTGCAGATCCTTGGCAGCCAGCTTGTCGGAGTCTTCTTTCAAGAAGACGAGCAGTTCGAGAGCTTTGTCGAGCATGGCTTTGTTGGTGCAGAATTGAGCGGAGACGCCACCAACATACTCATCCATGATTTTCTGCAAGCGGAACATGAACATCTTCGGTTTGATGTAGTTCGGGTTGGTCTCAGGATCGGTGGTATATTTGGCGTTAGCTTCGTAAGTATCCAGAGGCTTTAAGATCTCTTTCTTGTACTCTTCGGCTTTGGCCATATCGAAATTCGGCATGGAGTTATTGTCTGTGATGAACTTGACGGCGGCTTTACCCACAATACGACCCTCGGCGTGCGAGCCGGAGGAGAACTTGTGAGAGGAGGCACCGGAGGCATCACCGGCACAGAACAGACCCTTGACGGTCGACATGTGGTCGTAACCCCAGAAATACTCGCTCTTGGTTTCGGCAGACTGTAAGTCTTCCGGACCGGAAACCCAGGCGCCTGAGGCACCGGAGTGCGAACCGATGAAATACGGCTCGGCAGCGGCGATCTCGGAGGATTTCTTTTCGGGCTCTACATTGGAGGCGGCCCAGAGGATAGCCTGGGAGATAGTCATGTCAAGGAAGTCTTCCCATGCTTCAGCTTCCAGCTCTTTCAATTTTTTCTTGGCGGCTTTCTCGTCACCGGCTTCGGCGGCAATCTTCTGGATGGCTTCATCCGTACGCATGAAGATCGGACCTTTGCCTTCCATGGTGTCGAGCATGCCCAGCCAGTTACGCAGGTTGGCCGGAATCGGTTTTACCAAACCGTAAGGTTTCCAGTTCTCGAGCTCGGGACGACGCTCGATCATATAGTTACCACCCATGGCGTTGGTAGCGGCTGATTTAAACAGCAGGAACCAGGCGCCGACAGGGCCATAAGCATCTTTAAAACGAACCGGGATGAAACGGACTTCCTGGGAAGTCATCTCAGCGCCGGCGCGCAGGGTGAAGTAAGCGGAGGAGCCGGAGTTCCACGGGGGATACCAGGCGCGACCGAGACCCTCACCTGAGGAACGCGGTTTGAATACGTGAACAGCGCCGCCCATCGCGCAGATGGTGGCTTTGGCTTTGAAGATATAGAACTTGTTCTCGCGGGTCGAGAAACCAACAGCGCCGGCAATGCGGTCGCCGTCAACAATCGGCTCGACGATGAAAACGCGTTCGAAGTATTCGCCACCGGACTCGGCCAATGCATTCTTGGCGGCCTCAGCGACGATAACTTTGTAGGACTCACCGTTGATCATGAGCTGCCAGCGACCCTCGTGCACGAAGTTGCCATCGGCATCTTTCCAGATCGGCAGACCCCATTTTTCGAACAGGTGAACGGAGGAGTCAACGTGACGGGCGATATTGGCAACGAGATCCTCGCGGACAATACCCATCAAGTCCATGCGGACATAGTCGACATAATCTTTTACGGTGTTTTTACCAGAGGTAATATCAACATACTGGTTGATAGCCGAAAGGCCCATGGCAACGGCGCCGGAGCGATCCATCGCAGCTTTATCAACCAAGGTCACTTTAAGACCGTTTTTCTTAGCCCAGTAGGCGGCTTCCACGGCAGCGCCGCAAGAGGCCATACCACCACCAAGAATCAACAGGTCGGTGGTGACTTCTACATTTTCGAAATTCGCCATTTTTACAGTTTTCCTTCCCGTATTAATTGATGGTGTAAAGCTTATCCAGTCTCAGAGCTTCGGGCTCCTGAGCCAGAATTTGGTCGTTCAAGTTATCATGAGCGGTTCCATAACCACCACTCGGTACGGCTTTGCCTTCCTCAGTGGTTCTGATCGGGAATTTAAAGCGTTTGAGCATTCCATTACGGAATTTAACCGTCCACATGATACTATCGGTCGAGCGCATCGGAGTGACAGCAGCATTCATCGGTACGAAATCTGCGTATCCGCGGATCTCGATAGCCTGCACCGGGCAGATTTTTACGCAGCTGTAGCATTCCCAGCACATTTCCGGTTCCTGATTGTAAGCTTTCATTTGCTCTTTGTTCAGAACCATCAAGTCGTTGGGGCAGATGTACTGGCAAGCAGTCTTGTCCAGAGCTTTACATCCGTCGCATTTATCAACGATTACGTAACTTGGCATCCTACCTCCTTAGTAGATTAAACCTTCGTTATCTGTATTCTTTATTTATTTCTTTTTCGTATCAGCGTCACCGGTAGCATGGCCGTGCATTTTGACCTCGACCTTGTCAGCATCACCTAAACCGGCATAGTACTCACGCAAAATCTTCAAGACTTCCGCGCGACTGAATTCGGCCGGAACATCGCCGCCCTCTGATAAGGCTTTGCGAAGAGCAGTGCCGGAGAGGAACAAACGATCCTCTTTCTTGTGCGGGCAGGTTTTCATTGAGGCCATACCGCCGCATTTATAGCACCAGAAAGTCCAGTCGATCGGCAGCATCTTGCACTCTAAAGCGCCTTCCCATAGATTATGGTAGATTTCCTGAGCATCGAACGGGCCGTAGTAGTCACCAACACCGGCGTGGTCGCGGCCGATAATCATGTGGCTACAGCCGAAGTTCTGGCGGAACAGGCCGTGAAGCAGGCCCTCGCGCGGACCGGCATAGCGCATATCCAGGGGATAGCCACCGGTTACCACACGGTTCTTATCGAAATAATACTCAACCAGGGTATTGATGCAGTTGACGCGAACGTCAGCCGGAATATCGCCGGGTTTGAGTTTGCCGACTAACTGATGAATGAACAGACCGTCGGAAACCTCTAAAGCGATCTTGGCCAGATACTCGTGCGAACGATGCATCGGGTTACGAAGCTGTAAGGCGGCTATGGTTTTCCAGCCCTTTTCCTCGAAAATCTTGCGGCTTTCGGCAGGACGCATATAAATGTCGCCGAATTCTTTCGGGAAATAGCTCTCGGAAAGCACTTTCACCGGACCAGCAATGTTCCAGGCTTTCTGAGCGTTTACCATCTTGACACCGGGGTGATCTTCATCGGTGGTGGTGTAGACGTGCTTGTTTTCGAAATCTTTGTCGATCTGGTAAGATTCGGTCACTTTCATCGTGCCCATAATCTCATCGGTCTCACCGGAAATAAGGCAGATCTCGGTACCCGGATCGAGCTTCTCATCATGGGAAAGGGTTACGGGAATCGGCCAGAAGACACCGTTGGTCATCTTCATCTCGGCACAAACGCCCTTCCAGTCGTCGTGGCCCATAAAGCCTTCGAGAGGAGTAAAACCGCCAATACCCATCATGATAAGATCACCGGTTTCACGCGATGACATCACGATTTTAGGAAGCGATGCAGCTTTTTTCAATTCTTCTTCTTTAGCCTTGCCCTCAAGAAGGAGAATCTTTAACTCATCACTGCCATGCGGCTTAATAAGATTTGATTTAGCCATAATTCAGTCCTATTTATTTAAAGTTCAAAATTAAGAACATTCTTTTTTCAAAATCTCCTATACAGTTCGGCAAGAAAGTAACTTTTTTCACAAGCGGTGTCAAGAAAAAAAGGACATATTATTTAAAAAATTTAAAATCAATATTGGAATATTAGTGCGTATTTAGATATTAGATAATAAGTTGAATAGTTTCAAAATGATAAATATATATAGTATGGGGACTATAATATACAATAATCCATTACCCAATAATTAAGTAGACTTGCCTAATTTTAGTTATCTTTTGGATTGTTGTTGAGAATACCTTACAGTTTGTGAATTAATTAACAAAATTGCTTGACTTAATGTTACATGCAATATACTATTCAACCGATTAAAATTGAGGATAACTACGGTTTGCCGATATTGATGTAAATCGGTTTAAAAACAAGGGAGTTGTAATGGCAGAAGCACGCGCCATAGCGCCCGATCCCGGGTTCGTAAAAGAGATTAAGAGGCTCGGCGGCAATAGCGTTAAAAAATGCTACCAGTGTGCGACTTGCTCGGTAGTATGCAATCTCTCGCCGGAAATCACACCTTTCCCGCGAAAAGAAATGATACTGGCTCAATGGGGCCAAATAGATAAACTGGTGAAAGACCCCGATGTATGGCTGTGCTATCAGTGCAACGACTGCACCACTCATTGCCCGCGAGATGCCCGTCCGGGGGATGTCTTAGCGGCGATTCGTTCTTATATATATAAGCACTACTCGTTCCCGTCCTTCATGGGCAAAGCTCTGGCAAATCCCAAAGCCCTGCCGATACTGGTGCTTTTACCGGCTATTATACTTTTTGCCATGATGTCCATGTTTGCCCCGGATGCCAACGGCGATGGTATAAAAGATTTCATGCAAGCCTCCGTTCCGGATTTTAACCTGTTTTTGCCTCATAGCTCCGTGGATGCCTTATTCGTGCTCGGCAACATTATCATCTTCCTTTTTGCCGCGATAGGCTTCATCAAGTTCTGGAAAGGGTTACAGATACCGGGGGCTGATAAAAAGAAAGGATTTATCCCGGCCGCTATAGAGGTGGCGATGGAAATCCTAAAACACGGCAATTTCAGTCAGTGCGAGGCCAACAAAGCCCGCTACTGGGGACATATGATGTTGCTCTATGGCTTCATTAGCGCCATGATCACTACCGGCGCGGTATTCGTATTCATATTCATACCGCATTATCTACACCTGCTGGGCATGGAAAGCCTTCATGCGTTTTTCGAGTTACCCATCGAGATGCCGCATCCGGTCAAGTGGATCGGCGCAATCGGCGGTATGGGCTTGATGATCGGTGGCGCGATGCTTATCATCCGCAGATGGATGAACAAGGATAACGTAGGCGCCAATGGCTACACCGATTACCTGTTCCTGTATATCATATTTTTAACCGGTGTGACCGGTATGTTTAGCTGGTTGATTCGTGCCGGCGGTTGGGCGATGGCTGCGTATGTGACCTATTTCATACACATGGTATTCGTATTCATGCTGTTGTGGTACATGCCGTACTCCAAGTTCGCCCACATGATTTACCGCACCCTGGCCCTGATTTACGCCCGCATGATAGGTCGTCAGGCTAGAGCTAGATTTTAGTTTAGGCATCTCAGATAGAATTTACAGCCGCCGTGGTGAAAGCCGCGGCGGTTTTTTTTGTGGGTGGGGCCGTAGGTCGGTGAGCTGTAGCTCCCGACACGGGGTGGGGAAGCCCGATTGATGCGAGCAGATCCTCATTTGTAACGGTTTTTATTATAAGATATAACACTCTATTTAGTATTGTGCTTGCAATCGTAAAATGAATATAGTTAAATATAGGTAATTAGCTATAACTATATCCTTAGTTAAATTCATCAATTTAAAGGGCAGTGATTGTGCTAATTAAATTTGTAGATTATGATAGTATTCCGCAGAGACTATATAATAGACTTAGTGAAGAGATTTTTAATTATTCGATTTCTATACTTGGATTATATGAAAAAGGTAATAAACCCGTGTCTCAATTGATAGGTTCAGGTACATTGGTAAAATACAAGCAAATGAAGGGAATATTGACTGCTAAGCATGTCGTCGATTCAGTATTATTTAAAAAATCAGTAGGCATTGGATTTGTCTATAAATCCCGAGGACATTGTCCAAGAGTGCTTAAAAGTGATTTAATAATTGAAAGATCTAAAAACAAAAAATGTGATATTGCATTCATACACCTTCCATTAAATCTAATTGGTTGGATTGAAGCAGGAAGAGAATTCTGGAATCTTGAACTAAACTCAGGTAGGGTGTTAAATAATGATTATCTAAATGATGGTATATGGATTATTAGTGGTGCTATTGCTGAAAATGTAAAAGAGAAGCAGAGTGAAGGAAGATTTAAAACAAATTATATTATAGAAAATAAAATATGGTTGTGTGAGTTTGAAAAAGAAATCCAAAACGAAGGATGCGATAAGATTGATGTCCTGATTGAATTTTTGAAAGTGGGATATCTCCCTGATAGTTTTGGCGGAACAAGTGGCGGAAGTTTATGGCAGATTCCTATCGATCTTAAGGGGGAGGTTATATTTAAAGTAAAAGATTTTTTATATACAGGGATCCCTTTCTATCAAGAATTTGAAAGTGCCAAAAAAGTAAGAATCAAATGTGAAGGAAGAAATAGTATATATAAAAATGCTCTTGAGTTATTAAGTTAATTTATCAAATATAAGAATAAAAGGAATACCGTGGCGTAAGTAAGCAAGCCATATCCCGAAGAGATAGGCGGAGAAGACTGCATGATACAAGCAGATCCCCATCGCCTTGCGGCTCCTCAGGAGCTACAGCTCCTGAGCTACTCGCGGCATCATTCTCCGAATTCGCCATCAAGATTGTCGAGTTCTATCGCTCCCCAGTCTCTTGTGTAAACTCCATCCGCTATGTATTCATGTATTGAGGAATACTGCCAATCACATGGCCGCGATACTAAACCATGTTTGACTGGATTATAATGAATGTAATTAATGTGATTATTTAGATCATCCTGGTCTCTAATTATATGATCCCAGAATCGGTTTTGCCACACTCTTCCGCTATTCATGTTCATTTTAACACGATATAACACTCCGAAACTCATTTTGATTTTCTGCAAAATCTTTGAGGGATTTTTATTACCGGCCTCAAGAATAATATGAAAATGATCAGGTAAAATAACTCTAGCTAACAAGCTAAATTGTGATGATTGGAAAGTGTTACTAATAGCTTTGTTTAAAATATCTATATTATCAATAAGGATTGGATTTCTATTATAAGTTACATTCGTGATAAAACAAATATCATCTGGTTTAAAATATCGTTTAATCTTGGTCATGTCGAATTATAATTACATAATTATTGGAAAGCAAGCGTAAATAGCAGCATAATAGCAATATGGGTGGGGCGTAGGTCGGCGAGCTGTAGCTCCCGACACGGGGTGGGGAAGCCCGGTTGATACGAGCAGCTCCCATCGCCTTGTGGCTCCTCAGGAGCTACAGCTCCTGAGCTGCTCAGAGAGAAAACCAAATCGAATTATTGACAAATATCGACCCATAGAGTATCATACCGATGTATTGAATGCCGGTTTTCATGACGAACTAAAAAGGATGATACTTGTCAAATAAACCACCCGGGATTACTCAGAACATTCATTTCCAGAGATTACTATCTAATAGCATATTTATAATCGAATTTAATATTAATTAAGGAGATCATGTGGTTAATCATCATAGTGCCAGAGCAGCGATCATATTAATCTTAGTTATGCTATCCATCACTGTTATTAACGCCGGGCAACCCGATATGGAACCTGTCAGTTTAACGCCTCGGATTGGCCAGGAGATCGATTCGAGTGAGCGGGAGTATTACAACCTATTTCCCGATATCGAAAACTTCATTAGCGCCTGGTTTTATAAAGTATCCGAAAAGGAATACAAGCTGATTTATACACATCTGGATTATGGGGATCAATCCCGGGGGGAAAGAAAAATCTCTGATGAAATTTTCAATCTCACCCGTCACCATATAGAATTAAAAGATAGATATTTTGCTTTAAAACAGCGCGAACCTGGATCGGTTATCACTGAGCCTGAGATGATGTTTAAGCTTAGCTTGAAATACGCGGCGCGGACAAAGTATGATATCAGCAATGAGATGCTTAATGATATTGTTAAAGAGTATCCCGAAAGTTCAATTTCAACTACTGCGGATTCGGTAAATACGATAGTTTCATTACTCCGAAAATCCGATAAAGTCCTGTTTAAGAAAGGCTCTCTTATCGATCAAAGCGGACGTACCAGTTTAATCGTATTCAGCGGATACTACGGAATATGGCTGGGAATAGCCGTACCGGCAGCTTTCGACGCGGAAGAGACTGAAGCTTACGCTCTGGGCATGTTATTGGGGCCATCGATTTCTGTCTATGCTGCCAGTGGATGGTCAAGGAACTCTAATATCACTAAAAGTAAAGCGAAAATGATTTCCGCCGGCGCGCATTTCGGCACATTGCAGGGAATAGGCTGGACTGTATATGGTGATGCGAAATCACACGAGGTCATAGGAACCGGGGTTTTATCCGGGCTGGCCGGTATACTTGTCGCAAATCATCTTTCTAACAGCGTTGACTATACCGAGGGACAGGCGTCATTGATAGGTTCGAGTTTCGAATGGGGCATGTGGTACGGTGGAGTTTTTGCGGCAATGGCGGATGTTGATGATGATGAAATCGTTCTGGATATATTAATCGGTTCAGATATCGCCCTCTTAAGCGCCTGTGTTTTTGCGCCAAAAAGCAACGCGTCCACCAGCAGGATTCGTCTGATTAATCTGGCAGGCATCGTGGGAGCAGTCGCCGGATTCGGCATCGATATATTAGCAAAAGTTGATGATGACAACAATATAATGAGTTTAGCCGGTGCCGGAAGTTTTATCGGTTTACTGACAGGTATAAAATTAACCAGTGATTACGATAATGATAGAAAGTATTCATATAGTAACCAGCGGGAAAATATATACGCCGGTCGGGCGGATGAATCATCGACTAAGATTGCGCCAGTATTTTCCTTTAAAAAGTATAATAGAAATTCTGAAAATTATATTCCTTATGTTGGGCTGAAAATAGATTTTTAATGGATAAAGCATAGTGAGTATTAAAATGATACTTTTAAGTTGCACTTCCTGACTGCCTAATAAGTATTAGTAATTTATAAATATAATATTTCACTAGTGTCCGGTGTTTTTCGTTAAATTTTAAATTTCTCCTTGGAATTGTTAATGAAAAATATTTTCCGATATAATTATTTTATTCAGCGTATCATTCATCCTGACATATCCTGCCGATGTTAGGCTTGGTTTTCTGGTTTCCAAGCGCTGCTTGGAAACCTTCTTGAATCATGTAGAATGCGCATTCTGCCGGCAAACAAGCCACGTTGCGAAGCAGCGCTTCGCAACGAGATGAAAAGACCGGACACTAGTGATAATATTTGATAATTATCTAAATATAGAAATTGTTAATTTTATAGCTATTACTAGGAGGAGTAGAAAAATAATACAGTATCTTACTATGGACAGAATATTATTCTTAGCTGAAATATAAGGATATCGGCTCCTAAGATTGTATTTAGCAATAAATTACCAACCACAAAAGGAGCCGATGTGAAGAAAGTACTACGAATCAAAAAAAGCAAGGTCAGAAAAGCGAAAAGAAAGAGGTCACGGATTTGACTGAATATGGCGGTCTGGATATTGATATGAAGGCGGCCTTGGTCAGTGAATTGATACCTCTGGGTTTGATGCATGTCAACGAGCTTTTGAAGGATGAGGTGAGGCGGTTGGCCAGTGAACGTTATCAGCGGGATGGTTTAGCCGGTCATGATCTCTGGAGCAGCCTGAGCTATGACCGTGGTTTGCTGATGATAATCGATGGCTCCAAGGGTTTTCGCAAGGCAATCAAAGAGGTTTTCGGTCGGTACGGTGTTGTGCAGCGATGTCAATGGCATAAGCGAGAGAACATCGTCAGCTACCTGCCGAAAAAGCTTCAGACCAAATATCGTCAGAAACTTCAGGCGGCCTATGAACTTGATGATTATAAGAAAGCCAGGGCGGCGCTTCTGTCGATAAAAAGAGAGCTTCGCCTGCTAAACGAATCGGCGGTGTCTAGTCTGGAGGAAGGTTTTGAGGAATCGCTGAGCGTTCAACGTCTGGGTTTGTCGAGGGAACTGCGTCGAAGTTTGAAAACCTCGAATATCATCGAATCGATCTTATCGCAGGTCGCCTCTAAAATGAATAAGGTTGATTACTGGAAGAACTCCAATCAGAAACATCCCTGGATAGCCAGTGCCTTGTTGGCGATCGAGCCTAAGCTCAACAGGATAAGCGGGTATCGTCAACTGAAGACTTTACGGACAGCTTTACAAATGATAATTCCTAAAACCGGTAGAAAGGAGATAATAGCTGCCTGAGCAGAAAAGGGAGCCGATATCAAATAAATCAAATTTCAACTAACTTTGGGATTGACTCATTTATGTAATTAAAATATAATAAGCGCCTAAGTGGTATAAGGCGATAAATGATGCATAATACAGCCGCTTTAATAGTAAAAGCTACTCTGTTGTAGAAACGGTCTTTACCACAAAATCTGAAATATTATAAAGAAACCTGTTTTAGTTAGGGTAAAAGTGCATTCGGTTTATTATCGGAAGCTCTAAAATTAATTATAAGGTAGTATTATGTTTAAAAAAACATCTTTTATTGATTACAATTCAAATCCTTTCAAATTAGTCGTTAATATTTTAGTAATAGCCTGTTTCGTTGTTGTATTGACAAAAATAATTTATTCTCTAATATTTCATACTAGTTTTTTTTTCGTCTCTGCGGCTTGGGTTGGCCTTGCCATGGATCTGAAAGATGGCGTATTTTATAGACCGCTTTTTTCAGAATCTACTGGTTTTGGTGGTACTCGCTTTTTCCCATTATATTTTTCTATCCATGCGTTATTAATGAAATTGATGGGAACACCTATTATATCAGGCTATATTATCAGTATTATCTCTGAAATCATTCTATTCGGTGCCTGCTATAAGTTATTGCGAAAATATAAAATTGAATTGAGTATAATTCTATGGTTACTAGTTTTATTGCTTTCGACTATAAGTATTCAAATTGGTTTTAGTGCAGTCCGTGCGGATATACTGCCGCTTGCTTTGAATATATTAGGGATATTCATATTTATATCTGACTGCAATACTAAATATAAAAGAATATTAGTATCATTCCTATTCATACTTGCATTTTCAGCTAAAATAACAGCTGTTTCAGGTTTGGTATCTGTTTTTATATGGCTATTTTTAAATAAAAATATGAAAGAAGGTGTCAAAATCTTAGCTTTAACATCTATTGGTTATATAATAGTAATAGGAATTATGTATTTGGGATCCTCAGGAAGGGTAATTGATATATTTGCATCTTGTGCATCCGGCAATATAGATATATTATCTATTATCAATGGACCAATAAGGTTGGCTAAAAGAATTATTAGATATGATTTAGAGTGCGTAATGTTATCGTTTTGGGCGTTGTTTATAATATATAAGTATAAAAGGAATCTTACTAATAATTTATTTTTTATTTTCTGGATTACTTCAATAATTATCACTTTTTTCATATTTTTATCTCCCGGAACCGAAACTAATCATCTTGTAGATATCTCAACAGCATCGATACTGCTAATAGGCTCTGTGATATTCAATAGTAATTTTGTTAGGAGAAAGCTTTTTACGTATATGTACGCAATAATAATTTCATTTGCTGTAATATATAATATTTTTTTATTAGTGAAATTAATAGATGGAAGTTCAAATTTGAATGTACGTTACCCTGAAGAAATCGTAGATATTTGCAGAGTGAATGATGGAATAATATTATCAGAAGATCCAACGATTCCAGTGTTAGCAAATAAAAAACCGTATATACTGGATTCCTTTATGCTTCGTATATTAGTCAACGAGAAAGAGGATATCAAAAAGTCGCTTATAAATGGCGTGATTGAAAGAAAATATTCAGTAATCATTTTTGAAAAAGACCCACTTATTAGTACCGATAGGGATATTTATCTGCATTATGGAGAGGAATTTATCGAGGCAGTGATATCAAACTACACTGAGGGGATCAGGAAAGGCAAACGTGTTGTATATTTTCCTGACTATTCTGATTCGAACATATTTAAAAATGAATAAATAATTGGAGAAACGCCTTAGTAAATCTTGATACCAGAAGGATGTTTGTGGATTAAGCCGCAAAGGGGCGAAAAACGGCCTGCTTGAGGCAAACGTTCCTCAGGAGCCCCGGCTCTTAGCCACTCGATATCAAAAATTATATTTGTTTTTTGGTGTAAATAATGAAATTATAAGACTCATGAACTCTCAAACCTTCATCGGTTGCTGCGGCGCATACTGCAAAACCTGCAAGGCTTTTACTGATGGCTCATGCAAAGGATGCAAATTTGGCTATGAATCAGGGAAGAGGGATATCGATAAAGCCAGATGCAAAATCAAACTCTGCTGCTTCCGCGATAACGGCTTTCAAACATGTGCCGATTGTAATAAGCTGGAAGCGTGTGAAATAATCAACAACTGGTATTCCAAGAAAGCGTATAAGTACAAAAAATATCAACAGGCAATCGAATACATTCGTGAGTATGGCTATGCGAAGTTTATAACGATTGCCGATAGTTGGAGTAATGCTTACGGTAAGTATGAATAATGAGTTTTTAAGTATTATCACTGCTGTCCGGCCTTTCCATCTCGTTGCGAAGCGCTGATTCGCAACGTGGCTTGTTTGCCGGCAGAATGCGCATTCTACATGACTCAAGAAAGTTTCCAGGCAGTGCTTGGAAACCAGGGCACTAAGCCTAGTATCGGCAGGACATGTCAGGATGCTGATACGCTGAATATGATAATTATATCGGTAAATGTCTTTCACTAACAATTCCAAAGAGAAATATAAAATTTACCGAAAAAACCGGACACTAGTGAAATATTACGGTATTATATGGCTTTATACAATTTAATCCTTGCAACTCTCCCCGTATTTACCCGTACAATAAATTCAACGAGCTTAATTCGCTTTTAAATGGTTAAGTACGTATAAAATCATTAAGCCATCAACACAATAACCAACTCAAACCAGAAGGAGCCATAAATGCAATCCAAAGCAATTCTTGTCGGCAATTCCGATGGTATCGGAAAGGCGGTTACTAACCGGCTACTCAAACAGGGCTGGGATGTCATCGGTATCTCCCGCAGCGAATCCTCTTTGAAACACGAGAAATATCAGCATCACGTTTGTGATGTTGTCTCCGTGCAGTATCACGGGATTCTGGATGCAACGGTACAAACGAAGCCGGTAGATCTATGCATTTATTTTGCCGGTATCGGAGTGTTTTTAGATCCACTAGATATGAGCGGCGAGGCTAACGTAATCGATGTGAATCTCACTTCAATGGTCAAGACCGCGGCGGCTGTCGTGCCCGGTATGATCGAACGCGGGCAGGGGCATTTCATCGGTGTCTCTAGTGTCGCCGATGAGCTGATATCGGCGGAGGCGCCGTCGTATCACGCCTCTAAAGCAGGATTCACCAATTACCTTCGCGGCCTGGCGCTGGCGTTAAAACCCAAAGGCGTATATGTTACCAACGTACGTTATGGTTTTGTCGATACTAAGCTTGCCAAAGGCGATATCAAGCCGTTTATGATGACAACCGAAAAGGCCGCCAACCATATGCAGTATTGTATCGATAAAAAGCCGGTGAACTACACCGCGCCGAAAGTGGTCATTCCGCTAATCAAATTTCGCAGGCTGATGATGAGCCTGGGAGCCAGGTAGATTCTTGATTAAATCATATGTAGATATCAATCAGTGAACATTCAATCTTATCGCTAACCTCACCGATATTCGCTCAAATCAAGAGTGATCAATGATCTTGACAAAAAGTACTTTATATTCTATATTCAGCTAAGAATGACTGTTTAATGATATAATATTTTGCACTAGTGTCCGGTGTTTTTCGTTAAATTTTAAATTTCTCCTTGGAATTGTTAATGAAAAATATTTTCCGATATAATTATTTTATTCAGCGTATCATTCATCCTGACATATCCTGCCGATGTTAGGCTTGGTTTTCTGGTTTCCAAGCGCTGCTTGGAAACCTTCTTGAATCATGTAGAATGCGCATTCTGCCGGCAAACAAGCCACGTTGCGAAGCAGCGCTTCGCAACGAGATGAAAAGACCGGACAGTAGTGAATATTTTGTATTAATGACTTATTTTCGGGAGGAATAATGAATAAGTATCTAATTATATTGGTCGTCTTATTAATGGCGTGTTGTTTATCTACCCTGGCTGATGAGGCTAATATCGAATATGTAAATTCATTCGGCTGGACTCATGTTCATGATATCAAAATAGAAAGCAGTACGGCATACTGTTTGTTTTTAAACGGGCTCATAATATTCGATATCTCCGATAGCTCGAGTCCGGAGGAGTTAAGTCGTTTATATCTTCCGGGAAACTACACCTCTACGGCAGAGTACAGTTTGATTATAGAAAATAATTATGCTTATATCACCAGGGGAAAAGCCGGCCTGTGCATTGTCGATATCAACGATCCGGCGCAACCTGAGCTTGTAACGAGTTTTATGACGCCGACTATTGCCTACGGCATAGATTTAATGGATGATTACGCCGTTGTCTGCGGTAGCGGTGGCTTATACTTAATAGATATAAGCGATCCCGAGAATCCAATGCTGGAATCGAGACTGGAACCTCGCGGCGGTAACGAGCTACGGGTGTCGGGTCATTATGCTTTCGTCGCTTCTCGCTCCGAGGGAATGCTGGTTTTTAACCTGAATAATCCTCAGACTATCGAGCTGATAAACGGCTTTCCCGATAATGGCGGATTTCATCAAATAGAGATCGCAGGGGACTATGCTTTCCTGGACAATTATTATATGATAGTGCTCGATATATCCGACCCATACGAGATTTCACTCGTAGGCGAAATCGAAACGACCGGTTGTACCAGTGATATAGCGATAGTCGATAATCTCGCGTTTGTGGCTCGCAGCCATTATGGCATGACGATTCTCGATATAACCGATCCGGCAAATCCGGCGTTTGTCGGTGGCAGCGATCAGCAGGTAACTGCCGATCAAATCGAGGCAGACGGTAATATCGTGATAACTGCTGCGGAGGGAATTAATCTATTTGACGTATCGACGCCATCGAGCCCTGAGTTGATGTACTCGTATTCGGAGAACCAAAATGACTTTTATTCGGTTATAGCTGAACAAAACATCCTTTACGCCGGCGGATTTCATATTTATGATATTTCCGATATCCAAGCTCCGATTGATTTGAACCGTGCTGATTTTAGTGTACAGGATATGGCTCTCGCGGATGATTACACATTTTTTGCCTGTGGTTCGGATGGTTTAAAAGTATTCGATACAAGCGATCCTGAAAACTTCAGTCTCGTTTATAGTGATGATAGATTTCTTTCATTATCCGATATTTCGATCGTCGATGATCAGATGTATCTGGCGGATAATACCGAGGGGTTGAAAGTATACGACATTTCTGATCGTGAGGATCCACAGTTTCTCTGGGATTATGTCATCCCCCACCGTGCTATAAATAATATTGTTGTTGATGATACGATAGCTTTCATTTCGGTACATGAGCATGGCCTGCAGATAGTGAATTTCAGTAATCCCGATCAACCTGCAATTATTTACGAAATCACTGAGCATTTATTCGATACACCCTATGAGGTGGTTTTGGGCGATGGTTTCGCTTATTTAACTCTGGGATGGAATTTGATAGTATTCGATATTGCCGATCTTTCGAATCCAATCCTGGCTGATTCGGTCCATATGAGGGGGGATGTCAGGAAGATGGATTTAGTTGATAATTACCTGTTTCTGGCTAATGAGGATTTATCCGTTTTCGATGTTTCCGATCCGTACAACATTATTGAACTGGGATATTGTATGACGCCGGGACGTTCCCGTGATGTTATTTATCATAATGAGCATATATTTTTAGCCGATGGCGCATCCGTAACGGTGTTCAGGCTGAATATCACATCCATAACCGATGATCCTGATCCCCACCTCCCATCATCTTTCGTGTTATCGCAGAATTACCCTAATCCGTTTAATGCCTCAACCACGATCAGGTATGAATTACCGATTACCTCGAGGGTAAAGGTCGATATATATGATATTCTCGGGAGAAACGTAGAATCGCTGGTTGACCGGATAAAGCCTGCGGGATATCATCAAGTAACATGGCATGCTGATGATTTGCCATCCGGTGTATATTTTTACAAAATACAGGCCGGAGAATTATCCGAAACCAACAAGATGTTATTGGTTAAATAGATTTATATTGATGCGGCGGTTTTCAATTCCGCCAAATGGATTATTTTTAAGCATGATTCTTTTAAATAATCATTATATATCGTAGTTCCCTGTTTTCCAGGCGGCTCTTGGGAACCTTCTTGAGTAATGCAGCATGCGCATTTTATCGGCAGGCAAGCCTCGTCACAAAACAGCATTTCGCAACGAGGGGGTAGCAGTGATAGCAAGCATAAAATACTATCATAGGTTTTAAAACATCCCTGAATACCCGATTATCAATATATACTAAAAATCCCTTGCCTCGAACCGCTAAATCCCTTATCAATCATCACTATGAAAAGAACTCTGCTTTGTGTAATGGTATTGCTTACATTTTTAAGTTGTGGACGGCGGGCGTATATCAGCCCGGAGCCCCATTTTGATTGGCCGGAGATGCATTCAAGCTTGATTAGCGGAAAGCTCGGAATACACATACCGGAGGATATTTTAAGCAAAGCGTATAAGCCATCCGAGACTACCGATTGTTGTAAACATAAAGCTATTGATTTAGGTAAAGGCCTGCTAAGATTTTCCGAGCAATCGGCCAATTCGGTTTTCAGCGAGGTCAGGATTTTAGAGGCTAAGCCTAACGATACATATATCAAATCGTTAGAACTTCGCGGCCTGCTGAATTTCAAGGATGCAGGCATGGTTGTCGAGTTTATGCCTTATGTCGAACCGGAGTACGGGGCTGATAATATCTACCAGTACAATATCAGGCTCAGCCTGAATATCGAGCTAACCTCGATTGACTTCATGCTCAATGATATTCGGGGTTTCAGTATAAATATTGAAAACGAAAGCACCCAGCCGATACCTCGTCACAGGATAAACGCCGCATTGCAAAATCTCGTCGATGAGCTTTTCGAGTTAGCCGCTGATCACCTCGCCAAACAGATTATAAATATGTACGGCGCCAGAACTTAAGGACTTCTTTTGAATATTCAGCTTGATACTTTCTATAGTATAGATTTAGAGACCACCGGAATCGACGCCAGCGCTGACCGTATCACCGAAATAGGCGTGGTAAAATACGTGCGAGGGGAGAGGATAGAGACATTCTCCCAACTTGTTAACCCCGGTGTATCGATAACGCCGGAAATAGTCGGGCTGACCGGTATCGATAATTCGATGGTTGCCGAGGCACCCCCGATCGGCGAAGTGATGCCGGAGCTGGAAGCGTTTTTGGGCGAATCACCTTTGCTCTTGGGCCAGAACGTCAGGTTCGATATCGCGTTTTTGAAACATCATTTGTCGCTTCAATATCTGGCTATAGTCGATGAGTTCTTTCTCGATTCGGCTGCGCTTGCCCGTCTATGCTGGCCTGGACTCAGTCATTACGCCCTGGCCGGATTGACCGATTTCCTGAATATCAAGCAGGAATCAGCCCATCGAGCATTACCGGATGCCGAGGTTACGGCAAAAGTATATCTTTATCAACTGGCGGCAATCAGCAAGCTAGAACCTAAACTGAAAAACGTAGTCGCCGGAGTGCTCTTTGGACTGCCATATAAGGGGCAGGTATTAGAGTCGCTTGAAAACCTGCCGGACAATCTTCCCGAACCGATTGTTTACAGTTACGATTACGGCGACAACATCCTGGGAGAAAAACAACTCGAGCCGAAAGATGATTTTATCGATATAGATAATGATGAGGTAAATGAGATTTTCGACAGCGGTCTTCGTGAACTGATAGATGGTTACGAGGAGCGCCCCCAGCAAATCGAGATGGCCTCGAAGGTTGCGACCGCTTTCAACAATGCCGAGATACTTCTGGCCGAGGCGCCGACCGGTGTTGGCAAGTCGCTATCTTACCTGGTACCCTCAGTGCTATGGGCAAAGCAGAACGGCGAAAGCGTGCTGATTTCGACCCAGACAAAGAACCTCCAGGACCAACTTTTCAACAAAGATATACCTCTTCTAAAACAAGCTATGGATTTCGATTTCAAAGCCGTATTATTAAAAGGCCGGGGAAACTATCTCTGTTTGTTCAAATATTATGAGCTAATTAACGAGGCGATCAGCCACTACGGTATGGATGAGCGTATTGCCTTGATGTCTGTCGTGCTCTGGGCCGAAACCACCAAAACCGGCGATTTCGCCGAGTGCACCGGTTTTTTTCCGGGGCGGTATCGCTATTTGTGGTCGCGCATGTCCTGCGAGGGTAATTTCTGTTTGGGACGGGTTTGCCGTTACTATAAGCAATGCTACCTGTACAGGGTGAGAAACGCCGCCGCCACGGCGCATCTGAGAGTAATTAATCATTACCTGATGTTTGCCGATTTCGGTTCGGGGGGCGATTTGATTCAATCCTCCGGGCAGGCGATAATGGATGAAGCGCATAACCTGGAGAAAGTAGCCGCCGGCTATCTCGGGCCGGAATTGAATCAGAACCTGTTCATTACCGCATTTAACCAGGTTTATACTATAAAACCGATAGAGACCGGTTTCCTGACACTGGTGAAATCCAGAATGTTCGATCTGGATGAGGAATTGCAGGATACGTTCGAGAAAATAGTCGGCAAAATACAGAGCAAGCTGTTAAGAGCGAGAGGGAAGATCGGCGAGTTTTTCGATAAGCTCTCGCGCGCGGTGGTTAAAACTCCGGCGGGATACAGAGATAACCGCGAGATCAGCTATACCTCGCTAACCGGATATATTGCTCCGGAGCTGATCGATGATTCGATTATCGCCGTGAAGACGATCGAATCGATGATACTCGATCTCGCCGATGAGATAGAGACCGCTGATGATTTCAAAGATAAAGCCGAACTGACAATACGCGCCCGGGCAATTGCCCAGGATATATTGGAACTGCGGAGATCGCTGGAATTCCTGACTTATCCCGATGAGAAAGACTATGTCTACTGGATGGAACTGGGGCCTAAAAGGGATGTCCGCCTTCAGTGCGCGCCTTTAAATGTCGGAAATATCCTTGATGATAAACTGTACGGCCAGTTGAAAACCATCGTTATGTGTTCGGCTACCCTGTCGGTTGCAGGTAATTTCGAATTCTACAAGAATCGTCTGGGATTTAATCTTTCCTCCAAAGAGAGAGTTACCGAGATTGCTCTGGATAGCCCGTTTAATTTAAAACAACATGTGGGATTTTTCGAGGCGGGATTCATGCCGATTCCGAATTCCAAGAATTTCGATAGCGAAGCGGCTAAAACCATCTATCAGTTGTTCAGCTCGACGAAAGTGCGAGGTATGGTGTTGTTTACCTCCTATAGATCGATCGAATCGGTTATAAACTCGATAGGCGAGAAACTGATTAAAAATGGTTTCGAGTTATTCGTGCAGGGTAACAATATAAGCCCGTTTCAATTGCTTTCACGATACCGGCAATCCTCACAGGGGATAATATTCGGTACCGATAGTTTCTGGGAGGGAGTCGATCTGCCCGGTAACGAATTGGAACTTCTGGTGATAGCCAAGCTGCCGTTTGCCGTACCCGATCGGCCCTGGACAAAAGCCAATCTCGATAAGATAGAGCGCGAGGGCGGCAACCCGTTCATGGATTTCTCATTGCCCGAGGCCGTTATCAAGTTCAGACAGGGATTTGGCCGCCTGATCAGGAAGAAAACCGATAAGGGCTGTGTGGTATCTCTCGATTCGCGTTTGAGCGGCAAGCAATACGGACGGTTATTCCAGATGTCGGTAAAACCGAATATGAAAGTTTGTCCGAACCTCGAATCGTTGATACATTCGATTGGCAAATATTACGAAATTAATAGATAAAACTTGCCAATTTGACCCCGATGACAATTTCATTTACTCCGTTTGAAGCCTCATTATGAAAATCTTGTTATAATCGTATATTTTACTTTTTATATCCAATATCCTGCCGATAGAATAAATAAAGAAAATGCGCATAAAGCGCGGGTTTTAAGGGTGATTAATTGCCTTGAACGGAAAAATAATTACGGGATAGAGATAATTGATGGCTGTTGATACGCTTACCGCGAAAGCTCGTTTATTAATCGTCGATGATGACGCTAACCTGGTAGATACTTTCAGCGAATATCTGGAGAATTTTGATTTCGCTCTGGATGTCGCCAAGACCGGGCAAGAGGCGTTGGAGATGGTTAAAACAGGTAAATACGACCTCATGCTTCTGGATATAAAGCTGCCGGATTTTTCGGGCATGGAGGTTTTAAAACAGGTCAAGCAGATTAAAAACGAACTGCCGGTGATGATTATGACCGGCTATATATCTACCGATTCGGCTATCGAGGCTATGAAACACGGCGCTCATGAATTTATCACCAAGCCTTTCGATCTCGATAGCGTGATGGGAATTATCAACCGTCTGGTAAAACAGGCGCCTCCGATGCGCGGCCTGGCTACTTTCAGCGTTGCTCCGAAAATTGTCGAGGACGCGATCATCGGCCAGACACCGGAGATGGTCGAGATCGCCAAGATAATCGGCCAGGTGGCCGCCACTGATGCCTCTGTGCTGATTTTAGGCGAGTCGGGTACCGGTAAGGAACTGGTAGCCCGGTCTATCTATGCTAATTCGCTTCGTTGCGATAAGCCGTTTCTCTCGGTAAACTGCGCCGCCTTGCCTGATACGCTGTTGGAATCGGAGTTGTTCGGCCATGAAAAGGGCTCGTTCACCGGAGCGTATACCCGCAAGCTGGGTAAGTTCGAACAGTGTAACGCCGGCACGATCTTCTTGGATGAGGTCGCTGATATGAGCCTTGTTACTCAGAGCAAAGTCCTGCGCGTTCTTCAGCAGCAGGAGTTCGAACGTGTCGGTGGTAACCAGACTATCAAAGTCGATGTTCGAGTGATTGCCGCGACTAATAAGTCGTTGGTAAATATGATAAAAGATAGTTCATTTAGAGTAGACCTTTACTATCGTTTGAAAGTAG
Organism: uncultured candidate division Zixibacteria bacterium; assembly: GCA_963668625.2. GTDB lineage: Bacteria > Zixibacteria > MSB-5A5 > UBA10806 > 4484-95 > JAAEQD01. The sequence continues at coordinate 551,038 of CAXXKA010000001.1, forward strand.
TTTCGGTATTTTTACCGCCTCTTCGCGAACGCCGCGCCGATATACCGCTTCTGGCAAATCATTTTATCCGCTTGTATGCTCAGCAAACCAATCGCGAGGAATTAAGCATATCCAAAGATGCCTTAAGCGGTCTTATGAGATACCCATGGCCGGGCAATGTCAGGGAACTCGAAAACAACGTACATTCGGCGGTGGTGATGTCAAAAGGTGATGTTCTCCAGCCGGATCATTTCCCGGTGCTCTCTGGCGAGGTAGAGAAAGTCGAGCTCGATTTATCGCAAATAGATGATGATTATTGCAGGATGTTCACCGAGATCATCGATAATAATTTCGACAAAATCGTTGGTATATCCGGTAATCATGTTTATTCGCATCTAAACTCGGCTTTGGAGAAAGCTGTTATATCAGCAGCGCTTAAATTCACCGGCTCCAACCAGGTGAAAGCCGCCGAGCTGTTGGGGGTGTCACGAAATACGCTTCGTGACAGGATAGCCAAATATGGGCTGTATTGATATCTGCGTAGGTTGAAACCCCTGCGGTTTCGACTAGTTTCCCAACTCAATACAACCAACTCCGATACTCATCAATAAATTCTTTCATATCCTCAAACAACCACACCATACGATCGGCAAACCATACCTTGCTGATAAATATCAACATTCCACCGAAAGCCGTCATCCATATATCGAGAACGACCAGTCCCCAGACAAATGGGATAATGCCAATCGAACTACCTGCGGAAAGGATATTAGGCATGACTTTATGATGCGCCGGTACCGGTATCGTTTTACGATTTAGCCAGACTCTTTCGCCAAGCACTACTTTCGAGGCCCAGTTGTTAGTGCTTTTCGGCTCAGGGAAAACGCGCGGATTTAGCCACATCCATATAAATACGATAGCTATTGGCAGAGCCGACCACCAGCCCAGCCATATCCTGCTCCAAAAAGCCGGGATAAGAAGCGGTATCAAGGAAAAGCGCGAGTAAACGCTCCGGGGGTTCGTGTGCCGCCGCCACGTTCTATCATCCATTTTAAACAGTGATGCTATTACTTTTTCAACGGACATATTGAGGTCACTTTATCAGATAGGCCGGGGGATGTCAAGCTCATAAAGAAATGCGAGTTTTTCTCACAGTACTCATTATGGCTATAGCCGGAATGGATTATATTTTAGAGTCATGCAAGCGCCGTTTACTGCACAAATATGCATTATTCGGTTGACAGCTATATCCATACATACTAATTTAAACGCATGAAAAATTTATACGCATTATTAATAGTACTGCTGCTGGCCCCAATCGTTCTACCGCAGGATTCGACATTCAATCATAGAGAGGTGTTCGAAACTATGCTTAACGAGGCTTTAATAGCCATAAAGCTTACTCCGGAGGACCTGGCCCAGCGGGATGATTACCTCGAAAAGGACGAGTACCGTCTGCAGCTTATAGACAGCGTGATGCACGCGCCGCTAACCATGCTCGATATCTCCGAGGAGCTTCTGGAGGGTAAGCTGCCGCAGTATTCGGATTATATCGGTTACAAGCTGAAAGATTTTTTCTTAACCGGCAATCCCCGCGATGTCGTTCGGAAATACACTCGTAAAAGCGGTATTGATGGTATTACCATGTACCGCCTGGCTTATTTCATGGCCGGCACTGAGCATATGACTACACATCAATTATACGGTAACATTCACTCATCGCTGTTGGATTCGCTGATTTACGGGTTCACCCTGCTTTTAGAGGAGGATACGCTGGATGAGTTTCGAACGGTGGAGCAGCTTGACTCGATAGGCGCTTACGAGGAGGAGTGGACCAAGCAACTGACAAAAATCACCTATGGCGTATCGGCCGAGGTATTCGGCATGATGGGACAATCGCTTCTGGATATTTTCAATGATGCAATCATAAATGATGAAAAGGCGCAGGAGTTCAAACGGGGTTACCTCGAGTTCAACACTAAATACGGCAAGGTGTGTATCGGGGATGATACGAAACAAAACTACTCTGGCGATATATTTATCGTGATAGATTACGGCGGGGATGACACCTACGATATCCGGAAATCCGGTACCGGCAATTTCACGTACATATTAGATTACGGCGGTAACGATATATACCATCTACCTAAAAACCGCATTGCTCCATACGCCACCGGCGCGAATCTCATAATCGATTTTAATGGTGATGACTATTACGATGCCGGTTCCTGGGCTTTAGGATCGGGATTCTTCGGAAGCGGTGTGCTCTGGGATAAAAGCGGCAACGACCATTATTACGGCGATACTCACACCATGGGCGCGGGCTGTTTCGGCTACGGGCTTCTGCGTGATGACGCCGGTGATGATACCTATAACGCCGCCCTGTTCTCGCAGGGATTCGCGTTCGTGCGCGGAGTCGGTATTCTTCACGATATTGAGGGTAACGATCATTATTTCGCCGGAGGTAAATACAAGGATGTCCTTCGTTACGAGGATCATTTCCTGTCGCTGTCGCAGGGATTTGCTTACGGGCTGCGGCCGTATATGTCGGGAGGTGTGGGATACCTGATCGATAACGAAGGAAATGACACATACGAGTCGGATATTTTCGGACAGGGCTGCTCCTACTGGTGGAGTCTGGGTATCCTTGCCGATGGTTCGGGCAACGATAAATACCTGTCGTTCCAATATGCGCAGGGAGCGGCGACTCACATGGCGCTGGGTACTCTTTATGACGCCTCAGGTGATGATTTCTATTTCTCCAAAGGCGTATCTCAGGGCTGCGGCCATGATCGTTCGGTTGGTTTGCTTTATGATATCTCCGGCAGCGATAACTATATGGCTTACGATCTCTCGCAAGGCGCGGGTTCGGCCAACGGTATAGGCTTGATAGCCGACCTTCGTGGTTTGGATGCCTACCTGGTGAAAAAAGACCACAATACGCAGGGTTACGGCAATCCCAGGCGGGATTACGGCTCTATCGGTGTATTAATCGATGCCGGCGGGGAGAAAGACACTTACGCCGGTGGTACGGCCGCCGATTCGACCTGGCATACCGGCTCTAGATGGGGAGTAAGTATCGATGAGTAAATTTATATACGCGGCTGTTCTGGTGTTGATAATATCAAGCTCGCCTTTTGCCCAGGATAAAGCTACCGATGCCGAGATCGTCGATTCGCTATTCATGCGTGTTACCTCCGGTATGGTTATGTTCAAAGACCAGGTAGAGCCATCCCGGCTGGCGATAATAGGATTGGGTGAGCGAGCGATACCCCGGATGCTGACCAAGCTAGATACCCGGAGCGCGAGGGAAACTCACGCGGTGGTTGATATTTTTAAAGGTATCGGTGAGACAGCCGTGCCCGCTCTCGTTAAAAAGTTAAGGTCTCGGGATGATTATGTGCGACGGTTAACGATCAGATGTCTGGGGGATATTAAAAGCCCTCTGGCAATTGATAGCTTGATGAGTTACGCCAAGCATGAGGACTACAGGACACGTTCCGGTGTGATGGACGCGCTTGGGCGTATCGGTGAAACTCGTGGCGCCAATACCGTAATGGCCGGCCTGCACGATCTCGATGAACTGGTTGCTACCTCGGCGGCGGTTGCCTGCGGGCGAATAGTCGAGGGCATCGATCCGATGGCTCTTATAGAATCTCTGGGACATCCATACTACGGGGTGAGATATAGCTCCATGAATTCGCTGGTGAAACTGGGGGAGACGGCGGTCGAGCCTCTCATATTTCATGTGGAAAACCATGAGCGTGATATCAGTATCGGTTATGCTATCGAGGCGCTCGGCAAAATCAGCTCTAAGAAGGCTGTCAAGGTATTAAAGCAAACGATGAAATCGAACAGGTGGAACATTCGTGCGTATACGGCTCAGGCGCTGGGGGAGATTAATCAGGGCAAAGCGAAAAAGATACTCAAAAACGCGCTAAAAGAGGAAAACCATCCTCTCGTGATAAGTAAAATCAATGAATCATTAGCCATGAATGATGATTAGTCATGAGTCTCGATTCTAAGCTAAATATATATCTCAATCGTTCATCCACTAAAAAGAGCAAATCCAATGCGGTTAAACTCCAACCGCCGCGCATGGGCTATATCAGGAGTACGAGCCTGGGCGATATCTGGGTGGTCGATTGGGAGTACGAACGAGGATATCTTCACGGAAAAACCGAACTCGAATATGTCGAAAATATCCATGAGTTCATAGATCCCAAACTCACCCGATTCAATCCGGCTATGGCTACGGTTTTAGACACCGAAACCACCGGGCTTGCGGGGGGAACGGGTACCTATGCTTTTATCATGGGCGCGGGATTCTGGCGGGATGATAAGTTCATCGTTCGCCAGTATATGATGCGTGATTTCAACGAGGAACCTGCCCAGCTAACGGCCCTTACCGAGGATTTCACCGGCAGCGTTATCACCTATAACGGCAAATGTTTCGATATACCCCTTCTCACGAACCGTTTCCGTTTGCACCGTTTCGATTCGCCTTTCGAAAAGGCCGACCATCTCGATATGCTTTTCCCCTCGAGGAGAATCTGGAAACATCGTTTGCCGGGTTTCAAACTTACGGCAATGGAGTGTAACGTTCTGGGGTATGCCCGGGATGGCGATATTCCCTCGCATCTGATACCCTCGATATTTTTCGACTACCTTCAATCACATAATGAGGAATTGCTCTACCCGATACTTCACCATAATCGGGATGATATCTTAAGCCTGTATATGCTTGCCTGTATCGCCTCGAAAACTGTCAGCGACTGTTTCGAGATCGGTTCAAATGATGATGCGGTATTATTATCCCTGGCCGAGGCTTACTTCAATCAGGGTAACTACGAGTCGGCTATTGGCCTGATAGATAAAATTAAATTCGAATTTGCCTCCAAAGATATCGCTAAACAGGCCTCGAGAATAAAAGCGTTATCGTATAAAAAAACAGGCGACTGGGAACGCGCTGCGCAGGCTTTTTCCGGGATGAACGATATAGAGCCGGAGATTTTCTCGGCCATAGAGTTAGCCAAATTGTACGAACACAAAATGAAAGATCCCGTGCGGGCGCTGGAGATCGTGAAACAGGCTGAATCGCTGTTGGAATTACTCGATTACATGGGGATTGACACCGCGAAAACGCGGCAAGAATTAGATCATAGAAAAAACAGACTACGTAGTAAAGTAAGCCGCCTGTTACATATTTAACCGATATAATATTTTTTTTTGTTAATCATATAATTCATATATTGAATGAATCTCTGAAGCCGATAAAACTAGTGGGTATCAAATTATGGTTAAACTACAGACTAAGATAAGTAAATTTGTCCAAATTCATACGATTCCTAATGTAATCGTTGCGTTACTGGAAGAGCTGGAAAGTGAAAATTCCAATTCAGCCTCAATCGCCAGGATAATCAAAAACGATATCTCCTTAACGGCTAAGCTGTTAAGGGTGGCCAATTCACCTTTCTATCGCCGCCAGTCTGATATTTCTTCAATCGACCAGGCGGTTACTAATCTGGGTTTGAAAGCAGTCAAGGCTCTTGCGCTTTCAGTATCTATGTTTGAAATAACGCAGGGACAGGAGTCGGATATAATCAATCTGGCCGATTTTTGGCATCATAATCTTGAGGTCTCGGTAATCGCCCGCGGTTTTGCCGAAAAAATCGGCGGTATTCAGCCTGAGGAGGCATTTATCTGTGGGATGCTTCATGACCTTGGTATTCTGTTTTTTGTCCAGGAATTCCAGGAGGAATACTCACAGGTTTTAAGATTGTACAAATCGGGACGGACTTACGAGGAGGCTGAGATCGAGGTAATCGGTATGAGCCATTCCGAGGCTGGCGCCCGAATCGCTGCCGCCTGGAGATTACCGCAGTTAATTCAGGAAAGCATAGCAAACCATCATAGAAAAGATAATCCGATTAATCCCGATGAAAAGACAGAGATATGGCAGATTATCAATCTGGCTCATCGCTATTGCCGCACCGGTCTGGATATCGAACCGAAAGTCTCAGCCGAGGCAATCGAAAACCGTCATGATTGTGCCACGGCAGCAGGACTTAACACGGAGACCACCTGCCAGGTACTGGCCATGGTGCCGGAGATGATAATCGAGTCGGCGTCATTCCTCGATGTTGATATTGGCGATCCGATCGAGATTTTAAAGAAAGCCAACGAGCAACTCGGCAGGGTTTACGAGGAATACGAGGAAGCCATTGTCGAGAACGAGTATTTGCAAGCGAAAATTTTAGAGCAGGAAAGACATCGTGTAGCCCTGGAATCTCTGCGCACGACTCTGGCTACGTTCTCTCATTATGTCAACAACGCCACCGCCGCGATTATCGGCAGGGCGCAAATACTGGATCTGTACCTCGGGCAGGGTAAGCTGGAGGATCCAGACGGAAAGATCAGTCACTCGATAAAGATAATCTCCGAATCGGTAGATACCATATGCGCGGTACTGGATGAGTTGAAAGAGTTCCCCGAGTTCAAGACCGTTGCTTATCACGGTTCCTCTCGTATTCTCGATATTGACAAAAATATAAAAGCCAGACTTGGTCGCCTGGCTTAGAATTTCCTGGGGATTCACTCCCACATTTTAATCAGCTTAAGTTTTCTAGAAAACCACTACTCCCAAATTCTCATTTTCATCGTCATCGTAGATATACTGTGTATCTATAGTAGTGGAATCCGATGAGGGCCAGGTGTTACCCTGCGCGCTGATCGTGTTTGGGGATAAATTGTAAAAACACCATGTTGTCAGAGCGGAGAAGTCGTTGTCACCGCCGCTAACTCCCTCTAAATCAGCGTTGCCGCTATTTAATACGCCTATGGAATCGATATTCGCGAAAGTTGTACCGAGTAAAAATCCGAAACTACCCTCACTAATAAAAACGCCGATATTCGCACCATCGATGGATACCGAGTTGAGATCAAGTGTGCTGGTAATAGGATCGATCAGGTTTATGGCGATCGAATCTATATCGGTAAACCTCGTGCCGGTCAGTATCGCTTTATCACCGGGTTCATCCACAACGAATCCGTAAACACAGTTCCGGACATTGACACCCGTGAATTTAATGTTAGTAGATTGGCCGGATTTGATTGCCGCCGTATGAACGTTTTCGATTACGATATTCTGGGTTTTCAGAGTATCGATACCGTCCGTATAATCGGGATTCTCCGGGTCACCGAATTGTACTCCGATTCCCTGCTTGTTCAATCCTCTAATGGTGAGATTCTCGATATATGAATTTTCATACCTGAACCTGAAAGCAGCTTGATTGGATGGGGGTTGAACGATTGTCTGGCTGGTATCCGCACCCTTAACTCCGACCTCATCCCTGGGAATCAGCGGGAATGTTTCGCCATCGTTATAAGTACCGGCGGCAACCCTGACAATTTGTCCCTGAATCGCTTTTGCCAGACCTTGTGTGATGGTTCTGTAAGGATGAGCTATCGTGCCTTTTCCGGTGGCGTCATCACTGGCCGAATCGACATACACTAAATACCGATCGCGGATAGTCAAGTTGATCGAATCGCTTTTAGTAGTGTCAACCTGGCTTACGGCCTTGAGCCAAATATCATCTATGGTAACCGAATTTTGCTCGTTCAGATAAACCGAGTTCGAATCTATAGTGCCGAGAGTATCGTTGCCGTTTTCAATACCATTTATATACCATTTCACGGTCGTGTCGGTAGTAACATACACATGGAACGTTAATTGATAGGGTTCATTGTAAAATACCGTAGCAGTATCATTAACAATAAATACGAACAATTCTTCTTCGACTTGTACGATGTCATCATCGCCACAACCCATGATAACGAATATACTTAGAAGAATAGCTAAGAAAACTGCCTTTTTCATTTTATTTCCTTTCATTCTCTAAATTCTATATTAAACTCTCGGCCAATATAGTATTTAGTTTATACAAAATCAAAGTAAAAAGGTTTCTTAAGATTATCAGTTGTTCTCGTTTGCCTCTATCGCCTCGATCTGACTTTTAATGAATTTCGCCTGCTTCGATTCGGGCTCGATCTCGATAAATTTCCTCCAGGCCGCGATAGCCTCCACCGGTTCATTCATACCGGCCATCAGGATGAAACCTTTATTGAACCAGGCCTGGCCCAAATTGGGTTCGAGGTTTATTGCCTTTTCCAAATACTCCAGCGCTTTCTCACTGTTTCCCTCACGAAAATGCATAACCGCACAATCGGTTAATATATCGGCCTGATCCGGTTCGATTTCCAGCGCTTTCTCATAATAAACTATCGCCGAATCGGATTGGTTCAAATCGTAATTCAAATTTGCTATCTTGATGATTGTCTGAAGATTTTCGGGATCTTCGTCAAGCGCCGCTTTAAACGAGGCTAACTCCTCCTGCATCTTGTCCGATCCATCATCCTCCATAGCCATATTAGAGCCATGCGGCATCACCGTATTATCTTTTCCATTCATATAGAAGAATACGGCAATGGCGGCTATAAGAAAAAAAATAGAAAACTGTATCAACTTACGGTACGATTCACTCATTAGCTAATTCCTTCAGTTTATGACCTTTAAACAAGAATAAACCCCTTACTATCCTTAAAATGTTTCAATAAAATATCAATCTTAGTAATCATAATTATCCGCTGTTTGTCAAACTCTATTTATCATGGGGCTTGCTTTATGTCCTCTACGAGGTTATTTTCAAAATGCTATAGCCAATAATTATAGTTCGGATTGTTATTAATAAAACCGGGCAAACCACGATGACGGTGATAACGGATAGGGGAGATAGCTGGTTAAAACTGGAAAAGTAATCGCTGCTTTTGGCAAGCATATAAAGATATTTCATGAGGGCCGGGAGTATGACGGCCTCCTCAGAGGGAAACTTCTTAAAGAGAAACTCGATAGCTCCCCGGTGGCAGTCGGCGATAATGTCGAGATATCCATAGACAGCGATGGACAAGCGATAATCGAAACCGTTCTCCCGCGCAAACAATATCTATCACGCCCCGATAAAATAACACCCGAAAGGCGTCAGGTAATAGCAACCAACCTCGATCAACTGGTGGTGGTGACCTCGGCCAGCCAACCGCAATTCAAATCGGGCCTCATCGACCGTTTCCTGGTCAGCGCCGAGCGCGAGAATTTGCCGGCGGCAGTGGTCATAAATAAAATAGATTTGAAAGAGCCGATATATTTCACAGACTACGTCGAATCGTGGCGCAAGGCAGGCTATACCGTACTGTTTACCTCCGCCAAAAAACGTTTGGGTTTGGATGAGTTCAAAAAGCTTCTCGAAAAGAAATCCTCGGTATTAACCGGCCATTCTGGAGTAGGTAAATCCACGTTGATCAATTCGATTCAACCTCAACTTGATCTGAAAACCAAAGATGTTTCACGATTCACGGGCAAGGGAGTACATACCACCACCGCGGTGATTATGTATCCCCTGGATGTCGAAGGCTGGATCGTCGATACCCCGGGATTGAAAATTTTCAGTTTAACCGATATAGAAAAAAACGAAATGGCCGATTACTTCCCCGAAATAAGGGAACTCGCGCCGGGCTGTCGTTTTGATGATTGCAATCATATCAGCGAACCCAATTGCGCGGTTAAACAAGCAGTCGGCGAGGGCAGGCTGTTCGAGGGGCGTTATGCAAGTTATAAAAAACTTTGGGAACAGTTAGCTAAGTGATAAAAAAGCAATACAATAAAGTAAAAATACAATTAAATAAAAACCGTACTTTTGGTTGCGAAAAACATGCATTTTCTAATAGGTTTTGTATCAAGGGGTTATATTTATTGCTGTTGAAAATCAAATGATGTGATGTAACTATAAGTATATCAATATGTTAAGTGATATGAAAAAATAGAGACGCAGTGTCAGAAAAGACTTGACGGCCTATGCGCAAATTATTATCTTGCCAAAGGTTAAGAGAATTTACATGATAATTTTTGAGGTTTTAATTTGATAAATTTGTCTGCGGAAAGGGGGGTTGAATGAATGACAGGCGTCCAGGTACGTGAAACCGAGGCTTTTGAGAAAGCGTTAAGACGGTTTACGAAAACCTGCGAGAAGGCCGGAATCTTATCTGATATTAAAAAACATCAGCACTTTGAGAAACCGTCCGACCGCAGAAAACGTAAGCTAAACGCTTCTCGTCGTAAGCAAAGGAAAAGAAACTAATTAGAGATTGGCGATTTGTTTATGGGACTAGCCGAAACTATTACCAACGATATAAAGACCGCCATGAAAAGTGGTGATAAGGTTACCCTTAATGTCTTAAGGATGCTCAAGTCCGATTTCAAATACAAGGAGATCGAATTGGGCAGGGAGATGACAGAGGATGATTTTATGGCTGTCGTGAATAGTTCCGCTAAGAAGCGCCGTGACGCTATGGTCGAATACGAACGTGGTGGTCGGGCTGATTTGGTCGCCAAGGAAAAAGCCGAGCTGGATGTTCTGGTCAAGTACCTTCCGCAGCAGCTTTCCGAGAAGGAATTAGAGCAGATTATTGAAGAGGCAATCGCCGAGTGCGGTGCCTCTACGCCGGCAGAAATCGGTAAGGTTATGAAAACCGTAATGCCCAGAGTTAAAGGGCGCGCCGATGGCCGTGTGATAAACGAGCTTGTCTCGAGTAAACTGAATAAATAATATACCAGTTGGAGGGGGTATGAATTGGGTCGATTTCTTTATTGGCGTTGTACTAGTTCTCACTGTATTTGTCGGCTATAAGAGAGGTTTATTCCGGGAGCTAACCACGTTCGCGGGTTTGGTAATCGCCGTTATAGTCTCGATAAATTACGCCGACTGGCTTGCTTTTCAGATGGAAAGCGCTATCAAGATCGCGCCGACTTTGCGTTACGTGTTGGCCGTGGTAGTGTGTTTCATCGGATGCATGCTTATTTTCAAACTAATCGGTTACTATTTCTACAAGATGGTGAAATTAAGCCCGCTGAAATTTCCCGACAAAATAGGCGGAGCTGTATTTGGCGCGTTCAAGGGAAGCGTTATTCTTTCGCTGGTCTTTCTGATGTTCATTTTCTTTCCGGTATTTCAATCGTTTAACCAGCTTATAGATGAGTCGATTTTAGCGCCGTACGTTCGCCAGGTGGTGCCGATGACATTCGATTACACCGATTATTTCCATCCGGAAAGCGGTGAATTCATGGACAAGGTCATGTCGGGGGTGCTGGGTTCGCAGATTACCGAGTATTCGAAAAAACCCGAGTCTCTTCTGGACGAGGAAAAAGCGCTCGGCTTTACACTGGAAGACCTTCGTGTTTTAAACAACATCGATAAATACTTTGGCGAGGAAGTCGAAGTCGCCACCAACGGGGCAAAAGATCTTAAATAATTTTCGTAAGGAGGGAAAGCTTTACAGCCCGCTTGATGTATGAATCCTCATACTATTAATGTACTGGAGTTCAACCGAATAGTTGAAATACTTCACGACCTCTGTTGGAGTATACCGGCCAAACGAACAACAATTCTACCCTCGACTGATCCGGCACGAATCGATAACTCGCTAGAGTGCCTGGCTGAGCTGGTAGAGATATATCAAGCAGAAGGCGGATTACCGAGCTTGCAGTTCGGCGATATCGATATGATGCTCGAAAAAAGCGCCGCCGAGGGCAGCGTGCTCGAACCATCCGAGCTGGCTGAAATAGCTGATCTTTATATCATAATAAAAAGCTTCGTAGAACTTGATAAGCGATACGAAAACTTAAAAAAATTAATTACACGGCTTGATTACGATGAGGAATTAACCAGGGAAATCGAAAAAACCGTGCAGAAACCTAATGAAATAAAGGATAGCGCCTCGCCCGAGCTGCGGGATATACGCCGCCGTTTACGTAAAACGCGAGACTCGCTGGAGGCGAAATATAATTCATATCTGGATTCCGATTATTCGAAATACCTTTCCGATAAAGTCGTGACCATGCGCGAGGGACGGTTCGTTCTGCCCGTAAGGGAGGGCGATAAAGGTAAGATCAAAGGTGTAGTACATGATCGCTCGTCCAGCGGTGTTACCTTCTTCGTCGAGCCGTTCGAAACAGTCGAATTGAATAACTCCTATCGCGAGCTTCTGTCCGCCGAGAAACAGGAGATATTCAGGATACTTCGACATTTGACCGACAGAATACTGGCTAAAATAAATGATATCAAACAAAGTATTCAGGTTCTCGTGCAACTCGATATACTCTCTGCTAAAGCTCGTTTCGCTATAAAGCTGAAATGCCACCGGCCGGAATTCGGAAAAGATGGCGTTATTGATATTAGAAACGGCTATCATCCGTTGTTGCGTTGGCGTGATAAAGAAAATGGAACCAACGCCACCGTACCGCTCACTATCGAACTGGCAAAAGACTTCAGCACGTTAATAATCACGGGCCCCAACACCGGCGGCAAAACCGTTACCCTGAAAACGGTCGGCTTGCTTTGTATGATGGCGCAAACGGGGATGTTCGTGCCGGTTGACGAGGGGACATCGCTAAAAATATTCAGTGATATCTACGCCGATATCGGTGATGAGCAATCGCTGGAGGCCTCGCTTTCGACATTTTCCGCGCATCTTGCTAATATCAAGCGCGCGCTGGAAAACGCCACCGATGATTGCCTGGTACTTCTGGATGAAATAGGCGCCGGCACCGATCCCGACGAGGGCTCGGCGCTTGGACAGGCGATTATCGAGAGTCTCGCCAACCGCAAAGTGCCGTCTATTATAACGACACATCACGGCAAGCTGAAAACGCTGGCAGTCAACAATGAAAATATAGAAAACGGTTCGCTCGATTTCGATACGCTGAAAATGCAGCCAACCTATAAATTCAGGATGGGCATACCGGGGTTGTCTTATGCTATCGAAACAGCACGCAAGCTGGGCATAAGCGATACGATAACCGACAGGGCCGAATCGTTGATCGACCGCTCCGAACGTAAGCTGGCGGCTATTATAAGCGAGCTGACAGAGAAACTTCAGCAGGCCGAGGAAAAACTCAATAAAGCCGAAAGCAGCCGGTTATCTTACGATTCGCTCGTGCAAATTTACACCGGCAAGCTCGAGGAGTTCGAAAAAGAGAAGAAAAAATTAAAGAAAGAATCTCTCGAGGAAAGCCGGAGAATGATCCGCGAGGCTAAAAAAGAGATCGACAGCCTGATCGATCAGGCCAAGCATTCGGATAAAAAAATCGAAGCTCTACGAGATGTGAGACATAAATCGGATGAAAGATTGCATGAGATAAACCAGCAGGTTAAAAGTATCGAGCCGCCGATTAGCGAGCCCCGGGCGAACGGTGTCGTTGGCGAGCAAGTTTACCTGCCGGAGATGCAAGCTCGGGGAGAAATAGTATCGAAACCGGATTCGAGCGGTCGGGTAAAAGTTAAAGTCGGTAATGTCATGCTGGTGACCGATCTCGATAAGCTCTATAAAACCGAGCAAACATCAAAAACGAGGGAACCAAGACCGGTGCCCGGTGCGTATATCGATAACACGCCCAATCTCGAGGTGGATTTGCGCGGGATGACTTTCGATGAAGCTCAGCCGGTGCTCGACAAGTACCTCGATGATGTTTACCTGGTTGGGATGAGCCAGGTCAGGGTAATACACGGCAAAGGTACCGGGGCTTTAAAAGCCAAAGTACACGATCATCTGAAAAAACATAAGAGAGTCAAATCGTACCGCCTTGGATACTGGAACGAAGGTTCATACGGCGTGACTGTTGTCGAGATAAAGAGGGATAAGTGATGGGTTACATACCCGAGGACATAGTCGAGAAAATCAAAGATGATACGGATATTCTCGATTTGATCGGTGAGTATGTCACATTAAAACGAGCCGGTAAAGATTATATGGGTTTATGCCCGTTCCACAGGGAGAAAACTCCCTCGTTTACGGTCGTGCCCTCCAAGGGATTTTACTACTGTTTCGGTTGCGGCGCCTCGGGTAACGCTATCGGTTTCATCATGCGCCACGAAAATCTCGACTACCCCGATGCGATAAAACATCTAGCCAAACGTTCCGGGATAACTATCCCCGAAACCGGCACATCAGATTCCCTCTCTGGCAGGATTTATCAAGCTACCGAGTATGCGCATGCTTTCTTCAGACGTAACCTGAAAAACTCAACTGCTTACGAGTATCTCAGGGGGCGGGGGCTCAATGATGATACCATTGCCGAGATGGAGATCGGTTATGCGCCACCGGGGTGGGAAAACCTGTACCGCGAGGTGGTTGCCGATAAGCTGGCTCCGTCGGATTTCGAGAAAGCCGGCCTTTTCGTTAACAGCGAGAAAAAGCAGGGTCATTATGATAAATTCCGTAATCGCCTTATGTTCCCGATCAAGAATATCTCCGGCAGAGTGATAGCTTTCGGTGGCAGGGCGCTGGGCGAGGATGAGGGACCGAAGTATCTCAACTCCCCGGAGACGATGATTTATCATAAAGGTTCTGTTCTTTACGGCTTAAACTGGTCGAAAAACGATATCCGCAGCGCCGGCAAAGCGATCATCACCGAGGGCTATTTCGATTTCATCTCGGTGTACCAGGCCGGAATCAAAAACGCGGTAGCCGTTTCGGGCACAGGTTTCACGCCCAACCAGGCCTCGATACTCGGACGGTTTTGTAAAGAGGTAGTTCTTCTTTATGACGCCGACTCCGCCGGAATGAAAGCCACGTTCAGGGCTGTCGAGGTGTTGTTCAATGCCGGGCTGGAACCGTATATAGTGAGGCTGCCTAAAGGCGCCGATCCAGATAGCTTCATTAAGGAGAACGGTGTCGAGCCGCTGCAGGTGCTTTTGGATTCGGCCGTGGACTATATCGGTTTCGTAAAAGAATCGTTGCCTGATGATTACGCCAACCTGCCGATTTCCCGACAGGAACGTATCATCAAATCGATGGTTGAAACCGCTACGGGCATAGAGGATGAGCTTCGATACGATTTGTTCGTTCGCAAAGCGATTGAAACTCTCGGTTTGCCTCAATCGGCGGCGGCGAAGTTCCACAAGCGAAATCAGAAAAGTAAAAAAAGAAGCATCCCGGAGATTTTAGGAAGAGTAAAACTCGAGCGAAACTATTTGGGGTTTTTATTCGGCAACGCCGAATTCATAAAGGAAAGCTCGCAGTTGCTGAAACCTGAGGTTTTTACGGATGTCGAAAGTAAAGAAATTTATTCGAATTTGATATCAGTTAACAGTAACAGTTTTTCTATCGGAGATTTTCTCGAGCAGTTTTCCGATGACGGTATCCGTCGCAAGATTACCGAAATCATAGTAAGTGAAACCGCCGGGGCTCCGCCTGATTTAAGGTTCAATGAGTACTTGGAGAAATTTAAGAATCTGCAGGTATCGGACAGGCTCAATATCTTACAGTCCGAGATAGCCCGAGCAGAGAGGGAGGGGGACATTGAAAATGCTGACAAACTTACCCGAGAATATCAAGACCTTCGAAACGTCGCTAGAAAAAAGGTGGTATAAATGACCGAAGAATATAACGAAACCATAGAAGAAAGCGCCGACGAAATAGAAGGCAATTCCGAGGGAAGCGAGACCGAGGAACATGTCGATGAAGTTCAGATCAGAAAAGACCTGATCGATTCCGATGCCGGTAGCGATACGGCCTGGGCTTATTTCAAAGACCTGGGACGTTTTAATATTCTGACCCGCCAGCAGGAAATAACTGTCGCCAGGCGGATAGAGATGCATAAAATCAGTATCAAAGAGATAATCTTTTCCTCGCTGACGGTACTCGAGAAGATGCTCGAATGCCAGGACAGGCTTATAAATAAAGAGATACGTCTTGAGGATATAGTCTCACCCGAGACCTGCCGGTGGTTCGCGCCGGAAAATATCAAACGCGAGAAATCCAATGTTTTGAGCCGGTTCAAAAGAATCAGCAAAATCATGGATGATGCCGAGAACCAGGTTAGCGAGAAAGAGAAAATCAAAAAGGGTAAACTTCAATTAAGATATAATCTCAGGCGTAAGTTGATGGCCGAGATCGAGAAGTTTAATTTCAACCTGGAGTTTCTCGAAAGCCTGACAAAGGTTTTCAAACTGCAGGCCAAGGATGGCAGGAAACATCGGCGACCACACAGCAGCTTGCCCGAACTTCAGGATAAATCACCGATCGATTACCTCTTCGCCGAGGAGTTGCCGGTCGATGAGCTGGAGAAAGTCAAAAGACGTCTACGGTTTTTGGAACGCGAATTGGAGAAAGCCAAGCGTATCATGGTCGAGGCCAATATGCGTCTGGTAATCTCGATTGCCCGCAAGTATATCGGGCGGGGTATGGAATTCATGGACCTGGTGCAGGAGGGCAATTCCGGGCTGGTTAAGGCAGTCGATAAATTCGACTACACCAAAGGATTTAAATTCGGTACCTACGCCTCCTGGTGGATTCGTCAGGCGATAACGCGGGCGCTGGCCGAGCAGGCTAAAACGATTCGCACCCCGATGTATCTCAACAGCCAGTATGGCCGGGTGGCGAAAGTATCGCAGAATTTATTCCAAAAACTGGGACGCAAACCCGATATCAAAGAGATCTCCGAACAATCGGGATTCCCCGAGGATAAGGTCGAGGATATCATGCAGATGATACCTCAAACAGTGTCGCTTTCCAAGCCGTTGGGGGATGACGAGGAGAACCAGGTGTTCAACCTGATCGCCGATCCTCAATTTTCAACGACCTCGGGTAAAGCCTCATTCGTATATCTTCAAGATCAACTGGAGAAGGTGCTTCACACGCTCTCTCGTCGTGAGGAGGAAGTAATTCGTCTGAGATTTGGAATGAAAGATGGTATGCCCAGAACACTTGAGGAAGTAGGATTGATTTTCAATCTCACGCGCGAGAGGATTCGTCAAATAGAGGCTAAAGCATTAAAGAAATTAAGGCATCGCACACGTTCCGAAAAATTGAAAGAATGTATCGATCTGTTGTAAGTAGACGGCGTTAGATGCTGGATCGTATCAGTTTTTTTTCGAGGTCAGGAAAGATAGTATGATTACTAATCAGCATCTAATAGCCGGATTATTACAGGGGCAAAATGCTACTTATTCCGGGTTAGAGATTTTATTATTGGCTTATGTCAAATATTCATTATTGACAGATACTTACATTAATGCTATTTTATTCATGTGAATGGAATCGATTTATCAATAATAAGTGTGCTCGGTTAAAATTATTGCAACAAAGGTTAAGTATTTCAGTATATTGAGCTAGTCTCTCGTACAGCTCTTAAGCAAATGGTCTAACTTTAAAACGAATGGGGGAATTATGAACCTCGATCCGAAAAAAGATCACTCAATTGACTTGGACACTGCCGCAAAATTAACCAAACGATTTCGAGCTAAAACTAAACCAGGAGACTCGATTTCAGTAGCTTTCAACAAGGCAGCAATTGCGGGGATCATGGATCAATCTGGATGTGTGGGGCTTAGGATGTATTTTGCCTTGACCGATGAAGGCAAGGAAACAGTCGTTTTAGTTGGTGTTGATGAAAAGGGAAATGATTTATTCAAAGGCCAACTTATGGAATGGGGAGGAGACTGTCCCCCGTATTGCTCGGGAGCGAATCCGCTCAATGGCGAAAGTTAGTACTTGTTCTACTTGTTCTTAATACAGAATAGTTTTACGATAATCGCTTTGATAACTGGCATTATTTGTTACCGGCGGTTATCGAAACCATTGAAATTACTATTCTATCTCATTATGGTTATGGTAGCGGTAGAAAGTTATTCTTTCTACCGCTTTCTTGATGCAAAACCAAATCACTGGCCGTCACATATATATATGGTTATAGAGTTCGTGTTGTTTTTCCTCATATTCAAGCAGTGGCAATCGAGCAAAATTATAATTAAAGCAATCAATTATGTCGTACCTACATTCTTACTGTTTTGTATTATAAATTACATCTTTTTCAGCCAGCCGATATTTCTGCTCGTGGATGGTCTGATTGTTTTCAACTCCTGGGCTCTATATAATTTTATACCGATAAAAATCGCAGTCGTATTTTTCACTGCCATTTCCGCTTTTACTATACTTCAATTGTTTGAAAACGACCGGGGAGATATCTTGGAGATCCCAGCTTTCTGGGTAAGCTCGGGCTTATTGTTCTTCTCGTCGGTATCGATTGTTTATTTTATACTGGTTACTTTTGTCGTAGTAAGTGATAAATACGCTATTTATCCAGCTATCACAATGACAGCTACTAATGTGATGGCCAATTCTTTTTATGCAATGAGTTTCATTGTTCAATGGAAGCACTCCAGGGATTGTTCGCCGGAAAATATAAAAGATATAAGTAGCCAAGATTTTATGTTATAGCATGAGGTTGTTTGCTTTTAATCGCTAATGCAATCCAGGATTAAGAAATTTATTTATTGCATATTTACAGATTTGTGTTATTATTGCGTATATATGTACGGAATCAGGAGTTTCTATGACTAGTTCATTATTCGGAAGTATGCTAATTATAATAGCAATACTCACAATACTGTCAATTAGTATTGTCAGTGGTGTTATAACCCACAGCCGAAAAATCCGTGAACAGGAAGCTAAATTCAGATTGTTGTTTAATAAAGTAAGCGATGCTTTAATAGTGTTCGATATAGATGAGAAAATCCATAGTGTAAACGAATCAGCCGGTAGTTTACTAAAATATCAAGATAAAGAGATAGTAAAATCAAATTTAAAGGATATAATAGTAAAAGATAAGTGGCTGGAATTATCCGAGAATTTAAAAAAAGTCTTTACTACCGGTAAATCCTTTAACTCCGAATCGAGCCTTCTGGATGCCAAAGGCAATACTATCGAGGTGGAGGTTATCGGGGTAAAAATAAAACTGAAAAACAAGCAATACATTCTTACCAGTTTCAGGGATATCACTCGCCGTAAACATGATGAAATGCAACTCAGGAAGAAACATATTGCGCTTCAGGAGGTACTGGCGCACCTGGAGGATGAGAAACTGAAGATCAAGCAGCAGGTTGCTAAGACAGTAGATCAGGTCTTGATGCCGACGTTGAACAGAATAAACAGCAGCCAGACTAGTTCAAATCAGGGCTATTTTGATGTGTTAAAGAATGGTCTTGAGGAACTATCAAGCACCTCGAGTACGATCGTGCAAATTTACTCGAAACTGACACCGAGAGAGATCGAAATCTGCAATTTAATCAAAAACGGCTCGACCTCCAAAGAGATCGCTCAGACTTTAAACATCTCAATGTTAACTGTAAATAAACATCGAGAAAGAATAAGAAAAAAACTGGTAATCTCCAATAAAAGCATAAACCTAACCTCTTATTTGAAAAGGTTATAGCATAAGTATCTCGTACGTATATGTACGTAATACGAACCTTATCTTTGCCGCATTGACTATCTCGAAATAAGTCCTATATATATTATAAATGCAAAATAAAACTGTTTTGCGAATAGCTGAGAAAGTTTAGAACTCTAATTTCTGATTAGAGTGAAAGTCCCATCTCTTTTTGGTGATAGGGGGGCTTATTTCATCCTCTTCGTGGACTAGTTGTTCGTTAATTACGTAACAATAGCCGCGATAAAATAAGCCTCTCTATTCTTTTTTAATACCTGCATACGTTATAAGTACTCTATATACTACCATTGACAATAAAATGAATACACGATGTTAGTAGAACTGTTAATCCCCGATATCATTTAAGTCTTGAAATAATATAGATATAATAATAAAATCAGCTCTGGCTATTTTATGTATGTCGTTGGCCTGTAAAACAAAAACGAAACTAAAAACTAAATATTTCGTAAAAGGGGAAAGAAACAAGCGATAAATCCGCCTCAAAGGAGGTAAACTTATGAACAAGCTCATGATCAAGACGGCAATAGTAATTGCAGCGTTCGTGTTAGGCACAGTTTCCTCATGGGCAGAGGTTTTGATAAAACTTGATAACCCGGAGTATGATAATATTAAGGTAACGGGTTTTGAGTTAGAAAAGCCAGGCAACATTGAAATAGAGGCGGTTGGATTAAGCCTGAGATATCAGGATGATCTTAATGTGTATGCCTGGATTATCGATCATGATACACGAGAATTAGTTTGGACGATGAAAGAACGTCGAGCAGACAGGATTCGCGGAAGTAAAGTGCTTTACGAAGAGAAACTGGATCAATATTTCGATAAAGGTAAATATGAAATTTACCTTTTTACCAGTGATTTTTCCTTTTCTAATATCTCTATTCATGGTACGGGTGATTTTTTCGAGTTTTTGGGGGATATTTTTAGCGATGATTATGACAGGGAATGGGATAAATATATCGAGGATTGCCATGTCCAGTTATCATCGAATGATATCTCTAAAAGTGATTTCAAGGAGTTTGATGCCAACGGCGATCTGCCCGGCGCTCTTATTAAATACAATCGAGTAGGTGATTCCGAATATATCTCGACTGGAATTAGACTTGAAAAGCCGATGTCATTAAAAATCTACTCATTGTTCGAATTTCCCAAAGATTATAGGGATCCGGTCGATTATGGCTGGTTGGTGAATGCTAAAACTCTTGAGAAAGTATGGGAAATAGACAGATGGAACACTGATTGGGCCGGCGGTAGTAGAAAAAACAGAATGTTCAATGATGAGATCAAGCTGGACAAAGGCGATTATATACTTTATTTCGTTACCGATGATTCTCATTCATATGAACGATTTAATGCTAATCCCCCTTACGATCCTATTAATTGGGGTATCACTATTTTGCCCGGAAAAGATTTCGATAAAGGCGCTTTCAAAACTTATGAGCCGGCGGGCAGGGGAGATCCACTGCTTGAATTAACCCGAGCTCGGGATCGTGATTTCCTCGAGCAGCCTTTCAAGATGAAAAAAGACGGTGTTATTCATATCTATGCCGTTGGCGAATATTCATATAGTTCGCGTGAGTTTGCCGATTTCGGCTGGATACAAGATGCCGCCAGTGGTAAAATAGTCTGGGAAATGAGCTACCGTAATACCGACCATGCCGGTGGAGCTAAGAAAAACCGCAAATTCGACGGCCAGGTCGAGCTGAAAAAAGGCCAGTATATAGCTTATTATTCCACTGATGATTCGCATTCGTACCGTGACTGGAACGATTCACCGCCGTTCGATCCTAAAGCCTGGGGGCTTGCCATTTACGCGGGACCTGATTTTGATAAGAAAAATTTTGAAAAGATATCCCAAAAGGATCTAACCTCGAATTCCAATATCCTGGTTAAAATGGTGATGGTTCGGGATGGCGAACGCCGGCGCGAGAAATTCACGCTGGATAAGCAGTCGCGTATTCATATTTATGCCATAGGCGAGGCCGATCGCGATGAGATGTATGATTACGGCTGGATCGTCGATGATCGCACCAATCGCTCGGTTTGGGAAATGACCTGGAGAAATACCGAACCTGCCGGCGGAGCTCGAAAAAACCGTCTATTCGATGACGATATACTGCTTGATCCAGGTACCTACGAGGTATATTTCGTCTCCGATGGCTCGCACTCGTTCAACGATTGGAATGCCTCTAAACCTCGCGATCCGATTAATTGGGGTATTACGGTCAGTAAATCAGAATAAACAATCTCTCACCCTCCTTGTGGCTTTGCCATAGACCTAGCCCGGTACGCGCCGGGCTTTGTTATTTATATTAAAAGCCACCGGTTCTGTGACCGGTAGCAGTTTAATGATATGTCTTGACGAAATCCTCCCATCAGTTATATTCGAATAGAGCAGGATGGTGTGATTTGAATCTTATCCGAGGAATTTGTTAACTATGATTAAAAAAATATTCGTAATTGCTCTCATATTGGCATGCGTTGGCGCCGCCGGAGCTACAATAATTAATGTGCCCGATGATTACCCTACTATCCAGAGTGGTATTAACGCCTCGGTTGACGGCGATACGGTATTATTGGGTATAGGAAGTTATGCCGAACATATAAATTTCAATGGCAAAGAAATATTACTTACCTCGGGATACCTGTTTAGCGGGGAGGATGACGACCGGATTCTGACCGCTCTCTGTGATAGTACGATAGAAGAATCACTGGTAAAATTTGATTCGGGGGAAAGCAGCAACTCCATAATATACGGGCTCACACTCGCCCACGGGCGCGCGATGTACGGCGGCGCTATCTGTTGCCGTAACTCCAGCCCAACGATAGCAGAATGCGATATAGCATTCAATGAATCCATGGGATTCGGCGGAGCTATTTTCATCGAAAACGGTTCCCCCGTGATAAGAAATAATTACATTCTCTATAATCATGCGATAGATTGCGGCGGCGCCATGTACCTCTTAAACAGCGATGCCGAGATTAGAGATAATAAAATCAGCCTGAATACAGCCGATGAAAACGGCGGGGCTTTGTATCTCTGGTATTCCAATCCGGCTGTCGAAAACAATTTATTTCCCGCCAATGAAGCAGGCGACAGGGGAGGTATGGCTTATCTCTGGTTCTCCGATCCGCTTATCATGAATAATACCGTACAATATAACCTGGCCCAAAGATACGGCGGCGCCATGTATATTTACGCCTCTGCTCCGCTAATTTATCGAAATAATTTCGAGGAGAACAGCTCAATCGAAAGAGGCGGCGCGATATTCGCCTGGTACTCCGATCCCATCATTAAAAATAACGTGATTGCCGGGAACAGCTCGGCTCTTTGCGGCGGAGTATATATTGGAAATAACTCCAATGCCGAGGTGATCAACAATACCATAGTATTGAATACCGCCGAAAGAGGCGGCGGTTTCTATAGCTGGGGATGCGATCCTGTTCTGGAAAATAATATTTTCTGGTATAACCGGGCCGAGATCGGTGCGCAGATTGAGCAGGGCACCGATACCAACCCGATAGTACGTTTTTGCAATGTCGAGGGCGGCTATGAGGGAGAGGGTAATATCGATTCCGAACCGTTGTTTCGGGATACCCTTTCATACGATTTTCATCTGATGGATACTTACTGCGATGATCCTTACGATTCGCCCTGTATTGATGCAGGCAATCCTGATATTGCCGATGACACGCTTGATTGTAACTGGGGATTGGGAACGATCGCTAGTGATATTGGAGCTTTTGGCGGTGGTAATATCAATGTCGGAATAGAAGATAATGATCCTCAAACGATTCTCCCTGCCCGGATGGATATCATCTGTAATTACCCCAACCCGTTTAACGGTTCGACCGTTATATGCTTTCAGCTATCGCAACCGGGTGATATCGAATTGTCGATTTATGATATTCTTGGGCGCAAGGTGGAGTGTGTTCGTGAAGAACATGAGGCAGCCGGAACGTATACGATTACCTGGCTGGCTGACGGCAAGCCATCCGGGATATACTACGCACGACTGAAAACCTCGAAGAGCATGTTCTCGACATCAATGATTTTACTGAAGTAGCGTTAACCATAAGGCTATTGGCTTATCGTATAGTTACCACTATTCTTATTATATATGTAGTAAACAATATACGAAAAAAAACTTGACATGATATGTCGCTTGTTCTAATATTGACGATATAAATAGCAGCAGTAGAATTATCATCCATGTTGTAGTTGATGTATTCCGGTAATTGTTTGCATCACGGGATTAGATGGGGGAACAATATTGATCTGGAACACTTATTAGCTTAAAAGAATATAATTAAAATGTTAAGGTATTTCTAGGAACATTATCACAACCGTTAGTATTAATAATGAAAAAGAGCTTAATCGGAATTTCCAGTTTCCATGAAAGGAGGGTATCACCCCGAGTGTTGTACGAAACGCCGATCGGTGTTTTAAATTTGATGTAATTTCTTTAAAATTAAAAGCACGAACCCAAATTTGTAAGGAGGGGTTATGCACAAGAAAATTTTAGCTCTACTTATTTTAATTCCATTTAGTTTATCCTTTGCTAATTCAGTTGATATTTGGTTCGGCGGCCAATTTGATGGTTTTGCCTGGAATGATGTGATGGAGGTTACTCCCGGCCAGTGGATTGATATCCCGGTGTACGCCATGGGTAACAGCGATGATATATACCTTGCAGATATGACGCTTCCGTTGGGAATCAATAAACAGTACATCGATAAATTCAGCATAGAGGACAGTCGAGCGCTGGAGCCGCTCTCAGAATGGGATGTTGCGGTATTTGCCAATGAAAATGATGAGTTCGAGGAGGGTTGGTCGAGTCTTTCGTTCTTAGGATTCAGCCAGATTTACTCCAAGGATTCTCCTTATGCCCATTTCGAGACTCCGACTAAGATAATGACATTCAGGGTTCATATCATCGATGATGAGAACCTGATGAACGAGATGGCCCCCAACGCTATTTCCCAGGGTATGGATATCCGTCAAAGTACCGCCAACATGGGCAATCCAACCGGCGATATAAGTTTCGAGGTCAATCAGCATTTCGCCAGTTTCCTGTTCAGCCCGGCCACCGCTATCGATGACCTGGTGGAGATACCCGATATGTATTTCCTTTCGGAAAACTACCCGAATCCTTTCAATCCGACGACGTTGTTCAAGTATGGTATACCCGAGGCGGCGCATGTAAATATAGAAATTTACGATGTGCTGGGACGCAGGGTCGAGACGCTGGTCGATGAGGATCAAGAAGCCGGTTACCATCAGGTTACATTCGATGGCGACGGTTATTCCTCCGGCATGTACTTTTTCAAAATGGCGGCCGGTGATTATAACGAAACCAAGAAGATGACTCTAATCAAGTAGAGATGGGATTTCTTACCATTCGCTTTAAGGCGGTGCATATGTACCGCCTTTTTTTATGCTAGAAACCACCGATTCGCCCGGTGTGTAGGTTTTAAGCAAAGCATAGTATAGTATAGTGGCCCCCAGACGATTTCGTCTGCTGCTTATGGGTAGCATGTTGGCAAATGGGGTAGATGGGGAGAGGCTGTCCCAGGATATTTCAGATAAAACGTAACTGCTATGACCAGCCTCAGCTATACGGTTTATTGGTAGATCACGTTTGGAATACTGTTTGATCCATAAAAAAAGGCGCTCAACGAACGCCTTTTTGATCATATTCTATTTATCATTCCAATTACGGAAATTCGACCCTCTCGAACCATTTCAGATCGATATCCGGGAACAGGTCATCCTGTTTTTTCAGCTCATTGACGAATTCCAGTTCGCCCTCGGATAAGCCGCCGTTATATTTTTCCACCATCTCGTTCAGACGCTCGAAATAGTCGAAGTGACGATGCAGGCGAAGTTCGGCGTAATCACGAGCCGCCCAGGTGGAGATCAAGAATTGCCAGTCGGAGGCCGCCAGGAGCATGAACTCGCGCGCCGCCTGCTTGCCGATTTCGGTAAGCTGGTCATCATTGCGCTCGAGGCATTTTTTCGCGATATTCTGAATCTGGATTTCATACTTGTAAATATGTTTCCAGGTCCATTCGGTGTTTTTATTCAGCCATATATAATGATAGCCGCCCTCACCCCATGAACCCTCGGGCAAACTGACTACCTTGGTAGGTCTGACCATATCTTTGTAGTTCGAGCAGGTAATCGCATCGAACTCCGGTTCCTTGCTGAGATTGCTGATAACCTCTTTAATGAATCTGACACCCTCGAACCACCAGTGACCGAACAGCTCGGCATCGAAAGGAGCGCAGACTAAACCGGGTTGCTTTTTATCCTTATAATATGAGTTGAGCGTGGTCTTGACCAACTCGACGAAATGTGCGGCGTTTTCGGGTACGCGACTTTTCGCCAGCTCGGGATTGTACATCTCTTTATCAGCCAGGTCGGCTTTAGCCGAGGTTACGCGCCAATAGCGATGGCCTCCGGGGAAACGTTTCTTGTGGAAATCGAGATATTGGCCATCCCCGGGGTAACCCCATTCGCCAGACCATACCTGCAAACCCGTATCGGGGTCGCGGGTGAACACCGATACCGGCGCGCGGTCGGGACGAGAACCTACCAGGTAAACTTCTTGCGGAGTTTTCTCGGGTTCCTCATCACGAGGATGGAACTGTTTCTCGAACTGTCCCCATAATGTTTTTAAGGCGTCGAACCTGTCGATATAAACGCCTATTGCCTTGCCGCCTTTTAGTGTGGCCGAATCGACCACGAAATACTCGATGCCGTTTTCGGATAGAAACTCTTCGACACCTTTGCGATCGTAAGGACCGGTGAGGCCCTCGACCTCTACCGGCGGAGTCCAGGGGTAGGCCGGACGGTAGGCGCATTCGGGCAGCCATATACCGCGCGGTTTGCGTCCGAAATGATTCTCGTACGATTGAACCGCCTGTTTGACCATCACCTGGCACGAGGTATCCTGCGATAGCAGCGGCATGTAACCATGTGTTGCCCCACAGGTCATGATCTCGAGATGCCCCATGTCCTGAAGACGCTTGAATTCCGCTATCAGGTTGTGATTGTAATGCTCGTAGGAATCGCGAATCATCTTGAAATGGTCACGCCACATCTCGGCGATAGGGATATACTCTTTCTGGTCGAATTTATAAAACTCCTCGATATCGTTTTCGGCGGCCTCGATTTTCTGCTTGAGGTAGCCGGTAAACTCATCAACCAGGGTGGGATGAGCCAATTGCTCGCACAGAACGGGGGAGATACCAATAGTAATACTCATCGGGATGCCCTCGGCGGCCAGTTCGTTGGCGGCGTTGAGAATCGGGATATACGTCTCGGCCGCGGCCTCATTGAGCCAATCCGTACCGTGAGGCCATCTACCATGCCCCAGCACGTAAGGTAGATGAGAATGTAAAACTAAGCTAAAATAACCTTTCATTGGTCCTGCCTAAATCCGATGTTTTTGTTTTCCTGACCCATAACTTTAATCTCGCCCCATTGGTTCTCGTATTTCTTGATATTTTCCTCTAATGTTTTCAAGAGGATTTTTGCATGACCGGGAGTCATGATAATCCGGCTGTATATCTTGGCTTTCTCCCGTCCCGGCATAATCCTGGCGAAATCAACAACGAACTCCT
Organism: uncultured candidate division Zixibacteria bacterium; assembly: GCA_963668625.2. Classification (GTDB taxonomy): domain Bacteria; phylum Zixibacteria; class MSB-5A5; order UBA10806; family 4484-95; genus JAAEQD01. The sequence goes on from CAXXKA010000001.1 coordinate 577,982, forward strand.
GAGGCGAGTTAGCGATCAGAGCGAGGTTGGAATATACCCCTTCCGATTCTTCCGGCCCGAGTTCGACATTGAGTTTGCGGGGTTGAGGTTTCTGTTCCATCTATATTCTCCTATTGATACAAATCGACTTGTATGTTATCGAAATTATCTTGCTAATAGTTGTGTCATTGTAATATAATGTACGCCTATGTCAAGGAAAAAGGGTAAAAATAGCCGTAATGTGCAGGCTGAAAATGGTTATCACTCCATAATCCAAGGGTTGTCATCAAACAAAATAGGCAAGTTATTTGCTAATTTTGATAAATGTCGTATCGCCATTGTTGGCGATATTATGCTCGATCGGTACCTCTGGGGTGATTGCTCTCGAATTTCTCCGGAGGCGCCCGTTCCGGTAGTTGAGATCGAGAAAGAGGAACATCTTCTGGGCGGCGCAGCTAATGTTGCCAATAATATATCCATGCTTGGCGGACAGGCCGAGCTTATCGGCGTGGTTGGCAAGGATATATTCGCCCGCGATTTGAAAGCTCAGCTCAAATCGAGATCGTTCAGCTATGAGGGCGTGTTTACCGACAGCAGCCGTCCCACCTCGGTGAAAACTAGAATCATCGCCCAGAACCAACAGGTAGTCCGGGCCGATAGGGAGAAAACCCACGAGGTCTCGACTCGTCTGAATAACAAGATACTAGAATATCTCGACAGTATTCTCGATCGTACCTCGGCGGTGATTATCTCCGACTACGGCAAAGGCGTGATAAACCGCAGGTTACTGGATAAGCTTATTTCATATTGCGTAGAGCGGGATGTATTCGTATCGGTCGATCCCAAGCTGACTCATTTTTTCGATTACAAACAGGTCTCGACTATAACGCCCAACCATTACGAGGCAGGCTCGGCGGTCGGGCGCAAAATTACTGATGATGAGAGCCTGGAGGAGGTTGGCTGGGAGATACTCGAGCGGCTGCATTCGAGATCGCTTCTGATCACGTTGGGCGCAAAAGGCATGGCGCTTTTCGAAAATGGTCAGGCCGATAAAGACAAACGTTCGCTAACCAAGATACCGACACTGGCGCGCAGAGTCTACGATGTCACCGGCGCAGGAGATACCGTCATCTCCGTGATGACAATGGCTGTTGCCGCCGGGGCCTCGCTGAAAGAAGCGGCATTCATCGCTAACGTAGCGGCTGGCGAGGTAGTAGCGCAGATAGGCACGGCACAGGTCGAGAAAGACCGGTTGAAAGAGTTGGTATCGGGTTATTTAGAGTAATACTATAACCTATCAAAGTCATTCCCGTGAAAACGGGAATCTGTCAATATGAGTCATGGGCAAAATAGTCTCACAATCACAACTTCTTAAAATACGCAAAGCCTGCAAACGCAAGGGACAGGTAGTGGTATTCACTAATGGATGTTTTGACCTGATCCATCGCGGGCATGTGGAATACCTGAGCGAGGCGAAAAAGCTGGGTGATATCCTGGTTGTTGCCCTGAATACCGATTCCTCAGTCCAACGGCTCAAAGGGCCAAGCCGTCCCCTGACCAAGTTGGCCGACCGGGCGTATATCATGTCACATCTCGATATGGTAGACTATGTCACCTTCTTCGGCGCGGATACTCCCAAATCAATCATCTCGAAACTGTTGCCTGATATACTGGTCAAAGGCGGCGACTATGTCGAGGCCACGATAGTAGGCGCTGAGGAAGTGCGAGCTGCCGGTGGAACGGTGGAGGTGATACCGTTCGTAAAAGGGCGGTCGAGTTCGGGGATTATCAGGAGGATGAAGAAGGGGTAGAAATATGGAAGATCAAACTTTATTACCTAGCCGAAAGAACCAATTATTTAAATCGATTCAAGAGAATGGATTGAATCCTGCAGACTTCAAATGGGGGGATAAGGATTTTTCTATATATTCGGTTACTGGGCGGCAAATAGGTAATTATAAATGTTCTGTATTAAAGTTCAAAGATTTAGGATTTTTTGAATTCAATAATAATGGAACTCATTTTAAGCCTAAATTCTCCCCAGGTGCTTATCAAAGAACAACTTATATTATTGATGATTATAAAGATTGGGATTTCGCTTATAATGTTTTTAAGAAATGGCTTAAAATAATTCAAATAGAATATGGTCAACCTGATTTATGGGCCGAGTTCGAAAAATATAAATCGACTATAGGTAAGGTTGTAGTTGAAGAAATAAATAATAATTTTTCTGATGACGATGTAGAGTTAATTAAGGTTCAATTGAGTAGTATTAGTGAAAGTATCAAAGCAAATTTTGATTTATCTTCTGATAAGATTGGTTTTATAGATAATCAAATTCAGTACCTTGTTGATTCTTCCAGAAAGCAAAATATTAGAAATTGGCGGAATTTAGCTATTGGTACATTCATGGGAATTGCTGCAAATCTAGCAATAACTTCGGATAAAATACCTTTATACTGGCAAATAATTAGAGATGGATTTAATTCAGTGAGACATTTATTGGGAATTTAATATTTAAGTCAATATTTAACAATGCAAGCGACCGAAGGGAGCGCAGCAACCCTTGTTCCCAAACTCCAGTTTGGGAACACAATTGCCCGAGAAACTCTGTTTCGACTAAAAAAGAAAAAGCAGAATCATGCGTGACCGCTATAAAATATCTGATCAAAACTCAGTCTATTTTATTACCTCAACGATTATTGAATGGCTGCCGGTTTTCACGAATAATAAGTATTGTGATATCTTAATCGATTCGCTGAAACATTGCATCGAGAACAAATCGTTAAATCTGTATGCTTATGTAATACTCGATAATCACTTTCATCTAATCGGCTCGGCGCCCGAGCTTTCAAAAACAATATCATCAGTGAAAAAATACAGCGCCAGGATGATATTAAAGCAGTTAGAGGATGATAACAGAAACTGGCTTATTAACCAGATGGAGTTCTTCAAGAAAAAATTCAAAAAAGAAAGCGACCATCAAGTTTGGCAGGAGGGTTATCATCCTGTATTGATATCCGATCAGGATGTATTTGTTCAGAAAGTAGAATATATCCATAATAATCCTGTTAAACGCGGGCTGGTTGATTTGCCTGAATGCTGGCGTTATAGTTCGGCTCGGAATTATCTGATGGATGACCATTCTATTATTTCAGTTAATTGTGAAATGAGCTAAAGACGAAACAGAGTTTCTTGAACAAGCGTGTTCCCAAACTGGAGTTTAGGAACAAGAGGGGTTACATCGCTTCGCTCGTAATAATTACTTTCGGCGTTTCCAATAACTTTGGAGCTTTAAAACATGAGAACAGGTAGTTTGCACGTTATACTAAAGACGAAACAGAGTTTCTTGAACAAGTGTGTTCCCAAACTGGAGTTTAGGAACAAGAGGGATTACATCGCTTCGCTCGTAACAAGAATTTTATAACAAGAGGTAAAACGCGGTTACCGTGTCTCAAATATAGAAAGGAAAACATCCATGCGTACCTTACTAACAATACTGGTAATCTTATCAATATCAATCGCCGCCTACGCAGGCGGCTCTTTCGATACTATGGTATTCCATCGAATAGCCGAGCCGAAAGAGAACGCCTTTACCATGCTGATACCGCAGGGCTGGCTGGTAGAGGGCGGTATCATGCGTGTCGATCCGATCTCGGGAGGCGGCGCGGGTAATGCCATTGCAGCCAAGCTCGATTTCGCGGTCAAAAGCGATAGCAAAGGTACGGTTATGGCTCACTGGATGCCGGATATGATCTATTTCGATATGACCTACTCGCCAGCAGGGCAGATGGGATTGTACCCGCCCGGCTCTAACTACAACGGCATGACAGTCTGGCCGCTCATGGCCGCCACCGATTTCCTGTCGCAGGTCGGATTCCCAAACCTTCACCCGCAGGCCACCAATGTTACCGTAGTCGAAAATAAACGTCTCGATGATGTCGCCACGAACTATCAGCAGCGAGTGCACGCCTATGTGCCACAGATGACGTTTAGCTATGATGCCGCTTTGTTGACTGTCACCTATACCGAGAACGGTGTTAATTATAAAGAGATTCTGTTCACGGTAATCGAGAACTGGGGCCAGATGGGAGCCGGTATGTGGGGCAATAAAGAAAGCTTCTACCTTCGCACGCCCGTTGATGAGTTCGACAAATGGCAGCCGGTTTTTAGCTTGATGCAGGAATCGGTGCAGTTGAATGTTCAGTGGGTAGCAGGCGAGGTGCAGGGACAGATTAAGCGGGGAGAGATAGCCGCCAAAACGCAGGCCGAGATCAACCGTATTGCTAAGGAGATATCCGACCACAGAACGCAGACTAATGCCGAGATTCACAACGATATGTATTTGAACCTGACAGATCAGGAGGATTATGTCAATCCCTACACTAACGAGATCGAGACCGGTTCGAATCAATGGGCACACAGATGGCAGAACGAAAGCGGCGATATTATCTATACCAATAGCGAGGATTACGATCCCAACACTGATATCAACCTCAATCACTCAGATTTCAAGCGCAGCCAAATCCGTGAGCGGAGACCGAAATAAGGCCTGAAAAAAGCTTCCCGGTTCGGTAGGAAATTCAACACCTCATAGGGTTTAGGTATAAAATGGGGAGATACTGATTTTCTGGTCTCTATTATTGAAAGGAAAGATACCATGCAGAAAACAATAGCAGTACTGATTATCCTATCAATAACAGTCCCTATCTATGCCGGAGGTTCTTTCGATACCATTGTATTCAATCGAATAGCCGAGCCTGAGGAAAACGCTTTCACGATACTCGTACCGATGGGCTGGGTTATCGAAAGCGATATTATAAGGGGCGATTCGATACCTGGCGATAATGCTATCGAGGGCAAGTTCGATTTCGCTGTTAAAAGCGATAGCAACGGTACGGTAATGATTCGTTGGCTGCCGGATATGATCAATTACACTATAGCTCATCCGGTGCTTGATACTCTTATGGGCTTGTATCCATCCCCGGAACACAATAATAAAATAATCGACCGGCCGTATATGGCTGCTGTGGATTTTCTGGGATTAGATTTACTGCTATACCTTCATGAACAGAGTACCAATTTGAGCGCTGACTATATGAAACGCCTCGAGAATGTGGCTGATAACTACCAAAAAAGAGTAAATACGTATCTGCCCGGGATGAGATATTCCTATGATGCCGGGTATGTTTTAGCCTCATACAATGAAGAAGGCGTAAAATACAAAGAGGCTCTTTTTACGGTAGTCGAAAATCATCAGCAGAAAGGAAACGGTATATGGGGCAACAGGGAGTGCTTTTTTTTCCGAGCGCCTTTTAATGAATTCGAGAGATGGAAACTGGTTTTCAGCGTTATACAAAATTCGATGCAGATAAATATTCAATGGCTTGCGGATGAAATCCAGGGACAGATCAAGCGGGGAGAGATAGCTGCTAAAACGCAGGTGGAAATTGACACTATCGCATGCGGTATCACATCCAACACAAACCAGACCATGGCCGAGATCCAACATGAAATATATCTTAACATCATCGATCAGGAGGAGTATGTCAACCCCTACACTAACGAGATCGAGACCGGTTCGAATCACTGGGCACACAGATGGCAGAACGAAAGCGGCGATATAATTTATACTAACCAGGAGGGTTACGATCCCAACACGGATATCAAGATCAACCGCTCCGATTTCAAGCGTAGCTGGATTCGCGAGAGAGGCCCCAAATAAAAGTGATCGGTGGTTTTTCTTGAAGGTAGCGGATGAAATTCTTTGCTCAGAATTTTTTATCCTCATGAATACCTGCAAAATTTAGATAGAAAAGGATTCGTGGCGACACCCATAAAAGACTTTTCAACCAGCCCAATTACTTGCTTTCAGTGATTAATCGGGCATTTTAACTATATGTATCGTTATGTATGACTGTAGGTTACGCCATTATACCTTGACATGATTATAACTTCATGTTATAATTCTGCCTTAGCTTTGGAGAGCGTATGAATGTTACCGATAAGACGGAATTAAATTCACCTGATATCGAAGCATATCAGGCTATGAAACTACTCGAGACCGGCGATAGAACCTCGGCTATTCGGAGATGTATCGAGGCGATTGAACGTTTCGGCGACAATCGCAATTGTTATCTCGTGAAAGCCCGGGCGCATATCGAACAGGAGGAATATGGTTTCGCCGAGGACTCTCTCCAAAACGTACTGAGGCTCGACCCGGAGCATCCGGCAGCCTGGGCAATGATGGGCGAGGTGTATTACCGTCTGGGAAAAGAAACCAAGGTGGAATACTGCCGCAGCCGTCTGGAAAGTATTTTCCCGACTCTGGCCGAAACTTTCGTTGCCGAGGATAACGATCTGGAAGAGGACGAGGTTTATGGTGATGAATTCGATGAAGGAATTGATTCATCTGATGCTGAATCCGAGGTTGAAGCCGGAGGCAAAAATCCCGAATCCGAGGATACAACGGAACCGGAATTGCCTGAGGAATCTATTGTCCCATTGGAAAATCTGGAACAAACGGAGGAGAAACAAAACACGGCCGGGGATGGTTTAAAGTCCGAACTCTTCGAGACGGCGACGTTTGCGGATATATGTATAAGTCAGGGTAAATTCGAAAAAGCGTTAAAAATATATGAGGCGCTTTTGCAAAACGAACCTGACAATAAAACGTATAACGATAAGGTGAAATTTATTAAACAGAAGTGGGAAAACGATGACTCAAAATAGACTGAAAAAGGCGTTTGATCTGTTGAAGAAGCAGAAAATCGGGGCGATGCTTATTAGCAAACTTTCTAATGTACATTATCTGAGTGGTTATTCGGGATCTAATGGGCTGTTGATTTTAGCTCCGCCCAAGGCTTATTTCTTAACGGATTTTCGTTATGCGGTACAGTCGCGCAAAGAGGTTAAGCATTGTCAGGTGATGATTGCCGAGCGCGATTTACTGGGCGAGCTGATCAAAATCGATCCACTCAAAAAGAAGATCAAGCTGGGATTCGAGTCTACCCACTTAACTTATAAACTTCATGAGAAAATTAAAGAGATACTTCCGAAAGCGAATCTCGTGCCGATCGATAATGTTGTCGAGACGATAGCGATGGTGAAGGAAACCAGTGAGATAAACAAGCTGAAGAAAGCCGCTAAAATCGCTGATACCGCTTTCGATGAAGTCATAAAACTAATCAAGCCGGGAGTCAAAGAGCGCGATATCGCTCTGGAGCTTCAATATAGCATGATAAAGCAAGGCGCTGAGGGGCCGTCATTCGACTTCATAGTCGCCTCGGGCCAGCGCTCTAGTATGCCACATGGCATAGCCTCGGATAGAAAATTTAAAAAAGGTGATTATATAACAATAGATTTCGGTTGTTTTTACCAGGGATATCCCTCGGATATTACCCGCACCGTCGTGTTGGGTAAGGCCTCAGCCAAGCAGAAAAAAATCTACGATATCGTGTATCGTGCCCAGACTGCCGCTGTTGATGCCGCCGGGCCGGGTATGCCTGCCCGCGAGTTGGACAAGGTCGCTCGCGATATCATCATGAGAGAAGGATATGGCGATAATTTCGGCCACGGACTGGGTCACGGATTGGGTTTGGATGAAATACACTCCAACCCGGTGGCCAGCCCTCGTAGCCAGGATGTTTTACAGGTTGGTCATGCTCTGACTGTAGAGCCGGGGATATATATCCCGAATTGGGGCGGTGTACGCATAGAGGATGATATAGTTATTACTGCCAACGGGTGCAAGGTACTGACCAAATCGCCAAAAGAGTTAATCGAGCTTTAGTTTCGGAGAGAATTATGAGGACTTCTAAAATACAAGATCTAATCCGTTTAGTCGAGAGATCGGATATCGATGAACTCGAGGTTTCCTCCTGGGGAAAGAAAGTCAGGATACGGAAAAAGATCTCCAGCAACGGCAATAGTAACGGCAACAGGCCTCAAGTTGCCCGATCTGTACCCGATAATGTAATTGAGGTCGCGCCTGAACGCAGAAACATACAAAATGTTGAGGCTGCGCCCGAGGTAAAAGAAGAATACCTCGAAATTAAATCGCCCATGGTTGGCACGTTTTACGGGGCGCCGGCTCCTGATGCCAAACCGTATGTCGAAGTGGGTCAGAAAGTGTCCAGGGGACAGGTCGTATGTATCATCGAGGCTATGAAAATTATGAACGAAATCGAGTCCGAGTACGATGGGGTGATCGTGGAGATTCCCGCGCAAAATGCTCAACCGGTTCAGTTTGGACAGCCTCTGATATTGATCAAGCCTGCCTGATATCGCAGCCACTGAAAAAAACATATATACATAGAATCATTGAAGGAGGGGTCTATGACTTTTAAGGAGATGATTCAGCAGATGTTAACGCGTAACGCGTCGGATTTGCATCTCCGTGTAGGCCTGCGGCCAACTATGAGAGTTGACGGCAAATTGTATTCGGCCGATGATCAGGTTTTAATGCCTGCTGATATAGAGAAAATACTCTCTCAAACACTCACCGAGACTCAGTTGCAGCGTTTTCATCAGAGGCGCGAAATGGATCTTGCATTATCTATCTCCAAAATGGGACGTTTCCGTATTAACCTGTATAAACAACGTGGTACGATTGGTATCGCCTTGAGGCATGTTAATACCACGATCCCCTCTTTCCAGGAGTTGAATCTGCCCGAGGCTATTAAGGATATAGCCGAGTCGCGCAAGGGGCTTATCATCGTGACTGGCACGACCGGTTCAGGCAAGTCAACCACTTTGGCCTCGATGATCGAGCACATCAATTCGAGCCGGGGCGAGAATATCCTGACTATCGAGGACCCGATAGAGTATATATATCGCGATAAGAAATCGATTATCTCTCAGCGAGAGGTTGGCGGTGATACCGAAAGTTTCGCTTCCGCGCTACGACATGCCTTTCGTCAGGATCCTGATATCATCTTAATCGGTGAGATTCGTGATGCTGATACGATGGGCATCGCGTTAACCGCCGCCGATACCGGCCACCTGGTGCTGACAACGCTTCACACCATGAACGCGATCGAGACAGTCTCGCGTATCATCTCGTTTTTCCCGCCGCATCAACATCAGCAGATAAGATTGCTTTTAGCGGGCACACTTAAATCGATCATCTGCCAGAGGCTGCTGCCGCGCACCGATGGCCCCGGGCGTGTGCCCGCGGTTGAGGTTCTCATCAACACCGCCTCGGTGCGTGAGTCGATTACCGACCAGATGAAGACCGCTAATATTCTCGAGCTGATAGAGCAGGGCACGGTTCAATACGGTATGCAGAGTTTCGATCAGGCGATAATGAAATTGTTCCGCTCGGGTTTGATCAGTTACGAGGAGGCTCTGGCTCAGTCAACCAACCCGGATGATTTCGATCTCAGGTGCAAGGGAATTACCTCGGCCTCCGACAGGGGCTGGAACGATCTCTCCGAGGAAAAAGAGGACAGCGATTTTAGTTTTTAGATAAGATTAATACCACAACACGATTGACCATACTAATAAGGTATGGGGGAATATTCTAAAAACCGGCTTAAAGGGGGCCGGTTTTTTGTTGGGGGAAGGGTATAGACGGCGCACGTTTTCGCTTGCCCCCTAATAATAAATGCATTAAGAGGTTGGGCATTCCTGTCCAACCTCTTAAGTCCTCGTGCCGCAACTGATATGACTGTCAGCAACACCCCTCGTTACGAGCGCTGCTTCGTAACGCCGCTTGATTTAAGCAGTATGGATTATATTGCCAACTCAAACCTGGTACCGAAGCGGCGCTTAGGTACCAGGGTATAAATATTATAAACTCCTTGTAAGATTTTGATAATATAGTAAATTATAATAATGAGTCACTAGTGTCCGGTGTTTTTCGTTAAATTTTAAATTTCTCCTTGGAATTGTTAATGAAAAATATTTTCAGATATAATTATTTTATTCAGCGTATCATTCATCCTGACATATCCTGCCGATGTTAGGCTTGGTTTTCTGGTTTCCAAGCGCTGCTTGGAAACCTTCTTGAATCATGTAGAATGCGCATTCTGCCGGCAAACAAGCCTCGTTGCGAAGCAGCGCTTCGCAACGAGATGAAAAGACCGGACACTAGTGATAATGAGTCTGTGTTAATTTTAAGGCTATATTGAAAACATTAATAATCTAAAACTCCGGAGGAGTTATGTCTTATCTTAGATCAGTTTTATCGTTAGCATTAGTTATAATGGTTACATCTTTTGTGTCCGCTACAATTATCAATATCCCTGATGATTATACTAGTATCCAGGCGGGTATTAACAGCAGCTCTGATGGCGATACTGTACTGGTACAGCCAGGTACTTATGTTGAAAATATTAATTTCAACGGGCATAATATTGTGCTGAGCTCGTTGTTTTTGACCACCGGAGATACGAGCTATATTGAGCAGACTGTTATTGATGGAGATTCGGCAGGTTCGGTGGTCACGATTGAGAGTGGGGAGGATAGTACTACAGTTATCAATGGTTTTACCATAACTAAAGGAAAAGCTCAACTTGGAGGCGGGATATATTGTAATAATTCTAGCGCTATTATAACTAATAATTATATCAAATTTAACATTGTCTTAGCTTCCCCCCATTGTTTGGACAGTAATTTAGCTAAAATAAGGTGGAATTTCTAAGTATTAGTCCATTATTTTTCTGTTTAATCGATTCCTTTTTTGAATTTAAATTATAAACCTCATAAGGCGTCTTGCCGTTTAAGGCCTGATGGAAACGTTCGGTGTTGTAGAATTCGAAATACCTCTTCAAACCGAGGTAAGCCTCCGCCGGCGTCTGGTAATCGTGAAGATAAACCTCCTCGTACTTGACCGATCTCCACAGACGCTCGACAAAAATATTGTCAAGATACCGACCGCGACCGTCCATGCTGATAGCGATCCGCTTGTCTTGCAGTACACCGGTGAAATCCTTGTCGGTAAACTGTGTTCCCTGATCGCTGTTGAATATCTCCGGCTGTTTGCCATCCAACGATTCCTCCAATGCCTCCACGCAGAAAGAGCTCTCAAGAGTATTGGACAAACGCCAGGCAAGAACGTAACGCGAGAACCAATCAATCACTGCCGCCAGATAGAGAAAGCCCCGGCTAAGACGAATATACGTGATATCGGCGCTCCAGACCTGGTCAACATGATCAATCAGGACATCGCGTAAAAGATACGGATATATCTTGTTAGACGGACAAGGCTTGCTCGTATTTGGTTTAGGGTAAACAGCTTGAAGACCCATAATCCTCATCAGACGTTCAACCCGCTTGTGATTTATATCATATCCCTGAGACTTTAGACAGAGTGTCATCTTAGGACTGCCGTAAAACGGGGTCCTGGTATATTGATCGTCAAGCAGACGCATAAGTGTCAGGTTCAAATCGCTTTCCCCAGTAGGCCGGTAGTAGTAGCTTGAACGGGGAAGCCCCAAAAGCTGGCACTGACGGCTAATTGAAATGTCCGGGTTTGATCGTTCCACCAGATTCCTCAAATCCTCAGGCGAGACGCCCGCTCCTTTTTTTTAGAAATGCCAACTCCACCTGAAGCTTACCAATCTCCTGATAGAGAGCATCCATCCTGGCTTGCTCATCCTCCCGCAACTTGGCCTTGCCGTTAGAAAAGGCTTCCGGGAGAGACTGTAAAGCCTGCTTCTTCCACATACCAACCTGATTAGGGTGTACTTCGTATTCCGAGGCTATCTGATTAACGGTCTTCTGACCGCGAATGGCCTCTATGGCTACTTTTGCTTTAAGCTCCCCGCTGTATCGACTTCGCTTCATCAATTACCCTTTCTGGACATTTCTACTAATTTAATACCACCTTAAACAATTGTCCAGTTTTTGGGGGAAACCTCAGTCAATGGACGATGGCAAGGCGAGTTTTATTTTTTTGGTAAAGGGGGAGGTATTTATAGTTTAAATTCAAATACAAAAATAAGAAGTAATATTATTGCAGAAAACTATATTCCAGGATATCCAAATAATGATCCTGAATCGGGGATTGGAATTTATTTGAGAGAATCCAATTCAGAGATTACAAATAATCTTATTGCAGACAATAAAGCATATAGCTTTGGAGCATTATTTATAGATAATTCAAATGTAAATATGCGTAACTGTACTATAGTTAACCATAAATCTTGCGAGGGGATTTATATATGTCGCAGTTCAAGTGCTTACATAAATAACTCAATTATTTTTAATAATAATAGCAGTATATATTTAGAAAATAATAGCTCAATTGAAATTACATTTTCCGATATCCAGGGAGGTTGGGAAGGCTTAGGAAATATTGATTTAGATCCAATGATATTGAATCCAGATAATGCTTCTTACAACTTATGCTTACTTTCACCTTGTATTGATACAGGAGACCCTCAACTAATCGATCCAGATGTGAGTAGATCCGATATAGGGTACTTTTCTTATGAGCATACTGATTGTAATCTCGTAAATAATTGGTATGTATCTGTAGATGGTATTGATTCTCCTGGAAATGGAACTGAACAAAATCCTTTCAGATCAATTCAATATGCCATTAACAAATCAGCATATTATGATACTATAATTGTTGACAATGGAACATATATAGAAAACTTAAGTGTGAATTCTAAGAATGTGTTTATAGCATCAAGATACCGCGAATCAGGAGACGAGTTAGATATATTAAATACAATTATCGATGGCGATTCATCTGAATCAGTTGTCACATTCAAATATTGCAATAATGGCGCTAGTTTGAATGGATTTACAATTACAAATGGTGTTTCTTGTTATGGTGGTGGTATCGAATGTTATGAATCAAGTCCAACAATCGAGCACAATATTGTTTTTGGAAACTATGCACGGGAAGGAGGCGGAATAAAAGCACTTAGAAATGCAATATTAGAAGACAATATAATTAGAAATAATACTGCAAGTTATCGCGGGGGGGGCATATTTAGTCTAGGGACAATTTCTATTACTGGTAATTATATAAGTTCTAATGTATCCTTGACCTACAAGGGAGGGGGAATTTACGCAGAAGGACTAACGGATATTTCATTTAATATTGTGGAAGGAAATGAGGCCGATCAGGGGGGAGGGATCTTCTATTGCAGTTCAAATTCATCCATTAATAACAATCTTATTAATAATAATATAGCGAATAGTGGCGGAGGAGTATATATTCGATCGGGCAGGCCTCTCCTTACTAATAATACAGTAGTAAATAACTTAAGTAACGGCGGCAGCGGTATATACTTGGACAATACTAACCCAACGATTATTAATACAATAATCTATTATAATTCCCTATACGTTTATTACTCAGATCCAAACTGCAATTATTGCGCTATTCAGGGGGGCTGGACCGGCGAGGGCAACATTGATGATGATCCCCTCTTCTGCGATCCAGAAAACGGCGATTTCCACCTCATGGCAACTTACTGCGGTGATCCTTACGACTCACCCTGTATCGATATGGGTAAGCCATCAATCTTGGATTCATTGTTAGATTGTAGCTGGGGGTTAGGAGGAGAACGCTCTGATATGGGGGCTTATAGCGGCGAAGGTGGAACGGTTGATATCGATGATGATACTGGTTTACCACTCCCGCAGCAAACATCCCTCTCCCAGAACTACCCCAACCCATTCAACGCTTCAACTATCATCAAATACGAGTTGCCGAAGCAATCACAGGTGACGGTCGATGTTTACGATATTCTCGGCAGGCGGGTGGCCTCGCTTGTTGATGATGACCAGGTAGCGGGATATCATCAGGTGATATGGAGTGCTGAGGATGTCGCCTCGGGCGTGTATTTCTACAAGATACAGGCCGGGGAGTATATCGAGACTAAGAAGATGATGCTGGTGAAATAGGTGGTGTTTGGCAGCAGACAAGGGGAGCTGTTCAAAAAGTAAGGTTCATGTGGCTGGCGGATGTCCTCGTCCGCCAGCTTTCTTTTGCAGGCATACCAAGTTGGGGCACGAGGACGTACCCCAACCACAGGGCTTTTAGGACATCTTCGGGTCTCCGCCGCCACCAAAATTAAGCATGGGATGAGCTTACAAAGAACATGCTAATTACCTGCAATATCCAAAAAGATCATGATATCTATTATCGCTTAAATACTATTCATTGACATAGCTGCATCTAATCACTTATTATTGATTGTTGTGATCGCGGGAACCTGTAGTTCCCGTATTAATTTAAACACTTGGAGATGTCCGTGTTTAAGAAGATTCTAATAGCAAACAGGGGCGAGATCGCTTTGCGAATCATTCGCGCCTGCAAGGAACTGGGTATAACCAGTGTAGCGGTTTATAGCGAGGCCGATGCCAACTCGCTGCACGTGCGTTTTGCCGATGAGGATGTCTGTATCGGGCCGCCCCCGCCGGGGGAAAGCTATCTCGATGCCAAGCGGGTAATTGCCGCGGCCGAGGTTACCAACGCCGATGCCATCCATCCGGGGTATGGCTTTCTAGCCGAAAACGCCGATTTCGCCGAGGTAGTACAATCTTGCGATATGACCTTCATCGGGCCATCCCCGAAAGTGATACATTCGCTGGGAGATAAATCATTTGCCAAACAAACTATGCGTAATGCCGATGTACCGGTAATTCCCGGTTCGGATGGCATCGTATCCTCCTACGAGGAAGCGATCGAGGTCGCTAAAACGATCGGCTACCCGCTGATAATTAAAGCGGCTGCCGGTGGAGGCGGGCGAGGCATGCGTGAGGTTAATGATCCGGTGAACCTGAAAAAGGCTTTCGATGCCGCCCGCACGGAGGCCAGTGTAGCTTTCGGCAATCCCGATGTTTATATCGAAAAATTCATCGTTAACCCCCGTCATGTCGAGGTGCAACTGGTTGCCGATAACTTTGGCAACGTAGTCCATCTGGGCGAACGTGATTGTACCATCCAGAGAAGACATCAAAAATTGATAGAGGAAACCCCCTCGAGCGTAGTGGATGGTGATCTTCGCAAGAGAATGGGCGAAGCGGCCGTACGAGGGGCGAAAGCCGCCGGTTATACCAGCGCCGGGACGGTGGAATTTTTAGTCGATGTCGACAGAAATTTCTATTTCATGGAGGTTAATACTCGTATACAGGTCGAGCATACGGTGACCGAGGAGGTCACTAATATCGACCTGATAAAAGAACAAATCATGGTCGCGGCCGGTGAACCCCTCTCGTTCAAACAAGAGGATGTCAGGTTTTTCGGACATGCCATCGAATGCCGTATCAATTCTGAAAACACGGCCAAGAATTTCATGCCGACCGCCGGCAAGATAACTACGTTCCACACGCCGGGAGGGCTTGGTGTGCGAGTGGACACCCACGCATACGCGGGTTACGACATGCCTCCCAATTACGATTCACTGATAGCAAAACTGATTGTCTGGGGCAAGGATCGTTCCGAGGCGCTTCTAAGGATGAGGCGCGCTCTGGATGAATTTATCGTGGAGGGCGTACCTACTCCGATCGAATTCTATAAGAGCATATTCGAGGATCCACTATTTATTTTCGGCAATTATGACACGTCTTATATTGATAGATTCATGGATGGGCTGCTCGCAGAAAGAGCGCCCAAACACGAGGAGGTAAAGTGATTCCCGACGATTTAAAATATTCGAAAGAGCATGAATGGGTAAAACTGGATGGTGATATTGTCACGATCGGAATTACCGACTACGCGCAGGGTGAGTTAGGTGATATCGTATTCATCGAGATGCCGGGTGCGGGAGATAAAATAGAATTCATGCAGCCGTTCGGAACTATCGAGGCGGTAAAAGCCGTATCCGATATGTTCGCTCCGGTTAGCGGCGAGGTTACCGAGATAAACTCGGCGCTCGAGGCGGATGCCGGTATCGTTAACTCCGATCCTTACGGCGATGGCTGGATTATCAAAGCTAAAATAGATGATAAATCACAGCTTGACCAGCTTCTTGATGCGAATGCGTATAAGGAGTTGACCGGGCAAAACTGATGAGTTACATACCAAATACTGAAGCTGATCTTCAGCAGATGCTGGAAAGTATTGGCGTTGGCGATTTCGAGGATTTACTTAAAGATATACCAGCATCATTAAGATATCGCCACGACCTGAATATCCCGAAGGCGCTTCCTGAATTCGAGTTGATAAAAACTATCACCGCTTTATCCGAGCGGAACGCGAAGTTCGAGGCCTGTTTCGCGGGCGCTGGAGCTTACGACCACTATATACCAATGGTGATAGGCAACATTATCTCGCGTTCGGAGTTCTTAACCGCTTACACTCCTTACCAGGCCGAGGTGTCCCAGGGCACTCTTCAGGCTATATACGAATTCCAATCGATGATAAGCAGCCTCACGGGACTTCCGGTTACCAACGCCTCTATGTATGATGGCGCCAGTGCGCTGGCGGAAGCGGCTCTCCTGGCCGTTCGCCATACCCGCAGAAACGAAGTCCTGGTTGCAGGGACGGTTAATCAGAACTATATCGATACGATCAAAACATATCTCTCGGGTATGGATGTCGTCATTAATATCGTGCCGTTTGTAGATGGCCTGGTTGATTACAACCATTTACGCGAGAAACTAAACGATAACACTGCCTGCTTTATTATCCAGAGTCCGAATTTTCTGGGTTCGATAGAGAAGGTGGAGGATGTCGTTGTCGAGGTGAAAAACAACGGCTCTTTAATGATAATGTCTTACGACCCTATCTCACTGGGCATATTGAAAACACCTGCCGAATACGGCGTTGATATCGCCTGTAGCGACGGCCAGCCGCTTGGTTTGCCATTGGCTTATGGCGGTCCTTATGTCGGGATGTTTTCTGCAACCCAGGAACTTATCCGTAAGATGCCGGGACGAATCGTGGCTAAAACCACCGATGCGAAAGGCGATACGGGTTATACTTTAACCCTGCAGACTCGCGAGCAGCATATTCGCCGCGAGAAAGCCACCTCGAATATCTGTACCAATCAGCAATTGTGCGCGTTGGTGGTATCGATATATCTTTCGGTGATGGGAAAAGCCGGAATAAAACGCGCCGCCGAGCTTTGCCTCGCTAAAGCGCATTATGCTGCCAGGAAGATTTGCAATCTCCCCGGTTACAAGCTGAGATTCAATACGCCGTTTTTTAAGGAGTTCGTGATTCAAGCGCCGGTTACTCCGAAAAAAATCATTACCGCGCTGGCTCGTCATGATATATTAGCGGGTGTTGATTTAAGTGAATTCAAGATCGGCCTTAAAGGTTGTTTGATGGTTGCCGTAACCGAGAAAATCAGTTACGAGCAAATTGATGAACTGACATTTAGATTATCAAAGGTGAAATAAATGCCATATTGTCCTGAGTGTAAGGGGGAATACGAGGTTGGTCTGGCAAGCTGCCCTGTTTGTGGATGTGAGCTGGAGGACGATGACGAGAACGAAGAAACCGAAATGTTAAAAGATGAAGTAGAGTTCCAGGAGGGCGGGAAGCCCGTGTTAATTTACCAGACAAATGAGCCGATGAATATCGAGCTGCTGGAGGAGGCCCTGAAAGACCAGGGTATACCCTGTCTGGTCAAACAGAACACCGGATCGTTTTCCGGACTCAGTTCGCTGAATGCCGTCTATAAGGACGCTAAAATATTCGTGCCCGAATGGGCTCTGGATAACGCCCTCGAGGTGGCAGAAACAGTAATCGCAGATTATGAGAGGCCTGATGATTAAACACGGATTAATTTTAACCCTGGTTATCGCTGTCTCTTTAAGCGCTCTTTTTTATGCCTGTGATAAAGAGGAGCCGCCTCCGCAAGAAATATCGTTCGTATACGATATCCACGAGGCGTTAAAGCTGGCGGTTGAAAAAGAGCAGCCGGTCGTGGTGGAATTTTTCAAACCGGATTGCCCTTACAGTCGAATGATGGATGATTCGACTTTCAGCAGCAGTATCGTCATTTCGATGTCGTCCACGATGATATTCGCTAAAATTAACGCCCTGGTCGATACTATCGCGGCTGAGAATTATGGTGTTTCGTTCTACCCGACATTCATCGTATTCAAATCAAGCGGCGAGGAGATCGACAGGCTGGTTGGCTACTACGGTCCCGGCGAGTTTTTCAACGAGGTTCAGCTTTTCATTCAGGGTAACGAAACTCTGAATGATTATCATATTCGCCTGGAGGATGAACCTGAACGCGCCGATTACAGTTTGATTATCGCCGAGAAATATAAGCATCGCTCCAACTGGGATAAAGCGCTGGAATATTACAACAATGTTCTGACTCTGGCTAACGAGGATAATACTTACGAAGTCGAAAGAGCTTTGCACGGTATCGCCGATGTTTATTGCGAGCAGGGTTTGTTCAAGCAGGCGGCAATCAAGTATGAGGAGTTTTTACTTCAATATCCGCAATCGGAGTTAGCCGAGGATGCCGCTCGTAAACTGCCGTTCTGTCTGGCTCAGGATGGCCAGTTGGATAGAGCAGCGGAGTTTTTCAAAAGTTATTTGGATAGCTACCCTAACGGTATTTATGCCGGCTGGGTGAAAGATAGAATCGATGAAATGGATAATTTCATGAAAGCAGGTAAATAAAGTTGTACGATAAATCGTTAATCGAACTTTCCAGTCCCGGGCATATCGGATTTTCGTTGCCGGAACTGCCCGAGGATTATACCGGACCGGAGGATTATATTCCTCTTTCGATGCTTCGCAAGGAGGAGCCGAAACTCCCCGAGTTGGCGGAGCCGGAGGCGGTTCGGCATTTTATCGCCTTATCGGTGAAAAACCATCACATAGATAAAGGTTTTTACCCGCTCGGCTCTTGTACGATGAAATACAATCCCAAGCTAAACGAGTATACCGCCAATCTTCCCGGTTTTAACGCCGCTCATCCGCACGCGCCCGCCGATTCCGTGCAGGGGACTCTTCAGCTTTTATACGAGCTACAAGATATTCTGGCGGCTGTTTCAGGCATGGATAATATTACGCTTCAACCGGCGGCCGGTGCTCATGGAGAATTTACCGCGCTTCTGTTGATGCGGGCATATCATCAAAGCAAAGGTGAAAACAGGAAGAACATAATCATACCGGATTCCGCTCACGGCACTAATCCCGCCTCGGTGGCGCAGGCCGGTTTCAACACGATAAAGATCCCTTCCAATGATAAAGGTCTGGTTGATATCGAAAAGCTGGCGGAGCTGTGCGATTCCGATACCGCCGGATTTATGCTTACCAATCCCAATACCCTGGGGCTGTTCGAGCAGGATATCGAGAAAATCGCGGCGGTGGTTCACGACTGCGGCGGCCTTCTGTACATGGATGGCGCAAACTTGAACGCGCTATTGGGCCTGGTTCGTCCCGGCGATATGGGATTCGATATCGTACATTTCAATTTCCATAAGACTTTTTCAACACCTCATGGCGGTGGTGGTCCCGGCGGCGGAGCATTGGGTATCAAGGCGATTCTCGAGCCGTTTTTGCCGGCTCCGGTGATCACTCGGAAAACCTCTAAAGCCAGCAAGGTGTCGTACTTCCTGGAGTATAATCGCCCCGATTCAATCGGCAGGATTCATGGTTTCAACGGCAATATCGCCGTGGCAATCAGGGCATACACATATATCAGGAAACACGGCCCGGAGGGCTTGAAACAGATATCCAAAACCGCCATCGTGAACGCTAATTATCTTAAAGAGAATCTGCGGAAATACTACGATCTGCCGCATGAACGGGCCTGCATGCATGAGTTCGTCCTATCCGGCGACCGTCAGGCTAAAAAAGGCGTGAAGGTGCTGAATATAGCCAAGCGTATTCTGGACTTCGGAGTTCATGCACCGACCGTTTATTTCCCGCTTATCGTGCACGAGGCATTGATGATCGAGCCGACCGAGTCGGAAAGCAGGCAATCACTCGATTACTTTATCGAGGTGATGAAGCAAATCGCCGATGAGGTCGATAACGATCCGGATAAAGTGTTGAATGCGCCGCACACCACCGTGGTTGGTCGTCTGGATGAGGCCAAAGCGGCTAAGGATATGAATGTTTGCTGGTAAGGATTACCGATAGAATTATTCAAACCGCGATGTTTTATTCGCGGTTTTTTTATTATATTAAAGTTGTTGGGAGAAAGCGCAACCTTGAGCCGTATTACCGGAATAGTCTGAGTTAGATAATGAACAAACTTTACTGTCTAAAACATATCAGCCTGAGCTATTCGATTTTCGATAGCGAAACCACCGAGAATATATCGATTAAGGCTCTGGATGATATTTCTCTGGATATCTATGAGAATGAGTTCATCGCGATCGCGGGCAGGAACGGCTCGGGAAAAACCTCCCTGGGGAAGCTGATGGCAGGTCTCGCGGGTTCGTTTGAAGGGGAGCTTCACTACAGAGGCAAGCCGGTAAAGGAATATAACCGTGAAATATTCCGGGATGTCGGTATGGTGATTCAGGAACCTCAAAACCAGTTGTTGATGCCGACAGTGGCAAAGGAGCTGGCGTATCCTCTGGAAAATCGCGGAGTGGGTAAAAACGATATTACTACGAAAGTATTTAAGCAGTCGGAGACATTCGGATTGAGCGCCTATCTCGAACGAAGTCCCGATCAACTCTCCGGCGGGCAAACTACCGCGCTGGCTCTGGCCTCGATATTGATAACCGAACCCGAGACTGTTATTCTCGATGAACCGGACTCGCATTTCGATGATTCATCCAAAACAGTGCTCAGGGATTTCATTGCAAGATACCGGGGTAAAAAAACGATTATCCTGATCACGCAATATCCGGAGGCGGCACAGAGCGCCGATAGAGTTATCAATATTTCTGATGGTAAATCCAATCAAACCGGGATGCTAAAACGCGAATCAATTCGGAATCGTAAAGTATACGATTATGGCAACGCGGTTGAATCTACACCTTGTCTTGAATTCCAGAATGTAAGTTACGAATATGAAAAGAACAGTGTGGCTCTCGGAAATATCAACTTGATTATCAATCGCACCGAGAGAGTGGGTATAGTCGGAGGCATGGGCGCAGGGAAGACTACGCTGGGATTGATCGCCTCAGGCTTGCTCGAGCCTACCCAGGGGCAAGTGATGGTCGCGGGGATGGCTCTCGACAAGTATGATGAGATCGATTTGCGCCGAAAGGTATCGTATTCGATGCAGTTTCCTGAAAGGGCGTTATTCGGTGAAACTGTCAGGAAGGATATTGCGATCGGACCCGAGAATCTTACAATCGAGAATATCGATGATTCGGTTGATAAATACATTAATACTTTCAATATAGATAAACTTTCCAACCGTCACCCATTCGCACTTTCTGGAGGGGAGAAACGACGTGCGGCTCTAGCCGGGATTTTGGCTATGAATACGGAGATAGTCATACTGGATGAGCCAACAGCCGCGCTGGATATCGAGACAGTGAATCGGCTAACCGAAATTCTATATTCACTGGAGGATAAAACTATTATAATAATCAGTCACGATATCGATTTCATCACAGCTAATTGCAATAGAGTTATTGAATTAAAACAGGGAAGAGTTGAAGCTGACATGCCTGTTGCCGACTTTTTATCCACCAAGAAAAAAACCTGATTTGTCTTTATTAAACCTCCCATAATACTATCAAATCCGATGGGAACATTCGGCTGTCCAGGTATTGTTTATAATGAAAATGAGGATCATTTATGATTAAAATACTATCAAAAATCCTGGTGGCGGCGTTTGGCGTATTTATTTTCGCTGGATGCTCCGGCAGCAACCCCGCTGGTAATGATATCCCCGATGCCCCGACCAATCTCTCAGGCGAGGCAACCGGGGCTTACTCGATTCAACTATACTGGGCGGATAACTCGGAAAACGAGGATGTTTTCCTGCTTTACAGATCGGTTGGCGGCCCATACGAATTGACGGCCGAGTTGGATGCCAATACTGATGCTTATAACGATCAAATCAATTTCAGTTGTGTCGAGGTGGGGTATTACATTGTTGCCAGTAATGGGGCAGGAAACTCATCCAACTCCAATTTCATAAATGTGCCGTTACTCTGCGGCCCGGAAAACAGTGATACCTTGAGCTTGCCATTCGCCAGATAGCGAGATTATCCGAAACCAGCGGATGTGGTTGAGCAACTAGGCAAGCTGTAGCTTCTCACAACCTGAGATCGACCAGGCTGAATCTATCGATACTTTCGGCTTTTTAGATCATATCTGTTATCATCTTTGCTTGACTTAGCTCCTAAAAATTAGCATTATACCTATCGAAATGAGCTGTCACGCTCATACCTCTAATTGAAAACGTAACCTGATTTATAAATGAAAATTAGTAGGAGGAATAGATGTCTGAACAGGCTGTAATCGTATCCGCGTGCAGAACAGCTATAGGTACATTTTTAGGTGGGCTAGCTCCTGTGACCGCCCCGAAACTTGGCGCTATTGCCATAAAAGAGGCTGTCAAACGCTCCGGTGTAGATCCCGAGAAAATCGATGAGGTGATAATGGGGCAGGTGGTTCAAGGTGGTTCCGGCCAGGCTCCAGCCCGTCAGGCCTCCGTGCATTCCGGTTTGCCTACGAAAATTCCGGCCATGACAATCAATAAAGTATGCGGCTCCGGTTTGAAAGCCGTGATGATTGCCGCCTCCGAGATAAAAGCCGGGGATGGCCACTGCTTCGTTGCCGGTGGACAGGAGTCGATGTCCAACTGTCCGTTCATTCTTCAGGGCGCGAGGCAAGGATTGAAATTCGGCGATCAAAAGCTGAAAGACCTGATGATTCTTGATGGCCTGTGGGATAGTTTCAACAATTTCCACATGGGGCTGGCGGCAGAATATACCGCCGAGAAAGCCGGCTTGACCAGAAAAGACCTGGATGAATACGCTGCTAATTCGCAGAATAAAGCCGCTAAAGCCAGTGAGGATGGTAAATTCAAAGCCGAAATTACCCCGGTGGAGATTCCCCAGCGTAAAGGTGATCCGATTATTTTCGATACCGACCAGGGCCCTCGTCCCGGTACGACTGTCGAGAAGCTGGGCAAGCTTCGACCGGCGTTTACCAAAGATGGTATAGTCACCGCCGGTAATTCTCCCGGTTTGAATGATGGCGCCTCGGCTCTGGTGGTGACCTCCGAATCGTTCGCCAAAGAGAATAATCTCAAACCGCTGGCCCGGGTTATCGATTACACCTCGGCTCATAAAGACCCCAAAGAGCTGTTTTTCGCTCCTATCGATGCCGTGAATATGCTGACCAAAAAGATGGGAGTCGATATTAATCACTGGGACCTGATCGAGGCCAACGAGGCTTTCGCCGCGCAGTGTTTAGCTGATGGCAACGCGCTCGGTTGGGACTACGATAAGGTTAATGTCAACGGCGGCGCAATAGCGTTGGGTCATCCGATAGGCGCCTCAGGCGCGCGCGTGCTTACCACTTTGATTTATGCTCTGAAAGATCGCGGCCTTAAAAAAGGTATGGCAACGTTATGTCTCGGCGGCGGCGGAGCGGTAGCAATGGCTATTGAGTTGATGTAGTCAGCAGTTTTATAACAACGATTATTGTAAGGGCGTTCGACTGGACGCCCTTTACTTTTGCCCACTCATTACGAAGCGCTGCTTCGTAATGTTGCTGGAGATGGCAGAATAATACACTTTTGCTGGTGATGACAAGGCTTTAAAGCAGCGCCTGGGAATCAAGAGATAAGGGCATTCGATTGGACGCCCTTTTACTATATATCAGCTTAAAATACCTTTTGACCGGCCATCATAATCATCCTATTATAGGAAACTATAGGATAGCTAATTGGAGTATTAATTTCAAAAGGAGATATTGTAATGAGCATGCCAAGGATAACCTTAGCCTACGCGGTGATATTAATAATAATCGGATTGATCGGATACATGGCCTCGGGGATGGCCAGTATAACGGCCTTGATACCGTCCTTTTTCGGCGTGGTATTTGTCGTATTGGGCATAATGGCGATGTTCGAGAATATGCGCAAGAACGCCATGCACGTGGCCGCGGTGATATCTTTTATCGCGCTCCTGTTCACGATCGGTGGTATTTTTGATGTCTTTTCCATGCTTTCGGGAACTGAGCTCGAGCGACCCGGCGCGGCCGTGGCCAAAGCGTTTATGGCGATTTTCTCACTGGTATATTTTGCCATATGTCTATGGTCATTCGTCTCTGCCCGTTTACTGAAGAAAAACGATAAACCGGAAAAGCCGATTGAGGTTTGATATCAGGAGAAGATTTCCATTAAAATAAAGGTTGGAGCACGAGAACGTACTCCAACCTGGAATGATTTTCACGAAAAGCAGATTGAGATTCAGCCGCCTCTATCAATAAACTGCAGGACATAGTTGAGGCATGGAATCTTGACCCAATCTCCTGCCATGTTTACCAGATATAATATCCTAGCCGTGCGCTGATACCGTAGTTACTTCCATCGATATCATTATAAAGACTTCCAGGCCTCGATGGCATACTGGCGCCGTTGTTGTAGCTAACGGAGGTCGTCAATGTCAATGGTATGGATATCCTATATGTGAGACTTCCGCTGATTCCGAATCCGAATTCGTTCAATGTCTCCGTACTGTGGTTCGTAATATCAGTCGATCCATTGTTTTCATCCGTAATTTTAGTATCCTGATCGAGGCTGAAATACCAGCTTTGGAAATTAACCCTGGCAGTTGTTCTCGAGCTGAAAATATATCTTACTTCGGAATTCAAAACGCATTCGTAAGCGTCATTATAATCATAGCGAGTTACGTATTTGCTATAGATATTTTCGCGAGTCAAATCCGCGTCATAGTTATTTATCTCTCTATAGTAATCAAGAAAATAAGTGCCGGTAGCGGATATATTTAATTGCCATTTGTGATTGAATGGTTTGTAATAATATCCTCCCAGTGTCAAATACGTAGAGGAACTGGTGTGTTTATTGTTTTCCTCCGAGGACGAGAATAAATTGGTTTCGCTTAAGGTATCGATCTCTTCGGGAGCGCCATCCGGATATTTAGTCTCCAGTTCATAAATATGGCTATCTGTTCGCGTAACTTCTTTTATCTTTTCGTAGTCAATACCTATACCTGCCTTGAACTGCCAACCGAATTTCCTGTTGTCAGTAGGGAAGTATCGCCAGATATCATCAACAAGCAGGGTCGCGGTCGTGTGGTTGCCATCAAGGATACCTTCTCTATCCAAGGTAGTCGATCAAGCCATCCAGTGCCTCTATATAGTGAAGCCGAGAGTCAATAGCGTACTCCAGCCTGTATTGATAAACCAGCGAAGAAAGCTCTATCATTTGTGATTTGGTCGGTTGGATTGCGATTAAGCCGGCTTTATCCAGCTCATCAATGATATACATTGCCGTTGATCCGAACTTGCCCTCGTATACATGTCCCCATCCCGGTAATAGCGCCGCTCTCATTCTATACGTATGCTGATCGCCATCTCTGTAAGTCCAGGTTTTATCTATTTCATTCTCGATCGTATCCGGAAAAACCGGGTTGGTGTCAGACGTGTAGATGTATGAATCATCCTTTGGGGCTTCAGATAGACTTACAGCAGCAGCCAGGTTTGCCGAGATAAAAAAGTCGTTTATGAGATAGTGTCCGGTTTCAATATATGGCTCGATTTGAAAATCATATCCTGTTCTCAATGAGGTTGAATTTCTCTGGTAATAATCATTCGTGCCATACCAGTTGTTGCTGGAAAGTTCGGATCTCCTGTTTTGAATAGAGCCTTCGGTATCTAATTCGAATAGTAAAAAAGATGGTACTGTTTGGTATTCATATTTGTACCGAGCTGATGCTGATCCATTCTGATTATCCGTGTTAGTATCGTCTACTGTCCTGATATCCGGCATTGATATTGATGCACGATCATATTTGGTCTCCTGTCCGTTTATGCCAATATTACCATCAACTCTAAGCTGGCTGTCTGTAAATTTCTCCGGGATGAAATCCTCGATCATGAAATTATTTGTCTGGGATATTGCCATCCCCGGAATAAATAACAACATGAAATAGATGGTGATGATCATGCGTTTAAATCGATAGCTGTCTTTCATACATCCTCCTACTAATTATTGTAATAAAAATCCTCTCAACTAATGTGTACTGGTACAAAGACAATAAGTTCCAGTATGAAGTTCGACATACGGCAAGCATTATCATCCGGTATAATGAGTGATATAAAGGCGTGGTAGCGAAATCCCGATGATGTTATGTTATATCATCAATTAATCAGGGAAATATTCGGGATTATTCCAGTTAAAGTAATCCCGACATTAATGAAGTCTTCTTTTCGAGTATAACGCTCATATGTTGAGCCGTTATAAAAAGTTTCGGTTGTCTCCCAAAACGAATATTCGGCGTAGATATCGGCAATTATTTTTTTGAAGCTTACTGCGGTGCCGGCCGTAAATCCAATAAGATATGCCGGGGAGTTATCCGTTAATTCATCACTAATTATTGGAATGGCCTCGCTGAAAAATCCCATGCGGATAGGGTATTTACTTTTGTACTCCAGTCCCATCCTGATGGAGTGACCATTTTCGGTATCATCGAAAAGATTAGCGCGATTCAAATAAGTATCCAATTTGCAATCGTGAAACGGTCTATTGTCGTACTCGAAAGCCAGAATCGCTTGATCCGTCTCATATGACAGGCCCGCTCCGTATGTTGTAGGAATGTTGGCTTTTATGGTACGATAGTCATGGTATATGTATTCCATTCCGTAATAAAATTCGTGTTTATAATAGTAATGATTGGATTTATAGCAATACTCGGGTTTTATCATAAAGGCGAACATGACAGTTTCGGTAAGTTGAATCGAGGTACTTATAGTCGAAAAAAAGGTATCGAAATAATAACCAAACTCTCTATCTGATGAAGACTGCTGTCCTCTTATGTCAAGATTGTGGTTATCATCCTTGGAATTATATCTGCTTTTTAATGATTTATGCAAACCTGCGCCTATAGCTATTCTATCGTTCAGTTTAGCCGCCAGAGCTATCGAAAGAGTTCTGATGCCTCCGTTGTTAGTAGTTTTTGAATCAGAGGTGTAATCATCATCCCGGTAATACCGTTCGGATTTGGATTTCATAGCCCAATCCAAGTAAGTACTGACACCCAAGCCCAGTGAGATATTTCTGCCGGAGTCGGAATTATGATGAGTTAAAACGCAAGCGAATTGAGAGGCTTTGAAATATATCGGATATGATTCTGATAATTCATAGTTATGATTGCTTAAATTATTACTATCATCATTTATCCAACCACCGATCAAGCGTCCCCCTATCTGTACCGAGTTGTCATCCCTTAAACAAAGGTTCGCCGGATTGGTAAATATCGCGTTTGCGCCAAAAGTCGTTACAAGCTCTGTCCGTCCCAGAGATCGGGCGCGGGCGTCATTGACAGAAGGGGTAAAGGCGACGATAGGGTTAATGCTATAATCAAATTGCGCGTATATAGTTGAGCAAAATAACAGTATTATCAGTAATATTATTTTTCTCATTGTTAGCTTCCTACAATAATACTTTCTTAACCATAATGTTACTTATATAAAGCACGATTAAAAAACTCGTGTATAGTAAAAGTTAATAAAAACCTAAATATTAATTCCTACTCAGCCTGCCAACCTACGGGAAAACCGAACATGGAATTGCTTTCTGTCGCTTCCTTCAAAATTAAACGAGAGATTACTATTCGCTGAACCTCCGAGGTGCCCTCGCCGATTTCATCGAGTTTGACATCACGCCACATGCGCTCAACCGGGAACTTATCGGTCAGGCCGACCTCGCCTAAAATACCGATAGCAGTCCAGCAGACAAAGGTGCCGACCTCGGCTGCGTAAAGTTTCGCCATCGCCGACTCTTTGCTGAACCGCTTGCCGGAGTCTTTGAGTACCGCCGAGTGATATACCAGGTGACGGGCTGCCTGTATCTGAGTGGCCATGTCTGCCAGCTTGAAAGCGATAGACTGCTGATTCGATAAATCCGGTTTCAGAGCGGCATATTTCACCGCCACATCAAAAGCGCCCTGGGCCAGCCCAAGCGCCATAGAGGCTATCGATACCCGGCCGCCGTCGAGGGTGATCATGAACTGCTTGAATCCGTGCCCTTCCTCGCCTAGCCTGTCGGATTCGGGAACGATCAAATCATCAAAGTGAAGAAACCGGGTGTCGGAGCCGCGAAGCCCCAGCTTGTTCTCTTTTTTGCCAGAGGAGAAACCCTCAGTACCGGCCTTTACGATAAACGAGGAGATACCCTTGGTGCCGCCCTCACGAGAGGTGCGGGCGGTAAATATAGCGGTATCACATATCCCGGCGCAGGTGATCCAGCACTTGGTGCCGTTCACCTTGTAGCCGTTATCGATTTTCTCGGCGAATGTCTTGGTACCACCGGCATCGGAACCAGCGCCCGGCTCTGTCAGGCCGAATGCCGCCAGCTTGCCGCCGGTGGTTATCTCCGGCAGGTATTTCTTGCGTTGCTCCTCGGTACCGAACTTGTAAATCGGGAAATTACCCAGCGAGTTGTGCGCCGCCACCGTGATTCCGGTAGAACCGCAAACACGCGATAACTCCTCGACCGCGATAGCGTAAGTTAACGTATCGGTGTAGGTACCGCCGTACTTTTTATCCACCTGCATTCCCAGCAGGCCGAGTTCGTTCAAGCGGGGGACAATCTGGTCGGGGAAGACCTGGTCGTGATCGATTCGAGTGGCGTACGGCTGAACCTCCGATTCGGCAAACTCCCGGATTTTCATCCGGAAGTTTTCATGCTCATCTGATGTCCAGGTTAGATTTTCATGCATAATGATAACTATACTTTCTTGCCAAGGTTTCTGTAAATTACCATTCGTTGTGCCTCGGATGTACCCTCGTAAATCTCGGTCACCCTGGCATCACGGAAATACCTCTCGACCGCGTATTCTTTCACATAGCCGTAACCGCCATGAATCTGCACCGCCTGGTTGGCTACGAAATTAGCGGTCTCGGAGGCGCAAAGCTTGGCCATGCTACAATACTTGGATGCGCGCCGCTCCTGATCTTTTAATACCGCCGCTTTATGTGTCAGGAGTCGAGCAGCCTCGATTTTCAACGCCATATCCGAGAGCTTGAACTGTATCGCCTGGAAATTAGCGATTGGTTGCCCGAATTGCTCGCGCTCGTGAGCGTACTTGTAGGCTTCCTCGAACGCGGCCTGGGCGATTCCGACAGCCTGGGCGGCGATACCGATACGGCCGTTATCCAGAAGGCTCAAGGCTATTTTGAATCCCTGGTTTTTTTCACCCAACAAACTCTCTTTCGGGATTTTACAATCCATGAAAGATACCTCGCGGGTATCTGATGCTTTCAAGCCCATTTTCTTTTCTTTTTGACCGATCTTCAAGCCCGGGGCATCCTTTTCGACTATGAAACAGGAGATACCTTTCGAGCCGAGTGATTTATCGGTCTGGGCAAATACGATGAAAATACCGGCGAATCCGGCAGAGGTAATAAACGCCTTGGTGCCGTTTAACACGTAACCATCCGCTGTTTCCTCGGCGAATGTCTTGAGCGAACCGGCATCGGTACCCGAGCCTGGTTCTGTCAGGCAATAGGCGCCGATGATTTCACCGGAGGCGAGCTTCTCTAGATATTTGTCTTTCTGGGAATCATTGCCGTGGCTTAAAATAGCGCAGCAAACCAACGAGTTGTGAACCGAAAGCCCAACCTCTACAGCCGCCGAGCCACGGGAAAGTTCCTCCATCGCGCAGGCATATGAGAGAGTGTCCAATTCCAGGCCGCCATATTTTTCCGGCAGAAGCATACCGAAATAACCCAATTCGGCCAATTCCCGGTAAATCTCCTCGGGCACTTTTTCTTCCTCGTCCATCTTCTCGGCGATCGGCATCAGCTTCTTCTCGGCGAACTCTCGCGCCGCCTCAGCCATCAATTGTTGATCTTCACCAAGATTAAAATCCATTTATTCCATCCTTCATTAAAATTGCTATTATGTTGAAAATCTTACTTGAATCTATAGCCGGGTATTCACTCATCATAGTGAAACAGAAACCCGACTTGCACTATTAATATCTAATTAGAGCTCGAATTACTTCGAGTAATCGAAAAAGCCTCTACCGGTTTTACGCCCCAGGTAACCGGCCTGCACCATTTTTTTCAAAAGCGGGCAGGGACGGTACTTCGGATCGTTGTAACCCTCGTATAGCACGTTTATGATATCCAGACATATATCCAGGCCGATGAAATCCGCCAGTGTCAGCGGCCCCATGGGATGGTTCATACCCAGTTTCATTACCGTGTCGATGGCCTCGGGAGTGGCGACGCCCTCCATCAGGCAGAACACGGCCTCGTTGATCATCGGCATGAGCACACGATTGGCGATAAAGCCCGGATAGTCGCTAACCTCGACCGGGGTTTTGCCCAGCTTGGCACAGGTTTCCTCTACAATCTTGTAGGTTTCGTCACTGGTAGCGATACCTCGGATGATCTCGACAAGCTTCATCATCGGGACGGGATTCATGAAATGCATACCGATGACTTTATCGGCTCGCTTAGTAATTGCGCCGACCGCTGTGATTGGCAGAGAGGAGGTGTTACTGGCCAGAATAGTATTCGGGCCGCAAACCTTGTCGAGAGTCTCGAATATCTGCTGTTTGATCTCCATTTTCTCGAACACGGCTTCGACTACCAACTCGGCGCCTTTAGCATCCTCTAAATTCGTCGAGGATTTGATTCTGCTGAGGGTTTCGGATATGGCTGATTCCTCTATTTTGCCTTTTTTTGCCTGACGTTCCAGATTCTTTTTGATTGTAGCCAGGGCACGATCGACATACTCCTGTTTGACATCTATTAATATAGTTTCAAAGCCGTTCTGGGCGAATACGTGCGCTATCCCGTTGCCCATTGTTCCGCCGCCGATAACTGCTACATGTTTTATATCCACTTTACCTCCGAATCAGGATGTTTATATTATTGCGGGCGTTGTGAATTGGAAAATATGCCCGCATCAGTAAGCGAACTTTTTCACAAGCTAATAGATAATAATAAAATCGCGGCGGGTTGTAAAGAAGATTCCAAATAGTGCTGGTAGTCAGAGAGGGATTCCTTACGGATTGTGATTAATAGATTTATGACCGGTTAAAGTATTGATTTCCTGATAGGCTAATGAGCGCAATTAAATATAAAGCCGCCGAAAGATTACTTCCCGGCGGCTAAGGATTTCAATATGGGCAGGACTAGTGAATTTGCGGTGGTGTTTGCGGACAATACAGGATTTCCTCCTGTAATCCTCTGAAATAATTAACTAAATATGTGATATCCGAGCCGATTACGGTGCAATCGCCATTGGCATCCGCTGCGGAATATACATATTCTGAGGTATGGTAATTGAAACATGAATCAACTGGCGGTTCACCCGCTCCTCTGAAATAATTTACCAGGTAGGAAACATCCGCACCAACAACTCTCATATCGCCGTTAATATCGCCGGGTTTGTAATCACAACCTTCAAGGTAAATAATCGGGCTGTAATGTTCAGTGAAATTGTAATTGTAAGATACTTGAGTAGAATTGTAATGGGATGCTCTGCAACAGCGCAATTCAACACCATAAGGAGCGTTAGTATTGGCTTGTAAAAAGATCGTTGCTATTTTAACCGGTTCCGGCGCTAAAAATCCATTTGGCACAAAATCATAAGAACTAGAATAGGTGATATCCATACATCCAATTGGGGTATATGGAGTATAATAAGGCAACAAAGTGTGCTGATGCCAGATATCTTGAACATGATTAATGGTCATTGAAGTAATTACTGAATCGAAACATTCTTCAGAGACACTAAATAAAGCATAGATAGCTTCTATCTCATGAGTTGTATATGTTTGCGCGTAGATATCCATAGCAACGGGTTGATTCTTATAACCATAGATCGGAGAGCCGTCAGGATTGCCATACCATATAGCGACTGCCGGCGAACTTGTTACTTGTCTTGATGCTATGTTATTCTCCGGATTTACATCCCCGGGTGTTGATAAGGAAAAAGTTACACTGTAAGTAGTATCGAAAGGTGGAATAAACGGATTCGAGAATTCGGCCATAGCTTTTCTACCTGATTCAATGTAAAACCCGCTAATAGTATCTGAATATACAATCTCTGATGAACTGTTAATCATTGCTTGGAAATAAATCTCTACCGGGCCATTAGTTAGTCCGTAATTTTCCAAATAAACCAGAGGGTAATAAGGCAGATCCTTTTGAATTTTCCATTGTGGTGCACCAATCCTTAATATTCCCACATCGGCTTGAGATTTCTCTTCAAGAAGTATATTAAGGGTTGTGTGCCAATCAGAATAATGATTATGCAAATAATAAGATTGGTATTGAGGATGAAATACGCTAAGGTTCTTGAATCCTGAAGTAAGTTCTATAAAAGAAAAATACCCCATACTATCTGTGGTAGTCTCCATGAAAGGATTGGCTAAAACTACAGTTGCGCCCTCAATAGGCAGGCTATCCTGAGTCATGATGATTCCCTGTACTGAGGCTCCGGTTGATAATCTTATATCATTAACGGTATTGGT
This sequence comes from uncultured candidate division Zixibacteria bacterium, assembly GCA_963668625.2. Taxonomy (GTDB): domain Bacteria; phylum Zixibacteria; class MSB-5A5; order UBA10806; family 4484-95; genus JAAEQD01. Next base: position 610,502 of record CAXXKA010000001.1, read on the forward strand.
CTCGCCGGCAGAAACTAGAAAGGAGTCTACTTGCCAGGAATCATAATAATCGTGACTGAATAAAATTTGGTAAAAACCTTCGTCAAGATCACTTATAAAGAAATATCCGAGACTATCGGTAACTGTGCTAAAGTCAGTTCCGGCTATCTCAACCGATACATCCTTGATTGGCTCACCCGTATTGATTGCATAAACATGACCATCAATAGCGCCTATTTCATTCAAGGTTATGTCATACTCTGTTGGAAGATGCTCATAAACAGTCAGATCATTCACGACTGAATCAATGTAGTATTCATGCGAGAACTCAATAGTGTATATTCCAGGGAGAAGGTCGGGAATAGTGTATTCGCCGTTGGAGTTAGTCGTAACACTTATATCATTGTGATATACACTTACTTGTATTCCCTCGACCGGATTGGTACTTTGATTGCTTACTACACCTGATATAGAGCCTGGCACTATCGGAGCACGACAGAAATAAAACGGGCTGAAATACTCATTATGGTAAAGGATGTTGTCGTCTGAATGGCCATTACCGTATGGATTTGGTCCCTGTATTCCCGTTTGTAGCCCAATGAGGTCAGTTTGACCGGGGCCAATACAATTGGCTTTAGCTCGATATACAGAGCTGTCTGTCGTAGTAACTACAGCATAGGTCGCTATTTTTGTGGGAACATTAAGATTAAATATAGGGCATGGTGTTAGATTGAATAAAAACAAACAATTTTGGCTTGACCAACCAGCTATATTCGGAGGTGAGAATTCTTGAAAGGAAAAACCGCCATTAGCACACTCGGTGGGGATATAAACCTCGCCGATATCCTCGGATAATATTTGATCTATATACCTGTTATCGAAACCCAGAATTGTAGCTATCACATCAATTGAATTTACTGTATCGATTAACTCAACATAAACATCTACAAAAACCGTATCACCCAGACCTACATTTATAGGTGTAGCATCAATATTACCAAAATATATGTTTGCAAAGGCTGGATTGCCTCCATGCATGGAATACTCATTATTACTGGTATCTTCATCGAAAGGAGAAATTGCCTCTGAAAAAAAACAATAACAGATGTTTTCCTCGGTTACAAATGGAATAGAGGAGCTAAAAGTGTCAGCTTGACCAGGATTAAGAAATAAACCATGTAGAGTATCTTCATACACTATTACGTTGAATATCTGACTTCCCTCATAGACTTTTATTAATAAATCAAAAGTTTGAGGATTGGAACCATAGTTCATCGCTATTACAGTTGGGTAATAATCTTTTCCTAATCTCATAGCCGTTGGCGGACTAGTCATTGATATAACCGCTATATCGTTTTCATAAGTCTGCGCATTTAATGAGGCAGTGAACATTAAAATACAACATTGCACGTACAATAATACTTTTCTCATTTGATTCCTCCTGCGATTTAAGATAGGTTTAAAATATATACCTGAAAATATGATCTAACCGTCCAATATGTCAAGTAAAATTATTGTTAGGTTTATCTGATCTCGATTAGAACATTGATTAATAATTGAACTGGCAAAATCCAAATATTAAGCCTTTCGTAACACCGGAGATGATGCTGTCTATGTTGCTAACCAATTACATATTATAAGATTGCGATTGCGTTTCAGAATTTAACGTCCTTGGCATCAAATTTACTTATTAGTATTGCCAAAAGGAGGCAACAATGCAAGTAACAACAGTTCTTTCAGACTTAGTAAAATACAACACCGGGTATCTAGCGAAACATCTTAATAATATAGATAAATCTCGTTTGTTTATCCGTCCCGATGGTTATCATAATCCGATAATATGGATACTCGGACATATAGTGGTTTCCCGTGGCAGCCTGTTAGAGGTTTTGGGTGTCGAGCCCGGTATGGAGAAATTCGATCGTTATTTCGCATCGGGCACATATCCTTTAAACGATCCCTCGGAATATCCGCATTTCGATCAATTAATGAGTCAATTGAGCAAACTCGGAAACAGTCTGGTTCAGCAAATAGGCCAGGGGGGAGACAGCCTTTTACAGCGCCAGGTTTGGGGTGATTACGAGAATATCGGCAAGTACATCACTAACGCTTATATACACGAGACCTATCATGTCGGACAGATAAATTATCTGCTGTCATTAACGGCAGGCATGCAGTCGATGAAAGCCAAGTTGAGTATCGGCTCGGGGACTCGCAAGAAAAAAGCCAGTACAGGCAAAACAGGGGTGTTTTCTCTTTCCGGATTACGTTCCATACTCACCGTAAAATAAACAGGTGGTTTCACAGCGGGGGCATTAGGCGTTGCCCGGCCGGCCGGAACCCTCTACCGGCCGACCGGCGTTTTTTTCATCTCAACACTTTCATATAAAATAAGCAGGGATTCAAAACGTCGAATCCCTGCTTGATTGATATTAAAAATACCGGTTTACCAGGTGTGTGTGTATAAAGCGAATCGTAATTTATTAATTGCGTCGCCGGGTGGAGGGAGGTCTTTATTTATCCTCTCCCGGAGACATGCCGCATGAAATCAGGTGTCAGGAATGGATTCCTTACACCACCGTCATCCAACAAGGAATTTTTCAACAATCCCTATGGTGTCGATGAAAACATAATCGAAAAATAGTCTTGCAAAAAAGAAATTTTGTAAGCGAAAGAAAATCACTAGTGTCCGGTCTTTTCATCTCGTTGCGAAGCGCTGCTTCGCAACGTGGCTTGTTTGCCGGCAGAATGCGCATTCTACATGATTCAAGAAGGTTTCCAAGCAGCGCTTGGAAACCAGAAAACCAAGCCTAACATCGGCAGGATATGTCAGGATGAATGATACGCTGAATAAAATAATTATATCGGAAAATATTTTTCATTAACAATTCCAAGGAGAAATTTAAAATTTAACGAAAAACACCGGACACTAGTGAAAGAAAATATATGTTTAACATATGCTTCGCTTTAAACCTACACGCAAGGCAAACCGGTGGTTTCTAATATCAAAAAAATAGGGACATTCGATTGAACGTCCCTACAACAATTTATTACTGTTTACAGTTTTTCTAGCGAAGCATCATACCGGCGATAACCAGTCTTTGAACCTCCGAGGTACCCTCGTAGATTTCGATTACGCGCTGATCGCGGTAGAGTTTCTCGATAGGCGAGAACTCGCCGATATAGCCGTAACCACCATGTATCTGCATGGCGTGATTAACGCAGAAATTCGAAACCTCGGTGGCAAACAGCTTAGCCTGGGCGGCCTCGAGTGAGTATTTGACACCGGCATCTTTCATCTGAGCGGATTTGTATGTCATCAAGCGAGCAGCCTCGACCTGGCAGGACATATCGGCAATCTTCCATTGGGTGGCCTGGAATTTCGAGATAGGCGTACCGAAACAGATACGTTTCTTCGAGTACTCGATAGATTCCTCCATCGCGCGCTGGGCGATACCCAGACCCTGAGCGGCTACGCCGATACGGGCGGAGTCGAGGGTGTTCATAGCGATACGGAAACCCTTACCTTTATCACCTAAGAGATTCTCTTTGGGAACGCGCAGATTATCGAACCAGATACGGCCGGTTGTGGCAGCACGCATACCCATTTTCTTTTTCAGGGTAGCTGTTTTGATTCCATCCACGAGTTTGCCATCCTTGCGGGCCTCGACGATAATCGCCGACACCTTGCGCGAGGCTTTACCCTCGCCTTCCGATTCGGGATCGACTATGCGGCAGAACAACACGAACAGGTCGGCAACATCGCCATGCATGATAAATATTTTCTCGCCGTTAATTACGTACTCATCACCCTCCAGCACCGCGGTTGTGCTCTGGTTAGCGGCATCCGAGCCTGCATCGGGCTCGGTAAGACAGAATGACGGAATAATCTCGCCATTGACACATCGGGAGACATATTTTTTCTTCTGCTCATCGCTACCGAAATGCACGATAGGGTAGGTTGCCAGTTCGCCCACGGCATTAAGCAGGCAAGCAGCCGGATCCCAGTAGCAGAGCTCCTCGATTAAGGTGATATATTCGATATTGGAACGACCGCCGCCGCCCAATTCTTTCGGCGTGTTGAATCCTATGAATCCCTCTTTAGCGAGCTGTTTGTAAAGCTCCAAACCGAAACGATCGGGGTCATCGCGATGGTCTAATTCTTTGCTTACGGGGACTATGTATTTCTGTGCGAATTCGGCAACCTGGTCACGTACAGCCTGCTGCCGATCATCAATATTGTACCTTGGCTTCATTTCCACTCCTTGTATGTTTAAAGAAGCTTTTCCTTTCGTTCTTTCAAATTATCTTTAAGATATTCAACAATTTCTTTGCTGGTTGCGCCCGGAGTAAACACTTTCCCGATGCCCATGGCGGCAAGTTTCTCGGCATCAGATTCGGCGATGATACCGCCGCCAAATAAAAGTTTATCATCCGCGCCCTGCTCTTTGAGCCCATTTAGAATAGCCGGGAACAGGGTCATATGTGCGCCGGATAGAATCGATAAGCCGATCGCGTCGACATCCTCCTGAATAGCCGCGGCAATCACTTGTTCGGGGGTCTGGCGTAAGCCGGTGTAAATCACCTCGAAACCGGCATCACGGAGCGCGGCCGCTACAACTTTTACCCCGCGATCATGGCCATCAAGGCCGGGTTTGGCGAGTAGTATTCTCCATTTTCTTGTCATAGCACCCTCTGATAAAATAGTTTCAGAGTCCTGGTCCGGTTAGCTCGTAAAGGTCATATAAAAACGAGCTTTTAATAAATTTGATCAGTTATAATAACAGAAATCCAAATGAAATGCAACTTTTATGTAATTATCTATTTGGGGCAAAATTAGTTAAAACGAGCTATTCATCGCCGCGAATATCGTATTCGCCTTCCTCGCCTTTAACCCGGATATTTTGAGTTCCGTTTACAGTCAGGACAACCGTTCTCTCGAAATAAGGATTCTCTGGTTCGGCCGGGTGGCGGGCCGCTGACTCGAATGTGATCGAGACGTCATCGCCGCCGGGGAAATCATAGCCGCCATCAAGGAAATTCTCGATCGAACGTCGGCCATGAGCAGGCACCAGGTAATTTACCATTCTCGATTCACGAGTAGCTCCACGTTGTTGAATGATATAGGTTATATAAATCGATTGATATTGCAAGGAATTCTGGAAAGTAATGACGCCGCTCTGAAGATAGTCCGGTGCGGATGGCTTATCCTCCGAACAGCTTAGCGATAATAACGCCACAATAAAGACCAGTAAGACAATAACGCGATTCATGATACAAATATATAATTTTTTAACAAACTATGCAATAATTAATTAGTATAATTGACAGGGCTTACTATTTGATTATATACTGGTTTGAAATAGTCGATAATACATTGTGAGGTAAAGAGGTAAATATGTTTGAAAATAAATCGATTCCCCTTTTCCAGGTGGATTCTTTCACCGGTAAGCCCTTTTCAGGAAATCCGGCGGGCGTGTGCGTATTAGAGGAGCCACTGGAGGATGATGTTATGCAAAAGATAGCTTCCGAGATGAACCTTTCGGAGACTGCTTTTGCGGTTAAAATAACTGCCGGGGCGATGATTGACGCATTGAAATTCAATTTAAGATGGTTCACGCCGAAATGTGAGGTTGATCTCTGTGGTCATGCTACGCTGGCGACCGCCAAAGTTCTTCATGAGATTTACCAACTTAAAAACGATACTATAACGTTTTCATCGCTTTCCGGAGAATTAACCGCTCAACGAAAACGCAATATACATGTACTCGATTTCCCGGCCGGGGATATCGAGCGAGTGGATGTGCCCGACTATATTATCAACGCCTTGAACCTGCCAGACTATGAACTGGATACGGAAATTCATGAGGCTGTAATGTGTAAACGCTCGAAAAAACTACTTATCCGGTTTAATGATACCGAAGCGATTCGTCAGATAAATCCACATTTCAGCGATCTTATACAGGCTGAGGCCTCTTTCGGCAGCCGGGGCATAATAGTCACCTCGGCAGGGGATAGGCCATACGATTTTACCTCCCGTTTCTTTGCTCCCATGATGGGTATCGATGAGGATCCGGTAACGGGGGCTGCGCACACGGTACTGGGTACATACTGGTACAAGATGCTCAATAAAAAACGTATGAATGCTTTTCAGGCCTCTAAAAGAGGCGGTGAACTCATAGTAGAGTTCCGTGAGCACCCCAAAGGCCATTACAATCGAGTGTTGATTTCCGGTCAAGCGGTTATCGTTATGGAAGGTGTTCTAAAATTTTAAGATATCGAGGGTTCTCCCGTTAGATTCAGTTTTGACCGGTTGCGGAGCGATATCACCTGATGCCATAATTTCTATTTTACGAGGTGACGAACAGATCAGCGGAGTCTGTCTTAACTCGCCATAAATGTAAAAGATAAGTTTTATCTGAAAAGAATAAACCGATTATTTAATATTGGCTCGAACCTTATCATGGCTGTCTTTGCGAGTAGCCGAAGCGGACGGAATCCCATTGGGAGCCCGAACGGGACAACCCGTTTGTTTATAAAACATCCTCCAGCAGTGATCTGTCCCTCCAGCTTGAAATCAGTTAATAATCAGCTGATCACATTTGGTGAAAAATTTCTTGATCGCCAGATACAGACCCAGTATGGATGATATCGAAACCGAGGCTAAGAGCATATAGCCGACTATTATCTGTAACAATACCGCCGAAAGCGGGTTCGCTCCCGCTAGAATCATGCCGGTCATAGCTCCGGGCAGGGCCACGATGCCGGCGGTTTTCATGAAATTGAGTATCGGTGTCATACCGGCAATAACCGCCTCCTGTTGAAATTTACGAGTGGCAATTTTCCAGCTTTTACCCAATGCCAACGAGGTCTCTATAGCCAGGCGATTCGATCTGATATCGGTATCGATACGATTGATTGTCAGGGTGGCGGCGTTCATCGAGTTGGATATGATCATACCTGCCAGAGGTATCACGAATCGCGCCTGCAAATCGATAATGCGAAGTACCAGCATCAAGCCAATCGTCGAAAACGAGGCAACACTGATAGCTATCAATGAAATAATGAATATTCCATTGAGCTTTTTCACCCGTCCCGCTACCGTATGAGCGCCCATGGTGATCATCACGCAAAGAGCCAGGAGAATGAGCCAGATCGATTCAATGGCGAAAATATATTCCAGGGCATATCCAACGGCAACGAGCTGTATGAATACCCGTACCGAGCCGAGTGTCATCTCTTTTTGAACGGGAATACGCCATACCCGGCTGATTACGATAGCCACTCCGACAAGTACCAGCGCAACTAATACATCGATGAAATCCGGGCTGTTCACTGAAGTTTCCTTTCCTTGTACAGCTTGCCCATCTCTGTCCGGGGAGAATTTACGACCTGCTCGGAATCGCCAGATTCGATCAGTTTACCTTTAACCATAAGAAGCGACCGGCCGCCCATACGAATTGCCTGCTGGGGATTGTGGGTGATAAATATTACCGTGAATTTACTCTGGTCGACAATTTCGCGCACCAGTTTTTCGATAGCTTCGGTAGCGGTCGGATCGAGAGCCGAGGTCGGTTCATCCAGCAGGAGGATATCGGGGTTTAGCGCCAACAAGCGCGCTAAAGCAACTCGTTGCTGTTCACCGATGGATAGGTTGTCGATAGGAGTATCCAGGAAATCCCCGGTGAGATGAACTGCCTCGATATGTTCCTTCATCTGCGATTCGGATAGCCTATCGTCAGCGTAAAGCAGATTATCCCTGACTGTCTCGGAGAAAAGGTATGGTGTTTGAAAAAGATAACCGACACGCCGTCTGATCTCTGATGGTTTAAATTCGCATTGGTTTTTTCCGCGAATAAGTATACTCCCGCCAGAGGGTTCATCTAGACGGTTTAACAGCCTTAGTAGTGATGATTTACCTGCCCCTGATGGCCCTAAAATATTGTATATATGATGATCCTCGAAGGCGAACGTGAAATTATCGATAATAGTTTTGTCTTTGATTTTGCGGGTCAGGTTTTCTGTTTGGATAATAACACTCATTACTCTTAATATAGCGAAATTTTTGATCGAAAGCTATTAATAAAAAGAGGGCCGCATTTTTCTGCGGCCCGGGCGCGTATTATAAAGGAAGGTTAAAGGCGATTAATTTTCTTATCAGTTTCGCATGTTTGACACGGTATCCAATCTGATGGTTTAAGAATTTTGTATATACATTGTATCAGAGGGGAAATGAAATAGGCTATTTTATTTATAATAGATGAGGGGGATTGATTTATGTGGTTTGAGTATGTCCTTGTGCCCCAACTGGCAGGCTTGCAAATAAAAACAGGCAGACAAGAAGGGGCTGTCTTAAAAGCCGTTATGACTTTATGATCCAATGAACATATGCCGGCAACATATAAAAAAGCAGGGACGTTTGTTCACATCCCTGCCTGATATTTTAGTCAATCTAGATAATCGTATTTATCCGTTACCGTTTCTGATTTCGGAGTAAAGCGGGAATTTTTCGCATAACTGACCGACATCATCCCGGACTTTTTGCAATACTTTCGTATCACCGAGGTTTTTAACAACCTGGATAATGAATCCGGCGACATCGTCCATATCGCTTTCCACCATACCGCGAGTAGTGATAGCCGGGGTTCCGATTCGGATACCGGAGGTTACGAACGGTTTCTCGGGATCGAACGGTACGGTATTTTTGTTGACCGTAATACCGGCTGTCTCGAGATTTTCCTCGACCTCTTTACCTGTGATACCCTGCTTCACGAAACTCACCAGCATCAGATGGTTATCCGTACCACCGGAAACGATATGCAGTCCGGCATCCATCAGATGTTTAGCCAGGGCTTTAGCGTTGGCGACTACTCGTTTCTGGTATTCCTTGAACTCAGGCTGCAGAGCCTCATGGAAAGCAACTGCTTTTGCCGCGATTATGTGCATGAGCGGGCCGCCCTGTATACCGGGCATGACCGTACGATTGATATCTTTCCAATATTTCTTTTTGCACATGATCAAACCACCGCGTGGGCCGCGAAGGGTTTTGTGCGTGGTGCTGGTTACGAAATCCGCGACCGGCACCGGCGAGGGATGTTCACCGGCAACTATTAATCCGGCGATATGAGCGATATCTACCATCAGGTACGCGCCAACCTCATCGGCGATGGCGCGGAATTTATCGAATTCCAGCGTTCTCGGGTAGGCCGAGGCGCCGGCGATGATCATTTTGGGTTTATGCTCTTTTGCAATTTCTCGCAGTTCGTCATAGTCGATCATCTCGGTTTCTTTATTCACGTTATAGGGAACGATATTATAAAGCTTGCCCGAAAAATTAATCGGATGGCCATGGGTCAGATGGCCGCCGTGAGCCAGGTTCATACCCAGTACGGTATCTCCCGGCTGAAGCATTGCCATGTAAACCGCCATATTGGCCTGTGATCCCGAGTGCGGCTGGACATTGACATGTTCACAGCCAAAAAGTTCTTTGCATCTCTCGCGAGCGGTAATCTCGGCCTCATCGACGAAAGTACATCCGCCGTAATATCTGGCCTTGGGGTAACCCTCGGCATACTTGTTTGTCATTACCGAACCCATCGCCTCCATAACCGCACGGGAGGTAAAATTCTCCGAGGCTATCAGTTCGAGGCCGCCGTGTTGACGTTTGGCCTCGTTGCGTATGGCCTCATAAATCACGGGGTCGGTTTTCTTCAAATTTTGCATTTATCTTATCCTTTTTCGTAATCGGATATTTTATCCACTCGGCGGGCATGACGTCCGCCCTCGAATTTCGTATTTAAGAAAGCATCCACTATCGCCTGAATTTTAGCCTCAGGCGTGTACATCTCCGAAAGCACCAGGACATTGGCATTATTATGAGCTCGCGCCAATTCGGACATTTCCTCGTTAATAGCGAATCCCGCCCGGATACCTTCTACCTTGTTGGCGGCTATCATCATGCCGTTGCCCGAGCCACAGATTATTATGCCGCTCTCAACCTTGCCGCTTGCAACCGCCTCGGCGGCTTTGATACCGTGATCGGGGTAGTCGGCGCTTTGCTCCGAGCTGCAACCGAAGTCCTCGGTTTCGATCCCTCTAGCGTTCAGGTAGCCCTTTATCTGCTCTTTATACTTGTAGCCTCTATGGTCTGATCCAAGTGATATTTTCATTTTACGTATGTCAACCAGTTATATTTATCCTCGAAACCATCCTCGAAAATAGAGAAGTAGGCTTTCTGGAGTTTCTCCGTTATGGGGCCTCGCTTGCCGCTGCCTATAGTTATTCCGTCAATTTTGGATATCGGCGAAACCTCTGCCGCCGATCCGGTGAAAAATACCTCATCGGCGATATAGAGAGCCTCGCGCGGAATCGACTCCTCGATAACTTTGATTCCCATATCAGTAGCCAGGCGAATGATGGTATTGCGTGTTATGCCGGGTAAAATCGATGAGCCGAATGTTGGCGTCACCAGCGCGCCGTCACGAACAAGGAATATGTTCTCGCCGGAACCCTCCGAGACATGGCCGTAAACATCCAGAGCGATTCCCTCGACATAACCGTGATTCAAAGCCTCTAACTTGATGAGCTGGCTGTTCATGTAGTTGGCAGTGGCTTTGGCCATATCGGGCATGGTGCCGGGCGCGTTTCTACGCCAGGAGGAGACACATACCGAGACGCCGTTTTCCAATGCCTCCGGGCCGAGATACTTACCCCAGGGCCAAACAGCGATAGCAACCTTAACCGGCACGCCGGTAGGATCAACGCCCAGGCTCTCATAACCTCGATACACCAGAGGTCTGATATAGCAGGAATCAACTTTGTTTATATTAATCAGCTCGATAGTAGCCTTGTTTATTTCTTCCTCGGTGAAAGGCACCTCCATGCGGTAGATTTTGCTCGAATTAAACAGCCTGTGGGTGTGTTCCTGAAGGCGGAAGATTGCCGGGCCTTTGGGGGTGTTATAGCATCTGGCGCCCTCGAACAGCCCCGAACCGTAGTGGATAACATGAGATAGAATATGAATCTGAGCTTCATCCCAGTTTACGAATTCACCATCCATCCAGATTTTTTCAGTTTTATTAAAAGGCATAAACCCTCCATAGCATAGTTTTAGATTTTCAATCAGGCCAATATAATAAAGTCCGACGATTATATGCAACCAAAATCCGGTATTTAATCCGATATGAAAATCATTGATATTTAAGGGGATGAGAGGTTATAATGGATTAAGGTTACTGTCGGCTTAAACGACATGATTATACTGAAAGCAAAGAGGTTAAGTATGAATACCGGAAGTATAATATCAAATTCTATTAAAATAATGATGTTATCGGTCATGATAGCGGCTTGCTGCTGTGGCCCGAATATATCATCGGAAAACTACTCTGAAAGCAAAAGCAAAGCTATCAGGCTGGTTGATGATGGGAGATGCGATAAAGCCGTTAAGTTATGCCGCAAGTTGTTGGAGATAAACGAGAAGGATGCCGAAATATACCGTCTGGCAGCAGCTTGTTTCGCAAAAATAAACCAGCCCGATAGCGCGGTTTTTTACTATCAGGGAGCTATAGTATTCAATCCCTCGGATCGCCAGGCTTATGAACGTATAGCCGATATTTATTACGATAAAACCGACTATCACACCGCTATGACCTGGTATGATAAAGCATTGCAGATTAGCTATATCAGCCCCGAAAGCTATGTCAGGTTAGCGAAAATACATCAGAACTGGAGCGAATATGCTTTTGCCGGAAGATATTACGGTTATGCCCTGGCGGCCGATCCTGACAATGTTGAAGCGCTTTATGGCCTCGGCACGATACAACTTCAAACCGGTGACACCACGGCGGCAATTAGCTCTTTGAGCAAAGCGGCGGAATCGGGTAAACATGCCGGCGCCGCCTATAAGCTGGGGGTTATTAATCAACAGATGAAAGACTACAGTAAGGCTATCGGCTGGCTGGAGAAATGTATCGAGTTCAGCGATGACCAATCGTTGAAAGATAAAGCCTACCAGTTCAAGATGGAGATCGTGATGCGGATGAGGGACGGGCAGCAGTAAGCGGAAATGATCGTTGCTTAACAAAATATCTATTTTAATCCTGAAGGTCTAAGTCACCTGTCATTGGCTTGAAAATACTGATTCAGAAGCTAAACGTATTCTATAAACCTTGTTTTGATATAGTCATGGCGATAAAATCAAATCGAAACGGAGTTTCTTGAATGCCGGCATACCGAACGGAGCGATTGTTGAAACAGCTTTTCATGAGTCGCTGGGCGGACGAAGTCTTTTGTTTATCCTTTCCCGACGATATACTGCATGTATGCAGCAGGAAGAAAGTAACTATGTTATCAAAAGCTTGAGCCTCAGTCATTCGGATTGTATTGTTATTTTGACAAACATTCAACAATCAACACGAACAAACAGGAGGCTCAAATGCCATGTTACAACAAAATCGAGCGTGAAGCCAACACTATTTACGTTGGTATTGACGTTCATAAGCGGAGTTGGCATGTAACAATGCGAACAACTGAGCAAGAGTTATGGAAAGGCAGTATTGCAGCTGATTGGGAAGTATTGAAAAAAGTATTGGGGCGTTATTCCGATTGTGACATTTCGGTAGTTTACGAAGCCGGTTTTAGTGGTTTCTGGTTATATGACAAACTGGTAGCCTGGGGAGCGTCATGTATAGTGACTCCGCCGAGTTTGATTCCTTCTGAATACGGCAATCGGGTCAAAACTGATCGCCTCGACAGTGCCAAGCTTGCTTTACTACTTTCCCGTAGTATGCTCAAGGCAGTATGGGTACCTGATGTCGAAGCGCGTGGTCATCGCCAGGTATTGCGTCGCCGTCGCCAGTTGGTCAGCGACCGGGTCCGTATTCAATGCCGTATCAAGAGTGAGTTAGCCTGTTTCGGTCTATCTCTGCCGACAATTAGCGGCAAGTGGACGGAGACATTCGAACAGCATTTATGGCAGTTGCGTTTTAGTGATCGCTGGCAGACAGAGAGTTTTCAGAGGTTACTGACACAGTATCGGCTGGTGAGTGAATTGATTACTCAACAGACACGGTTATTGAAAGAATTGTCAAAACTGGATCGTTATCGGGAAGCGGTTGAGCGTCTACGTAGTGTTCCGGGCATCGGCTTGTTAACGGCGATGGAACTATTATTGGAGTTAGGGGACTTCAGCCGATTTAGTCGAGGAAGCCAATTGGCCGCCTACGTGGGCTTGACTCCAAGCCAATATTCCTCCGGTGACAAGGTTCGACTAGGACGAATCACCAGGATCGGCAAACCGCAGTTACGGTCGAATCTGATCGAAGCCTCCTGGATTTTGATCAGGAAGGATCCGGCCCAGGCTCAGCGTTATCAACAGCTCAAGTGGCGGTGTGGTTCCAAACGAGCCATTGTGGCCAGTGCCCGCCGTCTACTGTTAATCGTACGGCGTCTGATGCTTGACCATCAGAGCTATCGAATCCAAACCGCAGCATAAAAAAGAGATAATTAGTTTACAATATCTGAGTTTGGAGAATGGCGAAGGAATCCTTGTGGCTTAACAACAGACCGCGCAGGAAAGGGTGTTATCTCCCCTGGTAATAATCTCGGATTGATTAATTGTGGCTGTGTTTGAGGGCCAGACCACGAATAGCAGGGTGACTATTATCGGCAATGTCTAACAGTGGCAGCATGTTGTAGTTTAAACATGGGTATTCTGCGTTTTATTAAGAAAAGGAGAAATCGATATAACAATACTAACCGAACAATATCACTTGACATGATACATAGCAGGATTCCTACCACCTCAGCGAAATCGAAACGGAGTTTCTTAATACTGGCCTTACCAGGCGGAGTATTTTAACGAGATTAACATCATGCCGGGCTGTTACACCCGGCATGATTATTAGATATGCTACTGAATGGTATAAGAATCGCTTGTCTCGTGGTTGGAGGCGGAATTGTAATACCAGCCGTCTTTGGTGACATCGGTAACAGTAGCCGTGAATGACATCCCGCGCGATGCGCCGGAAATCCCGAAAGTAACCGTACCGCTAGCGTTTGTATATCCGCTGAAATAGTAATTGGAACCGCCGTGGTGGTATAATGTCATATCTACATAGGCGTTACTGACCGGGGTGGAATGATCCTCAGTGTGAATATTAACGTAAATATACAAAATGTAGTACCATCCCCAGCGTTGCTGGCTGAACGATATAGAGTTGACATGCATCGTATCGGCGCCGGCGCCACCGCCGCCGTAATCATCACCGTTGGTTGTGCCGAGCGTAGCGTTTTCGGCATCCACCAGGCCGTACCCCTGCTGGGTAGCGGGCAGGCTGATATCCTCGGCGGTGTTATGCAGCAGTGTTCTGATTTGTACATTGGTATAGCCTGAATGAGCCTCCCAGGCCAGCGCGGCCGAACCGGCTACCATCGGGCAGGCCATGGAGGTGCCGCTTAAGGTAGCGTAGGTGTTTCCGGCATAGGTAGAGTAGATACTCGATCCGGGAGCAATTAGCTCGATTTCATTGCCGTAATCGGAGTAGTCAGCTATATCATCGGATGAGGTCGAGGCCGAAATGGCCATCACCGAGGTTAAGGCGGCAGGGTAATCGACAGCTGAACCGTAGCCGTTTCCGGCGGCAGCCACCAGGAGTATGCCCTCATCATAGCAATCCTCCATCGCCACATCCTCAGCATATGAATAGCCGCCCCCATAGCTCATGGAGATAACTTTGATATTGTTGTAAGGATCGGCATCGTAATGCGTATCGATACACCAGTCGGCTGCCTCGAGAATATAGTTCAGGTAAGGATCACTATAGCCTACGCGTAAAGCCCAGAGATCAGCCTCGGGCGCGACACCGACAACACCGATAGCGTTGTCATCCGCGCCGATAATACCGGCGCAATGCGTGCCGTGACCACTGGCATCATCCCAGGCAGTCGTGTCGGCGGTATAGAAATTATATCCACCGGCCCAGGTCAAATCGGGGTGATCCTGATCGCCGCCCGAATCGATAATCGCGACATCGATACCATCCCCGGTATATGCAGAATTATCATGCACGTACTCGGCATCGATTCTATCGACTCCCCAATCCAGGGTTTGGACGTTAAAGCGACGGATCATGTTCTCTTCGACGAATTTAATCCCTGGTTTTGAGGTCAGGGTGGATACGGCATCCTGGGGAATAGAGGCGAACACGATTGGGAAATGTTTGTATTGATGTTTTACTTTACCGTTAACCGCCGCGATAGAACTGGTAGCCCCCTTTTCCTCAATGCCGATTAAGACATTAACTTGCCCCGGTTCGACCGCGTGCTTCATTATGTAATCATTATTGCTTTCCGTATCGGTGGGCATATCTTTCGAACAACTAAAGACCATCATGAGGACGGCCAGCCCAGCCAGTAACAATAAAAGTTTGTTTCTCATTCTCCCGCGCTCCTTTGTTTAAAATTTGGCGAAAATTACAGGGTTTTATCCTCTCATAAACCTCCTTTTGATGGTAAGTCAATAAACCTGTACAACTTATATTGCCATGACGGCATATTTATAGCCCTGCGATTTTTACAATGATGCTGTATTCGTGATGGTGAAATTTATTGAATGAAAATATAATACTAAAATTATCCCAAAACAAGGAAAAAATTACCGTATTACTATGTTTGACATCATCTTAATAGGATACATTTAAATTAATAGTAAAAATGATCCGAAATACAGTTGAATTGTTATATTCATGTTCCGTGTTAATTTACAGGCTTAGACAGATATAGGAAGGAGAGAAGTTATGAAATTTATAGCGCCTTTTTGTATATTGCTGTTAGTTACATTAAATTCAACCGCCAAAGCGCAATTATTGCAATACCCCGAAAGCGTCGTTTATGATCAGGCTAATAATCGCTATCTGGTATCCAACTGGGATAGTGGACATTTGGTGCAAATAGATAGCCTCGGGGAACAAAGCTATTTCGTACCCTCGGCCCAATGCTATGCCGGATTGTGGATTGTCGGGGACGAGGTGTACGCCGCCGCGAAAAGTCAGGGAGTAAGAGGCTACAATCTTTTTACCGGCGAGCAGGTAATGAACCTGGCCATCCCCGGGACGCTACTGTTAAATGATATCGTTTCGGATGATACTGGCAACCTCTATCTTTCGGATCCACAGGCTCATAAGATTATCAGGGTTAATATCTCTACACACGAAATATCGACGTTTGTAGAAAGCGGTATCAATGTGCCTAACGGCTTGTGTTTTGATCGGGCACATAATCGGTTGATAGTGGTTTCATCTCGTGCCAACTCACCTGTTCAGGCAATCAGCCTCGAGGATTCCTCGGTTACGACGATTATCAACACCACCATAGATATCATGGATGGAATAACGCGGGATGAGACCGGCAACTATTATATATCGAACTGGGGCGACAGCAGAGTTTATCGCTACGATAGTTTGTTTACTATACCACCGGAGGTGTTTTCTACTCATGATGAGCAGCCAGCCGATATTTTCTATAACAGAACAAACAGTATGCTGGCGGTGCCAATATTTTACAACCATCGCGTTGATTTCATTGATGTTACGCAGTCTGGGATTGCCTATGATGATTCTCATCCGTTACCTGCAGCCAGCATATTAAACCAAAATTACCCCAATCCGTTCAATACCGAAACCAGCATCAGTTTTTCACTGAGCGTACCCGGTCATGTCAATCTCGATATCTACGACATACTCGGAAGAAAGGTTACCACTCTTGTTAGTCAATATAAACCGGCAGGCGAATATACTATCAACTGGCAGGCGGAAAATTATGTTACTGGGATATATATGGCCAGACTCAGTACCTGTAATAATACGCAAAGTATAAATCTGTCATTACTAAAATAATATCACTAGTGTCCGGTGTTTTTCGTTAAATTTTAAATTTCTCCTTGGAATTGTTAATGAAAAATATTTTCCGATATAATTATTTTATTCAGCGTATCATTCATCCTGACATATCCTGCCGATGTTAGGCTTGGTTTTCTGGTTTCCAAGCGCTGCTTGGAAACCTTCTTGAATCATGTAGAATGCGCATTCTGCCGGCAAACAAGCCACGTTGCGAAGCAGCGCTTCGCAACGAGATGAAAATTATATTACTGGGATATACATGGCCAGACTCAGGACCTGTAATAATACGCAAAGTATAAATCTGTCATTATTAAAATAATATATTTTTCAATTTAATTTTCAAAATATAAAACTATAGCCTTCGCATTTACGTATAGAATATATCAACCGCCGATTTGTGCTATTAAACATAAAAAGGAGGAATTTTATGCGTAATATTATGCTTACGTTTATCGTTATTCTTATGACCGTAGTTATTTCTTCAGCAACAATCATTCATGTTCCCTCGGAATACTCGACCATTCAAGAAGCACTTGATGTCTCGTTTATCGATGATACCGTTATGGTGGCTGCAGGTACTTATTATGAAAATATTATCTGGCCGTTTTTTAATGGGATAAAATTGCTTGGTGAAAATAGGGATATTACAATCATTGATGGTGGCGGATTGGCCAGTGTAATTCGTTTCGATGAGCCATATGTTATCGACACTGCAACCGCAATTCGTGGGTTTACTATTACGAATGGCAGCGCCCAATCGGCCTGGCCGCAGTCGCTGGGCGGGGGAATATGTATATACAACGCCAGTCCGATCCTGGAACAACTTAATATTGTTGGCAACTCCGCGGATGAATCCGGCGGAGGAATCTTTATCCGGGGGCCTGGCTCCGAGCCGATAATAAGAAATACATTGATATATGATAACACCGCGACTTCCTGTGGTGGGTTGGATTGTAGCGGAGGATCGGCGTTATTCGATCATGTCACGGTTGTCGGTAACGATCCCGGTGGGATGTATTTCGATACAAGAGGCTACCCTCAAGTTAATAATTCCATTATTTCCTCTAACTCTATCTTTGATATCCGCATACGCGGCACCTCGCTTGAGCCAACTACCATAGCCATGGGCTTTAATGATATAACCGGTGATATTCAATTGATCCATTACGGCATTATAGACTACCAGGGTGTATTAATTAATGATGATCCGCTTTTCGTTGATTCTGAGGATGGTGATTTTCATCTGACTGTCGATTCACCCTGTATCGATGCCGGTGATCCTGATGATCCATACGATCCTGATGCTACGATAACTGATTTGGGAGCGTTTTATTTCAACCAGCAAACATCAATTGAGAATATTATAGCACTGCCTGAGGAAATTAGCATTCTGCAGAACTATCCTAATCCATTCAACGTAGCCACAACTATCAGTTTAACGATACCCGAAACGCAGCAGGTGCGAATAGATATTTACGATGTACTTGGCCGTCAGGTTGGCTTGCTTGTTGATGATATCATGCAGGCGGGGGATTACAATTTAAAATGGCAAGCTGAGGATTATGTCTCCGGGGTTTATTTTGCCAGGTTGAAGACCGGCGGCCAATCGAATATAATCAGGATGGCTTTAATTAAATAGCAGGTGCATCTTACTTGACATATTGTAAGGGGAGAGCTTGTCTCTGCCCGGGTTTGGCTGACATCGGCGGATAATCTATTATATTTAAGTATATGGATGTTCTATAACCTGAGGACATTACCAACTCCGGCCTTTCAGGCATTTTCCGCTTGACAAATGCGGCAGACTTTATTAATAACAAGCCCAATATGTGTTCCGGATAGGCAAATAATACAGCCCGGCATGGGCTTTTTTTTTAGGATTTTTTATGCCTCTGACAACAATAATGGACAATAAGGGAATAGCCCGCTCGCTCGAGCGAATCGCTTATGAGATTTTGGAAAGCAACCAGGGAGCCGAGAAACTTGGGATTATCGGCATACGAACCAGGGGAGCATTTTTAGCCGAGCGACTGGTGAAACTGATAAAGCGAATCGAGAAAGTAGCCGTGCCCGTGGGGGCGGTTGATATTACCATGTATAGGGATGATGTTCAGATCCGGCTCGAACAGCCGATTATCCAGCAAACAGATATCGAGTTTTCCATAGATGATATGAATCTGGTGCTGGTTGATGATGTTCTTTATACCGGTAGAACCGTCCGGGCCGCCTTAAACGAGATATCGGATTACGGCCGTCCCAAGCGTATACAACTGGCGGTACTGGTAGACAGGGGACATCGCGAATTGCCGATACGCGCCGATTTCGTAGGCCTTCAATTGCAAACATTCCAGGATGAGAATGTTACGGTTAATGTTACCGAAAAAGATGATGAGGATAGTGTAGTACTTCAACAGGCAGATGGAGGGCAGGGGTGAAATTAAAGTCGCCTCATTTAATCGGGCTGGAGCATGTTCCGGCAGATGAAATTAATCTCATACTCGACACGGCGGTTACTCTGAAAGAGATACTGGATCGGCCCATAAAGAAAGTCCCGACATTAAGGCATATAACGGTATTAAACCTGTTTTTCGAACCCTCAACCAGGACGAAGATCTCATTCGAGCTGGCCGAGAAAAGGCTCTCCGCCGACTCAATCGGTTTTGCTAAGGCCTCATCCTCGGTTGTTAAGGGGGAGACATTGCTGGATACGATCTGGAATATCGAGGCGATGAAAATCGACATGATCGTAATGCGTCACGGGGTTTCCGGTTCGCCGCTTTTTGTCTCGCAAAACTGCGATTCCAAAGTGATTAATGCCGGTGATGGCACCCATGAGCACCCGACACAGGGACTCCTGGATATTTTTACCATGCGCGAGAAATATGGCAGCTTGAAAGATTTACGAGTTGTTCTTGTTGGCGATATCAAGCATTCCCGGGTTGCTCGTTCCAATATCTGGGGCTTAAAACATCTGGGTGCGAACGTAGCGATCTGTGGGCCATCTACGCTGTTACCGTTCGAGGTGGAGATGATGGGTGTTGATGTTTACACGCGTATCGAGGAAGCGCTTGATGGCGCGGATGTCGTAAATATTCTACGTCTGCAGAAAGAACGGCAATCTTCCGGGCTTTTACCCTCACTTCGCGAATACTCCAACCTGTTTTGTGTCACTAAAGACAGGCTTAAATTGATGAACAAGAATTTCACGGTGATGCATCCCGGGCCGATGAATCGCGGCGTGGAGATTGCCTCGGAGGTAGCTGATGGCGAGGATTCGGTGATATTACCACAGGTAACCAACGGGGTCGCTGTCAGGATGGCGGTTTTATATCTGCTTAGTGGAGGAGTTGGCAAAATTGAGTGATCTGGTTATAACAGGCGGAACGATCGTTGATCCTGTCGATGATTATTACGGGCCGGGCGCTATCGTAGTTAGGCGCGGCAAGATAGAACAAGTCATTAAAGATAAATCCCAACCCGAGGGCAATCTGGATGCCACCGGTATGCTGGTCGTTCCGGGACTGGTAGATATCCACGTGCATTTCCGTGAACCGGGATTCGAGCATAAAGAGACAATAGAGACCGGGGCGAATGCCGCCGCCGCCGGAGGATTTACCTCTGTGGCCTGCATGCCCAACACCGATCCGGTGCTGGATAATCAGGGATCGATTAAATTTATTGTTGAAAAAGCTAAAAGCGCCTCAATCAATGTCTACCCGATTGGTTGTTTAACGAAGGGCCAGAAGGGCGAGCAACTTGCCGAGATGGGCGATATGATTCAATCCGGGGCAGTGGCTTTCAGTGATGATGGCCATGGCGTGCAAAATGGCCTTATAATGCGTCGCGCGATGGAATATTGTAAGATGCTGGGCGTAAAACCGATCTCGCATTGCGAGTATTCCGACCTGGCCGATAACGGCGTAGCGAACGAGAGTTTTATTACCGGCAAGCTGGGCTTGAAAGGTATCACCCGTGCGGCCGAGGAACTGATGATAGCTCGCGATATCATGTTAGCCGAGATTACCGGTGCTCCTGTACATATCGCGCATGTCTCGACAGCGGGGGGGGCCGAGTTGATCAAGAACGCTAAGAAACGTAAATTACCGGTCACAGCCGAGACCTGCCCGCATTATTTTACGTTAAACGATGAAATGCTGGAAAATTACGATACGAATCTTAAAGTCAACCCGCCTCTTCGCACCAAAAAGGATGTGGCGGCTATCAAGAAAGCTATCAAGGCCGGTATATTCGATTGTATGGTTACCGATCACGCGCCGCATGCCTATGATGAGAAACAGCTCGAGTTTGATTACGCGCCGTTCGGTTTGATAGGGCTCGAGACCTCTCTGGGATTGGTTGCCACGAACCTGGTTCATGCCGGCGTTATCGATTGGCTTGAGGCCGTAAAAATAATGTCTTACAATCCAGCCTGCATTTTAAATCTTCCGGCGGGAACGTTGAATACCGGCGAGGCTGCTGATATCACTTTGATTGACCCCGATATGGAATGGACCGTAACAAAGGATGATTTCCATTCTATGTCAAAGAATTCTCCTTATATTGGAATGAATTTAACGGGACGAGTATATAGTACCGTATGTAATGGAAAAGTTGTATATCAATTAAACAAATAGAATATTTAAAGATATTCTCGTTTGGTTATTGTGCATGTTTAACTATCAGGTATTTTATAAAATCGCGCTTATTCTGTTGTATATCTTAGCCTCGATTCTAATCGTCGCCTCGATCAAATCACCATCACTGATAAACGATAGGGCCGGGGTAATATCACTGACAGAGTTCAAAGGTCATAAACCATTTCAATACCGGGTTTTAATGCCGTTGGTTATACGCGGAATCGAGTATATTACTCCTCAAGCTTTTATCGACATGATACAGTCAAAGGTCTGTGTGGCGTTGGAAAATAAAGCAGATCAAACTCAACTCGAATCCCGAAAGGAGAAACTTCTCTCAATAGCTAACAATCCATTCAGGGCGTGTTTGTTTTTTGGAATAAATATAGTTTTGATTTTCGCCTTTTTCATAATATTGCGAAAGCTGCTCTTTGCAACTTCGTATTTCAAATCATGGGTATACGATTTGTTGCCTTTAAGCTTCGTTTTAATAATGCCAATATTTTATGGATACCCGAATTACATATATGATTTCATGCATCTCATGTTATTCACTCTTGGCCTATATGCCATGTATAAAGAGAAATGGCTGCTATATATATTAATTCTACCTCTGGCTATTTTGAATAAAGAAACTGCTATCATGCTTACCGTAATATTTGCTTTCGTTTATTACAAGAAGCTGCCGCGAGCTTTGTTTAGAAAAATGCTTATTTATCAAGTGATGATGTTTATCGTGCTTAAATTAGGGCTGTATCTGATATTTATGGAAAATCCCGGCTCAGTTGTTGAATATCATATACAATGGAATCTGAAGCATCTCTCATATTGGCATCATTATTTCAGATTCGAACCTATCGGCAAAGGGATATTTTTGCCTTTCTACATTCCAATACCGTGGCCGATCGGCTTGAACTTGCCGTTTCTCGGGATTACCGCCATATTGGTAATTTACGACTGGATTAACAAGCCGCCTTTTTTTCGCAAGGCAACGATATATTTTCCCCTGACATTGGTGCTTGCCCTTACAATGGGCTTGATTCCCGAGCTTCGCGCATATTATGATATGGCGCCTATCGTGTTCATTTTAGCGGCGATGGGATTCAATGATGTGATTCGAGATGTGAAAAGAAAATTCGAGGGAGGCTATAATGCCGGTTAAAACATATGATTTTACGGTCAACTCCAAAGGTTATTGCCATCTGGAGGATATCACCTCGCAGGTTGAAAGCTATCTTTATGATTCCGGCTTACGTGATGGTCTTTGCTGTGTAGCGGTTGGCGGTTCAACCGCAGCTATAAGTACGATCGAGTACGAGCCGGGGCTGCTTAAGGATATCCCGGAGTTTTTCGAGAAGCTGTTCCCCTCGGATAAATCGTACCATCATGATGAAACCTGGCATGATGGTAACGGTTTTTCGCACATGCGTTCGTTTTTACTGAAAACCTCGCACACCATACCGTTTTCGGCCGGGAGGTTGCTCCTCGGAACCTGGCAGCAAATAGTTTTAGCCGACTTCGACAATAAATCCCGAAACCGTAAGGTGATCGTCCAGATTATTGGCGAATAGGTAGATAACATTAGCTATATCAAGAAGATATAGGGATAGATAAAATATGTACTTGAAAGTTGAGGCATTCTAATGGATATAATGAGCAAGCTGAATTTTAAAACAATCGAGTGGAAAGACGATTTCGTACGCTTAATCGATCAGACCAAGCTGCCCGGCGAGCTAACGTTTTACGATTGCCATGAGCTTGCCGATTTCATTGATGCTTTCAAACGTTTGGTGGTACGTGGCGCGCCGGCTATCGGAGTTACTGCCGCCTATGCTATGGCCGTCGCCTCGATCAAGGGCTGGGATATGACAAAAACCGCCGGGGAACTGATTGACGCCCGGCCAACTGCCGTTAATCTTAGCTGGGCGGTAAAACGCATGATGGCGCTGGTGGAATCAGGCAAGGGCGATACTATATCTCTTATGGCAGAGGCTAAAGTTATCCACGATGAGGATGCCCGGATGTGCGAGAGCATGGGGGAGATCGGCGATAAGCTGATTAAGCCCGGTATGAGAATACTAACCCACTGCAATGCCGGGGCGCTGGCGACCGGCGGAATCGGAACTGCGCTGGCAGTTATATATGTATCGCATTTCAACGATAAGGGAATCTCGGTCTGGGTGGATGAAACCCGGCCGCTTCTTCAAGGCGCCAGATTAACCGCCTGGGAATTACAAAGAGCCGGCGTGCCCTGCAAGCTGATAACCGATAACATGGCTGCCTCCCTGATGGCTTCCAGACAGGTGGATTGCGTGATAACCGGAGCCGACCGGATAGCGGCCAACTATGATGTCGCCAACAAAATCGGGACATACAGCCTGGCGGTAAATTGCAATTATCATGGTATACCGTTTTATGTGGCCGCGCCAGGCTCCACATTCGATTATGAATGCCCGGATGGCAGATCGATCGAGATTGAGATGCGAGTCGGGGAGGAGATTACCACGATTGCCGGCAACCGCATTGCTCCGGAGGGCATTGACACATACAGCCCGGCATTCGATATCACCCCGCACGAGCTTGTAACGGCGATATTTACCGAGAAAGAGATGATAAAGCCGTAGATACAGGCATCAGTCTTTCCTCTCCATTAGCAGCTTTCGAATTTGGTTAGTCAAGTCCACTTGGGACTTGACTAACCCACGCAAAGAATTATTAGGGATAATTTCATGGTTTTGCAGACTATATCCACCCTGGTTCCAGAACGCCAGCCGCACTAATTGATTCCAAAGTGCCGCCTTGAAATCCTGCCTGCGCTTGCAGTGAAACTGTATTGCGCAATCAGGCGGCATTACGAAGCAGCGCTTCGTAACGAGGGAGGAGGGATGGTTCGTAATGAGGGGATATAGATTATTAATAATATTATTATAGCAATCTATTATCACGATTATATTGCTAAATAATGATGAAAAACATATATTGCGGCGTTCGGCGAAACCGCTGTTTAAGAAAAAACGTTTTGGCCGATACACTAAAAAGTTGATAAAGCTCTTGACAATAATGATTTTGCTTTTAAATTAAGTGGTTTGTTACAAACTGGGAATCCCGTGTACCCCTGTTTGACGAGCATGATAAAAATGATAGTTAATAATAAGGAGATGTGATGAAGACGTTTGTACCCCGTCCACTCGAACATCAGCGTAAATGGTATATCATTGATGCTGAGAATAAGGTGTTGGGACGGTTGGCGTCGGAAGTTGCTCGACGGATCAGAGGCAAAGATTCACCGCTTTTCACGCCATATTTCGATATGGGCGCCTCGGTGATCGTTGTTAATGCCGAGAAGGTTAAAGTCACCGGAAAGAAAGCTAACCAGAAGCATTATTACTGGCATTCCGGTTATCCCGGCGGTCTGAAATCAACGACATTTGAAAAAATGATCGTCAAACATCCGGATAGAGTAATTAAACACGCTGTAAAGGGAATGCTTCCGAAAAACCGATTGGGACGGAAGCTTAACAAGAGACTATTTATCTACGCCGGTCCGGAGCATCCGCATAAAGCGCAGAGCCCCGTACCGATGGAAATTTAGTTACGGAGGATCAGTTGGCTGAGGAATATTTCCTGGCGAGCGGAA
Source organism: uncultured candidate division Zixibacteria bacterium (assembly GCA_963668625.2). Classification (GTDB taxonomy): domain Bacteria; phylum Zixibacteria; class MSB-5A5; order UBA10806; family 4484-95; genus JAAEQD01. Next base: position 635,647 of record CAXXKA010000001.1, read on the forward strand.
CGCGCAAACAGGCTATTGCACAGGTAAGGATAAAAAATGGATCCGGTGCCGTTATAGTTAACGGTATCGAGGTTCTCAAATATCTCTGCCGTAAGAACCTGGTTACCCACGCCCTCGAACCATTGGAAGAGGCGAAATTATCGGGTAAGATGGATATAGTTGCCAAAGTTAGAGGCGGCGGTTTATCCGGCCAGGCCGGGGCGATTCGTATGGCATTGGCAAGGGCGTTAATAAAATATGATGCCCAGCTTCGCGGACCCCTCAAAAAAGAGGGTTTCTTAACACGCGATGCCCGTATGGTTGAACGCAAAAAATACGGACAGGCCAAGGCTCGGAAACGCTTCCAGTTCTCGAAACGTTAAACAGAGTATTCTATTAATAACACACATCGGTGGACTATTGGCGGGGTCCCCTTATGGGGCCGCCATTGGGGTGAAGCCGGTGGAAGATAAAAACCAATTCCAACCATAGGAGTAGTTTTAATGCAACAAGTTGATATCAAGGACCTGCTTGAGGCTGGTGTACATTTCGGACATCAAACCAGGCGCTGGAATCCGAAGATGAAGAAATTCATCTTTACCGCCCGCAATGGTATTTATATTATCGATCTTAAAAAGACCCTCGGTTCGCTGAAAAAAGCTCAGGCTAAAATCCGCGAGGTCGTTTCGAAAAACGAGAGAGTTTTATTCGTCGGTACCAAAAAACAGGCTAAAGGCGTAATTAAGGATGAGTCCAAAAGGAGCAACCAATATTACGTGATCGAGCGCTGGCTGGGCGGCACGATGACCAATTTCCAGACAATCAAAGGCAATATCAAGCGGCTGAAAACCCTTGAGAAGATGAAAGAGGAAGGCCACTATCAGAATATCACCAAGAAGGAAAGTCTTCAGCTCGAAAAAGAGCGTACCCGTCTCGAGAAATTCTTGAGTGGTATTAAAGAGATGTACAAATTACCGGGCTTGCTTATCGTGGTTGATGCTAAGAAAGAGCGGATCGCGGTGGCCGAGGCAAACAAGCTTAAAATCCCGGTAATAGCCGTTATCGATACCAATACTGATCCCGATCCGATAGATTTCCCTATCGCTGCCAATGACGACGCGATCAAATCCATCAGCGTCATCGTAAGGGCATTGTCCGAAACGATCTTGGAATCGAACGCCGAATTTAACGATGAGGTGGTCGAAGAGGAGCCGGTTAAGGAAACTCAGGCAAGCGAAAAAGAGGAATCTAAAGAAGATAGTGTTACGGAGGATAAGTAATGGAAATCACTGCAGCAATGGTTAGAGAACTTCGTGAAAAAACAGGTGTCGGTATGATGGACTGTAAAAAGGCCTTATCCGAAACCGATGGCGATATGGAGAAAGCTGTTACCAAGCTTCGCGAGGCAGGCCTGGCTAAAGCGGCCAAGAAAGCCGGTCGCGAGGCTAAAGAGGGTATTATTTACTCATATATTCACCCCGGCGATAAACTGGGCGTGATGGTCGAGGTCAACTGCGAAACCGATTTCGTAGCTCGCACGGATGACTATAAAGCCCTGTGTAAAGATATCGCTATGCAGATAGCCGCCGCCAATCCTCTGGTAGTACGCCGTGAGGAGCTGCCCGAGGAGAAAATCAACGAGGAAAAAGAAATCTACCGTCAGCAGGGCCTTAAAGAGGGTAAACCTGATAATATCGTTGAAAAGATTGTCAACGGCCGCGTGGAGAAATATTACCAGGAAGTCGTACTTCTGGAACAAGCTTTCATTAAAGACCAGGATAAAACAGTAAAAGATGTATTAACCGAGGCTATTGCCAGGCTCGGCGAGAATATGTCGATTAAGCGTTTTGCCAGATTCCGACTTGGAGAATAATATGCCTTCCGGTCAAGAGGCAAAATCCGACTTGCTGCCCGAAGGCGAGCTTAAATTTAAACGAGTGCTTTTAAAGCTTTCGGGTGAGGTTTTAATGGGCGATCGAGAGGCGGGTCTGGATGACGGAATGGTCAGCCATGTCTGCAGTCAGGTCGCTGATTTACGAAAATTAGGCGTTGAGGTTGGTTTAGTTATTGGCGGCGGAAATATCTTTCGCGGTTTGACCGCTGCCGCCGCCGGTATGGATCGTGTTGGCGCTGATTTCATGGGAATGCTGGCCACGATCATCAACTCACTGGCGCTTCAGGATTATTTGGAGCATATGGGGCATTATACTCGTGTGATGTCCGCTATCGAGATGCCGAAAGTCTGCGAGCCGTTTATCCGTAGACGAGCCGTTCGCCATCTGGAAAAAGGTCGTATAGTGATATTCGCCGGTGGAACGGGTAATCCGTATTTCACCACCGATACGGCTGCCGCCCTGCGTGCCGCCGAAATCGGCGCGGAGGTGGTCATAAAAGGCACCAAGGTTGATGGCGTATACGACAAGGATCCGATGAGCAACCCCGATGCCGTTATGTATACCGATCTTGATTACAGCACCGTCCTCGAGAAAAACCTTCGCGTAATGGACACCTCGGCGGCCTCGTTATGCCGCGACAACAAAATACCGATTATTGTGTTTAATCTATATAAAGACGGTAATTTGAAAAAAATTGTCCTTGGGGAAAAAATAGGTACCATTGTAAGTTGAGGTATTGTTATGCTAAAAGAGATCAATAAAGACGTGGAAAGCAGAATGCAGAAGGCTATCGATGCCGTGAACAGGGAACTGGCACAGGTTAGAACCGGCAAAGCTACTCCGAAAATCCTCGATGGCATCAGGGTCGAATACTACGGAACCCCAACAGCTTTGAATCAGGTTGCCTCGATTAGCAGCCCCGACCCTAAACTTCTGGTTGTGCAACCCTGGGAACAGACAATAATTCCCGATATTGTCAAAGCTATTCAGAAAGCCGATCTCGGATTGAATCCCATCGCCGAAGGGAATCTCGTGCGGCTGCCCATTCCGCCTTTAACCGAGGAACGCCGCCAGGATATGGTGAAGCTGGTGAAGAAGCTGGGCGAGGATGGCAAAGTAGCGGTCAGGAACGTTCGCCGTGACGCCAATGACAAACTCAAAAAAGCCGAGAAGAATTCGGAGATCACCGAGGATGACCTGAAATTAGGTCAGAAACAGGTTCAGGATCATACCGATAACTTCACCCAATTGATCGACGAGATCGTTAACTCTAAAGAAAAAGAGCTGATGGAAATTTAGTTGATGTCAGTCGTTGATGAGTTAAGAAATCAGGTTGAGGCAGACGGCAACATACCTGCTCATATAGCAATCATCATGGATGGCAACGGACGCTGGGCCTGTAATCGTGGCTTGCCGAGAACGGCAGGACATGAGCAGGGAGTAAAGTCCGTTAAGAAAATAGTCCGTGCCGCCGGTAATATCAACCTCCAGTACCTGACTCTGTATACCTTCTCCACGGAAAACTGGAAGCGCCCCAAGCACGAGGTCTCGGCTATCATGAGACTTCTGGCAAGAACCACTCGCAACGAGCTTAACGAGCTTCTAGAGAACAATGTCAAGCTCATTACCACCGGCGATATCGAGGCGCTTTCTCCCGGAAGACGAGATATACTCAAGGATGCTAAAAAGCGTACTGCCGGTAATACCGGCTTGACTCTAAATCTGGCTCTTAACTATTCGGGACGATTCGAGATAATGCAGGCGGTGAAAAATATCGCGCTGGATGTCGAAGCGAAAAAAATCAAACCCACCGAGTTGAACGAGCAGTCATTCGTAAAATACCTTCAAACGAACGGCCTGCCCGATCCTGATTTTCTGATCAGGACCTCTGGCGAGCTTCGTATTTCCAATTTCCTTCTCTGGCAGATGGCTTACACCGAGATCTATGTCACGGATGTGCTCTGGCCCGATTTCGGCGAGGAGGATTTTTTCAAAGCTATACTCGACTATCAACGTCGGGACAGACGTTTTGGCAAGGTTAAAACTACCGAACCATCCGGGGAATAACTGGTTTGGCCGGCAACCTTATCCTCAGAGTAATCGTAGCCGTTATCGGCATTCCCGCGCTGGTTTTCATATGTTTACAGGGTGGCTATTATCTGCTCGCTTTTTGTGTGCTCCTGGTTGGAGTAGGTGGTTATGAACTGGGGGCGATGACCCGTCAGAGAGGCTACCGCACCCGCATGTTTTTCTCGGTATTAATCCCCATCATTTTCGTGCTTGCGGCATTTTATGGCTATGATTTGCTGAATGTCGTGATAGCCTCATTGTTCATACATGTAATCTTGATTATCTTCGATTACTCCATCATTAGCGAGGCTGACCTGGGGCAGTTTTTGGGGGAGATGTTTGCCCGGTTGCTGCCGGTATTCTACCTTGGATTGCTGGCCTCGTATATAATACTGCTCGATAAGATTTCCGAACTTGGGGGTTTGTTATTGATATTCGCGTTCGTAGTCACCTGGACAATCGATACGTTCGCTTATTTCGGCGGGAAATCGTTCGGCAAACATAAACTCTCGCCCGTATTGTCGCCTGGAAAAACCCGCGAGGGATTCGTGTTCGGCCTGCTCGGGGCTGTTTTGGCCGGGATATTATGCAAAATGACCTTTCTCGATCTGGAATGGTCGAAAGTCATAGTCATGTCGATCGTATCCGGTTTGATCGGCCAGATAGGCGACCTGTTCGAGTCAGCGATAAAACGTCATTGTAAAGTAAAAGACTCCTCTAATATCTTGCCGGGGCATGGCGGGATTCTCGACCGTTTCGACTCTTTTTTATTCACCATGCCGGTAATTTACTTGATCCTCGTTTACTGGAAATAGTATAAGTTCACAGATTGCCACACTCCTTTTAGTCGCTAGCAATAAAAACCATAATAAACGGTTGCAAGCTAACAAATAAGCGATTCCCACTGATTCCGTTCAATTCTATATTTGGGTAAAATATAATCTTTTGACACAACCTGAGGATTCCTAGCGCCGACGTCATCTAACATGAACTTTTTCAACAAGCCCAGCGCTATGCAACATGAATGAAAAGCCTGCTAGTAGTGTTGATATTTCCGTTGAAGTCAGAGAGTTCTTGATTTACCCGCTTACTGATAGTATAAATATTTCATGAGTTACATTCGAACATTCGACTATTTTTTCGTATTACGGCCGCTGCTTCATATCCCGGTATGGACTGTTTTAATACTTGGCTATTACTCGATACATTTATCACACGGCTACAAATGGAATCTGCTGTTATCTCTCCTATTGGGCAGTTTCGTTTTCGGCGGCGTTTTTCTTATCAACCAGATATACGATATCGAATCCGATCGCATTAATGGTAAACTTCACTTTTTACCGGATGGCCATATTAAACCGGGCGTCGCCTGGCTGATGTTTATCGTTTTGAATACTACCTCTATTGTTGGAGGATTTTTCGTTTCGCTCGAGGTAGGGGTGCTGATTATCGCTGTGATGATACTCGGAATGCTCTATTCTGTACCGCCGATCTCACTGAAAAACCGACCCTGGGCGGCGGCGCTCTCTAATGGTCTGGGACATGGTTCGCTGGTTTTCATGGTCGGCTATTACGCCGGCGGAGGAGCTTCGATTAAAGGCGTCATTCATTCGCTGCCGTACTTTTTCGCGGTAGTCGCCGTTTATATCGGCACGACATTGCCGGATATCGAGGGGGACAGGCGGACCGGGAAAAGAACGATCGGTGTAAAATACGGTGAAGCTCATTCGATTCATATTATCGTTTTATGCTATATAGCGGCAATAGCTTTCGGTTTTCTCCTGGCTGATAAGCCTTTCCTTTATGCTGCCCTGGCCGCCTTACCATTCTACTTGTGGTGCTATCTCAAACCATCCTCAGCCGCGGCCGTACTGGCCGTTAAGGTCTCGATTCTGACCTTATCGCTGGTCGCCTCATTCGTGATGCCTTTGTACCTGTTTTTTCTGGTAATTCTGGTATACCTGACAAGGATATATTACAGGGCCAGGTTTAATATGGAATATCCATCTATAAAATAATTCAGAGGTTCTGCCGATTGATAGAGTAATGGTATTAAAAAAGATAATAATTCCGGCTCTATTCATCCTGGTGATTGCCTGTGGTCGCCCGATATATCAGGATAGCTCCGGGCTATCGCAGAGACACAGGCAGGACCTGGTTTCGATAGCCGGCAGCTATTTGGGAACGCCGTACAAATATGGCGGGACCAACTCGAAAGGTTTCGACTGCTCGGGCCTGGTTTATAAAGTGTATAGGCGGGCTATTAACTGGAATGTACCTCGTACTACCGCCCAACAATACCAGGCGAGCGATAAGGTAAACTCCTCCAATGCCAGGCCGGGAGATCTTGTCTTTTTCCGGATCAACGGCGGCCGGATCGATCATGTTGGCATGATGATAAGCAATTATCAATTCATCCATGCCTCGAAATCGAGGGGAGTTATCATATCGGATTTCAGCAACGATTATTATCGGGATAGATTCGCCAGCATTCGCCGTTTCAGATAGTGTTATTCATCAAATTCGATCAACCAGATATCGCCATATGGAATATCTTTTTTCTTGTATAGCTCTCCCGCTCGTAAAAACACCAGGTATTTGCTATCGGGGGAAAAAACGGCGGCGTAGTCGTGCCTTGGAGGTTCGACATCATCTTTGGGGATGGAGTAATATTTCTGTGTTTGATTATCATAGACTACTAAAATCGATTTCCTGCCATCATAAAGGAAAGCCACAAAACGACCATCGGGAGAGACGCGTTGCAAAAATGATGACTCTTTTCCGAATGTCAGTTGCGTAAGCGAATCCCCGATACACTGGTATATCATTCGTATGTTAAGATTGTTAACATCCGCAGCCGTGTAATACAGGGCTTTGCCCGATTTGATACCATAAAACGTTTTTTCATTCTGGTGGGATGGCAGCGAATCGGCGGGAAGATATTCGGGTTCGGGAAATTCCGGTTGGCCCGAAAGGATGTACATCTTACCGGTTTTGAAATCCATCGAGTAGTATTCCTCGGAGACATATTTCTGTACGCTGTCTCCCTCATCCTCCTCGATTTCAAGCAGACGGTTAAACATTATTCGATCGCTTCTCGAATTAAAACACGGCCTATAATCCCGTTTCAGGTCGGACAATTGCCTGATCGTGGCAATTTCGCTTATATCGATAAACTGATATATGAATCTGTCAATATCGACAGCCTGGATTTGATCGATCTCCTCTCCGAGCTCCTTCTCGACGTCCTGGGGATCAGGGCTGCAGGAGATCAGGCTGAGAATGAGTAATGAGATTGCGAAAAATAGAGAAGACTTTATCATAATATATTTTAAGTCTTTTTGTTTCATTAAGTCAATCGATATAATGCTTATTCAGATTTTTCCTTGACTATATACCAAGGTTCGGCTATTAAAACTTATTGTGTCATATTAGAGGTCAGTACGCTAATAATATTACTGGTAAATAGTTAACAAATGAAGCTGGAGGTGGCGTTGAAAAGAGTAGCGGCCTTTGCCATGATTTTCGTACTACTGATAGTTATACTTCTGGTATATTTAAGTATATCACGTAAACAGGATACAAGCCGATTGGTGCTTTCCGGTATGGTTGAGGCCGGCGAGAATAACCTGGCATTTCGAATTCCAGGGCAGCTTACCGCAGTTAATTTCAGCGAGGGTGAGCATGTCGATAGCGGCGCGGTGACAGCCGAACTGGATAAAACCGAACTGATCAAAGTGCTCGATCAAGCCCGCAAAACCTACCAGGCAGCCGAGGCAAGTATCAAGCAGCTCGAGGTTTCGCTCGAAACGGTCGAACGTAATCTCGAAAAAATAGGCTCGCTAATATCCTCCGGGGCGGCGACACAAAATCAGTATGATGATTTATACGATCAGAAGCGCCAGGTAGAGGCTCAGTTAAATTTTGCTCGAAGGAACGAAGAAGCGCTTCAATCCTCAGTGGAATTAGCCGAGGTAAGGTTAAGCTACGCTGAAATAATCAGCCACACATCCGGGACCGTGCTTGATCGAATGTACGAGCCGGGTGAGGTGATAATGGCCGGCTCGCCGATACTGACAATTGCCGATCTGGAGGATCTTACGGTACGGATTTATGTCCCCGAGGTCTCGTTGGGTAAGATCATACTAGGCCAGACCGTTTCAATCGAGGTCGATTCGCATCCGGGGAAAACTTTTCCCGGCACGGTTTCATATATATCCGATAAAGCCGAGTTCACTCCCAAGAATGTCCAGACCAAGGAGGAGCGGGTCAAGCAGGTTTTCGGCGTCGATATCGAAACCACGAGTCATGATGGCGTAATTAAACCGGGCATGCCCTGTGATGTAATAATAGCGGTGGAATAGTAATAATCGAAATATGTCTGTAGTTGAAATAGAGAATTTAAAAAAGTCGTTCGATGATATAAAAGCGCTCGATGGTATCAACCTGAGTATCGAATTGGGTGAGGTATTCTGCGTTTTAGGGCCTGATGGCGCCGGCAAGACAACTCTTCTGCGGATGCTGGCCGGTGTTATGAGCCCCGATTCGGGCGAGATATCTATTTTCGGCGATGATATCGTGGCTGATATCGAGGCGGCCAAGCATTCGATCGGCTATCTCTCGCAGAGATTTTCACTGTACCCCGATCTATCGGTTGCCGAAAATATCGATTTCTACTCGAGGTTGTTCGGAATTAAAAAGAGAGAGGGCGAAGAGCGCAAAAAACGCCTGCTCGAGTTCTCTCGTCTGGGGCCATATGCCGATCGCCGCGCGAAAAACTTATCCGGAGGTATGAAACAGAAGCTGGCGTTATCCTGCGCCTTGATTCATACGCCCAAGCTGCTGATCCTTGATGAGCCCACCACCGGCGTCGATCCGATCTCGAGGCGCGAGTTCTGGAAAATACTTTACGATTTGCTGGCCGATGGTTTAACGATCATATTCGCCTCGCCCTATATGGATGAGGCCGAGCGAGCCAATAGAATAGCCTTGCTGTATAGCGGTAAGGTGATAACCTGCGAGTCTCCCGATTCGCTAAAAAGCAAATACGCTTACGAATTGGCGGAGCTTATCAGCGATGATAACCGGCTGGCCCGGGAGATTCTTCAGGATAAATACGGTAAGGATGATGTCGTATTTTTCGGGGATAAACTTCATATAAAAGTTGCGAGCTACGAACGAACCAGAATTGACATAGAGGCTATGCTGGCCAAGCGTAACATAGGAATAGTCTCATTGGAGCGGATCGAGCCGGGCATGGAGGATATTTTCATAGATGCCATCACCTGAATATTCAGTCGAGGTCGAGCATCTGACCAAATCATTCGGCGATTTCATCGCGGTTGATGATATCTCGTTTAAAGTTGAAAAAGGCGAGGTGTTCGGCTTTTTAGGCCCAAACGGGGCCGGCAAGTCTACCACTATCAGAATGCTGTGCGGAATTATCCCTCAGAGTTCCGGCATGGGTACCGTTAGTGGTTTTAGTTTGGGCAAACAAAGCTCTAAAGTGAAATCGGTGATCGGTTATATGTCACAGAAATTCTCGCTATACGAGGATTTGACGGTGTGGGAAAATCTGGATTTCTACTCCGGAGTTTACCCGATCCCGTTAGGGAAACGTCATGAGAGAATGCGGCAGGCTCTGGAGACAGCCGGGCTGAAGTCGCGCCGGGACGATCTTACCGGTACATTACCCGGAGGGCTCAAGCAACGACTGGCTCTGGTGTGTTCATTGATGCATCACCCCGGTATATTATTTTTGGATGAGCCGACCGCCGGTGTCGATCCGCTATCCCGCCGTAATTTCTGGGAGCTTATATATCAACTCTCCGAATCGGGGGTGACAGTTTTCGTTACCACTCATTACATGGATGAGGCCGAGCATTGTGATAGGATAGCCCTTATCGATGCGGGCAAGCTGATACAGGTAGGCACGCCCGAGGAGCTGAAATCGAACTGTAAACGTATACTCGAAATCGAATGTTCCGATTGGTTGAAAGCATTCGAGATACTACGAGAGAACGAGGAACTCGTGGGGGAGGCCTCGCTTTTCGGCACGCGCATTCATATCATGCCAATCGAGGGGGGAGAGCGAAGGATCGAAGGCTTGATGAGCCAATCCGATTGCAAGTTGCTTTCCAAACGTGATGTTACGCCCTCGCTCGAGGATGTCTTTGTCTCGCTTTTGAAACCGGAGCTACGATGAGATTCGGCGCGGTATTCATAAAAGAGGCGATAATGATTTCCCGGGATAAGCGGGCGCTGTTTTTGATATTCATTTTCCCGGTGTTCATGTTATTTCTATACACTTACGGGGTCTCGTTCGATATCGAGGAAATAAACGTGGCAGTTCTGGACTACAGCCAGAGCGCGACCTCAAGAAACATAATACATAAGTTTAACTCATCGCGTTATCTTGATGTTAGATATAATGTAAGAAGTTATGATGATATCGAGAAATTGCTCGTAAGCAGTAATATCATTTTAGCCTTTATTTTTCCACCGGAACTTGAAAAAGACATTCAAACCGGACAAAAAGCCTCGGTACAGGTAATCGCAAACGGCTCGGATGCCAATACCGCCAGCGTTGCCCTGGGGTATCAGGCGGCGATATTCAGTTCTTACGGTATCGAGCTTATGCAGGCTAATTTAAACACCGCCGGTATGCAGCATTTAGCTATCCCTAAAGTAACCGAGAGAACGCGTCTGTGGTATAACCCCGAATTGAATTCTACCTATTTTATCGCGCCGGGCGTTATCGCTATTGTCTCGATGTTGCTGGGATCGCTTTTGACCGCCACCTCTCTGGTGCGTGAGAAAGAATCGGGCACTATCGAGATGTTGGCCTCGACACCGATCAAGCCGATTGACCTTGTTCTTGGCAAGGTCGCGCCATATATCATAATAGCTTTCATTGATGTCATAATAGTCGTGCTGCTGGCGCATTTCGGGCTTAAGGTGCCGATTGTTGGCAGCGTGCCACTGTTACTGCTTGGCGCGTTTTTATTTCTGATCTGTGCCCTGGGAATCGGCCTGTTCGCCTCCTCGGTTACCGGCACCATAAGCGCCGCGCAATTCGTGGTGGTTTTAATGAGCCTGTTGCCCTCTATACTTCTTTCGGGATTCATATTCCCGATCGAGAGCATGCCAAAAGCGGTTCAGGCGATTACTTATATAGTACCCGCCCGCTATTTCATCGTGATTTTAAGAGGCATATTTTTGAAAGGCATTGGCTTTAATATATTATGGCCGCAGTATTTGTTTTTAGCGGTGTTCGGTTCGATGATAACGTTTTTATCGATTAAAAAAATAAAGAAGAAGTTAGACTGATGTTTCGTCGGATATTTTTTCTCATTAAAAAGGAATTAGTTCAGAGCCTTCGAGACAAACGCTCGGTGGCTATGCTGATTATAGCTCCTACCATACAGCTACTCGTGTTCGGCTATGTAGCAACAACCGATTTGAAACGCTCCTCGACCGTGATTTGTGATTATGATAAATCGCCGACCAGCCGGGAGTATATCAAATCGCTTACCTCCTCGGGATATTTTAAAGACAAGTACTACTGCCAATCGCAGGATGAGATGGAGTATTACATAGAATCGGGACAGGCTATTGCCGGAATCATGATTCCAGCGGGATTTCAAAGCGATATCAAGCGCGGCAGGGAGGTAGTGATTGGGATTGCCCTGGATGCGACTAATTCCAATACGGCGACAATTCTGAGTGGATATATAAGCTTTATTAATACCTCGTTTTCGAATAGTTTATCGGCGAAATACGGTTCACTGAGTTCATCCGGAGATATCGTTCCTCTGGATGTGAAGCCCCGGGTATGGTTCAACCCGGATTTGAAATCGGTTAATTTCATGGTTCCGGGGGTAATGGCCATGTTAACGTTGATACTTCTGTTGAATATAACCTCGTTATCCATCGTGAGGGAAAGGGAACTGGGAACGGCCGAGCAGATAGTAGTGACACCGATAAGGTCTATCGAGTTAATAATCGGTAAAATATTCCCGGCCGTATTTTTCGGATATCTGACCACAACTCTGGTACTGGTGGTTGGAATGATCTGGTTTGGAATTGACTTTAAAGGGTCGGTTATTCTTCTATATGTATTCGCGGGGATGTTCTTTTTCTGTGCTATATCTCTGGGGCTTTTGATATCGACTTATTCTCAAACCGGTGATCAGGCGATGTGGGCAAACCAGTTTATTATGATGCCGAATGTACTGTTATCGGGATTCATTTATCCTATTGACAACATGCCGGAAATAATCCAATATATAACATATATTTTACCGATGCGATACTATCTGGTGATAATACGTGGAATCTTCCTTCGGGGAGCGGGTTTTGCCGAGTTATGGCCTCAGGCGGCCGCTTTATTCGTATGGGGCAGTCTGATAGTACTAATCGCATCACTAAGGTTGCGTAAACATATTGTTTAATTTTAGGGAATAAAATATATACTGAGACGTAAAAGATAATAAGGAATATGGACGAAGAAAAAACAGGATGGTTTGGTAAGTTTTATGGTTGGTTATCTTATCTGGTAGCTCTGACGTTCCTGGTTTTAGGTTCAGGGATACTTCTGAAGATACTGTTACCCGAGCCATTCCCGTTAACCGTGACACAAAGATGGGTTCTGGGGGGTATCATCCTTGTCTATGGTATTGCCAGGATCGTAAGTTTATATGTTAAAGGAAAAAAGGAGAAAAACAAAGAGGCTTTATCGGACTGATCGTAATCGTATCTTAAGAAAAAAAGCCTTGACTACGGATATGTAAATTGTATTATAAGTGTTCAGTTTTTTAGAACCTGAATCAGGTTTGGGAGATTGGATAAGGCCTACGGGAGGATAGAGTGGCAAAGAAAATAGTAGTAATATTCCTGTTGGCTTTTGCGGCCAATGTGGTATTCGCTGCCTCATCACAAAAGCTAGCTGAAAACGTTAACGAACTCATTGCTCAGAAAAACTTTACCGAAGCTAACCGCCAGGTCGATTCGGCCCTGGTCGTTTCACCTACGGATCATCACCTGCTCACCAGCAAAGGCGAAATACTACTTGCCCAGGAGAAATATGCCGAGGCTTTGGGGTATTTCGAAAGCGCTCTGGAGGAGAAAGACAAGCATGAGGATGCTTTATACGGCGCCGGTGTTTGTGCTTTAAAGGTCGGTGAGGCCGAGAAAGCGCTGGAGTATTTCGAACGAGGCGTAAAACGAAAAAAACGCAAAGAGGATTTCCTTTACGGCAAAGCCATGGCCCAAAAAGATTTAGGGCAGTTGGCGGAAGCCTCGAAAACCATCAGAACCGCAATTAAAGATAATGAGAACAGCCCGAAACTACACCGGGCTTTCGGCGATATCAATTTCCAGAAAGAGGTCTGGTCTTTTGCCATCCAGGGTTACACCAAATCCCTCGAACTGGATTCCACCCAGACCGGTTTGTACTACCAGATAGCCCGGGCTAACTTCATGTCCCGTCAGTTTACCGAGGCCGTGAAATGGTATAAAGATTATCTGAAAATCCATACAAAAGATATTAAAGCCTGGAAAGAGCTTTACGATATTTGTTCACATGCTAATCTCACCAGCGAGACGATATTTTGCGCCACCAAGCTGGCCGAACTCGAACCCGAAAACGGCGAGTGGTGGTACATCCTCGGTGATCTGCATTTCAATATCAGGCAGTACGAGCAAGCCGGCGAGGCTCTGGAGAAATCGGTTGCTCTCGAGTATAACGTAGCCGAATCGTATCGCCGACTGGCTAAAGTTTATCAGTTGAGAAAAGAATATTACAAAGCCGACAGCGCATATACTCGTTATGAAAACGAGATGGGCGAGCCCGATGATCCGGCATACTGGTTCGATAAAGGCAAAGTCATGATCAAGATCGGGCAGAATGATCCCAAGCTGTTCGGCAGCGCCATTAAATCATTCGATAAAGCGATAAGCCTCGATTCGACCGTTTCCGATTACTGGGAGTACAGTGGCTTAGCCAGGTATTATAATAAAGATTATGCCGGCGCCATCCCGTATTTTATCAAGCGCCTCAAGATTGGCGGGGAGAATGTCAACGCTCTTCGTAACCTGGCGTTCTGTTATCTCAAAACCGAAAAATACGAAAAAGCCGCCGAAACGCTCGAACGCGCTATCTCCATGAAACCGGAGGACGCGCAGATGAGAAAGATGATCGGCAAGATTTATATATTCCTGGGTAGTCGGGAGCAGAAAGCGGTGGATCATTTCCTGGTCGCCTTGCAGGATACCACGGGTTCGCTCAAAAAAGCAGAGGTTTGTGAACTTCGAGGTGATTTAGGTTATTGCTATGTCGCCCTGGCGCAGCCGAAAAAGGCTATCGCGCAGCTCGAGATAGCAGTCAAATGCATGCCTAAGGATGTCGATGTGCTTTTTAATCTGGCTACGGCTTATTATATGAATCAACAACGGGATGAAGCCAATGAGTGGGCTACTAAAGTTCTGGAACTCGACCCGAATCACAAAGGCGCGGATGAGTTGGAGAAGAGAACTAGGACCAGGTAACTATAGAATCGTAGATATTTTAGATAGTTAAAAATATTTGATGGGAGTTTAGATGGCAAAAGGAAAACAGATAGATCCCGAGGAGCTTCGGTACAACTATCTCGGGTTCGAGTACGCGCCGGGAAAGTTGAAAGATTTCTGGAAATCTGAAGACGAGAAAAAAGCTTTCGTAGATAAGATCAAGTCCCGTCTTAAAGGTCAGCACTCGATCGAGCGCGATACCTCAATGGTAAACGCCAGGGAGATGAATGTCGCCGACAGGTGGGTTATTTCCATCGCGTCCCTGGTGATGGTAATTTCTTTGTTTCTGCCTTATTATCGTTTTGAGGCGTTTGGCGGTCACGTAAGCGGCAGCACGTTGTCATATCTGGCCAATCTCGGCTACGTATCCAATTTCGTAGCCTGGGGCAACCTGATAGTAAAGCTGACGTTTTTCATGACTGTATTAATGGCGTTGGTCAGTCCGATTATCGGTATACTTAATATCGTAGCCTTGAATACCGGGTTGAATAAACCTAATTACTTCTCCCGACTGAAATTTTACGGTAAGTTGAATTTATATGCGATTGTTTTATACCTGGTGATGTTTGTCCTGATCGCTCTGGGGCAGTCCAACCCGTTCGGTTCGCTGGGCATTCCCGCACTGGGTGAAAACCTTAGCCTTGGTACATTAATAGGACTTTCAAGTTTTAGCATGTGGTTTAATCTGGGCATGCATTTCGTTGGAAGTATCCCGGCATCGGAACTATAAAAATAAACATAAAAAAAACTTAGGAGGACTTAAGTGAAACAATCTGTATTTTTCTTCATCCTGCTGATCGTTGCGATCGCTACAGGTTATATTATTTGGGCTTTCATGCTGCCGGAATATCTGAGAGAGGGCGGCCCGCTCGTTGCCGGGTTAATTGCCATGTTAATTCTTCTTATTGGATTTATCGTGGAACGCTGGCTGACCTTGCGTATCGCGCGTGGTAAAGCTTCTGTCCAGGCTTTCTTCAAGAAAGTCATCACCATGCTCAACTCCAACGATTACGAGGGAGCTATCGCCGCTTGCGACAAACAGCGCGGTAGTGTTGCCAATATCATCCGCGCCGGTATCGAACGTTACAACGCCGTCAAGGATGATCCGAACCTGAATACTGAAAAGAAAATCGAAGAGACTCAGCGTGCTATCGACGAGGCCAATGCTCTCGAGGTTCCGCTTCTGGAAAGAAACCTCATTGCTCTGTCGACCATCGCCTCAATCGCCACCATGTGGGGCCTTCTGGGTACCACTATCGGTATGATCAGGGCGTTCTCGGCTACCGGTCATCGTAAGGGCGGCGTCATTGACGCTCAGCAGTTGGCTGTTGGTATTTCCGAGGCTCTGGTAAACACCGCCGGCGGTCTGACCAACGCTATTGTCGGTATTATCGCTTATAACGTGTTCGTGAACAAAGTTGATACTTTCAACTATACAATCGATGAAGCATCTTACGAAGTGATGCAATTAATCAAAGGAAAAGAGGAAGCTTAATGGCTGGTAGGAGAATCGGCGTAATAATAGATATGACTCCTATGGTCGATATCGCTTTTCTCCTTTTGATCTTCTACATGGCGACTACTCAGTTCAAGCCGCCGGAGAAGGAAAGCGTTTCACTACCTCGATCCTCATCCGAGATTAAGGTACCCGATAAGGGTATCATCAATATTACGGTGAATAAATACGACAATATATATGTCGAATATATCACCAAGGATACGCTGACCGGAGAGATCATTCGTGAGTCTCCGGAAGTTGACCTGCGAAGCTTGAACTACAACCTGACCACCGCCCGTGTGAAACTGGGCAACCCGGAGATCATCGTTAAAGCGGATCGAGAATGTAGTTACGGAGTTATGCGAGAGGTGATGAGTACACTTCAGGAAGTTGGTATTGACCATTTCTCATTAATGACGGATTTGAGAATTCAGCAACAAGCTGAGGAAGAACCGTCATCATAAAGGAGGTGAATTCTTATGGGAGCTGTTGACACTCCACAACGCGAACCAAAACAAAAAAAGGGCAAAGGCGGCGGTAAGCTTAAACGCCCGAAACATCGTATCGGCGTAAAGATCGATATGACTCCGATGGTTGATATTGCGTTCCTGCTTCTGATCTTCTACATGGTTACCACGGTTTTTTCAATGCCACAGTCCATGGAATTGAATTTACCTCCCAAACCCAAAGAAGATGATCCACCACCGGTACCTGTCGCTAAATCGAAACTGATGGAGATCATGGTTGACGCCTCCGGAAACATTTTCTGGCTACACACCCCCAAAGGGCAGCCGGATATGGAGCTTCCGGAGTATATCAAGTTGAATAGTCTTCGGTCATTCGTTGCCGATAAAATTTACGAAGAACCCAAGATGGTTATCGTATTGCGAATCGACCCCGAAAGTCGTTATGAGATGATGGTGAGTATCATCGACGACCTTCAGTTGATTGAAAGAGAGATTAAAGTCGAAAACCCGGATTGGTCACTGAGGTTTAGCCTTCAGGACATGACCCAGTGGGAATTCGAACTTATGGAGCGCGCCAAAGCCCAGATGGGCATGGGTGGTTCTGGTGAGGGGGAAACCTCATGAATAGAACCCTTGCATTATTGGCAGGTTACGGCGCATTCGAGTTAAAACGGGCTTATCGTAAGAATATGGCTATTGGCATTCTGGCAGCCTGTGCTTTGCATCTGGTAATAATCGGCGGCGTGATCGTTATCAATAAGATCAATTCCAAACCGCCGGTGGCTGTCGGTACGATTGTCTTGAAATCACAGGCGGATTTAGGCGCACCACCCACGTTATCGGCTAAAGAGATGCCGGTTCGTGTGGCCGCACCCGAAAGGGCCGCGCCATCGGTAGGTGTACCTACGCCGGTTCCTGATGAGGAAGCGCCGGAAGAGGTAGAGGTCGCCACGCTGGATGATCTGGCGGCAATGGCCGCACCCGAGCCGGTTATGGATCTGGATGAGATGAATGATGCTGATATCATTATCGAAGATCTCGAGGATCTGCTGCCATCGCCGGATGAATTCGTTGCTTACGAGGAAGCGCCGGAGAAAATCGAAACTCCTCAGCTTAAATACCCGGAGATGGCTCGCCGAGCCAGTATCGAGGGCGTCGTCTTTATCAACGTACTGGTCGATAAAGAGGGTAAAGTTCGCGATACTAAAATCGTCAAAGAGTCCGGCGCCAATGCCGGGTTCGAGGATGCAGCCAAGGAGCAGGCGCTGGGAACACTGTGGAAACCCGCAATTTCCAACGGTCAGCCGGTGGCTGTCTGGGTAACTTACAAAGTAGTATTCAAACTTAGAGGCAATTGATTTGCTCTAAGCTGATTATCGATTAAAAGCCCGGCTTCCCCTTGCCGGGCTTTTTTTATGGAATAAATCGAAATACCCCGGCGTATCTATTATAGAAAACGAGAAAAAACATTCAGTCCGCGTGGCGCGGAAATTGAAAATTGAAATTATTCGATTGTTATATAAGTATGCTTAACCGGGAGGGTAAGGATATGGCTGGATTCGATATTCAAAAAAGAGTGATCCCAACAAAAAATAAAACGTCTGGTAAAGTAAAATTCAAAGCCAAACGAACGGGAGTCAGAATTGATATGACGCCGATGGTGGATATCGCATTTCTGCTGCTGATTTTCTACATGGTAACAACCGTTTTCTCTATGCCGCAATCACTGGAGTTGAATTTGCCGCCTAAAAGTGATGACAAAATCGTTATCAGACAAAGCAGACTTCTTGAACTATGGGTGAACGACAGGGGAGAGCTATTCTGGTACCAACAGCGAAACGCGGACAACAGAATGGAAATGCCGGAAATGATTACCATGAATGATCTTCAGGATTTATTGATAGAGAAGAATAGCAGTGTGGAAAAACTCGTTACGGTGCTGAAAATCGATCCGGAGTGTCGCTACGAGGCGATGGTTCGCATTATCGATGATATTCAAATAGTCGAACGGATATTCAAGCAGATGGACCCCGGCTGGTCGTATAGATTCACTATTGATGATATCTCCGAGTGGGAGATAGAACAGATGGGAAAAACGATTGCCTCAATGTAACAATATATAGGAGGTTGTTATGAAAAGAAAATCGAGAAATTTCGCCCGTTATGGTATGCTGGAGCTTAAGCGAAGCTACCGTAAAAACTTGTCCATTGGAATTTTCCTGGCCTGCCTGTTCAGTTTCAGCGCGGTCGGTGGCGCAATGATATTGAGTGATTCGGGGATGGAAGAGACTGAGTATTCGGAAAGGCCAATCGTGTTAGTAAATCCTGATACCTTGGATATCGAGTACCCGCCGCCACCGCTACCTCCTGAAAGAGGAGAAGCGGTGGATATCCCCAAACCCGAGGATTTGAATATCGGGCCGCCTGTTGGCGTCGAGGACGAAGGAATTATTGATGAGGAAGAATTTGTCACCAACGATCAGCTGAAGTTTATTGATTCATATGAACCTACTACTAGTCTGGAAAGCCTCGAGGGAAAAGATATCCGGTTCGTAAACGAGGAGGATGCGTTACCCTTGCCGGATAAGTTTGTTGCCTACGAGGAGGGGCCGGAGATTATCCAGAGGTCCATGCCGGCTTATCCCGAGATGGCGCGCCGTGCGGGTGTAACAGGTGATGTCTGGGTGAACGTGCTGGTTGACCAGAATGGCAAGGTTCGTGATGTTAAGATCGTGAATTGCAGCAATCGCGGCCTCGGGTTCGAAAAATCGGCTATGGAATCGGCGTACCAGAGCATGTGGAAACCGGCTATTTCGAACAATCAGCCGGTAGCGGTCTGGATCACCTATAAGATTTCGTTCAAACTCGCTTAGCTATAGAGAATTATATTGTTTCGCTCCTTCCGTTTAGCCCGATCAGGTAATGCCTGATCGGGCATACCTTTTTGTCAATATATAAATAAGAAACCGTAATTCGTAATATTACGTATATATGTGTAACTTCCCGTTCAATAATGTGTCTAATTTGTTGAACCGGGTAAATAGAATTAATTTGCAATTTGAGGATAGCGGTAGTAAAATCACAGTTATGAAAAAAACACTGATATCTTTAGCTTTGCTTTTACTGATATCCGGTACAATATCGAATAAAGCCCACGCCCAGCAGATGGAATTCAATGTTGGGTTCGCTTTTGACAACCCTAACGATGAACCTTTGCCTGCTTTATCGGGAGGTTTCGGATACAATTTCAGCGCCTGTTTATGGCTCAAAGAGAAATACGGACTGGCGGTAGGCGCGATGGGAACAAAGCATGAGTTCGATGCCGGTTCCCGTAATAACAGATCGTATCGCCTGAATGCCGAAAGAGATGTCCTTTTCATCGAGGGCCGGTATAAAATGCACCAGACAAAAAGATGGGAATTTATCGGCCTGGCGGGTTACACATTCAACAATAATATTCATGGAGGTGATAGTACCGGAGGCTATGTAGAATTTCAGGATAGCTCGAGTTTTGATAGCGAAAATATCGGTTATAAGGGTAGTGGTTATTGGCTCGGATTATCGGTGCATCGCGCGATTCAGTCATTTCACCAGGGGTATTTCATGTTCGCGTCCGTGAGGTATATGATCGTAAAATACCGCACCAACCAATACTACTATATCGAACCCGGAGAGGGTTCCCAGCATGATCTTTTGATCTACAGTGAAAGGGATTCGAATATCGATACCAACTCGCTGTCGATTCATCTAGGTGTCGTGCTCAGATTTGATTTCGATAATTTTTGAATATATGCGCACCCAACGTGTATACATGTATGAAAAGAAAACTCTTGAAACAAAACTGACTAGAGTACGTTATACTTAATGTCGACAGAGGAAAGGATGTTTTATGGAAGATGAAGTACAAGTTCAAAGCAATCCCGAGGTAGTAGCGGGACCAGGTTTCATTACAAACTTCGTCAACATCTTCGTGAATCCGCATAAAACTTTCATTGCGCTCGATCGAAAACCATCATGGTTAATCCCGGTAATCATCATGACACTTCTTACCCTGACGTTAACTTATCTTACGTTTCCGATTATCATGCAGAACCAGATGGAGAATATCAGGAATAATCCGAACATCCCTGCCGATCGGCTCGAGGCCATAGAGCAACAGATGGCCGAGGCCGGGAATGCTCAAATGTATATTGGTGTTGGCACGCAGTTAATAGTGATACCAATAGTATATTTGATATTAGCTGGTATATTCTTTTTCGTTGGTTCGGTACTATTAGGCGGTAATGCACCATTCGTAAAGGTACTGGCGGTTTACGCCTGGTCATCGTTGATTGGCATTATCGGAATTATCGTTAAAACGCCTTTAGTATTCATTAAAGAGAAAATCAATGTTCCAATCTCGCCGGCCTTGATATTGCCGGGGGATGCCGTGGATTCGGTGTTATACAGGATATTGTCCCAGTTTGATTTTTTCACGATCTGGCAATTGGCGGTTTTCGCTTACGGTTTTAGTATAGTTTATAGATTCAGTACGGGTAAGGCATTTACTACGGTGGGGGTACTCTGGGCAATCTGGATTGTGATTGTCGTAGTTGGATGGAATTTATTCAAAGGTTTCGGAATGATGTAATAGAAGGAGAAACTTATGCGCCAAACCTTAGTAATTGGTATTACTTTTCTTTTCACGATTCTACTGGTAGTGCCCGGCACTGCTGAAACTCTAACACTTGATAAATGCATCGAGACCGCCCTGCAGCGAAACTACGGTGTGATCTCCGCGCAGAACACCTATGACGCCTCGAAATGGGATGTCTATTCCGCCTGGGGAAATATGCTGCCATCAATGTCGATTTCGGCCAGTAGGAACAGATCCTGGTCTGAGGCTATTGATCTGGATGCCGGAGCTACCTCAACCAGTTATGTCGGACACTCTGGCAGTATATCATTTAGCGGATCGTACAGCGGTTTGGGGCTTGGTCATTATGCCTCTATTAAGCAGAACAAAGCTAAGAAGAAATCTAATTACTTCAGTCTTGTCGATACTCAAGTTGAATTAGTACTTTCCGTTAAAGAAGCGTACTATAATGTAGTTAAAACCAAAATGTTAGTTGATGTTCAGGTTGATGCCGTTCGGCGTGGCGAAGAACAACTCAAGGTTGCCGAAAGCAGGTATGAATTAGGCTCGGCCTCCCTATCGGATGTTTTAAAAGCTAAGGTTCAGTATGGTAATGATAAACTCGATTTGATATCAGCCCGAAATAATTACGATATAGCCCGAGCGAATCTTAACTACACTATGGGTATTGATGTTTCCGAGGAGTTTGACGTTGTTGAGCAGTTTCCCGAAGATGAAACGGGTATCACATATAATGAGGCATTAAGCGAAGCTTTATCCAGCAACGCGTCACTATTGAAATCACGAAGTGATCTTGTCGCGGCGAAAGCTAATCACTGGTCGGCTCGTACCGCGTTTTTGCCTTCTCTGGGTTATAGCGTGAGTCATTCGACAAGCATTGCCAAGGATGTTCCCGGTGAACTTCTTTCATTCAGCGACAACAATAATGGTTGGAGTTTCAGGTTATCCTTATCATTCAACATATTCAACGGCTTAAGCGATTATGCCAGTGTATATTCGGCAGGCAAAAGTGTTAGCACCTCGCGCGAGAATGTCAAAAACACCAAAAACTCCGTTGGTCTCGAAGTCAAGCAGGCGTACCTCGATGTTCAACAGAACATCGAAAAACTGAAATTGAACGAGGAATCGGTTGCCGCCGCTCAGGAGGACTTGAACATAGTTCGCGAAAAATACAAACTGGGCGCCGCTACCATTATCGAGGTTCTGGATGCCGAGGTTTCTTTCAAACAAGCACAGGTCAACCAGGTTGAGGCTCAATTCGATTACAATTTAGCGCTTTCCAGCCTGGAGAAAGTAATGGGCAGGTAAGGGGGAATTTTGAAGAAAAGAAATAAAATATTCCTGATTATCGGTGCGGCTGTGGTGCTGGTGGCTTTCGTCATACTGGCTGTCGTGCAAAATCAGGAAAAGCTGATACCGGTTACGGTCGAGGAGGTCGAGCAGGGCAAGATAATCTCACTGGTCACCGCCAACGGCACCGTTGAGGCCGAAACGAAAGTTAATATTTCGGCGGATGTCATGGGACGTATCACGAATCTGCCGATTGTCGAAGGCGAATATGTTAAAAAAGGCGACCTTCTTCTTCAACTCGAAACCACTCAGGCTAGGGCCGATCTGGCCCAGATGGATGCGCTTCTAGCCTCGGCCAGAGTATCGCTCGAAGAGGCGGAGATAAATTTCAACCGTCAGAAAAAGCTGTTCGACAGGAATTTGATATCCGAAGCCGAGTATGATCTGGCGCGAACTCAGTTAGACAGGGCCAATGCTAATATTCAGCAGGCCGAGGCTAACCGCGACAGAGCGGCCGATCAGCTAGATAAATGTACTATTAAAGCTCCGATGGCCGGTACTATCACGACCTTGAACTCAGAGGAGGGAGAGAACGTAATTATCGGCACGATGAACAACCTGGGTACTGTTATAATGGTGATCTCGGACCTGTCGAAGATCGTAGTAAAAGTTGATGTCGACGAGACCGATATTGCCAGATTGAAACTCGATCAGAAGGTAGAGATATTCCTCGATGCTTTCCCGGATACCTCATTTGCCGGTACGGTTACCGAAATCGGAAACGCCGCCAAACTGACAGGGACATCGAGCGAGTTGGTTACCAATTTCGAGGTAACCGTACTTATTACCGAGGATATTCCGAATATCAAGCCGGGCATGAACGCCACGGTCGATATCACTACGGATGTTCGCGATAATGTCATCAAGATACCGATTCAGGCCGTGGTAATGCGCGATGCTGATCATGCTAAAGAGAATGAAAAGGGTAACAACTCCTCGGAAGCCGTCGCCTCCGAAAACGGCGATATGAAAAACAAGGATGATGACGAAGAGGAAGAGGAGATCGAAGGCGTTTTCATTGTCGAGGATAAAGAGGTTAAATTCGTTCCGGTCACAACCGGAATCGCCGACCAGCAGAATATCGAAATTACGAACGGGCTGGAGATCGGCGCTAAAGTAGTTACCGGATCGTATAAAACTTTGAGATCGCTAAAGCATGGCGATAAGGTTAAGCCGAACGAGAAAAAGTTCGACAAATTCGGTTCTTAAGTCAGGATAAAGTAGATCCTTCAAGGAGATACAATTGTTAATTAAAACTCACGAAATCAAGAAAAAGTACGTTATGGGCAAAGAGGTGGTCCATGCTCTTCGCGGCGTCAATATATATATCGAAAAGGGGGAGTATGTCGCGATTATGGGGCCGTCCGGCTCGGGCAAGTCTACCTTAATGAATCTGATCGGCTGTCTCGATACTCCCAGCGAAGGAGAGTACTACCTGAATAACAGGCGGGTGTCATCGCTAAACGATGACGAACTGGCGTATATTCGTAATAAAGAAATTGGTTTCGTATTCCAGACATTTAATCTTCTGGCACGGGCATCGGCTTTACGTAACGTTGAACTACCGCTGATTTATAACGGGACTAAAGGCGAAAACCGTCTGGAGAAGGCCCGCCTGGCGCTGGAGCACGTCGGATTGTCCGATAGGATGAATCATAAACCGAACGAGCTATCCGGCGGACAACGTCAGAGGGTGGCAATCGCCCGGGCGCTGGTGAACAATCCCTCGCTGATACTCGCGGATGAGCCAACCGGTAATCTCGATACCAAAACAGGCGATGAGATCATGGAACTGCTGGAACAACTGCATCAGCAGGGTAATACCATCGTTGTTGTCACGCACGAGAACGATATCGCCGCCAAGGCTCAACGAGTAATATATATCCGCGACGGATTGGTAGAAAAGGAAGAGGATAATACGATAACGGCTTAAAGCAAAGCTGGTTGATATGCGTTTACATGAAGGTTCATTCGTTGCTTTACGGGCTATATTAGCCAATAAGCTAAGATCGATTCTCACCCTTATAGGGATGATTATCGGCGTGGCTACGGTTATCGCCGTTGTTTCGGTAATAAACGGGATGAATAATTATGTCTCGAGTAAAATCAACTCGATGGGCTCCTCGACTTTCATCGTTGACCGTTACGGACTGGTCACCAGTGATGAGCAATGGCGCGAGGTTCGGGGTCGTAAACCGATTACCATTGATGATATGTACGCCGTTGAAAGGTACTGTGAGGATTGTTTACTGGTCGGCGGAACCTCGTATACTCGTCGAAACGTAAAGTATAAGGCTGATTATCTCGAGGATGTGACCATTGTCGGTTCCACCTCGAATTATGTCGAGGTTTCGGACATCGATATCGAATTCGGCCGTGTATTTCTTGATATTGATAATGAGCACAGGCGAGCGGTATGTCTTCTCGGCCCGGATATCGCCGAAAGATTATTTAAAGGCGAAGACCCGCTTAACAAGATGGTGAAAATCGGCAATTACTATTTTACCGCTGTCGGGGTCGCTAAAAAACGAGGCTCGTTCCTGGGCAACAACCAGGATGACTGGGTGGCTATACCGCTTGAGACTTTCCAGAAATATTATGGCCGTCACAGATCGATTGATCTTCACGTCAAAGCTACATCGGCCTCATATATGGAGGAAGCCCAGGATCAGGTTCGGGTTATTTTAAGGAGCCGGCGGGGAGATCGTTATCATGATGATGATAGCTTCGGTATTTTCACGGCGGAGTCACTGATGGAGCTTTACAATAATTTCACGAGTACGGCCTGGATCGTATTGGTTGGCGTATCGAGCATTTCGCTGGTAGTGGGGGGAATAGTTATTATGAATATCATGCTGGTATCTGTCACCGAACGAACCCGGGAGATAGGTATCCGCAAAGCAATAGGCGCGAAAAAGAGCGACATATTATGGCAGTTTTTAATCGAATCGGTAATTCTATCGTTAATAGGCGGGGCGTTAGGGGTAACGCTGGGAGCTGTGCTTGCCGGAATAGTCGGGGCGGCCAGCCCGTTACCTGCCAAGGTTGAACTATGGGCGGTATTGACCGGCCTGGGTATCTCCTCATCGGTTGGATTGTTTTTCGGCGTATTTCCAGCGATGAAAGCGGCTAAGCTCGATCCGGTGGAATGCCTTCATTATGAATAGAAAGTAAAAACATGCTGAAACTGAACGAATTCGGCGAAAGCCTCAAAATGGCCCTCGGCACTCTCAAGGCCCACAAGATGAGATCGTTTCTTACGATTCTTGGCGTACTCATCGGGGTTACCTCTATTATAGGTATGGTTTCGCTTATCGAGGGCTTGAACGATTCGATGGCTCAGCAGATAGAGGGTATGGGATCAAGCGTTATTTATGTATCCAAATACAAGCCGGGTATACAAACCGGTCGCCGCAGTTCCTCGGAGCGGAACCGGCCCTGGATTACTTTCGAGGATGCCAAAGCAATCGAGAAATATTGCCCGGCAATAGAGGCTGTCTCGCCTCAGAATTATTTTACTCAATCAGGCGGCAATGTAGCTAAATTCAAATCTTATACGGCCAAGAATTTCCGCTTTTTCGGAACGCTTCCCGGTTATGAGCTGGTAAACAGCGCTTTCGTGGAAAGTGGACGATTTCTAACTGACACCGATATCAAATACCGGGCATTCGTGGCCGTTATCGGTCAAGAGGTAAGGAATAACTTATTTCCGGGCATCGATCCTATCGGCAAAGAGATAATGGTCAATGATGATAAATTCACGGTCATCGGTGTAATGGAAGAACGTCAAACCGTAATGGGCAGCGACGAGAATAATTTTATCCTGATATCTTATGGCGCTTTCGAGAAAACCCATCCCGAGGAGAAAGCTCTGTGGCTGGCATGCAAGGCTCGCGGGCCGGAATTGATGCAGGAAGCTCAGGATCAGATAACCGACTTGATGCGTCGCCGCCACGGATTGAAATATCATGATGAGAACGATTTCGCGGTATTTACTCAGGAAAGCCTGATGGAAATATGGGAGCAGCTTACCCAGGCTATCTGGTTGGTTATGATTATTATCTCATCTATCGGTTTGATGGTTGGCGGTGTTGGCGTGATGAATATCATGCTGGTATCGGTGACCGAGCGTACGAAGGAAATAGGCATAAGAAAAGCCGTGGGGGCAAAAAGATCCAGCATACTCTGGCAATTCCTCATCGAGGCAATGGTACTGTCCGCATTCGGAGGTGTTCTGGGTATACTGATAGGAATAGGTCTTTCCCAAATGATTGCCGCTGTCTCGCCGTTACCGGCGGTCGTATCAATTCCCTGGGTAGTGATCGGTTTTTGCTTTTCGGTAGGAGTTGCTCTGGTTTTCGGTATTTACCCGGCCGCTCGCGCCTCCAGGCTCGATCCGATCGAGTGTTTGCACTACGAATAAAAGAAACATTGGAATTTTTTCGTAAGTTTATAGTATAAATATATAACGAGCATATTAAATATGCTCCGATATTTGAAATTGGGCTTTAAATATCAATTTTACAGCCGATTGAATTATTAAAACGAAATATTTGGAGGCTTTAGAATATGAGAATAAAACTGGCATTGATAATGGTTTTTATTATAGCTGCTCTTGCCTGGGGGCAGGTAGGTATTCGTCCGGCGGCTTTTAATGTCGATTTTGCCTCGTTTGCATCAGACAGCGCCGGCTATAATTCGTTCGAAGCATACTACCAGGTTTACTCGGCCCATTTACTGCATGTACGCGAGGAAGGCAAATACGTTGCCAATTACTCGGTTACAGCGATCATTAAGGATGGCAAGAAACAGATCGATGCCAAAGAGATCGAGGAAACTGTCTATGCCGAAAGCTATGAGGAAGCGCATAATCCCAAAAACTATATTATCAACTCGTTCAAGTTTTATTTAGAGCCGGGTAAATATAAAATAGAGGTTACCCTTAACGATCTTAACGCCTCATCCTCGATACCGCTTAAAACCGAGATGACTCTACCCGAGTACGCTAATGATCGACCGATGATTTCACAAATAATGTTTGCCAGACAGATACACGAAATAGATGAGCCAACAGGATTCGATAAAAACTACTGGCGAGTGATTCCCTCATGCTCCCGTCGTTTTGGCGATGGTATCAACTGGGTGAAATTTTATTACGAACTGTATAATGGCAGGTTGATTCATCAAACTGAATTTACATTTGCCTATGAAATACGTGATCGTAAAAATAAGGTAAAAAGCTCTTTTTCGGTTACCAAACCCAATAACGAGGTCAACGCTTTCGTCGACTCGATTCAACTTTCAGACCTTAAGCCCGGCAACTACGATCTCGTTGTTTATACTCGTGATAGCAACGGCGAATTAGTCAGTCGAATCGGCAGTTTCGCGGTGCATTGGACTGCTCTGGAGCTTGTGGAGAATGATTTCAACAGCGCTTTACAACAGCTAAGGTATATAGCTAACTCCCGGGAGATAGATTTGTTGAAAAAAACTCCCGAGGAGGAGCGGACGAATGCCTGGAATAAGTTCTGGAAATCGAAAGATCCCAGCCCGGATACCGATATTAATGAACTTAAAAATGAATATTATCGCCGGATTGCCTACTCCAATCGTACCTACGATATGCCCAATAAAGAGGGCTGGCGAACCGATATGGGGATGATACATGTGATAAACGGCAACCCGGACGATATCGAACGTCACCCGTTTGATATCGAGACAAAACCCTATGAAATCTGGTACTATTATAATCCCCGCAGACGCTTTCTTTTTATTGACGTGAACGGCTACGGAGAGTATGTTCTGCAATACCCTTATGACGGGGATGTGAATAAACGAATAAATATCTATGGAGGAGGTCCATGAGCAAGTATCTGGCAGTCATATTAACTATCGTAATGGTCGGAACAGGGGCTGCTAATCTTCTCTATACGCATAGCTCCGGCGATCTTATGATCTCCGGTGACTATGCTTGTTTCAAGTATTCCGAGCAAACAGAGTACGTACATACGGAAATTTATTACAGCTTGCTGCGAAAGCAGTTCTCATTTCAGCCCGATAGCGCCGGTTATTATGCCAAATTGAATATGTTCGTTGAAATAAAAAACGATTCCGGCATTGTTGTAGATTCCAGCAACTGGATGATCGGCAATTGGATCGAGACGATAGCTGAAGCGGAAGTATCGAATTATCTGATAAACGATATGCTTTCCGCCCAGCTCAAACCCGGCTCTTATTTTATCACCCTCAAAGCCGAGGATATCAACTCGGATTATACGGGTGAACTGGTTATCGATGTCAAGGTACCATCATACCCCGATGATGATCTGAGTATAAGTCAGATCGAACTTGTTTACTCGATAGATAAACCTGACAGTGGTAATTTCGATAAAGCCGGCAAAAAGCTTATTCCCAACACCAGGGGGGTGTTATCTCGGGATGATAATTTTCTTTATTTCTATGCCGAGGCATACAACCTGAGCACGGATAGCGAAACATACTCGGTGAATATCCGGGTAATAGATGGTAATGGGATGATCTATAAAAAACTCCCTCCTATGACTCAGATGGTATCTGCTAAGTCGGAGGTAGTGCTAAACGGTTTTAATATCTCGGAGTTCCCGGTTGGACAGTATCGTCTCCAACTGGAGCTGGTGTCCGGCGAACAGGCCGTGACCACCGAGAAAGCTTTCGATATCATACCCGGAAAGTATGATTGGCTGGTCGCCCAGGAGAAACGCGAACTTTCGGATTTTCCGGAGGCATTTCAGATTACTACCGAGGCGGAGGTTAAAAATTTCCGCAACCAGATACTCTATATCGCCAGTCGCGAGGAACTCAGGCAGTATGATGAATTGCCGCTGGATGCGAAGAGCAGGTTTGCCGAGGCTTTCTGGCAGCGTCGGGATCCCTCGCCGGATACTCCTATCAACGAATATAAATTGGAGCATTATCAACGCATAAGATATGCCAACGAGGCTTATTCCACATTCCGTTCGGAGAACTCTGAAAAGAACGGTTGGAAAACGGATCGAGGCCGTGTCTATATAGAATATGGACCGCCCGATGATATAGAAAACCATCCATCCTCACTGGAGGAATTGCCCTGGGTGCAGTGGTTTTACGATGATGTTGATGGCGGTTCGGAATTCATTTTTATCGATGATGCCGGTTATGATGATTACCGTTTAATTCATTCCACAGCCAGGGGAGAGCATAAAAACGATAATTGGTCGGATTTAATCAGGCCGACTTCAGCGTATTAAGTGTTTATCTGTACTGACTGTAGGAAGTTGAAGAAATTTAATTAGATGCCTTCGGGAATAAACCGAAGGTTTTTTATGGATAAAAATAGCTTCCAAATAATTGGAATATTGCTATCATATATATTGTAATCTACTGAAATGCAACATATTGTGTTCTCATGGGCGGGTGAAACGAAAAGCTATCCATCAACTGGCGCCCCCCCGGTAAGGTACCAATGTTTTACGAGCCGTTGATATGCATAAACTTCTGAAAAGCAGAATATATTAATGACGGTTAATTATTTCAGAAAACAGGATTAATCTTGACGAACACGATATTATTTTAACATTATCTTAAGTTGACTACCGAATTGTATTTGTTTATAATTGCCCATCATGATTAAAACCGTAAATCTTTCAAAGTCATTTCACGATAAAAAACGCGGTGAAATTAAAGCCGTTAATAATGCCTCTTTCGAGGTATATCCCGGCGAAATATTCGGCCTTCTGGGCCTTAACGGCGCCGGTAAGACCACTACGTTAAGGCTATTAGCGGGTATACTCGAACCCGATTCCGGTATTGCCTTAATTGATAATATCGATGTAGTTAAAAGTCCGGAGGAGGCTAAAAGCCACCTGGGATTCATGACCGGCTCCACCGGCTTATATGGCAGGCTCAAAGCATTCGAGATGATTCATTATTTCGGCCGACTGTATGGCATGTCAAAGGCCGAGACCACTAAAAGAGCCGATGAATTGATCGATATACTCAAACTGAGAGACTTCGCCGAGGTTAAATGCGACAAGCTTTCCACCGGTAACAAGCAGAAAGTCTCGATTGCCCGAACGCTCATTCATGACCCGAAGGTGATTATTCTGGATGAGCCGACCTCGGGGCTGGATGTTATCACCAGTAGAGCGCTGGTGGACTTTGTCAACAAAGAGAAAGCCCGTCAGAAAACGATAATTTTTTCAACCCATGTCATGCACGAGGCCCAGAAATTATGCGATAGAATCGGTATTATTCATAAAGGCATGATTGTGGCTATCGGCACGCCCGATGAGTTAAATACAAACGCCGGTTGTGACGATCTGGATGATACGTTCGTGAAATTAGTGGAGAGTGTGTAATGCGGTATATCAAGATAGTATACTTCAAAGAGTTGCTGGATACGATTAGAGACCGTCGCACGATTATTTCGATGATCGTAGTACCGGTTTTCGTCTTTCCACTTTTAACTCTGGGATTCGCCTCGTTTACCTCTAAAATGGTGGCTAAATCCGCCGAGGAAATTCAACCGGTGGCGGTAATCGGTGCCCAATATTCCCCCGAGCTTTACGCTTTGGCAGATATCTCGGAGAAGATAAATATAGTAGATATCAATCCCGATTCGATCGAATCCTCAATTAACGATAAGCTGGTACGAGCGGTTTTGATAATCCCAGAGCACTTTTCCGAACGGATAATTAGCAATGATTCGACCTCGGTTACGATAGTATCCAACGATGCCGATACGAAATCGAATTTCGCCGCGATAAATGTTCGAAAACTGGTAATGCAATATCAGGAAACGGTAGTTAATAATCGACTGGTAGAACGGGGCGTTGATCCGGCGATTACCGAATCTTTCGTTGTCGAGGAAAAAAATGTCTCCGAGGAAAAGATGGGCTCTTATTTGCTTTCGATGTTTATCCCGTATATTATCATAATACTGAGTATGGTTGGGGCAATGTACACCGCTATTGATCTAACCGCCGGCGAAAAGGAGAGAGGTACGCTCGAGACTATACTCGTGAGCCCGATTCCGCGCTGGCAACTGGCAACAGGCAAATTCCTGACGATTCTGACAACCTCGATCGTCTCTACGGTTATGGTGTTGGGCAGCATGTCGGCAACAATGTTTTTGGGGTTGATGTCCTCGCCGGGGATGGATGAGTTCGCTAAATTCGAGATCACGCCTTTGATGATCTTTATAATTTTTCTAATGATGATTCCCACCGCCTGCTTGCTTTCCGCCGTGATAATGTCCATAGCCATGTTCGCTAAATCGCATAAAGAGGCTCAAAGCTATGTATCCCCGCTGATGTTTATAGTGATATTACCCTCGATGGTCTCATTCATGCCGGGCGTGGAATTGAATATTCAACTGGCGTTCGTTCCATTAGTCAATATTTGTCTCAGTATCAAGGAAGCCATGATGGGCAGTGTCAACTGGCTGTATATAGCGATTATTTTCATCTCGACTGTCATCTATGCGGCGTTTGCCATATTCGTGACACACAGATTATACGAAAAAGAGAGCGTACTATTCAGAACGTAGGTTCCTTTTATGACTGACGAAAACGATAAAACAAGAGGCTATAAAAACTACTCTTTCGAGCGTTTGCTGATCGAGGCATCCCATATCTTAAACCAGGATCTCGAGTTGGCCGCTTTGTTGAAAAATATCCTGCGTATCCTCACCGATTATCTCGAGGCGGAGGCATCTGCCATTCTCATAATGTCTAATACCGAGCATCTATCCGAGCTTTTCACGTTCGTAACAAACAAGGATATCGTACATAGCGTTGATGTCAAGGAAGAGGAGAAGGGCATTGCTCGTCTGGTGTTCGAATCCAAGAAGCCGGTTATCGAAAACAGTTGTAAGCTCGATAAGGGATTGAAAGATTCTTTAGACAAGAAAATCGGCATTGATGTCAGAAATATCATGGCCGCACCTATCATGCGTAAGGGAAAACAACATGGCGTAATCGAGGTGTTCAACAAACTCGATGGCTCCGATTTCGATGATAGTGACCTGGAGATAATGAACGCCCTGGGAGAGCAAATCGCCCTGGCGATTGCCAACGCCAAGTTGATACATCGTTCCCGCAGGAGAACAGCCGAGGCCAAAAGCTTGATCGAGATCGGTAAACTTCTTTCGGGTACGCTCGAACTGGAGGAGTTATTACAAGTCATAGTCGAACAAGCGAGCAAACTTATCAATGTAGATATAGCCACGATATACATAGTCGATCCGCATGATGTATCGATTAAGGACATCGTAACCCGTGGCGTGCCGGATGATTTGAAATCCAGGTTGCCAATGAAAATCGGCGAGGGGATATGCGGCCAGGTGGCTAAAACCGGCGAGACAGCGGTTATAAATGATGTCACCAGAAACCCGCAGTATATATCCCTGTGTGGGGAGATTAAAAGCGAGGCTGCTTTGCCGTTAAAATCGCAAGGCAAGGTTATCGGTGTTTTCGATGTCGAATCCGAGAAGCTAAACGCTTACAGCCCGGATGATATCGAGTTGTTGGAAACATTGGCCAGCCAGGCGGCGGTATCGATCGAACGAGCGATGCTCTACCAGCAGGCTATCGAGCAGAAAGCTTTCGAGGATGAGTTAGCGATTGCCAGGCGTATTCAAAAAACTTTTCTGCCTAAAGTCAATCCCCAGTTGCCCGGATTCGATATCGCCGGCGTGAATATTCCCTCCGAGGCGGTTGGCGGTGACTACTACGATTTCATCAATATCGTCGAAAATCAAATAGGCGTTGCCATCGGTGATGTTTCTGGGAAGGGAATAGGGGCCGCCTTGATCATGGCCGCCTTTCGCGCCTCGCTAAAAGCCGAGATACGAAACAACTATGCTATCCGCACGATTTTCGGTAAAGTGAACTCGCTTCTATTCGAATCAATCGAGAGAGCGAATTACGTAACCGCGGTTTACGGAGTACTCGATACCAAGAATAGGGTGTTCACATTTTCGAATGCCGGCCATAATCCGCCATTACTTTTGAAAAGCAACGGCGAGGTGATAGAATTGTATGAGGGGGGGCTGGTGCTGGGCATGTTCCCCGATTCTATTTACGAGGAGCGGCCGATATATATAGATCGCGGAGATATACTTCTATTTTACACCGATGGCGTAACCGAGGCACAGGATATAGATGATCGAGAGTTCGGAACCGAAAGGTTAAAAAAACTCGTTTTAGAATTAAGGGAAAATAACGCCAATGAAATAATCATTTCAATTATCGATGCTGTGAGGAAATATAAAGGCCTGAACCAGCCGCTTGATGACCTGACGATGATTTTGATTAAATGCCTGTGATTTTATTCCTGGAAAGGATATTATAATGAGATTTCGTTGTTTATATTTCTGCATCATTTTGTTTTTGTTGGTAGTAAATATATCATCAGGGGAAATTATGACATCATCAGAATTTCTTCAAAAAGCCGATTCGGTGTTTAAGGCCCGCGATTTCGAGCAGGCAATGACTTTATATACACAGGCCTCGAAAAACGCGGAGCAGGAGGGGGATACCAGCGTTCTGGTCGAATCATACTCGCAAATCGCCAGATGCCACTTGAAGAATGAAGATCATGAAAAATGCGCCGAATGGCTTGAAAAGGCTAAAGCTCTGGCCTCTGCCGATTATCCAACCGGATGGTCGCGTTACCTGGGTGTACGGGGACGGTTGGAATGGCAGAAAGCCGCGCGTGAGGCCGGGGAACCTGATCCGGTGGTGGATAAAGCCCGTGAAACTTTTGAAGAAATGTACGATTACTGTATGGCGCACGATTTGTACGAGCGGGCTATCGATGCCGCGCATATGGTAGCTATCGTAGGAAATCTCGAACAACGTCTGGCCTGGGGTAAAAAGGGTATCGAAGCTGCTGAAAAAGGCGATATTAATGGCTGGTTACCGGCGCTATGGAATAATCACGGTTGGAATTTAGACGATGCCGGTCGTCACGAGGAAGCGCTTGCGGCGCTTAAAAAAGCCCGCGAGTATCATTATAAAGCTGGAAATGAGCTTTCCAAACTAATTGCAGACTGGTCGGTTGGCTATGCTTTTCGGATGGTTGGCGACCTGGATTCGGCAAAAACCTGGATGTTAAAGGTTAGCCGCCAGGCTAATATGCTGTATGAAACCGATAAATCCGGTACGAACGCGGAATGGGTTGGATATTCGAGCAAAGAACTAGGCGAAATCGCTCTGGCTGAAAACAACAAGCCCTTGGCACTGGAGATGTTTACCCGGGCCGAGAGAAACTTGAAACAGGCGGGAATGCCCGATTGGGATAAAAAAGGGTATAATGAACTGCTTGAAAAGATAAATAGTTTGCACTCCGAGTAATAATTTATCCTGTTATATATATTCACACTGTATGATTATTATCATTATTAATTCTTATATTATCCAAGTAATTATAGGTTTTTTAGGGTTTGTTATGTTAGATATTATAACAATATGATTTTTCCCATATATCCACTAAATTGTCATGAAAATGTAACCTTCTGAATTATAGTAGGTTAGATTATTAGTGAAATGGTTTATATTAGTGGCATGAATGTTGCAATTATGTAAAACTGAAGTTTGTTTCTCTCCCCTCAGTTACTTTGGGTAAGGGCCGTCAGAATTGGCGGCTCTTATTGCTTTAATGGAGTTAATTTAAATAATGAAGGTAATTAAGCAGATAATAAAACCTGAATGTTTATTCTGATTTAATAAGTATATAAATGTGCATAACCGGGTTTGTTTAATTGAGTTTGACATGAGATTGTTTTGTTAGTATTATTTAATCAATATATATATTTAGGAGGTTTTAGTGAATTATGTTAATGCAAGAGCATCAGTGTTTAGTTTATTGTTAGTAGCGGGTTTATTATTAATTCCTTTAAGCTGTGCTGAAAACAGTCCGGTTGATCCAGAAACTGTAGATATTGAATGTAATACAGGAAACTATAATATTGCTAGTATTGAATTTGATGAAAGATATCATTATTTTGCGACAAATATACCATTAGATTTTAATTTTCCTCATGATACTAATGGAATTGTCCTAACTGAAATTGATGGCGTTTATTACTATCATCCATATACTATAATACGTCGTGGTTTG
Organism: uncultured candidate division Zixibacteria bacterium; assembly: GCA_963668625.2. Taxonomy (GTDB): domain Bacteria; phylum Zixibacteria; class MSB-5A5; order UBA10806; family 4484-95; genus JAAEQD01. The sequence continues at coordinate 671,251 of CAXXKA010000001.1, forward strand.
ATGTATATATCCGGGTATTATAATACTGGGGATTCTGCGTATCTTGATCTGGCTCGTACTTACTCTAATAAACTATTGGAATTAGCAACGAGAGCCAATGGAGGCATATATATGAAATATAACTTTAATTGGCGATTACACACACCATTTAGTGATTTTATGATGGCTCCCTGGTATTCGGGGGTTGCCCAGGGATTGGCATTAAATTTCTACTCGAAGTATTACGAGGTAACAGGCGATCAATATATCAAGGCGATTGCAGACAGTGTTTTTAACACTTTTACATTTATCGATACATCCGCCGCTATATGGACTGCTGCTGTTGATTTGAATGGGTATTACTGGGTTGAGGAGTATCCATTCAAACCGTTTGATCATGTGTTTGGTGGCTATACTAATGCTATTCTTGGATTGTTTAATTATTATCAGATATCAGATAACTCACTCTGTGAAAAGCTCTTAAGGGCGTCTCTACTTACGATCAACGATCATTTTGACGAGTATCGTAATCCCGGTGATGTTGCATATTATTGTTTATTGCATAAAGTACAATACGGTGAATATCAGGATTTGTATGTGAGGCGATTAAGGTTTTTAGCTCTGATTGCTGATGATATTACATTTGATATGTATGCGGATTCCTTAGCCGCTGACTATTAATACCAGAAAACTTGTCTATTTAATCGTAGGTTTATATTGTATAAACTATGGTAGATAATATACGTAAACAGCCGATATATTTAATAAAATAAGTTATTGACTTATGGGAAATAAACGATTAAACTGATGAGCTATAGTATGGGCCCATAGCTCAGTTGGTTAGAGCAACTGACTCATAATCAGTGGGTCCCAGGTTCGAGTCCTGGTGGGCCCACCAATGAGGGCAATTAGCTCAGTTGGTTAGAGCGTTCGGTTCACATCCGAGAGGCCACTGGTTCAAATCCAGTATTGCCCACCATTGAAAACAAAAACGGCAGGAAAGAGAGGCGGATGAATCCTTTATGTCTCATAAAAAAAAACTATTCATCCCCGTTGTTAATAAAAAGCTATGTTATGGTGTGTCTGTGTGGCACACCTTTTTTTGTTTGAGGGATAATTTATGCAGGAAGTCTTAAACTCACTATTGAATTTACAGGAAATTGATGAGGATCTCGGCGAGTTGGATAGATCTAAAGTCTATCTCCCCGAAATGATTCAAAACATCAATAAGGAAATCGAGGAGTTCGAAAGGGAACTACTTGAAAATCGAGAGACATTCAACGAATCGAAAACCAGGCAAGCGCAGTTAGAGCTAGAAATCAAGACTGACAAGACCGATCTCGAAAAGTATCAGGAGCAGATGAAAGTTATCAAAACCAACAAAGAGTATGATGCTTTAGTCGCCGAGATCGACGAGAAAAAACAACGGATCAGCGACAGCGAGGATGAGGTGTTGAAACTCATGAACGTAATCGATGAGGCCACCGAGAAAATCGAGGAACTGGAGAAAAAACTGGTCGAGACTAAAGCCAGCAACGAAACCCAGTTGGATCATCTGAGGGCCGAGTTGGAAGCGTTGGAAATGAAAATCAACGAAAAAAAGAAGGAACGTCTGGGTGTGGCCAAAACGGTTGACCGCAGAGCCTTGACCACCTACGAGCGTATACGTAAAGGCAAAGGCGGCCTGGCAGTAGTGCCGCTTCGCAAACGTGCCTGTGGTGGATGTTTCAAGCAAATTCCACCGCAGATGGTTCAACAGATTCGTCGCGGCGACCGCCTGTATACCTGTGATAGTTGCGGTCGTATATTAATTTGGATCGATGAGGATTAAGAACTTTAATAATTAGACGATATAGATTACACGCCGGCATTATGCCGGTTTTTTTTCAGTAAGAATATGAGGAGATGAGCAATGTTAGATAATTTCGATAAGGCGCTTACCTTTGATGATGTACTATTAGTACCGAATTATTCGGAGGTATTACCGGATGAGGTTGACCTTAAGAGCAGATTGGCGGGCGATATAATGCTTAATATACCGCTCATCTCATCGGCGATGGACACCGTTACCGAGGCTCAACTGGCAATCGCGCTGGCACGCGAGGGCGGCATGGGAGTTATCCATAAGAATATGACTGTCGAACGTCAGGTCGAGGAGGTCGATAAGGTCAAACGTTCCGAGGCTGGCATGATAGTCGATCCGATCACCCTGGGCCCGGCGGCCAAAATCGGCGAGGCATTGGCGGTGATGGAGAAATTCCGTATTTCTGGTATTCCGATTACCGAAAACAGTAAGCTGGTCGGTATCCTTACCAACCGTGATCTCCGATTTCACCCGGATTTGGCCTTACCTATCAAGGATGTCATGACTAAAGACAACCTGATTACGGCAGAGGAGGGAATCAGCCTGGAGAAAGCAAAAAACCTTCTGCATAAACATCGTATCGAAAAGCTTCTCATTGTTGATGATGATTACGTGCTTAAGGGCATGATTACTATAAAAGATATCATGAAGAAGATACAGTATCCGCTCGCCTGCAAGGATGACAGGGGGCGTTTACGTGTTGGCGCGGCTGTAGGTATCGGCCAAAAAGCAGAGGAGAGGGCGGCGGCGCTCATAGAGGCCGGTGTGGATATCATTGTAATCGATTCCTCGCACGGTCATTCCAAAGGTGTGCTCGACACTGTTAGCCTGCTTAAAAAGTCATTTCCCAAAACCGTTCTTATCGCGGGTAATGTTGCCACCGCTCAAGGCACCGAAAGCATTATCAAAGCCGGCGCGGATGCTGTCAAGATCGGCATCGGGCCGGGATCTATCTGCACGACCCGTGTGGTAACCGGCGCTGGAATGCCACAGGTAACCGCGATCATGGAGGCAGCCGAGGCTGCGGACAAGCATGATATCCCGGTGATTGCCGATGGCGGCATTAAATTCTCCGGCGATATCGCTAAAGCCCTGGCGGTAGGCGCCTCGAGTGTAATGATCGGCTCGTTGTTTGCCGGTACCGAGGAGGCCCCGGGCGAGACCGTGCTTTATGAGGGACGCACCTATAAGACATACCGAGGCATGGGCTCGATCGAGGCGATGAAAGAGGGTTCTGCCGACAGGTATTTCCAGGAGGAGACCAGCCGCAAGCTGGTGCCTGAGGGCGTCGTGGGACGAGTGCCGTATAAAGGCCCGTTATCCGATACGGTATTTCAGCTTATCGGCGGCATAAGGGCGGGCATGGGTATCTGCGGAGCTAAGGATATCCCCACCATGAAAAAGACAGCCAAACTGGTGCAGATAACCAGCGCCGGTGTAGTGGAAAGCCATCCCCACGATATTGCGATAACAAAAGAAGCTCCGAATTATAGGGTTTCGCGGTAGTCCCGCTGGGATGCAATTTTCCCTCGTTACGAAGCGCTGCTTCGTAACGCCGCTTGCCAGCGCAATACAGATATTACTGCCAAATCAAACAAGGTTCTAAAACGGCGCTTCGGAACCAGAGGGAAAATAGGACATCTGCCGGCCACAACGAATCGCCGACATATACAGTATAATAGTTATAGCTAATACTGAATGTCATCTCTACGGAGGTCCCGTAGGGATGCCTTATGGTACAGAGATACAGTACGGCCTTTTTGTTCGACCAAGCTGATTATCCATGTGGTTTGCGATTGTAATATCCTGCGCGGGTTAGTCCCTATCCAGGCAGGCAATCCCCGAGTAGGATTGACCTGCATTTAGCAATATTTTATAATAAACCTTGTAAGATTTTGATAGTATCGTAAATTATATTATTGAGTCTGTGTTAATTTTTAGGCTATATTGAAAACTTTAATAATCTAAAACTCCGGGGGAGTTATGTCTTATCACAAATCAGTTTTATCGTTAGTATTGGTTTTTATACTCACCGCAACAGCATCCGCCACAATTATCAACATCCCTGATAATTACACCACAATACAGGAGGGCATAGATAGCAGCTCTGATGGCGATACGGTTTTAGTGCAGCCGGGGATTTATGTGGAGAATATCAATTTCAACGGGCATAATATCGTGCTGGGTTCGTTGTTTTTGACTATGAGGGATACAAGCTATATTGAGCAGACTGTTATTGATGGGGGATACTTCGGGTAGTGTGGTGACTTTTGAGAACGGTGAAGATAGCACAACGGTAATTACCGGTTTTACAATTACAAATGGCAAAGCCCATCTTGGAGGCGGGATACATTGCAACAACTCAAGTGTAGTTATAACTGATAATTATATCACATTTAATATAGCCAGAGGAAGATGGGAAGGCGAGTACTATTATACTGGTAAAGGGGGAGGTATGAGGTTTCCCCCAAAAACTGGACAATTGTTTAAGGTGGTATTAAATTAGTAGAAATGTCCAGAAAGGGTAATTGATGAAGCGAAGTCGATACAGCGGGGAGCTTAAAGCAAAAGTAGCCATAGAGGCCATTCGCGGTCAGAAGACCGTTAATCAGATAGCCTCGGAATACGAAGTACACCCTAATCAGGTTGGTATGTGGAAGAAGCAGGCTTTACAGTCTCTCCCGGAAGCCTTTTCTAACGGCAAGGCCAAGTTGCGGGAGGATGAGCAAGCCAGGATGGATGCTCTCTATCAGGAGATTGGTAAGCTTCAGGTGGAGTTGGCATTTCTAAAAAAAAGGAGCGGGCGTCTCGCCTGAGGATTTGAGGAATCTGGTGGAACGATCAAACCCGGACATTTCAATTAGCCGTCAGTGCCAGCTTTTGGGGCTTCCCCGTTCAAGCTACTACTACCGGCTTACTGGGGAAAGCGATTTGAACCTGACACTTATGCGTCTGCTTGACGATCAATATACCAGGACCCCGTTTTACGGCAGTCCTAAGATGACACTCTGTCTAAAGTCTCAGGGATATGATATAAATCACAAGCGGGTTGAACGTCTGATGAGGATTATGGGTCTTCAAGCTGTTTACCCTAAACCAAATACGAGCAAGCCTTGTCCGTCTAACAAGATATATCCGTATCTTTTACGCGATGTCCTGATTGATCATGTTGACCAGGTCTGGAGCGCCGATATCACGTATATTCGTCTTAGCCGGGGCTTTCTCTATCTGGCGGCAGTGATTGATTGGTTCTCGCGTTACGTTCTTGCCTGGCGTTTGTCCAATACTCTTGAGAGCTCTTTCTGCGTGGAGGCATTGGAGGAATCGTTGGATGGCAAACAGCCGGAGATATTCAACAGCGATCAGGGAACACAGTTACCGACAAGGATTTCACCGGTGTACTGCAAGACAAGCGGATCGCTATCAGCATGGACGGTCGCGGTCGGTATCTTGACAATATTTTTGTCGAGCGTCTGTGGAGATCGGTC
>CAXXKA010000002.1:0-44562 GCA_963668625.2 uncultured candidate division Zixibacteria bacterium
CTCGATCGCTACACTGTAACCTACGGTATCGAGATACGATATCGGTATCAACAACATTATTGCTACTATCGCGGCAATCGCGGTTATGCCGAAACTGAATCTCGGGTGTTGTTTAATCTCATTTTTTACTCTGGCCATTATGGATATCTCCCTGTTCTCGATTTTTACGGATTCTTCGATTACCCGGGCTTTCACCTGTTCGAAATTCGGGGAATCAGTATAACTTTGACCGCTTACGGCCGTTAACATCGAATCGAGCATTCCTGCCAGTTCGACTTCCCTGGAGCAGCTTAGACAGTTTTTGATATGCTCGATATGCTCCGGAGTCAATTCGAACTTGTTATTCAGATGATGTTTCACTTCGCGGCAAAGCATAGTCCGTCTCATTCGTTATTGTTTTCGTTTTATCCCGGGAAAGATATCTTTCCAGTTCGCCGCGCATTTTTGCCCGCGCTCGCGAAAGTTTCGATTTTATCGTTCCCGAGGGGTTTACCATGCAACTCCGACAGCTCGACAATGCTCCAGCCCTCCATCTCGTACAGACTGATTAACGCTCTCTCCTCGGTTGTCAGGGCTTTAAAAACACGCCTTACCCATATCCCGGCATCGAGCCGACGGGTTGGGTCATGTGATTCAGTCGGCGATTTTGCACCTTTTGCGCCGAACCATTTCAGCCGTCGGCCAATTGCTTTTGTATTTGTTGACAATGATCCGATATAGCCAGGGGCGAAACGAATCGTTATCGCGAAGCTTTCCGCGCTTGCTGTAGGCACGCATCAAGGACTCGTGATAAAGATCATCTCCATCATCCTTGTTTGCCGTCAGCTTTCTGCAGAATCCCCGTGCTCGTGAATGTTCCGCTTCCAGCAATTTCCAGAACAGGTTCCTATTTCATAAGTCTATTTATTAGACGGTTAAGCCTTATAATCGGTTGCATTGTCCGGCCGGAACTATAATAATGTTAAATATGGTTATTATATTGATGAAAATAGAGATGGCTATACATTAGCCTGGCAAGATGAGGAGTAGGTGAGACGATATGATCAAGAAAACCGATTTTATCGAGGATCTGCTGGCCGACTATGATGGTATCAACAAGCACTTGATGACAAAGGGTGTTGTTTGCACTCAATGCGGCGAGCCTGTCTGGGGAACGCTCGAAGAGGTGGTAAAGGCCAAAGGGCTAAATGTTGATGATATCCTTAAAGAACTAAACGAGCTCTTTCCCTCGCAGAAATAGATTTAAGCTTCTAAACCTGAAGCGTAGCACGGGCATTTTGCTCGTGTGGCAGACAGACTGATTTTACACAATACTCCAAGTTTGTGGTTGGCTGGCAGGGAGAGGCAATCCAAAAGTTTATACATTGGGTGGATGTAGGGACAGTCACACCGGCTAAACTGGTGTGTTTATAGCATCAATAAAAAAACGGGCCGACAATATATCGACCCGTTTGAGATTTAATCTCAATAGCTCTAACTTATTTATTCTTATCGCGTAAGAGTTTTTTGATTTGCTCTAATGTATCAGGGTCAGCCTCGTCAACCAGGTTCTTGACCTCGCTTTCGAGCTTGACCTTATTAGCTGCCTGGGCTTCCTCCTCAGAGGTATCCATACCCAGGAGTGATTTGATAGCCGCGATATAGTTATTCGGTTTTACCGGTTTCTCGAGATAAATACCGGGCCCGGACATGGTCAGGTTTTTAAGGTCGGCCTTGCCGAGGTCATCCCGGGCATGGCCGGTTACGATGATGATCGGGATTTTCGACCATTCTTTATCTTTTTGTAAATTGTGATGAAACTTGGCGCCGGAGTGCTTCGGCATCACCAAATCGAGCGAGATAAGATCAGGTTTGTTTTCCTTGACTATCTCCAGAGCCTGCAAACCGTCATTGGCGGTTAACACGTTGAAACCGGCCTCGATAAGCGCCACCGATAAAAACTTCCTGACATCTTCCTCGTCATCAACAACTAAAATAGTTTTCTTGTCGTCATCGGCCATATTTATACTCCTGTTTTAGGAATTGTTGTTTTCTTCATCCTCGTACAGCATCATAAGGCGTCTGCGTGGGAGCTCGATCGTGAACCTGGCGCCCTCGTTGGCCTCTGAGCGAACGGTAATCTTACCGCCGTGTTCCTGGACGATCTTCCGGGTGGTCAGAAGTCCCAGCCCGGTGCCTTCGCCGCCTTTGGTAGTGAAAAAAGTCGTGAATATCTTCTTCTTTATATCATAATTAATTCCGCAACCGCTGTCAATCACCTCGAAATAGATAACGCCCTTTTCCTCCCGGGTTCTTATCTTAACGAAACACTCGCTTTTCTCACTCATCTGGCAAGCATCGATAGCGTTCGATACCAGGTTGGTGAGACAGGTGTGCATACCCTTGGGATCGAGCGGCGCTTTCTGAAGGTCATGAGCCAGTTCGACATCCAGGTTGACTCCGGCTCTCCTGGCAATTTCTTTATAGAGTTGAACGATTTCTATAACGATCTCATTCGGGTCAACCATTTTCACCTCCGGTAGCCTGCCTTTGGAAAAACTCAGGAAGTCTTTAACCAGCGTGGTGGTTTTCTCGAAATTGCGTTCGAGCATCTCCCAGCCCTGCGAGATCATCTCCTTGTCATCCTTGTTAAGCCCCAGGCTGACGATATACATGCCGCCCTCGAGCCCCATCAGGATATTTTTGATACTGTGTGCCAACCCGGCAACGGTCTGACCGACAGCGGCTAAGCGTTCGGCCTCCACCACGTCCTTTTCGAGTTTTCTAATCTCGGTGATATCGGTTGATATCTCGATTACGTGATGCACCTTACCCTCGCCTCGTGTTAATGGCGCAGTGGTTACGATGTACTCCGTTTTCTCGCCTTCTTTGTTGATACCGACCTGGTTCGATTTGTGTATCTTGCCGTCCTTGAATGTCCGACTGGCGGGACAATGCGCGCATTTCTTCTTGCTCTTTTTATATATCTCGAAACAATGCTTGTTTTTTACCGCGCCGCCGAACTCCTTACGGAACGCCTCGTTGGCTCTCAGTACTTTCAAATCTGAGCTGATTACCGTCACGTAACAGGGTACCCTGTCGAATAGTATCTGGTACTCCTCCTGCCATTGACGGGTCGCGGTTACATCAGAGGACATTTCCACCACGTACTCGACCGGCCCGTTCTTGCGAGTTCTGATAGGAGCGATATGCACGACATAATGCTTTTGTTTGCCGTGCTTATCTATGCCTACCCGGTCGATCACCCGCGTTTTACCGTCCTCGAATACTGCCAGTGATTCGCAATCTTTACAGGGGCTGTCGAATTTCTGATATACCTTATAGCATTTCTGCTTCTTCCAATCACCAAAGTACTCTTTGAAATTGTTATTGGCCTCAACGACATTATAATCCTTATCGATTATCGCCACGTTGAACGGGATCTGCTCGAACAACTGTTTGTGCATCCACTGCCGAAGCTCTGCTATTGATTTTTTCTTTGCCGGCATATCATCTCTCTATTTCGCTTTTTGTGAAGACTGCTCTATCAACCTCTCGACCGTTTTGATAAACTTGGCGCGGTTTATGGGTTTCTCGATATATTCTTGCGGTGGAGGTATCGACTCATCAGGTACCAGCTTCCGAAACTCGAAATCCTCCTCGCTAACCACACCGCTGATTATTATAACCGGCGTACCCGCATAACCGGGGTTTTTTCTGACCTTCTCGTACAAGGCCAATCCCAGTTCCTGCGGCATCATGATATCGAGGCAGAGAAGATCGGGTTCGGCAATCTTGAACATATCGAATCCCTCATCGGCGTTTTCCGCCGAAAATACCGTATAACCCTCGTTCTCCAGTACTGTCGAGAGGTATGTTACCACATCTTTCTCGTCATCGACTATAAGAATTTTGCCATCGGCCATATAAATTAATTACCCTCCTGTGGCAAAACTGGCAATATTACATGATTGAAATATCTTGATTCGAGCCTGGCGAGTACCTCCGGGTTGAGATGCTCGGGCGCGAAACTCTTATGGCAAGCAGAGCATATATCCATATCCTCTTTTCCAGCCAACTCGACCGCTCTCTTGTGATGGCAATCGAGGCACAGGCCATGCATGGCATCCGAATATGACGGCGCCATGTTCGATTCCACCTTTATAGGCGAACCGGCCAGGTACAGATCGTTATGGCAATGCGTGCATTTCTGCGCGGTTGCGGCGCTTTTGGCCACGCCCTCGGTATGGCAGTCGAAACATTTCAGATTAGCTCCCGATGGCGAGGCGTGCCAGTCATGCCTGAAAGCGTCCGCTTGTTCGTACATATACATGTGGCAGTTGAAACAGCCGCTTTGCTTGTCCTGTGGCATATTCATGTGATGGCATTGTATACACGATTCGTTACCACCGAGATTGGCAACATGTTGTTCATGAGCGAAATGAACTCCGAAACCGTCACGGTTGCCATCGATGTAAAGCGTATCACCGCCGCGCGCCTGTACTACGGTAACTTTCTCCACGCCGCCGCTATGGATTTTAGACCCCGGCAGGATAGCGAAACCAATCGCTACGGCAAGGATATAAGCCAGCGAATACTTGGTGCGAGCAGCCAGCCTCGGGCTTCCCAGCCAGACCTCCGAGCTACGATCGAATACCGGCAATTTGACCGGATCATCTTCTGGATCTACGGGCGGCCTATCCCAGACATTGAATTTCTCAACGACGAACAGGAACACCAGTATCGCCGCCGAGATAACGCCGGCCGTGATCGATACCTCCATCCAGGAGGGTAAGTAGAACTCGCCGGTCGTGCCGATCATCGTCAGGCCGCCGACATTGATACGGTTGAAAGCCATGCCGAACACGACCATGAACGAAGCCACGAATTGCCAGTTGACATTGTTACGTGTTTTCGGTATGGCGAAAATTATCATCGGTATGATTGCGGCAATGAAAAGCTCGGTAATGTACAGGTTGCTCGTCCACGAGCCGTTGAATACCAGGCCGAATTCTCCGGATATTATCAGCTCGCCGAGTTTTACTACCAGGTACAAACCCAGAACCCAGATAGCGGCTACGCCCAGCTTAGCTATCAGATGGGTTTCAGGTTTACGTTTGTACAACCAACTCGTTACCAGGCTCTCGAACGAGACCATCATCAAACCGAGAGCGATTGCCGAAATGAAAAATTGAATCGGCAGGATAGCGGTGTACCATAATTCCGGTAACTTGAACGGCATGATAAGAATCAGCGAGCCGAGCGAGGACTGGTGTAACGTGGAAAGCATGATACCCAGCAATACGAAAATGAACTTGTATTTCAAAAGGAAACTTCTGACTTTTGCATACTTCGAGGTACTCTCCAGGGGTACGGGGGAAAATTCTAACAGCAACACGGTGGTATACAACATCACGCACCAGCCGACCTCGAACAAGGGAGAGTGGTGATTCCAGAAAATCATCATGTGCCAGATATTCCAGGGCAGACCCAGATCGAACATCAAACTGACGATAACAGCGACATAGCCCAGGAATGCGGTCAGAACAGCCGGCTTGACCATCGGATGGAATTCATCTTTTTTCATTATGTAGAAAATAGCGGTCATTACGAAACCACCAGCCGCCAGGGCGACTCCGCCCATTACGTCGAATCCGATCCACAGTCCCCAGGGGGTCGTGTCGGTCAGGTTAGTGGTAGCTCCAAGTCCGAAAACGAAGCGGGTAATTCCGACCGCGGTCGCCAGCCCGAATACCATCCAGAGAATAGTCTTGAATGTATTTACTCTACTCATAGCTTATTCCTCTTCCTTCTTGTCATCGCCCTGAAGTTTAATGCGGCGTTTGATTATCCAGTTGAGGCCCAGCATCGTAGCGCCCATTCCCAGGAACGCGAACGGTACCGAGTTCATGGCTATCTCGGTCGTAGAGGGCAACGATTTGGTGCCGAGATCGGCTTTCATCGCCAGGAAACCTAAATCGATATCCGAAACATACAGTACGGAGGTTCCGCCGATTTCATGCTCGCCCCAGACCCTGTTGATATACTTGTCGGGTTCCTGTTTTATACGGCGATGCGCCTCGGCGATAAGCTCGTCCCTGTCGCCGAATATGGTCGCACCGGTGGGGCAGGCCTCTGTACAGCCGGGCTGCTTACCCTGCTTGACCCTGTCGTAGCAGAGGATACATTTCTCTACGTACGGTACGGGCTTGTCCCAATCGTAGCGGGGGATACCATACGGGCAGGCCATCATGCAGTAGCGACAGCCAAGGCATTTGCCCTTGTCGTACATCACTGTGCCGTTTTCGGTTTTGTGAAGAGCTCCCACCGGGCAGGCACTGGCGCAGGCCGGTTCCAGGCAGTGACGGCACTGTTTACGGACGAATTTATTATCGGGTTTCCGTATGATAGAGGTCCAGTTGCGAGCCGAGAGGCCGTCCGATTTTTGCCAGACTTTCGGCACTTCTTGCTCGAGCTTATTGATCTGTTTGCACGCCGATACGCATTGCAAACATCCGATGCATTTCGTGATATCAGTAAGAATCGCTACGCTCATACCGGCGCTCCTTTCTTGTTGAGAGTTGTGGCGATAGGCTCATCCGTATTGGCCGGAAATCTCCAGGCTGCCAGAATAATGAACTGCGAGACCGGAACCAGAATACAGTGGGCTATCTTGGTAAACGGGATAGACACGAAAATCAATTCCGCCGAAAGAATATGCACGAGCATCAAGAATTGATAAGCCGCCGGCGTGATAGCGAATTGAGCGCAGATAAAGCCGGTGATAAACGGCACGATCAAAAGTATCGGCCAGAAGAAATCTTGGAAACGGCTCAACGATCGTGATTCAACAAATGCTACGCGGCCGATAAATAATGCCAGACCGGTAACTATAGTAGTGATCGAAAGCCAACCAGCCGCGCCATCACTTAATGTAATCCAGCCAAAACCAAGCCCGGATTTCCATAACTCGACATGAGCATATGCGAAAATCGGTACCAGTAGCAAACCGATATGAAAAATCACCGATAGTATACTGTATACGGGACGCTTGGCGCCTACCCGGGTAATAGGAAACAGCCAGGTAAGCATCTTTTTAAATGCTGATCCCCAGGGGATATTCCTGTCACCGGCTTTTCTGGTGGTCTCGATTAGTCCCCAGATATCCAATGCCAGCACCCGGAGCAAACCCAACACCATAAGGGCGAACGTTATCCTGAATAACGGGCCTTTCGCGAATTCGAGTAATGCTTCCATCTTTATTCATCCTCCTGATTTTTCACGGGCTCCTGGACTACCATATCATCAGGATAAATAATCGCTTTGTACAGCAGATCATGAAGACCGACTATCTCGCAGTCGACCTCGTTATCCTCCATAACCTCGCGCAATTGTTTCTTGCAATTGGCGCACGGTGCAACCAGGTATTTCGCTCCCGATTCCCTGACCTGTTCGGCTTTAGTCTTGCCCGCTACATGGGTGCGATAAGGCCGAACCTCATCGATGGACACCGTACCGCCGCCGCCGCCGCAACAGATTTGTTTCTCGCGATTGGGAGTCATCTCCACGTAATCGGCGCAGATAAATTTTAATAGCTCGCGCGGCTGTTCCAGTATCCATGCCTGGCGCGCGACATTACAGGGATCGTGATAAGCGACACGTTCCTTAATAGCGTTCTCTTTGAATTTCACCTTGCCTTTCTTCCAGGCGTCATAGGTGTATTCCATTATATTGATAACCGGTTTGGCTTTTCTGCCGCCGCAGTATGTCGGTACGTAGTACTTTGCCGAACGCGAGGCGTGCCCGCATTCGCCGATCAAGATGTTCGAAGCGTTCAGCCTGTCGGCCTCGGCGTGAACTTTCTTTACTACGCGTTCCAGTATTCTATCGCTATAAAACAGCCCGTAGTTGATACCATCGAAATACCCCGTGCCTGTCGTCCACTTGTCGCCGGTGGCGGTGAACACGGCCGCTATTCCCATCAAGCTTTCCGCTTCCATCAGGAAATCGCTGACCGCGGGCATGAACACGTATTGGGTATCCTCCTGGTCTATTGGGAACTTGATATGAACGCCTTTTTCCTCGAGCATATCCTCCTCCAGGAACTCGAGCGTATCCAACAACGCCGGTACGGGTATGGCCGAGGTATTGCCGGTTTTGCCCTCTAACTGCTCGCGCGTGGAAACTACCAGCGCCCTCGGGGAGATACCGATCTCTCCCAGTATATAGCGTGCCAGATGTGTTAACAGGGCGTGATCGACGCCCATCGGACACTCGTTTACACATCTCTTACAAGCGGTGCAATTCCAAACCGATTCGGCCAACTCCTCCAGATGCTCGTCGGTGAGATGACCTTTGCCGGTTAAACGACCCCTGATCATACCCGAGACAGTGAAATGACGGCGATAGATACTCAGCAGAAGCTCCGAGCGATAACAGGGAATATCCTTGGGATTTCCGGTAGCCTCGTATATCTGGCAGTTTGTCGCACATCTACCGCATTTAGCGCTGACCCTGATAAAATGCTCCAGTGCATATCGATATGTCGAATGCTTGAGGATCGCCGCGAACGCCTCCAGGAATCTGCGGGGACGATCCGTAACGTCGTAGTCCTCCACATGATACCTGACATCAAGCCGCTGCTTTTCGATTACCTCCGGCTTTTTCGTCTGAGCATAAGCTTTTTGTTTTTCCTCATCGGTGCTGATGCCTTTTGCCATCTAACCTCCATTTGCTTTGACTTCAACCATCCGAATAGCTTCGCTATCCGGGCAGTTTGTTTATTTGAATTGTTTATTAAATTTCAATTCCATGCTTTTTCATGTCCTCTCGCGGGTTGCTTCAAGACCGGTATCGCGCTCTTGACGGCCGGCTTTATCTCACAAGTATCCGCGAATGGATCGATCAATTCGATGCCATATTCCTCGCAGCGTTTGACTATCTCCGGTTTGGCTGAGTGCACATATACTCGGGCGTGAAAATCAGTCGAGGCCACTCGGTGAAATTCCTGAAGCTCCTGATCCACACGATAACTATGAGCGCCGCAGCAAATCGCCACCCTCACCGGTTTGCCGCACACGGGACATTTCATCTCGGCTATAATATCTATCGGAAACGGCGTTAACTCCTCGCCTCTGTATACTTTATAACCGTTCGATTTGAACAGGTCTTTGGTCCAACATATGATATCATCCAGAGGAATCGTCGAGTCAATATTGTAGATTTCCGATTTTTCGCTTTTAGGCTTAAGCTTGCCGTTGCGATAATCATTCAAAGCTTTCTCAACGGAGGATGATATATTGTCTATTACGATTATTCCTGAATTGTTCAATATATCTTTATAGAAACCTTTAATGCCGTTGCAGATAAGTACCTCAACCCGTCTTTCGTTTAAAAACCTCAGACGGCTAAATCCCTCGCAGCCCTCGCATTTATGAAGCCGCATAGAGAAATCACTCTCCTGTTCGACCGCTGTGATAACGAACGTACCGGCCACCTCGAAACAGGGAGCAATCTCATCATTGAATTTCGGTATTGCAACTATCATATTTACCCATTCAGCTACAATGCATAAGTGATGCCAGCTTGTGAAAAAAGTTACAAGTGATTAACTGTGTTAAGTTTATAGGGTATACTATAATATCGTATGTTGCATAAATAGCAATAGCTATTGTTGCATGTGATGCATCATGTTGCATTTAATGCGAAACATAGATAAGTGATTAGTGTATTTTATGTTATGCTTTGCGAGTCGATGCCGAAACGTTTCATCTTACGCCACAGAGTGCTGCGGTTTATGCCTAATTCGCGAGCCGCCGCTGTCTGATTGCCTCCATGCTTGCGCAATACCTCGATTATACGAGCCTGCTCATCTATGGCTTTCGTTACCGGATTGGATTCTGATATTTCCGGTTTCTCAATAATAGCCTGTTTTTTTATCAGTTCTTCCGGCAGATGATCTTTCTGGATTATAGAGCCCCGACAGACTACGAAAGCATATTCGATTATATTCTCCAGTTCACGGATATTACCCGGAAAATCGTAGCGGAGCAATATATTCATAACCTCCGGGCTGACACTGATTATGTTTTTACCTCGTCGGGCGTTATTATTATTTATGAAATGATCGACAAGATAGGGGATATCCTCCCGGCGGTCTTTTAATGGCGGCAGATCGAATTTGACAACCGCCAGCCTGAAATACAAATCATCCCGAAACTTGCCCTGGGCGACTAAATCGCGAAGATCCCTGTTGGTTGCCGCCACTATTCGGATATCGGTTTTTACCGGCGCGGTACCTCCTAGCGGTTCGTATTCGTGTTGTTGCAGGAGTCGCAACAGTTTCACTTGCGTTGAAAGGGGGAGTTCGCCGATCTCATCGAAAAACACTGTTCCTTCCTCAGCGGCTGCAAGTTTACCGTTTTTATCATTTTTGGCATCGGTAAAAGCGCCTTTTTTATAGCCGAAAAGTTCTGATTCGAATAATTCCAACGGCAGTGTGCCGCAATTGATTACGGTATAATTTTCGTCGCGACGGGGGCTTAAATTATGAATCGCGCGGGCGAACAATTCCTTGCCCGATCCCGACGGCCCCTGGATTAAAACCGTACTCTCGCTTTCGGCAATATCCGGCAATATCGAGAATAGTTTATGGATCGTAGGGCTTTTGGAAATTATATCCTCAAATGAGTAGTTCTTTTTCAACTCTTTCCTCAGATGTTCGATCGTGGAAAGATCACGGAAGGTTTCCACCGCGCCCAGGACTTCACCGTCATTATCGCGAAGAACCGCCGTCGAGACACTGATGGGGATTTTATCGCCATTGCTATTTATGATATTGACCGGTTGATCGATAGACTCCATACCGGTGTGAAGAGTTTTCTCCAGAAGGCAGCCATGTTCGCAAATATCGGAATGAAATACCTCATAACATTTTTTACCGACAGCCACCCTGGAGGGAACTCCCGTAATCTTCTCGGCCGCCGGATTAAAACTGGTTATAGACCGTTCGCTGTCGACAGTAAATACCCCATCGGCGATGGAACTTAGGATTACCTGGAAAAAGCGTAAGTCTGTTGGTGTTTTCTTCATCTGCTATTACAACTTAACTATCACAGAACAGGTTGCTGTTTGAATTGATTAATAACTAATCGAGGTCATATATTCAAGTATATTTAACGTAAATCGAGTTTCTTATATTCTAATCGTTAACTAGTGCTTGATAATTGCAAGCTATATTAATATACTGAGTACTAAATAATGTATATTTAAGGAGAATTGAATGTCAAAGAAAGTGTTGATAGTCGAGGATGAGGAAGATCCAAGGGTATATCTCGAGACATTGATGAGGGAAAACGGATTCGAGATCGCCAGCGCACCCGATGGCGTTAAAGGATTCGAGAAGGCCAAAGAGTTCGAACCTGATGTTATTCTTCTGGATATTTTAATGCCCGAGGAAACCGGTGTGAAATGTTACCGCGATTTGAAAAAAGATTCCGCCATGAAAGATATTCCGGTAATTATCTGCAGCGGCGCCACTCAGTACAAACCACTTTTCGACCTGGATAGGAATGCGCTTCCGAAACCTTTCGGTTTCGTGGAAAAGCCCGTCGATAGAGAAGTATTATTAGCGAAAATTAAGGAAGCGGTCGGTTAACCGAATAAAGATCACACTGCTTTTTCAACTTGTTTGGTTTTACTGGTTTTCTTGTCCAATTCTATTCGTACCGTGAGGGCAAGAGAATTATAAGTTAGCGGTTTTCGCATGAATGAGATCGCTCCCCGGTTGAGCAGATTTTTAACGCGGTTGCTCTGGGCATGCCCTGATACTATAATAACTTTCTGCGAGGGATACATTTTAGTGAGCTGTTTATAAGTCTCCAATCCATCCATATCGCCGGTTATCGCCATATTCAGTAAAATTAAATCCTGTGGATATTCTTTTACGAACTCGATTGCCTCCTCTCCGTTACCTACCTCGGAAGCTTTATATCCCAGTCTTGTTAGAATTTTAACTGAAACTGTCCGTTGCATGGCATCATCATCTACAACGAGTATTTTCTCAGTACCACCGATTATTTGTTTTTGGGTGTCGCTGTCTATTTGCTCTAATGTTACCGGGAAATAAATGTAGAAATCAGTTCCCCTACCCGGTACGCTGTTCAAATCGAGATAACCTTTATGATCCTCTATGACATTATGTACGATACTCAATCCCAGCCCTGAGCCTTTCCTGGTCCCGGGCGCCTTGGTAGTGAAAAACGGATCGAGTATTTTCGGGATAATATCGGTGGGAATACCTGAACCGGTATCGCTTATGGTCATTTTGACATACTTGCCCGGTGGGACGCTGCCGAATTTACCGGATAGCTTTTTGATGATAGTGTTTTCGGTTTTGATAGTCAGAGTGCCTATATCGTACATGGTGTCGCGAGCGTTGGTAACTATATTCAGGATGACCCTGTATATCTGGGATACACTACCTTTAATTGGCATGATTCTCTCGTCAAGATCGAGAACGAGGTTGAGTGATTCGGGTATGGGTCTTATCTGATTGGCCGTTTGCCGTATGATATCGTTAAGATTTACTATCTCCAACCTGTAGTGTCCTCGCCTGCCGAGCGTGAGTAACTGCTGGTTGATCTCGGCCATCTGTTCGGCGGCGTACTCGATATCATCAAGGTATTGTATCGCCGGATGGTTTTCCGGTAGATCACTCTTTATGAATTCCGGATAAGCCATTAATGGAGCTAGTAAATTATTGAAATCGTGCGCTACCTGGCCCGCTATTCTACCGGCTGCTTCCAGACGTTGTGCGCGGTTGGCCAATTCCTGAAGGTGTTTGATCTCCGTAATATCCATAACCGAAATGAATGTTCCGATAAAAACACCTTCGTTGGAAAACCTTGGCATAACGGATGTCAACAGGATTTTAATATTTCCAAGAGCGCTTTCTATTCCTAACTCGAATTGTGAGCTTTCGCCGGCATGGTGCTTCTTGATTTCCTTTTCGACTTTATCGAGGTATTCCATCTGGCAATAATCAATAAGATTTTTCCCGACAATCGTATAAACATCTTTTTCCTCGAATATCTCAGCCATAGCCGGATTACAAAATTCGACGAAAACATCCTTGTCGGCCAGGCATACTCCCTCGAGCACGGAGTTGAACAATTCGTGATATTGTTTTTCCGAGTTCCTTAACTCTTCTTTAGCTTGCTTACTATCGGTTATATCCTGGAAAGCAAGCAATGCCGCCTGTTTATTCTGATATTCTATTATCGAGCCGATTACCTCGACATCTATTACCCTGCCGGATAAAGTAATGAATTTTTCCTCTAGTAATTCGGAGCTTTTTCGATTCTGGTATGCGTCCAATGCTCGCTTCCGAGCGATATCTTTATAATCCGGGTGTACGAAATCCAGAATAGACTTACCTAAGAAATCGACCATAGACGAACCATCCATGACCTTGATAGCGCTCGAATTCACGTACACCACGATGCCACCGCTGTGAACGACCGTTGGTATGGGGGAGGTTTCTATTAAAGCTTTATATCTGTTTTCGCTCTCTTTCAGGGCTATTATAGCTTGCATTCTTTCGGTAATATCCACGACTATGCCATGATAACATTTGACCGCACCGTTTTCATCCCTGTTTATTTCGGTTGAATCGGACACCCATACTATCGCATCATCTTTAGTTATTATACGATATGGATTATGATTGATTTTAGATAAAGTCTTATCGTCACTGGAACTATCTACCTCATGCCGCACTTGTAGAATATCATCGGGGTGGACGATACTGCTGTAAATAACTTTGCCTGATAAAAATTCTTCCCGGGTATATCCGGTTAACTGATAGCAATTTTCTGAGACATATTTAACAGGGTCTTTGGTTCCTTTATTCCAGATGAAAGCCACCGCGGGGCTGTGGCTAATTATTCTGTGAAGCTCGTGAATCTCGGTTTCCGATTCCAATCGCTTGGTTATGTCCCTGGAAGTTACTATTATCCCTTCAACGCCGGGAATATCCATCATATTGTTGCCGAGTGTCTCGAGCCAAATCCAATTACCATCTGCATGCTGTACACGAAATGCTATTGGTTGACATTCTCTCTCATTTGTGATGATAATATTGAATTCATTAATGGCAATTTCCCGATCATCAGGATGAATGAATTCGAGGCTGTTTTTGCCGATAAAATAATCTTGTTTATAGCCCAGGATTCTGGATACAGAAGGCGCTTCGAACTTTACTACAGCGTTAGTGTCAACTACCCATAAAAATTCTGATAGATATTTTACGATAGACCGGAATTTCTCCTCGCTTAGTTTTATATTGTGCTCACGGTTTATTAAATCAGTGATATCCGTTAATGTCTCGAGACTGCCATATGATTTTCCGCTATCATCAACTATAGCTATAGAGGATATTAAAACATTTGCGGCGCTGCCATCGGGACGGAGTATTTCAACCTCGTATTTTTGGTGATTTGCTTTATTAGGTTCCGATAATAAGTATGATAGTAGTTTTTCTTTATTTTTCCCTTTTACTATGTCAGTATATATTGCTATGTTTTTGTTCAGCAGCTCCTCTTTAGGAATTCCAACAATTCTGCACAGGGCGGGATTAACATAGATTAAGTTTTTATCGGCATCCGTGATTGCCAGCCCGTTATCCAAATTTTCAAACAAACCAATCACCATCTCTTGTTCTTGATAACTTAACTCATTTGGCTTTTTGCCCGTTAAATGCGCTATTGTAATTTTAAGGTAGTTGGTTTCATTGTTTTTATAGGATAATCGAAGTTTCCATATGAGATGAGTAATAACAATTGCCGAGATAGCTAGAATGATATTAACGATATCACTTAGAGGCGATTCGATGTTAAAAATAAGCCTGCAAACATAAACTGATAGCATAAATATGGCTATGCTGAAAATCAACGGCTTGATGCTGTATTTCATGTTAACAAACTTTTCTTATATTAGACAGTATTGTCAATATAGGGTATAACCCTGATTTTATTTCTTGCCCTGCTTTAGTCTTCGGCAGAATAGTGGGTTAACCTGAAAAGATTATTGCATATTGTGCAATTTCGATGATGTAAATGTAGGTGCAAAGTGAACAAAATATATAAAAAGGTAGTATATTTGATTTAATTTGGCTGCATTACCCAGAGAACGCTTACTCTCTATGTAATACAGACTAGAAAGCATAAGTTTAAACGGACATTTAAAGATACATATTTTTCTGAAAGCTATTGTATTGCCATTTCAAGAATACAATAGCTTATATTAACATTTTTAAATCTACTATGCTATCCAGATAGTTTTGATATTAACGAACTCTTTGATACCATAATGTGAAAGTTCACGACCATAGCCGGATTTTTTCACGCCGCCGAAAGGCAATCTCGGATCGGATTTAGTCATGCCGTTTACGAACACGGCGCCCGATTCGACTCTTCTCGCGACTTCCTCGGCTTTCTTTATATCTCGCGACCAGACACTGCCGCCCAAACCGAACCGAGAATCATTAGCTACGGCGATAGCTTCCTCGGCATCCTTAACCGGGATAATAGCCGAAACCGGCCCGAAAGTCTCCTCGGCATAAGCCGGCATCCCTTTCTTGACATCGCCTAAAACCGTAGGCAGATAAAACGCACCGGGGCCCTCGGCTTTTTTCCCGCCGGTTAGAAGTTTCGCGCCCATTTTTATCGATTTTTGCACCTGTTCATCCAACTCCTTGAGCAGGTCCATTCTGGCCATTGCTCCCACCTGCGTGCTGTCATCCAGCGGATTGCCTATTTTAAGCGATTCCATGATTTTGACATGATCTCTCTGGAAACTATCGAGCACCGATTCGACCACTATAAACCTCTTGGCGGCGATACAACTCTGGCCGGCGTTTATCATCCTGGCAGTTACGGCCGTATTCACGCAGGCGTTAATATCGGCGTCATCCAAGACGATATAAGGATCCGAGCCGCCAAGTTCGAGTACGGTTTTCTTAAGTTCTTGTCCGGCCACCGAGGCAACCTGCATGCCGGCCGGCTCGCTGCCTGTCAATGTAACGGCTTTAACTTTATCGTTCCTGATAATGGCCTCGACCTTGCTTGCTCCGATTAGCAAAGTACGAAAGATATTTTTCGGGAAGCCAGCCTCATGAAAAACTTCCTCTATCTGCAAAGCCGAGCCGGGCACGTTCGAGGCGTGTTTTAGGATACCGGCATTGCCCGCCATCAGCGCCGGAGCGGCGAAACGGAATACCTGCCAGAATGGGAAATTCCAGGGCATAACGGCCAGTACCACACCGATAGGCTGAAAAGCCACGAAACTATCGCTTGCGTCAGTCTCGATTTTCTCATCGGTTAAAAACTTCTGGGCGTTGTCGGCGTAGTAGTCGCAAACCCAGGCCGATTTTTCTACCTCGGCACGAGCCTCGGTTATGGTTTTGCCCATCTCTAAAGACATCGTGGTGGCGTATTTATCCTTGTTTTTACGCAATACCTCGGCTGCGCCGTGCATTAATTCGGCTCGTTCGGCGAAAGGCACGTTGCGCCAGCTAAGATATTCGCTATCTGTCTGGTCTATGATCTTTTCGACCTCAGCGGCCGTATGTTCGTTATATTCCTTGATAATCTCGTTAGTCGCGGGATTTATCGCTTTCATAAAACACCTCTATCTTTATTCTTACTCACATGATTTATCGCTAAGCTTCCGACTGAGTTCGATGTTCACCCTCGGTTCTATCGGTATTTCCACCAGGCATAACTCCTTCGAGTTGATAGCCGTTTTCAAATCATCATTAAGCTCACGTACGTTACTTGGCCTATAGGCTTTTATTCCGAAACTCTCGGCATAGCTTTTGAAATCGGGGTTGCTCAACCTGGTACCGAATGTTTTGCCGGTATGCCTCTCCTGCTTCCAGGATATCAAGCCGTAGTCGTTATCGTTAAATACGATGATCGTATACGCGACACCGATTCGTTTGGCGGTCTCGATCTCCTGGGAGTTCATCATAAAACCGCCGTCCCCCATGACGGCAACCACTTTCTTATCCGGCCGTGCCAGTTTTGCCGCCAGTCCACCGGGCAGGGCAATGCCCATACTGGCCAGCCCGTTGGAGATTATAACCGAGTTCGGTTCATAAACCGGGTAGTTGCGGCCGATCCACACCTTGTGACTACCGACATCGCTGATTAGTATATCGCCGGGATTCATCTGCTGACGGATAACATGCAACGCTCCCGGTACGGTGATCTTATCGCCATCTTTAAGTTCGTACGAGGCGATATCATCTTTTATGCGCTTTCTAATCGGGTTATACCATTTATCGTCGAACTCGATCCTGTGCTTCTTGATTTTCTCGTTGATAGCCCACAACGAACCCGAGACATCAGCGATGACCTCGACCTCCGGCTGATAGTAGTCGTAAACCTCGGCCGGAGTGAAATCTATATGGATGATATGTTTGTTCTTACCCGCATTCCAGTTCTCCGGGGCGTACTCGGCGATATCGTAACCGATGGTCAGCACCAGGTCGGTTTTCTCGAACGCGCAGCTCACGTAGTCTTTAGCTTGCATACCCAGCGAGTGCAATGAATGTTCATCCGAATCGGAGATCGCACCTTTGCCCATGAATGTCGAAACCACCGGGATGGAGGTTTGCTCGACGAATTCCCTTAGATGTTTCGAGGCCAGTTTTCTGATAGCCCCGTTACCGGCCAGGATAAGCGGTCGTTTCGAATGTTTCAATAGCTCGATAGCTTGCTCGATTGCCTTGTAGTCGGGGGAGGCGCGCCTGATCCTGGTCGGCGGTATCGGCTCGAGTTCGCATTCTGATCCCGCTATATCCTCCGGCAGCTCGAAATGAGTAGCACCCGGTTTTTCGGCCTCCGCCAGCTTGAATGCTTTGCGTATCACCTCGGTGGTGATATGCGGATTACGTATGGAGGCATTCCATTTAGTGACCGTCTTGAACATGTTGACTATATCCAAATATTGATGGCTTTCTTTGTGAAGTCTATCCGATGATCCCTGGCCGGTGATTGCCACCAGCGGCGCTTTATCCAGATGGGCGTCCGCTATGCCGGTTATCAGGTTGGTGGCGCCTGGGCCGAGAGTCGACAGACAAACCCCGGCCTTACCGGTCAACCGCCCGTAAACATCAGCCATAAAAGCTGCCGCGGCCTCATGCCTGACCGCTATGAATCGAATATCGGAGCGCTCCAGGGAAAACAGTAAATCCTCGTTTTCCTCGCCGGGTAAACCGAAAATATACTGAACGCCCTCGGCCTCCAGACATTTAACAACCAGATCTGAAACTTTCATAATTCCTCAGAATAAGTTAAAACTCCATTCCTCTCTTTGCAAGTAACAATGAGAGCAAACCATCTTTTGTTCCCGGCCATAATTTACGGCAGCTAATGCCATATGTCACCGGCGATTGACCGCAATAATTGAATTTACTACATATTTATAAGCTAATACGAATAAAACCTGATTTAAACATATGGTCAATCTCCCTGAAAAACATGTCAACCGCTTGTATTTTAACATCTTGACGCAACTTACCGAAGGGATAAGTAGTTTACCACAGGGGTGTTTTTTATTGACATCATTGTAAGAAAAAACTAAGATACATAATTTGTTATGGATAAAAGACTTTTGAAGAAAATAACACGCCTGGATGAGCTTCTGGCGAAACGGTACGGGGAGAAAATCTACTCTAATATTACCGATCCGCTGACCGAGCTGGTCCTGACAGTATTATCGCAGAACACTAATGATGTTAACCGGGACAGGGCATTTTCGGCTATGAAAGAGAAGTACCCCGAATGGCAGGATGTATTAAACGCCGGGCCGTCCGATTTAGCGGAAGTTATCAAGGTTGGCGGGTTGGCCGATACTAAGTCAAGGCGTATCATTAAGATGCTAAAATCGATTGAAGATCGTCACGGTCGTCTCGATCTCGGTTTTTTTGATAGTTGGCCGGATGATGAGATCAGTGACTATCTGCTTAATATCGATGGCGTGGGACCGAAAACGGTCGCCTGCGTTCTGGCTTTCGCGCTAGGTCGGGATGTCATGCCGGTGGATACTCACGTTCACCGTGTCTCGAAACGTCTGGGGCTTATCCCTGAAAGTATGAATGCCGAGAAAGCACATGGATTTTTCAAAGAATTTAAAGGCACTGTCAGCTTGTACCAATTTCACTTGAATTTAATTGCTCATGGCCGTACCCTGTGTAAAGCAAGGAAACCGCTTTGTAGCGAATGTGCATTAAAGCGCTTGTGTAAGTATTATGCTGTAAATGTCAAAAACAAAGGACAAGCGGCTTGATTAGAACATTGCATTATAACCCTCAGGCTGGCAGTACGATGCATGAGGGGATTCTCGAGTTCGAGGATATCTTAAAGGATATAGAGAGCACATTCTGGATCGATTTTGACGACCCGACCGAAGATGAGTCATATATATTATATTCTGATTTCAAGTTTCATCCCCTGATTATCGAGGATACCCTGGAATCATCCAATCCCAAACTCGATGTTTTCAAAGAGTACTTGTATATGGTATTCCATACTACGGATTACATAAAACAGGGGGAATTGGTCTCGCGAGAAATCGATTTTTTCCTGGGCAAGAATTATGTCGTGACATATCACAAGAAATCATTTCCGGTTTTGGAGATGCTTGCCAACAGGTGCTCCCGGGATGACAGGATACTATCGCGCGGTGCGGACTTCCTGTTTCATACCATAGTCGATAATCTCGTGGATGAGTATAATAAAACGTTAAAACTGGTCGCCGGTACCATCGATAAATTCGAAACCGAGATATTCAGCGGTGATCCCGATAAAGAGCTTCTGAGGAGCATTTTCGAGCTGAAAGAGGATATCGCCGAGTTAAAACGTAACGCCCTGGCACAGAGAGATATCATGTGGCGTTTCTCACGCGGTGAATATAAGCTTACTAGACCCGAATCGTTTATCTATTTTCGGGATATTCACGATCATCTCTCACATGTGAACGATAAAGCCGATCATTTCAGGGATCTTCTGACTAATGTTATGGAGGCTTATTTCTCGATCAGCTCCGATAAAACCAACCGGATAATGAAAACCCTGACAGTGTTTACGGCGATACTTTTACCGCTTTCGGTTATCGCCAGTATTTACGGTATGAATTTCAAGCACATGCCGGAGCTGGATTGGGATTTCGGGTACTATTTCGCTTTAATTTTGATGTTTGCCGTAGTGGGAATGACATTGTTGTTTTTCAAAATAAAAGATTGGCTGTAGAGAATATTTATGTCAATTTTAAGATAAAGGCCTCGGAGGATTAATGGATAATATCAATGTAATAAGAATCGGTTTTATGACACCCCGGATAAAAATAGCGGATAGCGAAGGCGAGATAGGAGACCCGATAGATCGTAGCGGTGAACGATATACCTGCCTGGCGTTCGTCAATCCTGATGCTGCCAGCCTGAACCTGATCAATATGCTCGAATCCGGATTACCCAAATCATCGACAGGATACGAGATTGGCTTATCTCTGGTTATTCCATGTAAGTCCAAGATCGGCAAAACGTTCAAGGCCGACAGCAATTTTCAGACCCGGCTGTTTTGCGATTACGAACTGCGTCTCGGAAAATCATTCAGCGTCATAGACTCAGCCAAAGCCAAACCCACTTTTCATCCGGTAATTTTTATAGTAGGCGAGGATGGTTCGGTGAGATACCGTCAACTATATGAGTCGGTTTCATTTAACGCTGATGATTTTCGTATTGCTTTGAGTCAATTGATATAGTTTATCGACAGCCGATTTAATACATAAATCTAATGAAACAATTTTGGCCGTAATGCGTTCATCTCATAATGTAGATTTGTTAAGAGTGAGAGGTGAAATTGATTAAAGTAATGACAGCAATTGTTTTCTTGCTGACAATAAGTCTCCCCATTTACGCGGGTATGCCATTAACAGTCGATGAGGCCACGAACCTGGCTTTGCAAAATAATGAATCATACTTAAGCGCCAAAGAGGAGTTGATTAAAGCAAAAAATCAGGTTTACGAGGTACGCGCCTCGGCTTTCCCGCAGTTGAACGCCGGTGTTTCATACATCCGCAACTGGGAGCTGCCGACAATGTCGATTGATTTCGGTGATGAGCAGCAAGAGCTAAAGATGGGGACAGATCATAGCTGGACCTCGGAGTTGACGTTAACCCAACCGTTATATAACGGTGGTTCGGTGTTTGCCGCCTGGGGCATAGCCAAGCTATATAGAAAATACTCGGAGTTTTTACTCGAGTCGCAAAAACGTGAGTTAAAATTACGCGTCATCGAATCGTATTATAGTGTCGTGATGACCAACGAGTTGGAACGTGTGGCTGCTCAAGCGGTCGAACTGGCCGAGGATAATCTCGATATAGTAAAGAAAATGAACGTCCAGGGATTGATATCCGATTACGAGGTGCTTATGGCCGAGGTCAGGCTGGCGAACCTGAAACCGGCATTGATAAAGGCCAAATCCGATACCAAGATTACCAAGCAAGCTCTTAACAGCCTGATTGGATTGGATCTCAACGAGCAGGTCGATGTTATCTGGCATATGGATAGCACTGAGTACTTCATACCTGAATACGATCTCGATTCGCTGAAACACTACGCCGTCGAAAACAGACCGGAATTGAATATGATCGATCTGGAAGCTAAGATGCGTAAAAAAAATATCACTGTCGCCAGCGCCGGATATCGTCCCAAGCTGAATTTCCTGACTACGCTTCAGTACCAGGCGCAATTCGACGATAACAAATGGCCCGGTAGGAGCGATTGGATAAGAAGTTATTATTCGGGGATTACTCTCGATATACCGATATTCGATTCATGGCGTACGCCCTCGAAAGTGAAACAGGCGAAAATCGAATACAAGCAGGCTCAACTGAACAAGCAGGAACTCGAGGATAACCTGACGTTGGATATCGAGCAAAGCTGGTGGAACTACCAGGCCGCCCGCGAGAATTTCGCCACTCAGGGACAATCGGTGGAGATGGCCCGCAGGGGACTGGACATCGCTCGGGTCAGATTCCAAAACGGCGTGAGTACGCAGCTCGAGTTATTCGAGGCCGAGGTCGCGCTATCGACAGCGGAAAACTACCGCATTATAGCTTTCTACGATCTCGTCGTAGGCTACGCCTCGTTAATGAAAGCAATCGGTGAAGATAGATTATTAAGATAGATGGAGAGTGTATGAAATTGATAAATAGAATAGTACTGGGAATTCTGGCCATGATACTCATTTCGGGTTGCAGCCAGACAGAGGAGAAAAGCATCACTGTTCAAAAAATCGCGGTGGAGGTCGAGCCTATCACTCGCGGTGATATAACTGTCACGAAAACCTATTCAGGCACTCTCGAGGGGGCACGTCAGTCGAAAGTGTGGGCCGCGATATCCGACAGGGTAGTCAGCATACCGACATCCGAAGGCAACTTCGTTAAAGCGGGTGAGCCTATCGTGATACTCGATAAAGGCGGCGCCGCCTCGCAGTACAACCAGACCCGGGCGGTGTATATGAATGCCGAGGATAATTACGACAAGATGAGCAACCTGTACGAGCAGCGGGCAATCTCGGAGTACGATTACAAATCGGCCAGGACACAATACGAGGTAGCCAAAGCGAATTTCCAGGCCGCTAAGGCAGCTGTAGAGTTATCGGTACCCATTGACGGCATAGTAACCGATATAGCGGTGAATGTCGGCGACCGCGCTCCTATGGGTATTCCCATAGCTACGGTAGCCAATACCAAGCGTATGAGGCTTACGGTATATGTCATTACCGATGTCATGGAGAAACTCGAGGTCGGGCAGAAAGCCCAGGTCTTCATCGACTCATCGAAGCCGATCGAAGCGAAAATAATAGAGGTATCGAAATCCGCCGATCCGGAAACTCGCCTGTTCAGGGTTGAGCTGGAGATGGATAATACCGGCGGGACATTAAAACCAGGCATGTTCGCCAAAGCCAAAGTCGTTATCCAGGAATTGGTTGATGTTCCGGTGATTAGCCGTCGCGCCGTGTTTACCGAGGAGGGTATCCCAAAAGCATATCTCATTAAAAACGATTCCGCTTTCGTGCAGACCGTAGAGATAGGCGCAACTAACGGTGAAATTTTTCAATTGCTTTCGGGACTCGAACAGGGGCAGCAGGTAGTAGTAGTAGGTAAAAGCGCTCTTAGAAATAAAGCGCCTGTAATAATAGCTGACAACGAGGAGTAAGCGCATGTATTTAGCTGATACCTCAATTAAAAGACCGGTATTTACGGTTATGATCATGCTGGCTATGATCGTTTTGGGTTTAACATCGTTTTCCCAGATGAGCACCGAGCTGTTCCCAAACGTAGATTTTCCGTTCGTATTCATCCAGACAGTTTACACCGGCGCCAGTCCGGAGGCTGTCGAAACGGATGTCACAAAGAAAATCGAGGACCAGGTTAACACGGTCGCCGGCATCAGGCGAATTTTTTCGTTTTCACGAGAGAATGTTTCGCTGGTGTTTATCGAATTCAAACTCGATATCGATCCCGATATCGCCGCCCAGGATGTTCGTGATAAGGTTTCGGGGATATTAGCCGATTTACCGACTGATGTTGAAACGCCCGTCATCCAAAAATATGAGTTTGGCGCCGCTCCGGTTATAAGACTGTCGATTTCCGGCGATAGATCGTTAAAAGAACTTACCGGTTTCGCAAAGAATTTCCTTAAAAAGCGTCTCGAGACCTCCGATGGCGTCGGTTCGGTTGAAATCGTCGGTGGCGCCGAGAGAGAAATACAGGTACTTCTGGATCTCGATAAAATCAACGCTATGGGTATTGTCCCTGACCAGATTGCCGCTGCCATCAAATCCTCCAACCTGGATGTGCCCGGTGGCAAACTGATGCGGGGTAGTAATGATATATCGGTGCGTGTGCTCGGCCGTGCCCCTACCGTAAATGATCTGGCGAAGATCATTGTTCACAACGAGGAAGGCAAGGTTATTCGCCTCGGAGATATCGCCGAGGTTACGGATGGTATCAAAGAGCCTGAAAGTTTATCCCGCTATAACGGCAAGGAAAACGTTTCATTGTCTTTGATCAGGCAAACGGGCGCTAATATCGTCGATGTTACGGATGGCATATTGAAAAAATTGGATGACTTGCGAGATGAGATACCATCGGGAATCAACGTTATTGTTGCTTTCGATGAATCAACGTTTATTCGTAACTCAATTCATCACGTAATTTTTGATTTGATTTACGGCAGCATACTCGCGGTTCTGGTTATCTTTTTGTTTCTTGCCGATATTCGTTCTACCATTATCGCGGGTCTGGCAATTCCTTCATCGATTATCGGTACGTTCTTCATTATCAAGTTCCTTGGCTTTACTATCAATATGATGACCCTTCTGGGGCTATCGCTGGCAGTAGGATTATTAATCGATGATGCTATCGTGGTTATCGAAAACATTTACCGTCACCTTGACGAGGGCAAACCACCCTTGAAAGCCGCCAGCGAGGCAACCGGCGAGATCGGTCTGGCTGTCATGGCGGCAACGTTTACTATTGTAGTGGTGTTTTTGCCGGTGGCGTTCATGGAGGGGATCATCGGTCGTTTCTTCTACCAGTTCGGTATCACCGTAGCCAGCTCGGTAGCGATCTCCCTGTTCGTAGCGTTTACCTTAACTCCTATGCTTTCAGGGCGATTCCTCAAGAAGGAAGAGGGTTTAAAGCCGAATAAACCGGGCCTGATATATCTACCGATAAATATCATCAAGTCGATTCTCCGTGGCTGGAACCGCTTCTTCAACGGCCTAAACGATAGATATAGAAATATTTTGAACTGGGCGATTCATCACAGGTTTATAACGCTGGCTATTGCTACAGTGACATTTGTTGCCTCGTTGATGGTTGGTGGGCTGCTCGGTAGCGAATTTTTCCCGGCTGCCGATAGAGCTGAATTCTACGTAGCTTTTAAAGCCGGTCCAGATGCCTCCTTAGAACGCGCCGGTGATTTGGCGAAAATTATCGAACAAAAAGTAGGCGAATATCCTGAGGTGGTTTTTACCTTGACTCGTGTCGGTGGTGAGAACACGCCTGTTAATGAGGGGCAGGTGTACGTAAGGCTTCTTCCTCTGGCTGAACGCGAGGTAGGCGCCTCCGAGATCGTTGCGCGTGCCAGAAAAGATTTAGAGGGCATCGCCGGTTTATCTATTCAGATTTTGCCGGAACTGGATGACGGCGGTAGCGCCACGCAGGTCGAATTCTCCGTTCGCGGCCCAGATTTGGAAGAGGTGAAAAATATCGCGGAGCAAGCGGAAGAAATAATGAGAGCCGCTCCGGGCGCTCGTGATGTTGAAAATAGCGAAAAACTGGCCAAGCCCGAGGTTCAGATTCATGTTAATCGCGATCTGGCAAGTGATCTTGGCGTTTCAATCAGCTCTTTGGCTTCGAATGTCAGGAACTTAATAGATGGAGAAGTCGTTTCCCGTTTTAAAGATAAAGATGAGGAATACGATATCAGGGTGCAATTAGCGCCCCAATTCCGAGATCGTTTGGAGGATATCGAGTCAATCAAGATACTTTCCGACAAGAAGGTATACGATGAGGACTATCTTGTTGAACTCGGCAATGTGGCATCATTGAAATTGGACTCCAGCCCGACCCAGGTAAGGCGGTATAACCGTCAGAAAGAGATTACGATAGGCTGTAACCTTGATGAAGGTTTCGTGACAAGCGATGTGACTAATTACATGTACGAACATATTCCCGAAATCAATGTCCCTGCTGGATACGAAATTGCCGTGTCGGGCATGGCGGAGTTTATGGAAGAGTCATTCAAGAATATCTTCATGGCCTTGTTTCTCTCGATCATATTCATCTACCTGCTCCTGGCATCCCAGTTCGAATCGTTCATCGACCCGTTGTCTATTATGTTATCTCTACCTCTGGCGATCGTAGGTGCGTTGATTACGTTATATGTCTGGAATGCCACCCTCAACATGATGTCTTTGATCGGAATCGTTATGCTTATGGGACTGGTAACCAAGAATGCGATTTTACTTATCGACTATACCAAGCAATTGCGCCGGAAGGTATGGACCGTACATCGGCCATCCTCAAAGCCGGGCCGGTCAGGTTGAGGCCTATCTTGATGACCGCGCTGGCGACTATTTTCGGTATGCTGCCGATCGCACTTGCGCTGGGTACGGGAACGGAGTTCAAATCACCGATGGCTCGTGCTGCAATTGGTGGATTTTTAACCTCCACCGTGCTTACACTGGTTGTCGTTCCGGTTATCTATACAATCTTCGATGATATCGTTGTCCGAGTCACAGGTAAGGAAACCGTTAAAGCGGAGGCGATACCCGTTGCAAGTACTGGAAGCGAAAAATCGATTTGATCGGATGACTAGTTATACCGTAGATTTTGAGAAATTCATGAATCCGACAAAACTATTCTCGGACTACATCCGGGGTAGTATGTCGGATTTTTATCGTTATGATTTTACCGATAATAAATCCCTGTATGAGGTATCTCGGGCTCTGGATAGCTCTAACTACGACAGGCAGGCGATTTACGAGGCCATTCTCGAGCCCAACCGTAAACTTGGAGCTACGAGTACAACGCTTGCGAATATCGAATTACTCAGGACGTCCCGAAACTTTCTGCGTGTTCGCCGGGCAGCAAACCTCGTTTTGCGCTAACCCGATGTATATCATCTATAAGGCGCTAAATGCAGTAAAGCTGGCGCAGAGATACGGCGAAATCTTGAGCAGGCCGGTGGTACCCTGTTTCTGGATGGCAACCGATGATCACGATTTCGAGGAGGTTAGAAGCGCCAACTTCCTGCTGCGTTCGGGAGAAACTCGAAAAGTTACTTACGATCCGGCCGGTGATCCTACGGGTCATCCGATTGCCGATATCGTGCTAGATAGCGGCGTAAACGATTTTTGCAGTACCGTAAGCGAAAATTTGATCGATACGGAATTCAAGAAACCGTTGTTGGATAAGTTCAAAGAATTTTATGCCGAGGGTAATAAACTCTCGGAAGCTTTCGCGAAAGTGCTAAATACGTTCCTGGGAAACTGGGGTATTGTTTTAATCGATCCCAATTTCCCCGGTTTGAAATCGCTGTATAAAGATATCTTCGTCAGGGAGATCGAGGATCATGATAAGACTTTTAATCTTTATCAAATCAGGAGCGGAGAGTTAACTGACAAAGGTTATCATGCTCAGGTGCATAAGTCTGCCGATAACCTGAATATCTTCTACCAGAATCCGCTGAGAGTGAATGTTACTATTGATGGCGAAGGCTACCGGATCGAGGGAGCGGAAGATGGTTTTACTCAGAAAACACTGTTAAAGGAAGCCGCCGATCACCCCGAGCTTTTCTCCACCAACGTTCTTCTACGACCGATAGCCCAGTGCAAGGCATTTCCCACGCTGGCGCATATCGTAGGGCCGTCCGAGCTGGCGTATTTCGCCCAGATAGAGCCGTTGTATTCACATTTCGAGGTGCCATTCCCCATAGCGATTCCGCGAGCCGGAATGACTATTATCGAGCCGCATATCAGAAAGATTCTGAATAAATACGATCTTGATTTGCTCTCATTGAAAAACGAATTGGAACCGACAATCGGCAGGGTAGTAGAAAGACTGTTTCCCTCCGAGGCGGCCAAGGATGTGTTTTCGATGAATGATTGTATGAAAAAAGATTTGGATGAGTTAGCTGATCAATTGAAAGAAGCTGATCCGGAGGGGCAAAGGCATGTCAAGAATTTCAAGAAACATATCGATTTCGAGCTGAAATCTCTACGCAAGAAACTGAAAGCCTCCAATAAGAAACGTCACGAGGAACTGACCGGCCAGATAAGGCGGGCGCACGCGTTTCTTTTCCCGAACAACGGCCTCCAGGAGCGGATAATTTCGCCCTTGTACTATGCTAATAAATTCGGCCCGGAGATATTCGAGGCGATCTATGAATCGCTTGTTACCGATAAACCCGCGCATACGATTTTAGAATTATGAAAATCGCGATAATATGTTATCCGGTTAAAGGCGGCTCGGGAGTCGTGGCATCGGAACTGGGGATCGGGCTTTCTCGCAAAGGCTGCGAGGTTCATTTCTTCTCTTATGAACTTCCGTTCAGGTTGACCACTTACGAATCGAATTTCATCTTTCACGAGGTAGATATCTCGCAGTACCCGTTGTTCAAATATCCGCCGTATACCATAACGCTGGCCGCCAAGCTCATCGATGAGTCACTCAATCACAGGTTCGATATCATTCACGCCCACTATGCCATACCGCATGCGGCCGCTGCATACCTGGCGGCACGATCGTTGAAAGAACAGGCGCCTAAAATCGTCACGACTCTTCACGGCACCGATATCACGTTAATAGGACAGGATAAGTCGTTTTACTCGATCACGAAATTTTCGATCGAGTCCTCTGATGGTGTCACGGCTATTTCCGATTATTTGAGCGAAGAAACGAGAACTGCTTTCGATACCGATAAACATATCGAGGTAATTCCCAATTTCGTCGATACCGACAGGTTCAACCCCGGCGAAAACGAATGCAGCCGTAACATGTTCGCCAATCCCGATCAGAAAATCATCATGCATATGTCCAATTATCGACCGGTAAAAAACGCCACTCACGTCGTTAAGATATTCGATATCATACAGAAGAAGATTCCCTCCAAGTTGATTCTCGTAGGGGATGGCCCGGACACGGGCAACGTGATGAACCTGGTGCGCGACCTTGGCCTTTCCGACAGAGTGATATTTTTAGGCAATCAGGATCGAGTTCATAATATATTGCCGCTGGCAGATCTATTCCTGCTGCCCTCGGGAAACGAGTCATTCGGGCTGGCGGCGTTGGAGGCCCTGAGTTGCGGCGTGCCCGTGGTCGCGAGTATCGTAGGCGGCGTGCCCGAACTGGTCAAATCCGATCTTAACGGCTACCTCGCTCCCATCGGTGATATCGAGGCGATGGCGGATTACTCTTTAAAAATCTTAAGTGATGATAAATTGCACGAGAGGCTATCGATCAGCGCTCGTCAAAATGTTTTAGAAAATTATAAGATTGACGAAGTTTTAAATAAGTATATGGCGTTTTACGAGAAGGTTCTAAATGGCTGATTTCACCAAACTGGATATGCTGGTTATTTCGGCTCACCGTGATGACACCGAGATCGTATCCGGCGGCACCGTCATCAGGATGGTGGAACGAGGATACGAGGTCGGTTTGCTCGATCTTACCGCCGGCGAATCAGGCAGCAGAGGGGATGCCGGATCGCGTGCGGATGAGGCGGAGTGCGCGGCAAAGGTGATGGGAGTTGATTTTCGCCTCAATCTTGAAATGCCCGATGCCGGGTTGTTTTTAACTCAGGCTAACGCTCTGGCGGTCGCCGATATAATCAGGCGCACCACGCCCGAGATCGTCATTATACCCTGGGGTAATCAACGTCACCCCGACCACACGACAACCGGTGAGATAGCTTATCGGGGATGTTTCCTCTCCGGGCTTTCCAAGATGCCGCTCGAGGGAGAGCCGTTTCGACCTCGCAAGATATTTTATTCCAGCAGTTACCAGGAGGTCAAACCAACCTTTATCGTCGATATAAGCGATCAATTCGAGCGAAAGTGTGAGGCCGTTGCCTGCTACAAAAGCCAGTTCGAGGAGATGGAAGGCAAACGCGAGGTCTATCCTCCGGCGCGCAATATTTTCGATTTCATGGAGATCCAGAACAGGCGTTACGGTTACATGGCCGGCGTAAAATACGGCGAGGCTTTCATTCAGAAAGAGACACTCACCGTGGATAACCCGTTTACGATTCCGGGAAAATCTATTTAGTTATTTCTATCCCTAATTTTATTGACATTCGATTTTGTAATAACTATAAAAGTATTAGTATAACTTGAAAATAGGGACCTGAAATGCTTACCAAGATTATTGTAAATAATTTTAAGAGATTAGAGGATGTTGAGATAGAGTTAGGCAATCCTGTCGTATTCATCGGACCTAACAATTCTGGGAAAACATCGGCTTTACAAGCTATGGCTTTATGGGAAATAGGCATAAAACGCTGGCTAGAAAAAAGAAAAGGCTTAACTGCATCTTCACAAAGACCCGGAGTTACAATAAACAGGAGAGATCTAATATCAGCCCCTGTTCCTAATTCTAGATTATTATGGAAGAACCTGCATGTTAGGGATACAAAAGTAGTCGATGGCAAGCAAAGCACCGAAAATGTGAGGATTGATATTACTGTCGAAGGGGCTAGCGATGGTAAAACTTGGCAATGTGGCCTTGAATATGACTACGCCAACGAGGAATCCTTCTATTGTCGACCATTAAGAATAGAAAACGGCAAGAATCCGGCACGTATGCCTATTCCAACAGAGGCAGGTGATGTAAAGATCGCATTTCTCCCACCCATGTCGGGCTTAGCTTCAAATGAAATAAGGTTAGAGCCTGGAGCTATTAGTGTAAGAATAGGTGAAGGTCGTACGGCAGAAGTACTAAGAAATCTATGTTATAATATACATGATAAACATGACGAATGGAATAAGCTTAAACATTCTATTAATTCATTGTTTGGAGTTGATATTAATACGCCTGA
Organism: uncultured candidate division Zixibacteria bacterium; assembly: GCA_963668625.2. GTDB lineage: Bacteria > Zixibacteria > MSB-5A5 > UBA10806 > 4484-95 > JAAEQD01. The sequence continues at coordinate 30,656 of CAXXKA010000002.1, forward strand.
ATATATTTCAGAGCGCGGTGAAATAGACATGACATATAACGAGTTGGGTATTAAATTGGATTTATCAAGTTCTGGGAGAGGATTGCAGCAGACTCTGTTGTTACTTGCTTACATGTATGCTAATCCTGGCTCTTTATTGTTGCTTGATGAACCTGATGCCCATCTTGAAATACTAAGGCAAAGGCAAATTTATCAAATATTATCAAATGTTGCATCAGAAACGGGTAGTCAAATTATAGCAGCAAGCCACTCAGAAATATTATTAAATGAAGCTGCTAATCGCGATACCGTTATCGCATTCGTAGGAAGTAGACCGCATCGTATAGATGATAGGGGAAGCCAGGTACTTAAATCATTAAAAGATATTGGCTATGAACATTATTATCAAGCCGAACATACCGGATGGGTTTTGTATTTGGAGGGTTCGACTGATCTTGCAATCTTGTTGGAATTTGCAAAGTGTATCAGTAATCATGAAGCTATAAAAGCGTTAGAGAGGCCTTTCGTTTGTTATGTTGGGAATAATCAAAAAGAAGTTAAAAGGCACTACTATGGTTTGAAGGAAGCTGTTCCATCTTTAAAAGGAATAGCAATATTTGATAGACTCGAAAAAGGAATTGATCATGATCTTGGCGCTGATGGTTATCAATGGGAAAAAAGAGAAATAGAAAACTATTTATGCTTTCCCGAAGCGCTAATGAGTTACGTTGAAAATGAAACTGGCACTGGATGTTTTGGGCCTCTTTTTGACGATGCGAAGATACCTGCTTTTAAGCAAGCTATGCAAGATACAATAACCGAGTTGGAAAAAGCATTAAGTTCTTTAGATAAGGGATCTCCTTGGGGAGATGATCTTAAAGTGAGCGATGAATTTCTGACGCCATTATTCCAAAAATTCTTTAAAAAGATTAATATGCCTAACACTATGCTAAAGACTAATTTCCATAGATTAGCGAAATATGTTCCTATTGAGAAAATTGATGGTGAAGTAAATCGAATGCTTGCAAGAATAGTCAGGATTTCAAAAATCTAAAAATCCCGGTTACTTCTAAATGTCTCTTCTTGTTAATTCCCGTTTCCGTTTTTCGCCAGTTTAACTTTTAGCTTTAACTTCAACGGGTCGGGCATATTCGGGCGCTCGCCTCCGCCCATGCCACCGCCGGGAGGGCCGCCCATAGCACCGCCACCTCCGCTTGGTGGGCCAACCATGCTGCCTCTATCACCGCCGCCGGAACCGCGACCGCCGCCACGAGACTTTTTCGTCGAGTTTTTATCGAACTCGAGAGTTTCTATTTCTACTTTAATCTTTTCGCCGTCTTTAGCCTCAACCGCGTAGGGGAAATCTGTCGTGGACTTGATAGGGAACTGAAGTTCGTACACGAATCGATCGTTTCGAGTTTCCACGATTGCCGATATCCCCATCAGGTTGACGACCGGTATCGTGGCAATCGTCTCCTTATCCTTGTTAATTATTTGTATCTCTTTTAACGAGGTTTCCCGGTGTTGCTGGCGGGGATCGACATCGTCGCTGGAGTTACTCTGCTGTCTCATCTCACCCGGTTTGAAATCTGCTATCGAGATACCGACAGGATATTTTATACCGAATTTCTTCTTGGCCTTGGACTCGATCCAGACAATCATCCCGGCGGCTATCGCCTGGCGCGCGACTATCTGATCGAGAGGGGTAATACACAGGTACAGGTACGAGTCATCGTTCATGACGCCGATATTGACATTGTCATCATCGAAACTGTACATCCTGCCTTCCCAGTCGGACATCGCGCCATCGATAGTGACCTCGCCGTTGGGGCGGAAGCTATCGATATCATCGGCGATGACCGTACCGGTAATCACCATGATAAAAATTATTGCCGCCGACAATGGATTGCCGTGTGTTTGAAAAAATCTCATCCAATTCTCCTCATATTTTTTATTACTACACACTATTCATATCTTAAAGCATCTATTGGGTTTAGCATGGCCGCTTTACGCGCCGGGTAGAATCCGAAAAAGATACCGACCGCTCCCGAAAAAATAAACGAGATCGCGATAATGATTGGCTTTATGACCAGGCTAAGGTCGGTAAACTCATTCAACACGTAAGATATTCCCATAGAGAGGAGTATTCCAATTATCCCACCGGTTAAACTGAGTACTACCGCCTCGGAGAGAAATTGTACGAGTATATCGCTGCCGCGCGCGCCTACCGATAGCCTGATACCGATCTCGCGAGTTCTCTCGGTAACCGATACCAGCATGATATTCATGATACCGATGCCGCCTACAAGGAGCGATACCGCAGCGATCGATCCCAGTAACAATGTCATCGTTTTGGAGGTCTCGGTGACTGCCTCGGTAATCTCCGCCTGTGTTCGGATGGTGAAATCATCCTCTACGCCATATTCCAATCCATGTTGTTCCCTGATAAGTGTGCGTATTTCCTCCTGGGCCGCCGTCATCTCATCCAGTGTGATACTGCTGGCGTTTATCATATCGACATAGCGGCCTCCCTTAAGACGGTACAATACCGTGGTCGAGGGCGCCAGGATGATATCATCCTGATCCTGTCCCATACTATTCTGGCCTTTTTCTTTTAATACGCCGATAATTTTGAAAGGTATGTTACGAATTCGTACTTTCTCGCCCGTGGGATCCTGATCGGGAAACAACTCATCGGCAATCGTCTTGCCTATCAGACAAACTTTCCTTTTAGAGGTGATATCTTTCTCGGTAAAAAAATCGCCGTACTCTATCTCCCAATTCCTGATCGTGAAGTAGTCGGTATTCACGCCGTATAACGAGGTGCTCCAGTTGCCTTCTCCACCGATGATCTGACCGCCGGCTCTGACTATGGGGGTCACGGCAGATAACAGGGTGGTGTTTTCCCTGAGCTCCTCGACATCATCCAAAGTGAAAACATCCCGACTGCCGGCCCCGCGATGAACCCCGCCCATACTGCTCGAGCCGGGAAAGATTATAATCAGGTTAGTACCCAGCGAATTTATTTGATTCTCTATCTTGGCCTGTGATCCCTCACCTACCGCCACCATGACAATCACCGCGCTGACGCCTATGATAATTCCCAGCGAGGTCAGCAAACTTCTCATGCGGTTTTTCATGATACTTCGAAAGGCAAGTTTTATCAAATTTCTCATTTGTCTCATATTATGTTTTTCCCATTATACGGCCGCTCGTGTTTCATATTGACTGTCCGCGATCGCCTCATCCAGATCTTTACGGGCATCCCGGCGATTTTCAACCGGCGAGTCCAATACGATTCTACCATCATGCATTTTTACCACTCTACCGGCGTAAGCAACGTTTTCCGGTTCGTGAGTCACCAGTATTACCGTGATACCCTGATTATTTAATTCCTGGAAAATCGCAAGTACATCGATGGACGTGATACTATCGAGATTGCCGGTCGGTTCATCGGCCAAAATTATCGAGGGTTTATTGACAAGCGCCCGGGCTATGGCGACTCTCTGCTGCTGACCGCCGGAAAGCTGATTTGGCTCATGCTCCAGACGTTCACCCAATCCCACCCTGTTCAACGCCTCGATCGCTGCCTGCCGTGGATTTTCAATTCTCAATGTTCTATCGTATGATAGCGGCAACTCTACATTCTCCAGCGCCGAGGTGCGGGGAAGAAGATTGAATCCCTGGAATACGAAACCTATTTTCTGGTTTCGAATATTCGCATACTCATTTTTATCCAGAAAACTTACGTCTTTGTCATCCAGTATGTACTGACCAGAGGTAGGCATGTCAAGGCAGCCCAGAAGATTCATCAAGGTGGACTTACCCGAGCCGGATGATCCCATGATTGCCAGGAATTCTCCGGGGTATACTTCCAGGTCTATACCGCGAAGAGCCTCGACTGAGACATCCCCCATGCGGTAGGTTTTAGTTAGTTTTTTTATTTCGATTACCGGTTTTAAATCTTTCAATTTGATTACCCCTTTGTTATGTCAAAACCTGGGTGGCGGGCCGCCCATTCGTCTGTTGCTTTGGCCGGAATTAGTATCGTAACCGGAGATGGAGGTCGAACTACTGACAATCATCATACCTTCGGTTAAGTCCCTACTCCTGACTATTTCGGTATACTTGCCGTCACTCATACCGGTCATTACCGGTTCCATTGCCAGGTTGCCGTCATTATCGAGATACCAGATTTGTCCGCGATTCGAATCATCCTCCGTTACCGACTGTTTTGCTCCGGTCTCGCCGGCGCCGGCCATCTTAGGCCGTCTGTTAGCGCGTATCTCTTTGAGCGAGTCAGGCATCGATGCGAATTCTTTTCTTTTCTTTTTGAAAAAGCTTTCAGCCAGTTCCGGCGAGGGTTGAAATTTCAGGGCCCTATTCGGTACTAGTAATACGTTTTCGCGCGAGTCGATGATGAAGTCTATCGAGGCAGTCATACCGGGCAATAGAAGATCATCCTCGTTGGCGGCATCGATTACCACCGTGTAGGTAACTACATTCGATACGGTTTCCGGCTGAAGGCGCACCTGGGTGACGGTGCCGGTGAATTCCTTATCGGAGTAAGCCTGCACCTCGAATCGTACCTGTTGACCCTGTTTGATTTCGCCGATATCGCTCTCATCAACGGCTGCCAATATCTCCATCCGTGACAAATTCTCCGCGATTATAAACAGGGTAGGTGTCGATAAACTGGCGGCGACTGTCTGGCCTGCCTCAACATTGTTCTGGATCACGGTACCATTAATGGGCGAGGTGATATAAGCATATCCCAGGTTTCGGATCGCTCTGTCAAGCGCCGATTGCGCGGATTTGATAGAGGCTTTCTGTGATCTCAATGCGATTTTATAAGGCAAATAATCCAACTCGGAGATTAGATTTTTCTCATATAATGATAAGTACTTCTCTTGTTCGATTTGCGCCTGCTCGAGTTGCGCGGAAGCTTTTTCGAGATTCGCCTCGGCATCCAGTATTGATGATTTTAATAGAGCGGTATCCAGGACAGCCAGCAATTGTCCTTTCCCAACTTCATCGTTGAAATCGACGAAAATCTCGGCGAGTGTACCGGAAACCTGGGTGCCGATCTCTACGGTTGTCATCGGGCTTAAACTGCCGCTTGCTGATATCGTATTTTCGAGATTGCCTCGAGAGATTTCAACGGTTTTAAACTGCTTTTGGCTTTCACCTGAATTACTATAGATATAGTACCCCAGAGAGGAACCGATCAAAGCTAATATTATCAGGCTGATTACAAGTTTTTTCTTCACTTTATTTTTCCTTTCACTCCCTAATTTATTGTTCACACTTTTGACCCGTTAATCGATACAAAGTTTAAATAGATATCGCTTACGAGTTATACTCGGTTAGATAAAAAGGATTTAACTTGAGATATAAGTAGAATCTGATTATTATATAAATGGAAGCGGATGGGGTCTGGTGGCTCCCGCGGTCTTCAAAACCGTAGACGGACGGCGATCCCGGCCGTGGCAGGTTCGATTCCTGTCCCTTCCGCTTTTTGTAAACACCTTAACCCCTTGAGATACAAGCTTATAACCCCTATTTCTGCAGGAAGTTACCTAATCCCATATATGCGTAAATATCGGTAGTTTTAGGTAACTCATGGCGGGTTTTGGTCACCGTATGGTCACCGCAGTGACACTGCCTAGGCATCTTCAAATGCCGAATTTTATATTATAATGGTGTTTTGGAATGGATAAATAATCGTAAAAAAAGGGGTCCAATGACCGCCTTTTTTAGAGTTTGCTTATTGCATTGATATGCTGAGATGGATGAAGGTGAACATATATCATTGTGGATTCGATGTCCGCGTGTCCCATTAATTCCTGAACAACTGGCAGGGGAACGCCTGATTTAACTAATCTTGTCCCAAACGTGTGCCTCAATACATGATGGCTGCCTTTGATGCCCGTTTCCCTTAATAATTCACGGAATTCATTGGATGGCCCATTCCTACCACTTTTTTCACCACGGCCATCATTGCGTGGGAACACAAAATTGGCAGACTGTTCATCTTTGTACTTCTTTAAAGCTTTAACTAAACGGGAATGCATAGGAATCGATCTGGGGCGTTTACCCTTCGGAGTAACTTCCTCATCCGAGCGTACTGTAACAGTTTTCTTTTCGAAATCGATATCACGCCATTGGAGGTTAATCATTTCACCGTTACGGAGGCCAGCGTATGCCCCCAGAGCTACGATAGCTCTCTGCCTGGGATTAGCAATAGACCATAATGATTCAAGCTCTTCATCGGTGAAGTATCTTAACCGTTTTGGAATCTTGATTTTCTTAAAACCTGCTGTTGGATTTTTTTCGATCATCTCCCACTTAATTGCCTGGTTTAATACGGTGCGAAGAAGAGTAAGAGCATTGTTGAAACTCCTGGGTGTAATATCAGATTCAACCTGAAATTCGGATATAATTTTATGGTTGATCTGATCGGGAAGTTTGATTCTTTTGCGAGCGAAAAATTCCTGCCATAGTTTCAAATAGGTTCGTTCGGTTTTCCATGTGGTATACGCTTTATATTTTTCAGCTTGTTTTAGGAATGATCGGAATAACTCGGGAATACTTACTTTTAACTCTTTAAGTTTCTTCTCATAGGGATTATTGCCTTTAAATAATTCGACTTCTAATTCTTGCCGTCTGAACTCGGCGAGTTTTTCCTCTCCTGTTCCAGTTGAAATGCGTTGGCGTCTACCGTTTGAGCGGAAGTTTAAATACCATACGCCTCGCTTCTTGTATTTCGATACCACATGTTCACCTCCTTTCTATGAGTTGGGTTTGTACCTGAAATATGCCAGCACGACCGTTTTCTCAGCCATAAACTCACCATTAATGATATACCCCTTAAGTCGCTTTTTAGGATCAGTGTGATTTATATACTTATCGATTGTCCTGGGATCGCGCCTGAACAACCGACAGATATCACGTCTGGTCCAAAAAGCTTCCTGCATTAGTTCATCTGGTGTTTTGCGTTTAGGCCGTGGCATGTTAACATTCCAACTTTCTTATTCCACAATTTCCCAATTAAATCACCTCCCAGCCGTCATAGTAAATGACTGGGAGGTTATATAGTGAGAATTCAGCTATCATTGGCTCGTTGAGTCCAAACATCCCAATTCCTTTAAGAAGTACTCACAAAATTCGCAGACAATGAGGGTTGTTTCTTCAGGAGTTGGTAACTTGCCGTCTTTGTTAAGGAAAATGCCACCTGAATCCATATCATACAGATTTCTGAAGAAGTAATCCCTATCGCTCGATGGTAGCTGATTGAACTTTTCATGATCAATCCTGTTAAGCAAATGCCAGGGCCTGTCATACTTGAAGTAATGGAATAGATCCATTTGTTCAAGCCAATCACGTATCACCCATTTCTTGCCTGTACCCAAAGCGCATTCTTTATGGCTTTTCGGAAGAAGAATAGAAAAATTATTATTATCGAATACTCTTCCAAGAGGATACAATCTACATCCCATAGGCCTATCATTATAAATACTGCATTGGTTGTTCTCCAAAAACGGGCATACATTATTGTAATCATCTCCGTTAAATTTCAGATATAACTCCATTGATTGGGTTTGAGGGCATGCTACTAAACCAGCATGTTGCTCTATAAATTTTGTTGTAGTTATATCTAAACGCCTTGACATTCTGATAATGTCGTAGGGCGCAAGAAGTAGCTTGTCAAAGCGATGATGATCGGAGCGGTTTTTACAACAGCGCGTACACTGAGAGCATGTAAAATTAAAAGTATCATCTGGACCTAACAATTCGAAGTCTTTACCGAATCGAGCCACTAATCTATGCCGCGCTGCAGCATCCAATTTTAAATCATTTGGCGCAACGAATATCATAAAGTCCTCCTTAGCTGAGTTTTTTATTATCTTTCTTAAGCCTAGTCATTAGGCACCTTGTTTAAAAAAGAAGCCTATTTTGAATTGTCCGATTTTTCAGTAGTTTCCAACATTGCTTCTAATAGGAGCTTATATGCGTTAATGTAATGATCCAATATTTTCCCGACATTCATGAAGAGAACTTCTGAATCTGCATAAGTTCTTTTTAGGTCATCTGGGAATAACTCAAGCAGGTACAATCGACCTTCAGTGTAATCAAGTCTATCATAGTAGGTATCTTCAGCATAGGATTTATAGTTCTCGGCATCTGTAAGCGTTCTCGTTTTGAGTGCGGCATCTCGGAGTTTTTCAAGTTTCTCCAGGCTGAATTTGTCATATCTGGGAATGTCCAGGCATAAGTTGTCATCTTCTTCATCAGTTTCCATGCCACCTTCGTAGGGATAAACTGCATCAGCCTCATATGCCTCGTCAATTTTGCGATTAATGTAATCAGGACCAACATTGTCTCCATCAAAGTAATCGAAGAGAGTTATCTTGGGCTTAAGTTTGTCATTTTTGTTTATATTCATTTAACATTTCCTTTCTATTAAAGCCCCGTCGCCGTATAGAACAGCGACGCGGGCGAGCTAATGTTACAATGTTCTTATTTCTTAAATGTCTGTGAAAATCCCCGCTCAAGAGAAATAACGATAGCATCGCGAGTAAACCTGTAGATTTTCTGGAAATAATCGAGCGCGTTTTTCCATCCCGCCTGAACGGATTCATCAGAGACATTCCCTCCATCCGGTGACTCAAATTTGGCTCTACTTAACAGGAGATGAGTCCAAATTTGGAGATACTGAAATGAAAAGAAGGCATAATCTTCCAGGGCTTCTTCTGAATGCAAGGTCTCTGACCTGAGTCGAAGATGACTCAAATCATCGAAAACAAATAACATATACCTTGAAAGAATAATAACCTTCCTGCCGCCAAGTTCCGTAATCACACCTTGCTTATCCAGTTGCTGATGCCTTTTTACTATTTCCGGTCCACCCAGTTTGATTGTGTCATTAAATGATTCAAGCGGTATTGCTATGGTGGCACAATCTGTATCTTCAACGGGTTGCTCTAGTTCTGTAACAGGCTGTAGGGCTTTTCCTTCAAGTATATTATCCCTGTTTTGCGAGAGGTTGATTCCGAACGAGGTTTGCAATGCAATCAGTAGATGGCCGAAAATATCATGATATTCGTTTATCTGCTCATTAAGCATTCTCCGAAAATCATCAACGTAATCTTGGCTTTCAAAGTCTGCGCCGGATAAGTCAACCGCCGCTAGATAGTAGAACCAAGAACGTAGATAGCCGAAAGATCGAAAAGCATAATGGATAATGCTTTCATGTGAATCGGCCATAGAAGCGTCAACAGCGAGTTTGCCTAAATCATCTTCAATGAACCTTCCAAACTTTTTAGCCGAAATTAGTTCTTCCGAGCCAACTTCAAATATCAGGCCGGCTTCAATTAAATCTTGGCGAAGATGTTCCACTTCGGTCTTTTCCCAGCCGAGCATTTCAGTAAATAGTCTCAAGGCTACCGAAAATTCGTTTGTATTAGAATTATTCATGTTTTTTATCTTATTGTTTAGCCCGCTGCCGGATAGAACGGCGATGCGAGCGGGTAAAAAATTCTACTACTGTTTTTCTGAAGTCTTCCTGGTGGATTGGTCGCGCTTTTTGGATTTCAGATCGATTTGGAGCTGACAGGCGAGAAGAAAACGTTCAGCTATTTCCCTGAATTTTAAAGAAACAACTTTAAATTGACACCTCAATTCCACTATGTCGGCATCCTCATCACAGAGAAATTTATGACGAAGCTGATGTAGATATTCATGGCGCGTATGGAAGAAATCGAAGGCTTCAAGCCAGTGCTTAGAAGCATCATCTTCATCTTGGGCTGTCTGAACTTTAAATCTATCCTCATCAAGAAATTTCAGGATGAAGTCATCGTATTTCGAGAAATCAACGACTTTTTCGCCATTAACTATCTTAATCGCGCGGGCTTTATTCATCCATTTTTCAATACCGTCAAAGCGCTCCCGATCTTGATGTTCGTGGCCATAGACTTCCAGCAAAATCGATTTATCATTTGTCATTTTTAACACCTTTTATAGATAATATTGGTTTACGTTAATTGTTTTTTTGACCTTGGCCAATTCGTCCTTATTTGGTTCAGCTTGAAAGAAGGATTCATAGGCCAGTACCAACCGCTGAGTTAATTCCCCGAAATTGACAGCCGCAGTATTGAATATAAGCTTCATGTTCTCGACATTTTCATCCCTTGCTTCCATATATTCCTCTCGAGTACGATCCAGGTATGCATAACGGGTGTTGAAAATATCAAAAGCCTTAGCGATATGGATGGCAGCTGAAGAGAAATCATAACTTACCTGAATTTGATTTCTTTCATTGTCGAGAGCTTTCAAAATCGCGGCATCGAATTTTAAAATATCGATGTATTGTTTTCCGTCGATAATAGTTAAAGCTCCGGCTTCTTTAATCCAACCGATTAGGCGTTTACGAAGATCGGTGTCCTCTTTTTGGGGACAGTAATTATCAATTAAAGTTAAATTGTGTTTTTTCATTTTGACCTTCTGTGTTAGGGATTTGCCAGGCGCGCTTTTCGGTTGCGCCTGGGTTAAGAGTCAACATCGACATACTGGTTATTCTCCTACAGCTGAATCATCAGATTTTTCGATTTCGGTAGATCTGACTTCAAGCTCAGCGGCCCTTTGCGCTAGAATCTGTTTCTGACGCTGCTGTGCCTTTTTCAAATTCTCGCGATGCCGATCAAGTTCAACCTCCAATTTACTGATCTCACCGCTGAGAATATATTTCTCATTGTCAGTGGCTGCATCTCTATAGAGTGCCTGTTTAGCTCGGAGTTTGCGCTCCTTTATCCTGATAGATTCGGGTAGACGCTTGAGATTCGAGTTGACGATTCCAAGCTGATCAGTCTCTGCAAGGGTTTTACCGGTATTTTTGTGCGATGAAAGCTGAGACTGCGCGGCTTTCATCAAGTGTTCATCCCAATCCTCTACGCAGATATGTGGAGTTCCTGCGATTTCCAAAAGGATGTTTGCTTTACGAGCCTCCTCGGTTAACTTATCAATGTCAGAATATCCGCGCGTATCGGCAAGTTGTTGGGCAGTTAGTATTGTTCTGGTTGGTTTCAAATTAAACCTCCTTAGCCTAAAATTGAAATTTTGAATTTAACAGATGAAGTTTATTGATCTCGTTTCACCTCCCTTCGAGCGCAGCTTACTATATATAGGTTAATCCTAACTGCGTAATAGAACAGATACGAGACTATGGTGGCGATATTAAATTCTCAATGAACCTTAAAAAATCTAGCGAAATATAAATGGGGGAAGGAAGTTTCTGGTTAAATCAACGTGGATCAACCATTATCTACTTCATTGCAAGATACGGAGTTATATTTATATTTTACTGTTGATTTATTGCGATTATTCGGATTTTGAATATACGCTGGAAAAATAATGTGAATATGTGTTGAGGAAATTTGTTATGAGTCAGAATAATGGATTAACAATATAGCTTATTACTAAATATCTTTTACTACCGCTGCTTTTAGGGAAGGATTCAAGTTATAGACCCCTGTTATATTAGGATTATTAACAACTAACTTGCCCAATTCGCCCGATTGATCAAATTTCATATTAATCTCACTAACATAACCTTTTTTTCTTTCATTGATGGGATCGTCCCACCAACCTATTTTATCGAGTTTTGCTTTTGGTATACTACACCATGCACACACCTTGTTGAATTCACTAAATTCTTTCATCTGGTCGAAATCCTTGTCTAGCCAGTCAATTTCATCATTTAATCTCTCTAAAAAAAGAAATAATAGTAAGCTGAATTGCATGTTGGTTCGTTTATTGAATTTAAGTGTGATGTTTTGCGTAGGATCGTTTTTATGTATCAAATCGAATTCGGGAATCGCATAATGACGTTTGTCAATTTTAACTTTGATTGTGCAATATTCAGAGATCGGAAGTCCAATTTTCTCTGTTTCTATGTCTGCTTCGGCGACACCGGTTATTTCTATATTCGGTTCGCCTAATGATAGATTATAAATTCTAACTAATTCGCGATAGGCTTTTTGAGAATTTATAATTGCAAATTCTTCATACCGTTTTATATCGTATCCTTCTTTTCCGTTTTCATCTACGTCATATAAAACCATTATTAAAAAGGGAAAAGATACCACTGAAGAAATATCATAAATTTCTCCAGAAATATAATTTTTTGAATTTAAATAATCCACAAAACCATGAAGATTGAATAGGTGCAAAAGGGAGTTCAATAATATTGTTTCTTGAGGGAGTTTATCTTTTTTCGCATGAAAAATATTTAGAAAATTAACTTCAATATCAGTCGGGGCCAAAATTACTGAATCATCAAAAATATGCTGATTATTTTTTAAGTCAGCGTAGGAAAGCAGATATCTATCAATCTCGCCGTATAACTGTCTATAGTTCCCTACCCATGGATTTACTTTTAACCAATATCTGATTAGTTCTGCTGAAAAAACTACGTCGACAATATCTCTTTTATATGCTTGGAAAGCTATTAATAACGGAATGTTATTTCTGAAATATCTCAAGGGGAAACGAATTAATGTGAGTTTAGTAATTTCGTAATAGAAATCGCTCCTAATATTTTCCATTTCTTCTTTAATAAAAGCGTTAGTGGCAAAAATAATTCGGCAATTAGAAGTATTATTCTTAGTATCTCCTAACCTGCTAAATACGCCATTCTTTATATATCTTATAAGCCCATTTTGACATTTAGGTCCTAGATCCTTCAGCTCATCGATAAATAATGTTCCGCCTTTTATAGAACTTAAAGCCCCAGCAAAATCTTTAACCGCTTCGGGATATGATCCTTTAAGGTGCCCGAATATTTGACTATAAATCGTATTATCTGACAATCCTTTGCAATTGATAATTTTAAATGGCATTGTATTCCATGGGCTTGTTTTATGAATTACTTCAGCTATTAATTCTTTCTCAGTGCCAGTTTCACCAAATATTAATAGTGGTGTTCTGGTATTGGTTATCTGCTCAAGGTTAATGAACATGTCAATTGCTTCAAAAATATCCGTTATGAATAGCCCATTTTTAAAATATTTTTGTACAAATTTCAAATATGTTGATAGATACTCTCTGGGTATTAATCCATTCTCTAACTTGTACTGATTGAGGCTATTTTCTATTTTTTTTAAATTAATAATTTTAAAGCAGTCGAAATCACTGGCTAGATCATCAGGCTTTAGTTTAAAGCCCGGATCCCAGTTTTGGTATAATACGAGCCATAATAGGTTTTCGTAAGTAATTGATAAATTTATCTTTGTATATTCTGTGCCTATTAATATATCATCTTCATAATTAATCCCCGCATCAGCACATACTTCTTTTATCAACTTGTCACAATCGAACTTCAATTTTCTTTATCTCCGATGATAGTATTATTTTAGTGAAATATAACCCCATTCTTCCCCAAATGTCTATCCAATTCTATCAATTTTAATTAACATATAGTTTCCAAATATCATCAAAACTATGCAATTTGAAATGTTTATCCTGTGAATACCATCGAAGCCTTCCAAGCTTCTATCAGTGAGCTACCAATTTTAGGAAAGGATTTTGCCTCAAGTTTGAGAATCTATAAGTCGTTGTCATTCTTCTAAATAGATCGCGACTTATGCTGTCCTCTATGAAATGTTACCATCTACCAACGACTTACAGGAATTGCCGATCCGGTTCAAAGTGCCCCAAAATATTTCAAACCCCTCAGAGGGCAAATTTCGAGTTGATATAAAAGACACGCTAAAGAATGAAAAAAAATATCGGATTCATATTTACGACTGGCCCAGCAAATGCATCAGCCTCAACAACTTCTAATGAGTTTGTTAAGTATTTAACCTGCTGAAATAAAATAAGTTATGGTATTTTTTCGCTTGACTTTAGAGACTAAGAATGTTATATTATTT
>CAXXKA010000003.1:0-98999 GCA_963668625.2 uncultured candidate division Zixibacteria bacterium
GAGTTGGTCCAAAACCGGTAGTGTAGCCCTGACTTCTGTTACTGCATTAAAAAAGAATAATGAATATCTTAAATGGTTTCAGGATGGTGAGCTTGACTTCAAGTTGGCAGCATAGAAACTACCTGCACAGGTGGAAAAATTGCGGGCCGTCGCCGATACGTTTCATATTGATCCCGGCATCGTGCGGGAAATATGCGAAATCCACGGAATGGATGAAGCTGATGACCGTCGGTGGCAAAAACAGGCAGCGCTTCAGAATATGCTCAAAGAAGGGTTCCAGCCCGTCTGGCAGGCGGTCCGTGAAGCCATGTCTGAAACTCCCCGGGCCAGCTCCATTGTCGAAAATTTTAATGGAAGGCTGCGGAAATATTTCTCTCTGAGAAGACATCTGGGAGCCGATTATCTCGAACTGCTCAAATTCTTTTTGAATCACCGAAAATTTATTCGGAGCAGAAAACCGGAAAGAACGGGAAAAACGCCGCTGAAATGATGACGGGTCAAAAACATCCTCATTGGCTTGAAATGCTCGGATTGACCGGTTTTCAATCTTAAAAACTTAAAAGCGACACTTTAATTTTTTCTAAAACAATAACTTTCTAATATTAAAATATTTTTTATTTATATCATTTTAAAAATGGAGTTATTGTTTAAAGCTTAATCTTTTTTAAATGCCATTTTTTTTATCAAAATTTTGGCTCTTTGGTAATAATTCGTGTTGAAGAATTTACAATATAAAAACAGTAGCTTGTTCTGATAAATCGATTTTTAACATGTGCGTTTTTTTGACTCGTTTGAATAAAATGGCATAACCTATTGAAATTACATGTATCAGATTTTATACAAATGTGCGGTAATATTCTTTTGTATATACGATAACTACATGTTATTTAAATGTATTTTTTATTAACTTGAAATTGCAACACGAATTACCAAAGAGCCAAAATTTTTAATTTTAAGCCCCATGGAATGCCGGATTTGGTTAGAAATAACATCAATTCTGAAATTATTCTGAAGCTGGAATATACTCCAGGACTTTCCCGGCTCAATATCCTTTTTTCGGGCTATTAAAAGGAAAAGATAGGATAGAACAGCTATCCCCATCGCTTTTTCAGTTCTGTCCGCCTCCTTTATAATTTGGGCGTCGCCAAGGCCCAGGCCGCTTTTTAGTTCTTTGAAAATAATCTCGATAGCCCATCGCTTCTGATAAATGGAAATCACCTGTCTCGGAGTCACATCGGGTAGATTGGTCACGAAAAGTCTTGTATTTTTGAGGCCCATGTTACGCCTTTTTTTACTGAATATGACCGTGACTTCTCCCAGGTGGCGCAGAGAAAGCTTTTTTCCTTGCAACCAGTAGGTTTTGCGCTTTTTCGGATTATACAAAGAGGATATCCATGTTCTTCTATACCCTTTTTGGTCCAGCCTGGCGGCAATATCTTTTACATGTCTGCCATCCGCGGTTTTCCAGGTCTTTGCAATGGCAAAAACAAAAAACCATTCTCTCACTCCGTCTTCCTCATTCCTTTTATTGACCGTCTTCATATTTTCACTTGAAGCATAAGCGCAGTCTCCTAAAACAATGATCCGCCTGGCCCAATAAGGAGGAGTGAAGCTGGCAAGCATTTCACGAAAAAGTTCATTTTCCTTTTTATACTCCGAGTGACTTTTAGGCAGGATAAGCTTAAAAGCAACAGGAATACGATAATTTTCCCAGCAAACGGCACAAAGAATAAATTTAATTCCGAAAAACCATGGTTTATTGTTTCCTTTCCGTGATTTTTGGACAAGCTCATTCGTTCTGCCGGTTTTTTCTGTGTGGCTTCCGTCGCCTTCAAAATAAATTGTACGGTCTTTGGGAGGGGGAAAACAGGAAATTGCTTCTTCGGCAAACCATGTTAAAACGGTCTCAAGTGTCCAATAAGCTGCTTTAAACAGCCTTCGTAAACGCCATTCTGTAATGTGGGAAGGAGACCAGCGGCTTAATTCTTTTACTGTTTTTTTGCCGGGAACAATTGTCTGTAAAAAAATGGCCCAACAAAGCAGAAGCAAATGACGCCTTTTCCATACACCAGGTATCCCTTTAAAAATAATTCTTATGAATAGCGGCAGATATGTTAATTTAATCATTTTGACACTCCTTATTATTTGGCTGTTCAAATCCCAACATCCTTAAATAACAATTATTATTGAAACTTACTGTATGAAAAATACTCATTTTAAATAAATAATTTCAATATGTTATCAAATTTGAAACTGCAATTATTTATGATGCTGGATTTTCTGTTTATTTAATAAGATAATAAAAATAACAAAATTACAGGATATTATCAAATAGTTTTTTGATAAAGTGTCGTTTTTAAGTAAAAAGCCTGACCCTTTATCCACAATACCGCTAATGTCATTTCTCCTCTGCCGGAGGCTTGCCATACCTGCGCCTAAATGTTACCCTAAAACATGGTTTTTTGAACCACGCCCAAATTTTTCATAAAACCGAACATTTTCGAACGCTAAAAACGAAAAGCCTGATAGAGCAGTCAAAGCAGTGACAAAAATAACTCATCCCCTGAATGGCGGAGCTAGCTTGTGTAAGATTGAAAAGGCAAAAGAGATTGTTAGAAAGTCTAATATTGAAGCTGAATTGTTATACTCCATTGGTACTGTAGATATGTCGATAATATGGACGATTTCATCTAAAGAACATCTAATAAATATTAAAGACACAATAAACGAACTCATTAAAAACGAATGCCTGGGAACTTGTTTTACGAGCTTTATTTTCAATGAAGAGACCAGTGTTAAGGTGAACGAAAATAAAATGCCTAACAAAGATACCAAAAACGATTAGCAGATAATATTTTCTGTTAGTGAGTGCGATAGTTTCAAATTGATGTTTGTAAAATTCCAAAGAATGTAATAATAGACATGAATAGTATAGCAATGTAGTTTTGAGTTGGGCTTATTATCATTGGTCATCACCGGAAAATAAGAACAAATAAAAATAGAACAGGGAGTATTTATGAAAAAGTGCGCGATGCTAACGGTATTTGCATTAATGCTGTTTTTGGGAATCAACTCTGCGGGGGAGATTATCGAACGAGGAGGGGGGCAATCAGTCACGATTCCGCAATCGGGCCAGTCGATGACTGATCCGGCCGAGCGTGAGCATATACGAATGACCGAGCCGGTATGGAAACCTTTACAGAGGATGACGCAGGATAAGAAACAAAATTCAAGGATCGAACTCATGGTTGATGATGATATGCCAACAAAAGCCATAGAGCTGGTAAATGCGGTCGAGGATAATTGGAACAATGGTCGGTTCGATAAGTCGATAGAGTTATTCGTTGAACTGGGGGAGCATATCGATCTGACTCATGTTGGCATCGGCATGGGCTGGCGCGAACCGATTCCGACCAGCGATATGAGCCTCTGGGGTACCGATATCCGGATTGGCAATCGTGATTCGGTTTATGCTACCGGCATTGCGATCAATGCCGAGACAGGAAATATATTTACCACCCTGATGTTCGAGGGCGATAGTTACACTACTAATTTCAGTGTGAATTTCTCCGAGGACGGTGGTCATACATGGACCGAGGTGTTCAGGGGAATGGCGCCGTACGAATTACTATCAGTCACGCCTACCTGTACCGAAAATTACTGTTTCGTGGCTTTTACCTCCGAGGATGATGCTAATCAAGCTCGGCTGGCACATTTCAACGCCACGGACGGCGATTGGGAGATTTTCTATGACGGCAACCATTATATTCATGATATTTTCGATCCGATATATCCGGACTACGTGAAAGAGGTGCATGTTTGCTCGAATCAGGATTATGATGTTACTCATTCACCCAGGCTTTACTACACCCTGATTGTTTCAAACGGTGAACTCCACTATTACTACACCGATGAAATTTGCGAGATATTCCATGAGCGAACGACCGGCGTAGCCACCGCCGATGTCGGTCTGGATGCCAGCTTTAATGAGGAAAACGGCGCTGATGGTAAATATATCTGGTTTTCCTATAAAGATATTCATGACACTCTCAGAATCGACAGTTATTCGACATCGCTATATTGGCAGAACGAGTATTCTCGGTATATTGGCAGTTGGCCGAACGAGACTACAATCGGGGCATACAGGGATACGGTCACCTGCTTTTTCGAAAATTATCAGGATGATGATCATTATATCATGTATGCTATCACTTATAACGGCGGACTATATTTCAATCCCGGAGTCCTGGTCGATCAAACGGTGATTTCCGAATGTCCAGATCTCACCTCCCGCGCCGGCGGCGGTGTTGGCCTGACTTACAGGTATTACACCAGTCCCCGCGAGATACGATTCGCCTGGCGTTTATATGCCGGCGTGCCCTGGCCCGTACGAAGTCAGCCATTGAGCGATGTCGAACCTTATTACTGCGCCGCCTCCATCGAGTATCTCGGGGATGATAACTATGGCGTAATTTACGCAAGCTGGCACATGCCAGTTGATGGCGTACCGTTTTTCGATTTCAGTCAGAGCGAACCGGAATATGCTTATTTGCCGGGGGATGCCAATATGGTGGCCGGGGCATGGTCGCCAGTTGTTATTGGCTCTGATGTGACATACCTGGTCAATTATTTTCGGGGAATCTCCGATCCTTGCATGTTAGGCGGCTATTACTGCTCGGCCGATGCTAATGGTGATTGCCGGGTTATAGGCGCGGATGTTACCTATTTGGTTAGTTATTTCCGTGGCGGCGGCGGTATTCAATATTGCCCTGATTATCCAACTATCTGGCCCACCTCGGGAGATTTGCCGGCTACCGAGCCGGACGGTTGGCCCGGGTGTGAATAACCCGGAAGTTAAATCCCTTTAAAACTAATCGTATCCTGAACTATTCAGGTATATGTTAAAATGACACGGTGGCGGTCTCGCCTGAAAATGGGAGCCGCCTTTTTGTATGTTGGCTTGACATATAGTTAAAAACCTTTTGCAATCATCGGCTTAATATCATATCATGTAAACTTGTAATTTATAGGTGAAAAGGATGAGTGTTTTAGATAAATTCTTTGCCGGCGATAAATTAGCTCTGGCAAAAGTAATTTCACATATTGAAAATAAAGGTGATCAACTTTCTGAAGTATTGCCTCTATTATATCCAAAAGCCGGCAGGGCATATCGTATCGGTATCACTGGTCCTCCCGGGGCTGGGAAGTCCACCTTGGTTGACAAACTGGCTCTAAAATACCATGAGGATGGTCTGTCGGTGGGGATTATCGCCGTAGATCCCAGTTCGCCGTTTACAGGCGGGGCATTATTAGGCGATAGAATCCGAATGCAGAATCTGGCACAGTATGATAATATATTCATCAGAAGTATGGCTACACGCGGATCATCGGGAGGGCTGGCAAATTCAACCGGGGATGTGGCGATGGCTATGGATGCCTACGGCAAGGATATCATACTAATTGAGACAGTCGGTGTCGGTCAGGTCGAACTGGATATCGCCGATTCCTGTGATTCCACGGTAGTGGTGCTTGTGCCCGAATCGGGTGATTCGGTACAGGCAATGAAAGCCGGCTTGATGGAGATAGCTAACATTTTTGTGGTTAATAAAGCCGATCGACCGAACTCCAGCTACATCGCGAGGGAACTTCGTATGATGTTGGAGACGAAAATCAAGCGAGATAATTGGGAGTATCCGGTAATAAAGGCTGAGGCGGTTAATGATAAGGGAATTGATAAATTAAAGGACAATATCGGTAAACATCGAGGCTTTTTAATGGCCAAGGATGATGGCGAATTCATTAAAAGGCGTAAAGTTAAAACGGATCTATATCGTATCCTGAACATGGAATTAAAAGAATATATCACGAAACATCTATTGACCGATTCCCGGTTAGATAAGTATATTGAAAGTGTTCTGGATGGCAAAAACGATCCGTACAGGATTACATCCGAAATTATCACATCATTAAACCAGGATGACTCATGAGCAACGTGAATAAAAAATCCCAACTCGAAGGACGAGATGAGTGGGAGGGTGACTTTTCCAAGTCTAGAATTCCCGCGGACAAAAAGTTCATGACCGTATCCTCGAAACCGGTGAAGCCGTTATATGACCCGAGTGATTTAGAGGATATCGATTATAATCGGGATATCGGTTATCCCGGCCAATACCCGTACACCCGTGGCGTTCATGCCTCGATGTATCGGGGTAAAGTTTGGACCATGAGGCAATTCTCCGGATTCGGCACCGCTCCTCAAACGAACGAGCGCTATCATTACCTTCTTGAACGAGGGCAAACCGGCTTGTCTGTGGCTTTCGATCTGCCCACGCTGATGGGGTATGATTCCGACTCTCCACGTTCAGCGGGCGAAATAGGCGTATGCGGAGTGGCTGTCGATACATTGAATGATATGGAGGTGCTGTTCAAAGGTATAAATACCGGAGATATTTCCACCTCTATGACAATCAATTGTCCCTCCACGATTTTATTGGCAATGTACATTGCCGTGGCCGAAAAACAGGGTGTGCCCTCGGAAAAACTAACCGGTACGCTTCAGAACGATATCTTGAAAGAATATATAGCCCAGAAAGAGTGGATTTACCCACCGGAACCATCAATAAGGCTTATTACCGATATGATGGCATTCTGTGCCGATCACGTACCGAAATGGAATACGATCTCGATCTCGGGTTATCATATCCGCGAGGCCGGAGCGACCGCCGCTCAGGAGTTGGCGTTTACTTTGGCTGATGGTTTTTGCTATGTCGAATCGGCTATTGCAGCCGGCATGGATGTCGACACGTTTGCGCCCAGGCTTTCGCATTTTTTCAACTCCCATACCGATTTTTTCGAGGAGATTGCCAAGTACCGTGCCGCGCGAAGAATCTGGGCTCGTCACATGCGCGAGAAATACAAAGCCAAAGACCCCCGGTCGTGGTTGATGAGATTCCATACGCAAACTGCGGGATGTAGCTTAACCGCTCAGCAGCCGGAAAATAATATCGTCCGTACCGCATTCCAGGGATTGGCAGGAGTGATGGGCGGAACACAGTCTCTTCACACCAACAGTATGGATGAAACACTGGCGTTACCCTCGGAGAAAGCGGTCAAGATTGCTCTTCGTACACAGCAGTTAATCGCTCACGAAACGGGCGTTGCTAATGTGATCGATCCATTGGCCGGCAGCTATTTTGTGGAAAAGCTTACTAACGAGATGGAAGAAGAGGCCGAATCATATTTTGAGGAGATAGAAAAGCGCGGTGGCGTACTAAAATGTATCGAGGAAGGTTATTTCCAGAAAGAAATCGCCATGAGCGCCTATCAATATCAGATGGAGATCGAGCGGAAAGAGCGCATCATTGTTGGAGTCAATGAGTATATCGAGGAGAACGAGAAGATCGATATCCCGATTCTCACTATCGATGAACAGGTTTCCATTGATCAAATGGCCTCGCTTAATAAAGTGAAAGAAAGCCGCGATAACGATAAAGTGAAAAGAACGTTGGCAGACCTGAAGAAGGTCGCGGAAAACGGAGACAATCACATGCCCGCCCTGCTCGAGTGTGTACGATGCTACACTACCGAGGAGGAGATCACCTCGACGCTTAAAGAGGTTTTCGGCGAGTATGTGGAACCGCCGATGATTTAATTCGATGAAATAATCGGTGGATTTGATACGTAGAAATAATAAAGGAAAAGAACTAAATAAATAGCCTTAAGGAGGAGGAGATTTAAGATGAGGTTCAAATTTGCAGCATTCTCGCTGATAGTGGTTATGGTTCTAACATTGGTTTCCTGTAACCAGGGTAAAATCGATGAGTTAACGCAGAGCCTGGCCAATCTCGAGGTCCAGAATCAGCAACTGATGCAGGAGAACAATGCTATCAAGGCCTATATCGAGGAAGTGGTTAAAGTGGTGAAATCCGTTGACCAGGACCTGGAGAAAATTATGGCCGCCGAGGTTGATATCCGCGAAATGACAAAGGATGTGGATATTAACGCTATCGAGGGAAATATCAAAAACAAGCTCGGTGAGATCGGTGATTACATTGTCGAAAGCAAAGCCAAGATCGTTGAGTTGGAAACCAGTCTGGCCGAGACCAAGCACGAGGTTAAAGGCCTGAGATCATTGGTGGCCAACGTAAAAGCCAATCTCAAAGCCAAAGAGGATGAAATTACCAAGCTGGCCGCTGAGATGGGTGTACTCGAAGACGACCTGGCTAGCCTGAACAATGAGATCGAGCAGAAAAACAGCACTATCTCCGAACAGGAAGATATGATTGCCGAGCAGAATACTCGCTATTATACCATGGCTAAAGCCAGTGAGTTGAAAGATCGCGGTATTTTGGAAAAACGCGGCGGCTTCTTGTTCTTCGGCAAAACCACCAAGCTGACTACTAATTTCAGCACTGCCGATTTCAATACCCTGGATGCCGTTTCGGACTTAGAGTTGACTATCCCGGTTCCGTCGAACAAAGTCATGATACATACGCCGCATATTGCCGGTTCGTATCAGCTCGTTGACGCCGGTGAGAACACCACCCTGATGATTTCCGATCCCAGTGCATTCTGGTCCGCCTCGAAATGTTTGGTTGTCGAGACCAAGTAAAGAGTTTTATTCGATATATCAACCGGCGCATTAAAGCGTCGGTTGATATACGAAAGCGTGTTTCTATTTATTCTTTTTCGTAAACACTAAGAGCTAAGATGATAGTAACGCATCTATTATTGAAAAACTGGAAAAACTTCAGACATGCAGAAGTCGATCTGGCAAAACGTATATTTTTAGTTGGCGCCAACGCCTCGGGCAAATCAAATTTCCTTGATGTATTCAGATTTCTAAGGGATATTGCACAAAGCGGAGGTGGACTTCAAAAAGCTATAGAAAACCGGGGGGGAGTATCCAAAATACGATGTTTATTTGCCCGGCAGAATCCGGTAATCGAAATAGAAATCTCATTAGCCGATTCATTCGATAGCTCTCCTACTCGTTGGAAATATTCGATTGGGATTAAGCTAGAACCACGAGGATACCGGCGTCCGATAATCGATTATGAAAAAGTATGGAAAGATAATAAAATAATTCTTAATAGGCCTGATAACCAGGACAAAAGAGATGCTGAAAGATTAACCCAGACGCATCTTGAGCAAATTAACGCCAACGCTGAGTTTCGTGAAATCGTTAGATTTTTCGAGTCGATATTTTACCTTCATTTAGTACCACAGTTGATCCGTCACCCCGAGGTTATCACGAGTCATATCAATAAAGATGATCCATTTGGACGTGGTTTTTTAGAGCGTGTCGCTCTGACTCCTGAAAAAATTCGTAAAGCCAGACTAAAAAAAATAGAGAAAGCATTACAATCCGCAGTTCCCCAACTCAGGCAGCTTACGGATATAAAAGACGAGAAAGGGATTCCCCATTTAGAAGCGACATACAAGCACTGGAGGCCGAAAGCAGGCAAGCAAACAGAGGAAGAATTTTCTGATGGTACCTTGCGATTGATAGGATTATTATGGTCGTTGCTCGAGGGCGATTCATTGTTACTTTTAGAGGAACCGGAGTTATCACTACATACAGGAATAATTAATAAATTGCCTTCGTTAATCTGGCGTTTACAAGATAAAAAAAGACGCCAGGTTTTGATAAGCACTCATAGTTATGATCTTTTATCTAATAAAAGTATTGGCGGTGATGAAGTACTAATGCTTATTCCCATTCCAACCGGCGAGGGAACTGAAATTAAAAACGCTGATTCGGATATTAGTATAAAAGAATTGTTGAAACAAGGTTTAAGTGTGGCTGAAGTTGTTATCAGCAAGACCGAGCCGGAAGAAATAATGCAGTTGGACATATTCAATGACTGATCCTATTCCCATTGTTATTGTAACCGAAGATATCCTGAGTGAAACCGTTATATTAAAAATTCTCGATACAAGCAAAAATAACTATTCGGTTATCAATAGACTTGGTCGAAGAGGCTGCACCTACATAAAACAAAAAATATTAGCCTTCAACCAGGCCGCTAATAAAACTCCTTTTTTAGTTTGTGTCGATTTGGATCAGGTCGAGTGTCCCCCGGTTTTGATTAGAAGGTGGATTGATTTTAATTTAAATTCAAAGATGCTTTTTAGGATAGCGGTACGCGAGATAGAATCATGGTTGTTAGCTCACAGAATAAATATAGCTAAATACCTTCATGTTAGTAAAGCTAATATTACTAGAGAACCGGAAAACTTGCTTGATCCCAAACAAACCTTGATTAATATTGCGAGAAAATCAAAGAGCAGAACAATTAGAAACGGAATTCCTCCAAGTGATGGCAGTACGGCCAAAATCGGCCCGAACTATAATGCCGCATTAACAGAATTCGTTATTACATCATGGGATCCCCTTGTTGCTCGAGAGAATTCTTTGAGTTTGCGTAAAGCTTTAATAGCGCTAGATAATTTTAATCCTCTTTGCGATAATCGTTGAGTCGTACTATATTAAACTCTTTTTAAATAGGTATATTTATGTTGACGATCTTACAAAAATTCATATCTTATGCCAATACATTAATTTGACTGACAGTTTTTGGGGTTATGGCAGATAGAATTAAAGAGGAAATAGAGGCATTTGATGATGCCGCCGCATATGACGAGTTGATGGCTCGTCCATATACCCGATATTTAAAAAAGAATATCGATAATTACATGTCCGGAGTTAAACTCGATAACTCGGTTATTCTCGAGTTGGGTTGCGGGATATCCGAACATGCCCATCGCTTTATTGAAAATAACCTGGTGCTTCTAACCGATATCACCATATCGCTTATCAAGCGCAACGATCCGGCCTGCGC
This sequence comes from uncultured candidate division Zixibacteria bacterium, assembly GCA_963668625.2. Lineage (GTDB taxonomy): Bacteria > Zixibacteria > MSB-5A5 > UBA10806 > 4484-95 > JAAEQD01. Next base: position 10,845 of record CAXXKA010000003.1, read on the forward strand.
ACTGGCCGCTGCCGATGCTCAGGTTATCCCGCTAAAAGATAACTCCTGCGATTTTATTATCTACCTGGGGATTCTTCATCACCTGCCCAATCAATATGCCTCGCTGTCCGAGGCGGCCAGGGTGTTGAGACCGGGGGGACGGATATTCATCCAGGAGCCGCATCGCATGAGCCTGAACTTTTTCTATTATTATGGCCGCAGACTTTTCATGAAAGTGATCGGCCAGGAAAATGTAAAAAAACTTATTGGCTGTTATTCACCGGACGAGTGGCAACTGGATGTACCGGCGATGAACAGAGTTTTTCGGAATGGTTATGATTTGAAGAAGTGGACAATACTGTCGTTCCGCCTTCCGCCGTTCAGGTTTTTTAAGGATTGGAAATTGGATGTGACACTGTCGAAAGTGTTCGATAAGCTGCCGATATTCAAAAGTCTGGGTACCACGGTTTTTTACGAGGTAATCAAGAGGAAGTAAAATGAAAAGTCTGTATAAGGATAGGGTTCTGTTGGGTTTTGGCCTCGGGGCCGGCATCGTTAGTTTGATTGTCTATTTCATGACAAAAGCTCCAACGTTATCATTCTGGGATTGCGGTGAGTTTATCGCCTGTGCTGATATTTTAGGCATTCCGCATCCGCCTGGCTATCCTTTGTTTTCATTAATCGGTAGATTCGCGATTTTGATGCCCTGGCCGTTCGATGCCGCGGTAAGTGTAAACCTTGTCAGTGTGATCTCCTCGGCGGCCGCGGTTTTCGTAGCTTATTGGTTGATCATCAGGTTTATCATAGGTTTCGAGACGGTACTCGAGACTCTGTGGGAGCGGCTCGGCCTGGCGGTAGGCGCTTTTTCCGGTAGTTTGATCATGGCGTTTTCATCGACTTTCTGGGATAACGCTATCGAGGCCGAATGCTACGGTTTGGCCATGATGCTTATGCTCATACTGAGTTACTTACTTCTCATGTGGGCGAATAATATTGGCAAACCCGGTGGCGGCAAACTTATGGTCGCTATCGCGTATCTGGCTTTCCTCTCGATAGGCATTCACCTGACATCATTCCTGGTAATCCCGATATTCGTACTTTACATGGCTATTAAAGACCAAAAGCTTTTGAGAGACTGGCGTTTCTGGGTAACCTGGGTTGTCATGATGATGGTTATCGGACAGCTCGATTTATTCCTGTATGGCACGCTGGCGATATTCATAATCTCGGGCGTGTTGTTACTGATGTCGGGAAGGCGTTCGCAGTATATGACTCGCCTGGTATTCGCATTGGCTGCAGTCACGATTATCGGCTATTCGACTCACGCTTACCTCCCGATAAGAGCCTCGCAAAACCCGGCTATCAACGAGAACAATCCCGATAGTTGGGATCGTCTGAAATCGCTTTTAGAGCGTAAGCAATACGGCCAGGAATCGATGATCACCCGCATGTTCGACCGTCGCGGCGAATGGAGCAACCAGTTCGGTGTTCATCCTCATATGGGTTTCTGGGGGTATTTCCGCACGCAATATTCGATGCTGACATTGGCATTCATATATTTCGCTTTCGGTGTCTGGGGAATTTACGAGGCATATCGCCGTAATAAGATAAACGGCCTGTGGCTGTTGGCGCTTTTCCTGGCCTCCTCTGTGGGGCTGGTGCTATACCTCAATTTCTCCGATGGCACTCGAGGGGCTATTCTCGAGGTTCGCCATCGAGACTATTTCTTCACGCCGGGTTTCATGTACTTCGCGGTGTTGATCGGTGTAGGCCTGGCAGGTATGCTTTACGACCTGGCTAAATGGGCAAAGGAGAATATCAAGTGGCAGTACGCCATGATTCCGGCGCTTTTATTCGTAATGCTGTTACCGGTTCATTCCCTGAGCAAAAACTATTACGAGCATGATCGTTCGCAAAACTATATCCCCTGGGATTACGCTTATAATATATTAAGTTCGATTGACAAGGATGGAATAGTATTCACGAACGGGGATAATGATACCTTCCCTCTCTGGTATATACAGGAGGTCGAACATTTCCGCCAGGATGTACGAGTCGTTAATCTCAGCCTCCTGAATACGCCCTGGTATATACATCAGTTGAAAGACCAGATGAATGTTCCCATCACGTACTCATACGATCAAATCGAGGCCTTGCGTCCCGTTTGGAATGAGGCCACCAATGATGTTTGGAAGGTGCAAGACCAGATGGTTCGCCATATAATCAGGACCAATTCCAACAATGGCTGGGAACAGCCGATATTCTTCGCGGTGACCGTTTCCTCCGGCAACCGCCTGGGGCTGGATGACAACCTCATCATGGAGGGCATGGGTTATCGCCTGGTACCCGGAAAAGGCCAGCCGGGGCGCGTAGATTTAGACAAGATGTGGAAATACTACATGGAGGATTTCAGATTCCGAGGCCTGGGAGATTCGACAGTTTATAAGAACGAAAACGACAGCCGCCTGGTGGCCAATTATGTTTCCGGTTTCATTCAACTGGCAGATACGTTACGGAACCTCGGCGAGATCGATAAAGCTATCGAGGTTTCCGAGCGATCGATAGAAATATATCCTCAGGATTGGCGTCACCGCGCTTACCTGGCCGCTCTTTACGCTCGCTCGGGGCAGATCGATAAAATCGACAATGTAGTGGAAGGGGTAAGTTCCTCCGATGCTATCGATATCTGTTTTCATGGCGCTCAGGAGGCGGCTCGCTTAGGTAATAAAGAAGAGGCGATAACGCTACTCGAGAAAGCTTTGGAGATAAATCCGAAATCACAGAAAGCCTTCAATAATTTAGTTTACATAAACGCGGAACTTGGCAAATACGATGCCGTTGATAGCCTGGCGAATGCCTGGCGTATGACTAACGCGGATGATGCTCAAGCGCTGGATAATCTCGATCGATTATTAGATCTCATGAATAACCAAAGGCAATTGAGGGATACCCTTCAGAAATTAGAATAGTATGGCGCGAATCCTTACGGTTAACTGGCAAGACCTTAAACATCCCGCCTCGGGCGGAGCGGAAGTTCATCTCGAAGAAATACTTCGCCGGCTGGTAAAAAAAGGCCATGAGGTTGATCTCCTGTGCTGTAATTTTCCCGGAGGCAAAAGCGAGGAAATAATCGAGGGCGTCAGGGTAATCAGGCGGGGGGGAAGGCCGTTTTTTAACTGGATAATGCCGGGCGAATACAAGAAGCTCCAAAACGAACGTAAATACGATATACTGCTTGAGGATATAAACAAAATCCCGTTCTATACTCCACTTTATTGCAGTTTGCCGAAATTGATAATAATTCCCCACTTGTTTTCCAATACTATTTTTCAAGAGATAAATTTCGTACTTGGTTTATATATATATCTTGCAGAAAAACCTTACTCATGGTTCTACAGGAATAATCACACTATGGTGATTTCCGATTCCACAGCCGAGGAGATTATAAAACGTGGCCTTTCGCGAGATAAAGTCCACGTAGTCGAATGCGGTATAGACAAGGATAGCTATACATTCGATCAGTCCGTAACTAAATTCGAGCAGCCAACCATATTATATGTGGGCAGGATAAAGAAATATAAATCCGTGGAGACCGGTATCCTGGCGATGCCGCAGATATTAAAACAGGTACCGGATGCCCGGATGGTGATTGTCGGGGATGGTGATCATGTGCCGGTTCTGAAAGAACTGGTCGCGAACATGAATTTGCAAGACAAGGTAGAGTTCCTGGGATTCGTATCGCACGATGTTAAAATCGAGTACTTGCGCCGGTCGCATGTTTCGATTTATCCATCGCTGAAAGAAGGCTGGGGATTGACCAATATCGAGGCCAACGCCTGCGGCACCTGTGTTATCGCCTCGCGCGTACCGGGATTACGTGATTCTGTCGATGAGGGGAAATCAGGACTCCTGTTCGAATACGGTGATTTGAACGAATTCGCCAGTAAAGCCTCAAAGATATTGAGTGATACCGAATATCGTGTATCGCTTGAAAAAGGCGCTTTACTTCATGCCGCGAAATTCTCCTGGGATAAAACCGCCGATCAAACCGAGAGTCTGATCAGTAAGATTCTCTCCGGGTAATTATGAGTAATCGCTGGAAAATCATATCAGGGATCATCATAAGCCTTGCATTTCTTGTTTACGCTCTATCTAAAGTCAACTATGCCGAAATGGCAGAAGCTTTCAGCCAGGCGGATTACTTCTGGACTATCCCTATGATGGCAACCGTAATTGTCGGTATGTTCATACGTGCCGCCAGATGGCACTGGTTGATCAGGCCATTCAAACGTTTGCCTTTCAGTTCGGTTTTTTCCTCCATTATGATCGGTTTTATGGCCAACAATATTTTACCTGCCAGAGTGGGCGAGGTTGTTCGAGCGGTATCGTTATCGCATAAACACTCATTGAGCAAATCGGCGGTTTTAGCTACCGTGGTAACGGAGCGGGTTTTCGACAGCCTGGGGCTTTTGATAGTATTCTTTTCGACTTTAATTATAGTGGATATCCCCGCGGATCTGAAAAAAGCAAGTGTGGTGGCGTTGGCGATGACAATGGTGCTGCTGTTTTTCCTCTATCTTCTAAAGGCCAGGACCGATCTGGCTGTCAGGATAATATGCGCGCCGATAGGGAAGTTTTCTGAAAGCTTATCCAGCCGCGCCTCGGTCGTGTTGACCAAATTCGCGGAGGGCTTGAGTATCTTAACCGAACCGGTTTCCGTTTTGATAACGATTTTATATTCGGTGCTGTTATGGGCGTTTAGCGGATTCGCCGGATATCTGATATTTTTAGCGTTCGGTCTTTATCCACAAGTATGGGCGGCCCTCATGATATTGTTCGTGACAGTGTTGGCCGTCTCATTACCCTCGAGCCCGGGGTATATCGGTACTTTTCATGCAGCCTGTGTAATAGGCTTTCAAATTAGCGGGTCGTTGGGGATGTTTGGCCAGCAGGAGGTTTCCAATTCGGTCGCGTTATCGTATTCGGTTATACTCTGGTCGTGTCAATATTTCCCGGTGACATTATTGGGTCTTTACTATCTCAAACGGGAGCACCTGAATTTCAGTGAGATAAGTAAGGAAAAAGTGATAAACGAAACCGGCGAGTAGTCATTTAGAAAACCGGTGATCGGCTGTAGCGGGTTACGCCGACGGTCGATTGATTCTTTTTGGGAGGAATCTTGAGCTCGGAAAACGAAAATCAGTTTGGCAGGAGGCGATCGTTTAAAAAACCATCCTCACCCAAAGTAACACCCGAGGAGAAAAAGGAAACGAAAAGCGGGGAGGAGGTCAAAAAAGAAAAATCCCCCGAACAAATTTTATCTATCCTGGAGTCGGAAAAAAAATCCGATCCGGCGCCGAAAAAACAATCCTCGACAGAGGAGAGAAGAAGTCCCAGAACCTCGGATAGGGAGAGCCGCCCGCGAAGAACGCCAAGAGGCAGAAATGATCGTCCCGGTGGCGAAAGCAAACCATCCAGGTACCAATCGCGAAGACCATCATCCGGCCGAGACGAACGGCCGAGAAGATCGAATGGTATTAAGCTCAGTGTCATTATACCCGCCTTTAACGAGGAAGGTAACATTGCTGAGCTGTTCAAGCAGTTCGATGAGCTGATGCGCAACCTTCCCTACAAAGCAGAAATGATACTGGTGGATGACGGCTCGGTGGATAAAACTTATCAGCTAGCCCGGGAGGGCCAGAGTCGTTTCAAATGGTTGAAGCTGTATAAACATCGCGCCAACAGGGGGCTGACCGCGGCTTTGGAAACGGGTTTCGGTAGAGCCGCCGGCAAAATACTGTGTTTCTATCCCGCCGACCTTCAATACCATGCCAACGAGATACCCAAGATGGTCTCGAAAATCGATTCTGGCGCGGATGTCGTTACCGGCTGGAAACAGGGAAAATACAGCAAATCGCTGGGATCGTACATATACAATAAGCTTTCGCGCTGGTTATTTAAGGTAAACGTACATGATTTGAACTCGGTAAAGATGTTCAAAAAAGAGGTCGCCGAAAATTTCACTTTCCGCAAAGGCTGGCATCGCTATATGGTGGTTATGGCCGCCCAGGCCGGGTATGAAATCGAAGAGGTGAAAGTCAAACTCTTCCCGCGCAAACAGGGTAAATCCAAGTTCGGATTAAGCCAGTTGCCGGTTGGGTTCCTTGATCTTTTAAGTGTCAAGTTCGAGCTGTCGTTTACTACCAAGCCGCTTCTGTTTTTCGGCACGGCCGGTATTACCTGCGGTTTGCTGGGGTTCATAATCGGCCTGGTGTCATTGTATTTAAGGTTTGTCGAACATGCTGGTTTCAGGCCGCTTCTGTACGCGGTAATCCTGCTTATCGTGTCCGGACTCATGCTGTTCGCCATCGGCTTTTTAGCCGAACTCATTGTGAGCATGAAAGAACAGATAAGCAGAAAAAGATAGCATAATCAAGAATTGAGATATTCGACCCCGTGAGAGCTAATACTCCGCGGGGTTTAATTTTCTCTGAAAGTATGATAAAAATTGGCAATTTTGGGTTTTATTTAGTATAAAGTTCATATGGGTGATAGAATTCTAATTTCGGTATTGATAGTCACATACAATAATGCCAACACCATAGGTAATTGTATTGATTCGCTATACGCGCAGAATTTTCCCTCGTTGGAGATTCTCGTAAGGGATAACGATTCGAGCGACAGTACGGTCGAGGTTGTAAATGCTTTGGGGGATGTTAACCTTTTCGCTTGTAAGGAGAATATCGGTTTTGGCGCGGCGATGAATTATCTGGCGGAGAGGGCTGTGGGAGAATATCTGTTTATCCTGAATCCAGATTGTATATGCCCGGAAAATTCGCTTCAGCAGCTTTACGATTTCGCGAAATCTCATCCGGGCGCCGTTTCGCCGGCGCTGGTATATCCCGATGGCACTCCCCAGCCATCCTCGCGGGAATTACCAACATACAGCAGTATTATTTTTTCAAGGAGATCACCGTTATATATTCTGGGATTGGCCAGGACGAAATCCGCCGGGTATTTACGGCCCGAGAATAATGTTAAAGTGCCGGCCGTATCGGCAACGGCGCTATTAATAAACAGGCAGATTTTTTCGGATATCGGCGGTTTCGATCAACGCTTTTTCATGTACGGCGAGGATCTCGATCTGTGCAAACGCTTAGGCAATGGCGGGCATGATATATGGTTTATGCCTGGGATAGAATTAAAGCATATACTGGGCGAAAGCTCGAAATCGGTTTCTCTCAGAACTTCGTATAATCATCACATTTCGATATATAAATATTTCAGGAAACATCACCCTGACCGGTTTTTCTCAAATTTATTCCTTGGGATATTGCTTACGGGTGGTTTTTGCTTTTCAGTATTATTAAAAATTATGGGGATAAAGAGACGTAAATGATAAACATACCATCGTACATACTAATCAGTATTCTAAGCGGCTATCTCTGCTATATATTCGTCCCGATAGTCATTAAATACTGCAGGCAACACGATCTGTACGATTTGCCCGGACCGCGCAAAATACATTCTGATCCAACGCCCAGACTGGGCGGAGTGGCCTTATTCGCGGCATATTTTTTCGGACTGATCCCCGGATTTTTATTGTTCCCCGATCTCTGGTGGTCTAACCTGACTACGCTTGTCGGTATATTTTGCGGTGGGACGATAATATTCACGCTGGGCGTCGTTGATGATATCAAAGGCGTAAAGCCGTTGTGGAAATTGTTCTGGCAGATAGTGACCTGCATTATACTGGTAGCGTTCGATATCCGCCTGGAGGAGATAAACGTTCCGTTCTACAGGATTGTCGATTTCGGCTACTGGGGGATTCCTCTAACCGTTATTTGGCTTGTCCTGATTTTCAATACGATCAACCTTATCGATGGCTTGGATGGTCTGGCCTCGGGAGTAAGCGCGATTATCGGAGTAAGCTTTTTAGCGCTCAGTTTAATGATGGGATTACCGCTGCCGTCGTTTTTAGCGGCCGGTATCATAGGTATCACTCTGGCGTTTTTGAAATTTAATTATTTCCCGGCCAAGATATTCATGGGCGATTCCGGCTCATTGTTCTTAGGATATATATTTGGGGTAATCTCTATATTCTGGCCGAAATCATTCGCTACCGTAGTGATGTTCGTGCCAATTGTCGCTCTGGGCGTGCCTCTAATCGAGATAATAACCACCTTTATCAGGCGATCTATCGCGGGCCAGCGATTCTATGTTGCCGACCGGAAACATATTTTTCATTTTTTACTCGGTTTAGGCATTCCGCCTCGAGTAACAGTCTGGATATTTTATCTGGCGAGTTTGCAGTTAGCTATAACCACTTTCGCTATAGCCGGGGGAGACAGGAATATTTTGTTTGTTTTACAAATTCTATTAATTATATTTACCGCCATTATAGTTTCAAAAAATTTAAGGTTGGTGAATAGAAAATGAAAGAATCACAGTACCTGGATTTTGAAAAGCCTATAGTAGAACTCGATCGCAAGATCAAAGAGATGAGGGATTTGGCTACAGCCGAAAGCTTCGAGTTAACCCGTGAGTTGCAGATTCTGGAGAAGAAACGGAATAAGCTGCGCAAGGATGTTTATTCCCGGCTCACCCGATGGCAGCGAATCCAACTCGCCCGTCACCCCCTGAGACCATATAGCCTGGATTTGATAAAGCTTATTTTTACCGATTTCGTCGAACTTCACGGAGACAGATATTTTGCGGATGACAAGGCCATTATTGGCGGCTTTGCAAAACTTGGAGACCAGAACGTGATGGTTCTGGGGCAGCAGAAAGGCAGGGATACCAAGCAGCGCCAGTATCGAAATTTTGGTATGTGCCATCCGGAGGGATATCGCAAGGCTTTGCGGCTCATGAAATTAGCAGAGAAATTCAATGTACCGATTGTGATATTCGTCGACACGCCCGGCGCGTATCCGGGAGTCGGCGCCGAGGAGAGAGGACAAGCCGAGGCAATTGCCCGTAATTTGCGCGAAATGGCGGTTATTGAGGTGCCGATAGTCGTTGTTATCATTAGCGAGGGAGCCTCCGGCGGCGCCCTTGGAATTGGCCTGGGCGACCGTATTTATATGCTGGAAAACTCATGGTATTCGGTAATATCGCCTGAGGGTTGCGCGGCTATCTTATGGAAAGCCGATGCTAATGCCGAACCAGCCAAGTTGAAAGCCAATCAAAAACTAGCAGCCGAGGCATTAAAGCCAATTGCGACCGATCTACAGGACCTGGGTATAATCGATAAGATAATCCCCGAACCCCCGGGTGGGGCACATATGAACTACGAGGAATCAGCAAAAATAATAAAAAAAGAACTGATTGAGACCGTTTTCGAGTTAAAAAAGATATCCGGGGATGAGCTTTGCATAAAAAGACTTGAGAAATACAGGCAAATGGGCGTATATAAGGAATAGAGGCGTTAAGATGCTTAACGAAAAGCTGTTGGAAATTCTTGCTTGCCCTAAATGCAAGGGTGACTTAGAATACGATAAAGAAAATAACGTGCTTTTGTGCCATTCCTGCAAACTGAAATACCGCGTTGAAGATGGCGATATTCCGGTGATGTTGGTTGAAGAGGCAGAGAAGTTTTAAGGAGGAAATATGATAAAGCTTTCTCGATTCATCGAGGATAATCTTATCACATTCGATTTGAAAGGTGATACCAAAGAGGAAATTATCACCGAACTGGTTGAACTGGCCGCTAATTCCGATATGGTTAAAAACAAAGAGGAACTCTTGAAAGCTGTACTGGAAAGAGAAAAGCTGGTTACCACAGGCGTTGGTTACAATGTCGCATTTCCTCATGCTAAAACTAAATCGGTCAGGGGAGTCGTTATCGCTTTTGGGCGTAAAACCGAGGGAGTCGATTTCGAGGCTATGGACAGGAAACCGGTCAATCTGTTTTTCCTGATCGCAGCTCCCGAGGACGCTATCGGAGCTCATTTGAATGTAATGGCTAAGCTTTCATTTCTCATGAAAAACGAAAAAAATCGCGGCAAATTGATGAAAGCTAAGTATAAAGAAGATTTGATTGAAGTTTTGGACTCCAATGAATAGATGATTTCATCTATAACACATTTCATGAAGAGCAGACAATTACTGCCTGTTATTGCAATATTATTTGCCTCTATCGTACTGGTATTTATGCCCCAGACGGTGAAGATAAGTATTTCAGGCGTTTTTACCCGCTTTATATACTCGCCTTTCAATCAGCTTGATGATTTCCTGTTGGGAATCACCCGGGCTAAAGGCGAAAACGTGACACTCAAGGAAAAGCTTGTTGGCGTTTCGATGAAGGCCTCGCAGTTTACCGAGGATCATTACGAGAACAATCGTCTACGGCGTATGCTGGGTTTTGACCTTCAATTACCACACAGCCTGGTGCCCGCGGAGGTAATCGGACTTCGACCGGGTTTGATGTCCAAATCGGTGGTGATCAATATCGGTTCCAAAAACGGTATACAGCGCAATATGCCTGTTGTTACCGCCGATGGTATCGTGGGCAAAACGATTGAGGTCTCGCCAACTACCGCGATTGTTCAACTGCTTATCGATCATAACTGTAAAGTTTCGGCAATCGATCAGAATACGAGAGCTATGGGGATTATCAGATGGCGGGGTGGCAAGTATCTGGAGATGGGGGATGTGCCCATCGAGAGCCATATAGCAGTCGGCGATTCGGTGATTTCCTCTGGACTCGGAGGGATATTCCCACCCAGCTTGATGGTTGGCACGGTGATATTCAGTCACGATGAAGCTGGTACTTTGTTTAAAGATGTTTTCATTAAACCATCCGTGGATTTTTCAACGCTCGAAGAGGTATTTGTAGTTATATATGGCGAATAGATTACTTTTAAGCAGATATATAATCGGCCTGATATTGATCGTATTCTATCAGATCGTGATCGCGCCGCGTATCGAGGTGTTCGGACTCCGGGCCGATCTGGCGATTATATTCACTGTCTGGATCGGTTTGATACATGGGCCGAAACCGGCGGCTTATTTCGGATTCGTGGCCGGTATACTTATAGGTGTGCTAAGCCCGCTCGAACTGGGCTGGGCGGCGCTATTCCTGACAATCGCCGGCTATGTTAACGGTATGATAAGCCATAAGCTTGAAATCGATCCTATCCCCGTTAAATCATTGATACTGCTCATTACGGCGGTTTCATTTAACCTTCTGATGTTTCTTTTCACTCGTGTCGAATTGATATTCTTGAATCCAGCGTACATACTGATAAACACTTTATTACCCGCCCTGTACAGCGCCGTTTTAGGTATGGCAATTTTTTATGTTATAAGATACAGATTCATTGTTAAGGATCTCTTGTAATGTCCAACGAAACCCCGAGGAAAAATTTCCATATGAGATTGATGGTGGTGTTTATAACACTATGTTGTCTCGTACTGGTAATAAAACTTTTCTCGATACAGGTATTCGCCAAAGCTTATTATCAGGAAAAATCAATCGATAACAGCGTTCGAATCGTACCGATAAAGGCGCCCCGAGGTGATATCGTCGATTGCAATAATGTCTATATCGTCCAGAATAGACCCTCATATACCGTGTATCTCTTACCTTACGAGGTTCCTGATATCAACAGCGCCTCAGCCAGGTTGGCCGAGGTACTGGATATGGATGAGATTTATTTGAAGAAAATTATCTCCACCGGTTGGAAAGGCCAATTTCAGCCTATAAGGTTAAAGCGTGATGTTGATTTCGAGACGATCAGTGTTATCGAGGAGCATTCGCTGGATATGCCGGGTGTCGTATTTCAGGTGGAACCGACCAGGTTATACCCCGATAGTGGTTTCGCCAGCCATCTCTATGGATATGTTGGCGAGGTTTCCGAGGATGAGCTGAAATCGACGAAGAATTACAAGAAAGGCCAGATAATCGGTAAAAAAGGATTGGAAAGGCAATACAACCAATACCTTCGCGGCCGGGATGGTGTACTTTATCTGGAGGTCACGGCCAAAGGCAGAGTGCTGGGAGACTACCCGGCACGTAAGCCGATTAAACCGGTTAAAGGAGCTGAGGTTAAGTTAAATATCGATTCTGGTTTACAGAGGAAAGCTGAATCGCTATTGATCGAAAAAGGGCAAGGATCGGTAGTTGCTATAGATGTTAACACCGGCGGCGTTTTAGTATTGGCCTCGGTACCACTATATGATGCCAACCTGTTTTCCGGCGTTGTGCCCTCCGATAAATGGGCCGATATAATGGCTGATACGACCTACCCGCTTCTAAACCGGGCGATTCAAGGAAGTTACCCGCCCGGCTCGACATTTAAGGCGTTCACCGCAGCCATGGGGCTTCACTATGATAAAATCAAAAACGAAGGGGATTTCGATATCTGCCGGGGCGTAAAAAGGTTCGGCAACAGGAATTTTAAATGCTGGCTGGCGCGCGGGCATGGCAGGTTAGATTTACACGGCGCTATCGTACAATCTTGTGATGTATATTTTTATCAGCTTGGCCTGGAATGTGGTATGGAGCTATTCGGAGAATTCATGCCTCAATGCAGGTTTGGCGAGCTTACCGGAATCGATATTCCCGGCGAGAAAAGCGGAATATCCCCGACTATAGATTTTTACAATAAACGCTATGGCCCCAAAGGCTGGACTAAGTATCTAATAAACAACCTGGCAATAGGACAGGGCGAAATACTGGTCACGCCCTTGCAGATGGCGGTCTTGTATGCTGCGCTGGCGAATGGTGGAAAAATATATAAACCTCATATCGTGAACCAGGTAAGCAGCCCGGATGTTAATATCAGTTATTATCCCCAGGTGCTGGATACCTTGCCTATCACTCAGGACCAGTTAAAAATTATCAACGATGCTCTCGCCGGAGTGGTAAACGAGGAGAGGGGCACAGCCAGTTGGATAAAAGTCCCGGGAGTAACAGTTGCCGGTAAAACCGGTACAGCGCAAAACCCACACGGCGATGATCATGCCTGGTTCGTATGTTTTGCGCCGGTGGAATCACCGGAGATAGCCGTGGCTGTAATAGTTGAAAATGCTGGTCACGGAAGCTCTATCGCAGCACCAGTTGCCAGGGATGTCTTAAGGTATTACTTTAGGGGTGTGAAGCCATCCGAAAAGGATATTGAGTTATAAGGGATGACTAAAGGTTTCGATTTTATACTGATACTGGCCGCCTTGGCTTTATCTATAATAGGCATTTTATTTATTTATAGCGCCACCCATAACACCACCGAATTGGCCCAACAGTCTTACCATCAAAGACAAATAATATGGTTGGCGGCAGCTCTGGTGTTGGCGATAATAGCTTATTTCGTACCCCTTAAAATGCACGAGGCGATGGCTTACGTGTATTACTTTATCGCTATGGGTCTTCTGCTCGTGGTACTATTTATCTCAAGTAGTGGTACCGCCAGATGGTTTCATTTCGGGGGGTTCGCCATTCAACCGGTGGAATTCGCCAAGGTTGCCCTGTGTGTAGCTCTGGCACGTTTTCTGGCATACCGTCATGGCCGTCTGCACCGTTTTTCAACTATATTTTTAGGTATGATGATAGTAGCTATCCCAACAGCCCTGGTAATCAAACAACCCGATCTGGGAAGTTCGCTGGTTGGAATATCGATTTTCCTGGGTTTGCTGTTCTGGACAGGTATGCCAATTTCAAGAATTATTATGGTTATCTCACCTGTGCTGAGTATTATTACGGCATTCCACTGGCTATCCTGGGCAATATTTTTCTTAGCTTTCATATTGCTGTTATACTTTGCCCGCCCTAAACTTATTCCGGGAATAATTTATGTAGTGATAAACCTGACTGTTGGTATGCTAACGCCTATATTGTGGAACCGCCTGCATGAATACCAGCGACTTCGTATCCTGACATTCCTGGATCCCGGGCAGGATCCGGCAGGCGCAGGCTACCAGATAATCCAGTCAAAAATAGCCATCGGCTCCGGCGGATTCTGGGGCAAGGGATTCATGGAAAGCACCCAGACAAAGCTCGACTATCTCCCGGCCCAGCATACCGATTTTATTTTTTCTGTGATTGGCGAGGAAACCGGATTTATTGGCGGAACTATTGTTATCATTTTGTTTTTAATAGTAATTATAAGAGGATTTATGATTGCTAATAGAGTTCGAAATACTTTCTACAGTTATGTGGCCGCCGGTTTGACTACCGCTATATTTTTTCAGATGATTGTCAATATCGGGATGACGGTTGGCTTGATGCCGGTTACCGGGTTGCCACTACCGTTTGTCAGTTACGGCGGATCATCAATGCTGTTTTTCTGGGGTATTATCGGGCTATTGCTGGCTATTAATCGCGATTGGCAGGAGTATTAATATGCATCCGGATTTATTTACTATAGGGCCCGTTCAAATTAAAACATATGGTTTGATGCTGGCTATGTCGTTCTTCTTCGGTGTTTGGTTAGCTATTAAACGAGGCGAGAAAAACGGCGTTAAATCGAACGATATGATTGACCTGTCTTTCATCCTGATTATCGCGGCGATCATCGGCTCGCGTTTTTTCTATGTCGTCTATCATACCGAGGAGTTTACCGGGCATTGGCTGGATGCCGTTAATCCGTTCCAATCCTCCGGGGCTATCGGTTTAGCGGGTCTCTCCATGATGGGGGGAATCGTGTTGGCGATTGCGGCCTCGATGGTATATTTCATCATAAAGAAAACAAGCCCCTGGGCGATGCTCGATTCGATGGCGCCCTCGTTTTTTATCGGCCTGGGAATTACTCGTATAGGTTGCTTTTTCAACGGCTGCTGCTATGGTATGGCTACCGATCACTGGTGCGGGATCACTTTTCCTTTTCATCATCACGCAGTATGGCCCACGCAGCTTTTCTCCTCAGCGGCCGGGTTTATCATGCTGGGATTATTATTGCTTTTCGAAAAGAAATGGAAAGCGTTTCACGGGTTCACTTTTTGGGTCGCCCTCATGATGTATAGCGTGTGGCGTTTTATTATCGATTTTATCCGCTACTACGAGGAAGCCATGGTAATAGTCAATATCGGCGGCGCAAATATCTCACGAAATCAATTCCTGACCTTATGTCTGTTTATTATAGCGGTGTTCTGGTTATTATTTTTGAGGCGTCAACATGCCGAGAATTCTCGACAGCCTGAGAACTAACGCCGGGCGTCTTCTCGATGATGTTTTCGCTTTCATCTCTGCCCCGAGATGTCCGGCTTGCGAGGAGCCACTGGAGCATCCCCGGACGCCGTTATGCCCAAATTGCGAATGTAAATTCATCTATACCGGAGATGGCCCAGTTTGCCTGCTTTGCCGCAAGCCTGCCGAGCTTAAGTGTGATTGCGCAACCGGCTATGATTTCGATATACCTCAGCTGTATTATTGGGCAACATACACGGATATCGTAAGAGCGTTGATACATCGTTTTAAATTCCATCGCCAGATGAAATTAGGTGAGTACCTTACAGGCAAAGCTCTCGATTCGCTCCATCGACGATTATTATCGGCTGAATTCGATATGATAGTTCCTATCCCGATGCTTAAACGAGATATTAAAACGCGGACATTCAATCAGACCGAGTTGATAGCGAAAACGCTTTCCGAAAAACTTGGACGACCATGCGAGTTCGAAATATTGAGGAAGATAAAACCAACCCGATTCCAAGCGGATCTGGGGCGCGAGGAGAGATGGAGCAATATTGTCGGAGCGTTCAATATCGAAAATATAGGGGCAGTGAAAGGTAAATCGGTGTTGCTGGTTGACGATATAGTAACTACGGGGGCAACTACGATCGAGGCAACCAGGGTATTACATAAAGCTGATGTCAAGAATGTAACGGTTTTTGCTATTGCTTCCAGTCATTAACTATAGGATAAGATTATGGCAGAGTACAAAGTGATTGAACAGGGCGCGTTCGCCGATTACGAATTCGAAGCAACCGCCCGAACGATAGAGGATCTTTTTGAAATTTGCGGGATGGCTACTTTCGAGGCGATGGCCGATCTCTCTCATGTTTATCCGGTCGATCAGTACGATATCGAGCTCGATGCGGAAAATATCAGCGAGCTATTGTATGCTTTTCTGGCCGAGCTGATCTATCTTAAGGATTTAGAATCGTTTCTCATAAAAGAATATAATATATCAATCGATCAAGATAAGAAATTATATTGTCGGGTGATGGGGGAACGTATCGATCCGAGTAAACATGAATTAAAAAACGACGTAAAAGCAGTAACTTATCATCACTTTGAGTTGAAACGTATCTCCGGGGGTTATACCGCTCATATTTTGCTGGATTTATAGCATGGAAATGGTCAAAATCAACGACTATACCTGGGAGATTCCCAAACATGCGAAGCAGGGCATGAAAGTCCCGGCCCGGCTGCTAGCCTCTAAACAGCTTTTAGATAATCTCGATGAGGGAGTTATCGAACAGATAACCAACGTTGCCTGTTTGCCGGGGATAAGGCGTTATGCTTTATGTATGCCGGATGGCCATCGCGGTTATGGTTTTCCGATTGGCGGCGTGGGTGCGTTCAGCACGCGTACCGGTATTATCTCGCCGGGAGGTATAGGATTCGATATCAACTGCGGCGTGCGTATGATCCGTACCGACCTGACCGAATCCGAGGTAAGGCCTAAACTCGAACAACTGATTGATACCATATACCGATTAGTGCCGGCGGGTGTCGGCAGTAAAGGGTTAATTGATCTTAACGCCGGACAGTTCGATAGCATGATGGCCGAGGGAATACCCTGGGCGGCTAAGAATGGTTATGCCTGGAAAAGCGATATCGAATTCACCGAGCAGGGAGGCTGCATAAAAGGAGGCAATCCCGATAATGTCTCCGACAAAGCGAAGAAACGGGGGATAGGCCAAATTGGTTCGCTCGGTTCGGGAAATCATTATCTAGAAATACAGAGTGTCGATTTTCCGCCCGATTGCGATCGGGAGAAAGCTAAAATATTGGGAATAGACGAGCCGGGACAGATCACCATTATGATACATTGCGGCTCACGCGGATTCGGACATCAGATAGGCACGGATTACCTTCAGAGTTTCGGTAAAGTGATGGCTAAATATGGTATTCATACCAGCGATAGAGAGCTTGCCTGCGCGCCTTTCGATTCGCCGGAGGGGCAGGCATACTACAGCGCTATGGCCTGTGCCGCCAATGCCGCATTCGTCAACCGGCAAGTTATAATGCATCAGGTGAGAAAAGCGTTTGGCAAAGTGTTTAATAAAAATCCCGAGCATATGGGGATGAACCTCGTTTACGATGTAGCCCATAATATAGCCAAGATAGAAAAGCATGATATAGGGGATGGTAAAATTGAGGAGTTACTGGTGCATCGCAAAGGCGCCACCCGGGCATTCGGGCCGGGCAGCCCGGATTTACCCGACCTGTACCGCGATATCGGCCAGCCGGTGTTGGTTGGCGGTTCGATGCAGACGGGATCATACGTGCTTATCGGTACCCGGGATGCCATGAGCGACACCTTCGGTAGCACACTTCACGGTGCAGGCCGGGTGATGTCACGATCGGCGGCCAAACGCAAAGTGCGTGGCTCAGAGATTAAAGACCAGATGGTGAAAGCCGGTATTATAATTCGCGCCGCCTCGATGAAAGGCCTGGCTGAGGAAGCCGGTTTTGCCTACAAGGATGTCAATCAAGTAGTCGATTCCGTGCATAAACTCGGTATATCGAAAAAGGTAGCGCATCTTAAACCGCTGGCGAATATCAAAGGCTGAAAGCGGTAACAAACATATCCAGCCCCAACCCTGGATTGGATGGAGTACCTTTGTCGGAAGAGTGAGTAGTAATAGCATGCTGATTTGCTTTTCATGGCCGGCAACGAGGGAAATGTTGATAAAGTCATTTGTATGAGTCGCTGGGCGGACGAAGTCCTTTGTTCATATTTTCCCGGCGACATACTGCATGAATAGAGCAGGCAGTAAAAGATTCCTTCCTGCTCAGTGAGTTTTTCAACTACTCCTAGACCTGCAGTCCAACCCGCCCGATGGGTGAGGAGCATCTTATTGCGGCAGATGCATAACCTCAACACTGCATGAAGTCTGCAATCTACTAAATCATGAAATTGACGTATATATTTCTTCATGCGGTTCAGCCATGACCCGGGTAGGCGTGATCTGTTGAAAGCGGAAAAAAATCCTAATTCATCTCCGAAGCGGATTTTCCGGCAACATATCCGGAGGAGAACGCAAACTGCATATTATAGCCGCCATAAGGCCCTAAAACATCGATGACATCCCCGGCAAAATACAGCTCTTTCACTTTTTTCGACTGCATCGTTTTGGGGTCGATTTCCTCGGTGACCACTCCGCCGCGCACTCCACGGGTGCTGTTAAACGGCTTGTGTCCTTTGATTGTGAGACGGAAATCTTTGATAGCATGAATCAGCGATTTGCGCTCGAGATGCGAGATGTGCATCACGGACTTATCCAGCTTTATCCGTGATTCCAATTGGATCGCTTTAATCACATTTGCATTGAAATATCTGTCCAGAAGCTGCCCGATCAGCACATGCTTGCGGGAAATTACCTCTTTTACAAACCAGGTCTCGAATGTCTCACGCGGTTCATCCGGCATGAAATCGAGCCTTATTTCTATATCATGATTTTTCATCTGCTCGATTATCTCTGCCGACTGATTGAGAATAATAGGTCCGGATACGCCGAGTGGGGTAAATTTGATGGCGCCTATTTCTGATTGCAGCAATTTGTGATCGGCAAAAACGCTAATCCTGATATCATCTATTATTTCACCGGCCAGCTCTTTACCGTATTTCTCGTTGGTTTTCAAATCTACCAGGGCCGGTTTAATATCTGTTACCTGATGTCCGAGTTGTTCGGATATGGTGTAGCCATCCCGAGTAGCTCCGTATTTGGGTGAGGAAAATGAACCGGTTGCTAAAATCACCCGGGAGGCGGGGAACAGCGAACCGTTTACCATAACGCCCGATAAACCGCCGTTTTCGCGTACTATATCAGTAACTCTGCTTGATTTTTTATAGATCACGCCGCGTTTGGTAGCCTCCTCCAGAAGTATCTGACTTAATCCGCGACCTGACATACCATTGGCCCGATAATGGCCGGTTTCGTCAGGATCCAGATTTAATCCTATCTTGCTGAAAAGCTTAACCAGATCATTCTGGGAAAACATCTTTAATACGGCCCTGACAAAATCCGCTTTTTCGCCAAAACGTGAGGCCATCTGAGTAGCCGGCATTTTCTCAGAGAAGAAAAAATCCTCTTGAGGAATAGCAGATATCTTTTTTCCAGGTTCCGGGTTTTTATTAAATAATATTACTTTATCAGATTTTTCCGAGGCTGCGATTGCAGCTAGTAATCCCGATGGTCCTCCCCCAACAATCACAATATGCATCTAAGGCAAACTCCTTTAACAATCGTCTTGATATACCGTTACCCCTATTCAAATAATAAGATTAAGTAAATCTATTTTATAAAAGAAAAATATATACTACTTCATAAATGTCAAGCGGTTTTAGTAATAACTAAAAAATAATCAATCTATACTCTTGACTCTTTCATCATATTTGTTATATTACTCGGAAACATACGCTTATGGAAAATAAATAATGTTTTTAAAGGCATTCAAAATATTTTGTTAATTTGGCAGCTTTAATAAAAAGGAGTAATAAATGAGGCAACTTGGCATTTTAGCTGTGGGGATTTTTCTTATTTGCTCATCTGCTTCCGCATCAGATTTGATTATTTCTGATCAGACAAGCGGTATAGAAACAAACTTCATAACAAATAATCAAACGCAGCTAACTTTTACTATTGGCCAATTGACGACTATGGTCAATGACTTTGGCACAGAATTAGAGTTGCCGGATGAGTTCGCGATAGGCAGAGGATATATCCCGGGGCCGAATAAAACCCTGTTGCCATCATATTCATCGCTTTTACTCATTCCCGAAAACGCGAAGCTTTCAGTAACGGTTGTCAACTCCAGCTATACCGATATCGAGAATATCAACCTCTCTCAAGCCTCGGAGGAAGATCAAAAGTGGCTCAATGAAGATATCGTAACTGCCAATGATGGATTTTATCCGCAAAGCCTGGCCGAATTCGAATACGCCGGCAAAATGCGTGATGTCAATCTCGGCAGATTGGTTATAAGGCCTGTTCAGTATGATATCTCCACTAAGACGCTCAGGGTTTACCATCAAGTGGATTTACAGGTTGATTACTCCGGAGGAGATATACTGCCCGCTAATTCCGAGGTCAGTGAAGCTTTTTATCCTATTTATCAATCCATTGCTTTAAACAGCGAACTGGTAGAGAACGTTCAGCAACGCCGTGGCGCTTACTGGATTATCGTTCCATCGAATTACGAAAACAATATAAGTGAATATGTCAATTGGCAGAAAGCAAAAGGATATTATGTAAAGGTAATCTCGACATCGGAAATCAGCTCCAATCCGAATTATTCACAGGTTAAGAGTTTTATTATATCCGAATACAATAATGCTGTGATGAAACCGGACTATATTTGCTTAATCGGGGATGTCAGTACCAGTTCGGGTGTTGATACCTATTCTTACGGCAATCCTTTCGGTTTCGGTTACCTCGATTCCGATAATTATTACTCTTTCTTGCTGGGCAATGATTATTTCCCGGATGTTTTCGTGGGACGAATCTCAGTGGCTAATACTAACGATCTGGCTTATTATATGAACAAGTTCTTTCAATACGAACGCAATCCATATATGGATGATACCAATTGGTACCTGTATTCGACAATGGTTGCCGGAGGCGTTAACGACTGGTTCTATTCGCAGAGGCGTACGAAACTATGGGTAAGGGAGATGCTTCGACGCCACCATTACACCGATGTTGACACTTTTTTCTCTACCCAATACGATGAACCCACCACAAACGAGATTAACGCCTCTATAAACAGAGGTATGACATTCGTGAACTACCGTGGTTACGGTATGACAGAGGGCTGGAGTTCGCCATACTATACGACCGGAAATATAGCACAGCTTTCGAACGGTCCGCGCTATGGAATCATGACCTCCATCGTTTGTGGTACCGGTGATTACAACGATTACTCCTTATGTCTGGGCGAGGCCTGGATTCGCTATAGCAATCGAGGCGGCCCCGGATTCATTGGCACCTCTAATCATGACAGCCATACCAAATGGAATAATGCTATCGATACCGGTATATACTGGGGATTGTTCGAGGAAGGCACTTTTGGCCTGGCTCAATGCCAGCTGATGGGCAAATTAAATATGTATAATGCCTTTCCCGAGGAGCAGTATACCGGAGGCAGGGTAGAGTCGTATTTTAACAGCTATAACGATCTTGGCGATCCCTCGTTGATGCTCTGGACAGGCGTACCGAATGATATGATTGTGTCTCACGAGGAATCTGTACCGTTGGGCAGCGCCGGATTTATTGTAAGTGTCACGGATGGTTACGATCAGCCTGTTCGTAACGCTTACGTTTGCCTCTGGAAAGGCGATGAAATATTCGAGGGCATGTTCACGGACGCCAACGGTCATGCCGGTTTTCAGGTCGATTTCATAACCAGCGGTTCGATGCATCTGACAGTTACCAAGGCAACCTACATACCGTATGAGGCCAATGTCGACGTTTATAATGCCAATATCGCGGTGGGTGTCAGTAACTACGCTATTGATGACGATAACAATGGTAATTCGGAAGGTAACGGCGATCTGATCGCCAACCCGATGGAGACAATCGAGTTTACGGCTCACCTGAAAAATTTCGGCAGCTCGGAAACCTCGATGAACGTTGTCGGTGAACTTATCTCGGATGATCCGCATGTTCAGGTAACTACCAGCGAGGTTAGTTACGGCAATATCGCTCCCGGCGATTCGAGCCTGGGTGATCAAACATACGTGATACAAGTCAATGCCGATGCCATGAACGATTTGCATGCGGAATTGAATTTGCATATCTCCGATGATGGCGGGAATAACTGGCAGAATTTCATCTTCCTACCGATCTCCGCGGTACATTGTCAGGTTAATTCGACAACCATACAGAATGATGGTAACAGTAACGGAATGATCGACCGTGGTGAAGTCGGCGAACTCGTGCTGGAGATCGAGAATGTCGGCGCTGTGGATGGACAATCGATAACCGCCATGCTCAGCACCGAGGATTCGCTGGTGACTGTCACCGATGCCGACGGCGCTTTCGGTGATATCGATATCGATGGTTCAGGTACTAACCAGTCGAACCCATTTGAGATTTCCACGTTGCCGTTGATTTACGACGGTCATGATATCGAATTCACCCTGACTCTGACCTGTGCCTCGGGACAAACTCAGGATATAGAATTCACGCTGAGTGTCGGAGATTACGATAATGACGATCCAATCGGGCCGGATGAATACGGCTATTATTGTTTCGATAACAGCGATACCGACTATCTTTTCCATCCCACATTCGAATGGATACCGTATGAATCATCCTGGGAAACGGTAGGCATCGGTGATGATGAAATTTACACCAAGACACTACCGTTTAATGTTACTTATTACGGACGGACATTCGCCTCGTTCAGTATTAGTGATAACGGTTATATTGCGATGGGCAGCACCTGGTGGGGCAATTTCCTTAACACGAATATACCATCTCCGCAATGTGCCAACGGCATGATAGCTCCTTTCTGGGATGACTTGAGTTCGACCGGCTACGATAACCCGCCGCCTTTCGTCGTTCGTTATCATTACGATGAGGCTAACGGCAGGTTGATAGTTTGCTGGGATAATATCAGGAGCAATGAGACCTTCGGGTATCAGGATTTCGAAATTATCATTCTCGATACCGCCATGTGGCCAACACGCACCGGCGATAATGATATCATTTTCATGTACAACTCGGTTAACGGTCCTCAATCTGCTTCTGTCGGCATTGTCAGTCCGGATAGAACGGATGGTATCGAATACGTTTTCAATAATGATTATAATGACGGCGCAACCACGCTAGCTGATGAGCTGTCGATCAAATTCACCACCGGCAGTTCGTATATGGTCTCGATCGAGGGTGATGATATGGAATCGAGCTTGCCCGGCGAGATAAGCCTGCATCAGAATTATCCCAACCCATTCAACCCGACTACCAATATCAGCTACCAGCTTTCGGAATCGGGTGACATTAGTCTTGATATCTACGATGTCCTGGGCAGGAAAGTCATTTCTCTGGTAGATGAGCATCAAGCCCCCGGCACTTATACCGTGGCATGGCATGCGAATGATTCGAAAGAGCAGCCAGTTGCCGCCGGGATTTATTTCTATAAGCTCAATACCGGCGATAAAGAATTCGTAAAGAAGATGCTGCTTGTTAAGTAGCCGGCAAAAGACAGTATATTGTTTCTAATAGGGGTGTTCGATCGAACGCCCCTATTTTTATTGATATCAAAAACACCGGTTTGCCGTTGTGTGTTTGCCTGAGGCGGAAAGTTTTAAAAATCTCCGGAAATTTGGAACCGGTGAGGGTCTACTCGAGCCGCCGGGATAATTCCCGCCGCCGCCACCCGTGGCGATTTACTGCCAAGTACCAAAATAATCGTAACATCTAACGTCAAGAGCCTTAGAATATAAATAATTGGGACAATCGCTATAGAATAAATATTGTTAAGATTAAGTACAACGCCTTGACATCCGATTTAACTCAACATATAATTCGGGATTATGGGAGGAAAGATGTCAGCAGTTAAGCGAATTGGATTGTTAACCTCAGGCGGCGATGCCCCGGGGATGAACCCCAGTGTTCGAGCGGTCGTCCACGAGGCGGAAAATCAGGGAATAGAGGTAGTGGCGTTCAAGCGCGGTTACGCCGGGCTTCTGGATGATGACAGTTTTGTTATGACCACCAAGCATACGGGCGGTATTATTAGTCGCGGCGGCACGGTACTTCTTACTGCCAGATGCGAGGATTTCAAATACGAGGAGGGCCAGAAAGAGGGCCTGGCAAACCTGTATAAACATGAATGCGACGGCCTGGTGGTTATAGGTGGGGATGGATCATTCCGCGGCGCTCAGGCGATCTCAGATCGGGGAGTTCAGGTAATCGGCATACCCGGCACGATAGATAACGATATATACGGTACTGATATGTCATTAGGAGCGGACTCTTCGCTTAACAATATAATCGAGGTTGTGGATAAAATTAAGGACACCGCCTCCTCTCATGACCGCACTTTTATCATCGAAACTATGGGGCGTGGCTCGGGTTATCTGGCTTTGATGAGCGCGATAGCTACCGGCGCAGAGGCGGCATTGATCCCCGAGGTGAACTACGACCTAGAGGCTATTGCCGAGCGTATCAAAGGCAGGTACAAAGCCGGTAAAATCAGCAATATCATAATAGTGGCCGAGGGAGCAACTACGGCATATCATGTCGGCAGACAGCTTTCGAGAATCGCAAATATATCATCGAAAATAACCGTACTGGGACATCTGCAGAGAGGCGGTTCACCTTCCGCGTTCGACAGGATACTCGGCTCCAGCCTGGGCTCGGCGGCTGTCCATCGCTTGATGGATGGCGTTTCCAATTCGATGCTCGGCCAAATTAACGGCAAGGTAGAGGTTACCAGTTTTGATGAAGTATTCCGTAATAAAAAAGAACTAGGTTCATGGTTGATTAACCTGGCCGAGGTGCTCGGACGCTAAGCGAATCTCTATCCTTTAAATATAACCTATACTAATAGCTGTTAATTCTGATGCTATTTTTTTTACTCGAAAAAAAATAAAATCAATGTAAAATATTACTTGCATTAAAAATCTGGTATGCTATATTGGAATTGTATCAAATACTAGCGCAAATGCAAATTAGGAGTAACGAGACTTATCTGAGCATAGCTATTTTTTGTACTTTCTGAAAAGATAATCTGAGAAAAAGCTTAATATAATTGAGTGCCATGTGTTATTAGAATTTGCGAATTCCGATGGGAATATCGTTTGGGCAAGCAGTTTGAAATAATAAATAAGGTATGGGGAAATGAGTGAACGAGAAAGAGCGAAATCAAATATCATGATACTTTTCAGGATTGTCGAAAATAATCAGGATGGGATTAATATGTCATGTTGCTATATGTAGTACACCAAGTATTTCGATAAAATAAAAAATGAAAAGAGGAGCAAGTGACAATGAGAGGTGTTTCAAATCTCAATTCACATCAAATACTGGGCTTTATTCTGGCATTAATAATTCCTGAACTATGCTCTATTGCGATAGCCTCGCCACCGCAAATAGATCCAGATAATGAATTCGTTCTTAAATCAAATTGCATTTATGAGAGTTTCCAGGAAACCCTGAAGGTGATCGATACGGATGGTGACTATATCTCTGTTAACTCTACTTTAGGGGACATAATCAATACACAATTTTATGTGGATATTGACGGTGTCGGCCATTGGGAAGGCTACTTATCTTTCGACAAAACGACGATTTGTGATGAAAGATCGATTACCGATTTGATTATCAGCGCGGATGATCTTCTGGGTGGTGTCGATACGCTCGACTACGGGGAGATTTACCTGCTCGGCCGAATCGATTTTTCTATGGGAGCTAATTATTTGTATCCTGGCGGTACCGCCGCCATCCCCATATACATTAATACTTTCGATTGTTTCGAGATGGGAGGATTCTCGGTGACTTTCGAATCTGATCCAGAATTGTTCAATGTTGTTGATGTTTATCCGGGAAATCTGATAAGGCCATATGGACTGTATTTCGTATGGGATGGCGATCCAAACGATGAGGGTATAGATAAACTGATTTTTATTGCCGAACCCGAATCGACTTTAACCGGTATCCCTCGCGATCAACCGGTTGCTTATTTCGAATTGGCTATACTGCCCGATGCGCCCGTTACTTTCGACTCGACTTACTCGGTCTGTTTCTATGATGGGGAACCCCATGGCACCTACAATGCGGTTGCCGATAAATCAGGTTTGACTACATGGTACGAAACCGGCTGTGAATCGGATGATATGGGTATGAAGACCGAATGCGGAGAGTTGACAGTAGTCGAATGGCCGCTGGATTTAGGAGATATTAACCTGAATGGTTTTCCATATGAAACGGGGGATATGGCACTAGCTCATAACGCAATTAAGGATATGATTACCTATCCGTTGAGTAACCGACAATGGCATAATGGCGATATCGATGAAGACGGTAAGCCTCTTACCATACGCGATATGTTCAGTATTATCGAGGGGATAAATGGTGTAGGCAATCCGGGGGATCCGTTACCGTTTACCTATAGCTATAATCCCGATAACGATACGATCTTGATCGAATCCGTTACCCTGGCGCCCGGAGATCAGTTCAACCTTCCGATGTATATGATAAACCACGATACATTGTTCGATTTCCAGGTCAATTTCGATATCGACACCAGCATATTGGTAATCGATTCGCTGGTGTTTACCGGTGAGGTGGAGATGACTTATACTAATCCTCCCGAGGCATACCATATGCTGTCATACGATTTTGATAACGCTATTACTCCCGAGTACTATAATCATTTCATAGCTCCCGGCAATTATCATCTTTGTGATATATATGGGAATGTTAAAGCTAATGTAGTAACTCCGGGAGTTACCTCGATAACTATGACGGATCAGACTACAAACGGAACTTATACCGGCTGTGTTTGCGCGGAGTTTTTCGAGCCGGTCATAATAAATTCGACCATCAATATTGACGGGGGAGGGTATGCTTATTTACCCGGTGATGTCAATATGTACTATGCTACGTGGCCGCCTCAAACCCTGGGCAATGATGTAACCTACCTGGTGAACTATTTCCGGGGATTTGAAAGCTCGTATCCATGTATGCTTAACGGCTTATTTGCCTCGGCAGATATTAACGGTGACTGCCAGGTTATCGGTAGTGATGTTACTTTATTGGTTAATTATTTCCGGGCAATTGCTGAGATATTATATTGTGAAGACTATCAGCCGATATGGCTATCCGAGGATGATCTGCCTGCGGAGATGCCGAATGGCTGGCCAAGTTGTGAGGAGTAATTCTCACTTTCACCATGCTTGAAGCCGATAGAGGGTGGTTAAATGAAACCGCCCTCTATCAAATTAAATCATCTCAAGCGCATATTTAAACTAATTGAAGCTGGCATTTGCCCAATATTATATAATAAGATTTATATCACTATTGTCCGGTCTTTCCATCTCGTTGCGAAGCGCTACTTGGCAACGTGGCCTGTTTGCCGGCAGAATGCGCACTCTACATGATTCAAGAAGGTTTCCAGGCAGCGCTTGGAAACCAGGAAACTAAGCCTGACATCGGCAGGATATGTCAGGATGAATGATACGCTGACCTTATGATTATATAGAAAAATAATTCTTATCAACGATTCCCGGAGGAATTAAACATTTAATTGAAAAACACCTGGCAATAGTGATGAGAAATAATTAATGATATCTGAAATTATTGGATATTTATCGAGTATAAATCAAAAAAAACGGTAAATCGAAACCGGTAAACGGTAAAAGTTGTTGCAATATTATTGATAATTAGATAAATCAATGTTAACCGGTCTTTAAAAACACCGATATCTTTGATGAAACTGGCAAATGCAATCTCTTTTGTCTTTAAATTTCTGGAGGGAAAATGAGCGTTAAAGTAGGTATTAATGGATTCGGGAGAATTGGTCGATTGGTGTTTCGTGCTGCAATGAATGATCCCGATATCGAATTTGTCGCGGTTAATGATATTACCGATGCCAAAACACTGGCTCATCTTTTAAAATATGATTCGATACATGGCGTCCTGGGCGTTGATGTTAAAGTCGAGGGTGATGGTTTCTCGGTTGGTGGCAAGCATGTTAAGGTAACCGCTGAGCGTGATCCCGCCAAACTACCGTGGAAAGAACTCGGCGTGACAGTCGTGCTGGAATGCACCGGCCTGTTTAAAGATAAAGACACGGCAGGCAAACATATAACGGCCGGCGCTAAAAAGGTGCTGATCTCCGCTCCTGGCAAAAATATCGATGGCACTTTCGTGCGCGGCGTGAATTTCGATAGCTATGACGCCTCCAAGCATGATATCGTATCCATCGGGTCGTGCACTACCAATTGTCTCGCGCCTATTACCAAGGTTATCAACGATACATTCGGTATTAAGCGCGGCTTGATGACCACGATCCATTCCTACACTAACGGTCAGCGTATTATCGACGCCCCGCATAAGGATCTTCGCCGTGCCCGTGCCGCGGCTATGTCGATGATTCCGACGACAACCGGCGCTGCTAAGGCAATTGCCGAGGTTATCCCGGCGGTGAAAGGAAAGCTGGATGGCTGCGCTATCCGCGTACCTACCCCTGATGGTTCGATCGTTGATCTGACAGCCGAGTTGGAGAAGGATGTCACCAAAGAGGAACTCAACGGCGCTATTAAGAAAGCCGCCGAAGGCCCGATGAAAGGTGTACTCGAATATACCGAGGACCCGATTGTCTCGGCTGATATCATTCACAACTCGCACTCATCTATTTTCGATGGCCTGGCTACGATGGTCACCCAGGGTAATATGGTGAAAGTGTTCTCCTGGTACGATAATGAATGGGGATTCTCCAATCGCATGGTTGATATGCTCAAAAAACTGGGCCAGTAGAATATAAGAAAGATTATTATTCAACGCCGGGTGATATCATCCGGCGTTTTTCATTTATGCTGCGAGGATCATCGTGAAATGCAGCTCATCCGTATAACACTTCCTCTGTCATCCCGGACTCGATCCGAGATTCAGCATTGGGGAGGGGATGGGGCATTAAAAGTAATCTGGATGCTTATACTAAAAAATGAGAAAATCCCAAAATCATATTTCATTAAAAATAATATCATCATACCTAAAAAAATACTGGAACTAAAGCCGTTGTTTGTGATAGAATTTCATCGTGAACAGGTTAGCTGTAATATCGGTCATGGCGTTTTGCCTGCTGCTGGTGATATCCTGCGAGGAGAATAGCTCCGAACCGGAACAGAATGGCTATTTAAGCGGGCGGGTTACCGTTGATGACCAGGGCGTTGATGGAGTCATTATCGATGTCAGCAACTTCCATGTCAGCGGCGGGGATGGCTCTGCCAAGACAGCCGATCAATTTCAATCGGAAGCCGCCGGCGATTATACGATCGAACTTGTTTCCGGGACATACCGGGCTGATTACACGTATTATGGCGGTGAGGAGATACTAACCACCGCCCGCTACCCGATAACGATCGAACCCGGCGAGACCACCTATGTCGGTATTGAAATGAAAGACCCCATACCTCACAGCGTGTTTGTCATGAACGGCAACTCGGCGGTCGATATCTCATGGGAAAGCGCTTACGGAGCTACGGAATACAGGGTATATCGCGCCGAATCGAGCCTGGCAAACTACCTGAATATCGCCCGTGTCGATACGGCCTCGGGAACGATAAGCCACTCTGATATGCCGCCATCGGTGGGGACATATAATTACTACGTGACCTCGATAAGCGGCTCATCACAGGAAAGTGCATTCGAGGATATCAAAACCGTGACATTTACCGCCTCGATAACCTCGCCAACAGGCCTTTTGGCATTGGATCAAGTCGAGTATGTCAGTCTATCCTGGAACGAAAATCAGCGAGCCGACAGCTATAAGATATATCGTTCGCAAACCAATGATGATAGCTGGGGACTTATCGATTCCACTGATGCTATCGAGTACGAGGATACGCCCTCGGAAATGGACGATTATTACTACCGCGTGGCCTCCGTTAGTATATACGATACGGAGTCCGAACCATCGAGTGCGGTCATGGTTAATTATGATGGCCGATTCGATCCGGTCGAGGGTGTGAGCCTGGTCGATCGGGGATCCGATCTTTACCTGAACTGGCTCGACTACGATAATGTAGCTTACTACTCGATATATCGCACCACCGATCCCGAACAGTCTTTTACTCATATAGATTCTACCGTCGATCCGTATTACGCCGATTCACCGGTAGACACCGGTACTTACTATTATTATGTAACGGCCATAGCGCCTAACGGCCTGGAATCGGATGAATCAGATACGGTGCATTCCTCGTTCGATGGCATTCTCGATTATCCCTCGGGATTTACGGTTGTTAACCGCGGACTTTATGTAGAACTAAACTGGATCGAGGTCGACTGGGCGGGCGCGTATATTTTGTTCCGTTCGGATGATGGTGAAATTTACGTGCAGGTCGCCAGTATCGCCGGTTCGATAACTACATATAACGATTCGCCGCAAAACACCGGCGAATATCATTATCGGATCGCGACCGAGACAATCGCCGGCGAGATGGGCGAACTTTCACCGCCGATTTTAGTGAACTACACCGATAACCTTCTGCCACCTGAACACGTTGAGGCCGAAAACGCCGGTACATTTATCGACTTGAAATGGAACAAGGTTTTCGGGGCCAGCGGTTACAAAATCTATCGCGCGCATAGCGAGGGTGGAAGCTACGAGTATATCGATTCGACCTGGGAGGATACCACATTCGCCGATAGTCCTGAGATAGAGGGAGCTTATTACTATAAGGTCAAAGCTTTCGATTCTCAGGGGCATATCTCGTTGTTCTCGGACGCGGCCTATGTGTATTTCAACGATCAACCGTTGCCGCCATACGATATCGTGGCTGTCGATTCGTTGTATAAAATCACATTGAACTGGCAATGCAACGAAACCGATGCCGATTTCCTTTTATATCGTAGTTATTCGATGGATGGCAATTTCCAGTTTATCTCCCAGGCGGAGGATACATTCACGACCGACTGGCCGCCGGTAAGCGGACACTATTTCTATAAGCTTCGAACCATAGCCGATAACGATACCAGTGATATATCCGATTTCGTTCATGTTCTTTTCAGTGGTGATCTTGAGGCTCCGCAAAACCTCATTGCTTATGATGCCGGAGCTTACGTACAACTAGAGTGGTCCCATGTCGAGGGAGCTTTCGAATATCATATTTATATATCGGATTCTATCGATGGCGAATACGTCTACGATTTGAGCGAGGATGATAATTACGCCGCCCACATCCCAGATTCGGCTGGTATCTTCTATTACAAAGTTAAAGCCCTTACGATCGGCGATCTATCCTCGCCATTTTCAAATGCGGTACAGGTAGAATTCGCCCCGTAAATTTCTTCAGCCATTCGATCGATCTATATTATTTTCTACAATTGAATTAATCATTCGGATCATTTCATGGCTGTGTAGTTTGCTATAATTAGCCACTATTATCCGGCTTTTAGATTAGCTGCACCTCAGTATGTCGTACCTTCCATCCAGAGGCATCGGGCCGGGATTTAATATGATAATATTAAGTTACACCTTACATCATCTGGATGAAAGCGGAGCGACATCCTGATACTCTAACCATATGATTATACGGAAATTATCACTAGTGTCCGGTGTTTTTCGTTAAATTTTAAATTTCTCCTTGGAATTGTTAATGAAAAATATTTTCCGATATAATTATTTTATTCAGCGTATCATTCATCCTGACATATCCTGCCGATGTTAGGCTTGGTTTTCTGGTTTCCAAGCGCTGCTTGGAAACCTTCTTGAATCATGTAGAATGCGCATTCTGCCGGCAAACAAGCCACGTTGCGAAGCAGCGCTTCGCAACGAGATGAAAAGACCGGACACTAGTGGGAAATTATAATGCTATAAAGCAATTGATCGATTCAAATCGCGGATCAGATTCCGGCTATTCCTCATCCAATGGGAAATCGGGGCAATGACTTACCTCATCGTATAATCCCCGGAAATATCGAACCATATAGGTGATATCGGAGCCGAGGAAATCGCAGTTCCCGTTAGCATCGGCGGCAACATATACCCATCTCTCGTTTTCATAATCGTAACAACTATCGGGAGGGCAACTGCCGACCCCTCGAAAATATTGCACACCATAAGTGATATCCGAACCGATTACGATGCCGTCCCCGTTAATATCTCCCGGCAGATACTGACAATAATTGAGTGGTGGCTGAAAACGTGACAGGCGCAGGGTAGGGTCACCCTGAATGCACATGCCATAGAACCAGGCCCTGCTGGCATCTCCGGCGCAGTTTTCCATATCGTTTTGTGCCCAGATAAGGAATGCCTCTCCGTAAGTGATACCATTACCCAGAGGTCGATAGAACTCATCGAAACAAAGCATCGAACCGGTTTTGGAGGAGCCGATCGAAAGCAGGCCGTAATCTTGTTCGAAAATATACCAGGCTCCCATGTTGTTGGATTCTATATAGCGGGCATTGGAGCAGGCGAACAGGTTCCAGGTTAATGATTGCATCATGTATGTCTCTATATCGGAATCGTAGAAAAGCTGGTAATTATTGATGTCGTAATAAATATAATGCGCCGAAGGCGAGGAATGCGAACAAATCAGCACATGCTCGTACAGGCTATCGCTCGATTGGCGTAACATATCGCGGTAATTATCGCGGTTAGTCTCATAGATATCAACAACCGAATCCGTGCTCGGGTATGAATTAGCGACATCGAAACCCCAACCGTAAGTATGCCAATCGTTATCAATGAAAGCCAGGGCGTGGTCGGTAAGGCGGAGGTCGCCTTTGCGGTAGTCATGGTTTTTACGGAAATAATTCTGCATCCGGCCAATTTCATCCGAGTCATGATAAGTAAGGGTGGAGGCCATCAAGCGACCGCACCAGATATCGGCTTCGAGTGCGCCACTATGGCTATCGAACATGCCATTCGTATTGCTATCGCCCCAGTTGCCATTCAAATCCATGAAATATAAATCGCAGGGAAAAGATACGTAAGCGCCGCCCCAATCCTCGGGTTCATACATCTCGTACCACGGTACCGCCAGATCGCCTATGAAAATTACACCCTCTATCATCTGCTGACTCCAATCGGTATATAGCAATTCGCGCAGGCTGATAGGGGAAAAGGTCTCGGCGGCAGTGTATATATTTAAAGCATACCCGTCCAATTGAAGGTCGTAGAAAAAGGTGTCCAGAGATGTTTCTATTAATGGATACAGATCCTCATTTACTATAATATCGATTGGAATTCCAACTGTAATAGTAGGTTGTCTGACAATACGGATATTGTCCGTTTCGGCGAAATGCCGCGATTGATTGTACTCCTCGAAAGTCATTGGGGTCGTAGTAGTATCCAACCATCTCGTAACAGGGATATCCTCCCATTTATAATCTCTCTGGGCAAACGCCGAAATTGATAAAACGATTATCGATACTGCAACTAAAACGAGGCAAAGGTCGTTTTTTTTCATAACATTCCTCCGATTTGTATCAAACTTATCTAAATAATAGCATAACAGCGCGAAAATCCAAGTTAAATTTTATGCTGAATATGCTCTCATCCGTTTAATATCATCCGCGAGTATAGCGTATGATAGGGTTGAGAAATGGGGATAGTATTTAAAAAATTGTTATTGAATTCCTTAGATAAATATAATGGAGCATAGTGTCAGGCTAATTCAATTTTTAATCTTGATTAATGGTAAGCATAAACTTATATACACCCTAATGTTTTATTAATAGTTAAGGGAAAGGACGAAAAATGTCTGATAAATCATCCGCGCCGCGTTGGAATCTCGATTCGATTTTCCCGGGCGGTTCAAAATCCAAAGAGTATGCTGATTACCGGCAGGGTATAAGAGCCGATCTGGACAAGGCGAAAGAAGCTGTAGATAAGATTTATGGCAAATCCGATAGCGGCAGTTACGCCGATTGGGGCAAGTTTATCCTGATGATGCAAGATTTATATAGAAAGCTTTATCAGGCGAGCTCATTCGCCGAATGTTTGACCAGCCAGGATGTCAACGATACCGAAGCCGCCCGCATTTATGCCGAGGTTGACAGCTATGATGCCGAGTATGGTTCGCTGTTGACCGGTTTTGAAGGGTTCGCTGTTGCTTTATCGGATGGCGAGTGGGATAAATTCATATCTGCGGCCAAGCTCGATCAAATACATTTTTACCTGGATAAAATGCGCGAGCGCGCGAAGAGCAAGATGTCGCCCGAATACGAACGTCTGGTACTCGATTTGTCCACCGATGGCTATCATGGCTGGGGCCGATTATACGATAAGATGGCCGGTGATCTTCGCACGACCTGGCAGGAAAACGGCCAGACCAAAGAAATATCGATGGGACAGCTCGCGCCCAAGTTGGATGATTCCGACCGCGAAGTGCGAAAATCAGCTTTCGAGAAACTCGAGGAAGCCTGGGACTCGCGCGCCGAAATCGCCTCGTTGACATTGAACTCACAGGCCGGCTTCCGTCTGGCGTTATATAAAAACCGTAACTGGGATAATATCCTGTATGAACCATTGCTGGGGGCGAAACTCAAGCAGGAATCGCTTATGGCGATGTGGTCGGCGATCAAAAAATCGGTACCGAAATTTCAGAAATATGTTGATACCCGCAAAAAACTTCTGGGTATAGATAAATACATGTGGTACGATCAAACCGCCTCGGTCGGTAAGATGGAAAAAGAGTTTACTTTTGACGAGGCTTCGAAATTTATTATCGAACATATTGGCACGTTCAGCCCGGAGATGGGTGAATTCTCGAAAATGGCTTTGGATAATCGCTGGGTCGAGGGCGAGGATCGCTCGG
This sequence comes from uncultured candidate division Zixibacteria bacterium, assembly GCA_963668625.2. Classification (GTDB taxonomy): domain Bacteria; phylum Zixibacteria; class MSB-5A5; order UBA10806; family 4484-95; genus JAAEQD01. The sequence continues at coordinate 45,488 of CAXXKA010000003.1, forward strand.
GCAAGGCGGCCGGCGGTTATTGTACCGGTATGCCGATGAAAAAAGAGTCGCGCATTTTCATGACCTACACTAATACGTTCGGTAATCTCTCTACTCTGGCGCACGAGTTGGGCCATGCCTATCACAGTTATGTGCTCAAAGACCTGCCGATATTCGCTTCCCGCTACCCGATGACTTTAGCCGAGACAGCCTCGACATTCAACGAGCTTCGCGTAAAGGATGCCGCCCTGGAGTTGGCCGCCAATCCACAGGAAAAATTGATGTTAATAGATCAGAAGCTTCAGGATGGTTATATCATGCTGTGTAACCTTCACGCCCGGTTTATTTTCGACATGAATTTCTACGAGGAACGCAAGCGAGGTCTTATCAGTAAAGAACGATTGAGCGAGATCATGCTGGATGCTCAAAAAGAGGCTTACGGTGGTACCCTGGATGGTTACCATGAATTGTTCTGGGCCTCTAAACTTCATTTCTACCTGACCGGTCAGCCGTTCTACAATTTCCCTTACACATTCGGATTTTTATTCTCGCTGGGGATATACGATCACGCCTTGAAAGAGGGTTCGGCGTTCGCCAAAGGCTACCGCGACCTTCTGGCCGATACCGGCACAATGATGGCCGAGGATGTAGCCAGCAAACATCTGGGTGTTGATCTTTCGAAAGAGGAATACTGGAATGATGCCGTAGCCCGCGTAATGGCCGATATCGATCCGTTCGTGGAGCTGGCCGAGAGCCTGTAAGCATTTTATCAGAATAGTAAATCAAAGGCAGCCGGGTCGTGAGATTCGGCTGCCTTTTTAGTCTGGATTAATTTTGATATGACAAGCATTAGTATTCATGATCTGATATAGAATTCCATCAGGTCTGCTAATGCTACAGCAGTCATCAGTAAATTTTGCAGCCCGGCTCGTAAAATCATCACAAGTATTGGGCTAACCCCATACATCTCTTGCATTTTGCAAACTCTTTTCAGGTGGTGTTTCCATTTCTGTTTCGATTTGAACGATTTTTTTACATACTGTTTCCATAGATGCTCATACATTTAAAGGTCAATTCCTCCAGACCGAAAAAGTAAGCAATAAGCAAATACAACCCTTGTAGTACAGAGATAAACTGTGCAATTCACTGAGGAGGTGAGACCATGGCCTGGAAAAAGAATCAAAAAAGACAGCGCGTTAGCGGTTATACCCGCACTCTGCCTAATGGTAAGAAGGTTAGAGTTAAATCCTATCTGAGAAAATCAAACTAAAATTTCTCGATACGACGGGGGAGCACAATCGCTCCCCCTCCTTTTTGTAATCCTTCGCTAATGATAAACAACACGTAGCAATAATCATTTTATCATCGCATGTTTATCTTGGTTATATAAATTATCACCAGTGTCCGGCATTTGGTTGAGGTGCACGTTAGTATGTCGTTTCTTCCATCCTTACGAATATAATTAGCCTCTCCGGGGTTGTTGAAAAAATCCATTGTTTATCATTCATCCTGACATATCCTGCCGATGTTAGGCTTGGTTTCCTGATTTCCAAGCGCTGCCTGGAAGCCTTCTTGAGTCATGTAGAATGCGCATTCTGCCGGCAAACAAACCACGTTGCCAAACAGCCGTTTCGCAACGAGATGGAAAGACCGGACAGTAGTGATCGATAGTCGAATCAAAATCGAAACCAAGTTTCTCGAATACATATATTTCCAAATCGGAGTTTGTAAACAAGAAACAATAACAACGCTTCGCTTTAACCTACGCATCGGGTAAACCGGCGGTTTTTAACATAATAAAAAACCGACCCCGCGAAGGGTCGGCATATATGTAATTTTACGAAAGGATAAAAAATCTAACTGATGTTTCCGGATTCCGATAATGCCAGTTCAACTTTTTCGGTTGCCTTGGCTGCTTCAATCTGTTCGGGTGTCAGTATCCATACTTTACGTTTTTGACGGCCCCAGTTTCTGGCCTGGGTACGTGTCTCTACGCATATATCAAGGATTTTGCCCTTGATCATATTGCCGGTATCTTCGGCTCTCCACCAACCAAGCCCCTCTATGAACACCATCGAACCGAGCGGAATTACTTTCGGATCGACAGCCAGAGTATGATTGGCTTTTGCGGGGACTCCCGAGTAAGTTATACCGTGAAAACGATTCTCGTACTCATCAATGGCCAGGTAAGCGGTGATAACGAACGTATCGGGATCGCTTGCGCCTGTTTCCGCCAGATGTTGATCTACCGGCGCCGGACCGACATCGTATTGTTCCACGACAGGTGGGGGCTCTTCCGATGAATCATAAACGTTGACATAGGCAATAGCCGTAAAAAACGTTAATGATAACACCAGGCCGGCTTTCAGCGAATTGTTGTACATTTCTCTTGTCATAAGAATCAATCTCCAGTACATTGCCTTTACACTCCCCAAGCATATGGCAATAAGCATGCCATAATAAAGGTCGTTAACCGCTCTGTCAAGTCTATTGTTCCATTTTTAGCTACCTGAATGTTGCCCTGTATTTACATTGTAACAAACTGATTTGAAGTAAGTTAGAAGTGACATCCTGATTAAGTGAGAAAGAGGATGTTTTTTATATACTGGGAAAATGTAAATTATGAATTACATATTGCAAGAGAATGCACAAATATGGAATCAAGATTCATAATTTATACATCATATTTAAACTTCAATTAAATAAAATGAACTTGATAATTATGATTCTGTATAATAAAATATGGGTGGTTGTTAATGCAACTTTACTATCGTAAGGATGAATATTATGCGGAGGTATCAGATGTTTAGAGATATTAAACCTGTGATCAAATTTATGAGGGCTCTCAGCGCGTCTATCATTTTAATCGTGCCTGTATACGGCCAGCAAACTTTCGATGATTTTCTGGCGGCCGATCAGCGCGCCTACGAGCAGTTCGAGCAACGTCAGCAGCAAGAATACCAGCAGTATATCGAGGATGTTCTTAAGAAATGGAACGAGTTCAACGAATCGACGAAACGCGATTGGTATGATTACAGCGATGATTTGGAGACATTCAGCAAAGTCGATTTTCAGGAAGGCAAAGTCACGATCGAAACACTGGTCGAGAGTGATGAGACCGATGTTATGGCGAAAGCCGGTGAGAATATTAAAAAGCAGGTTGAATCGCTTCTGCAAACCGATGAGATTTCGGAGCATCGTGTGCTGGAGAACCAGGTGAAATTCAAATCGGGTGAAGAGGTAAAACCTACAGATGCCGTGGCCTACGTAGAGCAGGAGGTAATGACCAGCGCCAAAATCGAGCCGAAGAAGGTAACGGGCAAAGATGGTGTAAAGCGTACCAGGGTAACTGCCTCGTTCAATCTGGTCCCGGATCACCTTCGCGTACGGGCCGAGAAATATCTGCCGCTGGTACGTAAATATAGCAAGCGTTATAGTCTTCAGGTACCGTTGGTAATGGCCATGATGCAGACGGAATCGTATTTTAATCCTCGCGCGAAATCCGCCGCTCCGGCATACGGCCTCATGCAGCTCGTACCGAAATCAGGCGGGCGGGAGGCATATAAGTTCGCTTTCAAGGTAGATAAAATCGTTAAACCGGGGTACCTGTATAATCCCGAAAACAATATTCATCTGGGTTGCGCTTACCTTGCCAGGCTCCGGGATGTCGAATTTCGTCGAGTGGAGGATGCCAATAATCAACGTTATTGCATTATTGCCTCGTATAATACCGGGCCGGGCAATTTGAGTCGGGCCATCACAGGCAACCGGGATGTTTACTCGGCAGTGGATAGGATAAACCGTCTCACGAACGAGAAACTATTCGATAAATTGAAAAACGATTTGCCTTACGCCGAAACCCGCGATTACCTGGTAAAGGTAGAGACCCGTCAGGAGAACTACCGGGAGTGGCAATAAAATACTAGTGCACTCATCATAGTGGTACCTCACCCATAGGGGTCATTGAAAAAGCCATTTGCATGAGTCGCTGGGCGGACGAAGTCCTTTATTCATCCTTTCCCGGCGACATGCCGCATGAAATCAGGTGTCAGGAAAGGATTCCTGACACCACCGTCATCCAACAAGGACTTTTTCAACAAGCCCGCTTGGTGGGGGACCGAGTATATTCATTATGGTATGACAGCCCTGGCCCATTATCACATACTTTAATTGGAAATACGTTGAAAAAACAAACAGCGGGCGATGGGGTTCGAACCCGCTAAGGGTATGTATGCGGAAGTACATATACACCAATAACTTACTGATATTGCAATAAGTTACGCCGATTCATAACTATACCTCAAACTATCACAGAGCGACATTTTTTAATATTCGTAGTCCCAAATTAGTCCCAACCATAAGGGCGTATTATACTTTACATGCGATATTTCCTCCTTAACCTAAATATATGAAAGCAATTATTATAATAGCATTGACTAGATACAAACATTTAATTAAATTTTCAATCAGCTATACTTAATTATTTTTATTAAGGGGAGTAGATTAATGAAAGAACCAAGCATAAAAGAAACGGCTTTTGATTGTCCTCATTGTGGGGCATTTACAACGCAATATTGGCATAATTGTTTTGTCCAATATATAAAGGGAGACGAAAAAGTACCATTTATTCCGACTGAGCAACAATTAGATAATGTTTTAAATAGAAATAATGTTGACAATAAGGAAAAGGAAGTTTATAAAAATTTTTTCTATAAAATGAAATTAAAATTGCTTTTTCCTACAGAGCATGAATCTCCTAAATACTTAAAAGATGAAATAAACAATTTATTCCTCAGCAAATGTTATAATTGTGATAAATGGGCAATCTGGGTAAACGAGGATTTAGTTTATCCAACTAAAAAGTTTGGTGAACTTCCAAATCAAGATTTACCTCCAAGTGTCTTAATGGTTGTTGATGAAGCTCGCACCATTATAAACGACTCGCCCAAAGGAGCTGCTGCATTATTAAGATTAGCAATTCAAATGTTGTGTAAACATCTAGGTAAAACAGGGAAAGATTTAAATTCTGATATTGCTGAACTTGTGAGGGATGGGCTTAAGCCAACGGTTCAGAAGGCTTTAGATGTCGTACGAGTAATAGGGAATGAATCTGTTCACCCTGGCCAGATTGACTTAAATGATGATAAAGATATTGCTATGCAGCTATTTGATCTTGTAAATATCATATCAGAACAGATGATTACTATTCCTAATAAGGTTGAAAATCTATATAGCAAATTACCTGAAGATAAATTGATAGCTATTGATAAACGTGATTCAAGTAACAATAATAATAATGATTTTTAAGTAAATAGAAAGGATAAGTATACGAACCTGAGTGCTTATCATGCAAACCACAATTGTTACTATTGTCGCGGAATAGTCAAATCCCAAGTTGACTTGACTTACTGAACTTTCTCTTTAGTTTTAGTTATTGAGCAGTATTATTTAAGAATACTGGTATACCTGATTAGATGGAAGATTTATTTATCGTCTTCGCCTCGTTTCTTAGGTGGTCTTGGAGGGGGTATAATCCTTTTAGCCGGAACTGGTTTACGTTTTTCATGTTTATGTGGTGGTCTTGGCCCGGGCCTTCTTACAGGTTTTTTATCGGCAGATGATTTCATATTTTCCTTTCTTTTAATAAAAATTAATCCCAATAAACGCTGCTAATAGGGAGATTCCTATAATTAAGCAAACTCCTGCTATTGTTTCTAACCCGTTGGTTAAACTTTTAAAAATGTCCGTTAGAGATTCGCTGGAAAGTTCTCCTTTTTTATCTAATTCTTCTCTAACTTGATTTATCTCGTTTTGAAAAGCTTTTTGGCTACATTTAATTGAAATCAGATTTAGGATAATACTAATAATTAGCAATATCCATGAAACAATAAGCATTGCTTTACATTGGTTCATATTTTTACCTAGAGGGCTGCTCATAATTGTAATTGATAACGCAAGCGCCGCTCCTGCATATGTCCAAAGTAGTCGGGTATATTCTTTTCCAAGACTCTGTTCTGTTTGTATTAAATCATAATAATGTTTTAATCCTACTTCAAAATTATCATCTTTCTCTGCCATTATTCATTCCTTTGTAAGATAACCAAAACTTTATATACAGCGGGCGATGGGGTTCGAACCCACGACGTCCAGCTTGGGAAGCTGACATTCTACCACTGAATTACGCCCGCAGTTAAACTAAAATAGTGTTATCGGGATACACCTGTCAAGAACTAACATCATTGACATAATGGTTAATCATCAATCTATTTAAAACTTGATTAAATTGGGGGCTTAAGCTAAATTGTCAATTGACGATAACTATTTAGTAGATAACAAAATGGGGAGATACTTGAAGACTGTGCAAAAAATTGCTTTGATATGTATATTGCTTATGTTCTCCAGCCTGGCTTTGGCTGAATCCGGCCTGATAACCGGGTATCAGAATGGTTATGTCGATTGGGGCAGTCATACGATCAGGGTAAAAGGCATAGGCGAATACAACCCGAACCTGACTCCCTCGCAGTTTCGGCTTTCCGGCGCTAAAAAAGCCCGCGAGAATGCCGAATATAATCTTCTGAGTATATTAGTCTCGCTAAAATATAATTGCGAAAAATCCGTTCGCGATTTGATGCTTACCTCAATCGAGTCGGCCAATCGTATAGAGGAGATGGTGAAGGTTTATCGGATTGTCGATAAGACACGCTTGATGCCTGACAGTTCGGTCGAGATAGAGATAGAGTTTACATTTACTCGTGAGTTGATCGATGAGCTGATAAAAGCCTCGGGTGAGAACCACAATATCCAGTACAAGCGAAATTTGCCTGAGATTCAAACCGATCCATCAACCGATACGATATATTTCGATTGTCGGGGAATGAAAATAGAACCATCACTGGCCCCCTTAGTCGTTAACGATGATGGTGATGTTTTATTCTCGATCGGAACGGTCAATTTCGCCGCTTGCAAAGAATGCATGTTCGTGAAGTATATATCGCAAGCCCGGACGCAGAATCATGGCGGGACGATTAGCTCCGAAAATCATGAATTCATTACAGCAACTGAGATTAAAAAATGCAATATAATTATTGATGATATCGATTACGAAAATCTGATTTCATCTGAGGTACACCGGAAAGCTTTGAAAAACGGCCGGGTTATCATACTGGTCGATTGAGGGAATATCTATGAAATCGTTAACCGCTGCCCTGATTTTAATATCGCTAATCGGCTTATCTTATGCCGGCGAAACCATTACGTTTAATGTCACGGGGGAGGCTCGTATCGAAAACGGGGATACCCTGCTGGCCAGGCATATCGCTATCGGCTATGCCATAACCTCGGCGCTCGACCAGGCGATAAAACAGTTTTTGCCTAATGATGTGATCGAGGCCAATCGGGATATCATAAACCGAAATGTATTGGTAAACCATCTGGGGTATTTGAACAAGCTTTCAATAACCGAGGTGCAGGTAAAAAACAGTTCATCGAACACTTATTCGATCAAAGCCTCGATCGCTATAGAAATGAGCATTCTGAAAGCGAAACTCAAACAGAACAAGCTCTTAGATTTCCGGCAAAACCTGCCGAAAGTAATCTCTTTCGTGCAGGAGAAAAATATCGATAACGTCCACTGGCATTTTCAGATGAACACTTTCAATAATACCGAGCTTACGATATGGAAGATACTCGATCTTAAAGGCTATACCAAAGATATACAGGCTCAAGTGCTGAGCAATATCACCTCCGATGCCGAGCAAAGTTTTTACGGAGATGATAACTCTGTTATAGCCGGTCAGGCGTCAGGTATGGCGGCGGATATTATCATCGTCGGCAAATCTATTTCTCGACCTATTGTGACTTTGGAGAGTGAAGGCGATTCCATTTCGGCGGTGGCAATGGTTACAATTCGAGCTATAAGGGCCGTAGACGCCCGCGAATTAGGCTCCAGTTCCACCTCAGCCACCGTTAAGGATACATCCGAAAGCACAGCCGGCGCTCTGGCAATCGGTAAAGCCGCCGAGGAGGCGGTAATAAACCTGCTGCCTGCTTTATCGGAGGATTGGTCGAGTGGATTGGAACCGGTTGTCAGTTTCACGATGTTTGTCAGCGGGTTGAAATCATTGGAGTCACTGATATCATTCAAAAACGAATTCCTCAACAGTGTCGATGAGATACAGAAATTCGAACGACGCACGTTCTCGAGCGGCGCGGCTGCTTACGACGTCGAATCGACATTGGATATCGCTGATATCGTAGCGACCTTGAAAGCGAAAGGACTGGAATCTTTCGATATTAATATCAGATCTCATTCTGAGAATTCTATAGATATTAGGGTTAAGGCAAAGTAATAGTGTTTCAATTGTTAAACTTTTATTAACATCAGTTGTACTTTAAAATATAATTATGCCGATCACGCTTTTAGTTACAAAAACATTGACATCATATATCGATCAAGGTAAATAGTATCTTTTAATAAAGTAAAATAGCGGTTTTAAAATACGTAATTCCCCAAGGAGGAAAAAATGAAAAAGCTGGTTGTATTAGCATTATGTTTAACCCTGATGGTCGCCTGTGGCTCATCGAGGAAAGTAACTCGTGTAGGAGCCGACACCATCGTTGATTTGAGTGGTAAATGGAACGATACCGATGCTCGTCTCGTCTCCCAGGAGATGATCGAGGACTGCCTGTCACGCCCCTGGCTGAGCGACTTCAACATGGATAAAGGCGCCAAGCCGGTAGTTACCGTAGGCACGATCAGGAATAAAAGCTCGGAGCATATCGATACCGAGACATTCACCAAAGATTTCGAGCGAGAGCTTATCAACTCCGGCAAGGTCAAATTCGTGGCCGCGGTCGGTCAACGTGATGAGATCAGGCAGGAGCGTTCCGAACAGCAGGATTTCGCCTCGGATGAGACTGCCAAACGCATGGCAGAGGAGACAGGCGCCGACTACATCCTTCAGGGTTCGATAAAGACAATCGTCGACCAGATCGAGGGTAGAAGGGTTATCCTGTATCAAACCGATATGGAGCTAATCAATATCGAATCCAACGAGAAATCCTGGATCGGTTCCAAGAAAATAAAGAAAGATATCGAGCAAAAGGGTCATAAATGGTAGGCTTTCGTAAAAACAGGGGCCTTTTAGCATTTATAATAATTGCCGCGTTAATTCTCGGTTGTGGTTCGGTGATGACCAAGAATAAGTTTTACGGGCCTATCACATCGGATGTTCAAAATCGCAATTTCGATGCGGCCGTGGCGAAAATAGAGGCAGCCAAAGAATCGAATCAATACGAGAAGAAAGACAGGTTGTTGTACTACCTCGATGCCGGTTTTGCCAATCATTTCTCGAGTAAGCATATGAAGAGTATAGAGAATCTCAGTAATGCCGAGGATGCCGCCGAGGAGCTTTTCACAAAAAGCGTAATCCGCGCCGCCGCCTCGATGGCATTAAACGACAATGTACTCGAATACTCCGGCGAGGATTATGAAATCCTATATACCAACCTGATCAAAGCGCTGGATTTTCTGGCGCTGGGAAAGTTCGATGACGCTTTCGTCGAGATCAGACGTTCGAACCTGAAACTCGATCTTCTGGAAACAAAATACGCCAAAGCCGCCGAGGAATTCAAAACCACCAAAGCCAAGGATGATTCGTTGGATGTCAATGCGCATCTGTCTTACGATATCGATAAAGTAAAATTCAACAATGATGCTTTCGCGCGTTACTTGAGCATGCATATCTACGCCGCCGAAGGCAAATACGATGACGCCCGGATCGACTACAACAAATTCGTCGAGGCTTTCCGCAGCCAACCTCATATTTACGACTACTCCATTCCCGAGGTAAATTTCAAACCTCAATCATCGGATAAGGAGATTGTCAGTGTAATCGCCCTGGCGGGGATGGCGCCTGTTAAAGAGGCTCTTAACCTGAGAATCAGAACGGATAAAGATCTCGACCTTGTACAGGTTCTGTACACCGACGGCCCCAAGAAAAACTCCGAGTATAGCCATCTGCCTTTCCCGGTGGATCAGGATTACTATTTCAAATTCTCGCTGCCGGTTTTGATGGAGCGTCCCTCACGGATTAATACCGCCAGAGTTTGGACTGGGGATGATTACCTGGGAGAGCTTCAACTGGTGGAGAATATCTCCAACGTAGCCGAGGAAACTTTCAAGGCTAAACGATCGCTTATTTATTTCCGGACTATCGCGCGGGCAATCATCAAAGGGTTGGCCGCACACAAGGCCAAACAGGATATCGATAAGAAGCATGAGGGCGTAGGCGGCTGGTTGATGAAAGCCGCGGTTGATGTCGGTACCGATATCATCGAAAACGCAGATTTGCGATGTTCTCATCTATTGCCCGGAAAAATCTATATCGGCGATTTCGAACTGGCGCCCGGCACGTATAACCTTCGGATAGAGTTCCAAAATAGCGATGGCTACACGATCTCCACGCAGGAGATAACCGATTTCGAGGTGAAAAAGACAGGCTGGAATTTAGCCGAGGCTTACTCTTTAAATTAGTAACGGAGGGAAAATGAGGTTATCATTAATAATGAAAATCGTAGCGCTGCCGCTTCTATTCGCGCTCCTGTTGGCCTGCGGTGGGCAGGCACAGAAAGTAAGCAAGGAAAGCAAGAGCAGCCTGTTTGATGATCCCACCAAGCGCTATCCCAACGAGATGTATATCACTGCGGTGAGTTCCGGGGACACTCCCGAAATCGCCAAGGATAGGGCTATCGCGGATGTTGCCAAGGTGATCAAAGCCGATATCAATTCGCAGCAACTGTTGATCGAGGAATATATCGAGACGGGTATAGAGATGGAATTGGATCGCAAAAGTAGTTTCACTCGTCAGATAGATATCACCACCGAGCAGACTTTGAAAAACGTGAATATCGGTAAAACCTGGCGCGATGAGGCGGACGGCCGCTATTACGCCGTGGCTTATCTCGACAGACTGGATACCTCGGAGATTTACAAAGCCGACCTGGCCGATATGGAAACCAAGATCAAATCATATTATGATAAAGCCGGCAGCAAAACCGATAAGCTGGCCCGATTGGCTTACGTTAATAAAGCGATCTCGCTGGCTATCCAACGCGATATGATGATCGAACAACTGAACACGATCTCGCAAGGCGCCTATTCTTTCACCCCAACTGTCAAGGCCCCGGAGTTAAGCTCGTTACGTCGCCGGATAACCGGTGATATTAACGTTAAGCTCGATTTGAATTCCGGTGGCTATGATGAATTTCCGGGAGCTGTCAGCGAGGTTCTTCAAGCTTACGGTTTCGGGTTATCGGAGGGCCAGCCTGATGTCATCGTAAAAGGCAGCATGAGGATGGAGGAGTTGGAACGTAAAGGCCATTTCGTACGCTGGTTCGTTGATCTTCATTTTACCGACACCGCCAATAATACCGAGTTCGTTACGTATACCGATGACGACCGTGAAGGTTCTAACTCGATGGGTGAGGCTAAACGCCGCGCCGCCTTACGCATGGTAAAGGTAGTGAAGAAAAACCTGTACGACAGGCTCGATAGTTATTTCGATAGTTTGGCTGGGACTGATTAGATTTTAGCGTTATAATATTACAAGCTATTAAGGGAGTCGTGATGACTCCCTTTTTTTATTGATCCTAAAAACCACCGGTTTATCCGGTGTGTACGCTTAAAGCGAAGCGCTGTTATTTATTTCCTTGTTTCCAAACTCCGATTTGGAAACATAGAGCATTGTCTATAGAATGAGAAATAATATTTATATTGGCCAAAACGATATTCCCCTACTTGTAAATCGTATAGTAGATATTCTGTGATGAGTCAAGTTTTAATAGTATTAGAATGGATAAATCGGCAATGCCGTAACCCAGGCGCTATTCAATAAATTTGCATACAACATCCTTATTGATTTCTCGTCCCAAAAACGTTATAGTCCCCACATGTTAAAAATTGCCAACATCATCCCCGGCGCACCGGCCGATAGCGGCGAACTAAAGCCGGGCGATAAGCTGTTAACTATCAACGGGGTTGAGGTTAAGGACTTCATCGATTTCCGCTATGCAGAGGCGGAGGAAGAGCTTAAAATCGCTTTTCTTCGCGGTGAAAAGCAATTTACTTTAGCCATCAACAAAGAAATAGACCAAAATCTGGGATTGGAATTCGAGCCCGATAGGATCATCAGGTGCAGAAACAAGTGTATATTCTGTTTCTGCCACAATAATCCCCGTCAACTGCGCCGCTCGCTATATGTCAAAGATGATGATTACCGGTATTCGTTTCTTCACGGCAGTTTTATCACTATGACCAACCTGGCCGAGGCGGATATCGAGCGAATTATCTCCCTGCGTTTGTCGCCGATGTATATCTCCGTTCACGCCACCGATATCGATACGCGCAAGCAGCTTTTCGGTCGCGACAATGTGCCCTCCGTAATGCCTGTACTGAAACGTTTCGCCGAGAATGGCATAGAGTTTCACTGCCAGGTGGTTGTCGTACCCGGCTACAATGATAACGATATCCTTTATAAAACCGCTGATGATTTGGCCTCGCTACGTCCATACGCATCCTCGCTGGCGGTTGTACCGGTTGGTCTGACTAATTTCTCCCGTCCCGATTTGAGATCGGTTGGCCCTAAAAGCGCTCTTGAGCTGATTAACGCGGTAAATGATTTCCGATTGGGATATGGCGAGCCGGGCAATCAATTTGCCTACGCCGCCGATGAGTTATTTATCAAAGCCGGGTTATCGATTCCCGAGATCGACTACTATGATGATTTCCCGCAAATCGAAAACGGTATCGGCATGGTGCGAGATTTTCTGGATACGTTTCCCCGCAAAATACCCGCTAATATCGGCGGTTATTGGGTGACATCGCGGTCTATGAGTTTTATCTGGCGTAAATATTTGATGCCAAAATACGATCTTGATATTAAATTGATTCCCGTTACGAATGAATTATTCGGGCCGAAAGTTACAGTTAGTGGTTTACTTTCGGGACGGGATATTCTAAATACACTTAAACGTAGAAAGTTAAAAACGGATCAGCCGATCGTGTTACCGCCCAATTGCTTGAATCATGATGGCTTGTTCATCGATGATTTAACCGTGGCTGATCTGGAGAATGAGTTGAAAATGAATGTAGTTCAGGGCTCTTATAGTTTCAAAGAGACATTGAGGATGGTTTCATGAGGCCGGTCGTAGCAATAGTCGGCAGACCCAATGTCGGCAAATCAACGCTTTTCAATCGATTAATCCGTCAGAGAAAAGCAGTTGTGGATGATCGCCCGGGAGTGACCCGCGACCGCGTATACGGCGATTGCTCATGGGCAGGTTTCGATTTCATCCTGATAGATACAGGCGGTTTTATCCCGCGCTCCCAGGAGATGATCCCCTCGCTGGTAACCCAGCAGGCGGAACTGGCAATCGATCAGGCGGATGTAGTGATGCTGGTGCTCGATAGCAAAGTCGGCGTGCAAACTGTCGATGAGGAAATAGCCTCGCTATTGAAAAAGGCCCACAAGAAATCGATCGTAGTCGCTAACAAAGCCGATTCGGAAAAAGATATTCCCAATACTACGGAATTTTATAATCTCGGATTAGGGGAGGTGTTTCCCATAGCCTCCGAAAGCGGCCGTCAGGTGGGAGATATGCTCGACCAACTGGTAGGGCTTCTGCCGGAGAATTTCGAGGAGGACATACCTCATGATGCTATCAATATCGCGATAATCGGTCGACCCAATGTCGGTAAATCATCACTGTTCAATATAATAGTAGGCGAAAACCGTCAGATAGTCTCGAATATTCCCGGTACGACACGCGATTCGGTTGACAGCCTGGTGGAGATCGATGGGCGAAAATACAATTTCATCGATACCGCCGGTTTGCGTAGAAAAACGCATTATGCCGATGTTATCGAGTATTACTCATCCCTGCGCTCGATTAAAGCTATCGAACGGGCCGATATCGTACTCGTATTAATCGATACCGAGGACGGTGTGAAAATGGGCGATATCAAGGTGGCGGTCGAGGCCGAACAAATGGGCAGGGGGATTATTTTCGTGGCCAATAAATGGGACCTGGTCAAGGCCGTGGAGCAGCAGACGTTCGTACGGGAGCTATACGAGAAAGCTCAGACACTGAGATTCGTTCCCGTGGTATTTACCAGCGCCATAACCGGCAGGGGAATCGAAAAGATACTCCCGGCGGTAAACCATGTAAGCCGGGAAACGCAAAAACGTATCGGTACCTCCGAGCTTAATTCGTTTATCGAGGAGGCGTACAAAGAACGTCACCCACCGGCAAGACGAGGTAAATTTATCAAATTTTACTATGTCACCCAGGCCGAAAGCAAGCCGCCGACATTCATATTTTTCTGTAATTTCCCGAAATCCATCGAACCGTCATACGAGCGATTTTTGGAAAACAAGCTCAGGTCCACGTTCGGTTTTGATGGCGTCCCGCTTCGCTTCAGGTTCAGATCAAGAGGTCACAGCTAATGGTTTCTCTTCTAGCGATAATATTGCTTTCCTACATTGCCGGGTCGTTTCCATCGGGAATAGTATTAGGCAAGATATTTAAAGGCATTGATGTTCGCGAGTACGGCTCGAAAAATATGGGCGCCACTAATGTTTTCAGGGTACTGGGAGCCAAAATCGCCATTCCCGTACTTCTTCTGGATATGGCCAAAGGAGCGATCCCGGTATTGCTATTCACCCGGATAAATTTCGGTGATCTGGCGATGGATATGCACTGGTTGAAAATAATAGCCGCTTTTTGCGCAGTATTCGGTCATGTGTTCTCGTTATGGGTGAAATTCAAAGGCGGCAAGGGGGTCGCCACCGCCGGAGGTGTATTTTTCGGGATGATGCCGGTTGAGGTCGGTATGGCTATATTTCTCTTCATTCTCGTGGTGACAATTACACGTTATGTATCTCTCGGTTCGATTCTGGCTACTTTTTTCTTGTTCTGCTCATTGGTTGTCGAGGCAGCTTATTTGAAATCTCCAATTCCTAAACCGTACGTGATACTCACCTTGATACTATTACTTATGATAATTATTACTCATCGCCAAAATATTAAACGTCTGGTAAAAGGTGAGGAAAATAAAATTGGGAGTAAACCGAAAACTTAGAAGATATTTATTATGAGTAAAATCACGGTAATGGGCGCGGGAAGCTGGGGGATTGCGGTAACCAATTTAATTCATCAAAACGGCTATGAGGTTGTCCTGTGGGAGTATTTCGAGGCGGATTGCGAGAAAATCAAACAACTCCGCGAGCAACCCGATAAATTGCCCGGCATAAAAATCCCCGAATCAGTAACAGTAACAAACGAATTATCACGGGCGCTCGAAAGGACAGAGGGTATCGTGCTGGCCATCCCCTCGCAATTTATGCGCAATATTGTTAAAATGATGGCTCCCCTTTTGGAAGGCGATATAAAGTTCATAGTCAGCCTGGCAAAGGGTATAGAGAATAAAACGCTATGTCGGATGTCCGAAGTATTGCATCAGGAGTTGGCCGAGCAATATCATGGCAAAGTTGCCAGCTTATCCGGGCCATCACATGCCGAGGAGGTTTCCCGCAATATGCCAACGACGGTAGTTGCCGCCTCCGAGAATATCGGTGTAGCCGAAAGCGTACAGGAGGTATTCTCGAGCGATACGTTCCGGGTGTACAGCTCCACCGATTTAGTCGGCGTGGAACTGGGAGGCTCGCTTAAAAACGTGATCGCTATTGCCGCCGGTATAGTTTATGGCCTGGGGCTGGGCGATAACACTATAGGCGCGCTTATAACCCGGGGATTGGCCGAGATGGTCAGGCTATCTGAGCATATGGGCGCTGACCCGCTGACATTATCGGGCTTATCGGGTATCGGTGATCTTATCACCACCTGCACCAGTAAACATTCCCGCAACCGATTCGTGGGTGAGGAACTCGGCAAAGGCCGCACGCTAAACGAGATTCTCGATTCTATGAAAATGGTAGCCGAGGGTGTTAAAACAACCCAGTCGGTTTACGAGTTATCCAAAAAACATAATGTTGAAATGCCAATAACTCATCAGGTTTACAGCATCCTATTCGAGGATAAAGAGGCTAGAACCGCCTTAAATGACTTAATGAGTCGGGAATTAAAAGCCGAAATCTGGTCGTAGGTATACTTTCTGATAACAAATCGCTTGCAAAGCGCGCCCAATCAAAACATATTTATATGATACAACTAATTAGACAGGAAAGGGTTTAAGGGTTGGCAAAATTTAGTTTCGAAAACGCTATGGAAAGGCTCGAACAAATCGTGGATGACCTCGAATCCGGTAAATTGGAGTTGGAAGAGTCGATTAAAGTGTTCGAGGAGGGCGTCGAGCTTTCTAAAAAATGTCATAAAAAATTAACCGAGGCTGAAACAAAGGTCAAACAGCTGATTAAAAATGAGAACGGCGAGTTTGAAATGAAATTATTCGATGAAGAGGAGGATGCCTCGGATGAGTCTACTTGATAGAATCAACAGCCCTCAGGATATAAAGTCACTCGATCTCGGGAAGCTAAATGAACTGGCAGGCGAGATACGAGAGTATATCATTGATGTGGTCTCCCGGAATGGTGGCCATCTGGCGTCGAATCTCGGCATTGTCGAGTTGATGCTGGCGGTTCATTATGCTTACGATATCGCGCGGGATAAAATCCTTTTCGATGTCGGGCATCAATGTTACACCCATAAAATTCTCACCGGTCGTAAGAATGAGTTCACCGGAATACGAACTAAAGGCGGGCTTTCGGGATTTCCCAGGCCATCCGAGTCAACCTGCGATAATTTCTCCGCCGGGCATGCCTCGACCTCGATATCGGCCGCGTTGGGATTTGCCGCCGCCCGCGATATAAAAGGCGAGGATCACAAGGTGCTGGCGATTATCGGGGATGGCTCTTTAACCGGCGGCTTATCGTATGAGGGGCTAAACCAGGCCGGCGGCATGGATAAGGACCTTTTGATAATATTAAACGATAACGAGATGTCTATCTCACATAATGTAGGCGCATTGTCGAAATATCTTACCGAAATAATAGCCGATGAAAGCTATAACAAGCTCAAAGCCGATATCTGGAATTTAACCGAACGACTGCCCAAAAAGGATACCCTTCGCCGGGGCATTACCAATATGCAGGATATGGTTAAAAGCCTGATCGTACCGGGGCAAATATTCGAAAAACTCGGTTTCAGGTATTTTGGCCCTATAGATGGCCACGATGTTGGCCGTTTGATAAAGATTCTCTCACAAATAAAAGAGCTTCGCGGCCCGTTGCTTCTGCATGTCATAACCCACAAAGGCAAAGGCTATAAATTCGCCGAGGAGAACCCCACCAGGTTCCACGGTGTCGGCGCTTTCGACAAGCAAACCGGCGAGTCGACCAAGCTGAAAAAATCTTTACCGTACACCCAGGTATTCGGCGAGACCCTTGCCCGACTGGCCGAGCTTAATAGCAATATCTGCGCGATAACCGCCGCCATGACCAACGGTACCGGACTCGACTATTTCGCCAAGAAATTTCCGAAGCGTTTTTTCGATGTCGGAATTGCCGAGGGGCATGGTTCTACTTTTTCGGCCGGATTGGCCTCGGCGGGCATGAAACCATTTTTCGCGGTCTATTCGACATTCCTGCAACGGGGATTCGACCAGATAATACATGATATCGCCCTGCAGAAACTGCCGGTAACTTTCTGTATCGACAGGGCCGGTATAGTGGGCGAGGATGGCGCGACTCATCATGGCGTATTCGATATACCATACCTGTTACAAATTCCCGATATGACCATAACCGCGCCTAAAGATGGCTCTGAACTTCAGGGACTGCTGGCGTTGGCTGCCAACTACTATGATGGACCGTTCGCGGTTCGCTATCCGCGAGGCGATATCCCCGAGCACGACCTTCAGCATTCACTCGAACCGATAGAATACGCTACCTGGGAGGTGCTTCGCGAGGGCGGCGACCTGGCTATTCTGGCGGTCGGCTCGATGGTCTACCCATCCTGGAAAGCCGCCGATATGCTTGATAAAGACAGAGTAAGCGCTACCGTTATAAATTGCCGGTTTATCAAGCCTGTCGATAAAGAGATGCTGAACAAGATCCTGGAGGAATTCAGTATTATCGTAACTATTGAGGAAGGTGCGGAAATAGGCGGATTCGGGCAATATATCAGGGCGCTGGCTGATAATGATAAGTACGATGATATCAGGATAAAAAACCTGGCTTTACCCGATGAGTTTATAAACCACGGCAAAAGATCGGAACTTCTAGATGATGTTGGCCTGACAGAAGAGGGGATAGCCTCGAGCATTCTTGATTTCGTCCAAATCCAAAAAGATAAAATTATTAACAGGCGAAAATGAAAACATTCGGAATAATAGCTCATTTAAAACGGCCAAATGTCGAGAGAACGGCCAAACTGGTTATAGATTGGCTGCAATTGCAGAAACTCGAGTATCGTGTCAACAGTGACTTGATATCCGAGATGAGCCTTGCGGAAAAAGTTTATCCCGAAAGCGAATTCTACCGGGGATTGGACTGTATTCTCTCCCTCGGTGGGGATGGCACCATGCTTTCCTCGATACGCAAAGCCGGTAACCTTGGTGTTCCCGTATTTGGCATTAATGTCGGCAGGCTTGGTTTTCTAACCGAGATATTGCCCGTGGATTTAATCTCGGCGTTAGAGAAATTACACAACGATGATTACGAGATAGATGAGCGCATGATCCTGGAGGCGACGGTGGAGGGAAGCTCGGATAGCCATTTCTATGCGTTAAACGATGTCGTGCTCGATCATGGCGATAGCACCCGCCTGGTAAAGCTTGATCTTTTCCAGTTCGATGAGTTCGTTTGTCCTTATAACGCCGATGGCTTGATTATTTCCACACCAACAGGTTCTACCGCTTATAACCTGGCTACCGGCGGCCCGGTGATGCATCCTCACTTAGCCGCATTAATTGCCAGCCCGATTTGCCCGCATTCATTAACGCTTCGGCCCATTATTTTCGATGACAGTAGCGAGTTGACTATCAGGGTGGCCTCGGATGATATTGATGTAAGAATGACTGTTGATGGGCAGATTAGCTGCAATCTCGCTTCTGAATCGCGTGTGCATATCAGGAAAGCGCCGCATAAAGTTAAGCTGATCAGGATAAAGCATTATTCGTTTTTTGAGATATTAAGAACCAAGCTTCACTGGGGAGCAAGGCCCTTAACAGCCGGCGATGATTGAAACTCTGCATATAAAAAACTATGCGCTTATAGATAACCTGACGGTTGAGTTTAAACCGGGGTTGAATATTTTTACCGGCTCAACCGGCGCGGGTAAAACTATCATCATAGGCGCGCTAAGCCTGGCTTTAGGCGAAAGAGCCTCGGAGGATTCGATAAGAACCGGCACCGAGCAAACCCTGATCGAGGCCGATGTTAAGCCACAAAACGGCAGCGCACTGGGTTCTACCGAGTTTGAGAATGAGGATAGCCTCCTGATCAGGCGGGAGATTAAACGCAGCGGACGCTCGAAAGTCTCGATAAATGATCGCCATGTGACGCTGACGACGTTAAAAGATATCGGTTTGAGGCTGGCGGATATAAGCGGACAACATCGCCAGCGAGGTTTGACCGATCAGAGCAGCCATCTGGAGATAATAGATAATTACGCCGGATTGCGGGATGATCTGGAGACGCTCGCCGAGTTTTACAGGGATTATGAAAATCGTAAAAGCGAACTTAGCCGTCTGCAAAACGAACGCGATAAAGTTATATCAGAAAAAGAACTTTTAGAATTCCAGATTAAAGAGATTGATGACGCGGGTTTGGAGGCCGGTGAGGACACCGCGTTGGAAACCGAGAAAACTCAACTGGCTCACGCCGAAACTGTCAAGGCCACCTGTACCTCCGTATGTAGAATTCTTTTTGATGATGAAGGCGCTTCGTTGGAACGTCTGCAAACTGCCATTAAGGAATTCGGGCGTATCGTTAAATACTCCGATAAGGCGGAGGCGATAACCCGTAAACTGGAGGAGCTGTCAATACATCTGGATGAAACCGGCAACTCAATCCGGGAACTCGAGCAGGGATTCGAGTTCGATCCCGGCCGTCAGGATATCGTAGAGGATCGGCTGGTGTTAATCAAAAAGCTTAAACGCAAATACGGCGGGAGTATCGAGGAAATTCTCAGGTACAGCCAACAGGCACAAACCAGGATATCGCAATATCACGACCTCGACTCTAAAATCGAGACATTAACAGGTGATCTAATTGAGTCGCGAAAAAAACTATCCCAAATGGCTATTTCCATATCGCAGAAACGGCGTAAAGTGGCGGGAAAACTCGAAAAAGATATCGAACGCCACCTGGCCGAACTGGCTATGAAAGAAGCAAAATTCAAGGTGGGATTCACAGCCAGGGAAAGCGATGACGGCCCATTCCAGGTGAACCAACATAATCTCCAGGGAGATGAAACAGGCTTTGATATCGTAGAATTTTTAATCTGTCCCAATCCCGGGGAGGAGCTCAAACCGCTGGCCTCGACTGCCTCTGGAGGCGAGTTATCGCGTATTTTATTGGCGATTATCTCCTCCATTGCCGAGGCGTTCCCGCGTGATACTCTTGTTTTCGATGAGGTCGATACCGGAATATCAGGCGAGGTTGCCTCGCAGGTCGGCAAGAAACTTCAGAAACTTGCCCAGAGCCGTCAGGTGATATGCATAACGCATCTTCAACAAATAGCCAGTCGGGGAGAGGTACATTTCAAAGTTTATAAAGGTAAAAGCAAGGGAAGGACTATCACAAAAATAAAGCTTCTTGACGGCGATGATCGGGTGGAGGAGATCGCCAGACTATTGGCGGGTGAGAAAATCAGCGATGTCGCTAAAGACGGGGCAGCCAGGTTACTTGAGGAGGGTCGCTCATGATAGATGTCGAAGTCCCGGTTAAGGACATACCTGAGCAAGAAAAAAGGTCTATAATCCCTAACCTGCTGTCTATTTCCCGAATAGCATCCGCGCCGTTCCTGTTTTTAGCGATTAAAGACAGGGATCTTGTCTGGACGGTTATTTTAGTTTTTTTCGCCATGCTGACCGATTACCTGGACGGTTTCCTGGCACGCAAAATAGGCAGGATATCCAATGCCGGCAAGATTCTCGACCCTATTGCCGATAAGATTTGTCTTGCCTCGGGTGCCCTGGCTCTAGGTATATACGGCGATTTGCCTCTTTCGCTGTTAGCTCTGATACTCCTCCGGGATACGATAATAGGACTTTTGGGTGTTACGATTATCAAGAAAGCCAAGAAGGTACCGGTTTCGAATATGATCGGTAAGGTGACGGTATTTATGCTGTCCGTCTCGATGGTGATTTATATACTTCAGCTCGAGTATCTGTATTCAATCGCTTATCTGAGCGCGGTCATATTCATTGTCGTATCGTCTATTAGCTACCTGTGGGCGTCGATCAAATTAATTTCCAATTAATCTTGAATATTAGAAGAGCTTTTGTTTATATATAATAAAGGAACCTTTGCGAATTAATGTCGTAAAGAAAATCGGGTGCTGAAATTAATATATCTATTAAATAAAACGAGGAGGTAGAATGTTAAAAGTTAAAGGGTTTATCGTATTTGCTATAGTCGTGTTGTTGGCAATACCCTCGATGGCTAAAAAAGTTAAAACCGTTGAGGAGAAGGATGGAGTTGTTACCGACTTGCGGCTTAATTACACCTTAACCGTTCCTAACAATTGGAAGGTTAAAAAATATAAAGAAAAAGAAGATGAACCTGCTCTTATGCGCACGATGTTCTCCCAGAAAAATTATCTTGTCAACAGCGATGCTAAAGCTTTTGATGGCGATTTCACGATTCCGGAGATTCAGATTTACGCCATGCAAACCGATATGACTCCTGAGGCGTTTTTTGATTCTTTGAAATCCGCCGTGAAAGCTCATGACTCGAAGCTTGATATTATCAATAAAATGAATCTTGTCATTTCAGGTGAATTTATTCAGGATAGAGAAATAACTTTAGCCGGCGTACATAGCATGCAGGCTTATTTTAAACGTAATTGGGACAGGCATATACAGGGCGATCCTAACGATCCCCGTCTCCGCCAGTACGGAGGACTGATGGTGCAAAGCATCCACGATGTTCATGTCGTATATGCCATGAATCATAACGGCTGGCTTTTCGTCATTCAGGGAATTGCCGAAGCTGAGTTTTTCACCCGGGTTGAGCCTGAGTTCAACCAGATTATTTCAACTATGGTATTTAATGATATGGAGCAAGCTGAGACAGCCGAATAACCGATTCGGACAATAAATTGTGTGTAAATAAAGTAAAAAACTGCGGGCTTTTTGCAGAGTTAAATAGATAAAGATTTTCCAACAATGACCGTCATTAATTAGTATTGACGGTCTTTGCTTATGGTGAAACAGGCTTCGGGTTCAATCCAGGTTTGATATCTCTTTTGTATTGACTCGGTTAAGCCTAAGTGTTATGATTGTCTGAAAATTATGGAGGGATTATGTGGATAATTCGTTATGCAATAGCGGCCCTGTTGATAATCATCCTGCTGGGCTTTACGATTCAGAATACGTACCAGACCGTTGTAATTAATATTCTCGATAAAACCTACGAGAACGTGCCTCTGGTTTATGTAATCTACGTGGCTTTTTGCCTGGGTCTGATATTCTGGTTTATAATCTCAGTCATACAGTATTTTCGGATGACAGGCAGGCTATCCGAGCAAAAGAAGCAGATCCGCACCCTGACGGCGGAAATAACCACTTTAAGGAATCTACCGCTCGAGGAACCCGATGAAAGAGCGGCCGATGAGGCGGGGGAGAGCAGTTAATGGAGCAAACATTTAGCGGTTACTGGTGGCTGGTTATACCCGTAGTGCTGGCGTTTTTGGCTTTGCTGTTTTCGCTTGAACGTCGCGGCGGCAAAGTTAAACAGATTTATCCTCAAAATTACATTGATGGTTTAAAAGCGCTTATTGCCAATGATGAAAGCGATGCTTTTGTCAAGCTCAAACAGGCCGTTGCGGATGACACCAATAACGCCGATGCCTACCTGAAACTGGGTGACCTGTTCCGCAACAGGGGGCAGTTCGAGAAAGCTATCCGAATTCACCGTGAGCTTATTCTCCGTAAAAGTATAACAACGGAGATGGTATCTCAGGTACGGAAAAGCCTGGTTATCGATTATATGCAGACCAAACGCTATGAAACAGCCCTGGAGGAACTTGCGATCCTGGTTAAAGATTCGGGGCATCGTATCTGGGCGAATGAAAAAATGCTGGAGGTTTACGAGTTGACCAATCAATGGGAGAAAGCTCTGAACATCGGCAAATCACTACTGAAATCCAAAGATCAGCAATATAAGCTGGCGGTTTACAGATATTTAGCGGGCAAGGAGCTGTATGACGAGGGCGAATTTCATAAAGCCAGGCTGGCATTTAAAGAGGCTATCAAGTATGATGAGGTTTTCGCCGATCCCTATATCATGATCGCCGAATCGTACTTAGCCGAGGATCGCAAAAAAGACGCCGTTGAATTCTTCAAGAAATTAGCCGAAAAAGCTCCATCCGAATTTTACAGGGTGGTGGATAAAATCGAGGAAACCCTGTACTCGTTGGGGCATTTTTCAGAAGTCGAAGCTGTTTACCGGAAAATTTTAAGCGATAATCCCGATGATATCGAGATACTAAAATCCGTGGCTGGCATCGAGGAGAAAAAAGGCAATACTAAAGGCGCAACCGATTACCTTCAGCAAGTTGTCAATGAACATCCCAACGATGGCGCCGCCGCCGCCAAGTTGATGGAATTGTATATCACCGGTGATGAACGCGAAAAAGCTTATGATCTTCTTAATATGATAAAAGAGAAGTGCAATCACTCACCGCATCAATATAGATGTCCTCATTGCAAAAATAAAACTTCCACCCCGGAGATAACTTGTCCGAACTGCAATCGAGTTGGGCCATATAATAAAGTATGAAATTTAGCGTAGTATTATTAGTGATCGCTTTTTTTTCGATCAGTTCCGCGGATAGTGTCGATGACCTTCTGCGCAGCGGTAAATATTATGAGGCAGAGCGGAAACTATCGGAAACCTATGGCCGGGATGTCGAATCGCCGGAGTACCTGTTTTTGCAGGGCAAAACCTCGTTTTCCGGTGAAAGCTCAGCCGCCCGTCTGAAAGATTATATTAATAAATCTACCGAGGATACCTACGTGCCCGACTGGGCAAGACTTCTACTGGGCAAATATTATATTTCGCTGGGTCTGTACGTGACCGCTCGCAAGCAGTTGGGGGCTATCCCTATCGGCTCGCCATTTTTCTCCGAGGCGGAATATCTCGCGGCCAGATGTTACCTGCTTTCCGGCGAGTACGAGGACGCTCTATTAGCCTTCGGCGATATAGCTGCGCAATCTCACCATAACGATTACCTGCAGTGGGCCTCGCTGGGCGCCGGCGATGCTTATTTCGAGAACGGCGATTATAATAATGCCGGGGAGATTTACGCTGATTTGATTAATAACTCCTCAGATGATGATATTCATGCCCTGGCATTGTTGGGGTTGGTTGATGCTTTCCGGGCGCGGGGTGATGATCGTAACGCCGCCAAATACTATGATATCTACGAAAATCGCTATGGCGCCGGGATATCTAACCCCCCTGATGAGCCGGTACCGGCAAAGCACCTAACCGCGCAAACTCGGCAGCCTGAAACCTCCGTGAAAGGACGTTACTATATTCAGGTTGGCGCGTATTCCAAGAAAGATAATGCTCTGAGGGTGGCCGATCTGTACAAAGAGAGCGGCTATAAAGTGTATATGGAGACATTCGTAGAAAATGGCAACGAATTCTATCGTATACTGGTAGGCGGTTACAACAGTAAGCAGCAGGCGAAATTCATCCAGAAACGCCTTGAGGATGCTGCAGGCGAGAAGTATTTGCTGTTAACAAGATAACTCAAGCAACATTTATACATCATTTAATAATAGATTTAATTATTTAGAATGCATATAAAAACGAAAGATTATATCCTAGTCCGATTTGAATATTTTTGTTGACAGTTTTTTTCCGATATTTTATTTTTATAATAATCAATCATTTTTTTACTGAGGAGTTACTAAAAGTGCCCAAAATCCGAGTACTATTGATTGAAGACAATCGCCTGTTGAGAGAGGGCATAACTGCCATGCTAAACGATCAACCGGATATAAAAGCAACCTCGGCAACCGGCAACGGAGATGCCATCGAAAAAGCAAAAAAATATAATCCCCAAGTCGTTCTGCTTGATCTCGGGCTTAGAAGCCAGAACAGTTTGCGAATCGCCGAAAAAATCAAGAAATTAATTCCGAAATGTGAAATCGTTGTTATGGATCTTATTCCGGTGCAGGCCGAGATAGTTGAGTTTGTCAAAGCCGGGGTTTCTGGTTTTATTCTCAAGGATGCGACCATTGATGATTTTCTACACACTATAAGATCGGTTGCCGATGGTAAGAAAGTGCTTCCGCCTCCTTTAACCGGGTCACTATTCTCGCAAATCGTCGAATATGCCGTTCATAGCGGCAAGGCTGATCGTTTAATGAAGGCTGTCAAACTGACAAAGCGGGAGCTCGATGTCGTAAATCTTATTTCCCGGGGAATGAGCAACAAAGAGATCGCTACGGAACTCAACATCGCAATTCATACGGTTAAAAGTCATGTCCATAACATATTGGAAAAACTCGCTCTCCGTTCCCGATTAGAGCTGGCGAGCTTTGCGCTTACCGAAGGAATGGCCCGCAAAATTGATGACCATAATGATTGAGGTAAAACTCTCAATCTTAGGGACTAATTCTCTTTTCAATCTTTTGGCCGATTGACAACATTGATATGTTTTAATATAATTCTTCCATGGTAAAATTAAGCCTTAAAACATAATTGGTAAGTCATTCAGAAAAATTTCTAAATTTTATGATGGTCAAAACGATAATTAATTTTACCGATTTGCTCATGGGGCCAGGGGGATATTGATGAACGCAATTCAACGATATAGTTTGTTCTATGATGAACCAGTCAGGTTATTTATAGGTGACTTTTATTTTTCGGCTTTTGGGATTACCTATGATACCAATGAAGCTCAGGATATTATCCGAGTTTCATATTAAGAAGATCGGCAATCGTTTAATCATTATATATAACGGTTGTGTTTTAAATTAGTAAGGAGGTCAAGTCTTTGAGAGGCCTGCATGAACAATAAGGGGGGAGCAGGTATCGAAAGACCGGGGGTTCGATTCCCCCGCCTCTATTTTTTTTGCTTCAGAACGTCACACTTTCAATCCTGACACATGTGAATCACTACAGCCATAAGAGCCCGGACATATTTAAAGGATTTCGTCCGCCTGTCCCGCGTTTATCTCTTGTTCCCAAACTCCGATTTGGGAACACCCGTATTTGAGAAACTTCGTTTCGATTTTAATCAGCTTCAGGATGTAATACCTTGTTTCCAGACACATATAAATACTCCAACCATAGGAGCCGGGACATTCCTGTCCCGCACCCGAGTAATATAAATAATTACAAATTGCTTGCTGCAGGGGCATTCGATCGAACGTCCCTACGATTTTGTGCATATACTCTTAATAATTAAATACCCAATACACCGCAATCAACACCATTATCCCAACTAATCTATTGACCAACTGCTAGCACTGTATTAACTTCCACCTATGGCAGACAAAACCACACCCCTGATCCAACAGTATCTCAAGATCAAGGAGCAATATCCAGATCGTATACTCTTTTTCCGCATGGGGGATTTCTATGAGATGTTCGGGGATGACGCTAAACTCGCCTCCGAGGCTTTAGGTATCACCCTGACCTCGCGCAATCATGGCGGCTCTGGCAAGATTCCATTGGCCGGAGTACCATACCATCAGGGGGAGAAATACTTAGCCGGGCTGCTAAAGGCCGGCTACGGCGTAGCAGTCTGCGAGCAGGTGGAGGATCCTAAACTTGCCAAAGGATTGGTCAAGCGGGATGTCGTAGAGGTACTGACACCAGGCTCGATCACTGTCGAGGGTGTACTGGATGACGGCGCCTCGAGTTTTATAGCCGCATTAAATGTCGAGGACGATACAGTGGGGTTGGCTCTTCTGGATTACACCACCGGTGAGTTCATTCTGGATGAATTCCCCGGTGACCGTCTGGAGCTAATGATGAGCCGTTACAGCCCCTCGGAGCTTCTACTGCCGGATAACGAACCCGAACTCGTAACCTTATTTTTAAAACACAACCATATCCCGATCTGGCGTGCCGAGATATTCCGGTTCGAGCCTGATTTCGCCGCCGATACTTTAAACGCCCATTTCAACACGCATTCCCTGGATGGTTTCGGTGTTTCTGATATGCCGCTGGCAGTCGGCGCGGCCGGAGCGCTTTTAGATTATGTCAAGAAGCTCAAGAAAGGTCAGGCCGAGCATATACGTTCAATGATGAGAGCCTCAAGCACCAACCAGATGTATCTCGATCAGGCAACCATCGCCAATTTGGAATTGCTGGAAAGCTCGACCGGCGAGCGCGAGTTTTCTCTTCTGTGGCTATTGAACAAATGCCGCACACCTATGGGGAAAAGACTGCTGCGAAGACGAACGGTTGCCCCGCTGACCGATAAAGATAGAATTCTGAACCGTCAGGGGAGAGTGCTGGAGTTTTATAACGACCGGACTTTTTGCGATGATACCACCGAGATATTGAAAGATATCAAGGATGTCGAGCGCATACTCTCGCGTTTCGTAGCGGGACGGGCCAACCCTCGCGATTTGATGGCCCTGCGCGAATCGTTCGCGGCCATTGTCAGGCTGAAAACCTGCCTGACCTCGCGGGAAAACGCGGTACAGGATATAGCATCCCGAATGGATAGTTTCGAGGATATACTTCCGGAGTTGGAACAGTCGCTGGTTGAAAGCCCGCCGGTTTCGTATCTCGATGGCGGTATCTTCCGCAAAGGCTACTCGGAACGTCTCGACCGGATGCGAGACAGTATCGCCGATGCCCGTGTGTATATAAAAAATCTTCAGGCGAAAGAACGGGAGCGGACCGGTATCCCGACCCTGAAAGTCGGTTATAATAAAGTGTTCGGTTATTATATCGAAATATCCAAAGCCCAGGCCGCCAAAGCTCCGGCGGAATATATCCGCAAGCAGACTCTGGTCAATGGCGAACGCTTCATCACCGAGGAGATGAAAGTCAAGGAAGAGCTGATAGTCAAAGCCGAGGAGAAAATCAACCTCCTGGAGGCCGAGCTGTTTTTAGAGCTAAAAGGCAAGGTCAAGGAGATGTCCGTAAGGATACTCGATACCGCCGCCGCCATAGCTGAAATAGATTTCTTCGTGGCGCTGGCAACGGTTGCCCGCTTGAACGGTTACATCATTCCGAAAATTCATGATAGCCGCGATGAGCAGTCCGGCATAATCGATATCAGGTCGGGCCGTCACCCGATTGTCGAGAAATCGCTGCCGCCGGGTGAGTTCGTCGCCAACGACACGCTGATAAATATCACCGAAAAGCGTATACAGATAATCACCGGACCTAACATGGCCGGTAAATCGACATACCTGAGGCAGGTGGGGCTAATCGCAATCATGGCTCAGATGGGTGGGTTCGTGCCTGCTGATTCGGCTAAGATCACTATCTGCGACCGCGTGTTCACCCGTGTGGGCGCGGCCGACCGACTGGCGCATGGCCAATCGACATTCATGGTCGAGATGAACGAGACCGCTAATATCGTAAACAACGCCACCTCTGAAAGCCTGATACTCCTCGATGAGCTTGGCCGGGGGACATCCACTTACGATGGCCTGTCGCTGGCCTGGGCGGTCACCGAACATCTGGCTGAAAACGTTGATCTGGCCCCGAGGGTGTTGTTTGCCACACACTATCACGAGCTGACCGAGATGGAGAGCTTGTACACCGGCATAGTCAACTACCAGGTGGCTGTGAAAGAAACAGGCGCCAAGATCATATTCCTGCGCAAAATAATCTCCGGCGGCTGTGATGACTCCTACGGTATCGAGGTAGCCCGTCTGGCGGGCATACCCAAACGGATAATAAATCGCGCCAAGAAGATACTGAATCAGCTCGAGGACAAGCAGCCCTCCGAGGCGATACGCAAAAAGATGAAACAAGCAGGCAGCCAGGTGGACTCCTACCAGATATCGTTATTCTCTCCCCAGGAGGCAAAGATAGCCGAGAGGCTGCGCTCGCTTGACTTGAACGAGATCACGCCTATCGATGCTTTAAAGATTTTGCAGGAGATAAAGGACGAGCTGTAGCTATCTACCAGTCAGAATTTTGCAACTCTTCCCAAAATGATCCGCTATGAAGATGATCGGTGAATTCCTTGTAGAATGAATCTTTATCTACTAAATCCGATGGCCAATACTTATCAAAAAGACTATCCGCCGCGTCAGATTCCCCGGCATAAATCAAATCAAGCATAGCACGCCACAGGCATGTTGGATAAGGGGCATATTTTGTACTGTTAGGAAAATCTCTGATATACCAGGCCAGACATTCATCCAGATGTTTTGAGTCAGTATTTAAATCCAAGAGGATATAATCTTTAAATTTAAAATTTGCCAGACGATACTTATCACCATCCCATTTCCATACAAGAGTAGGACATGGAGCGTTAGAGCATCCGCAATTCCAGCCTTGGAATCTAATATCACAACAAATCATTTCAGGTATATTGTCACCATCGATATCAATAAAACTAGCGCTGGACTTATTGAAACCATCAAACTTGCCTATTAAAACAGCCGCCGTATCGATAGAATATATATACACGTTTTCAGCTCCATTACTGCCTCCGCTTGCGGAGTAAAAGGTTAATTCTGGTTTACCATCCCCGGTTATATCTTTTAAAAATTGCACTGCCGAGTCACAGCCACAAAAAAAGTCATAGTTGCATATACTTAGTTTAGGATAAAGTATTGAGGTTAAGATAATCTTATCTCTGTAAAACAACTCATAATAATCCCCATAATCCTCATAGATGTCTGTATTATCATAAGGAATAAAATATCTAACCAGACGATAATCACCATCCGTTAGGGTAAACAGTACTTTGCGATATTCCGCCATCTCCGGAGTGATCTCCTGAGCTGGTAAAGATCTGAACGCTAATACTATTGACAATATTAAGAATACATATTTAGCTTTATTACTCATATCTAATCCTGCAACCTTTGCTATAATAAAGTATATCTATGAAAGTGTAAAGGTGATTTTAGTTTTATTATCACTAGTGTCCGGTGTTTTTCGCTAATTTTTATATTTCTCTTTGGAATTGTTAGTGAAAAATATTTTCCGATATAATTATTATATTCAGCGTATCATGCATCCTGACATGTCCTGCTGATGTTAGGCTTAGTTTCCTGGTTTCCAAGCGCTGCTTGGAAACCTTCTTGAGTCATGTAGAATGCGCATTCTGCCGGTAAACAAGCCACGTTGAGAAGCAGCGCTTCGCAACGAGATGGAAAGGCCGGACAGTAGTGTTTTATTATATAAAACTACTGTCCAGCCTTTTGCGGGAGTGCGCCTCAGGATGTCGTTCCTTCCATCCTGAGGCATAGTAGTTATGTTATATAGCCGCGACTTACGTAAGTACATGTGTCAGGATGAAAGCGAAGCGACATCCTGACACGCTAAGTCTCTAACTCGATCATAAAATCTCTTTCTCTAATAATACTTTGCTTAATGGAAATACTTATCTAAATACACCGGATACTAATAATTGCAGAACCATTTTAATATTGGATTCCGGGCAAAAGATAACGACAATCATCCTTGACAATCCGTAAATATTGATTATCATAACAAACACGATTAGCCAACACTAATATTTAATTGTCATAAATACAGGAGGCACAATGAAATCTATTAAATCAATTTCTACGATTCTCGTTTTAATGTTAAGTGTCACAGTTACCGCAACTATACTAAACGTCCCTGATGAGTACGGCACCATCCAGCAGGGCATAAACGCCAGCTCTGATGGCGACACGGTGCTGGTTCAGCCCGGCACTTATTACGAGAATATTAATTTCTTCGGACATAAGATAACTATCGGATCGCTTTATCTCACCACGGGTGATTCCTCTTATGCCGGCAGTACCATCATTGATGGTAACTCATCAGGAGTCGTAGTGGAATTTAGCAACAACGAAGACAGCACCTCGACTATAACAGGCTTCACCATTCAGAACGGTCATAGCGGCTCAGGTGGTGGCATAATCTGCGATAATACCTCGCCAAATATCTTTGGGAATAAAATCATCTATAATAACGCCGAGAATTATGGCGGCGGAATATATGCAGTAAATAACGCTGCTCCGAGAATTATTTACAATTCTATTTCAAACAACATTGCCAGTATTGCCGGTGGTGGAATATGCAATGATGAGGGTTCATCATCATATATATTTTACAATAAGATCGATCTAAATACAGCTTACCAGGGAGCAGGAATCTTAGCCAGCGGCGATGGCCCGACTATAGAGGCTAACTGGATCAGCGAAAATCACGCGCTGATGGTGGCCGGGGGAATCTCCGCCGATGCCCCATCAACGATGATCCGATATAACTGTATAGTTTACAACGTTTCTGATACAGCCGCCGGGGGAATTTTATGTATTAACAACTCTCCCACGATTGCCAATAATACTTTGCTGGGGAATAAAGCCGGCTGGTCAGGCGGCGGAATATTCAATTTAGCTGCCCAACCAAATATTATAAATACAATTTTATGGGCCGACAGCGCGAATGGAATACCCGATGAGTTGACCGACAGCCTGGGGAATCCATCGGTAACTTATTGTTGTGTGCAAGGTGGCTTTGCAGGTATAGGAAATATTGATGACAACCCATTATTTTGCGATCTTGAGTCACTTGATCTGCAATTAGCCGAGAATTCGCCATGTGTCGGTACCGGTCAGGGGGGAGCTGATATAGGAGTATATGGTGTAGGCTGCGAGGCCACATCCATTGATAATATTATAGAGTTGCCAAAAGCTTTGAGCTTATCACAGAACTACCCAAACCCATTCAATGCCTCAACCATTATCAGCTACGACCTGCCCGAGCAGGCGCATGTCAGACTAACAATCTACGATATATTAGGCCGTCAGGTGGCCATGCCAGTAGATCGCATGCAAGGCGCGGGAGAGTATCAGGTGCTTTGGAATGCCGATGACTACTCCACGGGCATTTATTTCGCCAGGGTCCGATATCTCGATAAATCTGAATCTATCAAGATGTTGATGGTCAAATAGAACCGCATCTTTTTCATTACGAATATTATATTGCTTTAAATATCCCTTGACCTAATCGGAGACTATAATATATTTATATCCAGATACACCGGTTATCTTACATTAACAGTAAGGACAAAATTGATGAACAGAATACTTATTTTATGCTGCTTTATTGCGATGATATGGCAAGCCGCGTTTGGGCAGGGCACGCGCGTTGATACCTCGTTTTACTCTCAGGCTCTCGATGCCGAAAAGATGGTGGATGTTTACCTTCCCGAGGGCTACAGCCCCGATAATGATGATTATTACCCTACGATATATTTTCTTCATGGGGCGGGAGGCAACCAGAACTCATACCCGGAGATTATCGACATACTCGATACTCTTATTGCAAACGAACATATCAAACCATGTATCGTCGTTAAGCCAAGCGGCTACGTTCTACCATACGCAGGCAGCATGTGGACCAACTCCGAGTTGTACGGTGATTATGAGGATTTCGTAATATACGATCTGATAGAGTTCATTGAAACCACCTATAAAGCGATACCCGAACGCGAGTATCGCTCGATAACCGGGCATTCGATGGGCGGAATCGGCTGTATGAAAATAGCCCTGGCTCATCCCGAGCTGTACCGGGCGGTGGCAGCGTTAAGCGGTGCGCTCGATCTGAATGTCGGTATCGATCTCTGGCTACCGCATCTATACTCTGAAAACGGAGAGAATCCGCCGTATAATTTCTCGCCGTTCGGCGGCACGTTTTCTCTTCTGACATTCACCGCCGCCGGAGCGTTTTCGCCAAACCTCTCCAACCTGCCGTATTTCGTTGATTTCCCATTGGATGAAAACGGGGATGTAGTACAATCGGTGTTCGAGCTGTGGCTGCCGCATAACCCGGCTAATATGGCATCATCATTACCGCCCGAATCCGATCTGGCGATTTATTTCGACTGCGGCACGTATGACCATCTGGAGTTTTACCCCATGGCCACATCTTTTGCCGACACCTTAACGAACCTCGGTATAGATTATCAGTTCCAATCGTTTTCCGGCGATCATTACAGCGAAACCCGTCCCCCGATAGCATTCATGTTTTTGGATTCGGTTGTCAATCAAGCCACCGGTATAGATGGCAGAGTAGAGGTATCACTTCCTGGGGATATCAGACTGTCGCAAAATTATCCCAATCCATTTAATGTAACAACTAATATCGAGTTCGAGATTGCCCGAAGTGGAAATGTCAAGCTGGAAATTTACGATATCCTCGGCAGATTGATATCAACGCCGCTGGATTTTGGTTTTACGGCTGGAACTCATAAATACACTTGGGATGGCGGCGATTATCCATCCGGGCTTTATTTCTATAAACTCACCGGGGAAAGTAAAACCTTGACCAGTAAAATGACTCTTCTAAAATAAGTAACTTGTAGTGAGGGAAACATGAAATCATTAATTACATCGATAGCACTGATAATTGTATTTTCAACAATATCCTTGGCTCAAGCGCCCGATACCGCCTGGACACGATCCTATGATCGGGGCAGTTGGGATGATGGCAGATGGATATCCGAGACCTCAGATAATGGTTTCGTGATGGTTGGCGTATCCCAGATTACCGGGAACACATGGCTGGATATTTTAATGATAAGACTTGATTCCAACGGCGATTCTCTTTGGGCGCACACTTACGGCGATACCATAATCGGTCAGGATGCTTTCTGTGTTAAAGAGGATATTTACAATGGCGGCTATGTGATAGCGGGCCTGAAAAATTTCACCATGGTTTTACGCAACGCCTGGATTATCAAAACCGATGAGGTCGGCGATACGGTCTGGACATATTATTACGGCGGTTCGAATAACGCCGAGGCATGGCATGTCACATGTACCTCCGATAGCGGCTATGCGGTTACGGGTGTCAGATATGATTCGGGCGAGTTCGCGAATGTTTTCCTTTTGAAATTAGATAAAAACGGTGATTTCGATTGGCATCAGGTTTACGGCGCCGGCGGTTATGAGGCCGGTAAAATAGTCGAACAAACCACCGATGGCGGCTTTATGGTTGCGGGGCAGAAAGATGTCTCGGGACGATCCTATGATTTCTACCTGATCAAAACCGATTCCTTTGGAGCAGTCGAGTGGGATTCCACCTATGGCGGCGATAGCTATGATGCTTGTACCTCGGCGAAACAAACCTCTGACGGAGGCTATATACTTTACGGCGAATCCGATTCGAACATTCCCAACTCCTCGATGGCGCTGAAAGTCAACTCCGATGGTGATTCGCTCTGGTGCTACAATTACAGCAGGTCTACCGGAGATTACGGAAAATCCGTTTGCGAGTGCTCGGATGAAGGGTTCATTTTCGGAGGTTATTCAAATAATACCGGCTATAGAGATGACTACTGGTTTTTGCGTACTGATGAAAACGGTGATACGTTATGGTCAACAACTGTAGGTTACGGTGATGATCAGCGTGCCTGCTGCGTTGCCCAAACGAGTGATGGCGGATATATTCTCGGCGGTAGTAGCGCAAACACCGGCCCCACCTGGGGGGATTTCCATGTGGTGAAACTTAACGCCACCCCATCGGGGATAGAGGACAATAATGTCCTGCCCCACGATTTCAGCTTGAACCAGAATTATCCCAACCCGTTTAACGCCTCAACCGAGATCAGCTATTCGCTTAGCAAACAGGCAGAGATTCATCTTGAGATATATAACGAGCTTGGCCAGAGTGTCGAGGTGCTCTATGAGGGAATAAAGCAGGCGGGAGCACACAACATAGTCTGGAATGCCGGAGGCTACGCCTCGGGAACATATTTCGCCAAACTGAGCGCGAACGGGCAATCACAGCAGATTAAGATGGTGCTGGTGAAATAAGCAATACGCAGGGGCACAGCATGCCGTGCCCCTGCGCTCATCGATGCTATCACTACATCTTGACATCCCAGGTAAACCTGCGTTATCATATCCCCATGTTTAAAAACATCCGCGATAGTTTTCACAACCTGTTATCACCGGCGTTCAAGTGGCTACAGGTCGAAATCAGCTCGCTATGTAATGGCAGATGTATCTATTGTCCGCATACTATCTATAAGGATTACTGGCAGGGCTCTTTGATGAGCCTCGAGACATTCGCAAAGCTTTCGCCATCCCTGAAAAGAACCAAACTGGTATACCTTCAGGGCTGGGGCGAACCGTTTCTCAATCCCGATATTTTCAAGATGATTAAAATAGCGAAAGAGCACGGCTGCAAAGTAGGCACCACCACTAACGGCAATCTGATAAACGAGCGGACACTCGAAAAGGCGATTTATTCCGGGCTGGATATAATAACGTTCTCGCTTGCGGGTGGGGAGAAGACCAACAACGAACTTAGACAGGGCACCGATATAAATCATATTAAAACGCAATTAAGCTATCTCGGCCGATTACCCAAAAGGCCGGAGATACATATAGCTGACATGATGACCAGGGCAAATCTCGATGATACGATACACATACTGGAATACCTCAATGACCTGCCAATCGATAACCTGGTCATTTCAACACTCGATTTTATTGCCTGTAAAGCGATAGCGGACGAACAACTGTTTCCAGCCACTACCGAGGAGTACGACTCATTGCTTGCAATGCTTAAACGCATTCAAGCCGATGGTAATAAACGCGGAATTGCGGTGAATTACTATTTAGGCTCGCCCGATCAACATTATCCCACCTGTACCGAGATGCCTCAGTATACTTGCTTCGTATCCTCCGATGGCTCTGTATCGCCGTGTGTGTTCACCAATCTGCCCGTTGATGAAACCGAGTATCTAAGTAATGACAATCTAAGTCGTTATGGCAGACTGGTGTTCGGCAATATCAACGATGAACCATTGGCTGCAATCTGGCGAAAGCCTGCATATCGCCGGTTTCGCGATCAGTTTGAAAACGGCAGCTTTTACGCGGCCTGTGAGACCTGCCGTAAAATTCATATGATGGCGCAATAAACCGCTTTTTTCGGCACTATCAAATCAAATGAATACAGTTTATACCTTGCGGATTACTATCCATAAAATTATAATTACGCGTGTAAAAAAGGAGTGCTTTTGGCAGAAATCGTAAAACATCCCGCCGCGGATGTTGAAATTAAAATAATATTCGACAATAAACTCACCCTGGATGGACTGACGCCGGAATGGGGATTTTCCTGTCTGATAAAGGTCGGGAACGAGTCTATACTGTTCGATACGGGCGGAAATGCAGATATATTTATCTCGAATTTCAACAAGATGAATATCGATCCCGCCTCGATAAACACGGTAATGATTTCCCACGATCATTGGGATCATACTGCCGGTATCGAGGAGTTCTATGGCTTGAATAAAAAGCCGCCGTTATATCTGCTCAGTTCTTTCTCGGAGGGCACCAAAAACTCAGCCGGCCAGGCCGGCGCGAATATCTCCCCGATAGACAAGCCGACCGAGATACTCCCGGGATGCCTGACAACCGGCGAGATGCCGACTAACCGTGCCAACCTGTATGAGCATTCGCTGTTTATCAATAGCGATAAAGGTACGATCATCATAACCGGCTGCGCTCATGCCGGCATAGTGAATATCATCGAAAAATGCCGAGAGATGCTGGGGAACGAGATCTATTACGTGCTGGGTGGATTTCACCTGTTCGAGACACCCGAGGATGAGGTGCAAGCTATAGTCAGAGGCTGCCTCGATTTGAATATCAACTATATATCTCCCTGCCATTGCACCGGCGAGACTGCGATAAATATGTTCCATAAGTCATTTGGCACGAGGTTTATAGATATCGGCGCCGGAACAGAAATCGATTTCGGGAAATTGCGATAGTATGGCTAAGAAATTCTACATCCTGACATTCGGCTGCCAGATGAACGAGTACGATAGCGAGGTACTGGAATCTTTGCTTGCCTCCGATGGTTATATCCAGACCGACAGGCCCGATCATGCCGACCTGGCGGTGATCAATACCTGCAGTGTCAGGGAGAAAGCCGAATCCCGGGCGTTGGCCAGGATATCCCAGATCGCGGCGTTGAAAGACCAGAACCACAGTCTCAAGGTGGTTGTTGCCGGATGTATGGCAAGGCGGGCAGGGGAGAGTATAATAGAAAAGATTCCCGGTGTCGATTATGTGGTTGGCCCTGATTATATCCCCGAGATCCCCGATATCATCAATTCCGAAAATGATACGAAGGTATTTACCGGGGAGGTCAGTGATGCCACCGGAATCGGCTATAAAAACCGTCCCGGACGAGTTACCGGGTACCTCGCTATAACCCGGGGTTGCGAAAACTATTGCTCCTACTGTATTGTGCCATATGTAAGAGGCTCGCTTCGCTCTCGACCGCTTAAAAGCATTCGAGCGGAACTGAAGTTGCTGGTTGAGATGGGCGCCAAAGATATAACCCTGCTGGGGCAGAATGTGAACTCGTATAGCGATAACGGCCTGGATTTCCCGGGCTTGCTGCATGAGCTTTCCCCGGACCTGCCGCCCCGCCTTCGATTCGTCACTTCTCATCCCAAGGATATGTCGGATAGCCTGATTCACTGTTTCGGCGAGATTGCCTCGCTCTGCCATTCGCTTCACCTGCCGTTGCAAGCCGGCTCGAATAAGATACTTCAGGCGATGAACCGTGGTTACACGGTCGAGCATTATCTCGGCCTGATCGAAAAGCTACGTCGGATATCGCCTGATATCTCGCTTTCGACGGACCTGATAGTCGGTTTCCCCGGTGAAACCGAGGCGGATTTCAACAGCACGCTCGAGATGGTCAAACGTATCGAGTATGATTCGGCGTTCATGTTCCGTTATTCTGTTAGGCCCGGCACGAAAGCGGCGTCTATGATTGATGATGTCCCGGAAAAGGAGAAAATCGAAAGGCTTAAGCAGCTTATAGAGATACAGCAGGATATCGCGGCCAAGCGTAACCGTAGATGGCAGGATCGTTCGCTCGAGGTGCTTATCGAAAAGCAGAGCAGACGGGAGCCGTATTACCCGCAGGGTCGAACCCGCGGCGGCCAATCAGCGCTTATCACCAATAATGATGAGCTGAAATCTGGGGATATGATTACAGCTAAAGTTGAATCGACGAAATCGAAATCTTTATTCGCTTCATTCGAAAAAATAGTCTAATTACTTGACAAATGACCATGAATTATCGGATAATCACCGCATGTTGAGCTTCATTGTTTTTAGCGGTGCAGCACTTATATCAGTAATTTTCCTGCTCGGGCTGACGATCAAGCATTCGGCTAACAGCTATGTTAGCTGGCTGGGGTCGGTTATGATGATTTTCTCGGCATTTATCGCCATTATGGGCAATGAGGGGATATGGAACTCAATCTCTATTGCCGGATTCGGTACGGGGCTGGCGTTATATCTGGCCGGGCTTTATCTACTCACCGAACGATCGTTATCAAAAAGCAATGTCTCAGGCAATAATATCCAGTCTAAAACAATCGGTGATATTCTCGAGGTAGCCGCCTCTCGTGAAAGCCTGATGGAACTTCTGAATTACTCGTTAGACAGGTTTTTGGAGATATTCTCGCTTAACTCCGGCGCGATCCATATCTTTCATGCCAGAAAAAACAAGCTGATAATGGGCTCTTACAGGGGATTGATTCCCTCCCATGCCAAGAGAATGGAGATACTGGAACCGGGGCAGACTGCTATCGGCAGAGCCGTACAAAACCAACGCGTATTGATTATTCGAGATTTGAGTGTCAGCCCGGATTACGGCTTTTTCGGCGGCAAAAGCGAGGGCTACACGTTTCTGGCGGTCGCGCCTATTATGGTGGATGACAAATGCTGGGGCGTTATTACTCTCATGGGACGGCAGAAATATCAGAAAGGTATTTTCACTATAGATCAGCTAGAACAGTATGGCCAGAAGCTGGGCAAAGCTCTCGTTTTGGGACGGGAAAACCGCCGTATGAGCGCAGCTTATAACCATCTTACCCATGTCATCGAATACTACAACAGCCTGTTTGCCTATCTTAAAGATTCCTCAATGACTGCGGACGAATGGAATGACCGGGAGCTGTTCGCCACCCTTCAACATTACAAAGACCAGCTTTTCGACAGCAAAACATTCGCGGTGATAAAATACAGCGACAACTCTGCGGAATGTTTATTCGTTCAAAATCAGAATCAAGCCGTACCACCCGGTTTTAACAGATACCCCGAAAAAATCTCTGGAGCCGGTACGCCCGAGAGCTTTCTTTCCGGAGAGTATTTCAACGTTTATCCTAACGAGCTTAGAGAGATATTCAAATTCAATACATTCAAAAACATTAAACTGGCGGCCTATGGTTTTCAGTTCAGTGATGATTTCAAAGGTCTGGTTGTTGTCGATGACTGTAAGCTCAACGAGATGCCAACTTATAGCGAATCGGTGCTGCTGATAGGAAACTTGCTCTCGTTAAGTTATGTCAGATATAGATTCGATTATC
Source organism: uncultured candidate division Zixibacteria bacterium (assembly GCA_963668625.2). GTDB lineage: Bacteria > Zixibacteria > MSB-5A5 > UBA10806 > 4484-95 > JAAEQD01. The sequence continues at coordinate 85,277 of CAXXKA010000003.1, forward strand.
GCTTCTCCGAAGATGAAATGCGGGTGGAGAAACCTCGAACGGATGAGGTCGGAATCGATAAAGTTGATGATTTATCTTTCATACTGAAAGAGATTACCGGCAATATAAAGATGCTTAACGAGAAAACCATAAATCTCGAACAAGCCGAGCAGGTTGACAGTATCAAGCAATGGCTGGATGAGATAGAGGAGTCGGCGTTAAACGGTTTAAAATTACTGGGACGATCGGAGAATAATAACAATCCCAACGATCTGATCCAATCGGTTATCGATGAGCAGAAACTGGATGTAGCTTTCTACCCGGGATTACATCTGCCCCGGATGAAAATAAATCCCGATCAATTCAAACAGGTCGTAAAGCAGGTAATAAGCGAGGCGGTAAGCGAAAACAAGCGCATTCGAATTAAGACCTCCTCGGCGGACAACGGCGCCATATCGTTAACAATCGAGGGGCCGGTAAAAAGCGATTTTCCCTCGGCCTCGACGATACTCAACTCGCGCATCAAAAATATCTTGTTGAATGTAGTACGAGAAGAAGAAATCGAAATTGCCGAAAATATCGACTCCGTTACGGAAGATATTCAGGTGAAACTCAATGTCCTGACTATCGAGGATAAGCCGGTGATAACCGACCTGCTGGATGTTTATCTCGGAAAGCTTGGCTGTAATAATCATACTGTCTCCACCGGTGAGCGCGGCCTGGTTTACCTGGAAAGCCAGCTTATGGATGATCGCAAGCTGGATGTTGTCATTATCGATATGACGCTGGAGGATATATCCGGGCTGGAGCTGTGCCGTAAAATCAAGCAGATAAACGATACTGTTTATGTCATCCTGATATCGAGCTGGGGTGTGAATCTCAATAAATTTACCCTGGATGATGCCGGCGTGGATGTACTTCTGCAGAAACCGTTCAGTTTCGAGCAGCTTCAAAAAGTTCTGCCCTCGAGGGAAATAACCGATGCGACCTAAATTCGATCCCACTCTTTTTACATTCGGTATGGATTTACGCGTGAGATTTTACGAGGTTGACCTTCAGGGTGTAACTCATCACGCGGAGATGATTCGCTATTTCGAAATAGGCCGGGTTGAGTATTGGCGCAAGCTCGGTATAGGTTATCAGGAGTTCCTCGATTCGGGTTATCAATACGTTGTCGCTCGTGTCGAATGCGATTATATCAAACCGCTTAAATTCGATATGGTGACTAGTCTTAAAGTCCGAATCGCCTCATTCTCGAGAACCAGTTCGACCTACGAGTATTTGATATCGGATGATAGCGACGAGCCGGCCGTATTCGGCAAGACCGTGCTGGTTTGTCTGAAATCAGGCGGCAATCGACCTACACCGATTCCGAATGAATATTTCCGAAGAGTCCTGGATTTCGAAAAAGACGGCTCGGTCGACCATAAGCGAATGAACCTAAACGATATTGCGGGTTAGCGTTACCGATGTCAAGCCTTAAAGAATCTATTCGCTATTCCAGCGAGGCTCGAAAGCTCTTTTACAAGCTCTTAAAAATTCTCGATAAAATCCCCGTATATAAAACTCTATATAATAATAAGATTTCAAAATCAGGCTCTCATGTTGATGAGTTCCCCCGTGAGCTATCGATAGAAACTACCAATCTCTGTAATGCCAGATGCACGATTTGTCCGCATCCTCGAATGAAAAGAGCAAAAGGCAAGATGACAACCGAACTGGTAAAGAATCTTATCGAGCAGGCCGCCGGGCATAATGTTGGAAAGTTATTTCTGTCGGGATTCGGTGAACCTTTGATCGATAGCAGGATACCGGAATTCGTAGCTTATGCGAAAGATAGAAAAATCGAAAATATCAGCATCGTTACGAACGGCTACCTTCTACGGAGAGAATTGGCTCGGGAATTGATCGATTCCGGTCTGAATGAATTAATTATCTCCATTGATGGTTTCACATCCGGGACTTATGAAAGTATCCGGTTGGGGTTGAAATTCGATAGATTAGTTGAAAATATAAAGGCCTTATCGATGCTGGACAACCGTCAAAAAGTCAATGTCTCTATTTCCTGTGTGGATTTGATTCATAACCGAAACGAACATAAGCAGGCCAAAAGCACCTTTGGCGGGTATGTGGATGCTATTTATTTCAGGCAGGCGCAGGGCTGGACAGGTGAATTCGATCGGGCGAAAGCAGGCTATTCTCCTCATTTCGATACCAATGACATTCCCTGTCGCTATCTCTGGGATTCAATGAGCGTGTATTTCGATGGCACGGTGCCTGCTTGCTGTTTGGATTATGAGGCCGAGGGAATCATGGGGAATGCCGGTGACAATAGCCTTAAGGATATCTGGCAGGGGGATAATTATCGCCAGTATCGAAATTATCATCTTGGAAACCGCAAGAATGATTTATCACCATGTAATAAATGTGGCTATTACTCGGTCTGGTGGTAAAACAGGCAGCCGCCGACAAATATTCTGTTGACAAAAGCAAATAAATCGATAATATAGGGGAGTTCGGGGTGTAGCGCAGCCTGGTAGCGCGCACGGTTCGGGTCCGTGAAGTCGGAGGTTCAAATCCTCTCACCCCGACTTTATTATTTCCGCTCGCAATTTTCATAAAATCATATTATAGCATTCATTACGATTATCTAAGGGGTAAAGCATCCATTAGAAACTCTTGTTTACTTGTTCCTGAGCTAAGTTTCTCCTTGTTCCAAAACTCCGTTTAGGAACACGATTGCCCGAGAAACTCCAGTTTCGAGTATTAGAAGTTATCGATGGATGCAGGGCATCAAATCAATTCTACCTCCTGTCGTTACATGGTATTCACGTTTGTGATTCTATCCGCGGGTTAGCCAAGTCCCAAGTGGACTTGATCTGCTAAATCCCCGGCCCATTCTTTCCAATTGACATCCAGCACAGCTTTCCCTATATATTAATCGATGAATCGTAAACGCATTATCGGAGTTATCGGCGGGCATGAGGCCGAATCGGAACATCTAGAATTCGCCTACGATATCGGCAAGCTGATAGCCCAACACGATTGCATATTAGCCTGCGGTGGCCGAACAGGTATCATGGAGGCCGCCTGCAAGGGGGCTATCGATGCCGGCGGCATCACCGTTGGTATATTGCCCTCCGAGGATTTTATCTTAGCCAACGATTATGTCACGATCCCGGTCGCTACCGGTATAGGAACAGCCCGAAACAAGATCATCATCAACACCGGCGAGGCGTTTATCGCCATATGCGGTAAATTCGGCACGCTCTCGGAGATCGCCTTCGCTCTTGATGCTCATAAGCGGGTTGCCGGTTTTGATACCTGGAAGATAGAAGGCGTAAAGCATGTCTATACTCCCGATGAGGCGATCAAATACGCATTAGGGGAATAAACTATGGCCGACTATTTACGGGCGCACGGTTATGTTACCGGGCGTGTTCAGGGGGTGAGTTTCCGCTTTTTTACGCAGGATAGCGCCGTAAAGCACGAACTTACTGGCTGGGTCAGGAACCTCCCCGACGGCAGGGTGGAGTTCATGGCCGAGGGACAGCGGGGCATGCTCGATAGTTTCATCAAGGATATTAACAGGGGCCCGGTTGCGGCGCGTGTTACTAATCTCGAACTGACCTGGGATAAATTTACCGGCGAGTTTAACAATTTCAGAATAAGATTTTGAGGGCAACATGGACACAGAACAACTGAAAAACAAGATGAGAACCGTACCGGATTTCCCCAAACCGGGAATCAACTTTATAGATATCACCACCCTTGTCGGTGATGGCCCGGCGTTCAAACAAGTGATGGACCATCTGGAGGAACGCTATAAGAACGCTAACCTCGATGCTATCATCGGGATCGAATCGCGCGGGTTCATATTCGGCGGCGCCCTCGCCGACCGACTGGGAATCGGCTTTATCCCCGCCAGGAAACCCGGCAAATTGCCGGCTGAGACGATCTCCGAATCATATGCCTTGGAGTACGGCCAGGCCACGCTTGAAATCCACAAGGATGCTATCAGCAAGGGCCAGAGAGTGTTAATCATCGATGATTTGATGGCGACAGGTGGCACCCTGGAGGCTGTTTGTAAGCTGGTTAAAAGGCTCGAGGGCGATGTAGCCGAGATCTGGGTGCTGGTGGAATTATCGTTCCTTAACGGTATGGATAAAGTCAAAGACTACCCGTATTTCTCGCTAATCCAATATAAAGATTAAGCTATTGGATTATTTAGAGTTATTCTGAGCTAAAACTTTTATAGAATTTTCCGATCTGTTAAGTAGGGTTAAGCTAAATTACAGGTGCGTTAATGGGGATGTTTCTAATAAAATCGAATCTGGTGATACTGGCGGCTACGGCGATATCAGCGTTTTTGACATATCTGGTAAGCAATAAGCTCTGGTATAATTATAATCGAGATAGCAGTGTGAGTCAACCTCTACTCGAACAGGGTTTGAATTTCGCATTAAAAGCTTTCGCGTTTTTCATATTATTATCATCATTCGCCCTGGCTGTTTCACTACCGATAATCACCTATTACATGTGGACCGATATCCAATCCCTTCCCGGAGAAACGCCGATATTTATTACGATAGCAATGGCCATATTGTCGATAAGCGGCCTGATTGCTTTCGTACTCGGAGTTCAGAGGAAACATCTCGAAAGCCCGGTTAACCTGCCGGTTGATCATATCAACGAACCGGAGCTGTATAGCCTGGTAAACTCATTACAGCGATTTTTTGAAATCAGCGACATTAAGAGTATCAGGATAACTCCCGGATCGGAGATAACCGTTCGTGAGCATGTCGAGACATTCGATCATGTTTTCTACTCGGGTGATAAAATCGTGGAGATAGGTCTTTCCTCGATGGAGCTTCTTTCAGCCAGTGATTTGAAAGTTCTGCTTGCACGCCAATTCGCACAGTACGTCGAAAACGATAGTCCGCCTATCGCGCTTATCAAACGTCTTAAAGTAAAACTCGCTATGATGAATGATAATATCTTATCCGGCGGATTTCTGCTGACATTGAACCCGGTTGCCTGGGTAGTCATGGCCTCGGCCGCCGCAATCGATTGGCTTACTTCCGATTATCAGGCGATGGCAGAATATAAAATCGATCAGGTCACTATCGAATACTCCGGCGTTAACCGTCTTTCGCATGCGCTTGCTCGCTATGGAGTCGAAACGGAGCTGTACAAAGAGCTGATAGGTCTAGTCGACAGCCGCGATAGAGCGAACCGTATTCCGTTCGAGGGTAATATCTATGACTCGATGCGACGCGCCCAGGCTGAGACCACCGACCAACTGCGCGTGATGGTAGATCATCTTTTTAGCGATTCCGCCTTGAGCGGGGGAGATATCGGCAAGAAGACATTGAAGCTTCGGCTTAACCGGCTGCCTGAAACACCGACTATTCCCACTATGGATGTCAAACGGCCGGCCCTGGCATATTTGAAAGACTGGCGCAGCACCGAAAACCGGATGATAAAACTGCTTAGAAGCTAATAGTTATTCATTTTGACATGAATATCACTAGTGTCCGGTGTTTTTCGATAAATTTTAAATTTTTCCTTAGAATTGTTAGCTAAAGATATTTTTCGATGTAATTAAACATTCACCGTATCATACATTCTGATATGTCCTGTCGATGTCAGGCTTAGTTTCCTGGTTTCCAAGCGCTGCTTGGAAACCTTCTTGAGTCATGTAGAATAAGCATTCTGCCGGCAAACAAGCTACGTTGCGAAGCAGCGCTTCGCAACGAGATGGAAAGGCCGGACAGTAGTGCATAAATATATAAACTCACTATATTACTTTAATAGAAGGTGTCACTAGTGTCCGGGCTTTGAGGCTGGCTTGACAGACCTCCTATAATAAGGGTGTAAACGCTAATTATAACACCTTTGTTTACAGGAGGTTAAAAATGCAAGGGAAGGTTACAATACTTCGCCAGATAACGCAAATGATTTCTCGATACGATTTCCAAAAAGCAGTTTCGACTGGCAAAGGGCGGCATTTCACGGTTTCTTTCGGCTACTGGTCGCACCTGGTGGCGATGATATTCGGGCAATTATCGGAGCAGCAATCGCTGCGTGATCTGGTCTTGAATCTTTCCCGTCAGGCGCATAGGTTTTACCATCTGGGTATGTCAAAGATACGCCGTTCGACTTTTTCGGATGCCAACAATCATCGGCCCTCGGCAATATACGAGAACTTGTTTTACATATTATTGAATCGTTACGGTTGTCATTTTCAAGGCAAAAACCGGAAGCTGGGGAATAAATTATACTCAGTTGATTCGACGGTCATAGATTTGTGTCTGGGGTTATTTTATTGGGCTAAATTCAGAACGACCAAGGCCGGTGTCAAGCTTCATGTCAGGTTAAACCATGATGGTTACATCCCTGATTTTGCGGTTGTCACCAATGCCAATATTCATGATTCCAGAGTCAGGAAGATGTTCAATTTACCGGCTGGCAGTATCGTGACTTTCGACAAAGGCTACAATGACTACAGTCTTTTCAAGTTATTAAATGATAAGGGGATAATCTTTGTCACGCGGCAGAAGAATAACGCTAAATACAAAGTAATCAAACGGTGTAGAACTAATCGTAAGCAAGGAGTCACCTCCGATCATTGGATTGAATTTACCGGTTTTTACTCCAAGCAAAAATGTTCGATTAGGCTGAGACGAATCCGTTATATCGATAAAGAAACCGGTAAAGTTTATGTATTCCTGACCAATGATTTCAAACATGCCGCCTCGACTATTGCCGACATTTATAAGCAGCGCTGGCAGATAGAATTGTTTTTTAAAGCGTTAAAACAGAACCTTGTGATCAAGACTTTCTGGGGTACCTCCAAGAACGCAGTATATTCCCAGATCTGGGTGGCTTTGATAATCTATTTGTTAATGAGCGCGCTGAAATACAAATACAAAATATCGGCCTCAGTTGGAAAGTTAATTCAGAGAATCCGGTCATTCGTGTTTGAAAAAGATGATGTCCTGAGATTCCTTAAAGACCAAATACCAATCCCAATACAAATCGCTCAAACATCTCAAATTAACCTGTCCCTAAAGGCCGGACACTAGTGAGAAGGTGTATGTATGTTATTAAATAATGATCATCTGAATTCTGATTGTTTTAATGTATTAAATAGAATAAGAGAATTCTATGATAATTTATCTTTCACTATTATGAATTTCTCAACCTTAGACATTAGGAGTGTTATTTATTTCTATAGCAGACGGTATATTTATACTTGATGCAAATGTTTTTATTGAAGATACTATGTTTTTACCTGGTTCCAAAATTCTGGGATATCCTTATTGATTATGCAAGATCAGGTAGAATTGAAAGTATTGATAGGATTAAGCAGGAGCTAAGTAAAAGTAAAGATGATTTAGCTGATTGGGCAAAAAAATAGCTTCGGCTTTGTTTCTATTTCAACAGATGGTACGGATATCACTAGCTCTCATTCAAGAATAATTAATTGGATTCAAAGAAATCAACAGTTTGCCAATACTGCTAAAACTGATTATGCCGGCAGCGATGATGGGTGGTTGATAGCTTACGCTTTGTCAAAAAAAAGAACAATAATCATACATGAAATATTTTCTTCAGATGTTAAGAAGAAAATACCAATCCCTAATGTATGCAAAGAATTCGATATTGACTATAAAAATACTTTTGAAATGTTAAGACTACTTGGTTTTAAGCTCACTTAATCTAATATCTAATATGATCAACCATATTATCTAATATAAACTTTCCCTTGCCACATTCCTCATTTTATATATATTTATCCGAAAACGGAGGTTATTTAATGCTTGATACATCAAATTTTCGACCGGGATTAAGATTAAAGATTGAGAACGATCTCTATACCATAATCGATTTCCAACACTCTCAGACCGGCCGCGGTCGCGCTAATGTCTGGACTAAACTGAAAAATATCCGCACCGGTCAGGTTATCGAACGCACATATTCGGGCGGCGAACGTTTCGAGGAACCCGATTTCGAACAGAAAACCATGCAATACCTGTATAGCGATCCTGACGGTTTCCATTTCATGGATAGCCGTACTTACGATCAGATCATGCTCATGGAGGATCAGGTAGGCGGTTATAAATGGTATCTTCAGGAAAACCTCGAATACGAAATTCTGTTTTTCGAGGGCAATCCGATCAATGTCGAGATGCCGTCCTCGGTGGTACTAGCAGTAATCGAGGCTGAACCGGCTGTCAAAGGCGATTCTGTTTCTAATATTACGAAAAACGCCAAAGTGGAAACCGGCCTCGATATCAGGGTGCCGCTTTTCATTAAAGAGGGCGATAAAATCAAAATCGATACTCGTGAGGGCAAATATCTCGAACGAGTTAAAGAATAGTGTACGAGGAACTGATCGAATCCGGCCTTATCGGTACCGATGAGGCTGGCAAAGGTGATTATTTTGGCCCGCTCGTTTGCGCCGCTTGCTACCTGAACACAGATCTATATGATATCCTTTCCACTACCGGTATTCGTGATTCCAAGAAGATATCCAACGGTAAGGTTAAAACCATTGCCGCCGAGATCAAAAAGTACTGTCCGCATAATATTATCGCGATAGGCCCGGAAAAATACAATCAGCTTTACGCCAAAATGAAAAATCTCAATCGTCTCCTGGCCTGGGCTCATGCTAAAGCGATCGAGAACGTACTTTCGAAAGTAAATGCCAATCATGTACTGACCGATAAATTCGGTAATGAAAAACTGGTAGAAGATGCTCTTCAGAGGGAAGGCAAAAATATCAACCTGATACAGGTTCCCAGAGCCGAGGCCAACCCCGCCGTGGCCGCCGCCTCGGTACTGGCCCGGGCGGAATTCCTCTGGCGGCTGGAAAGCTTGTCGAAAGACTACGACGTTGATCTTCACGCCGGAGCCGGGGCGCCAACCGATAATGCCGCTCGTACATTCATAAAAAGGCATGGCGCGGATAAACTTCCATTGGTAGCCAAGTATCATTTCAAGAATACTCGAAAAGTTCTTCCCTGAACATTCAGAACTTTATTCATCCGTTGTCATAAAATACTTGAAAAGGAACCGGAACACAGGTAGTATATCAGCGGAGGATATGATGTTGAGACAATTAAGTATCTTTTTCGTGATCGCATTAATTTCGTCAATGGCCTGTACTGATTCGCCGACTGTCTCGGCAACTGTCGAGGTAGGATTATATCTTCAGGTTAGTCAGGCCGATTATGATTCGGTTTATATCGTTATCGATTCGGTGTTTCTGGTTTCCGCTGATGACTCAGCCGAACGAACGCTCGTCAATATCGGCCCCGATACCGTGATAGCCTCCGAATATCGCAACGGCCGGAACTACCCGCTAAGCCTGGTAAAGACTTCGACCGCAGCTTTTTGGTTCGATTGAACTAGGGTTCCATGATGGTAGAATTGTTGTTGATGGAGAATCTCATCCGTTGATTTTGCCTGATTATTCTACGTTTTACTGGACAGTAAATAGAGATATAGCGATAAATAGAGAAAACGATAATGATATAGTCCTGAACATAGATTTATTACAGTCTATCGTTTATCATGATGGCTCACAAACCTACGGCTTTAATCCTGAGTTGAAGTATATGGATTACTCTCAAACGGGAACATTTCGCGGCCGGACATTCCCGCAGGCCGAAATTTCATTATACGATTCGGACACAGATGAACTGGTACGTTTTACTATCAGTGATGGAGCAAACCTGGAGTTCGGTTTCTACGGACTCGAACAGGATAGGTACGATTTCATATGTATGCCAATAGGTAATGACACCCTTCAGTACGATTCCTTATTCAACGCGAATTTCTCGGTATTAGCAGGTCATGATCACGATGTGGGCCTGTTAACTTTACCGGAAAAATAAACGTTGCTATGCGACGGCGTGAATTCATAATAACCGCGGCCATCGGATCGGGCATAGCCTTATGCCCGGAAATCCTTACCGGCGAGGTAGAGGCTCAGGATTCCGAATCCGGTGGGCTCACGAGATACCATCACCCGGCAAAAATATTACACCAAATTAGAAAACGGTATAGTCGAATGCAATCTCTGTCCGCGCAAATGCAAGGTCAGCGATCTGGAAAGAGGCTACTGCGGCGTGCGAGAGAATATCGATGGCGATTATTATACGCTCGTCTACGATCGTGTTTGCTCGGCCAATATCGACCCTATCGAGAAAAAAGCCATTCTTCCATTTTTTGCCCGGTACCGAGGCGTTTTCAATCGCCACTGCCGGCTGTAACATGAACTGCAAATTCTGCCAGAACTGGAGTATCTCGCAGTTTCGCCCCGAGGATGTAAAACATCACGATATGACTGCAGCCGAATTAGTTAAAATAGCCTCGAAAAATAAATGTCGCTCGGTCGCTTACACGTATTCGGAGCCGACCATTTTCTACGAGTACATGTACGATTGCGCGGTCGAGGCAGGCAAGCTCGATATCCGTTCGGCTGTTGTAAGTGCGGGATATATCGAAAAACAACCGCTTCTGGATTTATTGCCACTCGTGGATGCGATAAAGATAGATTTGAAAGCTTTTACGGAATCGTATTACGAAGAGGTTGTTAACGGGCAGTTGAGGCCGGTGCTAAATACACTGACTACCATAGCGGAGAAAGGCATGTGGCTGGAGATAGTCTATTTGATGCTTCCCGGATTGAACGACAGCGCCGGGGAGATCACGAAAATGTGTAAATGGATAGTCGCCAATCTCGGGCCGGATGTCCCGGTACATTTCACCCGTTTTCACCCATCCTACTTGATGCAGAATCTGCCTGTTACTCCGCTCGATTCATTGGAGCAAGCGCATTCGATTGCTTCTGCCGAGGGCGTGCACTATCCCTATATCGGCAATGTTTACGGGCATGAGGCGGAGAGCACTTACTGCCATAGCTGTGGCGAGCTTCTTATAGGACGAAAAGGATATCAGATAACCGCCAATAAGCTGAATCAGGGGAAATGTCCGGCTTGTAAAAACAGGGATACCCGGCATATGGGACTGAGCCGTCACGCGATTTATCTGGGCTTGCTTAGCATATCCTATCAGGTCATATATGCCAGGATGGCGATAGGTTTCGCCGGTGGCAACGAGATCTACTTGAGCATATTCTTTTTGCTCTGGTTCGTATTCACCGCCTCGGGCGCAATACTCATAAAGTCGATTAAACCCGTACCCATGTTTATCATGCTGGGCTTTCTGAGTTCCATACTGCCCGCTTTTTTTTATCTGGCTACCCGGATATCGGGTACTTTGCCGGGTCAAATCATCTCGCCAACGACTTACCTGATCACGCTGGTAGTAGTGCTTATGCCCGTTTGCCTGATAAACGGTGGCCTGTTCGCCTCTATTGCTGATGAGATGAAAGGGGAGGGACGATCGGCACGCGTGTATTATAACGAGGCTTTCGGCGCTTTATTAGCTGGAATTGCAACTACAGGTTACTATCTTTTAGGCGGTAATGATTATTCGCTTCTATTGGGCTTGAGCGTGTTTTGTATACTGTTTATTCCGGCTAAAAAGAAACTGTTCAAATTCGGCGTGTTGATATTATTTCACCTTATATTCATCATGAATATCGGGGCAACTCTGGAAAGCCAACTCCTGAAAAATACATTATCAACCGTTCGATTATCAGGGATCGGTTACAGGGAGGTTGGTACGTTACGACTGTGTAAGAAACAGTGATATTACCTCGCTTTACTCCGGAGGCATGAAAGTCGCAGATTACCCGCCGGAAAAGTCAACCGAGGAGTTGTTCTATTGGCCGTACCTGGTAAAGCCCGATATGAACAGAATAGCGATGATTGGCACAGAACATATGGCGCTGGATAAAATCATCCCCGAGGGTATAGACTTAAACATTATCTATCCGGAAACGAGCTGGTACGATCTATTAAATTTAGCTTTTATACCGGATTCCGGCAGGGTTATCAGGAATGATCCCATCGGCTTTCTCAAGAGTAACATTATCAAGTATGATGCTATTATAGTTAATCGCGGCGCACTTGTATCGCTTTCGGGGAAACGTTTGGAGACCGAGTATTTCATCAACCTGTGCCGTGACAATCTCAATACGGGTGGTCTCCTGTGTTTCAACGTTCAGGCTTACCACGGCAACTGGCGAAAGGATTTAACGACCAGATTGGCAGGCCTCTATAATTTGATAAGCAACAAATTCCCTGATATCGATTTTATCCCCGGAGATAATCTTATGATTATGGCGGGGCAGTCGATCGATTTAACGCCTGATACTATTTTATCCCGTTATCAATCGATGAATATAGAATCGCCTATTTTCAATCAAAGATATATCAGATCAAAACTCAACCCGTTTAATAAATCACATTTTCAAGAGTCATTGGAAACCACAACAAGGAAGGCCGATCCTCAGGATATAGGTTACGGCTTAAGCTATTATCTCTCGCAAACCGGATCGAACATGCTGATGTCGCTTGAGCAATGGCGTAACTACTATTATATTACCATATTAAGTTTGATCTTATTAACGATAGCTTTAGGTAAATTCCGTATTGTCATAAATGTTAGTCATTTAAATATACTTTATTTCGGTTCGATATCACTGGCAATAGAATTGGTTGCCATGTATAAAATACAGATGATTGGCGGCTATTTGTATATCATTTTAGGTATATTGATCGGGCTGTTCATGATTGGTATGGCCGGAGGATCGTATCTGGGTTCTTTATTGATGAAATCTCATAACTTGCCGAAAACTTTAGTAAGATGGCTAAACATTACTCTGGGTATCATGATTTGTCTATCACTATTAACCGCCATAGTCCAATCAAATCAGGTTATTTTGTTAATAATCATTGGATTGGCGGGATTTAGCGGCGGTATGGGCTATGCAATAGGCTCGCTTAAATCCGATAGTCAAGCCGGCATTCCATACGGAATTGATCTAATGGGAGGAATAATAGGAACGTTAATTGGTCTGGGCATATTGTTTGGGGAATTACGAATCGGCCATTATTTTTTGGCAATGGCCATTATAGGGATAATTCTTCTTGCAAACAAACAGGCTTTTATTGAAGTATTAGTAAGAACAGGTCGATTAATTCGGCATACGTAAAATAGAATATTATTAATTCTCATAGGAGGGTTCGTGAATAAAAAGAAATTAGGAATTGTAGCATTAACCACTATCGTAGCGATATTCGTAATTATCGCCGCCACGGCACAGAAACCGGGCGATTCTCTGTATAGCTATTCGAGATTGACAACCGATATAGCCTTCCGAATTTCAGCTCGTTATGTTGATGATATCGAATCCAAAGAGCTTATGTATGCCGGTATTAAGGGCATGATGGATATACTTGATCCGTTTTCGGAATTTCTGGAGCAGAAAGATTACGACCGTCTCCAGGAATCCACGAGGGGTAAATACTCCGGGCTAGGTATGACTATCATGCAGAAAGATGGCATTATTACAGTGGTAGCCCCGATGGAAGGCACGCCTGCCTATCGCATGGGATTGAGAGCGGGTGATAAAATCGTTAAAATTGATGGCGAGCCTACCCAGGGGATGAGTACCCAGGATGCCTCCGGTTTGATGAGAGGTGAGGCCGGCACTCTGGTGAATATTACCATCGAACGTGAGGGTGTCGATAACGCTCTGGATTACTCGATCGAACGCGCGGTGATTGAATTAAAAACCGTGCCGTAGGCACAACATTCCAGA
>CAXXKA010000004.1:0-245000 GCA_963668625.2 uncultured candidate division Zixibacteria bacterium
CAGAGAGAAGCTCTCCGCCTATTTCCCTGACAAAATAGTTTAACCCGCCACCTAAAGGCAGATGCAGGCCGGGCAGATCGAACTGTTTGGTTTCAACCTGACCGGTAATCTGGCCGTTCCAGTAACCGGCGTTTTAAAATCGTTACCCCTGGGTTTCTGAGATCGGGTGGGACGAACTCCGGGAATTCGGGAAAACTCAGTTCGAAATCGAAAGCGAAACCCCAGTTTTCCAGAGGGCCGCCGTCATAGTCGAACCAGTTGAATGTCAGAGCCGCCATTCTGAACGCCAGCGGCTTTATGCCGAATCCCTCGAAAGCAAACACCTCCTCGGATAACTCGGGAATCGAGTATTCCGGTATGTGGATGCCCGTTTTACTGATAAGTATCCCCTCCATTCGGGGAAGCTGGAAACCTAAATCGGGGAACGCCAGACCGAGGCCGACGCCTATTTCAAAGTCCCAACCGGTTAGCTTATTATAGTCGAGTCTGGGGATCGTAAAGTCCGAGAACAGGAGGTCCAAGCTGCCGAGATCGAGCCGTGGCATCTGCCCCGGCATATCCACCTGAAAATCTTGCAGGGTCACGCCATGCTGGGTGAGGTTTAATACGGTAGAGGCGCCGTAGCTAATGGTATCAGCCAAATTAAGATGAATACCACCGGCTAAACTCAGGTTGAAATCAAGCGCAAAAGGCACGAATCGAGTCTCGAACGAGCCGGTTATGTTAGAAATAGTCAAACTAAGATTATCACTTCCCTCGACAAGCGGAATATTTTGTTCCGTGGGAAAATCGAAATCTCCCAGCAACCGGCCATCAGGCATTATAGTAAGTTGCACCATCTCGCCACCGATACCGGTATCAAACAGCTTGAGATTACCCCCGAGCCTGAAACCATTCAAACCATCGATATCGCCATAGATAATTTCTCGCACCTCGAGTGGAATCCCGATCGTGCTTAAATCGAATGTGGGATACGATTCGGGCGGGATGGTGACATTAATCGAACCATCAACAAGCCCTCTATCGAGCGGATCGATAATGATATCGAATTCTATACCAATTTGCGGCGGGGATGGTTGATTTACCTGCAAACAAGCCATCACGAGATTAACAGGACGGCCGGGGCGCGCGAATAGCCGAAGTCCGGCATCCGATATCTCATGATTGACCAGCAGGCTATCGGCTGATTTCAACTGAATGTAAGCTAAATCCTCGGAAGGCAAAGGCAATTTTTCAGGCAGGAAAGCCATTCCGAAATAGCTTAAATCAGGGAAGAACCCGCGTGAATCTATTAACGCAATACGGCTATCTCCCGCGAAAAATTCGAGCTGCCCTGCGGATACTTTAAACGGGCTGAGCGACAATGAGAATTCGGGTGAGTAGTTTCCCATAAGCGAGGGCAAGTCGTAGTCCTCGTATTTAAGATGTATACCGGCCTGACCGTGCGCGGTAAAACCATTCGCGCCAATAGAAATGGCCTCCGGTAATTCCAACATTATGCCGAGAGGTTCGGTTAACTCTGTTCCCCTGGGTACGGCCTGGTAAACAAGTTCATCACCATCTAAAGCCACCTTAAAAGCGAATGGCGTATCGAAAATGACGCTGCCGGAATTGATCGCGAACTCGCGCCAATTAACCGAGAGATGATCGAAAGTTACGCCCAGAGTAGTGTGGTCGGCAAACTGTAATTGCTGGCGGCCGTTTATATTAATACCGTTAGTGGATAATTCTGCGCTGCTTATATTGAAAGACATGGCCGGATTTTCAGCAGGTATATTCCAGACGAATGGAGTGTTCAATTCGCCATCCAAATCAAGCAATTCATTTTGGATAAATTCATAACTGAATGTCACCGAGGCATCGATAGGCTGGCCAATCGGATTTTCAAAACCTAATCCGGCAGAGCCGTCTAGACGGATTCGCTGATTATCATCCTCCAGATAGAACAGCAGGCTGGAGTTGCTGACTGCCAAAGACAGCATCCCAAAATTAAGCGGGCACGGTGGAATTAGATTCTCCACGGTACCGGAGAGTTTACCATCCCCCAGTATATTTATCGAGGTCGACAGCAATTCGAGATTTTCATGTCCCTCACAGGTAAATTCCTCCGGCAGTTGCAATCCGCCGCGAAGGTTTACATTAGGATTGAACGATATACTTACGCCGTCATAACTCGCCCCTAACATTCCGCCGAGTTCGATGACATTGAATCCTACCGATTCAGCCAGAGGTATTCTCAAACCGGGCTCGGCGAAATTCACGGTCGGAATAGGAGCATTGAAATTACCGTTTATGAAAGTCGCATTGTTTATGACTATCTCCGGGTCACGTAGCTCTATCGGGGTACCCTCGGGGAAATTCGGAAAGCGCAGGCGGAGGGTCGAACTCGAAACCGAAATCCGCCGGTACATTCACATCCCAATTGAACCACGGGAATGTCATTGCAGAAAGCCGGAACGCCGCCATCTCCAGTTCGAATCCCTCGAAATCGACACGCGGAAGATGCATGGAGCCTATCTCTGTTTGCGGAATGGTAAACCCCGGCCGGCGTGAAAGTTACGTTGGGAATATCGGGAAGAACCAGGACTGTCGAGATCGGGAAAACACATACCGAGATTCATTCCCAATTCGAAATCCCATTGGCCTGAGGTGTAAGTGAGCGAGGGTAACGACAGATCGCTTAGGCTGAGCTTCAACCAATTTAAATCGATAGATGAATAAGCCAGGTCTCCCCTCGGTGTGAAACCATCAACCGCCAGACCATCCTGAGTAATATGCACGTTCATATCCGCGCCGAATGTTGTCGACTCATCCGGTTGAAAATCAAGTCCGGCCATCGAGGCAATGTCGAACTCGAGTCCAGTGCCATCCAGATTGACATTGAAATTGCCGGAAAGCCCGTGAAGAGCCAGTATGAATCTATCCGAATTCTCTACCAGGGGAATCGAAATATCGCCATCACAAACGATAGCGCCGGATAGGCGGCCCTCCCGGCCAAGCGCAAGTTCCTCGATATCGCATAAGGATTTGGGCGCCGAATAACTCGATACTACCCGCTAAAGTAAGCTCGGGTTCGGAGAATGTCAGTCTTGCCTCGGTTATATTCACGCCGGCGATATCGTTCCCGAATGCCAGCAGCGGCGCGCCCGTTGCCGAAAGCGTTCCGTGTAAACCTCCCGCCGACAGATTGAGCGTACCTGCAAGTTCATGTTCGCCAAGTTCTCCGGGAAGGTTCAACGATCCATCAACAGTCAAAACCATTTGCCGGATTGAACAAGAGATTCTCCGGGTTGAAATACTCACCCAGCCAATTGGCGGGAAAATCATTCACGCCGACATTCGCGGAAAAAATTACCGGAGGTGAAATGCGGCAGACCAAGATCAATCTTATCCATGACAAGATCGGTGATTCTTACCCTGAGCGATATTTGATGTTCCTCGGAATATATAATCGAAAGCTCGGCCGAACCGTTAAGAGTATAAGAGAAGTCGTTTTCGGTAATGGTTAACCTGTCGAGATTTTTCAAATAAGCAAACCCGGCAACGATGGACAGACTGTCATAAGGGAAATCCTTGACAATATCTCCCCCGCTTTCGCCAAACGTGAATGACCATATCTCGCTTTTACCGTTATTGGCGGTCGGGGCATAGCCATACTGATCGGTAGCGGTAATCTGCCAGACATATTCACTGCCGCGTTCGAACGAGAGGCCATCGGTGGGATAATTGTAGTTGGTGAAGTTGGTAATGACTGCCTCATGCTGAGGATAGTTGGCCGATATCGCCCGCTCGAGGGTTTGGCCCGGCAGACGTTCTACTATAAGCAAATTGTAGTCTATCTGGTAGTCGAGCGGGGACGACCACCGGGGTCCACTGGAAAGTCGGATACGGTACCATTACCGGATCGGCGTTAAACGGCATTATCAGATAAGGCGGATCAGGATAAACTATGTAGAATGGCGCCGAGTCCTCGGCCAGCATTGCACCGTTAGAGTATATACCAACAGTCAGGCTATACTCACCCTCGGGTAATCTTCCGGTACGAAGTATCATGGTTTCGATATCCGAGTTGTAATCGACATCATCGAATTCCACGAAATCAGTCGAATACACCGTGATACTAAACGGCCCTACACCTGATTGGTTTTCGGTAACCCCCGTGAATATTTCCCCCTGCGATGTGCTGTTAACTGTTGCGCGGTAATAGTACTCTACAGGCTGGTTGCCCTGGTATCGTAAAAACAGCGAGCCTAAAGTCGGATCACGTTCCCAATCGTTAAAATACGGGCTGGGGTAGGCATTAATATTCAGATTAGTAAACCAATCAATATCCTGAGCGGTGGTTACTACCGGTAATAGCAGAACGAGGGTAATAACCGCGCTTAACAGCCTGGCATATCTCATATAACTTCCCCTGTCTGGGTAAATAGTATCTTTAAAGTTCTTCCCTAATAAAGCCTAAACGTGACAGTCAAAAGTTGCTTGTTTTTTCAATTAAACAGTGATGGGATTCAACAAACGAGAGGTAAAACTAAAAAAGAATTTCATATTTAAATTTCCGATAAACTTTATTACTCTCCCACCACTCTACACCGTCAAAAGGAATTTAAGGTGTTATTACTTCAAAAGTTTAAGCAATATATGAGTATTAAGTCAAGTTAATTTTAAAGCGGCGATGACATGATTCTACAGTCGTATCATGTTAAACTGTTGAGAGTGATCTACTAATAACGGATTGTTCTATTAGTTAATTATTGTAGGTAACCACTACTGTCCGGCCTTTCCATCTCGTTGCGATGCGCTGCTTCGCAACGTGGCTTGTTTGCTTGCAGAATGCGCACTCTACATGATTCAAGAAGGTTTCCAGGCAACGCTTGGAAACCAGGAAACTAAGCCTGATAACGGCGGGACATGTCAGGATTCATGATACGCTGAATATATAATTGAATCGGTATTTATCTTTCACTAGCAATTCAAAAGAGAAATATAAAATTTACCGAAAACACCTGACACTAGTGGTAAGTACTAGTAAACTACCAAAAGACACAGAGCCGGTGGCATTTATCCTGATGACTTATTTCGGCTGGTACGGGTTGCAAAACTCCGTTTTTACAACCCGTTGTATTTGATTTAATTCGTTTTGATTTTCTTCCATATTCCAGAACATTATCTAAACGCCGTTGGGCATGGCTTACTCTACAAGTTACAGCAAAAAGATAAAAAGCCGTACCAGATTACCGCCTCCGGGATTGTTGAAACAGTCTATTTCATGAGTCGCTAGGCAAACGAAGTCCATTATTCATCCTTTCCCGGCGACATGCCGCATGAAATCAGGTGTCAGGAATGGATTCCTGACACCACCGTCATCCAACAAAGACTTTTTCAACAACCGCCTCCGCGCCAATGACAGATATGCGATAGCGCAGATATCGAGAACCTCAGTCGTTGCTGCAAATAAATATACTTTTCACAAAACGCTTCGTTTTAAACGTACTCACCGGATAAACAGGTGGTTTTTAGGATTAATAAAAAAACGTGACCCGGACTTTCCCCGGATCACGTTATGTCCCCATTGAGTCGCATCTTCTATTTTCAGGTAACCGATCCTACCTGTTCAGCAAGTTGATATCGTTTGTATAGTTTGGCATAAGATTTTTCCTCCTTCAGCATGCCCGCATGACTGCCTGATTTTATCAGCCTGCCATTTTCCAGGAGGAATATCTTATTGGCTTTTTCGAGCATGTCCGGGCGATGTGTAATAAGGATAACTGTTCTGCCGGGCATCACTTGCTCGAGTCTGCTCCATAGCGCCGCCTCGGTTCGTGAATCGAGCGCCGAGGTGCAATCATCCAGGATGAGTATTTTCGGCTTACCGACTAACGCCCTTGCCAGCGAAAGCCTTTGTTTCTGTCCACCTGATATGGACACACCGCGAGTTCCGATCTGGGTATCAAGACCCTCCGGGAAGCTTTCTATCTCGCCGGTTAGCTGGGAGATATCGGCTGCCCATTCGATATCCTCCTCGGAGATACCCTGCCTTCCGAAAACGATATTGTTACGAATAGTATCTGAAAATAGCACCGGCTCTTGCGGTACGAAACCAATGGAGCGACGCAAATCCTCCAGACGATATTCTCGCAGATCATGACCATCAAGCTCGATACGACCCGAGGCCGGATCGACCAATCGGGTAATCATCTGCACCAGCCAGGTTTTGCCGGAGCCGACTTTGCCGACTATGGCAACACGCTCTCCGGCGCCGATTGTCAGGCTGATGTCATCGATTATCTTACGATCATTATCCTTGAAACCGAAACCTGCGTTGATGAATTCCAGCCGGCCTTTAACATCACCATTGACAGGTAATGAACCGTTATCCTCCACCATTGGATCGACATCCTCCAGCTCGGTCAGGCGGTTTATCGAGATACCTGACTGGCGAGATTTGACCAGGAATTGCCCGATATCGAACATAGGGTACATGAAATAAGCTACGTAGAATAAAAATGCTACCAGCTTACCGGGAGTCAATCCTGCGTTTATTACCATGTAACCACCAGCTAACAGCACTATGATTACGCCGAATTGCCAAACATACATGTAAAGCGATTCGATCACTGTCATAGCCTTAACCGTGGCTATCTCCGCATTGCGGCGGTCTTGCGCAACTTTTTCGAATTTACTTTTCTGAGAGTCCTCCTGTACATACGATTTCACCACCCGCACTCCGGAAAAGCATGCCTCCATGATTGCGTTCAGCTTCGATATCTGCCCCTGTAACTTATCATAGCGTCTATCCAGTATCGAAGCGCTCTTGAAGAAGATTACAATCAGGATAGGAATTGGCGCGGCCACCATCAATGTCAGAAGCGGATCGATCAGGATCATCATGATTAAAGTGAACGTGGCGAATAATACCGCCTCATACAACCTGAATATTCCCGAACAGGCAAACCACGAGAGCTTCTCGGCCACGTCATCGGTCAAACGAGTAACGGTATCACCGGTCCTGAATTTGTTGAAAAAATTGGGGCCTTTCCGGGTAATTCCGCTAAAAGCATCCTGGCGAAACAACCACTCGAGTTTCAAGTTCATCCAGGCGCGATGTGACTGTACTAATGCGTAAAGTACGATCGCGTTCACTCCCAACGATATCAGGGCCAGCGGATAGGTTGCGAATGTCGGCAATCCAACCATCGCGCCAAGTTTATCTATCCAGATAGCCAGAAAATTATCCGATACGACACCAGTTTTTATGTAGTCGACCGCGAATTCTATCATCCTCGGTATGGTAACCTGAAACGCCGCCTGCACCGGCGTCAGTAAAATCAGCACCATTACCACGTACTTGTAGTTCCGGTAATGTCGCCAGAACCATTTAATTTTATCAAGCATTTGCTGTTGCTCCGTTTTTAAACTGCAGATGGAATAGCTTCGAATAGTATCCCTCCTGCAGGATCAAGTCAGTGTGACTGCCTCGTTCGATAATCTCTCCCCGTCGAATGACCAGTATCTCATCAGCCTCCAGGATTGTCATCAAACGATGCGCGATTACGAGGGAAGTTCGTCCCTCCATCAATTTCCGCAACGAGTTTTGTATCGTACCCTCGGTATGCGGATCGACCGAGCTTGTTGCCTCATCCAGCACCAGGATATCAGGATCGGCGGCCAACGCCCGGGCAAACGACAGAAGCTGCCTCTCACCCCGGCTGAAATTGGAGCCTTTCTCGGACACCTCCGTTTCGTATTTATCAGGCAGCCTTGAAATAAACCGGTCGGCATCGACAGTAACCGCCGCCTGCTTCACCCTTTCGGGGGTCATTTGCTCGGTATCTAGCGCGATATTCGAGCTGATCGTATCCGGGAACAGGTAAATATCCTGAAGTACCAGGGCGAACTGCTTTCTCAGTTCACTGATTTCCAGGTCGCGGATATCGATACCATCAACCGTAATCCGGCCGCGCTGCGGATCGTAAAACCGCAGAAGCAGTGAAATCAGGGTAGTTTTCCCGCCGCCGGTTACACCCGCAAGAGCTACCTGCCTGCCTTTAGGTATATCGAAACTGACATCTCTTAGCACCCAGTTATCATCATTCGTATACGAAAACCAGACATTCTCGAACCTGATACGATCTACCAGTCCGTTCCAGATAACCGGTCGTTCTTTCTCCGGCAACCTATCATTATTCGAAAGTAGCGCGAATATGCGTTTCGCTCCGGCAATCGCCTTCTGAATATTGGCAAGCTGCTCCGAGGAGCGATGAATCGGCTCGTATGCTTTCCATATCAGAACCACGAACATACTTATCGTGCCTACTGTCAGCGCTCCCGATTTTATCCAGAGTACCCCGAAAAAAAGCACCATCGCCAACAATACGTTTTCGAAAAAATAAACCGCATTGAAAAACATCACCACACCGATATTCACGTAAGAGTCATCTTTGAACTTGGCCCGGTTTGCCGCGTTGAGCTTGCGCTTGATATACTCGCCGCGATGGAATATCTGTATAATAGACATACCATGCAGATACTCCGTGAGGGAGGCGGTAACCTCCGCCATCTTCTTACGTACACTGAGAAATCGCTCGTTGGTGTGTTTCTGGAACAGGTATATCAGGGTGATTATTATCGGCGCCACTGTCGAAAGTATCAGTGTAAGCCTCCAACTGTAATACATCATGACACCCCATATTCCTATCAGCAGAAGAATATCCGCTATAAGCATCACAACCGTGCGGGTAAACATCATCCGCAACGATTCTGTATCCGATTCCACCCTTGCCATCAAGCGCCCCACCGGATTTTTATCGAAAAACGAAACATCCAGCGAAAGGATATGATTGAACAGCCTCCTTTTTAAAGCCAGCATTATATCCTGACCGATTGTTTCGATCTTGATCGTTTGTATGTACTGAAGCGCCAGGGTGGCTCCCTGTATTAGCGCGATAGCCGCAACTGTCAGTATGAGGCCGGTAAAATCCTTGTTAGCTATATCTATATCGACAGCTCGTTTTAATAGCACCGGCCAGCTAAGTGAAAGCAGGGTGGCTGCAATCAGAAGAGCCAGACAGAATACGATACCTTTTTTATGTTTTGCCAAAAACGGCATAAGTTTGCCGAAAGCCTCACGAGAACCGATACTCTTTTCCTCGGGTCTCATTCTCTCATCATGGAAGAACTCGCTACTCATTTTCATCCGTCCTGCTTAAAAGTTAATGTCGCCAGGGACAATTGCGGGATATAAAAAAACCCGCCGATCTTGTTGAAGCGGCGGGTTTAAAAAGCTTACAAAGCCTTAAAGTCATGTCATAGACACACTACTCCCGCCGTAAAATGCAGTATCACCATTAGATACTAATTGACTGCAGATATTAATAACTGTGGTGATCATCAAAAAAGAACCTTCCTTCTCTATTTACGACAGGTTTGCATCATCATAATTAATTACGGGTATTACTTTCCCTTTGTTGCATTATTTAATCGAAAAAACTAACAGTGTCAAGAAAAAAATGTAAAAATAATTAGAATTCAATTAACAAAACCAAGTACAGGTTAAAGATATAATATTAATTAACGATTATAATTATTATGAGCCTAGTTCGCAAATGTATACTTTTAAATAAGTTAAACTTTTCCAATCAATGACCGGGAGTCTGATTTGGCCTTTTGTGAATGTCTGGACAATTGTTTATTTTTTAACAATAAAATGGGGATTGAGGCTATTGCCGCAAGTTTCTATAAACAGAAATTTTGCAATGGCGATAACTCCGAATGCGCTCGTTTTCTGGTTTACTCGGAATTTGGCAGCAATGATGTACCGTCGGATTTATACCCTAACGAAACCGAGAGGGCTATAAACTTTATCATATCGAGATCCTATAGCTGATTATTCCGGAGCCTGTAAATCACTTATATCTGCCGGTGGGGTCGTATCTGGCGGTTCGGTGATAATCACTGATATCTGATTGTCAGTAGTGAAAAATCCCTGTCCATTGCCATAGAACGATGAGGTATGAAACGGCAACTGGTAATCCCCCGGTGTATTGCATATAACCTTGAATTCAAATGTCAACTCCTGCCCCGTATAGATCACATTTACGGGGTTTCCAGATGGGCTATCGATTAGCCACTCACAGGTATTATAGCCGTTTACCACGGATGGCGAAATATTGCCCGTGAATTGATCGCTGATATCACTGCCGTTTATTTTTACCGAATGCTCAATGATTTCGAACTCGGTTGGCAGATTTTCAGAAAAGTAAAGCCCGGTCAGTCCGAACGACTCATTGTTCGATATTGTTCTTATCAGCACCAATGTATCATTGGCCGGCAGGCTGGAGGCGCTGAGATCATACTGGCAGTCTATATTATATCCGCCGGGATACAATGATTCGGCCGCCATAACCGATCCGCTTAAGATCAGTATTATTCCGAATGTTATGATATTTTTGTACATAGTATATATTTCGGAATGTATCCGCCTAAAATTAAGTTTAAACGAAAAATTCTATGATTTTCCGCTATTTTTTATTTACCCATATCTTTCAACATTGCGCTGGAATTGTCAATCTCTTCAACCGCTTTTTTCAGATATATTTCCAACTCGTCATACGTAATCTCCAATCTATCCCATGCCTCACTGAAAAACTCTGTCACGTAATAACTTCCGCTATCGCCGATCTCCAGGGCATGACACAAAATATCGGCAATATTGACCGCCGAGGCATGTAATATATGGGACGGGGCGTCATTTGGGCTGTGGTGGTAAGCAATCGATTCAGTTATATTTTCTGGGAAATTCCATTTTTGTGATAGCGCCTCCCCCAATTTTTGATGATCTATACTGAAATAATCGCTCTCCAGTTTTAATGGTATGGCGTTTTCGCGAGAGGTGTACAATTTCTCGAATCGCAACGGATCTATTTTTACGAATATCAATCGCCCTATATCATGAAGAATCCCGCCTAGAAATCCCTCATTCCTTATCTCTGACTTTTGCTTAGAAAGAAGGTTTTTAGCGATTACACCTACCCCAAAAGAATGTAGCCAGAATTGATTGAGATCGAGCGCTTTGTTTTGAACCTTTATCGAGTTCAGCATCGAGGTGGTGAGGAGTAATTGATGAATGGTATTCATCCCAAGCATTGTGATCGCCTCCTCCACCGAGGTAATCTTACCGGCGAAACCATAGAACGGTGAATTTACCAGCCGCAATATTTTAGCCGTAAATGCCTGATCGGTTTCGATAATATTGGCCAGCTCATGATACGGCACATTACTATCACTCATACATTCATTCAATTTCTGCACTACTATCGGGGGTGAGGGGAGGTTAAGTTGCCGATCTAATATGCTCACATCAACTTTCATTTCATATCACCTTGATCCTCATGACTGTTTTTATTCAATTTCTCCAGCACTCTCACGATATTTTCCACCTCCGGATAATGCATCACCATAGATAAACATCTGAATGACGCAGCCTCTTCACCCTTCGCCTGGTTATCATTTTCCGGCAGGAATATGTTTTCAATACCGCCGAGCTTATCCGGCGTACTATCGTTCGAATCTATATTGGCCATTGAATCACTCACTCTCTATTACGAACGAACCATCCTTAGTCTTGTTCTTAGCCGTAATTCCGGGATATTGTTTTTCGAGTAAATTGAGCATATCTTCTTTTACCATAATATCTTTTTTAAGTTTACTATTTTCTTTCTCCAGATCTCTCATTATCAGGGCATGCTTGACTGAGAATTTCAACTCGAAATCATCCGATGGCTTACTGAAAAATCTGTATATCTCCCCCTTGTTGATCGCTTCTTTAGCAACCTCGAAATCGGTCACACCGGTCAACATCATCCTGATCGTATTGGGATGTCGTAAACGAACCATATTCAGGAATTCTATGCCGGATATATCCGGCATATTATAATCACTTATCACCAGATCCATGGAATCCCCGGTCATAATCTCCAGCGCTTTTCTAGCATTTTCGGCAGTATAAACATCGTAATTTTCTTCCTTGAATACCCTTTGCAAGCTTTTGAGTACATTCGGTGAATCATCCACCAATAATATTTTATATTGCGGCATTTACTACTCCTTGATTTTTTATTTGACGGTTAACAGCGATTCCTCCGGTTATCGGGTCGAGGCTGTTAATCTTATTAATCCTCTTAATCATATTTATTGATAATTTCGCGCCTTTTGGTAAAAGAAACATTCCGCTGCGCGTGTGGATGTCCTCGGCCAAAATCATATCCTGCGCCAGTTCGTGAGGTTTAATGACAATCGTATCGGAGGTTTCCGGAATAGCAAATGATTGAGCCAGATCATGTTCAATAACCTTTTTGACCAAGTCGGGATCGAAAAACACTGCTGATTTTTCAACCAGATAAGCGGCGGATTCTTTTAATAGCCGGGAGGATGGATAACCATCGGCAAAAGCCAGTTTGTCGAATGCGTTGGCTATCCGAATGATTCTTCCTCCGAGAGGCACGTATTCTTCTCGTAAACCATCAGGGAAACCGCTGCCGTTAAAATTCTCGTGATGGCTGCGGATTATCATTCCAATCTCGCCAAACCCTTCTACATCGTAAACACATATCTGGCCAAGAACCGGATGATTTTTGTACTGCTCCCAATCACCTTTAGTGAAATCCGATTGCCTTTTGGCGAGCAGTCTATCCGGCAAGCCCATTTTCCCGATATCATGAAGGTATGAGGCTATTACGACATCCTGATAATCTTTCTTATCGAGGCCTATGTGCTTGCATATTTTAGAGGCCATCGAAGCTACCCGCTGTGAATGGCTACCGACATCTTTAAAACGAAGATCAATAATAGTCGAAAAGGATTTTATCGTACCCATGAAACTATGTGCCAATTTATCATGCTGGCTTTTTATCTCTGCCGTTTGCTCATCGACTTTATCTTTCAGGTTCAAGTTCAAGCTTTTTAACTGCTTATTTTGCTTTATCAAAAGCTGATTCAAACGTTTGTTTTCGGTGGATATCCGGTATAGTTCGAGAGATTCTTTCACCCGGCTCAAAAGCTCATCATCATCCCATGGTTTGTTGATATAATATTTCACAGAGCCGTTGTTTATCGCATTAATAGTGGCATCGACATCCGCGTATCCGGTTAATAGTATTCTCACAGTATCAGGGGAAATACTTTTCGCTTTCTCCAAAAACTCTACACCTGTCAGATTAGGCATTCGTTGGTCGGATATGATCAGAGAAATCTCATTATTTTTATCGCCAACGATTTCAAGCGCCTCGAGACTGCTGGTGGTCGTTATGATTTTGACATCCAGTGTTCTGAGCAGTCTTCGAAGAGATTTGATTATCCCATCCTCATCATCGACGGCTAATATTACGGGAATCGCTTCATCGCTCATTACCTGCCCCGATTTCCTTTTTTGATTTTCCAATTTCTGCTTGATATTTATTGTAATCGGTATAGTAATACAGCCCAATAGCGCCCAATGAATCAGGTAAAGCAATCCATATGACGGCGACATCACTGTATTCTTCGAGCACATGAGAAAATGTTTGATTCTCGAGCAAACATTTCCGGAACTGTTCGCACTCGAAGTCGCTCAATGTCTCCTCGATACTCATGCTCAGCCCAATCGAACCTATCGGCAAATAATCCGCTATAGCGCCATTCATATAAACAATCGTGCCCGAGGGATCGACCCCGATAACGCCTACGGGAAGGTAATTCAATATGTTTTGAGCAAGCGCCAGAGCTCGATTCTTTACCTGCAAATCATAAGTTCTTTGCCTGACTTTTGCCTCGAGCGTTTTAGTTAAATCCTCGAGCGCCCGGTTTTTTCTCTGTAGCTCGAGATAGAGCAATTCGAATTCCTGCTGAAGATTATGTTGTTCGATCGAGCTTGAAATAGTTGTCAGCAACTCTTGATCGTTCCAGGGCTTGGTGATAAACCTGTATATCTGCCCCTCGTTAATCGCCTCGACTATGGCAACGGCATCGGCGTAACCGCTTAATATTAGCCTGATAGTATCGGGAGATCTCTCCTTGACCTTGCTTAAGAATTCAACGCCGTTCATCCCGGGCATACGATAGTCAGAAACCACGACATCTATTTTATTGCTCTCTAACTTCTCCAGCCCCTCTTCGCCTGATTGGGCGGTAATGATATTATATTCGGTTTCCATCAATAG
This sequence comes from uncultured candidate division Zixibacteria bacterium, assembly GCA_963668625.2. Taxonomy (GTDB): domain Bacteria; phylum Zixibacteria; class MSB-5A5; order UBA10806; family 4484-95; genus JAAEQD01. The sequence continues at coordinate 14,196 of CAXXKA010000004.1, forward strand.
ACGTTTCAACGATTTCAAGACATTCGGCTCGTCATCGACTATTAGTATAGAATGTTCAGTCATTTATTCACCTCTTACGGGTAGCTCAATAATGAATTCGCTGCCAACGCCCAGTTCGCTTTTTACATCGATTTTACCATCATGTTTTCCAATAATATCAAACACCAGGCTCAGCCCCAAACCGGTTCCCTTGCCGACATCTTTAGTAGTGAAAAATGGCTCGAATATTTTACTCAGATTTTCCTCGGGTATGCCAGAACCATTATCTTTAATCGATATATAAATATTATTCATTTTTGCCCAGGTCGTAATAGTGATCAGCCCCTCTTTGTGAGCAATCGAATGGCTGGCATTAACCAGCAGATTCATAAATACCTGATTTAATTGATTCAGATTACATAAGGTATCCGGAAGCTCGCCGTAGTTTTTATCCACCTTGCAGTTATATTTTAATTCGTTCCAGACAATATTAAGCGTTGTTTCGATTCCCTCGTTAATATCCGCATGCTCCAATTCGCTTTTGTCGATCCTCGAGAATGATTTGAGATCGGAGACGATTTTCTTTACGCGTTGTGCTCCCTCCTGAGATTCCACTATGGCATCTTTGAAATCTATCATGATCTCTTTGATATCCGTTATTTCATTGTCCGGCAAAGAATCGGAGCATTGATTGATTCTTTTATCGATTTTATCTATATATTTAGACATTGTATTGAGGTTTGAGCTGATATAACCCATAGGATTGTTGATCTCATGCGCTACACCGGCTGCCAGGGTGCCGATGGCTGCCAGTTTTTCAGATTGCATAAGCTTTTGACGGGAAAGATGAATATCGGTAACATCCTGATGCAAGCCGATTATACCGGCGAATTCGCCATTATTATCGAAAATAGGGATTTTAGTATTAGAATACCAGATAGATTCACCACGAGTATTAATATATTGTATCTCGCTGTTTATCACTTCCTCGCCGGACTCTCTCACTAGTAAGTCATCCTTATGATACACCTCGGCTTTATCAGGCGGGACCAAATTGTGAATAGTATTACCGATTATTTCATCGGGGTGCTTTCCTACCGCATCACATAGGGCTTTATTGACAACGATGAAATTCAGGTCCCTATCCTTGATATACATCTCAGCGTGTACCGCGTTGATAAGTTCCGTATACTGGCGAACGAGCTTAGACTGTATTTCCCGAGCCTCCAGTTGCTTGGTTCTATCTCGAATAATACTTATAGCATGCCACTTATTATCCACGGGTATGGCCGAGAGAGAGATTTCGATAGCGATCTCCTCACCGTTTTTACGCTTTCCCCAGAGTTCCAGGGAATCTCCGATAGCATTCCCCGTACCTGATTTAAAGAAATGTTCCAGACCTTGTCTAACGCTTTCCATATATCTTTCGGGAGTTATCAATCGATGGCATTCCTTGCCGATCGCCTCATCTCTCGAGTAACCGAATATTCTTTCCGCGGCCCTATTCCAATAATATATTTTTTCATTCTCATCCATCATGATAATAGCATCATGGGCTGAACGTGAGATGTGATTGTAAAGTATCTCCCGTTTTTGCAGCAATTCGAACATTATCTGCTTTTCGGTAATATCCTCGAAAACGACCCCTACACAGTCATCCGGTAATGGGTAAGCTTTAACTCTGAGAATCGTTTTATCTTTTCTTTCTTCATCGATATGACAGGCACTTTCAATATTACAAACCTCGCCGCTATTAACAACTCGAGCCAGCTCCTGCGGAATACCCATATTGCGTAGATGAGGGAATACATCATCAATAAACTTTCCAAGCTTATCTTCAGGATTAATTCCCGTAACCTCGGTACTGAATTGATTACTCGCGATAATTCTTAGCGATTTGTCATCATCGAGATTCTCCATCTTATATATACATAGTCCGAGTTGCATGGCATTGATTGCATGCTCGTATATCTCATTAGCAAATGGAGATTCGACAAGGTACTCTACCAGATATTTTGCTTTACCGTTTTCATCGAGAAGCGGAACACAATACATTTCCGGTAGACGGTAATTATAAGATGCCGACCATTTTATGCATCTGCCATAAAAAGGTTTGCCCCTTTCAGTCAACTTATTTAAAGGACAATCTTTATTTGACATATCACAAGGAGATTTAATATTGTACACTAATTTATGACAGCAAACCGGATTGCCCTCTTGCGGTTCATATCGAAAATTCGAAAATATAATCTTATTCGAATTTATATCGAGAACATAAGCTTTCAGAGGAAATGTATCCAGAATGGCTTTTTTAATAAAGCTTTCATCGGTCGAGCTATGCTCTATATTTTTTAATTCATCAATTGAGCCCATTTGCGTTTTCCAGGATAAAATTAAATGGATATAAATGATAATGGCTTATAACCAAATTGATTTTCATTTACCCCCCATTAGTAAATTGAATTTTTATATCGTTAATATATTTACAATATCGGTTAGCTTAGTTAAATATTAAACATGTCATAATATTAAACTTATTTATGATACAGTTTAAACATGTACATTAATGTTATTAGCTGTTGTGTTATTGTCATCGAGATAAACATGATTTTATATAAATTACCAATGGTGGCCGGTGTTTTGATGCCGATCGTTCGATTACCCAGGCAATCGTTAGCAAAAACTGTTTTTCGATATGATCTTATAGTCGGCGTATCAGGATTTAAGCTGCGACATCCAGAGTTTTTTCAGCCAATAAGTAAAAAGCCGGACGCTATTGCAATGAACATATATGTAATTATTAATCCAGGAACAAAAAAATGGAGCTTGCCGGGATCGAACCGGCGACCTTTTGACTGCCAGTCAAACGCTCTCCCAACTGAGCTAAAGCCCCATTAAATCGAGATATGTTTGCTCGCAAGTGCAAGCCCTGTCAATATATGCGAAATACTGTCGCTGTCAAGGAATTTATCGTTAAAAGATTATATTCGTTTATAAAATCGATCCGAACATCACATCTCGGCTATATTTCAGTGGTATAGTTCGATTGAATGGATATACTAATAATCAGGGTAGAATGTTGGCGGCCGCTATCTCAGCCCATCTAAGCCAGGTTTCCGGGAAGATACCGATATACAGGACACCAACTAAAGTTATAACTATCGCTATCATCAGGGTTGGGGTGATCGCTACATCTACCATCCGATCATTCGCGGGTTTCATGTACATGGCTACAACTATGCGTAGATAATAAAAAATAGAGATTACGCTGTTCAAAACGCCAATGACAGCAAGCCAGATATATCCGTTCTGAATCGCCGATTTGAACACCATGAATTTGCCGATAAAACCAGCCGTTCCGGGAATACCTCCTAATGAGGCCATAAAGATTGTCATAGCGATGGCCGCGAACGGGAATTTCGAGCCGAAACCAGAATAGTCGGAGATATTTTCGTAGAACTCTCCCCTTTCGGCAAACAGGATGATGATGGTAAAAGCGCCTAAATTCATCAGGGTGTAAGCGAACAAGTAAAATGCTGCCGCCGAGATACCATCAAAGCCAACCGTAATAGCTATCAAAATGTAGCCTACATGGGCGATAGAGGAGTAAGCCAGCATACGCTTGATATTCGATTGAGTTAGTGCCAGAATATTACCCCAGGTCATAGTCACAACTGCCAACACCCAGAATATACTGGTGAAATCGAGCATTGAGGACTGAGCAGTGCCAAAATCGGGAATATTAACGACGAATATCCTTATTATAGCAATAATTGCCGCTGCTTTGGGGCCGGCCGACATAAAGGCGGTTGCCGGAGCTGGAGCGCCCTCGTAAACATCGGGAATCCACATATGGAAAGGCACGACACCGGCTTTGAAAGCCAAACCGATCAATATCATCAACATGCCTACCACTACATAGAATACCGGGAACGCCTCGCCACCCGAGACCAAAGCCGAGATTATTACCAGATTTGTAGTTTTGAACGCTCCGTAAATGAACGCGATACCATAAAGCAAGAATCCGGAGGCAAACGCTCCTAACAGAAAATACTTCAATGAGGCCTCTGCCGAACGATTGCGCTCTTTATATATTCCTGCCAGCACATACAGAGGAATACTCATCATCTCCAGCCCGATAAATATGGTGATCAAATCCACCGAGGAGGCCATAACCATCATACCGAAAGTAGCCAGAAGTATAAGCGTGTAGTACTCGCCTATCTCGGGGAACTCACGTTTTTGATAAGTGGCGGAGAGGAATACGGTAATGAGTGTGCCTAAACAAAATATCGTTTTGAAATACGAACCGGCGGTATCGTTTACGATCATGCCATAGAAAGAATCGCCCGGCGTATTAAAATTACGGAATACCAACTGCATAGCGACAATGACACCGACAAATGATATAGCTCCCAGCACCCATTTGTTCCTGGGCGAGAGCATAAGATCGACGATCAGCACCAGTGCGGCGGTGGCCACGATTACCATCTCGGGATATATTACCAGCCAATTAACATCCGGCATCATTTCGCCACCCCTTCCCCGTTATGAGTCAATATCTGGGCATCATCCTCAAACTCTTCCGACTCGGGGGAAATAGCCATATCCATCTCGAAATTATAGGCCGAGGCTTGCGAACGATCTTTCACGGTCTCGATCAGGTTCTGTACGGATGGCTCTATCAGTTTCAAGAACGGTTTGGGATAAACACCGATCCAGAATATCATTACGATAAGCGGAATAATAAGAAGCCTCTCACGCCAGTTGATATCTTTCAAAATCTTGTTAGCCTCTATTTTTACCTCGCCGTAAAACACCCGTTGCACCATCCACAGCATATAAACCGCGGCTACGATAACACCGGTGGTTGCAATCACCGCGAAAGTGACATTCGTTTTAAACATCCCCAGAAGAATAAGGAATTCGCCGACGAAACCGTTAGTGCCCGGTAATCCAATAGAGGACAGGGCCACGATCAAAAAAGCGGTCGCGAAAACCGGCATTACATGAGCTATGCCACCGAAATCATCTATCATGCGTGTATGGCGGCGTTCGTAAATCATGCCAACTAGCATAAACAGCGCGCCCGTTGAGACACCGTGGTTAATCATCTGAAGAATCGAGCCGGACATTCCCTGCATATTGAATGCAAATATCCCGAGCACTACGAATCCCATATGGGCCACCGAGGAAAACGCCACCAGCGATTTAACATCTCGCTGCACCGCCGAGACCAAACCGCCATAAACTATACCGATTAAGGCCAACACGATTATCCAGGGCATGAACTGTATAGCGGCATCGGGGAATAACGGTAGACAGAAACGGAGGAAACCATAGGTACCCATTTTCAGTAATACGCCCGCTAGTATGATCGAACCGGCGGTTGGCGCCTGTACGTGCGCATCGGGCAACCATGTATGGAACGGAAACATAGGCACCTTGATAGCGAAAGCCAGAGCGAACGCCGCAAACAGCCATATCTGCGTTTGAGGCGCGATACTCATCTCGGCTAACATCATGGTGACATCGAATGAATAAACCCCCGTAAACTGATGGTTCATGAAATAGAGCCAGAGTATAGCCAGTAACATCAGAAGCGAGCCGACCATCGTGTATATGATAAACTTGATCGCGGCGTAAATTCGCCTGTCTCCACCCCAGACGCCGATCAGGAAGTACATCGGTAAAAGCATGACCTCCCAGAAGACGTAGAACAGGAACAGGTCAAGCGACAAGAATACGCCCAGCATACCCGTTTCCAGCATCAGGAAAGCGATCATGAATCCTTTGACCTTTTCGGTTATCGCGCTCCAGGTGGAGGCTATGGCTATCACGCTGATGAAAGTCGTAAGTATAATCAGAAGAATCGAGATACCATCGACTGCGACCAGGTATTGAATACCCAGTGATTTAATCCACGCTAGCTTTTCCATGAATTGGTAATCGGAGGTCGAACCATCGAAATTCATCACCAGGATAATGGACAGGACGAAATTGGCAAGTGCGGTAAGAAGCGCCACCGTACGAATGATGTTTTTCTGATTCTTGCCAATAAGCAGCAACAGCAACACGCCAACCATGGGCGTAAATATAATCGAGGATAAAATCGGCCAACTAATCATCAATTACTCACCATCGTTAAACAAATTCTCGAATGTTTTTTTATAAACAGGCTCACGAAATTATCACACAGCTTCCAGAACCAGTAAGGCATCCAGCGCATAAGAAAGTAAGACACCAGCGTAATTTGCAGAGCCCGGTTAATAAACGGTTTCATCCTGACTATCCGTAAGCCTGAATCTTTGAACACGCCGCGCAGTTTGTCATCATCAAAACTGTGAAGATGCGCGTGTATTGGCGTGGGCTTATTGCAGTGTATGCATATATGATAGTCGATAGTTTCCTTGTACGGCACCGAGACAAAGAACTTTCCGCCGGGTTTGATACATCTCCCCGCCTCAACTGCGGCCTCCGATGGCTCCTCGAAATGTTCGTAGACATCGTTGGAGGTTGCCCGGTCGAATACGTTATCCTTAAACGGCATATTACACAAATCAGCTACGACATACAGGCCTTTGCCTTCGGGATCGTAACGTTCCTTTATCTTGCGGAGATTGTAATCCGACAGATCAGTTGAGACAACAGTCACCCCCTGCGGCAGATAATCGCGAGCAATCCAGCCGCCGCCGGATCCGCAATCGACTACCATCATGCCGGGCTTGAAATCGTATGTCCGTCTCAGAAACTGCATCCGTCTTCTTTCCTCATCCTCTATCGCCGGGTTTGCTACTTTGAAATAATCGTAGTACTCGGCATCGGTGCGGTAATGTTTTATCTTATCGTCTAACACACTACCTGAATATGTAATAGCCTAATAAAGCCGCCACGCCGATTAAAAACACCAGCGCGTAGTTACGAACATAACCGGTGTGAATAATACGGAACCTCTCCGAGAGATTGCCGAAGAATCCGGCCACTCCGTTAACGATACCATCGACAATCCGAACATCGAATATTTTCCAGAAGATCAGCGATAGTATATAAAGCGGCTTAATTATCAAATAATCATATATCTCATCGACATAGTACTTGTTCAACAGAAGCTTGTACATGCCGGTGTATTTTTCGGCCAGATTTTTAGGCTTTTCCGGATTTTTAATATACCACAGATATGCCATCGTAATACCGAAAAGCGCGGCTAATACCGAGGCGATAACGAACATCCACTCGGTAGAGTGCGAAAAATGATGAATCGCGGCCTCGTGAGCCCCATGACCGTGTGCCCCAACAGAGGCAATAACCGGCTCTAGGAATTTATCGAACCAGGAACCGCCGCCCATCAGTTCCGGCAGCCCTATATAACCGCCGATTAAGGCCAGTAATGCCAGCACATAAAGGGGGATCAACATAACCCAGGGCGACTCATGCAGATGTTTCGCGGCCTCGGGCTTAACCCTGGATTTGCCGTGGAACGTTAGATGAACCAGCCTGAACATGTAGAAAGCGGTCAGTATAGCAGCCAGGAATCCTAGCAACCAGTACCATGGGTTACCCATCGAAAACGCCTTCCAGAGTATCTCATCCTTGGAGAAGAAACCCGAGAAAAGCGGAATACCTGATATAGCCAGCGTACCTACGATGAATACGAAATAGGTATGCGGGATTTTCTTTTTCAGTCCACCCATAAAGCGCATATCCTGCTCGTTGCTCATGGCATGAATTACCGAGCCGGAGCCGAGAAACAAAAGAGCTTTAAAAAACGCATGTGTCATCAGATGAAAAATACCGATACCGAACGCGCCCACGCCGCAGGCAAGGAACATATATCCGAGTTGGCTGACCGTGGAATACGCCAGCACACGTTTGATATCGTTTTGTACCAGGCCGATAGTCGCGGCAAAAAGCGCGGTAGCTCCACCGATTATGGCAACAACGGTCATGGCAGTCGGCGCCAGTACGAATACCGAAGATAACCGAGCCAGCATGTACACACCGGAAGTCACCATCGTGGCCGCGTGAATGAGTGCCGATACGGGTGTCGGGCCCTCCATGGCATCCGGAAGCCAGACATATAAAGGTATCTGCGCCGATTTACCGGTAGCTCCCAAAAACAGCAGCAAGCCGATTGCGGTTACGATCCCGCCGCCGGCGACGAAAACCTCGGGAGCTTTGCTGGCGATCTCCTGGAAATTGAGCGTGCCAAGCTGCCAGAATAGAAGCATGATAGCCAGAAGCACACCGAAATCGCCAATCCTGTTTACTACGAACGCTTTTTTGCCGGCATCGGAGGCCGATTTTTTGTGGAACCAGAATCCGATAAGCAGATACGAGCACAAACCGACTCCCTCCCAGCCGACGAACATCAGCAGAAGGTTATCCGCCAGCACGAGTGTCAGCATGGCGAAAGTAAACAGGTTCAGGTAAGCGAAATATCGTGAATAGCCCTTATCGTGGGCCATATAGCCGATCGAGTAGACATGTATCAGGAAAGCAACACCCGAAACAGTCAATACCATTACCGCCGAAAGTGGATCGAATAAGAAACTGACAGCGGTATTGAACGAGCCGACTACGATCCAGTCGAACACCTTTACCGTTATCTGGCGATGTCCCTCCTCCATACCAAGAATATGAAAAAAGGCGATAACTCCCATCACGAACGACAAGAATACCGAGCCGCAAGCAAGGATATTAACTATCGGCTTAGGCAGCTTTTTATTCAGTAGCCCGTTGATAAGAAACGCCACCAGCGGGAATGCCGGTATTAATGCAACGTAGGTTTCCATAAGAGTTCAATCACCATTTCATTATGTTGATATCATCAACATTTACTGTTTCTTTCTTCCTGTAAATAGCCACGATAATAGCCAATCCTACCGCCACCTCGGCGGCCGCCACGGCCATCACCAAAAATACGAACACCTGTCCGGAAAAATCTTTAAAATAGCTCGAAAACGCCATAAGGGTAATATTGACAGCGTTTAACATCAGCTCGATACTCATGAATATGATAATGGCGTTACGGTTCCTGAGCACACCGTAAACTCCCACCGCGAAAAGTATCGCCGAAAGTACCAGGTAATTATTCAGGGGCGCCATTAGTATTCACCTTTCTTTCTGGCCAGTACGACAGCACCGATAATCGCCGCCAGTAAAAGCACGCCGACAATCTCGAACGGATAGAGATAATCATAAAACAGCTTTTGAGCAAGCGGTTTGATAGCTCCCATCGATTCATTCACGGGCTGCCCCGGTTGTGCGGGGAACCTGGTAGTGATTATTATCACCTGAACCAGAAACAGTATGCCGACCACGAATGCGAACACGCGCTGGAATATTCTGGAGTCGAACCCGAACTCATCGCACTTGAGATTCAACATCATGACTACGAACAGGAACAACACCATGATCGCTCCGGCATATACGATTATTTGCAGGGCGGCAATGAAAAACGACCCCAACTGTACGAACAGCCCGGCAATCGTGCACATTGTCACTACCAGATAAATAGCGGCATGCACTGCGTTTTTCCGGGTGACAACCATTAGTGCGGAGGCAATCGCGATAGCTCCGAGTATGTAGAAAATCACATCAGACATAATCTTTAATGTAAGCCCTCAGCCGGTTTCTTGAACTGGAATTTCTCCTGCCTGATAAACGGCTTGAATTTTTTGGCTACTCTATCCTTTTCTAATTTATCGAAATTCGCTAACAGCATTTCCTTGGTATAGATAAAATTATCACGCTGATCGGCGGAGAATTCGAATTCGTGGCCGAGGAATATCGCCTCCTCCGGGCAAGCCTCCTCGCACATACCGCAGAAAATACAGCGCAGTTCGTTGATCTCGTAAACTTTGGCGTATCTCTCGCCCGCTTCCGTTTCCGCCGGCTCCATGTAAATAGCATCAGCCGGGCAAGCGGCGGCGCACAGGCCACAGCAAACACAGCGTTCTGAGCCATCATCATAACGGGTTAAATAGTGAAGTCCCCGGTAGCGCGGCGCGAGATCCGGCTTGACCTCGGGATATTCGATTGTTACGCTCTTTTTGAAAAAATGGCTGAACGTGATCGAAAGGCCTTTTGGTATCGCCAGGAAATACGATTTAAATGCAGTCCACATAAGCTAAACACCCTTAAGTAGCATTATCACTGCCGTAACAATGACATTAGCTAAGGCTATCGGGAATAAAACCAGCCAGCCGAATCGCATGAGCTGGTCGTATCTCAATCTAGGTAACGTACCCCTGAGCCAGACATAAAGGAACATGAAAGCCCAGGTTTTTATCACGAACCAAATAATTGGCGGCAGGAACGGTCCTGACCAACCGCCGAAGAACAATGCCGAGGCAAACATCGAAACGACAAGCATATGAGCGTATTCGCCTAAGAAAAATAGAGCGAATCTCATGCCGGCGTACTCTGTCTGGTAACCGGCTACGAGTTCAGATTCGGCCTCGGGTAAGTCGAACGGAATTCTGTTGGACTCCGCTATGGAACAGATTATAAATATCAAAAAGCCCACCGGTTGACGGAAGAAATACCAGTTGAGTATCGATCCGTCCTGCTGGCGAACTATTTCAGCCAACGAAAATGTCTCGGACAGCATCAGCACACCGACTATGGAAAGTCCCAACCCGATCTCGTAGCTGATCATCTGGGCCGAGCCGCGTAAGCCGCCTAAAAGCGAGTATTTTGAGTTCGATGCCCAGCCCGCCAATACCACGCCATAGACACTCAATGAACCCATCGCCAGAATGAATAGCATACCGATATTGATATCCGAGATCACCAGTTGTATCTCATGTCCTGCAATCGTAACATTATCTCCGATCGGGATAACCGCGATAGATAGTACCGCCGGTACGAATGCCATCATCGGAGCTAATGAGAACAATAACTTGTTGGTGGCGTTCATCGGCAGAAAAGTCTCCTTGAACAACAGCTTGACCGCATCGGCAATTGGCTGCAATAAGCCGAAGATACCCACACGGTTCGGGCCTTTCCTGTCCTGTATCAAGGCTACCACGCGACGCTCGAACCAGGTAGCGTAAGCCACGAAAGTCAGGAGCATGGCGAATACGACCACCACTTTAACGACATCTATTATTATCGAAATCCACATATCTAAGCCTTGCTGATTTTAGCATACACCGGCTTATTATAGCCAGCCATAAATTTATTCGGCGGATTATCATCCGAATACCCGGCAATCACCAGGCATCCGGGCTCGACACAGGAGCTTAACACCAGTTCGAACGATCCGGTTACGCCCTTATCAGTCTCCAGAATCACATTCTGGCCGTTTACGTATTCGGCATGTGCGGCAACCTGGGGATGGATAAGCAATTTTTGATCGGGTGTCAGCTTTTTTAATGTCTCGGACATCCGGGTGACGCCTGATGCGCCATAGTAAACCGAGCGGGCAAACGATAGCACGAACGGATGTTGTCCGGGCGGAGTGATATCGATATCATCACTATCAATAACTTTTATTTCTGAAGCTGCAATTATCTCGCCCTCGGATTTGCCGTATTCTAAGCCTTTAAACGAATCGATCTTCTCGGCCATCTTACCGAACACCTCCGAGGCCGAATAATACAACAATTCGCCGTCGATCTCGGTTTTAACATCGGTTAACAGGTTAAATGCTGAAGTTACGCCGCGTGCTCGAGTGTATGGCTTTTTCATGAACTGCAAGCGGCGTTCTATATTAAGATACGATCCCGAATTCTCCGGCGGTAACAATGAAGGCAATACCAGTGCGGCATGTTTGGCGGTATCGTTATTAAACGCACCCCAGTAGATAAGATAGTCGAGTTTCGCAAACGCTTTTTCGATACGCGCTCTATCAGGATAAACATTGACCGGATCGCCACCGGCGACGAATAACGACTTTATCTCACCCTTCTCGATTTTCTCGATAACTTGATCGAAAGAGCAATTCGGCGAACCCACCGCTTTAACACCGAGATAGTTCGATTCAGTAGTCAGCAGTGAAAGCTTTGCATTAAGTACTTTTTCTAACTTCTTGGCTTTTTTAACGGTACCGAAGTGTCTCGGATTGTTTATTGTATCATACCCGGCCTGTATCAATATGCTTTTAGCTTTATCGATATGACGCTTGAACTGCTCTTTTATATTGTCAGGAAGATTATTTTCCTGCATGTTTTTCAAATTAATAATATCTTCGATAGCTCTTTCCATCTCGCCGGGCTTAACGATTATGTTGTTTACCCCGAAGCGGCCGAGATAGTTCATGCGGGTACCTAAGAAATAGACCGATGCGCCTTTCTGAATCGCCCGCTTAATCCTAAGGCCAAGAATTGGATGCTCGGCTGCCAAATCGCAACCGATTATAATATGTAAATCGCCCTGCTCCACTTCGGCCATGGTCGTTGAAAGCCCCAGGCTCGAAACAGGCATATCGATCGGGATATCAAGTTCGGATGTAATCGCTATCGAGGCGCCTCTGTGTTTGGTATCGAAATATTCAGAAACGCTGAAAGCTTCCTCGTTGGTAAGTGATGTATCAAGAAGCACTCCCCAACCGGAACTCTTTTCCTCGCTGAAACGATGAACGATTCGAGCGATGGCATCATCATATGTAATTCTCTGCAAACCACCGTTATCTTTGCCGAGCGGCGCAAGTATTCTATCGGGATGTGAGGTGATATCAAAACTATAACGATCTTTATCCGATAAGAATCCCATCTCGACAGCATCATTCCGTCTACTGTAGTGGCGGTATATCTTGCCCTGGTTATGATGTACCGTGATATTCGCGCCATCCGGGCAAACCCAGCTAACCGAGTTCTGGCTCTCCAGAAGCCAGTTACGTATCTTATAACGGAACGAGTCGGACATCAACGCGCCTACCGGGCAGTACTCGACCGTATTGCCGGAAAACTCGTTGGCATACATCACCTCGGCGGGTATGTCCACGCGGGCAAGGGCACCGCGATGGAATATGCCGAGATCATCACCACCGGCCAAATCGCGGGCTATACGCACGCATTTAAAGCAGATGATGCATCTATTCTTATTCATCCAGATTTCCGGGCCAAGCTTCTTATCATCAAACTTCATCTGGAAATCATCCCGGAAACGAATCTTATCCTCATCATAGCGAGAGGTTGGCGGGCCATAAGCCACGGTCATGTTCTGTAACGGGCACTCGCCGCCTTTATCGCAGGTCGGGCAATCCAGCGGATGGTTAAGGAGCAGGAATTCCAGTACGCCTTTACGAGCTTTAACCACTTTCTCCGAATTGGTGTGTACCACCATATTAGGACCAACCGGCGTAGCGCACGAGGCGATAAGCTTAGGGGCTTTCTCCACTTCGACCAAACACAGCCTGCAGGCGCCCACCGATTTCAGACGGTCATCATAGCAGAAAGTAGGTATTTCGATACCCAGTTTCCGGGCCGCCTCGATAATCAGAGTGCCGGGTTCGACCTCGATTTCCTTGCCATCAATCGTAAGTTTGATTAAATCCGCCATTTATTACATGAACCTCTTGCCTAACGAGACGAGGCATTTTTTCTCTTTAATATGATATTCATACTCATCACGGAATTGTTTTATGGATGTTCTCACGGCCGGTACGGCAGCATCGCCTAACGGACAGATCGTGTTACCCTCGATATTATCACAAACATCCAGAAGCAAATCGAGATCCTCCATCTTCCCTTTGCCGTGCTCTATACGCTCCAGAACCCGGTACATCCAGGTAGTGCCCTGACGGCATGGAGTGCACTGGCCGCATGATTCGTGACGGTAGAAACGGCTTATCACCATCGCCGCGTGGACGATACAGGTGTTCTCGTCCATCACGATAACCGCCGCCGAGCCGAGCATGGAACCCGCCTCCGCCAGCGATTCGAAATCCATCCTAACATCTATCTTATCAGCTTTTAAAATCGGAACGGATGAACCGCCGGGTATGACCGCTTTCAGGTTAGCGTCATTGCGAATACCGCCGGCATGCTCGTAAAGCAGCTCGCGCAGAGACGTGCCCATCGGCAGCTCGTAGTTGCCGGGCTTGTTGACATGCCCGGAGACACAATAAATTTTCGAGCCGGTCGATCTCTCCGTACCCATCGACTTGAACCACTCTGCGCCGTTATTGACGATATGCGGCACATTCGAGAGTGTTTCAACATTATTGATGATAGTAGGGCAACCGTACAATCCCGCAACTGCCGGGAACGGTGGCTTGACACGAGGATAACCCTTGCCGCCCTCGAGCGATGTCATCAGTGCGGTTTCCTCACCGCAAATATATGCGCCGCCGCCTCGATATACGCTGATCTTAAGATCGAACCCGGTGCCGAGTATATTTTCGCCGACATAGCCTTTGTTTTTAGCCTCGTCTATAGCTTTTTGTATCTGACGGGCTTCCTCGGCGAACTCGCCTCTTATGTATATAAAGGCGTGATGGCAACCGATAGCAAACGAGGTGATGATCGTACCCTCCACTACCGTATGCGGGTGTAGAAGCATCAGCTCGCGGTCTTTAAACGTGCCCGGCTCCGATTCATCGGCATTGACACAGAGATAGATTGGCTTGCCGGTGCCTTTGGCCAGGAAACCCCATTTGACTCCGGCCGGGAAACCAGCTCCGCCTCGTCCGCGAAGTCCCGAGTCTTTGACCTCGGCGGTTACCTCCTCGGGCGTCATCTGTTTCAATGCCTTGCGAAGCGCGGTATATCCGCCATGCTTCTCGTAAACATCGATCTTGTCGTGATCTTCTATAGGGACTAGAAGGAATGGCTCGAAGCTCATGCCTGTGCCCTCAAATCAGCTAAAATTTTGTCAACTTTTTCACGAGTTAAATATTCATAATACTTATCATTGATCTGCATCATAGGCGCGCCGCCGCAAGCCCCCAGACATTCCACCACAACAAGGGTGAACATCTTGTCCTCGGTAGTCTCACCTAATTTGATACCGAGCTTCTCGGATAAATAAGCGGTAAGCTCCTCGGCGCCCATCAGGGTGCAACAAATATTCTGGCAAACCTGAATTAGATACTTGCCCACCGGTTTGAGCGGGAACATGGTGTAGAATGTAGCGGCTTCCTCGAGAAATACCCTGGACACCCCCACGTAATCGGCGGCCTCCTCGATAGCTTTCTCATCGAGATAACCCATCTGGTCATATATCACATGAAGCGCCATGAGGGTTACGGATTTCCTTTCGGGGAACTCATCCTTTAGCGCCTCCAGGCGATCGTATGACTCTTTGGTAAGTATCTTCTTCTTAGAATCTTCCATAATTATCTATCAACCTCGCCCAGCACGATATCTGTCGTACCGATCAGAGCGATTAAATCGGAAATCATCATACCTTTAGCCAGCTTGTTCAAAGCCGAGATATTAATAAACGAAGGCGGCCTGAAATGTACCCGATACGGCCTCGGTGAACCATCACTGACAACATAACAGCCGATCTCCCCTTTCGGAGATTCTATCGAGACGTAAGCATCACCAACAGGCGGTTTAATACCCTCAGTCCAATATTTAAAGTGATGAATTAACTGTTCCATGTTCTTGAGCACTTCATCTTTTGGAGGCGGCGCTACTTTTCTATCGGCGGTGATATACTGGCCATCGGGCATACCTTCCATCGCCTGACGAATTATTCGCAATGATTGACGCATCTCCGCGACACGGCATTTGTACCTGTCGTAAGTATCGCCCTTTTCGCCTATCGGCACATCGAAATCGAATTTATCGTAGCTGGAATACGGATTAGCCTTTCTGATATCCCAGTTAATACCGGAGGCGCGAAGCATCGGGCCGGAAAGCCCTGATTTGATAGCCTCCTGCCCCGAGATAACGCCGACATCGATACATCGGCCTCTCCAGATCGGGTTTTCGGTCAGTAATCCCTCGTATTCATCTATTTTAGCGGGGAAAGTATCGAGAATATCTTTTACGGCGGCGTCGAATCCCTCGGGCAGGTCTTTAGCCAGCCCGCCTATCCTAAAATAGGTCGACATCATACGCACGCCGGAGCACATTTCATAAATTTTAAGCACCTTTTCGCGCTCACGGAACGTGAATAGCATCATGGTGGCTGCGCCCATATCCGTGGCGTGGGTTCCCACCCATACCAGATGCGAATTGAGGCGGGTAAGCTCGGCTAAAACCACACGGGCATATTGAGCTTTGAGCGGAACCTCGATACCCATCAGCTTTTCCACCGCCGAGACGAACACGAAATTGTTAGACATCGGAGAGAGATAATCCATGCGGTCGGTCATAGTGATCGCCTGGGTATATTTCTTGGCCTCCATGTTCTTTTCGATACCGGTGTGGAGATAGCCAACTATCGGTTCGGCATGGATGATAGTTTCGCCATCGAGGGTAAGCTGTACGCGAAGAACGCCGTGGGTGGCAGGATGCTGCGGCCCGACATTCAATGTCATATGCCTGGTCTTCAATGCAGGTCCTCCCCCGGTGATTCATCTTTTAAAGTGATATTATCGCGGTTATGACTGAATTCCGGAGCTTCATAAGTAAGCGGAAAATCCTTACGCTGCGGATACCCCACCCAATCATCATCCATGAGTACACGCCTCAAGTCGGGATGTCCCTCGAATTGGATACCGAACATATCGTAAACTTCGCGTTCCTGCCAATCCGCCGTATCCCAGAGCTCGGTCAAGCTGGGGACATTCTCGTTCTCATTGGCTTTCAGCTTTATCATAATGCGATGATGCTGGACTATCGAATACAGCGAATAGACCACCTCGAATCGCTTGTCGCGTTCATCGAGATAGTCTGCGGCCGTAATCATAGAAAGAAAATTCAATTGCAGATCGGGATCGGTTTTAAGCCAACGACAAAGCTCCACGAAATTATCGGCTCTGGCATAAGCAACCAGATCACCGCGCACTATCTCGATAGACTCGAAATCATTATTGCGGTTATTCTGTAAATGTTCTTTTATCTGATCTACCAGCATTAATCGTTCTTCTTGAATTTCTCGTTTTTAATTTTCTGGTGCAGCTTGAGGATTCCCTCGATAAGCTGTTCGGGACGAGGCGGGCAGCCCGGAATGTACATATCTACCGGTATCACCCTATCGACTCCCTGCACGATGGCGTAGTTGTTGAATATACCGCCGGATGAAGCACAGGCGCCCATCGAGATAACGTATTTCGGGTTGGGCATTTGCTCGTGAAGCTGTTTGATTATCGGGGCCATTCTCACCGATAACCGGCCGGCGACTATCATTAAATCGGCCTGCCTCGGTGAGGCACGCATGACCTCCATACCGAAACGCGCCAGATCATTGTGCGCAGCGAACGTAGACATCATCTCGATAGCACAACAGGCAAGTCCAAAGCCCAATGGCCATAACGAGGAGCTTCTGGCCCAGCCGACCGCCTTTTCGACAGTGGTCAGCATGATGCCTTCGGGTACGAACTTCTCTACTCCCATTTTAACCCTCCCTTGCCAACAACATAAACGAAACCTAAGATGAGGAGGATCAGAAACACTCCCATAACGTTGAAACCGTACCAGCCCATTTCTTTATATTTGATTGCCCAGGGGTACATGAATACTACCTCGACATCAAAAACTACGAAATCGATAGCGATCAAAAAGAATTTTATCGGGAATCTCTCCCGGGCATCGGTTTGCGGAATGATACCGCATTCGTACGGGCTAAGCTTACGGTTGCTGTGCGTTTTCCTGGCCAGTATATCCGGCAGATATAGCATAGCTATCGCCGTGATTACGGCCAGTGCGCCTAGTACGATTATTGGGAAAAGTGTTTCAAACATAACTTATAGTGTGATTAAATTCACAAGCCCTCTTAAAACAAAAGCCGAAACGCCAATTTCGACTTAATTAAAATATTGGCTTGGAAAATACCACAGGTCTAAAATGTTGTCAACCTTTTTTTATCGGTTTGATCGTTTGACTGTTGCCGATCAGTGTATCTTTATCGATAGAATCAATATTAATGCTGATAAGTTTCCGCTTTAAATTATCTTCACCCATAAATTCAACGCGGTGATAATTACCTGAAATACCGGCTAATTTACCCGCTCTATCCCTATCCTCCACGATGATATCGACTGTTTTTCCAACGAATAATGCGGCATGTTGCCTTTTCTTTATCGTCCCCAACCGCCTGAGCTTGCGACTTCGGGAGGCTTTATCCTCCGGTGTTACCTTATTGGTCATCATTGAGGCCTCGGTGCCTGGTCTATCGGAATACGAGAAAACATGCAGGTGATGTACGGGTTTTTCTTTTACCAGTTTGTACGTGTTTTCGAAATTAGCTTCGGTTTCCCCCGGAAATCCAATAATGATATCCGCGCCAATAGTTATCTCGGGACGAGCCTCTACCAGCTTTTGAGTTAAAAACGCGATCTCCGAGGATTTATATTTACGGCCCATCGCTTTTAGGATATCATCATCCCCCGATTGTATAGGTAGATGAACATGCGGACAAATACGAGGTTCCTCGCCGATCAGCTCGATCAATTCATCCTTGAACTCATTTGGCTTTAACGAGGACAAACGAATTCTCGGCATCGAGGTTTTAACCAGTATCTCTTTTAGAAGCCCGGTAAAATTAAGCCGTTTTTTGTACCTCCCGATATGCACGCCGGTAAGAACCACCTCATTATAGCCGTTCTCGTGCAGCGAGTTTATCTCATCAATGATAAGCTCCGGCTCGCGTGAACTCGGTCTTCCCCGCACTTTCCAGATTACGCAATAAGTGCATTTCTCGCGACAGCCCTCCTGTATTTTCAGGAAAGCCCGGCTGTGGCCGTTCATACGGGTGATAGGCGCGCTTTGCAATATACCATCAGCGGATTTCACGCCGAACTCATCGAGGACTATCTGCGGTATATCGGCTTTGCGGGAGTTACCCACTACAATCACGCCTTCGCCCAGCTCGCTTACTTTCTCCGGCTCTGATTCGGCATAGCAGCCGGTTACGATTACCTTAGCATTCGGGTTTTTACGAAGCGCGCGGCGAGCCATCTGGCGGGAGGTGTAGTCGGCCTTACCGGTGACAGTGCAAGTGTTGATAATATAGAGATCAGCTTTCTCGGTGAATTGAACGGTCTGGAAACCATAAGGCTCGAGAGTTTCCGCTATAGATTGTACCTCATATTGATTGAGTTTGCAGCCGACCGCGTTGAAAGCCGCTTTTAGCATATTAGCAGATCCTTATCATCCTCGTTACCAAGCAACGCTTTAGTCCCAATGGCTATTTTAGCCCCTCCACATTAATCAACCTCTATATATAAAGAGGCTCAATTCTAATTATAACCTAATGATAATTGCTGATACCAACCTGAAAGTCAAGCCATTTTAATCCTGTAATATATTTTACCCCAACGGGTTATTGGCTTAAATACCCATGATGTAAAGGATAAAAGTATACTGGCGCAAATCCTCTCATTCCCCTCAACCTCCATTTCCCCGGATCCCGGATCAAGTCCGGGATGACAGGAATATTACTCGTTCTGAAACTCCGATTTAGGAATGATTGTATTTGAGAAACTCAGTTTCTATTTAGCATTTGAACTTCCTCAGGGAACAAAACGAAGCTTTTTTAATAAGCCAGGCTCTAAAACAATATACAAGGGACAGCCTCTCCTTGTATACCGCTTAACGAGATAGCCGATAAATTTGGCAAGTTGAGAGCTACACAGGGGCGTGCACCTCCCACAGGCTAGTTATAGCTTAATTGCATTGCGGGGCGAATATAGCTCCATCTTCGCCCGCCACCAGGCATCAAGACGGGGTATGGCAAAATATACGATGATAGCCAGCGTAAACCCGGCAATCAGGTCTATCACATAATGATGACGTAAATATACCGTGGCCAGTATCAGCCCGATATTGAACGGCAGGATAATCCAGAACGTGGTTTTCGTGAATCGCCAGGCAAATATCAGCGTGAGTAATGTTACCGCCGAATGCAGTGATGGAAATGCACAGCGCGAGTCGGCGGGTATCACCTGGAAAACACGGTTGGCCATATCGGCAATCATTGTACCATCAAAATTGAGTGTGAAATACTCTTTCAGCACTATTCGCGGCGGTGCAGCCGGGAATATCACATATAAGAGATAACCCGCGTAGAAACAGAGTATGATCGCAACGATCGTTGTCCTGAACTCTTTGCGCTTGCCTCGAAATAAAAGTACGCCGGCAACAAGCGGGGCAAACACGAAGAAATTCATATAGCAGAACGAGAAAAACTCGGTCAACCAGGGATGGATAAACTGCTCGGCCCAGACACAGGGTTGACAGCCGAAAAGCCACTGGTCGATAGCGATCAAGCTGTCGTGGATATCGTGAGGATTGGCGAAATGAACCGTATCGTGCAGATTGGTGTAAATCGCCAGACAATAGGCAAACGGCAGAACATCACGCCAGAAACTCCAGATTTTGGACTTACTCCGATAGCGAGCTACTATATATGATATAATGATAATAACTACTACAACAGCCCAGCGTTGAACATCCCCGCGAAATACATTTGGCACATGCCCCTGGGATTTGAAAAAGAAATAGGCCTTGAAAGTCAGGTAAGTCATCGGGAAGAATGCGACTAAAGCGATAAACTCCTCCAGTCTGAACGAGAATATTATCTCCTTAATTCGCGTAAGGAAATCCTTATCCCCCGAATTGGTCTGGTTCTCCCCCGGCTTTATAGCCAAATCTTCTTGATCGAGTTTCTGCATGGGCATGTATATAATTATATAAGTGATGATTGTAAAGCATATTGTTGTGAGGTGATGCGATTGTTACGCCGATTATAGCCGGAGGCCGGCAAACATAACAGTCCTGCCCCCGCCGGTGGTGGTTGGATGTGTTGAGGTACCTCACCAGAAGGGTGAGTAGTTTTTGCACCCCTCATTACGAAGCGCCGCTTCGTAATGCCGATTATTTGCGCAATGCAGTTTCACTGCCAGCGCAGGCAGGATTCCAAAGCAGCGCTTCGGAATCAGTTAGTGTGTGCAGCGTTTTGGAATCAGTTAGTGTGTGCAGCGTTTTGGAACCATAGGGTTGAACAGTCCTGCCCCCGCCCCGTGGTTGATGGGAGGTAGTACCTCACCAGCAAGGTGAGTAGTTTTTGCAGGCTGGTTAACCAATCATGAATGGCAGCGAGGCCTGCATGCTTACCCACCTCAGACTTCGCCATGAAATGGGGCACCCATGTTGATTGGCTACTTCAATATAACCATCCTGCGGGACTGACTCACATCCCCGGCTGTAAGCCGGTAGAAGTACACACCCGAGGGCAACTCCCCGGCATCGAATACGACCCGGTTCTCCCCCGCCGTCCTATGGCCATTGACCAGCGAACGCACACGGCGACCGAGTATATCGTATATATCGAGATGTACCTCGGAGGCTTCAGGGAGAGTGAATGTTATTACTGTGGATTGGTTGAATGGGTTGGGGTAAGCTGTGATTTCTAGTTTTGCCGGTAAATATATTTCCTCATCATCTATCGATGTCGTATCTGGCGTGAAACGTTTGTAATAAATATCATTATAACCATAAACCCTTTCATCACGCCATACATTATGAATCTTACCTTGATCATAAGATATCCAGGGATCTAAAGAATTATATGGTGCATTCGTTAAGCGAATCTCTCCCTGCCATGATTCGCCAATGTTATCACTTCTATTATAAAATATCTCATGCCCACCCTCATCATTATATTTCCTATCCGACCAGGTAGCTATCAGCGTATCTCCCGTAAAACCAATAGATGGCGACCAGGCGGTATGGTCGTATGAGGCCTGTACCTCTCGAGGCCAGGTTAAGCCGCCATCATCTGAAATTGAAACGAAGATATCACCATGAAAAGCATATTCCTGATATCTGAAATCATTATACCCAACTGCAAACTGACCTGTCTCCTCGTTACAGGCTACGCAGGGATTTTGCGCCATTGGTTCATGTTCAGGAGATATCCAGATCATTTCTGACCAGCTTTGACCACCATTATCACTATGAAATCCAACTATATGATAACCAGTATGCAAACTATCTACGAATCCTGATTTAAGCAGAAGTAAGCTAAATCCGCACTGAGTGAGAATCATATCCTGTTGCGTTGAAAAACCATAACCCATAGTAACTTCATCATTCCATGTTTCGCCATAATCATATGAGGAGAAAAACCGAATAGGATCTCCTCCTGTAGAATCAGCGCGATGAGACCAATAAGATATAAAGATTAAGTCTCCCCAAACACAAGAAGCTGGTTTGTCAAAATGCCCAATATTATCTGTAGGTAGATATCTTGGCTCGCTCCACTCCGAGCCATCTTCAGATAAAGTATAGCCGATTCTGAATGGTCCCGAATCTCTATCTTTCCATGTGACCAGTAGACCGTTTTCACCTAAAGATAAATCCTGATCCGTTGCTATATGCTCTTCCTCAGAGATATTTATCAAACTATTCCACGTTTCCCCGTTATCTGTACTGCGTATATATGAAACATAATTAGGGCTGTTTCTCCAAATGACATGAATTGTATCATTACGTGCTACTACTTGAGGACCATATTCCTCACCGCGGTAGGTAAGGCGTATATCCTCCGACCAGCCGGCCAAAGAGATCGTTGAGCATATTATTATAACGAAACAAACAATTCTATGTATCATAAATAGCCAGTATGATTATCATACCAAAACTTTCATTATCTGTTGTTTAAAATAATCAGGAAACACATAAATGTCAAGTTGATTGTCTCTATTACACCCGGTACCTCACCAGAAGGGTGAGTAGTTTCTTCACCCCTCATTACGAAGCGCCGCTTCGTAATGCCGATTATTTGCGCAATGCAGTTTCACTGCCAGCGCAGGCAGGATTCCAAAGCAGCGCTTCGGAATCAGTTAGTGTGTGCAGCGTTTTGGAACCATAGGGTTGAACAGTCCTGCCCCCGCCCCGTGGTTGATGGGAGGTGGTACCTCACCAGCAAGGTGAGTAGTTTTTGCAGGCTGATTAGCCAATCATGAATGGCAGCGAGACCTGCATGCTTACCCACCTCAGACTTCGCCATGAAATGGGGCACCCTGACTCTTCTACCCCCCTTCTCCCCATTCTGATACAATTCAAATATTACCCATCATATTTAACCCATTGACAAATATAGAATTTAAACTATTTTGTATCTGGATGGTAAAGTTTACGTATAGTAACTATGATGTCTATAAATATTAACCATAAGCAGGAGTTGATTTATGCGAACTATGGTTGTTAAAGTTTTTGTGATGATAACCGCCACCTTATTAATATGTAGTTCGGCGCTGGCCCAGTGGCCGACAGATCCCGATTCGAACATGGTGATCTGCAATCACTCGGGCGAGCAGGCGATACCGAAAGTGGCGCCTACCTCCGATGGCGGCTGCTATATCTGCTGGTACGATCATGAGTCGGGCAACTACGATATGTACCTTCAGAGACTAAACGCCTACGGCGAGATTCAATGGACAGAGAACGGCATGCTGGTAAGCGATAATCCCCAGGCCACCTGGCTGACAGATTACGAGATGACAGTCGACCACGATGATAACGCGATTATAGCGTTCAACGATACCAGGGCCGGCGATGACTGGGATATTTACGCTTACAAAATCAGCCCCGAGGGCGAGTTCCTCTGGGGTGAGGACGGCCTGACCGTTTCCGATAACGATGGATTCGAACCCTACCCGCAGGTGTGTGTCACCACGGGCGGCAATATCGTCATAGCCTGGCAAGAGGAAAGCACGATTCACATACGCAAGTTCGATCCAGACGGTAACGACTACTGGTCCTCGCCCTCCGTAATCGATATTACCAGCGAGTACGGTATGTCTATCCCCCGTCTGGCGCCGGCCGAGAATGATGGAGTTATCCTTCAAGCGCTGGATAAAACCGGCCCGAATTACTGGGATACCAACTATATCTACCTGTATAAATTCTCCGAATATGGCGAGGCGATATGGGGCGAAGGTTTATTAGTCAGTGATGCCGGCGGTATCGGTATTCAGATGTTCCCCGAGGTGTGTAGTGACGGTCTGGGCGGCGCGATCTCGTTCTGGTACGATTCGCGTATATCCAATCAGCTTCACGCCTACGCCGAGCATTTCAACGCTGATGGTGATCCGCTCTGGGCGGAGGATGGTTTGATGCTTTCATCCAATCCCTCCCAGTTCCAGATGAATCCCTCGGTGACTTATTTCCCCGAATCGGGCAATGTGATGGCGTTCTACAAAACCACCAACTCGTTACAATCGCTAAGCGGTATCGGCGGCCAGTTGATCAGCGGATTCGGTGAACGTCTGTGGGGTGATAGCGGCGTCGATATCCTTCCCCTGGCAGATAAAGGCCGTTATTCCACTAATGTGTTCACTTTCGAAAACGATGCTATAGTGGTGTGTTTCGACTCTCCCGACGGCGATGTGGTCAATAACTATGTCGATGCCATGCGTATCAACGTGGATGGCGAGCATGTATGGGATGAGTCCCCGTTGATGATAAGCTCTTTAAGCAGCGACAAAGTTCACCTATTTGCGGCCATGACAGTCAACAACCAGGTATTAGCATCCTGGGAGGATGGCAGAAACGGTAACACTGATATCTACTTGCAGAATGTAAATCCCGATGGTACCCTGGGGCAGTATATAACCGGTATTGAGGAAGCGGTTAATCTTCCCCAAAACACCGGACTCAATATGGCTTACCCGAATCCGTTTAACGCCTCTACCACGATTAGTTATAGCCTCGAATATGCTGCGAATGTCAGCCTGGAGATTTACGACATACTCGGCAGAAAAGTGGAAACTCTGGTAAACGGCAATCAACAGGCCGGGAATTACCAGTTAAACTGGAAAGCTGATCAAATCAGTACCGGTATTTATTTCGCCAGGATGGTAACCGATGGTCAGTCCTCGATGAAGAAACTGGTGTTATTGAAATAGAAATTCAGCGATTGGTAGATATCCTCGTTTGCTGCCTGCCGCTACTTATGCCAGCAATGATATGACGGTCACACGAGGAGAAGCTGTCCCAAAAGACACGTGGTTGGAGTACGTCCTCGTGTGGTCTGCCTGCTAATAAAACCTGGCGGACGAGGAAGTCCGCCGGCCACGGCAACCATACTTTTAGGATAGACCTCAGGACATGTACCGCGCAAATAAATACACTTTAAGAGGTCGAGCATTCTTGCCCGACCTCTTTTTCTTTTTATTTTGATGAGTTCAGAGGCTAGCCGACAACCTGTTCAACCTGCAGATAATATATAGGTAAAGCTCGAATAGTGGCTTGAATGTATGATTCTAGTTGCTGGCGGTCGTACCTGTCATTCAGTTTATATTAGCCGGCATACCAGTTGGATCACTAGGATATTCTCTAATCACGAGGATTTTAAGACAGTATACTTGCCGGGCCTCTGCGGTAAACCTACAGAACTTATAAAAGCGTAGTTTAGGTATCAGAGATTTTATACTATTACGAATAAACGTTAGAGCTATAATCTTTCAATCTCTGCTTGAGCAATTCGAAGAAAGGTTTTTTCAGAAGA
Organism: uncultured candidate division Zixibacteria bacterium; assembly: GCA_963668625.2. Classification (GTDB taxonomy): domain Bacteria; phylum Zixibacteria; class MSB-5A5; order UBA10806; family 4484-95; genus JAAEQD01. Next base: position 39,750 of record CAXXKA010000004.1, read on the forward strand.
TATGCTTTGCCCTGTTTGGAATTAGCGCACATCGAAACCTGCTTGAAATTCCAAACAGCGTTATCGGCTTTTTTAACGATCAGCTCGATTTCCCGAGATTTTTTCATGTGTCCCCCATTGAATAGGGCGTACCAATAATCTATTGACATCACCCTGTTTAATGGGTTTTACATCAAAAGTATTTTAATTGTCAAGTAATATATTCAATATATTAACACATCTTTCAAGCGTTAAACAAACGGCTGGCATCAACATAGATTTGATATTTATCGATTTTGCCGTTATTGATTAAGAAATAGTTCGTAAACGGAACGCTTAAATTCGAGCCATCCAATCTAGTATATATAACATTACCCCGGCAGAATACATGTTCATCCTTTTCAATAATCATATGCAGCTTATGATTGAGAGATTTTATCGCGCTAAAGAAACCCGCCACGTACTCCCTGATCGGCTCGACTCCCTTTACCTCCTCGGCGTTGCCGAATATGAACGAGGAGTCATCAGTTAAATATGTGACGAACTTATCGGCATCTTTGCTATCTATAGCCTCGAATAATTGTTTTAACATTTCCACGTTGTTCATTCGTACTCCTATGATAAAAGTCTACTCCAAATTTCAGTTATCTGTTTGCTAACACAAAGTTAGGGAAATCTTCAAACACCCAATTATTTTTCAAGGTGTCATAGATTATTCCCAGTAATTTTCTGGCTGTGGCAATGATAGCCTTACCGCTGCCACGACGGTTTTTTATACGATTGTAATATTTACTCAAGTAATGGTTATATCGTATGGCAACAAGCGTACACTGCACCAGTGTAGTCCGACCAATCTTAGAACCACGCTTGGTAATCCGACCATGATGCTGAATCTCGTTTGAATTGGAAACTCGCGGCACTACGCCAAAATATGAGGCCAATTTATCTTTGTCCGAAAAATCAGCAACATCACCAATTACCGAAAGCAACACTGTAGCTGATTTGCTGCCGATTCCTTTGATGCTGGTCAGGTTCTTATGCCCGTTCAACTTGCGACCCTGATCCTCTATCTGTTTGTCCAGCTTTTTTATCCCCTCATTCAAACTGCGAATCTGATCAACCAATACCTCAAGCTCAACAGAAACAACCTCATCAAAATTCATCTTTAGAACCCGCTCCAAACTCTTGTTGCTGGAGTAGGCCTCCTTTTTACTCTTGATACCATGATGATTGAGTATGTTGTGTATTTTATTCTTCAAAGCTGTACGTAACTTGACCAGCTTGTCCCGTGTCCCAACAAGTGAACTGATCTGCGCTTTATCTTTCGTCTTTAATCGGGCTTTCGGCAACATGTCTTTGCTCATAAAATAGGCTAAGTTCCTGGCATCGTTTTCATCCGTCTTACTGACTGATGATTTGATTATCTCAAATTTGTTCGGATCGACGACAACAACTCGCTTGACCAAATGCGATATCTCATCAACGAAATAACGAGTGTTGCCAGTGGCCTCAACCGCTACACAATCCGTCTTTTTTAATCCTCGTTTAAATTCCTTTAGATCCTTTAGCCGATACTCCTTGATCCTCTCCCGACCACCGGCTGTCAGGCAACACACGGTCAAACTGTTTGTGTGAAGGTCTACTCCTAAGTACCTCATCTTCTTGCTCCATTCTATGGTTATCACTGGAGCAGACTCTCTGTCGGCGCCTACCAAACTCCTATTCAAGGTCTTTGCCTTATGGTGGCAATTCGGTTACAGGTCTGATTAATCTCCTTTACGAGGTCTGGCCTCAAGCATTCAGTTCAGCCTATAACCTATCCGCTCCAGTTAGAAATTCATTACCGAAGCTCTAACACCAACAGAATAGATTAGCAAGATGCTTTTATCGTACCATCTCCTTTTTTATCAGATAATTATAATTGATTTAACCAGGATTGAGTTCCCGAAATGGTATATCTCTTTGGTTGAATATTATCAATAAAAAACTATTCTATAATGTAACACCGGCGGCTATAATCCGTATTTCAAAAGGTACGAAAATAGTTATCATGGTTTGGGAAAGGAAATTATTATGAAAAAACAACTGTTGTTGGCTATCAGTCTTATTGCAATCGCTATTAGTGTTTTGCAAGCGCAGGGAGTAAATGATGATACCCAACTAAAACCTTATATCGATGCATTGAAAACCGAGGGTAAAAACCCTTTCGAGTTCGTGCTCAAGAAATTCGATATTTACGACCTGCTTATTTTCGATGATGCTCTACACACGGCAGTTGAACCGTTCGATTTCTATCAGGAGCTTATCAAGAAACCGGCGTTCCATAATAAAGTTAAAAATATTTTTGTCGAGGTAATTCCTATCAGCAAACAGGCCGCTGTCGATGATTACCTCCGGACGGTACCGGAAAATGTCGAACTACTCTACCCCGCTTTCCAGAACGATCTCAACGCCGAGGGTTGGCCGTATAAAACCTATTTCGATTTGCTTCACACTATCTACACGGTCAACCAAACATTGCCGGATGATGAGAAACTGAATGTAATAGGTGTCGCCAGCCCCACCTACTGGTATGAGATCAAAAACTCGCGTGAATTGAAGCAATTCAGGAAGTCGCTTCGAGCCTTCGACTATATGATGTATATAACAATCGCCGATCAGATGGAGAATTTCAACAGCGACAAAAAAGCTATATTCCTGACAAATACCCGTCACGCCTACAAGGGTATTAAAACCAGCAGCGGCAACTACTACTGGAATGTCGGGACATTTCTGAATCAATGGCACCCCGGCAAAACGTACTCGGTGCATTTTCATTCGCTGTATTTGTTTATCGATCGGAACTACCAGATGAAATTTGACCGTATCGCTGATGGTATCTGGGATTACGCTTTTAAGACCAACGGTAACGTGCCAATCGCCATACCTCTTAAAAACAACGCCTTCGGCAATGAAAGCTATATTGGAAATCTTATGCTGAATGTAGCACCCGGCCAAACCATGTATGATGCTTACGATGCCTTGATCTTTTTAGCGCCTGTTGAGACATTACATAAAACCGCAATGGTTGATTTTATCTACACAGATGATTTCAAGAAAGAGCTTCAGAGACGGGCTGGTTATTTATATACTGAGGATGAGATAAGTGCCATGCTCAGCAAATACGGTTCGAAAAACATAGCAGAGCTAATTGATGCCTTTACCGTATATCAAGCGAAGGTACTTATGCCGCAGGCGCAGTCTATCAGCCCTATTGATGCGTGGAAAAATAAATAGTATCGATTTGCCTGTTGTTAGAAATCCTCGCTGGCATATTTGATAGTCAATAACAAATTAAGTATCAACACTGAGAGCCGCCCATACTTTGTGGCTGGCACGTGCCCTGAGACTGCCAGCCAAAGTATATCCTCATGGGGCCCCGGTGACGCCTTACCCGCCCTCAAAGGAGTCCTTGCCTGCAAATTAGCCCAATCTAAATAATTGAATTAGAGCGGCCGCGGAACATTAAACCTGCCTTTGTTGTTGACTTATAATACTTTAATTAAAACGGAGGATTATGAGATGATGAAGAATATCGGATCGATCGATCGAATCATTCGGATCGTATTAGGCTTAGCTGTGATATCGCTTGTATTCTGGGGTCCTAAATCATACTGGGGACTATTAGGTTTAATACCGCTGGGCACCGCTCTTTTCGGTTGGTGTCCACCCTATTCACTGCTGGGAATTTCCACCTATAAGATGAAGACCGAGAAACCGGCTTAAGTAGATTAATTTATTACAACGGTATACAAATACTTATAGCAACTTTGTCGGGTTTCCTAGACTCTGTTAGAATACACTTACTTTAAAACTCTATTTTTATCTCTTGTTACGATATACGGCAATATCTCTCGTTGCGAAGCGTTGCTTCGTAATGATGCTGAGTGTGGCAGAGAAATACATTTCTGCCACCGCAAACAAGGTTCCAAAGCGGCGCTTTGGAACCAGAGTGAGGGAGTATGACGCTTTGGAATAAGTTTGAAACTCTTCCCCCTCGTTACGAAGCGCTGCTTCGTAATGATGCTGAATGTGGCTGAGATGTACATTTCTGCCACCGCAGACAAGGTTCCAAAGCGGCGCTTTGGAACCAGAGGGTGCGGTTGAATTAGCTTCTAGCCATTTTCAACTTGAATTATTATTCCAGAATCGATACATTAAACATAATGTAAATCGTTTTGGTTGATATGCGATGAGATCAAGATATAAAGTATTTTCAGATAATAAGACTTATTTTATTACATCATCAATAGTTAAATGGATACCATTATTTAATGAGGTAGTATTCAAGGAATTAATTGTTAATTCTTTAAAATATAGAATTGATAAGAAGCAGTTAGAATTGCACGCATACGTGATTATGCCTAATCACATTCATCTAATTATTTCATCAGAAAATGTCGCGAAGTTTATGAAGGATTTTAAAAGTTATACAGCAAGGCAAGTTATAGATTCTTTAAAATATCAAAAACGAATAGCAATGTTAAAAAGATTTTCATGTTTTAAGAAAAGCTATAAGAAAGAATCGACTTTTCAGGTATGGCAGGAAGGATATCATCCAGAAATGATAATCAATCAGGATATGTTTAATCAAAAAACAGAGTATATACATAGTAATCCGGTTAGAGCTGGATTAATTGAACAAGCTGAAGATTGGAAGTATTCAAGTCTTTCTAATTATATTGATGATAGCGGATTACTTCCGATTGTGAAGATTTATTAACATAGCCTCCCCCCCTCGTTACGAAGCGCTGCTTCGTAACGCTGTTGAATGTGACAGAGAAATACATTTTTGCCACCGCAAACAAGGTTCCAAAGCGGCGCTTTGGAACCAGAGTGAGGGAGTATGACGCTTTGGAATAAGTTTGAAACTCTCCCCCCTCGTTACGAAGCGCTGCTTCGTAACGCTGTTGAATGTGGCAGAGAAATACATTTTTGCCACCGCAAGCGGGATTCCAAAGCAGCGCTTTGGAATCAGTGCGTGGTTGTAGCGATTTGGAATCAGAGAAGCAGTGCTCTTACCCCATCGCCCTCAACAACACCGCCGCCGATATCTTCCCCTTCTCCCCCACCTCCAGCATCGGGCCTACGCAGGAGGGGCAGCCTGACTCGCAGGGGCATTTGCTCAGGTAGTCCGAGGCCGCGTGGATGATCTCCTCGTACATCAGGTAGATTTTGCGGGAGAAACCTACTCCGCCGGGGTAGCTGTCGTAGATATAGATCGTGGGCAGCTCCTGATGCGGCGATTTCACCATCGACACGGAACGTATATCCGAGGGATCGGACATTATCCATAGCGGCACTATCTGCCTCAATAGATGCGCGCATCCGCGAAGACCGCCGCCGAGCTGCTCTTTGGTCAGGTTCAGCGATTCGGTCAACTGCTCGGGCAGGCTTACCCAGAACGAGGTCGTGTGCACGGTTTGCTCGGGAAGGTTAACCCGTCCCCAGCCGACATTCTCATGCGTGTTGAACCGTATTTTCTTGTAGTTGACCACGACCCGGGTGACCGCGACATCCCCCCAACCGCGTATGATGCCCGATTCGGACTCGCCATCTGTATGCAATGTCTTGATCGATACTTTCGATTCCGAGTCGGTGAAATATTCGACCTCGACAGGCACGGCATAAGCTCGTTTGCCCTCCCAGTCCAGCTCTGTTATCTGGTATTGACGGGTCTGGTGAAGGTATATCGCCTCGGGATGTATCAGTTCGGGCGCGGTGAACTCATCGATCTCGCCGATAATGCGGCCATGATCGTTTTTATCCATTATAACGAAATTTTCCGGCGAGGCCGAACGTAGCGAGATATCGGTGGCCGGGTAGGTCTCCGAGGTGTAATGGAACTGATCGTTGGAGCGATGCACCAGCCGCTCGGTAGCCAGATGTTCCATTATCTGCTCGATAGGTGCGGCCCCGAATTTCTCATCGACTTTAACCGGCAGCTCGAACGCGGCGCACTTGAGATGCGACACCATCAGGATGAGATTATCCGGATCGATTATCCCCGACTCGGGAGTTTTGCCGAAAAAATACTCCGGGTGATTCATTAAAAATTGATCGAGTGGCGCTGAGGATGCTACCAGTATCGCCAGCGAGATATCGTTTTTCCGTCCGGCTCTGCCCGCCTGCTGCCAGGTCGAGGCGACAGCGCCGGGATAGCCGGCCATGATCGAGACATCCAGCCCGCCGATATCGATACCCAGCTCGAGCGCGTTGGTGGAGATCACGCCCTTAATCGTGCCATCCCGCAGACCGCGCTCTATAGCTCGCCGCTCGTTAGGCAGGTACCCCCCGCGATAACCGCAGATCAATTTCGGCGAGAGCTTCCGGGCCGACATCTGATCCTTGATATAGCGAGTCAGCACTTCTACTCTCACCCGCGAACGGGCAAACGTGATCGTTTGAATACCGTTTGTCACGAACTGCGTAGCCAGCCGGGCGGCCTCTTTAATTACGGAGGCGCGTATGCCAAGCTGGGTGTTCACCACCGGCGGATTGTACAACACGAAATGTTTCTCACCGGTTGGAGCCCCGCTTTTATCGATTAGCTCCATCTTGCGACCGGTGATTTTCTCGGCCAGCTCATCGGGATTGCCAATAGTTGCCGAGCAGCAGATAAACTGCGGGTTCGAGCCATAGAACTCGCATAACCGTCGCAAACGCCTGAGTACGTTAGCCAGATGTGACCCGAATACGCCCCGGTAATGGTGAAGCTCATCGATTACGATATAGCGTAGTTTCTCGAACAGCTTGATCCAGAGCGTGTGATGCGGCAATACTCCGGCGTGAAGCATATCCGGGTTGGTAACCACGATATGCCCGGCTTTGCGGATCGCGGAGCGCGCCGATGACGGCGTATCGCCATCGAAAGTGTATGTTTTAATATCAACATCAAGCGCCTCCACCTGGCCGTAGAGCTCGTTTACCTGATCGGAGGAAAGCGCTTTTGTTGGGAAAAGATATAACGCCCGCGCCTCCGGATCATCCTTTAAAAGCGTGTTCAACACCGGCAAATTGTAGCACATCGACTTACCCGAGGCAGTTGGCGTAACCACCACGAAATCTTTACCCTGCTCGGCCAGCTCGAATGCCTCCACCTGATGGCTAAAGAGCCTATAGATATTCTTATTCTCGAGAATGCTAATCAGCCTTTTATCGAGTCCGGCAGGGAACGGTTTATAGCTCCCCTCAGTTGCCGGAAAAGTCTGCCATTTGATTATATTTCTGTTGTATCTCTGATCGCTTTTTAGCTGATCGATCGCCTGTCTCAAGTTCATTATTTTATCTCCGAGTTATTACATACTGCTCATATGGGTAGTATATATTCAAAAAGTCTACTGATGGTCAAGAAATAAAAGTCAGCAATTTTAATATGACAAAAACAGCTTATAATATAGATGGGTAGATTTATCGAAAAAGTGCTTGACTATGACTTATTGGATGTACTAAATTTTAGAAGCTTTGAGACTCGTTGGTCACACATCAATAATTAAATAAACATTAAATAACTATCACCATTGAATAAGAATCGATGCTGGTCTATGGCATTAGAATCGAATTTCAGCAATGAAATCCTCTAGTTAAGAACATAAAGGATTCATTGAAGTAAAGTTATAAAATTCATTCTAAATGGAAATCAGGGTATTACAATAAAGCGATCTGCAGCTCACTTTGTTGTGATAATATTGATTATTGCGACTACTTGCATGCTTGTATTTAATTTTCGGTAATGGAGGTAAACGCTATTATTCGCCATGTTTTATCCACTCTAAGTTTGGAGTAAGACAATTAGGTGAAGCGAGAATTATTTCACAGGCAGAAATTAGGGAGTAACAATTAGCTAAAATTCTACCTAGAAATTTGACAAGGAGTATAAAATGAATGCAAACAATATTCGATATAGTAAGCTGGTGTTTTTAATTATTCTCTGCGCCTTCACACTTCTTGCAAAACCTGCTCTTAGCGTAAATAGGCCTGAAGTGACAATTACATTTCCATCCAAAGATCCCTGCCTCATATCACAAACTTGTGATGACCCCCACGATGATTGTATATTTAACCTTACAGTAACATTCGCATTTGATAGTAAAGACGCAGGCCAAAATGTCACAAAAGCTGAGTACCGTACTAATGTCGGAGATCCATGGGTTAACATAACCGGCAACTGCGGCCAATTGCCCAATGTATCCGGCAATTGTACATTTAATTTCCAAAGGAACGTAAGTTGCCCGGGTACAGATAAATTTGACTTTGAAGTTAGAATTACTGATGCTGATGGAACGGATAAAGAGGAGATTACTTTCAAATTGTCATGTATAGAAGAGGAAAAACAAGTAGGAATGACACCGGGCTTTCCACCGGGATGCCTGCCTTACTCGAATAACGAACGAGTTGTCACTTGTGCTTATAACCTTATCAACACCGACTCACTAGATCATACATACCAGGTATTTTTCTCTCAATCCCTAGATTGGCTTACGATACCATTACCATTCCCCTATGTTACTTTAGCTGAAGACCAAGATACAACACTGTATTTTGATGTGATAATACCGGGAGGCACTATAATTGGGACAGAAAACGCTTTCTATTTTACGGCGGTAGATGTTAGCGATGAAGCTACGATGAATTCAGATACATCGTATATATCTATTTGCAATGAGATCCCATCCCCCCCTGAACTGGTATTCTATGTTTCTCAACCCGGCGATAGTGTTGATATCATGGCGCCTCTGCATCCTGATACCTTATGTGAATATGAAGAGGTCGAAGATGTGGACAGCTGCTATTCGATTGGTCCCTGCTGCACTATGGTCATTCACTGGCTTTCCGGCCCTGATTCTTGCACTTACACAATAGCTCACATTACAGATGTTATCACTGTAAACCGTGTTGGCGAAGCTGATTCGGAACCGGTAGGCAAATATAATATTTGCGACTCTATTTATTACCACTTTAAAAGTGGCCCGGACTCCTGTCAGACATTTCGCTATCATGTTGAAGCAATTGGCCATATTGAGTTCCCTGATCAGGTTTTTTGCCGTAGTGTAATTCTACTTAGGTTTGACCCGATACCTGGCGCTTGCTGCCTTGATGATGTCTGTGAATTAACCACAACGGATTTCGGTTGCAACAGTATTGGCGGTAACTGGTCCGAGGGTGAAACCTGCCCAGAATTCGATTGCTTGGCCAACTATGAATACCTCCCCGGTGATGCCAACATGTATGCCGGACAGTGGCCACCAATTGTGATCGGCGCGGATGTAACCTACCTGGTTAACTACTTCCGAGGAATATCCTTCCCCTGCATATTGGATGGTTTCTATGCTTCAGGGGATGCTAACGGTGATTGCGCAGTAATCGGCTCTGACGTTACATATCTGGTACAGTATTTCCGAGGCGCTAATACGATTCGATATTGCCCCGATTACCAGCCGGCATGGCCTTCTCCCAGTGATCTGCCTCCGAGTGCGCCATCAGGTTGGCCGAACTGCGAATAGCAACCGTTTACATCTGTTAATCATACTGCCAGGGTATCATTTTCGATACCCTGGTAATTGCAAACTTGTATCTCAACCGAACATATTCACGTGAATATTGAATTGGATTGAGCTAAACAAAAATATTAGGAAGCTGTATTAAAACAAAGTTTTTCAAATACAAATCAGCTTAGTATTCGCATAAAAACGTATTGATCAGGAGGATATTCAATACTTTTCAGTAGATTTTCTTTTGTGGGGCAAGGAGTAATTGGAAAAACAATGGAAATCAAATCTCAATCTCTTCGTAGTATAAATAAACGCTCTCAAGAACTATTAATGTGCTTTGTGTTTATTATATTTTTCTCACCCTTTAGTATTACGCACCGGTCTGGCTTACTCCGGATGATCTACCATCGACTGCGCCGACAGGTTGGCTAAACTACGACATTCAGATATCAAGGTAGCAGATCGTAGTCATACAACACCTATTGTATCGAGTAATAGTGCAGCTAAATTTTACTTGACAAGATAATAACTCTGTGCTATTTTTAATTAGTTTGAGTAAATATGTTTAAAGATTAATAAAGCTATTTGCTTTAGCTATCGCCTCCACAGGGCATTCTGGTACGTTGTTGGCAACAGGAGGAATCATTTTTCATAAGATTAAATACTTTAAGAGTACAAAGTTGTTATGATTGATATATAGTTGAATAAAATGCTTTTAAGCTTCTTTAATAGAATCTTTTAAGATCAGGAAAAGGTTTTTCAGGTAATTGGAAGGGTAAACACTTAGGAAAGGTAAAGATTGGAGGAATTAGGTTAGCAGTTTTTAAAAGATCTTCTCGATTCGCCGCAGGATCGCGGTGAGGTCAATTTACTTACAAATTCTTTGCGTTAGAGGTGCTGTTTTAGGATAGCGTCCCACGTGGTATTGGGTTGGGAACCTGGCAACATTTGATCGACATTACTATATCCTTTCTCCTTACGGGTGGGTTGTTATGTTAAACAGTGCTTAAGATTTAGGAGTTTGCGTAACTGAATCAATTAACCGTAATAAATCGGAAATCAGGAAAAGGTAATCAGGATTATTGAAGTGAAAAAATATCTCCAACAGTATTTATGGAGGAAAGAATGAAGAAAAGCACTTTTGTAGCAGTACTCTGCTTTGTAATCTTTGGCACTTTTTCGGTTTGGGCAGGCATTTCAACCTCGAATATTGCCGACCAGAGCGTAGCTCAACTTCCGGCCCAGTCTGATTTACAGGCCAAGATTGCTCTTTACGGAAATGATTCATATCAGCCATTAAGATTAGATACCGAGGTCACCGGTGACGACTGCAGCGATCCTTTCGTAATCACTGCTTTCCCTTACCAGGATACTCAGGATAATACTGGTTTCGCAGATGACTATAATTACAACAGCAGCTTATCCGGCCCGGATGTTGTATATGAATTTACACTAACTGAATGCAAAGACGTTACTATCTCGCTCTGTAATTCGCCGGATAATACAATGGATTTGGCCGTTGCACTATATGGCCCGAGCGACTGCGGCGGCACGGCAATCGGTTTCGATGATGATGCCTGTGTTGCCCCGGATTTTGGTACACCTGAATTAGCAGCCAGGCTCGAGGCCGGTACCTACCATTTCATCATCGATGCTTATGATGGATTCCTGGGCACTTACGTTGTCGATGTCACAGTCGAGGACTGCCCGGCTCCCCCGGCTTATGATGAATGCACTGACGTTACCCCGTCAGACTCCGTTCTGGCTATCGGCAGCAGCTTGAATTATGTTGGCGATAATACCGGTGCTACTGCCGAGGGTAACTGCGATTCACTCAGCACAGAATCCTCCTGGATCGGTTTTTCGACCACGGAATTATCTGATGTTAAAATCGAGTTCTGCGGTACGGATCCGGTTCGTCAGGGCTACTATCGCGTGCTTTCCGCGTATTGTCCTTGCGACGGCAATAATTTCTATTTTGCCTCCGATGAGAACTATACCGACTGTGCCGATGAAAACCCGACTCTCTATTTCAGCCGTCTCCCTGCCGGTGACTGGTGGTTCCCGGTTATAGCCGGCCCTACTCTCGAGGGTCCGTACGATATTACCGTCACGGCATCCACTCCCGGTGGTTATTGCGATTACACCTGTGACGGCGGCGCGACTCCTGAAGGCGAAGTCTGCGGCGATGACGATAACGGCGGCTGCAACTCCGAGCCTCCGGCGTTCGGTTCGATTAGCTGCGGCGAACACATTTGTGGTGAGCTCTGGGCCGATGGTACCTCTCGTGATACCGACTGGTTCGCATTCACACCGGCTACCGACACGTTCATTACCTGGAGCGCGGCGGGCTCAATGCCGATTGCGCTTATTCTTATCGATTACACTGTCGGTTGCGATACTTCAGAAACTGAATATCTCGGCGGTGGCGGTGCCGCGGAATGCGATACTATCAGCTTAACCGCTTTCGTGGAAGCCGGTCATAATATCGCCTGCTTCATTTCAACAGATGATATCTATAGTGGTTATCCCTGCGAGGATGGCCCGTTCTACTATGAGGCATGGTTGACCTGCGAGGTCTTTGAAGCCCCGGAAAACGACAACTGCGTAGACGCCATCGAAATTGGCGAGGTTACCGAATATGCCTGGACTAACCTGGGCGCGACTACCGATAACAACGGTACCTGCGGTACCGATCTTCAGGCGGATGTCTGGTATCGTTACACGCCATCCTGCACCGGCGCGGCGACTCTTGATCTGTGCTTGCCTGAAAACGCCGGTTTTGACACGTATGTAGGTGTATTCACCGATGACTGTGTCGATCACGAATGTATCGTTTTCAGCGATGATGACTGCGGCGAAGGCGGCGGTCCGTCACAAGCTAGCTGGGATGTAGTGGCCGGTGAGCCGGTACTTCTCTGTCTCGGCGGCTGGGCAGGCACTATGGGCGAAGGCCTATTTACGGTATCCTGCTCGCCTCCGGCTACTATCGACGTACAACCTACCTCTGTTTCCGGCGCTGCCGCCCCCGGCGGTGTTGATATGGAAGCTCTGACAGTTTCCAATACCGGTGACGGTACCCTGTACTGGGAAATCATCACATACCAGGATTTCCCGACAATGACCTCCAACTCGAATGGCGCCCCGATTGGCGAACGCTACTCGATCGACAACGATCTTCTCTCGGCCGAGAAAAATTTCTCATTGGTCGAAAAGGAAGCTTCGGCAGAGAAAAAAGAGGTTAACGAGAATAACCTGGTTAAGGGTTTACGCGCTGACCAGACCGGTGATTTCCCTGAACCACCTTCGATAACCGATTATTGCGAGATTCTGACAACCGGCGACGCCTACTATACGGGCGGCAATTGGTTCTCCGGCAGTGAAATGTACGCTGTCTATCAGAATCCCGAAGTTTGCGGCTACTCCCCGACTTATCCGTTCACAGTTACCAGTTTGAGTTGGGCCCTGGCCAAGGATGACACCTCCGCCGCTACTGCCGAATATGTCTACTATCAACCTGTCATATTTGGCGCCGACTTGACTAATCCATCCTGCCCGGTTCCCGACACGAGCGTATTACTCTATGCCGGTGCGCTTGACTCGGTATTTTTCGAGCCTGGTGATTACTTATGGATTGGCAATAATATTTCTGCAGTCGTAAACGGGCCATATTTCATGGCAGTGATCTTCCCGTATACGCATAACTTCATAAGATTACCTCTCGAGCAAACCAATACCGGAACCTGTTTATCTTATAACGAGTATGGCAGCGGTTGGATTGACTTAGGAGAGAATGCCTTTAATTTGAACCTGGCCAACTACTGGAGAACCGACGGCTTAACCCCGACGGTATGCGATGTTGAATGTCCTGCAGGTGGTATAGCCGAGGCTGAGATTTGCGGCGATGAAAACAACAACGGTTGTAACATGGATCCCGCAACATTCGAGACCATCAACTGCAATACTACGATTTGCGGTACTGGTTGGGCAACCGGTGGATTCAGAGATACCGACTGGTATGAATTTACGCTTACCGCACCTACATTCATCCAGATTTCCGTAGAGACAGAATTCCCCACTGATGTATATTTACTTGATGTACCAAGCTGTGATAGTATCGGAGCATATGCTATTATAGGTATCACTCCCTGTGATCCTGGCACCATAACCGGTACACTGCCCGCAGGAACGTATGTCATATTCGTAGGAGCATCGGTAGGTGAGAACGTACTCTGTGATGGAACCGGCCTGTATGGTTATGAGTATTATGTGACCTTGCAGTGCATGGAGCCGTGGCTGTCAGTAGATACTTACGACGGTGAATGTCCGCCGAATGCTACTGTCAATGTCCTCATGGATGCCACATATCTATCTGAGGGCACCTACTACGGCGATGTCGTATTCTACTCCAGCGATACTGCTACTCCTGAACTGGATATCCCGGTTGAGTTCGTGGTTGCCGCTGGCACCGGATACGAATATCTGCCTGGCGATGCCAACATGGCTGCCGGCGCCTGGCCGCCGAACGTAATCGGCGCTGACGTGACCTACCTGGTCAACTATTTCCGCGCTATCGCTGCGCCGTGTCTGCTCGGTGGTTACTATGCCTCCGGTGACGCTAACGGTGATTGCTCGGTAATCGGTGCCGACGTTACTTATCTCGTCCAGTATTTCCGCGGCGCTAATACGATCAAGTATTGCGGCGATGATGCCGGCGAGGATGATTTCACACCTGCATGGCTTAATACTGGGGAACTACCTCCGAGTGCGCCTGCAGGTTGGCCAAACTGCGAATAGTAGTTTGATTTTCAGATACGATTTTATTTGATGAAATCGTAGCAATATTAAGGGAGCCTTAACCGGCTCCCTTTTTTGATATCATCCCATTACCATTGCGGGCCCGCCTCGGGATACGCGATATACTGAACCTGCCTACTTTTTGAGAATGCTTCGCCTCTAACGTACACACCGGGTAAACCGCTGGTTTTAAGGCCAAATAAAAAGGAGCCGTGAACGACTCCCTTTCTTATCCATAACTATTAATAGTATTTTTATTTGATTTCTTTAAGTCGCCTGTATGTACCAATTGCAGATCCAAGAATCATCAAAGATATTCCAAACCAAACGAAATTGATTAACGGCCGACGGGCAACATTGAGAATGAATAACTCCGAAGGTTTGAATTCATCGGCAGTCTCAGCCCTGGTTATTCCGAGCATGATCATCTCGTCATCCGCGTTCAATTTAAGCAGATAACAATTCCAGTCCGAGCCGGGCAGCAACGCCGGTTTAAGCTCGGGCACCTGTGATTCGGGCACGATATATTCGGGCTTGATTCGCGATTTAGAACCACCCGGCAGTGTGACATTCATAACCGCTCCGATTACCATTTCATTATTCTGCTCATGCGAGGAAGCCTTGAATCCATCGAATGATATCCGGTACCCCTCGAATTCCTCGACCTGGCCTCTCGATAAGATGAATGTCGTACTGGAATCCCCCGTAGAGATTGTTTTAACCTCCTCCGGTGAAATATAAAGGTCGTACAGAAGATATTTCTTGATATATGGATTTCTTACCAGTCCCTGATGGCTCCAGACGAAAACAGGATTGGCCATGAAACTCGTATTACCTTTTTCGATTTTCAGATTAGCCTGTTCCCTGGTATCCGAGATAGGTGTAACGCCGGTGTAAGTCATCGTGAAATTCAGTATCTCGGCCGGTTTGTCAAGCTCCAGGGTCGTTTTCACCTCGGTGGGATACCCCGATGAAGCTACCACTCCAATAAACATTATCCCCAAACCGACATGTATCAAATCGGAATGGATAATGAAATATCCCTTGCTTCTGATACGGTTCACCAGTGACACCAGGTTGGCGGCAAAAGCGAAAGCGGAGGTGAATATGAAAAAAATATGCGCGATATCGGTTATACCCATTATAATAGCTATCAGCGTTATCACCATGGCTGCAATTATCGGCAATGGTAGTTTCCGAAACAATTCATGGCGGGAGGAGCTTCCCCAGGAAAGCACACCAGTCAAACCCAGCACTATGCCAATCAATATTCCGATAGGCAAATTCGTTTTCACGTAATACGATATATCAACCGATGAGGCGTCCCCGAATAACCGAGTAAGAATCGGCGAGGACGTGCCCAGCAGGACCAGGAATGCCGAGAGTATGATAAATAGCATACCCAGGTAAACTGAGAATTCGAGTGTGAATATCGATTTTCCGGACGTGTTCGATTCGATATGTCGCCCTCTGAAAATAAGCATACCATAGGAGATCACCGAGAAACCAACCAGGAACAGCACCAGGTAACCGGTCATTCCGAGATCGACGAACGAGTGCACGGAGAAATCTGCCAGCACCCCGGAACGTGTTAAAAAAGTCCCGTAAATTACCATCAGGAAAGTAGTTATTGCCAGGAACAGATTGGTTTTTCTGAACGTGCCTTTATGACGTTCCAGTATCATCCCATGAACCAGCGCGATCGAGCCGAGCCAGGGCACCAGCGAGGCGTTCTCCACCGGATCCCAACCCCAGTATCCGCCCCAACCGAGCGTCTCGTAAGCCCAGTAACCGCCCAGGAATATCCCCAGGCCGAGCGTGCATACGGAGAAAATCGCCCAGGGAAACGCTAGCCTCATCCAGCGATCGTATTTGTTTCCGGCCAGCGCCGCCATCGCGAACGCGAATGGCACGAATGTCGAGGCGTACCCCAGAAATACTACAGGAGGATGTATCTGCATCCAGTAGTTTTGTAAAAGCGGATTAAGACCGTTGCCATCGGGAGGTATAACATGGTTAAGCCTGAACGGTGAGGATATATTCATCAAAGCGAATAAAAACAGCACCGACACCAGGTAGAAAAACATAACCCAGCCGAGTTGCTCTTTAGCTTTTACCCGCACCCATAAACCGAGTAGCACGCCGAACAACGCCCAGAGCAGGAATGATCCCTCCTGCCCGGCCCAGAATGAGGTCACTTTAAAATTAGTCGCCAGGTCGTGCGAGGAGTAACCCGATACGTAGGCAAACTCGAATCTGTCACCTAAAAACAATGTTAGAAGGTTTACCGAGGCGGCTACAACCAGCCCGACGCCCAGGTAGAAAAACCATCTCGAGGTCACCATATAAGCCTGGTTGCCGCGAGCTACAAAAAAATAACCGATTGCGGAGATGAAAATCGCAATCGTTGCTAAGGCCAGAACATAAGATCCGAAGATCATCAAATACTCTCCCCGGTTGCTTCTATGTGCTTCTCGTAATCCTGTCCCTGATATTTGGAGGGACATTTTACCAGAAGATTACTTGCCTCGAAAATGTTATCATGATACTTACCGATACAAACGACCGACACGGCCTGCTCGAAATTGCCGGGTTTGGTACCTGCATAATCGACTTTCATGCGGTCGCCCGTTTCGATGTCGATAATATCGAATGAAAATACACCGGTGCTCTCGTCGTAGTAAGCGCTATTCTTATCAACCTTACCCATAACCTGAACATTTTTATCCATCGTGCGAGCCTCGTTGAAACCGACATACGGCGTAGCGGTACCCACCAATGAATAAATTCCCAGGGCTGCGAAAACGACGATCACCGCCACGGCGATAATCGTGCGAGTTGATTTAGGCATTTTTCTCCAGTTCCTTAACTTTGCGGTCCAACCTGTAGATATATCCCCATAACACAAGCCAGATAACCAGCGTTACTATCATCGGTATATAAGTAGTCATCTTGTTTTCTCCTCTTCAATTACCCCCACACGAACCGTGATATGATATGTCCAGAAATACAATCCTATGAAAGCCAGCAGTGACGGCCCGAATACCATCCAGGTGGTTGAGGACATCGTAATGACAGTGCCCGCGCCACCGGGTGAACCCGGATGAAGACCGGGTGTGATTCGCGGCCAGATGAAGATCGTGAATATAGCCGCCAGGAATCCCAGAATAGAATATACCGAGGCCAGGTTGGCTTTACGTACCCGGTCGGGTATAGCCGAGCGAAGCGAGAAATATGCCAGGTATACCAGAAGAAGAACCACTATTGAGGTCTCTCTCGGATCCCAGTTCCAGAACGATCCCCAGGTCATCTTGGCGAATACCGATCCGCTGAGTGTTGCCAGCGCGCAGAAAACAGTACCCAACAACGCCGCCGAGGATGATTTCATGTCGTAGATAAGCTTTTTTGTTTTTAGATACAGCAATCCCTGGTACATTGCCACCCCGTAGGCGATGAATGTCACCAGGGCGATGGGTACGTGGAAATAAAATATGCGGTACACCTCGGGACTGGAGACAGCGCTCATCGGTGGTTCCAATATCCAGGCGCCGATAATTACCCAGCTAAACAGTAAAAGTATCACAGTTTTATACATCATTTTGACTGTAACCCCATATTATGTCTTATAGTTCCAGATATTATCATATCATTCGTTCCAGACATATTCGAATAAAAGCGCCCCCGCTACCGTCATCACGATAGCGTACGAACCGAGTACTTTCAACTCGGGCAGACCATCGTAAAATGACATGTTCATCACCAGGGCTTTCTCGGTGCCTTTTATCGCCATTATCAATAGCGGCATTAGAAGAGGAAAAGAGAGCACGGCAAACAGCACGCCTTTTATAGAGGCTTTCGATATTATGGCGGCGATAATCGTAGTGCTACCGGCAAATCCCAGGACGCTCGTGATCATTATCGTAATGAACAAAGCGTAATCATGAATTTGGAGTCCGACGAATAATGCAAACAACAGCACTATAATGATGACCAGGAACACCAACAGTATCAGGTTAAACAGGTACTTGCCTCCGAATACCGCTCCCGGCGTGCCATAAATTCGCAATGCCAGGGCGGTGCGGTTTTGCTCCTCCTTGATAAATATCTGGCTCAACGAGGCAACCGCCGCGAAATATATAGCCAACCAGAGTATGATCGCCTGTATGCTCGAATCAAGCGGAATACCACCGGTGGCGAAACTGATAGCGACTACGGTAACTACGGCAAACATCACTATGGCGTTAACGGCGTAACGCGTGCGCAGTTCGCTTTTGATATCCTTGGCCAGTACGGCCAGTATTTTACTTGCCAAGCTCGATTGTTTCATCGGCATATTTTAGCTCATCACTCTCGTTAGTGGCGATAATCGTTATACCATCATGCTTGCCGATTACCTGATCGACTAAAGTTTTTCCCGCCTCATCGAGATTGGCCGAGGGCTCATCCAGAATGAGAAGCGGAGGTTCTTTCATGATTGCCAATACGTATTTCAAGCGTTGTTTCATACCGGAGGAATACGATCCAACCTGATCATCCCCCCTGCTTTCGAGATCGAAACGTGACAGCATTCCATCGAAATTACGAATCGATAAGCCGGATAATTTCGCAAAAAATGCAAGATTCTCGTTGGCTGTCAGTTCATCATATAAATACAGATCAGGAGATACCAGACCGATATACGGCAATATTTCAGAGCCGGTATAAGATTTGCCGTCAAGCTCGAACGTTACCGTGCCGGCGGTGGGAGCCAGCGATGAACTTATAACATTGAGCAGCGTGGTTTTACCCGAGCCGTTGGGGCCGGTAATCACCAGTTTGACGCCTTTTTCGATTTCCAGGCTGATATCGTTAAAAACATCCCGACCGGGGAATCGGCGGGAGAGTTTATTTAAAATCAATCGCATATCGGGATTATATTACTATGAAAGGGGCAATTAGGAAAGTTTTTTATTCAGGGAGATTGAATACATTCAATGGGCGATTATCCAAATTGCTAATAATTGCGAGTATATGAAGCGGTCGAATTTCCGAAAGTAACTATGTTATCAAAAGCTTGAGCCTCAGTCATTCGGATTGTATTGTTATTTTGACAAACATTCAACAATCAACACGAACAAACAGGAGGCTCAAATGCCATGTTACAACAAAATCGAGCGTGAAGCCAACACTATTTACGTTGGTATTGACGTTCATAAGCGGAGTTGGCATGTAACAATGCGAACAACTGAGCAAGAGTTATGGAAAGGCAGTATTGCAGCTGATTGGGAAGTATTGAAAAAAGTATTGGGGCGTTATTCCGATTGTGACATTTCGGTAGTTTACGAAGCCGGTTTTAGTGGTTTCTGGTTATATGACAAACTGGTAGCCTGGGGAGCGTCATGTATAGTGACTCCGCCGAGTTTGATTCCTTCTGAATACGGCAATCGGGTCAAAACTGATCGCCTCGACAGTGCCAAGCTTGCTTTACTACTTTCCCGTAGTATGCTCAAGGCAGTATGGGTACCTGATGTCGAAGCGCGTGGTCATCGCCAGGTATTGCGTCGCCGTCGCCAGTTGGTCAGCGACCGGGTCCGTATTCAATGCCGTATCAAGAGTGAGTTAGCCTGTTTCGGTCTATCTCTGCCGACAATTAGCGGCAAGTGGACGGAGACATTCGAACAGCATTTATGGCAGTTGCGTTTTAGTGATCGCTGGCAGACAGAGAGTTTTCAGAGGTTACTGACACAGTATCGGCTGGTGAGTGAATTGATTACTCAACAGACACGGTTATTGAAAGAATTGTCAAAACTGGATCGTTATCGGGAAGCGGTTGAGCGTCTACGTAGTGTTCCGGGCATCGGCTTGTTAACGGCGATGGAACTATTATTGGAGTTAGGGGACTTCAGCCGATTTAGTCGAGGAAGCCAATTGGCCGCCTACGTGGGCTTGACTCCAAGCCAATATTCCTCCGGTGACAAGGTTCGACTAGGACGAATCACCAGGATCGGCAAACCGCAGTTACGGTCGAATCTGATCGAAGCCTCCTGGATTTTGATCAGGAAGGATCCGGCCCAGGCTCAGCGTTATCAACAGCTCAAGTGGCGGTGTGGTTCCAAACGAGCCATTGTGGCCAGTGCCCGCCGTCTACTGTTAATCGTACGGCGTCTGATGCTTGACCATCAGAGCTATCGAATCCAAACCGCAGCATAAAAAAGAGATAATTAGTTTACAATATCTGAGTTTGGAGAATGGCGAAGGAATCCTTGTGGCTTAACAACAGACCGCGCAGGAAAGGGTGTCATCTCCCCTGGTAATAATCTCGGATTGATTAATTGTGGCTGTGTTTGAGGGCCAGACCACGAATAGCAGGGTGACTATTATCGGCAATGTCTAACAGTGGCAGCATGTTGTAGTTTAAACATGGGTATTCTGCGTTTTATTAAGAAAAGGAGAAATCGATATAACAATACTAACCGAACAATATCACTTGACATGATACATAGCAGGATTCCTGCCATGAAAACCGGTAAGTTATTACAACCAAATAGACCGATTGCTTCGTCCCTCCAGTCCTCGCAATGCCAATCTCTTTACTATTTCCGCTGGTCGAACTCTCTGCCTGCGTTATATAGTATGGCATTCTGTGAAACAAGACGACGTTACGAAGCGGCGCTTCGTAACGAGGTGTTAATTATTGCGAGAATCATCACACTATCGGCTGGGCTAGCCTGCTCCACCTCACCCGGGCCGGGAAGTGCCAGATATTGTACCCAATCCAATCTATGACAGAGAAAAATCCGCCTATTTTCGGCGAATTATTATCAACCGCCCATGACCAGTGAATCATTAGCGCGCGGCCCATTACCAGGCGTTTGTCGAGTAATCCCCAGAAACGTGAGTCGGCCGAGTTATCGCGGTTATCCCCCATCATGAACATCATGCCCTCCGGGACTTTAAGAGGCGGCATATTATCCCTTGAACCGCCGCGCACACCGGCATGATACGGTATCATGCGGTTATCGGCATATTTGCCGTGAGACGGTAATGGAACCAGCTCGCCATCTACATAAACCTTCTTGTTTACTATCTCTACCGTTTGACCGCCAACCGCTATACATCTTTTAATATAGTTTACTCGTTGATTGAGCGGGTATTTGAATATTACGATATCACCCGGCTTGGGATCTTGAAGAGCCGGGAGCTTTATGTTGACGAACGGAATCGGCAATTTCATTCCATAGATGAATTTGTTGGCAAGTAAAAAATCTCCTACCAGCAAAGTATCCTCCATCGAGCCGGAGGGAATTTTGTACGCCTCGACAATCGAGGTTTTTATGATAAGCGCCATGATAAGCGCGATTGCCAGCGATTCAATAGTCTCCCATGAGGATTCCATCGGGGTTTTCTTTTCGCCTTTGGGCTTAAAAAATATTGACATTCAGGTCGGTCTCCTAATTATCCTAACACTCTATAAACGCATAACGGGACTGGATGGTTCATCTGGCCCGCATTAAATGCCAATTTATCATATAGATATAGAAAAAGCAAAGGGCATCTTGATAAAAATACATCTTCTTCTCGTTACAAAGCGTGCTTCATAACTTTGTTGATTGTGGCAAAGCAACACATATCTATCCGCGCAGACAAAGCACGAAAGCAGCGCTTTGTAACTTGGAATGATCTGATACGCCCACTGATACCAAATCAAGTTTGGGATGATAACCACTGTGTCATGATGCGCTGAATATAATAATTATATCGGTAAATGCCTTTCACTAACAATTTCAAAGAGAAGTATAAAATTTACCGAAAAACACCGGACACTAGTTGAATATTATATGCACAAAAAAACGCCCGGCAAAACCGGGCGCCCTTTATTGGTGAAGATAAAGGTTTAACTTGCTATCGTGAAAAATCTCCCCCAGCGTAAATGGGTGAGTAGATACGGCAAATTCTTAAGTGAGTACGCCCATATATCAATATTGGTCATATCGCCGTTGGAGGTATTCATCTCCCCGGGATACTCCCATGACCAGAGCACCAGCATGGCCCGCGCATGTACCTGGTCTCTGCTGGCGAATCCCCAGAAACGCGAGTCAGCGGAGTTATCACGATTATCGCCCATGACGAAAAGTTTGCCTTCAGGGACGGTTGTAAGTGGGAAATTATCTCGCAAACCTCCTCGTTTCTGTTCATGCGGCAAGAAAGGTATAATTCCGTTATCCAAATATTTGCCTTCCTCTGGCAATTCCATCAACACGCCATCGACATACAACTTCTTATTTTTGATCTCAACAGTCTGCCCCTCGGTTGCTATACATCTTTTAATGAAACTGTTTCGTGGATCATGAGGGGGCGTGAATATCACAATATCGCCGGTTTTCGGCTCTTCGATAGCAGGTAGATGAATATCAGTAAAAGGAATCGGCAGTTTCATCCCATATACGAATTTATTACCAAGGATTTGATCGCCGGGCATGAGTGTGTTTTCCATCGAGCCCGATGGTATAACATAGGCCTCAACTACCGAGGCTTTGATTACCAGCGCCAGTATTAACGGAATACCGATACCGCTGAACCATTCCCAGGCTATCTCTTTCGGCGTTTTCTTGCGTTTGGGCTTTGCTTTATGTTTGGGATCTCTCTGGAATAACCGCATCCATGCCTCCACTCTAATATTTTCAGACTCATAATCTTTATACTGTTTCCGATAGAAAAAGTTATGGATTATTCAAAAAATCCACCGACCACGCGCATAATATCGTTATAAGTGATAGCCACCATAAGTAGCAGAAGCAGTCCCATACCGATCTGCTGAGCTATCAACCTACCTTTCAACGAAACAGGTTTGCGCTTGATCGCCTCGATAGTTAAAAATACCAGATGGCCGCCATCAAGGACGGGAATCGGTAAGATATTTAATATCGCCAGGTTAACCGACAGGAAAGCCGCCAATCCTAGAAGAGATAAAAATCCCTGTTTAGCCGCTCGTCCGGCCTGTTCGGCGATCATAATCGGGCCGCCGAAATTCTTTATGGATATCTGAAGTGTTACCGCTTGCCAGATAATATCCAGCATCTGGCCGGTTAAATACACTGTCGCGCTTATCCCCTCGCCCAGCGCTTTAAACGGGCCAACCGATTTATACTCGAAAGCGTTGCTTATGCCAATCCCTACCTGGCCTACCACTTTCTCGTTGCCCAGCGAGTCGGTCACCGTCTTCTCGCCCGGGGTAATCGCGGCGGTCACAACGCTGTCGCCGTCTTTCCAGGTGAAATCAATCGGTACATTAGGGCGCTCGTTGATATAAGCGATCAATTCTTTGTAATCGGTGAATTCTATATCATCGATAGCCAATAGCTGCGAGCCAGGGTTCATCTTTGCCTGATCGGCCGGGCTGCCGGGCATTATCGAATTAGCCGCAATGGTATCCGGAATCGGTTCGGGAATACCGTTTGCCCAATAGATAATGAAAAAGATAAAAGCGGCAGTAATGAAATTCATGATCGGGCCGGCCGCGATAACTATATATCGTTTCCATATCGAGGCAGCCGTGAAATCGCCCTCCTGAGGCACGTAATCATCATCGAATTCGTTCTCGCCCATCATCTTGACATAGCCGCCAAGAGGTACGATACCGATTCGATATTCCGTTTCGCCGATCCTTTTGCCGATCAATTTTGGCGGGAAACCAAGTGAGAATGTTTCCACCCTAATGCCGGAGCGTTTAGCGGCGATGAAATGTCCTAATTCGTGCACGAACACCAGGAGTCCCAGCACGAAAACAAAAGCTAGTATTGTAGTCATCACAATAAATTAACGTTATCCTTTCGGAAAAGTTCCCTGTTGTGTTATTCGGTTTAATCTTGATATCTTTTAATTCCAGTGTACGGATTTTTAAATTACTTCTCTTCCCTCGCATAAATTAACCAGACTTGCCAGTGCATATATTTGCGATTTTCGGCCGCTGCTTTGGCGCACTTTTTTTAATATTCCCGCTTTTTGAAGCGTATTTAGAATCGAGGTCAACATTTGGCGGCTTGGCATTGACGGGATTTCATGATTTCACTTATTAAAATTATCGGCATATGGAAATATCTATCCAGCAAAGGCACGGCATACTGCGAACGAGTTATTTCCAGAATATCGCTTTTTAGTTCCTGATACAATTTCAACATATCTTTAACTTTTTGAGTGTTAATTCTTGCTTGCTTATCTATTGCTCTCAGGAAGAACTCTATCCTCTTTAGCCAGGTATCGCCGCCGTTAAGCTGACGAAGTGAACCAACGTATTCATCACGGTTATTCTCCAGATACTCAGATAAATAAAATAACGGACGTGAGAGTAGTTGTTTCTCATACAGGAACAATGGAAATATAACGCGCCCTATTCGCCCGTTACCATCAAGAAAAGGATGATTGATCTCGGACTGCGCATGTATAATCGCCAATTGAACTAATAAATCTTTATCATCCGAATGATAGTATTTCTCCCAATTATCCATATATACTTTTATTAAACCGGGATCCGGCGGAACATATTCAGCCTCTTCATCGGTTGGCTTTACCTATTAATGGCAATATGGCTTCCCAATCAATACCTTCCAATGGAAGTTCATGTGGAACAGTAGTTTTCATAATTTCACACTTACCGAATCGGTTTATACCATCTTTTGTTATATAAAGCAATTCCTATTTTTTACTTTATACTATATTTCACTACTGTCCGGCTTTTCCATCTCGTTGCGAAGCGCTGCTTCGCAACGTGGCTTGTTTACCTGCAGAATGCGTATTCTACATGACTCAAGAAGGTTCCCAGGCAGCGCTTGGAAACCAGGAAACTAAGCCTAACATCGACAGAATATATCAGGATGCATGATACGCTGAATATAATAATTATATCGGAAAATATCTTTCACTAACAATTCCAAGGAGAAATTTAAAATTTACCGAAAAACACCGGGCAGTAGTGACTATATTTTATGACTCGCAGACTTTATACAAAATCGTTTGCATAAAACATCCCCCGTTTTTGCATTATACAAAATAATTCGTGATATATACATTTTATACAAACAATTTTGTCTTTATATGACTAGCAAAAGCCATTTTACGACAACTTTACACCATATATACGAAATCCTCAGCCAGCTCTTCCGCCCATAACTGGGCACGGTATACTGTCTGAAGATCGGGAGCGTCGCCCGCCTCGGTATCCTCCATGGTGCGTTCGATGATCTCGAATATCTGGGTGAATTTGATCCGGCCCTCAAGGAAAGCCTTGACTGCGACCTCGTTCGCGGAATTCATTACAGCCGGCATGATACCACCGCTTTTCAACGCCTGATACCCCAGCCGCAAGCTGGTGAACTTGTCCAGATCGGGCGGGATAAATTCGAGATTGATAGCCTCAGACCAATCGATATTGCAAACATCGAGTGGCACTCTATCGGGATATAAAAGAGCGTACTGGATGGGAAGACGCATATCCGGGCGTGACATCTGGGCTATGACCGAACCATCGACAAACTCCACCATCGAATGGACGAGAGATTGCGGGTGAATCATCACCTTAATCCTCTCAGCCGAGAGATCGAACAGGTACGAGGCCTCGATAATCTCCAGCGCCTTGTTCATCATGGTGGCCGAATCGATCGTGATCTTCTTGCCCATCTCCCAGTTTGGATGCTTTAACGCCTCATCGATCGTTACATCATCGAGGTTAGCCCGGTTCAAAAACGGCCCGCCTGAGGCTGTCAGGATAACCTGTTTGGCTTCCTCATGTTTGCCTGAAAGATAGCACTGGTAGATAGCCGAGTGCTCGGAGTCCACCGGTATTATCCCGCCTTTATGCTCCTCGGCAAATTTATTGAGTAACGGCCCGGCGGCCACCATCGACTCTTTGTTTGCCAGCGCCACCACTTTTCCGCTCAGAAGCGCGGCGGCCGTGGCTCTCAACCCGGCGATACCGACTATCGCATTCAATACGATATCGATACCCTCCAGCGAGCTGATTTCTTCGAGCGAGTTCGAAAAAGCAGAGTCCTCGACTACCGTGACCGAGGAATCATTAATAAGTGATTTGAGCTTGGCCAACGATTTCCTGTCGGAGAGCGTTACATGGGTGGGTTTATATTTTTGCACCTGCGCCGCAAGCTGCTCATAATCGGAATGAGCAGTCAGGGCGATGACATTCAGTTTATCGGGATTTTTATCGACAATATCAAGAGCACTTTTACCGATTGAACCCGTACTGCCGAGAATTACAATATTGCGCACTATTTTTTATTTTCCTTTGCCGGCTTATCCGACATCGGTTTCCTTTCCACTTTTGTCATGATAACATCCACGACAGGCTTGGGGGCTTGACGGTTGCCGGCACATTCAAACTTGGCGATTTTCTCGAAAATATCCATGCCTTTTATGACTTTGGCGAATACTAAAAAGCCCTGGGAGTCGAGGCTATAGTTATTACGCATGTTTACGTAGAACTGGCTCTTGCTCGCGCCTGCCGGGCTCCTGGCCATAGATATCGTGGCGTAATCATGCTTATAGGGGCAGTTCTCGTCATCCTGTAAACGTCCGGGAGGACCGCCGGTGCCGGTGCCGGTAGGATCGCCACCCTGGATAACGAATCCATCAACCACGCGATGGAAGGTGAGAGAATCATAATAGCCCTCATCCACCAACTGAAGGAAATTGCCGCCATGATATGGCATGTCATGCTCGTATACCTCGATCTCGACCGTGCCCAGTGCGGAATCACCATGCGAGATGTGCATAAGAACGATTGGATTTTCAACTTTTTCTTCTTGTTCCATTATATCTTTCATTTTTGTTGTGTCGCCCTCGGTTTCATCGGCAACAGCAAACGCCAGCATACCGAGGATTAAAAACGCGCTTATTATTGTTTTCATTAAATGCCTTTCGTTTCGTTAATCTTTCATGCTCAAATAAAAAAACGCCCAGAATATGATACTTTCTGGACGTTTAAAAAGTTCTAATTTAGCTAGTGCCCCTCGCCCTCATGCGAATGAGCCATGGCATCCCCGGCCGGTTTCGGAGCGGCTGTCACTATTTTAACATCCTCGACCGGTTTATCGTTAGCGCCGGTTTTCACCTTTGAAATACTATCGGCGACATCCATACCGCTTATTACCCTGGCAAAACACGGGAATTGGTTATCAAGATGCGGTGAGTCTTTGACAACAATATAGAACTGCGAGCCATTAACTCCCTGTGGCGATTGCGCCATTGCGATATTGCCACGGATATTCTTATGCACGATAGGCTCCATCTCAAGACGGTAACCCGGACCACCACCACCGGTGCCTGTAGGATCGCCTGTTTGGATCATGAAATTGGGGATGACCCTGTGGAAGATAACATCATCGTAGTATTCGGCCTCAACAAGTTTCAGGAAATTGGCGGCGTGAATCGGGCAGTCTTTCTCGAAAACCTCGATCTCCATATCGCCCATCGTTGTCTTCATCAATACGATAGGATTGCCGGCCTCGGTACGCGCGTATTCTACTTTCTCGGTCATCTTGAGTTTCTTTGTCGGCTCCTGCGTATCCGCTTCGTCCTCTTTCTTCTGCTGGCCCGAACACGCTACGAACAGCGCCAGCAGGATTACTGCTAATTTTCTCATCATCTCTCCTTGCACTTACAGTTAAAAATAATTATCGTTAATTTTATATAGCCGGATGGTTTATGTCAAGTAAAACGATATTATTATCATCGGATAAATTAATCTAACGAAAAAGTCCGGCCTAAGCCGGACTTGGGTACTTCTTGCACAATCAGGAAATTCCCATCCCTTTAAAAGTACCGAAAACCACCTCGTTTCAGCCCATCCTCTGAGGGTAAATGTACTATATATGTGACGTTTGTCAAGAAAATATGTACTATTTTGTAACTTTAGCATGTAATGACTACTCGGGACTTGCCTGCCCGGATTGGGGCTTATCCGCTCAGGATATTTCAGACGCGAATTGCATAAATTTTTGAGCTTTTGCTATCAAGCAGTGTATCAGGTTAATCCCTTCGCTGTCGCTCTGGATGAACCTGACCTACGATAATTCGATATAGCTCTATGCAATCTACTCCCCCTGGTTCCAAAGCGCCGCTTTGGAACCCCGCCTGCGTTGGCAACGATGGCATTACTGCGCAATGAGGCATCGTTTCGAAGCGGCGCTTCGTAACGAGGAGAAATTGATATCTTGCGTAGGTCAAGACCCCTGTGGTCTTGACGTGTGATGGGATGATTGAGAAGATAGTTTTACTCGGTCGAAACCACAGGGGTTTCAACCTACTCGCGCTGCCAATTGCCGCAGCGACGACTGAAATGTTTTCAAGAAGCAGAAAACTTGCATGTCATCCCTTCGGAGGAGATTGTTGAAAAGTTATTTGCCGCGAGTCGCTGGGAATCCCTTCCCGGCGACATACTGCATGAAAACAGCAGGAAGGAAAGGATTCCTTCCTGCTCAGTGATGGGGCTAATTAGACGGTGACTGAAATGTTTTCTTAAAGTAGAAAACATATCTGTCATCCCTTCGGAGGAAGGGAACCAGTACGGCCTTTTTCCCTTAAATGATTCATCCTATAGGAATACTACAACACTCGAAACTGGAGTTTCTCGGGCAATTGTGTTCCCAAACGGAGTTTAGGAACAAGGAAATGCCCCTTTCCCCTCCTTCTGGATCCCGGCTCCCCCTGCCGGGATGACATGAGACTTTATTTTACTTATCAAGATTATCAGTCGGCAATAGGCCATTCAAATATCATAAAGATTGACAGAATCTGTTAATTTAGTATCTTAAGAAAGAGTAGTAACGATATTTTAATGGGGAATATTATGCAGATAATAAAAGCGCTATTAATTCTACTTCTGCTCTGCCCTTCTATATATGCACAGGGATTCAACTGGAGTGAACCGGAATTGGTTGACAGTATAAACGGTATTATTGATGATTTCAATCCATCAATCTCTGCTGATGGTCAAACCATGCATTTTACCACCGGTAATAGAATTATGGTATCACATCGCATTGGCGATACATGGGGAGCGCCAACAATGCTTGGTGATAATATTAATTCCGGCCAAAGACAGGTTAAAGCTACTGTCACGCCCGATAATCGGACTTTATATTTCACTTCTTGGCGAGCGGGTGGCTATGGTACGTATGATATCTGGAAATCCGAATGGGATGATAGCTGTGAATGCTGGGGAGAACCTGATGTATTACCCGAGCCAATAAATACGCCGTACATGGAATGGGATGTGCAACTATCTTTGGATGGTATGAGTATGTATTTTACATCTGATAGAAGTTTTGGTTGGGGTTATAATGATATCTGGTGCAGCGAATGGGACACGCTGGCACAATCCTGGGGCGAACCTTATAATCTTGGCAATGTTGTTAACTCATCAAGTGCAGATGAGTGTCCATATCCTACATCAGATCCAAACATTCTATATTTCACAAGTATACATCATCATGGTTTTGATGAATGGCAAGGAGGGGCAGATATTTTTGTTGCCTTTAAGCGGAATGGTGTATGGGATAGCCTGGCAATACTTCCACCGCCAATTAATACTATTCATCACGAAAAAAGCGCTGCTATTCTATTCGATAATTCTGAACTTTATATTTCTTCTACTAGACTAGGAGGACCTTCAGATGATGAAATCTATATTTCTTATTTAATAACAGGAATTGACGAAAATAATGTTATAAATAATATAGGCAATTTCAAATTTAGTATTTACCCCAACCCTTTCAACTCCACCACCAGCATAACCTATGAGAACATCATATCAAGCAGTCTCAGCATATACGATATCACCGGGCGATTGATTAACCGTCTGGATATTCATGATGACCACACCGGCAGTATCACCTGGGATGCCACGGATTTATCGGGCAAGCCGATCAGCGCCGGGGTGTATTTCATCAGGGGCGATGGCGCGGATGGAGTTGTAAGCTCGAAGATGATATATTTGAAATGATTCACCCCCTGGTTCCAAAGCGCTGCTTTGGGGCCTTGCCTGCGGTGACAACGATTACAATACTGCGCAATCGGGCAGCGTTACGAAGCAGCGCTTCGTAACGAGGAGAGAAATTCAAATTGCACGAATCGATGAAAAAACAAACAATAATTCGGTGGCTGGCAGACGTCCTCGTCTGCTGCATTACTCGCCTCGCATTGACTACTAAGGGGCACACGGGGACGTGTGCCGCCCACAGCATCACACTAACCATCCTCCTGCTAACCTGCAGCATACAGGCAACGGTTATAAATATACCCGATGATTACGAGACTATAAACGAGGGAATCGCCGCCAGTATTGATGGTGATACCGTGCTGGTCGCGCCGGGTGAATACGAAGAGATTATCTCATTACAGGGAAAGAATATCCTTTTGACAAGCTCAAATGGTCCAAATGCTTCAATTATAGCAGGGGCTGTTTTGTTTGAGAACGGTGAGGACTCGACATGCGTTTTAAGAGGATTTAAAATAGTCGGCAATAGCGGCTACAGCGGTGTCCAATGTAATAACACTTCGCCAATTATAGAGGGTAATATAATTACTGAACATGACGGTTATTCATGCTCAGGTATATCGATACGAAACAGTAATTGTATTATTAGAGAGAATATCATTAGTAACAATAGTAATATGGCTACCGGAGCTGGAATAAATATAACTGGTGATGGCTCAACTATCACTAGAAACCTGATATTGAATAATGAGGTCTACCAGTATGAAGGAAAAGGAGGTGCAATAAATCTAGCTGGAACAGCAATTATTTATTATAACCTGTTTATTAATAATGTTGCAGTTGGTGGACCTGCAGGTGCTTACGGAGCAGGGGGAGGAATTTATAGAAGAAGCATAAATGATACACTTGGCGGAATGACCTATATTGGCAACAACACCTTTGTGGGTAACGAAGCATGGGCATATGGACAGCAAAATGGAAGTGGGGGTGCTATATTTGTTCACGGCCATCTTGATCAAGAAAATGATACACTAATCCTTATCAATAATATATTTGCTTATAACTACACAGATGGCACAGGAAGCGCTATAAGAGCAAACAGTGTTGAATCGTTATATTTTTGCTGGAATTATAATTGCATTTATGAGAATGACATTTATGGATTCGAATCTGGAATAAATGACATCTTCCTTAATCCCTTGTTTGCCGATACCAGCCAGCATGATTACAGTCTGCAAGAGGGTTCCCCCTGCATTGATGCCGGTGATCCTGACTCCCCGCTCGATCCGGACTCGACACGGGTCGATATCGGCGCGCTGTTTTACGATCAATCTGTCGGTATAGATGATGACGCTCAACCCTCGGGACCGTACGCTTACGCGCTTCAACAGAACTACCCCAATCCATTCAACGCCCAAACTACTATCAGCTACGAGTTACCGCATCAGGCCAACATCAGCCTGATAGTGTTCGATATCACCGGCAGGCTGGTTAAAACCATTATCGCCGAGGAGACACAATCATCCGGGCCGCACTCGGTAGTCTGGGATGGCACCGGCAATGATGGCAATCCCGTAGCCACCGCCATATATTTCTACAGGCTCTCTGTTGATGATTACTCAATCGTGAAGAGCATGATTGTGATAAAGTAGGTCAAGTGCACTTGGGACTTGACTAACCCGCATATAAAATAACAAACGTGAATTGCATGAATTGGCTACTCTACCCCCTGGTTCCAAAGCGCCGCTTTGGAATCCCGAAGGCGCTGGCAACAAAAACAATACTGGGCAATCGGGCAGCGTTACGAAGCAGCGCTTCGTAACGAGGAGAGAAATTCAAATTGCACGAATCGATGAAAAAACAAACAATAATTCGGTGGCTGGCAGACGTCCTCGTCTGCTGCATTACTCGCCTCGCATTGACTACTAAGGGGCACACGGGGACGTGTGCCGCCCACAGCATCACACTAACCATCCTCCTGCTAACCTGCAGCATACAGGCAACGGTTATAAATATACCCGATGATTACGAGACTATAAACGAGGGAATCGCCGCCAGTATTGATGGTGATACCGTGCTGGTCGCGCCGGGTGAATACGAAGAGATTATCTCATTACAGGGAAAGAATATCCTTTTGACAAGCTCAAATGGTCCAAATGCTTCAATTATAGCAGGGGCTGTTTTGTTTGAGAACGGTGAGGACTCGACATGCGTTTTAAGAGGATTTAAAATAGTCGGCAATAGCGGCTACAGCGGTGTCCAATGTAATAACACTTCACCAATTATAGAGGGTAATATAATTACTGAACATGACGGTTATTCATGCTCAGGTATATCGATACGAAACAGTAATTGTATTATTAGAGAGAATATCATTAGTAACAATAGTAATATGGCTACCGGAGCTGGAATAAATATAACTGGTGATGGCTCAACTATCACTAGAAACCTGATATTGAATAATGAGGTCTACCAGTATGAAGGAAAAGGAGGTGCAATAAATCTAGCTGGAACAGCAATTATTTATTATAACCTGTTTATTAATAATGTTGCAGTTGGTGGACCTGCAGGTGCTTACGGAGCAGGGGGAGGAATTTATAGAAGAAGCATAAATGATACACTTGGCGGAATGACCTATATTGGCAACAACACCTTTGTGGGTAACGAAGCATGGGCATATGGACAGCAAAATGGAAGTGGGGGTGCTATATTTGTTCACGGCCATCTTGATCAAGAAAATGATACACTAATCCTTATCAATAATATATTTGCTTATAACTACACAGATGGCACAGGAAGCGCTATAAGAGCAAACAGTGTTGAATCGTTATATTTTTGCTGGAATTCACTACTGTCCCAACGTTAGTTGAATAGTTTCAATTGGTTAGGGATTTCGGTTATAATTTCTTCCGTATCAATATCGCTAAGTCCTTGTTCTATAGGGATTTTCTCAAACAGGGTAACGCTTAAAATCTGTAGAATTTGATATAAGCTCGCTCTAAGATTTAAACGTTTCTTCACTATCGCTACCAGCACATAGATGCTGATTGCTATCCATATCTGAGTCTTGACTGCATTGTCTGATAGCCCGAAAAACTTCTTTATCCTGAGATGGCTTTTAATCCATTTGAAGAACAGTTCCACCTGCCAACGACAGCGATATAGTTCAGCAATTGTTATTGCCGGTAAATCAAAGTTATTGGTCAGAAAGATAAAGCGTTTGTCCAATATCTGATCAATATAACTTATGCGTCTGAGCTTCTCAGGATAATCTAATCCGGCATAATAACCTTTAAGCATAACCGTCTGGTCACTTCTTATTCCGGCTTTTACATTCTTGGGATGAGAGTAAAGGCGTCTGTAGTTGAAGTTCTTCTTGGCACGAGTTACAAAAAATGCCAGAGATTTGTGAATGCCGTATAGACGAGCATAATCTATATAAGCCTTGTCCAGAATATAAATCGCGCCGGCTTCCACCATCAGATTATCCAGGATATTTACATCATGAACCTTTCCGGGAGTAACAATTACCATGCTGGGTATATTGCCGCGCAAATCCAGAAGAGTGTGCATCTTTATAGCTCCCTTCCTTCGCCTGAATTCAGCCCAGGGGAAAAGAGACAAACACAAATCGATGGTAGTCGAATCGAGAGCATAAACAGTCTGCTCCAATTCCACTCCGAAAGGCTCGTTAACATACAACCCTCTGGCCGTGCTGATAAGTGTCCTGGTAAAATCCTCATAAATGCGATAATCCCTCACCTCATTGGCATGAGCTAGAGTATTGCGTGATACTTTGCCTCTGATACCCATATGATAAAGCTTAACATGAGCCGCCCTCAGGCAAGCCTCGATATCCCGCAGACTCTCTCGGTAAGTAAGCTGAGCAAAAGCCATGCAAAGATATTGGTCCCAGCAGGAAAAGCTTTTGATCTTGTAATTGCCCCGGTAACGTCCCACACATTTGAGAAATTCGTATCTCGGGACAAAGTCCATAAGCTGCGATAAAAGAATCTTGCCTGAATGCATCAGCCATCTCCTTCCGAGTTCCCCCCTCGGAAGTATGGCTAAATCGGCTTTCCAAGTTCAAATCGAAAAATTCTATTTTTTGCTAAAATCCCTTGCCAGTTATCTACTTACAGCAACTCAAAAACAAAACGTTGGGACAGTAATGGCTGGAATTATAATTGCATTTATGAGAATGACATTTATGGATTCGAATCTGGAATAAATGACATCTTCCTTAATCCCTTGTTTGCCGATACCAGCCAGCATGATTACAGTCTGCAAGAGGGTTCCCCCTGCATTGATGCCGGTGATCCTGACTCCCCGCTCGATCCGGACTCGACACGGGTCGATATCGGCGCGCTGTTTTACGATCAATCTGTCGGTATAGATGATGACGCTCAACCCTCGGGACCGTACGCTTACGCGCTTCAACAGAACTACCCCAATCCATTCAACGCCCAAACTACTATCAGCTACGAGTTACCGCATCAGGCCAACATCAGCCTGATAGTGTTCGATATCACCGGCAGGCTGGTTAAAACCATTATCGCCGAGGAGACACAATCATCCGGGCCGCACTCGGTAGTCTGGGATGGCACCGGCAATGATGGCAATCCCGTAGCCACCGCCATATATTTCTACAGGCTCTCTGTTGATGATTACTCAATCGTGAAGAGCATGATTGTGATAAAGTAGGTCAAGTGCACTTGGGACTTGACTAACCCGCATATAAAATAACAAACGTGAATTGCATGAATTGGCTACTCTACCCCCTGGTTCCAAAGCGCCGCTTTGGAATCCCGAAGGCGCTGGCAACAAAAACAATACTGCGCAATCGGGCAGCGTTACGAAGCAGCGCTTCGTAACGAGGAGAGAAATTCAAATTGCACGAATCGATGAAAAAGCTAACAATAATTCCGTGGCTGGCAGACGTCCTCGTCTGCTGCATTCATCGCCTCGTATTGACTGCTAAGGGGCACACGGGGACGTATGCCGCCCTCAGCATTGCACTAACAATCCTCCTGCTAACCTGCAGCATACAGGCAACGGTTATAAATATACCCGATGATTACGAGACTATAAACGAGGGAATCGCCGCCAGTATTGATGGTGATACCGTGCTGGTCGCGCCGGGTGAATACGAAGAGATTATCTCATTACAGGGAAAGAATATCCTTTTGACAAGCTCAAATGGTCCAAATGCTTCAATTATAGCAGGGGCTGTTTTGTTTGAGAACGGTGAGGACTCGACATGCGTTTTAAGAGGATTTAAAATAGTCGGTAATAGCGGCTACAGTGGTGTCCAATGTAATAACACTTCACCAATTATAGAGGGTAATATAATTACCAGACATATCGGATTAGCATGTTCTGGAGTTTCGATACGAAATAGCAATTGTATTATAAGAGATAACATTATAAGTGATAACCATAACACGCAATATGGTGGTGGAATATATATAGATGGCAACGGTTCGATAATAACCAGAAATTTAATACAGGATAATGAGGTGTACCAGTATCTTGGTTATGGTGGAGGGATATTCCTTCAAGGTACAGCAAGTATTAGTTACAATCTGTTAATAAATAATGTTGCGGTTGGAGGACCTGCAGGAGCTGAGGGCATAGGAGGAGGTATTTATAGGGCAAGTATAAATGATACCCTTGGTGGAACGACCTATATAGGCAACAATACCTTTGTAGGCAATGAAGCATGGGCTTATGGTAGTGATTGCGGCAACGGTGGAGGTATATATTTTTTTACACATCTTGACCAATATAATGACTCGCTTATCATCATAAATAATTTATATGCTTTTAACTATTCTGATGGGGCGGGTAGTGCTGCACGTGGATTCAGTAATGATTCCATGTATCTTAATTGGAATTATAATTGTATTTTTCAGAACAATATTAGTGGCTTTGAATCTGGGTTAAATGACATCTTCCTTGATCCCCTATTTGCCGATACCAGCCAGCATGATTACAGTCTGCAAGAGGGTTCCCCCTGCATTGATGCCGGTGATCCTGACTCCCCGCTCGATCCTGACTCGACACGGGTCGATATCGGCGCGCTGTTTTACGATCAATCTGTCGGTATAGATGATGACGCTCAACCCTCGGGACCGTACGCTTACGCCTTGAAGCAGAACTACCCCAATCCATTCAACGCCCAAACTACTATCAGCTACGAGTTACCGCATCAGGCCAACATCAGCCTGATAGTGTTCGATATCACCGGCAGGCTGGTTAAAACCATTATCGCCGATGAGACGCAATCATCCGGGCCGCACTGGGTAGTCTGGGATGGCACCGGCAATGATGGCAACCCCGTAGCCACCGCCATATATTTCTACAGGCTCTCTGTTGATGATCACTCAATCGTGAAGAGCATGATTGTGATAAAGTAACGCTTGCATTTTAAAGATACGCCTTATTCCATAACTTCAACGACGACTAAAATGTTTTAAGATGAATACAATACATCTGTCTCTCCTTCGGAGGCAGGGATCCAGTACGGCCTATTTTCTTTAAATGCCCCAGCCTATACTCGTACTATAATACTCGAAACTGGAGTTTCTCTGGCAATCGTGTTTCCAAACGGAGTTTTGGAACAAGGAAAGAACCCGGGACAGGAATGTCCCGGCTCTTAAATGGTTGATGTGGATATAAATTGATGAAACGTCTTATTCATCCCCCACAAAAAAACCCGGCTTTGCAACCGGGTTTGAATTGTCATTATCTAAATAAGAATCGAGCGTGACTAGCCTCTGGCCATCTTCTGACGCCATAAAGCTCGTTTCAAAGCGAACTCCGCCCGGGCATCATCGATCTCG
The DNA here is from genome assembly GCA_963668625.2 of uncultured candidate division Zixibacteria bacterium. Lineage (GTDB taxonomy): Bacteria > Zixibacteria > MSB-5A5 > UBA10806 > 4484-95 > JAAEQD01. The sequence goes on from CAXXKA010000004.1 coordinate 76,886, forward strand.
GCTTTGGCCCGCTGCTCCAAACGCTCGCGTGCGCGCTGTTCGGCAGCTTTCGCCCTATCGATATCGATATTCTCGGGCTTTTCGATAGCATCCGCCAGAATAGTAGCGACATTGTTCGATACCTCGAGAAATCCACCAGAGATAAAGTACTCGGTTTCGTTACCGTCGGCATCCTTGATTTCAAGCTTACCCGAGTCGAGGGGAGTAATTAACGGCGCGTGATTGGTAAGCACGCCGAGATAGCCCTCGATTCCGGGGGCAACTATGGAGGTGACATCCTGCTCGAATGCGACTTTCTCGGGTGTAACGGCCGATAACTTATACATTAGCCCTCAGCTTTCATTTTCTCGGCTTCCTCTAATACCTCATCAATACCGCCGGCCATGTAGAACGCCTGCTCGGGCACGTCATCATGCTTGCCATCGACGATTTCTTTGAAGCCTCTGATCGTATCCTCAGTCTTGACATAACGACCGGGCCTGCCGGTAAACGCCTCTGCCACGAAGAACGGTTGCGAGAGGAATTTCTGAATTCGTCTGGCGCGACCTACCGTGACCCTATCATCATCGGATAATTCCTCGATACCGAGAATAGCGATGATATCCTGAAGGTCTTTGTATCTCTGAAGGATTCTCTGAACGTTACGAGCGGTCTCGTAATGCTCGACACCCACGATTTGCGGGTCGAGAATACGCGAGGTAGAATCGAGCGGATCTACGGCCGGGTAAATACCCAGCTCGGAAATCTGACGGGACAACACCGAGGTGGCATCCAGGTGAGCGAACGTTGTCGCCGGAGCCGGATCGGTTAAGTCATCCGCCGGTACGTAAATCGCCTGAACCGAGGTGATCGAACCGGTTTGAGTCGAGGTGATACGCTCTTGCAGGAAACCCATCTCGGTGGCCAGCGTCGGCTGGTAACCCACCGCGGACGGCATCCTACCCAGAAGCGCCGAGACCTCGGAACCTGCCTGTACGAAACGGAAGATGTTGTCGATAAATACCAGTGTATCGAGGCCCTGATCACGGAAATACTCGGCCATGGTCAAACCCGAAAGACCGACACGCAAACGAGCGCCCGGAGGTTGGTTCATCTGGCCGAATACCATACAGGTTTTATCCATAACGCCGGACTCTGTCATCTCCAGCCATAAGTCGTTACCCTCACGAGTACGCTCACCAACACCACAGAACACCGAGTAACCGCCGTGCACCGAGGCGATATTATGAATCAGCTCCATGATAATAACGGTTTTGCCTACACCGGCGCCGCCGAACATACCTACCTTGCCGCCTTTAACGTAAGGCTCGAGCAGGTCGACTACCTTGATGCCGGTCTCGAACATCTCTGCCTTGGTGGTCAGTTCGCTTAATGGCGGGGGCTGACGGTGAATGGGGTATCTCGTTTCAGCATTACAGGGGCCTTTTTCATCGATAGGATTACCCAGCAGATCGAAAACACGACCCAGGGTTTGTTCGCCAACCGGCACGGTAATCGGGGAGCCCATATCCTCCGCCGGCATGCCTCGCACTAATCCGTCGGTTGATGCCATCGATACGCAGCGAACCATATTTTCACCAATATGCAACGCCACCTCGACTGTCAGGTCGATTCCCGTTTCCTCATCCTTAATCTTAATTGCGTTAAGAATATTGGGCAATTTGTCGGATGGGAACTCACAGTCGACAGTCGGCCCGATGACCTGTACAACTTTACCTATATTTCGTTCTTCCATTGACATCCCTTTGTATTGTAAATTACTATTTATCCAACCTATTATTTATTATCAAATTACCCAAGTTAGTTCAAGTATCAATTCAAACCAGCTTAGCCTTTTAATGCCTCGGCGCCGCCCACAATGTCCAGAAGTTCCGTGGTAATTGCGGACTGACGCAGCTTATTACGCACGAGTGTCAGGCTGTCTATCATATCCCTGGCGTTGGTGGTCGCATTGTTCATAGCGATCATACGCGAACCGAATTCGGAGGCAAACGCCTCTAACAACGCTTGAAGGATTTTAGTCAAACAGTAACGTGGTACTAAGCTCGAGAATATCGCCTCTGCTGATGGCTCGAAGATATACTGCGAGGGTTCACCCTCTGTAACACTTTCAGTATTAATCTTCTCGATAGGCAAGAATTTCTCCAGGGTGAGATTATATTTCGTAGTCGAGACAAACTGAGTATAAAGCAATTTGACCTCATCATACTGCCCTGATACGAACCCATTAGTTATATCGTTTGCCAGATTTCTAACCATCTGCATATCGGCAACACCGCCGGTCTGGGGAATCTTGAACGCAATTGGATAGGGTTGTTTCTTAAAGAAATCGACTGCTTTTTTACCGACCAGCCCCAGTTTCACCTGATCCTGCGGAGTCTCCCTGAGATACCTTGCGGCAGCCCTGAGAACATTCGAGTTATAGGATCCGCAGAAACCGCGGTCGGCGGCAACAACCACCAATAGTTGGGAGTCAACCTTCCTCTCCTCGAAGAGGGGATGATTCAAGCTGGCCGCGGCTCCCGCCAACGACTCCAGCATTTGTTGCATCTTAAGGCCATATGGCCTGGCCGATTCTACACGTTGCTGGGCTCGACGTAACTTGGCCGCCGCCACCATCTCCATGGCTTTGGTGATCTGCTGAGTCGACTCAACCGATTTGATTCTTCTTTTTAACTCTCGAAGTGATGCCAAAGCTATCCAATCCTTTTCTCAGCCATTTAGCTATTGAAAACTTATTCTAAAGCTTGGCTTTAAATTCCGCTTTAAATTTTTCAGCGGCTTCTTTCAATTTGTTTTCGAGCGTATCATCGATGATTTTCTTGGTCTTGATATCGTGACCGACATCCGGGAATTCCTTCTCCATTAACTGGAGGTAATCCTTCTCGGCTTCTCTGACCATATCGATCGGGACATGATCAAAATGACCTTTACTGGCCATCCACAATACCATTACCTGTTTCTCCATCGCCATGGGCTCGTACTGACCTTGCTTCAATATCTCCTCGGATACTTTACCACGAGTAAGCTGTCTCTGTGTGGAGGCATCCAGATCGGAGCCGAACTGGGCGAACGCTTTTAATTCGCGATACTGCGCCAAATCCAAACGAAGAGATCCCGCAACCTGGCGGAAAGCTTTTGTCTGGGCGTTACCGCCTACACGAGACACCGAGATACCGGCGTTAACCGCGGGACGGAAACCGGCGTAGAACAGATCGGATTCCAAAAATATCTGACCATCAGTAATTGAAATAACGTTGGTCGGGATATATGCCGAAACGTCACCAGCCTGAGTTTCGATGACCGGCAAAGCGGTTAGCGAACCACCACCCAACTGGTCGTTCATCTTGGCGGCTCTCTCCAGCAAGCGCGAGTGCAGATAGAACACGTCACCCGGATAAGCCTCACGGCCCGGAGGACGGCGCACTAACAGGGAAAGCTGACGATAAGCAACGGCGTGCTTGGATAAATCGTCATATATGCAAAGCGCATGTTTGCCGTTATCTCTGAGATATTCTCCCATTGCGCAGCCTGAGTAGGGAGCTATAAACTGCATCGGCGCCGGATCTGTGGCCGAGGCCACGATAACCGTGGTATATTCCATAGCGCCGTGATCTTCTAAAATTTTTACTACCTGCGCCACGGTCGATGCTTTCTGACCGATCGCGACGTAGAAACAATAGATATCCGAGTCACGCTGGTTAATAATCGTGTCAATTGCCAGGGCGGTTTTACCGGTCTGACGGTCACCAATGATGAGCTCGCGCTGTCCGCGGCCAATCGGAATCATCGAGTCGATCGATTTCAAACCTGTCTGTACTGGTTCTTTCACCGGTTGACGGGCGACGACGCCGGGAGCAATCTGCTCGATAGGCATGTACTCATCCGTGGCGATCGGACCTTTACCGTCCAAGGGCTGACCAAGAGGATTAACGACTCTCCCGACCAGAGCATCACCAACCGGTACGCGGGCAACCGCGCCGGTTCTGCGAACAGTATCACCTTCCTTGATATCCGAATCGGGGCCGAAAAGCGCGGCAGATACCGAATCTTCCTCGAGGTTTAAGACAATACCGATAATATCGCCGGGAAATTGTAGAAGCTCGGACATCATGGCATCCTCAAGACCCCAGATACGAGCAATACCATCACCAACCTGCAGAATCGTCCCAACGGATTCCATCTCCAATTTAGTTTGGTATTTTTCGATCTCTTTCTGTAGAATTGAGCTTACTTCTTCAGGGCGGAAAGCCATAACGCACCTCTATTAATGAACCTTAACTTTCGCTAAGTTCTGTCTCAATACTGTTAATTGTTGTCTCACCGAACGGTCGATTACCCGGTTGTGCAGATAGACTATTATCCCACCGAGAATAGACTTATCGATTTTATGTATTATCTCGATTTTCTTGCCTGTCATCGTCTCTAGCTTGGCTTGAAGACGCTTTTTGTAGTCCTCGCTCAAATCTACGGCGGTGACCACGCGAGTTTTGATAATCCCCTGGTAATCCTCCAGGAGCTTCTCGAACTCATCAGCGATCGTAGGCAGCAGGCCGACTCTGTGTTTGTCCAGAAGCAGTCTCAGGAACAACAGCAGACGAGGCGCGAGCCTGGTCGTGAACAGTTCCTCGAGGAGTTTCAGCTTCTGATCGTCCGGCACCTGCGGCGCTTCCAGAAAATTGAGGAAACGCTTGTCCTTGGCGGCAAAGTTCTTGAGCTGACTGACATCCGTGGCAATAATCTCGAGATTGCCGCTGTCTAAGGCGGTTTTAAATAGCGCCAGAGCGTATCTTCGAGCTACCTTGGTCTCAATCATTTGACATCTTCCACTTCATCGAGGAAATTACTGATCAGGCTGCGATGTTTGTCGTCATCTAGCTTCTCATTAATAATCTTTTCAGTAGCGAACAATGCCATGTTGACCATATCATCGCGAAGCTCCATCTTGGCTTTGGCAACATCACGCGCCAACTCCTCACGGGCTTTCGAGATAATATCTTTGGCCTCTGCTCTGGCCTGTTCCCTGATCTCGGTAGCGACTTTGTTACCATCGGCAACGGCGTCCTGTATTTTGACCCGAGCTTCAGCCTCGATATCTTTCAACTTGGCCTGGTACTCGCCCAGCAAGTTCTCGGCATCGATTTTAGTCTGCTCGGCATCATCGAGATCGGTTTTGATTTTCACCCGCCGCTGTTCAAGCATGCCCAAAAGCGGTTTCCAGGCAAATTTCTTGAGTATCCAGACGGCAATTAAAAATCCAAGAATTTGAGTTAGCAACTCGGGGAATTTAATCCCGAGCGCGTCCAGGATTCCCATAGATCCTCCTCCGGGTTAAAATGTTTTTCCCGGTTATCTATTAACCCTTGAGGAGAATAACCGCAACTAACGCATAGATTGTTAACGCTTCAATGAACGCAGCACCAATAATCATACCGGTCTGAATCTTACCGGCGGCTTCCGGCTGACGGCCCATAGCTTCCATAGCCATGCCAACAGCCTTACCAAGACCTAAACCCGAGCCAATAGCCGCGATGGCCACTGTTAACGGAAGTAAAAATCCTAGTGCAGTTGCTTGATCCACTTGTTCCTCCTAACAAATTAATTATTTAAAGTAATTTAATGATGTTCAGCTTCCTCATGATGTGATGTCATGAGCGAAAAGTAAATTGTCGATAGTAACGTAAACACCAGGGCCTGTACGAAACTCGTCAGTAATGCCAGGAAAATAAACGGTAGCTGCAATGGCACGCCCGGCAGCCACGAGGGCAAAAAGCCTGATGTTATAAGTATACCTAAGCCGGCGAAAATCGCTAGAAGCATATCCTCACCGGAGATATTTCCGAATAAACGAAGTGACAGCGAAATCGGCTTGGCCAATTCGCCAATTATGTGAAGCGGCAGGTTCAGCGGCACCAGCGCCCACTCGACACCCGATTTCGGTGAACCGGCCAGGTGATGCAGATAACCACCTACCCCCTGTACCCTGATACCCTCGAACTGCACATACAAGAAAACGCAGATGGCAAGAGCAAGCGTGGTATTAAGCTTCGAGGTCGAGGAGAACATTCCGGGGAATAATCCTAAAATATTCATGGCAAAAATATAAACGAATAGGGTGCCTAAAAATGGCACGTAACGTTTACCTCCCTCGCCGATAATTCCGCAGACCAGGTTGTTCAACGCCTCAACGCAGAACTCCATGAAATTCTGCAACGGGCCCGGGATTAATGTGCGTTTGGAGTAGACTCTTATAGCGAAATACGATAAGAGCAACCAGACCACAGCCGAGAAAATCGGCACATGCCAGGCCATCAGGAAATCGGTAACGTTGCCGGGGAATAGCTTATGCGCCAGCTCAATCCAGTTAGGCAGCTCGGGATGTCCGCCACCATGTTCGGCGGCATGTCCGGCTGCGGCGTGAAGAGTATCGGCGGCGTGATGTCCGACCTCCGCGGCGTGTTCACCGACTGTCTGCAACGTGTCTTTGGCGTGCTCGGTCGCCTCGTGTGCATGCTCCTGCGTTGCGACTATCGCATTATTTAGAAGAATCGCTACTTTTTCGATCATAATGCTTTCACCTGTGTTTTATTGGTGTCAAGTTTCAGTAAGTGACGGCTTAACACCTTGAGAACCGTTACTATCATTATTGATGAAAAACCCCAGACCAGACCATAGATCGGGGGGTATGACCACTTAACAAGTAAATATCCTAAGACATAAATTATCGGAAATTTAACGAAAATAAACGAGAGTATCAGCAAAACGCTCTTATCCCCCGGCTTGATGGCCTGCGTAACCAGCATCTTGATGGCAAACAAATTCAGACATCCCCACGAAGCGCCCAGCGCGAAAGCCACGCCGAAAGGTATACCGATATATACCGCTAAAAACGGGAAAGCGATCCCAGCTAGTATCAATGATGTTTTGATTATTCGATTAACGAAATCCAGACTCATTTAGGTTTCCCGGAGGTTTGCTTTATTAAGTTGTAAACTTCCTTGCCGGCCGCGGCAAATCCCAGCGCCAGACCGACTATTTTCAAGATGTTGCCCGTACCGAATTTTCCATCCAGCCAACCGCCGCCATAATAGCCAAGCAGCGGCGCCACGACAAGCATTACGGGAATCACTGTGGCGATAGCCAACTGGCGATAGCCGGAATATTTATCGTTATCCATTTATCCGCCATTCGAAACTTTGCTTAATTAACCAATTCTAATCATTCAGTCAAGTTTTTTTTGCGATTTTTTTCACATGTTGCTAATAATATAAGAATATCTAATTGGAAATCCGCCTGCTCCAATTGACCTTTTATTAATCAGTTAGAGCTATAGTAATCATAGACATGATGGCTTAACATTGAATAATATATAGACAGTCATTAGTTTCTCGAAACTTTATACAATTAGAAATAATTGTTTATACAACATCCATTATTTAAACATCGATTTGAAAGGAGTAAAAAATGCCTGATACGATTTTAGTCACTGGAGCTACCGGTAATGTGGGTAGCGAAGTGATCAATCAACTTCAAAACACCGGCCACAAAATTAAAGCCGGTGTACGCGATTTGCAGAAGGCTAAAAATTTCGGCTGGCAAGATGTCGAGTTGGTCCAGTTCGATTACACTAATCCCGAGTCAATCGAGAAAGCTATGAGCGGTGTGACCAAAATGTTCCTGGTCTCCCCGCCTGTTCATGCGGGCAACGATGAGCTTCTTTTTCGCGCTATCGATACGGCCAAAAATAATGGGGTGAAACATATAGTCGATCTATCGGCGATGAACGCTGAGAAATCTGAAAACACCCTGCGCAATATCGAACTGCGCTTGATCAACTCAGGCGTCACCTATACGATCCTGCGGCCTAACTGGTTCATGCAGAATTTCGCTACTATGCTGCACGAGAGCATTATGCAGCAAAACGGAGTATATTTGCCTGCCGGAGAAGCTAAAACCAGTTTCATCGATATTCGCGATATCGCGGCTATCGCCGGTAAGGCGCTTACCGAACCCGGCCATGAGAACAAAGAGTATACCTTAACCGGCGCCGATTCGCTGACTCATCATGAGGTAGTCGATATCATCGGCAAGGTCTCCGGCAAGAGCTTGAGTTATACGGCTCTCGAAGAGAACACGGCTCGCGAGATGATGCTAGGCGCAGGCTGGCCGGAATCCAGCGTTGAGGGCATGCTTGCGCTTTACAGTGATGTTCGCGACGGCAAGACAGAGCAAGTCTCGTCTGAGATTGAAAGCATTCTCGGCAGAAAGCCGATCACATTCAAAAGATTCGCCGAGGATTATTCGGACAAGTGGAAATAACCGGGCAGCAAATCGTTAATATCGAAAGCATTCAGAATATTCCTCGTGGTTGGGGTACGTCCTCGTACTCCAACCAGCATGCTTGTAGATGAAAGCCGAAAGCCTAGAAGAGATTGTCCGCCTGCCACAATGTCCGGTGTTTTTTCGGTAACTTTTATATTTCTCTTTGGAATTGTTAGTGAAAGGCATTTACTGATTTAATTATTTTATTCAGCGTATCATGCATCCTGATATGTCCTGCTAATGTTAGGCTTAGTTCCCTGGTTTTCAAGCGCTGCCTGGAGACTTTCTTGAGTCATGTAAAATAGCATCTATGACGATACATTACTTCGCTCCGCTCGTAATGACTGCCCTCTGTTATATTTTCAACACGCCCAACGTTTCGCAACTAGAAGAAAAAGCCGGGCAGTAGAGACTTCGATCAATTTATACATGTGACAACATTTGCTTCAATTAGTGTTTTTTCTATGGCAATCCTTATCATATTGATATACCCTGCTCAAGAATCAAAATCCAACACCCGATATCCAATAGGAAGCAATATTGTTTTCATAGCAAGGGGGATATATTGCCACTAGTTTATTGGAATGACAATCTTAGTGTGAAAATCGATTCGATGGACGAGCAGCACAAGAAACTGGTCGCTATCCTAAACGAATTGTATGATTTTCATGAACAACGCAAAAGCAAACAGGTGATAGAAAAGACATTGAAGAAACTAGTATCATCATTACTGTCCCAACGTTTTGTTTTTGAGTTGCTGTAAGTAGATAACTGGCAAGGGATTTTAGCAAAAAATAGAATTTTTCGATTTGAACTTGGAAAGCCGATTTAGCCATACTTCCGAGGGGGGAACTCGGAAGGAGATGGCTGATGCATTCAGGCAAGATTCTTTTATCGCAGCTTATGGACTTTGTCCCGAGATACGAATTTCTCAAATGTGTGGGACGTTACCGGGGCAATTACAAGATCAAAAGCTTTTCCTGCTGGGACCAATATCTTTGCATGGCTTTTGCTCAGCTTACTTACCGAGAGAGTCTGCGGGATATCGAGGCTTGCCTGAGGGCGGCTCATGTTAAGCTTTATCATATGGGTATCAGAGGCAAAGTATCACGCAATACTCTAGCTCATGCCAATGAGGTGAGGGATTATCGCATTTATGAGGATTTTACCAGGACACTTATCAGCACGGCCAGAGGGTTGTATGTTAACGAGCCTTTCGGAGTGGAATTGGAGCAGACTGTTTATGCTCTCGATTCGACTACCATCGATTTGTGTTTGTCTCTTTTCCCCTGGGCTGAATTCAGGCGAAGGAAGGGAGCTATAAAGATGCACACTCTTCTGGATTTGCGCGGCAATATACCCAGCATGGTAATTGTTACTCCCGGAAAGGTTCATGATGTAAATATCCTGGATAATCTGATGGTGGAAGCCGGCGCGATTTATATTCTGGACAAGGCTTATATAGATTATGCTCGTCTATACGGCATTCACAAATCTCTGGCATTTTTTGTAACTCGTGCCAAGAAGAACTTCAACTACAGACGCCTTTACTCTCATCCCAAGAATGTAAAAGCCGGAATAAGAAGTGACCAGACGGTTATGCTTAAAGGTTATTATGCCGGATTAGATTATCCTGAGAAGCTCAGACGCATAAGTTATATTGATCAGATATTGGACAAACGCTTTATCTTTCTGACCAATAACTTTGATTTACCGGCAATAACAATTGCTGAACTATATCGCTGTCGTTGGCAGGTGGAACTGTTCTTCAAATGGATTAAAAGCCATCTCAGGATAAAGAAGTTTTTCGGGCTATCAGACAATGCAGTCAAGACTCAGATATGGATAGCAATCAGCATCTATGTGCTGGTAGCGATAGTGAAGAAACGTTTAAATCTTAGAGCGAGCTTATATCAAATTCTACAGATTTTAAGCGTTACCCTGTTTGAGAAAATCCCTATAGAACAAGCACTTAGCGATATTGATACGGAAGAAATTATAACCGAAATCCCTAACCAATTGAAACTATTCAACTAACGTTGGGACAGTAGTGTGGTATCATATATTCAAACTCACTTTTCCTCCGAGGAAAAATTAATGGGAGAGGCGAAATATCCCCAACTCGCGGAACATATAACCAAACACAAGAAATTGACTATCAAGGTAGTCGAGTTCATTGAAAGGTTCAATAAATTCGAAACTGTTAATACCGCTGATTTGTTGAAATTCCTGCAGGAGTGGCTGTTAAAACATATTGCCATGGAGGACAAACAATACGGAATGTATATCAACCAGCAACAGAAAGCAAAACCTAGCATGCACTGAGTATTCAACGAATAATACCACCATTAATGTCGGGATTCTCCATTCACTCCCCCAGGAATTATTGAAAAAGTCAGCTCCAGGAGTCGCCGGGCGGACGAAGTCCTTTGTTCATCCTTTCCTTTCTGCCCAATGAATTTTTCAATAACCCAGAATCCGTGCTCCAATATGGTTATATGAATGGGTAAAACACTAAAAAGCCTTATCGACTATACCAGAACTCATTTCTCGAACGAGGATATGAAATACGCGAAGTATATTTCCCAGAAACAGAAAGAGAAAGTCACGGCCTGATCGTATAAAAACATTCTGTCGAAAAACCGCCGAATCGCCAAATTCTGTAGTTGATCCCAATGGTAATGGTATAAAAGTTATTATCTCCAGTCTTATTCATATCCAACGGGTAAGATAACGGCAAACTCAATCGGATAATTCAAGAGTCATTTCTATCTCCCGATATTCTGCATTATAAAATCAAACTAACTATTTATCAGGGAGGCATAGATGGCATTTATCGATTGGAATGAAAGTTACAGCGTTCAAATCGTATCTATGGATGATCAGCATAAAAAGCTAGTGGCAATAATCAACGAGCTTCACGAACATCAAAAACAGGGCAAAAGTAAAGAGGTCATGGATAAAACACTAAAAAGTCTAGTCGCCTATACCCGAACTCACTTTTTGGCCGAGGAAAAAGTCATGGAGCAAGCTAATTACCCTAAATTGGCCGATCATAAACAAAACCATCAGAAATTGATCAGCAATGTTTCGGATTATCTGAAAAAGTACCAGGCCGGTGAATCTATCACCGCTATCGGCTTGCTCAAGTTCCTTCATGACTGGCTATTAAAGCATATAGTACAGGAGGATATGTATTATGGTAAGTTCATAACCAATAACGAGAAAGTTAAAGCAAACGTGTAAGCATGAGAAGACATATTTTTAAAACGCCGGGTCGAATGATTCGGCGTTTATTTTTGCTTTCAGCTTATTGCAATATATCACGAGTGTCCGGTGTTTTTCGGTAAATTTTAAATTTCTCCTTGGAATTGTTAGTGAAAAATATTTTCCGATATAATTATATATTCAGCGTATCATGCATCCTGATATGTCCTGCTAATGTTAGGCTTAGTTCCCTGGTTTCCAAGCGCTGCCTGGAAACCTTCTTTAATCATGTAGAATAGGCATTCTGGCAGCAGACAAGCCATGTTGCGAAGCAGCGCTTCGCAATGAGATGGAAAGACCGGACAGTAGTGACAATATATAAAAACTCAATCCCGAGATTTGATTGATAAAATCCCGGATATATCCTCGAAACATAAAAGGTCTGAAAATGGCGTGTATAAAACCATTCGCATACCCCTTAATACTTTATCATCACAATGTTACGGTTTCCGGGGAATCGGCTAGATACGATAAAATCATATAAGTTATTGCCTTTTAGAAACATCAGGGCATTAAAATGTGTTAATATCCTCCAGAAACTTAATAAACCACTTGACGTATAACAGTTATTGCGTTTTTATCAGGGTAATCGCCAATTCGGGCTTTTTGCCCGATTTTTTAATTTGACGGGGGCTTGAGGATTATATTGGAGGATCAATAAATGAAGATAACCATCTTGGGTACAGGCAACGTGGGCAGCTCTCTGGGCAAGAGATGGTCTGATAAAGGACATGAAATAACTTATGGCGCGCGGAATCCCGAAAGTGACAGGGTAAAAGACCTGCTCAACGATTCGCAAAACGGCACGAGAGCTCTAACCATGAGCAAAGCCGCAGATGGAGCCGACGTGGTCGTGTTGGCCACGCCCTGGTCATCGGCGGAGGTTACGCTCGATCAAGTAGGCAGCCTCGAGGGCAAGATTCTTGTAGATGCCACCAATCCCCTGGCCGAGGGTTTGAGCGGCTTATCGATAGACCCTGAAACCTCCGCCGGCGAGATGATCTCCCAGTGGTGCCCCGGCGCGAAAGTGGTCAAGGCTTTTAATGTTGCCGGTACGGGTGGTATGATTAATCGGATTAGCAATGACCAGAGATTGACCATGCCTATCTGCGGAAACAACGACGAGGCGAAAAAACTGGTGTCCTCGCTGGCCGAGGAGATAGATATTGATATTTACGATGCCGGTGATATCACGATGGCTCGTTACATCGAACCGATGATAATGTTGTGGATCACCCTGGCCTATAAGCAAGGTATCGCACCTAACCAGGCATTCGAGATGATAAAACAAAAAGTCGAGGAAGGCGAGGCCGCTTAAGCTTTCGAATAGTTTGCCCGGTAAATTAATACGGTAAGAGATTTTCACGGGGACATCCGATTGAATGTCCCTGTTTTTTTAAGCTACAAATAAGAGTATTGAGGATTAGAGTAATGACTCAACATGATAACCTGCAATCTCTGATGGACTACGCCCCGGATATAAATTCACCCTGGGATGGTAGTTATAAAATACCCTGGAATGACCCCGAATTCAGCGCCCGCATGCTCAAGGAGCATCTCTCACAAAGCCACGATCTGGCAAGCCGTCGATCCAGCTATATAGATGAGCAGGTGAAATGGATATATGAGACGTTCTGTAAATCGCAGCCATGCAAAATACTCGATCTGGGTTGCGGTCCCGGGCTTTATCTCAAGAATTTCATAATACGCGATTGTTCGGGTAAGGGAATCGATTTCTCCCCCGCCTCGATCGAGTATGCTAATAAGCTGGTAAAAGACGGCGCTTTGTTCGTTTGCAATGATATCCGTAAGGCTGAATTTGGCGAGGGTTATGATCTCGTTTACATGATATACGGCGAATTCAACGTTTTTTCGCCGGATGAGATCGCGCTCATACTGGATAAAGCCCACGCTGCTTTAAATGATGGCGGAACATTACTGATCGAGCCACATACGTTCGAGGCCGTAAGGCGAATCGGTGAGGCACAGGACACATGGTATAAGATGCCCTCAGGTTTGTTCTCCGCCAGGCCCCATGTCTGCCTCATCGATAATCACTGGAATGATGAGTTGAAAGTGGCTCTGCAGTATTTTCATATAATAGATATCGAATCGGGCACTGTAAATCATCACAGAAGCACCACTAAAGCCTGGGATGAGGACGAATATCGTCAGTTGTTGAAAAACGCCGGATTCAAGAATATCGTTAAAGAGGATGATTGGGAATCCAATAACAGCGATTTGTTCATGTTAAGCGCCTTGAAATAGAATCAATCAGATCGCAAGATCATTCGGCAGTAAGTACGTTCTATTTGCTTGATTGCAACGATATAGTATCCCTATAAAGGGATTGTTAAAAACCTCAATGAGGCGATAATAATCCTACCTGCTACGGGCTATCATACATTATTACAACTATAACAATTAGGTGAATTCAACCTGAACTATCAGTTATCTATTTGAATTCCCTTTCATAGCCGCTTATCCTATCACTTATTTTGAATCCCACCCGTTCGTATAGCCGTCTGGCCGGGTTATCCTCATAAACGGTCAGGTTGATCTCGTTTATTTTATCGAATGAAAACACGTACTCGATACCTTTCGATAACAACGCCTGCCCCAGTCCGCTGCCTCGGCTATCGGGATGCACGCCGATAAATTCGAGATTGGCCACACCGAATTCCGGCTGCGGCTCGACATATATATAACCGGAGACAGGATTATTAACAAACACCTTCCGTATATCGTTGCATCTCCCGATTATGTCCTCCCCGCTGTAATAGGTGCCGGGGAACGTCCGGTCATGAAGATCGCGAAAATCATCCTCATATTCCCCGGTCAGTTCGACAATATGCGAGTGTTCACAGGGAATGAATTCCGATTGCTTAAGCTGAAGTATCAGTCCGGCCGTACCCAGGGGCTTAAAACCATGTTTACCGGCAAACTCGATACCGTTGGTGTTCAGGGCGTTCATGCTCATCATCATGCATGTTATACTAGATGGCAGTGTCTTTTCGACTTCCCCCCAGAGCATCTCGGCTATCTCATGCCAATTATCATGCTTGATAAACGGCCCGAGCGAATACATGTAACCTTTCTCGTTATCATAGTCGAGCCCCCAAACAGCGATTAGATTGTCATTTTCGTACGCCAGATGGAATCCCTCGGTGGCCGGCATATCAAGTAAATCATCTTTAATGAAATACTCTATCTCATCGGGGTTAATACCCAGGTCGGTAAAGTTATGTTCCTTGCGCGAGTTCATCATGGCAATGAATCGTGCCACCGGTCGGAAATCGTCCGCAGTGAGTTTCTTTATTGTAACAGGCATAAGCATCTACTCTTCTTTTGTTTAACATGCATGTCTAGTTTCTTGGCTTACTCCTCTTCGCTATGGCGCACCAACCTATATCTGATACATGCAAACGCATTTGTTATTTTATACTCGGGTTAGTTCGCGATTGGACAGACACGCCCAGAGGAGGTTAGACCTGTTTGCTTACAGGTATTAGCAGAGAATCACATCAGCAAACAGATTGCTTCGTATGCTCCGCTTCCTCGCAATGACTGCCATGATTATTGGTCGGGGTACGTCCTCGCTTGCCCAGGCGGTGCCCCATGCAAATAAACCCGGCAGAGGAAGGCGGCCGCCGGCCACGAATCTTTACGCTTACAAAAAGGCTCAACAGGTTGAGCTACTCTGATGAAATAAATCATGCCATCGGCTTAAATTTCCGGGGGTTTGCTGCCGTACTTATCCCACTCATCATAAGAGGGCCCATACATTCCCGGCAATTTCAAACCGGCCTGGCGCATCAATACCGTCATCTGGGCGCGGTGATGGATTTCGTGCACTACTGCCATCCACAGGCCGAAACCGTTGGTGAATTTCTGGCCGTAGAGTTCGACCTCCTCGGCGAGTTTGGCGTCGTCCCAATCGGCTGAGACAGCTTTATCGAGCGTGGTGGCGGCTTTATCGTACGTATCGAGAATCTCTTTTGCTGTAGATGGTACGGGCGTGTTCTCCGGCGGGCATTCTACTTTCAGGCCCAGGCCATTGCCCAGTTCGCCCAGAGTTAGCACTATATGCCAGGCTATACGGCCAAGCGTACGATGATCATCCGTTATCTGCTGAGATAAGCTTTCATCGGTTAACGCAGCCATCATCTTATAGGTACCGCCTGATTCCTGTTTCCAGGCGCCGGTAAACTGATTGATTGTTAAAAACATTAATTCTCCCTTTCCGTGACATGTCGCAACTGCCGGACAGGTATGGATTGCTAGCCCTTATGAATCCGGCTTCGCTATTATTTCAGTGATTTTCAGATCATTTTATATTTGACTGATACGGTTTGATAATATATTTGTTGCTGAATAGCAAATATAAAAACAGCCGAACGAATACGTTTGTTAATGCAATCGATAATACATCCGGTCTTTTCTGTTTGCTAATCGGATGATCGTGTGAATTATATCATCCGCAATCCCGCGATTTAGTTACCCACAGTTTTGCCAGAATCGGTAGCGCGATGATCTGTATAATGGCCGCCGGGATACCGGGAATCAGCGCGGCTTTAAAATAGGTAGTGAACCCACCTGCCGCCGTTACTGTTGCCAATACAGTCGCAGCAAAAAACAGCCGCCCGGCCAGCACTGCAATTATCACACTGAGAAAGCCGTTAAACGCGAATTTCTCACGGAGCAAACCGGCGACAAAGCCATAAACAGCCAGCTCGACTGTCATCGCCGGAATTATACCGGGAAACGGCATACCTGAGATCATATTGCTGGCGATAGGCGCCAACAGACCTACTATTGCGCCGCCTCTCCAGCCAAACACGAGTCCGGCGAGGATAACAGGCCAATGCATCGGTAACAGAATACGTACAGGCGCGCCGGAAATATGAGCTATGGCCGGTAGCAACGCCGCTGCAGCCACCAGTAGTATTTGCATTATTATCGAGCGAGCTCCCCAGAAAGTTAGAGTTGGCGCCGGGACAGCTATGGCAGTTTCTTTATTTTGCATATTTTTCCTCCGCTAAATTTTAATGATTATTCGATCCAACATATTTTTACATACGTTAATACGATATGTTGGTTTCAGGATGCAAGGATATTTGAGTCTTCGGTTATGAAATTGCAATAATTGTAGTAGGTCAAGCCCACTCGGGGCTTGACTAAACCGCGCTGATATTACGAACGTGATTAGCATGTATTGGTAGAATGTTGGACTACACATACCTCAGGATGGAAGGAACGACATACTGAGGTTGGTATTAATATCATTTCCAGTAAAAAGCTTCTGTCATTCACACGGAAGTGGGAATCTGTTCATTTTATCTCGAAGGTATATAAACGAGATCCCCGTTTTCACGGGGATGACAACTTTCCACTGAGCAGGAAGGAATCCTTTCCTTCCTGCTGTTTTCATGCAGAATGTCGCCGGGTAAGGATAAAAATATTCGTCCGCCCTGCACTTTTGAATACGGATCCTACCCTATCTCCCTGTCAGCCGGGCCGTCATATTCGTAATCGGAGAGGCCGAGCTTGCGCATCGGTTTATAACGGGTCAGCTCCTCATAGGCGTGGGCCACTAGCCCGGCGCATCTAGAGATGATGAAAAAGCCCTTGCCGACACGATAGTCGAATCCCATGTCGGACATCACCGCGCCGATTGCGCCATCGACATTAATAGGTAATTTCTTGCCGGAACTGGTGACCATCTTCTCCTGCAGCGCTTTGGCCAATTCGATATGCTTACCGCTGTAGTTGTTCTTCTGGGCGATCTCGAACAGCTTAACCGTACGCGGATCGACATTGTGCAGGCGATGGCCGAAGCCGGGCATGCGCATCCTGGTTTGCTTAATATGCGCGATGAGTTGGTCGGCGACCTCGTTCATATTATCACCTTTGGCGGCCCACTCCTGCAGGATTCTGGCGCATTGCTCCATCGCGCCGCCATGCGATTCGCCTATTGTAAGTATGCCGCCGGCGATACAGGCATTAAGCGGATTACCACCCGAGGCAACGACTCGGGTCGCCAGCGAGGAGGGCGGCGTTGTGCCGTGGTCTACCGAGGAGACGAGAATAGCCTCCATCATCTTGGCCTCGGCAGGAGTGGGCAACTCGCCTTTCAGAAGCAAGAATAGCGTTTCGGCGAAAGTCTTCTTCTCCATTAACTCTACTACATCGTAGCCTTTTACCCTGATATTGCCCGGTTCAATTTTCGTAATTGATGTTTTCGGCGTTTCTGACATAGGTCTCTCCTTCGGTAATATTGAATTTCGTATAAATTTGAACATCAAAATCCACAAGTCAATGGAAATATTAGCAAAAATGACGATTAAATAAATAAATACGGGTTAGAATCTCGACAACGGAGGAATCTTGGATCGCACTAAACCTAAACCGAAAAAGAAATGTAGTTACTATGAATACTGCTATATTGCCGAGGGCTCGGAATGTTTCGGCTACAAAAGAGATTGTCCTTTATACATGTCCACTAATGATCATCTGGTAACAGAGGATGCTTTCCACAAGGCAATGGATACGCTGATTAATAAAACGAAGATCAAATATCAGGGCACAAAAAAATAACCGGCTACCCCCCTTTAGAATAGCCGGTTCACTCATCACGGATGTAATAGCCTTTTACTGTGCTATGACTGTTGCCTCTTCTTCCATACGCTCCATTGTAGTCATAGATGGAGATTCGGTCAGCGGAAACAGATCATCAATAGTACAGTCTAAAGCTCTGGCAAGCTTGCTGGCTGTACTGATTCTAACATCCCGCTTCTCGTTAATAATCCTGTTAATATAAACAGGATCAAGACCACTTGCTGTAGCAAGTTTTCTCTGGCTCCACTTTTTCTCGGCTAAGATTTTGATGATGTTTGAACCCACTTTTGCCCCCTTTTGCTTCGGTTGGTTCAACTTAAAAGACATTTAATTTATCGACAACATGTTGCGGTACCTTAATACCGCATCCATTAATACCCAGGATGAAATTACCACGTTGATTATTACCACAATCGTTAACTAACTATTGAGTAATTTAGTTCATTCTTTTTGACAAATGCAACCTTTTTTTTACTTTTTTCTCATTTTTTTTTATTTTTTGCCAATATAGCTTGACCTAATATGAATGGAATTATAAAACATACCGACAACCAATTTAGATCAATACAAGGAGGAGTTTTGAATAAACTTACTATTGATGATATAGCGTTGTCCGGTAAACGGGTTTTGATGCGAGTAGATTTCAATGTGCCTGTAAAAAATGGTGTCGTAGGTGATGATTCTCGCATAAATGCAGCTATACCAACAATTAAGAAAGTATTAAGCGATGGCGGAAAACTTATACTAATGTCCCATTTAGGCCGCCCCAAAGGTCAGGTTAAGCCGGAATTTTCGCTCGAACCGGTCGCGGTCAGGCTTTCGGAACTACTGGGTCAGAATGTCGAATTCGTTGATGATTGCGTGGGAGATAAAGTAAATCAAGCTGTCAACAAACTGGATACCGGCAGCGCCATTTTGTTGGAAAATTTGCGATTCTACAAACAGGAAACCGATAACAACGCCGAATTCGCCGAGAAATTGGCCTCACTCGGCGATATATATGTTAACGATGCGTTCGGTACCGCACACCGTGCGCACGCCTCAACCGAGGGAGTGACTCATCATATTAAGCCTGCCGTAGCCGGCTACCTGATGCGAAAAGAGATCGATTACCTGGGTAACGCCCTGGCCGATCCCAAACGTCCGTTCGTTGCAATTATTGGTGGAGCTAAAATATCGGGCAAAATAGATGTCATAAAAAACTTGCTGGGCAAGGTCGATACGCTTCTTATCGGAGGTGGAATGATCTTTACGTTCTATAAAGCTATGGGACTAAATATCGGCAATTCCCTTCTGGAGGAGGATAAGATTGATGAGGCTGAGAGTATAAACAATATGCCTCTGCCCTCCAATGTACGGATGGTTTTACCCGAAGATGTGCTGCTTGCCGATAAGCTGGAGAAACCTTTCAAGGTAAAAGAGGAGTTGATCTCAGCAATCCCGGATAACTGGATTGGCGTTGATATCGGCTCGAAGACCCAAAAGAATTTCGTTGAAATTATCAAGACAGCGAAAACCATAGTCTGGAACGGCCCGATGGGCATATTCGAGACCGACGAATTCGCTAAAGGTACCCTGACCATGGCTAAGGCGATCACTGAGGCAACCACCGGGGGGGCTGTCAGTATAGTAGGCGGCGGTGATTCCGTGGCGGCCCTGGCAAAAATGGGAATGAAAGATAAAGTCAGTCATGCCTCGACCGGAGGCGGCGCCTCATTGGAATTTTTAGAGGGTAAAACATTGCCGGGGCTGGCAGCGTTGACTGATAAATAAACTGGAGAATATTGATTATGAGAAAAACATTGGTTGCCGGTAACTGGAAATTGAACACCTTACACGATGACGCCGTGGAACTTGCCTCGGGAGTAGCCGCCGCACGAAGCGATTTTGGCAATACGGAGGTTCTTATCTGCCCGCCGTTTATCTGGATCGGAGCGGTCGCGGAGGCGATCAAGAATTCACCTGTCAAACTGGGCGCGCAAAACCTGTATTGGGAGGACAAAGGCGCTTTTACGGCGGAAATATCCGGCCCGATGCTGAAATCGGCGGGTTGTCAGTATGTAATAATTGGTCATTCCGAAAGAAGACAATTTTTTAATGAAACGAATGAAACGGTCAATAATCGACTCAAAAAGGCGTTGGAACATAACCTGACACCAATTGTCTGTGTGGGCGAGAATCTTGCCGAACGCGAAAGCGGCATAACCGAGGTTGTAATCAAAAAGCAGTTTGACGAGGGATTCGCATCTTTCGCCGATTTCGATAAAGTAGTGATCGCTTACGAGCCGGTCTGGGCAATAGGAACCGGCAAAACCGCAACCCCGGATCAGGCACAGGAGATACACAAGCTTCTACGGGGGCTGCTTGCCGGAGTGACTAATGCCGCTGAGGATATCAGGATTTTATACGGCGGTTCGGTCAAACCGGGCAATGCCGCCGAGTTAATATCCAAACCTGATATCGATGGTTTCTTAGTCGGCGGAGCAAGCTTGAAAGCGGTTGATTTCAATGGAATTATAAAAGCGACCGCTTAATATTTCATCGATTTCAAAAAAACACTAATTTTGACTTGACTGAGGCTGTTTTTCAAGTATCTTTACAATCTGTCGAAATTATGGAAAAAAGGAGATTTAGGTGTACCCTTTATTGATTGTAATACATGTTCTGATTTGTCTGGCCCTGATCATCGTGATCCTCATGCAATCCTCGAAAGGTGAGGGTTTGGCCGGGGCTTTCGGCGGTACCGCTTTAACAGGCGCGGTTTTCGGTGGACGAGGCGCAGCCACGTTTTTATCGAAAGCTACATCTTTCGCGGCGATTGCGTTCATGGTTTCGTGCCTGGTGCTGGCATTCGTTTCGCCATCCCGCCAGGTGACAAAGCAGGAATCAGCTTTGAAGCAACAGCTTCAAAACGCGCAGCCGATGTTACCTGCCGATCAGGAATCGGGTTTACCGGGCGAGGCTATCGAGCTTCCCGCCGGCGACCAGCAGACTCCTGCGGGTGAAGGCACGACAGAACAAGCTCCCGCCGAGGGCGAATAAAGCGAATAGCTTACAATAGAAGATTTTTTGCGGAAGTGGTGGAACCGGTAGACACGCCATCTTGAGGGGGTGGTGCCGCAAGGTGTGAGGGTTCAAATCCCTCCTTCCGCATTTTTTTGTTTATCATGTTATTCAACTTGTATAAGAAACTATTACATGTATTTATTTATTGATATTAAAAAACATCGGTTTTCCCGATGCGTGCGTTAGTGGCGAAGCATTTGCAGAAAGTTTTATTATCAACAGTCACTAGTGTCCGGTGTTTTTCGGTATATTTTAAATCTCTCCTTGGAATTGTCAGTGAAAGATATTTTCCGATATAATTGTATATTCAGTGTATCATACATCCTGATATGTCCTGCCGATGTTAGGCTTAGTTTCCTGGTTTCCAAGAGATGCCTGGAAACCTGCTTGAGTCATGTAAAATGCTCATTCTGCAGGCAAACAAGCCACGTTGCGAAGCAGCGCTTCGCAACGAGATGGAAAGGCCGGACAGTGGTGATCAACAGTAACGACAGAGTCTCTCAATAGCAGCACTTTTTTATATCTGTTCTTACCCCGGAGGATGTAATCCGGTACGGCCTTTTCTTTTTATAACACTAGACTCTATTTCTATTAAGTTAGCTTATATGAAAGGGAGACAAAACGAAATATTTAGAATACGGTTGGTTACAAAATCGGAGTTTTGTAACCAGCACACCTCTTCCCCAACCCCTATATCCTGAATCAAGTTCAAGATGACATAGCCGGCTTAAGCCTGCAGGATAAAAGCCGCCGGACCTGTAGCCGGTGTTAGTTTACTGATATGGGCGGTTGATGTCCTCATCTGCCCCATCTATTTCATGCGCTACTACAAAGCGGCAGACGGGGAAGGTTGCCCAGCCACTTAACACCAAACCTACCTCATAATGTCACTCCTTCCATCATGAGGTAGATGATATAATTCTATTTAGGCGACAGATGTCCTCATCTGCTGCATGTGATTAGTAAATGTCCTTCAACCAACAGAAACTCAGTCCGCCGACGATAGGAACTCGCCACCTCGCATGCTCTGCAAAAAAGTGCTTGACAAACTTTATTATATTCATTAGGTTAATTTTAGGTTTGGCAACAAAGTAATTGCTCCACAATGAAATAACTTTTAAAATTTGCATCTTTGGTTTTTCACTCATTGGGCTTTGTGTCTATTGACACGATGTGTTTAAAACTTATTCGGTTCAAGCGTATAGCTGGGGTAGCTATATGTGTGAGTTTATTTGATTAGCTTAATAATTTAAGTAAGTGTAGAAGTCCCTTTAATAACTGGAAGTCAGGTCAAAGTAACAGGAAGGTAAAACAGTTTTTCAACAGGGAGGTTTGTAAGCACTCAGATATCACTAAGCCTTTTATATTTCTTCTTTCATAGTAATGTTTAACGTGTTCCCGAATGCAGGGGCATCGGGGATAGCGAAAAAGTGTATATACGATCGGTTTTACAATCGGTCTATTGAAGCGAATATGCTCATTGTGCGAACATTGTAACGTTAACTGCAAATTGCGGAAATCAGGGTAAGTTTTTAAAGGGTGTAATTCATTAACAAATGATTTTGGAGTAAAGATATGAAGAAAACCATTTTTCTAACAATTATCTGTTTAATAACCATCAGTGCCTTAACCGCCTGGGCGGGCATTTCGACCTCCAATTATGCCGAAAGAAGCGTAGCAAATCTTCCGGCTGCAACTGATGTCGAAAACAAAATAGCCTTATACGGTAATGATTCTTATCAGCCCTTAAGGTTAGATACCGAGGTCACCGGTGACGATTGTTCCGATCCATTCGTGATAGGGGGGTTCCCCTACCAGGATACACAGGATAATACCACTTTCCTGGATGACTACAACTATAACGGCGGCTTGACCGGTCCGGATCTGGTTTATGAATTTACAATTACCGAGTGTAAGGATGTAACCATATCCCTGTGTAATTCGCCGGATAATACAATGGATTTGGCCGTTTCACTCTATGGCCCCGGCGACTGCGGCGGCACGGCAATCGGTTTCGATGATGATGCCTGTGTTGCTCCAGATTTTGGTACACCTGAATTAGTCGCCAGGCTCGCGGCCGGCACCTACTACTTCATTATCGATGCTTATGATGGATTCCTGGGCACTTACGTTGTCGATGTTACTGTCGAGGACTGCCCGATTCCCCCGCCATACGATGATTGTACTGATGTCGATCCGGCCGATTCGGTTCTGGCTATTGGCGATAGTTTGTTCTATGTCGGTGATAACGCAGGCGCCACTCTCGATTCCAACTGCGACTCATTGACAACCGAAATGTCCTGGATTGGTTTCACTACCACTGAGCTATCCGATGTCACGATCGAATTCTGCGGTACGGTTCCGGTTCGTCAGGGCTACTATCGCGTGCTTTCCGCGTATTGTCCTTGCGACGGCGATAATTTCTATTTTGCCTCCGAAGAGAACTATACCGACTGTGCCGATGAAAACCCGACTCTCTATTTCAACCGTCTCCCTGCCGGAGAATGGTGGTATCCGGTTATTGCCGGCCCTACTCTCGAGGGCCCGTATAACATTACAGTAATGGCCGGCCCGCCGACAGGCTATTGCGATTACACCTGTGACGGCGGCGCAACGCCTGAAGGCGAAGTCTGCGGCGATGACGATAACGGCGGCTGCAACTCCGAGCCTCCGGAGTTCGGTTCGATTAGCTGTGGCGAACACATTTGTGGTGAACTCTGGGCCGATGGCGGAACACGTGATACCGATTGGTTCTCGTTCACACCGGCTACCGACACGTTCATTACCTGGAGCGCGGCGGGAGCTATGCCGATTTCGCTTATTCTTATCGACTACACTGTCGGTTGCGATACTTCAGAAACTGTTTATCTCGGCGGTGGCGGTACTACCGAATGCGATACTATCAGCTTAACCGCTTTCGTGGAAGCCGGTCACTCGATCGCTTGCTTTATCTCCGCTAACGATATTTACAGCGGTTATCCCTGCGAGGATGGTCCGTTCTACTATGAGGCATGGTTGACCTGCGAGGTCTTCGAAGCCCCGGAAAACGACAACTGCGTAGACGCCATCGAAATTGGCGAGGTTACCGAATATGCCTGGACTAACCTGGGCGCGACTACCGATAACAACGGTACCTGCGGTACCGATCTCCAGGCGGATGTCTGGTATCGTTACACGCCATCCTGCACCGGCGCGGCGACTCTTGATCTGTGCTTGCCTGAAAACGCCGGTTTTGACACGTATATTGGTGTATTCACCGATGATTGTGTCGATCCCGAATGTATCGTGTTCGGCGATGATGACTGCGGCGAAGGCGGCGGCCCGTCAAGGGTTAGCTGGGCTGTAGTGGCCGGTGAGCCGGTACTTCTCTGTCTCGGCGGCTGGGCAGGCACTATGGGCGAAGGCCTGTTTACGGTATCCTGCTCGCCTCCGGCTACTATCGACGTACAACCTACCTCTGTTTCCGGCGCTGCCGCCCCCGGCGGTGTTGATATGGAAGCTCTGACAGTTTCCAATACCGGTGACGGTACCCTGTACTGGGAAATCATCACATACCAGGATTTCCCGACAATGACCTCCAACTCGAATGGCGCCCCGATTGGCGAACGCTACTCGATCAACAACGATCTTCTCTCGGCCGAGAAAAATTTCTCATTGGTCGAAAAGGAAGCTTCGGCAGAGAAAAAAGAGGTTAACGAGAATAACCTGGTTAAGGGTTTACGCGCTGACCAGACCGGTGATTTCCCTGAACCACCTTCGATAACCGATTATTGCGAGATTCTGACAACCGGCGACGCCTACTATACGGGCGGCGGCTGGTTTACCGGCGGTGAAATGTACGCTGTCTATCAGGATCCCGAAGTTTGCGGCTACTCCCCGACTTATCCGTTCACAGTTACAAGCCTGAGTTGGGCCCTGGCCAAGGATGATACCTCCGCCGCTACTGCCGAATATGTCTACTATCAACCTGTCATATTTGGCGCCGACTTGACTAATCCATCCTGCCCGGTTCCCGACACGAGCGTATTACTCTATGCCGGTGCGCTTGACTCGGTATTTTTCGAGCCTGGTGATTACTTATGGATTGGCAATAATATTTCTGCAGTCGTAAACGGGCCATATTTCATGGCAGTGATCTTCCCGTATACGCATAACTTCATAAGATTACCTCTCGAGCAAACCAATACCGGAACCTGTTTATCTTATAACGAGTATGGCAGCGGTTGGATTGACTTAGGAGAGAATGTCTGGAACCTGAACCTGGCCAACTACTGGAGAACCGACGGCTTAACCCCGACGGTATGCGATGTTGAATGTCCTGCAGGTGGTATAGCCGAGGCTGAGGTTTGCGGCGATGAAAACAACAACGGTTGTAACATGGATCCTGTTACATTCGAAACCATCAACTGCAATACTACGATTTGCGGTACTGGTTGGGCAACCGGTGGATTCAGAGATACCGACTGGTATGAATTTACTCTAACCGCACCTACATTCATCCATATTTCCGTAGAAACAGAATTCCCCACTGATGTATATTTACTTGATGTACCAAGCTGTGATAGTATCGGAGCATATGCTATTATAAGTCTTACTCCCTGTGATCCTGGCACCATAACCGGTACACTTCCTGCAGGAACGTATGTCATATTCGTAGGAGCATCGGTAGGTGAGAACGTACTCTGTGATGGAACCGGCCTGTATGGTTATGAGTATTATGTGACCTTACAGTGCATGGATCCGTGGTTGTCAGTAGATACCTACAGCGGTGAATGCCCGCCGAATGCTACTGTCAATGTCATCATGGATGCCACATATCTGTCTGAGGGCACCTACTATGGCGATGTCGTATTCTACTCCAGCGATACTGCGACTCCTGAACTGGATATCCCGGTTGAGTTCGTGGTTGCCGCTGGTGGTTACGAATATCTGCCTGGTGATGCCAATATGGCTGCCGGTGCCTGGCCGCCGAACGTAATCGGCGCTGACGTGACCTACCTGGTCAACTACTTCCGCGCTATCGCCTCGCCGTGTCTGCTCGGTGGTTACTATGCCTCCGGTGACGCTAACGGTGATTGCTTGGTAATCGGTGCCGACGTTACTTATCTCGTCCAGTATTTCCGCGGCGCTAATACGATCAAGTATTGCGGCGATGATGTTGGCGAGGATGACTACACACCTGCATGGCTCAATACTGGGGAACTACCTCCGAGTGCGCCTGCAGGTTGGCCGAACTGCGAATAGTAGTTATAAGGAAAGGATTTAAACACGGTTGTTCCGCATTTTGCGGAGCAACCGTCACTAAACCGAAAAACATCGAAAGACTGAAATGAAAATAGAATTCCGATTACCTTTCCTGATTACCTTTTCCTGATTAACGATTCTGCTAACCGAATTCGTTTCCAAATGATAGCGGGAGTGTGGCAGAACGCTCCCGCTTAATAATAACAGCTACATCCTGGGAATAAAAAAATATTGACAATATACTTGATTTAAATTATTTTTAACATGCAAGTAGAAGCTTCTGTTTTAGCTGTATTATTAGAAGGTATCATCTTTCAATCAAAATAAGTCCGGACGGAGCAGCGAATGTTAAAATTAAAATTAGCTGTACATGTAGTTCTGGTGCTTTTTTCGTTTTCATTTTCGTATGCCGATACAATCGATCAATATGTTCCAATAACCTACGGTGAACTTATCACTATGGAGTATAATTCTAAACATGGGGTTAGCTCTTATTACGCCCGCAATAGAACTCAATTAACTACCGATTTTCAAGATATCCCTGCAAATGATTCCTGCGAAAATGCCGAGTTGATACCATACCCATATCCATATAGCGGAACCGGAACGAGTATTGATGCTACTCTCGATTGCCCCTCTCTATTATATTGGTATGGAGTATGGTACATGATTGAACTTCCCTATGAATATAACGACCTGACAATTACCATCTGTGGTTTATCCGAGGATTTGATTGATGCCGGTATTATTATTATGGATGATTGCAATTGTGATGATTTAATCGGCGCATCCACCATAACATTCCTTGATCAAAGCGAATGTTCCACCGGTTTTTCAGGGCTTAAACTAGAATTCAACTCGATTCCCATAAGTTTTAACTCCGATAGCCTGGTTTATTGGCCAGTTTTTACATCCAATAGCGAAGGTCAGCCCATTGATTTCGAGTATGAGGTTAATATTACGGAAGGCGAGCCGCCTCCGATTGGTGATACCTGTGAAGATCCTATAATTATTCCGGGATTGCCATATGCTGATACACTCAATAGCTGTGATTTTAATAATGAATATAATTTTAGCGGAAATGATGTCGTTTATGAATTCGAACTCGATAGCTGCCGCATTGTGGATATCTCATTATGCGATACCGATCCGATATTCGATAGTTATTTGCTTCTTTATAACATCTCCGATTGCGGCAATATCCCTATCGCTACCGATGATGATGCCTGTATGGGCCCCGGAGAATACGGTACTTCGAGGATTATCGACACGCTTGAGGCAGGCGTTTATAACGTCGTTATCGATGCTTATTCCGGCGAGTGCGGCGAATATGTCCTTGAGATAACAACTACTACCTGCCCGATCTACGGCGCTTGCTGCATTGAGACCGAATGCGTGGCGACAATACTGGAGCAAAGCTGTGATTCGCTGGGAGGCGAATGGATAGCTAATGAGGACTGTGGTTTAGGCTATATGTGCCCCGGAAGCTGCCAGGAGTTTTTGCTCGGGGATATCAATATGGCGGGAGGCGCCTGGCCACCGGTGGTTATCGGAGCTGATGTAACCTACCTGGTGTATTATTTTCGAGGTTCGGAGTTGCATTCCAGTTGCCTGTTAAATGATTTCTGGTGCTCGGCGGATGTTAATGGGGATTGTCTCATAATCGGCAGCGATGTTACTCTTCTGGTGAATTATTTCAGGGGATTGGCAACACTAGTCCATTGTGAGGACTGCTCCTCATGCTGGTTAGCCCCAGAGGATATTCCAGATGACGAGCCCGAAGGCTGGCCTAACTGTGATGAATAGGCTATTAGAGTACCTGTTTTAATGCAGATTAATTAAATAAATGATTGACAATAATAATGAGCTCCGTATATATTAAATAAGCCTCTGGTATTTCTTCATTTAAACTTTTTAGGAGGCCAGAAATAGCATTCCGAAAACTATTGAAAATTACAAAATCAGATAATTTTTTAGTGTGTTTGGACTAACGGTTGAGGTAAATAATAATTAACGAGAAAATAACATATGGTTAAGCTTATCTTAACACTGATGTTGCTGATATGTTGAACTTACTTAATCCATGGGAAAAAAGTAATTTTTAAATTCACATTGGAGGTGGACAATATGAGAAACAAAAATTTCCTGTTAATGATTATGTTAGCAGGCATTCTACTATTAAGCTCGGTAGTCCAAGCCCAGGAGGATGTTGGGGTGTCGGCTATTTTAAGCCCTCCCGATACGGTGGCATTAAATGCCTCCTATCCTCTCAAGGCAGTTATTTTTAATCTGGGCAGTCAACCGAGTTCATTTGAAGTAGTATTCACCGTCGAGCTTTCAGGCGCCGGTACTTTTGATGTTGCCGATACGGTCAGTATCACGGATATGCCAAACGGCATGATCGATACTGTCGAGTTTGCCGCATCGTTTACACCAGCTACCGAGGGCACTTACGATGTGGTATCTTACACGGTACTGCTCGGGGATGAAAACCCAGGCAACGATCTGTACGAAAAACAAACAATGACGCACTGGGGCCTGGTATTATGGTTCGGCAATGTTTCGGGAGATCCGATTTCTACGGATATTAACAGTCGGATTGATATCGATGTATATGCCCAAACCAACGATGACGTTGAGGTGGCCGATTGCCATGTGTGTCTGGGCGTGAATTTAACTTATATTGACAGCATGTTTTCATTAAATGAGGGAGTCTGGTACAGTCCGTTCACCAGTTGGGATGTCAACCAGTTCTATGATCCTGAATATGAACCTATTAGGATGCCCGAGGGATTCGGCAGTCAATCGTTCCAGGGATTCGCCAACATCATACCGCCATATGACGCACCCTTATTGC
Organism: uncultured candidate division Zixibacteria bacterium; assembly: GCA_963668625.2. GTDB lineage: Bacteria > Zixibacteria > MSB-5A5 > UBA10806 > 4484-95 > JAAEQD01. The sequence continues at coordinate 106,260 of CAXXKA010000004.1, forward strand.
ACTCGCTGGTTCCGATTAAGATATTGACTTTTGTCTGTAAAACCGCAAACGACTCCTCTATTATAGGTGCAACCGCCGAGGCTCTGGTTAAGGGCGATAACAGCATCCAGGGACCATCGAATGCGGGTGATCCATCAGGATCGATTATATATCCGATTCTCGAACACTACACGCCATTGTATTTTCGTGGCGCAGGTATTCTTCGCGGCACGGTCACCGATCAGATAGGTGATCCGCTGGGCGGCGTGCTGGTTACGGATATTAACTCATCCCGTACGACTTATACCGAACCAAACGGCTCTTACCGACTCGAAAACCTCTTCCCCGGCAGTCACGATATCAGCTTTTCGCATTCAAGCCAACGTGACACCATAGTGACCGATGTAAATATTCCGGCTAACGGTACCAGGGTGTTGAATGTCCAGATGGAAGAACTGCCGTTTGATGATGTCGGTGTCACCGCGATTTTGAGCCCGCCGGCTTTCGTGCAGCAAAACATCAACTATCCGTTAAAATCTCAGGTAGCTAATATGGGAACGGCCACGAGTTCATTCGAGGTCATATTCGAGGCTTATATCCTGGGAGAGGCTACTCCACTGGTTGCAGACACGTTCGATGTAGTTGACATGGCAGGCGGAACGATCGATACGATTACTTTCAGTCAGACTCTTTTTACCGCTTTAGATACTACTTATGAATTCGTTTCGTACTCACTCCTGGGCGCGGATGTCGACATTTCCAACGACACTTCTTATGCCTCCAGTTCGATATTTTTCGGAGTAAATGCCTGGTACGGGTCGATCGAATCCGATCCGCTGGCGGCCAATATTGGAGACAGGCTGCCGATTGATGTTTATATCGAAACGGTCGAAGATATTTATCTGTCGTTTATCCATCTAAGCTTAGGAGCGAAAAAGCAGTTCATTGACAGCCTGTTGAGCAAAGATGAAGGCGTACTTCACTACCCGTTCACTGAATGGGATATTGCCCAATTCTCATCCACTCAGGGAACTCCCCCGAATCCCGATGGTTGGGCAAGCCAGTCATTTATCGGATTCAGCAGTATCGGTTCCGCTCGAAATCCCTGGCTTCATTTCGAAACCCCGACGAAGATTTTGACATTCATGGCGAAGGTGGTGGACGACCCACTGCTTGTCGGAGATACAATCCAATGTTTCGGCCCGGGTGAAAACACAACATTCGGACCATCGAACGCCAGTGATACTCTTGTTCTCAACAATTATCCGATAGTCGAGATTTTCTCGCCGATCTATTTCAAAGCGGTTGGTTTTGTTACCGGTACGGTAAGAGACGCCGCCGATGATCCGATCGAGGGAGTAACCGTAACGGCTATAGGCTCCGGTATATCCGATAGCACCAACGGCCTCGGCGTTTACGCACTGGATAGCGTAACGGTTGGAATCTACGATATTTTATTTACGCATCCGGTTTATCGTGAAACGACCGTCACCGACGTTGAAGTGCTTTTACGCGAAACAACCATACTCGACATGGTGCTGGCCTTCCCCTGCGAATATCTGCCGGGCGATGTTAACGCCGACGGCCACATATACGGCGCGGATGTCAGCTATCTCGTGAATTACCTTCGCGGAGCCGGACCTCAACCTCCTGATAGCTGTTTCAATACCAACGAAGACGAATGGCTTTATTCAGCGGCGGATGTCAACGCAGATTGCAGAATTACCGGCGCTGATGTTTCCGTACTGGTTAACTATTTCAGGGGTCTGCTGGCCTTGAGTTATTGCCCGTTTACTCCTCCGCCAAGTGGCGTTTTAGAATCAATAGCTAAGCAAAATCTTGAATATCCTATAAAGAAACCCGAATCATCAATCTCACTGGATATGGAGGATGAGCGATGAAAAAGCTTTTGATTATATTACTGATTATAGCAGGCGTCGTTTCGGCATATGCTATAACACCTTTTAGCACCGATGATCCCACGGCATTAGTAGCGAAAAAAACAGCCATCTCTCCTGCTAATAAGGCGCAATCCGATGAATCCGTAAAACTGGCGACCGACAACAATCGTCCGGGCACTCCCCTGCTGTCATCCGTGGACTGCCCCGCCGGAGCGAACTCCGAGGCCGAAGTATGCGGTGATGATACCAACGGCGGTTGCTTGATGGCTCCCGGAACCGAGCAGTTCGAAGCTATTAGCTGCGGTGATGCCGTATGCGGTACTTACTGGTCGGATGATGTCGATAGGGATCTCGACTGGTATGAGCTCAATCTCACCGAGCGCGGTTTCATAAAATGGACAGCCGTCGGCGAAGCACCTACTCGTATCTGGATGTATGACGGCAGCGCCGGCTGTGCCGACCCGGTGTATTTAGCATCGACCGCAGCCGATCCCGAGGATACGGCGATGGTTGAAATCGAGCTAACGGCCGGTACTTACTGGCTTGTAGTCGGGCCGGATGACTGGTACGATATGCCCTGTGACGGCAGTGGTGACTACCCCAACGACTATGTCGTGATGGTCGAGTGCGAACTGGGGACTCCGGTTATTGATGTCACCCCGGATAGCATTTACGGTGAGGCTCTCGAGGGTTATTCGACTACGGAAAACCTGACTATAGCCAACACTGGAGCCGGTAGATTAAAATTCACGGTTGCGGCGACTCAGGATTTCATAATGACCTTGTCCAACTCTGAAAATGAAAGGGACATAGACTTTGATCAACTCGATATCGAGACATTAATTTCCAGAGAATATTCCGATGCCTATCGGGAATTCATCGAAAGCAATAATCTGAGTATGGAAAACCGGCAATCGGAGAATCCGCTTATCAGCGCTGTCGATTGCCCGCCCGATGGCGTGGCCGAAGCGGAAGCTTGCGGCGATAACACAAACGGCGGCTGTGCCATGTCGCCCGGTACCGAGGCATGGGAAACGATCTCCTGCAACTCCAGCGTATGTGGTACTGTCTGGTCGGATGGTACGAACCGTGACACTGACTGGTATCTCATGAGCCTGACCGAGTCAACTCTTTTGAACTGGTCGGTTACGGCTGATTTTCCGCTCATGACTATACTTCTGTTACCCGGCGAATTGGGTAATGGTTGCGGAGATTACGAAGCGTTGTTTATCGATTTAGCAGATCCCGGCGATACTGCTAAAGTAATCGCCAACTTGCCTGCCGGTGATTACTGGCTCTGGGTCGGGCCGACAGCCTGGTATGATATGCCCTGTGATGGCAGTGGTGATTATCCCAATGACTATGTCGGTAGCCTCACTTGCGATCCGCCATGGCTGAATATCGATATTGCCGGGGGTACCATTCATCAGGGTGATGCTCCGGTTGAGATATCGATTCTTCTTGACGCCGCTGATCTGGTACCCGGAACGTATACAGGAGCTTTGCAGGTCAATTCGAATGATGATAGTAACAATCCGGTAGATATACCGATCGTTTTCGTTGTCAATAAAGTATTCGGATATATGCCCGGTGACGCTAACATGGCGGCAGGTATATGGCCAGCAACCGTTGATAATACCGATATCACCTACATGGTGGAGTATTTCAGAAAACACAATGATGGTTGTGAATTCGAGGGGTTTTTCGCCTCGGCGGATGCCAACGGTGACTGCCGGGTGAACGTAACTGATGTTACTTACCTGGTGCGCTACCTGGCGGGATTAGGCGGAACGCCACTTCATTGCCCGGCTTTCCCGGCTATGCCTCCGGTTCAGGAAACATATCCCGAATGCCAGATTATAGAGTACTAGTAATCGCATAAATCGTTAAGGCAAATTTAAAGCCGCTCGAATCCGGGCGGCTTTTTAATTAATGGGCTGCAGGGAAAAATCAATCTCATCCGAGGGTGGAACCGATATCGAATACGTTTCGGGATAATACCCGCTCTTGCTAATCTCCACCTGATATTCAGCCGAATTCAAATTAGGCAGAAGGAAATATCCTGAGCTATCGGAGCTTATCGATAATTCCTCGTCGGTTTCGTTTTTCAAAGCGATATCAGCAACAATACCTCTATTGGTGATACTATCAACGATATACCCGGAAAGCGAGGGATAGTTAATAGCATCCCTGACATTGATAATACCCCAACCGAAACGGATATCAGGACGATTAGCCCGGCTGCCGGTTTCCAAAATCGCTTCTTTCACCTGCATGGGGGCCCAGTCCGGATGCGCCTGGATGATAAGCGCCGCCGCCCCGGCAACCAGAGGGCAAGAAAGCGAAGTACCGTTCCACTTGCCGAAACTATCGGTGGTATAAGGCGAGGCGGCAATAGTTGCCACCGCCCGGGCGCATATATCCGGCTTTATTCTACCATCGGTAGTCGGCCCCCAGGAGGAGCGACGGTATAGCAAACCGTTCCACTGCACACCGCCTATGCCTAATGACTTCGGCGAATCGGCAGGCGCTCCCAGAGTAAAACGACCCGGCCCGGAGTTACCCATAGAGGAACAGAGTATCATCCCCTTATCGAACGCTATATTAGCTGCAATGGTGGTAACGCAGGTCACGCCATCGAAATCATCATCACTGTACCAATTAGAGTAAGACAGTGAGGATGAGGCCAGATCAGCTCCCATCAACTCGCCCCATTCCAGCCCGGCTACGTAGTAGTCCTCCTCGACTGCCGTTTCCGAACCTGTCTCCTCGGTTTTGCATAATATGTATGAGGCGGCAAACGCCGGTCCTATAAGCTCTCCCGGATAATAACCGCCGATAGTACCGAGACATCCCGTACCATGCCTGGCTTGCCCCGGCCTGTCCTGACTATCATCCTGTCCCACGAAATCATCATCGTTGATAAAATCATGGCTGGCAATGATATTCATATGGTTGAAAGCATGATGGTATAACTCGAAGCCCGTATCGAGGAAACAGATAATGATATCCTCACCGTGAAATCCCCGCTCATGTGCCCAGATAGCGTTCATCTGCTCCAACTGACGAAACGAAGCGCCATAATCCATTCCGGTTGGATGCTCCTGGTAGTTCCTCTCGCCCGCTTGCCAGCTTTCGGTTATCTCGTAGTTTAGAGATTGCGGATCGGAACTTGCGACCGGCTGTATTCGATCTATGATTTCCAGTTTTTCGATCTCTGCCAAATTCGGGATTAATACTACGACACTGACGGCGTTCAACCATCTGCTTTGCTGCCTGATATCGACTACATGTTCGGTAATTATATCGAGGTATTTTTCATAAATCGGCAAATCATCATAATCGGCAACTATACCCGAACCAAGCGCTTTAGCTCGTCTCTGAATAGTCCTTTCCGGTAGACTTTTTTGGAATTCGACTATACGCGATTCGATATCGGGGCCTTTATCTTTGAAAAATAACCAGTACACCCCGGTGCTATCATCGGCATTTGCAACTGCCAGCACAAACAGCAATATTATCGTAATTATATATCTCATCAATAACTATACTCCACTGAGTAAGTGAGCGTTTTCTCCTGCCCGGGTTTGACAATCAGGTTGAATTCGATATTTTGAAAATCCTTCTTGATGAAATCATCACTTTCTGAAACGATATCCCAGTAACCGTACAGTTCCTCGGCTACTATCACCATCACGCTCTCGCTTTTATGATTGCGAATTTTGATCTCGAACGTATCCGAGTTACGATTGCGGCCGATTTTTTTGTGCTCGATACGCTTGCGCTCGGCGGTAATATCGAACGCCGTGCCCAGGTATATCTCGGCTTTTTCGCCGGAGGGAGTGCCCTCGAACATACCTGAGCCCAAAAACGAACCGGTTTTCTTATCGAAAATATTCATCCTGCCCGCCGGTAACGGCAGACCGAGTCCGGAGGTTTTATCATTTTTAAAAGATATCATAGCTTTAACATCGGATTTAGTCTCCGACCATTCGTACTTATAATAATGCTCGACCTCTATCTCGGGCTGTTCGAACATATACGCCTGCTTATTCTCTCTCTCGCCGATAGTCACCCTGAAAGGCAGTCTATAACGATGGTAATCCACCAGCGGTTCGAGCTTTGCCTCGCGGGCTTTCACGGCCGTGCCGGAAACCGCCTGCTCGGCGGAGCCTGAGGTGGCCTCCTCACGCTCGACCTGTCCGGCAACGAGAATGATATCGGCATTGGGGAAAGCCACGCCGCACTCGTTTACGAAATTCACCCGGGCCGAAAGATCAGCGCTTTTGCCGCCATCGTATATCAGATGGTATTCGGTATGCCAGCTTAAGCCCCCGGTGAGATACGACAGGGTAATCTCACCGCTCCCGGTCGCTTTGGAGTCGATGGTGACCTGGATTTGCGGTTGGGTAATCAATTCGGCCGGGATATCGGGCAGCTTGATATATTCGAAATCTTTACGTTCGTAAATAAATACGCCTCCCTTGTAAATATTGGAGGCGATATACAGATAATCATCATCGTAGGAAAGTAGTTTGCCGGTATACAGTGAATCATCCTTTTTATATTCGATATTCTCGCCGAGGTATTTCTGGTATATACGTTCACCGCAAATTAAATCGTACTGGTAATCGATAGTCCTGATATCGAATTTATTGCTCCTGACATCAATGGATGCCGGATCGAGTTTCACCGCTATATCATCCAGTGAGATAACGTCCTCGCCTTTGGTGATATTGACCCGGCGTCCCTCGGTAACCTGCGAGAAACCATCATTATAGATATTAATAGTTATGTCTCTGTCATCCGCCACGGACACGGCGCATATAACGATTGCCAGGATAAGCGTTAACACGAATCTCATCATTCCTCCGATTATGCTAAATAGGTATTCTATTTTCAAAAGCCATATTTTAAATTGATATTACATTTTACTTTATCGGGTCAAGATCATTTTGTATTATATGCATAACTGTACTATTCGGGCGGGAACAAAGGCGCTTGATGGTAGTTTAGCATCATAAGAGACAAGGAGCAATAATGAAAAAGATAATTTTCAGCGTGGTTTTCATTGCTATTATCGCATTATTAATAATATTCAACCCGTTCGGATCATCCGGCAAATCCGATGCCTCCATCGTACGCTCCTCTACCGCCGTCATCGACAAAGGCAATATAGTAATATCGATAATTTCCACGGGTATAATAGAACCGATTCACACCGTCGAGCTAAAATCGAAAGCCTCCGGCGAGATCATCGATTTCTCGTTCGAGGAGGGTGATCGGGTCAAAAAAGGCGAGCTGATACTCAGGCTCGACCCGATTACCGCCAGAAACGAGTACGATCAGGCAAAAGCCGATCTGGACGTTGCCGAGGCCTCCCTGAGCAAAGCCGAAAAACAGGCCGCCCGCGCGGAGAAAATGTTCTCGCAGGAAATGATATCCGAGGAAGAGTTCGAGAACATCGTTCTGGAAAAAGAGCAGGCAAACTCGAGCCTGGTGCGAGCCAGGACATCTTTATCGGACGCTGAGGAGCAATTATCTGATACCGAGATCGAGTCGCCGATCAATGGCCTTATCCTAACCAAGCTGGTCGAGGAGGGGCAAATTATAGCCTCTGGTATCTCGGCGGTTTCAGGCGGCACCACGATCGCCACTATCGCCGATCTATCCAGGGTATATGTCCGCGCCTCGGTTGATGAGGTCGATATCGGCCAGATACAGGCAGGCCAGAAAGCCACGGTAATCGCCGAATCATATCCTGATCGGGAATTCGAGGGCATAATAAAGCGCATACATCCACAGGCAATAGTCGAAAGCAACGTTACTACTTTCGATGTCACTATCGAGATCGATAACAGCGATGAACTCCTGATGGCCGGCATGAACGCCAGTGTCGAGATCACCGCCGGTTTTAAAGAGAACGTTCTATTAGTACCCCGCGAGGCGCTTAGCGATGCCCGGTCTATGTTCAGGATGGCCGGTATGAATCCCTCCGGCAATCGTAATGGCGGCGGTGGTGGACGGCCTCAGCAGGCGATCAATCACCAATCAGGACAGGGCGATAATCCAGGCGGCGGAAATGACGGTAAATCAGGGAAAAGCACTAAGATGGTTATAGTCACCAACAACGGCGAACAGGATCCCCGACCGGTAGAGATCGGCCTGGCTAATTTCGAGGTGGCCGAGGTTGTCTCGGGGCTGGCCGAGGGCGATACCGTCTTGACAACCGTATCCTCGAAGGCTTTGCAGGATAGAGAACAATTACTGGAACGTATGAAACGCTGGAATCAGCTTCCGGGAAGGAAATAGCCGGTATGAACTGGTTTCAATTCATTGGCGTGAGTTTCAGCTCACTTCTGGCAAATAAAGTCCGTTCGTTTCTCACCATGCTGGGTATCATTATAGGAGTTGGAGCGGTTATCACCATGATATCTCTGGGGCAAGGCGCGCAAAAAGCAGTCTCGGACCGCCTGGAGGCGTTAGGCACTAACTTGCTATATGTCCGCTCGGGGGCGATGCATGGTCCGGGTAGAGTACGGTCAGCGGCCGGCTCGGTGGAACGGCTGAATGAGAAAGATATGAAACGCCTTCAAGCGGAATGCGAGGCTATCGATTATGTAGTACCTGAAATTCGAGGTAACTCGCAGGTCATATACGGCAACAAAAACTGGAACACGACTGTCATTGGCACCAGCCCGGAATATTCCTTGCTGCGTAATTTCACGATCGGCGAGGGTGAGATGTTCTCTCATCACGATGTAAACGCTATTGCCAGAACCGCTGTGATAGGCCCGACCGTGGCCGAAAATCTGTTCGGCGATTCGTTTCCTCTGGGCAAGACAATCCGTGTCGGTCGGCTGCGTTTTACGGTGGTCGGCGTAACCGAATCCAAAGGCGTATCGGGCGGCTGGATGGATTATGATGATATAATCTTGATACCGTATACTACCGCCCAGAAACGCGTTTTCGGCATAGATAATTTGAACAGGTTTATCGCGCGTTTGAAAGATGAAAATATGCTGCGCGCCGCTTACGTGGAAATCGAGAGCGTCCTGCGTAAATCACATCGCCTGCGACCTGATCAGGACAACGATTTCTTCATTCAATCGATGACTGATTATGCCTCGGCCCGCGAGGAAACTACCAACACACTAACCTACCTTCTGGCGGGTGTGGCGCTGGTATCGCTCATTGTAGGCGGTATCGGAATCATGAATATCATGCTGGTTTCGGTCACCGAGCGTACCCGCGAGATCGGAGTGCGTATGGCGGTCGGCGCTAAACGTCGCGATATACTGATCCAGTTCATACTGGAGTCGATTACGCTATCATTGCTCGGCGGCTTGCTGGGTATAGTTGCGGGTATCGGCGCGTCTTATTCGATGTCGGAATTTTTCGGCTGGACTACGCTTATCGCTCCGGCGGCGGTGGTTGTCTCGTTTTTATTCGCGTTCGCGGTTGGCGTATTTTTCGGTATCTACCCCGCTCGTAAAGCCTCGCTGATGGACCCGATAGAGGCATTGAGGTGGGAGTAGTTTTATTTAAAACAAAAGGCGGCACTAAGGCCGCCTTCCGGAATTTGCAATTTTCGTTAACTTTTATTTCCGTTTTTGCGGAATTATCATTTTTATTTTATTTTTTTCACTAAGATCATCTTTTAGGTCATCTTTTATTATTGGATAGGAGTTCAGCAGTACAGAATTTTCGCAGTTTGGCCAACTATATGGAGCTGATGCAGGCAAATCACCAGAAGTTGGCCATGAGGGATAGTAATTAGGGCAATAAGTAGGCGGATTTCCTCCTCTAAAGTAAGTAGTTAAATATGTTACATCAGATCCAATTACAGCACAATCACCGTTTATATCTCCTGATGCGTAAAATCCACCTAATAAACAAGCTTCAGTTGTTCCGCGAAAATAATTCACCAAATAAGTTACGTCAGCACCCAGTATGTTTGGCGGCCACGCGCCAGCGTACATACTAGCATCACCTGGAAGATAATCATATAGGATTGTGGTTGTATCCACTGTTACATTATCCAGATAAAACTTGTTAGTTGAATTAGTAGTCAAGTTTTTAGCTAATGATGTATAATCGTAAGTCTGCTTAAAACAGATAACAAAACTAGAATTTAAAGATATACCAAGGTCATCAGCTAACCCCACGACATCAAGCTGAACATGTTGCCAGGAATTGCTAGGTTCGATCGTGTAAGCAAGATATAAACTATCCGCGGAGTTATCGGAGAAATAAATCTCTTCTTCATAAGGATAATTTGCTGGGGTATATTCGCATTTGTAATTAAAGCCCAGCGTTACTTTCGCCTGTTCGTTCAGGTTAATAAATAACCAGGATTGATTCGTACTATTTTCAGTATGTTCTTCAGTATCTACAGAAAGACATCGATTTCCAGAGGGACTTTCATATTCTCGTTGAAAACGACCATGTGCCGAACTGCTTTTAAACATCCAGCAATCACCTATATCATCAGCTGTACTTGTTATTGCTTCGAAATCAACTGAATATGGAAATGCTGTGGGCTTAGGCAATGATGAACTATTTGGTTCATCAACTATTTTAAACAAACCAGCAGCTAATGCTCTAACCGATTGGGAGCCACCATATACTTCTATGGATGTCCCGCCATACAAACTCGTTCCATCCTCGCTCAAGTAGCATTTCTCATCATCGAAAGCGGTTAGTACTTCATCATCACCATCACCATCAAAATCACCTACAACCATTTTCACAACATAGCGTTGACCTATATAAACGACTTGTGTGTTACCTTCACCAATACCTCCACCAAGATTCATTCCATCCTCACTCAGATAACATGTATTATCAAAAGCAGTTATAACTTCATCATCACCATCACCATCAAAATCACCTACGGCAAATGCGCGGACTTCTTGTAGTGAACTGCTATTATAAGCAATTGGACTGCTGCCCAGATTAAAACCATCCTCACTCTTATAAATAATTTTTTCAGAAAATGCGGTCAAGACTTCATCATCGCCATCACCGTCAAAGTCACCTACGGCAAATTTATGAACATATTGTTGTCCATTGTATGCAATTGGGCTACTTCCAAGATTTAAACCATTGTCACTTAAATAACACAAATTATCAAAAGCTGTAATAACATCATCGTCGCCATCGCCGTCAAAATCACCTATAGCGAATCCTTTTGTCATCTGTAAATTATTAAGGTCTTCAGTGATGTATGCAATCTGAGTATTTCCGCCTCCTCCAAGTTTGTATCCATCAGGGCTTTTATAGATTACGCCAACACTGAAAGCTGTTAAGACCTCATCAATACCATCACCATCGAAATCACCTGAAGCCATATTGACAACGGACTGGTTACCGCTATAAACTCGCTTTGTAGATCCTCCACCATCAAGATAGAAGCCGTTATCGCTTAAATATATAAATTCATTATTAAAAACTGCAATAACATCATCATCGTTATCGCCATCAAAATCTCCAGACACCATATGAGTAATATACTGCTTTTCCTCCGGCCAATCAGAACCGTATACTATATTGGTAGCTATTCCACCACCAAGGAAATGGCCATTATCAGATATATAAGCCAAACTATTGAAAGCAGCAATTACATCTTCATTAACAAAAGGTTCGAATTGATCAGCAAAATATACAAACATATGTCCTCTATTGGCGCCGATATAAACGTTTGTATTAGTAGTATCTGTACTAACAGTAAGACTGAGCGCTTTATCCTGATATTCTGAAGTAGCGGTGCTGGGAACGGGAAGTTTTCCACAATCAACATAATTATGTGCATTGTTCATTACTCCAAGCCTGTCTCCGCTTGCAATATAAATATATCCATCATTACCCTTTATTATATCGTTGATACTCCTTCCAAGATTTATAGCCATTATAGGAGTTGCTGTTAAAAAGCCAGAACTAATTATATCATCAACATTGTATATACTCAAAGTATCGTGTTTTGACGTATAAAGTAAATTAGTTGAATGATCTAAAAAAAGCGAATTTAAAACATACTCCTCATTAAAAATAAGTGTGCCACTATTCAAGTTATAAACAAATGAACGTGAGGGCCATCGACTGATCATAACTAAATATTTAACTTCACTAGCATCTTTATAAAATTCAAGATCATAGATTTCATCAACCCCTGGAACCTGCTTGATGTGGTCAATTTGGCCAGGGTTTAAAGCGCCAGCAGTATAAAATTTAATGATATAAGGATTATCTCCACTCGTTCCATCAGTTGATGAACCCGTCCCTATGTATATTGCGTGTTCTTCATCATCTACAGAAAAACATCGCACACGAACAAGAAATTCATCGGTAATGTCGGCTCCATTTGTTTGAATCTTCAGATTCCTCTGTAATGGATTAGAATAGTCACTCGGCTCATATAAAGAATCAGTATTATCTATATGTACTCCGTATTCATAATCAGGCGAATAAATCCCTAAGGACAATTGAGGATAACACCCAAGATATGTATAATTGCCATAAGTGATCATCTCATCCGCGTTAGCGCATGCGCATGGGGCTAACATTTCTACCGTGTCATCTGCTCCCGAACTATCATCGGCAATTGAGTGCTTTAAAAATGTAGCTCCGTATACGTTGACATCATCAGCTGCTATAGCGTTTATATCACAACCTATATCACTGGCAGCATTAAGATGGGGATACGGATTAATCGGATCAATGACTATTTCAACTGATCCGCTATCTGTATTATAACCTTTGAAACTCCAGACACTATCCCCGGAATTCTGGTAGAATACACCAATGTAATCAGTATCATTAGTATTAAAACTACAGTATCTACCATAAATCCCAGTTCCACTTTCTACGAGTGTTGGAGGATTGGTAGACAAGTCAAACTTGCACCCCATCCTTGAAGTATACAAGTTATCTCCAAGTAGCGTCATGTAGGAGCCTGGCAGGATACTATTCCCAGGACCATAAAGATGCTGTATACTATGTGCAGGGAAATCAATTAAAATAGTGCCAATATTAGCTGTATCACCTGTGACTCCTCCACAGACATATGTGTTATTTGCTTCAAGATAATATAAAAAGCCTGACCCAATATCCATAATTTGACTAGAGTCATTGGCAGGATTATACTCTAAGGCCTTTCCACATTCAGTTCCGCCATATATTTTGCCTCCTGGCCCGGTAGCCAAACACCTTAAATATTTGCAGGAGTCTCCTACGGCAAAACAACTAAATACATCGGAAATCTCAAAATGAGATCCAGCTTTGTAACATTTAATTAGTAGTGCGTGTGGATATGTACCATAATATACATAATCGCCTGAAGCGGTAGCACTCCAAATATATGTTTCATTTTTTAAATCCGGATGACTGGTCCATTCTATAACGTTTGTAATATCATTACTCGGATTATATTTAAAGACTCTTGTTTCTTCATTGCATGTACCGCCATATATGATCCCAGCCTCATCCGAACAAAGATCCCAAATTACGGCCTTATTAAAATCATCTGCTATTTTATGGGAGTTCAACCTGTATAAACTTGAGTGATCGGCAGACAGTTTAAATTCAAATAAATAACCGTTTATAGTAGATCCTACTACAAACACGTCTTCAGATTCACTATAAGCAACTCCAGCTAATCCTGGAATTTCCTGCCCCAAACCTAAATCTTTCATAACAGTATCCCCAGAAACAAACTGCGATAATACAAACAAAAGTGAAATTGTCAAACAACATAAGCGTTTCATAACATACCTTTCTTTTAAACACTTCCTGAATGAGCGTTGAATTCACTCATCCATTTACTCGTTGTCAAATTATATAAACCAGTTGAATGGCTATATATCACATTAACATATATGTCAACACTTAAAACATGAGAAAATTATAATAAGTTGGAATCATAATTTATGGTTTGGTTTAATACTTTAAAAATAGTTTTAGAAATGATCATCTTAACCAAACATAAAACGCCCCCGGGGGGCTATTGGGGGCGTTTTGCGGTCGAAATCATCTTCACTGTGGGATAGGGCAAAAGTTCGTTTCTCTCGCCTGAGTGTAGATGAGTTCTAATTATTTTAACATTATCATTTTCTTGGTATCACTGAATTTATCAGCTTTTATAGTATAAAAATAAATACCCGAGGGTACCTTCTCGCCATCGTTATTGGCGCCGTTCCAATGTGCTTTATGAATACCGGCTTGCTGGTTTTCAGCAACGAGAGTTTTCACGTTCTGGCCCAGGATATTGTACACGCTTATATCGACATAACCCGCAGTAGGCAATTGATATTCGATATTGGTTTCCGGGTTGAACGGGTTCGGGTAGTTCTGGTTTATAGCATATTCCGTAGGCAGAAGACCACTGTTATCATCGATATCAACCGCGCCATAACGGATATAACCGTCCGAGACTATCGGGGTGATATCTTCGTCGGTAGTGGTGGTCATCAAACCGAAATTAAGCGGCAGGCCATTGGGGCCCTCACCGATCGTTATCCATACTAGCTGTTCCTCGGCCTCAGCAGAGATATGGAACTCGAGCACGAGTTCTTGAACACGCGCGCCATCGGTAAATAATAAAGGCTCGCCCCCTTCACCACCTAAATCGTGAAAACCGACGAACCAGGTTAAATCATCACTATGATAAACATCTTCCCAGTTTTCGAGCGTTGCGCCCCATGTAGCCGATATGCATGTAATGTTGCCATCAGTGCTAGCCCATTCGATCGGAATCATCACCGAAGCAATCGAGTCATCTGTGACAAAATATACCGGCACATCTACGTAAATATCACTTCCGGGGCTGTAATTAACATCAACACCGCTAAAAATAAGGCTATCCGGCATACCCGGATCATCGGGATCCTGGGCATAAACCAGGGCGGATAACATCATGAAAATCCCCACAATAACTAATAACGACCGCTTCATCAAACTACCTCCTGAATTTATTCCCTGCAGTGTGCCCCAACAATTCACGAGTTAATACAAGTTTAAGCTAATTTTTCAAAGAAAATCCTTAACCATAAAATATACTATTTATAGAGATTGTCAAGTCTTTTTTAACTTATTGTATGATAAGATCTTATCAAGGGAATTGTGTAAATTTGTAATGATTTTCAGATTTTCGGTTATCCAGCACATAAGCGACTATTCCATAAACGATTCGATCAACACTTTTGGCATTAACAAATTTCCTGAACGGTTTTATCCTCCTTTGCAATTCCTCCAGATATCGCTCCAGAGGATTATTGGTCTTTATTTGAGTTCTTTCAGGTTCAGCATATTCTCGATAAATCAGTGTTCGATCAAAGCCGCGAATAAATGATCGAACAGCTTTAGGTTCTTTCAATCGCCATTTGGCCTTGAAAGCTTTCAATCGTGCCTTCAACTCTTTCTCCGTCTCGGCCTGATAGACCGCAGCAGCATCCCTGGTGATTCGGCTGCGGTTTTTACGTTCATCCAGATTCTGGCTGATATTCGACAGCTTGTGGAAGACACATTGCTGTGATTTCACCCGCGGATATAACCCGGCCAGAGCTTTAATCAGCCCCTTACCACCATCGTGAACAACAACCTCCAACAAATGACCGCGCAGACCTCGCTGCTTGAGATCCGACAGAAAGCCCCACCAGTAGGCCTCGCTCTCAGAGCCAGCCAGCATGAAGTCGATAAGCTCACGGCTGCCATCGTGACGGACACCGTAGGCCACAAGCAACACCTTCTTCACCTTAACCGGAGAGGTTATCTTCACCCATAAACCATCCAGATGAATAAAACGATAATCATCGCCCAAAGCCCGACAGTGGAAGCTGCCAACCTCATCGTTTAATGCCTTAACTACGTTCGAGACAGCCTGGGCGCTGATGCTTTCACCATAGGCCCGCTTGAACATCCGTGCTGTCTTGCGGGTAGAATGACCAAGCAGAAAGCCCTCTAAAATCAGCCGATCCAATAGCTGCGAACGCCGTTTGTGCTTCCGCAAGACACTCGACTCAAAGCTGCCATAACGCAGCCGGGGAACCTTTACCTCCTCTAACCAGCCGTATAAACTCAGCAAACCCCGACGGTAATAACCATTCCGATAATCCGCCCGCTCCTCACTCCGCTCATACTTTCCGCAGCCAACCGCTATCCTAAACTCAACATTCAACATCCGTTCCAAATGACGGCGAGCATGCTTCAACACCACACCCCGAACATCCTCCTCCCAATAACTCTTGACTCCGGCAAATACATAACCTACATTTTCATCAGCAAACCTAAGTGGTTTCACGGGTATATCCTCCTTGAAGATTAGCGTTTTCTGCTGGATATACCCGTAATTCTTTAATACATCAATAAATACAAATTTACACAATTGAATTTACACTAATTATGATAAGGCTTTGCATCAATCAAATCGGCTATTTCATATAGGACAATACACTCCATTGAAATTGTATATTTTCGCTAAACAGCAGATGAAAAATATGCCGTTTCCACTGCTACCAATCGAGATACGATAGTAAACTACCACCGCCCACATGACCGGTGGCTTTTATCCTGCAGGCTCATGCAGCCTATGCCATCCTGAACTTGATTCAGGATCGAGAGGTTGGGGAAGGTATATACTGGCTATAAAACCCCGATTTTGTAACCCTCCGTATTCTAAAAATTTCGTTTTGTCTCCCCTCCATATAAGCTACTTAATAATAATTGAGTTTAATGTTATAAAAAGAAAAGGCCGTACTGAATTACCTCCTCCTAGCTTGATGTAAAAGTCCTTGTCGGATGACGGTGGTGGCAGGAATCCATTCCTGACACCTGATTTCATGCGGCATGTCGCCGGGAAAGGATGAACAAAGGACTTCGTCCGCCCAGCGACTCAAGTAAATGACTTTTTCAACAACCTCCTCCGAGATAATAACTGATAAAGGATAGTGCCGCTATTGAGAGAATCAGTCGTAGCTGTTTATAATAATATTTTCTGCAAATGGTTCGCTTTAAACGCACACACCGTATAATCCAGTTGTTTTTAATATCAATCACAAAAAAATCCCCACTATGGCGGGGATTTTCAATCACTAAAGATATGTAAATCAGATCAATAAGAATCGCTGTTTTTCTTTTGCAAGCCGTACTTTTTCAATTTCTCGAAAAGCGTCGTATAATCGACTTTAAGTATCTCGGCGGCTTTGCGCTTATTACCGTTTGTCTGGGTAAGTACGCGCTTTATCATACCTGCCTCGGCTTTGGCCTGCGCCTGGGCGGCAACCTCTTTAAGGCCGGCGCCTTCCCGCAAACGGATATCATCGGCTGAGGGCAGCCTTATCGCCAGATGTTCAGGCGTAATGGTTTTGCCTGTACAAAGGATTATGGCGCGCTCGATCGTATTCTCGAGTTCCCTGACATTGCCCGGCCAATGGTATTTTTCCAACAAAGCTTGAGAATCTTTGGATAGATTTTTTTGCGGCTTGTTCATTTCTCTACAGTATTTCTCCGTAAAATAACTCGCCAGTAACAGCACATCATCGCGACGGTCGCGCAGGGGCGGCAGGGTGATCGGAAACACCGATAGCCGATAGTACAAATCCTCCCTGAAAGTGCCTTTAGCCGAGGCCTCCTTGATATCGACATTCGAAGCTACCACGACCCGCACGTCAACATCGATGACTTTGGTACCACCGAGGCGCTCGAAATTTTTCTCCTGTAGTACACGCAGAAGTTTTGCCTGAAGGGACATATCCATATCGCCTATCTCATCGAGGAATATAGTGCCGCCGTTGGCAATCTCGAATTTGCCGATCTTACGGGCTACTGCCCCGGTGAAAGCGCCTTTTTCCGAGCCGAACAGTTCGTTTTCCAGAAGCTCCCTGGGAATGGCCGCACAGTTAATCGCTACGAACGCGCCGTTCGAGCGGTTGGATACGTTATGTATCGCACGGGCAAACAGCTCCTTACCCGTACCAGATTCACCCAGGAGTAAAACAGTGGTATCGGAGGGGGCGACCTTTTTCACCAGGTCCATCGACTCGTTTATTTGAGGCGAATTACCGATGATTTTCTTTATGCCTAAACTGTTGGCCAGTTCCTCGCGCAGGATAGTATTCTCGGCCACCAACCTGCGATTCTCCAGAGCGCGCTTGATAATCACCGAGAGATGATCGGTATCGAACGGCTTGGTAAGGAAATCGTACGCGCCTAAACGCATAGCCTCGACTGCTGTCTCGATCGTACCATAAGCAGTCATCAAAATAACAGAGGTGTCAGGGTCCGCCTCTTTGACCTCGGAGAGTACTCCCATGCCATCCACTTTGGGTAATTTCAGATCGGTTAACACCAGATCGTATTTCTTACTTTTAGCACGCTCTACTCCACTCTGGCCATCCGAGGCCGTGTCTACCTCGTACCCCTCAGACTCCAGAGTAGCTGAGAGCATTTTTTGCATGCTGTCTTTATCCTCGATAACTAAAATTGATGGCATATCTCACCTCTTCTATATTGGATTTGTCCTATAGTGAGTATCGGCAATATATTGGGCCGCTTGAGATAGAGCCTACGGTTTGCATGTTCTGCAAGGCAATTACTGCAGGTGGCAGGTGGACATCGTCCTTTTTTCATCCTTTCCTGCAGGATTGTTGAAAAAATTCTAATAGAACGCCTGCGGTGTCGGGAATCCTTTCCTGATACCTGATTTCATGCATCGCCTACGGTTTGCACGTTCGGCAGGGCGAAAGTCCGGCTTTTAGCGCCTCCTCCCTGTTTTCATATCGTCTGAATCTCGAGGGATCGGAGTTTTTTATATGGCCGCATAATGGGCGATGAAACCGGTATGAGCCGCTTATACTAATATAGAACTCCTCAGCCACCGGCCCGGGTAGTGCCCACAATCCCACATCACGCGAAATAGCTGAGTTTTGGGCAGGCAAGTAGTTGTCTATCAGGTGCTTAGTGTTACTATAAGGGTACATCACCGCGTAACCATCATAAAGCATGCGACAGCCGATATTGATCGTATCGAGCATGACCTCAGCCAGCACCCGGCCGTAGCGATCGTGGCCCTCCCCCGATCTTATCAACCTGACCGCTTTATGGCTAATCATGCTGTCGAGATGCGCCCCCGCCTCGTGATATAACGGCTCATGCTTTTCGGGCGTATCGATCATAACAATGCGGACGGTCTCGTTATTGGAAAGCACGAATGTGTCGCCATCAATGATTTTCGTTACATAGATACTGTCAGATTGAGAGATTAGCTTTTGATCATCGGTGGAGGTATTTCTGCGATTCTCAGATGTATTAGAACATCCCACGTAAAATATTACTATTGAACAAAGAAAACACCTTATTATGACAGTTAGTTTCATGTGATGATTACGGATTAATAGATACACCAATATTAAGTAAGAAACCTGAAAAATCGAAACACTCGTTTTCTAAATCTCTAATAGTTGTGTTGCTAAGATAAAGCGAGCTTGTTTTATCTCCAGTGAAACTGAAATCATCACTAACAAGATATCTGTAGCCAAAAAATATTTTTGCCGGCAGAAAACTGAATAATTTCCCTCTTGTGCTGAATCCAGCAACAACTCCGAATCCCTGAGCGGTATATGAGATATTATTCGATTGATTGGACAAACTGGCATATTCTTTGGAATCGAACTTCAATTTACCGAATCCATAACCCGCGCTTAATTCCATAAAGATAGATTTATCCGAGGTCAGGGCATGGCTGCCTTTTACATAAGGAAACCAGAAATTATAGGATGTTTTAACTTTAAGATACTTGCTGCTGCTTCCATAATCATCCCAATAATCAGAATAGGTGTGCGATTCCTTGTTATTACCAAAAAGATACGATAAACCCAGCCCCAGGAACATACCATTTTTCACTTCATATTCTGATTCAATAAATATAGAGAATCCCCTGGTAATATTAGACGATAAAGGAGAATGATATGAAGTATATTCGAATGGATAAATGTTATAAGCGTTTTTGGTATAGTCATAGCTATAGATTGAATAACCCGTACCGACATTGAATATCAGCTTATCGAATTCAAATGCGGTTGCAGTATTTGATAAAATCAATGAGTATATTATAACGCTGAGGATAACTATTGCCTTTTTCATTATAACTCCTATGATAAAAGTCTACTCCAAATTTCAGTTATCTGTTTGCTAACACAAAGTTAGGGAAATCTTCAAACACCCAATTATTTTTCAAGGTGTCATAGATTATTCCCAGTAATTTTCTGGCTGTGGCAATGATAGCCTTACCGCTGCCACGACGGTTTTTTATACGATTGTAATATTTACTCAAGTAATGGTTATATCGTATGGCAACAAGCGTACACTGCACCAGTGTAGTCCGACCAATCTTAGAACCACGCTTGGTAATCCGACCATGATGCTGAATCTCGTTTGAATTGGAAACTCGCGGCACTACGCCAAAATATGAGGCCAATTTATCTTTGTCCGAAAAATCAGCAACATCACCAATTACCGAAAGCAACACTGTAGCTGATTTGCTGCCGATTCCTTTGATGCTGGTCAGGTTCTTATGCCCGTTCAACTTGCGACCCTGATCCTCTATCTGTTTGTCCAGCTTTTTTATCCCCTCATTCAAACTGCGAATCTGATCAACCAATACCTCAAGCTCAACAGAAACAACCTCATCAAAATTCATCTTTAGAACCCGCTCCAAACTCTTGTTGCTGGAGTAGGCCTCCTTTTTACTCTTGATACCATGATGATTGAGTATGTTGTGTATTTTATTCTTCAAAGCTGTACGTAACTTGACCAGCTTGTCCCGTGTCCCAACAAGTGAACTGATCTGCGCTTTATCTTTCGTCTTTAATCGGGCTTTCGGCAACATGTCTTTGCTCATAAAATAGGCTAAGTTCCTGGCATCGTTTTCATCCGTCTTACTGACTGATGATTTGATTATCTCAAATTTGTTCGGATCGACGACAACAACTCGCTTGACCAAATGCGATATCTCATCAACGAAATAACGAGTGTTGCCAGTGGCCTCAACCGCTACACAATCCGTCTTTTTTAATCCTCGTTTAAATTCCTTTAGATCCTTTAGCCGATACTCCTTGATCCTCTCCCGACCACCGGCTGTCAGGTAACACACGGTCAAACTGTTTGTGTGAAGGTCTACTCCTAAGTACCTCATCTTCTTGCTCCATTCTATGGTTATCACTGGAGCAGACTCTCTGTCGGCGCCTACCAAACTCCTATTCAAGGTCTTTGCCTTATGGTGGCAATTCGGTTACAGGTCTGATTAATCTCCTTTACGAGGTCTGGCCTCAAGCATTCAGTTCAGCCTATAACCTATCCGCTCCAGTTAGAAATTCATTACCGAAGCTCTAACACCAACAGAATAGATTAGCAAGATGCTTTTATCGTACCATCTCCTTTTGATTATTTATAGGCTAAATGATATACTCGTCCGGGCGTAAATACCGCTGAGATCGACAGTCAAACCGTTAAGATACTGCCAGTAGGCTGAACCATCATGATAATTAATGCTAATCGATTCGGTTTTAAGATATCTGTAGCCTATCTCCCCCCCTATAGGTCGATCTTTAAGATTGATAACCGTGCCGCCTAAAGCCAACGTAAAGCTCGCGCCGGTTAATGAGAAGCTTTTGTCTTCATCATATATAGATGCGTTAAACCTGCACAGACCGATTCCCATGGTAGCCTTGAAATACGGCGAAAGGGATAGAAAAGTGAAATGATTTTTAAGAATGATATATGGGTTGACGAAAAACGCTTTAGAATTGAAAATCCCGCTTGCGGATCCCCTCGGATCGCCAGTCAGGCTATACCTCTCGGCATCAAAAACCGATGAATTATCATCATTACTTCCTGAGCCATAAAGAAATTCCAGTCCGAAACCGATATCATATTTTTCAGTCTCGGCGTATAGTAACTCCGCAGAGAAACTAAACCCGTGCTCAACAGCCCATCGTGATGCCACACTACTTATCGAGGGATCCGGAGGCATTTCGTTATAAATAGAAATATTTCCACCGTCATTATTAAAACCTGTCATCCTAAAATCAGTATAGCCGCCGCTTAAGCTCAGTGTGTATTTATCACCGGCGAAAGCGGTTGTGGCAATTATCACTATTATGAGAAGCGCTGTTAGTAAAACCTGTTTCATGATACCATCCTTTTATAAGCTAAATGATATCCCTGTCTGGAAAAACCATCCGCTTAATCCGTATTGTTTATTATCATAGTTTATGTATAACCTGTCATCCAATTTTCCTGATTTAACGAACCTGTACCCCCCCTCAACATTAAACCCGTATGTATTACTTTTGATAATTGTTTTTCCCAGGCTGGGCACCACCCCCACAACATACGTATCGTTAGTAATTGCATACTTATTGTCATTGCAGATAAGCTTCGATACGCCATAGCCGATCCCAATGGACAGCTTAGAATACATTTTGAATCTCAATACGTCGAAATTATTTCTCATTACAAAGTATGGCAGTACTATATCCACTGACCGACTATAATGATAATAATCAACATTCCGCCTTCGATTATCGTAATCATCCTGAAACGTGTGATAGCCATAGCTCAAACGATTTGAACCAGCAAATAAGTATTGTATTCCGCCACCAAGCGATAAAACATCATTAACTTTGAATATAACTTCACCATATATATTAAAACCTGTATTAGTAGTATGCCCGGATTCATAGTTAAACCCTTCGCCGATAGTAAATGTCACATTCTCGGATGACAAGACGAACCCCTGGGTTGCTATAATTAGTACAGCAAATGCCGCTATCGTTATTTTACTGTTCATACCAAACTCCTTTTATAAGCTAAATGATATCCCCGTCTGGAAAAACCATCCGCTGAAATCTATTTCAGTATTATCATCATTTATGAAGAGATTATCATTCATCTCACTGGTCTTAATAAACCTGTACCCAGTTTCGATATTTAGACCCCACTTTTTATTACTGATAATTGTCGTCCCGATGCCGGGGATAATACTTGCTACGAATATATCCCTTTCGGTTATGCTCCCATATCTACTGATATAAAATTTCGATATACCATAACCAAGCCCCACTGATAGCTTCGTATACCAACCGGCTTCGAACAATTTAAACTCGTTTTTAAAAACCAAATACGGTACTATAAAATCAATATCTCGATAGTATTCCTCGCTAGGCGGTTTACGATTATCGTAGTCATCCTGAAATGTCAAATAGCCATCATTGCCTTGAGAGGAAGCAAACATGTACTGTATTCCCGCGCCCAGTGAAACATTGTTATTAATTTCGTATAGCCCCTCGCCATATATATTGTAGCCGTGATTAATAGCATGCTCGTTTTCATAAACCCAGTAGTACAAATGGCCATAGTCTAATCTTATATATCTTCCGGTCTCGTTTTGAAAACTATTGAACCCGCCGCCAAACGTAAATGTTAAATTCTCGGATGATAAGGCGAACGCCTGAGCAGCCATCAATAAGACAACGAAAGCCGCTATCGTGAATTTTCTAGTCATACCAAGCTCCCTCTATAACCCGAATGATAAACCGGTTTGGAAAAAGACCCCGCTGAAATCCAGTCTTTCATTGTTTTCATTAAGCGTATCTGATTTATCCTTTAATCTGGATGTTTTTATAATTCTATATCCTAACTCCAAGTTAATATATGTAGATGAGTAAAGATAAAAAGATGTTCCAATCGAGGGAATTGCTCCAACAGCGAAACCATTATACATACGCTTTTCAATATGATTGTAATCGAGAAGTTTAGTATAACCAAAGCCTATATCTAGCTTCGTGAAAAAATCCAATTTCACAAATTGGAAATGATAGCTGCCGGTGATGTAAGGCATAAAAATACGGCCTTTTACTGGTTCATCAGGATTAAACTGTCCGGAGGGTCGCCGGTTATCATAATCATCCCAATAAGTAGGTTCCGGATATATAATCTCATTCCCGTTATATAAGTAATATACTCCACCACCTAAATACAATTTGTCGGTCTCAGGATAAACAAACTCAACATAAAAACTATAAACTTTAGAATGATTACTTTCAGTTTGATTATAATTATCAAGGTTGTAAGCTTCATGAACATAGTTAAAATCTCTATTTATCTCAGTCTGCCCAAGCCCGCCGCCTATATTTATACGAAACTTTGCCTCAGCCCCGGCGATGTTGATTGTTAAAAGCATGAAAAGTATTGCTAATAATAAAGTATTTCTACTCATACCAAGCTCCCTTTATAACCCGAATGATATGCCGATTTGGAAAAAGACCCCGCTATACCTGAGTTCGCTTTTAGCCCACTGCTCGCCATAGAGATCGTATCTGCTTGTCACCTGATACTCATCCAAATTCGCTTCAATCACTCTATAGCCAAGTTCAACATTAAAAACTGGCAGATATCTTAAGTTAATATTTTTACCGAGAGTAAAAACTAAACCTGCTCCATATCCGCTGGTTTTGAAATTCTCGATTAGATTATCATAATCGCTCAGCTTCGCATACCCATATCCCACAGAAATCCGCGAGTATGATATAAATGATGAGAAATTGATTTTAGCCGTAACAAAAGGCATTACGAATCTTGACTCATCATAGAATTTGTTCGGTTCCCGTGTATAGTGGTTACCATCGCCGTAATCATCCAAAGGTACATCGTTATTAGCTTTAATATCATTAGCCCATAGATATTCTACACCCAGGCCAGCCTCATGACCATTTGCAAACCGGTAAAGAACTTCAGCGCTATAGTTATAACCATGACAATGAATCGATGTAACATTACTTGATCCACCCAGCATACCACCCCCTCCCCAGCCAATATTAAATGAAATTTTATCCGATGATATACCGTACGCCTGGGCTGCCATAAATAAAACAGCCAACATTACTATAACACTTTTACAGTTTCGCATAATACTCCCTCCGATAGTTAACTTATAATACAACATCAAATGGATTTATTCAAGCGATAAATAGCTATCATTCCACCAAAAATATTCTCGTAGCTACCCTCAAGCTTGCCGGCTTTGAGCTTCTCCAGCACCTCGGGTTGCTCATAGAAAGTCTTCAATGATACCGGCAGATAATCGTAAGCGTAGCGGTTTCTGGTAAAAAGCGAGCTAAACCAGGGGGTAAATTTATAATAGTAGATATGAAACAGCCAGGCCAGCAGCCTGTTCGGTGGATGAGCCATGTCGATAATCGAGGCGTGGCCGCCCGGCCTCAGCACCCGCTCTATCTCCGAGCCGAAACCGTCAACCTGCCCCAGGTTGCGCAGAGAATAACCGTTGACCACGCCCTCGAAAACACCAGGCTTGAACGGCAGGTTCTCGGCATCACAGTTGATAAAGCAGACATTATCATTGCCGCGAAGTTTCGCTTTGGCCAGCTTATTCATCTCCTGCGCGAAATCCCCCAGCACGATGAAGCCCTCGAAACCGGGCATGTCGGCTATCTCTTTAGCCATATCGCCCGTGCCTGAGCAGATATCCAATATGAGCTTATCAGTCAGGTGAGGCTTAACCGTGCGCCTTCGCCAATGAGCATCCATACCAAGCGAGATTACCTTATTGAGAAGATCGTACCTGCCGCTGATATCATCGAACATGCGCCGTACGAAATTGCGTTTCTCGCTGATATCTTTGAACGGGCCGGTTGTTTTTGGGGTGTTTGTCATAGAATTCCGCAATAATAACGGTTCAGCTCATATCGAACGGATTGCCGCGTCGATCCGCTCCTGGCAATGATAGGTAATTTTTGCTTTTGCAATGATAGGCGCTTAATATAATAATGTTTATTTGAGTCGTCAGGAATCCTTTCCTGACGATATTCTTCAGGTGCCCGGATTGGCAAGAAAAGAACAGTAAAGAATTCTGCTCGCTTGTAACCTCGTAAATGTCTGTTTTCTCGCTCCGGTCGGAATGCGAGCCTACACTTTTTTTATGATCTCGACAGATTGGTTCGTGCAATCCGTATCCTCGCAATAACTGGTGTTTCATATAATGATGTCGTACGTCGGGATACATGCTTAGAATTTTCTGTTGATCATGAAATCAATCATCTGAAGGATAACGCCTCGCTTGTCAGGATCGATTTTGCCATCGAGTTTAGCGAAACTGGCTTTAGCCTTGGAGGCAAGCTCGACAGAGACAGCGATAGCGCGATCGATACAACCATAGCCCTTTATCATTTCCAGAATCGTATTCATGTCCGCGGCGTTTTTCTCATCACGGGGCATATCGAATGCCTGACGGAGGAACGCTTTCTCTTTTTCGGTAGCGTGCTCCATCAAATCGATAGTGATCAGGGTGCGTTTGGCCTCCCACAAATCACCGGCGATCTCCTTGCCGTAAACCTTCTCATTGCCGATCAAGTTCAGTACATCATCCTGTATCTGAAATGCAATACCCAGATCTATGCCATAATCGTATATAATATCACGATTTTCCGGCTCGGCTCCGGCGATCATCGCGCCTGTCCACGAGGGCGTAGCGCAGGTATACCAGGAGGTTTTGCGCTGGCACATCTTGAAATAATCATCACCGGTTAAATCCCAGCGCTTGTTCTGCACCCATGAAAGCTCGATGTGCTGGCCGGCGGTGGTTTTATGGTACATTCTCAAGAACTGATCGATCACGTTCATGGCCATTTCAGCGCCCAGTATCTCGCGGTTAGCGTGCAGGAACTCCCACATCTTCCCCGCCAGGGCATCCCCGGCGTTCAACGCCAACGGTATACCGTAGGTTACGTGAAGAGCTGGTTTTCCTCGGCGAAGTTCCGAACCATCTTCAATATCATCATGGATAACTATCCAGTTCTGGAATATCTCCAGCGCCGCCGCCGTGTTTAGAGATTTCTCGATATCGCCGCCGAATGCCTCGCAAAACATCATTAATATTGATGGCCGGAGACCCTTTCCACCGCGACGAGGGTAATCGTTTATCATCTCGAATAGATTATCTATTTCAGGTATATCGTGGGATTGCGGCAGGATATCGAAAATGTGCTTATCAACAAGCTCCTTATAGCCCTTCAGTATTTCAAAAAAGTCTGCCATTGGGATTATTTATAGGGAATAATACGCCAAAGGTCAAAGGATTTTTAAAAGAGAGTTTCGCCGTATATTGGCGCAAACGGCTTGGAGCGAAACCAGCAACATGCAGATGAGACACATTGCTGTATTCCAACGGTTTTGGCTATCGATAAAGCAGGTAAAAGAGTATATCTGCAGCCAGTAAAATTCTAGCGATTCGGACACGGGAACTGGTTGAGAAAACCTGTTACCCGTGTCGTTGGGTGGAAATCATTTTTTCCTGATTCTTGTGATTGGAGTACAACCTGATGCCTTAACTGGCATGCCTGTGATTGTACTTATACCGCTTTCGTTGGTGTATCGATCGAGCTATCGGAACGCTTGGCCAGTACGGTCTGGATCATTTCCTTGATTTTATTCATCTCGAACGGCTTGGACATGATTGCCGAGAGACCACTTTCCTCGACCTTCTGGCTGTCAATCTGGTTTCCCCAACCCGAGATCATCACCACCGGAACATTCGGCTTGAGCTCTTTACAGATACGGGTTACCTCCCAACCGCTGATACCCGGCATACCCAGATCCGTCAATACGATATCGAACTCCTCGGCTTTGAACAGCTCTATACCCTCCTCGCCAGATTCGACCGCCTGTACGTTATGATCCATGAACTCGAGCATATCCTTGATTACCTCGCGAATGTTGGTATCATCATCGATAACCAGTATGCGCGCCTTGATATCCTTGGTGATCTCCACCTGTTTGCCGGCTTTACGTTCGGCTCTATGGGCAATCGGGAAATACAGAGTGCAGGTAGTTCCCTCGCCAAGATTGGAGGTCACATCAATTTCGCCATTATGACGGTTAATAATGCCATAGACTACCGCCAATCCCATACCGGTGTTTTTCATACCTTTGGTGGTAAAGAACGGGTAAAACACCCGGTTTAAAGTCGAATCAGCCATACCTACACCATCATCCTCGACCTTTATCACCGCCCGGTTATCGCTTTCGTAGGCGCTGATTTTGATCAAACCACCCTCGGTTAAAGCATCAACAGCGTTTAGTATTACATTCGACACCGCCTCGACCAGTTCGGTTTTGGCGCCCAGCACCAGGCTTAGCTCGCCGATATTCTTCTCGAATTCGACATATATACCCAGACGCTGGCATTCATCTTTCCACCTCGGTTTGGTCAACTCGATAGAATCCTCGATTACCTTGGCGAGGTCGACATGCTCGAACCTGCCTTTATTGGATATACGGGTGAAATTCTGAAGTTTCCTGACTGTTTTCGCGCCTGACAGGGTAACTTCCTCTATTTGCTTGAGATGTTCCTCCCATTTGGGATCGCTGACCTCGCGCAACAGTAGCTGCGTTCTTCCCAGAATAGTACCCAGCACATTGTTGAAATCATGAGCCACACCGCCGGCCATTTCGCCTAAAGCGCGAAGTTTCTCTGTCATTACCAGTTGTTCCTGAGTGCTTGTCAGTTCTTTATAGGCTTTCTCGAGGCTTTCGTATAACTTTGCGTTTTCTATAGCATCAGCGGTTTGACGGGCGAAAATGGTTAACACATCCAGATCATCCTGCACGAACGTTTTACCATCCTCTGACCTCAACGTGATTGCCCCGATAACCTCTCCCGACCAGGTAAGAGGCGCGATGATAAGTGATTCGTGATCATCCGGAGTGCCGGGTATCTGGTAGGCACGGGGATCATCCTCACTGTTGTTGGATATCAATCCGACGCCGGTTTGCACTACGCGGCCGGTCAAGCCCTCGCCCGGCTTGAGCTCGACTTTCGATATCTGCTCCTCGTGCGAGTTATCAACAGTCATCAAAGGACGAATGCGACTATCCTTTTTATCGAGTATCATCACTGAACCACCATCGGCCCCGATAATTTTCATGGAAAGATGCAACGCTTTCTCGAGCACCTCGGTATAGTTCAACGAGGAATAAATCGCGGTGGAAAGTTCCAGTAAAGCGGCCATTCTCGCAGCCAGTTCCTGCCCTTTCTGTTCTTTCAATGCAAGGTTTAGCGAAAGCTTTATCTGCTCAGCGATAAGTTTGGCTTTTTCGAGATAATTTTCGGAAAAATTATCCGGTTTCTCTTTCCAGCCCCAGAATAACATTCCACCGCACGCGCCTTTCAGCTCGAAAGGTATACGAATGAAAATAGTACAATCGAATGTATGCATAAAAAACAGGCAGGGATTGGATTCGGATTCCCTCTCGAATTCGGCTATTTTCTCGCAGGTTACTTTAAATCCTTCACGCTTGCTGGATAGCCAAACCATCGAGGCGTTTTTCTTGATAGTATCCAACCTGGTCTCATCGACAGGTGATTCGCTCCTGAAGTAAATTTCACTATCCATTGCTTTCGGGTCAATCAGGGCAAGTGTAAAAACATCGGATTCGAAGCTCTGGCTTGATCTCGTAGAAACAGCCTCGAATAACGAAGCAATTGATTCTTTATGCAATACTGTTAGCACTGGATTTCCTCTTGTATTCGAATTTTTGTACAATCTTATATACATCATCGAGACTAAACGGCTTTTTAAGAATATCCGTTATACCTCGTGATAACATCTCGCTGCTTTGTATTTCCCTGTTCCAGCCGGTCATCGGTATTAAATAACTATCCGGCGATGAGGCTTTTACTGAGTCTATTACTCCCCAGCCATCCTTATCGGGAAGGCCTAAATCGGTAAATATTATATCAAAATTATGTTCATTCAGAATCATCATAGCCGTTTCATAGTTTTCGGCAAGCATGACATCGGCATTTAACTCTATGAAATATTCTTTTAGCACGTTTCTAAGATTAACGTCATCCTCAACTATAAGAATCGAAAAAGACTCTGAAACGACGGCCTCGTTAGCGATCGGCAACGTTATTTTAAACTCGGTGCCCCGACCGGATTCGCTTTCAACGGTGATAGATCCGCTATGCCCCTCGATAATCGAATAGACCATCGCCAATCCCAATCCCGTACCTAGCCGCTGTTTCGTTGTGAAAAACGGATCGAAAATCTTCGATAAAATATCCTCCGGGATACCACTACCGTTATCAGCCAGGTCTATCCTTACATTATTTTTCTCAATATAAGCTTTTATTCTAATCTCACCCGTACCATCGATAGCATCAATAGCGTTGTTTATCAGGTTGGAAAACACCTCTACCATCATAGGTCTATCGCCATCGATAATCAGGTCATCCTCGAGATTCGTCTTGATTGATATATGATTATCTGAAATCGTATTATCCCATTTAGCCCTGGTGAGTTCTATGGTGTCATTTATTATCACCCTAAGGTCTATACGATCGAAATTCGGTACGTTCTTGGTTTTGGTAAATTCATTAATACGAGATAATATTTTAACACCGTCATCCGCGGACTTTTCGATTATCCCCAGACCCCGTTTCAGTACATCCGGCGATATTCCGCCATCGGGTGCGCTGGCAATTGAAAGCATCTGAACTCTCCCGATGATTGCGGCCATGATATTCTTGAAATCATGAGCGATACCGGCGGCGATTTCACCCAGCGCTTTGAATTTCTCGTTCTGTATGATTTTCTCCTGAGCCATGGAGAGATCGTTGTAAGCCTTTTTAAGGTCGCTATAGAGAATAGCGTTTTTCATGGCAATCTTAAGATGCTGGGAGATATCGGCCAGCAAATACTGATCCTGTGTGCGGAAACCATCCTGACTGGGATTGCCGACAAGCAACAGGCAAATGCTGCCCTCATTTTCGATTACGGGCACGACAACGAGGTAATTAACTCTCTGAATCGAGAAGTACTCGCTAAGATTATTGGATAATTCCATCCGGTTGATATTGTAGTAAACCGGCTTATTATGAACCAATACCTCATCGAAATACTTGCTCAGGCCGTTTATCTGCTTTTCGCCCCAGCCCTCGGGATTAAAATTACTGAAATAATCGAGATTGGTTTTATATTTATCTTGTACCTTAAACACCAAGGTTACCCAATGATAACCGGTTGATTGCGCCAGCGACTGAATTACCCTGGTAAACAACTCTTCCAGATCGAGCGTCGAGGTTATTGCCTGGTTTATCCGGTCTACCAGCGTCAGCCGTTCTGCTTTGTCGGTTTTATCCTGATACAGCGATATATTATCCAGAGTCAAAGCTAGAAAATCGGCAATCGTTTGGAGCGTCGACTTATCGATTGAAGTTACCGCCAATGAGCGCGTATCCTGTACCACCAGCACGCCATGAACATTTTTTATCCCCATCAACGGGATACAATAATGCGTATTTATACGGTCTATACCGGTAACGGGATCACTTTCGCTGATACTATCGGAGGATTTATTCTCCTGGTCCCGATACGCCTGCATAATGAGGCTTTCTTTTACCTCCAGATGTGTCCCTGGTTCGTAACCATAACCGTACTGGCAACTTTGCTGGGCAAGATCGAGACCGTTCATCTTATCTGCAATAAATACCGCAACCAGGTCGAAACGGAATCCTTCCCTGACACTTTTAACGGCCTCTCCTAAAAGATCGTTTCGATCCAGTATACCCGAGAGTTTCTTCACGATATGATTGGTTATAGCCAGCTTATTGGAACGTTCTTTCTCCTGCTGCTTTAGTTTGAGCTTTTCGATTGCCGCGGCTACCTGGTCGACTATCGATACCAGCAAATTAACATCCTTGGGCGAAAACGCGTAGGTAGAGGATGATTCTATATCCAGCACGCCGACAGCTTTATCGTTTAACATGATCGGTACCGCCAATTCCGAACCCATTATGCCCGAGGTAGGTATGAATCTTTCATCTTTGGTTGTATCGTTGATATTTATAGGTTTTCTGTAGTACAGGGCGGTGCCTATAATCCCCTCGCCAACCCGGAACCGTCTGCCCAAAGATTCCTGCGAATATTCACCTGCAATCGCTGCCACGAACAGCTCGTTGGAGTTTTCATCCAGGAGAAGGAATGTGCAATGAGGAAGGTTTAAATTCCTGGCGATTGTCAGGAGAACTCTTTCCAGAAACGGAATCAAATCCAGGTCGGTGTTCAGCGCCTGACCGACATCGGTAAGCACCGCCATATGGGCGACCCTGTCCGAAAGCTGGGTATACATTCGGGCGTTCTCTATAGCGGCCGAGGCCTGAGCCACGATCGCGGCGGTAAGGTTGACCACCTCGCTATCCATCGAGGCTCGTTCGGTGGAACGTTGTTCAACCATTACCAATAGTCCCTCGAATTTGCCGCCATGTTTCAAAGGCGAGATCATCACCCGGGTCGCGCCCTCGAATTTAAGCAGTTCCCTGTCTTTTTTAGGTATACTCGCTATCTCATCTTTTTCCAGGAGAACAGGATTTCCCATGTAGATTATGTCCTGAATCCAGGATATCTTTTCGATATTGAGTTGTTTCTCTTCATCACCGAATACTTTGTCGGCCCTTATCGAGAATACCTGGCGAACGCGCATGGAGTCATCATTATCATCCGAAAGCATTATATAACTGAAACTGCAACCGTAGTAATTCCCCAGATGCTCGACCAGTATCGTGCAGACTTTATCGAGGTCGAGGGACATCGAGATAGCCAGCGAGGTTTTTACCAGCATCCGGGAACGCTTGTTTTCTTTTTCGGCGAGTACCTGGGATGAATGGTTTTCATAGAACCATGAAACCGCCAGGCCGACGAAATCGAGCTTGGAGAAATAATCCTCGCGATGTTCGGGGATATCGTTATGTAAAAATACGATAATACCGACCGGATTTCCCTGAGGTACCAGCGGCAACAGCCAGGCCGATTTATAACCGTCGAACAAACCGTGATACTTCCCGGGTATACGGGAAAGATCGGTTACGAACCTGGGAAAATCGGATTTCATGAGTTCATGCATATTGCCGGTCAGGTTTACGGTGTAACTCGTTTGCGGTTCGGGTTTCAATCCCGAATAGCCGAACAGCGACATGTTTTGTTGATCGCTTATCAGGAAAACCGCGCCCGCGTTAAAGCCCAGATGTTCGCAGGAGAGATCGAGTAAATGACGGTAGCCCAGGGTCAGCGTATCGAGATTACCGATATTATCTTTGATATGTTGGAATATTTTTACGACGCCTGTTCCGATTCCCGAATCCGCGTACTCTCTTTTATCCAGTTTCTTTTTTATCGAAAGTAATTCTTCGATTTTGATATCGGAGGTGGAATCGTTAAACAGTTTCAATCCGGAAAGAAGTTTTCTTAAGGAATGTCTGTTTTTGATTATAGCGTAACCGACCGTGAGCAAAGCGATACTTATTAACAGGAATAAAGGTACCGCCAGGTTTGCCGAAAGTTGAGCTGACCGGCTATCGTGGACGGTATCGTAACCGAACCATACCGAAGCCAGCGCCAATAATATTAGTATAATGCCCCTATATGCTGAATCATTTTTCTGTTTCATTCATCTCTATTTATCTACTAAATGGCTAACCGCTCTCCTGGCCTCGGCAAATTGGCCGGACAGTTTGTGTATTTTCCGGGCGTTTTTATCTATAACGTTCAGATACCTGTACACGTTCTCTTTGGACATCCCCTCGTTAGCCTTCATGAACTCGCATGATGCCAGGATACCTGCCAACGGGCCGTTGAGTCGACTGTTGAAACCATCTACGATTTCGAACGAATCAGCCCGATTTTGCAAGCTGGACAATTTCTCAGAGGCGATCCTGGTCGATGCGGCCAGTCTCTGCTGTCTGGTCATTTGTTCCTTCTGCATCAAAAGCATAGAGATTACATTGGTTAACAGAAGCGCGAACACTATCTCTTGAGAACCTATCTGATTTCTTTCAGCGATCCGGCTTTCACCGATCGTAACCACGCCCCTGGTTTTACCATCGATTATGATAGGATTTATGATACACTGTGACACTCCCTCGGGCATCAGCAGTTTGCTTTCCAATTCCGATATCTTGAGTTTCGAGTCGAGCTGTTTTATTACCTCCGGTTTACCGGTGGTGATAACCTTACGGTGAGTGTATAGCTCGGAAAGCGGCAATCCGGCAATAGTCCTCTCATCCCAGGTCAACTGCCTGCGTTGATAGATAGCGACAGTCCGGAAATTATCGCGGGCCTCGTTCAAAAGCATTATGCGGCAGAATGTAGCCGGCATCTTCTCCACTATTATCCTCGCCAGCTCACGGTAAATCATATTGGAGGGCTTATCGGACATGGTGGTTTCGATCGAGTACTTGATCGCGCCGATTCTATCGAACGTATTTTCCGCCTGCTCGTTGTTCATATCCTCTAATAACGCCGAGGATACCACCGAGCAAATAGCATCGCAGGCGATCTTGTCATTCTGGTTGAACGCATGCACCCGGGGAACATCCAGACGAAGTACACCCGCCACCTCGCCGTTTAAAACGACCGGCGTATATAGCGAACGTAATTTCTGATCCATGGCCCAGGAATGACCGAAAAGATTTAACTCATCGGGCAACGCCAGGCTACGTTTCTTCAAACTAATCCAGTTTATGGGACGGTACTGTTTCCCTCCGAAAAACCCTTTTTCGATGATCAGTTTCGCGCCTCCGGTTAAATTAAATTCCAACGATTGCGGAGCGCCGCTCGATTTCAGGTAAAGATGGATATTCTTGAATTTGATGTATTGTCCCATGAGTTTAGCCAGACGAATTATTCTGGTATTGAGATTGTCATCGCCGCGGGATGATTTGAGTATTACGGCGATAAAATCTTTGAAAGCCTTATTGTGGGTGATTGATTTCTGAAGACCGTCCTTGTAGAACGCCAACCCGAGATTGGCGCAAACAGAATCAAGAGCGCTTAATTCTTCCTGCGAGAATACACGTGGGTGGTCCGTATATACCGCCATTACACCTACCCTGCTTGTGCCGAAATTAACCGGCAAAGCCAGGGCATCTACAACCGGGCCGTCCTCGGTTTCGACTATAACATCGCGATGAACACGTACGCTCTCATCGGCCTGGAATATCTCATCGGTATCGTAAACTTTATTATACAGGCTGTCATTAACGGTCTGGATAAGATCACGCGATTGTTTCGGTATTCCCACCGAGGTAAAAAGCGAAAGCTTGCCGTATTTATCGGGGATATGAAGCGAGGCGGCCTGATAGCCGTAGCTTTCGATCAGGTTCTCCGCTATTTTGTTGAAAGTAGCCGGCGAGGCATCCCCATAACCGGACACCTTCGTTATCGCCTCGTACAATTGAAGCGACTTGTTTTTTTTCTGAAGCCGGGTTGTCACCGAAAAAAGGTATGGTAACCATTCGACCATGCCCCAGATGATAAGCGCCCAACCGCCGATATAGCCAATCACCGACTCGGCGATAAAAACGGCAGCGATTTGATATAGCCGGCGCCGAAAAGCCCCATGCTGCCGGCCAACCCGATAGAAGCTCCGAATATTACCAGCGAACTGCCAAGTGTCATCAATCTCATAGCCCGGGTGCTATAAAGATGGTATCCGGACTTTAGTTTCGCAAAAGCTATTAAAACGGCCACAAATGCCATCAAAAGTATGAGTTTTTGATGTGCTAGTACCATAAAAACTTCACCCACTTTCTTTCAATAATTATCTGATATATATATCGGTTGATTGGCGGATATTTTGAGTAATTTGACGTTGATTAGCGCATAAATAACCTATGAATAGCTATAAGTTGAAATCCGATACAGTTATCTTGTATATAGGGCTTGTCTACGAGGGAGAATTATTTAAATAAGATAAAACATTTTGCTCAGTTTTATGGGCATATCCGCATTTATTTTATACTTCACCAGCAGGTTGATGGTATATGCATGTTGATAGGTAACCAGTCAAACGGGTAGTACGTAATTTATAAGAGGCTATGTTATTTGAAAATTGCAGTGGTAGTCCAGACTAGAGCAACCCTTACTCTAGAGAAAGTATTAAATCAGCCTATTCCCTGCTGCGATATTCATTTAATTTATTGCGCAGGGTTCGGGTGGTTATGCCCAGAGCATCAGCCGTTTGAGCTTTATTGAACTCGTTGGCTTCCAATGTCTTATATATAAGTTTCCGCTCCATTTCGGCGATTGTGGTAATCTCAAGTTCCGAACTGCTATCAGCCGGTGATGATCCGACTGCTACCTCTACGGGGAAATCGGAAAGCCTCAACTCTTGCTCGGGAGACATCACGACTGCCCGCTGAATATAGTTTTCCAATTCACGAACATTGCCCGGCCAATTGTAACTCATGAAATGCTTGATCACTTTATCGGTCAGAGTTTTATATGGCACTCCCTCGCGTTCGCAATAATGGGCGATAAAATGCTCGCTTAACAGCGGGATATCATCGAGGCGTTTGCGAAGCGGCGGAATATCCACCGGGATTACCTGCAAACGGAAGAATAAATCATCCCTGAAACGACCCTCGTTGACCTCTTTTTTAAGATCACGGTTGGAGGTTGCGATAATTCGAACATCAATAGGAATAGTTTGCCCTGAACCGAGCCTCTCCAGTTCCCTCTCCTGTATTACGCGAAGTAGTTTTGCCTGGATCGCCGGCGGTATCTCGGATATCTCATCCAGAAGAAGCGTGCCGCCGTTGGCCTGCTCAAACCTGCCAACAGTGGATTTTACCGCACCGGTAAAGGCGCCTTTTTCGTGACCGAATAATTCAGACTCGATCAATCCCTCGGGCAAAGCGGCGCAATTCATCTTTATGAACGGTTTCCCGGCACGATTGGAATTGTAATGTATCGCCCGAGCTACCATCTCTTTGCCAGTTCCTGTCTCGCCGCTAATCAACACGGTCGAGGGCGAATTGGCTACATTAGTTATGATATCGAAAATCTTGATCATTCCCGGCGAACGGCCTACCAGATTTTCGTATGAATATTGATCTGCTATTTCTTTGCGCAGTTGACGGTTTTCGGCTTTGAGCTTTTTAACCTCGAGAGAGCGCTCCACGAGTATCTCCAACTCGTTGGCCGAAAAGGGTTTTGTCACATAATCAGAGGCTCCTATCTTCATCGCCTCAACCGCGTTATCGATAGTACCGAAAGCGGTCACCATAATAATCCGGCATTCGGGATTGGTGAAGACAGCTGCCTTCAGGACATCGATACCGCTCAAGCCTTTCATTTTCAAATCGGTGACAACTAAATCGAACGATTCCTCACGGAGGATTTCAACGGCTGATTCTCCGCAATCGGCCTGTTCGATATCATAGCCCTTGCGAGTTAATACCTCAACTATAAATTCTCTGACTAAAGCGTCATCATCGACTACTAATATTCTTGCGCTCATAAATTCACCCCTCACAGAGGTAGCTTAATGATAAAAACTGCCCCGCCATCTTTGCTATTGTAAGCCTCTAATTGACCATTATGGTAGTCTACTGCTTTTTTAACCATCGACAATCCCAGTCCTACGCCATCACTGCGCGTGGTATAGAAAGGCTTGAACAAATTTTCGGGATCATCCTCGGGTAAACCTTTACCTGTATCGGAAAAAATCATATCCAGGTATTTTTCATCGGCATCCAGCACTAAGGATAACTTCAATGTACCACCATCAGGTTCCATCGCCTGGCAGGCGTTATGGATGATATTACCTATAGCTTGACGCATCAAAAGCGGATCGAAACGGCAAATACATTCCTCGAATTCCGCCTCTACCGTTACCTCGCTTTTATCCATATAGCCTTCTTGATAAAGCGAACGAATGGTATCATTGATGAATTTCAAGATATCCATTTCACGAAAATCGGGCTCCGTTTTACGGGTGTACTCGAGTAAGCTGGTAATGATTCGGTTAAGTTCCCTGGCGCCTCGCGAGATTTTATCGACTAATTTAATGCTGCGATGTTCCCCGCCCAAATCGCGCTTGAGCAAATCGGCGAAACCGATTATGCCGGCTAACGGGTTTCTCACCTGATGAGCCACCGTAGCGGCCATCTCGCCTACCGCCGCCAAAGCCGAAACGTGGCGGATAGTTTCGCGAAGCTGTTTCTCGGAGGATAAATCGTAGAGGATTTCAACTATCCCGCAATATTCGCCTTCCTTGTCGAGGATACGCGAGGCTGAATAGCCGACAGGCTGATTGCCATACCATTTTTCACCTTTGACTTTTACCTCATTGCCAGCAAGTAAATCCGCGGTCGGTCGATGTTCATCGCCGGAGAAAATACCGCTATAGGTTTTGGCCAGAGCGTTATCACGGCTGATACCGGTTAGTCGTTCGGCGGCCTGATTGAATAAATTTATCTGCCCATCGCTATCGATGACGATCACGCCGGCATCGAGGGCCTCCAGGCTATTGTTCAAATACGCCGAAAGTTGCCCATTAATAGCAACGGCATCGGAAAGCTGAGAATTCATATCCTCGAGTTGTTTACTCTGGCGTTCGAACTCGCCGGATAATTCCTGATAATCCTTTTGAAGTTTATCAGTCAACTCGGTAAGAGAAATATATGAGTCTGCTGCTTTTTTAAATTCGTTTACGCGACCTTTTCCTGATTCCATGTCGCTTAATGTAATAAAATTTCAGGAAATTTCAATGCTTTTATTGTTAATACTTAAAAACAACCGACAATTTCCTGTGCCATTTTATCGATATGAATCACTTTATCCGCTAAATCGGCCTCAACAACCGAGCGTGGCATTCCATATACTACGCAGGACTCCTCATTCTGGGCGAACACGCAGCCACCCTTTTCCTTAACCAGGCGTAAACCCTCCATACCATCATTGCCCATTCCGGTTAATATAACTCCCAGGGTACTACGGCCGTGAATTCCGGCAACGGATTTCATCATGACATTTACGGCGGGTTTATGAAGCGTATCGGTTGGCTCATCGGATAGGAGTATACGGCCTTTAGTGGCTGTTCCCTTCACGATCAAATGTTTATCGCCGGGTGCAATATATACGACACCGGGATTCAACGGCTCATCCGCCTCCGCCTCTTTAACCTGAACACTGGAAAGAGAGTTCAATCTATCTGCTAGCGATTTCGTGAATGTCGGCGGCATGTGCTGAACGACTGTCACCGGTACCGGCAGGTTTTTAGGTAGTTTCGGGATGATTGCCTGGAGCGCCGGAGGACCGCCTGTGGATGAACCTATCGCAATGATACTC
This sequence comes from uncultured candidate division Zixibacteria bacterium, assembly GCA_963668625.2. Lineage (GTDB taxonomy): Bacteria > Zixibacteria > MSB-5A5 > UBA10806 > 4484-95 > JAAEQD01. The sequence continues at coordinate 145,339 of CAXXKA010000004.1, forward strand.
CTACTACCTTTTCCCTTGCAAACCAGGGTCGTAGTCGGCCCGGTTGGGTATTTTATATTTGCCGGTTTTGATGCTGACAGCAACGCAGCTTTGGATTGCATACGAACCCTGCTCATCAACAAACGTTTATTCTTGGCGATATGCTTGATTTTCGCCAACAACTCCTCTTTGATCTTTACGATATCAAGAGCTACGAAAGAAAGCTGCTTGGGAATAAAATCAACGGCTCCCAGGTTCAATGCGTCCAGGGTTGCCGAGGCGCCGTCCGTAGTAAGCGAACTTACCATCATAACCGGCGTGGGATTTTTAGCCATGATATGTTTGAGTGCGGTCAAGCCATCCATGCGTGGCATCTCAATATCCAGCGTAACGACATCAGGTTTGAGCTTTTCTACCAGCTCGACACCTTCCTCTCCATTACGCCCCATGCCGACCACCTTGATATCCGGGTCGGACTCGAGCATCATGGAAATAGCTTTCCGCATAAAAGCGGAATCATCTACTACTAGTACTCTTACTTGAGCCATCACCAGGCCTTTGATACTAGATTAAACAAACTAGCCAGATCGACGATCAATCGAACACGTCCATCTCCCATGATAGTAGCGCCGGCGATACCGGGAGTATCTCCGAGATACTCGCCCATGCTCTTGATTACGACTTCCTCCTGCCCGATCAATGAATCGACTATTAGGCCGAGTTGCTTTTCGGCCAGTCCGACGACCACTACGCGAATCTGTCCATCGCGGGTCTCATGCTTGTTGAACAGGACATCCGTTAGCTCTACCAGGGGCAGGATACTATCGCGCAATTTTATCACGGGTTTCTGATTAACGTATTTGATCTGGTTCGGATTTATCACCACTGTTTCTTTTACCGAAGTCAGCGGAATAGCGAAGATATCATCACCGCAACGAATAAGTAATCCCTGCACTATAGCCAGTGTCAACGGCAGCTTGATAGTAACCAGCGAGCCTTTGCCCTCTTCGGTTTCCAGTTCGAGCGTGCCTTTCAGCTTTTCGATATTCGTTTTGACAACATCCATTCCGACGCCGCGTCCGGAAACGTTGGTGGTTTTGACCGCGGTGGAAAATCCCGGCTGAAGAATGAAATCTATGATCTCTTTATCGGCCAAGGTCTCCAATCGTTCGGGGGTTGTCAGACCTTTCTCGATTGCTTTCTTTTTGATAATCTCGAGATTCATTCCCTTGCCGTCATCACGAACCTGTATGATAATGTTATTGCCTTCCTGAAAAGCAGACAGGTGTATATTACCGCGTTCGGTTTTCCCGGCTTTGATCCTTTCCTCGGGAGTCTCGACACCGTGATCTACCGAGTTACGGATCAGGTGAACCAGCGGATCGTTGATCTCCTCGATCACCGATTTATCCAGTTCCGTCTCCTCGCCCGAGATATGAAGATCGATTTTCTTTTTCAACTCACGGGATAAATCACGGACGACACGGGGATACTTATTGAATACGTTACCGACCTGAAGCATACGCATTTTCATGATCGCCATATGCAGTTCGGTGGTAATAAAATTGATCTGCGAGGCAGCTTGAGTCAGATGTTCGAACTCGCGGTCGCTTTCGTAACGATGCTGCATTATTCCGGAGGACTGCATCAAGGCGTTTCTACCCAGCACCAGCTCTCCGACCATATTCACCAGCGAATCCAGCCTGTCGACTCCAACCCTGATAGTCGAGTCGATTCGTTTCTGGAAATCCTTCTTGGTATTCTTACCGGCCGCCGGAGCTTCGGCTTTTGCAGCCTCCGCTTTCGGCGCCTGAGCAACCGCTACGGGCTCGGCTGCCTCAGCAGCATGCTCCGGTTCAGCGGCCGCTTCGGTTTCGACTTCGACCTCGGCTTCAGGTTCCGCTTCGGCCTCCGCTACTACCGCCTGATCGGATTCTGTCGGAGCCGCTTGAGTTTGAGGTTGTTCGGGCGAGGCGCTTTCACCTCCACCACCGGAGTTAACATCACCCTCTTTATATACCATCTCCAGTTTGGCAATGATATCATCCAGTTCGGTACTACCCTGTTTATTTTCGATAATATCCTGGAGAACGAGTTTCACGAAATCGACCGCCTCCAGTAACACATCCATGATATTCTCGGTTACCTTGATCTCGCCTTTACGCAAGCGATTGAGGACATCCTCCATGCGATGAGTGAGTCTTGTCAGCTCGGTAAAACCTAAAAAGCCAGAAGTCCCTTTCATCGTATGAGCGCCCCGGAATATTTCGTTCAGAAGGTCAAGGTTGTCCGGTTCATTTTCAAGTTTAACCAAATTCGAATCGAGCGCATCCACGATCTCATTTGTTTCAACCATGAACTCATCTATAATAGATTGCAACTCGTCGAGTTCAAAATTATCGCTCATCGCACACTCCTATATCTGCAATAATCCTTGCCTGTAATATGCCCTGTTACTTAAGACCTGAAAATATCTGGTCTATATCCTCCTGCTGCGTCTTATTCTCACCTGAAACATTCAGGTTCGGATCAAACGCTTTTTGGCGCTTCTTGCTCGGTACGAGTTTATCCGGTTTGATACCCACAGCCTTTAGCATGGTGTGAAGCTTACCCTCGACATCATCCAGAAGCGAAATAGCGTGATCGATCTGCTGCGTGGTAATATCCTGGAACTGCAAAGCATCCATGATATTATAAGCATCATTGATATTCGCCTCCGAGTTTTTCCCGATACTTTCCAGCAGCTCTTTCAACTGCTCGTTGTTCTCGATCTTGCCTTCCGCGACAAGCTCTTTCGCCTTGTTGATCTCCGAGGATATATCGGCCTCACGATTACTAATCGATTCGATCATGTCCAGCACCTTGTTAGCGGCGTTCTCGGTCTGCTCGGTTACCTTCTCGAGCTGCGAGGTGGTAGTCGGCAACTGGTCGGATGATTCCTGCATCGGTTTCTTGATCGAACGGAAAGTCGACATCATGACGCCGATCGAATCGGTAAGCTCTTTGAGCTCGCTGCGGATCTGCTCCGTTACTTTTGACTTATTCTCTGCCATGATACTCCCCCTATACGCTCTCTAATACCTTGTTGATCTTCTCAGCAAGGGTCTCAGGAGTAAATGGTTTGACAATGTAATTATTCACTCCGGCTTTCATAGCCTCGATAATATCCTCCTTGACCGACCTGGTAGTAACCATTAAAACAGGCATCGACTGCAGATCGGGATCGGATCTCATAGTGCTAACGAAAGTTAAGCCATCCATCTCCGGCATATTCCAGTCGGTGATAACGAAATTGAAATTATCGGTTTTCAGCTTGGCCAGCGCGTCTTTGCCGTCCGATGCCTCGACGACATCCTCGAAACCGGCGCGCTTCAATGTGTTGATGATGATCCTTCGCATCGTCGGAGAATCATCAACTGCCAGTATTTTTAAGTCAGCAGCCAACTTACTACCCTCCATTTATGTAGGTTGTTTTATTTGCAAAAATTTGGAAACCTCAGCCAACAAAACATTCGGCTTGAACGGTTTCACCAGGTAGGATGTCGCCCCTACCTCATCTCCCAGCTTCTTATCCTTCTCCTCCTCTTCCGAGGATAAAATTATAATCGGCAACTGCCGGTATTGCTGGTTTTCTCTGACGGTCTTGATGAACTCGTAGCCATCAACGTTCGGCATATTCAGATCAGTGATAATCAAATCTACCCCGTCAGGCATCGCTGAAAGTTTCTCCAGCGCATCCATACCATCGGTAGCGGTCACGACTTTCAGGCCGGCAGACCTCAAAGCGAACGATACGAATTTTACCACCGTCGGGGAATCATCCACTGCCATTACTGTATAATCAGCCATACTGTCACCCCTATGTTAATCCTTTTTGTAAACAAGCCCGTTTTTAAGATAAACCAACTTGAAGGCCTTGCTGATTCCATGGAGAGATTCGGAATGTCCGATAAAATAATACCCTCCTTTGACAAGACTGTTGTAAAAGAATTTGGTTATCTTACGTTTCACATCATCTGAAAAGTATATCGTAACATTTCTGCAAAATATTATATCCACGTTCTTCACCAGCGACATTTTTAATTGATCGGTCATATTAATTTGCGAGAATTTAACCATCCGTTTGATATCATCATTGATCCTATAAACCGAACCTGTTTTGGTAAAGTGCTTATCAATATAAGGTTTAGGCGTGGTTCTGAGTGCCAGTTCGTGATAAATGCCTTTTCTCGCGGCTTGAAGTACGTTTTCGGATATATCGTTGGCGATGATCTCGCAATTGAAACCTTTCAACTGGATTTCCTTCTCTCTGAGATACATCGCGATAGTATAAGGTTCTTCACCCGTCGAACAACCGGCGCTCCAAATTCTAAGAGTTTTATTATGTGATTTATTCTTCTCGTCTATCACCAACGGCAACACCTCATCGGAAAACGCTTTCAACTGCGGCAGATTCCTGAAAAACGACGTCTCGTTAGTGGTCAGAAGATTCATCAGCATGTTGAACTCTTTCATGGTGGTATCGTATTTGACCATATAGAAATAGTCTTTGTAGCTTTTGATACCGAGTTCTTTCATACGATTGGCGAGCCTGTTTTTCACCAGATACATCTTGGCCTCCGGGAAATACATACCCGACTTCTCATGTACGAAATCCCGAAATTGAATAAACTCTTCCATCTTCATCTCCACGCCTGCCTTGAAAGCCGAGGGTGGAGGGACGGACGGCGCTTTCTGCTGCACTGGCGCAGCCGCCGGTTTTGGTTTAGCTAGTGTATTTTGAAGAGCCATTTTTCACCCGCATTTCATTAAGTTTTACTAAGTTGCCCCATCCTTTTATAGGATTCCCTATTCATTGCCCGAGACAGCATTTGCTTTTTTGGGAACGTAACCGCTTTCGGTCCTCGCCCGGTATTCGGAGATCGCCTTGCCTACGGCCTCGCTTAACTCGGCAATTTTAAAAGGCTTTATCAAATAATCGAAAACTCCGTTGCGAATCGATTCGATCGCGCTGTTCATCGAGGGGTAAGCTGTCATGATTATTACCGGTATCGAAGGCAGCCGCTGTTGAAGTATGCCGGTGAATTCTACTCCATCTATCTCCGGCATTTTCAAATCAACGAGCGCCACTTCGAACTCGATACTATCGAGCATCGCAACGGCCTTCTTGCCGTTTTCGGCAAGATGTACGTTGTAGCCTTCTGAGGTCAGGAAATCGAACAGAAGATCCCTGATCAACAACTCGTCATCCACAACCAGAACACCCGATTTATTTAATTTATCTTGATTCAAGAGCTTCCTTTGCAGAATTGGCGATATCTTCGTTATCGCTTTCACTGAATTTGCGCAACTGATCGGTAGCCCGCTGATCATCATAAGTTCCGATCAAATTCACTATCGCGATTTGAACGAACGGCGGTTGCTCGTTGAATATCTCCAGTAGTTTATCCAGCGATGTTTTATCCTCTATTGAGGCCAGGGCGTTTATCGTATAGAATCTCACCCACATGTCGCCGTCGTCCAACAACACTTTTATATTTTCGGCGGCTTCCGCCCCCTTGATAGTGATATAGGCGTCGACAACAGCTTTTCTTACTTCGGGATTTTCATCGGACAATAATAGTATCAGGCTTTCCTCGAGCTTCGAGTAGTTCATCTTGGCCAAACCCGTAATCGAATGATGCCTGACCTCGGCTTCCTCGTGATTCAGCGCCTCGACCATTATCTCGATCGATTCATCCTCGCCTATCCAGCCGAGTCCCCTGACCGCCAGTATTTTACTTTCGACATCCTCGCCGTGCGCCAGGTTATTTTTGAATATCTCTATAGCCTTCTGTCCGCCTATCAACACCAGCGAACCAAGCGTAGCCTCCCTGACATCGGGATACTCGTCATTCAGATGTTCGGCTATCTGCTCGACATACGCCTCATCGGCAACCAGCCCAAGCGAGTTAATCGCCTGCGCCCGGACATGACCGACCTCATCTTTGGTCAAGTCCAGAAGAGTTTGGATGGATTCCTGGTTGGAGTACTTATTGAGCGTTTTGGCCACGGCCATACGAACATCGGGATTTTCCGATTTTGCCTGGTTTAAAATGACATCCAAAAGCTCCGGCGATTTCAAGAATGATGAGACCTCGATCAATACGATACGGCTCTCATCGCGGGCATTTTTTAAGCCCTCGACAAACCTGTTAATTCCGGAATTACCGCAAATCCTCAAAGCTCCCTGAGCAAGATTGATAATCTCCTCATTATCGGAATCGAGAGAATCTACCAGGGCGCCGACGACTTTATCGCCGCTCCAGAACGCCAGTTCGCTGAGTACCGCTTTTTTGACATCCATATCATCACTGGCAGCCGCTTCAACGAGGTAGTCTATGAACCTGCCGCCGGTGACATTGAATAAATCTTCGCGGTTTCCCGTACCGGCTATTTTCAGTACCGTTGTTAATACCACATTCCTGAGTTCGGGATTACCGACCTTAAGAAGATTTATAAGTTTATTTATAGCTTTCGATGATCCTATTTTGCCTACCGCCTCTACAGCGGCATAGGCCAGCACGACATTGTCCGAGTCGAGTATTATCGAGAGCTCGGGTAATGCTTCATCCGAACCGATTTTGCCCAGCGACTCAACCGCCTGCAAACTCGAATCGGGATGACTCTTCATGCATTTGATGAGGGAATTCACCGCTCGGGCCTCTCCGATATGTCCGAGAGCCTCGGCGGCCGAACCAACGACGTTTTCGTTCTTGTCATCAAGCATATTTTCTAAAACTGAAATGAATTCCGTATCTTTTATCAGCGCCATTATATCAGCAACGAATTTCCGGACATCATGATCCGGTGACTTTGCCTCTTTGATGAGGGCCTTACTGGCAACACTGCCCATTTTAACCAGCACCTCGGCAACCAGATTTCGTAGGGATATATCAGGATCGGATAACAGCGCGCATAACTGCTCGGCAGCCTCCGGTGTAGGGTTGGATGACAACTCATAAGCGGCATCCTCCCGCACCATTCGATCGGAGTCTTTAAGCTTTAATACGTTTTCGTTTAAAGCAACATCCGATGCTGCACCTGGCTTAAGTAAAGTCGTAGATGTGGGCGACATTTTTCCCCCCGTCTATATTAAAAGCTGGAAATTGCTTGCTTCTCATCTGGAAATATTTCGAAAATGTTCGTTAACTGAGTGATATCGAAAATCTCTTTTACATAAGGCGCCAAATTCGTAAGACGCATATTGCCCTGAGAATTTCTCACCTCTTTAAGTATAGATACCAGTGCGCCCAGGCCGGAGCTGTTTATGAAATCGACCTTATCCATGTTTAAAATCATGTTCTTGGCTTCCCCCGCCAATACTTCTTTGGATACCTCTTTGAGGGACGACGCGCTGGTCAGATCAAGTCTGCCATGAAGGCATAGAACCGCGACATTGCCCTCTAAACGTTTCTGAATATCCATATCAACCTCCAAGTATTTATTTATTCTCTATCTTTTGTTCAGCCCTGGTTGAAAATTCCATGTACACTTCGAATTTATTATTTTCATGTTTATTGAATTCCACCTTGTCGGATAGTTTTTTTATAATCCGTAAACCCCTTCCAGATTCTGCTGTCTCCGATGGAAAATCGTTCCATTTTATTGTTTTATCGGCAAAACCTGAACCGTCATTGATAATTGATGCAACAAACTTATTGTTATTGAAACAGAAGTTAAATTCGACCAGGGCATTACCTGAATCTTTATCGCAATACAAAAAAGCGTTATTGAATGCTTCAGAAAGAGCGGTGCGAATTCTATAACTCGTCTTATCATCCTTGATCAGATTCCGGGTGACTGTCTCGAAAATCTCCTCAGCCAGGCTAACCGAGGAAATGGTGACCGGAAATATAACCCTTACCTTATTGGTCATTTTTTCACCTCGATTAATAATAGGGTGGTATCATCTACTCGCCCCTGGTCGAATGAGTATTCGATCAAAAGGTCTTTCAGCTTTTTGGAAAACTCTGGCCAGTCATCATCCTTATTTTGTTTGAAAAACTCCAGCGAGCCGGCCAATCCCAGCATCTCGCCCTCGGAATTGACACATTCGAAAATACCGTCGGTGTAAACTATCAACCTGTCGCCTTTGGAAATCTTCACTATGGATTCGGTATATTCCAACTCGGGGAACTGGCCGACGAATGGACCACCTGTTTTAAGCGATTCGAAACCATCCTTTTTAAACAGGTAGCTCGGAGGATGACCGGCGTTGACTGTTTGAAGAGTATGTTCTTTCATATCTATCAAGCTGAAAAACATAGTTACGAACATCCCGCCTACATTCGTCATATCTCGGCTCAGATGTTCATTAACTTTGGATACCATATCAGCCAGCGACTCCATAGAGCCAGCCAGTACTCTTACATATGATCTCACCGAGGTCATAATCAAGGCCGCCGGAATACCCTTGTTCGAGACATCCCCGACGACTATTAGATATTTCTCATCCCCCATCCCGATTATATCGTAGAAATCACCGCCTACCTGACCGGCCATGTCATAATATGTATGTATTTTTAAACTTTCGTTTTCAACAAGGTTGGAGGGCATCAGGGTACTTTGCACATGTTCTGCTATCTGCAACTCGTTTTCCAGCTTCTGGCTGGCTAACGCCTCATGGTGAAGAACCGCGTTTTTAACCGCCACAGCCGCGAAACTGCCGATCAAATCGAGAGAGAGATTATCGTCGGAGTCGAACTCCTCATCATCTTCCTTATTAGCGATTGCAATTACTCCTAAAACCTCATCCTGAGATTTCAGGGGCGCGACGATGATCGAGTTGATATTGATAGCAAGATTCTCGACAATTCCATTAATCTGGTAATCAAGATTGTTAAGCGCCACGACCTCGCCGGTTTCCTTGACTTCATCGATAATACTTTTACCCGACTCGGCCTTGATCTGATTGACGATTTGGATATTTAATCCCCAGCTTACTGATTTTGGCTTACCCTCATAATCGAATATCAGGACCTCGCCAACTTCGCCTTTTACCAGACTAAGCGCCGTCTCGATAACCGTCGGAAGGATAATATCAAGATTTAGATATGAGGTAAATGCCGAGCCTATGCGTGAGATATCGAGTACTTTGTTAATCTGGTCCTCGAGGCTATCCTCGAGTTGCACCAGTCGTTGCTCGAGTACCTCGCCAAGTTGAAAGATGTTTTCCATTGATTCAGACATATTTTCACTCCTGATAAACTAATCGGCCTTTTCTCTGGGGAGGTTAAAAGGATGCTGATTTTATATGCTTATTATACGATTTTTGAAACAGGTCAGGCCTTCGACACTTTCTGTAAAGCAGAGGCTACCATCTCTTTTACCGAATTGAAAAATACCGGTTTACGATAGACTTTCTCTATACCGAATAGCTTCTGGAGGTTCTCCATCTCTTTATCGAAATAGCCTGAGATTAATGCTACGAAAACATTGGGGTATTTATTATGAAGCCCGCGAACGAGGTCGAATCCGTTTTTACCGGGCATGATAACATCCGAGATGACCATGAGATATTTATCGGGATCGTACCTGGCCAATGCCTCATCAACATCAGCGACAATATCCGGCACGAAACCGATTTGCTCGACATAATTGCCGACAAGCGTAGCTACCTCGGGTTGATCATCAACGATCAGTATCAGTTTGGGAATATGCCTGCCGTGCTCCTCCGGCTCTATTTGTGGCGGCGCGGCAGCGGGCTCCGCTTTCTTCACGGGTTTCGGGGCTGCTTTCTTTTCGGCAACAACGGCAGCCGCCGGCGGCACGTATTTATCGAAATCACGAATAACATTTACGACTTTGCCGTCTTTATAATCATTATCAACAAACACCATAAGATGTTTTTTGTAATGAGCCCCCAGATCGGATTCATTATCATCCATTTCGAGAGCCTGCTTCAACCGTTTAATACGGTGAAGGTTCTCCTCATCATGAGTTAGTACCGCCCAGATATGTTTCATACTCTGGGCAAGTTCGAACTCGATATGGCTGGATGTGATATCGTTATTATCTTTCTCGACATGACCTATCAATATTGCTTCATACCAATCAGCCTTTATTGCCTGGCTTTTTTCAACGTTGATTTTCTGAGTATTCGGCAGAGCCATTTCAGTAATACCCCGAATCGGTTAAATTGAGTACCCGCGCGTATAACATCGACCTTCGTATATGTTAATCGGCATCAATAAATAAAGGATTAAATGTTTTTTTCGTTATTTATGGGATGATTCAAGTTGAAAATGGATTATTATAAGTGCTATTAGACAGGATAATTGGACGATAAGCTGGATTTAGCTGATACCTATCGTGCCCCGATTGGCAATTGATTGTAATAGAAATTACCGCCCCGGTAAGCATCGTCGATATAATTACCGGCTATGCCGAGACTGATATGCTGGATATTATAGCCAACCCCGATCTGGAATCTACCATCAGTCAAATACTGCGCGGCCAGGCGGAGTTTACTGTCTATGGTGAACTCCATCCGCAACTTCGCCCGGACATCCTCCAATTGCTCGTTCTCCCGCATCCAGGCATCCGCCGACACCCTCAGCTTGAGATTATTGGCTTTGATTCCTATGCCAACCACATACAAGCGCTTAACCTGGTAGCCATCGAATTTGGGCTGGTTGATATCATCCACCACGGCCGCCAGATTGACAAAGGGCATGGGTGTATACAGCGTACCCAATTTCCAGATCTGCTTATCCTTGTACATTTCATTGCCATTGAAATAAGCGATCGATAAACCCCAGTAGAAATTTGGGAATAGAAGCTTACTGCCGGCGAACAGGAATTTACGCCGGAAAACACCATTGGTATGATTAAGCCATTGCACCGAAAGCAGTGTGCCCCTGGTTGCCAGCATGAAACCATCATCGCCTTTGATAGTGGAGTCGGTGGTGGCGTGCATATAGCGGAGGGCCATCATGGGGCCGTTTGCCAGGTTAGCGGGATTGAAAAATCCGACCGAGATATCATCCCCGGTAGCGATAGACTGGCTGAACACATCCATATCGGAGTCGATATCGCCCTGGGCGAATATGGAGGGAGCGAGTAATAGGATCAGGCAAACCATGACAAACAGGTATTTCATAATGGCTTGTATGATATGCAACAACTATAGTTCCGGGCAAGCTATTTTTTTATTTTTGTGTATGGGGTGGAAACCAACGAATCTCTCTATCAAAAACCGTAGGGGCTGGTCTAAGACCAGACCGGGAGAGCATATAATAGCTGTACTGCTGAAATTAAACACGGAGCGATCTTAGATCGCCCCCTAATTTTCAATTACACTGAGCAGGAAGAAATCCTTTCCTTCCTGCTTTATTCATGCAGTATGTTGCTGGAAGAGTAATAATAACATGAAAAAACCGATGCCCCATCTCACGGCGAAGCCTGAGGTGGGACAGTATGAATCTGGCAGTCTGCTAATATTCCAGCAGTCTGCCCGGCGCGTATATCGATATACCCCTGCTCGCCCTCTCTCTGCTTTCCCCTCTCATTACGAAGCGCTGCTTCGTAATGCTGCTGTTAGCGGCAGAATAGCACATCTCCACCAGCGCCAACATTTTCCGTAGGGGCTGGTCTAAGACCAGACCGCGAGAGCCTACAACAGCTGTACTGCTGAAATTAAACACGGAGCGATCTTAGATCGCCCCCTACTCGCTCTCTCGCTGCTTTCTCTCCGCCTCGATTTCGGCTTTGATCTGGGCCAGTTCGTGGTCGGGGTTGCCGCCTAGCATTTTGATACCGGAAAACGATTTTAAAGTTCTTTCATTATTAGCACCTAATATTCTATACCATATCTTGAATGCATCAATGAAATATGGTAATCCCTTATTAGGTTTCTTTAACATGTTATAACAATAAGCTATATTTTCATTGCTTGTAGCTATAGATGGATGTTCCTCTATAAGCAGTTCTAATTTAATTCCAAGCGCTTTTTTAAAATAAACCATTGCATTTTCATAATCATCTTTCGAAAAATATATTCCGCCAATATTGTTATAACACGTTGCAACCGATAGATTCTTTTCTCCAAAAATATTTCTTAATATCGTAAGTGCTTTACTATAATTATATAGAGCTATATCAAAATCACACTGAGTTTTATAAACAATACCTAAATTATTGTAACTCATAGCTACTTCTGGATGATTTTCACCATAGATTTTTAACCTAATTACATACGCTTTTTTAAAATATTCAAGAGCACCATTGTAATCGCCTTGCAAAAATAATAAACCGCCGATATTGCCATAAGTTGACGCAACATCTGGATGTCTTTCTCCAAATATCTTAATATTAATAATTATTGCTTTATTAAAATTACCTAAAGCTTTGTCATAGTTTTCTTTGACCTTTTGAATTGAACCAATATTATTATAACTTGTAGCTACTAATGGATGATATTCTCCAAGCATTTTTTTAGATATGCTAAGCGCCTTAGAATAATAATTATGTGCTTCGTTATATTTTCCTTGCTTCTCTAATATGCCACCGATATTGTTATAACTAATTGCTACCAATGGATGTTTTTCTGTAAAGATGGCTCTTAAAATACTAAGAGCTTTGTTAAAAAACTCAAACGCTTTTCTATAATCACCTCTTGTGCTAAAAACGCTGCCAATATTATTGTAAGTTGATGCAATATAGTGATAATTCTCACAATTAATTTCAAGCAATATATTAAGAGCTTTTTTATAATAATTCAAAGCACTATCATAATCTGCTGTTGATTCTAGTATTAAACCTATATTATTATAATCTACTGCTGTTCTAGGGTGCTTATCTCCTTTAACTTTAATATCAATTTTCAATGCTCTATAGAAATAATCCAATGCTCTATTATAATCGCTTTTAAGCCGCAATACTTCTCCAATATTATTTAAGAGCATAGAATATTCATCGTCTTGTATTTCCGTTTTATTTTCTTTTAGAATTAAAGCTTCTCTATAGTATCTCAGTGCATCATCATATAAACCCAATTCATCACTTACTAAGCCAACAAAGTTTAATATCTCAATATCATCCGGCTTATATTTAACTGCCTCTTTATAACATTCAAGCGCATCCTGATATTTCAACTGATAATAAGCTGAATCACCTTTGGCTTTGTAGGCTAATGCCATCTCCTTATTACGTTGTTCCTCAAGCTGCCGCCAGGCCGTATCCATCATTTTGATATATTCATCAGCCAGTTTCTCACCATCAACGTATTCGCCAATTGTAATTAAAGCAATAGCCTCATCAAGCTCCGCAGATATCGGCAGTTTTTCGCCGGTATCTTTTAAAGCCTGCAAACGTTCTAATAAGCTCTGGGCTTTTTGTTTTGCTTCCTCGGAAGGTTTCGGCTTATCGAATTCTGAGGCTCCAGACATTTTTGGCGATAGTTCATTGATAATTTCCATCGTTGCCGCACGGATTGAAGCTTTAATTTCATCTTTAGATTCAATTACTACTTTTTTTGTGTCTTCAATTTCTCTAATAATTAGATTTGAATGAATCTCTATCACTTCTGTGATTTCAGTAATAGTAGTAATCCGCGCATTTTTAACATCATACTTTGTAGCATTACCCCTGAGATGTGTATCAATCCCGGCATCCCTGTAAGCCTGCCTCACAGCGCGATCCATCAGCAGCTTATAGCCATCCTTTGCGAGGCCGTAAACGCCGGTTACTATTCCGAATATGTCTGCCAATTCATTTCCCCCGTACGTATCAAAAGCAGTTTATTGATTTACCCCTGTGGTTTTATTATAACACATAGCACATTAACAGGCAAGACAATAGCATAATTCACCCGTAGGGGCTGGTCTAAGACCAGACCGGGAGAGCATATAACAGCTGTACTGCTGAAATTAAACACGGAGCGATCTTAGATCGCCCCCTACGTAAGTTAAATAAATATTCCCTACGTCCGCTCACCAAGCGTATCCACCAGACGATGCAAATCCCCGCCGGTCGGATTCTGAAATACCCGCAAATCAAAGCGCGGAATTACCGCCAATATGTGATCGAAAATATCCGCCTGTATCGCCTCGTAGTTGGCCCATACCTGATCGTTGGAGAAGACATAAATCTGAATCGGCAAACCATGCTCGCCGGGCGCCAGGTGACGGACTAAAAATGTCATATCCTGATGCACTTTGGGATGGCTTTTCAGATAGGCAACCACATAGGCCCGGAATGTGCCGAGGTTAGTCATGTTGCGGCCGTTTACCAGTTCGGAGGTGTCAACTTTATGCTCGGCGTTATATCTGTCTATCTCATCCTTACGGGTCACGAGATAGTCCTTGATCAGATGGATTTTCTTGAAACGTTCCAGCATCTCCGGGCTAACGAATTTGACCGTGTTCATATCGATATTGATCGCCCGCTTTATCCGCCGTCCCCCCGACTCACTCATGCCCCGCCAGTTTTTGAACGAGTCGGATATCAGCGTGTATGTCGGGATGGTTGCGATCGTCTTATCCCAGTTCTGCACTTTCACGGTGTGCAAACTGATATCGATAACATCACCATCCGCGCCGTATTTCGGCATCTCGATCCAATCACCGATTCGCACCATATCGTTCGAGGATAGCTGCACGCTGGCCACCAGCCCGAGAATCGTATCCTTGAATACCAGGATGATAACCGCGGTCAGCGCGCCCAGGCCGCCCAGTAGCAAGGCCGGTGAACGGTTTATCAGGGTGGAGATAACCAGTATGCCGATTATCACCGCTAAGAATATCTGTACCAGTTGAAGGTAACCCTTTATCGGCCGGTTTTTGGCGATATCGAAAGTAGCGTAAACATCCCCGATAGCGTTGATAAAGGCAAACATCGAGGACATACCGACGATCATCATATAAGCCATGGAAAGCCTCACCAGCCATTCACTGACCTGCGGGAATGCCGGCGCGAAAAAGTAAATCACTAATGCCGGCGCCAGATGAGACAACCTTACGAACAGCTTCCTCTCGGCGAAAGCATCATCCCATCTGGAGGAGCTTCTTTTGATCATCATGGTAATAAACCGAACTATTATACTGCGAACTATGTAGTTGACTACAATCGCCAGCAAAATGACAATCGCGAAAGCTACGAACCAGGATAACGGCCCGGCCAGGTTATCGGCCAACCCAATTGATATTAACCAGGTATATATTTTAACGGTCAAAGCTTGCTCCTTATTCCGAGATCATTTACGAATAACTATTATTTTGTAATTATATAATATCGAGCAGGGACAATCAAAAGTATATTAGTTTAAAATACGATTATTTACCCGATTGTATGTAGCCGGGCTACCAGCTCTAATGGGAAAGAATATTTTCAGATGCCGGCTTTTGATGGCAGGCACGCCAGCCGGAGCATGAGGAAATACCCCAACCACCGGCTTCTGAAACAGACTCCGGTGATCTTTCCCGGCATTCATAATATTGCCATCAGTTGAAAATCACCAGTCGCGATAACATCCTTAATACTCCTGATAAAAATAGGCTACCCCCGGGGAGCGAGAGTAGCCATGGGTTTCCCCCCCCTTTGTCTCATTGAGAGTCACAGAAACAAGGGGTCCGATTCCCTTGAAGAACAAAACCCTGTGAAGCACAGCTTCAAGTACAACATCGTTCGTCAGCCGGAAATAGTCAATACGAATAGTTTACCATATTAATGCGTATAGAGTAATACGCACTACTTGCCGGGGTTCGAATTCTTGAAATAGTCAACTAAGCTCATGTCAGTGTTGGTGATACCTAATTTCTTACGGATTTTTTCGCGATGTTTATGTATCGTACCAACCGTGACATTGAGTTCGTTGGCTATATCTTTGGAGGATGCTCCCCCTTTAATTAACTCGCAAATTCGAGCCTCTTTGTTTGAAAGGCTGTGATATAAGGCGTTGCTCTGCCCTAAATCTATTCGTAATTCGTGAAGGTTTCCTTTTAGTACTTTGAGATAGAGCTCATTAACTGTCTCATCGGGCCTCTTTATTCTATTCAATGCCGGCAGAAGTATCCGATCGACTGTTTCCGAGACCTGCTTTTTATATTTGAGCTTTTCGAGATTAATCGATTTTAGCACATGTTTCAAAGCTATATTCTTGTTTTTCAGCTCTATTTGCTCTTTTTTCAAGGCAGCCAGGCTATTTATCGATTGAACTTTCTTGAGGATGATATCAACGACTTCCTCCAGATATATTATTATATCAAGCGTGGGTCTATGCCCGTAAAACGGCGTATCGACCGAGAACCAGCCAATAGTTTTGCCGTCATCTTCTATAATCGGTACGAACAGCTCATCATCCTTTTTCCACGATTCCTCGCCCTCGCCGTAATCGGAATCCTGCGGTACATAACGCGCCACTTTATCCATGCCCAGTTGCGCCTCGGATGGTATAAAAAACGAGTTACTGATTTTAAACCGCTTCTGAGTCATATGGCTGGCAGTTTGCTCATCGGGCGCCGGTGCATTTCTGGCCGCTTTTATCAAGTCAGGATCGACACCGAACTGGCCTAAATTTATTATCTCTCTTTTTACGTTATGGAGAGTCAGTACCGAGCGTTTGAAAAGCTCGGCCTCGAATATTGCCTGGCAACCGAGTTCGAGGCATCTATCGACAGTCTCCGCGTTTCTCAACCTGTTTAGAAGGTTGAAACGAGCGTTGTTTCTGATCTCGTTAACTCTCTGTGAGGTTATATCCTCGGTATGTATCAATACCAGTTCCGGCGGCGCATAAGTGTAGTAGACTTTCAGATAACTTTCGAGGTCCAGTGTTCGGTATTTATAACGAGCCTCCTCGCTGAACGAACTCTTCTCATTAAAACATCTGTGCATATTCTCGATAGCAAACGGCATATCTTCAAAGAATGCCGATACTTTGATTCCCAGGACACTGGCGATTTTCCCCCGCGTTATGTCATAAGCGGCATCGTTGTAGTTTTCCAGGATAAAATCACCATCCTCAAACCGCCAGGAATATGTCGGTATCGGGGATGCCTTGAACTGGACTTTGAATCTCATCTCGCTTGCTTGAAGTTCTTGCTCCGCTTTTTTCTTCTCGGATATATCGTTATTCATCGTGACCATTAATTTCGGTTTACCATCGCTGAACACGAAATCGTTGGTGTACTCGACCCAGACAATCGTACCATCATTACGGATAAACTTCGATTCCCCCTTCTCACCTGATTTCCCTGTTTCGAACAGGGAATCGTATCTGCCGAACGGCCCGCCGCGATGTTCATCCGCCAATATCAAATCGCGGTAATTATTGCCGATCAGGTCGTCCTTATCGAAACCGTATATCCGGCAATAAGAGCGGTTGACATAGTGATACACGCCGTCCTTATCTGTCAGGCAAAGGCCTATCGGTGAGTTCTCCCATATCGCCCGATAGTACTCCTCGCGCTCCCTTAGTTGAAGTTCGGCCTTTTTTCTGTCGGTAATATCGATGTAATTTTCGACTATACCCAGCAACTCACCCTCGGCATTGTAATATGGCATGGCTGTAACGATACTCTCGATTTTCGTGCCATCGGATAAAACGGTAGTATCCTCGTATTCATATTTATCATGAATATTTGCCAGTCTGTACATCGGGCAATCCGACGTATTGCACAGAGGCCCCGAATACAACTTGTAGCAGAGTTCACCGTAAATACTGCTTTCTTTCTGACGATAGAGGTTCTCGTATGGCTCATTAATTTTGAGAATATGGAAATTTCTATCAATCACGATCATAGGAGTGGAGGCTTTGAATATCTGTTCCATCTCCACGTAAGCGGATTTGAGTTCCCTTTCGATCCGCTTCCGCTCCGTGATATCCCGGTAGATTCCCTGGGTCACGACCCTGTTATTGATATTTAGATGGCTTACGATAACCTCGATATCTATTCTCCTGCCGGATTTATTGATGCCTATGAACTCGTATCTATCGGGCTGTTTGATATTATTCTTGAAATTATTAATCCGCTGTTCTATGAACTCCCGGCTTTCAGGAGCGATAACCATACTGGTTTGGAAGTCAGGCGATAAAAGCTCCTCCCTCGTCCAACCGAACAGCTCGA
This sequence comes from uncultured candidate division Zixibacteria bacterium, assembly GCA_963668625.2. Lineage (GTDB taxonomy): Bacteria > Zixibacteria > MSB-5A5 > UBA10806 > 4484-95 > JAAEQD01. The sequence goes on from CAXXKA010000004.1 coordinate 163,422, forward strand.
TGAATTTATCGTTAACGAATTCGTAACGTTCGCTACTCATCAGGTAAACGGCATCGTTAGATTGCTCCAGAAGTGTCTGGTATTTCTCCTCGCTCTCCACCAGCGCCGACTTAGCCTGTTTCAACTCGGTAACATCAAAACCAATTGCGATAGCGATTAAACTCTCGTTATCAGCGCCGAAAATTGCCGAATTCGACCAGAATATATCGCGGTACTCGCCCGATTTCGTCACGATGGGCTTTTCATATCGGCCCCGGGGATTTAATTTTACCCACTCGGCGAAAGTATACTCCTGCGGCCACCACATATCCCTGGGCACGAAAAGCTCATGCCAGCTTTTGCCGATGACCTCCTCTTTCTTGTAACCGGTAATTCGCTCGCACTCATCATTGAACATGAGAATCGTAGCTTTGCCATCCATACAGACTATAATGCAGTTAGCCGTATTCAACATCGACTCGATAAGCCCGCGCCCTACCGAAAGCTCCTCCTCAATTCGGCTTTTTTCGGTTATATCCAGGGCCACGCCACGTACCCCGACTATCGTGTCCTTATCTTTTATGGCATCCGCTTTAATCATCAACTTCACCTTGTGATCCCTACTATTCCGGGCTGTGAATACCTGCCTCTCCGGAGAGCCGCCGTTGAGTATCAAATCGACATTCCGAATGATACTCTCTTTCTCCTCGGGTATGAATAGATCGTACGCTTTCAAGCCGAGACTGAAATCTTTCTCGGAAAAACCCGTAACTGATTCTATATTGGCATTTAAAAAAGTTATATTATAATCGGGATCTATCTCGAAAACAACCTCAGGCAGGATGCTCATGATCTGCTGATAGTCAGCCTCGTTTCGGCTATGAGCCTCAAGTGAGTTTAAGAGCTCGGATTGGCTTCTCTCGAGTTCATTCACTCTCTTCCGGAGCTTTATTAGCTCCTCTATATCAGTTATTTTTCCTGATGTACTTTCAGCCATAATATTAACCGGACAACAAAAGAATTTTTTATAATATATGCAGAAATTCAGGTTATACAAGCAGAATATCACGATGATGGATATCTGAAAACATTATAAATATAGCGTTTTATCCGAGAAAAGTTCTTTAATTCTCGCTATCCATTATTCCGATATCTCGACTACTTTTTTTTCCGCTCTTTTGGAATGTTTTAAAGCATTGTCTACCGCCAGCGAAAGCTCATACAAATTAACCGGTTTTCGTATATAACCGTCAGCGCCCAGGCTCAATGCTAACTCTACCCGGTCGCTTTCGGCATAGCCGGAGATTATAATCGCTTTCTGATCGGGATTTACCTGCAAGGCCTGGCGATATGTCTCGGCGCCATCGATACCTTCAGGCATAATCATATCGAGGATCATTAGATCATAGCTTTTTTCTTTCATTATTAATACTGCCTGCTCGCCCGAAACGGAGACATCGACCTTATAATTAAGCTTCTCAAGTAGCGATTTACTGACATCTCGCTGCATATCATCATCATCAACTACTAGTACACTCTGGCCATCTCCTAAAATCAGCTTTTTCCGGCTTGACTCTGAAACCGTTTCTCTGCTACAGGGGAAATACAGGTAGAAACTCGTGCCGCTTCCTATTTTACTCCGAACATCCAGGTACCCGTTATGGTCCTCGATAATCGTCATTACTATGCTTAGCCCCAGACCGCTGCCGCGTTTCTTATCCGATTTTTTCGTCGAGAAAAACGGCTCGAATATTTTAGATCGGATGTTATCCGGAATTCCCTGACCGGTATCCGATACCGTCAGTTTCACGTATTCTCCTCGTGGGACACGATTGAATTTATCGCATATTTTATCGGCATAGTAGTTTTCCGTTCTGATCGTAATTCGTCCGTTATCATCCATAGCATCCCAGGCGTTTTTAATCAGGTTAGAAATTAATCTGAATACCTGGGATGGCCCGCCCATAACCGTAAACAACCCATCCTGAAGTTTGATTTCCGTCTGAAATTCTTTTTCCGGCTTTTCCATATCTTCCAGTACGTGATTGACCAATACATTAAGGTTTAACGGTTCGAGGTTATAATGTCCGCGGCGGCTCAGTGTCAGAAGCTGCTGGTTTATTTCGGCCATCCTGAATGCGGCATCCTGCATTCTATCGAGATATTTTATAACATCGTGATTCTCAGATATCATATCTTGAATGATCTGCGGATAAGCAGTCAACGGTCCGAGCAGATTGTTGAAATCATGAGCAATCTGGCCTGACAGCCTGCCGGCAATTTCCAGGCGTTCGGCCCGCGAGATAACATCTTTCATGATTTGCTCTTTGGTAACATCGCGAAACGCCAGCACGACACCGACAATCTCACCTTTTTTATTCATAATCGGCGAACCGCTATCGGCAATCGCTCTCCGGGTACCGTCCCTCGATACTAGCAGCGTATGATTCGCCAGACCGACAATTCTGCCTTTTTTGATAACCCGTTTTGCGGGATTCGCAACGGTTTGCCCGGTTTTCTCGTTAATAATCACGAACACCTCATCCAGGTGCTTACCCACGGCTTCACTTTCCGACCAACCGGTTAAATTCTCGGCAACCTTGTTGATTAAGTTGATCCTGAATTTGGTGTCGGTAGTGATAACGGCGTCACCGATCGACCTGAGTGTAACCGCCAGACGCTCTTTTTCTTTTTCAAGCTCGATTTCGGATAGTCTTTCATTCGTTACATCCTGAAAAGCCGCCACCACGGTATTTGGGGATGTCTGGAACGCTTGAACCTCGAATACTCCTTTGATCTCGCCTTTCTCGTAGTTAATCTGGTCATTCTGCCAAACTCCACCATTTTTCGCTACTTCGATATACTTAGCAGGCACCTTGGTGCCCGCTAATCCAGGGAACGCCTCATTGATAGGTTTCCCTAAAATCGGAGTGTGATCGAAATCGAGTATCGATTCCGCGGCCGGATTGGCACCGACAAAAATCAACTCGCCGTTATCATGAAGCTTATAAATATGCATACCAAGCGGCGATGATTCGACGATATTTTTGAACTTGATCTCCGAGTTTTTTAATGCCTCCTCGGCTTCCATGCGGTAAGTGATGTCGGTTATCATTACGATAGCGAATTTCTTGCCCTGGCTGTCATGCGCACTCGAGGCCGTGAGTTTGCCCCAGATGACTCCACCGTCTTTTCTTATATATCTTTTTTCGACCCAATAAGAATTTATCTCGCCGCTCATGACTTGCCTGAAACGGCGCATGCCTTTTTCAAGATCATCAGGATGAGTTATATCGGCAATCATTTTGCTTTTAAGTTCCTCTCCCGTGTAGCCCAAAATCTCCTGAAAAGCGGAATTAGTGAGTTCCAATCTCGTGTCAGGGGCAACCTTGGCGACCGCCAACGGGGCATGATCGAATATCGCTTTTAACGTTTCGCGGCTTTCCCTGGAAGAGTATTCCGTCTCCTTGAATGTCGTTATATCGATAAAATTCACTACTACCTGATTCAATTCCCCATTTTCACTGAACTCCGGGAAAGCGTTGACCAATAACCAAACACTTTTCTCGTTGTTATTTCGCCTAACCTCGAGTATTTGATTTTTTACGACCTCCTGTTCGGAAATCACTTTATTCAAGGGATTTTCTTCTATCGGAATAATATTGCCATCCTCATCGTATAAATTCCAACTGGAATCGAAAATCATTTTAGATTGTATTTGTTCATCGCCTACGTTCAAAATTCGGGCGGCTCGCTTATTGTGCATGAGTATTGAGGTATCAGGAGCGAATATCATCACACCACCAACGAAATTTTCAAGCAACTTTCGGTACTGACGTTCTCTTTCTTTAATTTTAACGTAAGCGATACTCTTCAGCTTTTCCAGATTGATTCGATTGAGCGCGAAACTTATATCGTCGGAAATCTCTTTTAAAAACGTCATCTCTTCATCCAGGTTAGTTATATTCCGGGAAAGTGAGACAATCAATATGCCATAGAGATGCTCCTTATAAAATAGACGGGCACAAATCGATGGATGTTGCAGATACGAATCAGCCAAATTACATTTTTTGCATTCCATTATCGGATTATCGATAATTATGGCTTTATCAGTATTTTTCACTTTAGACCAGCAATATGGATATTCACCATTCTCGAGTTCTGACTGAATTTTGTTAAATCTTGAACCGAGATTCGAGGAGGCGCTATGAATATATCTACCTTCATCATCGAATAATATGATCAGCGCGTGTTTATACCCTCTGTTGGCGGTCAATGTGGAACATACATGTTTTATCAATTCATTCCTGTCGGCTATATCTATTATAAGTCGATTGATATTTCTAACAGCCAAATTCATTGATTGCAGATGTTTTAATTTTTCTTTATATTCTTTGCCCGCCATAGCGTTCAAAATATGCTTAGCCAATTGTGAGGAGGTGTATAGTTGCTTCCTCAAGTAATACCAGGCCCCATCTTTAACGGCCTCTATTGCATCCTGTTCGTCTTCGGCATCGGCTAAAATAAATATCGGGATTTCAGGATTTTGATTTTTTATCTCCGTAAAAGCATTATAGCCATGACTATCGGTTAGAGACATATTCAGCAGAACACAATCATATTCACGCGATACCAGTTCGGATACCGCTGACAGTAATCTGTCGACTATCTTTGTCTCCGATTCGAACGACTGGTTTTCATCCAGAAGTTTTTTAATCCGCTCGGCTTCACTTTGATTGCTTTCAACCAGTAATATTTTTCTGCATTCAGACATTCGTACCCTGATACTATAAAAGTATTTTCCTCAGAACTACTAAGCTCACATAAAGGTTAATATCCACAACTTGGAATTTCCCCCCATACTAAAACTACAATCCGGCAAATTCATTGACCAAAACGACTGTAATTCTTATGCCATTTAAATAATGCTACTTGTTAATGGCTGCCTGTTTTAATTAAATCGGTATAAAATACCTCTTATTAATATGAATTACCAATCAGTCTAAAAAGTTAACATCGATTGTATTGGATGGATTAGAAATAATAAAACGGGCAACCGGGTGTTACCCGTTATCTATCTGCCGAAGGCCGGAATCGAACCGGCACGAAAGTTACCCTTTGAGGGATTTTAAGTCCTGAGCAAGGCTTAAAGCTAATCCGTTGCTACACCGCATAATATGAAGTTCTCCATCAACTTATACTTTTCCCCTCCTCCACAAGAAACCACCACAAAACACCATAAACTACCACGTTATAACCATCAAGTTTGGACTTCGGATTGACTTGAGTCGTGGAATTTTCCATGGATATACCGTTGTTGTTACCGTATTGTTGACACGAAAAAGGCGGCCCTTTTCAGAGCCGCCTTCCGTAGATCAAGGTCAAAGTGTTAGAACACTTTTAAGAAGTAGTAGCTGAGATTAATTACTCGAATCAGGGAGTTCATTCGCAATTCGGCCAACCATCGGGAGCCTCGGCCGGTAAATCGCCGCTGCCAGACCAGGATGGCTCATAATCCGGGCAGTAATGTAATTCGTTCGCGCCTCGGAAATATTGTACCAGGTAGGTAACGTCAGCGCCGATTACAGAACAGTCACCGTTAGCATCAGCCGAGTTATAGAAACCACCGACCAGACACGGTGCGGCGATAGCCCGGAAATAATTAACAAGATAAGTGACATCCGCGCCGATTACATTCGGCGGCCAGGAGCCGGCAGCCATGTTGGCATCGCCGGGAAGGTACTCGTAGGTGGATGGTTGCTCGCAGATATCGGCAACACCATCTTCAGGATCGAAATCATCACAGGTTGCGCCCGCATGGAATGAGGTACCCATCAACTCTCCGAAGCAGTTCACCTGATCAGTTTCCATGCACATTATGGTTCCTTCAAAGTCATAGCAGCAAGCGCCATACTCAGGGACGACGCAGACATCGGCAACACCATCTTCAGGATCGAAATCCTCACAGGTTGCGCCCGTATGGAATGAGGTGCCCATCAACTCTCCGAAGCAGTAATCCTGATCGTCGGTGACTACACACATCATGGTTCCTTCAAAGTCATAGCAGCAAGCGCCTTCCTCAGGGGCGGCGCAGATATCGGCAACACCATCTGAAGGATCGAAATCATCACAGGTTGCGCCCAGATGGAATGAGGTGCCCATCAACTCTTCGAAGCAGTTCACCTGATCAGTTTCCATACACATTATGGTTCCTTCTAAGTTATAGCAGCAAGCGCCATACGCAGGGACGACACAGATATCGGCAACACCATCTTCAGGATCGAAATCTTCACAGGTTGCGCCCGCATGGAATGAGGCGCCCATCAACTCTCCGAAGCAGTAATCCTGATCGTCGGTGACTACACACATCATGGTTCCTTCAAAGTCATAGCAGCAAGCGCCTTCCTCAGGGGCGGCGCAGATATCGGCAACACCATCTGAAGGATCGACATCTTCACAGGTAGCGCCGGCGTGGAATGAGGTGCCCATCAACTCCCCGAAGCAGTACGCCTGATCGTCGGTGACTACACACATCTGCACGGATCCATCCATATAGCAGCAAGCGCCTTCCACAGTGACGGCGCAGATATCGGCAACACCATCTGGAGGATCGACATCTTCACAGGTAGCGCCCGCATGGAATGTGCCCATCAAACCTGCGCATTCCTCCTCGGTAATTACTTCGCATAGCGTCCCTTCAAAGCAGCAGGCGCCTCGCTCAGGGCCGGCTGCGCAGATATCGGCAACACCATCTTCAGGATCAACATCCTCACAGGTTGCGCCCGCATGGAATGTGCCCATCAAACCTGCGCATTCCACCTCAGTAGTTACTTCGCATAGCGTCCCTTCAAAGCAGCATGCGCCCCGCTCAGGGCCGACTCCGCAGATATCGGCAACACCATCCGGAGGATCGACATCCTCACAGTTTGCGCCCATATGGAATGTGCCCATCAATTCTTCAACGCAATACGCCTCATCATCGGTAACTAAACACATCTGCACGGATCCATCCATATAGCAGCAAGCGTTTTCCTCAGGGCCGGTTGCGCAGATATCGGCAACACCATCTTCAGGATCGATATCTTCACAGGTTGCGCCCAGATTGAATGAGGTGCCCATCAACTCTTCGAAGCAGTACGCCAGATCGTCGGTAACTAAACACATCTGCACGGGTCCATCCATATAGCAGCAAGCGCCTTCCACAGTGACGGCGCAGATATCGGCAACACCATCTTCAGGATCGACATCATCGCAGGTTGCGTCCGCATGGAATGTGCCCATCAAACCTTCCTCGCAGTACCCCTGATCATCGGTAACTACGCACATCATGGTACCTTCAAAATCATAGCAGCAAGCGCCGGTCGTAAGTCCTGAATTGAGGGGCGGGTCCGCCATAACATCAACCGCTAATATTAAACACAAGGTTAAAATCGATACAGAGAAAATCTTTTTCATGTTGATTCTCCTTAAATAATTAAGGACTTGACTCTTTTTAATCCATTAGTTAGTTTTTTTTTGCGCCGGGATTTTTTATTCCCGATGCTATTTTTCGTGACTGTCAGGTGAATTCACCTGACAGTTTTATTTTCCTGATTTCTTTTGGTATTTGGTTAATTATTCAAAGAACTCATGTTTATTATTTTAATGTACTCACTTTTGCCGTCGTCTTCCCGACTACTTTAAAAGAACCATTTGTTTGGAATATGAGCCGGACGAAGTTTTAAGAATATAGAAATAGATTCCTGATGATACCGGATCTCCCTCTTGACCCGTACCGTTCCAGATCATGCTATGCAAGCCGGCTGATAAAAGACCGGTGTGTAATGTATTTATTCTCCGGCCAAGGACATCGTAAATCGACAACGTAACTTCATCAGTTTTTTCCAACGAAAACTGAATCGAGGTGGAAGCATTAAATGGATTCGGATAATTTTGTATAAGGGAGGTAGTCGTAGGCAAAGAAACGGGATCGTTTTCTTTGATATCCACCTGCTCAACAAAAAAAGTAACGGGTATTTCCTCTGATGGTAACGACTGATTCATATCGGATGCCGAGAAAACCAAAGAACTGCTGTAAGTACCTTCACTCAGAGCTACCGGATCAAGAATGGCATTAATGTTTACGGTTCCATTGGCTGGAATCGTGCCAACAGACATATCAACCCTTAACCACGGACGATATATCTTGACTGCCATCTCGTTATGAAGGTATCTCAAATCATTGAAACCAAGCTCCAGGCCATCGGTAGCGCCGCTATTCTGAATGCCGATAGTCATTGCGGTGGGTAGATCCCCCTCATAGCCTTCGTCATGGAAATCATCAATGTTCCACCTGCCATTTAAATATTGCAGAGTAATGTTTCCATCAGCGGTTAATATCGCCTGGAAAGTGTTCTTGAATATCGAATCAGGATACATAAAGCAAAAGCTCTGGTAGTTTATCCACGAAACAATTGTTGATTCGGGATTGGTGTAATAATAAATTTCACCGGATCCCAGCCCGAGTTCCTCTGCAAATACCCCCATATGCTCATCCCAGTATGGAGCAATCATATCGACTTGCAAACTACTATCTACCGGTCCACCCATATAAGCATCGGGTACCGGCAGCTCGTAATTATAACCAGCTACTATATCGCTGGTAAACGAAATGAAACCGTTTGTACAAACTCGAAAGGATGAGAACAAGCTGTCGTAGAATGGAAATTCAAATTCCATCCCGAAAGGACCAAGGCTATAACTATCTTCCTGCATTGGTTCAGGATCGATCCTGGTACCGATCTCCGTTATATCAACCCAGTTAAATTCCGGGCCATTCTCGTCGTAAAGTGAGTTAAGCGCGACGTAACTGAAATAATTTGAATTATGAGTGGCAATCACGGGAGTATCAAACGAATCGTCAGGATTGCCATAGACCGTGCTTAATTTATTATCCATTAAGGTAACGAATAAGGGTTCCTTATTATCGGCATTTGTTGCCATGGGTTCATATTCGGTAGATGTCGTTACCGAATAACTAACCGGAAGATCGCCGTCATTAGCCAAAACTACGGGAACAATAATCTCATCTCTCCCCGATTCGCCGGTTTCGCTGATAGATGATGGATTATCGATAGCAAACTGACCGGGATTCATCGGGGTGGCAGAGATCTCCTCGCAGGTTTGTGATTCCACCGTTTCGCCGTCAACATCATATACGGCAACGGCGGTATAATAATAGGTAGTGCCGTTGTTAACATCCTCATCGTTGTAGCTGGTCTCGGTCAGGTAATCGGGGGTAATACGATGATCATCATCTATTGGGACATTTGGGGAGGTACCGCGATAGATATGATATCCCGCGATATTTTCGGTTTCGAAAACACTATTACCTTCAGTGATCAATTCAGGCGCGCCATCAATACCAATGGTTGCTCTTATACACCATTCACCAAGATCATAATGGTCGTATATGCGCCAAAATCCGTACCACATCCAATCACAGGTTACGTTTTCGGGATAAGAGATTTCCTCATCCATCCCAACGCCTTCAAAGTTACCGCCGGACCCGCCGGCGTTTCTTTTGCCAACATAAAAGTCATTCGTATTACAAATTAACGGCGGATTAAATTCTACGGTCAGCCACTCCTCGCCAAGTATCGGGGTGACTATCGTATCGCCTATCACTTCACCCGGTTGGCCGGTGCCATCACCTTCATATATAAGAATTTCGATAGGGTCGTGATGGTCATCAGGAAACGGCCACATATTCGAAGTATTAGTTATAATTCCAACATGCGCCTTCCATATTGAAATCGGGGCTATACCGTTAAATTCCTTGGCTATAACAATAATATCGTTCAAATTACAGATCGCGGCCGACATACTGCCGTCATCGTAAGTTAAGGTCGTGCAAGGCAGAGTAACCGGAGTATCCCAGTATAGATGAACAACGCCATCCTGATTGCTGACAGATTTAAAATTCTTGGGCGTAGCGGCGCCGACCGTGGTGTAAACCGAATTAGAATATTCGGATTCAAGCTGAGGATCACCGTTATCGACCGCGGTTACCCGGTAAATACAAACGGATTCATCACCAATCAGTTCGTCGGTGTAGCTTTGTTCAGCGACTGAATCTATCAGGTCGTAGGATGTTTCGCCATGAACGCGGCGATAGATGTTGAAATGATCGAAATCATCCTCGTTATCCATAAAATCCCAACTCAGGCTCACCGTGTAAACATCCACGGTGGCGCGGAGATTCGTTGGCGCCTCCGGGGATTCGTTATCTAATGGCGATAGCACGACAGGATTATCGCCGCTCCGGTAATCATCCGCCCAGACAAAACCGGCAATCGCTATCACGATTATAAAAATCACGGATTTGAAAATTGATTTCTTTAACATAAAATCTCCTAAACGTTACTCATCTATTTGTACTACCATTACGATTACTGATAAAAAACTACCTCCTAAAAATATCTTTGCGAATTTATGTTTAGCCTTTCAGGTTCTTTTTTTCTCAGTAGATGATATATGTAAAACTTATGCATTATCATCTCGCTTTTGTTTCTTTTCGTCCTCCGGATTTAAATAGTATTTCTGTCCTTTAATGATGTAATAATCATGGGCTTTTTCCCAGAATGACTCAAAAAGGAATTTAAAACTTTTAGCCATAGCTTCATGTTTAGCGACAAGCATCGTTAATGATGTTTTCGTTTTGATAGGGTCTTCCAAGGCGAAGAAACAAACTTTTTCGTCAAAAACGAATAACTTGACGGGGAGTTCATCTATGACTTTATTTTTGTCAAATTCTGTACCGTCATAATCAACACTCAGCATTTTATCAAAATATTCCTTTGCCTCATCTTCGGGAGGCATTTGAATAATAGCTCTTTGTATGACTTTACGATCCGCAGCTTCAAACTGCACCCGAACCTGTTCTTCTTGTTGTTCACTCGTGGTAGGAGAAAACGGAGGCTTGGAGAATCCCAATACCTCTTTTTGAGTTTTGGACATTAATTCGATGAATTTGCGGTGAATTTGATTGGGATTTTTCAATATTTCGATGTATTCGAGAGGATCATCTTTTGCTCGGGATTGCGCGTAATATGGTTTTAGCTCTTCAGTAACTTTTAAAATAGTCTCTGTTGCAGTCTTTCGCTTTTCAATCAGCTTAGCTTTTTCTATGCGAAGTTTTTCAAGCCTTCTTTTTTTCTCCCGTTCGTACTTCTCAATAATTTCAGCTTCTTTTCTATCAAACTCATCGTTAACCTCGCTTATTGCTTCGATAGTTTGCTTGTTATATTTTTCCTTGAACAACTCCGGATCGGAGGCACTGTACTTTTTGGTATCACCGGGCCTCGATTGGCATAAACCTTTGGCCAATAGTTTTTCCAGAGCTTCATAAACGCTCGGCCGAGGTATACCGGCAAGTTTTGCCACCTCAGCGACGGTTAATGAATCTCTTTCCAGGAGAGACAAATAGCTTTTTGACTCATAAGGGCTTAAGCCGAACTTTTTAAGTTTCTTCAAAATTAGAGGTTTATTCATAATTATCTGTTGTAGCCTTTCATTATCACTTAGTATGTATTTCGCTACAACAATTATAAGCATATATTATTATTTGTCAAGTTAATTCATAACTATATGTACAATTACTAGTTACACGAAACGAAAAGCATAAATAAACTAAGCTTTAAAAGTATTAATGTCAATTTATTATCAGATAACTAATTAAAGCGACCTTCATAGAGGCCGCCTTCGGTAGGTCACGATCTTAAGTTGTAACTACTGTAATATCCCGCTTCTAATGAGACAATTTTGAATTTGAACTATGACTGTTGTAGATATTTAAAGCTCTTATCCTTGTAGCTATACCGTCAAGGAATAACTTGGTCACAGTACAATAAAAACCACTGAGATTTACGCCCATCTGGCGGATTCGCACAAGTCTGAGATGATTTTCAGGCTACCATATTAGAGCCAAAATGGCAAGGTTTGTTGACTCATTGTTGACTTGGGATTTGAATTACAGAGACAGCTCACGTATATGCCCTACCACAGAGATAGCAGTCTCACAGTCTATTCTTCCCGCTTGTAGCTTTAGGCAGGTTTTCTTAATGGAAGAACCGTTATTACCGTATTGTTGACTTAAAATTATTGTGTTTGGATTATAAAAACAATAAAATTTAAAGATATTCTAACAATAACTGACTTGACTTTAAAGCTTAATACTGATTGTATAAAGTAAGGATTTCTAACATCAGAATGAGAGGTTCGTTTTGGTTAAATGACTTCGAGGCTAATTTCTATATAGAAAATGATTATTATAACTAATACTTATCGAAAAACATGGAGGTGTGAATGAGTAACCCAAAAATAATTTTAGCATGGGTATCAGTGTATCTTAACTTTTTGCTAATAATCCCATGCTGTTACGCCCAATTAATTTCAATTGACGAGTACTTAAATTCGGCAATGGCTGATAAGCAGATAGAACTCACATATAGTGAAAATATTGAGGGAGTGTACTATTCAACAGTGTTATCGGACAAATACATCGCTATTACAGAAGCCAGTTTATTGGCAAAAACCTTTGAAAAATACGAAACACATAGTTTTCAGATACCCGAGGATATCCATATCTTATCAAGTAGCAATAAACAACTAAACCTTAAAATAGATAGCAGTAATTTTAAAGTGACTGGATTTTTTACATCAGATGGTGAAGACTATTTTATTCATTCAAAATTATTTAATAATAAACATAGAGCTAACATCTGTAATATGCGGGGAGAACATATACGTGCTTTGAATTGCCCGCCTGAAGTTAGATGCTCGCCCAGTGGAAAATACTTTTATTTAAAACGTGAGACTTCGGCTCTGCCAGTTTATGATGAAATTGGTAACAAAAAATTCTATATCGAGTGCTTGGGGGATTATGTTGCTGAACCTGTTAACGATTCAATGCTTCTGGTATTAGATGCTAAGTATCTTTCTTTGTGGAACATCAATACAGAACAAGAGATATGGAAAATCGAAGTTCCATTTAGTACTTTTAAGGTAATAGGGAGATCGGTTATAAAGCATTCAGTTAAAAATAACCTAATTGTATTTAATGATTGGGACGAGTGTTTTGCTTTTGATTTTTTGGGGAAATTTCTTTGGAGACTCGAATTTGATGATAAAAAGGATGCAATGTTATTAATGATAGGAATAAATGAAAACTCTAAGGAGCTAGTAACTATAAAACGCGATTATAATGTTAGGAATTTAGTGGCTAGTTTTTTTGACTGTAATGGCTCTCTAAAAAATGAATTAAACTTGCAGGTTAACAGTTCTGAAGGATCATACATCGCATGGAATACAAATTTACTTGTCTATGATAACTATTTAATTGCACCACTCTTATCTACAGATTGGAGTAATCCTGAGTATGTAACGAGCATAATATCTTTAACTAAACAGGATCCCGAAGTTTTTAATGTTGAAGGTTTTTGGTATCCCCTCACAGACAACAACGATAATATGGCCTTTGTTGGGGTAACTTCTGTTGGTAACTCAATAAGGGTTTATAGGGTGATGAACGATTAGGGAGGTTTTCATGCTAAAGCATTATTTACTATCAATGTATCTGTTTAGTGGGGATGTCTACTGTTATATTTGCAGAACTTTGGCCGATAGGCGGAACACCTGCACCAGACTTTATAACTAGCGCTTGTGGCCATAGGTATGATACTCGATATGAAAACTGCTATGGCTTTCATGATGCATTGGATATTCAAGCCTCCTTTGTTCCAGTCTTTAATACGCAGATTGACGATGGATATGGTTCTTATCCTGTGGATTTTAATCATGATCCAGAATATGTTCTGGGAAAAAATGTGACGCTTGCCCTTGGACCGGACTATATAGGGGAAATAAGATATTGTCACCTTGATAGATTTGAAATAGATCTTCCCGAATATGGGCCATATGAGGAGGTTTCACCTGGACAACACATTGCTTATAGCGGCACTACACCACATGTAGGTGCTCATTTGCATTACAATTACAAAAATGGTGGATGGCTCTGGATTAACCCACTTCATAATTTGACTTGCCCAAATCCATGAACAAACGGGTTACAGTAGAATCACTGTAACCCGTTATCTATCTGCCGGAGGCCGGAATCGAACCGGCACGAAAGTTACCCTTCGAGGGATTTTAAGTCCCTTGCGTCTACCTATTCCGCCACTCCGGCGCGAATCTCACGAAAATTCTTTCGATCCTTAAAAACGACCTGTCATAATTAATCTAAAGCGGTCTTTAAGTCAAGAGACAAAATCGCATTAGCATAAAAAAAGAGGCGGCTTCCGGATTCGAACCGGAGAATAGAGGTTTTGCAGACCTCTGCCTTACCACTTGGCTAAGCCGCCATCGAACTTGAAATATTGTAAATCGGTATCACATCCCGATTTTATTTCATACACTTCGTGAAATATAGAGCGACTATTAATATTGTCAAGCGAAATTCCACTATAGCACCGTATGGGATTCGATAAGAGTTTGACATTCATGATGTTAGGTAGTAGAATATTTCTATGTCGGAAAAACTCATTCAACTGTACAATATTGGATACCAGGGTTTATTAATTGATGAATTCCTGACAATTCTAATAAAGAACAATATTGAAACAGTGATTGATATCAGGCGCAATCCGTATTCGCGCTATAAAGATTTCTCCCGGAAGAGGCTTAGCAACAGTCTGAGCGCATCTAATATAGAATACCATCATTGCGAGGAGTTAGGTAGTCCCGATAAAATTCGCCTGCAATTAAAACAGGATGGAGATTACAGCTCGTTTTTCGAATATTATACCGAGCACCTTAACACCCAGAGTGACACATTAATAGATCTGCTTAATTTAGTATCACACAAAACAGTATGCTTGCTATGCATGGAGCATGATATTAATATCTGCCATAGAAAGGCAGTTATCAGCAAACTTCAGCAGTTAGCGGCGCCAGAGCTCAAAATCGATTCGCTGAATTTGTAAACTTTTCGATTGAAATAGCTGTTTCTCTATAATATAGTTAATTTTCGAAAGAGCTATAAGCTTTACGGGGAGAGTGCTTTTTACTACTGATATCCGATTAAATATTACCATATGTGATGTCATTAACATCTTGACATCATTTGTGATGGTTGGCATATTGTTCTTGAGAGCTACAGAAAATATCTTTTGCCTCTTGAGCTAAACTTGAATGTTAATAAATTTTACACTAAAACTTTTTTTGGAAAGGACTGCTATGAGTTTTCAGGGAGTTACTCTAAAACCCGGTATGTATTTGCCGGTACTTCTAATTATTGCATCGCTATTCCTTTCCGGTACCGCCTTAGCCGGAGAAATCAAGCCGCCGCTTGATGAGTTAATCGATAAGGCAGAAACCGG
The DNA here is from genome assembly GCA_963668625.2 of uncultured candidate division Zixibacteria bacterium. Taxonomy (GTDB): domain Bacteria; phylum Zixibacteria; class MSB-5A5; order UBA10806; family 4484-95; genus JAAEQD01. The sequence continues at coordinate 178,817 of CAXXKA010000004.1, forward strand.
TGAGATGATTAAAGTAATCGCCGTACTTAAGGATAAAATCGACAATCAGGAGCTTGACAACCGCCTGAAGGCCCGCAAAGCCAACCTTCAGCAAAGACACTTCGAGGTAATCAGCAGCCTTCAGGAAAAAGCAACTATAACTCAGAGTCCGGCGCTCGATTTGTTATCCGAGCTTGAAAACAGAGGTCAAGTTAAAGATATCAAGAATTTCTGGATCACCAACGCCATCGCTTTCAGAGGCACTAAAGAGGCGATCGAGAGAGTGGCCAATCACGAGGATATTGCCCTGGTTTCTTTCGATATGCCTGTCGAGCTGATCGAACCGGTAAAAAGCAGCAACCATTCCGAACCGCTTACCGCCTCCCATTCTCAGGGCCTGGATGTAATGAATGCTCCGGCAGTCTGGGCTATGGGCTACACCGGCGCGGGGCGACTCGTCTCCAATATCGATACCGGCGTTGACGGCAGCCACCCGGCGTTGTCCCCAAGCTGGCGAGGTAATAATGGCCATCCAGCCTCAGAATGCTGGTACGATCCGGTAAACGGTACCACCACCCCCACCGATGACGGCTCGCACGGCACACACACTATGGGCACTATTTGCGGCAGAAGCAATACCACTTACGATACGGTCGGTGTTGCCATTGATGCCCAGTGGATATCGGTTTCCGTTATTGATGTCTCCGGTTCGACGACCTCGGATGTAATAGACTGTTTCGAATTTATCGCCGATCCGGACGGCAATCCGGCTACGATGGATGATGTCCCGGACGTTGCCAGTAACTCCTGGGGATGGTCACCTCTGTTCCACGGTGTTCCGGCCTGCGATACGACTTTCTGGGATGTAATGGATGCTACCGAGAACGCCGGCGTGGTAGTGGTTTTCGCCGCCGGTAACGAGGGCGATTACGGCTCGAGTAGTCTTCGCACTCCCTCCGATAGAGCCACCACCGCTTATAACGCTTTTTCGGTAGGCGCAATTGACGGCCATACCGCCGGCTATCCTATCGCATATTTCTCCTCGCTCGGCCCGAGCACCTGTGCCTCCGGCGATCTGAATATCAAGCCCGAAGTTGTCGCTCCCGGAGTTGATATTTACAGCTCTATTCCCGGCGGCGGTTATTCCGGCGACTGGAGCGGCACCTCGATGGCCTGTCCGCATATCGCGGGCGCAGTGGCTATTATCAGGCAAGTCAATCCCGGCCTGACAGTCGATCAGGTTAAGGAAATAATTATACAATCCTGTGTTGATTTGGGCAGCCCCGGCCAGGATAATACTTTCGGCAACGGCTACCTCGATCTGCTCACCGCCGTTCAGCTTGCCGGAACCGGTTTCGGCTGGATAGAGGGATATGTTCGGGATGATGTCTATAACAATCCGCTGCCGGCAACGGTCAGTCTCGAAGGCACCAGTATCTCGACTGTCTGTAACGCTCAGGGATATTTCATGCTCGGCGCCGCCCCGGATACCACTTATACCGTAGTGGCATCCTACAGCGGTTACGGTCAGGATGACGCCCAGGTTTATGTCATTCTCGATGACACGGTTTCGCAAAATTTCTTCCTGAGCCCGCCGTTAATCGATTATTCTCCGGTTAGTTTCAATGTCTCGGTTCCGCCGGGAGAAACGACCGATCGTGATCTGACTATCACCAATACCGGATCAGGTACTCTGAATTATAGCTTGGCCACGGAGATTTACGATTTCGTTAATCGCGAAACCGGTGAATCGGTACCAGTGGCATTATCCGCTCCGCAACCCGAGCCACTTGGCTATCGAATGTCAGATAGCGATAAACCCGGCGCAGGTATGGAGCCATATTATCCGCCGGTTGTTACCGGTCAGGGCGGCCCGGATACCTACGGCTACACCTGGATAGATTCCGATGAGGCCGGCGGCCCGCCTGCTACCTGGATTGATATATCAGGCTCGGGAAATACTGTCGATCTCGATGATGATGATACTGTTAACGTTTCAATCGGATTCTCATTCCCTTTCTATGAAAACACTTACACCAGCTTGTATATCTGTTCCAACGGCTTTGTCATTTTCGGTACTCCGGATGTTGAGTTCGATAATGAGGCTATTCCCAATACCGGGACGCCGAATAATATGATCGCCGCCTTATGGGATGACCTGGCGCCGCATCGCGGTATCGGCTCGGTCATGCATTACTACGACAGCGCCAATAACAGGTTCATCGTCTCCTGGATAGGCATCCCGTTCTACTACTCGACCGGCGCGGTGAACGCGCAGATCGTGATTTATCCCAATGGTATTATAGAATGCAACTACCAGACTCTCGACGGCGGAACACATGGACTGGATGAAGCAACCATCGGGCTGGAGAACTCCAGCGGCACGGATGGCCTTCAGGTTTGCTTCAATCAATCGTACATTCACAGCAACATGAGCATACTGTTCAGTTCCGGCTACTGGCTCTCAGTCGACCCGGCGAGCGGTTCGGTTAACTCCGGTTATTCCGACATTGTCGATGTTATATTCGATGCAACCGAGTTGGAGGAGGGCACCTATGACGGTAATATCAACCTGTACAACAACTCCGCCAACAACGATGATATAGATATACCGGTTACTCTTCATGTGAGCGATACGCCTACCCCGCTTATCGAGCTTAGCGTCTCGGCTATTTACGATACGGTCTATGCCGGTTACTCGACCAATTACGAACTTGTGATAACCAACAGCGGCGATACCACCCTGACATATTCGATATCGGATAATCGTGCCTGGATAGATGAGTCGCCGTCCGGTGGTGATATTCCTGCTGGTGATAACGACCCTATCACGATCTCATTCGACGCCGGCTCGCTCAGCCCCGGCAATCTCACCGGTACGGTAACCGTAAACTCCAACGATCCTGAAAACGCTACGATCAATGTACCGGTTTATCTCTTCGTCGATCTTCTGGTGACAACCGATGTCGGCGTTACCGATATATTCGAACCGGCCGATTCGCTGGTTACCGAATCGGAGTTCCCGATTAAAGTCGAGGTAACGAATTTCGGCAGCGATCCGCAAACTTTCGATGTGGTATTCGAGGCATATTACCTTGATGCCCCCGCCCCGCTCTACACTACTAGCATGACAATTTCGAATATGCCGGACAGCAGTACCGGCGAATACACTTTCCCCAACGGATTTACTCCGGATATCGACACCACCTATACCTTCATCGCTTACACCGACCTGGCAGGCGATCAGGTACCGGGCAACGATAGCTTCGAGAAATCGGCCAGGGCGTATAATTTCGTGAGTATATGGTACGGCAATCTCGATTTGAGTCCGGTCGAGGCGCCTGTAGGTGAAATGGGTATGGTTGATGTTTACATCCGTACACCGGCAAATGCCTACGTAGCCGATATGCATCTCTGTCTCGGTTCGGATGATTCCTACATCGTAAGTTCGGTCAGCGATTCCAACGGCGCGGTGTATTATCCCCTGACAGAATGGTCATCGGCGTTTTTCATTGGCCCTTACGGCTCGCCGCCGAATGACGAGGGTTGGAGCAGTGAATCTCTTATCGGCTTCTCGCGTCTCTCGCGTACCCTGGATGACAATCCCTGGCTGTATTCCGAGACGCCGTTAAAAATCGCTTCCTTCGCCAAGGTTTATATAAATGATGACGGCTATGTCGGCGAGGCATTCCCGGCGCTTGGCCCCGGCATCAATCCGGTTCAAGGCCCCACTAACGTTGGTGATACGCTCGGCGGATTAGGTTATTCCGCAATCGAAATGTTCAGTGAGATAGTGTTTACCGAGCCGGCCTCGGGGTGCGATTACATGCCCGGTGATGTTAACGGCGATAAAACGATTATCGGTAGTGATGTTACCTACGCGGTCAACTATTTCAGGTCGATAGGCGATCCCCCGCCTGATAGCTGCTGGAACGAAAGCACTGACGATTGGCTGTATTCGGCGGCCGATTGTAACGGCGACTGTCTGTTCATCGGCGCGGATGTTACCTACCTGGTGAACTATTTCCGTGGTTTCAATCAGATGCTATACTGCCCTGACACTCCGCCATTGGACCCGGGCCTGGTAGCAGGCAGCCAGCCGGGAAAATATCCCGCGAACCGGAAATAGTATCGAATAGATAATTAGTCTCAGGGGCGTTCGTTTGAACGCCCTTTTTTATTGATATTAAAAACCACGGGTTACAACGATGTGTCCGTTTAAAGAGAAGCGTTTATATTTAATTTCTTGTTTCCGAACTCCGGTTTGGAAACAGATGTATTCGAGAAACTTGGTTTCTATTTTGATTTGCCTATCGATTGAATGTCAAAACGAGGTTTTTGGAATACGGTAGGCCGTGTGTGATCCGACACGAATGAACAGGCCGGTCACGATTCAACACGACCGGCCCTAATGAAATTAGCTATCCGTTATTAATATCGATTGTTCAATCGAAGGATAGTTATGTAATAATCCTCGATTCGAGTTTATTAGCTGGTGCCTCTCAGTTTTGCCTCTGTCTTCGATATTAACCGATCGACCTTGCGGTTAACGCAGGCACGCGCCACTCGCTCGGCGGTATCTTCTCCCACACCGGTTACCTCAATTATTTTATCGATCGCTTTATCGAGCCAGACCGACCAATGAGCATCGGGATAACGACCGGCGAAATAGTCAGTGACATCATCGGCAATAACCAGCAGGTGATGCGCCGTGCTGCGCGCCAGCTCGGTTTTCAAAAGCGGCAGCAGGTATTTTTTAGCAATGAATCCGAGGGCGATTATAAGAAGCGAAATAACCGCCTCGAGACCTTTATCGCCGATAAATCCGAATATGCTGCCGAACAAACCGGCTTTGATTACGATTAACTCCTGCATTTATCCTCCTGTGATATTTATCATTATGAAATTGAATTTATTGAAGCTCCCAGCCGGGGTATTGAGGCACGCTTCTATTTATCCGATAGATCACACCCTCATCATTTTTGACAGTGAACAGGTATTTCAAATCGGGATCGGATAGAAGCGGGCTGGAAATGATATCCATACACCAGTAACCCGAGCTATCGGTGTGGGCAGATTTGGTAAACGGGGTGATAACGGCATTACCGAAACGAACGGGATGATACTCCCTGGGAATCTCGGCGGTGATCGTGATACCCGACAAGCTATCGCCCGAGATATCATACACCCAACCATAAACGCGGCACAGTCCCGGCAGCGGCGGCTCGCCCGGATCGAATCGTCCCATGTACAGGCTGTCGGTTCCGCCGCCCTCCTCGACAACCAGCGTATCGAGTATCTGGTTGTGACCGTTGGCGGTCAGCTCGATCCAGTAGCTATCGGGATCTAGCGCTAAATATATCACGCCATCATTGTCGGCAACGATGCCGGAGGCTTTCAATGTCGTTTGATCCAGCGATCTCACACTCAATCGCGCACCCTGCAAACGCGATAAATCGGTTGCCGAAAATACGATCAATGTCTCCGGTTCGGTTCCGCCACCGGGAATGGCTACCGATACTAAATCATCCCTGATATTATTACCCGGGCCGGCCATACCGGAATAGTAACCGAGTTTATCGTGAATCGAGGTGTAGCCATCCAGAGTATGACCATGTTTGCCGACATAAATGCGCACGGTATCGAGCTGGTCTTTTATATTGCCGGTACCGGCGCAGCCATCATAGCCAAGCCCCAGCTTCATGTTCAGAGTCGGGATCGGCATTGAGCGGAAGGGGCTGCCCACCCAGGCGTATATCGAATCCGCCCTCATGGCGACCTCGAGCAATGAATCGGGGATAGAGCCGGCGGCTATGGCATAATGAGCGAACGATCCGGCCCCGGTATCGACAACAGCCGAATCAGCCATCAACGCGGACAGTATGGCATTGTAAATATCGAGTGAATCGAGTTGTTGATCCAATGGGTTCTGCCCTACATAGTAGTTATGATTGGCCATCGAGTAATAATTGCCGTTGCCCGAACCGCAGGCATGTACGATATACTGCCCGATATTTTCGCCGGCGCGATATCTTTTCATGTATAAACCGCCACTGTACCCAAACATGCCGGGTGAACTAATTGTATCGGCGGTGATCGTATCGCCGCCGGGAGAGTACCGATATATGAATAGAGTATCCGGCTGCTCGAATTTCAACGCCAGCGAATCCCACATACTGATATACACCCACACCGAATCATCAGCAGAGTCGTCGCCGTTATCGTAGTATCCTAAAAAATCCGCCATCGTAAATGCGGCGCCCAATAAGCAAATCAACAATATCGCAAACAGTTTTCTCATTAAAAACCTTTCCTAATCTTTCGGGATCTTATGTAGCTATCAACCTGACCCGAGCCTTCCTCGTATTGAACATACACGCTGTAACGATAGCCATTGGCGGAATAACCGGACAGGCTATCGTTTGTCCCCCAATCAGTATAGTCATAGCGTTGCTCGAATCCCCACTGACCGGTATAGTCGGCGCACACACGAAGACAGTAATTGCAATCCTCGCGCCCCTGCCATGAAACAATGTAGTCATCATCCCCGGTGAGCATGCCCGATATCGTACCGCTTATCCATTGACCATCCTCCGGCCCGGTACCGAAATTGGTTATAGCGATCTTGTCCCCCGTAGCGATCTTATCACATCCGCCAGGCGTGGAATCGTAGCTGTAGACTATTACAGTGGCGGTACAGGCCGCGACTGGAGTCGTGCGGTAGGCGCAGATATGAGCCGAAAGTAGTTCACCGGCCGCCTCGTACGGGTCATCATAGTTAACGCGATGGCTGAAATTGACCGTTTCCAAATGCGCGCCGATTACGCCTTTATCGGTGTAACCGAATGCCGGATCGACTACGATCGGATAGACGGCGTTTTCGATGAAAGTTTCAGGGATTATCAAGGTCAGCAAGCTCAAAGTCGTGTCGATATCAATCTCGCATCTGACCGTATCATCGCTGCTATCCCAGGCGCTCGGGCAATAAATATGGAATGCTTTCCCCCGGACGCCGTCACCTGACATATGATAAACGGCATATGAGCCGGGAATATCATCATTAAACTGCCAATCGAGGCGATGGGCCTCGAACGTATCCGGCTGCTGGTAGTAGAAAATCAGATACTCCGTGTCTATCGTATATATCAATCGGTTCGATTCGGGTTGGCCGTTTAATACTATCTCCCATTCCAGCATCTCTGATGATTTCATGTAGATATCATGCCTGTCGGCGTTTTCGTATAGGCAGGCTCTCGAATCGGCCAGATTCAGCGAGTCGGTATCGGGTAAGATTACTTTCAGATAGCCGGAGTCGAGACGGTCGGATATCGTGAATCCGTAAAAATTATCGGTGCTATCGGCTTTGCCAATCATTACCCTGCGTATATCCTGCTCATCGCTGAATCTAATCATACTTGAACCGGCTGCCGTATCAATTACAATCTCATAAGATGAATACGAATCATCACACTCCCCACCGCTGCAAGAATAAAGCATGAGCTCGGCCAGCAGCAAAACAAGAGCAGGTATATTCGGTCTTTTAATCATTTTGAAATCCTCACCTTCAGGCCTTTCCCGGAGACTTAAAAGTACCGAACGAGCCGATGAATTTTTCCAGAAGATTATAAGCATCCCGCTTGTATTGATCTGATAAAGCCGACCAAGTGGCGCTGATATTGTTGTTCGATCCCGAGGACACCGCCCACATTGCCTTTATCCTGCAAATAACCGAAATCGATAAGTAAGTCTCGGCGACGACCAGTGATCTGTCGGTGGAAGACGAGTATACCGAATCGATGAAATTCAACACTTGCTCGTTAGCCTCGCTGATAGCGTTGGCGATTGTCTCATCGGTGATAAAAACATGCTCGGTGGTGTAGTCGACATACAGCCATTGGCCGATCTCGATATCGCCCGGGGCCAGGCGTTTGATAGCCCCCGTTTGATAGTCGATCGAGTAATCGACACCTCGGGTGTATACCCGGAAAGGCATATACCAGATCGATATGTTTTCCCAATGGGGTATATCGCCGTCAGGGATGAGCGATATCACGCCGGTATTGTATTCGATCGTATAATCGATATTTTCCCTGTAAATATGTCCCAGCGAGCTATCGGAGGCGACCACTACCGAATCACGGATGAGGTTGTTCTTTACGAGAGCCACCTGGTTTTGCTCCTCGAAAATGATATCCTGATAATCGGGTTTGATCTGCTCTTTGGCTTTCACTTTCTCGGAGTTTTCGGTAACCGGCGGATAGCGAACCAACCCGGCGGAGTTATCATCGATTTTGACAGGCTCGGAATCGATCTCGCTTATGGAGATATGATTTTCGAGTATATGTTTTCTCACGGTATCAATAGTCGTAAAACTCATGGCAGATCAACCTCCATAATTAACAGATCAACCAGGCCGTCCTGGCTCGTGTCATGGTCGGGAATTTCGCGGGCAACCGAGAACCCGTTCGATGAGGGTTGCCCTACCAAATAGCAATGAGAGGAGTTACGAGGTATCAGCATCACAACCGGATTGTTGATTTCTCCGGGCAACCGGTTCCCCCTCGAGTCAACCAGTTCATCGTAGCTGATAACCTGGCTTTTACCGCCGATAGACTCATCGGAGTACATGACTCGTTTCGTGCCGGCATGTTCGGTCATCAGCATACGGACGGATACGGCCTCGCTGTTGCCCCAGACGAGCAGGTTTCGCACCAGCCATTTTCGATTGCTTTTCAAATAGTCGAGTGTCAGGTTCATACGCTCCCCCTTGCCAGGCTGAGATCATCGCATTTCGGCACGGCCGTAATCTGCGTTCCGATCGGTGGTACGGTAAGTTCGACTGCCACCCGGGCACGAACCCAGTATTTAAACACTCCGTTGACCGTGCAGCCCTGCCAGTTGTCCGGAATGTTGGCGGTATCGTTCCAGAGATAGATTACCGTCTCGGCCTCATCCAAATCCGAATCGCCGGAGTAAGGCGAAAACGAGGCCCAGTGGCTGCCATTATGATATTCCCATACTATAGAGCCGCCGGTCGCCGTAATCGCGAGTATGACAGACAGGCAGTAGAATTTGCTTTCGCTGCCGAAATATGCGATATCACCAGCAGCGCTAAGCAAAGCATTAGAGGCGGGATGATATATATCGGCTATGGTTTCGGAGGCTGCGTTTTCCGTAACATCCTCGTATAGCGAACTCGAGCTTTCGAACAGTTGGACACTATCCATCACCCCGATTTGCTTTACCAGGTCGAAAGAGTCGAATCCGGTAGCGTTCTTGATCGCGTATTTCGGCAAGTGACGGTTGTTACCGATGGCCGCCGCGAAAAAGATATACGGTTTCACCGATTGATATTGAACCTGCGGTGAAATCGCCCGACCTGAATACACCTCGTATAAACCGCCCAGCGAAACACCATCGAATTCGCGGAAGTAAACGCAGTTTTCCTCCGATGGCGCGAATGCTATACCAAGCTTCATATCGCCCGATAAAGCACCGTCGAAATCCGAATCGATATACTCACCCGAGTATACCAGCAGCGAGGGTTCCCAGGCCGAGACATGTTTGCGAACGTACAGGCTAGATCTGTTTTCGGTGTATAGCGCCAACACGTAATTCGAGACACAACAGATCGAGACATATGGCATCTCGTCCGAACCGCTAGAAAGCTGTGCGCCCGTATCGGTCGGGCCGCCTCCCCAGGTTATACCGCTATCCAGTGATGATTTCGCCTTGATTTCGTACTCCTCCTTGACCGAGTCATAGTAGGCGTACGCGCACCACAGGTCGCCCTCGATATTGCGAGCGATAACCGGGTAATAGGCCGCGCCTTCCTCGAGTACGGTACTGGGCGCGCCGCTTGTCCACATACCGCTTACGAAAGGCAGTCTGAAAAATATCAGATTGAGCGTGGTCTGTTGGACATAGATCACGTAAATATTTCCCTGGCTATCGATGCATGCCGAGGGTGGATAATCGGCGGAGTCTGTCACATGATTGTACGGACTCGACCAGATCGTATAGGGCGGATCGGCCCAGGTGGTGGCGATAGTATTCGGTGATTCGTTATAAAGGCAAAACATCCTGCCGGCATAAGGCCCGGTATCTATTTTCAGAAGTTTACGTTGCGGCGGTACACCCGAGGCGATGGCGGCGCTCGAGAAATCCAATAATTTATGCATAAAACGAAAAGGGAGCGATTAACCAACCGCTCCCCTGCCTCCTTAAATTTTAGCTGTGGTTGATATCCAGTACTATCGCGGCATCCTCGATTATTTTAGCGTATGCTACAGACTCGGAGATTACCGCCTCCTCGAGACGTTGCTCTATCACTTTGTCGTACTCGACTGTCAACGGTTGCGAGTAGACCTCCTCCAGCGCGAAACGATTATCCAGCCCTACGATATAGTCGTTGGCGACCTCATCGCATCTGACCAGCGTGGCGCCCAGAGGTGAGGTGATCTCCCCCGAACTCTGGAACTTGAATCCGATCATGGGATCCTTGAACTCGCTGATATTGAGAATGTCCCTGATCACGTTCTTGTGGCAAACCATTACGCGCGGCTGATACGGGAAAAATTCGTTGAAAAATTTAACCATGTCCTCGTAATCGAGAGTCCCGGAAACATCGGTGGTTACGATACCGGCGGAGTTATCGTTGCCATCCCCGTTGATAAGCGTATCGACCGCCATGGCCACTCTATCGGATGCCAGGCGATAACCGATGTACCACAGCAGCACCTTGAACTGGGCCATGGTCCGGTGGCGAAGCGCTTTGTATGTCACCTTGAGAGTCAAACCGTAATCGGGGATAGTAACGGTGTTGGCCTGGTCGGTCACGAGTATCGAGGGTACCTCGGCAGCCTCGCTTATCGGTCGAAGCGACAGGCTATCATCGGTGGCGCTGGTATCGATATGGAAAGGCGTGTATCGCGAGGTGGCTACACCTGAGGTCGAGGCAATCAGTTTGCCCAGCTCGGGGCGCATGTTCTGCCCTCGTCGTATTTCCCGCATCATGAACTCCGGCATTAAAGCAGCCGCCGAACGGTAAAACATCTCCACGGTAACAGGCGAACTGCCACCGGTACGCAAACCGTGATAAGCCAACTGGCGCTCGAAAGCATCAAGAGGCGAACCGGCGGGCGAGGGATCATACTCGGGCAGTTCGAGAAGTTCAGAAAGCGAAAGGCCGAATTTCTGCGACTCGAGATACAGATTTTTATCGATTTTGATTTTCGAGGTGTTGGAGAAATCGACCGGGCCGGCAGGTAAATCATCCCGCGAGGCTAAATCCGACATCCTGTTCATTACTGAATTATTCATAGTATTCATATTCACTCCGGGTTATAAAATTATGGTAACCTCGCTCGTACCGTTAACATCAATGACCGTGCCGCGGCCGATATTACCACCGGCGGGATCGTAACCGGTCAACGCCGGTACCTGGCGAACCGAACCGTCGCCGTCAACTACCACGGCCTCGCCGGGCGAGGGCACCGTAGCGGCAGCCGATAAACTCATCACGCCGGCTACCTGCACCGTAGCTACACGATTGTTGTCCAGATCAGTCAGTGAAAGATCAATCAGCTTGCCGATAAGCTTGTCGCCGTCGGAGCCGAGGTTGACCTCGTAATTGCCGGCCAATGCAACGGCCTTACCGATATCGCCATCGTTCAAATCGTTCTCATCCGCCGTGCGATGTACCTTGAAACTCAAATACACCGCGCCGGTGGTTTCCAGATTATGTTCTCTTATTGCCATTTGTTCTCCTTGTTAACAACGATAGTCCTCGGGCTTTGCCGGAGGCTCCATCCTGTCATTCAGTTTAATCGTGTGCTTCGAGTAGCCGCCGAATATGGCGTTGATCGATTCGGTGATCTCCTGCTTCAAAGCGGTGAGCTTCTCGTATTCCAGATCATCCGAGTTAAGGTATTTTTCGGCCTGGCTGATTATGCCGCTTCCGCCTGAGCTTTTGAGTACTCTGAGTCGCGCCAGAAGGCTGTTTTTGGTATCCTCGATTAACCTCTCCCCCAACTCGAATCGGGGAGCGATTGCCTCCAGCAAGTTTTTTGTCATGGATAAAGCAGCTTTAATTTTATCGAGATTAACAAAGCCGCTTTCCGGCGCCGATTGCAGGGCGACCGAGGCGCTTTCCAACTCTGCCAGACATTGATCAATTTTCAACATTATTCTCCTTATGATTTAATTGAACCTCAATCCTCATCAACCGCGTAATAACATCCTCGCGCAGCCTGAAAAAGTCCTCCTTGGTGGCAAAACTTCCGGCCAGTCGGGTCTCGAGATTCGATATTCGTTTGTCAAGTGTGGCAACGAATCCCTCCTCGGCTTTCCCGGCCATGTCGATTTTCAAGCCGGCAATCGTCGTGTAATAGGTGGAAAAAGCCGCCAGCAGGGCTATTGACAGAGTCACCACTAAATGACGGTATCTCTCCCACATGCTCTAAAAATCCTCTTGTTTGATAAGGTTGAAATGATAGCCGTTGATAATCGCTTTAAAAGTATTCCTGGATTTGACGGGATTTTCTAAAGCCAAATCGACTGCCGGAGTAAGCGTGTAAATACCGGATGATTCCATATTACCGGGTTTATCATGAAGTTTATCGGTTATGGAGGTACCGGGAATGGAGCCGCGATAGACCAGTGAGGTCTCCAGTACTCTCTCCACTCCCCGGTAGAGGAAAAATATATCCTCGCCTACCTGATGACCGCAAAGGCGAATGTCCTTGCCACAGGCCGAGCATTCGGGATAGGTATAGGTGAAACTTACTGAGCACTCTTTGTAAATCCCGGAATCGATATTAAGCTTGAGACGGGTTGCGCCCTCGGCCTCTCTAAGCCAGTAGAAATAACATTTGATCCAGAGATTATCACCCTTTTCGACTGTCTCGGCATAGAAATTACGGGCCACCGGCAAGCCCGATTTATCATGACCGATTAACACCGGCGAATCGACAAACAGTCTGGCTATAGCCGGCAGATCAGCGCGAGCGAATCGCCCACCATACGAGTTGACAGAATCGCTGATTATATACATCGCTCTAACGTGGATATCCCCGGCTGTAACCGGTACGGGGGGTTTGATATCGGCGTTAATCATATCTATGTATTTCTGCATATTTTTATCAACCAGAGTGGCTGTTAGCTGGGCAGACTGAATTGCGTTTATTATTCCCATAAACTCTCCGTTTCTTTATTAATTCCCGGCTATTTATCTTAATGCAAAGTGCATTCTGAAGGATTTCCCTTGCCATTCAACATTTTTATCTTATTGCATAACAACGAGATACCCCACTTATGCAAACCGTTACACATTTCGACCGGATACTGAACAGGTATAATTATACTGTCAAGCAAACGATTCCGTAACGCAATCGTAACTTATTATATATAAAGCATTTACAACTATTTACATGATTATGGCACAGTAATTGCATATTAACTAGTCAAATTATTGAAATCAGTTTAGAAAGGACAGCAAAATGAAGAAAATCGTCGTAATCGCTCTGGCACTCGCGCTGGTATCCGGCGCTGCCTACGCTGACCCCAGCGGTTATCTATTGAATGATTATTTCGGTGTTAATGATCTGACAGTTGGCAGTGATGGCAACTTCGATATGGATTGGAGCCCTGCAACCGGTTCGTACTCGGTTCAGGATTGGCCGACTAACGGCAACGCTCCCGATCCGGGCCCCCGTTACTTCATCTCCGAGGCTTTCGATCTTGAAGCCACTTATATTGATGTTAACAGAGATCAGGAGATGGTTTATTTCTCGATAGTTACCTCGATGCCGAACACCGGTTTCTCGCATACCCCGTGGTATGGCAGTTACGTGTTCCGCACCGGCGATATCAAGTTCAATGTCGGTGGCGATCAGTATGTCCTCGGTACTTACGACCAGAGTTATGGTGCCGGCTACTACGGCAATCTCTACCACAATCCCGAAATGGCCTACTATGATGGTCATCGTGGTTTTGGTGAACGCGGCAACCCGATCATGAGCACTAACAACAGTGTTGGCAATGCAATGTCAGTCGGTTCGGATTTCGAGTTCAGTTATAGAGAGTATCTTGATGAAAACGGTAACTCGGTTTACGAGAACGGTTATGCCACCTACGTAATGGAGGGTTGCATTTCCTTTGACGATTTCGGATTCAACGTTGCCGAAACCGGTATGTCGATGGAATTGGCGATGAGCTGCAATAATGATATGCTCGGCACCAGTGTCGATCCCGTCCCGGAGCCGGGTACGATCGCTCTGATGGGCATGGGTCTTCTGGGCCTTTACGCCGGTCGTCGTCGCTTTACCAAAAAATAAGATTTAAAAATTTCCCGTGATATTCTTCCTTGCAGCCGGTCGAAGCCCTTCGATCGGCTCTTTTTATGTCTGTGATTTTATATAATTAGGGGCGGCGCGAGTAGGTCAGGAGCACTAGATAGAAGCCTCGTGTTAAGGCTGGCAGTTGATATTGGCGGCTGGCAACTGAAAAGCCTACTCGGGGTTCGACTGACCTGCATATAGAATTGCAACGTTAATTGCATGAATTGACCTATCAGTATCCCGGTAGCCTTGACAAGTGATGATCTGAATGAGCGATTTATGAGGTCGAAAACTCAGGCGTTTAATCCTACAATGCTAAAAAGATATTATCAATAAAAGAATTCCGGTATGCTATTATTCTGCTTAAACGATAAATCGACTTTGCCGTATGTCGATTCCTGATAACTAAACTGGTTATTCTATGAGGTAGCCTGTTTTTTCTTGTAATCTTCTATCCCCTGCTGAATATGGCTCTTGAAGCCATGAGGAGCTACTCGGCCGCAATAACCTGATCCGTCGATATTCGGCTTACATATACGAAAGCACCAGGGCGATCTATTTTTAGTTAATGGGCATCCCAGATATGTGTATTTTTTAAATCCTTTTCGGATGTTGACTAGTTTGTATCCTTTAGGTGGTTTTTTTAATCCCATTTTCATCCCTCGTTGTCTTTTTTAAATACAGATACTATTGCCATCGGTTCTAAAACTATACCTTGTAACCCGCGGTTTCCGACTTATCGTAATCGAATCAGAAACATTATAGAGTTTATTCTTTTCCCTTATTACTCATTTAAATAATACTTATGTTTAGCCTGGTTCAATATGATTGATTCGTACAATCAACCGATTTATAAGCCCTGCTTTTATAATTATAAATATATTGTAATTGGATAATACAAATGCGCAAACGGTTGCATTGACAGTATATCACCACCGCCGGCATAGCCTCTAATGCACTATATATCAATCACTTATTATTAATTCACAACAAATCAAGTTCGGCATGGATATTGCCTTATATGTAAGTGCATGGGTGTTAACTGAATTAAATAGTCTGCAAGATGTAACAGACTGGCGGTTTTACCGCCGAAACGAGGCCAGCCTTTCCTCTCCCTCCTTGGGGCTGGCCTTTATTTTTTAACTGATTTTCTCTTTTCTCGATACCAAACTCCGTTTGGTAACACCCGTGTTTGAGAAACTCCGTTTCGATTCTTTGTGGCTAGCAGACGTCCTCGTCTGCTGCATTTGCCACATCCCATTTACTGCCAAGGGACACACTCGGATGTCTGCCGCCCACAGAAACCTGATCTACAATCTGTCATCCCCATGAAAATGGCGGTTTTATGATTATACCATCATGTACAATTAAGAGATTCCTGATTTTGCGAAAATAACAGACGCAGGTAAGGTTCACCTCGGAGTGAAGCGGAGAGGTTAACCTTACGGGATGCACATAGAAACTATCCATCCAAATCAAGTTACTCAATTGAATTTCCCGATCCCCACCAGTGTCGGCATCACCCGTTTATCGTGTTCTTTAGCCGCCCACAGTGCCAGCGCCAGCGCACATACACCATCCCCGGCATTTATATAGGCCGAATCAAGGGCCCGAAGCTCATCGGCAAGCGACCATGTTGAACCATCCGGTTGTTCGATAGCCTGTTCGTATAAGGCTACTTCATCGGAGAAAAACGCCCGCTCCAGATTCGCCAGAAGTCGTTCCCTATTACCACCGCCGAAATTGAATCCCTCGGCCGCGATATCCTCCAGCGAGGCCATGACAACATCACCAATACCGGTCGAATCAATCAGCACCTCACCGCCGTAAGTTCGGTAAAGATGTTTTATCCGGCCGATAATCTCCGGCCAATCCCGTTGATATCTCTCGACATGTACCACCTGGTATGGAATTTCGGTGATATCGATCACCACGCCAACCGTGTATGTCAGCTTGCGGGCTAAATCCCACCCATGCACATAATGGCGTTTGGAGTCATATCCCGATGCCCCTCTGCCCCTCGATATTGCCTTGCCCAGGAGTTCCTCCGGCAGAAGCCTGCCCTCGAATGAGGAGAATTGCCCCAGTATATGTTGCGCGGCTCTCGCCGGAGTCATCGACCGGCGAAGATAATCAAGCGATTCTTTAGGTAGATACGGGTTATCGTAAGATGAACCATGATAGACATAGCCGCGTTTTTCTTTTTCTATCATCTTATGGCGATGGTAAAACCAGTTGTAGCCATTAGGAGTGGAACTATAATCGAGCGAACCGGCTCTGTCGGCCAAACGCATCTTGAGTACGCCCTCAACAACCGCCTCGGGTTGCGGTTCGTAGGCGACCTCATCGAAATTGACATAATCGTAATCCTGCCCCAGAAGATACTCCCCACGATTAGCGCTGGTACGCGCCGAAAGCTCCGAGCCGTTTCTAAAGACGATAGTTGCATACGGCGTGGACCTGATTTTCGAGACCATCGCCTTGATTTTCTTATTCTTCTCCAGCATCCCGATAATTTTGGAGAATATTATCTGCGCCTGATCGACCGTGATACTGACATTCATAGCCCGGTAATGCCCCGGCTTATCATATGCCAGATTACGAATCTGGAAAATACACCGATGGATTAATTTCAATGCCTGAATCTCCGATTTACCCCATCTATTGCCGGTGATCAGGGCGTTTTCTTTGCCGATCGAACCGTTTAGCCATTTTATCTGCCCGGGATGAGGCTGGAAATCGAGGTAATGCTTGGCGAAGTGGACAGGATCGTGAATAGCCTTTCGCCAGGAGGGATTATTTGTCATATGATAGTATTCCGATCTACTTTTATTCAGAGTTTAAAGATAAACTGATGACCCCATCTTGTATCCGAAAGGCTCGAACGGGTTCACCTGATTATGCAATCACGCCAACTCCTGCTGCCTGATCTCATTGAGTAATTCCAATAACAGGTTTTCGACATCGGTCTTGTCGGCAATCTTCTGCTTTATCTCGATTGCCTTAAAACCATGCTCCAATTTCAAACTGTATTTTGATTCGGCCAACTCCTCGAATACCCGTCGTACTACCTCATCCAAAAACGCGCTATCCGCATTAGCCTCTGTCTTGATAGCCAGCCCATTTTTTTTATCGGAGACGGTCTTTTTCGGTGATTTCTTTTTGGGCTTCTTTTCGGATTTCGGGGCATGTTCGGCAAAATGATTCGATAAATCATCCTCGGTGATTTTCAAACCACGCCTGTTGGCCCAATTGACCACCCGGTCAGGACGCCAGTTTCGCTTCTTATTGATTTCGCTTAGCAGATCGCTAGAACAGATATCGCACATCAGATAATACCCGGCTCGATCTTTTCGAGCTTATCTTTGGCCTCGTCCTTATCCAATAACCCGGCCTTGTACTGCTCGATAATATTCTCGCCCATAATACTTTCGGCCTTGTAGCGCTCCAGCGAACCGAACACCCGGCGATTATCGAAACAAACATCAACCTCCCCCGATACTCCGCGTAAAGCCATTTCGAGCTCTAAAAGCCATTTCAAAAAGCCTCGGGCTTTCTCCTGTACCGCTATAATCTGACGCATCATTAACTCGAATTTGAACTTGGCCCAGGTCTGGGTAGTACCGAAAGAATAGCCCAGCATGAACGGATCGAGATGCATCCCCGCGCAAATATCCTCAACCAGTGCGCGATGGTACAAATACCAGCCGCTGGTAGCCGTACCCGAGGGGCTGATGGTGTTGATTTTCACGTCATCCCAGGTGATTGCCGAATCGGCGGGTTTGAGATCGCCCATCAATGAAACGGTATCATCGAAATAGCGATTAGCCCGTTCGATATAATCTTTGTTCGACTCACCCGGCAGTTTCTCGGGCTTGGTAAGCTGTACCTGCACCCGCTGATAGCCCGAACGCTCGAGTGACTGCGACATATCGTTTATCAGTTTCTGCTCCAGATGCGAGATAAACCCGATAGTGGAAAGCATACTGATACCACGCGGATCGAACGAGGACGAGTCCATACCCGTATAATAAAACGATCCCGGCTCGAGTTTTATTCTGCGAGAGTCTTTCTCGAAAAATATCTGCCAGCCTTTGCGCGTATTCTCGAACGACAGCATCCGGGCATCGCAGGCGTTGAAATCCTCGATACCGTCTCCGGAGTGATTGAGTATGACCTCGCCCGCGAAACAGCCATCGATGAAAAGCGAGCGGAAGAAAAGGTTAACCAGAGATTCGATCCCGCCGGTTTTCTGGTATGCCAACGGCGAGAGAATCCGGTCGAAATGTTTGACGATTCTCTGTCCGGCCACGCTCGTGGCGCTGTCGAACTTGAACTCGACCGGGGCGGCGCATAGCCGTGTCCAGAGCCAGATCGAGCCGTTAAGTATGGGGATATTTTCAGTCAAAAATCGATAAATACTTATCCTGTCCTGGCGACGGTAACCATAACCATCGGGCAGATTAATCTCGAAACTTCTGATACGAGGATTTTTCGCAGGCGTTAAAGGATCGACAGTTTTCGATCTGGCAAGCAGCGATTTGAGCTTATCTTTTATCATATCCGCTCCCGGGGTAAAAATGATATTATGATATTTTAACAATCCCGGATTGTGGAGGATAATGCAGATTGCATCAATAGTATCCGTAGTGTTTTACTATGTGAAATACACCTCAGGATATCGTACCTTCCATCCCGAGGCATCGGGTTGTGGTGAGTTATGTTAATAGATAGTCCTTGTTTACGTGAACAGGATGTGTCAGGATGACAGCGGAGCGACATCCTGACACTCGTTCTCCCATCCTCTGAATCCCAAATCATGTTTGGCATGATATCCCGCTTTATTTATCTATCTGATAATAAGATATAGAATGTGGAAAATCTTGCTTTTCAACCGATCAGTAATAATAGTATACTATACGAAATGTTGTTTACTCGTAAAAGAAATGGATGGTAAGATGAAAGCTTTATTGATCAGATACCTTATACCCGTCACGATAATTCTGGGTTTATTCATAAACTGCAGCGAAAAATCCGATCTGGCGATTCGCTATGATATGGAGAAAAAACTCAGTGAGACGGATAAGCTTCAGGAGCAGTTCGCTATTAAGACCGATCAGCTAACCGACTCCGAGCTAAACCAGTTAATCAGTAAATATCTCGAGGTCGCCGGTATGATCGATTTACCCACTGACAGCGCCGAGGTACAAAAAGCCGATGCCGAACGCAAGCACACCTGGGAACTGGCGATGCTGGCTTACACCAGGATCGGGGCATTGTATTATGATCATCGCAAAATGTACGATAAAGCATATGAGTATTTCGAGAAAATCGTAAACACACCGGTATCCAGGCCGATCCAGAAAGGCGCTGCCCTCAACTATATGGCATCCTGCCGAGAGGAGGCCGGAAGCTACGAGGAGGCCGCGGCGATTTATGAAACCCTGGCCGATAGTTACCCTCAATATATCATACCGGAAAATCCCAACATCGATGCTCTAAACGCGCCTATCAAGGTTGCCGAGATGTGGCAAATTTTAGGCGGCGAGCCGAAATATTTTACCAAGCTCGAGGCCGCACGTAAGTATTACGATAAATTACTGCCCATGCATCCCGGCTCACCGTTCGAGGCCGCCGTGATGGGCAAAATCGTAGGCACGTATCTTCGCGAGGACAGGTATGATGAGGCGGTCGAGCTTCTGGAGGATACACGGGATGAGAAAACCGGTTTACTCTCTCCCCGTATCATGATGATTCTGGCCGACCTGTACATGAAAAATATCAAGAACTATCGCAAAGCAGAAAAAGCTTATCGCGATTTCCTGAAACATTACCCTGATTATAGCTCAGCCGGCCAGATGACAATGGGACTGGGTGTCGCACTTTATGAGCAGGGAAAGTACAGTCAGGCCAGGGAGGCAATCAAAGATATCGAAAAAATCAAGGGCGTTCGCGGCAGCACGGTCAGCGAATCGTATTTCCTGACAGCCCTGTGTTATGAGAAGGAAGGCAGTTGGGGCAGGGCGCTAAACCAGTTTAACCTGATCCAGGCGACTTTCGCCGGCACAGAAAAAGCGTTCGAGGCCGGTCTTTATGTCGCTAACTATTACCGCAGAAACGGCAAGGATAAACTGGCCGATAACAAATTCAACGAGACAATAGAGTATATTACCAAATACACGAATCCGCAAACCTCCAATCCGCTTCTGGCGGCACGGGCCTACGGTTACCTGGCCCGGGCATATACCGAAATGGGCAATCTGGAAAAAACGATCGAGACGTTAGAAACTGTTTTCAACCAATATCCCCGCTCGCCGGAGGGACGGCTGGCGCCTCTTCGCATAGCGGATTTGTACGAGAACGAACAGGGCAAATACCAGGATGCCGCCGACTGGCTGAGAAAGTTCATAGACCAGAACCCCGGCGCGGCTGATACCGTTAAAATAGTAGCGCATATAAAAGAGCTGGAAGGTAAATAATGAAACACCTGAGGCTAATAGCATCCGCGATATTCGTTCTAGCTCTCATATTAAACTGCTCGGAAAAACAGGAGCAATCGCTTTCACGAAATTGGCCGTGTTTCAAAGCGAATAATTATCGCACCTCTAATAACGGCAACCCCGGATTGAAATTACCCTTGAGCAGATCCTGGATTTTCGAGAACGATTCACCGTTCCAATCATCACCGGTAATTTACGATAATATCCTGTACTGCGGGGCGGATAAAGGCCTGTACGCAATCGACCTGGCAACCAAGAAGGTGTTGTGGAAATTCGAGACGGCCCAAAAAGTTTATTCTACACCGGCTGTAGATAGCGCCATGATTTATTTCGGTTCCTGGGACTACCATTTTTACGCACTCGATAGGCTTACCGGCAAGTATAAGTGGAGCTATGCCGATACGGGCGCTTTCTCGAGCTCGCCGTTAATTGATGGTGACATGGTATATGTCGGAAATTACAGCGGCAATGTCTATGGATTCGACAGAACCTACGGTAGCCTGGTTTGGAAATTCACCGCAGGTCATTATGTAGCCAGTTCGCCGGCAGTTTATGATGATAAACTGCTGATTGGCAGTTCGGATAAACATCTTTATTGTCTCGATAAAAGCGATGGCTCTTTGATCTGGAAATATATTACCAAGGGCGATATCGTATCCTCCCCTGCTATCGATAGCGCTGCCGGATACGTATACATAGGCAGTCACGACAACAATATATACTGTATCGATATCGACACCGGATCGAAAATCTGGTCATTCGCCACCCGCGATATGGTTGCCTCCTCGCCGGCGTTATACGACAACCGCATACTGGTGGGCTCGCTCGATTCCACGTTTTATTGTCTCGATGCCAAAACAGGCGATCCGCTATGGAGCTATAAAACGTATGGCGATATCTATTCCAGCCCGACACCGTTCGATAGCGTGGTAGTTTTCGCCTCGGATGATTTGAATGTGTATATGCTCGATATCAATAATGGCGCGCAGCTTTACGTGTTCGGTCTCGGCGGTGAGACGGCAGGAAATCCCGCACTCTACGGAAGACAGCTATTTTTCGGAGATAAGAGCGGACGGCTTTACGGTTTTAGCGAGAGATTTTGATCGCCCGATGACCAGGCGATAGTTGCCGGCGTTATCCGATTCGATACTTATATTACCCAAATGCTCGATAGCTTTCCTGAGTTTGTAAATATATTTCACCTGGTTTAATCCGCTATCCAGTGAATTTTTATGTAACCAATTATTATCATTATAATATAATTGTTGAAAATATTTGAACAACCGCGGCTGTAAAATAACCGGGCGTTCATCCAACTCGACTACATAGTTGACCCCGTCACGAATGGCTCTAAGCGGTGGACGGCAACTTTTCGATATCAGCTTATTATCGGCTTTTAGCTTACGGCAATTATCGGTGCATTCTTTGAAAAGCTTCTCGGCTACGGATTGCGGTATTGCGGTTAGCAGCGTTTCGAAATCGGAGTCGATTACATCCCTACGTGTATTTATCCCGATAGCCGATAACCTCAGTATGAAATCCCGCTCCAGAAACGGAATCTGCAACCTTGCCAGAGAAATTACCTCTTTGGGCACGCAATGACAAATAGCTCGAGCAATTTCTCTCAAATATTTTAGCTGATTTTTATTCAATCCATTCGCTTTGCCAATATCAATAGCAGCCCGCAACATTTTCGAGAAATACTCGCCATACTTTTTCAATCTCCCCCAACCGACATCATACTTGCGTTCCAACTCGATAGTTGGGATTGGCTGAATGATATCTACCAACATCATAGTTGTCATCAGCCGCCTCGAATCGACCTCTACCTCGGGATAATCCAAATACTGTTTTAATGGCCCCGTTTCGTTCTCTTTATGAGCAACCAAACATGAGCGTAAATAAATATCGATAGGCTCCCTGAAAATAACATTCTGTTTCCCTATCAATTCCCTTTGGCATTCGGGTATTCCCGTGAGATAATACAGCCAGCTAATGAAACCATCCTCGAGCCCATGACGATCGAATCCATCCCTGATAGACGCCGCCGTGTGCAGCTCTATGTTATGCGATACGGCCGCCTGTCCTATAGCCGTGCATTCCAGTCGGCAGCCATTAATGGTTGTGAAACCTTGCCTGATTAACTCATCAACGATTTCGGTGGGGATTTGCGTCTCGATTTTCTCCGCGAATCCCCGAAGTGATCGCTTAAGCTGATTTTTAGCCTCGCCATAGTCCCGAATGATACCACAGCTAATCAGGCCCAGTGTGAATAATGCCAGTTGCTCTTTTGGAGAGACCCCGGGCCGAGCGCTGATCGTGTTATTAATGAAGTAATCACGGATATTTTCCCTGTCGTTATCATCCTCGGCTATAATCACCGCCCGCCCGAAATTATCCTCCTGCCCCAGGCGGCCGGCTCGTCCCGACATCTGGTTGTAATCGTATTGCTTGAGTATCTTCAATACCGGAGTACCATCCAGGGCGCTGTAATATCTCTGGGGATTAATAAACACGTTGCGCGAGGGCAAATTCACCCCCATAGCCAGGGTCGAGGTACATATCAGCAGACGAATCTCTCCCTCGCGAAAACCAGTCTCGACTATTTTTCGCATCGAAAGCCCCAAATCCGCGTTATGATAGGCTACCCCACTCTTTAAGCATTCGATCAGAGCCGTCTTCTGCAGGGTTTCCGGCAACAGGTTCAAATTCTCGATTGTTCCTCTTGCCTCGGGAATATCAAAAACCTCGGCAATAATCCGCGCCAACCCTAAACTGCTCGATCTATCCGGCACGAATATCAAAGCCTGTTCATCATTATTTACAATATACTTTATCGAATTCAATTGATCCGTGTTCAAACCATCATGCTCGGACACGATGCAATTATCATTACTTTCAGCCCTAAAATACTCGATACCCTCGGTATAATCGTTATATCTCTTATAGTAAAATTTACCGTTAAACAACACTCCCCGGTGAAGTTCAACCGGGCGATTAGTGGAGTTCAAAACGGGGATAGCAAGCCATCTCTCCAGAAAAGAGCATTCCGTGTACCCGCCAAGCAATCCCACGATTTGGATAGAATCGTTATAGTGACGAACTTTAGCCAGCGCCGATTCGCAGACCAGCCCGCGACCGTTTTCACATATAAGCTGGAACTCATCGAATACGACCGTTCCCACCGATTCCAATAGCTTCAAATCGGTTGAACTCAAACCATTAAACATTTCATACACAACGATTGCTATATCATATTTCGCCTTCAAGAAAGGTTCTTTATTATTAGGATAGTCTGAACTGACAATTAGTATTTTCGACTTTAACTTACGATATCGCTTTCGCAATTCATGATATTTCTCGGCAGCTATAGCTTTCAAAGGCACGAGTATTATCGCTTTTTGCCTTTTAGCTACCGCCCGCATGGCTGCAAGCTCGCCGCATAATGTCTTGCCCGAGGAGGTAGGGCCGTTGATCAGCAACGACTTACCATCCAGCAAACCGTAGCTTTTGACAGCTGCAGCCTGTAACGGCAGAAGAGTCCTGATACCATCGTCACGCCACACCTCGACCACACCGGGCGGCATACCGAAACTGACTATATCCTCAACCCGCATCGCCCCCTACCCGCACAAACTATACCCGCAGTTCATGCAATTAAAGCATCCCCCGGAGGCTACGATATAACCATAGCATTCCGGGCAGTAGAGATTATTGCATTCACTGCACATATAAAATCTGCCATCGAAAACAAGCTGCCCGCCGCAACGGCATGTTTTCTGGCCGGCTAACAACTCGTACTGCATTGGTGATGCCATTTTAAACTCCTTGATTAAAGCTCTGGTTCAGGGTGACGGCCGGGCTTCTATGCCCGACCGCCGGAGGGGTTCCGCCCTGAATTATTAATACCTGCACTTAATCATACTGAACATTTGAACCCTTGTCAAGTGTTTTCGGCAAATATTTCTTGACTATTAGCTAAATTTGTATATTTTGGCGGTCATGAAGATTAAAAATAAAATCCGTGAAATGCGCCTGAAAAAGGGTCTGTCGCAAGCCGAACTCGCTGAAATTATTGGAGTTAGCCGTCAAACTATTATCTCCATAGAAAAGGGAGCCTGTGTCCCATCTACCCTGTTGGCGCTAAGATTATCTAAACTGTTCGGCAAAACAGTAAACGAACTTTTCTCACTCCTCACCAAAAAGTAATTTCCAGGAGGCAAACATTGAAGAAGGCTTTAATATTCATCCTCATGCTTACAGTAGTCTCTATAGCATCCGAGGGTAAAGTCACGATCTCGATCGATGGTATGTCCTGCAACGCTTGCGTTGGCAAGGTCACATCCACACTCGAGAAAATCGATGGGGTAAAATCCGCTCAGGTTACTTTAAAACCAGGGGCTGCCACAGTCATCTTCAATGATCAAAAGGCCGATTCCAAAAAGCTGATGCAAGCGATCTCCGCACTGGGTTATAAAGCCAGTTTAGGCGATCAAACACTCGGCCAGGCTACACACTGTCAGGAACACGAAACAGCTGAGGTAATCGTAAAACCGGCTCCCGGGCCGGAACCTAAACAGATTACCGTAACAGCCGGCTGTGATCCCACCAAATGCAAAGTTACGAACTGCAGAGCTAAAGCCAAAGCCGCGCCCTCTAAAGAGTCCGCGCCTGAGGCTTCAACCTCCCACGCTGACGCCCACACTTGCCCTACCATTAATGAGTGCAAAGAGCTGATCGCTTTTCATGAGGCCATGCACCCCATGCATGAGGCTTTAGCCGCCGGTAATTATGACAGAGTACGCGGTGGTTATGAGTTGCTCGATGACAAAGCTCAGGCAATTGCCAAAATGAATTGTGACGAGAAATGTGTAACTGATGTGAAGAAATTCAAACAACTTCGGAAGAACTTGCTTAATGATGTTAAAGCGTTAGGCAAGGCAGTACGAAAAGATAATAATGATAACTTAGCGATGGCATTCAACAGGATGCATGAGACCTACGTTGAGTTAGGAACCTTAGCCAGGTAGTAACTATTTTAGTAGAAATTTATTGGAAGTATTAAGCGGGTTGGAAAGGCCCGCTTTTTTTGTGGGTAGCATCGCCAAAATCCCACCCAAAGCCAGTCATTGCGAGGACCGGAGGGACGAAGTCCCGATAGGGATCCCTATCTTTGGGACAATCTGTTGAAATCGAGCAGTAACCTTAAGATATGTAGAAGGCCTATTTCTCCTCACAAAAAAGCTGAAGCTCTGTAAGAGATAATTTTTCCTGTTTTATTAGTCCTAATATATTCTGTTTAGTATATACTTCTAATGCTAAATTAAAGTGATATCTTGCTTTCCCACAATTTACTTCCTTATTAAAGCTTTCAGCTAAGGTCCAGTAAACAAGTCCAACATTATGTTGTGTATATGCAAACAATATCGGAAATCGTTCTATTGTTCTTGTCCTTAATGACTCTTTAAAAGCCATTAAAGCTAAATCACAATTATAAGATTTATCTTTTTCTTCACTTAGGTTACGATAAGCATTTCCAAGATTGTTGTTAGTTATCGCATAATTCATTGGGAATTGCTCGTATTTATAAATTCTAAGCGCTTCTTTGTAAGCTTCTATTGCTAATTCACTATTTAATATCTTATCTTTCTCTTCACACAATATTCGATAGGCATTACCAATATTATTTTTAACCATCGCATAATTAAGTGGATAGTTACTCAATGTGTATATTTTTAAAGATTCTTTAAAGGAGTTTATTGCTAGTTTACAATTATAGACTTTATCAACTCTTTCGCTTAATGCTCCATACGCAACACCTAAATTATTTTGTGCCATTGCATAATCCAAGGAATAGTGCTTAATAGTAAATATTTTTATTACTTCTTTGTGACATTCTATAGCATTTTTATTATTTTTTTCTTTATTTTCAATATCAGATAATTTCCTGTATACTACGCCAAGATTGTTTTGAACACTAGCATATTTAAACTTGTTATAATTAAATGTCCAATATTTTAGCACTTTAGTATATACATTTATAGCTAAATTCATATATTCGCAGATCCTTAGATCATATTGACCTAATTCATCAGCTTGCACTCCAATATAAAACAAAACATCTGGATCATCATTAAAGATACCATACAGCTTATTTAGATTATCCAGTTGATCTATATCTTGAATAATAAACTCTTTAAGATAAGTCTCCTCAGCCCAGATATAATCATCTTTATATAATATAAATCCGTTTTCTTTAAGCTTATTGAACATATCCACATATTGGTATTTCTGCTTTTTCATACCTAACATTTCTTCAGAGACTTTTATAATACGAGATAACGAGAATACCTCTTTTGATTGATAAACACCTCCTGAATATAAACACTTTATTGCAATGAGAATATTTCTCTCTTCAGGAGTCAATTTTTTGTCATAACGAGTAGCCATCTCCTTAAGATCTAAAAAGATAGTTCCGATATTGCCATCATACCAATTTGGTAATTTTCGTCCTGTACTTTTCGCAACTTGTTTAGCGCTATCTTTATCAAATCTTGGAATTTCAATGACTTCATCAAAATATGATGATATTTTTTCACCTAGACAATTAAGATTCTTCCCCCCACGGCAGGTAGCTATGACAATACCATTATCATCATTGCTGCGCACATACTCGGAAAGCAAATATTCAAAGTTTGTTTTAGCCATGTATTTATCTATATCATCGAATAAAACGATTTTCTTCCGCCTGAATAGCCAATTTAAAGGCTTACGAAAATCCTTTGTTGATACATCAGCGACTTTGGGGATTAAAACGCTATATGTATCTTCGCTATCATGGAAGTATTGGTATACCGATCTTGATTTTCCAGAAAGCGGATTTCCGACAACTAGGATGTTTTTCTTATTCTTGATAGCTTTTTCAATAGCTTCATCAATAATTTTTCTTCTGTGGTAATACTTATGAAAGCCATGCTCTAATAATGCTCTGTTACCCAGCACCTCATCTGGTTTAACTCTTTTAGAACTTTTCCAAACCGCTGAATAAGTATTTCTAATAATTCGCCAACGTTTGAAATAAAAACCGCAAAAGGCAATAAGTATTGCAGAAGCTATAGCAATAATTTCGCCGATGGTTAAATTGATATTAAGCAAAATCAAGCTCATACTACACCCCTATACTATCAGTAATAGCATTATACACTCATTAATACACGAAGTCTAGGGAATTATTCAATATGGCAGCTAATGCGGGACAGGAATGCCCCGGCTCTTAGATGGTGGAACCGCCGATTTTGATGCGACATCTCGTATAAAATAGTAGGGGCTGATCTAAGACCAGCCCGCTAATTACCACTATATTTTATGCTGTGAGATAAACTGCGGAGCGATCTTAGATCGCCCCCTACGAGCTTATCTGTTTGACAGCCTACTCCCCATACCTATACGCCGGCATTACGATATCAACATACTTGGTCATCTGCATGTTGTCGTAAGGCTGGGCCTGCGCGTAGCTGATTGTCGCGACCTCCGTATCATACCTGTAGACGTTTACATCCGTTCGGTCCGGGACATAGTAAACCTCAGCGGTTATCCTCACGTAATCCTCGGTATTGTGAAGGTTATACCCTATCGGTGTCAGATAGTAAAGATTATCCTCGCCGGTATCACACTGGTCGTAGTTGAAAAAGCCTTTCTCCTCGCCATCACACAGAACCTTGTTGACATAGATATTCAAAGCGGTATTTTCCAGCGGTTGACGTTCTTCGCCCTCGACCTGATAAAAGGTCCTGACTATGTAATGAAAATCAACACTGATCTGGGGTGCGATAGACGAATCGCAAGCGTCCTCATCATCCGAGCCGAACAGATTACAGCTGACTATTGGTATAATTAATATTATCAATGATGCGTAAATGATGTATTTAACCGCGCGCATTTAACATTCCTCCTGCCATTGTTGATAATGTATCTATATTGCCTGTATCGTCTCTATAGACAATGTTTTTAGAGAAAAGATTAATATAGCAATTAATCTTCGCTCGATAAAGCATCAAACACGATATCGATATTATAATTTAAATACTCGCCAGCCTCATCGGCCTGGGTATAGGTAATTGTCTCCATTTTCTGCCTATCGAACAATTGCACGATCGTCGTATCCTCAGGCATATTCAGCACCTCAGACTCTATATTGATCACGATCACATCCTCGGTATTACTCATACCATAATTGACATAATAGCTAACTGAATTACCTTCTAAACCGGTATGGCTGTTGGGATATTCGAAATACCCCTCTACATTATCTTCACACTCCATCTTCCAAATCTCGACTTTTAGATACGCATTGTTTAAGGGATGTCTTGGTTGGTCATATACCTGATAGTAAGTTGATATGTTTAGATGCACTGTAACACTAATATGGGGAGCCTCGGTTTTCTGGCATTCATCTTCCGGATCATCCGGCTCACATGCTATAATACTCAGGCATAAAATACATATCATTATATATAATGCTGTCTTGAATAGATACATCCTTAATCCTCCCGGTCATCTTTTGTTAATACTGCTGCTTTTAATTTTGAATTATGTCGCGGGATACCCCGAGAATTCAAATACTGCGGTTTAATCAGTTCCCATCAAGCAGGAATGATTAATTATACATATACAAATATGTTATCGTCAAGATGATTAAACAAATTTTATTAAATCGATATTGATTTAATCTCCCGTATAGCCGCATCTTAGCTGCATTAACGGGATGCTCGAGTGGGGAGCTGCCCAAAAAATGCTTGACAATAATTAATTATGATGCATTATTAAAGTGGGATCAATGGAAGTCGCCGCGAGTCCCGCATACCCAATATGCAGAAATTACCTTTAGTTTGTTTAGTTTTAAATGTCCGGGAGGTTGTGTTATATGCCGGTCGGTAAGGTAAAATGGTTCAATGATAAAAAAGGCTTCGGCTTTTTAGTTTCCGATGACCAAGACAATCAAGACGTATTCGTTCACTACAGTTCAATCGTTGGCGAGGGATTTAAAACATTGAATCCGGGCGATGATGTCCAGTTCGAGTTAATCCAGGGGCCCAAAGGACTGCAGGCACAAAACGTATCGAGAGTGTGAAGCGAGGGGATATTTTAATCTTCGATATTGATGCTTACTAATATCCAACAGTAATCGATGTAAGGTCAAGCTTCGCTGGAGAATTTTTCAACATTCCATATTATTTCTGATAGGATGGCTGAGGTTGGATAATCGTAGCTTTGCCTATACCGGTGTCCTTGCGGAAGAAGGTCAAAGCTACTATACTGACCCCCGCGTACAGAACAATCGTTGTCAGCATAACCGGAACAAAACCGTAATGCTCGATTATCCTGCCGCCTATCAGCGCTGATACCATCCACGAACCATTCCAGGACAAGCTCAGAAGGCTGTTTGTTCCGGCGTGATGTTCCGGTTCTACTTTCTCCATGGCGAAATTATTATATAGCGGCCAGGCCATGTTCATAAGCGATCCCCTGAACCAGAAAGCAACCAGGGCCGGCGCCAGGTATGGAGTGAACGCCAATATCAGGAAAAATGGTATCGAGAGAAGCTGCGAGAATACCACCGATTTTATCAGCCCGAATTTCTTGGCCAGTACTGGCCCCAGCAAAAAGCCAAACACGATGAAAACCTGCCCGACCGAGAATGCTTTGCCAATCGCTGAGGAGTCGAGGTCGAACCTGTTGGAGAAATAGATATTCAGAAATGGGATAACCAGCCCCGCTCCCAGACCTATCAGAATATAAGGCATGCATAGCTTTCCGGTAGTGGCCCAATCGCGGGCTTTGAGATACTTTAACCAGTCAATCTTTCCCGACTTGATCGGCATTTTAGCCTCGATACGCCAGTAAAACATCACCGAGGTCAAGGCGAATATCGCCGCCATCAAAAGGCTGACCCGGTAACCCATCACTATTCCAATTCCCCAGTGAGAGAGTATTTTGGGTATATAACCGCCTATAAGCGCGCCTATAAATCCCGCAGCCATACTCATCGCGTAATTTATGCTAAATAGATGTGTCCGTTCTTTGGGCGAGGAGTTACGCATGAAAAACGGCGAGGCTACCACGAACTGCACGGTGTATCCGGCCCCAACCATCATAGCAACAACTTTTAATATGTTTATATCCGTAATAAATGTCATCAACACGAATGCGACCGAGTTCATCAGGCTGGCGGCGATCATTATCTTTTTCAGGCGTATGTAATCGATCGCGATTGCCGCCGGCAAAGCCACGATAAGCGTACCCAACCCCTGAAAAAACAGGATATCCCCCATCACGCTCTCGGAATAGCCCAGCTCTTTCAAGTATAGATTGTATAACAGCCAGAGTATTGAGGTGGCATATCCCATGAAAAACGAGCCACCGAGATAGAATTTAGCATTACGGGAGAAAAGATTTATGGCGTCGAGGTATTCCCTGAGGTTAGTCTTAAACATAGTCACTAATAAACGATAAAATACTTATAAAGGTTAGAAGATTTTACATCTTTTTTGTACTGATTACAAAATAGTGGAATTGATGGATATAAACCCGGGCTGCAATTCTAATTTAGGATTAAATTGTCACAATAAAAATTGGATTATCTCTATAAGTGATTTCCACATGATCATTAGGTTTTTTGTGTCAGGATGTCGCTTCGCTTTCATCCTGACACATGTGCCCATGTATACTAAGGCTATATATACATCACCATTATGCCTCAGGATGGAAGGAACGACATCCTGAGGCGCTCTTCAACATAAGGTCAGCCAGTTGTGTAAAAATACTATAATTTTCACAAGTGATTTCCGTATGATCATCAGGTGATACCTCTTCCCCGCTCAATCAGCGAATTTGTAAGTGTAAACGAAACACTTAAGCTGATTGGGGGATCGATGACACAGATCTACATTGACCATCAACTGTTAGCAAAGATAGCCGGGAGTTCGCCGGAAAAGGCTGCCGATAGTGAGGATTATCTGGCATTCCTCGGCAGAATCAGGCGGGCTGTCGAGGCTCTTCCTGAAAATCACTCCAAAGTGATTACAGCCTATTATTTCGAGACCCGGGTGATCGATGATATCGCCGAGGAAATCGGCCTGCCCGAGGAGGATACCAGGCGAATTCTACGGGAGGGACTACTGAAACTCAAGCACGCCCTGGCGGATGAGGTTAAAACCAGATGGCCCGACCGTTTCGGCGATATTCGTATCTGCCCGATATGCAATCACCCGGAGAGAGTTGCAATAGAGACGCTTATAAAATCGAAAAAGCGTAATGAGAGCTGGGGCGTCGTTAATCGACGTTTGAAAAGCAAATTCGGGGTTAGTTTCAATCCACCCTCGGTGATTATCAGCCACATGAAATATCATACGAAAGATAGTGAGGTAAAATAATGGCAACGGATATTCATCACATACAAATAAGAACCACGCCTGAGACTCGAGAGAAAATCCGGTCACTGGCCGAAAACCACGAACGTTCGACCGCCGATATAGTCAGAAGTTCGCTGGATATCGGCCTTAAGGTGCTCTCGAGACTTCTGGAGGCACAGGCTGATATGGTAAACGAGTATATAGCGCTGCTTAAAAAAGATGCCCGGGGACGGTAGCTCTGCAAGGTTATTTTATACGTTGGGAACCCCAGCGTTTCGCAACGAGAAGGAAATACCGGACAATAGTGATACGGAACTAAAACTAATTCTTACGCATTGATTTCTTGAAATCGTACTCGCAGTGAGGACAAACTTTAACCAGTGTACTAAGATGCGCGCCACAGTCAGGGCAGATTTTAGTGATCTTCGGACCGGCCTCCACCCGGGAGATCATCGTTCGAATATAACCGGCCATCTTGCGGGCATCCTCTTTTTTGATCTGCTCGAGTTTCAGTTCGTTGCCATCTTTTAGCTTTACATTAACCGTAGTGCGGCGCCAGCCCTCATCGAGCTTGATTTTATCGAATCGCGTGGACGGGTAGTCCTCGTTGGTGATACGGTTACCGAAACTGTGCTTGCAGAGGACGATACGATTGGGAGTGATCGCTACCGAGTAATTCTTCTTCTCGATCTCAACCTCCTCTATAAGCTGGAAAATATCCTCGCCTGGCGGTAGCGAATCGGTGATCGCCTCAATTATCTCCTCGGTTTTCATACCCTGATTGTGAGGGATTACGCGGATTTTGTCAATGGATTTGTATGGTAGAATATAAAGAGGATGACCTTTTACAGGCATTTTTTTCAATTAATTATAAGTCTTCCAGCTGGTCAGTCAAGCCCCGAGTGGGATTGACCTACGACTGAATTCCAAAGTACGTCGAAACCGCAGGGGTTTCAACCTACTCGGTTAAGGTATGTCGAAACCGAGTGAGGGGCGACATGCTTGGTTTGTGCAGATATATTTCGAGGATGTTTGTGATTTCTTACGCGGGTTAGTCAAGCCCCGAGTGGGATTGACCTACAGCTTAGATGCAAAAAAGGATGCCCTGCAACAGGCATCCTTTTCATATCTGATTTTTAATTTCTTGCTTACCCCTATTTAGCCAAACCGAATAGATCGAGAATCCAGGTATAACTAAAAGCTATCTCTTTATAATAATCATACCGTCCCGAGGCGCCCTGATGGCCTGCTCCCATGTTAGTTTTCAGCAGGAGCCGTTTGTTATCGGTTTTGGTTGCTCGAAGCTTTGCCGCCCACTTGGCCGCCTCCCAGTACTGTACCCTGGTATCGTTCAAACCGCACTCGATCAACATATATGGGTACTCATGAGGAGCTACATTATCGTAGGGAGAATAAGATTTCAGGTACCAGTAATACTTCTCGTTATTAGGGTTACCCCACTCATCGTACTCCAGTACTGTCAGCGGAATGGTCTCATCCAGCATCGTGTTCAGCACATCAACGAACGGCACCGAGGCAACTATCGCGTAAAATAAATCGGGTCGCATATTAGCCACTGCTCCCACGGTCAAACCGCCGGCGCTGCCATCCCAGGCGATAAGCTTATCTTTAGAGGTGTAACCCTCCTGAATAAGCTTCTCAGCGCAGGCGATGAAATCGGTAAATGTATTCATCTTCTTGAGGAATTTCCCATCCTCGTACCACTGCTCACCCATCTCGCCGCCGCCTCGTATGTGAGCTATGCCTACAATAAATCCTCTATTTAGAAGGCTTAACCTTATCGAGGAGAAATAGGGATCGGAGCTTATACCGTAGGAGCCGTAACCGCTTAACACCATTGGATTAGAGCCGTCCTTTTTCAAACCCTTCTTGTAAACGAAAGATACCGGCACCTCTACGCCATCTTTGGCCTTAGCGTAAATCAGCTCAGCCTGATAATCATCAGAATTAAAATCGCCGAGCACCTCGTACTGTTTCAATAATTCACGATCTTTAGTTTTCAGATTATAATCGTAAATCGAACGCGGCGTGGTATATGACATATAGTAAAACCTGAGCAGGTCGGCGTTGATATCCTCATTGTCCTGTGCCCGCACCCTGTAGATTGATTCCGGAAAATCAATATGGTAATCGGTTTCCTTGTTATAGCTCAATACCCTGACTTTAACCACACCCTTGATTCTCTCGAAAGCCACGAAATAATTCTTGAACTCCTCGAAATCCTCGATTTTTACCTCATCCCGGTAAGCAATAAAATCAGTCCAGTTCTTGCGAGCAGGATCTTTGACAGACACCGATACCACCTTGTAATTCTTCGCGCCATCGGCATTGGTCAGGATGTAGAATCGTCCACCACGCTCGGTAACCTGGTATCGCAAATCTTTCGTGCGGGGGGAGATTACTTTAAAATCACCGTTCGGTTTGTTAGCATCAAGGTAGTAAACTTCGGATGTTATTTTCGAAGACAATCCCAATATGATATGGCTCTTACTTTTAGTTTTATAAGCGTACAGATAGAAACGATCATCTTTTTCGTGATATTTCATCACATCATCGGCGGTGTCCTCGCCCAGCTTGTGGCTCCATATCTTGTTGGGCAGATTAACCTCGCTGAAAGTGATATAAAATACGGTCTTGTTATCGTTCGCCCAGATGACTTCGTTATCGCATACGGTGATGGTATCGGGCAAATATTTGCCAGTGCGTAAATTCTTGAAATAAGCGGTGTAATTCTCATAGCCCGTCGTATCGACCGTGTAAGCGATAAAATTATGATCATCACTAACCGAGTACGCGCCGATATCAAAAAACTTATGATCACCGGCCAGCTCGTTCGGATCAACCAGTACCTGTTCGGGAGAATCAAGACTGCCTTTCTTGCGGCAATAAATCTTATACTGCTTGCCCTCCTCCGAGCGCGAGTAGTAATAGTAGTCATCTATTTTAACCGGGACGTCAACGTCGGTCTCTTTGATACGCGATTTGATCTCCTCGAATAGCTTCTCCTGAAACTCCTCGGTGTGTTTCATGACAGCATCAGTATAGGCATTCTCCGCCTCGAGATAATCAATAACCTCAGGATTATCACGATCTCGCATCCAGAAATAGTTATCAACACGAATATCTCCGAACATCGTATCGGCCTTCGGTACGATTTTAGCTATCGGTGGTTCGGGTTGTTGAGCAAAGCTGTAATCGGTCATCGACATAACCAGCGCCCCCAAAATAAGTAGACTAAAAAGTCTTACCGGTCTATTCATCAATTCCTCCTGAATTATTAAAACGCGATTGTTAGAACATCTTATAAAAGTACGGTATTATAACGAATATTGTTTACAAAATCTTGATAAATATTATATAATGTTTCAGGAACTTAGATCGATAAAACCGGTACAAGAATATGGATGAGATGATTAATTAATTGTGGCGAGGTAATTATCGAGCAAATGATATAGTTTTTTGTTAATTTTATGTATAGTTAGACCCTTTAAAGGGAGAAATTAATGAACAATTATATCAGATTCAGGGCATTGATGGCCCTGGCATTCGTTATCATCTTATTCAGCAGTTCCTTTCCCCGGCTTTCCAACAATGAAATTCCAGAAGTTAATATGACATTTAAAGCGCAATGGGCTTATTTTAATGATCTCCAACACGTAACGCGAAAATCTCATACCGTAATGGTTTCCGGTTTTAAAAGCAATGGTACGGGCTATCGAATTATCTGGGATATTCCCTTCACCTATGGTTACATCCAGCATTTCAGATCGGGCTGGGACGAACAATCATCTCATTTCGATGAGGTCATTATGGGTAATCCCTCGGCTGGCATAGCCAGCGAACCGCAGAACTCGGGATTAGTATATTTCATGAGAATGCGCCTGCCCACACGTTCCAGGAATACGGCCAATATCGCTGCCGTATCCGCCTACACCGATATCACCAATATAGATGCTTACACGAATAGATATTATACCCTTGATTTAGGCGTAGAGTACGCCACCGGATTATTCGATTACCTGAGCCTTACCGGCAAAGCCAATCCCACGGTCTGGTTCGAGAAAGGT
Source organism: uncultured candidate division Zixibacteria bacterium (assembly GCA_963668625.2). Lineage (GTDB taxonomy): Bacteria > Zixibacteria > MSB-5A5 > UBA10806 > 4484-95 > JAAEQD01. The sequence goes on from CAXXKA010000004.1 coordinate 215,134, forward strand.
ATCAAATCCGATGATAACCTCGACTATGAATACTCGATTGATTATGATATCTTAGTAAGGTACAATTTTAAAAAACTCGAGTTAGGCCTGGGTTTGAATGGCATTTGTTTCGCCCATCGAGATAATATTCTCGGTGAGAAACGAAATCACCTCCAATTGAAAATCGTATCCGGGCTGACAATAGTCCGGGGTATGCAGATACGATTCGATTTCAGCAAACCGTTGAGCAACGAGCTTGACGATGTATTAGGCTACGTTATAGGAACATCGCTGTCATTCAGCTATTGAAGGACTGATAATGCGGATCGTAACACTACTTTTTTATTTCGGCTATGCTATTGCGATCATATTACTTTGCCCGGAATTTGCAGGCGCCGGAGCCAATTTGATAACATTCAGTAGTAAAAGCGCTATTTCCGCCGAGGATAGCCTGCAAACCGGAAAAAGCGAAAACATCGAGCATATCGAAATCGAATCCACCGTCATGGTAAGCTCGATTGAGTTGGAGCCGGAAAATCCCCTGCCTGTTGAATGGCCTTTAAATTCCGCTTCAAGCTTATGCCTTATTGATGACATCCTCCCTGGCTGGGAATTAAAATACCGGCAGAACAGCCCCTCGGATGATACCTTATTGAATACTTATTATAGTGATGGGTTCAAGGAGTTTCACGGCTTCAAATTCCGGACTCCATCACAGGCGCAAAAACAAAATGACATCGCCAGAAGCTCTAAATACTCTGATGCTTTCAACGCTTACAACTATAACACTGGATTTTACACTTTCAAAATATCCGCCGATATGTTAACCCCGCCCGTGAAAGATTTCTGCCTGTTCACTACAATAGTCCCGGCTCTATGGCTCGAAAAATCGAATCCGAATATTATTGAAAAGAAACGCAACCTGTCATTCGGTTATCGTTTTTTGATGACCTATAGTAAATCTCATCTGGCTTTTAATGGAGGAATTTCCGGAATATTTTTTGTCGATAAAGATAATGTAGTAGGTGAGGAGCGAAATCATATGAACTACGATTTAAATACGGCTATTGCGATTATCGAAACTACTCGATTCTCTTTCAGAATGAGATATCCGATTACCCGGGAATTGCGCCAAATAGCCGAACCGAACTATACCGTATTATTAACAAGAGGATTTTAATTTTAATGATTAGATTTAACTATTCAAACGGCCTTAAACTAGTTTCACTGATTTTGATTTTATCCATTCTAGCCTGTTCCGCTCCGGCAAGGCAAAACAACTCAGAGGATAAACTATCGATGACTCCAGATAAGGCTAGCATGATGCTAACCGGGCTGAAAACAACCCGTCTCATGCGAGGCAATGATATAGTTTTCGAGGGTCATATAATCGGTTGGAATAAGCAGGGTTTCATTGGCCAAATCAACGATAGAGTCATTACGATTAAATATGATCTTCTCGGCAATACGATAAATATAGAAACCGAACAAACCCTTTCTGGAAAAGGCGCTTTGACCGGCGGCGGTATCGGGATGTTAGCCGGTTTGTTTATTGCTGTAATAGGATCAACTTGCGATATGAATAGAGATGGCAAGGATGATAATCCGTTATGGTATATTAAACCTGTTTTTATAATTGCCGCCTGTGGTTCGGCACTTGGAGCAGGTATTGGAACGTTTAGTAAGAAATACCGCGAATACGAATACAACAAAGAGGAATTTATCAATAAACCTTTCGAAACAAAAGATAAAGAGAGTAGTTAGATGTTTGTTATAAAAAACGCTATTACTATAATACTAATGTTATCAATAATCCTTCCCGGATGTTCCTCAACGGCCGTCAAACACAATTATGTTAACGACAACAATCTCAGTCCGCGCCGGGCAATGAATATCAACTGGAATGATAGGCAAGTTACCTTAACCACCCTGAACGGCGATAAAATTAACGGTTATTTGCAAGGATGGTCGACTAATGGTTTTATTTTAAATACCGGCAAAAAAATCGAAATGCTACCATACGAAAGTCTCAGGGATTATATCATTATTCAGACTCGTGATAAAAACAGCAAAAAAGGAGCGAAATACGGGTTTTACAGCGGCCTGGGATTGGCTGCAGCCAGTAGCTTTTATCTACTCAGAAAAGCTAATAATGATAACAATGAAAAAACTGTCGGTGATCCGCTGGTCGATGACGCCAAGTCGAATAATTCCGGCTACGCCTATTTAGCCATAATCACCGCTCCTCTAATCGTAGCGGTTTCCACTGGAGTAGGATCACTGATAGGCAATACCTCATACAGGCACGAGAAATACTATTTTAATACGAATAGATATTCAATGACTCCATACATGATAGACAAGCCGACCGCGCCGCCTCAAGACCATTTAAATAATGATAATCGCTAGACTAGTAATACCGGCAGGGTTAGAATTGAAGTTAGGGTATCTTATAAGCATTCGAATATTTTACTATACTTAGCCGCGTTCCAGCACGATAATCGGTAATTCCTGCGGACATCCAAGCCTGAACGGGAACCAGTGCCCCATTCCACAACTGGTGTAAAGCTGACTGCCTCCGGGTTTCTCATACTTACCCCATAAATATTTCCCCGGCATCATATACTCGAAAATCGAGTTATTGCTGAAACCTATCTGGCCGCCGTGAGTATGCCCAGCCAGGGTCAATTCTACCCCGCGCCGGGCGGCTGGCTCGAATCCCTGCGGGCGATGGCTCATAAGTATACGAAACGCGCCCTCCGGGGCCAGGTTCAAGCTTTCATCAACCGTCGATTGAAAGAACCTGGAGCTTCCCCGGCTCAAAAAACGAGGATCATCCGAACCGGCAATGAAGAGTTTCGTATCATCATCAATATTCACAGGTACCCCGGTACCGACAAGCAGCGGAATCGAGCTTTCGCTGAACGCTTTTATCACCTCATTGATTCCCCTGTAATATTCATGATTGCCCAGGCAGGCATAGGCGCCAAATCTCGGCTTAAGGTCACTTATCATGCCAAGAGCGTATGGAAGAGCCGTCAGGTTATCGGCAAGATCACCGGTTATAGCAATCAGATCGGGCTTATGTTTCGCGGCCTTTTTCAAAGCCTCCTCGAGATCCTCCAGTATGACGTAGTACCCCAGGTGAGCATCAGATATTTGCAATATTTTTAGGCCGTCCAGGCCCTGGGGCAGGCCAGGATATCTCATCCTCTTTAGCGGTATATTGACAGGGCTTCTAGAATTAGCTACGCCGAAAGTACCGGTAGTCATCGCCGCTACCGGAAAAGCGAACGCCGCTGCTTTTAATATCTTGCGACGTTTGGGATCGATTTTCTCGCTACTGATTATATTCTTTTTCAGGTGACGAAGTACCCAATGATACCCGCCTGAGATCGGTAACGATAACAACATTGCCAGTTGAACTACCACCGCCAACGCCACTCCGCTGGCACCGATACCGTGGAAGACCTGTACATTCCAGAGCGTACCCATTACCCAGATAAGTATGCAAAAAGTCCCGAATATCGGCATATTATACGCGCCCATCCTGATCCATCTATACTGCCACCAGGAGGGCACTAATAACCGCAGAAACACCACAGTGACAACCGAAACAATAGCCATGAATACGACGCCAAATACTATTGGCAAGAACTCAGACATAATTTATAGTATTCTCTTTCCCACGTATTCGTAAACAGCATCCCGGGCGTATTTCAAAACCTGTTCGGGACTCTCTCCCGGCTCGGCGAAATCAGGAGTCTCCAGAATATCGGTGACCATCTCCGACCACCAACCGGCCTTCACGGTGTGATCTATCATCTCCCGGTCGAATCCCTCCCCCATCAAATCCTCGGCGGATGGCTCATCAAACAGTATTATCGGCTTTTCGCTGTTCGCATCCAGCGTTACCCTCTCCTGAAGAAGACTTATGATCTTTTTGATCATTTCGCTTTGAATCACGATTCATACCCTTTCATCATTAAGCGATTGTAATAAGCTATCACCTGTTAGTCAATAGCATTATTATTTTGATAATACTCGAGAAAGCCCTGGCATAATATTTATTTCTGCTAAGCCTATCTCCTGAAAGCACTTCCGTCCCCAGGTAAAGAAAAGTTCATTTTTCTTCACGAATTCGGTTAATTTTTCAAATGAGACGGCCGACATACCAACAGATTTAGAAAATTGATGACTAAAGATATCCTTCAAAATGTATATTTACCGGAGGTAAAGATGTTTTGCGCACAATGTGACGATTTGATCAAGAACCATGCTTATGTCTATGATGGCGAGGAGTATTGTTCGAGTGACTGTCTGGCGGCCGCTCATGATGATATCGAAGGCGACCTGGAAAAGTATATTGAGGAGTGGGAGGAAGAGTTCGAGGAATTCGGCGAGTACTCCTGATCAATAGCGCTAATAATAGAATACGAGCCCTGCCGATGCGGGGCTTTTTTATTGCCATAAAAAGTGTTTTGATTTTATGAAACACTTGGCTATGCTTGTTCGTTTTAAAGGCTCAACCGGTGTAATTGGGATGAAATGGAAAAGACCGCTACAAACAACAACAGAGAATACCTGGCGCTGATAATCGGAGCGTCCCTGATCAGCTTCTCCCCCGTGTTCGTAAAAATAGCCAATGTCGGCCCGACTATGGCCGGCGTATACAGAAACCTCTTCGGAGCGATTTTCCTGCTAATCTATGCCCTTGCCTTGAAAGAAAAATTCTGGCGTGGCTTACCCCAATTTCTTATTGCGGCGGTAATCGGCCTGGTGTTCGCTATCGACCTGACCTGTTGGCATAGAAGCATTCTCTATATCGGTCCCGGCCTGTCGACTATATTAGGTAATTTCCAGGTATTCATCCTTACCGGTTATGGTGTATTGATATTAAAAGAGAAACTGACCTGGCGTTTTCGCCTGGCCGTGCCTATGGGCATGATGGGCTTGATTTTGATTTTTGGCTGGGATTGGAGCAACCTGGGATTCGATTATAAGCTGGGTTTCGCGTTAGGAATTGGTACCGCCATCACCTATTCCATATTCACCCTGACCCTGCGCCATAGCCAGTCTCGGCCCAATCCATTATCGGCGCTGGTTAATTTAATCTATATCTCCCTTTCAGCCGTTTTTTCATGGCTATTTTCAGCTTGATACAGGGGGAAAGTTTCGTCATCCCGGATTTGACAAGCTGGGGCGCGATGATCGGCTACGGCGTTATCTGTCAGGCTATCGCCTGGCTGATTATATCGAAAAGCCTTCCCAGGCTGCGTGCTTCACTGGTGGGATTGATACTATTGCTTCAACCTATACTGGCTTTCATCTGGGATATCACCTTATTTAGCCGGCCTACGACAATCTACGAGATAGCCGGTGTGGTCATTGCGCTTATAGCGATTTATCTCGGCAGTTCTAACGAATAAAGGCGACTTTCGCCGCCCTCTAAACTAATTCCGAATTTCAAACCAGTTTATTTTTCGACAGTTACGGTACGCGAATAGACGGTAACCATACTGGTGAAAATGTTGATCACGACATCAAGAAAAGTCTGCTCTGTCTTGATAGTGTAATCCTGAGCATCAGCAGCCATGATATTAGTGTCGACATTGTTGATCGGAACAAGGCCAAAAAGCACGTACCACTGGCGTTGCTGTTCCATCATGCCGGTTTGGGCGCCATTGCCCACCTGATGGATATGAGCCTGACAGCCCATCAGCGAAATTAACACTAACATCACGACACCAACCTTAAGCAGGTTTTTCATTTCTAAGCCTCCTTGTTAATTAGTTGAAACGGTTCCTATGGATGATTCTATTTTCTTTATCAGAGCCGGGTAGTTTTCTTTAGAGGCGAAATACTGCAGTTCCAGCGCGGGTGACTTTTCAGACATGCACAGCAACTGGAATCGTATATATTGATCGCCGGTCACCAGGTAATTATTCACCAGAATATCATTAACCACATAATTTCCGGTTTTGACATTGTCCTTGCCATAATGTTTATAAAGCGCCTCTGTATATTTATCGATGAAAACCGAGGTATCCTCCATCAGCAAAAGGCCAGAAACCTCTGAGACGATGAGCCCGAAATTATTTGTCGAATCGACGAACATCTGGGCCATCTCTATCTCGCCGAAATCCGCTGCGGCCAATTTCTGCCTCTGTTTGAGCAAGTCCAGAAGCGAATCGGCTATGGGAATGCAGTCAATGGGCGGACAGACCGCCTTATTGGCTTTCTCCACCATGAACGCCGTCCCGATCAATGAGTCAACGACATCGAAAGACAAACGCTCGACGCCATACAGGTTTTCTTTAGGTTTATCACATCCGGGTGATAATAGCATTACGATAACGATTACGAGGATAAAAGATACGAGCCTGAGATTCAGATTAATCAACAAAATACTCCTTCGCCTTTCTAATATTAAATGCCAGTATTAATTTCCCTGATATCCGTATTTTAGGCTATTCGAACGATGAGAGTCAACAGATAATTTATGATAATTGCTCACTAGTATCCGATGTTTTACCAGTCAATTGCTTGATTCCACCAGAAATCGTTGATGAAAATTATTTTTTGATAAACTCATATGGTAAACGTGTCAGGATGCAGTTCCGCTTTCACCCTGACACATCCTGGTGATGTAAAGTTTAACTGTATATTCCGTGGCTGGCAGACGTCCTGAGGTTGTCCCAAAAGACGCGTGGTTGGGGAACATCCTCGCTTGCCCGGGCGGCGCACCAACTGGTCTGCTTGCTAACAAAAGCTGGCGGGTGAGGATGTCCGCTGGCCACAGCGCCGGTGGTTTTTATCCTACCGGCTTAAGCCGGAAATGTCATCCTGAACTTGATTCAGGATCCAGGGGTTGAGGAAGGGCCGTACCGGTTACAAAACTCCGAGGTAATGACAGATATAGGATAGTAACGCTATTGAGAGACTTAGTCGTCGCTGTGGATAATTAAATATTATGCAAATGCTTCGCCTCAAACGGACACACCGGCTAAATCGGTGTTTTTAGTACAAACAAAAACCCCGCCTTGCGACGGGGGTTAGAACTTAAAAGATGTTGTGGTTGTGGTATTTTATACACCCGAAATTTAAATCTGTTCCCGGCTTATTTGTCTTTCTTAGCCTCGTTCTCGGCCATAGTCATTTTTTCCGTTTTCTTGCTCATCTCGGCAGTTTTAGCTTTAGCTGCCTTGGCATTCGAGTCACACGGGGTATCGCATTTTTACCGAAGCCGGACACTCATAACCGGCGGTTTTAGCTTTCATATCGCTGGATTTAGCCTTCATGTCGGCTGTCGTAGCCTTAGCTTTACCGGCCGGGCAACATGAGGAGCTATTGGCGGTTTGAGCCTTAGCCTGCTTGGTCGTCGAACATTCCGCTTTATCGCCTGTTTTTTCCACATTGGCGTCATAGTTTTTAGCGGAGGCCATTACAACTTTACCATCGGCCTTGGATGCATCCACCTTTTTGGCCGTACTGTTTTCATCACCGCAGGCGTAAGCGCCCACCGAACCGAAAATAAAGATTACCGCGATAGCCAGTACTGTCAATTTCTTCATAGCTTTCTCCTTGATGCTTACAGTGAAGTGATTATAATTTTCAATTTCATTTACATATACGAATATCAAGAGCTTTTAGTTCCCGGCTAACGTAACTTATAGCAATTATTTATAGCATTTGGCATGGTGATGTTGATGCCTGTTTAGCTGATAATCACGAGAAGTTTACAGAGTTGATATTGATTATTATCTTGGCTATGATAATTCAAACCTCGTCTGATAGAGTTTCATACTTCCAATCAATAACACGAGATGGGATTTAGCTGTGGTGTCAGGCGGACGGAATCCTTTGTTCATCCTCAACTGACACTTGATTTCATGCAGGATATTGCCGGGAAAGGGATTCCAACGACCCATGAGACATACTTTTCCAACAATCTCCATTACGAGGTGTTGGAGTCGATGCTGTCCCGAAGATATCCCTTGAGGAAATAATCTGGTTATTTATAGGATAGCCTCAGATGAACCTCAGCCATAAGTATATGAAGACAGCCTCAATTGTAACGCCACTCACCGCGTATATCATGGACATCTTATATCTTCTAATAAAGAATACAATGGCAGGCTTCAAACTATAAATACTTGGTTTAAAACTACTTATTATAATGATTGATAATATCCAGTCTATGAAGTATGTATTCAAACGAATCTAATTCAATAAATCTATTGACTCGGACGGTCGTTTTTAATATTAATGGCAGGACTTAGAATTTAGGATTATTCATGAAATACTCGATTATCGTAAAAAAGAAATTTGCTTATAATAATTTGATTATCGATTATGTACCCGAGTGTACCTTCAAACTACCTCTTGAAAAAAACAATAAAGCCGGCACTATCTGGCGGGAGCGTCAGAAATTCGCTACCGAGAACAATATCAGGTTTTACGATGGAGCATTATATCGTCTCAATCATTTATATCTCGATGGTAAAAACGTCAAACTCGAGCTCGGCAATTGTTCCTACCGGGATTATGTAGTAACGCGCACCCGGAACATATCCGATAGCAACGACCAGCCGGTTTTCGCCGACCCTCTGGCTATTTGTAGCGCCGTTATTACCTCCGATGATAAAATTCTGATCGGTAAACGGGTTGGTGTGGATGGTTCGATCGACAAACTTCATGTGGTTGGCGGTTTCGTGGAAAGAACCATGGATGACAACAATCATAATCCATCCCCATTTCACGCAATAAGCAGAGAGATTAATGAGGAGGTTGGAGTTGATATCCCTGTAGACGATATTCTTTGCCTCGGAATAGTTTATGTGGAGACATTACCGCACCCGGAGATGTGTTTCTATGCCAGAACCGAACGGAGTTATGAACATATCAGCAAGCTAACTCCCCGGGATTTAGAGGTGGAGAACTGGGATTATATCGAGGATAACCCCGATAGCCTGGCTGTTTTTATTGATGATAACTACGATAACATAGCCTCACCCGGTATAGCTACGCTTCTCTTTTACGGCGAAATGCGTTATGGGCAAAAATGGTTGAACAGTATCAGAAGAATATATAAGAATAGGTTGATATAAAATACTCGAGCATGAAACAACCGGAAATCACCATTAGAAGATTCGCGGTTGATGATTATGATGAAGTCAAACGATTAAACGACCTGGTGTTTGCTCCTCTTGGTATACATGGCTATAGTGCGGATCGTTTTAAAGATTTAGATGATATTTATACTAACTATTACGATAATAACGGCGAATTCCTGCTTGTAGTATCAAACAGTAAACTGATTGGTATGGGCGGTCTTTACCGTTATGATATTAATACCTGCAAGCTAAAGCGGATGAGAATTCACCCGGATTATCAGCGAAGTGGTCTCGGAAAGCGAATCCTGATCCGACTCGAACAATTTGCTCGAGAGACTAACTATATCAGGATAGTATTACGAACCTCGCCTAAATTAGAAAGCGCCTGTCTTTTCTACGAAAAAAACGGTTACAGCCGTATTGCAAACCCTGATGGTGATAATTTATCCTGGTACGAGAAGATACTCGAGCCATACCAGAGCGCTTAACTCAGAGCTATGGCTTCTGAGGATTTTCCTGAAGTAAAGAACTGATAAACTGAAGTTACGCGGAGCCGGAGGCAACACAGTCCCGGGGGCTCCCTTATCTGTCTGTTTACGGGACACCCTCGGGAAGTCAGCCTTCCACGAGGACTATACCTTACAAACGGGCTACATGCCTTCTCGCCTCGCTTTTTGTTGAGAGCCACAGTTCATTAACCTACCCCTGGCCAAAGAAGAAATAATTACTTAAATATACTGATTTATCAATCAGATTCATCGTGATATCGATTTCCAGCTCAAGTTAAGCCAATCGTAGTCATCATGAACCGGAGTACTCCACGATTATAAAAAATCGACTAAACATAATAATAAGTGTTGACATTTATATAATTATATTTTATCAAAGTAACGTTATTATTATGCAATTAATAATTTCAGGATATTTAACCAAAAAGAGAAGGGAAACATGATGCTGTCAGTTAGTGAGGATATCGCTGTTAAAGCGATGGTAAGCATAGCTGCCGCAGATGGAAAGCACCAGTGTAGCATAAACAAGATCTCGGATAGGGAGAAATTGTCGCGCGAATACCTGGCTAAAATCCTGAAGCGGTTAGTGCAGAAAGGACTGCTCATTTCAAGCCTTGGTTTGCATGGCGGTTATAAACTGGCAAAGCCGGCTTCTGAAATTTCCATCCTGGATGTCATCGAGGCAATAGATGGCAGCTACGGGTACATCGTCGATTACAGCTCGGATGAAATAGCTGATGCCAAGGGCGGCGCGGCTTATGATTTCTGGAAAGACGTACATAAGATGACCAGGGATATGATGGCCAACCAGACCCTGGACAAATTCGATTTCGTCAAGTATTATCCTGATTTTCAATAGATAATATTTAAATAGATTTGAAAGAGCGGGAGGTGAATAGCTTCCCGTTTTTTAATGTTACAAGTGGCGCAGAAGCTGCAGTTCCTGAGGCCTCTGGTGGCACAATGGCTAAATAGTAGCGCGTGAGACGCAGTCGGGTCAGGCGACCTAACTACACGGGGATAAAGATGTATTACCCTTTGCTTTCGATCGGCGCCTTATCTGCTCTTTCGAGATTTAGCGATACAGTATTGCCCTCCGATTCTCCTAACATCTGGATGATACGCAGATACAATAGATTCGGGTTGCTCTCGGCCATCTTGGCGGCGTTGGCCAGGCTACGCATAGCTGCAGTCTCGCCACGGGCTCTCTCTAAGGCGGCGTTGGCCTCCTTGCGGGCTTTTACCGATTGAGCGAACATCTTCTTGAAATCACCCGGTATAACAATATCCTTTATATCAGCCGATATCAGCTTGATCCCGAACTGCGAAACCTCCTCAGCGATCTGGGCGGTGAGTTTCTCGCCAAACAAGCTGCGCTCGGTCAGGATGTTGTCTATCTCGGTGGTGGAGATTACGCCTCTCAATGCAATTTGAATGCTCGAATATAATTCATCCTCATACGATTGGGTGTTGTGCAAAGCCATGACCGGATCATTAATTTGATATTTTACGACCATGCTGACTTTCACGCCAATACCATCGGAGCTGGGTAACTCCTGCGGTTTAACATTCAGCACTCTTCTACGGATATCCATTTTCTTGAAAGTCTTATTTTTCCCTATTATCTTATGCTTTCCCGGTCCCAGTGTTTTTATATGTTCTCCGTTTTTATAAACGATGCCTTTCTCATATTCAAATAACACAACTGTCTTGAAATAGATTTTATATATACCATAACCAAATATAAACATAATCACTATCATCAGGAAATTTAAAAAGCCATCATGAAACATATTATTCTCCTTTTTAATTTCTCCAATTCCGGGGAATATCAAATCTCCGCGGAGGTCTTAACCTGCATGGCATCGACTCAATCTATTATCCCCCGGAGTTGGAATTTGGCAACGGGAATTGAACCCGGTCTTTATAGGACCCACCTGAGGAAGAAGACTACACGCAGGACATTCCCGGTTGACTACCGGGATAGCTGCTGATTCTTCCATGTAACCATTTAATATTTCGGCACTATTATGAATAATATTATATAATGTAAGTATCAATGAAAATTGCCGCAGATATTGCCTTATACTCGGATTTCTCCGGCAGGAGTCTCAACCCGTTAATTGCCCGTGTAATTAATACGCTCGAAAAACGAATCGCGATAGCTGTCGCCTATCGGGATTTTCTGATTATTAATTATTATGAAATATTTCTCTATAACCTCAATCTTACCGAGAGCGACGACGTATGATCTGTGTATCCTGATAAAATCATCTGTTGGCAGGTTCTCCAGAAGCTCACTCATACTCAAACGAGATAAATACTTCCTGGAACTCGTAACGAAATCAATATAGTGACCATCTTTTTTCATATACAACAGTTCATTTATATCAACCTGATGGTATTTCGTACCGCTTTTGATGAAAATATGTGATGATTTATTCGAGTCATTGTTAATCGAATTGACTGATTCGATTCTCTGCTTTGCTTTGGCCACGGCATTAGAAAATCTGTCGAAAGGAATAGGCTTAAGCAGATAATCAACCGCGTCATATTCATAACTTTCAACCGCGTATCTCGAATACGCCGTACAGAAGATAGTCAATATTCCTCTGGTTCTCATCAACTCCGAAACCTGTAAACCATCCAGGCCGGGCATATCAATATCGAGAAACATGAGATCGATATCATTTTTCGTCAGATACTTTATCGCCTCTATAGGATCAAGGTAACTTCCTGCCAGCTTCAACTCGGATGATCTCTGAATGTAATCGGTTAAAATATCAATAGCCCCGATCTCATCATCTATAACGATACAACTAATCATAATTTATTCTTTCAGGTTCAAAATTAATTCCACCGAAAATCTATCCTCCGTTTCATCAATAACTAAATCATGACATTTGGGAAATATCAACTCCAATCGTTTTCGGGGGTTCGATAAACCGATACCCGAATGTTTCGAAAAAGCCCTTTGTGATTTATGCTTGGAGTTTTGTATCTTAAATACGAGATTGCCATTTTGCCGATTAATTTCTATATGAATAAAACTTTTAATATTAGGCCGAAGACCATGTTTTACGGCATTTTCAATAAACGGCACGAATAACAACGGCGCAATCTGTACATCACTGAAATCTCCGTTTCTGATAAATCGCAAATCGATATAATCATTCTGAGGAAATTTCAGACTCGCCAGTTCAAGGTAATTTTCAATATGCTCCAGCTCCCTTTCCAGTTCGATTTTCTGCGTGTTGCTGTCATATATCATGTATCTCATAATTGATGAGAGCTTTAAAATCGCCTGGCCGGTTTCCTCATCCCTGTTTCTGATAGAGATAGCATAGATATTATTTAATGAGTTGAAGAAAAAATGCGGATTAATTTGCGACCTGAGGAAGTTTATATCCGCTGTCATCTTCTCGTTAATTAATTTCTGCTGGTTTCTTGTCTTTTTAATCCAATCACGGCAGATACCATAAATAATGCCTGAAATACATGCTCCAACGAAAACCGGCAGCTCATATAAGCTGATCTTATGCTGGTTTGGATAAGCAAGCATTTTATCCGAAACTATATCGGGGACCGTCGGTAAATTGAATAATCTCAGCACCTGATAATCCAGTCCTCTTTTAATGACTAATACGGAAGTAATGGACAACAATATCAGCAAGATAAAATGCATATACTTCCTGTTTACGAGAAACTCAGGAACGAGATAGAATGCCGAGAACAGATACAAAACCAGAGCTAAACAGCAATATATAAGGCCGGCTATATAAATACTGTTATCGATGCTGTTATATTCGCCCATAAAAACCGGCAAATCGGGATTATACAGGATACTTGCGGTTAAGCCCAGAAAAATTACAGCTATAATTGATATCTCAATTACTGATCCTTTAAATACTCTACTCATCACTTAAACTATACGAAAAATTCATGCTTTTGATACCTGAATGACCTGAAATACGCTATTTTTGTCATAAACAGCTCAAATTTTCAAAAATCCGAGTTTCCTACAAATCAGGATAACCCTGTATAGCCGATTCATGCCAAACATCCGGTGGTTCGTGCAATCCGTGTTGATCAAATGCGATTTTTTCGTAACATAAAGCGAAACAAAAAGACAATTAAAAGAAAGAAATACGTCATGATCAACCTAAGAAAAACCCAATCCGGAATTATAGCGATCCTGCTGTCTATCCTTTTTCTCAACTCCGCTATAGCTCAATCGGCGGAGGCGGATTCAACCGAGATCGGTAAAGTAACAATTAACCGCTCCGGCTTTTTATCCAAGGATACGACCATCATTCTCTATCGCAAATACGATCACAAGATACTCCAGGTCGTAGAAAACGGTAAGGAAGTTGCCGAAGACAAGCTGTACAAGTATGAGAATGAGTTAGAAAATGCCCTGGATAATGATGTTCTGGTGCAAAAGCTTCCAGAAATTGATGAACTTGAGAAACGGTTGGATTCACCTGATTTCCCCGATTCCGCGAAATTAGCCGAAATCAAAAGAATCCTTGAAAATATGGATGATATGAAATCGGAGATAGGCTCGATTAAAGTAAATATGCTCAAAATTCGTAGGGAGATTTTAATAGCCAGAGTCCTCAGGAATGAAATAAGAAACCTCCTTGAAAGCAATAATTTTAATCCCGGGGATAATGTGAAAACATTGGAGTTAAGCCGAGGCAAATGCAAAATTGATGGCGTTGAACTAGGGTACGATTTAGCCTGGGAGGTCAGGAAGATAGTCAATAAATATCGGTTTAAGAAACTTGGCGAGGATGAGTCTATTCAATACGAATTTGATGATTAAAACCTGTACGAAACACGTATATACCCCTTGATGATATCATCCTCATCAATGATGCGTAACTCGGAATCCAAATCCTGTTCACCGTTTTCATCCTCCTCGGCACGACCGTTCGTCCAGCTCCGTCTCTCCCACTCCAATCCGAAAGTCGTGCTGATCTGACCGTTCTCATTATTGTAATAATTATACCAGCATCCGGCAAACAATGAGATGAAACCTATATCGTTATCGGTCAGGTCGTCCTCGTAATCGCAGCAGGCGTTTTTTATCCAGCGTTTGGATGACCCGGACATTCGCGCCGCCAGATCGAGATTCAAGCCCTCCTTGCCTCTTTCGATCGTGCTAAAACCAATGATATACCCCTCGGCGTAATACTTGGTGGCAAACAGATAATAATCGTTGTTGATATTGCGCAGGTGAAAATAATCCGATGGCCGTTCCCATTCCGAGTGAAAATAGCCTACTCTTACCGCGTGACGTTTGAATTCTTTCATACTGCCAAGAGAGAACGTGAACTCGTAATCATCGAATATGGTCTTAAACGATATCTCCTCCCCCGCGTTCACGAATTCGAGGTTATCGGTATCGAAATTGAAATCGATATCATACGGTACGTAGTACAAATCACGCAGCGCGGCAGCATCACCGAAAAACGCCTCCCGGGTGTACTTGAACCGTAATGACAAAAGCGGTTTGATAAAATAACGTTTCAGCCGCGTATTGTCCCCGCAGAAATAATCTGCGAATGGCTCCATCGAGATATCGGCTGTATATTTTTCCAATCCATGCTGATAGCTGGTATTGGTCTCGAACAGCTCTTTCTGGCGATCTGTCGGGATAATCGGTCCCTCGTAGGAAAACGATGCCAAATCGATATTAGCCAATACCGTTCCTACCTCGACATTCCCCTGATGCAGCCCCTCGGTTTCGAATGCCAATAAGGCCATCTCGCGTTTATGAATTTGCCAGCTCGAGAACTGATAGCCGCCTTTGGCGTAAACATAGAACGATTCCGAGAACTTCCTTTTAAGCTCTTCTTTTATTTCTTCCTTATCGATCTCTATAGCATGCAACTTGGTGATTCTTAACCCCGGCAATGAGACCGGCATTATCACGAACGCGACAAGACAGATAACTAACACCAGTTTGGTAATTGAACGTGTCGTAATCATTTAAAAAACTGAGTTCGAAAGTTTATCCCTGTACTTAGAGATAATATAAGAATTCGAATTAAGAGAACAAAGGACAATTTAATAATTATCGAGCGAAACTATGAAATAAGTAGCTCAGGAGCTGTAGCTCCTGAGGAGCCGAAGGCGATAGGAACAGTCCACCGATCTCTCGCACACCCGGCAACAAAATCAATAAGAATACGTATTGCTTTAATTATGGGCATCATCAATGAAAAAAAAGAGGATTGATATGAATGAATTGACCGGATCGAAACGTGTCATCTTGTGTTTTATCGTACTTTTTCTTGCAGCATTAGGTACTCGGGCTTTCGCCTGCACCTCATTCACCCTGAAACAAAACGGCAACCTCTATTTCGCGCACAGCCTCAATATGGGCAGTTTCGAAAGCATACCGGGAAACGTCTTTATCAATAAACGGAATGTCTGGAAGAACGGCTACAGTTGGGAGAACCTCCAGCAGACCGATCATAGGACGCCCTCCCTGGTCTGGAAATCACGCTACGGCTCGGTAACATTCAGCCCTTTCGGGCATGAGCTTCCTGATGGCGGCATTAACGAGGCGGGGTTATTTATCTATGAGATGGGATTCAATCCGACTGTCTATCCCGATGATCCGGCCAAACCAAAGCTGTTTCAGATGCAGTGGATGCAATACGTTCTCGATAACTTCGCCACGACTAATCAGGTAATCGCTAACTCCTATGAGATGTCCATCGATGGCTGGGGCTGGCATTACTTCGTTTCAGATAGCTCCGGCAATTCTGCGATCATCGATTTCATTGACGGCAAACCTGTCGTATACCATGACGATAATCTTCCCCTGCCGCTGTGCTGCAATTCCTCCTATGATGAGGCGATGAAATTCCTGACTCAACATAAAGGTTTCGGCGGTACGTTGGAGATCGAACAAAATTTCGAGGAGATTCCCCGGTTTATCTACGGCGCTAAACTGCTATCCGAGTTTTCCGATCATAATCCCGTTGACTACGCTTTCATGATGCTTGACCGGATGAGTACCAATGTCCGCTGGTCAGTCGTTTTCGATTTAACGAATATGACCGCGTACTTCAAGACCAATATCAACCAAAGCGTAAAAAGCTTCTCATTTTCAGAAATCGATTTCAACAATGGTCGCCTGGCTGAGATGACGGATATCGAGCACGCGGACCCGGGAGATATTCGTAACAGCTTCATTCCCTACGATAGGCGGAGAGACAGTCAGTCGGTTCAAAATATACTGCAGTATTTCTTCGGTGACTCCGTTGATATCGAAAAGCTCGCTAACAGCATAGTCGATAGAATTCATGTGTCCCCTGATTTCAAGGGCTGCCATATTCAAGATGAATGGATCGGAACAATCGAATACCAAACCGCTGATGGCGCAGTCGGCGCTCATCCTTTTGAGTTGACGATTCGATACGGCAATGGTGTACTGCTTGGCACGATTAACGACAGTATTCATTTCAACGATACACCTCTGTCGAATCTATCCTATGAAGGCGGCCTGCTCAATTTCACATCCTTTATGGCCGGTAACAGTGAGTTAGCCTATTTCAGTTTTTACACTAATGGTGAAACTATCAAGGGAGCTATGAATATATGGAACTGGGAACAGCCGGTAACCGCGACGATTGAATTACATAGAAAGTAAACGACCGCAATAAACATCACGATATCACTGGTTAAATCCCGGCAAATGTGAGAACTTGCTTATCTTACAAAAGGCATCTTTCGAACGCCTGTTTCAGAGCGGTAATATCTTTCGTCCAGATAATTATTAGATCGGGAATATCTTTTCTGTTATGATAAATCTTTAGCCCCTGAGAAATCATTCTGTTTATATGTTCAACACCTCTTATCTCGCCTTTTTTAAAAACAATAGTATTACGCGGATAAGCGACCACCGCGAATCCCTCATACACGGCAACGCGTACGAATGGAATAGTCCAGTTGATAGCATTAAACCGTCCCCCGGCTTTCTCCTGATACACCGGCCATTGCCCAATCTCCTCCGGGGCCAGTCGTTCGCAGTCTCGACGGGTCTTACGCAAAAAGATAATAAATACTATCGGGATAAGTGTTAGTAATACAATCGATATTATTAGACCGACCATACCTGGAGTTCCTCTCATGTTTATTCTTAATCTAATATATAATAATCTGATAATATATATAAATAAAAATGACAAATAGCTCCTGAGGAGCCAAAGGCGATAGGGATGCCCGCAAATCTTCCGCATTCCCCGCCCCATGTCGGGAGCTGGCGTAGCCATCCCTACAGGACACGGCTCTCCGACCTGCGCCACCGCCCTGTGCTCGCGGGCTGTACTACTGCAAAGAGGCCTCAGGATGTCGTTCCTTCCATCCTGAGGCATGTGTGAATTTTCTATCCAGCTACAGTAGCTCAGGAGCTGTAGCTCCTGAGGAGCCAAAGGCGATAGGGATGCCCGCAAATCTTCCGCATTCCCCGCCCCACAAAAAAAGCGCCAGGATGTCATCTCTTCCATCCTGGCGCGCGTAATGAGCAAGCTGCAATTTTCTGATCGTTATTTGATCAACACCATCTTCTTAGTAATCGTATTATCATTCTGAGAGAGCTTGTAGAAATAGATCCCCGAACTCACCTTATCGCCCGAAGCGTTCGTGCTGTTCCAGATAACGTTGTGGGTTCCGGCAACCAGTTCCTCATCAACAAGCGAGGTTACTTTCCGGCCGAGGATATCGTAAATATCCAGGCTGACATGCCCCGACCTCGGCAAGTTAAACATTATCTCGGTAGTCGGATTGAAAGGATTCGGGTAATTTTGGTTTAAGCTGAACACCAGAGGCAACGCCGATTCGTTATCGTCATCGATATCAACCGTACCGACTCCCAGACTACAAGCAACAGTATGTGTCCTCTGATAGGGATCGTTAGTGGTGAAATAAATCTCGCCGAAATAATTTCCATCGGGAAGATCGGTGGCATCGAAAGTGATACCAAGGTTTTGCGAGCCATCCGGGGGGATAGTTCCTGACTGGGGATCTACACTCAGCCAGAATAACGGGTATATGAACTCGATTGCGAAATCATCCGGCAGGCCACCAAATAAATCCCTGGGATACCCGAGCCCGACAAATCCATCGGATGATTGAATTCCTATGACAGAAATTAATTCACCGAGCGTTACATTGTCGTACTGCATCACTATTGAATTATCATCACCATCGAGAATTACCTGGAAATTGTAATGACCTTGAGGTTCCATCTCCTCCTTCCAGTTTACCCACGATATGATAAATCGGTTTTCATCAGAATCATGAAAATAAAAGCAGGTTCCATCCGCATTACTCTGCCTCCCCCACATAGCGGCGATAAAATCAGTATTCTCATCTCCATAGACTGGAATACTCAAGGGGTCTGGCATGAACATCGTGCAGGTATCGAAAACCACGCAGCCGCTGATAGTGATTGTAACGGCGGTTTTCTCCTCACCGTAATACATGAAAGGCATACCCATCGAAATCGTATCGGAACAGCCCTCCATATCGATGCCGTTAAATGATACGGCGGTACCGACATCCGTGATATCGATCCAGTCGTAATCCGGTCCGCCGGGTTCATCCGAATCGTACAGGAAATATCCAAAGCTATCCGGGCCGCTAGTGGAGGAGATTACATCAAGATCAGTATCCCCCTCTTCCTGAGGTTCATTTGCCGCCAAGATATTTTGCCTTGCGGGATACGTTATGACTCTGGTATCGTATTCGAGATCTCCAAGCCCCTCGTTTAAAAGTGGTATAGATTCCATCCGACTATCACCACTTTGTACATCCACATCAACGAAGGTTTGAGAAAACTCCGCGTCGGGGGCAACAATAGAGGCGCCATCGAACACGAAACCATCGATATACCAGCCATACCAATTTTCCAACTCGCCGCCCGCGCTTCCGAAATGGAATCTGAGTTGTACGTCTTCATTCACATAGCCATCCAACTCGAACTCTACGAATTGCCAGACAAAAGATTCGCCGCTGAATCCGGGCTCGCCATCAAGAGCCTCAAGGCTTGAATAGGGATAGCCTCCCACCGGAGTTAATAAATCCCAGGAATCGCCTTCATCGGTTGAAATCTGGAGATTACCGCCATCCCTGCCGGTATAAATATCGAGCCAGTGGTAGAATGATATTGTGGCATTGTTATCGGTAACATGATAAAAAGCGGTGTACAGGGACTGCTCACAACCGTTATCACCACACCAGGGATCATAACCGGCAGTTCCGGTACACCAAACTTTCAAGCCATGATAGGGAAGTTGTCGATGGGAAGTTGCCAGTTTCCACAGAGATCCCTCAGGGGCGGTGAAACCACCATCGGCACGCTCGAACGAATCAAACCACCTTAGCGTTATATCTAACCTGGCGGTATCGGCGGCTGTTACGGCAACAGTATCAAGGAAATAATCGTGATTGGGACTGAAAGTGTTAATCGTGTACGTTGCGCCGGCAGCGATATTTTCGAATATGTAGTAGCCGTCGCTATCGGTAGAAACGATATCAAGCGGAGTATCTTCAGCGATAACAGAAATACCCTCAACCGGATTACCGTCCTGATCGGTAGCATAACCGTGCAGAACACCGCTCGCCGCGATCTCGAGTTCGAAATTCGCGGTGGTTGTATCCCACGCACTCGTCTCTATGCCTGTTCGAGTAGAGACATAATAACCATAATAACTGGCTGTCAGGGTAAATGAGGAATCGGCTATCAGTCGTAATCTGTAATAACCGTTAGCATCGGTAAAAACCTGTTTAGTCGTGCCATCAGCCACTACTAAAGCGCCGGCAACCGGATTATCCGTGGCATCGTCATAAACGTAGCCATCGATATAACCTATACCCGATGAGGCTAATAAACACGCCTGATAAACATCCAGACAACCCTGGCCATAGCTGTTATCGGGTCCGATATCGCCCAGATCAATCGCGCATGCCAGCAGGACTTCTTTAACCTGATCGACATCCAGGTTGGGGCTTGCCTGACGGATTAACGCGACTGCTCCGGCCACATGCGGCGTCGCCATTGAGGTTCCGGACATATAGCCATAACTGTTATTTGGCATAGAGCTTCTAACAATCAACCCCGGGGCTGATATTTCAGGTTTAATAGCCAGCGCGCTGTCACCAGTACAAAGGCTTGGTCCTCTCGAGCTAAACTCGGCTATCTCCAAATACTCGTTATTGCCGTTAACCGCTCCCACGGAAAAACAGTTAAGCGCTGTCGTGGTCCTATCCGCCGGCGATCTCATACTGCTGGGATTCCCCTCGTTTCCAGCGGCAAAAAGTGCTACAGTACCGGCTGCCTCCAGATTATCTATATATGTCCAGAACGACTCATCACACGGATAGATCCCCATGAAGTATGGGATCAATCCCCAAGAATTATTCACGACATCGGGATTATCCTGTGTCTCGGAGTTATTATCGGGATCGACCAACCACTGGAAAGACTCGATGATATCCGATATTGTCGCGTTAGTATTATAAGGATCACGATCAACAGCAGTCGAGGCTATCCATTTGGCATCGATAGCAACACCGATAGTATCGCCGGCTTCCGTACGCCCGCAAATCGTTCCCATCGTATGAGTGCCGTGAGAATACGCATCCCGAGGGAACTCCCAGTTGGTTTCATCGAAAGGATCGAGCCAGCTCTCATCGTAGTCGCCGTCCTCATCGGTATCCCCCAGAAAACGGTCTGCCAGCGCCGGATGATTGCCATCAACGCCGGTATCGACATTGGACACGACCCTGCCCGCTCCGGTAAACCCGGCAGCCCAGGCTGCGGGAGCGTTAATAGCTTCGAGCCCGGGTTCTATCGAGGCTGTCAGTGGAATATCCTCCGATGGTACATCCACCGGTTGTATATTCTCTATCTCATACGATAAAGTGATTTCACCGATATCATTATTCTCGGTCATTGCGTATACACCATTCGGCGTCGCCGTCACGATTGCCATATTGGCCAGCCACATAAGTTTATAATCCGTAATATACCCCTGAGATTTCAGTTGCTCGAAATAAACCGAGGCTTCATCTTTTGTTTTGGATGCCGTCTCTTTCAGAGCTGTCACAACCCGCTTGTTACGTTCTGCTAAAGTCGCTCTCTCAGTTTTTAACTGCTCATCCAGACTACGGATATCGGCTTGTTCGGAAAACATCACAAGCACCTCGACATCCGAATCACTCGCTGAAGTTTGAAGTTGTTTCTCAAGTGATAGACTGATCTCGCCTGCCAGGCAGGGACAGGTCATCAGGATGGCTAATAATAAGCCCGAGCACATAATTTTAAGCATAAACTCCTCACTTTAAAATTACGCTTAGGTTAGTATATAAAAACACATTGTTGGTCGGACTGACAGGTAAATAATCCTGTCACTTTTTCTTCCCTTTCCTTTCTTTTATAATTTTATCAAGTTCCTCTTTATCTTTAGCCTTTTGCCATATTGTCTCGTAAAGGATTTTAAAACTTTTTGCCAATCGCGTATGTCGAATTACCTGGAAAGTTGTAGAGGACTGAAGCGAAACCGGATCCTCGAGTTGGAATAATACCGTCTCCTCATCGACGACCGTCATCTGAACGGGTATCTCATCGATAACCCGCACATGCTCACCCAATCTCGTTACCGCATCAAGATAGTCTTTCAACCATTCTATATGTTCGATCTTTTTGGGGATTTCATATATCGATGACCAGTAAGCGTTCTTATTTTGTGGATGATGTTCGGTTTCCGTTTCCAATTGCTCTTTTATCATATCGGTTGATACTTTATCTGGCGCGGGGCAAAATGCCAATAATTCGCTTTTCACCGAGGAGCAAAGCTCAATGATTTTCTTCCTGAATTGATCGCGGTCCTTTATTATCTCGATATAATCGATATCCTGCTCATTGCCCCGGCTGTCCTCATAAATCGGCGAAAGCCTATCGACTATGGTGTTCATATTTTCTATTCTATTATTCAACTGCTGCTTTTCTTTTTCGATCTCCAAATCGAATTTGGCTTTCTTGGAATCGATTTTATCCATCCTCAACTTGATAAGCGTTTCTTTAAGACGGGATGGATTTGCGGCCGAATAAAGCTTGGTCTTGCCGGATACTACCTCGCACAAACCTTTTAACTCGAGCGACCTGAGACAGTCATAGACACGACTTCGTGGTACTCCCGATAAATCCGCGACATCACTGGCTTTAAGGCTTCTCTTATTGAGCAGCGACAGATATATCATTGCCTCATACTTGGTTAAGCCAAACCAGTCCAGATGCTTGATTACTGATTCATCCTGCATGATTAATGCCCTTTTATTCTGTTAACAAAAACCTTCCGTGATGTGTCACTACTATATTATATAATAGTAGTGCCTTATAATAATACTTTTCGGTATATGTGTCAAGGATATTATTGTATTAATCTGATTTTTGAGATTATATAGTAGCTCAGGAGCTGTAGCTCCTGAGGAGCCGAAGGCGATAAGGGTGCCCACAAATCTACCGCATTCCCCGCCCCATGTCGGGAGCTGGCGTAGCCATCCCTACGGGACACGGCTCGCTGACCTACGCCACCGCCCTGTGCTCGCCGGGCTGTACTACTGCAAAGAGGCCTCAGGATGTCGTTCCTTCCATCCTGAGGCATGTGATATGTTATGTTTTCTTCTTATATCTATTATCGGTCCGACAATTGTTAAAGCGGGAAACTCTGCTATTTATTTTTTAATACCTTTCACTAGTGTCCGGGCTTTGAGGCTGGCTTGACAGACCTCCTATAATAAGGGTGTAAACGCTAATTATAACACCTTTGTTTACAGGAGGTTAAAAATGCAAGGGAAGGTTACAATACTTCGCCAGATAACGCAAATGATTTCTCGATACGATTTCCAAAAAGCAGTTTCGACTGGCAAAGGGCGGCATTTCACGGTTTCTTTCGGCTACTGGTCGCACCTGGTGGCGATGATATTCGGGCAATTATCGGAGCAGCAATCGCTGCGTGATCTGGTCTTGAATCTTTCCCGTCAGGCGCATAGGTTTTACCATCTGGGTATGTCAAAGATACGCCGTTCGACTTTTTCGGATGCCAACAATCATCGGCCCTCGGCAATATACGAGAACTTGTTTTACATATTATTGAATCGTTACGGTTGTCATTTTCAAGGCAAAAACCGGAAGCTGGGGAATAAATTATACTCAGTTGATTCGACGGTCATAGATTTGTGTCTGGGGTTATTTTATTGGGCTAAATTCAGAACGACCAAGGCCGGTGTCAAGCTTCATGTCAGGTTAAACCATGATGGTTACATCCCTGATTTTGCGGTTGTCACCAATGCCAATATTCATGATTCCAGAGTCAGGAAGATGTTCAATTTACCGGCTGGCAGTATCGTGACTTTCGACAAAGGCTACAATGACTACAGTCTTTTCAAGTTATTAAATGATAAGGGGATAATCTTTGTCACGCGGCAGAAGAATAACGCTAAATACAAAGTAATCAAACGGTGTAGAACTAATCGTAAGCAAGGAGTCACCTCCGATCATTGGATTGAATTTACCGGTTTTTACTCCAAGCAAAAATGTTCGATTAGGCTGAGACGAATCCGTTATATCGATAAAGAAACCGGTAAAGTTTATGTATTCCTGACCAATGATTTCAAACATGCCGCCTCGACTATTGCCGACATTTATAAGCAGCGCTGGCAGATAGAATTGTTTTTTAAAGCGTTAAAACAGAACCTTGTGATCAAGACTTTCTGGGGTACCTCCAAGAACGCAGTATATTCCCAGATCTGGGTGGCTTTGATAATCTATTTGTTAATGAGCGCGCTGAAATACAAATACAAAATATCGGCCTCAGTTGGAAAGTTAATTCAGAGAATCCGGTCATTCGTGTTTGAAAAAGATGATGTCCTGAGATTCCTTAAAGACCAAATACCAATCCCAATACAAATCGCTCAAACATCTCAAATTAACCTGTCCCTAAAGGCCGGACACTAGTGAATACCTTTATTAGTTTTCTTATTTCTTCTTTTTGTTCAGTATCATTAGTATCATAATGCTTACTATAATTTCTAAATCCCTTAGACAACTGGAACAATTCTTCAACGTCATAGTACTCGGATAAATCAAAAGTAATATTTGCTAAATCGATTGATTTCATTCTAAATGATCGTTCCAGACTTATTATAAGCTTATCTTTTAACTCCTGCTCATATATTTTGCTAAAATTTAAAGACAGTATTTCTTTTGTAAACCAATCTGTTGAGTCAGTAAAGAGAACATTCATTAATCTATTTTTTTGATCTGTGTTGAGCAATTCACTAAAATGTGGATCATCATAAGAATCGACTCGGATCATCCCCTCATCGTATTTAAACAAATCATATAGCCCATCCCATTGAGTTGCCGAAAATTCCACGCATTGCACCAAACATTCAGTTATATTAGTATCATAATTTGAATCGTTGTTGATGTTAGTCGCAAGAAACATATTTATAAGTTCATTATATTTTTTATGACTCTGGCCACGGACTACTCTGGTTCCATATCCAAACCCTATTGTATTGTAAGAATTCCCTTTATCGTTTTTATTTAAAAATGCAATAACATCAAAGCCCTCCGGATATATTGGCGGTAATGGGAAGTTTCTGCTTTTTCTAAAATGCACTTTAATTATTGAGCTATTCATGTTTCCTTTAATTACTTTATTTATTTTAAGAATTGCCTGATATCTATCACTTTTAAATAGCAAATGCCGCTTCGACACTTTTTCAACCTCGGCAATAGCTATATACTCGCTATCAATACACAATTTCCTCAACGGATAAGGCTTTGACATATAACCGGCCTGCGTAATGGCTGATATACAGCTTATTAATAGAAGTACAGATAATTTTCTCATAACATGCCTATCCTTATAAATAATACAATGATAAATTATAATTATTCCAATATTCTTTTGTACTATCAGTATAACAAGTAGCTCAGGAGCGGTAGCTCCTGAGGAGCCGAAGGCGATAGGGATGCCGCGAATCAGCCGCATTACCCCCCCGCAACGAGAACCTGATTTTAAGCTGATATACCTTAAGCCCGAGCTTTACTATTCATCCCCGCCCAACCGCTGCGCTATCTTCAACCACGCCTCAGACTCGAACAGCCCCAGCGGCGCATCCTCCTCCATCTCGAGGAAAGTCTTGAGTGGTACCGTGAACGTCAAAATATCAGGCGGCAGGATCTTACGCGAGGTCAAATCGAGGTTGCCGATAATCGCGCGCGGGTACTCCTTATTGATCTCGTTATACGGCAGCACGCAAACCGATTGACATCCAGAGCCAAACGGCGCGGTCACATGGTCATTGCCTTTGCGACGGTAATTCACCAGCATCGCCAGGGGCGCAATCTGGTCGGCGTTAACCGGAAACGAAACCAGCACTGGCTTTTCCTTAGCGGCGTCGATTTGATCGAGCGGCTTGAATATTACGTACTTGTACGGGATATCGGCATAAGGGAGATTATCCATGAAATCATCAGCCAGTGCATGGCTTTTGAAATATCCCTCACGGTCGGCTAGAAGCTTCCTCATGAAATCCTCACTGCCTTTGAAGGTATTCCCGAAACACAGCCCGACACCACCTCCGATACAGCCGTAGGTATCGCGATCGAACGCCGAGGTCTTCCCCAGCTTCATCACGACATTGTAGAGGGCCATGACGCAGCCCCATTTATGCTCGCGAAACTGCATGGCCTCATCGGGTTTATCATCGGTAAAAAGGATTGCTACCGGATTATATTTCATTTTCAGTTCTTTAGCGATTACGCTTTGCATGAGATATAATAACAGCTTTTTAATATTGATGTCAAGCATGGAGTTGCAGACCGAGTCGAGTAGCTCAGTACGCAGGACCAAATGCGGGAGCTGCGGGCACGTAGCTCAGGAACCGTAGCTCCTGCCAATAGGGATGCGCTACTGCCCGTTTAACGCCTCGATATCAGCCAGATCCTTACTTCTACCGAGTTTTTTTTGTTGGCAATGAATTGTACTTTTCCTATAAATGAAACCGGGATGTTATCATAACAATCATCAACCTTATTAGCATAACACTCATCCCAGGTAACGTCGGTTAATGATGTAAATATATCGATCCTCACCGGCGGCACGCCCAGTTGTATGACATTATCCGCTTTTTCAAAATCCTCCGATGATAAACCTGAGGCTCCAAAACCGAACTTACCGAGAGCTTTGATAACTCTCGCGCTATTTTTACGATCAGAATTAATCAGTATATGAAGATCACCGGTGAGGCGTGGACAGCCATGATAAGCCAGCGCGTGCACACCAACGATTAGATATTCAACCTCGTGGGCGTTGAAAAACTTTTACAGTCCTTTGTAGTCTTGCTGAAGTTCCATAGTATTGTTCCCTTAAATACTCGACCGCCGCCAACCTCTCCCGAGGCGTCTTACTCATCCAGTATGCCAGATCATCGCTGATAGAATCATGATTTTTAAGCGAATACTTATTTACGACTTTTTTTATCATATACCCTCTCGATATCGTATCCCTATTATATAGCAGAAATGTGGTATTTATCAATTCAATCATGCGGACAGAGTCAAGCAGCTAAAGGCTATAGCTCCTGAGGAACCCTCGGGTGATCAGGATGCATGCAAATCAATCGCATCCACCCGCCCCATGTCGGAAGCCGGCTTTACCATCCTTTCGGGATCTGGCTCGCCGCCCTACGCCCCTGCCCTCAAAACCGAATACAGCATATATGGCTTTCCACCCCTCAGTACCGTACTCTCAACCCTCATACCTATCTTTTCGGCAACGCGTTTTGAGGGCACATTTTCGGGATTAATCCAGGCCGATAATTTATCGAAATTGAAATGACTGAAGCCGTAATCACGTATCGCGGCTGCGGCCTCTGTGGCATAGCCTTTATTCCAGTATTCACGACGGAAATCATATCCTATGCCTACAATTTTATTGCCCTCTATCTCATCGGTTTCCAGGCCGCAATCACCAATCAGCTCATCATTAGACCTGAGAATTACACTGTACAACGAGTATCCATATCTTTTTTGATGATCGAGGTTATCATTCACCCAGTTTTCCATACGCTTGCGATCGAATACGACATTGAAATACTTCATAGCCTCGGGATCGGAGAAGATAAGCAGCAATTGATCGACATCCCGGATATTCATCAGCCGCAAGTATAAGCGTTTGGTTTCAATTATATGTTGCGGATTTGTTTCTATCATTTTTAACCTGTGATTTATTTATGCATAAAATTACGGTTTGGGCAAGGGAAAGTTGCAGAGGGTATTAGTTAGGGTGTCGTACATTTTAACAGGGTGGGATGTTGAGACAGTCACACCAGTGCTGTCCGGGGTGGATGGGGTCGGTTGGCTGCCAGCGCTATACGGGGGTTCGGACAGATCAGTGATCTATCCCTACGAGCTACTCCTCCGCCCTGTGCTTGCGATCGGCGCTGCAACTAAAAAAGCATCGGGATGTCGTTCCTGTCATGCTGAGGTAGGTGAAACTGCCCCAAACTGACTTTTGAAAGCCGAGTAGCTCAGGAGCTGTAGCTCCTGAGGAGCCGCCAGGCGATGGGGATGCTGGCAAACCAGCAGCGTTTCCCCACCCCGTGTCGGGAGCTGGCGTAGCCATCCCTACGGGACACGGCTCACCGACCTACGCCCCCGCCCTATGTTTACGGGCTTTACTGCTGCAAAAAGCCTCAGGATGTCGTTCCTTCCATCCTGAGGCAATTGGTATACTAAGGTTTCTGCTATTTTGGGCTATCCCTTCTCACTGTAGATGAGGTTGTTAGCGTAGGCGTTTAATATATTTAGATATTTAGAGTATTTCTGTTATTGTATAAGTTCCTTCATATAATACTTCGGAGCTTATATCATTATCAGCTTGAATACTACTTCCCCAATACAAACCAGCGTTATTTTTAATTCCTTCATAATCACTAAAATTAATATTCAATAATGAATAATTTGCTCTGTGCAAATCGTGAATTGGTGATATGGGTTGAATTTTGATGAGATTATATTTAGCAATATCAAATCCAATTTTCTTCCCATATTCCACGGGCGATATTGAAGTATCAAAAAGAAATATGCATCTTTTTCTTGTTGGTTTATTTGGATAATTTAAATATCTAACTTCGTCAAAAATATATTCTTTTAACAGTTCTGTCGAATATTTCAGCTGGATATTTAATTCTTTAGATAGTTCTTTTATCTTTGAATCATTAGCATTATTACCTGTTTTTAATGACCCACCTAGTATATATTGGGATTCAAATAATCCTTTATTTTGAACATACCAATCTCTTGCATATTCTTTTCTGAGTTTATTCTTCCAATAATTTGATAAATCATTTGGCGTAGAATAAATTTTACTCTTATCAATATTTTTCATATCCCAATTTGTGAAATGATAATATTCTTTATCGTCCATATACTATCCTCTTTTGTGCCTTATAATTTAAATAATATTCATCTTTTCCAAAACTGTTAGAAGTACTTTATTAATATCTACTCCACCAGCAATAGTACAATTTTGTAACTACTTGTTCAACATTGTAAGTAATATGAGTCTTCGTTGCCCTCATAAAAATGGCTGATTTGTCGTTCCTATTATCCTGATATAAGCAATATGCATAGATAACTAATAGTATAGACTATTCCATCTCTCGATTTTTGTGGTATTTTGCTTGCTCTTTTATTCTGCCTTAAAGTACTTTTCCTCCCACTCTTTTGTCACTTTATCTATTTGTTTTTGAAATATTTTTCCATCAATAGGTTTGTACCATTCCTTTTTAATATTAAATTCGTATATTTCTTGACGAATACAATATGTAAATTGCCATAATACTTGATATAATGGTGCTATATACTTGCCTTTATTACTTGGTAAAGCGTATTTTGATAATAATTTTAACAACGCCGATTCCTTTTTTCTTATATCATTCGAACAATAAATATCCCATGCTGGGTTTTCTTTAGAGAATTCTTTAAGAGTCTCTTTGCTATAATTTTCTTCTATCATCTTTCTTAAAAATCTATCATATCGTTTATAGAGTATTTCGTATGCTTCAATCCTTTTTCTATTTATAAAGCTACGGTGTTCTACTTTTAGTAAATTTATATTTTGCTTATGCTTTCTTAGATCAATAAGGTATTTACCAGTTAATGTTA
>CAXXKA010000004.1:247500-297675 GCA_963668625.2 uncultured candidate division Zixibacteria bacterium
TTGACGGCATTCGGAGTTTGAGAGGGGTTGGTAAGCTTGTAGGCCCCCTAGCCCTTCCAGTGCTCTACCTCCGTCAAACTTAACACAAGGCTGCCCCTAAAGGCATTTCGAGGAGAACCAGCTATCACCAAGTTTGATTGGCCTTTCACCCCTATGCACAGCTCATCCCCCGACTTTTCAACGTCGGTGGGTTCGGACCTCCGGCAAGTGTTACCTTGCTTTCATCCTGGCCATGCATAGATCACTTGGCTTCGGGTCCACTTCCAGTCACTAATCGCCCTATTAAGACTTGCTTTCGCTACGGCTCCGTCAGTGTTTGACTTAACCTTGCAACTGAAAAGTGACTCGCCGGATCATTATTCAATAGGCACGCGGTCACATCCATCAAACCCGAAAGCTTGATTTTTGCTCCCACAGCTTGTAGGCACACGGTTTCAGGTACTATTTCACTCTCCTGTCAGGAGTACTTTTCACCTTTCCCTCACGGTACTAGTTCACTATCGGTCATGGGGGAGTATTTAGCCTTAGCCAGTGGTCTGGCCAGATTCATACGGGGTTCCTCGTGTCCCGCACTACTTGGGAGTACTATCGAGGAAGGTACGACACCTTTCGCTTACGGGGCTATCACCCTCTTTGGCCTGCCTTTCCAGAGCAGTTCAACTAGATGCGTACTTTGTAACTTCCCGATCCTACTGCAGTTGAATCAGATAATATCCCACTACACCGACAGCACAACGTCTGCAGACTTTAACGTGCAAGCCGGTTTAGGCTGTTCCCGTTTCGCTCGCCGCTACTCAGGGAATCGCTTCGCTTTCTTCTCCTGGAGGTACTGAGATGTTTCAGTTCTCTCCGTTATCTCCATCCCGCCTATTTTATTCAGCGGGTGGTGTCTCGACATTACTCGAGACGGGTTGTCCCATTCGGAAATCCCCGGATCTAAGCTTGTTTGCAGCTCTCCGAGGCTTATCGCAGCTTACCACGTCCTTCATCGGCTCCCCATGCCAAGGCATTCACCATGTGCCCTTAGTAACTTGATCAGAATCTCAAAAAAATTCGACAAAACTCTAAGGCACGTAAAAAAACCATCTTGTTCTGTTAAGTTGTCAAAGAACTTTTTATTAAAATCCGCCTTAGCGGAACTTCAATCACTTTTAATGGAGATGATCGGGATCGAATCCCGCTTACTAGCGGGACTAGCAATCTTTTCCGCCATCCCTATCGCGTATCAAAATGGAGATGATCGGGATCGAACCGACGACCTGTGGCTTGCAAAGCCACCGCTCTCCCAACTGAGCTACATCCCCCTAAAGGAACTTAGCTCAGATGTCATACCTTACGCGGTCTGACTAACTCCACTGCGCCTGACTAAGCTCCAGCAAAACACTGGGACTTGGTGGAGTCGAACCACCGACCTCATCCTTATCAGGGATGCGCTCTAACCTACTGAGCTAAAGTCCCGATACGAATTCCAGGCC
This sequence comes from uncultured candidate division Zixibacteria bacterium, assembly GCA_963668625.2. Lineage (GTDB taxonomy): Bacteria > Zixibacteria > MSB-5A5 > UBA10806 > 4484-95 > JAAEQD01. The sequence goes on from CAXXKA010000004.1 coordinate 248,976, forward strand.
GCCAAATCCAGGTCAGTGGATTAAAAGCCTTCTTATTTTTACAAAGAACTTACCCTAGGTGAGCTCCTTGACCGCTGAATAGCGCGCACATTAACAGGGATGGTGTCCGACCTACCCAATTATTGGGTTAGCATGTTACCCCGAAGGGTAGCACACTGTCTCCTTAGAAAGGAGGTGATCCAGCCGCAGCTTCCGCTACGGCTACCTTGTTACGACTTAGCCCCAGTCACCGATTTTACCTTAGGCGTTGGCTTCCTTGCGGTTAGCTCAACGATTTCGGGTACTCCCGGCTTCCATGGCTTGACGGGCGGTGTGTACAAGGCCCGGGAACGTATTCACCGCGACCTGCTGATTCGCGATTACTAGCAATTCCGACTTCATGGAGTCGAGTTGCAGACTCCAATCCGAACTTAGGCCGGTTTTAGGGATTAGCTCCACCTCGCGGTCTTGCGGCCCTCTGTACCGGTCATTGTAGCACGTGTGTAGCCCTGGATGTAAGGGCCATGAGGACTTGACGTCATCCCCACCTTCCTCCGGCTTGTCACCGGCAGTCTCTCTAGAGTCCCCGACCGAATCGCTGGCAACTAGAGACAGGGGTTGCGCTCGTTGCGGGACTTAACCCAACACCTCACGGCACGAGCTGACGACAGCCATGCAGCACCTGTGATCAGACTCCTTGCGGAGGGGCCTCATCTCTGAGGATTTCCTGAACATTTCAAACCCAGGTAAGGTTCTTCGCGTTGCGTCGAATTAAACCACATGCTCCACTGCTTGTGCGGGCCCCCGTCAATTCCTTTGAGTTTCAACCTTGCGGTCGTACTCCCCAGGCGGGGTACTTAATGCGTTTGCTTCGGCACTGAGGGGGTCGACTCCCCCAACACCTAGTACCCATCGTTTACTGCTAGGACTACCAGGGTATCTAATCCTGTTTGCTACCCTAGCCTTCGTGCATGAGCGTCAGTATTCAGCCAGAAAGCCGCCTTCGCCACCGGTGTTCCTCCAGATATCTACGCATTTCACCGCTACACCTGGAGTTCCGCTTTCCTCTCTGATACTCAAGAAAAATGGTTTCAGATGCAGGCTCAGGGTTGAGCCCTGAGTTTTCACATCTGACCTGCTTTTCCGCCTGCGCACCCTTTACGCCCAGTAATTCCGAACAACGCTTGCTCCCCCCGTGTTACCGCGGCTGCTGGCACGGAGTTGGCCGGAGCTTCCTCTGCTGGTACCGTCAGACTACAATCGTTTCTTATTATAGTGGTTCGTCCCAACTGACAGTGGTTTACACACCAAGATGCTTCATCCCACACGCGGCGTTGCTGCGTCACCCTTGCGGGCATTGCGCAATATTCCCTACTGCTGCCTCCCGTAGGAGTCTGGGCCGTATCTCAGTCCCAGTGTGGCCGGTCACCCTCTCAGGCCGGCTATACATCGCAGCCTTGGTAGGCCATTACCCCACCAACAAGCTAATGTACCGCGGGCCCATCCTCTGGCGATAGCTTTCACCATCTTTGATCATGAAAAGATGCCAATCCATGATGTTATTCGGTATTAGACCCCCTTTCGGAGGCTTATCCCAAACCTGAGGGCAGGTTGCCCACGTGTTACGCACCCGTTCGCCACTTTACTCGTCTTTCCGAAGAATGACTTTCTCGTTCGACTTGCATGTATTAAGCACGCCGCCAGCGTTCGTTCTGAGCCAGGATCAAACTCTCCGTAAAATAGCTCTATGAACAAACGCACCATATTGTATCTGGCGCGCGTTCGGACAATTAAATGTTGTGGTCTGTGCCCGAAGGCACGGACCCGCACCATCCTTATTCTGGTTATGTGCACGCTATTCAGTTTTCAAAGAGCTCCCTTTTCGGGCTAAAAAAACCTGCCGTTTTTTTCAACCGGCAGACTTCTAAGATAAGAATCTATTTCCGGTTTGTCAAGGCAAAAAAAACAACTTTTTTATTTTTTTCTTTTTGTCTCTCAACGCTGCCTTCATCTCTTTCAAGTATTTCAAGTTCCTATCTCTCATTCGCGGGCTGAAGATAATTCGCTTTCCCCATTCTGTCAAGAGAAAATCGAATAAAAATTTAATTTTATTCAATTCATGCTAACTATCGGATAAGATCACGTTTACTTTAGACCGTTTCTATTGGAAACACCACCCCGTTACTACTAGTAAAACCCGCATTATACCTGAATAGTTCCCGAAACCAAAAACTGAACTGAAGAAATTGTCAGTGCTTGAAGGTATCAATATATTTATATTGGATTAACATAAAAACTTGAGCCGAGCGGACCTATTATCTGGCAAAATCGAAAAATAACTATAATTAAATTTGCTCGGTTTTAATATTATCATATATGTCACCTGTTAATAAATTGGTCAATAACAAATAAAACAACGACTCTAGCCAGGAAATCAGGAAAAGTTTATCCTTTGAATTAATAATTTAACTCAATGGGGAATGGTCACACCGCCAGATTCCTGTATGTGTCCGACTAACTTCCTTTATCATGCTGCGGATGCAAATGGAGATTGTAATTTGATAGTGGCAAACATTATCTATTTATTAAACTACTTTAGCGATGGTGGAGCACCAGCCATTTGTTCAAACTGCTCATCAGGCGGCGCGCTGTTATCTGGAAAAACCGTTATTAAAACTATTCCTGAAAATCAAAAATCACTTATGGTTTTAAACACCAATATTGATATTTTCGATATTTCAGATAATACTAATCCCGTACATTCATAAAATTATCAGTCATCCTAAATTGCATATAGCTTGTTTTCTATCGATGACTACTTATATATCAGCCTTGGAGATCGCGGTATTGAAATAGTCGATATATCCAACCCTCAATATCCCATTCAGGTTTCAATACAACAGTTAATACACAATATCGAGAAATTTTACTTGCATAGTAATCTAGTTTACGCAACTACGTACGACAGCATTATTCTAGCGCTTGATGTCAACGATCCTGCAAATCCCGCTGTGATAAGCCAATACGATTGTGGCAATTATCCTGTCAACGGCCTTGCTTTTTATGATACACTCTGCTTTATTGCCAATGGCGAAAACGGTATCCTCAAACTGGATAATAGTGACCCAAACGATTTAACATTTATAAGCCAATTCGACCCTGGGTTCATAGTTGATAATCTATATCTAAAAGACAGCTATCTTCTGGCAAGCAATGCTTATACCGGAGTTACATTAATCGATATTATTGATCCGGCAAATCCGGAAGTATGTGGTAGCTTTAATTCCCCGGGCAGTGCCGAGGAGATTTTAACGATAGGAGATGACTATCTGCTTAACGATCATTCATCATTGATACTACTGCACCAGACCATAACCGATATAAAACCTCAAACTCAAATCCCCACCGCCTTCTCCCTCTCCCCCAACTATCCCAACCCGTTTAACGCAGCCACCACGATCAGCTACAGCCTGCCGTCACAATCCGAGGTCAGGCTCGATATCTACGACATATTAGGCAGACGCGTGCGAAGCCTCGATAAAGGCCGTCACGGCCGGCATTAGTGTAAATTCAATTGTGTAAATTTGTATTTATTGATGTATTAAAGAATTACGGGTATATCCAGCAGAAAACGCTAATCTTCAAGGAGGATATACCCGTGAAACCACTTAGGTTTGCTGATGAAAATGTAGGTTATGTATTTGCCGGAGTCAAGAGTTATTGGGAGGAGGATGTTCGGGGTGTGGTGTTGAAGCATGCTCGCCGTCATTTGGAACGGATGTTGAATGTTGAGTTTAGGATAGCGGTTGGCTGCGGAAAGTATGAGCGGAGTGAGGAGCGGGCGGATTATCGGAATGGTTATTACCGTCGGGGTTTGCTGAGTTTATACGGCTGGTTAGAGGAGGTAAAGGTTCCCCGGCTGCGTTATGGCAGCTTTGAGTCGAGTGTCTTGCGGAAGCACAAACGGCGTTCGCAGCTATTGGATCGGCTGATTTTAGAGGGCTTTCTGCTTGGTCATTCTACCCGCAAGACAGCACGGATGTTCAAGCGGGCCTATGGTGAAAGCATCAGCGCCCAGGCTGTCTCGAACGTAGTTAAGGCATTAAACGATGAGGTTGGCAGCTTCCACTGTCGGGCTTTGGGCGATGATTATCGTTTTATTCATCTGGATGGTTTATGGGTGAAGATAACCTCTCCGGTTAAGGTGAAGAAGGTGTTGCTTGTGGCCTACGGTGTCCGTCACGATGGCAGCCGTGAGCTTATCGACTTCATGCTGGCTGGCTCTGAGAGCGAGGCCTACTGGTGGGGCTTTCTGTCGGATCTCAAGCAGCGAGGTCTGCGCGGTCATTTGTTGGAGGTTGTTGTTCACGATGGTGGTAAGGGGCTGATTAAAGCTCTGGCCGGGTTATATCCGCGGGTGAAATCACAGCAATGTGTCTTCCACAAGCTGTCGAATATCAGCCAGAATCTGGATGAACGTAAAAACCGCAGCCGAATCACCAGGGATGCTGCTGCGGTCTATCAGGCCGAGACGGAGAAAGAGTTGAAGGCACGATTGAAAGCTTTCAAGGCCAAATGGCGATTGAAAGAACCTAAAGCTGTTCGATCATTTATTCGCGGCTTTGATCGAACACTGATTTATCGAGAATATGCTGAACCTGAAAGAACTCAAATAAAGACCAATAATCCTCTGGAGCGATATCTGGAGGAATTGCAAAGGAGGATAAAACCGTTCAGGAAATTTGTTAATGCCAAAAGTGTTGATCGAATCGTTTATGGAATAGTCGCTTATGTGCTGGATAACCGAAAATCTGAAAATCATTACAAATTTACACAATTCCCTTGATAAGATCCGGCCGGCGACATTCGTTTATTTTACTTGACACGGACCTATCATCGGGTTTATATTTATATAAGCTTAGTGCTGGGGAATATTCAAGCATCGGGAAAATGACTCTGATAAAGTAGAAACTAACTTCATAAGTATGTTTGACAATTTCTATATTTTCGTTATACTTTATTTAACGAGTTTCGAGGAGGAAATAGTCATGAAAAATTCCCTATTAATCCGGTTGTTAATTGTTTCGACAATAATATTGATAGCTGTTTCAGCATCCGCCCAGGATATCAGCTATATCAATTCGATCAATTGGTCATTCACCAGTGACATCAAGGTGCGTGATAATATCGCTTATTGCCTCATGGGCTCCGGCCTTCAAATCATGGATATCACCGATATCGAAAATCCCGAGGAAATGAGTCGTCTGTTCATCGCCAATAATCAAAGCAGCATCAAGCTCGAGGATAACTACGCTATCATATATGGTTCCGGGGTCGGTAACGGTATTATACATTTTGTCGATATCACCGATCCATTGGTTCCGGTTCTTCTTACCTCTTTTCCCATCAACGCTGCTGTTAGAAATATATTTATCGAGGGTGATAAGCTTTACCTTACCGCCGGTCGTGATGGTTTCTACATTATCGATATTTCGGATGCAGCCAACCCTGAAATACTATGCGCTTACGATACCGGCGGTATAACTTCGTCGATTGCCGTTGTTGATACTTTCGCTTTCGTAGCCGGATATTATTTATCCGGGGACTCGAAACCGTTTTCAACGTACAGCGTAAATAATCCACAATCTCCCCATCTCCTCGGATATATCGAGCATGATATCGGTAGTAATTCCCAGCTAATTATAGATGGCGACTATGCCTATCTGGCCAATGGTTCCGGTGGCCTGGTGATTATCGATATCAGCCGGCCGCAAAATCCTGAAATCGTAACACGGCTTGAAAACGAAACATACCCGCTCAGGATGGCAAAAGAGGATGACTACTTGTTCCTGTCCCATCATTATGATCTGCTCCAGGTGTACGATGTTTCCACCCCTGCCGATCCACAACAGGTGAGTTCATTCGAGTATCAATATGATATCAGGAATTTCGATATTGAAGGGGATAACTTATATAACTCCGGTTACTACGATGGTATATCAGTGTTGGATATCTCCGATCCCGGAGATATCGAGTTTCTAACCGAATACGATATTCCCGATGCCACGCTGGCCGCGTTTTTAATCGAGGATTATCTTTATATCGGGGAGAAAAACCTGGGCTTCAGAATTCACACCCTGGATGAGCCCTCCGCGCCCGAGCAAACCGGCATTTACGATCTTCCCCTGCACGGCTTGACTCATTTTCTCACCGATCAGAACTTGTACTTAATGTATCAGGATCAGCTATATATCATCGATATCTCAGACCCATCTTCACCCGGCACATGCGATACCATAAATCTGGATCGAAGTTATTTGAATATTTGTGTGAAAGAACCGTATATTTATCTGATGGAACTCCAACAGGGAATTTTTGTCTATGAGAGAATCGGCCGGGACAGCCTCGAATTTATCCGCTCGTTCACAAACGAGGACTACACTTTCCATGCCTTAATCGATGGTAACCTCGGCTATTTCTCGCAAAGCTTCATGCTTCATATTTACGATATCACCGATCCGGCCGATTCGACGGTACTCGGTAGCATGACACCGTATTACGGCGCCGGGCAGTTGTACCTTAACGAGGGTTATATCTACACTCAATGCATGGACGGCTCGCTTTCAAGCGAATTCACTATCATTGATGTCAACGATTCGGAAAACCCAATGGAGGTAAACAGGATCGAGGCGCCGAGCGATGTCACCGATATCGAGTTCAAGGATCAGTACGCTTATATGGGTATATACGGAGAGGGCATATATATATACGATATCAGCGATCCAGCGGAACCGCAATACGTATGCCATCACGATACGCCAGGCTATGTTAGAGGTTTAGCTCTCTACGGTGATTATATATATGTTGCCGATCTCACCTCGCTGGTAATATTGAAATTGACACCTACCGGTATCGAGGAGATAGCATCCATACCCAATGTATTCATGCTCTCTGAAAACTACCCGAATCCGTTTAACGCTAAAACGATAATAAGCTACGACCTGCCGGCAAATTCAGAGGTGAAAGTTGATATCTACGATATGCTGGGCCGAAAAGTACAAACCATGCTTGAGGGTTTTCAATTGGCCGGTAAACATTCCGTTACCTGGAATGCCGACAATTTCGCCTCGGGGATGTATTTCTATAAGCTGACTGCGGGAAAAAGCGAACTGACCAATAAGATGCTATTAGTAAAATAGAATGTATCGCTGATGCCCGGTCTTTTCATTATTGGCCGGAATAAACCTCAGGCAAATCAGTCACGCCCCGGCCAGGCTCGAACTACCGACATCGCGGGTTTACACATTAAGCGTACAAGCTTGAAATGTCATTTCGGACTTGATCAGGGGAAAGGTGAAGGATGCCATTGCAAAGGCGATTGCCTCGGTTTTTATGTCGTTTCTTTCATCCTGAGGCAGCGGCGACATACTGACGCGCCGACTATAAAGCTAAATCGTAAAAAACTCCGGTCGGTAGTGATATATAAAAGTTGTTAATTATTTCGCTTTAATAAATGATAAAACGTAAATGGGAGAGACAATGAACAAACTCGCAACCTACATACTTATAATTATTTGCTTATCGGTATCAGTAGTATCAGCACAGATAATGAGTTTTAACAGCGCCAGTGTTTTTACCGGGTCAATCAACGATATAGAGATTCGCGACAATTACGCTTATTGTCTGGGGACCTCGGCGTTCGAGGTGTTCGATATCTCGACTCCCGGGGAGTTCAAACTCGTTGCCGGGTGGCCGATAGCCGGCGGCACTAATAGATTAGTTCTGAAAGATAACCTGGCTTTTATAACCACATTCGGAGCGGGACTGGTTGTATTGGATATTTCGACACTCCCGATAACCTGTGAATTTGCCTGCCTGGACATCGAGGATGATGTAAGTGATATTTACTTCGATGGTGATACACTGTATCTGGCCGGTCATGATGGCAACCTGCATTTTATCGACATCAGCAATCTACAGGATCCGGTTTTGATAAGCAGTTTCGAAATGCCCAATTCGCTCGAATCGATCACCGGCTATGCCGGCTACCTGTATGTCGCTACCCACGCCAATGGCGTCTATGTAATCGATATCTCGGACTGTGAAAATCCTGAAATTATCGATACACTGGATGAACAGTGGGAGTTAAAGGATGCAACGATACATAACGATCATTTGTATATCAACTCGTGGTTATACGATGATATGGTAATTTACGGCAAAATCAACATCTACGATATCGAGCAGCCTGGCAGCCCGAACCTTATTTCCACGATCGAGAGGGACAGCGAATTCAGTGATATCTATTTCGAAAACGACATACTATATACGGCCAATGATTACTATGGATTAGTCGCCTACGATATCAGCCAACCGACAAACCCGGTCTCGATTATAAACCAGGCTTTCGAACTTGACTTCGACTACGTATCCGCTACCAGTGTTTGTGCCCTGGAAGGAACCTCGGTGATTTGCCTCGGCAGTTATCTGGTCAGAGCCGATATTTCTAATCCCGATAATACTTTCATACTGGATAAGTATTCGATTCCCAGAGAATCATTTAGTGTAGAATGCGAAGGGAATCTGGCTTATATCGGTTTGCAGCTCGGATTCCAGGTTTTGGATTACACCAATCCCGATTTCCCGGTGATGCGAGGCGGAATCAATGACCATCTGGTAGTCAATGGCATCAAGGATATGTGCCATAATGGTGGTTACGTGTATTTAGCGTCAGCCTCATGTGGTAGAATCAGCATTATAGATGTTAGCAATCCCGATTCGGTTTATTGTGCAGGTTATTACTCCGATGGTCTTTTTTCGGTAAGGGCTGTTGATGTTCGCGATACGCTTTTATTCGCTATCATGACCACCGGTTTACCGTTTCGAATCATTAATGTCGCCGACCCCGCGAACCCGGTAGTACTGGGCGGCTGCGAAACCAACAATGGCATTGTTTATGATATGGCGCTTGATGGGAATTATGTTTATGCATTATGCCATACGGGCGTATCTATCATAAACATCGAAGACCTGGCTAATCCGGAGCTTATAGCATCGTACAATTCACAGAGCGGGTTTGTACTAAAAACGATTGCCGTTAGAGAAAACTACGCTTTCATGGCCTCCGACACGGGTTATTTCGAGATAGTAAACACGGAAAATCCAAATGATTTCCGTCGCGAAAGCTATTGCGAAATTCCGGAGAATGCCTCCGATATCTCTATCGTGAACAACTTCGCTCTAATCGCCACTGATGGAGTTGCAGTGGTGGATATCGGCGACCTTACCGGACCATCCCTGACCAATCAATGGGATTCACCGGGAAGATCCCATAACCTGGATTTTCATGGGAATTATATTTTCTTAGCCGATTGCTTTTCTACGATAATAATCGAATATACGACTGCGGCGATCGGGGATGAATCGGCGCTGCCGGATCAAATCGCGCTATCGCAAAACTACCCCAATCCGTTCAATGCCCGAACAAGTATCAGTTTCACACTGTCCGAAAAATCAAAAGTAAAACTTGATATATATGACATACTTGGCCGCAAACTTCAAACTCTACATAATGGCATCCAGAATGCCGGGGAGCACACATTGAACTGGAATGCCGAAAACCTCTCCTCAGGTATTTATTTCTATAAATTAACTACCGGAGAATTCGAACAGACCAGGAAAATGATTCTTCTAAAATAGTTTTTTAAAAAATTAACTGTTAATTTTTATGCTTAAATGTTAGCAGTTTCTATAACCGCCAAATGGGAGATCATATGTCCAGAGTTAAACTGGTCATATTCCTGGTATTTTTTTTCGTATCCCCCGAATGTTTCAAGGATATAGTCTACTCGAAAAACACAATCGATCGGGCAAATTATCATTCGACAATCGTGAGAAACAACAACCATTCGAGTATTGATATGAAAAACATGTATCGATCGAAGAAATCCATAGGATATGCTTTTCCTGATCCGTTTAATACTTCCTTAACGATCAGCTTCAGTTTCCTTCAACGGTCAAGTGCAAAACTTGAGATTCATGATATACTGGGAAGTAAATTAAAAACCATATTCGAGGGATAACAATCGGCAGGTAAGTATTCGGTAATTTACGGTATATTGACGTCTAGCCTCGGGAAAATACATACACAAACTTGCATCAGGAGAGTATAGCTATATTCGAAAGCTTACTCTTATCAAATAGTAGCTCAGCTTGAGCTATATTGAAATTATAAAAATCAGCTCAGGCTTCGGTTAGATTAAATCACTCAAATCAGGAGGTTATAAAATGAAAAAAACACTGATAACCGGCGGTTTTATTTTATGTGTTTTGATAGCCGCCACTTTAACATCTACGGCCCGGCAATTGGAGTACGTGAACTCTATTTACTGGACCGATATCAATGATCTAAAACTGCGAGGTGATTACGCCTACTGCTGTTTCGGTTCGGGATTGGTCATTTATGATATGACAACCCTGTCTTTTCCATTAATAAGCAGTAGAATTTTTATTCAGGGAAGCAATAAACATATCGAATTACATGAGAATTACGCTTACATGTTCGGCAAAGATGATATGCTGCGTGTCATTGATATCACCTCACCAATCAATCCTCGGATAGTTGGCGAATTACCACTTAACTGCGAGGTGTATAATATCCGTATTAGAGGTAACTACATTTTCGCGGCCGCCGGTGAACTCGGTCTCGCAATCATCGATATTTCCGATCCCGAGCAACCGGAAGTTTTAACCTTATATGATACCGACGGGATCACGGGAGCAGTCGATATTCAGGATGATTACGTTTTTATAGCGGAAAAACAAACTCAGCCATCCATGCCATCATTCCAGGTGCTGGATATCACCGATATCCTGAATCCTTACGCGATAGGCGCAATCACGGATCAAATCATATCGGCATGCGATCTGATAGTTGAAGGAGATATCGCCTACCTCGCCGACCAAACAGCCGGTTTTACCACGATTAAATTAACGAATTTATCACAGCCTGAAGTATTAGCTCAGATATCAAGCTCTTCCTCACCTCATAATCTTCATTTTAATGATCCCTACGTTTTCATGGATAAAGATAACGAATGGCTGCAGGTATACGATGTCACGGATCCCGCATCGCCCCAGTTAGCCGGTGATTTTCTGCCCGAGAAACCAATTATGGACTTCGATTTGACCGGCTCGCAGCTTTTCACGGCCGGAGCGTTCGAGGGCATCTCCATACTGGACATTTACGATGTCGACTATATATTTCAGCTAACGGAGATCGACAGAAGAGGAGCGATAACCTCCTCATTTATGGTGGATGATGTATTATATGTCGGCGAATCTCAACAGGGATTGATGGTTCACGATCTCAGCGATCAAGGCAACCCGAATCAAATCGGATTCTCTTTTACCCCCTACCAGCACTCATTTACGGAGCTGAATGAAAATAGCATTTTCCTTCTGCAGGATGATCAGATAGGTGAAATCTACCTGCCGGATCCCACCACGCCGCTTGATCCGATGTATTACTATTTTCAACAAAATTACAGTGATGCCTGTATTAATCTTCCTTATCTATTCCTCACCAAACCAGAGGGTGGCCTGGATATCTACCTTCGCCACAATTTCGTGGCTCTGCAGTACCTCAGAAGTTACGAGTGGACATCCCAAACCGGAAATGTTGAAATCGAGAACGGGCGTGCTTATATCGCTCAGTATCCTAATATCTGCATTTTCGATATATCGGATCCAACCGATTCAGTCCTTCTCGGTTCCTATGAACCGGCAAATCAAGTGCAGAAACTGTGGGTGAAAGATAGTTATGTCTATTCCTCGGGGCATGATGCTACCAGTAATCAAGTATCGATATACGATTGCGCCGATCCGGAAAATCCTGTCTTTGTCGATGATATCGCTTTCGAGGGATCAGTGCTCGATATAACATTTCATGAGAACCTGGCGATTTTCGCGGTTTTGGAGGCTGGGATAATTATTTACGATTGCGCTAATCCCGAAAATCCGATACCGGTTGATCAATACCGCACACCTGGTATCATTAACGAAATCGCCATTTTCAATGACTATTTGTACTTAGCCGATAACAGCTCCCTGGTTATTCTCCGTTTCAGCCCGACAGGTATCGAGAATATCGATAACTTACCGGAGGAATACCGGCTATCGCAAAACTACCCAAATCCGTTTAATGCCGCCACCACGATAAGCTATAGTCTACCGGAACAGTCGAAAATATGTATTGAGGTTTTCGATATACTTGGCAGAAAAGTGCAAACGCTATTCGAGGGCGAACAGCCGGCAGGTATTCATTCGCTTACATGGAATGCAGATAGTTTCTCCTCCGGTATCTATTTCTATAAGTTATCTGCCGCAGATATTATACGTACCGAGAAGATGTTGTTAATTAAGTAGATAAGTCAGAAAGTTCGCTAAATCCATACTTAACTATATAACATTTATGGATTTAGCTGAACTTTTTCTTGTCAAAAACAGTTTATTTCTTATAATAAGGTCAGAAATAACAACTGTTTAAACTGGAGCAAAAATGCGTAAACTACTAATCCCGATTTTACTCATTGTGACCGCTATGGTATCCCCTGCCATGGCTTATCGAAGTCTTCAGGAGGTTTTCGAAAACGCCATGCCGGGATATGGTTATGATCGCTATATAGAGCTCGACCCCGAGATCGAATACGAGGGCGATCTACAAATCAACGCTAATGAAAGTATCTGCATTAAAGGCAACGGTGCGCTCGTATATGGCCGTCCTTATATGATGTCTGTTTATGTGGTGTTCGCTCAACTGGATATTTCGGATTGCGTGTTAGTCGACGGTGGTTTCGGGATATATTACGGTTTGGACTCTTACGGCACTATCAGCAACAATACTATCATTAATGCCAGCGAGCAGGGAATAGCTACGGTCAATTTCGATGAGGATCGAGGACTGGTAATTTATAACAATATCATTACCGGCTCTAACTATGGCTTTTTATGCGTCGAGGAGCATCACCCCTCGTACCTGGGCTATAACACTGTTTGGAACACAGGCACGTATCGCTACGCCGAACAATGCCTCGACTGAGGTGGCACTATCTTGCCAATCGACCCTGGTCAGGGTGATCAAGATGAAAATCCCATGTTTGTAGATATTGAGAATTTCGATTTCAGACTTCAGGCCGGTTCCCCCTGCATAGGTACGGGCCGGGATGGAGGCGATAGGGGCGCGCTGCAGTTCGCTACCGGTATAGATGATATCATCACACTCCCTTCGGCGCTTGCGCTCGATAGCAACTACCCTAACCCGTTTAACGCCGCCACCACTATCAGCTACGATCTGCCGGAGCAATCCGAGGTCAGCCTGGTGATATACGACTTACTGGGCCGCGAGGTGCAGACGCTGGTGAACGATACCGAACCGGCAGGTAAACACACTATCACCTGGCATGCGGATAAAGTCACCTCGGGTATATATTTCTACAGGCTAACAACCGGTAAGGATGTGCTTACCCAACGCATGACATTGATAAAATAAGAATAATCCATTAGCTGATTATCAAGGCGCGTAAATTATCTTACGCGCTTTTTTATTTTGTGACTGGCAGATATGCTCAGGCTGTCTCAAAAGGTAGATCGACGCCGTGGTTGGGGTACGATCCCCATGCTCCGACTCGTATGCCTGGTTCCCTGGTTTCCAGACGCTTCTTGGGAACCTTCTAAAGTCATGTAAAATCCGCATTCTGCCGGCAAACAAGCCACGTTGCGAAGTAGCGGGGTTGTTGAAAAAATCTATTTCACGCGTCGCTGGGCGGACGAAGTCCTTTGTTCATCCTTTCCCGGCGACATCCCGCATGTAACAGGTGTCAGGAAAAGATTCCTGACACCGCAACTAAGTCATGTAAAATCCGCATTCTGCCGGCAAACAAACCACGTTGCGATATTATTTATATAATTGTGCACGGGCACACGGGGACGCCTGCTGCTCTCAAATACAGAAAATCAATCTCGGAGCACAGGTCAAGACTACTCAAGACCTGATAACCAAGGCCTGATTTACCCTCTGTTTTCACAACAATCCTATTGACATCTCCGCCCCACACAATTAACATATTCTCATGCTAGATTTTACCCAGACAATGTATGATAATCTCTGCCGGGCAATCAACGACTCGGGCTATCGCACGGCGATAATGGGTGACTATTTCAAAAGTGATAGCTCCGATATTCCCCGCATGTTCCTCCGTCATGATGTTGACCGTGATCCGATGCTTGCGCTCGAGATGGCAAAAATCGAACGAGATCATAAACAGGTATCCACCTATTTCTTCCGGGTGGTCGAAAATGTTTTCAAGCCGGACATTATCGAGAAAATCTCTGCAATGGGGCATGAGATCGGCTATCATTACGAATGTCTCGATAAGACCGGCGGTGATTACTCGAATGCCTATCAAACCGCTATCGGGGATTTGAAGAAACTGCGCGAGGTTGCCCCGATTGTCTCCATGGCCATGCATGGCAATCCGCTGACCAAATGGGATAACCGCGATCTATGGGGCAAATACGATTACAAAGACCTGGGTATCGAAGTGGCTGCTTATTTGAATATCGACTATAAAAAAATCCGTTATTTTTCGGATACCGGACGCACCTGGGAGGAAAACCGTGGCAATATCTACGATTTCGTTGGCAATCAGCCCTCCCATGCTCTGAAAACTACGCCTGATTTGATCGAATATATCAGCGAACATAAACAGGATACCTGCATACTCATCCACCCCAACCGATGGACCGACCAGACATTCAAATGGCTGTACAACTGGGCATTCGACACGGCCGCCAACACCGCTAAAGCGATTATCAAAACAATCAGAAAGTAGATCACCTCTCCTCGGGGCGCTCCTGACCGTATAGGTACTAACCCGCGAATGGAATAACAAACGTGAATTGCATGAATTGACAGCAAGATCTAACCCTAACTATAAAACATCAACTATCATATAAAACTACCGACATTGTATCTCACAGGAAAACGCTAACCGATTAAAATCGCATGAATTCTATTTAACTCGCTTGATATCCCCACGCGCTAATGAGGCAAATATCCCTCCCAGACACATCACTGCGAATATGATAAGCGATATTTTCATGCTGGAAATAAACTGCGGCAAACTCTCGGCTTTGATCTCCCCCTGCCCGAGTATCAGCGCCATTATCATCATCACGATACCCATCGATACCATCATGCCAATCTGACGCATCGTGCCGGTCATGGCGCTGGCAACGCCGTAATAGCGGCGCTCGACCGAGCTCATGATTGCATTGGTGTTGGGCGAGGAAAACAGCGCAAACCCGAATCCTAAAAACATCAGCACGCCGATAATTAAATAAAGCGGCGTATCAATTCGGATAAACACCAGCGCGACCAGGCCCAGTAATGTGAAAGCCATACCCACAGAGGCGACCTTGCGCGGCTGGATTCTATCCGATAGGCGGCCCGCCAACGGTGAGAATATAGCCTGTACAACCGGCTGGGCCATCAGGATAGTACCCGCCTCCTGCGGTTGATATCCTTTTACGTTTTGAAGATATAAACTGAGCAGGAATGTCACCGCGAAAGTAGCGGCATAGTTTATCAGGGCGGCCAGGTTGGAAAAAGTAAACGCGCTGTTGCTGATAAACAGGCTCATATCGACTACCGGCGATTCCAGCTTCATCTCGTAGAACACGAATCCGGCTATACCGATCAAGCCGAGAGCTACCAATCCGAACGCGTAAGTTTCCGGCAGCTTGGAAAATCCGTACATCGTAACCAGAAGAGACACCGCCAGCATCAGTGAACCCAGCAGATCGAATTTCTGCCCCCTCTCCTCCGCCCAATCGCCTTTAAGCATAAGGAAAATAACCGCAAGTAATATCAATCCTAATGGCACGTTTACCCAGAATATATACCTCCAGCCCAGATGCTGAGTTATCATGCCGCCTATAAAAGGCCCGCTGGAAAGCCCGAAATAAACCGAGGCAACAGTTATGCCAAGCACCTTGCCTCTTTCGGAGGCCGGAAAAATAGACATCAAAAGAGCCATGCCGGTCGCGAAAATCATAGAGGCGCCAAATCCCTGAAGGAATCTGCCCAGTATCAGCATCAATCCCGAAACCGACATCGCCACTATTATAGAGGCGATAGTGAACACGAATACTCCGGCCATATAGATTTTCTTCCGCCCGTAAATATCTCCCAGGCGGCCGAATGGGATAGAAAATGTAGCGGCGGAAAGCAGGTAAGCCGTGTTTATCCAACCTAAAGATACCGCGCTTAATGAGAAATAGTCACCGATTGAGGGTAGAGCGACATTTACCGAGGATCCCATAAAAGGCCCGATAAACGAGGCCATAGTAGCCACGAGCAAGGCTGCCCGCTTGATGGATTTGCTTTCCTCGGTAGAATCAGCCTTAACTTGAATCATGATTACAGCTTAATATACGAATTAAGATTATGCAATACAAATGTATGTAATATGATGAAGATACTCTTACTACGAGGAAAACCGATGGTTGTTCAGCTCTTTACCTTATCCGGCGTTTCCATCGGCCCACTGACATTATCTATAGAGACACTGCCGGCATCCACGATAGTAACCGTTTTAGCGGCCGCAACCGTAACTCTTTCAGCCTCGACAATGATGTTTGGGCAGTTTTTCTTAAGCTTGGGGCCGCTTTGCTCGCTTTGGGATTTATCAGCGCTTTCAGTTTCAGGCAATGAGGGACTCACTGAGTTTTCAGGTTTAGTCTGGTCCTCTTCCGGGTAGTCACCGCCTGAGGCATCATCCAAGCTATCGCTTTCGACAACCTCGGCGATTGCCTCTATCTTACCCAGAGTGCCGGTAAGCTCCTCGATTTTCTCATCCAGAAACTCCTCTATATACGCCTCCGATTGGCTGGCCTGATCGGTCGCCTCCATTTCGGCGATTGCGGCGGTAGCGGCGGCCTCAACGGCTACCGAATCCGAATCACTGGTCTGCGCCTGACCGCTTGCTGCTTCATCTACTGGCACATCCGCGCCGGCGCCTACGGCATCTTCTTTGGATGATACGGTATCTGCCTCAACGGAAACGGTCTCCTCCTCGGTTTCTTCGATCACCGGTTTGTCTTCCGAATCGGCCTGTTGGGACTGTGTCTCCACGACTCGTTCTCCGGGCTTGGTTTCGCCACTGGTAAATTTAATTACCTGCTCCATCAATTCCTCAACGCTGAGCTTGGTAACATGAGCATCCGCTTTCAGGAAATCCGCGCGGGCTTTCATGCCCATATCACCTATAGAAGAATATACGATGACGGGCATATTGGCGATCTCCGGCGTGCTCCTGATAGCGGTAGTTAAAGCCAGGCCGTCCAATTGCGGCATCTCGACATCCGAAATAACCAGGTTGAAATTTTTATCTTCCTCGAGAATTGCAATAGCCTCTTTGCCATCGGCGGCCGAAACCACATCGAATCCCAACTCTTCCAGCTCGGTAACTAACATGTTTCGCACCGAGGGTGAATCCTCGGCTATGAGTACACGCTGACCTGAGGCGTCGTATTCATGTTCGCTTATTTTGTGCATCTCTTTGGAGGCCAACTCCGGGCAAAGATCGAGTATTATAGTTTCGTAATCCAGAAGCGGGACCATTCTTTCGCCATCCGGCTTTACTATGCTTATGATATATTTCTGATCGATAGTCTTCAAAACATCATTAGCATTTATGACATTTTCCCAAACGAAGTGATGAATCCACTCAACCGTATCGACTATAAAGCCGTTTAATACATTGAAAAATTCGGTTACTACTATTTTCTTACCCTCGATAGATTCAGATTTTTCGAATCCTAAAAAATATCCCAGGTCGACAAGCGGTATTACACCGTTGTTATCTTTAAACATTCCTAAAACGGCTGGGTGCGAATTAATTGCCGCGGTCAGGCATTCGGGGCGAGAGAGTATTTTCTGCACTTTTAGAATATTAATGCCAAACGAGTGGCCGCTGATTGTATACTCGAGTACCCGAAGCTCGTTGCTGCCTGATTTCAAATAAGATTCAGCATCTAATTTCATCGCTTATCCCCTTCTTCTATCTTTAATAAGGGAAATCTTAAAGCTGGCGCCCCCTATCGAGTTCGTCTCGGCCCAAATTTTCCCGCCCATTGCCTCTACGGCCAGACGGCAAAAATACAGGCCTAACCCTACGCCTCTAAACTTTCCCTCTTTCCTTAAATCCATCTGTTTGTATTGATCGAATAGATCATCAAGATTAATACCCTCTAATCCTGAACCCTCATCGCTAACGGTTACCTCGATTTGCTCTCCGGAAACCGCCGTCTCGACATAAATTTTACCTCCGCGAGTGCTGTGTTTGATAGCGTTGAAAATCAGATTATCTACAATTCTCAAAAAGTATTCCTTATCGATCTGTGCTTTAGCGTTCGCGCCGGGATTTACTATTATATTTACCTCGTATTCTTCGGCGCTTGCTTTAAGCATATTGGCGCTTTCTGATACCAGTTCATCAACATCCGCGAAATCCAATTCTATTTGGAAACCAACTCTACCGGCCTTGGCAGAATCGATTAAATCATGTATTATCGATTCGGCGCGGTTAAATGCCAGTACACTGCTGTTTAACAATTCGCGATGGTGGTTATTTTCGGGATTGAATCTTCCCTTCTGCAATAGTTTCAACACTGTTTTCATACTGACAAACGGCCCCTGAAGATCGTGCACCATAATTGCCACGAAATCCAGAAGTTTCTCGTTTTGATCATCCGCCTCAGCGCTGTTTCCGGCCACTACGTTAAGCGGAATTATCTTGCTGGCCTGAGTCATAACCCCCACACTCTGCGCGATTAAAGCTTTTAACGATAACTTTTTAAATCATTATCCTTTCAGTTCAATATCGGCATATATGTTGTTTAGATAAAATTTTATCTGGAATGTTGCACTTTTGAATCAGTTTAACACCCCCAAAACCGACGATTATCGATAGAATTCGTATCCACGATCGCTGAATATGGAACTATATAAGTCACCTGTAGTTTATTAATAGTGACATGGGTAATCATGTATCATTGGGATAAGATGATGGTAATGATAGTGATTATCGTAGTTATAATTTAAAATTCAAAAAGAAGTTGCACGAAATGGATATTTACACGTATAAATATGTAAACCAACGGGATAATACAAACAGGATTTATTATGGCTGATAACTCCGATAATATAAAAAATCTGGTACACTTTGGTACATCATCGTTTTCCTCCCGGGATTGGATAGGCTCGTTTTATCCCCGGGATGCTAAACCGATGGATTTCCTGAAACACTATGCTCGACAATTCGATATAGTCGAGGTGGATTCGACATATTATTCCATACCATCGGCTTACACTGTTGATGGCTGGTTGGAGAAAACACCGTTAAATTTCAAGATATCAGCTAAATTCCCACGCTCGATCGTACATGCCGGCAAAGATAAACGACCCGATCCTTTGCGAATACTCGACCGGGATGCCACTTATCCCGACCGCGACAGGTTTCTTGATGCTATGCAGCGGCTGGGGGTTAGTCTCGGGCCTCTTCTGATACAATTCCCCTATTTCTCCAAAAAGGTGTTTTCTTACAAAGATGTCTTCATCGAGCGCCTCGACAGGTTTTTAGGGGACTTGCCCAAGGATTTCAAATATGCCGTGGAGATACGCAACCGTCACTGGCTGAAAAAGGATTTCGCCGATCTCTGCCGTAAACATAATGCTGCCCTGGTATTGGCAGATCAGGCCTGGATGCCGCACGGCGACCAGGTAATGGAGTGGTTCGATCCGGTAACCTCCGATTTCTCGTATATCAGGCTTTTAGGCAATCGCAAGGAGATTGAGGCATTAACGCATACCTGGCAAAAAGAGGTTCTTGATCGCTCGGAGCTTCTGTTTCGCTGGGCCGAGCTACTAAAACGCCTGGCCGAGCGTTCGATAGAAACATACGTTTACGCCAACAACCATTACGCCGGCCATGCGCCATCAACCGCCAAGAAACTGCGTGAGATGTTTCACAAAGCGCTCGAAACCGAAGAAGTCGATTCGACCTCGAATTAACATAATTAATTTATAAAATTCTAAATCATTGTTTCTTGCTCTAGAACAGGTATAGGGATACCCCACTCCGGTCATCGCCGGGATGAGTTCACCTTGCTGTCTAAAAATAATGCCAATAAAAAATCCCCAGCGAAAAACTGGGGATCGTAAAAGTAATTAATCTTCCCTACTTAATCAAAAGCATCCGCTTCGTCTCGCTAATATCATCCGTAGTCAACTTGTAGAAATACATACCCGAGGACATATCACCGGCATCCCATACAATACTGTGACTACCGGCCGGCATCATCTCCTCAACCAGTGTTTCGACATGCCTGCCTAATAGATCGTATATATCAAGAGACACTTCGGATTGGGCCTGCAATTCAAACGATATCATTGTCCGGGCATTAAACGGATTAGGATAATTCTGGACTAAACCGGTGGAATTCGGCAGCATCGAGCCATCTCGATCATCAATACCGGTTGTCGAATACAGGTATTCGTACGCCGCCTCAATCAAATCGGCGCGGGTATCGTAACCGGGATAGTCACTGTTTGCGCCCTCAATACCAAATCCGATAGTCATCACCGAATAACCGTCATCCAGAACACCGGCCGCAGCCAGCGTTCCCGCCGCGTAAGTCATAAGCTGCTGACCGCCATCAAGCAGGAAAAGAGCATCCTGCGAGTTCTGGTTGTTAGCGCCCTCGTTACCACCGGTGATGAAGGACAATCCCTCGAATGCAGTACCATCCTCGCCATTCACGAAATGATACGCCTCGCGATCATCATAGTACACCTTCAGATACGAGTTTAACAGGACTATATCATCGGCGTCGCCTCGTTCGTATAGCTTTTGCACGAAATCCTGGCTGGTAATAAGCAGACGGCCACCGTTGCTGAGATAGTCGATTAATTTTTCAACAACTGCTTGCGGGATCTCATCCGAGCGCGAATCGCCGGTAAACCAGATAACCAGAGGATGCTGGTTTAAAACCTCACCCGGTAAACCCTGGCTCGCTATATCCCAATGCGAAAAAGTCAGATCAAGCTCATTTAAGGCATCGGCATAATAACTCTCGAGGGTATCACCGCCGTCATCATCTACGAGCATAACATCCGGTATACCTATCACCTGAGGCACTGTAAACACCTGTACGTAAGAGCCGTCATTGGCCTCGAATGTCAACGTTATCGTGACGGTTCCGGTTGGATAATCGGCTGGCACCTCGAATGTGACGAGATTATAGTCGTTGTTGAAATCCTGATCTACCGGTATCTGGCCGAACAAGGATATTGAATCAGTGAGAATAATCTCCGAATCGGAGAATGATGCCGTAACGATTAAATCCTCGGCAATCGATCGGACATTGACGGCCTCGAAACGAATATCGCATGTCTCCCCGGCCTCTGGCAAGCCGTTATCGTTGCCGTATTCCGAATCATCGATAGTCAGCCAATTGAGCTGATACAACGGTTGGTTATACATGATATGTAAATCAGCAGTCATCGAGGAATCGTCGTCGGAGATATTTATCACGGCTATCTCCGAGGCGCCATAATCATAAAAATCCGAATTAGGAGTAGACCAGGCATCGAAAGTATTATTATTGTATGCTCCCGGCCAGGGATCTCCGGCATCACTGCCATTGTTATGCTCCAGATCGAACCGGCCATCGGCCTGCTCGACCGCGACCAGGTATCTATCCTGATTATCGTTGTTATCCCGGGTTTCATCCACATGATAGATCAATAGACCGCTGCCGGGCATCAATTGATCGAAACTCATCCGCTGACGGTTCTCTACCAGAAAATACTGCAAGAACGGATCGCCCTGGCTATACAGACGGTAAACATCCGGACTATATTCTACCGCGTCTATCTGCTCGCCGTTTAAGTTAGTAGTAGGAGTTTGGGGATTGATAAAACCCAGTTCCTTTTTACACCAGGCGTCAAAATGTACCGGGCGACGGCCTCCACCGGCCCACACTCCGCCCGACATTATCGACCATCCACCGGTGCCGTCCGAATCATAATCGTAATCATAAAGATCGGGCAATCCCAGTACATGACCGAACTCATGGCAAAATACGCCGATATGCACTATATCGACTCCGCCATCCTCCTCCGGCTCCATCGAATAACGCCAGATATAAACGCCGTCATCGGTATCCACCTGATAGCCGGTTGACCAGGCATGAGAGTGAATATGATTCAAATTGCCTGAATTCTCGTATCCCGGTCCGGCATGGACAACGAATAAACCATCAACCATACCATCGCCATCGTTATCATAATTTGAAAAATCAACATCGGCATCGGCGGCTGTTACCGCATCCTCGGCCAGACGTTGCGCGTTACGGGGATAACTGCCGAATCCTCTTTGGCCATCGGCATAATACGTAGAGTTCTGCGGCATTCGATACCAATCGGTGATCTCGCCAATCAGTAATGCCTGGCCATAGCTGACCTCGAAATAATAATCGGTCATGCTGCCCGGCTCGTAAATATCGCGGGAAAACATCACGCTATCTAAATCTTCTTTGGTGGCTGCGACCGAGCCCGCCGTATACGGCATATCATCGAAATCCGCCAACACGAATATGCAGTGAAGGGTATCGATATCAGTGGCCAATCCGAATCGTATCGGATCGGGATTAGCCTGCCATACGCCTCTCTCCCGAGCCGCCCGATCGGCTTGAACTATTCGTTCTAATTGACCCGTATCTTTGAGATGTTTTACGATTTCAGGCGCCAACGGCACCGCGTTAGCCGAGCCGATAAACAACAGCACGATTGCAAGTATCATTACCTTTCTAAACATTGATTTTCCTCCCAAGAGAGCCTTAACCTTCCTCTATCATTTTAAGCTTAATAATTAACAAACCTCATGCCGGAAAACGGCTTATACTGAGATAAGGCGGTTAACGACTTAAGGGGGTTATCGCTAACATATTGGTATACATAACATTACAGCACCACATATATCCTTGTTCGTAATGTTAATTATATTAAACAATATTAGATGACATACGCGGATATGATACAATTTATCGACATTGAGCAATTAACTATCACTAATGTATAACAGAATCAATGTAATTGATTTTTCTCTCCAAATCTATATCGCCAGGATGTTTTTCCAACAATCGTGAATATATCGCGCGTGCTGCTCTGTAATGATACACGATTAAATATAGGGAAGCCATTTTGCTGAGAATGTCAGAATCATCCGGGTACTTTTCGAGGGCCGACTTGTACATTTCGATAGCTTCCTCATACTTCTCCATCGTCACTAAAACCGCACCTTTCGTATTATAGAGGAAATAATTATAGGGATCGTCAACCTGAAGTGATTCTATTATTTCGAGAGCACCTTCCAGATCATTCTCTATATATAATAAACGAGATTTGCAACTCAGAATTTCTTCATCCCCGGGATATAGCTCCATAGCTTTCTCGATAATAAATGCAGCCGATTCTTCTTTCCTATGATCCATATAATAATTGGCGGCGGTAGTATAATAGCACAATGAATCGCCGCTTGAAAATAAAGCATTCGCGGACTGATTGAGATCCAGGTATGAAACAATCATGAGCTTTTTACATCGCTCGCTGGCAGGATCATAGGAAATACCCTGTTTACAGTAATTGATACAATCATCCAGTTTTTCCAGGCTATAGGATGATAAAGCGAGGTTGTAATACACTCCCTCCTGTTTCGGAAAACCTTTTTCCAAACCTGTTAAAGTATATTTCATCGATTTTTCGATATCACCGAATACCCAGCAAGTCTCACCCAACTCGATATAAAACTGGGCAATATCAGGATGAAATTTAATAGCATCTTTTAACAGCTTTTCCGCTTTTTTATAATTCTTTTCTACTGCGCGATAGTACTGCGCCATCAATATCGGGGCGTAAACCAGCCGCTGCTCAATTTTTAAAGCGCTTTTGAACAGCTTCATTGACTCATCCCATTCTTCCTCGATGATGAATTTTTCAATAGCCCTATCCTCGATTGCCAGGGCATCTTGATCGAGCTCATCATAGTCATTAATTACGATTTCAGCTTTTTTTATTCTATTGCCTGAAAAACGACTAAAATAGTCTTCCATCGAATCAGCATAAGATTCGATCGATAGTATAAATACAAATACCAGAATGAACACCGTTGCATTATATGACTTCTTTAACATCACGAATAACCTTTCGCCATTTAGGTTTATAAAGATAGTATATCTGGTTGATCATTATATATATTTAAACCTTTCACGCCTAAAATATATTAGTAAATTATAATAAATTCAAGACAATACATATTCCGTTAATCACGAAAAAAACTCATGAAGTAAAATTATTTTGAAGAAACGATGTCATTACCGAATTAGTATGAATTTCCAGGGCATTAATCTGATTTAAGATTAACTACTTACATCCGATAGCCTATTGAGCGGTTATTATTGCAAGTATTGCAAAAAACCGTTGTGTTAATACAAGCGGAATATTATAATGGGCAATACTGGAGAGGTGGCCGAGCGGCTGAAGGCAGCTGCCTGCTAAGCAGTTAACGGGGAAACTCGTTCCAGGGTTCGAATCCCTGCCTCTCCGGATAATTTCAATTGCTTAAAACGCAATCACTTATATTTTCCGCGCAAAACTTATTAATGGTTTATCATCTATAGTTTGTAATCGAATTTAGCCAGAATTACACAGTCTATTATCTATTTTTGTATTCAGTCTGTCTGCTATTTGATATCTCCTCAATCTCCTGGCAATTAGGCCAATTAAACGGCATTTCCCCTGGTAAATCGGATGATTCAGGCCAGTTAGTCGGATGGAACGGGCAGTACGTCAGGTCGTTCAGGTTGCGGAAATAGTTAACAAGGTAGGTGACATCCGAACCGATTACGGCGCAATCACCGTTAACATCCGCCGGCCCGAAAAAGCTGTCGAGGAAACACGGTTCGGCTTTATTTCTGAAATAATTCACCAGGTAGGATACATCCGCTCCAATAACCAGAGGCGGCCAATCACCGACCCACATATTAATATCACCGGGAAAATAGTTAGTGTGAATAAAGGCGTTGTAAAACGAAACCGCCCCGATATCTATTCGAGTGCCGTCAGCATCAATGTATAGAGTATCGTTGGGGTGCCCCATATCGATACAGGGTGATTTCAGCGAATCGGTATATGGAAATCCCACCCACATCAAGCTGAAATCACCTGCTGATGGTTCGATAAACATCGGGTCATCCGATATATTATTAGCTCCACCCGATGTATAACCATTCTGAATATCGCAATAGTCGACAAAGGGAGCAACCATGGAAGAATCGACATGTATCTGGCTGCTATAATTGGCGTCGTTATTCCAAATGATGCTATTTAGCAACAATGGGCTGCAGTTGTTCAAATATACCCCACCGCCGGTATTGGCTTGATTTGCATAAAACGTATTGCTTAGCAACGCCATACTGTCGGTGCAACCTTCGATATAAACACCGCCGCCATAATTAAATGCCTCGTTAAGCCAGAAAATATTTCTTTCTATACGGGCATCGGAACCATTTTCGATACTGACCGCGCCGCCGTTCGATTCGCTAAGATTGTTCGTGAATAAGTTGAAAATAACCTGCGGAGAACTTCCGTCTGCCAGGACTGCTCCCGGGGTATTTTCGCCATAGTTATTCTCGAATATATTGTAGCTGATCACCACTCCATCCCCGGCATTATCCAGCCGAATCGGAGTATCATTGGAGTATTCTATTAATGATAAATGCACCAAGCTGCTTTCCGCATTATTGAAACATATACTCCCCCAGCCCCTACTCGTATCGAATGAGGTATATCGCACCCGACTAAAAGTCGTATCATCATCCATGATAACCCATTTGCCTTCGCTCAGCAACAAACCGGTGTTTTCCACGATAATATCATACATACCCATGAAATTAAGTGTCACACCCTGCTCGATAATCAGCGTATCGCCATCGCTAACGATAATATCACCGGTAACCTTAAATGTATCCGGTGGAAATAGCTCTGTTTTGCCTGTAATATCTCCGAAAATCCTTTGCATCCCCTGTGGAAAATGCCGGGCTCCTATATCCGTGCGGGTGGTGTCCGGATCTTTGAAAATAGTAGTATCCGGATTGCCGCGTTCGATACATGGCGAGCCCAGCCCGAGATTGAAATCGCCGTTATCACGATCGACAAAGAGCGGATCATCACTAATACATGAATCGGCATCCTGAATATCGTTTAAGGAGCCCTGGCTCAGGTCACAGTAATCGTAGGTCACGTTATTACCGGCGAAATACAGGTGACGGGATTGGTAATCGATAGCCAGATTTTCCCAGAATATACAGTTCTGAATATCAAAATCAGAAACCGCATTCGCGTATATCGCTCCGCCCGAATTCTCCGATTTATTTCGATAAAAAGTATTATTAGTAAATAGCGTTCTTTCTATTGGCGCCAGCGAGTCACAGTAAATCGCGCCGCCATAGCTATTGGAATGATTAAGCCAGAACACATTTCGCTTCAAATTCAAATCGGTGATTGCCGATAGCGATATCGCTCCGCCTTCCGCACTGGCTGAATCAGCTTTGAACGTATTACTGAAAAGATCAAGAGAACCGCCGATCGCGTTAACGGCCGCGCCTCGAACCGCCTCGTTATCGACGAATACGGAACTACTGCAAATTAAAGAACCATTATAGGAGGCAACAGCGCCATAGTTATTTTTTTCAAAATAACATGTATCTAAAACTCCCGTGGAATTAGTCAGTGTTATCGCAGCCGAGGAGTCGGCGCCTAAAAATCGCGTAAATGTAAAATAACTGGGATCGGAATTCACGAAGTTAATCCCCTTATAGCCGATACCAGGATCATTCCGTCCGAAAGTAATTATAGACTCAGCAGTGCCGGGAGCGTTGATATACGATCCGGAGCAAACGACAATATCATATAACGATATTACCCCGGCATCGTAACAATGTTTGAATAGCACCTCAACACCCGGCTCGATATATAAACCATCACCGCTTGATACGCTACAAGGCGACATCACGTAATAAGGACTGTATAATTCTTGAAGAGTATCCAGTTGGATCCTACCGACCAGGTTGAAAATATGATGATACGGATAGGCGCCCATATCGGCGTAACTACTATCGGCATCCTTGGGCAGTAGAGGATCACCGGTATTTATGCAGGGCGATTTCCCCTCGACATCATCCTGTATTCCACTCCATGAAAGACTCAAATCTATTACATGAACTCTTGCAGTATCATTAAATATTGGATACTCATTAATACAGGAATAATCCAGATAGCCAAGATTTTCATTAACATCGGAGTATTTAACAATCGGATTATCATTTCCCGGCTCGACGTATATTTCAGGGTTGCTTAAACTTGCCATATCATCCCACAAAATACAGCTATTTATGGTTGGAAGAGCTTCTGTCCGGGTAGATATCGCTCCGCCAAAACGAGCGCTATTTTGAAAAAATGTGCAGTTTTCGATAGCTATAGTCGTAGTATCCGATAAGTCTAATCCTCCACCTTTTTCATTTGCTACATTAAAATCGAAAACGTTATTTTTGAAAATGCCTTCTTGAACATGTTGTAGTAGAGCTCCCCCTCCGTTCGTACCAATGGCTTGATTGTTGTAAAAATAGTTGCCGGTTATATTGATAATACCATCCTTGCAAAACAATCCACCTGCTGCAAAAGCGATATTACCGTTAAAATTGCAGCCTCTGACAGTTATATCAGAGTTTTGGCTGTAAATTCCTCCGCCAGATTCTATAAATCCACAGTTATTTTCCTCTAAAATACAATTAATTAGAGTTAGATCGGTAGAATCTATATATACCGCCTGATTATTCACTTTTCGGATTCTCGCTTTATATAAAATAGATGAGCTATCCGAATGATCAAAGAGCAGCCCGCTCCAGGTAGTTTCTTGTGACGGTGACTCGAACGATACTTCGTTTGTCGCTGTATCACCTGATGAACTTACATTAACTATTAATGTCGCATTCCGATTGATAGTAAACCGATAGTCACCGTGAAATATAACTCTAATGGTATCGGAATCGGCATAGATTCTCAAAGTACTATCTTCAGGAATATTAATATTACCGGTTATATTATATTCGGAATATCGAGAATCCCACATGCCGTACACATCACCGACAATGGTAGTATCAGCCGCCATCGCATTGATATTAAATATCAATACGAATACAAATATAATCCTATAAAACATGCGCATAAACACCTCCGGTTAAAGGAAACGGTTACGTTTAAAATATTTTTTTATATCACTAGCGTCCGGTGTTTTTCGGTAAAATTTAAATTTCTCCTTGGGATTGTTAGTGAAAGATTTTTTCCGATATAATTACATATTCATCATATCATACATCCTGACATGTCCTACCGATGTTAAGCTTAGTTCCCTGGTTTCCAAGCGCTGCCTGGAAACCTTCTTGAGTTACGTAGAATGCGCATTCTGCAGGCAAACAAGCCACGTTGCGAAGCAGCACTTCGCAACGAGATGGAAAAGCCGGACAGTAGTGTTTCCATATAGTCTTTTATCTCGAGTACGAGATTTACGACTATTTATACCTGACAGCTTCAGGCATTTCCCGCCCGTTTAAACTGTCGGGAATCGGTACACATATCGGCCAGTCAACAGGTTGCGAATCAGGCAGCGGCGGCCAGGCCGGCATGAAATCAGGACAGGGCACGAGAGTTGCCATACCCCTGAAATAGTTCACCAGTACGCTGACATCAGCGCCAATCACCTTACAATCACCGTTGACATCCGCCGGGGCGTAAGCCGTATCGATAAGGCAAGGTTTGGATGATCCTCTCAGGTAATTTACCATATAAGTTACATCCGAACCCTGTACGGCCGGGGGCCAATGTCCGGCATACATATTGGCATCACCGCAAACATAATCGAAAGTTACGCTTGGATTGTTAAACCATTCTATATAATCCACTTGCCAGACATCGAATCTGCTTTTCTGTTGCTTCTCTTCGCCTTTATACCGCCAGGCAAAAAATATGGAATCCTCGTAAATCAAACTGTCTGCCAGATGTATCTCAACCGGTAGCCAGGTCGTCGGAGCTATAAAATGATTACTGGGAGTGTGCACTAGAATGGGTTCCAGGGTATCGGCTGCGCTTACCTCGAAATCACTCGAATGGAGAATATAAAACTCATGGGTAGCTCCTGATGTACCGCCCCAGTGAGTAGCTGTTTCCCTGAACCTAATAACCGGGTATCGGGCTTGCACGGTTGCCATAGGCCCGAATACGAGCCAATCATTATGTGGCCCCGGATAATTATACCCCGGCAAATAGGAACATTTATTATCTTCGGGATTATAACTCCAGCCATTGTAGGTATTCCAGTATGGTATGGTGCTATCCGTATTTTCCGATTTAAAACCAGTCGGCAGTGTAATCGAGGTATCTTTCGTATCATTCACGCTAAAGCCGAAAAATCCCTCTTCCCCGAATCCCTCTGGTTCTGGGAAACCGTTCTGCACGAAATCGGTCATGTAAATCGTTTGCGAGACACGATTATCATCTGGCTCGTCATAATCCGATAATATCCGGGCGCCTACGCGATAAGCACCGGGCGTACTAACATCCCAGTCGGCGTTGAAGTAGTAAACCTGACTACCTACCGAAAGAGAATGATAAATACTATCGGTGTATACGGTATCACCTGAGGCCTCGCTGATTATATAGATAAGCATCCTGGCAACGACACTGGCATCGCTTGTGATTGCCAGCGAAACGGGGAAACTGCGAGGTTGGTTTACCAGCCCTACCTCCGGCAGATTAATTATACCATTCAGACTCACTCGAGGTCTTACCGTTATATACGATCCGGCAAACATGGGCGCATGCATCGAGGAATTATCATCCCCGATATATATAGTTGGCCCCTGCTCCGCGTCCGGCGAGGAGGGCATTAGCTGGTACCTGCCTACCGGCGCGTCATCCTTGATATGCAACCTTACATTATAAAGCTGCGTCGGAGTTGCAAAACTAACAGTCCCCGATGGCCCAAGTGTATCGGCAATATTGATTATATCTACGCTACGCCCGGCATTATCGGTAATCGTTCCTATCGCCTCGAATCCTAAACCGGTAACATCCTCGGCAATAACCTGGTCGATCACGCCCGTTTGGATATCGAATGAGGTCTGTCCGCGAAAATAGCTGTCGTTTTCGATATAAAGTGGAATGTTTATCCATTCGCCTCTATGTCCCGAAAAATACTGGTCCAATTGCGTTTGAAGATTAATTTCATGCATCGGAGGATTATCCGCTATCGGGCAAGCGTTAACAGGCGCCGAACCAATGCCCGATAAATATGCCACCAGGTAAACCAAATCGATCGTATCAACGGGACCATTACCGTTCATATCCGCAGCCGGCATACATGGAGCCGGGCCGGTTCCCATCAAGTAATCCTGAAGATACCACAGGTCGGCCCAGTTGCACCAACCATCATAGTTGACATCCCCGTATGAATTCGTTCCCGTGATATCATCAGGCAACACCTCCAGGTTGAGATGAACGATCAGGGCAGGATCATTAACGGCATTGCTATTAATGACTATATCATCGTTTAAAACAGCGCCGGCGTAACCTGTCGTATTTATCTCGAAAACCAGATCGAAAGGTTCTACCGTACCCACCGAGCCGCTGTTTATAATCGGGCTCAACCACGGTTGAGAATTTGACGTACCTGAAATATCCAGAGGCAGATCGCCGGTATTATTTATCCTGATATTTATCTCGCCTTCGACATCAGGTTGCACTTGAAAATCGTACGTATCAGTTTCCGTGGTAATTATCGCGCCTATCGATGGCCTATTCAACACCTGAACGATACATGCCACGGTATTCAAAGAGTCCGAACCGCTATGCCAGATTTCTATCTCACCCTTATAAAGTTCCGCCGGGTAGGATGACATATCGAAAGTCACCTGAATGCTCGTGCTGTCGTTTGCCGGAATCTCTACGCCTGTCCAATTATTAATATCAATCCAACTTTCCGAGGCTTTTATACTATCTATTCTCACCGAAAAATCGGTATCATAATTGATAAGTTGCATTCTCTGCCAGACCGTAGAATTCAAATTAGCTGATAGTGAGAATGAGCGCGGCCTGTTGTATACCCAGCCTGATTCTACGAAAATCGGGGTCATCACCATCTCAACCGGCGTTATGCTTCCGGCCTCTACCTCCACCCCTGTGAGACTGGTATCGTAATACCCGGGATGCGAGAAATGAATATCGTAAACACCGGGAAATAAATTCTGGAACTGAAATTCGCCGTCATTATTAGATGTTGTATCTGCAATTGACGGTCCGGCCGTATTTATGATCACATCCGCTATACCGACTCCGCCCGGAGTAGTAACGATACCACTAATACTTCCATTAGAAGATCCGAAATTGACAGCGCTTATCGATACTGCTATTGGATAGGTAGCCGTACCACTAGTATCGCTCACCTCCAAAGGAGTTTGAAAAGGATGTCCTCCAATGCTCAAGCATTCCGCTATCTGCCCGTAGGCAGCCGGGTCATTGGTTGTCAATATTGCAAATGTCGCTATAGCTTCAGGTACAAGTGTATGAAGCCAGGGAGATTCACCACTATCCAGGTTAGCCGCTCCGAATAAACTGCATGATATCCATCCCGGCTGGTTCGGAGGGGAATCGAATCGATTGGAAAAGGCGGCAACGTCCCACTCGGTCAGCGGATAATAAAAACTGCTTAATGAATGTGTGTAGAAATCTTCTAAGTATTGATTATCTGCCCCAAGCGTAAAATTCAAAGAGCTGCCATAAGCATCGATGTCGGTTTCGACATATATGTTCACGCCTATTATGCTGTTCAAATCAGCGCTTATTGGCGAGGAATCGATATTGCCAATCCAGAATAAAATATCAGGGTCAGGAGCGTTAACGAACGGCTCGGTGTAAGTATTAGGTTTACTCAGGCAATTAGGCCAACCAGCCGGCGGGGATGATGGAACATCCTCGCTAGATACCCAGGTTGGATTATATTGAGAACAAAACATAAGCGAATTGAGCCCTTTAAAATGCTCCACCAAATAAGTTATATCCGCCGAATTAACTGCGCAGTCTCCGTTGACATCTGCCGGGGCGAAAAACAATGTATCGAATGGTTCAGGAGCGCCTGATTCTAAAAAGTAACAACCGGATGTATTAAAACGAAAATAATTGGCCAGGTATGGCAAATCAGCAACAGTTACCGAGGGCGGCCATGCCCCCATCAACATGTTCACATCACCGGGTAGATAATCATGTGTTTGAGCGAACAAAGGTGATACCAGTAGCAAAGTCATTACTACAAACATTGACGAGTAAATAACTTTTCGCATTACTTTCTCCCTTCAGGATTATAGGTACTATAATTTCACCCTGTTGCGATTAGCATTATGATTAGCAATTACTGTGGCTTATGAAAGCCTGGATGTATGAAATGCCTATGAGTTTTAAGGTAATTAAATTTAGCCAATCAGAGTAATGTGTGTCAAGTATTTTTTGGTGTTTTATACCTTTAAGACCTGATTATCAGAAATACCACAGTTGTCAATTAGATGAATAGCAGTTTTAATGACACATTCTCATTAAAAAAACTCGATGCCATTTAGTGCCTTTAATACACTAATTACATTCATTCAGAACCTGCCTTTCTAAATTGCCGGAAAGGCAAGCTGTTGTTGATAATTTGAAATCAAATATATTGCCGCAACGCCATCCAGTACGACTCGTCCCAAAACTTTCTGGCTGCTCCCGAGGTTGATGGCAAAACGAATATTACCGATGCCCCGATCTTTTCCTCTTTTATACCATATGAAATATCATGTTGAAGGAAAGTTTTTGCGGATTTCTTACCGTTAAAGGCTATCATCGATGGCGAGTGTTTCAGCATCTTCTCCCTGAAAGAGTCAATATCAAAGGCTGAGTGAGCTAACGTCGAATCGGCGCCATAGCTGCTTTTTGCCAAATCAGTTAATCCGATACCATACTTTAAAACATCCCTGAAATTCTCAGGAGGTAGTTTTCTGTCTGTTAATCCGATTTTAAACAAAGTCGCCCAGAATCTATTTCCCGGCCCGGCGTAATAAGCGCCTCTCATAGCTGAAACATCTCCAGCCGCCGTTCCACAAAAAACGATTCGCAAATTATAATCCAGTACATCGGGTAAAATGTGATTCATGGTAAATATCCTTTTAGATTAATATTCAAATAAGTAATAGACATGGTAATCACCCCATCTTTAACATTTAATGAGAATATACAATATGGATATCTGAAGAACAAACACCTCTTCCAGTAAACGACTATACGCGGAGGAGCTTGATAATAATAATTGTTCTTAAGTGCCATCGCTATAACTCGTTATACCGCAAACAAAAAGCCGAGGATCAGAGTCGAACTGACGACCTGCTGATTACGAATCAGCTGCTCTACCAACTGAGCTACCTCGGCATAAGAACTGAAATATCATTCCACCCGCAAATAGACCATGAATGGTATCAGACGGGCAACACTAATAATATCTAAACTAACAATTTAAGCAAGCGAAATTTTCTAATCTCAACTGCCCCAATAGTGCAATTTCGCCTTTTCTATATTTTCACCTAAGATATTGTACATTTCCCCAATAACCGGATGCGAAACTGGACTATCCGGTAGTTACAAATAACACCTTTTTCTCGTATTAATAGCCTATTCCTTTCATACCTCTTTATTTAAAGACGATAGATCATTTAGGTTGAGTGTACGAATGAATAAAAAAGAATTACTTGAAAAAATTTACTCTTCGGATGACCTATTGTCGATGCCGGAGGTCATAAGCGAGATTTTGCGGGCAACCCAGCAGGAAAACCTCTCAACTAAAACCCTGTCGAATATTATATATAGAGATCCGGCAATAACCGCCAAAGTGCTAAAATTGGCCAATTCCCCCCTCTATAAAAGACCAGCGCCAATTCGAAGTGTCAATGATGCTATAACTGTATTGGGACTAACCACGGTCAAATGCCTGGCGCTTTCGCTTTCTATATTCAACCATGAACAAATAACCGCTAAATCGGGCGTGCGATCTCAGGATTTTTTCGCGTATATTCTGCTCGTTACCTCGGCTACCGAGCTAATCGCCCAAACTATATCTTACCCCAACCGCGAGGAAGCTCTTATTACCGGGCTTATGCATGATATCGGTATACTCTTTCTTCTAAGATGTTGCCCTGAGCAATATAGAGATGTAATTAAAGCAATGGATGATGGTGAGAATATTTTTGATGCCGAGATTCGTATTTTCGGAATGAACCATACCGAAATCGGATTCCATATAACCCAGCTCTGGAATATTCCTGATAATATCGTCCAGGCGGTAAGGAATCATCATACACCTCCCGGTAGTGAATCCGACAATAATCTCAGCTCCATAGTGCAACTTGCCGTTCTACTGACTTTTAATCGTTTCTCGGGGACCGAGAATAAAATAGATGATCGTCTGAATAAAATCACTGTTCTGATGAAAGTACTCGGACTGAGTCGCCAGCAGGTAACAGATATCGCAAATAAAATAGTAATCCTGATGGCCGATATAGCCCAGGGCTTGAATATCCAGATTGAAAATATCGAAAACCTGCTCTCACAGGCTAATCAGGAAATATGGAAATCCTACCTTATGGTGGATGAGCTTTTCAAAGAACGCGAAATTCTAAACGCTAAAGTCTTATCTCAGGAAAGATTCAAAGCCGCCGCCGAAACTCGAGATAAATCAATTGCCACTCTCTCCCACTATCTGAATAACTCCGTTATGGCTATCTCGGGTCAAATACAATTGCTATACATGCTGCATCAAAAGCAATCCAGCGAGGTTGACCTGAAACTACCTAGAAGCCTGCAGATAATAAATAACTCCATTAATAAAATTCTGGCGGTAATGGAGGAGATGAAAGATATCTCCCCCCTCGATCACGAACAGTATTTCAGCAAATCACACGCGATGAATATCGACTCCAGGATTGAGCAGAGATTGAGACGGATTAACAAGGAACAGTTCTCCATTGTCTTAGATAAAGAGTAATAAAACTATCTATACTTCAACCTCCTGTAACCGGTTTTGATTGTAAAACTTATCGAAATCGATTTTGTCCAGTTTCATACCGGTTAACTTATTGATTATCACCTCGTGTAAATCCGTCCAAAATTCATACGCAGCGCCTTTATACAACTCCAGGGTCTTTTCATTTCTAAGCTCTTTATCGAGCTTGCCCTGCATTGCCTCCAGAATATCTAAGAACGATACCTCTGATAATCCCCTTTTGATTCTATAACCACCCTGGATGCCCCGATAGCTGGATAAAAATCCCTGATCGGAAAGATCTTTTAATATTTTGGCCATATACTCCCTGGGGATTTTTTCCGATTCCGATATCTCCGATATCGTGCATAATTTGTCCCCCTTGATAGAGGCAATATACAACATTGCCTTGATCGCATACATCGTCTTACGAGTAATATGCATATCAGCCACCTTTCACCATACTTACATACGTTTACGGAACCCTAACTCTGTGACAAAATGCTCTACGTTGCTACGTTAAAACAGAAAGATCGGAAAGTCAAGCTTTTTTACAATTAAACAGTCTATTTTTATATGTAACTCATTCTGACCTATATACTTATATGTAAATAGACTAAAACTAACAATATAATCTATATATTTATATCCTATTGTCTTATTAATACTTAAAGGAAGCTAACGGTTGGCTAAAGTAACATCTATACTATTTACCGTCGTTTTCCAATTTAAACCGCTGCTTTTTGACTATTTTACTTATTTGCAAAACAAAATAGATCGTGATTGGTAGCCAAATTGCAGTAATGGCAATCATCACCCAGATATTCGAATTGTTTAATCTAGTTGAATGAGCGGTCTCGTTAATCATACATTGGATATAGATGAACATCAAACTGAGTAACACACCTATGGTAAGCACAGCCTGTTTCAGATATTCATATACGGGTTGACTGTATTCTCTCGGCCACTCTCTTACCTCCATCTTCTGGGGGAAATTATAGTATTCGGGGTAACGAAGTAAGATAAGTATTAGCGTGATTATTAATGTTGATACCGATGGCAGAAGGAAAAATTCGAATGGATTTTTATCGGTCCATCGATCGGGTTCCCCTTTCAAATCGAAATGTGCCGGAAAACGTTCCGGTAAGCCGTCATAAATCCAGAACGCTAACAACCACGCGACAATAACCAGAGCCAGATTAAGCCAAATTAAGCCTTTGGTTCTACTCATTGTATATCTCCCACGCAATGGTTTTATATCAATATAAATTCAGATAGAATAATTATCGACCGAGAATTTCAATTTATTAAAAAATAGCATAATTACCGGCCACAATGTTTCAATATCTGAACCCACATCAATACCTGGCGATACTCAAGAATATCCGCTTCTATTACTGATGATGCCAGTATTATATTTAAGTTTTCAATTATTTATTCAACCAAAACGTTAAAAATCAGTTTTCCCCGAGAAATTAAAACGCTTGATATAAATCGATGGCGAACTGCAACATCCTATATCATCCCACCAGTTGGGAATTAATTGCGTTTCCCGTGAAACTCCGCCCACTCGCGAAAATGCTTTTGTGATAGATTCGGTGAATCGAAGGTTTTTCACGGCGCCGACTATTTTGCCGTTTTTAATCAAGAAAGTACCATCGCGCGTCATCCCGGTCATAACGGTCTTTGTCGTATTCAGAAGTCCGTTAATATAATGAAAACGCGTAACCAGTATACCGTTTTTCACCATTGAGATCAACGATTCTTTTGACTTTTTGCCGGAGGATATAAAGATATTACCCGCCATCGGGCCTTCATCCCCACCCGGCGGCATAGCATGCCCGGTAGAGCGAACCCCTACCCGCGCGGCATATAACGAATCGTAAACGGGCTTACCAATCATACCTTTCTTGATTAGAAATACTTTCTTCTTAGGTACACCCTCAAAATCGAAAGGTATGGCTATCCCCGAGGTATTGTTACCGTCATCATATATTGAGATTTCAGGTGACATCGCTTTTTTACCCAGCTTTTTCGACATGAAACTGGTGTTTTCCATATACGGTTTTGCGCCAAAGCCTATATAAGTCATCCAATTCATAATCTCGGCAACAGCGGATGGCTCCAGGATAACATCGTATTTACCAGGCGGCAACTCTGTTGGATTCTGGCTGTCGAGGCATTTCTGAATAGCAGTCTCGGCAAGCGAATCAAACGGTAATTTCACCACCCGGCGCGAAAGCCCCGAGGCAAACCCCGAGGATGTATCCGACATCGCAATGATATTAATCGAGGCCGAGGTGACAGGTTGATATGCGGCGACTCCCAGCGTGTTGACAACCGCCAGTTCCGAGGTGGAAGTAGAATAGGCCCCGGCCACCGTAACTTTACTATTATCCGCTTGCTTACATATCTTTTTAATGACCTCGGCTCTTTGTTTGGGCGTATACCTGGCAGTAGGTTCGAAATAGGTCTCTATCTTTTTATACGGTGATGGTTTCGGGAATCCCTTGAAATCAGGATAAGCGGGCTGTAGTTTGGCGATCTCTATTGAATTCCTCATCGCGGCCAGCATATTGGCTTTCTTGAAAGAATTCGTGGATGTTATCCCGATCTTGCCATCAACGGCCGTTCTAAAAAAAATAGTCGTATTGCTCTCGGCTACATTCTGATGTATATACGAGTTCGCAAAGCGTGTCAGTCCGAAATCCTTGCCAACGAAGATCGCCTCGGTTTGTTCGGCCTCCGATCTCTGGATAACCGATCTGAGCTCGGAAAGTATCTTGCTCTCGCCTATCATTTGCTCACCCCAACCGTTATATTGTTAAACCTTGCCGGTGATGTACCATGGGCGACATGAGCGGTTTGCATCGGCTCTCCTTTACCACATGAGGGGATTCCCCAGATATGCCAGTGATTCTTATTACAGATAGCATCACAATTATTCCAGAATTCCGGGGTAATCCCGGTGTAAAGCGGGTTTTTATATATCTTGCCCAGCTTGCCGTTTTTAATCTCCCGGGCGACCTCACAGCCGAACTGGAAGTTCAAACGACGGTCATCGATAGACCAGGTTTTGTTCATATCCAGAAGCAGCCCGTCTTTGGTATCGGCAATCAGATCATCAAGCCCCCACTTGCCCGGCTCGAGATTGATGTTGGTCATCCTGATAAGCGGAATGCTGCTCCAGCCATCAGCACGCATACAACCATTAGAACCCATCTTGATTAATGGCGCTGTCTCGCGCGAGGTCTGGTAACCGACATGCCTGCCCTCCTTGATAATATAATCACGGCAGGCTTTGACTCCCTCATCATCATAGCCGAAAGTACCCAGACCACCCTCGATCGTGGCATCGGCAACGATATTGACGATAGGCGAACCGTATTGAAGTTTCCCGAGCTGATCGAGTGTCATGAACGAGCCGCCAGCCAGCGATATCTCGGTACCCAGCACGCGGTCGAGTTCCGTGGGATGGCCGCATGATTCGTGTACCTGCAACGCCATCTGAGATCCGGTAATTATTATAGTCTTCTCTCCTTGAGGGCAGTCCTTGGCTTTGATAAGCTCTGCCGCCTCATCAGCTACGCGCTCGGCATTACCCAGCAGATCCATCGATTCGATAAACTCATAGCCGCCACAGGCATAATCTCCGCGATGGGAATTTGGATACGACCGTTTCTGTGCCTCGCCTCCTCCCATAGCAAAAACCTCCAATCCACCGCCGGATTCCAGTATATCCTGCTCGATCATCGCTCCCTCGGTTGAGGCGAATATCTTGCTGATGCGATAAAATTCCAAATTAGAGGTTGCGACTTTCACCGCTCTATTGGCTCGGAGTATTTTATTGACCTCAAATAGAAGCTTCAATTTATCATCAATAGGGGTTTTAAACGGATCCTCTTTGAATCGCGTGGCGTATTTATCCACATACGGTTTAACCTCAGCCAGGCGTACGTCCTCTTTTTTCGTGATTGCCGAGGCGCGGGCTATTTTTAGGGCCAAATTGGCTGTTTTAATCAGTTGATCATCACTAAGCCTACTGGTGGAGGCAAATCCCCAGCAGCCATCTACTATGACCCTGATTCCAACGCCTGCGCTCTCAGTGAGCGATATCGCCTCGACCGATTGGTCTTTCGTGCTGATAGACTGGTGTGTCGTGTGAACATATCGAGCATCACCATAAGCTGCTTTTTTAACTTTAAGGTGATGGATAATGGCTTTGAGTTTTTCTTGCAAGGTGATCACCTCCGGGTTTTGATAATAATAGCTGCTGTGGAAAGGTTTGTCAAGCAAAGTCAAACTCAGATGAGATTAGATGATCAATAGATTGTTTTCTGGGGCAATTCGATTGCCGGGTAGCAAACAAAGAGAGGCTGTCTGGCAAATTCTTTTAAATAGAAAAGATACTTCACCAGTGTTCGTCCTTTGGCTGGAGTGCGCGTCAGTATGTCGTTTCTTCCATCCTTACGAATACTGTTGAAATTAGATATAATGATATATAGTTACGCCTTACATCAGCAGGAGGGCCAGGATGAAAGGAACGACATACTGAGGCTAATTTCAGCCAATAATGTTAAAAGCCGGGCGCTGGTGTGTAAAAATATATTCCGTTTATTGTTAATTTTAATGCTATTGTGAATGGGAGGGATTGTTGCAATGCCCTTTGAGAGTCTCACATTATTTATGATGTATTCTTAATTACACGCAACATCGCCCTGCGAAAGCAGGGCGGTGTATGATGTCCAAAGATTGGGAGGGAATTATAAAAAGATTACTAGCGGAAGTTGTTATACGCGATTATGGTTCACATAATGAAGAAAACAGATGATACCCCATTGGGAGTATATTTTTATATGATAAGCACCGATAGTTATTTTAAACTCAAAGGATAATGTTGTTGAAATAGATCGTAGTAGGAGCGTACTGAAAACATCCTTCTATATCTCCGTAAAAAATCCCTCTAACCCTGAAAAACCGGCTTTTATGCTTGCCAGCTTCAATCCTGCTTTACATGCTTTTATCAAATCGCCATGCTTGATATAGCTGGTGATAGTGCCTGCGGCATGACAGTCACCGCAACCAGTAGGATCAATCACCTTAGCGGGGTTAACATCGAAAGTGTGTACCGCCGGATTACCAACCTCCCCAGTGACCATTACCACAGCTTTATCCTCCCTTGTGATAACAACCGCGCGCGGCCCCTCGTCATGTACTCTAATAGCAGCCTGAGCAACCCCCTCGGTATCGGTCTCTGTTCCCGGGAAGATCGAGCGCAGCTCGACATTATTCATTTGTACGATATCGGCGCAGCGTATGTAATCACGCCAGCGAGGATTGTACCTGAAATGACGTTTCACCTTTAATACCGGTTTTTTACTGATAGGCTCCTTGCCCAGCGCCAGGCTGTGATAATCCATGTAAACCAGGGGATTGAACATCGCTTTTACTTTTCTTATATTCGCCGGTGGAAACTCATCCCCGCCGATATAGTTGAGCAGTAGAATATCAATCGAGCCGATCGCCTTGAAAAGCGTCGGGCTGATCGTCGGCATCTCACCTATATTGCACTCTTTCCGGTATCCCTCCGGCATGTATTTTAGCTCGTGGATTTTATTGTTACGCTTTATCCGCCGAACATGATTAAAATCAATCGCCGGGAAACGCTCGAAATGGCTGCGGGCTTTATCGTACAGGTCCTCGCCGACATTACATACCGGGACAATACGCGTGTTCTCACCGGCGGTTGCGCCCAGAGCCGATAAGCTGTAAGC
The DNA here is from genome assembly GCA_963668625.2 of uncultured candidate division Zixibacteria bacterium. Classification (GTDB taxonomy): domain Bacteria; phylum Zixibacteria; class MSB-5A5; order UBA10806; family 4484-95; genus JAAEQD01. The sequence goes on from CAXXKA010000004.1 coordinate 290,020, forward strand.
GATCCCGCCCAGCGCCTCTGTTATGCCGCCATCGGGCTTTACGATACGGTCCCACACAAGATGACCAACGACAGCTATAGTCTTGTTATTTCTCATAGAATGATTGTTGTTTTGTAACGGCTCAGTACTCAATATTACCAAATAAAAAGCCCCGCCGTTAGAAAGCAGCGGGGCGTAATTGCGAAATTATCGTTTAATCCTCAGTCAAGAACCAGTTAAGCATGTCAGTGAAAATAGTTTGAACCTGCCCCTGTGAATTATCCATCATATACAGCGGGAAGCTGAAATAGGATGAACGGAACAGGTCATGTGAAGGCTGAAATCTGACAGCACAAGGTAAATATTGGAGGTCTTGAAGAGTATCAGGATTTGCAGCATTGTAGGTAAACAATGTCCTGGAATACGGTGAGAATCTGACAAGAATCTCAACCTTATTAATGTTTATCTGATTCATCTGCATAGTTCTGTTTTGGTCAATCGGCAGATCGGCATAAGTGGAGTAGTTGGATGTTGCCCCGATAAATTCAGCCGTATCCGCGGACGAAACCTCAGTGTATACCCCGGCGCTCAAATCGAAATACTTATAAGCGAGAGATTCAACAGCGAATTCACTACTACCGGAATAGTTAGCCGGATTAGGAATGAAACACTGTCTTCCTATAACCCAGGCTTTGCCGCCGGCGTCCATGTAATCCATCATCACTGAAATAAACGGCTCGCCGGTGCTCTCAAGGCCAAGTTCGCGTTTATGATAATCCATATCATCGAAGATTATCATTCGATATTGAGCTAAAATATCAATTGAGGGATAATCACTTGCCCTCAGGTTGCCGGTACTACCATAAACATCTTCAACCGGATCGAATTCATAACCGGCATTCTGTATCATGTCGGTATAGAAGTCTAGCAGTGAATCGGGATAATTAGCGGTACTACTGGAATCGGTTAGCAGCGGGAATCCCTTACGATTGTCGCCATAAAGCAAATACTGCGAGGCCCTTATCAGCATAATGTCTTTAGCCTCGGTGGGATTGCTCTCCCATACCGGCATATAGACAATGAACGTTCCCCAGTCCGGTGTAGGATCAGGAACCAACGCGTCATCGCGCGTTTGTACCGAGAATAAATAGCAGCCGGTTGGCAATCCTGTTAATGTAAATTCAGTACTCCAAACCCATGGATCATCACACAATTCGCCACCGTTAGCGGACGGAATGTGAGCGCCGCCATCAGCACAAGACATAGCTATAATATGCTCATCCAGAACGTTTTCGATGCCGATGTCTATCAGTTGTGTTGAAGTATCATAATAATCCGGAGAGAATGGCCCGTACAGTTTCCATGAATACTCGAAATCAGGAGCACCATCAGGGAAATCAAGCGTATCATCTCCCATCCAACTTACGGGTAATCCATCCCATAAATCGGTCGTAGACAGTAAACTCCAAACCGGTTCTTTATACCTGGTAGTATCCCCTTCATTGACATAATTACCCGGTAGAAGTTCCAATGTAGTTTGGGGCAATCTGTTTATCCTGTAAAGCGCGTAAAATCCAATATTCGAATACGCGCCTTCGTCGTCCTCACACATGAAAAATACGTACTGGTGAAGCGTATCCGTCTCGGAATTGCTCGCCAGCATGTTAATGGTAGCTTCGGTTTCTTCGGTCTGTGTCCATTCGGATATATCGATATCGGCAAACTCAGTTTGGATATAAGTTAAAGCCGCTAAACTATCGCCAACAGTTTCATAAGGTAGTATGTTGTAGTAATAGTACATTACCTGACCATCCTCATCGGTACCGAACCAATTGATTATGGCGTTATAAGTGTATAGCGAATCGTAGTAATCGATATTCGTAATATGAATAGCAGGCGCGATGTTGGCTAGTTTAGTACCATCCAACTCTTCTGGAGCGCAGCTAAGCATCACGGCCATCAGGATGAGGCTAAGTAAACCGAGAATCAATAGTTTTTTAATCATGACTCCTCCACGCTCACTTAAAATTTAAAATCAAAACTGAATCTGTGAACCATATCAAGATAGCCCATATCCTGATAGGCATAATCAATCTGCATCGATCTCGACGCAAGCGGTACTTTAAGGCCAAAACCGAACGTGATACCGGCATCGAGGCCAAATGATCCACGATCATCCAGAGGTGAAGTATTTTCGTTTTCAAGCGGAAGAATACTATCATCGCTGTAGTCTTTCTCGAATTTTTTACCAGCTCTGAGGGCAAAGAAATCGTTGAACCAGTACTCGAATCCGGTATTGTACTGCTCTAGGTTATCGCTCGGCCTGGAGGCCTGGATAGCCCAGGTAAGCTTATTAGATGCGGTTTCCATCAAATTAATGGCGGCGCCGAATCTGAAATCGATCGGTAGAGGATATTCCTCGCGAATGAATTTCATATCAGGGCCGAAATTGGCCAATACCATACATAGAGTGAAGTCACGGTAACCGGTATTGTAGTAGATACCCATATCAAGCGCCCAACCTGTGGCTTTCTCTATTTCGAGATAAGAATAGATATACTTCAGAGTGAAACCAATCGACAGATGATCGGTCAGACTGGGGGCGTAAGTACCGGCTAAAGCCAGATCACCAGCAGTAAACGTACGACCATCACCGCCGGGAACGGAATATGTCGTGACTTTCATATCATCGGTATGAAGCCAGCTTAACGAGAAACCGAGATTGCCATAGAATTGAGGAGTAGGCAAAACGAGTCCGACCCACTCGTACTGAATATCGGCAGGATAATCAACATGAGTGACCATCAGCTCCCTCTCCTCCAGAAGAGCAATACCACCGGGGTTATAGTATAACGCCGAGGCGTCATTAGCCAGGCCAACAAAAGCCTCGCCCATACCAATAGCCCTGGCAGATATCCCGATCTCCAGGAACTGCGCGCCCGCCGTTCCCACTTTTGCCTGACCGAACGATAAGGCCGGCAGGCACAGCAGAAATACGAGCGTCAACAATAAAATTAGCTTTTTCACCTTCCAGCCTCCTTATTTAATGATGACAAATTTGCCAATTTCCGATTCACGACTCTGGGCACCACCAATCGGGATAAATTCGATGGTGTAGAGATAGAGACCGGATACAATGGCTTGTCCGTTTCTGGTTACCAGATCCCAGTAAGTAATACCGGCAGGATTGCCGATAGCATCTTCCGGGTTGTACGCGAGCACTCTTACCAGATCGCCGTCAAGCGTCCATATCCTGATAATTGCGCGTTGTTCGTCGGGGAGGTTAGCAAACCAGATTCGACGATCTTGCTCATGCCAGCCTTCCCTGTTCGGATCCTCGTAACCCATATCGATATAGTATTGAGTATCGGTTATCTTATAAGGATTCGGGTACACGTTAATCGGCTCGGTTTTATCAATGGGATAAACCAGCGTTGCGTTGATCGACTTGGCCGATTCAAGAGAACCCAAATCAGTCAGAGGATCGCCGAAATCAAAAGCGGTTACCGAGAAATAAATACCTCGGGAGCTGGCTAAACCATCGAGACTGTAAGAGTAGTGATTTACTATTTTCCCCTCGACAGTATCGGCTCCGTTGAATATACCGAAATAACCATCCGTTAAAGTATCAAACTCGGCTTTTTCCCAACCAAGACCGGTATTCAGATCGAACGCCTCCCAGTTGGTTACGGCGGTATTGTTCCAGTCAGGAGTATAAGGATCCCAACCAAGAGCATTCACGCTATCGGTCGTTATAGGATAAAACCTCTCTTTGTTAACTACCCACTGAGCCGGGCTGATCGTATTATCCCAGGTAACAGGTACCCAATCGATCTTATCGTAGCGGCAAAGCAGTGTCCACTCGAGCTCATCATACGACATATATACCGCATAACCCTCGAAATCCTGTTTACCGTTAAACGAATCAAAACCATCTTCCGATCCTGAGTTATCCTCATCGAGATTAATACCGTCCCAACTAATCGTGATACCACTTTTTACGGGTTCAACGGTAAGTTTGGGAGAATACGGTGGCGGCGGACCTTTGAAATCCGGGCAACCATCGCCTTTATACCAAAAACGGATCGAATCACCATTGGCATCAACGCCGGTATTCCGATATAAACCACTATCACCATCAGTTTCCCACATTCCATCAATGAAACATGAATCGCGGCCCGGGTTATCATAAACCCATTCCGCCCACTGGGCGTTTGTTGCAAAATCCTGGAAATCCAGGTTGTTATAATACTCGTTGATACTTACCGGATCCTGCGTGTGGTTGTACAGATTATCCACCCAGTTTGACGGATCCTGATGAAGTTTGTCACCGCAAACATAAGCAATAGTTAATGGCAGAGTCGTACCTGGCTCAATCTGATCGAATTGACCGAAAGAGTAAAGGTAACGGGTATCGTAGCCGTCAGCCAGATCATCGGGATCCTCGGTTGGATTTTCGATCCAGTTACCGGTCGAATCCGACCAATCAAGAGCGGAATAAATCTGGTCATAATCGAACTCACCGTTAGCCATCACGAAATATTTCGCCCAATCGCCACCCGGTGTACCTCGCCCACCGCCGGGGAATATACGCGCGTTCTGCGCCTGAGTCGGTCCCCAGTCTAAGGGCGAATTGGAATGTGATATCCACCAGTTGAAACCATAGTCAAGACTATCATTAGGCGACTGCACTACACGGCAGCCTGAAACACCGCGGCCGGAGGAGTAAATAAACGAACCGGGATTATCATAGGGTCCGTCAGGTTGACCATCATTGTCAGCAATCCAGGCGGTATTGATCTCGGTGTAAACCGAGGTATCATTCTGATCGGGATAAAAATTGCGGAGGAATCCACATATATCATCCTGAGCGCCTTCCTCGTCACCATATCCATCCTCGGAGGTGTGAAGAACGTCAGCGTCGATATATAAACCGATCCAGACGCTATCCATGGGAGAATCACCGATATTCTCGATTTCGAAATCCATCAGGATGAAATCCTCGGCATATTCATACGACCATGAATAACTTTTCTGTACGATTCTAATGTTTAGCGGTTTATGCGGCCTGTTATCCTGAGCATCCGGCGCGACACCGATAACAACCGTATCGGTAAAAACACAGATGAAATCTTGCTCGGATATGGCGTCAAAAGTACGCCCGGACAAGTCGGATAATTGTCCAAATGTCGGTGCATATGGCGGGGCTGATTCACCGCGAATCGAGAGCATTAGTATCTGGCCATCCGGCGGGGATTCAGGGTTTAACTCGTTAATATCGGACCACCATCCATCATCACCTATTGAAACAAGCGTGTCGAGTTCGCCGGGATTATCCGGGTCATCAACAACAGCGCCAATCCATATACAGCCCTGGAAAAGGTAATCGATATTAGAGCCGGCGGGAAATTCGCACGAAGGCGCCGGCAGGTTCGTTAAGGGATCAGTTATATCCCTGGCCTCGCTACCGAGCTTTCCATAGTTGGTAATCGAGAAATATACATTACCAACCCTGTGAACCCGCAAAGTCTGGTTTGGTTCAACCGCCGGTTTATAAAGCTGGCCGCCGTTTTGATCGGCATAGTCGGGGTGCATCGTGGTTGCATTTGCACTGGATGCCATTATCAAAATTGCGAATAACGCAACGACTATCTGAGCAAAACGGAGACCTCGCCCAATACCGCCGGCCGGTGACCAATAGTATTCGGGTTTGGTTTGATTCATAAGCAACCTCCAGATTATCCTAAAAAAGTTTTTATTCATATTTAGAAATTAACTGCCAAGCCAAACACTACCTGACGACCAGGCGTGTAATTGGTCGGATCCATATCTATCGGCAGTCCGGTGAAAATTTGACGGCTGCCATTGACACCGGTATTCGCCATACCGGTCGATTCATAGATATCATCCACGTTTTTGTAATTAAAGATATTGTTGATCACGACCTGGAACGTGTAGTTCATGCCAATCATCTGGAAATTCTTGTTGAAACCGATATCAACTGTAGAGGTGGCCGGCATTCTTTCCGAATTCGTCAACGGTTCTTCGTTCACGCCCAAGCTCAAACCGGGATAGTTCTCCTCGGGGGTAAACGGACGGCCGCTCTTGAATAACCATGTAACACTGGCATTCCAGTCATCCGGCAGCTTGAAAATGCCGAGATGAGGATGCTCGCCTTTATTAACATTGATACTGGCAAAAACAGTAACCTGGTGACGGATATCCCAATCGAGTGGATTCTCTTTGATCGAGATCTCACCGCCCTGGAATCGGATAAAATAATCCGAGGAGGCGGATGAACTTTTACCGAATGCCCAGGTATATTCGTACTTGACCGAACCGGCAAGGAACTCACCATACTTCTTCTCTAACTCGAATTCAAGTCCGCGTGATCTGGCATAGTCGACGTTATCCTGATAGTCCGGGGAGTTCGGATCAATACCATCGGGTACCGTATTAAGCAGCCCGAACTGATCCTTATAGTAACCCGAAATACCTAGCTTGTAAGCATCGGTAATTGCATACTGAACACCAACCTCATAGGTGATCGTTTTCTCGAAATCGAGGTTGGGATTGCCGTATACCGCCGCCGCCGATGAGGCCTGTGTACGGCGTTGATAATATTTCGAATATCCGGGACGCTGATAGAAATGGCCATAGTTAAAGAACAATTTCGCTTTCTCCGAAATCGGGAAAGAGAAACCGACACGAGGCGCAAGTTTATCCTGTGAATCGATAATCTGACGATAATCAAGCCCCTCTTCGATAAGTGTCAAACTGTCTTTAGCTTCGCTGGCTTGAATGAAGAATTCATAGCGGAAACCAACCTCCGCGATCAATTCGCCATACTCGATCTTATCCCTTATATAGAACGCGCCGTCCTTTGGAGTTCTTTTGTAGAAATCGCGGAAAACTCCTTTGGCATAGGTCTGATATATGTACTCATCGGCAACACCGTTACCGGTAGTATCGTGAACCTCTATTACTCGAGTTATACCTGACCAGTCGCCACCGTCATCAGGGCCGTTGTACTCGGTATATGGGTACTGAAGGTCCTGGTACAGTATCTTGTGGAATTTGAACTCGAAACCGGATTTGATATCGTGATGACGAGATATCTGGCTGGTAATATCGAGCTTTAAGGTACGAGTCCGTGTATAGTCGTAGTGATACTGAGCCCAACGATCATAACCGAAATCGAGGAAAGAATCGGATGAATCCCAGCGACCATTCCCGTTTACGTCAACATACTCTTCACCATAATCGTATCGCTGATTAGGTTCATCATAGCGACCGTTATTATTGTTATCATCATACGGGATACCCTCCGACCAGCCATCATCCGGGCTGGTGTATCTACCATTATGATCGAGATCGTTGATCGGGCTCCAAATATCGAAACCTTCGTCGAAAGTACCGTTACCGTTGACATCCTGGAACGGTTCGCCATGGCTGATATCGCCGTCAACGTATGGTTCTTCATCATCTTCATTATATATATCGGAAAGCTGCGGGTCGTAAACACCGTTACCATTACCGTCGGCATCTATGTAGACCGAATCCCCATCATCGTAACGGCCATTGTTGTTGACATCAACGAAGTTGTAATCGCTTTCGATATCCTCGGCGGGGTCCCAGCGACCATTACTGTTACTATCCACGAAAGGTTCGGGGTCC
>CAXXKA010000005.1:0-252020 GCA_963668625.2 uncultured candidate division Zixibacteria bacterium
CAGGTTGAAACCAAACAGTTCGATCTGCCCGGCCTGCATCTGCCTTTAGGTGGCGGGTTAAACTATTTTGTCAGGGAAATAGGCGGAGAGCTTCTCTCTGTGGATAATACGCAAAATATCAATATCACTTTCCGTGGTGATATACAGATGCCGGAACAGTTCTGGTGCGAGGGTGATAGCGGCCGCTCGAATGTAATGTCAACGGCATTCACGATCAACTCGGGCGGGCAGCTATCGGGAGAGTTGGCTAATTTCATTCCCAACTGCCCGTTCGATATAGGTATCGGAAAGCTCACTATCAACAATTCCAACGTTAACCTGTATGTCGATTCGGGCGATCAAAATGCGGTGATGGCGTTGTCCGGTAGTTTATCTATACCCGGAACTACGGAGGGCGATTCCATCCAGGCCACCGGTGATATTACTTTCGATTTGATTCATGCCAGAATTATCGATGGCAGCATTGGTATAAACACGCCGTTTACCTGGAATATACCGAGTGAAAATCCGGTGCTAACTTTCACCATCAACCAGGCTTTGCTCAATTCCGATGGCCTCCTGATAAACGGCTCGAATAATTTGAATCTTGCCGAAGGCGCCTCGGTCGGCGTGCAGTTCGATAATCTCGTTGTGGATATAAACACATTCGAGGTAACCTCCGGCAACGCCATATTCTCGAGTCAATTCGCGCTAAAATTCGTATCCGAGGTCGGCGGGCTCAACTGGAGTGCGGTCGATATCGGTTCCGGTATCGAGGAGGCAACCGGAGTAAGGTTGACTCTTCCCGAAAATGTCTCACTACGACCGGGCGGACTGGCAATGAGCGGCTCCGCTAATATATTTATACGTTTCGATAATGAGGATTACCCCAATGTCTCGGCGCAATTTTCCGAATCGTTCAATATCGATTTCTCGCCGTTTGGAGTATCGCGCGGGCGGGCCGATTTCTATATCGAGCAGGATATGGTTGCTTTCGTCGATAGCATGGGTTTTCATCCCGGCAATTTTTTCGGCCTGTTGCCTTTACCCGAGAAACTACCGGTACCCGATACCTCGGTTGCCTACATAGTGCTTAAGCAGGGAGACCAGGTACTGGTCGAATCGGAGGCGGTAGACGACGGTTTACGGATTTCTACACGAGACAATCAACCCGTGCAATTGGTTATCCCGGCACTTCAATACGAATCACCGGAGCCGCCGTCATTTGGTATTAATTTCAGTGTAGTCGTAAATATCACTACTTTCGAGCTTGTCGATGGTACGGTTTCGATTACCCCGCCGGAAGGGGAGCAATCGCTTTTATCATTGGCTCAGTCCGGTATACCTCTCGATCTCACGCAACTTATCTATGCGAATATCCAGAACACTCCGACATTCATGGCCAGCGCTAAAATAGCTTTGCCCGAGGCGCTGGGCGGAGTTAATGTCAGTCTCGATTCGCTGGTAATATCGGCCGATGGATTTTCCGGGCAGGTTACGCTGGGGCAATTTACCGACCACTACCAGCCCGGCGCGGAGTATGTAGCAGATGTGCCTATTGGCGAGATGTTCAATTTCAAAGTCGGCGGCGTGCAGGCCAATTTCTCCATGCAGGAATTCGATTTCAGATTTTGCGGTGATATTCAAACTCAGCTATTTTCAAACGAGGGGGATACGGCCGCAATACATTATGTAGCCGCATATCAAAACAATGATTTCGGTTTCAGTTTCGATATATCTCATCTCCCCGATGCCAAACTGCCGTTGTTCATAGCCTCGTTCCGTCCCGAATCGATAGGCGAAAGCCCGGCGTTCGATCTGAATTTCCCGGAGGGTGGTTTTGCCCTGACTCTTTCGGGAACGCTGGAGTTGGAGGATTTCGGCGATGGCTTCTCCGTATCATTCGCCGGCTTGAAAATATCGCAGGATGGTGTAACCGTTCCTGATGTTAATATCACGACACCGGATGATTTTCTCAATTTCACCCTGTTCAGCGCGCAGTTCGAAATCAAGGATATCGAGAATCACCCCGGCTTATCGTTCGACTATGATAACGATGTATTCTATATATCACTAAGCGGCGCGATTACTTTCCTCGACAACACAAGCACGTTTAACGGTTTTAAAATCGGTACCAACGGTTCGGTGAGTATCGAAGGCGTGAGCCTCTTGAGCCAGGAGCTTTATATCGTAGATGATTACCTGGCGTTGACTCAACTGGGGATTCAATCGAACAACATGATAGTCGAGGGATTCGCGAAACTCCCCGATCCCTGCGATACTTCTCGTCAGGTGTTCAACCTCTCGATCAGTCCGAATGGAACCATAGACGGCGGGGCGAATATTGTTATCTTTAACGAACAGCCCGGCCTGGGTAATAACGATGATACCGAGCTGCCGCTATGGGTTGCCACTTTCGACCCTACATATGCCGCTATCGACTTCGATTTCGGCGATCTCGATCAAAGTTCGCTGCAACTTTGCGCGGATATGTATTTCATGAACGATGCCAACAGATGGGTTCATCTGGGCACGAGATCCGGGGGCGTGGTCAATCCCGGATTCGAGGTACGTTTCGACGGCCATGTGCGCTGGGGAAATCTGGAATCCTCGCCGCAACTGTTTAACTGTGACTGGGAGGCGTTAAAACTGGATTCGCTACGATTCGCCTCATTCGATACCGAACAAGCCGATTTCGGTTTATCGATATCCGGCAAGCTCAACGTTAACATATCGGGTGTCGGCGGTGGCTTGCAATTCGAGGATTTGCGCGTCACCTCCTCGGGTGATGTCGATAACCTGGCGGGCTCGATTGTCGGCGGCGATATCACGATTACGGATATGGTTACGATCTCCATCGCGAATATAGGCTGGAGCTCATCGCCAACCGATATCGAGGTCTCCGGTGGCGCCTCATGCAACAATATAGGCGGCGCGCCGGAAACCCAAAACAATACCGTACATGTTCAGAGCTATTTCCGTTTCGGCGCCTCGATCGATATAGCCGATGTTGGCGGAGGCGGCATTCGAGATTTCTTAGCATATAAAACCGAGAACTCCACGCATATCATAATAGATAGCGCCTATGTGAATATCCCTGAGGTAGTGGTTTTCACACTGGATTTTACTTACGAATCAGTTCAGGGCGAGGGTTTCGCTCTGTTGATGGGGGGACAGGGATTATTCGTAAATACTTACGGTATCGCTGTCGTGGGCAAGATAGCCAATCTCGGCGGCGAGACAAGTTTCGGGTTATTCGTCGCGGTTGATGTCACGATAACGATACCGCCTTGCCTCGTGATAACCGGTTTGGGAGGAGGATTTTTCTACAATCCCACTGAATGTGATCTCGCCTTAGTCCGCGAAATGGCAGGCTTTGGCGATGCTAACCCCGCCGGCGATGAAATGAACGCCGATCCCGGACGATTCGCCGTGCTGCTCTATGGGCAGTTGGCTGTCGTTAATGATTACCTGGTTTACGGCCGGGTGTTGATAACGATCACCGAAGGATATTTCCGTCTGGATGGCCGGGTCGTACTGCTAAATCAGGATGCTTATTTAAAAGGCTCTATTTATCTGATGGTCGGTTTCCGCAATGGTTTCGCCGAGGGTAATATCGAGATCGAGGTATTGGTCGGCGAGTTCATTAAAGGTAATGCCGGACTGAGTTTCTTCGTATACGGAGCGGATGCCTGGGGTATTCGCGGCTGGGTGGATATGGAGATCATGAGTCTTCTGGATGCCGAAGCGAATCTCTTCATAGGCAATCCCGGTTTCCTGGTTAGTATGAGGATGACCTACGGATTCAACATCTGGATTCTCGAAATTAATGCAGGTTTCGAGGCGATGGCCTGGTATCAGGTTAATGTCTCATGGGGGTTATACGCCAAAGTTTGGATAGAGGCCGAGGCATTCTGGGGAGTGGTTACCGCCAAAGGCTGGTTGGAGGCGGCCCTGATCAAGAAACAGGACTGGTATATATTCGGCCTGGCGGGTGTTCGCGGATGTGTGCTTGGTGTTTGCAAGTCGGCCAGTGTCTGGGTGAAAATCCATGATGGTGATATAGATGGTGGTACGGGAAGAAATTCCGAGATGGATGATATGATTGATGAGGCGAAGAATATCGGCAACGATATGGAAGAAGAAGCCGCGGCGGCGCAGGATGCTATTAATGATGCTATAGTTGAACAGTTCTTGCTGACCGACCAGCAGCTCATAGATGCTTTCACGAATCTTTATAAATACTCGCAACTCCTGCGGAACGACAATTTAATCGCCCGGATATTCGGGGCGCTATTCTTAACCTATGTCGGCGATATACAGGAGATGGAGTTCAGTCGAGGTCAGGCGCCGGTAAATCCCAATAACCAGTATTGCTCCGATAGAAATTACTATGATCCCAGTTTGTGTAGCTCTATGTGGAGTATGCATCGTATGGCAAATGCACAGGAAAGAATATACTTACCGCAAATTTACGATAACTACTTCCTCAATCAAAGCGCTCCCAACCCCGATAGCCGCGATTCGCTGTTTAACGCTCGTGATAGGATCGACCAGTTAATCGACCAATTCGATAGCGACCGTAATCAGCTATCGGCGCGTTTGAGCCAAATTGCCTCCGATATGTCTGGCATCCCCGAACTCGAATTCGCTTTCGGCAACCCGGTAAGCTCCGCCAGCTTCGATTTCGAGGCCGAGGAATATCAACAGGGTGATTCGACATTCAAACGCGCGGTCTCTATGCCTGATTTTTCGCTGGATGAGGCTCTGGCTACCGGCAATGAGCAACAGATGGAGCAGGCTGAGGAGGAATTCCAGGCCTACGAACAAGCCATTGTCGATAGAATCGGAATGCTTGAATCGGGGCTACAATCGATTACCGAGGCTCTCCAGAGCGAGGGCGATATCAATATCGAACGATTCGGCGACAGCTATGCCGATCTGGTGTTCGAGATAGGCATGTTTTTCACCGCCAACCAGCAGTATAACGATCAGGAACGAGGCTACGCCGCCGACATGGCCTCTCAGATTGGCACGATGGCGGGGCAGATTAATTCCATCATGAACATGAAATCGATGGGTATGCTCCCCGATGAGCTTCGAGATTTAGCCTGGGAAAGAAAAAAAGCAGTGTTGAAATTCGGACTCGACTGGGATTTAAGCGATGATAGCCTGACATTTTTCACGGCCTGGGAGGCTATAAACAATCAACCCAATGCCGCTTCGATAAAACGTCAGGTTTGCACAGATGCCGGTGTTGAACTATGGTTCCAGATGTGTCACAAAGGATTCCAGTACCTCGACTCAATGACTACCGTAAGGATACAATCGGGTATTCCGACCCAATACGAGGATGAGCTTGCCAATATCGCGCTTTCGCAAACCGCTTACACCCAATCGCTCGATCCGCTCTATGACGCCCGGGTAGCGCTTTCGGAGAAACTCTTCGATATCGTTTCGCTCTATGGCGAGTGGCAGGAGCAACAACCGGATTCGGTAGAGTGGATACTTCCCGTGGCGCAGGTGCAATCAAAGAAGTCCGCTTTGATGCAGCAGTTGCAGGCGCCGGTGATAAATACAGTCAATGTTTCTACGATGAATAACAATTACTGGAATTACGGCGCGATGAACTGGTCGGCCTCGCATCCGCGCGGGATTTTCGACTACGCAGTGAATATCCAGAAACAGGGGCAACCGCAGGAGGGAGTCGGATTCCAGAGTGTTGGAGATCGAATGAGCATGATAAGATATTTCCTCCAGCATGATAATATTACCGCCGAAAATTGGACATTGACACTACGAGCGAGAGGCGGCGCAGGCTACATGAATCAACGTCAAACTAATTTCACCACTTATTTCTCTGCCTTGGGCGGCGGTGGAATCGGTGACTATGAGCAGTTCTATATCGATGCCGACTACACACCGCCCTCGAGTCCGGTGATTTCATTCCCTGAATATCCGATGAGAATGGTTTCGACTTACTTTCCTCAGATGGGTTATTATATCGATATACCGTACTATTATTCGTCCTCCGCCAACCAGATCTATGCCGAGTGGTCGGCTTACGATGACGAGTCCGGCGTGGTTGAGTATGAATACTCGGTTGGCACCTCACAGCTTGGCACAAACATAGTCAACTGGACATCGGTGGGAGGCCAGGATGATCTGAATATCTACGGCGTGAATCTTCAGAATGGACAGACATACTATGTAAATGCTAAAGCCCGGAATGGTGGAAATCTGTGGAGTTCCGCGGCGTATTCACCGAGATTGAAAATCGATACGACTCCACCGACAGCGCCGACTATTAGATACGTATATCAATTCGGGGGTCCATACGGAGGTCCGTTCGGTGGACCGATTAATCCGCCGCCAATTATACCGCCCGTACCCTTACCGGAGGCATTGATTCCGCCGATTGATCCACCCGGTCAGGTATTTATTCCATATTTCCCCGGAGCCGAACCGACACTATCAGCCCTGTGGAACGCCAGCATCGACAATGAATCCGGCGTTTATGGCTATCAATACCGCTTGATCTCCGCCACGGATACGGTTGAGCGTTCCGAGGATTGGGTTTTCGTTGATGATGTTTTAGGCGTTACTATCGAGGATGATTTCATTACCTACTCCGATTCATTCTATATCGATATCGAGGCGCTTAACTATGCCGGAATTACCGGCCCTGCTTTGCGAGTCGGCCCCCATACTCCGCGAGATCCCAGCCCGCCCTCGCGACCAATGGCGGGATTAACCTACGGCCTCCCCGGCGGTACGAATTATATTATCTTCAGTATCCGTTCAGCCGACTACGAAACCGGTGTCGATCATTATGAACTGGCTATCGGTTCGCTGCCCGGCTCGACGAACATTATCGATTGGGGATATCCGTTCTCACCGAATGATATCGGTACAGCCTCCAGCTACCTACTGCCAGATTTCGGATTAGCTCCCGGCGGTTCTTACTACATTAATTTAAGAGCAGTCAACGGGCAGGGGATGGCGAGCGAAATCTGCGCTACCGGACCTTACGAGATCGATAATACTCCGCCTGTAACTCCCCGTGTTACGCCATCGATCGTCGAAAGCGGAAGAATGCGTTTGCTGAACCTGGCATTCTCGAATATCAGCGATCCCGAGACCGGCGTTGAATATATCGAATATGCGGTAGGTACGGCTAACGGCAGAACGGATATATCCGGTTGGACTCCGATAGACCTTGTAGATGAAACCTGGATCAACTATATATTGTTGCATTGGGCCAGGCCTCAAACATATTATATCGGAGTGCGAACGACAAACGGTGTTAATTTGAAATCACAAGAGTTCTGGACGAATATTTATGTATATTAGGAGTAGAACATGAAGAAGCTCGTTATAATAGCGGCCGTACTTTGTATGCTGGGGCAGATAGCGCAGGCGCAAATTCGGCAGGAGATAATTCCCATAGCCTCGGGCGATTCGGTTGCCTTGATACTAACCATTCCGCCAAGCTCGACCGAAAGCTTCCATGTCTACCGCCAAGGGCCGTTACCCGATAGCAAGGAGTATATCTGGTTAACCTCAGGCAGCCCTGTCAAACCTTTCGTGGATGCCTCACGGGTCAAAGCAGTTGTTGGTAATGATTGGCGCATGCTGACAAGCGCGTTCGGTACCGAGGAGCCGTTCGAGATAT
This sequence comes from uncultured candidate division Zixibacteria bacterium, assembly GCA_963668625.2. Classification (GTDB taxonomy): domain Bacteria; phylum Zixibacteria; class MSB-5A5; order UBA10806; family 4484-95; genus JAAEQD01. The sequence continues at coordinate 7,655 of CAXXKA010000005.1, forward strand.
TGCGCAAGCTTCGTGGGGATGATTTTATCGGTATGGTACATTCACTTCTGAGCCCGCAAATTGCCCGGCTTACCGGCAGATGGTATCTCGATACCCGGTGGAGAAAGGCGGTAAATACAATTACAAAATCGTGATAGTGAGTTCCAGCGGCAAGGAGCGGAAAACTCTTGAATGTGCGGTAACGGTTAACGATATTTTGCCGCAAGCGCCTACAAATCTAAAAGCTGAAATAAGCGATGGTAAAGTCGAGCTGACCTGGCAGTATCCCGAATGGAGTGGCAGCTATGATGATTTAGCTATGCAGTATTACGTGCATCGCAAGAAAGCCGGCGGGGAGTACAGCAAGCTGGATCATTTCCCGATAATCCGGGATGCTTTAACAGCGCCCTCGTACATAGACCGCTGGCTTGAAAACGGCATGGAGTACACTTATTTCATTACCGCCGTCGATCCCCTCGGCCGCCAGAGCGCAGGATCAGCCGAACTTGTCGTTATCCCGAAAGATAATCAGCCACCATCCCAGGCAGATGGGCTAACCGCAAATCCTGCCGATGGAGTGATTACTCTGTCATGGAATATGAGCCTCGAACTTGATGTCGAGGGCTACAATATCTATCGTTCCGAGGGACTACGCGAGGATTATATCAAACTGAATGGATCCCTGATTGATCTGGAAAAGCCGTCTTATTATGATTCATCCATTGCTAACGGAGTGCAGTATTTCTACACCGTAACTGCGATGGACATTTCAGGTAACGAGAGCAGACAAAGTAATGCTATCACCGCTTTAGGTGAGGATAGAACCCCACCCGATCCACCGATGAATCTAACCTATGAAATAAACGATCGAGTCCTCACTCTTACATGGTCGGCCTCAAAAGCGAAAGATCTTTCAGGCTATTATGTCTATCGCGGGATGAGCGAGGATATACAACCGAAAATCATTCACGAGCCGTTTACCGATACGGTATATGCCGATAGCGGTTATCAGGCCGAGGGTATGACGCCGGGTAAATCATTCTGGGTTAGCCTGAGCGCCGTCGATAAATCGAGAAACGAAAGTGAAAAGATTTCTATGATAATCGAAATCCCCGATGATGTCCCACCGATATCACCGCAGGGATTTTATGCCGAAAACGTTAGCGGGCGATATGTCAATATCTCATGCTCGGCCAGCCCCTCTCTGGATGTTGCCAGCTATGGAATATTACGCAATGCCGAGGAAATCGCGAGGGTATACTCCGCGCCGATCTCTTACCGGGATTCCTCGGTAACTAAAGGCAATAGATATATCTATACATGCGTGGCGATTGATTCGGCGGGCAATCGAAGTTTGCCCGGCAAAGCCGATACCGTATTCGTTAAGGATACCTCGCCGCCACCATCGCCGCGAAACATCAAAGCCATCCGAACCGAACAGGGCATTCGATTGAAATGGGAGCGCGTGATTGATTTCGATCTTGTCGGGTACAATATCTATCGCTCAAACATACCCTCGGGAGTGTACGAAAAATTAAACGATAACCCATTGCCACCCGATAAATACGATTTCCTCGACAACGGGGGAGAGATCACGCATTACTATAAGGTAAAAGCAGTTGACTCATCGGGAAACGAAAGTAAAAGGAGCAAAGCCGTTCATGCCGGTTAAGAGGTTCATCCTCGTTATAACTATATTGTTATTGATATGCCTTCCGGGTAGATCCATTGGGCAAACTTTACTGGAACAGGGCATCCTGGCGTTTAATATGGATGATTTCGTCGGCGCCGCCGATTATATAAGCCGCTATATCGATACCAACCCTTATTCGCAACAGGCTTACGAATACCTGGTTAACGCATACCTCGCCCTCGGTCAATCCAGGGATGCCTTAAGAACGCTCGAGACGGCCGTCAGATATTTCCCCGATATAGCGGAATTTTATAAATTGATGGGAAGGCTTTACACCCAGCAGGAGGATTACGAGAAAGCCCGCGAATCGTTGGAGAAATACCTCAAGCTTTCTCCCGGCGATATCGAGGCCGAAAGCCTGCTCAGTACCATATGTTTCAACTGCGGTGTAATCTCTGCCCAGAGAAGCGACTATTTCCCGGCAATCGAGTATTTCGATCGAGCTATCGAGCTTGACTCCTCATACATGGAGGCTTATCAGAATAAAACCGCTTTGCTGATAGAGGTTAAGGATTTCCAGCAAGCCCAACACGATTTGGAGAAAGCAAGAAAGCGATTTCCCTATAACGATATTTTCGATAAAGCGTATTTCGATATTCTGGTGAGGCAGGAGAAATATCGCGAGGCTCTGCCGATCATGGAATCGATATCGGAGCGCGAGCCTGAGAATATCGATCTCGCCCTGCAATTGGGGATACTTTATAGGTATCTGAACGAAATCGAAAAAGCGATGAGCCTCTACGATAATTTGATAAAGAAACATCCCCGTGAAAGAAAAATATACGAGGCCGTAATCGAATACTGGAGCAATTTCAATCGTCAGGATAAAATAAGACAAACCTACGAATTGATGCTCGAGGCTTTCCCCGATGATATCGAGATCGAAAAGGAAATAGCCGGTACTTACGAGCGAGATAACAAATGGTCTGAGGCTCGCGATCAATATGATAAATTGATTGAAACTCATCCGCGAAGACCCGAGTTTTATTTGCTTAAAGCCAATACGTATAGAAAGCAGGACAGCTTGCCCGAGGCAATAGTGACGCTCGAACAGGTATTGCGATTCGATAATAAAAACTATGCTGCTCTTAAAAAACTCGGATCCATATACGAAAGCGAGAATAATATATCCAGGACGCTCGAGATATACAGGAAAATGTACGACTATTATTCCGAAGATTATCATAGCGCTTATCATTTCGGGTTGGCTTACCTCAATAGCGATATGCTCGATTCAGCGGAGGTATATCTTACCGAGGCAAAAAACATATCATCCTCCGAGGCTTCGCCGTATTTCGCTTTAGGACAGGTTGCCGTAAAACGAGGTAACAGCAGTGATGCCGCCGCCATGTTCAAAGAGGCCCTGAGCAGGGCTATCAAGCGAATGTCGCATCTACAGGAGGAGGCAAGATCGAGCTTATCCTCCGAGGACACCAAGCTCAGGCTTGACCAGCTCAGCAAGTACGAGTCGATGCAAAACAGGATCGAGTTGAACGAATATATTATCGAAAGCAGTCTGGACTATCTTAAAGAAAACTATAGTCATCGTAAATACGGTGATTTGTTGACCGGCTACCTGAGGTTATATCCCTCGAGCATATTTCTTCACCTTTACCAGGCGCAATGGTTTAATAAAGATAATAAACCCGGCATGGTTAAAGAATCATATAAGAAAGTAATCTCCCTCAATCCTGAAGTAACGGAGGCTCATCTCGGGCTGGCAAAATGTTATGAGAACGAGAATGATTATGACAAAGCTATCAAATCGTACAACCGCGCTTTAACGATCGAGGATGATAACATTACGGCCTACGATAGTATAATCCGTATTTATACGGAGCAAAACAGGCTGGATGAACTGGCCGATAAATGGCTGGCTAATTATCGAATGAAACCCGAAAACGAATTTCTCAGAGAGAGGCTGCTTGAGGTATTGCATAAAACCGGTCGTACCGATGAAGCTAAGCGATTAATAGAATCAGTTAAAGATAAAGCGAGTGAAAATGAATAAAATCATAGTAACCTTAATATGTCTGGTCGTATTCGCCTCGACTGTGTTGGCCCAGACAGAGGACAGTGTCCGGGTGGAACTCCCTGATTCTGCTGATATCAATCGCGGAGCGGATCGAGCCCCACGACCACCGGCGAGAACGAACAGGCCGCCGGCCAGGATTACCGGCGATTTCGGTATAAGCGGCGAATACTACTCCGTTTCGGGTCGCGAGGCTAGACGGCCCGAGAGTTCCGCCAGGGTGTACCTCCGACCGACGTTGATTTTATTCGGTACTTTCCGTACCTCACTCGATATCATCTACTCGACCGAAGGCAGCTCCGCCCGTCAGAGTATAGGCCAATTTGCCATCCACCCGAGTTGGAGTTGGGGGACGGCGCATATCGGGGATTTCAGCCATAAATTCTCGGAATATACACTGAGCAATATAACTATACGTGGAGGGGGAGTTGAAATCAATCCGGGATTGTTCAGGTTCCAGGCGGTCGGAGGGCAGACGAAACGTAAGGTCGAAAGCTCACCGGACAACTCGGTATTCGCTCAGTACGCTTACGGTGTTAAATTGGGAGTAGGAAAAGAGGATGAATCTTATTTCGATCTCAACTTCATTAAAGTAAAGGATGACAAAGGCTCGCTCCCTCTATCCCTGTTTCAGGCAGATTCGGCAAGCGCCGACACGGTTCCCCAAGTCGGTGTCACGCCTCAGGAGAATCTAGTGGCCGGGGCTAACACGATTCTACGCCTTTTTACGAAACGTCTGGTTATCAAAGGTGAATTCGCCGGCGCGGCTTATACTCGCAATCTCTATAGCTCGGAGGAACTGGGCGAGGAGTTACCCTCTATTGTCACCAATTTATTCAAGCCCCGTATATCCTCCAATTTCGACTACGCGTATCGTTCCGAGGCCACTTTCAGGCATAGCGTTTTCAATCTTAAGGGAGGATACTCGTATATCGGCCCGGGATATACCTCACTGGGTTTAAGCTCCAACCTTAATGATAAGCGTACCATAGATGCCGGCCTGGGATTACGTCTATTGAAGGGGCGGTTATCCCTTCAGAACAGCTTACAAATCCAGAACGATAACGTGGCCGATCAGAAACTCAACACCACCACCCGTACCACGTATTCTATCACCGCCAATGCTCGGCCCACAAACAAGCTGTCCGTAATGTTGAATGTCATGAATAATGTCATGAAAAACGATAACGCCGACTCGACCTGGATCGTTCGCGATACGATTGTTTATGAGGATCCAGATACGGTGATAGTCGAATCGGATAGTACCTTATATCTCGGCGAAATTAACAACGTGAATTCCAGCTACTCGGCCAATATTATGTATATGTTTCTGATCTCGAATCTCAGTCAGAATGTAAATATCAATTACTCCATGCAGATTTCCGAGGATAAAAACCCAACCCGTTCGGGCAACGATTCGCGTACTCATAATTTCATGTTCTCGGCAATGTCCATGTTAAACGAAATCTGGACAATAAGCCCGAGCGTGAATTATAATATCATTGATATCGAAAGCCGGGATAAAACTAACAGGACAACGCTTGGATTGCAAATTTCAAACCGATTATTCAGGGGTAAACTATCAAGCTCAATCGGCGGTAATTATGCTATTTCTGATGAAGCGGATGTTATGGGATTAAATCTCTCATCCACATATTCGATAACGCGTAAGGATGCCATAAGATTTACGCTGAAATCATCGTTATACAGGGCAAGTGAAACAACAACAGAGGATTACGATGAGCTGATGGCCAGGCTAGGGTATACTCATAAATTTTAAGATACAAAAATCACTTTGAAAATAAGTGGAATTAATTATATTTATAGCGCATTAAGCTTTACATATTAGATTAGATTTTAACAGGAGGAATACAGTGAAGACCTATTTTTCGATAACAGCATTTTTGTTGCTTGTGTTATTCTCAACTTGTCTTTTCGCTCAAATGCCGGGCATTGAATGGGTGACCATATATGAAGAGCCTGATGTGAGTCAACCCTGTCACAGGATATATCAAACATCTGAAGGCGGTTATCTTGCCGGCAGCGCCACCCAACGAGAAGGACTACCTGATTTTCTCATGGTTAAGTTAAACTCTCACGGTGATACTTTATGGACAAGAGCAATCGGTGATCCGGCACGGAATGAAAGCATAAATGACTTCATTATATTGCCAGAAAACCGTTGCCTTGCTGTCGGCGCTGTAAGCGCGGGCAGCGATGTTGATGCCTGTGTCATGTTAATTAACTCAGATGGAACTGTTGATACCTCAGGGTACTATGATGATGGCTACTATTCCGCCAGTGTTACGGAAGTATTGATGGATAACGATTCATCATTTGTCTTGTGTGGAGTGGTTAGCGAAAGTTCAGGTGGACCTGATCCTTACCTTATGGGACTTGATTTATCTCTGAACCAAACATGGGGCGAGAGACATGAGATGCCGCATTGGCAAAGTTTATACAGTTTTGAACAGAAAATTGACTCAGGCTTTATAGCGGTAGGTTACGCGCAGGATACAATCGATTATCGCAACGAAGGGCTGCTGTATGTAGCTAATGATGATGGTACTTACGATACTCTAATAGTCTATGGCAGCGATGGCGCAGTAGAGTTTAACGATGTTAAAATACTATCTGACAATAGTTGTATAATTGTTGGGTACATTTCATATGAACCTTCCGGGGCTCGTGATGTACTGGTGAAGAAATTCAATCCCGATTATAGCACAGCCTGGACTAAAACATATGGCGGAGCCGATTATGAAGAGGGAGAATGCGTGCAACTTCATCCTGATGGCGGTTTTATTGTTGGCGGATATTGCCAGGGTGACGACGCAGATATGTGGGTACTTCGCCTCGATGCCAATGGCGATACTCTCTGGACTAAAACATTCGGGACACCAAGAAACGATTTTGTAGGCGCAATAGACTTAACTGATGATGGTGGATACATTATTGGCGGAAGCACCCAGGAGGTAGATAACGTTTACAGATCGGATTTATATATAGCGAAATTGTACCCTGATGGCGTTGGGATTGATGATGAAGAATATAACCTGCCGAAGCATCACGCGCTTTTGGGCAACTATCCCAATCCGTTCAACGCTAAAACAACGTTAAAATTCCAACTAGATAAACCATCTGATATTACTCTCACGCTATACGATATCTTGGGGCGTGAATTACAAACACTGGCCGCCGGCGAATATCAGGCGGGCAAGCATTCTGTCACGTTTGATGCCTCGAATCTGGCAAGCGGTACATATCTATATAAATTGCGTACTGAAAGTTTCACTGATATCGATAAAATGACATTAATAAAATAGATACACATAAGGGGATGAGACGATGTTCGATTTAAGGAAAATAGCAGTTATTTGGGTATTACTAACAATACCAATGATCTGTTACGCGCAGGCTCCTGATATCGAATGGGAGTTTATCATAGGAGATCCCGCTACAGGCGATTACGGCCGAGGCGCGTTCCAAACCGATGACGGCGGCTACGTCGTTGGAGGAAACTATCAAACTTGGGCCGGAGGCTATTTCGGCAACGTGATCTTTAAATTGGATGCAGATGGTGATACAGTATGGAGCCACCTCTATGGAATGACTGAAGAGCGGGAAAGCGCCAGTATGTTTCGGTTGTGTCCCGATGGTTCATACATGTTTGGCGGTAGTACTGATATGAATGAAAACGGCTCACTGGGTTATTTATATAAGATAAATCCTGATGGCTCGTATGATTGGGGCTGTGTTTTGGGTGATCCCTTTATAGGGGAATATGTTAGCTGTTTCGCTCCGCTCGGTAGCGATCAAGCTGTCGCCATGACAGGTTTCTGGTATGATAGTGATTACGGTTACGACACCAAACTTCACTTTATAGCACCGGGAGGTGATCCGGCCTGGGATATTCATTATTTTACGCATAGAATAGCAGATTACGCAAATTGTATACAACTGGTTTCGGATGGCGGTTATATCATTGCCGGTAGCACCCAGGATACTGCGACCTTCGATATTCAGATGCTGTTGATGAAAACCAGCCCGTTAGGAAATATAGAACATTGGGGCACAATTGGAGGCTCATTCGTAGAAGAGCGTGCTTATTGGGTAATCCAGACCGAGGATGGTGGTTATCTGTTAACCGGCTTTCAGAAAAACGATGACAACTATACCAAAGACGTATTCATAGTTAAAACAAACAGTGCCTATCAATCTGAATGGTGGAAAACATACGGTATGGGATATATGGAAGAGGGAAGATACTGCGCTCAAACCGAGGATGGCGGTTATGTAGTTGGCGCGAACTGCAGTTATAACGGCACGTTTAATTTCTGGCTTTTACGCCTCGATGCCAACGGCGATACGCTCTGGACGAAAGTTGTTGATAAAACCGGTACCGATGAATCGATATACTCTGTTGATATCTGCGATGATGGCGGCTATATACTCTGCGGCAATATCCACGAACCGGGAGAAAATTGCGATATATACGCCGTAAAACTAGGACCGGAAACCTCCGTTGATGGTTATAGACCTAATCTCCCGGCAACTACAGCTTTATCGCAAAACTACCCTAATCCATTCAACGCTAAAACCACTATAAGTTTCACTCTTGATAAACCTCAGCATGCATCACTGAAAATTTACGATTTGCTGGGGCGAGAGATCGAAACGTTAATTGATGATAATCTTGATGCCGGAGAGCATTCAGTCATCTTTGATGCCAAAGGTTTAGCATCAGGCACTTACCTCTACAATTTAACAACGGACAGTTTCACCGAACATAAGAGAATGCTTCTGATTAAATAGCCTCATATAATGAGGAGGAGCTATGCTAAACTATATTCATATTTATGTTATGGGTATAGTTGCGCTTTCGATGAACCAGAGCTTATATGATTCGTTTGCGTGATTACTTTAGAAATAACTATATCCAAAAATAACTCATAAAAGGGGAAGATAAATGATCAAGCTAAAAGCATTAATGATTTTGCTGATAATACTTGTGATATCAGCACTCAGCTTAGCCCAGGCGCCTGACACCTCGTGGACAAGATCCTTCGGCAGAGGCAGCGAGGATTACGCTTACACTGTCATTCAAAAAGCGGATGATCATTATATTGTAGGTGGCACATCATGGAGCGGCGGCGAATATCAATATGACGCTTATCTGCTGGAACTCGACGAGTTTGGTGACACTATTTGGACAAATTCATGGGGTGGGGCAACCAGCGAAATTATATACGGCATGGTTGAGGCCTCCGATGGCGGATACGTTGTTGCTGGAATGGTCGGTTCGGAAACCAGTACCAGAAGAGCTTACATCGTGAAAGTCGATGAATTGGGTGATACGGTTTGGAGCACCACATACCCTGACTCACGTAACGCCATCGCGTATTACATAAGCAACACCTCGGATGATGGTTATATTATCACCGGATACTATTTCGTGCCGGGTAATTCAGCGGATGTATTCATCTTAAAACTGGCTCAGGATGGCTCGATAACCTGGTCGGAAACATTCGGCGGCAGCAATAATGATGAGGGTTATTGTATCAAACAAACAACGGATGGCGGCTATATAGTTTGCGGTCGAACCAATTCGATAGGGGAGGGTTCTACTGATCTTTATGTTATCAAAACTGATGCTGCCGGAACCGAACAATGGCATCGAACTTACGGCGGCGAGCTTTCCGATGAGGCTCACGCGGTAGTTCAAGCGCCTGATAGCAATTATTTGATAGCCGGAGAGATTGATAATCCAAATCATGGATATTACGTTGTGAAAATCAATGAAAGCGGCGAAACGCTATGGACGAGAATTTACACTCACGAATCAGATATCGATGTTTGCACTACTATGGATCTTACCTCGGATGGTGGTTTTATTCTCGGCGGCTACACTCATGTCCCGGGTCAACATCACGATTTCTATTTCGTCAGGGCAAATGCCGATGGTGATTCGCTGTGGGCTAAAACCATAGGCTATTATGATAACGATCGCGGCCGCTGTATAAAGCAAACCTCTGATGGCGGCTACATCCTCGTAGGTTCTGCTGTAGATCCCCCTGATAACGGTACCGACTACTTCATTGTAAAACTGGAGGATGACCAGGTTGGAATTGAGGCTGAATTGATATCATTGCCGAAGAATAATTCACTAGTGCAAAACTACCCCAACCCGTTCAATACCTCAACGGTCATCAGTTTTAGTGTCGAATCACAGCAAAGCGTCCTTATAAAATTGTACGATACCCTGGGGCGTGAGATCAAAACGATTTACAATGAAAACTGCGAACCGGGCTATCACAAATTCACTTACGATGCCTCTGATATGAAAACCGGTGTATATTTCTATACGATCTATTTGGATGATACAGCCGAAACCGGCAAAATGGTTTTGATTAAATAACGAACGACTTGTAAGTAGGGGGCACGGCGTGCCGTGCCTCTATTAAATAATCCCGTTGACCTGCTATCCTGAATTTATTTATAATACCATATGGCCGATAAATTCAAACCGTACATCTCTCCGACCCAATCACTGGCTGAGTTTACCATAAAAGCAGTTGTAATGGGCGTGATCTTTGGCGCGCTATTCGGCGCCGCCAACGCTTACTTAGGATTAACCTCCGGCCTGACAGTCTCGACCTCGATACCAATAGCCGTAATGGCTGCCGGTTTTTTCAGATTGCTGAAAGCTTTCGGGGGCAGAGGTACCATCTTAGAGGCCAACATCTCGCAAACCGTTGGCTCGGCCTCATCCTCGCTGGTTTCAGGCGTAATATTCACTATCCCGGCATTGTTCCTGTGGCATCTCGATCCAACTTACCTTGAGATGGTGATGCTGGCGTTTTTAGGCGGTGTGCTGGGAATCCTGTTTATGATACCTTTGCGGCGATTCCTGATAGTTCGCGAACACGAAAACCTGCCATACCCGGAAGGCACGGCCTGCGCCGATGTTCTCATTGTCTCCGATAAAGGCGGCAAGCAGGCGAAATTCGTTTTTGGGGGACTTCTAATCGGCCTGGTTTATAAATTCTTCGCCAATTTCCTTGCCTTATGGAAAGAGAAAATAGAATACGTACTGACCGTTCCAAACAAGGCCAGTATCGGCCTTAAAGCCGCGCCCGCGCTTTTGGGAGTCGGCTACATACTCGGCTATCGCATCTCGGCGGTGATGGTTGCCGGTTCGCTTATTTCCTGGGTAATCGTTATTCCTTTAATAGCTCATTTCGGCGATCACCTGACAGTCTCGATTTTCCCGGAGCAAGCGAAACTTATTTCCGAGATGTCCCCCGATTTGATCTGGACACGATACATACGTTATCTCGGCGCCGGGGCCGTTGCGGTTAGCGGTATAATTACAATAGCTAAATCATTGCCGATAATGCTTGATTCTGTTAAAGTTGGTTTCTCCCGCCTGACAAACTCATCGAATGTAACAACCGGTGTTAGAACACAGCGCGATTTATCCTTCCGCTATATCGGGTTTGGCTTGATAGCTGTTGTCTTGATGATAGCTTTCGTGCCCGGTATTATTACTACCACGGGCAACGTATCCATTCGATTGATAGCGGCAGTGGCCGTAGTCATATTTGCGTTCCTGTTCGTGACTGTATCATCCCGAATTGTAGGTTTCGTCGGCGTAAGCTCCAATCCAACTTCCGGCATGACAATCGTGACCCTGCTTGGCACCTCGCTGGTGTTTGTTTCGCTCGGTTTTACAGGCGATATCGGCAAAATAGCCGTGCTATCCGTCGGTACTATAGTATGCATCGCCGCCTCGATGGCCGGGGATATCTCTCAGGATTTGAAAACAGGCTATCTTCTGGGCGCAACTCCGCAACGCCAGCAACTGGGTGAGTTGATAGGCGTTGTCACCTCGGTATGGGCGGTATGCTTTTCGGTTATCGTTCTTCATAAAGGAATGGGGTTCGGCTCGATCGAGCTACCCGCGCCACAGGCCACTTTGATGAAAACCGTAATCGAGGGCGTACTCTCGGCAAACCTGCCCTGGGATCTTGTAATTACCGGTGGAGTGTTCGCAGTAGTAATTGAACTATTGGAATTACCTTCGTTGCCGTTCGCTGTTGGTCTCTATCTGCCATTGGCCACCATGTCGCCGATTTTCATCGGCGGCGTTATCAGGCACTATATCGATAAGCGTAAAGGTAACGGCAAGCTTGCCGATCTGGATAGTGGCATATTATTTTGCTCCGGATTAATTGCCGGCGAGGGCTTGATGGGCGTCGGTAAATCGGCGTACGTTTATTTCTTTGGCCAATATACGGGTATCGGCTCGGCTTGGGCGGGACCGTTCGCAAAACCTCTGGCGCTGATTTTATTCGCCGGGCTGATTGTGATTCTCATCAAGCAGGCTAAAGCTAAACCCGAATAAGTCAAAACCCCTGTAGTTTTAACGAATTTGCCTTACGTCGGCAGGATATAATTTATAAAAATCATAACTATAATATATTACTTAAGCAGTATCATCCTGTTAGTCATCTCCTGATCACCGGCGACTAGTTTATAGAAATATATCCCCGAGGGCAACTCTGAGGCATCGAACATTGCAATGTGACTACCGGCCACAAGCTTGCCTTCAACCAGTGTACTAACTTTACGCCCGAGTAAATTATAAATGGATAAATTAACTTGCCTTTGTTTTTCCAGTGTGAATGATATAGTAGTTTTAGCATTGAACGGATTCGGATAATTAACCATAAGCTCAGTAGATACCGGCAATTCGATCTGCTCATCCACACCCGTGCCTATATCGCCGCCCCATCTCGATAATCCCCATTGATCATGCTTATACATCGGCCAATCGGTACGCTCGGCATTAAATGTCCCGGACCAATCGACATAATATATTCGCCCCGAGGGCGTGGCGAAAATCATGTCCGCGTCACCATCGCCGTCCATATCATCGATTGCCGGGGAGGGGGTATGCGTTCCGCTGGAGTTATCATCATTGATAGCATATGGGAAACCGGTCATATACGAGCCATCAGCATTGAGCCCGAATATATTGTTGTAAGTTCGCACGAATATCTCCGGGCTGTCGGACTCATCATCAACCTCCGCCACGATCGGCGAGGAGTTGATATTACCGGCTCCGCCATCATGATTTAATGGTATCGGCCAGTTATCCAACTGACTACCCTCGTGATCGAATCCGTAAATCATCTCGACGAAGCCACCTGAGGTGACCAGTCCGCCGATAAATATCTCCAGCGTGCCGTTATTATCGATATCTGCCAGTGCGGGGGAGGAAAGCCGTACGTAATCAGCTCTGATTGGCCAGCCGGGCAATGCGTTACCCTGATAATCCACACAATAAATATAATCAAGATTAGAGGTGTGATAAGCAGCAACCACGATCTCGAGGTAACCGTCGTTGTTAACATCTCCTAGAGCCGGTGTCGATTTAACAACGCCCGATGTCGCTATTGGAAATCCGGTTATGACCGAGCCGTCAGTCTCCCAGGCGTATATCTCATACGGATCGGGGCCGACTCCGCCTGCTAACGTTCCCGACACTATCTCAAGCTGTCCGTCATTATCGATATCACCAATTGCGGGTGAGCCGATATTATCTGGCGCGGAAACCGGGAAACCTTCGAAATAGCTGCCATCATGATTTCTAATATACAATATATTATTCGAGGGATAGATAATCTCAAGATCACCGTTGCCGTCCAGATCAGCCATTGTTGGTGCACAGTTAATACCATTGTACTGCGGCCAGCCGGGGTAGCTCGTACCATCATGATTAAACAGGTACATCAGCGACCAATCTCCGGCGGCAATCTCCATATCGCCGTCGTTGTCAACATCTCCGACAACCGCTGAGGTAGAAAACGGTTCGCTGGTATTATACGGCCAGCCGTCAAGCTCCACGCCATCAAGGCTAACGATATGTATAGCTCCAGCCTGATATGGATTTGGCTGCGGCCCGTAAGTAGTGGCGACTATCTCCTTGATACCATCCCCGTCGACATCTGCCAGGCAAATCGAGGAGGTCATAGGAGTTTCGAACGCTATATCCCAATCGGCTATATCTTTAATGTCAGATATAACCTCCGGTAAATCTTTCTCGACGTAAACAGTGCCATCATTAGCATAGCTAAAAACTCCAATAGCAAGAATAACAAAGCTTGTACTTAACAACATAACGATTGATTTACTCATAATCCCACCTTTGTGATGTTATACATATACTGCTATCTGCCTATATAATAATCAGATATCGATATTAGTCAAGAGATATAGTCATAGTTCCAGGAACCCTGTTTAACCTTATTAAGGTTGACATATATACTTTGTTTTGCTAATATTGGCGTTTTCAGATAATAGGAGGTACTGAAGTAAGATGAAAGAATTAGATGGAAAAGTCGCGCTGGTAACAGGCGGTACGAAAGGTATAGGCAAACAAATTGCCTTGAAACTTGCTGAACTTGGGGCGGATGTCTGTGTTAATTATCTCAGAAGCCGCAATGCCGCTGATGAGACCATGGCCGAACTGAAAGCTCTAGGTTCGGATGCTCATGCTGTGCGAGCCAATATTGGCCGTCACGATAAAATGCCGAAAATTTTTGATGAGATAAAAGAGAAATACGGAAAATTAGACATCCTCATTTCAAACGCCGCCCTGGGATTATATTCCTCGGCAATGGAGATCACCGACAAAGCCTGGCATCTATCAATGGATACCAATGCCGAGGCATTTCTGCACTGTGTTCGCCTCGGTGAAAACATGATGGGACATGGCAGCAAGATCGTCGCGCTCTCCTCACTGGGCACCTCACGCTATATCGATGGCTACGCGGCCATCGGCGCCTCGAAAGCTGCGATCGAGACCCTGACACGCTATTTCGCCTGGGAAATGGCTTCCCGGCATATTAATGTCAACACGGTCTCCGGTGGTTTTATCGATACCGATGCGTTGAAAGTGTTTCCCACATACGATAAGATGGTGGATGAGGTAGTGCGCCGGACGCCATTCGGACGGGTCGGTACTGCCGAAGAGGTTGCAGATGTAGTCGTGTTCCTCTGCACCGACAAAGCCAAGTGGATAACCGGCCAGGTGCTCGTTGTGGATGGCGGCTATTCGCTGGCGTAGAACATTAATGCCATTATTGCACAAATCAGATATTTGAGTAACAGTGTAAAGGATAAGTTTTCCATCCCCGTTTATAACGGGGATGGGGAAACTCTCGCTGCCAGGTCATATAAATCATTTTTGTAATCATTTAATTTGGTTAGTCATGACCCGGGTAGGCGCGGCTTACGCGGTTGGTTGCGTACTTGTTCAATAAGACAATAAGCCATACACGATTTCGATTCCATCCTTGACATTCACATATCAACACCGATATACTTCCTTAAGGGAAACCTGACAAAAAGGAGGATATATGTTTAGATTGAGATATTTGATAACGATAGTTATTACTCTTTTAGCTTTTCAGGCAATCATTTTTGAAAAAATCGACGCGGCATCATCAGTTGAAATTATCGTGCCACGGATAACTTCATTTAACGACTCGGGCTGGACTATACTCTACGAAGAGAATTTCGATAGCGATTACGTGGCCGTTGATGGCCAAACTTTCGGTACCGATGACTGGCTTGTTTACCAGCTTCTAAATGATGGCGCAATTACGGTCGCCAACGGTTATGCCCAGCTTAACGCGCCTGATTTCTGGAACGCGGCCTTAATCAGAAGTGTCGATATCATGCCCGAGGAGTACAAGGTCAGAACCAAAATCGGCTATATCAATTACGATTTGACCAACTACGAGCAGGAGGATTACGATGACCCCGATTTCAATAACCATCAGGGGCATTACGAGAACGGCATGTATTTCCTGACAGTTACCGATCGTGTCTGTGTGGGAGATGAATGCGCCGAAAACTGGTGGCATTACCATCGTAAAATGGTGATCGATGTTGACAACCATATCAACTGGGATGATCCCGGCGAGACATTTCATCCGGTTTACATGGTATATATGGCTCCGGAGGAGAACTCCGGTGGCAACCTGCTCAGAACCTGGGACGGCGAGCAGTGGGATACCTCCCCCTGGAACTGGAATACAGCTTACACTTATGAATACGATACCTGGTATTATGCCGAGTTGGAGATATTAGATGATAGTCTTACTTTAAGGCTATACGATGGTGACCAGAATATCCTCGAGGAGACGACGCCGGTTGATCTTTCGCTGGTTAATGCTATGGATGATACACTGGAGTATCTATACCTGGGCGAGCCGCACACCGATGATTATGAGGGGGATGTTCGAATCGATGAGATCACGTTGCTTATACCCGGCACGGGGCAGGCTATCGATGATGACGCCTCGATGCCTAAAAGATATACAATATCGCAAAACTACCCCAACCCATTTAACGCCTCGACTATTATCAAATACGAGTTACCTCAACAGTCACGGGTCACGATCGATATATACGATATACTCGGTAAACTTGTAACAAGGCTTGTTGATGACGATCTGGATGCAGGATATCATCAGGCAATATGGCGTGCGGAGGATGTTAATTCCGGGGTGTATTTCTATAAGATTCAAGCCGGGGATAATATCGATACCGGGCGGATGATGCTGGTTAAATAAGCGGTAGATGAGTAGAGACTGTCTTAAAAGTATGGTTCCTGTGGCTGGCTGGCGTCCTCGTCCACATGCTTTTGTTAGCAGTCGGGACCAGTTGGGGCACCACCGGGGCAAGCTAGGAGGTACCCCACGTGTCTTTTTGGACAGCTTCAGGACTTTGCCACCTACGACTAAACGCCGACCTATATAGTTTAATAGAAATATTCGATTTGAAATGTTATATATGAGTAGTGATTTATTTAAAAGACTCACTGAGCCGGAAGGAATCCTGCTATGTATCATGTCAAGTGATATTGTTCGGTTAGTATTGTTATATCGATTTCTCCTTTTCTTAATAAAACGCAGAATACCCATGTTTAAACTACAACATGCTGCCACTGTTAGACATTGCCGATAATAGTCACCCTGCTATTCGTGGTCTGGCCCTCAAACACAGCCACAATTAATCAATCCGAGATTATTACCAGGGGAGATGACACCCTTTCCTGCGCGGTCTGTTGTTAAGCCACAAGGATTCCTTCGCCATTCTCCAAACTCAGATATTGTAAACTAATTATCTCTTTTTTATGCTGCGGTTTGGATTCGATAGCTCTGATGGTCAAGCATCAGACGCCGTACGATTAACAGTAGACGGCGGGCACTGGCCACAATGGCTCGTTTGGAACCACACCGCCACTTGAGCTGTTGATAACGCTGAGCCTGGGCCGGATCCTTCCTGATCAAAATCCAGGAGGCTTCGATCAGATTCGACCGTAACTGCGGTTTGCCGATCCTGGTGATTCGTCCTAGTCGAACCTTGTCACCGGAGGAATATTGGCTTGGAGTCAAGCCCACGTAGGCGGCCAATTGGCTTCCTCGACTAAATCGGCTGAAGTCCCCTAACTCCAATAATAGTTCCATCGCCGTTAACAAGCCGATGCCCGGAACACTACGTAGACGCTCAACCGCTTCCCGATAACGATCCAGTTTTGACAATTCTTTCAATAACCGTGTCTGTTGAGTAATCAATTCACTCACCAGCCGATACTGTGTCAGTAACCTCTGAAAACTCTCTGTCTGCCAGCGATCACTAAAACGCAACTGCCATAAATGCTGTTCGAATGTCTCCGTCCACTTGCCGCTAATTGTCGGCAGAGATAGACCGAAACAGGCTAACTCACTCTTGATACGGCATTGAATACGGACCCGGTCGCTGACCAACTGGCGACGGCGACGCAATACCTGGCGATGACCACGCGCTTCGACATCAGGTACCCATACTGCCTTGAGCATACTACGGGAAAGTAGTAAAGCAAGCTTGGCACTGTCGAGGCGATCAGTTTTGACCCGATTGCCGTATTCAGAAGGAATCAAACTCGGCGGAGTCACTATACATGACGCTCCCCAGGCTACCAGTTTGTCATATAACCAGAAACCACTAAAACCGGCTTCGTAAACTACCGAAATGTCACAATCGGAATAACGCCCCAATACTTTTTTCAATACTTCCCAATCAGCTGCAATACTGCCTTTCCATAACTCTTGCTCAGTTGTTCGCATTGTTACATGCCAACTCCGCTTATGAACGTCAATACCAACGTAAATAGTGTTGGCTTCACGCTCGATTTTGTTGTAACATGGCATTTGAGCCTCCTGTTTGTTCGTGTTGATTGTTGAATGTTTGTCAAAATAACAATACAATCCGAATGACTGAGGCTCAAGCTTTTGATAACATAGTTACTTTCCTGCCGGCTGTTTTCGCGCAAAATATCGCCGGAAATTGATTCCTAGCGATGCGTAGAGCAGACTTTATCAAAAAAGCTGTCGGCAGAGATACAGTAATGCTTTTTATTGGATCGTACTGCTAATCCAATCAATTCATTTCGTGATTATTAGCGTTGGTCTGTCACGCCCCTGGTAGATGTAACCCATGAAATTCGACTACAGCTAATATTAACTGGGGCGTTCATTAACCCCCCCGTGTAGTGGCATAGGGTATTATTTTTAAAAGAGTAAGTTAAGCGGTAGCGCCGAGTTTTATATCGCCCTCTATCGAACCATCCTTGATCTTCACGATACGATTCCATCGCCTGGCAATGCTCATATCGTGAGTGATAGTCACAACCGAGGTGCCGCGCTCGTTTAGAGACTCGAAAAGGTTGATAATCTCACTACCAGATTTCGAATCAAGGTTACCGGTAGGTTCATCGGCCAGGATTATATCAGGTTCGTTGGCCAGGGCCCTGGCAATTGCCACTCGCTGCATTTCGCCACCCGAAAGCTCAGTCGGTTTGTGCCCGGCTCGGTCGGCTAAACCAACCAGTCCGAGGTTTTCCATCACTTTTTCTTTACGCAATGTTGATGGTTTGCCGGCAAAAATCAGGGGTAGCTCGACATTCTCGTAAGCGGTGGCGTAGGGGAGAAGGTTAAAATTCTGGAATATGAATCCGATCTTCTTATTACGTATATGCGAAAGCTGATGAACCCCCAACTGCGCCACGGATTCACCATCAAGATAATACTTGCCTCCGGTGGGTTGATCGAGACAGCCCATGATATTCATCAGGGTGGATTTGCCCGAACCGGACGGCCCGATTACCGCAACCAACTCGCCGCGTTTTATCTCCAGGCTGACTCCGCCAAGCGCGGTTACCGGTATCTTCCCGGTGGTGTAAATTTTCTCTATATTTTGCAGTGAGATCAGTGTTCCGTTTTGATTCATCATTCATACCTCAAAGCTTCAACCGGGTTAACGGAGGCGGCTTTACGAGCGGGGAACAAACCCGCCAGAAAACCGATTAACGATAATGTTCCGACAGTGATGAGAGCAACGGGCCAGTTTACCTCGGGACGATTCAGTAGCTCCATCGCGTCTTCCATGGGGATCATCTGGAATATTTTGCATACGATTACACTAAATAGTATTCCTATCATGCCTCCCATAAATGCAATAGCCAACGCCTCAATCATGAACTGGAATATGATATGGCTTTTGCGTGCTCCCAACGCTATTTTCGTACCTATTTCACGAGTTCGCTCTCTCACGGCTACGTACATGATATTAGCCACGCCGACACCGGCTATCAGTAATGTCATACCGCCGATAAACCACATGAAAATCTTAATACCCATAAACACTTTCTTCTCTACCTCGGCTTGCTCGCCGATATCCCAGAACCAGAGCGTGTGGCTGTCGGTTGGATCGAAACGATACTTGCCTCCGAACAGGTGGAAAAGCTGTGTCTCAACATCTTTTGAGTCGACACCATCCTTGACATTGTAAACGATATTATCGAGATAAGGATCACCGAACATCATAACGAACGTGGTCGCCGGTATAACTATATAGTTGTCATCCGGGCCGTGATAGTTTGAACTCTGCATTTTATCGACC
Organism: uncultured candidate division Zixibacteria bacterium; assembly: GCA_963668625.2. Classification (GTDB taxonomy): domain Bacteria; phylum Zixibacteria; class MSB-5A5; order UBA10806; family 4484-95; genus JAAEQD01. The sequence goes on from CAXXKA010000005.1 coordinate 27,376, forward strand.
ATTACTCCGATGACCGTGAATGGATTGTTGTTAAGATATATGACCTCCCCGACAGGATCGACCCCTTCGTCAAAAAGTTCCCTGGCTACTCGAACACCGAGGAATGCTACCCGCTTTTTATCCTGGTAATCTATCTTGTTGATAAATCGCCCACCCATCTTAGCGTAATGCGATCTTAGCACCTTAAATTCCGGAGAAACGCCACTGACCAACTTATTGATCTGATTACGGCCATGTTCAACCGTTACGCCCCAGCGAAGGTATTCACCGGATATCAAATCTATATCCGTAACCATATTCTTCAAGAGATCAACATCCTCAGGCCTAAAATGAAGGTTTCTACCGGGAGGCAATCCCTCAAAAATCTTTGTGGTCTGTCCTGCCCATAGTATTACGATACCTTTACCGAGACCGGCAGTCGATTTCATCATCTGGTTTTGCAGCCCGACACTGAACGCCATCAACAGGGTAATAGAAATAGTTCCCCAGGTGATTGCCAGAATCGTTAATCCCATACGAAGTTTCTGAGCTTTAAATTCTCGTAAAATCAGTTTGAGGAATAGCATTAATTTGTAGAACATATTATAACCTCAATGCCTCGACAGGATTTAACTTAGTCGCTTTTCGTGCCGGAAAAAATCCCGCTAAAAATCCAATTGAACCTATTACTACTACTGTGACCATTACATGGGTACCCGATATTACCGGATTGCCAATATAATCTCCAAAATTCATCAATGGAATTAAGCTTTCCAGTAGCTTGGCAAAAAGAAACCCGATAAATCCGCCAATACCGGTCATCAATAAAGATTCCACAATAATCTGACTCATAATATGAAAACCGGTCGCTCCTAAAGCCATTTTAATGCCAATTTCCTTAGTGCGCTCTTTTACCACAACATACATGATATTGGCGGTTCCTATACCGCCCACAATTAAGGTGAAGAAACCGATGATGCCGAGAAAGATTTTGAAGCCATCGAAAAATGGTTTGAAGCTTCTTACCGTTTCGTTGGTATCCCACACAAACAGCGCTTGATCATCATTGGGATCGAATTTGTATTTCTGGCCTAGATAAGCAAATACCTTTTTCTCAATCGATTTCGAATTGTCCGGATTCTCTACCTGGTATATCATATTATTCGGGTATTGACGGCTAAATATGGTTTTGAATGTACTCGAGGGAATAAATACATTTCTGACATCACGGCCACGGTAAGATGAGTTTTGGATTTTGTGTTTTAACACACCAATAATTAAAAACGGCGCGCCTCTTATAATGACATGTTTTCCAACAGGATTTACTCCCTCGCCGAAAAGATCATTTCTCACATTAGTGCCCAGGAAACACACACGTTTGCGGTAATCCCAATCGACATCGTTAATGAATCTGCCTCCTCGTTCGGGAATTAGATTTCGTACCACGCCGAAGTCAGGATAAATGCCAATGACACTTTGCGATACGGTTTTGCGGCCGTAAGTCAATTTCGTATAACTCGAGTATTCTGGTGATGATCTGATAATACCGGGGATATCTGTCTTTAAGTTATCGATATCCTCATCAACGAACCTTATATTGCGCTTTTTCGGTAGTCCCTGGTAAACTATGGAGGTTTCTCCTGCCCACATGATAACTAATCCCTCGCCAAGACCCAGGAAAGTTTTCATTTGATGTCTGTACAGTCCCTCGCCGAACGCCAGCAGGGTGATAATCGCGGTCGTTCCCCAGATAATACCAAACGTAGTCAGGAACGTGCGCAACTTCTGACGGCGTATATCCTGAAAGAACTGTTTGAATATTATAAAGCCTTTCAATTACTCGATCTCCTTTGGCGGACGTTCGATGATCTTATCGCCAAGCGCCAATCCCTCCATGATCTCGATATTCAATCCATCGGAGAGACCAACCTGTATTTGTACGGTATCGATTATACCGGCGGAATCCTGACGCTCTACGGTACAGGTGTCGCCTTTAAATGTCAACAGTCTTTCGGGCAAAACGAGTATACTGTCTTTCTGATTTATGATAACATCGGCATTGGCAGAGTAACCCGCACGCAGCATGGCGCTGTCGGATTCTTCGACTTCGATCTCGATATCAAAAAGCGTAGTATTGTCCTCCTTGCGAGCTTTTGGGGAGATTTTAGAAAGCTCACCGCTCAGCTTGGTATCGGGTAGCGCGCCTACTTTTATATTGGCGATCATTCCCTCATAGAGCTTGCCAACATCTATCTCATCGACCGTGCCTTTGAATACCAGTTCCTCCAGAGGAGCAAGGGAAAGAAGGGCAGTGCCCGCTTGATATGATGTTAATGGAACTACCGGATCACCCTCGTTTACCAATTTCTCGAGTACCGTGCCGTCAATCGGCGACCTGATAATATTCTCGTTATCTTTACCATCGGAGGAGCCTTCCTGTAGTAGTTCGAATTTCTCCTGTGCCAGTTCCAACCTCAAACGCGATTCCTGAAACTCCGACTCGCTAATTTCATATTCTTCTTTGCTGATTAAATTCTTCTCATACATACCCTTCACGCGTTCGAATATAAGATTGGCATTGTCATAATCAATCTGAGCTAACTCTAGATTTCTTTTCGATTCCGTGAATTCGAGCGGGGTAGGATTAGGCGAAACGGTTATTAATCTATCGCCGGCTTTAACATAATCGCCAACCTCTACATGAAGTGATTTTACTATGCCGGATATTTTTGATTTTACCTGAATTTCCCGACGCGGTTCGAGTTGACCGACTGCCAGGGCTTTATCGACAATAGTCCCGGTTTCGACCTCCACGAGTTTCAAATCGGCGTTTTCATCGCCGGAGGGTTTAAGGATGAAGTAACCTGCAGCAGCAACCGCAATCACAACGATAGCAATGATAATTACTTTCTTCATTTATCACGCTCCCTTAGATTAATAAAGATCAACAGTGTACTTAAAATTACGACAAGAGATCGCATTAAGTTTCGCTATTTAATTATGCTATATCTACGAAAAGTTTCTGAGAAAGTTTTAACATTTTTAACTTTTATGACAATAGCCCGATGAACTATTGTGTTTCCCACTAATATACCCAGGTTGACGATCTCTGATTTCTAAGGGCTTTCTGGTAATATTCTTATTCTCTCTGAATTTATCATTGCCGTATAATTCCTGAAATGATATTCGGTTAAATACGAAAAATATGTCAAATACTCTGCAATCGTGTATGGGCCTTGGCTCGAATTATTATTCGGATGACATAAAAAAAGCCGCCCGATTGAAGGCGGCTATAATTGTCAAAGACAAGTACTGTAACTCGATATTAACGGCCGGTACCTTTTAAGCTTTTGTTAATCTCATCGATTAACGCTGCCGGTGGAGGGGTTTGAGCGCAATAGCCGGGTGCGGGTCTCTGGTCGCGGAAAAACTTGACCAGATACGATATATCAGATCCCAGGAACGCGCAGTTACCGTTAACATCACCGGCGGCATAAAGCCAGGTATTCGTCGAATCGTTCCAGCAGCTATCAGGCGGAACGCTGCCGGTGGCTTTAATGTAAGATACCCCAAAAGTGACATCGGCAATATTAACGGAGCCATCGCCATTGATATCACCGGGAATATAATCGCAATCGGGAGCATCGAATACCTCGAAATGTACCGGTATATCAACGGACGGATAATCCGAGTCGTTGGTGAACATGTGAAGTGTTCCCTCGTACTGACCAATCTCCAAATCGGCAGCATCGCAGACTACTGCCACTGTAGCATTAGTGTGCGGAGAAAGCGTACTGCTGGCCGGCTCGACAGACAACCAGCTCGTGAAGGCGCTTATTTGTACCGCCATCGGTGGTTCTATATAAGCGGAGTTGTAACAAACCTGCAAAGCGTCACTGCCTGAGGCATTCTCGATGCCTACCGTAGCCTGGTTAACATCCGGGCCGGTAGCCTCTTTATACTGGTAGACTATTTTACCGGATCTCAGCAAAATGATTTGATAGGTGAACGAACCTTCATCGCTGTAATGAGGCACCTCGATATATGATATGACACAGCTATCCGAACCATTGTTGTAATAGTAAGCCTCGCCGCGCGTATCGAAATTCATATCATCCCAGTAAACCGCCAGCATGTTGTTCGGAGCATCCGAGTTAGGAATCTCGGTGTTATTATATTCGACAGTTTGATCGCCGAACGTGCAATAACCGTTCGAGCAAACCCGGAAATTGCTATAGGTATTGCCGTAGAAATTAAAATCGAAACCGATTGGGTACGGGCCGAGACTTTCCTCATCATCGATCCCTGTTACGCGAGTGCCTACCTCCGTGATATCTATCCAGTTGTATACAGGTCCGCCCGGTTCGTTCGAATCGATCCAGGTATAACCGAAATTATCAGGGCCGCCGGAATCCAAAATAACGGGCGGATTCACGGGGCCGTTCATGGTCTCGGTCTTGGATTCACTCGCCACGACCTCTATATCTTGATTAACCTTGAGCGGCGCGCTTATCGGCTGTTTGGCGGTCGTGACAAGGTACTCTTCGGTTTCTACGGAGATGGAATAGAACAGGTAACCATCACCGTTGTTATCTATATGGATATATCCCTCGGCCTGATCGCCCGGTTCAGAGGCCATATCGAACTCATTCGGGCTGTAAGCCATATCAGGGGGAGCCGCCAATCCGGTTGCAGTAGTAATCTTAAGCGCTAAACCATCGGCTAATTGAGCGGCGCCGGGATGATACACATTGTCGTACTGGTACTCGAGACCATCATTCTGATCGTAGTTTTCGAAACCAACCGAGGAGTAAGCCTCGGGATAATAAGGATCACTGCTGGAGTCATCATTGTTTATTACCATGTATTGGAATACTATCTCACAGTCACCGGTCGGCGTTGGACGGGAATCCGTATCGTAGAAAATCATTTGGAAAGTCTCGGTTGAATTAGTACGCGCGTGCCTGCATCCGCTCCATTCGATTATGAATAGCCCATTTGTTTGATCATGATATGTATATATACCGTTCGTGCTGCCGGTATATTCGAGATCATCCCAGAACGGCGATATCTGCGCCCGGGCATTGCCGTAATCGGGTATCGGCCAGTTATCCCAGTTATGCCAGTAATTACCGCCGACATCGTAAGGTATTGTATCGAAAGCCACGAAACCGTTGGTTGAGATTATCATATAATCGTAAACTTCGCCATAGTATGTAATATCAAACGGGGGATCGAATTCAACCGAGGCGTCATCCGTGGCAATACTCAGACGAGTACCACTGCCGCCCAGATTCGGGTTGATCTCTATCCAGTCGTAAATCGGGGCGTGAAGGTAACCCATATCGGTGTTATCGTAGATATAGTAACCATAGTTGTCCGGCCCGATCGGATCGAACGTGTTTATGGTACCGATAACGATCGAGAACGTTTTACTGAAACTGACGGCCTCGAGGCCGGGATTCGTAGTCGTAAAATTGATAGTGAAATTGACATTACGTCCGTTGTAAGCTTCATTATCAACCGAGATCGTCAGCGGGCTGCCGGAGTTATCGCCGGTAGCGCCGGCGGCTATATTACCCCAGTTGCCTAAATCGTGAGATATCGATACGTATTCGTCCTCACAGCTCAATGTACCCGTGATTCCAATGCCGTCCAAACCACCGGCATTCATGAATTCGATTACCATATCAGCGGTTTGTCCGGGGTTGATAACATCACCGGAAATATCAGGAAAGCTGACCTCGAGCTGGGTCGGCTTAACCGATACGGCTTCGACCGCGATTATCGACTGCCAGCTGCCCTGGTTGGAGCTAACATCCACGTACAATAAAACCCTATCGCCATGCGGTATATCACCGTCGAGCTCTATCACGAACTCATTGCCGGCATCGGCATCGTTGCCGTATGCTATATCGGGGTAGCTTAAACTACCGGTGATAATATTGACTCTCTCGTCATTGGTAGTCAATGTGGCCTGCACGCCGGTTGCATTCTGAGAATTGCCGTAGTTGTGAAGTCTGACTGCCAGACCGAGTTCCTCGCCGGAATTGGTTTCACCGTCATTGTTACCCGAGGCGTCACTGTAGAGTACGGTATCGATTCCCACCGATACGGCCTGCTGGTTAACCTGGCATTCGGCCATATGAGGAATATAATCACGAGCGGTGACGGTCACATGTATAACATCAGTGCCGGAATTATTAAAATCGAAAATAGCCTGACCGGCGGCGTCGGTGTAAGCGCCCATGTAGATAGTCTCATCGCCCATATCACCCTGTACCAGGTTAACAAAGGCGTTCTCGAGTGGCGAACCGCCTTCACCATTAACAGTAATTGTCATATGGTTCGTGCCGTATTCTATACTGGAGGGGTGGCTGACTGCCATGCTTTTCGGTATCTCGGTTCTTATCGGAAGTTCGGGGTCACCGAGAGAGTTATAGGTATTATAATATCTGTTAACCGAATTTCCCGGCGCGGTAAGTGAGGGGTAAGCCTCATATATTCTCAATTTACCCATGAACATATTCTGGCTGAAATTGTAAATTCCCTGTTCGAACAAACTCCAGAAAAATCCGACCATATTGGGATTGTTGTAAGCGGTATGGGTGCTATGATCCGTACAGCCATAGTAATTAGGCCCGCCCTTGGGTGAGGTGACTGAACCGTAGCGTATCCAGGCCTCGCCGAAACAAACATTCGATCCGTAATCGCCGGTACCGCAAACGATCGATACCATGATACCGATTTTCCACCCGTTGGTCAAACTGCTGATATCGGATACCGTATATGACGGGTTATACCAGCCAGAGGAGCCGGCCCAGCCACGATACGATACATACGATACGCCGTTATTGATAGCGCCCGGTATCGTGCTCCAGTTCGGCGCGCCGCTGCCCCAGTCGAATACCGTATCAACCTGGGTGTAACCATGTTCCATGGCGATATCGCGCACCCAGAGATTGGTTATACGAGGCGAGGTGGCATAGATATTACCTGCCACGCCCAGTCCGCGTTTCCAATAGCCGGGGTCATCCATGTACGGATCCTGTTCGTATCTCAGCACTTTGTACATGGCCGTGCGAAGTTCATTCATATTGTCAACCGACATCCTGGCCAGGAATATATCGGATATATAATCGCTGCCGTCTACCGTGCTGTACTGATGGTCGGAGGTGTAACTGCTGTACGGGTAATCGGGAATGCGCTGGTCCTCGTCACCGACTAACAGCACGTAATCGGGTGGTATATCCCAGGTCTCGTAAGCGTTCTCGATATAAGCGTACACCTGGGAAGAGGTCGGTGTACCCGAGGGAGTGATCTCATCGGATTCGACCACGGTGGTGTAATAACCCTTCTTATGTTTCCAGTCGGCCAGCACCCCGATAGTATCGCCGAAACTATAATTGTTCGGCGCAATGATCAGGTAGCCGCCCTTGCGCGGTTCGTAATCGGATAAAACATCCTCGGCGTTATCGAACACGGTTCTGTATATATTCAGGAACGAATCGGAGATATAATTGTCTCGCCGCGTTTTTGCGTTAGTCATATCGGCGCCCTGGTAAACCAGTTCGTAGTTTATACTGGTGTATACGCGAAGCTCTTTGGTTACCGGGTTATACTGTACCGGCTGAATGCCCACTTGCACGAAACGAAAATCGCGCATGATCGCCGGCTCGCCGATACTGACCAAGTTCTCCGGATAGAACCTGTTTTCGGAGTAGACCTCCCGGTTCATCGCGAACTCATCCGACTGCTCGCCCGATTCCGATTCCAATTTCAATGGCTGCACCGGGGCTATATCGATATCCTCGTAAACCTCGAAAGAGTAGGAGTTGATATTAACCTGTACACCCGATTGATCGGGTATGATGATCATCGAGGAGTAAACCGGTACCTCCGGCGAGCCTACCTCGATTGTCGATCCCCAGTCCGTCATCTCATCGATTAGCGGAAGAGTTTTGATATACTCGCGTCCGTCAAGTTCCACGGTCTCGGTAGTTAGTCCTGACATACTGAACTCGCATGAGGTTTTAAACTCATCCGAGGCTGTCACTACCGCGTCTGACTTGACATTCTCGTTGTAGATCAAATTCGTACCCGCTAAACACAGCGATGGCAGCAGAATCAGAACGGCGATTAATCTTTTCATGATCTTATCTCCTTAACGGCTTAAGCAATTTCCATTTAACTGGATGCCATAAATAAATTTCAATAACATGGTAGCACTTATACAGTTGTCAATAAAAAATTTCTCTTCCCTCAGCTACATTGGGATAGGGTCTTTCAGATTGAGTCGTTATGGCGGCAGGGTAGGGGCCATTGGCTTTCAAGTAAGTTACTTCTCTCCCGTTGAATAAAAATACCTGAATATTACTAACCGCAATCCACAACAACCCTGATAATCTAGTGATTCTCCGACAACATGTCAATAACATAATACCTCATCCCACACTTATAAACAATGTCGACCAATCTGTTAATTCCCTGAGTCAAACGGGCTTATTTCCTGCTAAAATATGCTGTAATTCATCGATCCCGTATCAAAGTGAAGAGGCCGGGGAGGCAGCACACCGATGCTGTCCTGTGGCTGGCGGATGTCCTCGTTCGCCGGCTTTCGTTAGCAGGCAGGTCAGTCGAGGCGCCACCGGGGCAGCCCAAACCGCGTGTCTTATGGTACATCCCCATTGTCATCCCGGACTCGATCCGGGATCCAGGGTTGGGGTGATGAATGTTGTCATCCCAAACTCGATCCATAACCCAGGGGAAGGGTACAGCTAGCGGTATTTCCCAAAAAACACTTGCCCAAAACATACCGCATAAGCTATTATACAAAATAACCAAAGGGCGCAGTATAACAACAATAGATTGGGGATTCCTCATGAGTGATTTGGATATTATAAAAGAGCTGGAAGATGAGCTGGGGTTTGAAATACCGCAGGCGGATGAAATAAAAATCTTCTCGCCAGGCTATACAATAACTAATAATATAGTATTAGGCCTTTCAGTATATGATGGAAATCTTAAAAATTTCCCCGAATCTATTACGAAATTGAATAGCCTGCAGAGATTATCTTTAAGTTATAATCAGCTAAGCACACTGCCCGAATCTATTACGAAATTGAATAACCTGCAGGAATTAGATTTAGACAACAATCAGCTAAGCACACTGCCCGAATCTATTACGAAATTGAATAACCTGCAGAGATTAGATTTAGGCAACAATCAACTAAGCACTCTGCCCGAATCTATTACGAAATTGAATAACCTGCAGGAATTAAATTTAAGCGATAATCAGCTAAGCACACTGCCCGAATCTATTACGAAATTGAATAACCTGCAGAGATTAGATTTACACAATAATCAGCTAATTACACTGCCCGAATCTATTACGAAATTGAATAACCTGCAGGAATTATATTTACACAATAATCAGCTAAGCACACTGCCCGAATCTATTACGAAATTGTATAACCTGCAGAGATTAGATTTAGGTGGTAATCCTCTTAAAACCCCGCCGATGGAGATTGCTGAAAAAGGCATCGGGGCTATACGTGAGTATTTCAAATCACTTGAGGGTGAGGAACAGCTACCATTAAACGAGGTTAAAGTGCTGTTCGTAGGGGATGGCGAAGCAGGAAAAACATCATTAATTAAGCAATTGACAGGATTAGAATTCGATCCGCATGAAGAGCAGACTTACGGCGTAAATATCAATAAATGGCCGATCTCTATAAACGGCACCGATGTCAAACTTCATCTCTGGGATTTTGGCGGCCAGGTTATCATGCACAGTACCCATCAGTTTTTTCTGTCTAAGCGGAGTTTCTATGTGCTGGTTCTTGATGGCCGCAAAGAGGAAAACCCGGAATACTGGTTAAAGCTTATTGAAAGCTATGGCGGCGACTCACCCATAATGATAGTAATAAACAAGATCGATCAAAATCCCGGCTATGATGTTAACAAGGAATTTCTAAAAGATAAATACAAAGGCATAAAGGGATTTTCAAAACTGTCTTGTTGGACAGGCGATGGTGTTGGGGAGTTCACGGATGAATTATATAGCGAAATAGCTAAAATGGATTCGATCAGCACCACCTGGGGTAAAAGCTGGTTTGATATAAAAACGAAATTAGAGGATATGAAGGATAACTATATCACTCTCGAGGATTTTAATGAAATTTGTGCGGATGTTAAACTGCTCGGAAAAAAGAATCAGGATACTTTAGTTGAATTCCTTCATGACCTGGGAATAGCCTTGCACTATAAAGAACTGACACTGCTGGGAACACATATACTAAATCCCAAATGGGCAACTCAAGCGGTTTATAAAATTATCACCTATTCAAAACTTGCCAGATGTAAAGGTGTACTTGCTGTTGATAGTTTCAATGAGATACTGAAAAAGAAAAAGGAAGGGGACTATGAATACCCACCGAGCAAATTTGAGTATATCGTAAATTTGATGAAGAAATTCGAGCTTTGTTATAAAATTGATGAAAAGACTATACTAATCCCCGATCTCTTGGATATTCAAGAACCTAAGTTTGAATTCAACTATATAAACGCACTGAATTTCATTCTTGATTTTGACTATCTGCCAAAATCAATAATACCAAGATTTATCGTTAAAATGAACAAAGACATTAAAAACAACTACCAGTGGAGAACCGGTGTTGTCCTAGAGGATGAGAACTATAAATCAACTGCTGTTATAAAGGCAGATATTGAATCGGAAAGAATTTATATATATGTAGAAGGATCGCAAAGACGGGATTATTTTACGATTATACTTTTCACTTTTAGGGAAATTATAAACACATTTAAGAAATTGAATTACAAAGAGCAAATACCAATGCCGGATAATCCCGAAATAAAAGTGTCATATAAACACTTGGTGTATTTAGAGGAACGCGGTATTGAAATCTACATTCCTGATGGTGCCGAAAAAGAATATAACGTTAAAAAGTTGCTTGGAAACATTAAGCCAGATAGAATAAGCGAACAAGAGCTTGCAACATTATTAAAAAGCTTAAAGAAGCGTTTCGATTCCGAAGAGGATTTCACATCTACAATATTTGGTGTTCTAAAATTTAAACCAAAAATCTTTGGTATAGAGGTAGATATAATAAAATTAATTAAGAAATTATTTAAACCGACTTAAATTAAATAAAATGCCGGAGGTCGGAATCGAACCGACACGGGGTTTTGGCCCCGCCGGATTTTGAGTCCGGTGCGTCTACCAATTTCACCACTCCGGCATACACGCAAAAACCAATAGTAAACTAATTTGTCCCCACAGTCAAGAATTTTGTAATACGAAATTTCAAATTACCATATCACACTTAAAACAGGGAAGAGGCCGCCATTGCGAGGGGCTGCCACATATCGACGATCGCTTCGCCCGGTTCGCTCCCTCGCAATGACAGGTAATGTCTACATCCTCATCATGGCGTCATCGCGTACCATCGCATATACCATATTGTTGCGATTCCAGTGCGCTACTTTCTTGAACAGCGACCGCGCCTCCTCGTTTCTATCGGCTTTCTCCAGCGCCATCGCATGGTAGTATTGCTGATACATATTCTGCGGGTTAGCCATAGCAAAATGCTCAAGCGCTTTATCGATATCGCCGCCGGCCAGGTAGGTTAACCCCGCCAGGCCGTGATAGTTAAGCATATTAACCTCATTACCCGAGGCCTCAGCCGACAGGCGGAATTTCTCCAGACGCTCCACCGCTTCATCCATTTTACCCTGGCTGGCATAAACACGCGCCTCGACAGCATCCACGGCGCGTATTAAACCCTCGCTGGCCGCTTTTTGAAGTTTCGGATTTTTGGCCAGTTCCCGTTCGACAGCCGCCTCAGCCAGCGCTTTCTTATAATCGCCGCGCTGTATATATATCAATGCCAGTTGTTGATGAACCCCGCCGGCGTTGGCTATCTGGTCGCGCGCCATAGCGAATTCGATCTGCTCTCGCAGTGTCTTGATAGCTTTATCCAGCTTGTCCTGGTGAACATAAGCCGTGGCAGACCAGAAAAAATATACGTTGGTATCGGCCACGCTCCTGGCATTCGTCAGGAAAGCGCGATAATTCTCGAGAGCCTTGTCGAATTTCTTGGTGAAACAATAGTTATGCCCCAGTCCGGCATGAGAGGCGTTGAAATTGGGGTCTTTCTCGAGCGAGGTTTCGTAAGCTTTTATCGAGTTCTCGTAATTGCCGCTGTGGAGGTATATCTCGCCCATGGAATCGTACGGATTGGGATCATCCGGGCGCAGCGAGGCGTAGGTTTTCAGGGCATCGATTGCCTCGGGATATTTCATCTGGTTGGAATAAGCATATGCCAGCATATTGTAAACCGGCGCGAATTTCGGATCGAGCTCGGTTATTTTGAAAAACTCCCTCTCGGCGTTAGCCCATTCCTGCTGCCCGAAATAAAATATGCCCATCAGGTAATGCGCACGGCGGCTTTCCGGCAGAAGCTGCACCAGTTTTTCCAGATAAATCCGGGCCTCGGCTGTGTTATCCTCGCTGTTGGCCTGCATCTGCATGATCGCAAGCTGTTCCGGCTCGGTTGCGCCATCCTTATACTGCATTGCCAGCGCCAGATGGTTGCGGAAATCATCCCCGGTGGTTGCTGTCTGGGCGCGATAAAAATGCGCCATCGCGAATTTCGGATCTGCCTCCAGCGCCTGATCCAGTAATGTTCGGGCGTTGTTCAATTGAAGCATATCCAGTTCTGCCAATCCCCGCGTGAAATGATCTAAAGCCTGCGCCGAATCGGTAGTATAAACGAAATCTTTCGGTTGCTGGCTGCAGGATACGATCAATAAAAACATCAATACACATGCAAAGCCCAGTTTAAATAGCCTCATGTTTCTCCTCCTTAGTAATTTAAATTTATGTTGAACATATATTGCTAATGCACAGCCCTGAGAGTTCATAGCTTAGATTAAATATATACATATATCAAGTAAAAATATTCTCCCGCAATTGAATGGCATGTTATATGTATCATTTACTAAGTCAAATCGTTGCCCCTATCAATAGCTGAGTTTTCAGGAATACTTTCCTGACTATACCGGCCCGTGACTCGAAAATCTCCTATGCTATGGTGTAAGGAATCCTTTCTTGACACCTCATTACATGCGATCTACGATTCTGAAAAATCCTAAATGAATCTTACCGGAAATCTCTCACGGCCGCGACGATATTATCTAGTTTGGCCTTGCTCTCCTCGATCGTACGTGTCTTCAAACCGCAATCGGGATCGATCCATAACTGCTCTTTCGGAATAAACTCGAGTGCCTGCTTAATCCGATCCTTGATCACGCTTACACCCTCCAATTCATGCGTATGGACATCCACGACCCCGAAAGAGATATCCTTGGTAAAAGGGTACTGTTTGAATTTCTCCAGCATTGCCAGGTCGGAATTGGATAGCTCCAGATCGATATTATCAACCGGGATTTCCAGCATTTTCGGGTAAATTTTCTCGAATGTACCATAACAGATATGTGTGACAAAATAGGCATTCTGGCCATCGGTAACATGATGCATTGCCTCGATTGCCAGATCGAGTTCATCGGTTCTGACCGATATTGCCGGTTCATCTATCTGGATGATCTTACAGCCGACCTCGATCAGCGAGGCGACCTCCAGACGTATACATTCGGCCAGGGCCATAGCGGCGGCTTTGCGATCCTCGTAATACTCGTTAAAAGACCAATCCATGATAGTGTAAGGCCCGGTGAGCATGCCTTTAACGGGCCGGGAGATTTTCGACTGGGAGTAGCTCCACCACTCGGAGGTCATAGAATATGGCCATTTAACTTCGCCCACTATGATCGGTTTGTAGTAGAATCGATTGCCATACGAACGCACCAGCCCGCCTTTATCGAATCCCGGCATATGCTCGGCAAAAAACGCAACCATATCACCGCGATACATCTCGCCATCGACCAGTACATCGATACCGGCTTTATCCTGGTAATCCAGCCACTCATCCGTTGCCTGACATTCCAACCGTTTGAGTTGCTCCTTGCTGATCCGGTTTTTGGAAAACTCGAATCTGGCTTTAGTCAGGTACCTCGGTTTGGGGAATGAACCGACACTGGTAATTGGTAGGAAGGGAAGCTCTATGCCCAATTTTCTCAGCTTCTCATTCATTATTCGCCTCCCTTAATAAATGCTACTGTCGTCGCCGCCAGTTTCAGTTTATCGTAAGCCCTGCCGCGCGGTAAGAACTCCAGCCCACAGCTTGTACTTAAATAAGCCCTGTCGGAGTTGACTTTCTCTAATATCGATTCGGCTATGATTGCCATTCTTTCAGGTTTTTCAAGTTTCGTGTTTCGGCCATCGATTATGCCCAACCCGATATTCTTATCGAATCCCTTAAGGCTATCCGATAAACCGGGGGAGTAGGTGAAATCAAGCATCAGGCTATCGACATTCAGCTCGGCTAGCTTTTCTATATGAGGCGTGATATTACCGAAATAAAAAGCCAACATAAGCTCGGGGATTTCGTCATGACCGGAAATCGTGTCATATAATGATTTAAACAAATCGAAATCCTCAGGCTGAGCGAGAATTGCCGGCTCATCAAGCTGGACTAAACAGGCGCCCTCGGCTTTTAGCGCCACTAGTTCGACCATGTAGATATTTATCAACTCCTCCAACCGTGTCTCGAAATCCATATCGATATTTGACAGCCTGAGCAAACTATATGGCCCGAACATCACCGCTGAAGCTTTTTCCTCAGCTAACCTGGCGCTGAACTTGTAATCCTCCACGATCAGGCTCTTATCGGCAGTAAATGCCCCCGTGACTTTCGGTTGACGGTATAAGTAATTAGTATCGAAAAACCTGAGCAAGCCGGTAATCTCGAAACCATCTATTTTGCCGGCCAGATAGGAGAGAGGATCGTAAGTTCTCACCATGCCATCGGTAATAATATCGCAACCGGAATTTACCTGCTCGGTTACTATTTTGGCCACCGTATCATCAAGTATACGAGCCACCTCCGTCGCTGTCATCCGGCCTTTATCGAGGCTGTTATATGCTTTTCTCAGACATTGTAGCTCCGGCGTATCGCCCACCCGGGGATAAGATGAATGGTTTTTAGAAAATATCTGCATTTAATCTCCACTACTGCTTTAAAACATATATATCATTTTAATCGATATTTATCGAAATATCACCGAGTAAATATAATTCACTCGATAATTACAAATCTATAAACAATAATATATTATCACTAGTGTCCGGTGTTTTTCGGTAAATTTAAAATTTCTCCTTGGAATTGTCAGTGAAAGATATTTTCCGATATAATCATATATTCAGCGCATCATGCATCCTTACATTTCCTGCTGATGTTAGGCTTAGTTCCCTGGTTTCCAAGCGCTGCCTGGAAACCTTCTTGAGTCATGTAGAATGCGCATTCTGCCGTCAAACAAGCCACGTTGCCAAGCAGCGTTTCGCAGCGAGATGGAAAGGCCGGACAGTGGTGATATATTATAAAAGGTTCATCCGCAAAACGGTTTTTACCATTCGGATTTTTCGATATCCGGCCAATAATCACTTTTCTTGAAATTAACCAGGAATTGAACATAGAACAAATCTTTACCCGGTATTTCATCCGGCCAGTATTGCATTAATATGGTTTCGGCCTTATCTTTTTTGTTAGCGTAAATATAGTCAAGCATCAAACCCCATAACCGAGCAGGCGGGTATTTATAGTATTCGTGATCGGGATCGTATTCCTTTTCCACGCGGCGCTTGATCGCTTTTTCCAAATCCTTGATCGCGTTTTTATCGATTTGTTTCAAGAGGTAGTCGCTGAACTTGAAATTGGCTCCCCGGTATTTGCCGTTATCCCATTTATAGATAACCGTAGGACGGGGAGACTCCGAAAACGGGGCATTCCATTTCAGATAATGAGGATCCTGAAAGATCAGTTCAGGGATGGAGTCATTGTCGATATCTTTCAACTCGAACTCATCGAATTCCTGAAGATCGAACGTGCCTAAATCCTGAATAGCGGCTTTGCCAAGCGTGTGAAAAGCTATATGATTACAGCAACCACCCAGACCTGTATGGCCCTGGATTATAATCTCCTCCAGTCCATCACCGTTGATATCTCTGGCGTAATCGGGTTTTGAGGCTTTTTCACCACCATTGAAATCGTATAGTTCGAGATTTTTACTGGCGGTGTACATCGTTGGGGCGCCATCCAGGTAAAATATCAATTGCTGGGCTTTATTGCCCCTGGCTATTCCTTTCATTCCGGTGAGTTCATACTTGCCGACAGAGTAATGGTCATCGATAACCAGTGAGTCGATTATCTCTTTCGCGATCTGGTCCTGGGCGTGAACCATACCCATAGTCAGGCTTAAAACCATCAGTATGGTAATGACTAATGCTTTTCTCATCTCTTCCTCACTCCTGTACTTTTGAAATTAGAATTCACTTATCGGTATCGGTATAAAACAAAGGATGAAAATAGCTATCGTGATAAAGCCAATTATCATCCGCTTATTATCCAGTGGTATCTCGTCCATTACTGTCGGTGGATGTTTCGGTTTCACTATTATAACCGAAAGCAGCGCCCAGATAAGCCATCCAAGCCAAAAATAAGACAGGATTAGCAATCCGGCAATCATCACATATGCTATTTTCACCTGAAATTTACCAAACATCGCATACACGATATGCCCGCCATCGAGCTGGCCTATGGGTAGAAGGTTTAACATGGTGATCAGGAACCCTACCCTGGCCGCAAACGCCATAGGAGTAATTACCGCCATATAGCCATCCGGTGGGGAGGGCTGCACCAGGTGAGTTATCAAGCTGTAAAGTAGCGAATCGCCCAGGTTTATCAGGCCGGGTGTGTTTAACACCTCCGGTATATAGATGGGATTACTCAAACCCCAGATAGCCAGAGGAATGGCCACGACCATGCCCGAGATTGGCCCGGCCGCGCCAACATCGAAAAGTTGCTTGCGGGTGACAAACGGCGATTTAATCCTGATGACCGCTCCCATAGTCCCTACGAAATTGGGGAAGGGAATAAAGTAAGGCAGGGTGACATTTGCCCCGTGAATACGCGAGGCTATATAATGCCCGAACTCATGGAATAGCAGTATAGCGATCAGCGAAAACGCGAACGAGCCGCCGGCGCTGATAATTCGTAGAGGTTCCTGCCAGATTATCTCAGGATGGCTGATAAAATCCACGCCTACCGAGCCGGCGCCAACCAGCAGAGTAGAGATAAGGGTCAGCACGAACAGAACTATATTCAACCAGGGTATCTTTATATTTGAAATCTTGCCGGGTAGCTTAAGCTTTATCACCACGTTCGGCTCCATCATAACAATTTCCGAATTACCCGGAAGATTCGATATCCGGTTTAATATATCCATCTCGGAAAGCAGCATGAGATCGTTTGGAGTGCCCCGCATCAGTATTTCCGAACGACTACCGTATACGACATCAATATTGATAACAGGCTCTAATGAGGCTATGTATTGACTTACTATCTCATTATTGTTCATTATATTACTTTAACCACTTCATTCTATAGTTTATATCTTCAGAGGTTGCCTCAAGGCCGAAATCAAGCATAAATATCTCATATGACTCGACGCCGTCCCGTACTATCATATATGAATAAGCGATCTTTGTTCCATCAGGTGATATCGCCAAATAATATTTTAAACCGCTATCGAATGTCAAAGTATAGTCCTGATCATTTTTCATATAATGTATATTTGAGTTCCTATTATCACCTGAGATGAAGGCAAACTCCTTACTTTTTACAGTCGCCGGATAATACGAACCCTCGGACATGAAAGTTTTACGCACGTTTGTCAATATCTCCACTTTTTCGCCATCGACTGGAATACTGTACACGTTTTTCGTAAACTTGCCGTTTGAAAAACCGGCCTCGAACATTATAACGCCCGCGTTTGCAGAGATATTTTGAATAAGAGGCAGGGGTCGTTTAAAGCTTAACAGGCTTTCGTTATCGAAAATAACTGTCTCGATATGATTCCGCCAATCCTTGTACACCAGAACTCCCTTAGCTGTATTGTAGGTAATCACACCATCCAAAAGCGGGCAATAAGAGCCTCCGGATAATTCACAACATTCGGTGATCGTCCCGAGTTCCATATCATATAAGTACAGCTTCTTCAAGCTGCCAGGTGATTGCCCGGCGCTCTGGTTTACAAGAAAGTAGAAACTATTGTCACCGTTGAAGCGCGGTTTATATGGATTATCAATATCCATCTCAGGCAGGATTTCTACTTTCGTTTCCAGGTCATATATCACGATCCTCGATGATAATTTCTCATAATCGTTAAAAAAGCCGTCATCCAGGCTGATAGCTGAGGTGTCACGCGCTAATATCAATCGGTTTCCGGAGGGCGAAAATCCGCCGACCCGATCGGCAAACACATTATCTGTGATCCTGACCAGGCTGTAATTTCCTCCCAGCATCGTTGCCGCAGGGGCCAGAAGCGTAGAATCTTTCTCGAGCTGCCTCGATATCTCAACTGCCGCATAGCCGAAATTACCCTCATCAATATGTTTTTGCGCGAACATCAGTTTCTCCGGCGGTGATTGCACCAGTAGTCGCTCATCGGGGATACCCTGCGCGTTAACGATAGAGAAAGCGAATAATATCAGGATAAGGGCTTTCACTGGACTTATCATATCAGTATACCTGAACATCCAACTCAAACATATCTTAATATTAATAAATAACTTATCAGAATTCTACCGGAATTTTGATTTTCCTATCTCAAACACCTATTTTGTATCAACAGAGAATTGGTTTACTCCTTATCAGCATTGAACTTATACAATACTTTCATTGACAATCCGTTACTTATTGTTTATTATATTGTATACGCTTCAAGAGGAAAGTTGTTGAACTACGGATTTTTTAATAATGCGAGACGTCCTTACTAATCGATTAATTATTTAAATATTAAAGATAGGGTGTTATGATGAAAAATGTATTGATTGCCGCCGCCTGTTTATTATTGATTTCAACTTCGTTATTCGCTCGAACATCATTTGATGAATTCGAATATTTCCATCCCCGGAATAACGCAACATTAGTATCCAGAGCCACCAATATCGTGATCCGGCAGGGAGCGCTTTTGGAACGAAATTCGGAATTCTCCAACATCGCTAAAATAACCGGCTCCGAAAGCGGAGAACATACTTATACTGCTGTTATCTCGGATGATGACAAATCGCTGGTAATCATGCCCGAACACGAATTTATACCCGGTGAGGTCGTTAACGTGACCTTACATTCCGGATTGAAAGCACAGGATAAAAGCGAGCTTTCGAGCTTGAACTGGAGTTTCACAATTTCTCCCCGGACCGAGCATATATCAGCACAGAGCATCTTATATGAACTGGAAGATTTGCCGGAAACATTTGATAATGGTGATGAAGGTAATGAGGGTAATGATGGGGGGACTGATCCCGCCTCGTTTACCAGGCAGAAACCGCCTAAACAGGGGGACAAAGTCACCCGCAATGGCGTTTCGTTACCCTCCGATTTCCCCGATATAACGGTGACAACCTCTGATGACCCTGATTCGGGTTATATTTTTCTTTCTAATTTCTACGGCTCGGATGTTCAATACAATATGATTTTGGATAACAACGGCGACCCGGTTTATTATCATCGCGTACCCGAGAACACTTTCGATTTTAAAAAACAACCAAATGGTTTACTTACCTATTATACTTATTGGACATACCAGTTCTACGCTATGGATTCGACCTACACCGTGGTCGACTCGTTCCAATGCGGCAACGGTTACGAGATGGATACCGATCCGCATGATTGCCAGATATGGGATAACGGTCATGTTATGGTTATCGCGTATGATGGCCAAACTATCGATATGCGAGAGTATGAGGGCTGCGGTATGCCTAATGCCCTGGTCTTCGGCTTGATAATTCAAGAACTCGATACCGAGAAAAACGTAGTCTGGGAATGGCGCTCATGGGATCATTTCGAGATCACCGATGCCACCTGGGATATCAATCTCTGCAACACCCGTATCGACTATGTTCATGGCAATGCGGTTGAATTGGATTACGATGGCAACCTGCTGTTATCGAGCCGCAACCTGGATGAGGTAACGAAGATAGATCGGACCACCGGCGATATCATCTGGCGCTGGGGGGGCGAGAACAACATGTTTACTACGATTAACGATACCCGTCCTTTCTCTCATCAGCATGATATCCGTCGCCTGCCAAATGGACATGTAACGCTATACGATAACGGCAATCTCAATGATCCTTTCTATTCACGAGCGCTCGAATACGAACTGGATGAGGTTAACCTCACCGCCACCCTGATCTGGGAGTACCGTCAAACCCCCGATGTTGCAGCCGGCGTAATGGGCAACACTCAGCGTCTGGCCAGTGGGCACACGGTCATAGGCTGGGGCTCGGCGCATCCGAATGTGACCGAACTAAACGAACTGGGCGAGAAGGAATTCGAGATGAGTTTCAATCCCAGCGTCATTAGCTATCGTGCCTTCAGATTCCCCTGGCACGGCGTAGCGGCCCGGCCTTACCTGATAGCGGAGGAAATCGATACCGGCAGACATTTGGTGTTTAATAAATTCGGTGATGATTCAGTCGATCGCTACTATATTTTTGCCGATAGTCTGCCCGAACCCACAACTATTTACGATTCTACCGAAAACTCCTGGTATGATATGGTCAATATGTTAAGTGGTCATTATTACGTTCGCGTGGCAGCTGTAGATTCTTTAGGTAATGTCGGCGAATATTCCAACGAGGTCGATTTCGACCATATAGTCGCATTAATGTATCTGCCGGGAGATGCGAACATGGCGCTTGGAGAATGGCCGCCTGTGGTAACCTCCGCGGATGTTTCCTACCTGGTGAATTATTTCCGGGGACGGCCAATTAACGCCCCATGTAACATGTACGGCCTTTTCGTTTCGGCGGATGTCAACGGTGATTGTCGGACTATAGGAGCTGATATAACCTGCATGGTAAATTATTTTCGAGGACGGTATAGCCTGATATTTTGCCCCGATTTGAACACCTTATGGCCGACAAGAGATTATCTACCGTATGGCAGGCCTCATGATTGGCCCAATTGTGAATAAATGAGTGGTTGTCATCGTTAAGCTTCAATAACACTACTGTCCGGCTTTTCCATCTCGTTGCGAAGCGCTGCTTCTCAACGTGGCTTGTTTGCCGGCAGAATGCGCATTCTACATGACTCAAGAAGGTTTCCAAGCAGCGCTTGGAAACCAGGAAACTAAGCCTAACATCAGCAGGACATGTCAGGGTGCATGATAAGCTGAATATAATAATTATATCGGAAAATATTTTTCACTAACAATTCCAAGGAGAAATATAAAAATTAGCGAAAAACACCGGACACTAGTGCTTCAATAATTAATCTATAATATTGTTGACAAAGTTTTTCAATTAGATAAATTACTTTTACAAAACTGTTGAATCTACAGTATAAAATCAATACAATAGTGCCAAAAAACGAGAGGTGTTCATGCGGAAATACATCATTTTGATATTACTTGTTATAATCTCAACTACGGTTTCTGCTGCTGATATCTACAAACAGGTGCGAGTAACGGATTTCGATAGACAGGCTATTGAGAAACTCGCTGTTTATGATATTGTCTTCGTAAAACCCGGCGAGTATATCGATATCGTATTGAATGAGATGGAATTCGAGGAGTTTGATCGCCTGGCCGTTAACTATGAGATAATCCATGATGATCTTACCTCTTTCTATATGAACCGTATTCCTATGGGTACCACTATGGGCGGATTTCATACATACACCGAAACAATGGCGGCTTTAGATTCGCTATCTACCGCATATCCAGCCCTGGTTACAGTTAAATCTTCCATTGGCAGTACCCATGACGGCAATCAGCTCTGGGTGGTCAAGGTATCTGATAATCCCTACGTAGATGAGGACGAACCCGAGATATTCATAAACGGGCTGCATCATGCCCGCGAGCCTATCACCGTCGAGGTCTGTATCGAGTATATAAGAACATTGGCGAAAAACTACGGTACCGATAGCGAGATAACCGATCTGGTCAATAACAACGAGTTTTTTATCATGCCGATAGCCAATCCTGATGGCTACGAGTATAACCGTCAAACCAACCCCTCTGGCGGGGGAATGTGGCGGAAGAACCGCAAAAATAATGGTGATGGCTACTATGGAGTCGATCTCAATCGCAATTATCCTTATCACTGGGGGTACGATAACTCCGGCTCATCCGGATCGACTTACAGTGATACCTATCGCGGCGACAGCCCCGGTTCGGAACCGGAAACTCAGGCTTTGATGGATTTCATTATCGATCACGATTTCGCCTGGATAATGAATTTCCATTCATATGCCAGCATTACCATCTGGTCGTGGAATTACTATTACGGCTTATGCGAGGATGATGATATGTATTGGGAGTTGTTCGGGAATTATGCCGAGGATACGCTTGGCTATGATGCCGGTACCGCCTGGCAGCTTTTATATACAACCAACGGTGATGCCAACGATTGGGCATATGGCGAACGCATAGAAAAGCCGAAAACTTTCGCTATAACCACAGAGATCGGCAACAGCGCGGATGGTTTCTGGCCCGAGCAGGCTCGCATCCCGGTACTTGTCGCGGAAAACATCGAGGCTCTCAAAAATTTCTCGCATAAAGCATACGAAATATATAAGCTGCGTCAACCATCGATACCCGAAATAATCTCACCTGATTACGCCCCAACGGGTCAGCAGTTCTATATTCACTGGCATACCGATGAAATCGATACGTTTAACACAGCGATAGATTACCAGGTGATAGAACGCACGGGTTACAGGCGAAACACCAACGACTGCGAGTCCATTGGCGATTTCACGCTGGATAATTTCATGCTTAACTCATCACGACAATACAGCGGCAGCTACTCGTTATTCTCCGGCTCGGGGGATGAGTATCGTGCGACAGGGACGATGCTCAACAGGATTCTGGTCGAACCGGGTGATACGCTGACTTTCCGCACCTGGTACGATATCGAAACCGATTGGGACTATGCCTACGTAGAGGCCTCGAATGACGGCGGCGCCACATGGTACCCGCTCGATGGTAACCTGTCGACCTCGACAAACCCAAACAACCATAATGAGGGACACGGCATAACCGGCAGTTCCTCGGGCTGGGTTTTGGCTAAGTACTATATTGATGATTATATCGGGCAAGAGATCACTATCAGGTTCCGTTACTGGACCGACCATAATACTACGAATGAGGGATTTTATGTCGATGAGATTTATCCTAATGATGAATACGAAAACACGAATATCCTCACCACCAGCGTAACCGCCGAAAGCCTGCTGGTTGGGCCATACTCGGAGGATACGCGTTATTTTCAGGTTGCCGGCAGGGATGACAGGGGAGACCTGTCTTATTTGTCGAATAGATTCGTTGTCGTAATCGAAAGTGGCACGATTTATCTTTCCGGTAGTGTTAGTCTTTCGGATAGCCCGGCCGATCTATCCGGTTCGATCGTATCAATAGCGCCAGCCGGCAAAGCCGACACGGCCGATGTTGGAGGGAATTATATCATTTACGATATTCCCGAGGGTACTTATGATATCACAGCCTCGCATCCCGGTTACTATGATTCGACCGTAACCGGTTTGTATATCGATGCCGCAACCACGCTAAATTTCGAACTGGAGAGGGAACCTCTGGCTGCCCCCGAGTTGATAGCGCCCGTAAATGATGATAAGCTGACAAACTCAAGCGTATATTTCAACTGGTCTGATATCACATACGCCACCGGTTATATTATCGAAATAGCCGAGGACCCGGATTTCGTAAGTGTTATAGAATTCGATTCCAGCTTATCGGTCTCGGAATACACCGCCGCTTATTTGCCTAACAATCGGTATTACTGGAGAGTTTCGGCATTCGATCTATCTCAGTTTTCACTTAATTCGAGTATTCAAACATTTTCCGTACAGGTTGCCTGGTCTGCCTCACCGCCTCTGTTGGATCAACCGGAAAACGGCTATACTACTACGGCTACGACAATGAATTTTATCTGGTATGAGGTTACCTCAGCAGTAAATTATCTTATAGAGATCGCTGCTGATGATATATTTAACTCAATCGTTAATTACGATTCGACTATAACCGGTGGAATATATAGCGCAGATTTCAGCGTCGGTAATACCTACTGGTGGCGGGTAAAAGCCTCCAATTCAGGCAATGCCTGGACTGATTACTCCGAAATCAGGAGTTTCACTATTGATGGTGATCCTCAATTTTTGCCGGGTGATGCCAACGGTGATGGCAGAGTAATTGGTGCGGATGTCACCTATCTGGTTGGCTATTTCCGTGCGATTAATCCCGCTCCGGAACCGTTTCTTGCCGGTGATGCCAATGGCGATTGCGCTGTAATAGGCTCTGACATTACATATCTGGTAAATTATTTCCGTGGTATCGGTTCGGCTCCTTTTAGAGGTGATTGCGAGCCTTTGATTAATTTTATAGGTAGTCCTGCCGAAGATTTAATTAATGGTAAATAGCGATTTATTGACACCCTTCCCGGGAGATGACGACGATCGAATCGTAGGCGAAAGCGACCTGGCGAGCGAATTAAGCCGTTTAAGTGATGCTAACAAACGCCTCAGGAGAAAAATATTCGATCACTATACCGTTTTTGAGATATCCCGCCATCTATCCTCGATGCTCGATACCGAATCGCTTATCGATGCTATTCTGCTAACCTGTTTGGGGCAGATGGGCGTGGAAAGCGCTGTGATTTTCCTTACCGACAACGATATGCAATACCTGAAAAATCCCCATATGAAAGGAATTGAAAACGATAATCTGAATCGTATTAGAATCAATTATAGCAGCTCTCTGATAAAGCATCTACAGCAGTCCGGCAAACCAATGACAACGATCGAACTGACAGGGCATTTCAAGGATGATATCGGTTTGATGGAGCTGATCAAGTATCTCGATATCAAATTAGCAGCGCCGCTTTTGATGAAGGACAGGCTTTTAGGTATCCTGTTTTTACCCCGCAAGATGTCGAATGCCAACTATTACGAGAATGATCTCGAGTTTCTATCACTTCTAATGAATCAACTCTCGGTCGCCCTGGAAAACGCCCAGCTTTACGAGCGCGAACGCGATATAAACGAACAACTTCAGCAAACACAAAAACTCCTGGTTGAAACCGAGAAGATGGCCGCTCTGGGTAAACTCTCGGCCTCGATTGCGCACGAGGTTAATAATCCGTTGGGGATTATCAGTAACTATCTCCAAATACTCTCCATGCGCAAAGTCCCCGAGGATTTATACGATAACTACATCAAAATCCTCAAAGAGGAGGTAAACCGCATTGCCGGTATCGTTCGCCAATTGCTGGCGTTCTACAGACCTCATCAACAGCAAATGGCAATAATTGATATAAACAAGGTAATCGCCGAATCCCTGACATTGCTGTCGAACCAGCTTTCTAACGCCAATATCAATGTCATGCTCGATACCAAACAAGATTTGCCTAAAATACTGGGCTCATCCGAAAAATTAAAACAGGTATTACTGAATTTAATAATGAACGCTAAAGATTTTATGCAAAAAGGCGGCGATATCTCTATCGTTGCCAGGAAAACAGCCGAGGATATAGTTATAGATGTTAAAGACACCGGAACGGGTATCGCCGAAAGTAATTTTAGCGTGCTTTTCGAGCCGTTTTTTACCACTAAACAAAAAGAGGGTACAGGCCTGGGGCTGGCCGTGTGTTATGGCATAATCAAATCGCACAAGGGAACAATTACCGCCTCAAATAACGAAAAAGGCGGTGCGACATTCACCATTAAACTACCAATAGTAAATGAAGATGATGCAACCAACGAAAATTTTATTAATTGATGACGAAGAACGCATGTGCGAAAGCCTCAAAACCCTTCTGGAGATGGAGGGCTACGAGGTTCAATCGTTTACCGATTCGGTAGAAGCGATTAAATCTTTTCCCGGCAGTAAGTTCGATCTGGTTATAAGCGATATAAAAATGCCCGGCGTGGATGGCCTGGAGATACTGAAAAAAGCCCATGAGCATGATCCTTATCTGGAGGTCATTCTTATGACCGGCTACGCCTCGCTTCAATCGGCAAAAGACGCTGTCGATAAAGGCGCTTTTAGCTATCTCACCAAACCGCTGGAGTTCGAGGAACTCAAAATTTCGGTAACCCGCTCTTTGGAAAAACGCCAGATAGCGCTCGAAAAAGACCGCCTGCTTTCGGAACTGAAAAAAGCTAATATTCTCTTAGAGCAAAAATTAGCCGAAATCGATGCTCTTTACAGCGCCGGTACGATTTTAGCCAGCACTATCGATCTAACCGAGACATTAAGCCAGATATTATCACTGGCAATCGATGTCATAGGTGCGAAAATCGGTTCGGTGATGATTCTCGATCACGAGAAAAACGAGCTTTATATCGGCGCCGCCTGTGGTCTCTCCGAGGAGATAGTCCTCAATACGAGAATGAAACTCGGCAGTTCGATTGCCGGACATGTCGCTAAATCCGGTGAACCTCTGGTAGTGGAGAATATAGAAAAGGATTCTCGATTCTCCCGCATAAACCGTCAACATTATGAATCTAAATCCTTGATCTCAGTGCCATTGAAATATAAGGGACAGATTCACGGCGTGATAAATCTCAACAATAAATTGTCAGGCACGAATTTCACCGAGCATGATTTGAAAGTACTGACAACTTTCGCCTCGCAAGCCGCAATTGCGGTGGATCGAGCCACGGTGTTTCACGACCGCGGTGAAAAAATAAACGAGTTAACAATCTTACTTGACATAGCACGGGATATATCTTTGGTGGATAAACCCTCAAAAATAGGGGATATCATCCTTAAACAATTGCGCAAACTCATTCACATTGAGGCGATTACATGGTATTCCTACTCCGATAGAGCAAAACTTTTCAGATTGGAATTTGCTAATAGCACTCCAGGTAACGAATATAATTATGGTTCACTGGGCGAACTGGAAATAAATAAAGAGGTTATAGGTTCGCTTAAGTCGGACGATATAGATTTTATAAGAGATAAAATAATGAAAGCGTTTGCAGAGAATCACCCCGAACGCAAGGTTGCAATTGAAGTAATACCAGTACAAATGCATGGGGCGATTAGCAATCTTATGGTCATTATTTCTGAACAGGAAATTGACTCGGCCGCTAAAAACCTGGCAACTCTGGTAGCCAATCAGGCTGCCGCTGTTTATGAACGCCAGAAAGCGGTAAGCAGCGGAATGAAACTGGTAACAATGGGTAAGATGATCTCGGAAATTTGCCACGACTTGAAAAAGCCCCTGACTAATTTAAAGGGCAATGTTCAGGTATATCGCAATAAAATAAAAGGCAAAGAGGCTGATGAGTTCTTCGATAGCTCGAATAAAGAGATCAATCGATTGAACGATCTGGTTATGGAGATGGTCGATTTCGCTAATCCCAACAAGTACAGCACTCAGAAAGAGGATATCGAACTGTTGGTTGAGAAAGCGGTTAAACTTCTCGAACGAGATATCGATCGGAAAAATATCAAACTGAGCATCTCGAAAGAAAAAGATACCCCAAAAGTCATAATAAACAATAAAGAGATATTCGAGGTATTGATCAATATCATGCTTAACGGTATCGAGGCGATGGATCCCGGAGGCAGCCTGGGTATTTCTATCGGCAGGCATCCCGAATCGGAGCCTTATGTCAGGCTCGCGATCTCGGATACCGGTTGTGGTATTCCCGAGGAGGATTGGGCTCGCGTATTCGATAGATACTATACCACTAAAGAAACAGGTACCGGTCTGGGCCTGGCGATTGTCGAAAGAGTAGTGGATGCCCATAGTGGTAAGATGTCGGTAAACAGTGAAATGGGAAAAGGTACAACATTCAATATAGATTTACCCGTGTAATATTATGAGTGATAAAAATGTAAAAATACTGATCATCGATGATGATCCAAAGGTGCCCTGGATTATAACCGAGGGACTGGGTGATGAATACGAGATAAACTCCGCCCGTGATGGACAGGAAGCTTTGTCGATTCTATCCCAGAAAGATAATGCGAATAAGCCCGATTTGATCCTCCTGGATATCAAGATGCCGGGACAATCGGGGCTGGAAGTGCTGGAAAAAATCAAGAAGGTCGACTCGAATCTGGATGTCATGATGCTTTCGGGCCATGGTGATACCCAGAATATCGTCGACTCGATTAAAAAAGGCGCCGCAGAATTTATACCCAAGCCTTTCGATGTGAAAGAGCTGGAAATTCATATTCGTACCGTGCTGGAAAAAAAGAGGCTCAAACTAGAGATCACCGATCTCAAAAAGAAAATCCGTGAAAGCCAGCATGAGATGTTAGTCGGCGATACCGAACCGATGCTTAAAGTTAAAAGCATCGTCGAGCAAATCTCACCGAGTGATTTGACCGTGCTGATTCGAGGTGAGTCGGGTACCGGTAAGGAAATTATCGCCCGCATGATTCACAATATGTCGCCGCGAAAGAATGAACCGTTCGTTAAGGTCAATTGCGCCGCTATTCCCCGCGAACTTCTAGAGGCCGAGCTTTTCGGTTATGAGAGAGGTGCGTTTACCGGCGCTAACAAAACCAAACCGGGACGGTTCGAGGTTGCCAACAAAGGCACAATGTTCCTGGATGAGATAGGCGACATGCAAATCGAACTGCAAACAAAACTGCTGCAGGTTCTTGAACAGCACGAATTCGTCCGGGTCGGTGGTATTAGCAATATCCATGTAGATGTTAGAATCGTCTGCGCTACCAACAAAAATCTCGAGGAGGCCATGGAAACCAAAGAGATGCGCAACGATCTCTATTACCGTCTGAACGAAATTACGGTAAATCTGCCGCCTCTGCGCGACCGCCGCGATGATATACCGTTGCTGGCCGAGCATTTCCTCCAGAAATACTCTCTTCTGTATGATAAAGAACAAAAAAGCGTGCGCTCGGAAACCATGAAACATATGGTGAATTTCCAGTGGCCCGGCAATGTCCGCCAATTGGAGAACCTGATTAAGCAAATCGTGGTCAGGGGGGATGAGAATATCATCTATGAGACGCTAAAAGGGCCTATCCCGACTCCTGACAAGCAGGAAAACGCCTTCCCTATAAGCTATGAGGATGGCGATTATACGTTGAAAGATAAAGTCAGCAAAGTGGTTACCGAGGTGGAGAAAAACCTGATAAGTCGCGTTCTGGTGAAAACCAATTGGAATAGGCGCAAGGCCGCCAAGCTCTTAGATATAAGTTACAGATCGCTGTTGTACAAAATAAAAGACTATAAGATCATTGATTAATAGTGTGCAATATTTGTGCAATAGCCTGCAATGAATGTCGATGATACTTTGGTAGAAATGATTTTAAGGACAATCTGAAGGGATAAGGTAAGTCTTTAGTAACTAACAAGTAATGCCTAAGTTGATAATCCTGTAGAAATTCTTATTACGGGAACATAAGTGGCATTATATTTGCAATTAAAAAAGGCAATAAGTTAATTAAAAGATGTTAAACGAAGTGGTTCCCATCATGGATAAAGAAACAAGACTGATTGATCGTATTTACAGCGCACCGGAAAATTTCTTGAGCAGAGTTAGCCAGGAACTAAAACGAGCCCAACGTTACCTGAGCTTTGTCTCATACCTGAATATCGACACCAAACATCTGGGGGTAAACGAAGATTCATCGAACGGTGGCATATCGCTGGAGGTTTACGATAAAATCCGGCAACACATAAGAAACTCGATCAGGCAAACCGATATAGTCTCGGGTTTCCAGGATGGCAGAGTCAGCGTTCTTCTGGTTGAAACAAACAAGCCGGGTGCTGAAATCGTTCGCAACAGGCTGCAGCAAAGTATCAAATATTACCTTCACGAAATAGTCGAATCCCCGATGAATTGGAAAGTCAATATAAAAACCGGCAGTTTCCCGGATGACGAGCACACTCCCAATTCATTTTATCAAAAAATTAACTCGACTCTCTCAGAAGAATAGTTTACTATTACTTAATCAAGTATATAGGATTTATTCAGGCTGTTTAAGCCTGATTTTTGTAATTTTATGGGTGATTATGACACAAACTTTCAATGACAGACTTAAAGCCGGTATCATCATTTGTGATGGCGGCATGGGCACCTATTTAAATCAGATGGGAATTTCATACGACCATTGTTTCGATGAGTTAAACCTGTCGCGCCCGGAGTTAATCGGTGATGTTCATGGCCGGTATATCAATGCCGGCGCAGAGATAATCGAGACCAATACTTTCGGGGGCAATGCCATCAGGTTGGCCTCCCACGCATTGGAAAAGAAAGTACGCGAGATCAATATCAAGGCCGCAAAAATCGCTCGCGAATCACGCGATATTTCCGGTCAGGATATCCTGATTGCCGGCTCGATCGGACCGCTGGGAAAACATCTGGAGCCATTCGGTAAGATAAGCCATCAAGAGGCAGCCGAAATTTACACCGAGCAAATAGAGGCATTACTCGAGGGCGGAGTAGACCTGTTTATTGTCGAAACCCTATCGAATCTCGAGGAGATGGAGATAGTCATAAAGGCGATAAAAAATATCAGCGAACTGCCTATCATTGCCCAGATGACATACACTGCCGAGGGTAAAACCTTATTAGGAAATACTCCAGAGGAATCAGTCGCTCGCCTGGCGCCGCTGGGGGTGGATGTTATCGGTGCGAACTGCTCCGTAGGGCCGCAGAAAATGCTGGAGGTTATCCAGCAACTGGCAGAGCTCGGCACGGCTTATATATCCGCTCAACCCAACGCCGGATTACCGAGATTGTATAGCGGGCGGTTCGTATATTTCTCATCCCCCGACTATTTCGGCGAGTATGCCCTGAGATTCGTCGAGGCGGGCGCTACCGTATTAGGCGGATGCTGTGGCACCACGCCTGAGCATATCAAGGCGGTATCGGAGGCCTTGAAGGATGTTCACCCGATACGCAAGGAGCAAACATCCGCTGTTACCTCGATTAAAGTAAAGACTGTTCAGCCTGCCAAACCCATCGAGAAAGTCTCGCCGTTTCTTGAGAAATTCAAACGTAAGTTCGTTATCTCGGTGGAGATCGATCCGCCTAAAGGTACGACACCCGATAAACTCATACGCGTGGCCGGTGAACTGAAAGAGGCCGGTTCGGATGCCGTCAACATAGCCGATTCGCCTATGGCGCGTGTGCGCATGTCCTGCCTGGCATTAGCTTACCTCATAAAACAACATGTTGATATCGATATAGTTCTGCATTTCACCACCCGCGATCGCAACCTGATGGGACTGCAATCGGATCTTCTGGGGGCGAACGCCATCGGTATACGCGATATCCTGGCCCTTACCGGAGACCCGCCGCATGTCGGTGACTACCCGCACGCCACGGCTGTCTATGATGTCGACTCTATCGGTCTGGTGAGTATCATCACCAAGTTAAACTCGGGGTTCGATTTCGCCGGTAACTCTATAGGCAAACCCACCCAGCTATCCATAGGCGTGGCCGCGAATCCGACCTCGCCCGATATCGAGCTGGAAATGGCCCGCTTAGAACGCAAGATCGCCGCCGGAGCGCAATATATATTCACTCAACCGATGTATGATATCGATACGATTAACGGCTTCCTCGAAAAGATATCGCAGTTCTCATTGCCGATAATGCTGGGAATACTCCCGCTTGTCAGCTACAAGCATGCCGAGTTCATGCATCACGAGGTGCCAGGTATACTAATCCCCGATAATATTCGCCAGAGAATGAATAAAGCCGGGGAGAGATCAGCCGAGGAAGGCGCGGTTATCTCATTGGAGATTATCGAAAAGATTAAACAGTCGGTGGCCGGATTATACCTGATGCCCTCATTCGGAAAATACGACACCTGCCGGGATATTATTAAAGAGATAGTTTAGTTATTTATTCTAACCATATTGCCCCAGAGTCATTATCAATAGTTGTATAAATTTTTCTCGTTACGAAGCGCTGCTTCGTAACGCTGCTGAATACCAGTAGTAAAATTATCAGTTGTAGACCGCTAATCAAATGAGGTTCTAAAGCATTGGAAAGTGTAACGGATGTCATGAGACAATGTTTAACATATCTATTACCAAAGAGCGGGCAAGCTTTACCCCTACAAAATAGCATACAATTGCTGAAAGCATGCAGGGCTAAAGTTCACTTTTGCCTTTAAAGAACAGCTTTCTAACTGCGCAATTACCCCTTAAATCATTCCCCAAAGCGCCATGCCAAAATTATTGCCTTATAAAAATATATACTTCTTAAAAATAATTTTCCAACATCAATATACTATTAGCATATATATCTCTTAGTTTGTATTAATCTTATAAAAAGACCCTCGATTTAGCAATCATTCTCGCTTGTGCCACTTTTCACAAGCCTTTATTTTTTAAGCATTTAGCTTGACTTATATAAGGCAATATTTTAGCTTAGTAAGTCTTTTGAAAATATAATAAGAACAACGCGTAATCAGATCAGTAAAACAGTTTGTGTTTAAATCAATCAATAAAGACAAAGGGTATCGAGCCAATTGAAACATAAGGAAAGGCTTGCCGGATTACTGAGGGGCGATAAGATAGACCGCACCCCGGTATCCGCCTGGAATCATTTCTACGATCAGGAAACCAACGCCGAGAATCTCGCTAAAGCGATGCTTTCATTTCAGCAGAGATATGATTGGGATTTCATGAAAATAAATCCCCGCGCCACGTATTATGTGGAGGACTGGGGCGTTAAAATGAAATTCCTCGGCCGTGAAAACGGGAAACATCTCAGACTGGAAAGCCCGGTTAAAAGTTCGGATGATTGGCTAAATATCAAGACGCTCGATATCAAAGCGGGGGCATACGGTGAACAACTTAAAGCTGTCAACCTCATTAAAGATGGCCTGAGGGGGAATCTTCACTTTTTCCAGACCGTCTTCTCACCACTATCGGTAGCCGCCGACTTATGCGAATCAGATGAGGCTTTCATCACCCTGATGAACGACAGCACAAACCTTGAATCCGCGCTTGAACAGATTACTATATCGCTTGAAAATTATGTCGAGAAACTGATGAATATCGGCGTGACCGGAATATATTTCGCCACCACCGAATGGGCCAGCCGTAACAATATCAGCGAGGAACAATACGCGCTATACGGCGAACCCTTCGATCTTCGCGTGCTGGCCAGGGCTAAATCGGCCGAGATAAATATCCTTCACGTGTGCATGGAATATAACATGCTGCCATTATTCAAAAACTATCCGTTCGATATACTAAGTTGGAATAAATTCGAGCCGGGCAATATGGATTTTAGCCAGGCCGATAAGATTTTCACCCAACCGTTTCTAGGCGGATTGGATCACCTCGGTACGCTTCTTACCGGTACGCCGAATGATGTCATTACCCAGGCGCGCGAGTCTATCGCGGAGGCAGGGCGACATCCGTTTATGCTGGCGCCGGGATGTACCATGAAATTGGGCACCTCACCGGAGAACGTCGAGGCGATAGGTCAAGCTGTTAGAGGATAAAAGGAGATACCATATGGATACATTCATGCCAGTCGTTAACGAACATCGCTTGTTATGCATGGTTAGCGATTTTATTCAAACCGCCCGTTCCCAGTATTCGGCGCTGGAGGCGGTTGTCAGGTTATTGGCCTCCAACTACAAACATTTCAACTGGACCGGTATATACCTGCTTCAGGATGGCTTACTCAGGCTCGGGCCGTACCAGGGCGATCCGTCTCCTCACGATGTTATCCCCATCGAGCGCGGTATATGCGGCGCGGCGGTACGCGAGGGCAAGACTATCGTCGTCCCCGATGTCAACTCCGATGATCGCTACCTGGCCTGCTCGGTCAACACCCGCTCCGAGATCGTGGTACCGATCTGCAAGAACGGCCAGATTATCGGCGAGATCGATATCGACTCGGACAATCCCGATGCTTTCGGTGAGTACGACCGCAAGGTATTGGAGCAGGTAGCCGAGAGGCTCGCCGAGCTATTCTAAAAGACTCATTCGGAACTTTCCGGCCTACCCACAATACTAATAAGTAAGGCAGTTCCGGTTTTATGCTTTCGTTTTGGATTTGCGGTTTTCAGGCATCCCCGCCTCTATCTTGGTGGTCTTGAATTTGAGATGTATAGGGTAGAATAAGATTTATAAGATTTATGGTCGGCTAAATACTTTACTTAATAAAATATGAATTGGATGATAGTGTTATGGACTATAAGAATGGCAGAAGGGCATTAATTGCAGATAATGAGATTAGAAAGTTAGGTAAAAAGGCTGAAGGAACTGTTACCGAAACAGAATTGAAAGAAGTATTGCGAAAGTATAACCTTCGTGATGGATTAATTTGTTTGGGGCAAATGTCAGTACAAGTTTTTAATGACCAAAGTATAAACAGAATTGGAAATGGAGCACTAAGTGATCCAGCAACAGGTATTATTATAACACAGTTTGCACTCGCTTACTTAGCAAATATTATGATTATTTCCGGTGCTAATGATTTTAAGGCAAAACTTATTAGCAATAAAGATAATTTGTTGGCATTGTTAAATATCTATAGTAATGGTTTAGAATTTCTTGAAACAAATAATTATAATAAAACACCAACTGCAGAAAAAGAAATTATTTCTATTTTTGTGAGAATGAGTGGCGAACAATTAGAATATCAGTTTAATTATGTGCACCTAATTTCAAGAACACTTATAGTATTTAATGAAATCGTTAAAGAGGTTGTTCCAGATAAATTTGATAAGCTGGAAAATATTTTTAAAACTGAAACTGGCTTAGCATTAAATGAATATTTTACTTTAGCAATGGCTGTTTCGGCTGTATCACAAAAGACAGCTACTTTTCGCAAGGAATATTTAACAGAGGCAAATATCCCATCAATACAGGAAATATTAAATAATTCAAAAGTAGATAGCTTTTTAAATATGCTGGCAATAGATTATAAAGGTTTTAGGGAGGACGATAAGAATAATAACGTTAATCTTCATCCTATTTTTACAAAAACTAGATTTAATCCGCTCGTATTTTATCCAATAGTAAAAACAGATAAAAAAATGGAAGAACCATATGTGATACCAAGTACTATTACCTATTTAAAGAGGGCATATGGTGGATTGTACTGGTGGTTTCATCGTTATTTCGAGGCAAAAGGCATGCAACTAGATTTTCGAAACTACTATGGTAAAGTATTTGAAAACTACGTAGGGCGTATTTTAAAAGGAATATATGGAAAAGAGAATGTCCATCCAGAAATAATATATCCAAAAGGTAAATTCATTGATTGGTGGGTTGAGAATAATTCTACTATTTATCTTTTTGAGGCTAAGGCTTATCAATTTGCTCTTCCCACAAAGCAGACTGGTGATATTATGCTTATTGAAAATGAAGTAAAAACTAAGATGATTAAAGCTGTAAAGCAAGTTTATAAAAGAGTCTTGGATATTGAAAAGTACAAAGAATTGGCAGTTTTTAGAAATAAAAAGATAATACCTATAGTAGTGTTTTTTGAGATACCTTTAGTATCAGCTCATCTATATAAGGAGTTATTAGATGAAGAGTTGCAGAAACTTGAAGACGAGGGATTAGTAAATATTAAAAATCAAGAAATCTATTTTATTAATATAGAAGAATTAGAATTATATGCTGGAGCAGTTCATAAAGTATCAATTGAAGATGTATTTGCAAAATACGATAATAATATTAAGGAAGATTTTTTATCTATAATTAGTAAGGAATTAGGTAGGCTTCCTATAAATGAATACCTTGATAAAGTTTACAATGATTTTCAGACAGAGATTACTGGAAAAACGCAGCAAGAATATTAACTCATAAAGCGAATGACAGATGAGAACATCCGCCGCTTATATAAAAAAAGGCGTTCACCAGAACGCCTTCAAATCATCGTGGCTGGCAGAAGTTTCCGCCTGCTGCTTAGAGACAGCGAGGTTAAATGGCGTAGTAAAGGGGCAGATGAGGTTATTTACCATCTTAGAACAATAATTTTAATAATATTACATAATTGCTTGACAAAATAGAATACCCTAGCGCATATTACAGCATATTGGAGCAGGCAGTTTAGGAGCAGGTTACTTTTACTTCCCCGGAGAACAAATACTTGTATGTGAAGAACAGCCGGTACTCTCGGAAAATTGCTGGCTTGAGGATGTATTATCTTGGCCGCCAAGGATTTTAATAACGAATGTCGATGTAGTATGGCCTGATGGTCGAGAGTATGAACATACAAGTTTATACGGTTGCGGGTGTATAATAGGGGAAGACTACCAGGATACTGTACGTAAAATAAACGGACTTGGTTATATAAGGTTTATAAATAGTGGCTTTCCATATTTCTGGCCTGTTTGTGAAGGTTATATTATTTATGATACTTATGCATTTACCTGTATGAGAACCCCATGCCAGGGCGGTGGAGGTGCATTTGAGCCAAAACAATCGATAGCTTTTACTGATTCATTATATAATGATTTCCCTGATACACTGGACGTTATTATCTCCGGCGATTCACCTTTATATTTCAAGGCCCGCTCTCATTACTGGTCGTATAGTGATTCAATATCCGCTACGCTTTACATAAAAGATGTACTTGAGTCAACGCATACCGTATACCTTTATAACAAAGGATGAAAAGCCATGGGAAGATTAACTAATTTAGGATACGTTTTTACTTTTTTATTATCGATGGTTTCAATCAATAGCACTGCCGCTGCCCAATATTACTATGTTAATGGATATTCTATGGCAGAGGATGGATTGACAAACAATGTTATCTACAAAATAAGTTTGGAAACAGTCGAGGTAATTGACAGCATAGTTTTTGATAGGCAGGGGGAATTTACTTCATCAACTCCCATATCTTTACAAAGGCCGGGCAGTGACTTAAAATTATTAGTTTGGGTAGGATATGGATTGCCTGGTAAAAATTCAATTCCAGACAATCCGGTTTTATCATACTATTGGATTATTAATGAACGAAATTTTAAAATAGCTGGATCTGATAGTCTGCTGAATAATATTGTTTTAGGAATTAAACCTATCGGTATAGATTCAGTAGAATTTGACTGCATCGGTTTTTCACAGGATAAAGATGTTTTAAAAAAGTACACCTTCGATAGGGATAACAATAGTTTTAGGATGATTGAACAAACCCCATATAATGAAAGGGAGATCAATGATGTAAGAATTGGAGACTACACTAATCCTTATTATTTGGCGTTAAATAACCAACGAAATTACTACTATGATTTTTCTAATGATCCTGATGAGCTTATAGATATCTTTAGTACCCAAAATAATATTGATGTTTCAAAGCAAATAAATGCCGGCGATCTTTCGCAGGAGAGCGTGATTTTGGGATATTCTCCGGAGTATGACAATATTTACTGTTTCAATTTTCGATTCAAGATACTGGCTATGTATCCGCATCCTGAATCACCGGATTCGATTTCAAATACTCTGAGGATTATAAACGGCGAAACATTTGATGTAATCAATACTATTAACTTTGAACTTGGTGATATTTACTTGCCGCAAGAATTAGAAAACGCCGTCTACCAGGATGGATATCTAATTCACTATTTCGCCAAAAGCGATGGCTATGGCCGTTATGACCCCGCTTATTTGTTAATTTTCGACACCCGCACCAACGAGGCCTCGTGGCTGCGTGTGGGATGGAGGTAAAATTTGTTCGTGGCTGGCAAAAGTTTCCGCCTGCTGCTTAGAGACAGCAATGTTACATTCTGGAGAGATTCATTATATGCCGTTGGTGGATCTTTAACAGTTGCTTGCGAAGGGTATTTGACTCCTGTTGAAAACATCAATAATTGCTTTAATATTGATACTGATAGTACAATTAATGATACTACTACTATTCCTACAAGATTGATATTGATAGATAGTGATCCTTCAAATCAGATGTTTCTTGACTCATTACAATATGACATCGTAAAAACAATTGCATATTATGAATGGGCTGGAAGTAGTGATAGTAGGCATTGCGATGATCCATATAATTCTCAATATAACAACTATTGGGATAATGTTATAGATGAGGGAGATACTTGTATAGAAACCAGATTTCCTTGCGAAAATCGCTATTCTACAGCAACTGGCACAATGCAAATGTTACGTGGTACCAGGGAAAAGCTTTTTAACGGCTCGTTTGTAGGAGGTGGAGACACAACGGGATTTATTGGTTGCTCCTGGGATTGCCTCGCATGGAATTGGAAAATTAATGTATTCAATGGAAAATGGGTATATATAACTGATATGTTCCACTATATTAATAAAGATACCAATCCCCAACGAAATTGGGACTCACTTTATACTCCAGCTAGTGATTATTCGCCTGACTCAACAAATAAAGAAGATATTGCTGTTTACGGTTACCATCTAGGCTCAACAAAGATGAAAGCAATTAGAACACAAAGCGATTGGAACGATAAAGTCGTAGAAGATGAATATGTCAATAACGTAAGAAGATATAAGGATGAAAAGCCATGGGAAGATTAACTAATTTAGGATACGTTTTTACTTTTTTATTATCGATGGTTTCAATCAATAGCACTGCCGCTGCCCAATATTATTACGTTAATGGATATTCTATGGCAGAGGATGGATTGACAAACAATGTTATCTACAAAATAAGTTTGGAAACAGTCGAGGTAATTGACAGCATAGTTTTTGATAGGCAGGGGGAATTTACTTCATCAACTCCCATATCTTTACAAAGGCCGGGCAGTGACTTAAAATTATTAGTTTGGGTAGGATATGGATTGCCTGGTAAAAATTCAATTCCAGACAATCCGGTTTTATCATACTATTGGATTATTAATGAACGAAATTTTAAAATAGCTGGATCTGATAGTCTGCTGAATAATATTGTTTTAGGAATTAAACCTATCGGTATAGATTCAGTAGAATTTGACTGCATCGGTTTTTCACAGGATAAAGATGTTTTAAAAAAGTACACCTTCGATAGGGATAACAATAGTTTTAGGATGATTGAACAAACCCCATATAATGAAATTGAGATAAATAATGAAAGAATTGGAGACTACATTTTTCCTCACTACCTGGCGGAAAATAATCAGCGTAACTACTATTATGATTTTTTGCGTCATCCAAACATATATATATTTAGTACCCAAAATAATATTGATGTTTCAAAGCAAATAAATGCTGGCGATCTTTCACAGGAGAGTGTGATTTTGGGATATTCTCCGGAGTATGATAATATCTACTGTTTTAATTTTCGATACAAGATACTGGCAATGTATCCGCATCCCGAATCACCGGATTCGATTTCAAATACTCTGAGGATTATAAACGGCGAAACATTTGATGTAATCAATACTATTAATTTTGAACTGGGTGATATTTACTTGCCTAAAGAATACAATAAAGCTGATTATCAGGATGGATATCTAATTCACTATTTTGCCAAAAGCGATGGCTATGGCCGTTATGACCCCGCTTATTTGTTAATTTTTAACACCCGCACCAACGAGGCCTCGTGGCTGCGTGTGGGATGGAGGTAAAATTTGTTCGTGGCTGGCAGAAGTTTCCGCCTGCTGCTTAGAGACAGCGAGGTTACATTCTGGAGAGATTCATTGTATGCTGTAGGTGGTTCGTTAACTGTTGCGTGCCAGGGGTATTTATCCCCGGTTGAAAATATCAATAATTGCTTTCAAATAGATACTGACAGTACATTAAATGATTCTACTAAAATCCCAGATTTATTGATACTTATTGATCGAGATCCACCAAACGCTTTATTCTCTGATAGTCTTGGTACAGATAGAAATAGGGCTATTGCATGGGCTGAAGCCGCAGGCACTTTGGATATAACTCATTGTCATAATCCATATAATCCCTTATGGAATCATTACTGGGATACCAGAATAAGCGGGGCGGATACATGCTACGATACGCGTACTCCTTGTGAAAATGCTGGTGGCACCGATACTGGGATAATGCAGATATATAGAACTGTATGGGATACAGTATTTACCACACCAAGTAGCTTCCCACAATATCCCGCTGGCTTTACAATATGCAAACGGGATAGTCTGGAATGGAATTGGATGATTTGTATACATAATGGACGGTGGATACTGGAAGATTGTATGCCTGCACGTATGAAAGCTTCTCAACAAGCTTGGCCTGAATCTTGTTCATATGCAGATTGTGATTCTGTTCCTGATATGCCTAACCAAGAAGACTTAGCTAATTATGGTTATCATGCAGGTGAAGGCAGAATGAGGATTATTGATACTGAAAAACTATGGAAACAAAAGATATTTAAACCTAATAATCTTTTTGAAATCGATTGGGCAAATTATATTAAGAATGTAAGGAGGATAAAGTATAATGGAAATTTATGGTAAAAACGCGATAGGCATTCTGTTAGCTGTGTCTATTTGCGCGAGCATTTGCTTTGCACAGCAATATGCAGTCAATACCTACGATGAAGACTCTCCCGGTTTTCCCAAAAGGATTAAAACAGTTTTTATAGACCTTGAAAATAAAAATATAATTGAAAGTGTTGTAATTGGTGAACAAGGTCAAAT
Source organism: uncultured candidate division Zixibacteria bacterium (assembly GCA_963668625.2). Taxonomy (GTDB): domain Bacteria; phylum Zixibacteria; class MSB-5A5; order UBA10806; family 4484-95; genus JAAEQD01. The sequence goes on from CAXXKA010000005.1 coordinate 68,107, forward strand.
AATTAATAAAACACCATTAGTCATAAAAAAGCAATCTGATTCGTTGTTAATTACTGTAGTCATGGAAAGATGTTATTGCGATAATGCAACATTAGGGCAAACCAGAGCAAGAATTACCTTATTTGATTTTGAGTCCATAAGAATTTTAGATTCTTATGATGATACTAGCCTATTTATTACTTCTCTAGAACAACTTGAAGGCGAGAGAATTTATATGTCCGGTTCGTTAATTTACGATCATAATAGAACAATTAAAGGCATATATACTCTTAACAATGTTTTTCATTTAAATTTGGAGGAATCGAGATCTCGGGATTATTCTTACAATCTATTAGATGGCATAAATAACTTTGATTTACTTGAGCTGGTTGATACGCGATTAAATTTATATAAGACATCAAATGGTTCACAACGTTTTATTTTACGGATAAATAACTCCAGAGACCAGTTGTTAGATTCATTAGTTTTAGATAATGAACCTTACAGAAGCCAAGTTTTTGCCATAAAGGATACACTTATTTATGTATTCAATCAAAATTATGAAATTCATATGGAATTTACGACAAAAAATCGCGAAGATAATTGGATTGATAGTCATGTTAAGTTGTATGATTTAAGCGATTTCTCTTTAATTGATTCAATACCATTACCTGATTATCCTGAAAACGACTATATAGGCGGTGATTTTAATAAAGCTGATGTAGTCGGTGACTTTATCGTATATTACTTTTTTGGTAGAGAGGGCTTAACCCGTTATGCTCCAGCCATGCTATTCATTTTCGACACCCGCACCAACGAGGCCTCGTGGCTGCGTGTGGGATGGAGGTAAAATTTGTTCGTGGCTGGCAGAAGTTTCCGCCTGCTGCTTAGAGACAGCGAGGTTAAATGGCGTAGTAAAGGGGCAGATGAGGTTATTTACCATCTTAGAACAATAATTTTAATAATATTACATAATTGCTTGACAAAATAGAATACCCTAGCGCATATTACAGCATATTGGAGCAGGCAGTTTAGGAGCAGGTTACTTTTACTTCCCCGGAGAACAAATACTTGTATGTGAAGAACAGCCGGTACTCTCGGAAAATTGCTGGCTTGAGGATGTATTATCTTGGCCGCCAAGGATTTTAATAACGAATGTCGATGTAGTATGGCCTGATGGTCGAGAGTATGAACATACAAGTTTATACGGTTGCGGGTGTATAATAGGGGAAGACTACCAGGATACTGTACGTAAAATAAACGGACTTGGTTATATAAGGTTTATAAATAGTGGCTTTCCATATTTCTGGCCTGTTTGTGAAGGTTATATTATTTATGATACTTATGCATTTACCTGTATGAGAACCCCATGCCAGGGCGGTGGAGGTGCATTTGAGCCAAAACAATCGATAGCTTTTACTGATTCATTATATAATGATTTCCCTGATACACTGGACGTTATTATCTCCGGCGATTCACCTTTATATTTCAAGGCCCGCTCTCATTACTGGTCGTATAGTGATTCAATATCCGCTACGCTTTACATAAAAGATGTACTTGAGTCAACGCATACCGTGTACCTTTATAACAGCGGTGATTCATGTTTTTATGGCAGCTTTGAAAACAGTAAAGAGCTTGGATTGAAATCATTCGGTATGGCACATATCGACATCGATTCGGTACGATTAGAATTAGATCCTTTTGCCGTTACTTTCGATGAAGTTGGTGTTTGTCTGCCGAAGCTAATAACCTCAACCGATACCGTTATTATCAATCATTCTGATATGAAAGTAAGCGCGGATTTTATAGCCGGCCTGGAGATAATACATGATGTAACCGGGGATAGAGTAGAGCCTGCCGAGATTGTTGATAGTGTTGGGTACAGGTACAAAAGCAAATGGGTATCTAATACAAGTTATTCTAAAACAACTAAACATAAAATATTCTATCGCTCCTTTCCAGATGATACTACGAAGTCATTGTGGTGGGACGGTAACAGAGATAGTTGTAGTGTAACTTTTTGTAGAGATTCATTGTATGCGGTTGGGGGTTCTCTATCAGTTGCTTGCGAAGGGTATTTGACTCCTGTTGAAAACATCAATAATTGCTTTAATATTGATACTGATAGTACAATTAATGATACTACTACTATTCCTACAAGATTGATATTGATTGATAGTGATCCTTCGAATCAGATGTTTCTTGACTCATTACAATATGACATTATTAAAGCTATTGCATGGCAGGAATATGCTGGCAGTAATGATGGAACTCATTGTACGCCTTATCATAATCGATATAATAATTATTGGGATAGTAGAATTACTGAAAGTGATACATGTCTCGATACGAGATTCCCTTGCGAAAATCGCTTATCTACAGCCACAGGTATAATGCAAATGTTACGTAGTACTTGGGAGAACTTATTTAATTTAAGCGGCGTTTATACTGAGCCCGATAGTTTTTATGCATGTAAATGGGATAGTTTAGCTTGGAGTTGGAAGATAAATATATTTAATGGTAAATATATCCATCAAAAAAGCTGCTTTTATCATATGACCAGTGCACAAAAGGCATGGGATTCTTTATATACTCCAGCTTCTGATTATACACCTGATTCTACTAATAGAGAAGATTTAGCTACTTATGGTTATAAAGAAGGTAGCACGTTTATGAGAAAAATTAGAACTTTAAAAGACTGGAATACTAAAATTAAATCGTTTTTTTACGTAAATAACGTAAGAATGTATAAGGATGAAAAGCCATGGGAAGATTAGTTCAATTAACCTCATTAATTATGACTATAGCGGTCATTACATCATTAGTGAATGCTCAAACGATATATCTTAACTCATATGCATTAGATGAGAGATCAATAAGCAATTTTATTTATAAAGTTAATATAGAAAGCCAATCTATTGAGGATTCACTATTTTTACCAACCAATGGATCTTTCTGTATGAAAAAGCCAATTATAGTTGATTATAGTAACAGTAGTTATATTCTCTCATTTTGGGTAAATGGATTGTATGCTAAAAACTCGCAACTTGGAATACATACTACATCTCATTATTGCGCCGTTGATATGGAGACATTCGATATGGTTAATTGTGATAGTCTTCTTGATGTAATGGTAGGTGATAAATACTCGTATGATAATGACACTTTGATTGTTGAATTATATGAAGAAAATACCGGTGTATGGGAAGAAAGTAAATTATTATTTGATAGGGATAACAGACTAATTGAGCAAAGTAGCCGAAATTTAACAAGACAAGATTTAGAATCTATTATGGTTGGTAATTATGTTGAACCTGATATAATTTTCTCACAGGATACTATTAGCTATTATTGGGGGTATGAGGATGTTGGTGAAAATTCATATGTTAATTTACTTGCGGTTATTGATAGTGATATTATTTTTGAAAAGAGAATTGCCGATAGAGTATCTGCAAATATCATTGTGGGATTTAATTCAGAAACAAATATGATATATGCATTTATTTTACCTTTTAAGCTTCTATCATATAATCCAATCGAACAATCGCCTGAAAATATAACACCTGAAATACTAGTAATTAGTCCGGATAATTTTGAAATAGTGCAAACTCTTAATATTGATATGGGAGATATATATCTGGGTCGTGAAACTGGAAACTGTAGTTCATTCGATTCCTATTTATACTATTACTTCTTCCTCCAAGATGGTGTTGGCCGTTATGACCCCGCTTATTTGTTAATTTTTAACACCCGCACCAACGAGGCCTCGTGGCTGCGTGTGGGATGGAGGTAAAATTTGTTCGTGGCTGGCAGAAGTTTCCGCCTGCTGCTTAGAGACAGCGAGGTTACATTCTGGAGAGATTCATTGTATGCTGTAGGTGGTTCGTTAACTGTTGCGTGCCAGGGGTATTTATCCCCGGTTGAAAATATCAATAATTGCTTTCAAATAGATACTGACAGTACATTAAATGATTCTACTAAAATCCCAGATTTATTGATACTTATTGATCGAGATCCACCAAACGCTTTATTCTCTGATAGTCTTGGTACAGATAGAAATAGGGCTATTGCATGGGCTGAAGCCGCAGGCACTTTGGATATAACTCATTGTCATAATCCATATAATCCCTTATGGAATCATTACTGGGATACCAGAATAAGCGGGGCGGATACATGTTCTGATACTCATATGCCATGTGAAAATGCGATTGGTGTTGATACTGGTGTTATGCAAATATATAGACAATGGAAACCACAGAGTTCTACAGATACAAGTGGTTGGGCATTACATTTTGCTAGATCAAATAGTAAACCTAGTGGGTATATACAAGTAATGTGGGATAGCCTTGCTTGGAATTGGGCTATATGCATTTATAATGGCAAATACATTCACGATGTATATATGCCATCAAGATTTACTTCTGCGCAAAAACTTTTTCCAGATTCATGCTCTTACGCTAACTGCGACACTTTTCCGTTAAATGCTAATAAAGAAGACTTAAAAAGCTATGGATATCATAGAGGTGACCCTGAGATGAAATCAATCACAACTATTAATTGGAATGAAATGGTTGCTGATACTACTGATCCTATTAGCGATGGAGCACAATATGTACAAAGAGTTAGATTGTTCAAATATACAAAACCATGGGAGTAAAAATGAATTGTAGATTAAGATTCATTGGATTAGTTTGTTGGATAATATTATTACACTCATTAGCTTTGTCGGAAGCATATGTTGTGCATTCATATACAAGCAACAATCCTACTTCTTACAATGTATCAGTAAGCCTAATTAATCTTAATACACTGGAAATAATCGACAATATTGAATTACCTATGACTGGCACAATAATGAACAAAAAGCCAATAGTGGTACTTGTGGATGACCAGGAATTGTTTTTATGTTTTACCCTTAATGGATGTATGGGGAAAAACGCAGATTTATCAGGTAACGGAGAAGTGTTGTATTATTCCGTGTATACAATTCGTGATAATTCTATACAGCTATTGCATACCGATAGCTTGAGTGCCGTTATCGTTGATTACGTAGAGCAACTTCAGGGAGAGTCAGGTTTCAGATTGTCAATAAGGGATGCCCTGCGTGATAATTATCTATTTGATCCGGGTTTATACTCAATCGATAATAATTTTGATTTTAGTCCAATCAGTCCAATTGAAAATGACAATGAAATGCCAGGTTACATTGAGCAGATTGATGAATTCGAAAACTTGAATATTATTCGAAATGCAGAAGCAGATCATCTTTATTATTCATTTCATAATTCTCAATACTGGCTTTTAAAACTTGATACTCGGGATAATTCAATAGTTGATTCTCTTCAACTAAGATATTCTGGCGGTCAAGCGACTATTTTTGGTTATCATCCATTGAGAGATAAGTTTTATTGTTTTCACACTAACTATGAGATCCATGGGAAATTCGTGGAGAAAAGCAGAGAGAACTATTATATCACGCCTGATGTCCAAATATATAATCCTTTAACATTGGAGTTGATGGAAAGCTTTGGAATACCGGACTATCCCGAGGGCAATTACCCCGGAAAAGAAAACGGCGCTTTCGATACGGTCGGTGATTATATAATTTATTATTTTTTTGAGGATGACTGGTTTCCAGTATATGCTCCAGCTATGCTATTCATTTTTAACACCCGCACCAACGAGGCCTCGTGGCTGCGTGTGGGATGGAGGTAAAATCATGTATAAGTATATAGCTTTACTACTCATTACATTAACTTTCAGATTTGCCTTTGGCGAACCGCAAGTTAGTACAACAACTTTTTTGAATTCCACTGAACCAACTAAGATGTGTCAGGATTACATTGATAAAGAATATGGCGCCTTGTCAAGAGCTATGCTTAAGCCTACTGGCGGCGCGCTTATCAGAGTTAATATGTTGACCAGCACATATTGCAAGTTTATTTTTTGTGATGAACCGGCAAACCGTTTATATATTTTCCATCTTCTGGATACATCACCTGTAAGAACGCCCGTCAGAATGTCTACGTATGGCTTACAGAAAGATCCCGTATGGTTCAGTATAACTCACGAGGACTCATTAATACCTGATACGATAACAGCTCCATCCATGGATAGGGATAGTATTGGCTATTTCTGGAGTCCCGTTGATATCGCAGTTTCCTCATGCGGAAATACCTATTACACGAATCATGATTATATATATGTTGTTGATAGCGGAAACCGCAGAATTGTCAAACTTCGCTACGATATAATGACTGATTCAATCCTCTGGATCGGTAGTTTTGGAGATGATATTCTAATTGATCCAACCGCGATCGACTATGCCGATTACAATGATGCTGATACGACTAATGATGATGTTTACGTAACGGATGGTTATCACGCTAAAATATTTCGGTTCTCCGCTACCGGTGAATACGAAACCTCATACGGCGGGCGAGGCACGAGCCTGGCGGAAATAGGTTATCCGACGGGAATTGCGGTTTCCACAGATACCCAATTGCCTGATAGAATTTATATTACCGATTCGAAATACCATCGAGTCATCCGCTATTATTCCGGTACGAGCGGCCCGATAGTAGCTCAAAAACAATATAAATTCCCTCATTATCTACCCGGTGATAATAAAGTGCCATATCTAAGCGCTATTGATACGGATGGCGCTGGTAATGTATATGTTTTAGATAGATTTGCGCACAAAATGTATATCCTATCAGGCGACATAGAATCAAGAATTAAGGAATATGGAGAATATGGTTTCGGACTGATGCAGTTTAATCACCCATCGGATATTTATATTGATCATACACCGGTAAACGAGGAGATGGTCGTCTGCGAGATGTGGGATACCACTTCAGGTATTCAATCGTTCGATATTTCCTACAGTATATTTAAAGAAACGGACGAAATCCCGCTACCCAAAAAGTACAGTCTGTATCAAAATTACCCGAACCCATTCAACTCAGTCACACAAATAAAGTTTGATCTTCCTCGTCCAAGTAATGTTAAGCTGGAGATTTTTAATATTCTTGGTCAAAAAGTTAAAACTATAAAAAATGATGTAATGCCTGCGGGAAGTCATGCTATTGTTTGGAAAGGCGAAAATGACGCTGGTGATGAGATATCATCCGGTATGTATTTTTATAAGCTAAGCACATCTGATTATACCGAATCCCGAAAAATGTTATTGCTAAAATAAAAAAAGGCGTTCACCAGAACGCCTTCAAATCATCGTGGCCGGCAGACATCCCCGTCTGCGGCCGCAGCAAAAATCCTAATCTTTAAACATATGCTTGGCTATAAATATGACATTCTCACGTCGTTCCCGGAGCCGTCTGAGGAAATACGGCAGCCAGTGAGTGCCGAACGGGGTGTAGATACGCATGTTGTAGTCCTGGTCGGCAAGCTCGCGCTGGGCCGAGCGGTTCACGCCGTAGAGCATCTGGAATTCATATTCGGATTTGTCCTTGCCGTACTTCTCGGCTGTATCGAGCGCGGCCCGTATCATAGCGCCGTCATGAGTGGCGATAGCCGGGTAGTCGCCGTCTTTTAATAGCATGTCCGTTAGCTTGACATAGTTATTGTTGACATCATCCTTAGCCTGAAAAGCCACGGTGGCAGGTTCGCGGTAAGCGCCTTTACACAGGCGGACACGTACGCCATGCTCGTTAAGCTTCTTGATGTCCTCCTCGGAACGATACAGGCTGGCCTGAATGACAGTGCCCATCTTCTTGTATTTCTCATGCCATCTGTAGACGAGGTTTAGCGTCCTTTCGGTGTAGTCGGAGCCTTCCATATCGACGCGCACGAAAATGCCCAGTTCGTTGGCTTTATCGAGAATGCGGCTGACATTGTCATAGCAAAAATCATCCGATATATCCATCCCCATCTGGGTGAGCTTGACCGAGACATGCGAATTAAGCGCATGGTCATGGATTACCTGAAGTAAATTTATATAAGCATCGGCAGTTCGTATCGCCATCTCCTGGTTTTTTACATTCTCGCCCAGAATATCCAGTGATGTGCTCATGCCCATACCGTTAAGCTCCTTAACATACCTGATGGCTTCTTCGGGAGTCTCACCGGCAACGAATCTTTTAGCTAAAAACGTTAATATTTTCAACGTTGACCTCCTAAAAACAGTTGTATGAAATCTAAAAAGGTAAGGCCTAATTAGCAAGTGAAATATTTATCAATCTTCCATAAGACGTTAAAATATAAGTAAATATCGCGATTATGCGGGATTATTAGTGTCGTGATAAACGGCGGATGGGGAAGGGCTGTCTTAAAAGCGTAGTTCTTGTGGCCGCCGGATGTCCTCGTCCGCCGGCTTTCCTTTGCAGGTATACAAGTTGGGATAATCCATTTGGGCAAGCGATGACATACCCCAACCACAAACATCTTTAGTAGATAATGACGCTTCGCTTAAAACGGATACACCGGGTAAACCGGTGTTTTTTTAGGATCAATAAAAAAGCCCCGCTAAAAAGCGAGGCTTCGAATTAACAACTTCGGAAAAACCTATTTTAAAAGCATCATAGACTTTTGCTCGACCTCATCACCGGCATGAATCCTGTAAAAATACATACCCGAGGCGGATGAACCGGCTTTCCATACCACTCTATGCGCACCGGCGTTCTGATCCTCATCTACGAGTGTGACAACCTTGCGGCCGAGGATATCATAAATATCCAGAGTTACCCGGCTGTCCTGTTTGATATTATACTCGATAGTAGTCGTGGCGTTAAACGGGTTGGGATAATTTTGTTTGAGCGCGAAAGAACCGGGAAGGTTATCGTTATCATCAATACCCGTCCAGAAATCAAGGGCTAAATCAATATCGGTATATATATCATAGCCGACAGTTACATTAGTGACAGTGTCCTCATCATAAACAAGCATGGGATCCTCGAAATAGATATCGTAACTACCGGGATTGATTATCTCGAGACTATAGAATCCCAGGCTGTCGGTTATAGTCATTATCGAGGGCTGACCCAGTATTGAAACCTGGATACCGCCGACAGGATCGTCATTACCGGCGAACGTGACAGTACCCGATATACCACCGGGCATGTGAAGAGTCATATCGAGTGTCGAAACAGAATCGTAAGCAGCGGTAACGGCGTAAGAGACCGTGTCGAAATAATCCGAGTGGCTGAATGTTACATCATAATCATCCGGTTCGAGCCCCCTGAATTCATAAACACCGTTCAAGCCGGTATATACCGATTGTTCGCCAATGATAACTTCGATATCGGAAATAGGATCACCGAGGTAATCGGTAACCGTACCGGATATGATACCCAGCATATTCAGTACGAAATCCTGGTATGTGTGCTCGTTCTCATATACCGTAATCGTAACCGAGTGTGACGCGTAATCGGGATGGTCAACAATCAGTGTGAAGTCGGTAAAAGGGTAATGACCCATATGATAGTCGCCTTCGCTATCGGTAGAAGTCTGCTTTCCTGTCTCCTCGACCGTGACATTGATTCCCTCGATCGGGTTATCTGCTATATCAATGATAGTACCCTCGAGATAACCACCACCATTGAAATGGAACATCGGGAAAGTCTCGACCATGATATATACGTCCTCGGCGAGCGTATCACCGGCATTTGATGGCCCCTGGTAGGGGTTCAACCCCGGGCATAATGCCAATACATCATCTCCGATATTAAGAGAATCGTTAGCGGTTTTAATTACGAATTTGGCTGCCATATAATCACCAAGCGAGATAAACCAGGGCGATTCACTGGTGGGGTAGAACCGGGCCCAACCCATCAAAGAATGAGCCGACCAACCCTCGGGGTTCGGCGGTGAGCCGTAAGCCTCGGTAAAATACGCGCCATCCCATTCGGTCAGAGGATAATACAATTCACCCTCGGTTTCGCTTAGCAGGCTGTCCACGTATTTATCCATAGTGCCAAGAGGCAAATGTAAATCAGCAACATGATTATTAGCGCCGGTAAAGATATAAACAGGTATATTTAAACGTTGATTGATCTCAACGTTCATAGTCTGACCGGTTGCATTACCATATGATATATATAAACTGTCAGTTTGGCTGTACACTTTGGTTGGCGCGGCAATTAATACAATAAAAGATGCGCAAACAATAAAATATTCAAGCAATCGTTTCACTAATTATTTCCTCCACGCTTGGTCAAAATAGTTATTCTTCATCATTTCAAATTGATTAATCCTTTGCCGTAAGATACCAATTATTAAGGATTTGTCAATACTATTTATGTAAAGTAAGGATTAATCGGAGCTAATTAATAGTAGCCTTTTTAGTATAAATATAACAGTGCAAAAGTAACATTAAATGTGCCGGTAACGGCTCGAGATGATTGGTTTAATCATCTTTCGGGGGAGAGGCGCTTTTCTCTATATCCAGCATATCTAAGTTGTTGGTATAGTTAGTCGTAATCGGTTCTACGATTTTCATTAGTTTCTGGGTAACCTCGCGAATCCTGATTGCGCTTTTCTCGATTGTGTTAATTTTCGCAACAACCGCCTCGGGGAGAGTATCTTTTTGTAGAAGAAGCAACTGGGTGTTACCCAAAACCGCCGTAAGGGGATTATTAATTTCATGATTCAAGGCAACAGCGGTTTCCAATATTGCCGCTATTCGTTCGCCTTTAACAATCAGCTTATGATCCTTTTTAAGCTTGCTGAAAGCATCAACGATCTCATCATAACTGGAGGGCTTGACAATGTCGTTAAGCCTGCTTCTGAATTTCGATATGATCACATCATCGTTTTCGAAATTCCCCGAAAGTAAAAACTTGAAAGACTGCCTGCCTAAATTGAAACCATTAGTTATAATCCTGTTGTATTTTTCGATACCGGGTAGTTCATCCAAAACGTCCTCGGTAATTTTATTTTCAACCCGGCCATCAGGCAAATCCACTATCGATTTCAAGTTATTATTCAAATCGAGATTTTTAAAACCTTCCCGGTCACGCCAATACGCTTCATCACTTTGTGATTCATCCAGGGCTAACAGCCAGTTAACTCCCAGCATCTCCAGTTCAGGATAAAGCTGATCTAAAATAGCCGGTAACTCCACCGCCTGGTTCACCGGCGTGATAGCCAGTGCCAGAAGAATATTCGATTGATACAGCTCCAGCACCTGACGGATGATGTGGCGCAGGGGATGATTACGAGCGGTCATCACCATAAGCACGCCGAATGTCCCGCGTGGTTGGCGAAGAGCCGCGCAGGATATAACCGGCCTGTCGCCGCTACTCAGAGCGTACTCGGCAGAATCTATTTCCATGGAGCGCAACTGCTCTTTATATTTCATAAAGACATCTTTATGTGTCAAATCGCCCACGTATTTTTCCTTAACATCCATTTGAGGCGTATCCAGGTAGAAATACGCAGCCTCCGGGCTGAGAAAACCTTTAACGCCCTCTATGATGTTATCCTCAAGCCCCTCAACGGATCCGTTGAAAGCCCCTGACAGTGAGTCGATTAAATTGTATACTTTAAACTTATCCATATTCATAACTATCTGCAAAAACCAGGCCGAAATACACGAGGTTTATTTGCCCCGTAATATACTTGACTTTTATGACCCCAGTCAATATTATTTCAACCTCATGTTTGGTATCGGTTAAAATATAAGGTAGATAAATGATTAATGACAAATGCGGCGTGTTTGGTATCACCGGCACCCGAAATGCTGCAATTCTAACCTATTTCGGCCTTTATGCCCTTCAACACAGAGGGCAGGAATCCTGCGGAATAGTCACTAATGATGGCAAAAAGTTCAATTGGAAACGTGGAATGGGCAAAGTTGATGAGGTTTTCTCCTCTCTGGATGATCTAAAAGGCTTAAAAGGCCGTATGGCTATCGGCCATAATCGCTATTCCACCACCGGGGAATCATCGACGGTGAATATTCAGCCTCTGGTTTTTAGCTATAAAAACGGTCCGCTGGCTATCGGCCACAATGGTAACTTAACTAATTACCACAAGTTACGCGCTTATATGGAAAAGCAGGGGTCGATATTTTCCTCAACCTCGGATACAGAATTAATCATGCATTTAATCGCTAAATCAAAAAAAGACCGTATCGAGGAAGCCCTGGCAGAGGCATTAAGTAAAATAACCGGCGCATACTCGCTGGTGCTATTATCCGGCGATAATATAGTGGCCGTGCGAGACCCTGTTGGTGTCAGGCCCTTAGCACTTGGCAAATTGCGAAAGTCATGGGTGGTTGCCTCGGAAACTTGCGCATTCGATATAATCGGCGCTAAATATATCCGGGATGTCGAACCGGGTGAGATTCTTGTCTTAAACGGTAAAGGCTTGCAGTCATACCATCTACTTAAAAAGCAAAAAAACGCATTCTGTATATTCGAGTATATCTATTTCAGCCGTCCCGATTCGATGATATTCGGCAGCAATGTAGATAAAGTCAGGCGAAGGTTAGGCCGTCAACTGGCAAAGGAGCACCCGGTTGATGCCGATATAGTGATCTCAATACCCGATAGCTCTAACACGATAGCTCTTGGTTACTCGGAGGAGTCCGGTATTCCATTCGATATAGGGTTAATCCGCAATCACTATGTAGGTCGCTCGTTTATTCGGCCAGAGCAAAAAATACGAGACCTTGATGTTAAGATCAAGTTCAATCCTATTCAAGGAGTACTGAAAAATAAAAAGGTTATAGTCGTTGATGACTCGATCGTGCGGGGAACTACCTCCGGCAAACTGTGTAAGATTATACGCGAGGCCGGCGCAAAGGAGGTGCATCTGAGGATATCTGCGCCGCCTATCAAATGGCCATGTTTTTACGGTATCAATATGCCCACCAGGCGGGAGCTGATTGCCTCCAATCGCTCGGTTGAATCGATCAGGAAAGTGCTCGGAGTGGATTCGCTGGGATACCTGTCGCTTAAGGGCTTAATCAGCCTTCCGGCCTTACCGGATGCAGGTTTTTGCCATGCCTGTTTTTCGGGGAAATATACCATAAAAACTAATGAAAAATTCTAAAACTGTTTCTATTTGACATTGCACTAATTATAAAGTAAAGGTGTATACTAATAATCCGATATATGTAACAACTGAATAGTGTATCGCCTTGTCGCGTAAGATATTAGGCTTATTAGAGCTAGGCACAATTGATAATTTTATCGGTTGTGCCTTTTTTGTTGAAAGGAATTATAAGTGGACATCGCTTACTATGCATATGTCTATCATATTGATAATAAAAGAATAGCAATTGATTTCCCTAAAACAGGTAATAATATGCCTGTAGTATCATTATTACTATACTATATTATTAGAACTATTATTCTTGCCTACGCAAAGCTATCTATATATATTGTTTTATATATTGACAGTATGTCAATCACATGGGGTTTAACAATTACTATTACAGAATATATATCCATTAATATAGTTTGGGAGGGGTAAATGTGTGTTAGTGGCAATATTATGGTTGCCAGCGTAGATTATAATTTTATTACTCGCACATTGCAAATCGTCTCTCATCAGGGGTATGAATGTGAAGCCGTATATGATAACGATTCTGCATTTATAAAACTGATCAATGGTAAATACAATCTGGTAATTATCGATATGAGCATGCCCGGAGGAAAAGACCTTGAATTGGCTTATAAAATCAGGAATGATTTCGAGTATCTGCCAATAATCATCGTTACTGATACATACAATCAGGATATAGCTATAGAGCTGATTGAGCTAAATATCGTTGCATTCATAAATAAATATTATAAAGAAAACCAACTAATCAGAATCATCGATAATGCTTTGAACTCCAGAAAACAACATTTGATGCTTAAAGAAAATATACAGGTATTGAATGAATGGAGTTCGGATTTAAATAAGCTCTTAAAATTTAATTTTAATAGAATAAATGTCTCCATGACAGATAAGAATTACTCGGCTATTACCATGAATAATATGATCAAATGCTTAAATAGCATTAACAATATGATGAATATAACTCAATCTGATGAATCGAAACCAAACATTGGCGCAGAGAACGATCGCACGAGGTTGAATATATTAACGAAGACGTTGATCGAGGCGGTAAAGGTGATAGACAGTACTAAAAGTTCATTCAAATCAAAGGAATTGGGCAATTTAAAGAAAAAAATACTTGATGTCTTAGCTGAAACAGTTGGCTGGGAATCCAAATCGAAAAATACGACGAAATACTGAATTCGGGATGTCAATATTCAGGGGCCTTGAATTGACATAAGTATACCAGATTGATCCGGCCAATCGTTTATAATTTAGCAAACCGTATCACATGCTAGAACGAGGTTGGAGATAATGAAAGTACTACTTTTTGATAAGGATAGTAAAAATCTTACCTTTTGTCAGTCGGTCTTGCACTTGAACGATTTCGATTGTATACTGGCTACATCTTACGATGAGGCTGTCAACTATCTGCATTCCGATTCTACGATTAATATAATTATCTGTGCCGTACCTTTATCTAACGAGGAAGGATTCGCGTTTTTAAAATATGCAAGGACTAATCTTCGGTTCAATCATATCCCGGTAATGGTCATTGCGGAGTGCAGTGAAAAAGAGCACATATTAAGATGCAAACAATTGGGAATTAAAGATATTCTGGCCAAGCCCATAAATAAAGAGATATTGCTCGAGCGACTTCAACGCTCTCTCGATAGGAATTGCGGTACTGTTCTACTCGTTTCCCAGGATCAAACGGTACTTGACATTTTAAGCAAAACGATTGAACGAGAAAAATATAAGACTCTTGCTGTATATTCCTTGCCCGATGCCATACGGATCATTAATGAGGATAAAATCGATCTGATTATAACCGACCTGAATATTCATCCCGATAACGGGCTGGAATTGCTGGTGCAGGCTAAAGAGTTCTCACCCTCTTTGCCGGTAGTATTGATTACTGGATATGCCGGACTCAATCGGGAGGATGCTATTCAAGCCGGCGCCGACAACTCGATTGAAAAGCCATTCCATAATATCCAGATAAAAAGGATACTCAAGAGCCTTATCTAGCCCATGAGCAGCTAGGAAATATATCGATTTTGAGGTATTAGTAGCAACGCCGCACCATGATACTGAGATGGTTGATTAATTAGCTGCATAAAATATTGTATCATAATGTCTAATGCAAATTAAAGACACCATTATAAAACGCCGAGATTCTATATAATGAGCGAAATATTAATGAATTAAGAGATTTTCGGTTTTGGTCAATTCATAAATGAGGAAAACGATGCCCACACGGATAATGGTTGTTGATGATGAATCCAGTATGTGCGAGTTCATGCGTATCATGCTCACTAAAGAAGGTTACGAGGTAAAATCGGATACTTCCGCCGAGAATGCCCTTCGAATGCTGGAACGAACTCAACGCTCCGACCACAAAATCGATCTTGTAATATCGGATTTAATGATGCCTGAGATGTCAGGCATTGACCTATTATCCAAAGCCAAAGCAATTGATCCCAATCTCGATTTCATCGTTATGACCGCTTTTGCCTCGGTTGAAACTGCTATCGAGGCTTTAAAGAAAGGCGCGTTCGATTACGTAACCAAACCATTCAAGGTGGATGAGGTTAAGCTGGCGGTCAGGAAAATCGAGGAGAATAAGAATATCAAGGCCGAAAACCGGATATTGAAAAAACGTCTATCCGGTGGTTTCGATAGCTTCCTTACCGATGATCCCCAAACCAAAAAGATAATCGAGCTTGCCCGTAAGGTGGCAAACTCCGATACCACCATACTCATACTCGGCGAATCCGGCGCGGGCAAGGAGGTGCTGTCCAACGCCATACATACCTCTTCTAATCGCAAGGACGCCCCGTTTATCTCGGTAAATTGCGGTGCGCTACCCGAGCCCCTGCTTGAATCGGAGTTGTTCGGGCATGTGAAAGGCTCGTTTACCGGCGCTATCAAAAATAAAGATGGATTGTTTAAAGCGGCCGATGGCGGCACGATCCTGCTGGATGAGATAGGGGAGACCTCCTCGACAATACAGGTGAAACTCCTGCGCGTGCTCGAGGAGAAAACGATTACCCCGGTTGGCGACACCAAATCATTTCCCGTGGATGTTCGCATAATCGCGGCCACCAATGCCAACCTGGAAAGCATGGTCAAAGTCGGCTCGTTCCGTCCCGACCTGTTCTATCGTCTCAATGTTTTCCCGATCACCATCCCGCCGTTGAAAAATAGGCCCAACGATATCACTCTGCTGGCAACTTTTTTCGTAAAACGCCACTGCGCCAAAATGGATTTGCCGGAGAAAGAAATTGCCGGTGATACGATGAAACTTCTGCACAATTACAAATGGCCGGGCAATGTCCGCCAGTTGGAAAATATGCTGGAACGTGCAGTACTTCTTGCCAAAGGCAAAGCCATCCTGCCTTCCGATCTACCCGAGTTGGCCGAGAAAAGTCTGCAGCTTAGTGAGACCGGCAACATAACAACTCAGGAATCGGCATCCGAGACATTACTTTCCGAACCGAGCCTGGAGATTATCGAGCGGGCTTATATATTCTACGTTCTCACTCAGCACAACTGGCAAAAAGCTAGAGCCGCCAAAGTGCTCGGTATCGATACATCGACACTATATCGCAAGATAGAACGTTACGGCCTTAAAGCGCCGGGGGATGAATAAAAAGATAGCTATTCTTAATTGGTAGTAACGGTTTTACCCGATCCGTTTTCTATACCATTTCAATAGTAATCCCCTGCCATCGCATGATTGCCGCCAACGGCAACTTTCAGGGATATGGCGGGAAGCTATAGCGCAAACAACGCCTTTTACAGCATGAGGGAGCGTTGATTTCATAAAGATTAATTTGTCTTGGGAATCAGCAGTGTACTTAAACTCAATTCATTGCAGCCCTAATCCCCGGCTTTTGGTTTTTGATTAATTTAGCCCTAGTAGCAGTCATCCTATTTTACCTGTTTTAACGCTATATAAGACATGTATATCCACTGTCTTTTTCGCTTGCAATATCCGGTCTTGATTCATTATAATACCTTATCAGTCCATAAAAGGAGGCATAAACATGATCGATCCCGCATATGATAAATTAGCATCAATTCTAGATTCACTACCGAATGCTTTCCCGCGCACCGAATCGAATATCGAGCTTCAACTTTTGCAAAAAGTTTTCTCGCTCAAAGAGGCGGAGATTGCCTCGAATTTGACCGGCGAGTACGAACCAATTGATGTTATAGCCGAACGAACCGGCTTGCCCGGCCGGAGTCTTCAAAAAGAGTTATTCCTCATGGCTAAAAAGTGGATGGTGTTGATGGAAAAAGAAAACGGTGAGATGTATTTTCGCATTGCGCCGTTTATAGTTGGCATATACGAGGGTCATCTGGAACGCATGGACCATGAGTTTTCGCATTTGTTCGAACACTACATGCTCGAGGCCGGCAAAGATATCATGAAATACGATCCGGGAGTTCATCGCGCGATACCCTCTGTAAGCCTGGCTAAAAACGAATGGATATTACCCTATGATGATGTTCTGGCGATTATAGATAAAGCAAAAATTTACCGGGTTCGGGATTGTATTTGCCGTGTTCAGCAGGGTCTTATCGGCAAGGGTTGTGATGCTCCCCGTCATAATTGCCTGATGCTTTCGCCATATGATCGTCCCCCGAAACCAGGCGATTTGACTCGGGATGAGGTTATTGGCATATTAAACGAGGCCGAGGAAATCGGATTGGTTCACAGTGTCGGCAACCATCAAGCCGATTTGACATATATATGCAATTGCTGTGGTTGCTGCTGCGGCGTATTACGGGGTATCACCGAGTATGGTCTGGAACACTCGGTGGCTCATGCTAATTATTTCGCGGTTATCGATCCCGATGAGTGCAACGGATGTGGTACTTGCGTGGATAGATGCCAGGTGAATGCTATCACCCTCCCGGATAATATTGCCGAAATCATAATCGAAAAATGTATTGGCTGTGGTTTATGTGTAAGTGGCTGCCCGGATAATGTCGCCAAACTGGTTCGTAAACCGGAGGATGAGATAGTTCACCCGCCGATAGATTTCACCGACTGGGAGGATCAGCGACGGGAAAACCGTGGCATGAGTGAGATAGAGTAATTCAGCTATTCGATAGACTTACCTCTTGATTACACTGGAGCCGACTTGAATAATTAAGAGTTGAACAAGCATATCTGTCATCCCGGGCTTGATCCGGGATCCAGGGGGAAGGCGAGCAGGATTATAGTTTAAAGCCGGTACGAACGCGGCAATATGGAAGTTTAGCCGAAACGAATACAGCAAACATTCCAAACACGTAGGCGTGATCTACACTGAATAGGCGATGAGAATGTCCGCCGGTCACGATCTCATTTCGCAACCCCTTTCAGGTATTCACCGCCGTAATCGATTTTCAACTCCACCCACATCGGATAATGATCGGACATCTGATGAGTACGCCATGATTTGTAATGGCTGCTCTTATTTGTGCGAGGCTTACCCTTGCTCGTCTTGTGATAAGCGTCGCCCATCTCTCCGACATACACCTGCTCATCCTCATCCCGATAGATATGCTCGAAGATCTTGAATACGCCTGCTTTGGCATTTTTCAAATCCATCTTTCTTTTCGTTAAAAATGCCATCTGGTCGTAATGTTTATTTTGAGGAACATTTGCCGGCAGTTTTTGTATTTTATCGGGAATGATAAATCCCTGTTTGGTAATCGCTTTGAACGTGTCATCCGAGGTCGAGAAGATATTGAAATCACCGACTAAAATCATATTGTTGCTCCAGGCCGTATTCTCGGTTGCCCGTTTTTTCAAGAATTTAGCGAGTTCCTCTATCTCTCTTAATCGGCGGGGATTATTAGCCTCGGCTTTGCCATAGAGAATATGCACGGTAGTTAACATAAACCTGAACCAGCCCGCCTTGAATCCGCACAGATAAGGCGTTCGCTGCAATTGAAGGACTGGAGTTCCTTTCTTATCCGGTAATACGATCTCGGCCGCCAGACCGCCAAAGCGGATTTTGCGCATATCATAAAGGAACACCATGCGCTCGCTGTTACCGCTGACATCGGTTACAAGAAATTTCCACCAGCCGCCGAGTTTGCTTGCCAGTTTTTTCAATGCCGATAGATCCCGCCTGACCTCCTGTACGGCCACCAGGTCGAACCGGGAAACAATTTCGGCGATATAGTTCATCGACTCCTCGGTGCGAAAGCCGTACTTGGTGGAATCGAACTCGCGAATATTCCAGGTAGCCAGCAGTATTGTTTCGCCTATGGTCCTTTTCGGAATTTCTTTATCGAGTTGTTCTCTTAGTAAAAGAAGGTTTCGGGCGGTACGTTTACCCATCTTAGATTTATCGATTTCATAAAAGAAAGACATTTTCTCTTCCTCCTTAAGCTAATATTTTTCTCCGGTGATTTTTCAACGTTGGACGACATAAGCTATCAGATATCTTGTGATTTTATATTTGAGTTGGTGGAAAGTGTCAAGGTATATTTAGGAAATAACCTGTTCCAATTTATCTAATAAAATATCTAATTTCACTACTGTCCGGTCTTTTCATCTCGTTGCGAAGCGCTGCTTCGCAACGTGGCTTGTTTGCCTGCAGAATGCGCATTCTACATGATTCAAGAAGGTTTCCAAGCAGCGCTTGGAAACCAGAAAACCAAGCCTAACATCGGCAGGATATGTCAGGATGAATGATACGCTGAATAAAATAATTATATCGGAAAATATTTTTCATTAACAATTCCAAGGAGAAATTTAAAATTTAACGAAAAACACCGGACACTAGTGATCTAATTTTATTGCCTATAACCACCTTTTCAATTATTTTACACTCATGGAAAAAGCAAAATATATCAAACCAATCAAACAGCACATCCTGGTGTACGGCCTCGAGCTGGAATGCCCCTCGATAGTCGTTAACGACTCGGTCAGGCTCAATAAGCTATTACAGCCTCTGACTGTCTCCGATCTCGCCGGCGCAGGTCAGGCCGGTTTCCGAGGCTGGACAGCTATCGCCCCGTTTGCATCCGGCTGCAAATGCGAGATCGAATCGCTGGAGGCCGCCGAGGTCAATCCTATCTCGGATGGTATCAGCAACGCGTTTCTTCTTTCCTGCGCGCTTAACCTGATGGATTACTCCTCGCATGTACCGCTGGCATCCTCGAACTATAGCTGGAACACTATTGCCGGGCATCGAAAGGAAGGGGATGATAATCCACCGAAATTACCGGATTTTACCGGACAACTGGTTGATTACTATATTAATGTAATGGTACCTAAAGGTTCGCTCAATAAAATATCAGAAAACGATATAAGCTGGCTGCAAACCCATTTCGATAGCCTGAGCGCTATAGTCCGCCAGAGCGATCCCTTCCGATTCGCGCTGGAGGCCTCGATCGACTGGCGTTATGCCAAGAATATACGTTCGGCGATAGCTCGTCTCTGGAGTGGTATCGAGGCGCTATATGGGCTTCATACCGAACTTGTTTACCGGATATCTTTCTATTCTGCCTCTTTGCTCGCGCAGAGAGGAGAGGCGCGCATAGAGAAATTCAAGCAGGTTAAAAATCTCTACGGTAAAAGATCGAAAGCGGTACATGGGGGGAAGCTCTCCGATGAGGCTCTGGTACAGGCCGCCAACGACTCGTTCAGACTGCTACGCGATCTGCTCAAGCGCTCGATCGAGATCGGCCATGCACTCACTGAGGATGATTTAAACGAGGCCATGTTCGGTTAAACACTCGACCTGCATCATGAATTGACGGATGTAGAATAGTTAAATTCGTTTGACTGATATCCCGACGATAAGTTCGTTTACAAAACCGATCGGATAATGTAATATATTTAATCGCAGGCTGGTACTTCGGAGCGAAAGGATGCAAAAGCAATAATAACGGCTAATAGCAGAATTTTGAAAACTAAACTCCATCAATAAAGGAGAGCGAGATGCTACTACGTTTATCACTTATTATAATGATTATCTCGTTATTAATCATATGTTGCGGGCCAAAAGAGGAACCAGTACCGCTGATCACCGGCGATTATTACGGCCAGATCCCGCCTGATATCACAGCTCGAGTATTCGCGCCCGGCGCTATCTGTGATGGCCTCGGCAACCGCGATATGGCCATTCATCCCAACGGCGATAAATTCTTCTATTCGATCTGGCTGCCGACTCGTTCGGGAGTTTTGATGCAGGTGGATAAAATCGATAGCGTCTGGCAAGAGCCGATAGTCGCTCCGTTCTCTGGCAAGTACAGCGATCTCGAACCGTTTTTCACCCATGATGGCCGCCGGTTATATTTCGCCTCGAACCGTCCCATGAAGGATGGCGACCCGCCAAAAGATTATGATATCTGGTATGTCGAGCTCTGTGATGCCGGCTGGAAAGAGCCTGTCAATGTCGGAAAGCCGATCAATACTCCGGGTAACGAGTTTTATCCCACGCTCACCACCGATAACGTCATGTATTTCACCGCGCCACATAAAAAATCAGAGGCAATATACAAATCAAAAATGGTCGGCGGTAAATTCAACAAGCCCAAACGTCTCAGCTACGCAATCAACTCCGCCCATGGCGAGTTCAACTCGATGATATCGCCTGATGGCAGTTTCCTGATTTTTTCCTCGTTCGGCAGGGAGGACGACCATGGAGGCGGCGATTTATATATCAGTTTCAAAGATGACGATGGCGATTGGCAAAAAGCGGTGAACATGGGCGATACGTTCAACTCCACACGCCTGGACTACTGCCCGGCATTATCCCCGGATGGCAAGTACCTGTTTTTCGCCAGTTCCAGGATGTCACCCGAGTTAGCTGATGGCGTGCTGAAAAGCTATAGCGATGTGGTCAACGTGTTAAACAGTCCCGGCAACGGTGGTGATGATATCTACTGGATAAGC
Organism: uncultured candidate division Zixibacteria bacterium; assembly: GCA_963668625.2. Lineage (GTDB taxonomy): Bacteria > Zixibacteria > MSB-5A5 > UBA10806 > 4484-95 > JAAEQD01. Next base: position 90,005 of record CAXXKA010000005.1, read on the forward strand.
ACGAGCACGCTGGAGAGATTTAAGCAGAAATAATATGTCCGAGAAGCGATACATACAGGTATATACCGGCAACGGTAAAGGCAAAACCACCGCTGCGATCGGCCAGGCTATACGCGCGGCAGGAGATGGGCTTAAAACACTTTTCGTAATGCTGATGAAGAACTATCCCTATAATGAGATATCCGCCTTAAAGCGTTACGAGGATTTGATAACCCTGAAACAGTACGGTGATGATGATTTCGTATTAAAAAAACAACCACCGTCAGAAAAAGATAAAGCTACGATAAAGCAGGCTTTAGCCTTTGCCCATGAGGCCATGCTTAGCAAAAGCTACGATATTATCATTCTGGATGAAGTCTGCGTAGCCTCGTATTTCAAGCTATTAACACCGGGGGATTTATTGCCGCTTCTGAATAAAAAGCCGGACAATGTCGAGCTAATCCTAACCGGCCGATATTGCCCTCGGGAGTGGCTTGATAAAGCCGACCTCGTTACGGAGATGACGGAAGTGAAACATTACTACACTCAAGGTGTAATGGCTCGAAAGGGATTTGAATCATAAACTACCACCGGCTACAGGGCCGGTGGTTTTTAAGATCAATAAAAAAAACCGGAACGAAAATTCCGAACCGGTTTCATTCAGTAAATAGGCTTAAAAATACTACAGAGTAATCTGGAATAATAAAGTCATCAGGTTATCGGCGTCGGTTACGTCGTCATCGATTATATCGTAATTTAACCTGATTAACTGATTTTTGCCGAGGTAGTACGTAGCCCCCAGTGTAGTTTTGGTGCGCTCGACCGTCGTTGCGGCATCGCTGTTAGGCTCGAAAAAGGCGTACCTGACTCCCAGCTCTACCATCTCCGGCAGTACGTAGTAGGTGCCGTAAACATAATACCCGGCAGGTTTAATATCCGCGCCTGAAGTTTTATAAGTAGCCATAATGTACTCGCCCTGCACGCGAAGCATTCTCATGGCAAGCTCGTACTCCATCATGAACTCCAAACCGATTGCGCTTTCATCGTAATCGGTCGAATCGGTGTTATTGAAAAACTGTCCCATGTAGTAAGCCAGCCCTAAATGAGTGCCATACGGAGCCTCGAGAATACCGCGTAAAGCGAAATCTTTGGCGCTGTTGTTATCGGTATTCCAAATACCGTTACCGTTAAACACCATCGCCTCATAGCCTGCCGTGAAATCCTCGTTGATTTTATGCTTGCCGGATACCATCGCCCCTATATCACGGAATAAACCGTTTGAATCACCGGTGTTGATCCGGCCCAGGTTATTGACTATTCCGCCGGTTACGAAACTGGGATCGATAAATTTCCAGAATACGAATCCCGGTTTAGCCTCCAGGCCGAACGGATACTTGAATTGACCGATACGAACATTGGCAAGCGGGTGAAGGTAATAGTCGATCCAGGCCTGGTATAGCCGGGGCTCCAGACCGTTATGAATGCCCTCTATCATCAAGTGGTAACCGACATTATCCAATACTTTGCCTTTAATACCAACACGCGCGCGTTTGAACTGAAAAGTCGGATCGCTGCCATCGGTCTCATCATTGAGATAGCCTGATTGAAGCCAATAAAAAGTCGTTACGGATGGCTCGAACTTTTTTGCGGAAGTTTGTGCCGATGCGAAATTCATTGTGATTGCCAGAATTGCGATTGCGATTAATGAAACTCTTAACGTAACCCTCATGAATCCTCCTCGTTTTATTTACATCATGAAAAAGCAACAAGATCGGGGTATTATTGGTTCCCATGATTATATTAAGATTGTGCAATTAGCAAATAATATTAGATATTCTTTCGCGTAATGACTGATGGTCAAGCCGACTCGAGGAACAACACTATGCTATACGATAACCCGATTGATCGTGCTAATATTTCTATTACTCCGAGGAATTAAATAACAAATCAGAAAGTCGGCGATAAAGATTGGGGGGGGTGGGGATCGCCGACTTTCTAAACGAGAAATTTATTTTAGCAGTATAAGCTTTTCACACTCTGTGAATTTATCGCTTTCAAGGCGAATGAAATATATACCGGTCGTATAATCGGAGCCGTTCCAGCCCAAATCGAATTCTCCCGCCTGGCTGTAACCATCGTACAAAGTTTCCACCGGTTGGCCTAATACGTTGTAAATCACGAGTTTGATATCGGAGGCTAAGCTTAAGCTATATCTTATCTGTGTTTGGGCGTTGAATGGATTGGGATAAGAGGCGACAGTAGCCAATTTCTCCGGTATCGGCATCTCGGTCTCCTCGATGTTTGCCTGCGTAGTTAGCCAGCTCATTACCTGAGCCACGAACTCATCTTTTGTGTTGGCGCCCGCATCCGTAATACTCGAGATCGGGAAAGTAGTCAGTATGGCTTTAAATGGTTCCTCGCGAAATATCCCTTTGCACCAGCATGAATCCTCACTCTCGAACGCCGGGCCGGTTCCACCACCGATCATTTCCGCGTATATTACCTCCGTCGATACCTCGATATCGAACGGGCTATTCGAGCAACTCCAGAGCTGCTCGGAGGGGTTGGTGGCACAGGTGGCAATATCGAATTGGAATATCTCATCCCGGTAGGTATCATTAAAGTAAGCCGTGTTCTCTCCCTGCCAGTATATCGCGCCGCCATTATTCAAGTATACGAGAATATCATCAGCAACCTGGGCCGCCAATTCGGAATCGAATCCCTCGCACCAGTTATCAGCGAATATAAAAAGTACATTGTAATTGTCTAGCTGTTCGATATATGATTGTATGTCGTCCGTGATTTCTCCGGAATAATCCTGTTCCTCGAGAAGCAATGATAGGTCATCGGCCGATTGCGATCCGCATGGATCATAAATCAAGTAATCATTGGCAAACACCATCGAGAATAATAATAATGAAAATACCAGGGTAAGCGCCGTTAAGTTACTCCTATTTAACATAGCTCCACCTCCTGCTATTGAATAGTCTCTTATTATATTGTGTTATACGTAATTAACTTATTTACGACATCGGGAGCTGTCAAGAGTTTTTTTATTCTGGGGATTATCAATTTATACATTTTTTACTGTTTTCCGGCCTTTAGCTAAACAGCGCCTCAGGATGTCGTACCTTCTATCCCGAGGCATCGGGCCGGAAGATTCACCAGGATATGTCAGGATGAAAGCGGAGCGATATCCTGACAAGCTGACAAATAATCTTTGTCAACGATTCCTGCTTGAATCGAGCAATTGACTGAAAAACACCGGACACTAATGACATTTTTATTGAAATTACGATCAATCATTGCTAAAATACTCCTCATGAATGATAAATTGTTTGTAGTTCTCGTAACCTGCCCTATCGATAATGCCGAGGAGTTAGCCGAGACTCTCGTAAAAGAAAGGTTGGCCGCGTGTATCAATATAATACCGGTTAAGTCAATCTATTCATGGCAGGGGAAACTTGATCGGGACGACGAATCATTGTTGATATTGAAATCTAAGCAATCGGCCTACGAAAAACTCGAATCCAGGATTAAAGAAATCCATCCGTATGATATCCCTGAGATAGTAGCTCTGGAATCCGAAAAGGTGGAGACAGCTTATTTAAACTGGGTTATAGATTCGGTCCAATCGGGTTAATAATTTGTAATATACTCTAATTCCGGCGCATTTCATTTAGATTGATTCAAAACCTGATCCTTTAATTACTTTTCTCCCTAATGCATGAATGTCCCGGATAAATTCAGGAGATTAAAATGAGTAAAATATCGAAGATTCTTATAATTATCATATTTCTCGCAATAAGCTGTTCTGTCAAAGACACCCGTTTCAGTATTGGCCTGGAGGATTTCTACGGTGTATGGGCAAACGAGCATTGTCAGATGGTCAAGACCGGTAAATATGAGATTTTATTCGAACGAGATAACTATATAATAGATTGCTCCATCAGAAAAGTAAACAGCGATGATAAGCAGATATATCTCGAAACAGTCGCCACCGCCAGATATGACACATATAACGCACAGATGTTTATAGTGGCAAAAGATCTCATGAATGGCGGCGAAATTATTTATGATAATGACCGATCCAATACTATTATCTTGAGCGAGCATTCATGTGAGTTAAAGGAATATCCTGAGAAGATAATTATCACCAGCAAAGGCGAAACCGTAGGCGAATTGGCGAAATTGCATAAACAGCTCAGGCTTCAATTTCCCTCGGGCAACTGGCAAACTCTGGAGCTGATCGAGCCACTAAATTTAAGCATACCTTATATGCCGATAAAGGCCGATAGCCAACATATTGGCACAGCGCTGCATCAATGGCGTCTCGGTACCACTTTCAGGCAAAACGATGAAGGCGTTGTCAACTCAATCGCTATTTACACCAACGAACACTCATTCGAGTTCACTATCAACACAAACGATAATGAAATTTACGCCGACTGCCGGGCGGGCAGGGTAAAAACCAACGATCGCGGTACTTTGTACGATGAGACCATCCGGCTTGGATACGACAACATGGATTTCGCTGCGCGAATGGTTTCCGATAATTTCGAGACGCTACGCAAAGAACTCGACATTGACAATGCCAGGTTCAATCTTGTCTCGGAGTTTGGCCCGGATAATACCGTATACCAACCGGTTAAATCTTTTGATGATACATTGATAGTGGTAGAGGGGCCGGACGGCGATTATCCTATAGTAAGGCCCTCGAAAGACTCGCCGGATATCCTGGAGTGGTTCGAATACGAAGATTATTGATCAATCGTAATATGCCGAAACATTATACTGTATCCGTAAGTTGTGATTAGAAATTAATGATTGACAATGCATTTTCTAACCGATACTATGTTAGGAAATAAGCAATCGGGTACTCAAAAGGTACCCATTATTTTTTGCTCAATAATGGCTGAGGCAATCAGCACCACCTTCGTTTGGTATGAAATCCCAGACTCATTCCATGCGGACATCATAAGAATTGGCTTGGCGTGGAGCAATGAAATTTTCAGGAGGACAGGATGAGTCAGGCGAAACAGAACGATAAAGTAAAAGTACATTATACAGGCACCCTTGATGACGGCACGGTTTTTGACAGCTCCCGCGATCGCGATCCGTTCGAGTTTACCATTGGCGCCGGTCAGGTTATACCCGGATTCGAGACCGGTCTGGTCGGTATGGCTATCGGCGATACCAAGACAGTGAAAATCGAGCCTGAGGATGCCTATGGCAAAGTTCGCGAGGACCTGATTCTTGAAATCAATAAAAGCGAAATCCCCGCCGATATCGAACCGCAAGTCGGCCAACAGCTTCAAATCAATCAGTCGGATGGTAAAGTCATCCCGGTAACGATTTCGAATGTAACTGATGATAAAATTACTCTGGATGCCAATCATCCGTTAGCCGGAAAAGCCTTATCTTTCGAGATTGAGCTTTTGGAGATTAACTAAGGCAAATAATCTCTTTCACATTTCTCTATATTTTAACAGGCATGGAAGTCCGTATATATTTCCGCTTGATGATTTCGACGATTCCCTGCTTGTCCATAATATTCAAATGTAGTAATTTTGGATAAATAAACGCTACTGTCCGGCCCTTCCATCTCGTTGCGAAGCTGCTGGAATGGTTGTATAGCCAGTCCATATATTCATAGAAATAGAGTAATATCCCATATCCATTCATTTATTATACCTTTCGTAGATATTTCGCTTGATTTATATATTCCAGATAAATAAAATAATTGGAATAGTAAAAATATTGAGACGTATTATTTTGGAAGAAAACGACTTAAATACGAAAGCCCCGGAAGGGGTATCGGACGAAAAGAAATTAATTGCGGATTATGTAACCGGAAACCGGAGGGCATTTTCGGAATTAATGAAAAAATATCGCAACAAAGCGCTGAATTTTGCTTATCGTTATCTAGGGGATATCGAGGAGGCGGAGGATGCTGCTCAGGATTGTTTCGTTAAAATCTATCTCAACCGTCAACGATTCGATCTGAGTAAGGAATTCGAGCCCTGGTTTTATCGTATCCTGACAAATATCTGCCGCGATAAATTACGCAAGCGAGGCCGGTTTGCCGATTTCAAAGACCGTTTTCAGCAGGAGAAATTAACCGAACTGGGTAGCGCAAAAGCCAAAGTCAAACCCGATACCGAGTTGTTCACTCGGGCATTGCAGAAATTAGATCCTGATAAACGAGAGGTAATAATACTCAGGTTTAACCGGGATCTCAGCTACGATGAAATTGCCAGAGCGCTCGATATAAGTCCGGGTACAGTGATGTCGCGCCTTCACAGGGCTAAAAAGGAACTTGAAAAAATCTTTAAGATAATGGGGATAAAACCGTAATGGACTGCCGGGAATTCGAAAATAAAATCTGGAGCCAACCTAATAATTACTCATCAAAGGATAATCTCCCTGATGACATGATGGCTCATCTGAATAAATGCCCTGAATGTGCCGGTGTCTACGAGGATTTCCTGAAAATGTTCTTGCTTTCGGGCAAAGCCGAAATTGCCGGAGATGAGAGCTACTGGCAAAATTTCGAAAATAATGTTTGGGACAAAATCGAATCCTCAGAAAAAGACAGTCAGGCCGTATCGAATAGCTCGTTTAGGCCTCGTTACAACCTCGGTTTCAAGCAATTGTTCGCCTCGCTTACGGTCGCTGCCGGCACGGTGGCTATGTTGATGCTGGCGGTCTCGAATATCACTAACGAGCCTGATATAGCGCCAATGATGAAGAAAGCCGAAAATCGGTTGATGAATAATTCAAGCCTGCCGATAAGCGATCTCAAACAAAAACGATACGAGCTTTCTTTTGTACCGGGCGAAAAGGGGGGGCTTCAGTTCGTGCAATATTCGCTTCTCTCCGAACCCGAGGTTAACGTCATTGACGATAGCTCGGAGGTTCGTATCGATGCCGCTTATCTTACCGAGGACGGACTCGAGGATAAAGACCTTTCCATAACCAGGGCAAGTATCCAGGATGTCGAAAGAGGCATGGGCACCGGCGATTCGGTAATCCCACATGTCGAATCGGAACTTGCAGAGGCGACACCTCCCGAGTACATAATCACGGTCGAGAAAATGCCCAGGATGATAAAAGCAGTCGCCCCGGATTATCCGCCTATCGCATATCGTTTCAAACGCGGCGGTGATGTCTGGATAAAGGCTTTCGTTGATGCCTCGGGGAAAGTACAACGAGCGACCGTGCATAAAAAGTCGGGCAGTGATAGTGATTTCGATGAGGCTGCGCTCGAGGCGGCCTATAAAAACCAGTTCGAGCCTTTTGAGGTTAACGGCAGGAAAACTCCTGTCTGGGTAATTTACAAAGTAAGCTTCATCTCTAAAGATTAACCACTAGTATCATGACCTATAGATTAAAAAAGCCCTTGCATCATGCAAGGGCTTAAGAAGCTGTGAGACCAAAATGACATGATCCTCTGGAGGGGGTAGAGGACCGATCACTCTCCCGGCTCACAGCAATTTTCAAGAATGTTCTTTATTTTTGACTTGTCGTAATTTTCGTTTCTCTACCCCTGACTAAATTTTACTACACCTCAATAGGTTCAGCAGTCCCGAGTTATTCCGAGGATGAGTAATATCCCACCCCAATGGCGATAATATAAGTATAAGTGGCCATACTGTCAAGAGAAGTTTTCTAATCTTTTTCATTTTCAGTATTATCGCCTCTCGCTACTCTTTTGGTTACGATATTGGCTTTCGAACGCCTTTTTAAACCTTGATATTCTCTCCTCAAGTACGATATTAGGATCTCTCGAGAAGTTGGTCTGGCTTTTCATTGTTTTGCTGTCCACATTTGACATTATATCCCTCCTGTCTCTATCTATTTAAGGTACAACATCTTACTAATAATGCTATGTTCGTCGAATTTAACCCGGTAGAAATACACTCCTGTGCTAACATCACCGACTCTTGTATCCACTCCATCCCAGTCTATATTATGATATCCGGCGCTCAATCTGCTGTTACACAGATTTTCAACCAGTCTGCCGTTAATGTCATAGATATCAACTTCCACATCGGAGTCTGCATATAGCAGGAAACTAATCGTGGTCTGGGCATTAAATGGATTAGGATAATTATTATATAATTCCGCTTTTTCAGGAATCAGGTATTTGTCATCATCGATATACTGCGGACTACCGATTGCAATATCGGCAGTCATAGTGCTTAATGAATTACTGATATTAGTTATCGATACGTTAGTAGGATCGCCGGCGTAGCTATTCGAATTCGGCGTACTGATATCGTTAAACGTTCTATTATCGGTTGAACCGGGGAAGGGATCACCTGAATCGCCCTGATCTATCCCATGCTCCAACTCCCAGAGCTGATCAGCCGGTTCAACGGCCACTAAATAGTGCGAGCTACCCGAGCCGGGCCACCACTCGTCATCATTATCACTGCGGTTATCATCAATATGATAAACCATCAAACCGCTTCCCGGAATATATGAATCGTAACCTGTCTTTTGACGGTTTTCAACCAGAAAATATTCATTACCGGGAAGACCGTTTGTCCAAATCTTATATATCGTACTGTTATTTTCCGAGTTAGGAATAGACAATCCTGTTTGATTGGAACTCAGTACGGTCGGCGTAACGAATCCTAACTGTATTTTGCACCAGGCATCGAAATGCGCCGGGCTGCTACCGAGATAGCCGTTCCAACTTCCGCCCGCCATGATACTCCATTTGCCTACGCCCTCGGAGGAGTAGTCCGTATCGTATAAGTCGGGTAAACCTAATACGTGCCCCAGCTCGTGGCAATAAACACCGCATGTCATATCACCGGCCGATACCCAATATTCCGGCTGCATCGAATATGTGTATGCGTATACGCCATCCACATACCGGGGCGAGATTGCCCATTTGTGCGACCAGATATCATTATTGCTGCCGGTGTATTCCGCGCCCGGTCCGGCATGAACCACAACCAGGCCATCCACGAAACCATCCGAGTCATTATCGAAATCAGAGAAGTCCACATAAGGATTGACCAGGTCAACGGCGTCCTCAACCAGTTTCTGGGCGTTCTGAGGATATGATCCTAGGCCGTTCTGGCTATTGCAGTAATAGGCGTATGTCTGGGACGGTTGTTTCCAACCGATGTCGGAGGGTAATATTACGGTAGTGAGATTCAGTGTGTTGTACGAAACCTCCTTATAATAATTATTAACCGTTCCGGTTTGATCGACATACATGAGCGTATCGAAAAATAGGTCAGGTACCGAGGCCTTTTTATCGGAGAAATTAATCAGTATAGTCAGGACATTTATATTGCCCGATGCCACCGATTTGGCCAAGCTATTATTCGAGCGGTTCAGCCCGGCCTGGGAATGGGGAGAATTTCCGGCAGTGCCAACGCCCCTGGAAAGGAGTTCCTGCCTGTGGTTAAGGTAGTAGGAATCGGCAAATCTGTCGCTTGCGATTTTACCAAGGGCCTCACCCATGTATGGCGGCGCCGAGGAAGCAATAACCGGCAGCGAAACCGCAATCAGCAACGCTGTCAGGATGCTCAGTTTGACTTTCTTTCTTTTGATCTCTATCATTGCCGTTATCCTTTTCAGAGACGTTAGCGTTTTACTCATCACTCGTTAATTAAAACCTGAGTCCCATAGCGAAACCGAAATCTATGCCTTTCGTCGCGCCGGGATTGAACGAGCCGTTATTAGCTATCGCGAAATCGATTTGATAGGGGCCCATATATATACCGAAACCGGTGGCTAAAATCGTTCCCCGGTCGCCACCGAAAGAACTACCCAACCTGAGCGGCAGGAAACCTACCGGTTTATATTCCAGACCGGCGCTTATTCGGGGATTAACCGACTGTGAAGCGCTGCTTCTAACGCCCTGTTCCCAATCGATTGCCCAGGTAAGTTTATTATAGGCTCTGGAAAGACCCAGTTTAAGAACGGGGGAGACAGTGGTCGAAAACGCCTCGGTATCGTAGGTGGTATCGCTTGACTCGACCAGTGAATCGGAATCGTCATCGGCGATATTATCGAAATTGATGGGCTCGGTAAATTCGAACGTGAATACTGTTTCTTCGGGTTGACCGTTCCAGTTTATCTTCGAATACAGGTTCTGATAACTGGCCGAGAAAACCCAACTGTTCTCGAATATCATGGCCATGCCAATGTCCATACCATAACCCTGGCCGCCAATACACTGGCGAATCGTCATGGTACCGTCACCGGTGAAACCGTCATCGGTAGTATTAACACCACCCTCGGCGTTGATAATTTTCTGATAGGCCGCGCCATAGAAAAAGTGAGCGGTCGCGCCTACAGCCAGTTCACCGCCATCCCACTTTTTAAGAGGATGACCATACGACAGGGCGGCATCGCCTATACCGTAAGCTTCGCCCTCGGTTTCACTCAAATCAACCTCAGATTTGACGGCGTTGCCGTAGAGAAACAACTCGAACGGATCTTTGTCGAGGCTGAGTTTCGAGGCGCCCAGGGTTCTGAAAGACATAGCCACTCTGTTGACCGAGAAACTAAGAACATTTGCCTCGGTAATGAAATCAAGCTGCAAGCCCTCGTTCGGAATTTTATCCAGAATCGCTTTCTTGTCGCCGTTATCCAGAAACTGGCCGTTGTACGTATTGTAATCCGCCAGCGAGAAACTGTTATTCTTCAGGCTCAAACCGACTCCCACGATATCCAGCGAGAAAGAGCGGTTGTTGGAAAGGCCGAGATTAGCCGGGTTGTAGGCTGTCGCCTCAAGCCCGGTGCCCAGCGCCGTGTAGGCGCCGCCCATAGCCATCGCACGCGGGTGCGACTGACCCCAGGCGAATATCGGGCCGGAACTGAGCAGTATGACACTCAGTACCGCTATCGTTATTTTAAAAGTTGAATTTCTCATTTATTTCCCCTCCTTAATTTCCATTATTATCTTCCCAGAGATGTTCTCCGGCATTGACTGAAAGCCTGGCGGTAGCCGATATCGTGAAATAATCGCCGCCGCTTATATAGCTGCCTGTTGTCGGCAGAAGCTGCACCTTTGGCGCTATGAAAAATTCCTCGCTCTCGAACACCGAGATTTCCTCGGAGGTAAGCGAATCGCTGAATACCGATATAATCTCTTCGATCGCATAACCATCGGTATCAGTGGTAGCGCTTTCCAGAATAAACGGACCGATAATCAGCGAACGAGGATCGGTGTAAATCCTGTCGTCATCATAGTAACCCATATAAAGAGCCACTTTCATGCCCACCGGTAGATGGCTTGTCAATTGGGCGCGCACGGTGCCGTAATTGAATGTCTCATCGAAATCAGGAGAATCATCACCGGCGCCCTCGGCATCGGTTATCTCCAGATCGAGAGTCGAAGTATCAGCCAATGAAAATGCCAGCGGCGAGTAAATCTCTACCGTCCCGAAGAAGAAATCATCCTTATGGATATAGACCGAATCCGCGTTGGCAGGATTCATGATTGCTATACCGGTAATATTGATCTGCTCTGGAGTCGGGCTTAAGAACGAGCTTAAGGCAAGCGAGGATATTATAATCTCGGTCTCCTCAGGTTGGCTCAATGAGAGGCCCTTACCATGCACGGTATCCTGTACGACTACGTTTCTGGTACCATCCTGGTTTGCCAGAAGCATATCCACGAACACATCGGAGGTGGAGTTGTTATACAGGGTCATACGCATTTGGGCGTGAGTTAATGTGGCATCCTCGAAACCGTCGGGGACATCGACATCCTCGCTCATCGGATCAATGGTGATCTCGGTAGGCTCGATCTGTCCGGTTATGGACTCGAATGTAATATCTGAAACATCCGCGATGACTTTCAGCGAGTCGGTGGCGTTAACCTGGTATTTTAATGGTGAACTATCCTCGATATCAGCGGTAACTCCAATAGTTACTGTCTGGGGTGAGGTAGCGCCATCAGGCGTAAGGTTGTAGCCATTAAGGTTGATATTTCTATAGACAGTCGAATTTCCGGCAATGGCTTCCGAAAGCGAAAGTGCCGTACTATTCAACTCGAAATTCGGAAATAACATATCGAGATTCATTGGCAGACTCGAGCCGTTGACTATCTGTATAGTCATCGTACCCTGATCGATCACCGATTCATATATGATCGACTCATCAGCCATATCTATTATTTGATCGAGATTCTTAGTGAATGCGGGAATCTCGGCTAATGCGCTCGATACGGATATGCCGCCGGGGAATGATGTCGAAATAACCAGATCATTCGAAGGCAAGCTTATCTCCTGAGCCAGAACCGTACCGTAAGTGCGAAGAGTTAATGAATTTTCCACACGTTCACCGGCCAGATCGAGTTGACGGCTCAAGGTTTGATTGTCGGCAATACCATTTTCGAAAATTGCAGCGCTTAACGGTGTGCCAAGATCGGATGAATTATATATCCATACAACCAGCGAATCGATATCGGCGCCGATATCGTTAGCGACTTGAACCTCTATTACTCCTTCATGGATTTCAGCCCAGTCGAAATTATCGATATTGCTCATTGCCCTGGAACGGTTAAACGAGGTATCGACCGGTACGAAATTAGCCACATTCGGTACACCTAGATCGGCCATACTGAATGTCTCCGGATCGATTGTCGGCGAATCGATATCCACTATATCCAGCGAATCCTCGTAGGTCTGATTGATACCATCGGCGCTGAGATTATCCTCAACCGATACTGTATCAACATCCTGTGTGATAGAGAACGCCGGATTGCCGAGACTATCAAAGATGATATCCTCGGTATCCATCTGGTCTACCAGGTCCTGGATATCATAAGTCTTGTTGGTTAATGGTAAATCCCAGGATGTTTCCCAGGTTGGCGCCTGGGGCTCCTGAATAGAACAACCGCTAAAAATAAACATAGCGGCCAGAACTAATACTAGCCCGAGTTTAAATTGGACTTTTCTCACTTGGTTTCCCCTCCTTAATTATGAAAGATTCTTTTTTGCCGCAAATACTGGCAGAATTAAATGCAAGGGGAATGCCAAGCGTGTCAAACCTGTAGCAACAGTTAAACATCATGTGTAACCGTATGATATATAGTAGGATATAATGAGATATGAATGTCTGTTATTGTATCATATTATAGTGTTTTTCATGAAAACTATGGGGTGTTTCCAATAGATGAGGTGATAAATCCCTTTATTTCGGATAAAAAAGAGTGATTGGCGCAAGCCCCCATCAAAGATGTTGACTCTGGGGAGTAGGGGAGACTCGCACCAATCACGAAAGTAACATGACTGCCTCGCAAAAGCACAGGAATTAACAGTTTTTGCGAAAAATCCGTAAAATAGTTATAAATAATTCTAAACAATAATGGACATACGTGTCATTTAGAGACGCCAAAGACAACGAGGCAATCTGTCTGATTTGTGTAGATAGTTTGATGGTGGGGATACTCCGGCTATTTTAACAGCGTCATCTCGCCTGATAACTGCGTATCGCCCGATGTCAACCGATAGAAATACACCCCCGAGGCAAAACCATCGGCATCCCAGACAACCGATCTCTCACCGGCGGTTTGATAGCCCTCAGCCAGTGTGGAGACTTTACGACCGAGTATATCGTAGATATCGATTGCCACCTGCCCGGATTGGGGGAGAGAGTAGTTGATTACGGTTTGGGCGTTGAACGGGTTGGGGTAGTTCTGGGGGAGGGAAGTCTCCATCGGGAATAATGATTTTTCAGTTATTTCTGTTTGATCCATCCGTAGAATTATAAACGAATAGCAATCAGCTACATAAATGAAATCATCATGTATATCAGTATTATAAGCTAAACCGGGTGTATCATAACTCCCAACCATAACGGGAGAAAGTGGATCAGTCACATCGAATACCTCGACTCCATCACAGTAATCCGCTACATAAACGTAATCATCGACAACATTTACGCCAAAAGCCCAATCTGTTGTTCTACAGAAACCAACTGTAAATGGATCGGAAGGATCACTGATATCAACAATCCGTACCCCTCTTGAATCGCTGGCTATATAAGCATATTCGCCGGAGACACATATATCCAATGCTACAGGTTCAAGACTGCATTGACCAACAATGAATGGATTTACTGGATCAACTATATTGATTATTTGCAATTCTAATTCGATTGAATTAATAATGTAAGCAAAATTCCCTGAAATATAAATGTCTCCAATAGATCCTTCTACGGGGCAGATACCCACTGGTATTGGATTTGCGGGATCGCTAATGTTTATTACGTTTAAACCGTTTTGATATTCGGAGACATAAGCGTATTCATCGATAACAACAACATCTCCTAAATATCCAGTCATCTGATAGTTTCCAATTAATGTTGGATTAGATGAATCGATGATATTTAGTATAGACAATTCCATTCCAGCAGTCAAATAAACATAATTATCTTGTTTATATGCGTTTTGTATAATGGTTGAAGCCCTGTATAAACCAACTTGATTGGGATTAGAAGGATTACTTACATCTACCAAGCTCAAACAATTATAGCTATCAATCAGATAAGCAATATCATTACTGATTATACAATTAATAATTGTTTCGGGAGTAGTATAATTCCCTGATAGCGTCGGGTTGGTTGGATCATCGATATTAATTAAATCCAAACCTATATCCATATCCGCTAAATATGCTATTTCATCGGAGATAAAAACACTTTCTCCATATTGAATCGGAAAGCTTCCTGCTATATATGAATTATTCGGATCGGAAATATCAATGATTTCCAAATTAGAGTTGTTATAAGCATAGTCAATAACGAAAGCATAGTTGCCGGAAATAACAACATCGCAAGTGTTCCCTGGTAAATCAACGCTATCTATAAAAATAGGATTAGTAGGATTCGAGATATTAATAATTTGAAAGCCATCTTGCCTACAAGCAAGATAAGCATAATTTCCCGATACATAAATTCCCAAAACAGGCGTGGAGATTTCAAAACTTCCTATTAAATTGGGATTGGATGGATTAGAGATATTGAAAATCTGTAAACCAATATCGCCATCAGCTAAATATACATAATTACCTCTAACAAATATATCCAGATTGCTGTTTGGGCTTTCTATACTACCTGTTAGAATTGGATTAGAAGGGTTAGTAACATCAACTATAAACATACTTCTGCAATAATCAGCTAAATAAGCATAATTATTATAAACGAACGCAGTTTTTATTGGATATTCCGTGTTAAAAATACCTACCTGATAAGGATTTTCAGGATCCGCTATATTTATAATCTCTAATCCACAACCGCTATCGACGACATAAACATGATCGCCATCTAATACTATTTGATTCGGGAAACCGGAAATATAATAATCACTAATAAAACTGGGAGCAGTATTATCACTAATATCCAATATCACCAATCCATTATAAAATAAGCAATAGGCATAATTATCGGCAGCCACCACATCAGTTGCACCACTCCATAGTGTTGAACCTACATAATCTATTTCATAACTTTGAGCTAATACAGCAGAAGGAAATGAAATTATAAAATAAACTAAAATAATACCATAAATAATTACTTTAATTCGGGGACGCATGTAATCTCCAATTATTGATTTGATTAATTACCTTAACTATCAGATAGACACTCGTTATATCCATGATAATATAGCCTAATTACACTTAATGTCAATTGAAATCCTCTTTCTATCTTCCGCTTGACTTATCACTATTATATCGATAATATTGAACCTGTTGGAAAATATTGCGAATGCCCCCGTAGCTCAGTGGATAGAGCATCGGCCTCCGGAGCCGTGTGCGGCCGTTCGAGTCGGCCCGGGGGTATTTTTACATGAGGAGCAGAAAAAGCAAATTATGGGATCGCCGTAAGGGCGTATTGCCAAACGCCCGGGGAGAGGTCGTGGCGGTCAGGAATCTCCAAAATGTTCGAAAGATCGTCAGAACCACAGGGATTTTGACCTACTCTCAAAGCGATGGCAATAATATATTTTCTGACGATAATACATAAATCAGGCAAATTTAGTGATGATAACCACTCGCCGACCAACCAGTCGGTGTTTAACTTGCAAATAGACAGGAGCCTTAAATAGATGTTCTGGACTAAGACCTTCATCCCGACCCTGCGCGATGACCCGGCCGATGCCGAATTGGTATCGCATAAGCTTTTAACTCGCGGCGGATATATTCGCAAACTAACCTCCGGCGTGTACAATTATCTCCCCTTGATGCAGCGAACCATCCACAAAGTCTCGCAAATCGTGCGCGAGGAAATGGACGCCTCCGGGGCGGTAGAGATCACCATGCCGGTACTTCATCCCGCCGAGATATGGCAGAAAACAGGCCGCTATGAAACAGCCGGCAAAGAGCAGATGCGTCTGAAAGACCGTCACGAGCGCATGATGGTGCTGGGAGCTACCCACGAGGAGGTAGTGACCACGATGGCGGCTGGTGAGCTACGAAGCTACCGCCAGGTGCCTCTGAACCTCTATCAGATACAGGTCAAGTTCAGGGATGAGATCCGCCCCCGTTTCGGCCTTATGCGTGGACGGGAGTTCATCATGAAAGACGCTTATTCCTTTGATGTCGATGAGGAGGGTTTGAAAGTTGCCTATAGAAAAATGGCCGAGGCGTATTTCAAAGCTTTCAAACGCTGCGGACTGGAGGTTAAGATGGTCGAGTCCGATGTCGGTGTAATGGGTGGATTCGCGGCGCATGAGTTCATGGTGCCGGTGACAACCGCCGGCGGCGAGGAGGTAATCCTCTCCTGCAATAGTTGCGATTACACCGCCAATGTCGAGAAAGCCCAGTCTGTTCCCCGCATGGATGAGAAACCTCGCGAAGAGGAGAAAAAGCAGATGGAGATGATGATTACGCCTGATATGCGTAGCATCGAGGAGGTAACCGAATACCTTCGCAAACCCGCCGAGAAGTTAGTGAAAACCATTATTTATATGGCCGATGGCGAACCCGTTGCCGCCTTAATCCGCGGCGACCGCGAAATCAACGAGGTCAAGCTCAAAAACCATCTCAGATGCCTGGAATTGGAGATGGCCGAGCCCGAGACTATCATAAAGCTTACCGGGGCTAATGTTGGATTCTCCGGGCCGGTTGGGTTAACCGGTGCTCGGATCGTTGCCGATCATGAGATCAGGAGCATGTTCAATTTCGTGGTTGGCGCCAACAAGGATGATACCCATATCATCAATGTCAATCTCGATAATTTCAGTGTCGATGATTGGGTTGAGATCAGAAACGCAGAGGCGGGGGAGATTTGCCCGCGCTGCGCTAAAGGATATCTCGAGGCGTTCTCGGGTATCGAGGTGGGCAACCTGTTTATGCTGGGCACCAAGTATTCAGAATCGCTGGGGGCTTTATTTACCGATGAAAAAGGCGAGGAGAAACCGTTTGTCATGGGTTCCTACGGTATCGGCATAACCCGCACTGCGCAGGCGGCTGTCGAGGCTTATCATGATGAGAAAGGTATAGTCTGGCCGAAAACTATTGCGCCTTATGATTTCCATATAGTGCCGCTGTCATGGAACAGTGAGAAACAACGTGATATCGTAGAGGATTTGACCGGCAAGCTCGAGGCCGAGGGATTCTCGATACTCATCGATGACCGTGATGAGCGCCCCGGAGTGAAATTCAACGATTCCGATCTGATCGGTATGCCGGTTCGTATTGCAATTGGCGATCGCGGCCTTAAAGAGGGAGTTATCGAGGTGCTAACCCGTCACGATATGAAGATGGAAAAAGTACCGGTTGAGAAAGCCGCCGAGATGGCCATAGAAGCCTGGAAAGCACTGTAGGATTTTAGAGCAACTGATATAAATTACATTAAGAACCCGGACAGGGTACATAATGTAGATCAAAACCCATGTGGTTTTGACGAGCGTCTTTATGTGGGAGGCCGATGTTTTCATCTGCCTATGTCCAAGGTCTGCTACTCTTAAGCAGCAGACGAGGACGTCTGCCAGCCACAGTATTATTATGTAGGGTAGAGTATATACTATTAAAAATTGTTAAAAATAATCTTTAAACTCCAAACTCCGGTTTGATATTTATATAGGTAATTGTTCTTCCTTCTCGTTACCAAACTATATTTGGTAATGCCTGTATTTGAGAAACTCCGTTTCGATATATTGGAGGGGATGTACTTTCTTCTAAATTAGCAAAATATGGTGGCTGGCGAACATCCTCGTATGACGCTTAATTGTAGAAATGCTTTTTCATGGTGCCGATGAGGGTATTTTCCGCCCACGAAGTAAAAGCACACAGGTAACCGTATACCCGACTATAATTCGATAGCTAAGATAATTGCGCGATTACCGGCACGACGGCAATCATAAATATCATAATCGCGATAAACAAAATCATTCGTTTTGCCAATTGTGTCCTCCTTATTATACTATCCATACTTCTTATTTATAAAGCAATCCCCATGCCATCATTATTTGTGTTGATAAATAACGAGTTACAATTTCAGCTATCCACTACGGTGTGTTTAACTGAACACGCCTGTATAATATTTGAAACATTTCCATGTAATTTACAATTACTATTTATATATCACTTTTCACTACTGTCCGGTCTTTTCATCTCGTTGCGAAGCGCTGCTTCGCAACGTGGCTTGTTTGCCGGCAGAATGCGCATTCTACATGATTCAAGAAGGTTTCCAAGCAGCGCTTGGAAACCAGAAAACCAAGCCTAACATCGGCAGGATATGTCAGGATGAATGATACGCTGAATAAAATAATTATATCGGAAAATATTTTTCATTAACAATTCCAAGGAGAAATTTAAAATTTAACGAAAAACACCGGACACTAGTGATCACTTTTCATAATGAAATAGTGGAAAGAATTATAATCAAAATATAATACGTTGTGACGATATAGGAATACGTTAAGTAAATAATAAGTCTCGGGGGAAAACATGACTAATGGTACAAATAACTCTGATGATGAACAGAATTTAATTAAACAGGTATTTAAAGGTTTAATGCATGAAGAGAAACACGATAAATTCAAATATGAACATAATATCTCGCGCTATCTTCACGATTTCTTGATCATCGCTATTTTGACATTAGTAGTAATATTTATTGCTCGCCACTATGATTTAATGGAGATGATAACCGAGTTCACCCATCATCATGAGGATTGGGAACTAGATGAATTCTTAGCAGTAATGCTTTTTTGGGCTCTCAGTTTTGCAGTGTTCTCTTATCGACGCGCTAAAGAACTTCGTAAATCTCAAAAGGTACTTATCGACGCCAATATTGATTTAATCGATGCGATGGCGGAGATCAAAAAGCTTAAAGGCATTATACCGATTTGCGCATCATGCAAGAAAGTCCGTGATGACGGCGGTTACTGGCAGCAGGTGGAGATGTACATAAAAGACCACTCCGATGCCGAGTTCAGTCATGGTATCTGCCCCGATTGCGCTCGTGAGCTATACCCGGATATCAAACTGGATGAATCAGCTACATAATAAAAAACCTGACTGACCAATCATGATTAACTATACATCCATTTATAGCAAATAATACCGCATAATTACTTACATCCCTCCAACCAAACATCCAGCCATGATGATGGCCGCTTGCCTTTATCAACCAGATTCTTTATTCGCCTCACTCGTTCTTTATTTGCCTCAGGAGCGCCGACAATATTTACCGTTTTCGGCGCGATGAGCATTGCCACGATCGATATATACTCATCCCGCGTAAGCTCGGAATACTCTTTGTCATAATATATTCGAGCGGCATCGGCAAACCCGATTACCTGAATGCCGTTAACACTCCCTAAATACATCTTATTGATGAATAACCTCAACTGGTTTCGTTTGGAAACGAGTGGATGTAATACGAATGCGGCTATTAAAGTTTGTCTGATTTTGGCGAAACCGGGTTTGAAACTCTTAAAGTAATACTTTTTAACCAGCGCCTGGGTTATCGTCGTCCAGCCCGCCCCCGGTGTTTTAAGGTCGTAACCCGAATGACCATAAAAGTTAGGATCCTCAACGGTGAGAAGGATATGAAATTGGTCGGATGACAAATCATCCACACTGAGTTCCAGAGCATCCCCCGAACTCAGGTCACTTATTATTTTTCCTGTCTGGTAGTGTGCATGAAATACGACAGCAAAAGAGTAAACGACGAACACCAGTATCAACATGACCAGTGCCAGACCTGAGAACTTTAATATTTTAATGATAAGCACAACTTATCCCGCGCCGGATAAGTATTTAATCGACTATATAAGAAATTGTTCCCCGAAATTAAACGCTCAGTCGATTCGTATATTCGGATGATATCTCCACCGGTTCGTAGTATATCGGTCGTCCCATATCCTTGAACGAGAAATTGTAAAATACATTATGTCCGTTGTAATCGAGAACACGAAGATCATCGGATTGCTTGACATCATTGAGAACCGCCGTGAAATGCGCCCCGTATTTCTCCCTGACCTGCTTGATCGGCAGATCGTAAGCAATGAATTTTTCCACACCCTTATTATGCAGCTTCCTCACGAACGCCGGATCAGTCACCGATTCGAAAGTGGTAATCAGCAGGATCGGGCCGGTACCGGTAAACATCAACAGAGTTTTCATACTATCGCCCCCTTTCCATTGATATTTTTTATTTATTAGTCATAAGTATAGGAGAATTTCAACACTTTTGGTCCTACCAATCGTTCATAATCGCGGTAGGTCATACGTATCATATCCGTATGGTTGCAAGCGTTGAAAGTAATCTCCTCATCCTCCGTAAGCTTTTCTGCAACTAACACTCCCATGCCATATAGATTGCCGAATGGTGGCATAGCGCCGATATCACAGTCGGGGAAGAGGTCTTTGAATTCCTGCTCGGTGGCCAGCTCGGCTTTCTCGACGCCAATTACATGCTTTAGCTGCTCGAAATCGATATTAAACGAGGCAGGCAGCACCGCCATGAACATCCTGCCATCAAGTTTGACTATCACCGTCTTTGCCATCTCCTTGCCCGGGATATGCGCGGTGGCGGCTGCCTCCTGGGCGGTATAGGCTCGGCTGTGAGTCAGTTGCTTGTACTTAACACTGTTTTGATCGAGAAATTCAATCAACCTGTTGATTGGCATATTACCCCCTTTCAGATTATTAAATGAATCATTAAAGTTTTAATAAAAAAATATAGAATGATGCTTTATTTCTTGATGTTTATCTGATACAAATAAACTTAATCGAACTTTCTTGTCAACTAAATAATGCATGTTAACATTCATGACAATGCTTGATTACTCTTGCGATAAGCATTAATATTTTCTTATATTATGATTTTATGTTTCTTTAATCATCTCATTTTGGGATGTGATTACCTGAAATATGACATTCGAATCAGAGCAACGAAAGGAATCGCATGAAACTCGGCGATATTGAACTTATATCGATATTTGAAAATAAATTCAAAATAGATGCAGCCTCGGTGTTTGGCGTAGTACCGAAAGTTATCTGGCAGAAAATGGCGCAAACCGATGATTATAATCGTATCACTATGGACATTAACCCATTGATCATCCGTGCGGGAAATGAGCTACTGGTAATCGATACCGGTTTCGGCGATACCATGACCGAAAAGCAAAACATGATGTTCGGGGTAGAGGCGCCCAGCCAGTGGGATAACGAGTTGGATAAGCATGGGATATCACCGGAGGATATCACCGGTGTGATATTCACTCATCTCCACGCTGACCATGCTCTTGGCGCGTTGAGGAAAGGCGGTGATGGCAACCCGGAGCTTCGCTTTCCCAACGCTAAACTGTACGCCCAGAAAATCGAATGGCAGGATGCTATCAATCCTAACGAGCGCACCGCCGCAACTTATCATGCAGATAAACTGAGGTTGTTCGAGGACTCCGGCAAGCTGGAACTTATAGAGGGCGATACCGAGCTGTTCCCGGGTTTAAGCCTGAAATTATTGGGTGGTCACACACCCGGTACGCAGGGTATTATTATTGACAGCGATGGGCAAAGGGTTATCTACCCAAGTGATATCATGCCCAATTCATACAATATCAAAATACCCTATGTCGGTGCAGTCGATCTCGATCCGATTACCACGATGGATCGTAAACGCTGGCTTACTCGAAAGCTTTTAGAGGATGATTGGACTATTGCATTCGATCATGATTGCGATATGCGGTTCGCTAAGTTTACTACTGATGAAAAAGGCAAAGTTAAAGCCATAAATCACCCTGATATGGCTTAATGTGACACTTTAGAATAGATATATAACACTAATAACGACAGCATATTAAAGGGATGACTATGGACCTTGAGGCGAAAATTAAGATGCTTGAACAGATGCGCGCCAAAGCCCGTTTGGGTGGAGGCGAAAAGCGTATCGAAAAGCAGCATAAAAAAGGCAAACTGACAGCTCGCGAAAGAGTTGAACTTCTGCTGGATGAAAACTCATTCGAGGAGTTCGATATGTTCATGACCCACCGAACGCAGGGATTTGGGCTGGAGAAAGAGAAATACCTGGGTGATGGCGTAATTACCGGCTACGGTACTATCGATGGCCGACTGGTTTTCGTGTTCAGTCAGGATTTCACCGTGTTCGGCGGCACGTTGTCTGAGGCCTTTGCCGAGAAGATCTGCAAAATCATGGATATGGCGCTGAAAGTGGGCGCGCCGGTTATCGGCCTTAACGACTCGGGTGGCGCGCGTATCCAGGAAGGCGTCGTTTCGCTTGGCGGTTATGCCGATATTTTTCTGCGCAATACTCTCGTCTCCGGTGTTATCCCGCAAATTTCTGTTATCATGGGCCCCTGTGCGGGTGGAGCTGTTTACTCGCCGGCGATAACCGATTTTACGATCATGACTCGCAACACCTCTTTCATGTTCGTGACAGGCCCTAACGTGGTTAAAACCGTCACGCACGAGGATGTCTCGTTCGAGGAGTTGGGCGGCGCCGATACCCATGCCTCCAAGTCGGGCGTATCTCATTTCGCCTGCGAAAACGAAGTTGAGTCGATACAATGTACCCGAAAACTTTTCAGCTTTTTACCACTTAACAATATGGAGGACCCGCCGGTTGTCGAATGCAGCGATCCGGCTGATCGAACTGATGTTGAGCTTAACACCATAGTCCCCGAAAATCCCAACAAGCCATATGATATTAAGGATGTTATCACTCGTGTCGTTGATGACGGTGACTTTTTCGAGGTACACGCCGACTACGCGATGAATATAGTCGTTGGCTTTGCCCGTCTGGATGGCCACTCGATCGGTATAATAGCCAATCAACCGGCACATCTAGCCGGCGTACTTGATATCGACAGCTCGATTAAAGCCGCGCGTTTCGTAAGGTTTTGTGATAGCTTCAATATCCCCCTGGTTACATTCGAGGATGTCCCCGGATTCCTGCCCGGAACGGCCCAGGAGCACGGCGGAATAATCAAGCACGGCGCGAAACTACTATATGCTTATTGCGAGGCCACAGTTCCGAAACTGACCGTGATAACCCGCAAAGCCTACGGCGGCGCTTATGATGTTATGTCCTCCAAGCACATTCGTGGCGATATCAACTACGCCTGGCCAACAGCGGAAGTTGCGGTGATGGGGCCTAAAGGCGCGGCCGAGATCATTTTCAAAAGAGAGATTGCCGAGGCGAAAAATCCCGAGGAAGCTTTAAAGCAAAAAGAGGAGGAGTACCGCGAGATGTTTGCCACGCCGTTTAAAGCGGCCGAGCGCGGTTATATAGATGATATAATCATGCCGGAAAGCACCCGCCCGAGATTAATCAGGGCGCTTAAGATGTGCGAGAACAAGCGCGATACCAATCCGCCCAAAAAGCATGGCAATATTCCGTTGTAATGAAAGATAACAAATCTAAGATGATTATATAATCGGTGGCTAGCCTGAGTCACCGGTTTAGCCGGTGTGCACATTTATTCGATATATTCATATTTGGAATGACAGCCCCGGTGGATATTATCGCCGACTGATAAATTTGAATAGCAATACAAAGCCTCAATGTCATCCCGGACTTGATCCGGGATCCAGGGTTGGCGGCAGCTAAGGCAAGTTATCCAGCAGTTCATGCTATTTGCGATTGTAACTATATACACGGGTTAGTCGGGGCCATGGCTCGCCGATCTACGGGTCATTATGCCACTTATCGCCGACTGATAAATTTGAATAATGATAAAAAACCTCAATGTCATCCCGGACTTGATCCGGGATCCAGGGTTGGCTGCAGTTAAGGTTAGTTATCCAGCAGTTCATGCTATTTACGATTGGCTCTGTATCTGTCAGAAATCCCCGCCTGACGCTTGAATGAGGTAGAATCGAGAGAGGCGAAAGATGAGGATATTCTCCGGTTAATGTCTGTGTTACCGCAAATATCCGATAATGCTATCTATAAAAACCTCAAATATGACAACAACTTACAATAACTCGCTGATTTTCCTTGTATTTTCATTATATTACTATAAATTACTTGGCTACCAGAGATTTATTGAACCGTTCTCTGGTATATAGTAGTATTATAATAAAGGCAGTGTAATCGTTTGCAATATGGAAAAGATGAGAATAAATAAATACCTGGCCCGCTCCGGGGTGGCCTCACGCCGTCACGCCGATAACCTTATCCTTCAGGGACGTGTTAAAATAAACGGTATACTGGTGAATCAGCTCGGTATACAGGTGCAGGATAATAAGGATGTAGTCGAGGTTGATGGCAAAATAGTCTCGCCGGAAAAAGGTAGTTTCTACTTGATGCTGAACAAACCGACAGGTTACCTGGTCTCGACCCGCGACCCTCATCATAAAAGACTGGTTACCTCGTTGTTGAAAGGCTATAGAGGTAAGGTTTTTCCGGTTGGACGGCTCGATTATGACTCCTCCGGTTTGCTTTTATTTACTAATGACGGCGACCTGGCTTTCCGATTAAGCCATCCCCGGTTTAAGCTAAAGAAAACTTATGATGTTATCTGCGAGGGCAAAATCGATCCCGAATCGCTTAAGAAGCTCGAGCAGGGGATTGAACTGGATGACGGCAAAACCGCGCCATCCAACGCGCTCCTGATCCATACCGGTGAGAAAACCAGCCAGGTGCATATAACAATCCACGAGGGCAAGAAACGCCAGGTACGCAGGATGTTCGAGATTATCGGGTATCCCGTCAAAATGCTCAAGCGCATATCATACGGGAATTTGCGGCTGGGGAATCTCTCCGAGGGGAGTTTCGTACAGCTCAAACGCGGCCAGTTGAAAAAGCTAAGATCAATGGTGGGATTGAAATAATGGGAAACAAAGTTGTTTTGGATGGCCCGGCTGGTTCGGGGAAAAGCACGACCGCAATCGAATTATCAAAAAGACTCGGCTATATATATCTCGATACCGGCGCGATGTATCGCGCCTTGACAGTTAAATTCCTACGTAACGGCAAGGAATTACTGGAAAATACAGCCTGCCTTGATCTGGCTCTGGAGCATACCTCGATAGACCTGAAACCCTCAGACAATGGTCTGCTGGTTTTTCTGGATGATGAGGATGTTACTGAACCGATTCGTTCCGACGAGGTGGATGGTTTCGTATCCGAGGTGGCCGCGGTCGATAAAATCCGCGAGTTCATGCATGTCTTACAACGTAAATTCGCCGAATCGCACGATATAGTCGCCGAGGGCAGGGATCTGGGCACGTTCGTTTTTCCCGATGCCGATGTTAAAATATTTCTGGTTGCCGATCTGGACGAGCGCGCTAAAAGAAGGTTGATTCAGAAGAACGCCGGTGATGATGAAATTCAGGCGTTTAAAGCTAACCTGGCCAAGCGCGATAAGATCGACTCTGGCCGTGAGCACTCGCCTCTTAAAAAGGCGGATGACGCAATCGAGCTTGACACCACCAATCTGACATTCGAGCAGCAAGTAGAAAAGATACTTGAGATATGTCATCAAAAAATAAAGTAAATTACCTCTACTGGTTCTGCCATCACACGATTAACCTGTATATGAAAACTCTTTGCCGGTTAAAGCTCACCGGTACGGAAAACATCCCGATGCAGGGGGGACTGATAATCGCCTCCAATCATATAGCAGGAGCCGATCCGTTTTTGCTGGGTTCTGCTGTTCCTCGAGAGTTATGGTATATGGCAAAAAAAGAGCTGTTTGAGGTGCCGATACAGGGGCCGTTAATAGCAAAGGTCAATGCCTTCCCGGTGGATAGGTTCGGGTTCGATCTCGATGTAATCAAAACCTCGATATCGCTTCTTAAAGAGGGCAAACCCCTGATCATGTTTCCCGAGGGTACCCGTTCGAAAGATGGCGTAATCAAGGAGGGCAAAATCGGGGTAGGGATGCTGGCTCGCAAAGCCGGTGTGCCGATAGTCCCGGCGTATCTGGAAAATACTCGCAAGGCCTGGTGGAATCTGTTCAAGGGTAAAAGAATGATTACCCGTTTCGGCGAAATCATAGATGCCGACTGGATAAACAGCCGCCCTAAAAACAAAGATGGCTACAAAGAAATCACCGATCTCTTGATGGAACGCATAAGAGATTTGCAGAATTCCAAAACGTGATTCCTTTTGCAGTAATCATATTTATAATCAATAATATCCAAAATAATTCTTGACAAAAAGCTTGTATATTACATATAAGCTTGATTAGTAATGTAACTTGGTTTTAGTCCTCATATTCTGTCATCTTGTTTTGGGTTAACGTAAACAAACAAAAGGAGAATATATGTTTAAAAAAACGCTTATTCCTATAGCGGTATTCATTATTCTATTAGTATCATTGGCTGAAGCACAAACGACATATTATGTGGGGCCAACTAGATACTACACCTCTATCGGTGATGCTATTGCCGTGTGCTCTGACGGTGATAAAATCGAAATCGATGATGCTACTTATAACGAATATGACTTACATGTTGAGGTAGACCTGGAGATAGAGGGTAATATATCTTACCCCGGTTCGGTGATCATCGAAACTAACTCTAATGGCCGTGGAATCTTAGTTGATAGCATAGATGAATTCAGTATCCGGGGTGTGACAATTAGAAACGGTGTAGGACCTATATCTATCGGTGGTGGCGCTATTTATTTTTACAATGTCGAATCGGCAATTGTTGAAAATTGCCGTTTTATCGATAATTATTCACCTTACGATGGTGGCGCTATCTGTACCCACACCGCTGGATCACTTGTGCTCGATAGTTGCTATTTTTATCTGAACGAAGCTAATGCCTCGGGCGGCGCTGTTTGCTTAATGGGAACTTATACTTCGTATGAAGTTGAGATATTTGATAACTACCTCGAGTATAATGTCTCGAATGAAGCCGGCGGCGCTTTATACCTGGAAACCGGCGGTAATGCTACTGTTTCTCGAAATCAGTTGTATAACAATTCCAATGTTGATGGTGGCGGATCATCCGCGATGGGTGGCGGCGCTATTTATTGCCCCGGTTACGACACTATCGAGGACAACTACATTTTCAATAACACATCCGAGGGCTATGGTGGCGGTATGTATGTGCATGGCCTGACGGTAGCCGAGGGTAATCTGATATGCAATAATACCGGGGAAAACGGCGGTGGCGTTACTATAGCTGGTACCGGCGGTAATTTTGATGGTAATACAATCTATGGGAATACCGCTACTATTGAAGGTGGCGGAATATTCGTCGAGATGTACGGCGATGTGGATATCATCAATACGATCGTCTGGGACAACTCGCCCGATCAAATCGATGATGACGATGGCAATTTGGATGCCACATATTGCGATATAGGAGGTGGCTGGGCCGGTACGGGTAATATAGATCACGATCCTGCGTGCTGTGCCCCTGACTACGACGAGTTTTCGATAAGTTCATCCTCCTGCTGCTATCAAACAGGCTATAATGGCGTTAATATAGGCGCTCTTGGAGTAGGTTGTTCCAGTTATGAGTACCTGCTGGGTGATGCCAGCATGTACGCCACTTCCTGGCCGCCTTCCCTAACTGGTGGGGATGCCACCTACCTGCTGTATTATTTCTATGGAAGTAATGAAGCGTGCGAAATCGATGGCATATGGCTTTCTGCTGATGTTAATGCTAGTTGCAGCGTTACGATGGCTGACATTACTGTGCTCACTAACTACTTCAGAGGTTTGGCTGAATTGAAATACTGCCCATATCGTCCACCCTTATGGTTCGACGAGGGTGATTTGCCGGGATCGGCGCCGGCCGGCTGGCCCAATTGCGAATAGTATTTTAATCATCATGGCTTAAATGACTTTATAGTGGGATGGTAAAATGCCATCCCGCTTTATTTTTATAGTTTCTGTATAAATTATTCATCCTACCAAACCTGCCTTTGTAAGGCTGACTTCTCCCTGATTTCCAAGCGCTGTTTGGAAATCTTCTCGAATCGTAGTATACCGGCAGGCAGGCCACATTGCGAAGCAGCGCTTCGCAACGAGACGGAATGGCCGCATAGATCGGTCGGTGTTGGTTTTCTATTATGTGGCTGGCGGATGTCCTGATACTGTTCCAAAAGACACGTGGTTGGGGTACGTCCTTGCTTGTCCAGGCGGTGATCCAACTGGTCTGCTTGCTACTGAAACTGTCACCGGTTGTAGTTATTTGTATATTATACTATACGTATATTTTTCGCGAACCCATTCTCATATTAATTTAAATAGATATTGATTCGATCATTATCAGGTCGTATTATTATCGAAATTGAACATTTATATTCACTGGGGAAATATCAATAATCAAACGGAGGGTTTCCATGAAAAAGTATTTTATAGCCGCCTTGATTCTAGTGCTCGGAACGCTTTTCATCGGCCAAAAATTAGCGGTAAGCCAAACGGAGATGCATAACGGCGATGGCATGCTAATTCACATCAGTTGCGGTCCTGATGACGCTCACCGTGTACTCATGGCGCTTCAGATGGCGCGTATGATGTCGGCTGATAAGAAGGTACTGGTCTATCTCGATATCGAGGCCGTGAATATCGTTTTGAAAAATGCCAAGGATATAATGCATCCGGCGTTTCCCACCGCGCAAACCCAGATTCAATACCTGCTTCAACATGATGTGCCTATAATGGCATGTCCGGGATGTCTGAGGGCGGCAGGCAAAACTAAGGCTGATTTGATGGAGGGGATACAAGTCGCATACAAGGATGCTTTCTATAATTTCGCCGAGGGTAAAGTAATCACATTGGATTATTAAACCAACGGGCTAATCCTAATCTTATATTAATTCGAAAGCAAGTCGGGTTAGGATTATACCTTTTAGTCCGATGTATTAGTGATTTGCAAATATAAGGTAGAGGCTTGAAGTCAGTTAGCTTTTATCATGAAATAACTATTTAAACAAATACACAATAAGTCCAAAATCAACACTATAATCATTTTTCAATTGCCTAATTTAAATGAAACCGTTATAAACCTGTAGCATTTAACAATTAGGATGGCAGGTTACGTAAATAGCCTGTTCTTTTATTATGAACTTATAACGAAGTTTAACACATCTCTGCCGATACTTAGATAAAAGGAATAATTGATGAAATACAGAGAGACAAAAAACGGCTATTTCCTGAAAGTGGAAAAAGGCGAGGAAATTGTCCAAACATTATTGGATTTTATTGCCAAACTTAAAATCCCCTCCGGCACTATTAGCGGAATAGGCGCCCTTGAAAATGTCGAACTGGGCTATTTTAATACCGAGACGAAAGAATATCGGCATAGTGATTTTGATGGTGTTTTCGAGTTGCTTTCATTGGCGGGAAATATCGCTTGGCTTGACGGTAAACCGGTGGCCCATGTTCATTGTATGATAGGAGACGCTAACTACAATGTAAAAGGCGGCCATCTTTTTAGCGGTATCGTGGCTGTAACCGGCGAGATTTATATGCAAACATTTACAGATAAATTCACCCGGGCTAAAGATCCCGAATTAGAACTAAACCTGTTGGATTTCTAAAATGAAAAGAATAATCACCCTGATAACAGATTTCCGGACAACCGATGGCTATATGGGCGCTGTTTACGGCGTTATTAAGTCCATTACCCCCGATTCTGAGATCGTGACAATTTCACACAATATCCCTCCGGAGGATATCCGTAAAGCCTCCCGAGCGCTAAAAAACAGTTATCAGTTCTATCCTGAGGGTACAATACATATGGTCGTTGTCGATCCTACAGTCGGTCCTCACCGCCGAGGATTGATAGTTTATGATGGTGATTATTATTTCGTAGGGCCTGATAACGGTGTTTTCACAGCCGTTTATAAAAAGGCTACCGATTTCCACTGTTATCAGATTTCCAATGATAAATACCGCCTTTCCTCGCAATCCGAAACATTTCATGGCCGGGATATATTTGCGCCGACGGCTGCTTATATAGCCAGAGGCGTGCCGCCAGAGGAATTTGGGCCGCAGGTTGATGATCCGGTAATGCTTAAAGATCCCGAACCGGAGAAGATAGGGGATGAGATATACGGCAAAATAGTCGACATTGACGCGTTCGGTAACCTGGTTACTAACATTCCCGCCGATTTCATTCATTCTAGCGTAAGAATATGCGTTTGCGGACATAAAATTGAGGGATTACAGAAAAGCTACAATGATGTCCCTGAAAAGCAGCCGCTGGCTTATATCGGCTCAATCGGTCATTTGGAGATAGCTATCAATCGTGGAAACGCCGCTAATTTCTTTGGCGCGCTGTTATTCGATGAGGTAAAAGTACTGGATGTTGAACCTGACTCCAACTAAGATGTAGTATGTCTGAGGAATCGTTTTTAAAAGATTTTGGCGAGGCTCCATTTTTAGACCATTTGGAAGAACTTCGCTGGAGACTGATTAAATCCATAATTGCTATAATAGTTGGCGCATTTGTCGCGTTTTACTATTCCGATTTCCTTTTCAATGCCTTATGGTACCCGTTGAAACAAGCCGTTCCCGAGTTAAAAATACACTATTTCAAGGTAACCGAGGGATTTATCACGAGAATTAAACTGGCGATCATCTCCGGTGCCGCAGTGGCCTCGCCGATTATATTCTATCAAGCCTGGAAATTTATCATTCCCGGTTTATATGAAAAAGAGATAAAAGTCATCATTCCCATCGTGGCCGCCTCAACTGCATTCTTTTTCACAGGTACTACATTTTGCTATTTTATCCTTCTACCGTACGGATTACAGTTTTTCTACACTCAAACCCCCGAGGGGGTAGAGGCTACGCTCATGATGAGCGACTACCTTGGTTTCGTTATGATGCTTCTATTGGCTTTCGGGGCGGTGTTCCAATTGCCTGTTGTTTCGTTCTTTTTCGGTCGAATTGGGCTTATTTCCTCGGATTTTCTGGCGAAAGGAAGGCGATACGCCGTAATTGCCATTGCCGCCCTGGCGGCTTTTATAACCCCACCGGATATTATCAGTCAGGTTGGAATAGGGGTACCATTATATATATTGTATGAAATCTCGATCATAATAGTCAGGTTGACGGGCCGAGCGGAAAAACCCAAAAAAGATAAAGAAAATCTTTCAGGCTGATGGTAAAGTATTATTTTATATAAAGATAGACGGATAATTGCAATTCAGTTCCAAATTCGGTAGATGTTTTGCTATACAATATTATATAAATAAGGGAATAAGCTTGTGTTAACTCGCTATATATATTAAGCGGGCGTTGGAACAGAAGCTATAATGATTTTGTTATTAAGGAAAGAGAAAGCGGTACAACATGAGAAAACTATATTTATTTGCTTTTATCTTCGCCTTACTACCTTCATTGGCAATTGGCCAATACTATTTCGGGCAGAATAAAGTACAGTATACCGATTTCGATTGGCAGGTATTGAAAACCGATAATTTCGATGTCTATTTCTATCCTGAAGAAGAGCAAATCGCTCAGGTAGCGGCTAAGATGGCGGAGGATAGTTATGTTCACCACGTCGAAAAATTCAATCATGTTATAGACAAGAAAATCCCGCTCATAATCTACAGTTCCCCGACATTCTTCTATCAGACTAATGTCACGCCTTACCTGTTGCCTGAGGGTGTCGCCGGTTTTACCGAATATTTCAAAGAGCGCGTGGTCGTACATTATCATGGTTCACACGAGGATCTTCAGAAACTGATACAGCACGAGTTGACACACGTATTCCAGATGAATAAAGTTACCTATGTCTGCCGGGCTCATCGCAAACGTAATCCGCCTCGCCCGCCGCTGTGGTTCACCGAAGGCCTGGCCGAGTACTGGTCTGAGGGCTGGAGTACCGAGGCCGATATGGTTATCCGGGATATGGTGATATCCGGCAATATAGTGCCTTTCGAAAGGCTTTACACTATCAGCGGTTCTTATTTCATGTATAAAGTAGGTCAGTCGATTTGCCAATTCATGTCCGAAACATACGGCGATGATAAACTGACGCTCTTATACGAGAACTGGTGGAAAGAACCATCATTCGATTTGCTGGTGAAAAACACTTATGGCGTACCTCTGGCCGAAATCGGAAAGCAATGGGAATATTATCTAAAGAAAAAATATTATCCTCATCTCGAGGACCAGACGTTACCGGAAAACGTGGCCACTAAACTGACCGTTAAAAGTTATAATGTCAAGCCCACTGTTTTCACCAACCTGAATGACAACGGCGAGGAACGGCAGTTCGTGGCTTTCAAAACTTATCGTATGGGATACACCAATATTGCCTTGATGCCGCTAAGCGGTGAGAATTCCGGCTTGAAACGAATTATCAAAGGCCAAAGATCGGCCAAGTTCGAGTCCTTGCACTTTATCGATTCTAAAATAGACGCCTATGATGACGGCCGTTTGACTTTCGTCTCCAAGAGCCACGAATCCGATGTGTTATACGTATATGATACCAAGGAAAATAAAATAATCGAAAGCTATCGATTCGAGGGCTTGATTAATGTCAGTTCACCGTCATGGTCACCCGAGGGCGAAAGAATTGCTTTTAGCGGCACCACCATGGATGGCCAAACTGATATATACCTTTACACAATCGAAAGTGATGAGCTAAAACGTCTGACTGATGATTTCTATTATGATCTAACGCCCACGTTCTCTCATGATGGCAGACATATCGCGTTTAGCTCCGATCGCGACGGCGATAGAGGTATAAACATATTCTCCTACGATCTACGATCCGGCAGTATCAAGCAACTGACATTCGGTGAAAGCGAAAATCTCTCGCCTCAATGGGCCTCGCAAAACGATAGAATGCTTTTCACCTCGGATGTTGAGGGTGTTCCCAATATATACATGATCGATGAGCCGACGGGCGAGGAACCGAAACTCGTACAATTAACAGATTTCGTGACAGGCGCTTTCGATCCCGAGTTCACCTCGAACGATTCGGCAATCGTATTCAGCGCATACCAGAATAATCGTTACAATATTTACAGTATGGAATTGGATTCCGCCCTGGCAATGACCGAACACGAACGCGCCAGTCAGTGGAGTTCCAAAGATAGCTGGAATCCAGAGGTACTGGGCGGCAGCTATATCAAAGGCAATGTCAAATATAAAACCAAGCTTT
Organism: uncultured candidate division Zixibacteria bacterium; assembly: GCA_963668625.2. Lineage (GTDB taxonomy): Bacteria > Zixibacteria > MSB-5A5 > UBA10806 > 4484-95 > JAAEQD01. Next base: position 123,523 of record CAXXKA010000005.1, read on the forward strand.
CGTTCGATATCGCTCAATCTGTCATGTCTTATGATGCCGTATTCGGTTCGGTCGGCGGCCTTCAAGGAGCGTTAACCGATATGCTGGGTAATCATCAGTATTATTTCCTGGTCTATAACACCGCCGATACGAGAGAGGATTTACTCAATAGTATGAACGCGGCCGTTACCTATATCAATCGAAAGAAACGTATAAACTGGGGTTTCGGAGCATTCAGGTTCTACAACGAGTACACCGATGATTACTATGGTTTCTTAAGCGAGCAAACGTTTGGTGGGCTGTTCCTGGCCAGTTACCCGTTTTCCAGGTACGACCGCATAGAGAGCTCGTTGTATATTCGTGATTACCGCAAAAATACGATTCTCAGCGAAGACCCGAGTGCACTGGTCGGTACATCGATGCTCTCGTATATCAAGGATACATCTCTGTGGGGACCCAGCGGCCCGATAGATGGTTTCAGGATGCACCTGACACTGGCCGCCTCGCTTGATTTGAAGAAAGCCAAGTATTATAATTCGCAAATAAATGTTGATATCCGAAAATATTTCCGATTAACCGAATCCTCGGCTTTCGCGGTCAGGGGGATGTATTTCAGGTCGATGGGCGAGGACCCGCAGCGTTACTATCTAGGTGGTAGCTGGGATTTACGCGGCTATCCAAGGCGTAGTTTCCATGGCAAAAAACTCGTGCTGTTCAATAACGAGCTGAGATTCCCGCTTATCAACCGCTTGTTTATCGGCTTCCCGTTCGGCGCTATGAATTTCTCGGCTATCCGAGGCGCTTTGTTTTTCGATGCCGGAAAGGCCTGGGAAGAAGATATGGAAAGATTAGCCGGTAGTTTCGGTTTCGGATTCAGGGTATCGTTGGGATATGTAACAGTACTACGTTTTGATTTTGCCAGAAGAACCGATTTTAAAACAGTATCAAAGGATTTCGATTTCGACTTTTTCTTTGGTTGGAACTATTAGGGAATTATGAAAACAAATAGCCTGGTGTTTATGGGAGGGGTGCTGGGCGCGCTGTTAGCAGGGTGTAGCAACAGTCATCCCCCGTTGGAAATTGCCCCGGAAAAATCGGAGATGTATGCCGGTTATAAAGGGGATGCTACCAGAAGCGGATATACCGATTCTGATAACGATATTGAATTTCAGCCGTTATGGCAGATTAAATTCCGTCGGCCGCTTTTCTACGAGCCGGCCATGGCGGCCAACTATGCTTTTCAGCCAACCTCCGATCAAAAAATACATGTGATCGACATTAATACGGGCGAGGAAGTTGCCGAAATTAAAATCAAGCGCGATATCGGCACTACGCCTGAACTTTTCGGACAATACATGGCCGTGTGCGAGGAAGGCGAACGCAACGAACTCGTAATATTCGATTATATCGAGGGACGTTTAGTCTGGAAGGCCAGAACCTATCGTGTTTGCCTTCAGCCGTTGCTCTATGATAACAATATATTCTGGGTTGACGGCAGGAATCGGTTGAACGCCGCCCGGCTGGAAAACGGCGAGGAAGTTTGGTCTAAAAAGATATTCACCGGCATGGATACCGCCCCCATACTCTGTGGCGAAAATATTTATGTAACCAGCCGAGATAGTATTATTTACTGCTTAAATCCCGAGGACGGCAAAATAGTCTGGAGAAAAAAGGGGTTGGGTCGAACTAACTCGAGCCCGGCCTGTTTCGATTCCAGCCTCTATATATGTAATTCGAGCGGTACGGTCGCCGCCTATAATGCCAATAACGGCGATCTTCTATGGAGCCATGAAAACGGCTCAAGACTTTTCTACTCACCCTCGGTGGATTCACAGGGTGTTTATTTTGGGACAGGCAACAACCGGTTTGTCAAGCTTGACAGGTTCAGCGGTGAAGTTATCTGGGAATACAACGCCGGTTCGCCGGTACGGGGCACCGCTATTATCAATACCAAGGCGGCGGTATTTACCAGTATCGATTATACCGTTTACGTCCTCGATAAGTTCACGGGACGGCCGATAACAAGTTATGTGGCGGGCGCAGCGATCAGCGCTTCGCCGGTGCTTTACGACAACAAGCTTTTCATCGCAGCCCAGGATAAATCCTTGAACTGTTTTTCACTGGAAGGGGAAGAGTGAGGAAACCATCAATCGAGTTATCTCCTAAAGATATCGATATAAAACAAATGTCGCTGGATATCCTGCGCGATCTCTATTCGGCGTCACGCAAACTGATGATGTATCCGATCGATCATCCTGTTACCAACGAGACATTGAAAAAACCGTTGGCGACTTTGAACGACTTGTTTACATTTAAACGGTCTTTCGTAATAAATATGTATAACAATCGCCTGGCAGCCGAAGGTCTTCTGTTGGAGGATGCCGTATACGTGAACGGCATGATTCAGGATTTGTCCAGGCACGATATCCAATCGGTGGCATTCGAATATAATGTCACGCCGGGTGATCTGTTCAATTTCCTAACCAGACTGATCGAATCTAAAAATCCGATAAATGACTATATCGAAAACAGCCTGAAAAAAATGAATATTAAAACGATTCATATCAATGATGATTCATCCTCGACATTGTTCAATTTCAACGATACCGTAATCGGCAATCAAAACTTCGACTATCGCCTTCATGGCAGACTGATAGAAATAATCAAAAGCAACCCGGATGCCATACTGGGTTATTACCATGATATTATCAAATATGATGATGATATCAAAATGTCCCTGGGGATAGACCTTCGCTATAATAGTTTGAAAAACATATTTCCAGAAACTCTGGCCGCCATGGATGAGGACAACGTGCTTGATCTTTTCCAGAAAGCATTATATTCCTCGGATTGGCTGGATGAGAGTATCGATAGCAGAAAACTCAAAGGTATCAGCAGGCTCTGGCAGGACTACGCGGCCACCAGCGAGGATGTTTCAATACTTCTGCCGGTATATGTCATATTCAAATCTGTGGGCGTTACCGATGAGCTATTGGAAAAGATATTCGACCGGGGCGCGCTCATAAAGCTGAAAGCGGTCAGGGATGCCGAGGAGTTTATCGAGTTACTGAAAACCTCTAAAGCCAAAGAGATAAATTTCGAGCATCTGCGAAAAACCGTTTTCAAGCTTGCTACCGATAGCCACAGTAATCCTTTGGAGAAACTTCTGAAGCAACTTATAAGAGGAGTCACCTCAGAAGTGCTCGACACCCGTCAAAGATCGCTGCGACTTTCCATAGAGGCCTTGCAGACACTATCCGATGGCTCGTTTTGGGAGATATACAGCGCCTTTATCCGCGAGGTACTGCGCATTATGCATAAACCCTCAGCCGGCCAGGAGCTGATCGAGTTGATCGGCTGGGTGATAGAGAACTCCGCCGAAAACGGCCGCTGGGAGGAATTGAAGATTTGCATTCAGACATTACGGGGATTATCCCGCGAGGAAAACGATATACGAAGCGCGAAAGCCATGAGCAAGCTAAACGAACTGATGGACTCATCCATAATGACGGATATACTGACCGATGCCGCGTGACCGGCAAGGGCGATGGCGATATGTTCGAGGCGGTGGCGGCGTTGCGCTCTCCCGGTATAGCTATGCAGCTTTTGGATAAAATTGACAGCCCCGAAAAAGCCGTACGCGCCCGGGTAATAAAAGCGCTGGTTGCGATGGGTAAAGATATCGGGCCGGATGTCGTCTCCCGTTTGGGCTCCATAGTCGGCCAGGGTGAAACCGATGATGATAGAAGCTGGTATAAACTTCGCAACCTGATGAGGGTGCTTGGCCAGATTCGCTATATCGCCGCTTTGCCTTATTATGAGGTAATGGCGGGCTGGAACCAGAAACGATTGAAGTACGAGATTATCACCTCCTGCGAGGCCATGCAGTCGGCCTCGGCCGGTGTGGTGCTTTCCAAACTTGCGCTCGATAAGGATCAGGAGATTCGCAAAGGAGCGGCTATCGCGATGGGCAACACCGGCCATCCCGATATGATCAAATTCCTGCGTACGCTGTTTGATGATCCGCGCTCGGAGAAGATAATCCTGGTAGAGGCGTTGGGTAGGATAAGAGGTCCGCAGGCCAGAGACAGGTTAATCGATTTGTATGAGGATACAACGATTTACGACAATCATGGGATTTCCTCTAAAGAGCGGGAACAGATCAAAATTTCTATATTAAAAGCATTATCTAAAATCGGGGATGATATCTCTCGCAGTAAAATAGAATTGTATGGCTCTAAGAAAAAGAGCGGATTCCTCAGGAAAGATAAGTTATCATCCACCGCCTCTGACCTTCTAAAGCAAATGGGCTGACCATCACAGTAAATATACTATCATTTACATTATAGCACAACATCTATTCTGCCAGCCGCACTGCCACTACGGCAGCGATACTGCCATATCAACAATATTACTGCCATTATGACTTACTGGATTGGCCGGAGTTAGTCTATCAAACTCTTATAAAATATCTTGTACGTTGTCTGATAATGACTTACGCGATCTGGCACGGCCATTGCTTTATAAAGGTGCAGTTAGCATGAAAATAATAAGGAAATGAACTTTAAGGAGGAAATAAAGATGTCAGCTAAATGTAATAGGTGCTTACCGGCTACTGAAATAAAAGAGGACGAAAACTCGTACAAGATCATGATTGAGCTTCCGGGCTCAACCCGTGATGAGGTGAAAATCTGGCAGGAGAAGAATACTCTCACTATCAGTGGCGAGAAAAAAGCCCCGGAGGGCAATCGTATCTGGAACGAAAGAGTGTACGGTAAACTCGAGCGCTCGTTCCGCATTCCGGGCGATGCCAACAGGGAGAAGATCGAGGCCAATTACGCTGAGGGCGTAGTCACGGTAAATATCCCGAAACTCGAGGCAGCCAAACCGAGAAACATTGAGGTTAATTAAAATAAGGAGGTATGCACGATGTTAAATTTAATCAAAAGAAATCCGAGGTACGCCATGGGCATGATAAATCCAGGTGATTTGGTCAACAGCTTGTTCCGCGATATGTATGGTGATGTCGAGACCGAATCGAGAACCAGATGGTTACCGTCAGTGGACATCATTGACAATACGGACGCGTTCTTATTGACCGCGGAGTTGCCCGGTGTAAGCAAAGAGGATGTGAAAATCAACCTGAACAATAACATCCTGACAATCGAGGGTGAAAAGAAAGGCCATACCGAGGTCAAGAATGATGACGCTTACCGTAACGAGAGATACTACGGCAAGTTCACCAGGAGTTTCACATTAAGCTCGGAAATCGAAGCTGAGGAAATCAAAGCCGATTTCAAGGATGGCATACTGACCGTCAATATGCCGAAGTCAGAAAAAGTTAAACCCCGTCAAATCTCGATTAACTAAGTTGAACCATCGGCGGCTCCGGCAGTATAAACCGGGGCCGTCAAATTCGGTCTCTGGAAAAAGTCAGGTGAGGTGGCAGGAATCCTTTCCTGCCACCGGGATACCAGCAGAATGTCGTCAGGAAATGATTCCTGACGACGCGCGCTAAAGCGCCAGTCATTGCGAGGAACGAAATGACGAAGCAATCTGTCGAAAGCCAGCAGCGCACAAACAAGCGACCGAATTTGGCGAAAAGCCGTAAGAATTAACTTAGCGAATGGAGTAAAAATGATCAGCAACCCGGTAATGCAAATACTCCTGACAGTCGCGGTCGTGGCGGTTGTCATTGGTTTATTGAGGGCGAAAAAGCCCGCCACGGCAAAGGTAGTAATAAACGATGAAGAAGAGTCTATCGATATAAGGAGGAAATAAAAATGTCAAAGATAATAGGAATTGACCTGGGTACCACCAACTCCTGTGTAGCAGTGATGGAGGGTGGCGATCCCGTGGTTATCGCGAATTCCGAGGGCAACCGAACAACGGCCTCGGTGGTGGCGATTACTAAAAGCGGCGAAAGGCTGGTTGGCCAACTGGCCAAGAGGCAAGCGGTGACCAATCCCAAGGATACCGTGTTCTCAGTGAAAAGGTTCATGGGGAGACGTTATGATGAGGTAACCTCCGAGGTGCAGAATTTCCCGTACGAGGTAAAAAACGGCAACGGCGGCGGTGTCACTATCGCTATGAGCGGCAAGGATTACACTCCCCCGGAGGTCTCGGCGATGATCTTACAGAAGATGAAACAAACCGCCGAGGAGTATCTGGGCGAAAAGGTAACCCAGGCTGTAATTACCGTACCGGCGTATTTCAACGACTCCCAGCGTAAAGCCACAAAGGATGCCGGTAAAATAGCCGGGCTGGAGGTGCTACGTATAATCAACGAGCCGACTGCCGCCTCATTAGCTTATGGACTGGATAAGAAAAACAACGAGAAGATTGCGGTGTACGACTTAGGTGGCGGCACATTCGATATCTCCATACTCGAACTGGGTGATGGTGTATTCGAGGTACGTTCCACCAACGGCGATACTCATCTGGGTGGCGATGATTTCGATAAGCGTATCATCGATTATCTCGTGGATGAGTTCAGGAAATCGGATGGTATCGATTTATCGAAAGACCCGATGGCGTTACAGCGATTGAAAGAGGCCGCCGAGAAAGCCAAGATCGAGCTTTCCAGCACCTCCGAGACCAATATCAACCTGCCGTTCGTAACCGCCGATTCCTCCGGGCCTAAACATCTGAATATAACCATGACTCGCTCGAAACTAGAACAACTCGTGGACGACCTGATTCAGCGTACTATCGAGCCGGTAAAAAGCGCCCTTAGTGATGCCAAACTTTCGGCCTCGGATATTAATGAGATAATAATGGTCGGTGGTATGACCAGGATGCCGAAAGTGAACGAGACAGTAAAGAGTTTCTTCGGAAAAGAACCGCATCGTGGCGTAAATCCCGATGAGGTCGTGGCAATCGGCGCGGCTATACAGGGCGGTGTACTGGCCGGGGATGTCAAAGACGTGCTGCTTCTGGATGTCACCCCGCTGTCGCTGGGTATCGAAACCCTGGGCGGAGTGTTCACCCGTCTGATAGAGCGCAACACCACTATCCCGACCAAGAAATCGGAGGTGTTTTCGACCGCCGCCGATAACCAGACCACGGTAGAAATTCATGTCCTTCAGGGCGAACGCGAGATGGCCGTGGATAATAAGACAATCGGCAGATTCCATCTCGATGGTATCCCACCGGCGCCGCGTGGCCTGCCACAAGTAGAGGTAACTTTCGATATCGATGCCAACGGCATACTAAATGTCTCGGCTAAGGATAAAGCCACCGGCCGCGAGCAGTCGATCCGTATCGAGGCATCGAGCGGGCTGTCCGAATCCGAAATCGATAAGATGGTCAAGGACGCTAAGGCGAACGAGTCGGAGGATAAAAATAAGCGCGAACGTATCGATGCTATCAACACCGGCGATTCGATGGCTTATCAGACCGAGAAACAGCTCAAAGACCTGGGCGATAAGATTAACGCTGATGATAAAGCCAAAGTGCAGGCGGCTGTAGATAGATTGAAAGATGCCGTAAAGCGTGAAAACATCGAGGAGATAAAATCCTCCACTGATGCCTTGAATGCGATCTGGCATGAGGTGTCCGCCAAGATGTATCAAAGCCAGGGCGATCCAAATGCTCAAGCGGGACAACCCGGCAATGGCAATGGTAATGGAAACGGAGATGGTCACGGAGGACAGGCAGATAATCAGTCAAGCGATAGTAACTCGAATTCAAACGATGACGCAGTCGATGCCGATTTCGAGGTGGTTAACGACAAGTAGTAGCTGCTTTTTTATATAAATAAACGATGGCATAACAAGGCAGAAGGGGCGTATTGCAACATACGCCCTTTTTGCCGCCTGAAAATAATGCATGCCAGTTATTACAAGCAGCAAAGCGACACGGTTATCTCCACAGGATCAGCAGTGCGGTTAAATGCATAGCCCCTCGCTGCGAAGCGCTGTTTCGTAATGATGTTTGAAAGGACAATACCTGCATTTTCTGCCGATTACTGCGGTGGCAGGAATCCTTTCCTGACACCGGAATACGGGCAGAAAGTTGCAAAAAAGAATGGAGCCATTAATTTCTGCCGATAAAGTTTGACAGTTCCGGCATTCGTGAATAGATTTACCGAAAGACGTGAAATGCCAATGAAAAACTACTACGAAATACTCGAACTAGCGGTCGATGCCGATCCCGGGATGATCAAATCGGCGTTTAAAAGGCTGGCCAAGCGATGCCACCCGGATATCTCGGGGGATTGCGGGGATCAATTTAAAAAATTAAAACAGGCGTTCGACACCCTCTCCGATCCCGGCAAACGTCGCAGCTATGATAGCAGAATTGGCGTAAACAATCGGGCGAATCGCTCTTACGATGATGGTCGAATACGGGTACCGAAAGTTTCGAGGGATGTTTTTGATGATATTGTCGATGTTTTCTCGGACAGGTTTGGTTTATCCAGAAAGCAAGAATTGACTTTTGAATTATATCTATCGAATTATGAGTTCGAACACGGCACGAGCACTATGATAACAATTCCTCAGGAAAAAATATGCCCATCCTGTTTCGGATTCGGCGGAACTCTATTACAAAAATGCCTCGCCTGCGAGGGCTCTGGGCTGGTCTCTTACGGGGTCGATTTCGACCTGGTGTTAGACCCACCGCTGGAACCGAATCAAGTTTATAAGATTAAAAGGGGTAATTACGATCTGAGGTTCGTATTGAGAAAGAGGTAACAAGATATGGCTGATTTTTACAATATATTAGGTGTCACAGAAAACGCCTCCAAAGATGAGATAAAAAAATCATATAGAAAACTGGCTAAGAAATATCATCCCGACGCTAACCCAAACGATGGCCAGGCCGAGAAGAAATTCAAGGAGATATCCGAGGCCTATAATGTCCTGTCCGATCCGAAGAAAAAACAACAGTACGATATGATGCGCAAATACGGCGCAGGCGCGGGAGCCGGCCAGGGTGGGTTCTCCGGTTTTGGCGGTGGCGCAGGCGGCGCACAGGGATTCTCGTTCGAGGATATAATGTCCCAGTTTGCCGGGCAGGCAGGGGCAAAAAGAGGCGGTAGAAGGCAACAATCCGATGGTTTTGGCTCGTTTGCCGATATTTTCTCCTCGCTTTTCGGAGATCAATCAGCCGGTTTCAGCGGTTTTAATGGAAAACAGCAAACCTCAGCCGCTCCCCAAAAAGGACAGGATGCACTCTCTGATATCGAAATTCCATTCGAGGATTCGGTAAAAGGAGGCGAGCGCAAAGTAAGGATCAATGTAGAACAAAGCTGCGATCAATGCCACGGCTCAGGTATTACGCCGGGAAGTAAGACCACGACTTGTCCGGAATGTAAAGGATCGGGGCGTGTAACATTTGCACAGGGAGGATTCTCTGTTGCTCGACCTTGCCCGCGATGTCTCGGAAAGGGGAGATTAAGCGGAAATCCCTGTAAAAAATGCTCCGGTAGCGGCAAAACATTCGGTCCAAAGACAATCAAAATCAATATTCCAAAAGGGATCGAATCCGGCAAGAAAATCCGCTTGAAAGGATTAGGCAATCCCGGCAAACATGGAGGCCCGGCCGGTGATTTATTTTTACGCATTAATATAAAAGGACATAGCTATTTTTGGCGTGAGGGTAAAGATATATACTGCAAAGTGCCGATAAACCTAAAACAAGCCATTCTTGGCGGTAAAATCGAGGTTACGACATTGTCGGGCAAAAAAGTCGAACTGAAAATCCCAGCGGGAACCTCACCCGGCCAAAGATTTCGATTAAAAGGAATGGGACTGGCTTTAAATGGCAGTAGCGGCAATCAGTATGTTGAGATAACGGTTGAGATACCGAAAAAACTGAATAGTGAGCAGAAAGAGCTATTCGAAAAATTTGCCGATAAGGCCGGCATGCACTAAAGGATATACCAGATGGGAAAGCAGTTTTTAGTTAAAAAACTGGTGGAAAGCCAGGAGATTCAAGAATCTTATGATGCCAAAAACTACTACGAAGCAGTGATGAAATGCCGGGCCTATCTTGAGGGCTGGCTTTTGGAGTATATCTATGCTATACTTTATCCCACGGATGCTCTTGGCACCAAGGAAAACCGCGCCCTGGTAGAAAGCCGTTTCGATGGAATGTATATGATGATGAACTGGCTTTTAAAACAGGGACATATCACTCAGAACGAGCAAGAGAATCTGAATAAAGTCAGGCAGTTCTGCGAAAAAGTAATACATAAAGGCGATGTGCATAAAGTGGCCAGTATGGATGTTTTAGATAAATACATTGAGGTAACCGTTCATTATTGCCAGAAATACAAATTGCTGACCCATAGCTTAATCGAGAAAGCTACCGGTCAAAAAATCAAGCTTTAATAATGCTAAGAATATGTAGTTTGGGTTTGTTGAATAGGTCGTTTTTAGCGGCTGAGGGAACACGGCAATCTGTATGATGATGTTGTGTATGCTGACAGATACCATAGCTGTTCCTTTAATCTCATAATCACTGTTTCTAATTATCTCAACAGCCCGGTATCAAGGAGTATTAGTACATGAAGTATGAAAAATTCACACAAAATTCAAGAGAGGCTCTCGAATACGCCACCCAGTTGGCACAATCGAGCTCCCATTCGCAAATAGAGAGCGTTCATCTGTTAAAAGCATTGCTTACCCAGCGTGATGAGGGTATCACAGATGATTTGCTTAAAGAGGCCGGTATCGATATCCGGCTTTTAGATAATACACTGGATAAAGCTTTAGAGAAATTGCCTCGTTTAAGCGGCCAGGCTAAGATATATATATCGAATGATTTACATCAGGCTTTAAACTCCTCGTTCAAATACGCCGAGCAGTTCAAGGATGAGTATGTCTCAACCGAACATATTCTCCTTGGCCTACTTCAAAATAAAGCCGATCAGACAGCTAAAATACTTTCCGAGGCCGGATTAAGCGAGGATAAGCTGTTAAAGGCGATGTCCAAAGTGCGAGGCAATCAGCGAGTTACGGATGATAATCCGGAATCAAAATATAAAGTTCTGGAACGCTATTCGCGCGACCTGACGGCTCTGGCCAAACAGGGCAAGCTCGATCCGGTAATCGGCAGGGATGAGGAGATACGGCGCGTGTTAAAAATACTCTCGCGTCGCACCAAGAATAATCCGGTGCTGGTCGGTGAGCCTGGCGTCGGGAAAACAGCAATAATCGAGGGATTGGCGCTGAAAATCGCTCAAGGCGAGGTGCCGCAGTCGATTCTCGATAAAAAGATTATTAGCCTGGATCTGGGTTCTCTTATAGCCGGCTCGAAATTCCGGGGCGAGTTCGAGGAGAGGCTTAAAGCTATACTTAAAGAGGTGGAGAACTCCAAGGGTGAGCTGATATTGTTTATAGATGAGCTTCACACAATAGTAGGCGCGGGCGCAGTTTCGGGGGCTATGGATGCCTCGAATATGCTTAAACCTGCGTTGGCTCGCGGTGAGCTTAAATGTGTAGGAGCTACTACTCTTGATGAGTATCGAAAACATATCGAAAAAGACGCCGCTTTAGAAAGACGTTTCGCACCGGTAGTGATAGAGCAACCCTCTGTCGAGGATACGATTTCGATACTGCGTGGGCTGAAAAGCCGCTATGAGATTCATCACGGTATAAAAATCTCAGATGCCGCTATCATGGCCGCCGCCAAGCTCTCCGATCGTTATATATCCGATAGATTCCTGCCGGATAAAGCTATCGACTTGATGGATGAGGCCGCCGCCGAAGCGCGTTTGGAGATCGATTCCATGCCGGCCGAGCTGGATACTATCGAAAAACGGATCAAGCAGCTCGAGGTAGAGAAAGAGGGAATAAAAAGCGAGCCGGATTACGAGGAACGCTTAAATCCGATACAGTCGGAGTTGGATGATCTCTATAAAGAAAAGGATGAGCTGAGCGGCCAGTGGCGTAACGAAAAAGAAATCATTGAGAAAATAAAAGCCTTGAAAGAACGTCAGGATAAGCTGGGGCAGGAAGTAGAGCAGGCCATCCGCGAAGCTAACTACGAACGAGCAGCCAAACTCCGCTACGGCGAAACAGGCGAAATCGCAGCCGAACTGGAGCGATTGAACGCCGAGTTGGCCGAGATACAGAGCCAGGGCAGCATGATATCCGAGGAGATAAAAGCCGCTGATATAGCCGAGATAGTCTCCAAATGGACTGGCATCCCCGTGTCCGATCTTACCGAGGCTGAAGCCGAAAAGCTGATACATCTCGAGGATAAACTTCACGAGCGGGTTATTGGCCAGGATGAGGCGGTTGAGGCTGTAGCAAACGTAGTCAGATCCTGCAGAGCAGGTCTTTCCGATCCTGATCGACCATCAGGCTCGTTTATATTTTTGGGGCCTACCGGCGTTGGTAAAACCGAGTTAGCCAGAACCCTGGCTGAATCCCTGTTTGGCTCGGAAAGCGCCATTATTCGTATCGATATGTCGGAATACATGGAGAAATTCTCGGTTTCACGTTTGATTGGCGCGCCTCCGGGATATGTCGGTTATGATGAGGGCGGGCAGCTCACCGAGGCGGTACGCCGCCACCCGTACAGTGTGGTACTCCTGGATGAGATAGAGAAAGCTCATCCCGAGGTACATAACCTTCTGTTGCAGCTTTTAGATGATGGAAGATTGACCGACAATCAGGGGCGAATAGTCAGTTTCAAGAACGTTATAGTGATTATGACCTCCAATATAGGCGCCGAGTATATCATGGAGCAATCCTCGCGTATTGATGATTCCAATCGCGAACGTTTGCTTGAGGAGATAAAAGAGGAAGTAGTATACAAATTAAAACAAACACTCAGGCCGGAGTTTCTTAATCGAATCGATGATATAGTAGTGTTCTCCTCACTGGCTAAAACCGAGATCAAGCAAATAGCCCGACTAGAGTTGGATAAACTCTCCAATCGCCTGTTAGATAGAGATATAAGTATCGAGTATGATGACTCGGTTATTGAGCTTATAGCCGATATCGGGTACGAACCACAATTCGGCGCCAGGCCGTTAAAACGAGCTATTAAAAAGCTGGTAGCCCAACCTCTAGCGGAGCATCTGCTAAAAAATACCTTCAAGCCTAATGATAAAATCAGGGTAGAGTTAGTAGGCGGTGATATTAAATTCAGAAAATCTGGATCAAAAGAGGTTGAAAAAGTATAAATATATATTATATTGAAATTGCAAAATCTCTAATCATTGATTAAACGGAGTAAGTAATGAAATCGATTAATGGCATAACTATACTTATTCTCGCGGCTGCGGGCGTCATCGGATGCTCCTCTGAACCGCAAAGTCAACAGACGCAGCAAACAGAGCAGACTCAATCCCAGGTTCAACCTCAGACTGAGAAAGCACTTTTCGATCTGGCGACAAAAGCTGAAATCGCCAATAGGTTCGAGGATGCTATCGGCTACTACGATCAGATCATAGCCGAATACCCGGATTCACCAGGACTGGATAAAGCCCTGTTCATGGCCGGCTATATTAAATATGAATATAAAAAGGAGCCGAAACAGGCTCTGGAGAATTTCAATAAGGTTATAGAGGAGTACCCGAATTCCGACCTGGTTGATGATGCCGAGTTCATGATTAAAGCTATCAACTCCGGCAAGGATGCCCTAACAACATTCGAGGAAACCAGTTCCGGGAATTAATCATTTTAGAATAGCAGTGTTTGTGTTGTAACGGGGGGTTCACTTTCATCCATTATTATTACAAATAACTTGCTTTTCTGTTGACATTAGACTGAACCGCTATTAAAATTTCGGTTTATCAATTTCAGCCCGAACAAAATCTCCGGAGGGGTTTTGCGAATCGTTCTTCAAAGGGTGAAAAAGGCATCAGTTGCCGTTAATAATGAAATCATCGGTAAAATAGATCGAGGATTTCTTGTTCTTCTGGGCGCGGCTAAAGGCGATACCGGGGAAAGAGTACAATATTGGGCTGATAAATGCTCCGGTATGAGAGTGTTCGAGGATGATGCGGGCAAGATGAATTTAGCGATCGGTGACATTGGCGGCGAGATGCTTATTGTTTCGCAATTCACGTTATGCGGCGACATCGCTAAGGGAAGGCGGCCGTCATTCGATAAGGCCATGCCTCCCGAGCAAGCGGAGAAACTCTATGATAGTTTCTGCGATAAAATTAAAGCTAAAGGAATCGAAGTACAGACCGGTCGTTTCGGCGCCAGGATGGATGTTGAACTTATAAACGATGGACCTGTAACATTGATATTGGAAGATTGAAAATAGTATTAGCATCAAGTTCACCCAGGCGATTAAGCCTGTTATCCGAGGCAGGTTTCGAGTTCGATGTACAGTATCCTGATGTTAACGAGGATAGACTGGCCAACGAGTTGCCCGATAAATATGTCTGTCGCTTGGCCGAATCCAAGGCCAGGGCAGTCTCGAACGGTAACTCGCTGACTATCGGCGCCGATACGGTGGTGGTGTTAGGCGGCGAGTTCTTGACGAAACCGGGCTCGGAGGATGAGGCTAAAACTATTCTGGAGAAACTCTCGGGTAAACCTCACATGGTTTATACCGGAGTGAGCGTTGTTTGCAGTGGATGCGGACGGGTACATACCGATTATGATAGTACGAAGGTGCAATTTAATGTCTTGACTGAACAGGATATTTTACAGTACATAAAAACCGGTGAGCCGATGGATAAGGCCGGAGCTTATGGTATTCAGGGCATGGGATCGTTTTTAGTCAGACAATATGATGGTGAATTGGATACTGTTATAGGGCTGCCGAGAAAATTGTTACGAAAGCTTCTGGAGGAACATAGAAAGTGTCTCAACAAAGCTTAGGCGAAAAGTTAAAAGAATTACGCGAGAGTAAAGGTATGACCAGAGATCAGTTATACTCTCAAACTAAAATTCTGGTCAGATATATCGAGGCTTTGGAGGATGGCAGATGGGATCTGCTGCCCGGTAAAGCCTATTTGAAGCCATTCGTTAAAAATATCGCAGGCGCGTTGGGCGCCGATTACAAACAGTATTATGAGCTCATTGAATCTCAAACGGAAGCGGAATCAGAACCTAAACAGGATAAATCCGCGAAGAAGGGATTCGATTATCGCTGGCTGGTGGTGGTGGTGATGATTTGCCTGGTCGCGGTAATCATTTACGTTTTCAATCCAATGGCAAGCGATAAAGGAGTCCAGACAGCGGAAGATATTCCGATACCGGTAGTCGAACCTGGCAACAATAACCACGCGATATTCGAAAAAGAATACTCGAGCGAGCTCGACATGGACGGTAAAATGTTCGAGGGTAAAACCCTTCACCGGGTAGAACTGACGGCCACAGACAGTGTCTGGGTGCTTCTTACCTCAGAAAGCGATACGTTGTACTCGGGTTTGCTTACCTCGGGAAGACGCCTGGTAAGGGAATCATTGGAACCGTTCGTGCTCTTGATGGGTAAAGCGAATTGCCTGGATGTCAAATACAACGGGATAAAATTAGACAGAGCCGGTTTCCTTCAAAACCGTAGACGAATTAATTTCGACAGGATTAGCCTCGATCAGAAGCAACCGACCGGAGGACAGGGTGAAAATCTATAAGATTGTCGAAATGATGGCTAATTTCCGTTATCGTTTCAAATACAAAGATGAGGCGGTAAATTTCCTGTCATTGACGGGCGGCAAGGATGATTGCCTGGTGTGTATGCCCTCCAGAATGGAACATATGCTATTCGCCTCGACCAAGCTGCCGGAAATCGCTGCGGTTTTCCCCAATCGTTCGATCAAGATACTGGTCACCTCCAATATCGATCATCGTTCGCACGAATATATCAAGAATTTCTCATTGGAAAAACCATACTCTTACGATATCACGAATTTCAATCTTCCCAAAAGCACATTCATAGAAAAGTTAAAAGGCAAAGGTACATCGATCTGCATAGATATGGATTTTGAACATAACTTTTTCAACTCCGCTGTTTGTTTGAAAACAAATGCGCCGCTTCGTATAGGAGCCAGTAAAGGAATGGGATTGCCATACTACAACCTCGAAATTGATGTCGGGGATAGAACGAGTATCAATGCCGAATCATATAGCAACTTTATGAATGTCTTATACAATTTTAAGGATAAAGGAGAAAGAGTTGCTCCTCTCGAAACTTGAATTAAACGGATTCAAATCTTTTCCAGATAGAATAAATCTTCGCTTTGACGAGGGAATAATGGGTGTTGTCGGACCCAACGGTTGCGGTAAAACCAATATCCTCGACTCTATCAGGTGGGTGCTGGGTGAGCAGCGTAACTCGCTGATTCGCGCCGGTAAAACCGAGGAAGTCATTTTCAATGGAACTACCCAGTTGAAACAGGCGGACATGGCAGAGGTCTCGCTGACTATCAAGAACAATCGTGGCGTGTTGCCGTTGGAATACGATGAGGTCGAGGTAACCCGTCGGCTATTTCGCTCCGGGGAATCGGAGTACTTGCTTAATCGCACTAAATGCCGTTTGAAAGATATCACCAACCTGTTCGCCGATACCGGTATGGGCGCTCATGCCTATAGTATTTTCCAGCAGGGCATGGTCGATGCCGTCCTTTCGGATAAAACCGAGGACAGGCGTTATCTGTTCGAGGAGGCGGCCGGTATCACCAAGTACAAAAACCGTAAAAAAGAGTCGTTAAAGAAACTCGAGAATACCGAAAGCGACCTGATTCGCCTGAGTGATATCATAGCCGAAATAGGCAAAAACGTTCGCTCGTTACAACGACAGGCTGGTAAAGCCAGAAGTTATAAGCGCATAAAAGAACAACTTCAGGAACTCGAAGTAACGCGAGCCTCCGCCAGGGTGTACGACCTTCAGCAAAAATTTACCGACCACGAGCAACAACTCGAGGATAGAAAAGCTCAGAAAGAGGGTTTAAACGCCACGATGGAGTCCGAGGAATCCGCTATACAGGAATTGAAATATCAGGTAGACATATTAAACGAGCAGATTACGTCCCAGGCGACGATCGAGGCTAATTTCAGTCAGCAGGCATTGAAAGCCGAAAACAGCCTGACTACGATTCAAGCACGATTGGATTCGGGCAAGAAAAACGTAGAGCTGTGGGATTCCGAGATAAACGGTTTAAAAGAGCGTATCGAGAATTTGAAGAATCAAAAAGAGCGCGCCGAAAACGAAAATCGCGAAACCTCCGAGCAGTTATCTTTGCTGAAAGACAGTATTATCGATATAGAAACGAAAGTTATCGAGGCTAAAGCCGCACTCGATAAATCGCAAGGACGGCTGGAAGAATCGCGAAATAACCTGCACAAATGCGAAAACGAGATGTCAACCGATAATGCCAAACTGGAAGCCTCGATTACGGCGGTCGAGAGGCTGGCCAACTTAAGCAAAGACCTCGATCAGTCGCTTTTCAAGTATCGCGAGAAGAAAGAGAATTCGCAGGAGAATTTAAGCCGCAAAAAGAATGACCTGGAAGCTTGCGAGAACGAGATCGGTTCGATCGATGAGAACATCACCGGCAATCAACGGGAGCATATACGGATCGATTCGGAGATAGAGGAATTGCGCCGTCAGATATCATCCGCCCAATCGGAGAAATCCGCAACCGAGGCAAAACTCGAGATGCTATCGAAAATGGTGTTGGAGCATGAGGGCTATGGTTCGGGAGTCAAAACATTATTCGCCTGGGAATCGAAACCCGAGGGCATAATCGATACGCTGGCGAATCTGATATCCACGGATAAAGAATATTACCAGGCGGTCGAGGCCGCCATGAACGCTTACGGTCAATTGGTCGTTTGCAAAAACCGTCAGGATGCCGAAGCAGGTATAAATTACCTTAAGGAGAAATCAGCAGGCCGGGTAGTATTTCTAATTCTCGATATGATAGAAAACGGCAATACGGAAAAGGTCTCGTTGAGTGATGATAATTTCATTGGCTCGATCTCGGATATCATTAAATGCCCCGAAAACCTAGCTCTGGCGATTCAAAAATTATTCGACGGTATCGCGGTGTTCAAAGATAACTCCTCGATTAACGGCTATAAAGGAGAGGCGGTCGATCTAACGGGCAACTACTACAACGGCCGGGGAATAATAGGCGGTGGTAAATCGAGTGTCACTTTAATCGGGCGCAAAACGGAGCTTTCGGAACTGGAGGAACTGGCGAGGTCGGTCGAGGATCGCCTGGAAACCCTGCAGGATAATATCGAAACAAAGCGCGAGGAACTACAGAGATCAGCGGTTGAGGCTGACAGACTTAAGGCCGAGAAGAAATCATTGTTGGGGAAAAGAGAAAGTTTGATCTCCGAGATGACCCGATTGGATTTCGAGTTTCAGGAAAGCGTAACTCGTCTGACCGAATTGGAAAAAAGCTCAACCGAGGCGGCGGGACAGGCCGAACAGTTGCAGGCGGAGAAAAAAGAGATAGAAAACAGACTCAATGATAAAAAGACCAACCATCAGCAAATTGCCGCCGAAATGGAAAATCTCGCTGAAAATCACCGGAATCTGAATGAAAATTACGAAAAAGTTACCTCTGAGTTAAACCGAACCCGCCTAAAACTTGTCGAACTAAACGGGCTGGTGCATAAACTGGAAGAGGACAGTCGCAGAATCGCCGAGATGATCGATGAGGCGGGCGTTATGATCGAACGCAAGCAGGAGATGATCGGCGAGGAGCAGAAACTCTGGCAGCAGTTCGAACAGGAGATGGAATCTGTCAAGGCTCAGATGACGAAATTGTTCGAGGCTAAAGATAAAGTTGAGGATGAGAAAAATACCCTCAACAACCAGCGCAGCGATTTGATGACCGCTCTTAACAGCGGAGAAATGAAACTCAAAGAAATCCGCACGCAAATTAATAATATCAACGAGGATATTCATCAAAACGAAATGAAATTCGCCGAGTATGAAAACTCCATAAAGACGATAGCCGAACAAATCTTCCACGAGTACGGCGTCCAGATAAAGGCCGAGCAGCCGGAGGAATACGAAGAGACTCAGCTATTGAATGAAATAGAGGATTTCAAGATCAAGCTCGATCGTATCGGCCAGGTGAATATGTTGGCCGATGAGGAGTACAATACCGAAAAAGATCGTCTGGAATTTTTAGAGAAACAGTACGCCGATCTTCAGGAGGCGAAAAAATCTCTTTTGGAGGTTATTCAAAAGATCAATAAAACCGCCGAGGAGAAATTCCTCGATACTTTCGATATGGTCAGGGAGAATTTCCAGAATGTTTTCTCCTCGCTGTTCGAGGGCGGCACAGCCGATATCAAACTGGTTAATCCCGAGGATTTACTCGAGACGCCGATTGATATTATCGCCAGGCCGGGAAGCAAGAAAACCGTTTCCGTAAACCAGCTTTCAGGCGGTGAAAGGGCGCTTACCGCTATCTCGCTGCTGTTCTCTATCTACATGGTCAAGCCCAGCCCGTTCTGTATCCTGGATGAGATAGACGCGCCGCTGGATGATTCGAACGTGACCCGGTTCTTGAAATTGATCAATAAGTTCACTCACTCGACTCAATTTATTGTCATTACTCACAACAAGAAAACGATGGAAGCGGCCGATTTATTATATGGAATCACTATGGAAAGACCCGGCGTCTCCAATATCGTATCAGTCAAATTCAATGGGAATGCAGTAGAACATGTTTAATAGATTCAAGAAAGGCCTGGAGAAGACCCGCAAGGGGCTCCTGGGCTCGATCGGCGGTTTGTTCGGTAAGAAAATCGATGATGAAACGCTGGAGGAACTTGAGGAAAGCCTAATCTTAGCCGATGTTGGCCCGGCGCCGGCATCGGAGATAATAGAGGTGATGCGCAAACGGAAGAACGAGGATCCGGCGCAGATTTTAAAAGATGAGATATTTAATCGCGTTAACCTTGAGATACCGGAAAACAATAACGGAGAGATCAAGCCGCATGTGATCCTGTTCGTCGGCGTGAACGGCACCGGCAAGACCACATCGATAGGCAAACTGGCACATAAGTTCATTAAAGATAATAAAAGCGTGCTTATGGCGGCAGCCGATACGTTCAGAGCGGCGGCCTCCGAGCAACTCGATTTGTGGGCCGAACGAACCGGCGCGCAGATAATAAAATCGGTGCTTGGCGCCGATCCGGCCTCGGTCGCTTTCGATGCTATCAAAGCCGGGTTGGCTCGCAGATCCGATTACGTGTTAATCGATACCGCAGGCAGGTTACAGACTAAAACCAATCTCATGGAGGAACTGAAAAAAATTCATCGCGTATGCGAAAAAGCGATGCCCGGCTCGCCGCATGAGATATGGTTGGTATTGGATGCCTCGATCGGTCAGAACAGTTTCTCGCAGGTGGAGCTGTTCAACCAGGCTATAGGCTTGACCGGGCTGGTGTTATCCAAGCTGGATGGCACCTCGAAAGGCGGCGCGATTATCGCGATCTCCGAAAAATATAAAATACCTGTCAGATATATAGGTCTGGGCGAGGGAGTCGATGATATCGAAAAATTCGATCCGAAACAATTCGCCGAGGCATTGGTAGAAAAATGATAGAACTCGGTGTTAAAACCTCCGCCAGAAATCAGATGGTAAATATTACGAGCGAGGTGTCGAAAAATATCCCTGCCGGTTATACCGGGCATGCGATGGTTTACGTGCCGCATACCACGGCCGCGGTTACAATCAACGAGGGCGCTGATCCCTCGGTGCAAAGTGATATTCTCGGTTACCTTTCGGAGTTGATACCGAATCATCCCGGCTTTACTCATGCCGAGGGCAATTCCGACTCGCATATCAAATCGAGTCTGGTGGGCAACACTGTTAATCTGATCGTAGAAAACGGCAGGATAATACTGGGAACATGGCAGGCAATTTATTTCTGTGAATTCGATGGTCCAAGAAATAGAAAGGTGTATTTAAGTTTAAGTGAAAAAGCTTAAGGCAAAACTAACGATAATCGGCAAACTTCATGATGGCTATGCCAAAGAGTGGGCTGAACATTATATCAAGCTTCTCGACAAATACACCCAGCTCGAGATTAAATACCTCAAAGAGGAGAAACTCAACGAGGGCAAAAACGAGGCTGAGGTGTTAAGGCGCGAAAGCGAGCGTATAATCGAGGAAGTTAAAACCGGCGACTTTTTAGTCATTCTCGATAAAACCGGCAAAAAATTCAAATCAGTGGATTTCGCTAAGTTCGTCGAGTCGTACTATCAGCGCAGTGATGTGATCTTGCATTTCGTCATCGGCGGAGCTATCGGGGTTTCGGAACAAATCCTGAAATTCGCGGATATGAAGCTGGCGATGTCGGACATGACATTCCCGCATCAGATGGCGGCTGTTTTATTCTTAGAGCAGCTTTATCGGGCGATAAGCCTGATACACGGTTTGCCGTATCACAAGTAATCTTTTATTATCCCCCCTGAAATAACAGAGCAGTGTTCATCCCGCTGTGGTTTGGACGTTTTATGCTATTGGGTGAAATGTGGGTTGGTCGGGAACCACGGCTTGCAACAAAGCTAATTGGCAACTGATTCGATTACTTGAACCTGCAAGATTCATTGTCGTCCCGGACTTGACCAGGGATTCAGGGGTAATGGAAGCAAAGGTTTATTATCAATCAGCCCATGCAATTGATGTTTGCAATTCCATAGGCGGGCGAATCTGATATCCAAATCGAGTATTGAATGACTTGATAAGCCCTGAATCCACTCTGGAACCTCGCCATCATTTACGCCGTTTTATTGGCTTGACACATTCGTGTCTAAAATATATATTCTGGATGTCTTCAGGGTGAGGCGAAAATCCTCGACCGGCGGTTAAAGCCCGCGAGCCCCAATATTGGGGTTGAACCTGTGAAATTCAGGCGCCGACGGTATAGTCCGGATGGGAGAAGACGAGTTCAGGTGTTATACCTGTATATTCGTATCCCTGCCCTGAGTAGGGTTTTTTTTATGAAATACGAATCTGACAACGAAAGAATGATGGCCAAGGCGCTAAGCCTGGCGAAAAAAGCGGTGGGCTATACCTCGCCCAATCCGGCCGTCGGCTGCGTAATAGCCAAAGATGGCCAGATTATCGCCAGTGACTACCATCACCGGGCAGGCCAACCGCACGCTGAGGCGCTGGCGCTGGCCAAAGCCGGCGATAATGCACGCGGCGCAACGCTTTATGTCACTTTAGAGCCTTGCTGCACATTCGGCAAAACACCGCCTTGCACGGATTCTATCATATCTTCAGGTATCAAGAAAGTCGTTATAGGCACACTTGATCCCAATCCTCGCGTTAATGGCAAAGGTGCGGAAATTCTCCACAAAACAGGCATAGAGACAGTAATCGGCGTACTGGAGCCCAGATGCCGCGAGCTTAATCTCGCCTACAACAAATTCATCTCCACCGGCTTGCCGCTTGTCACGATTAAATACGCGCAAAGCCTGGATGGTAGAATCGCCACCAGAAGCGGAAGTTCTCAGTGGATATCCTCGCCGGATTCACTGAAACTGGCGCATAAACTTAGAGCTACTCATGATTCTATCCTGGTGGGGGCGAATACCGCCAACATTGATAATCCCCGCCTGACAGTGAGGCATCTTAAAGGTAAAAACCCTCTTCGTATAGTGCTTTCTCGCTCCGGCAATCTCAAAGACGATCTCAATATTATAAATGATAACTCCACGAAAACACTGATTGTCACCTCGGACGAGGGAAGATCGCAGGCGGAGAAGCTGGTTAACGATCATGTCGAACTCATGACTGTCCCATTAACTGGCAACCAGTTTAATCTTCAACAATTGCTACTTAAACTTGCCGCCAGATGTATCACCTCAGTACTGATAGAAGGCGGCTCAGGCGTAATCACCGGTTTCCTCAAGCAGAAGATGGCCGATAAGATGGTGATAATCTCCGCCCCGATATTCATAGGCGAGGGTATAAATGCGGTCGGCGATCTGGGAATCGACAAATTAGAAAATGCATTTAAGCTGACAAATATTACTCAAACAAAATACGGCCCGGATTGCGCCATGATAGGGGATATTATCTAGATGTTTACCGGTATTATACAGGAACTCGGGACGATTATGCAGGCACGCCGCTCGGGGGATGGTCTGGCACTCAAGATCGAGGCCCCGAAATCCTCTCCGAGGCTAAACAAAGGCGATAGTATCTGCATAAATGGCGCCTGTCAATCGGCAACTATGATTGATAGTTCGTGGTTTGAGGTATATGCCATGCCCGAGACAATCAAGCGTACGACATTCAGGAATTTCAAGCCGGCTGATAAGGTCAATCTCGAGTTGCCGCTTACCTTGAATGACCCATTGGGCGGGCATCTGGTAGCAGGGCATGTGGATGAAATCGGGCGTATAGCCAGTTTCGATCCAACCGGCGGCAGCAATATATTGAAGATTGAATTCGATAAGGCAAACCGGAAATACATGATCGAGAAAGGCTCGGTTGCCATCGATGGTATCAGCTTGACCGTGTTCGATATCAGCGAGACGCAGTTCTCTATCTCTTGGATACCGGAGACGATCGAAAACACGGTGCTTAAATATCGTAAGGTCGGGGATGAGGTGAATCTCGAATTCGACATGCTTGGGAAATACATAGAAAACTTCATCACCGGCAAAGGTGATGGTTTAACGATAGACATGCTAAATAAACATGGATTTTTGAGGTAATACAATGACAGATTTCGATAGAGTAGAGGAAGCGATTCAAGATATCAAAGACGGTAAAATAATTATCGTTTGCGATGACGAGGATCGCGAGAACGAGGGGGATATGGTAATGGCCGCCGAGAAGGTCACCCCGGAGGCGGTTAATTTTATCAGCAAGTACGCGCGTGGTTTAATGTGCGTACCTATGCCCATCGATTTAGCCGAGAAGTATCAGCTAAACCAGATGGTTTCGGTGAACACCGCTCCCCTGGGCACACGATTCACTGTCTCGGTGGACTACCTGAAAGGGACATCAACCGGTATCTCGGCATTCGATCGCGCTGCGACGGTGACCGCTTTAGCCGATGAGAACGCTCCCCCGGAGGATTTCGGACGACCCGGGCATATATTCCCGCTTCAGGCTGCCGATGGCGGCGTACTTTCCCGCGCCGGGCATACCGAGGCCTCGATTGACCTGGCAAAAATGGCCGGCTTGAAACCGGTAGGATTTTTATGCGAGGTATTGGACGAGGACGGTTCGATGGCCCGCGTGCCCCGCTTGATGGAGATAGCCGAGAAGTTCGATATGAAAATCATCACGATTAAGGACCTGATCGCCTACCGTCGCCGCCACGAGAAACTGGTGAAAAAAGTTGAGATAGTGGATATGCCTACCAAGTTCGGGCATTTCACCCTTCACCTGTACGAAAGTTTAATCGATGACCATCACCACCTGGCAATTGCCAAGGGCGATATCAGTGGTGAGCAGGATGTTTTGGTCCGCGTGCATTCATCATGCTTAACCGGCGATGTTTTAGGTTCGTGTCGATGCGATTGTGGCGAGCAGTTACACGCCGCCATGCAGATGATCGAGAAAGAGGGCAAAGGCCTGGTGCTGTACATGCGTCAGGAGGGCAGAGGTATCGGCCTGGCCAACAAGATCAAAGCGTATAAACTTCAGGAAAACGGCCGCGATACGGTTGAGGCCAATGTCGAACTGGGATTCAAGGCCGATTTACGCGACTACGGTATCGGTGCGCAGATACTGGCCGATATGGGTCTTTCGACTATCAAGCTTATTACCAATAATCCTCGCAAAGTGGTTGGTTTGCAGGGCTACGGTTTGAAAGTAGTCGAACGCGTGCCGATGAGCATAAAGCCCAACAAGTTCAACCTTCGCTATTTGGAAACAAAACGTGATAAACTAGGACATATACTTGCCGACAGCGCAGCTTCGTTAAGCTCCTGTTGCGGGAGGGATGATGATGGAATTTGCAGGTAAACTAAACGCCGAGGGAATGAAGTTCGGTATAATCGTTTCCCGATTCAATGAGTTTTTCTCCGAGAAATTAATGGAGGGCGCTCTGGACGGGTTAAAACGTCACGGTGCTGATGACGAGGCAATCGATATCATCCGCGTGCCCGGCTCGTTCGAGATCCCTTATGCCGCCTCGAGAATAGCCGGGATGAACAAGTACGATTCGATTATCTGCCTGGGCGTGGTGATAAAAGGCCATACGCCGCATTATGAATATATCAACAATGAGGTAGCCAAGGGTGTGGCCAAGCTTTCGCTCGATCACAATATGCCCATAATTTTCGGGCTGGTTACCGCCGATACACTGGAGCAAGCGATAGAACGCTGTGGCTCGAAATCGGGCAACAAGGGTTACTCGGCGGCTATGACAGCTATCGAGATGGTCAACCTGTTTAAGACATTATAAGATGGGCCAAAGACATAAAGCGAGATGCGTCGTACTCGAGGTATTGTATTCCGTAGAGGTTGGAGCGGCCGAAAAAGTCAAATCCAATCTCGAATACTGCTCTGACCTTCATAATTTAGCCGATGAGGGCAGAGAGTTCGCCACCAAGCTTTTCGATACGGTTTTCAATAACCTCGAGGCTATCGATGAGATACTAAAACAGCATATAAAAAACTGGGATATAAACCGCCTGGCGATTGTCGATAAAAACGTGCTCAGGCTGGGTGTCGGTGAGATTAAGTTTTTCCCCGAGACGCCGGTGAAAGTCGCCATCGATGAATCTATCGAGTTGGCCAAGCGTTATGGCTCGGCCGATTCCGGGCGGTTCGTAAACGGTGTTCTGGATGCTATCTGCGAGGATGACGAGTTAAAAGGCTAGCCAAGCTTGAACAGTCGTCATCCCTTTGTTCTATTCCAACGTATTTTTTGATTTTAAAAGCGTATAGCTTAATTGTATAGTTGCAGGCATTTTTCTCTTGACAAACAAGAACTGCAATACCATATTTTATTATTGGTCGTTTAACAATAAAATAAAGTATATTATTATTTGAAATTATGAAGAAATTTTAGAAGAGCGTATAGCCTTGGTATTTTTACTTTTACTTTTATCAATTAATTTAGCATTTACAGATTGCCCATGTATTCAAAACTGGGCTTCTAGTGACTGGTGTTCGATTTACTCAGTAAGAGCCAATGCCCCCGAGCGCGAAGTTACTTTTTATATAGAATTATATACTACTTGCGCAAATGGCAATGATCGTGACGATATCGGCGCAGAGTTTTTTGTTAAAGATGATTGTCATAAAAATGTAAACTGGGGATATTATCCCAGCGATTACAAATGGGGTTGTGGCGTTTTATGCGGTGATAATTGCTGGTGCGGTGAGGACTGTGCTTATGCTCCTTCTTTTGTTTATTCTATTTATACTATGAAAGTTATATATGGAGGAATTTTTACGATCACCGTAAAATATAAAGGTGATATTCTATACAGAAATGAATTTGATTTCGAGGAATTCCCCGGCTATACTGGCCCGGAAATTCTTTTAGCTATTTTTAGAAGCCTAGCAGATGAAACTTTACCTGAAATAGATGTCATAGATATCGATGAGGGATTTAAAATACGAGCTACTGCTAGGTGGCATCCCAAACCCGAGAATCACGATCAGCTAATTGAAGCTGTTATTAAAGGTGAATATGCTAACGATTCTCTGGTAACTAGCTTACGAAAAACAGGTTTTGATGGCGATATCACTACTTATGAGACGCAAATAGCACCATCAGCATTAAGGGAAATGTATTTTAATCCCGATGATCACTTCATGAATGACCATAAGGAAAGGCTAACTGTTTATACTCACAAAGCGGGATGTGATTTCCCTGAAAATACAGGCCCTGAAGATAGGGTTTATATTGGAAAGTATCGGTTTTGGATTTCTGAACTGACTTTTAATAATAGTATCGATTTAAAAAAGGACGATCCCGCTATCCCGCCAGGGCAAGGTACACAAATTAATATCCAAAAACCTGAATGGTTAATGGGAGATGCGCGAAATGAACCAGTATGTTATGTTAAAAACTCTCCTGTATCTATGAAACTAAAAGCGCATACAAACTTTTTGCCATATCATAAATTACCTTTTCATCTTTCTGCTATTCCCAGCATCGACCAGAGAAGATATTATATTTATAATGATGACCCATCTCAAGATACTACTTATTATTTTGACAACATATCCAATTGCACGATTGATAGCATAAAAACAAATGGTTCCCTTCCTGATAGTGTAGGTTTTGATACGCTTAGTTTTTCATGGAAGTTCAGATTATCGCCTCAAAGTAACATAAGGTCATCAAAGAGAACTGGAACTCACAATATTTACAGGATTTATAACGATCCTATTCAGCCATCTCATAGTGAAGTACTTCCTGTTTATGTGGAGGGATGTTTGGATGAGGTTTGCAAAGACTGGGCGAAGAATACAAACTCTATAGATACAATATTTCAAGTTTGTTCAAGGGGAATATCTTCTTTTTGTGAATATAATAGTATGATAGATTCGGGAAATGATCCTTATAGTATTTATTGGACTCCAAATAGGATAGGTCTATGCCTAAATTATTCCAAATATATGAATGTGTTATTGCATTCTATTGGAGTACCTGCTAATTGTCGATCTATCTGGTCTGGTACTATACAATCCAATATTCCATATCTTTATTATTGGAGAAATGCAAGTGATTCTTCAGACTATTATCTTTGGGTTACAACTAATTATTTTAGCGATGATTATAGTTATATTTACCACGCTATTGTTAATAGCCCACAAGGTGTAGCAGATCCTGTTACAGGATTTTATGATGATTGGCCAACATACGTTAAAAAGAATTTACGATACTATTATAATCCATTATGCTTACCAGATGAACCCCCAGGACCAGATCCACAAGTCTACGATTGGCCTTATAATAAATATCCGAATATTCCTGTACCAAACTGGAATCCATATAGGGAAAGAGATAGCGGTTGCTATCACACGCCTCTATTATTAGCTAATGATGAAAGAGCATTACCCAAAAAACTTGAATCTTCTTACATAACTCCTTTTAGATGGGCCAAAGTTAAGTCGTGCCCAGATTATTCTAAAGTAATTAATATTGCATCCAGCCAAAATAAGCGGTTTAATGATTTTGAGCATCCAGGAATGTATTTAGCGCGGCCACAAGCCAAATGGGTTAAAGCTACTGAGGAAGATCAAAATTTTATCCGAAAGGTGTTATCAGAAAATCTAGCGTCAGAATTCTACTCTGAAGCAATAATTGATTCAATAGTTAGTTTATATTTGATTGATTTAAATAGAAAAGAATTTTACTTTGAAGCTACTGTTAATAGTATAAGGTTTCGCTTCTCAGGATGGTATGGAAAATTCGCACACATCTATGTATTTACTGAGATAAAATCTAAAGATGATTTCATAGAATTAAGCAAAAAATATTTCAAGTTACCAAAACTGGAAAAAGAAGAAGTGGTTTTTGATGATTACAAAGATCAATTTGGATGTTATGATTTCTTTTATTCTTATGATAAAAAAGACATAGATTTTGAACTTTATGGATACCCTTATTTGGATTGCTATCCAAGTGAAAAAAACGGTATGGAATGTGATTACGATTATGTAATCATAAATTTAACCGTGCACGCTGATGAGGAATAAAATGAAAAGTTTCAAGATATCAATAGTATTCATTGCCTTTATGTGTTTGTTTGCGACATCAAACCTGCAAGCTTGGGATACTTTCTCTTACGAATCAACCGTAGACTCATTAATACCCCCTGAAGGCAATCCCGGTATATGGGATACGATAAGCGTACCAGTTGATATTATCATTGAAGATTTAAACGTTTATGTAGAGATCGAAACATTTTCATACATTGCCGGCTCATTAGGTAATACGCTAACATCACCATGGCAAGATACTGTTACTATCTGCTATAGAAATGGTGATCGAGTATTGCCTTTATGGTTCGATACCGATGATGATGAGGATGGCCCGGGAGACCTTGATGATTATAACGGCTTAAATGCTTGCGGCAAGTTGTTAATGAAGGCTGCTTATAATAATGAAAACTTTGACTGGCATATGATAAACATGTATTCAGATTATGCACTAGATGCTGTATATGGCAAATATCTACAGTGGAATGATTATAAAACTGATGCTTTTAGGTATTATTGGAATCAAAATTGTGTCGCTTCTGAACCGCCCCGAGAAAATCCAGCAGTTTTAGACTATACTAGTAGCGTATTTCCAAATAAGCCATGGGTCAATGATGTTGATGCATATAGAAGCTTATGTCTACATATAACTCAATACAATTTAGGTAGTGGGCAATTACCATTCATGCTTTTTGATTTTGAAGAATGGATTATGAATTCATTTCGATTAAAAGCTCTTGGTTTAAGCTCATACATAATAGATCCTCTAGAAAACTGTTCCAGTGATGAAATAAATTCATTTATTAGAACATCGAACCTTGATAATCCTGGATACTATTTTAGATTCCCCGGTTCTGGTTCTAGCTCAACTGAAGATATAGAATTAAATGATACCAACATTTTATTTTTTAGGAAAATCGAAAGTAATTACATAAATAGCTATTATCACAATGAAAGTATTATTGATTCTCTAAATTGCTTTCATATGTTTGATAACATTAGAAAAAATCTTTTAACTGCTAGTAAATATAAAGGTTATAACATAATTGATTCTACAGAATCACATTACAAAATTGATTTGAAAAGGAATGAATTTTTCTTTGACATTGAATCTAATGGAACAGCTTTCCGTTTTTCCGGCTGGTATGGCAAATTCGCGCATATATACACTATAACTGAATTCGATTCTAAAAAAGGGTTTATAAAAGAAGCTCAAAAGTATTTTAATCTACCTGATCTTGATTTAAATAAAGTCTCTTATATCGAGGGAGAAGATGGAATAACCGGCTGCTATGATTACTTCTATTCTTATGATGATCCTGATGCCGGTTTCAAACTATATGCATACCCGTTTATTACATCCAACAATTGCGAGGAAGATTCCGGAGATAAATATCACGATGGTGTTATCCTTGATTTAACCGTATACGCTGAGGAGGAATAAAATGAGAAGTTTCAAGATATCAATAGTATTCATTGCCTTTATGTGTTTGTTTGCGACATCAAACCTGCAAGCTTGGGATACTTTCTCTTACGAATCAACCGTAGACTCATTAATACCCCCTGAAGGCAATCCCGGTATATGGGATACGATAAGCGTACCAGTTGATATTATCATTGAAGATTTAAACGTTTATGTAGAGATCGAAACATTTTCATACATTGCCGGCTCATTAGGTAATACGCTAACATCACCATGGCAAGATACTGTTACTATCTGTTATAGAAATGGTGATCGAGTATTGCCTTTATGGTTCGATACCGATGATGACGAGGATGGCCCGGGAGACCTTAATGATTATAACGGCTTAAATGCATACGGTGAGTGGGAGATGTATGTTTATATATTTGCAGATAGTTATCCTCTAACCTGGGATAGCTGGGCGCTGGAGATTATAGGCGAACCGCTTTCCACCGCCGATGAAGCCTTATTGCCTTTAACAACCGGCTTGAATGATATTTATCCTAATCCGTTTAACTCCACGGCAGTTATTCACTATTCACTGGAAAATCCGGCAATGGTCAATTTCAGTATATACAATATTCTTGGTGAGATCGTCAGGACTTATAAGGTAGACCATCAGGCTGCGGGATATTATCAGCTAAAATGGGATGGTGTAACCTCCACCGGCCAACCGGCTGCCTCCGGTGTATACTACACTCGCATGGTAGCCGATGGTAACACCGGCAAAACCACATTCACAAGGAAGCTGACACTACTGAAATAGAGCAGGCATCCATCCGCGAAAGACCTGTTGCCAATCCATGCCTGTTACGTTTGCAATTCCAACGCATATTAATCAATCCCAAGCAGATATAACCGTCGCTTTGGCGCCCCTGACAGAAATATCAATATACCATACTATATTTAGCACACTACGCTTTACACTCAACACCTCAAAAATTGGTTAAAATCATTGCCTAACACACTTTTAATAAACATTTTCCCGCCGATAGGAAATTATAGATTGCGTTATCAGAGATAATGCATATATTGATTGCCGGCCTACCGGTCAGCCCTTTGGGGCAAGTTAAGTATTCGTAAGGAGGACATTCATAAATGCCAGCAAAGAAAACAGCAGCGGCAAAGAAAAAAGCTCAACCAAAGAAAAGAATAGGGGGTAGCGCAAAAAGTAAGACTAAATTAGCTAAAGAAAAATCAAGAGTCGAAGCTACCGCCAAGAAAGCGCTCGATCAAATTGAAGATTTGGAGGAAGTTGCTCCAAAGAAGAAAACCCGCACCAAAGCGGCTCGTGTAAAACTCAAGAAAGTCGAACACGTAACCGCCCTCACCGAGGAAGATCTCGAGGATCAGGAGTATACCGAAGAGGAATACAACAAGATGCTTGTCATGTACGAGAGCACGATCAACGATTTCAAAGAGGGTGAAATTGTCAACGGTAAGGTGATGGCTGTCACCCGTGATGATGTTATCGTGGATGTCGGTTTCAAATCCGAGGGCATCATACCGATGCACGAGTTCAAAGAGCCGATCAATGTTTCCGTGGGTGACCAGATCGATGTCTATCTCGAGGCAATCGAGGACAGCGATGGTCAATTAGTACTTTCCAAGCAAAAAGCCGATTTCCTGAGAGTTTGGGACAATATCAAGGATTGTCACGACTCCGGTGAGACGATCAAAGGCAGAGTCGTCAGGCGTATCAAGGGTGGTCTGGTAATCGATTTATTCGGCGTGGAATCATTCCTGCCGGGTTCACAGGTCGCATTACGCCAGGTACCCGATTTTGACGCGCTAATCGAGAACGAACTCGAGCTGAAGATTATCAAGATAAATAAAAGCCGCCGCAATATCGTAGTATCCCGCAGGGCGGTTTTAGAGGAGCAGCGCAAAGAGATGCGCGAGGCTTTACTGCAGGAAATCCAGCCCGGACAGGTGCGCGAGGGTGTTGTTAAAAATATCACCGATTTCGGTGTATTTATCGATTTAGGCGGAGTGGATGGCCTTTTACATATAACGGATATGTCATGGGGCAGAATCAATCACCCATCCGAAATTTGCAAACTCGGCGAAGATATCAAGGTTAAAATCCTCGATTTCGACAATCAGTCGGGAAGAATTTCGCTGGGCTTGAAACAACTCACACCATATCCCTGGGAAAATGTCGAGGAAAGATATCCTGTCAACAGCCGAATTAAAGGCCGGGTCGTATCGATAACAGATTACGGCGCCTTTATCGAACTTGAACGCGGCGTTGAGGGACTTATACATATTTCAGAGATGTCCTGGACACAGCATATCAAGCATCCGTCAAAGTTACTCTCTGTCGGTGATGATATCGAAGCTGTTGTCCTCACTGTAGATAAAGAAAACGAGAAGATCTCCCTGGGCTTGAAACAGCTCGAACCCGATCCGTGGTTGACAATCGATCTGAAATACCCGATCGGCAACCTGGTGAAAGGCAAGGTCAGAAACCTGACTACGTTCGGCGCTTTCGTGGAGATCGAGGATGGTATAGACGGCCTGATTCATATTTCGGATATGTCCTGGACCAAGAGAATCCAGCATCCCTCCGAGATTATGAAGAAAAACGATGAGATCGATGTCAGAGTTCTTTCTATCGATAAAGAAAACCGTCGCATCTCATTGGGCTTGAAACAGGTTATCGATGATCCGTGGCCGGATCTCGAAATGAAATACGCGGTTAACACCGAGACCCTGGGCACTATAACCCGCCTGTTAGACAGAGGCGTTATCGTCGAGCTCGAGGGCAATGTCGAGGGATTCGTACCAACCCACATGATGGGTAAGGCCGATATCTCAAAACCCGCCGAGGCTTTCAACGAGGGTGAAGAGATTCCGCTGAGAGTTGTCGAATTCGATTCGAAAAACCGTAAGATCCTGCTTTCTGTCGAGGCCTATTACGCTGTTCGTGAAAATGAGGAGATGGATACTTTCTTAGCCGCTCATCCGACCAGAACGGTCAAAATGGGTGAGGTTCTCGAAGGCGCGCTTGAGGGCGCAGCAGGCGAGGAGAAAACTGAGGAAGCCACCGCTCCTGTAGCCGTAGCGGAATCCGAACCAGAACCCGAAGCCAAAGCCGAGGAACAGGCCGAGCCTGAACCGGAAGCCGCCGAGGATGAGGAAAAGGAAGCCGATTCGGATAACGGACAGAAATAACCAGTTACGAAATACGATATTTGAGGCTCTCTGTTATCGGGGAGCCTTTTTTTATTAATTCCTCTCAATGGCAATAATAGGTTGACAAACAACGCCTTAATCACTAATTATCATACCTTAATCGTGTAATTATCAGGGATTTGAGAAGGAATTGCTCACGATTGCAGCGAAATAACATGATAAAACTACTGTTTAAAATCGGCTACGTCTATCATATGGCTGCTTTCGAATCCGTTATAGATAAGCTTCTGAACAACCCCAATTACGATGTCTGGTTCTCGCTGGAATACGAAAAGAAGCGTGTCCTGTTTTTCGATATACCATATAAGGCGCCTATTATAGAGAAATGGAAACAGCTGGGGTATCGGTTCACCGAGCGTAAAACCGGTTTCGATGTTATAATCGCGGGTGATACTATCAGAAATTCCAGCGATTACGGCAAATCAATATTGTGTTTTTTAAACCACGGTACCGGAATTAAAAACATCCTTTACAGGAACTTAGCCTCACGTCCCGAGGATAAATACCAGGTATTCGTCGAGGGACAACATCGCGTGGACTCACTGAACAACTCCGGCAGCCTGGGTAAAAACGAGGTACACCTGATTGGATTACCCAAGCTGGATTATTATTTCCAGGGCAAATTTCGCGATAGGGAAAACCTTCTGAGGAAATGGGGGCTCGATCCGAGCAAGAAAACCATCCTGTTCGCGCCAACGTATAAACCAACCTGTTTGTACGAAATAAAGGATGATATATTCGAGCAAACCAAAGATTACAACCTGATTATCAAACTTCACCCTTATAGCTGGATGGGTAAATACGCGCCTCACCGCCAGCATAGGATATTCGAAAAGCGGGTTGGTAAATACCCACACAGCGTCTTATTACCGGCTCACGAGTACAATATACTGCCATATTTCGCAGCTGCCGATACGCTCTTGAGCGAGGCCTCGAGCACGGTGTTCGATTTTCTAGCGCTGGGCAAAACCGGAATAGTTTACGATCTGGACTGCTCAAACTTGAAACACTCAGATGGCCAACCTCTTCTGGAGATAGATAATCGTGAGTTTCTTAAAGATGCGTTCATTCATGTAGATAATGGCAGGGATATCGGCAAAGCAGTGGAACGGGCGCTCAAGCCTACGCCGGGAATGATACGGGCGGCTGATGATTATCGAGAGCGTATGTTTTGTAAGCTGGATGGTAAAGCAGCCGAGCGTATGCTGGACACTATCGAAAGATTACTGGAAGAGGGCGGGCACGAGAATATACCCGCATGAGAGCAAGGAATAATCGATGAAAACCGTGATTGTAGCCGCTGGCCTGGGCAGCCGTCTGTGGCGAGAAACATATAGCAAGCCCAAAACTCTCCTGCCATTCGGTGAGGGAACCATACTATCGACAATTTTGAGCAATTTTCACGAAGTGGGAATCGATGATTTCGTTATCGTGGTCGGTTTTCAGGCGGAATATATAAAACAGTATATGACCGAAAACGATAATTTCGGCTATAACGTGGCTTTCATAAATAATGACGGTTGGGAGAAAGGCAACGGTATCTCGGTGATGGTTGCCGAACCGGAGGTCAGGGGTGAGGATTTCATCCTGACTATGTCCGATCATATACTGCCGACCGAGGCATTGAAAAGAATTGTTAACCATGATAGCCGTCATAACCTTCTTCTGGTTGATCCCAATACCTCTGATGTTTTCGATATCGATGATGCTACCAAGGTGCAACTCGAGCAAAGCCGTATAACCGGGATCGGCAAGGAACTGAATCGGTACGATGGTATCGACTGCGGAATATTCCGGTTAAATGATAACTATTTCAGCTCGATCAGAAAAGCGCTCGAGAACGATCAGGACTCTATTAGCGCCGCGATAAAAATCCTGATTGCCAACAACGATATGGAGGCTGTCTTTCTAAACGAACATGAGAAATGGGTGGATATCGACACGCCGGCCGATTACGAATACTCGAGAAAGCTGATAACCCCAAATACCTGAACCGCTTAACCTCAATATTTCCAGTAATGCATTGCCGCTTGACAAAGCTTTCCCCAAAGCTATAATTATATGTTTTAAACCGGTACCGGGGAAACCCTGATACTAATGATAAGGATGTGTAATAGTGAAAACTTACTTACGATTGTTAAGATATTTAAAGCCTCATCTGCTATTTTTCATTCCCTCGGTTATATTCATGTTCCTTTTCTCGTTTTCCAGCGGAGCCTCTTTAACGACGGTCGTACCGGTTACCCAGTTAATATTCGAATCCAATATCGACTATTATGAAAATATCGATGAGGACTACACTCCTACCCTGGAGGAACTTCGTAATTTCGATAAAAAAGCTGTATTGACATTGATCGGCGGCAAAACACGAATGGAATCGCTGGTAAGGATATGCATACTCATGGTATTGGTATTTTTTATCAAAAACCTGTTCTGGTATATACAGAGTTTCCTGATAGCAACGGTCGAACAGGGTGTAATACGCGATATCAGGATTGATATATATCGAAAATACCAGAATCTACCGTTATCATTTTTCCACGGTCAAAAAGTCGGCGAGCTTATATCTCGTATCGCCAATGACGCTCTCCTGGTCCGGGGCGCAATCGGGGATGGTTTATCCAAGCTGATCAAATCCTCGTTCAATTTCGTATTTTTTCTGGGACTGGCGTTACTGGCCTCGTGGAAAATGGCGCTGGCCAGCATGATCGTACTTCCTCCGGCGGTAATTATCATAGGTATTTTAAGCAAGAAACTCCGGGCCAGTTCGCGCATATCACAGGAAAAAATGGCCGGCGTTACCTCGATAATTCAGGAATCGATCTCCGGTGTCAGGGTGGTTAAAGCATTTAATATGGAAAAATTCGAACATAAGAAATTCGCCGATATCGTTCAGGATTATTTCAAGACCATGGTCAGGTTAAGCAGAATCGGATATTTAAGCATGCCCCTGACCGAACTTCTTGGTGTAGGCGTAGGCGCATTGATTTTATATTACGGCGGCACCCAAATTATCAATGAGACCGGTTTGACAACCAGTACATTCATACTATTCCTGCTGGCGGTGTTTTCGACAATGGACCCGGTTAAAAAACTGAGCCAGGTGAATGTCGAGATTCAACAGGGAATGGCCTCCGGCAAACGCATATTCCAGATGTTGGATACTCCGCAGGAGATTGTCGATAAAGACAACGCACTGGAAATCGACGATTTCAAAGATAAAATCGTTTATGAGAATGTTGGATTCAACTACGGCGAGGGTGATTTCAAACTCGAAAATATCAATATCGAATTGAACAAAGGGGAGATACTGGCCCTGGTCGGACCATCCGGTGGCGGCAAATCGACACTGGTTGATCTTCTACCGCGTTTCTATGATGTTAAAAACGGAAGTATTAAAATTGATGGCCATGACCTGCGCGATCTTACCACCATTTCGTTGCGTAATCTCATGGGAATAGTGACCCAGGAGATAATCCTGTTCAACGACACGATCGCTAATAATATCGCATATGGTCAAAGTGATGCTTCGATCAAACAAATCAAAAACGCCGCTAAGCTGGCTTTCGCTGATGGTTTTATCGAGCAATTGCCTGAGGGCTACAACACTATAATCGGAGATCGTGGAGTTAAGCTCTCCGGCGGCCAGAGACAGAGGCTATCGATAGCCCGGGCGCTTTACAAAGACCCGCCTGTACTTATTTTCGATGAGGCAACCTCCTCGCTCGACACCGAATCGGAACAGCTTATTCAAAAAGCGATAGACAACCTGCTGACAGGAAGAACCGTTATAGTCGTAGCGCATCGCCTTTCGACAATACGTAACGCCAACCAGATATTGGTTGTCGAGAAGGGCGGCGTAGTCGAGCGCGGCTCGCATGATCAATTACTTAAAACTAACGGAGCATATAAACGCCTTTACGATATGCAATTTACGGATTCCAGATGAGTTTCGGGAAGGTATTATTTATACAGCTTAAGATGCTCGGAGATATACTTATGCTATCTCCGGCTTTGAATGCTTTCAAGCAACGCTATCCCGAGGCCGCTATCGATGTGGTCGTTCAGTCACCGGGCGAGGAGCTTCTGAGGTTAAATCCCAATGTCAATCGAGTGATTACATTTAACCAGGGCAGGTGGTACAATTTTAATAGACAGTTTAAGTTTATTAATCAGATCCGTCAGACTAAATACGATCTGGTCGTAGATTTCCTGGGAAATCCTCGATCAGGACATTACACTTTTTTAAGCGGCGCTCCAAAACGGCTCGGCTACGAGAACGCTCAATATACATACGCTTATAATATTAAAAATAAAAGAATTCATGGCTACTCGGCTATCTCGAAAATCGAATTTCTAAGCGTCCTGGATGTTCGAAGTAAGGATTTCAAGCTGGAAATTTATCTGGATGATAATATCGAACCACCTTCAGAGTTTATGAGATTGGCCGGCAAAAAAATGGTGGCTATTTCTCCGGTAAGCCTGCTCGAGAAGAAAGTTTGGCCTACCGAGAATTTCGCGGCGATCGTATCGAGGTTGAGTGATGAATTCGGTTTATTTCCGGTGGTCATTGCCGGACCGAACGAACACCGTTTTTTGGATGATTATTCTAAATACAGTAAATGCGACTACCTGCCTTTATATATTGATAGCATAATGGCGCTTGGACATGTGTTGCGAGGATGTCGATTGTTCGTGGGCAACGATAACGGGCCAAAACATATAGCAGCCGCCCTGGGCTTGCCGACATACACGGTTTATGGTCATTCGAGTGATCCCGATTGCTGGAACTATCCTGATGATCCGCGACATAAATACATTGGAGGCATGAATAAACCCGATTGTATGCCGATTGCCAATATAAGGGTTGATACTGTCTGGAATGACATAAAGGAGTTTGTAGATTCGCTAAATCTGTGATAAGATTACGTTTTGTGATGATCATAAGTTGTTAAAACCAAAAGTAGATTTCTTGCAAGGATAGTAAATTGGAGAGAACTAACGCATATCTCAATAATTTCGCATTCGTTTTATTGATGCTGTACAGTTTCGTCTTGATGCTGTCCAATGCCTTATCGGAAACTCTGGCAGTAATAATTTTATTTATCTGGATCGCACAGACAATAGCCTACCGACGCAAAAACTGGCTGGAATATCCGCTAACGATACCTATTTTCGCATTTATAGCAATTAAACTCGTGGTGTTGGTTGTTAGTGGCTATGCAGGCAGTATAAATCTTGTTTTCGAGCAAATGACATTGCCGCTAATTTATTTCATCGTGCCCGGAATCGTGGTGACCTCCGAGCGAAGACGTACAATAGCCTGGTTAATTATTGCCGGATCGATAGTTGCCGCCTCTATTGGCATACTGAAGTTTTTCTCCGGAGCCGTACCTCGAGCTGAATCCATTGTTTCGGGAGTTTATACGCTTTCGGTATTCTTAACTTTTAGCCTGGTGCTCGTAATCTCGATTTTCGCATACTCCACTAAAGCTAAGGAGAAGGTGTTTTTGGCGTTGGTTTCGATACCGCTTATGGTCTGTATTATTGTCACTTTTACGAGGGCTAGTTATGTAGCGGCGCTACTGGGATCAATTATTATCAGTATGGTCAAAGATTGGAAAATATTAATACTAATTATAATAATCATTGCGGCGATTTTCACTTTCTCACCGGGCGCTAATCAGATGTTAAACCACCGATTCGATTTATCCAATATGGATAGCTTTTATTCTTACCGGGATGTTCTCCTGGAACTTAGCTTACCGGCAATCGAAAACCCCGGATTTTTCGGTTATGGATTCAACAGTTTCGAAAAAATGATAGACAAAGAAGTCGAGCTGCGAATCGATACTAAGTCGGTAAACAATTGGCACAATGTATACACTCAGCATCTACTGGATAGCGGACCGCTTTCGATGGTTATTCTGTTTTGGATATTGTTAGCGCAATTAAGGTATTCATTCAATATTTTCCGTAAGACGAAAGATACCGAGCAAAAAACTTATCAACTGGCATTTTACGTGATCGTGATCTGTTTTATGTTGTTCGGCCTGGTGATGGATCCTTTGCGTGATCCGATCATATCGATGTTTTTCTGGTTACTTATGGGATTATCACTCGTATGATCGATTAATATAGTCGATCGATTTGAAGAATAAATATCGAAGTTTCTATGCAAAGAATAAAACTGAAGGGTAATGAAAAAGTACTTATAGTCCGTCCCGACAGAATCGGCGATCTCGTATTAACATTGCCTCTAGCTCAGGTGCTGCGGGATATCCATCCCGGGCTGACAATCGATTTTCTGGTATCCTCATATAACAGCAGTGTTCTTGAATATGCCGTTTATATCGATAATTACCTGATGGTCAATAATGATGATAAATCGCGGAAAAGCATAGCCTCTATGATAAACGAAATCGTGTCGAGAAAGTATGATGTGGCGATATTTGCCAAACCAGATTTGTTCACCTCGTTCTGTATATTTATGTCTGATATTAAATATCGTATCGGCACAAGCAGGCGCGGATACTCGTTTCTATATAATATGAAAATCGAACTCGCGCGCCGTCACGCTAACACGCACGAACAGGAACTGAACCTGAGACTTCTGGAACCATTCGGCTTAAAATATGATGATGATTCGATCACGCCGAGTTTGAATGTTGAACTAGAAAACGATTCGATAAGTGAATTAATACCGGGGGATTTCAAATATATAGTGGTTCACCCGGGTTCAAAAGGCTCGGCGGCAAACTGGCCGACCGATAATTATGTTAAATTGATAAACAGGCTAAGCGAATCTCGTAATGTCGTTATTACCGGACAGGGGAAATCGATAGGTACGAATAATGCACAGGTTATCGATCTGGTAAATAAGACCGGTTTCGATCAATTAATATCGATACTAAATAATGCCGATTTGTTTATTTCCGGCAGTACCGGGCCTCTTCATATTGCCGCCGCGCTCGGAGTGCCCTCTCTCGGGTTATATCCCGATCATCCGGTACTTGGCCCCCACAGGTGGGGACCTCGCGGCAAAAAGGCGGCTTATATAGAACCGCCAAAACAATCAGGGCATAGGTGTCGTATCAATGATAATGGAAGCTGTGAGTGTATGGCAAAAATCACCGTGGATGATGTTTACCATAAAGCGCTGGAAATGTTGGGTCAGGGAGTAGCGGCACGATGAAAAATAAAATGAATCTGGCGCAGTTTATCATATATATAGAATCTTTCAACGCTAATATCAATATACCCCTGATTCGCAAGGCGTACGAGTTTTCGGATAAATCCCATGATGGACAGTTCCGAGAATCCGGCGATCATTTCATCGAACACTGCCTGGAGGTGGCGTTCATTCTGGCCGAGCAACATATGGATTCGACAACGATCGCGGCCGGGTTGATGCATGACGTGGTCGAGGACACCGCCGTAACGATCGATGAGATAAAGCAGGAGTTCGGCGATGAAATAGCTCATATGGTGGATGGCTTGACGAAGCTATCGGGCTTGATATACAAATCGACCACCACCAAACAAGCCGAGTATTTCCGCAAGATGCTTTTATCGATGTCCGAGGATGTCAGGATTATCGTGATAAAGCTTGCCGATCGTCTGCACAACATGCGTACTATCGAACCTTTGCCAGAGAAGAAGAAGCTGAAAATAGCCAAGGAGACTAAAGAGATTTACGCTCCGCTGGCCCATCGTTTTGGTATGGGAAAAGTAAAAGCCGAGCTAGAGGATTTATCGTTCAAAGTACTCGAACCTGATAGTTATGCATCAATCGAGGAGAAAATCAAGCATAGCCATGGCCAACGCGAGGCTTATATTCAGGAGGTCGTAGTACCTCTCAAAAAAGTACTGCGTGAAAACAATGTAACCGCCGAGATAACCGGCCGGGCCAAACACTACGATTCTATCTGGCGTAAGATGCACATACGCAACGTGGAATTCGATGAGATATACGATTTATTCGCTATACGTGCCACGGTCGAAACCGAGAAGGACTGCTATCATACGCTCGGCCTGGTACATAATATCTGGAAACCGGTACCGGAGAGATTCCACGATTATATCGGCAATCCCAAATCCAACATGTATCAGTCCATACATACCACGGTAATAGGACCACGCGGGCGAATGGTTGAAATACAGATACGTACCATGACCATGCACTACCGCGCCGAATACGGTATCGCCGCTCATTGGCTATACAAGGAAGGTAAACGAAAATACGATGAGTCGGACAAGCGGATGGCCTGGATAAGGGAGATACTCGAATGGCAAAAAGAGCTTACCAATCCCGAGGAATTTCTGGAGTATTTCAAAATCGATTTATTTCGGGATGACATATTCGTCTACACGCCGGAGGGAGAGATAAAACATCTACCGAAATTCGCTACTCCTCTGGATTTCGCCTTTGCAGTTCATTCCGATGTCGGTTTTCACTGTATCGGGGCGAGGGTGAACAGGAAACTTGTGCCGTTAAACACGACATTGAACTCCGGTGATACGGTAGAAATTTTAACCTCGGCTCATCAACACCCTACTAACGATTGGGTGAAGATAGTAAAAACAAGCCGGGCCAAATCAAAAATCAGAAGCTGGCTGAAAGAGCAGGGATTCAACCAGGCGGTTACTCTGGGTTGGGAGATATTCAACCGTGAACTGAAACGCCTTCATTTGAAACAGCCTGTCGATGACGAAATACTGGAAGTTGCCCAGAACCTGGGCTTTACCGACACCGACACATTGATGGCTCGCCTGAGTACCGGGTTAGTTTCTATTACATCCATAATAAATAGAATTCGGCCTCCGCAGAAAGAGAAAGACCCATCGATTCTGGCGAAGCTGGCTGAACGCGCGAGACGTCACCCTCGGGGTATTAAAGTAAAAGGCGCGGACAACCTGTTGTTCCGTTTCGGTAAATGCTGCCAGCCGTTGCCGGGCGAGGAAATCATAGGATTCATAACCAGGGGCAGAGGCATAACGATTCACGCAAAGAATTGCGTTAACGCAGTCGCGATTACGGATAAGGAGCGGATGATCGCAGTCGAGTGGGATGTCGCCAGGGGGCAAAGTTTCCTCATACAGCTTGAGGCGGTCGTGCAGGATAGAAAAAACTTGCTGAGGGAAATCACCGATGTTATTTCCGAGACGGATATAAACGTGCGAGGCGCGGAGATAAAAGCCGATAGTAACGCCGCGGCCGGAAATCCGACAATGGGCCATTTCCATCTCGAGATCAACAACCTCTCTCAACTGCATAAAGCAATCAGCCGCGTGAAAAAAATACCCGGAGTTATTTCAATAATCAGATCATCGGGGAAAACATCGGATGAGTAAAAATATTTACCTCAAATCAACAGCTAATATAAACTATCTCGACTACAGCGAATTCATGGGAACGTCTTGCGGCATCGTTATTAAAAACGATTTGCTCGTTAAAGAAAGTGCGCCCGAGTTTATCGCTGGCAACATTCTTGGAATTTCCGAAAATAACATTACTCCGATCACGCTCAACCAGAAACACACGAATGTTATTGTTACGCCCGGTGATGATTTGAAACAGCCTGCTGATGGCGTTTACACGGATAAAAACGATTACGTGTTGATCATCAGAACAGCCGACTGTTTCCCGGTCATGCTTTACGATGGCAACATACTGGCCGCGATCCATGCCGGCTGGCGAAGTGTTTTCACGGGTATACTAAAGGAATTTTTCACTGAGGTAAAAGAGTTCGATATTGCCAACGCCAAAGCTGTCGTATCGCCGGGCATAAGGGAATGTTGTTTCGAGGTGTCGCCGGATGTCTTTATTCTGTTCGATAGCAAATACCGGGTAAAAAACGATAAAGGTTGTTTTATAGATCTGAAAAGTTTAATACTTGACGAGTTGAAGGCATATGGCGTAAATTCTATACTTGATAACACTGTCTGTACGTCATGCAATAACGATAAATACTATTCGTACAGACGTGAGGGAAGCAACGTTAAGCAGATGTTTAGTTACATCTATAAAGGAGCATCAAGATGAAAAAATTAATTTCGATTACGTTACTTACATTGTTATTCAGCGTACCGTCATTCGCATTAACCGGACTGGGTATTGGCATACACGGCGGCCAAACCAGCAACTACAGCAGCGACCTTCTGGACAACAATCTGGGGGATATAACCGATTCTCTGGGGTTGAGCATCGGTGACACGTCTTTCGATGAGGAACTGTATA
The DNA here is from genome assembly GCA_963668625.2 of uncultured candidate division Zixibacteria bacterium. Lineage (GTDB taxonomy): Bacteria > Zixibacteria > MSB-5A5 > UBA10806 > 4484-95 > JAAEQD01. Next base: position 166,981 of record CAXXKA010000005.1, read on the forward strand.
ATATCGGCGCTCATATCAAGGTCGGAACGTTACCGCTTATCGATTTTTACGGTTTCGTGGATTATAGCTGGAAGAAAAAAGAGATTACCAATGGTTTGGATTTTCGTATCTCGGATGTCGCCGTTGGCGTTTCAGCACGCAAAGGACTGGGCGTAGCCATGCTGAAGCCATTCGCAGGCGCTGGTTTCGAAATTCACCACCTGGCCTATTCGCTGGAAACGGATGCCGTTGAATTTAACGGCATACCCGTAGCCGCGCTGGTAGTGCCGTCCAACCAGAACAAAATCGGATATCATTTTCTATTAGGAGTGGAACTTAATTTACCGGTTTTTCCCGTCGATCCATACATTCAGTATAAGTACAACTGGATAACCACCGATGATGAGCCGACCAAATACGGTATGATCGAAGCGGGATTGACATTCAGTTTATAATCACTAAGGAGGTTTTCCATTGAAACGTAATTTAACATTCTCACTATTAATAGTGATATTGACAGCTTCACTGGCATCCGCGCAGTTTACACCTCAACTATTTCCGGCCTTAACGCAGCCCAAAGGTACCTCGCAGGTTTTCGGGAATATCGGCATCTACGATAATTTCACCGAAATAGCCGGCGGCTACAAATACGGTATCGGCGGCTACAGCGATTTCGACGTTCGCCTGGGTATAATCGATCCCGATCATGGTGATACTGGATTCTTGTTAGCCGGCAATTTCCGTTACCAGGTGATGGAAGTACGCATCGAGGATCCGGTCGATATGTCCGTCGGTGGTTTATTCGAAACCGTCATAGGCTGGGATGCATCCAATTTCAGTATCGGGGCGTTCGGCGTAGGTTCGATACCGATCGCTATAAACGAGGAAAAAGACATTACGCCCTACGGTCGCTTGACTTTGCGTATAGACAAATACGAGAGTGACTCGGAGTTCAACATAGCTTTGAATCTGGGTTCAAAGTACGACCTGAATGAAACTATGGCTTTATCCGCGGAATTTAACATAGAAAGCGACTATTTCGGTTTCATAGTGTCGTATATGTACGGGTTATAACTTGGATTTACTAACAAGCATTATCCTGGGCACACTTCAGGGACTGACGGAATTTCTGCCGGTATCGAGTTCGGGGCACCTGGTGCTGGCCGAACGAATCCTGGGCAGTAATGCATCCTCGGGTTTATTTTTCGAGGTGATGGTGCATTTCGCGACCATGATTTCAGTCGTGATATTTTTCCGCAAAAAAATCGGACGGTTGATAATGAGTTTAATACCGCCCTATACCGAGGATAAAAAGCCGATTTTAAAGCTGGCGATTATAATCGTTATAGGCACCATACCGGCGGTAATATTAGGATTGGGTTTCGAGGATCAGATAGAATCGGCTTTCGGCTCGGCTAAGGTAGCGGCCATAATGCTAATCGTCACCTCGATGATATTACTTTCCACCAGGCTGAGAAAGCATGGTAAAAAAACACTTGGCTATGGCAGCGGCTTTCTTGTCGGCGTAGCTCAATCGTTGGCTTTGATGCCGGGGATATCACGTTCGGGCACGACTATTTCGGCCGGGCTGCATCTGGGAATAGACCCGGGCGAGGCAGCCGAATTCTCGTTTCTGCTCTCGTTGCCGGCTGTATTCGGCGCGACTATTCTAAAATCATTTCAACTGGCTCAGGAACCGGTAAACGGTAGCGAGATAGGCATATATATAGCCGGTGCGATTGCCGCATTCGTGGTTGGTTATATATCGATTGCCTGGTTGATGAAGATGATCAAAAGAGGTCAATTCTTTTATTTCGGGATTTACTGCCTGCTGGTGGGAATCGCGGGGGTTATATGGCTGTAAAGATGAGGAAAGTTCTCATCACTCGAATGAGCGCAATGGGGGATGTCATTCTGGCATTACCCGTGGCCATGGCGATCAAAGATCACGATCCGAGTATCAGGGTGGATTTCCTGACGAAAATAGAGTATGCCTCGCTATTCGATCAATTCCCGGCCGTGGATGTCGCTTATGGTTATTCAGGTAAAGTCTGGGAGCTTATCAAGAAGCTCCAAGCCGAAAAATATGACACCGTCATCGACCTGCAGAAAAATCCCCGTAGCCTGATTATCACCGCTGCGCTTAATCCCAAAAACGTGGCGGGTTATCCAAAAAGAAGAATCAAGCGCGAACTCATAATTCGTCAACCTAAATGGAACCTTCAAGCAGGACATACGGTAGATGCCTATTTCAAGGCGCTCACCCGATTGAAAGTGCAACCGGTTTCCCGCCGCCCGAAAGTAGTGCTGCAACCGGAGGTAGAGAAATACGGCGATGATTTTATCAGGAACACCGGTTTCTCCGGCAAAGTGATCGGGCTTTGTCCCGGCTCCAAACATTATGAAAAGAGATGGTTAAAATACGATGAGTTGGGGAAGTTGCTGATAAAAGATGATGATAAAAACGTTGTCGTATTCACCGGCCCCTCGGATGATTTCGATTCCAACCTGAACATCGGCTCGGAAAAAATCGTGGCGGCTCATAACCTCAGTCTCGATAAAGTAGCCGGCGTGATGAATAAGTGCGATATAGTCGTGACCAACGATTCGGGCTTGATGCATCTTGCCGTTTCGCTCTCGGTACCGGTAGTAGCGATATTCGGCCCCACGCATCCCTCGCTTGGTTTTTCGCCCCTGGGGAAACGCGATACCGTTATTTGTGATAATGTAAATTGTTCGCCCTGTAGTTTGCATGGCGAGAAAAAGTGCAAAAAAATCAGCAAATATTGTTTCGATGATATCACTCCGGAGAGAGTAAAATCAATGATAGAAAAAACGCTATATGAGGAAAGTGCAAGCTAAATACTTTAGCAAGCTTGAGCATAAGCTCATTCGATGCGAACTCTGCCCGGTAAATTGCAAGATCAAGCCGGGCAAGCATGGTATCTGTAAGTTAAGGTTAAACGATGATGGCGAGCTGATAGCGGATGGCTATGGTAAGGTAGTATCTCTATCGATCGATCCGATAGAGAAAAAACCATTGTATCATTTCCATCCCGGCAAACCGATATTATCGACCGGTCCCAACGGCTGTAACCTTCGTTGCCCTTTCTGTCAGAACTGGCAGATATCACAGGAGAACGTACCGACTCAATACGTAAGTCCCGAACAGCTTGCAGAGTTGGGAGGGCGGCAAAACTCTATCGGTGTGGCGTTCACCTATACCGAGCCGCTAATCTGGTATGAATACTTATATGATACTGCTCTTTTACTCAGGGAATGCGGCTTGAAAGTCGTCGTGGTCAGTAACGGTTATCTCAATGAGCAACCCGCCCGAGAGCTGTTCGGAATAGTGGATGCCGCCAATATCGATTTGAAATCAGCCTCGCCGGAATTCTATCGTGATACCTGCCGGGGCAACCGGGATGATGTTTTGAGGACTATACGTATCGCGCATGAGATGAATGTAGCGCTTGAGGTCACGAATTTGCTGATAACCGGCGAAAACGACAGCGAGGATGATATAAAAGCGATAGTCGATTTAATTGCCGAGATCGACCCGCTAATCCCGTTTCATATTTCGCGCTATTTCCCTAACTATAAATACGATAACGCTCCCACGCCATTGGGCTCGCTCGAAAGAGCGGTCAATATCGCTCGTGAAAAACTTGCCTATGTATACCCTGGGAATTATATTGATAACTCGGACACACGCTGTCCGCAGTGCGGGCATGTGCTGGTAAAACGTAATGGTTATCACATCGATCTGCCTCATGGTGAGATCGGGAATTGTCCCGAATGCGGACGAGCTGTTGATATCAAATGGTAACGATAGATAGCGAGGTAACTTTGTCTAATCCCGGAATATCAAAACGCGGCGGTATGCTTCCGCCATCACCTATAAGAAAACTGATTCCATTCGCCGAAAAGGCCAAGAGTAAAGGCACGCACGTTTATCATCTTAATATAGGCCAGCCCGATATCGAAACCCCGCCGGAATTCTGGAACGCGGTGAACAACTATGCCCAGAAAGTGCTGGCATACGGTAACTCGCAAGGAATGGCCGACTATCTCGAAAAGCTCTCGGCATATTATAACCGCTGCAATCTCGACGTTAATCCGGAGGATATTATCGTCACCACCGGTGGCTCGGAGGCGATCATCTTCGCCATGACCGCAATCACCGATCCGGGCGAGGAGATAATCGTATTCGAACCGTTTTACACCAACTATAACGGGTTCGCCATTCAGGCAGGCATAAAGCTGGTACCGCTTACCACTAAAGCCGAGGATGGTTTCCACCTGCCCTCGACCGAGGAGATCGAATCTAAGATCAACTCGAAAACTCGCGGTATCATGTATTGCAACCCGAATAATCCTACCGGTACGCTTTACTCGAAAGAGGAGATCCATCGTTTACGCGATATAGTTAAAAAACACGATCTTTACCTGATGGCCGATGAGGTCTACCGCGAATATATTTACGAGGGTGAATATGTCAGTGTGATGACACTGGATGATATACTCGATCGTGTGATTATGCTCGACTCGATAAGCAAAAGGTATTCCGCTTGCGGCGCGCGTATCGGCAACCTGGTCACCAAAAACAAAGATATCTACACGGCCGCTCTTCACATGGGCCAGGCGAGATTGTGCTCACCGACACTCGAACAGGTAGGCGCCGCCGCCGCTTATGACCTGGGCGAGGAATATTTCAAGAAGATGATCGGCGAATACAAGAACCGTCGCGATGTCGTTTATGACGGTTTGATGAAAATCGAGGGTACGATTTGCCTTAAGCCCAGCGGTGCGTTTTACATTATGGCCAAACTACCGATCGACTCCGCCGAGGATTTCGCGAAATTCATGCTGACCGATTTCAGCTATCACGGCAAAACCGTGATGATCGCTCCCGGACCCGGATTCTACGCCTCCGAGAACCAGGGGCAAAGCGAATGCCGTATCGCTTACGTGCTCAATACCAACGACCTCGAAGACGCGATGAGCATACTGAAGCTCGGGGTAGAGGCTTATAATTCCAGATGATAGTCAGGCTTGGAATAGATCTTGGTGGTACTTTCATCAAGGCAGGGATAATCGATAAACGGGCGAAAATACTCGCCTCGTTAAAATATCCTACCGACGCCGAAAAAGGCGCGGATACCGTAGTTAAAAACCTCAATATAGTATACGGGAAGTTATTGGATATATGCCGTAAGGCTAAACACGAACCGGCCTCAATAGGTATAGGCAGCCCCGGCACTATTCATCAACCCGATGGCAAAGTTACCGATGCTACCCCGAATATAAAAGGCTGGAGAGGATTAACGTTAACAAGAGTGTTCGGCAAAACAGCTATTCCCGTATATGCAGATAACGACGCCAACGTAGTCGCCCTGGCCGAGTACCTGGTCGACTTTCAAGCGAAGTATCGGGATATGATTTTTATCACGGTAGGTACGGGCATTGGCGGAGGTTTAATCATCGATGGCAAACTTCACCGGGGCAGTACTTTCGCCGCCGCCGAAATCGGGCATATGTCTATCAGCAAAAACGGCAGGCTATGCAAATGCGGTCTGCGGGGATGTCTGGAAACTTACGCCAGCGTACCTAATATGATGAAACGCGCTAAGTACTGGGCCTCGAAACTTGGCGATAAAATAGATCAGGATATTACGCCTCACGAATTATTTTCACAGTATAAAAAAGGAAAAAGATTCGCTAAAATGACGATAGAAGAGAATGCAGGTTATCTCGGAGTGGGCATAGGCTCGCTGGTTAATGTACTCAATCCGGAGATAGTTGTCATTGGTGGAGGATTTTCAGGAACGGGAAGCGAATATATAAGGTTAATAAGTAAAGCAATTGAACAACATGCGTTTAAAGCCGCAACATCACGGTTGAAAGTTGTAAAAGCCAGGATGGGCAACAATGCCGGGTTCGTTGGCGCGGCTTTATTAGGGGTAATCGGTAATGATGGAGAAATCGAAAGAAAAAGACGATAAATCCCGTGAAAAACGACAATTCGTGGGAGTTATTTTTAAATGCTGTAATATATATAACCGAATATATATTAATAAGGATAAAACAAAATTTGTCGGCTGGTGCCCTAAATGTGGGGCTAAGATGGAGATATTTATCTCTCCTGGCGGTACGAAGTCCAGTTTTTTCGTAACCGATTGATAATTTTGTTGATTTATATTATCGATAAAGATAAGATAATGACCAGAAGTCATGGAAATAGTATTTCGGCGGGCGTATGCAACGATGATAACATAGCATCCAGCCTGAGATTACTTATCCGAAATACCGCTCAGAACAGGTCTTCTTGGAGGGGGACAGTCTGATATGAACGAGAAGTTATATGTAGTTCCGCTTGATGAGGGAACAAGAAAATATGCAGGTTGGCTGTTGAACGAACTTTGCCGGAGATTTACTCTAAAAGCTCAGTCCGGAATCGTCTCTCGTCTACCCGATGAGGCATTCAACGCCAACCAAAACCAGTACTACGCTACCCCGATACTCAGTAAGCTGGAGCTGTTGAAGGGTACGGAATACGAGATGATACTGGCGACAACAGAGGAGGATCTTTACATACCCTCGAAAAATTTCGTGATGGGGCAAGCCAACAAGGCCAGTAGAACATCGATTATTAGTACTTTCAGAATTAAACCCGAATTCTACGGATTACCAGAGAATGAGGAGCTTTTAAAGTCGCGAATTCTCAACATTGCCAGCCATGAGGTGGGACACATGTTGGGGCTTCGTAATTGCCGGAATGAGGATTGCCAGATGTTCCCGGTTGACACGGTTGCCGACCTGGACAACAGGCCGGAGACATTCTGTGCCGAATGTGTGCTTAATTTAACGATACCTACAAAAGTAAAGATTTAGACGCCAGATTTCGTGTTTTTGGTCATTTACTGATAAGCCGCTATAAATGCGGCCATGTAAATTTGATGTTTTAACGAAAAACCGATTAAACTGGTTTTAGTTTTATAAAATTCGTGCACTTGTACGGTCTATTTTTTTCTTGCGCGAGGTAGCGCTATGTACTATACAAGAAAGCGAGAGGGAGCAGAATGAATTACCTTGGAATAGATATAGGTTCTATCTCAATAAGTATTGCAGGTATAGACGAGAACAAAGAGATAATATTCACTGAATATATTCGTCATCAGGGTGCGCCTGAAACCGCGCTGAAAAAATATATCTCAAATAATGATTTATCGAAATACGACTATGCCGGTTTTACCGGAACGGGCGGTAAACTTCCTGCCGGGCTTTTCGAGGCTCAATATATCAACGAGATACTTGCAACCGCCGCCGCATTGATGCAATATAGCCCGGAAACCAAATCGGCAATAGAGATGGGCGGACAGGGTTCCAAATACTACCTGGTCGAGGATGATACGTTGATTGATTTTGCCACCAGCGGATTATGCGCAGCCGGCACGGGTTCGTTTCTCGATCAGCAGGCAGGCAGGCTGAAAGTATCGATCACCGAGCAGTTCGGCAAGTTGGCCCTACAATCGGAAAACCCGCCGCATATCGCCGGTAGATGCAGCGTATTCGCCAAGTCCGATATGATCCATCACCAACAAATAGGCACATCCGATTACGATATCATTGCAGGATTATGCTACGCCGTAACCCGCAACTATAAAGGCACCATTCTGGAAAAACGCGCGATTCGCAAACCGGTGGCGTTTATCGGTGGTGTCTCACTTAACGAGGGCGTCATTAAATCATTCAAAGATGAACTCAATCTGTCAGGTGATGAGTTGATCGTGCCCGAAAATTGCCTTCACTTTGCCGCCCTGGGGGCTGCATTGAAAGTCATGGAAAACCGCGAACAGGCAACCAAACCATCATTTAAAATAGAGGTTCTAGATCGTAAGATAACGTTAAAGAGAAGCGCCGAACCACTGGTATTTAAAGATGCGGAATCGAAATATTACGATACGACCTCGAAACCCTCGCGTATAACCTCCACGGTTGGCTATCTCGGGGTTGATATCGGCTCGCTTTCGACCAACCTGGTCGTTATCGATCCGGCCGGTCAGGTTATGGCCCGTCGCTATTTAATGACCGAGGGACGGCCTATCAAAACAGTCCAACGAGGCTTGAAAGAGATAGCGGGCGAGCTTGATGGTAAGGTTAATATTACCGGCGTAGGTACCACCGGTTCGGGACGATACCTGATAGGCGATATACTGGGAGCGGATATCGTAAGAAACGAGATAACCGCCCAGGCGAAAGCAGCGGTGTTTTTCGATCCGACTGTCGATACGATATTCGAGATCGGCGGCCAGGACTCGAAATATATCAGCCTCAAAAACGGTACTGTCGTCGATTTCGAGATGAACAAAGCCTGTGCCGCAGGAACCGGATCATTTCTACAGGAGCAAGCCGAACGCCTCGACATCTCGATCAAAGATCAGTTCGGTAACATGGCTCTGCACTCGCAATGTCCGGTTGGCTGCGGTGAACGTTGTACCGTATTCATCGAATCGGATATTATCAGCCAGCAACAAAAAGGCGCGCCGCGAGAGGATCTGGTGGCCGGGCTGGCGTATTCTATCGTTTATAATTATTTGAATAAAGTCGTCTGCAGCAGGAAAATCGGCGACCATATTTTCTTCCAGGGCGGCGTAGCCTGGAATAAGGGGGTAGTTGCCGCATTCGAAAAAGTTACCGGCAAGAAAATAACGGTACCGCCCCATCACGATGTCACCGGGGCTATCGGCGCGGCTCTTCTGGCTATGGAGTCGGTCGATGAGAGCTGCAAGTTCAAAGGCTTCGGCGTCGCCGATATTCAATTCAAGCAGGATAGTTTTGTCTGCGAGGATTGCGCTAATGTCTGCACGGTGAGAAAAATCACCAGTGATGACGGCCGGGAATTGTTCTATGGTTCAAGATGCGAGAAATACGATGCCGAGAAAGATGTCAACTCCAAGCAGGCGGAAAACAATCCGATTGCCTGGCGCAACCGCTTGATGTTTTCTTACGGCAAGAAGAAAATAGAAAAGCCAAAAGCCGTTATCGGATTACCCCGGTTATTAAGCAACTGGGCGTTCTGGCCGTTATGGTCAACGTTCTTCAATGAACTGGGCTACAAAGTAATCGGTTCTGCGCCTACGAATAATACCATCATCAGGCAAGGCATGCAGATAGTAGGTTCAGAATCGTGTTTCCCGGTTAAGGTGGCACACGGTCATATAATGAACCTTTTGGAGCGTGACGCCGACTTCATATTCCTGCCCTCGATGATTAACACAGAGTCATTGCCCGAGGAAAGCCATCAAAACTATTTCTGCCCCTATGTACAGGCAATTCCTTACCTCGTGAAAAGCGTTTTGAACGAACAGCTTACCGAGGACAATTTCCTTTCACCGACTATATACTTGGGTTACGGCAAAGATCTGGCCAACAGGCAAATTGCGGATTTCGCCAAGAAATTAGGCGTATCCAAAAAGAAAGCGATAGAGGCGTTTGACAAAGCCCGGGCGGCGCAAAAAGATTTCGAGACGAAGATTCGTGAAAAAGGCAGGGAAAGCCTCGAAAACGCCGAGGGTATAAAGCTGGTGCTGGTTGGCAGACCATACAACACTTGCGATCCCGGCTTGAATTTGGAACTTCCGAAAAAACTGGCGGCTATGGGCGCAACGGCGATATCGCCGGATATGGCGCCTGTCGATGATATACCTATCAATGATGTTTACTGGCATTATGGCAAAGCCATTCTTCGCATAGCGGATTATATCAACAAGCACAATGATACTTACGCGGTGTATATCACCAATTTCGGCTGCGGCCCGGACTCTTTTATCAGCCATGATTTCTACCATAAGATGGCGGGGAAACCATACCTTACGCTGGAGATGGATGAGCATTCGGCGGATGCCGGGCTAATCACGCGGGCCGAGGCGTTTATCGATAGTATCAACTCCTCGAAAGATATCAAACAGAAAGCCGCCGAGGCGCCGGTGACATCTAAGCCTCGCAAAGGTAATCGCAAAATATACATTCCGCCGATGTGCGATCTGGCTCAGGTTTTGGCGGCCGCGATGCGCAATAGTGGTGTGGATGCCGAGGCAATGCCGGAATCGGATGAGAAGACAGTCGAGATTGGACGGAAATACACTAACGGCAAGGAATGTTACCCGGCCGTACTTACCACCGGTGATCTTCTGAAACTGATTCAAACTCCCGGATTCGATCACAGTAAGGCGGCGTTTTTCATGCCTTCAGCCGGCGGCCCGTGTCGTTTCGGGCAGTATCATCGCCTGCACAAGAGAGTGCTGGGTAAACTTGGTTACGATGATGTGCCGGTATACTCGCCCAACTCGAATGACTCCTACGAGGGATTCCCGGGAACATCGAAACAATTCCGCAAACTGGCGTTTCGCGGTTTCATTTTCGGTGATTCCCTGTTCAAGCTTTATATGGCATCAAGGTCGCGCACCGATGATCTGGCTAAAGCTAAAAGCGTGTTCGAGAAATTCATGCAGGCCGGATGTCAGGATATCGAGGCGGGCGGCGCAAACCTCCGTGATATTCTTCAGGAATGCGGCAAAGAGTTCCAGTCAATCGAAACCGGTGTGGAACCGCGCGTAAAAATCGGAGTCGTGGGCGAGATATATGTCAGAAACAACAGATTCGCCAATAACGACCTGGTCGCAAAACTCGAAAGGGCAGGCGCAGAGGTATTTTTAGCCTCATTCTCCGAGTGGATTAACTACACGACGTTCATGTACAAAATGCATAGCAAAATGCGGCGCAAGTACGTCGATATGATTAAAGGCCAGATTCAAGACACTATTCAACATCGGGAAGAGCGCAAAATAACCGAACCGATTCATGGTATGTTAAATGGTAATTCCGAAAAACCAGTCGGTGATATCCTTCAAAAAGCGTTACCATATCTCAATCGTTCGGTTGGCGGCGAAGCGATACTATCTATAGGCAAAGCCATCGATTTCGTCGAATCCGGATGCGGTGGCGTCGTAAATTGTATGCCGTTTACCTGCATGCCGGGAAATGTAGTACAGGCCATTTCAACCAGGGTAAAGGGAGATTTAGGTGATGTCCCCTGGCTCAATATTGCTTATGAGGGCCCCGGCGATCCCACTGAGGATCTTAAGATAGAGGCGTTTGTGGATCAGGCCGAACAGTGGTTTAAAAAACGTAAAAAACGCTGATTTTATCTCATACTATCATATATATAGTCGATTTAATTGTTTAGTTATGAAACAGCATGTTATCTGAATACTATACAGTAATATGTAAAGTGATCAATATGTTATACCCCTATAGTACAGTACCGATATAAAGACTGGATAGCTATATGGGAGAGATAAATGCATCTTGAAAAATCCAGTTTTGGCTATAATCTAATAACCAGTAACGGCGCCAAACAGAATCTTAACACCGATGATGCTGAAATATCTAAAAGCCGCTTGGATTATATTTCCGGATTGATGAAACGATTGCGCAATTTGTTTCTATCGGTACTTCCGGTTGATTATTGTTGTATCATGCTATATGGGGCAGATGATCAATCCGATCCTTGCGAATCAGGCTCCGACCAGCAAATCGAGACAAAACATCTGGAGTACATGGGGCAGGCTATAGGTCTGCTAAGGTACAAGGCGCTTGATAATATCAAAGAAGATGATAGGGCGAAAATCGACATGCTGGCCGACCTGTATGGTTATCTGATCTATCATCATTTAATGATGTTTGAAGTTACTAATATTGATTAAAATAGTTCTCATTTTGAAAATATTTATAAAAGCAATACGTTATGGTCCGACTATCAATAAGCATTAAACTAACTTTATAGTAATTCTCCAAAGCTCAACGCAACCGATTATTACAAAAAGGTTTTGCTTGCTCTGAAAAATAATTTCATTATATTGCATTAAACAGTCTTATTTCAACCGGGGGTTGTCATATGTTAGTAACTGAGGTTGTCGAAAAAGCAAGAAAATCACTGGAGAAACTTCAAAACGCAATAGAGGATATCGATCCTCAAACCATAGCAATGCCGTCTACAATCAGCAAGTGGTCGATCAAGGATGTTTTAAATCATATAACTATCTGGGAGGAGGAGGCCGCCAAAGCTTTCGAAATCTGGAAAGTTGGTATCGAACCGGATTGGTCTCATATAGCTGAGCTGGATGAATTCAATAACAAAACGGTTGCTGCGCGCAGAAAAATGCCTTTGGCTAAAATCCGCTCGCAGTTGCCGATGGTACATAACGGGGTACTGGAGAACATCAAGTCCGTTCCGGATGAGGAGTATATCAAGCGCGGCGGTGTTCCCAGATGGCTGATTATTTTGATTACCACTCATGTCGATGGTCACACCAAGCGAATTCTCGAGTTCAAAGGTACCAGATATATGGCCGGGAAAGAATCAGCATAATACTAAACCGGTAAGCGAAACAAAAAGCACTATATTGGATAAATTCGACAAATACTTACCCGTTATTAAAAAATACGAGCCTGCCTATAAATTTAGCTGGCAAATATCCACTGAAATTATCGAAAAGCAATTAGAGAATTCTCCTTACTGGCTCGATATCGGCGCGCGTAATAATAATCGTTTGAGAGTACACCCACAGGCAAAGTTTGCAGTCGGTCTCGATCCCGAAGCCGAGGGAGAGGTGTACACCGATAGAACCAATACGTTTTGCCGGGGATCGGTTTACGAGCTGCCTTTCAAAAGCGGCCAATTCGATTTCATTACCAGCAGATTCGTGTTCGAGCACCTGGAGCATCCGCGAAAAGCATTGCAACGAATCAGCGAGGCTTTAAAACCAGGCAGTCTGGCGCTTATAGAAACAACCAATAAAAACAATCCACTGATCGTTATAGCGCGAATCATTCCATTCTCCATAAAAAAGAAAATCATAAAACATTTATTCAAAGATAATCCCTCGGGAACCTATAAAACGTTTTACGCATTGAATACGCCGGCTGCCATAAAACATTTTAATTTTAAGGATACCGGCTTGAAGCTCGAAAACTATTACATCATAAACGATATCATATGCGAATCAAAAATATTATTTACTTTTTCATTCGGATTATATAAATTGTTAAGACGTTTCGGATTTGAAAATCTTTTTGGAAATTTAATAATTGTCCTGAGAAAGGTTTAGATTAATTATATATGTTTAAGAAAATACTCGTTGCCAATAGAGGTGAAATCGCTATTCGCGTTATCAGGGCATGCCACGATTTAGGTATCGAGGCGGTTGCTGTTTACTCCGAGGTCGACAGATCGTCCCAACATGTTCGTCTTGCCGATGAGGCTTATTCGGTCGGCCCGGCGCCCTCGGCCGAATCGTATCTGAATATCGATAAAATCATTCGTATCGCTAAAGAGTGCAATGCCGGGGCCATTCATCCCGGCTATGGTTTTCTGGCGGAAAACGAAAGATTCGCCCGGGCGGTGAATGATTCCGGAATGACTTTCATCGGGCCGCCGCCCGGTGCAATCAAGATGATGGGCGACAAGATGGCCGCACGTAAAGCGATGATATCCTCCGGTGTGCCGGTGGTGCCGGGAACGGAAAACCCGGTTACCGGCGAGGAGGAATCGATCGAGATAGCAAAGCAAATCGGTTTCCCGGTGCTGATAAAAGCGGCTGCCGGTGGCGGCGGCAAGGGTATGCGCGTAGTTAATTCGATCGAGGAGATCAAGTCGGCTCTTCGCGGCGCGGCCTCAGAGGCTAAAAGCGCATTCGGGGATGATAGAATTTATATCGAAAAATATATCGCCGAACCGAGGCATATCGAAATACAGGTGATGGCCGATACGCATGGCAACTGCGTTTATATAGGCGAGCGTGAATGCTCCATTCAGAGACGTCATCAAAAAGTTATAGAGGAAGCGCCCAGCCCGATAGTGACCGAGCAGTTGCGTAAGAAAATGGGCGAGGCCGCTGTTGCTGCCTCGCGGACATGCAACTATGTAAATGCCGGCACGGTTGAGTTGTTGGTTGACTCGGAAATGAATTTTTATTTTCTGGAGATGAATACCCGCCTGCAGGTAGAACATCCCGTTACCGAGATGGTTACCGGCCTCGATCTGGCAGTCGAGCAAATTAAAGTCGCCGCCGGTGAGAAGCTATCATTCACCCAGGAGGATATCACCATAAAAGGTCACGCTTTGGAATGCCGAATTTATGCCGAGGACCCAATTGATTTTTTGCCTGCTACAGGGCATCTCAGGCATTACCGCGAACCCGCGGGTCCGGGAGTCAGGGTAGACTCGGGCGTGCAAGGCGGCGCCGAGATATCGGTTTATTACGATCCGCTGATTGCCAAGTTGATTACTTACGGTAGCGACCGCGAACAGGCGATTGCTCGTATGAAACGCGCTCTTAGCGAATACCTGATTACAGGCGTTACCACGAATATAAGCTTCCATCAAAAACTGCTGGAGCATCCCGAATTCCTTAAGGGTAATCTGTCAACGCACTTTATCGACCAGCATTATAAACAACCCGACGATTTCCCGGAGGAAACCAGGTTGGCTATTGCCATAGCCGCGGCGCTTCACGATTACCAAGGTCAGCATAAATCATCAGCATTTACCGATGAGACAAGCAAAGGCGTTAAAACAGGCCGGGCGCCCAGTAATTGGAAACTCAGCGGCCGTCCGGGGAAGTTAAAAGTTATTTAGTGAGACCGAAATACACGAGGAGACTTTTGATATGATTTACAATGTCAAGGTTGATGATAAAGATTATAAGCTTGAGATTGTCGAGGGACAAAAGTCACTCGAGGTTCGCCTTAACGGCCGGACGATAAAAATAGATAACGGTTCAATCGCGAAAGATCGTTTGAATCTGTTCTTTCAGGATAATAAACCATATGAGCTTCAGATTTCACGGAATGATAACGGTTATCATTGCTGGCTTAATTCGAGGATGCTCAACTGCGAGGTCATCGATGAGAAAACCGCGCGTTTTTCCAGACTGATGGGCGAAGGCGCCGGCGCAAAAAAACGCAAAAGACTTAGAGCTCCCATGCCGGGCCTGGTAGTTCGTATCGAGGTCGAACCGGGGCAGGAGATAAAGAAGGGGGATGGCTTGATCGTGGTCGAGGCGATGAAAATGGAGAACGAGCTGAAAGCTCCATATGCCGGCACGATAAAAGCCATAGAGATCAAGCAGGGGCAGGCAGTGGAGAAAAACCAGGTACTGCTCGAATTCGAATAATCGCTCGGTTTTGGCAACACATTTTTATTTATCCCAATTAAAATAATTACGCTCGCATCAGGTTACTTATATTTTCAGTTAAAATAAACTTAAAATGGTATCGATACAATTAATCGAAATTTCCAAGATATCCATCCGTCAGAATGGAAGGAACGACATACTGACGCGCTAATATGTCAAAGTCCGGACACCGGTAAGTCGAGATATAAAAACAAAAGCCGCCCCGAATGAGACGGCTTCTTGAAGCTGCGCTTAAGTTGAGACTTACTTAAGCAAAGTGATTTTCACTGATTCCGATTTGAGATTGTCGGAAACCCTGACAAAATACATACCGCTCGGTGCCGAATTGCCATTGTCATTCTTGCCGTTCCAGACATATTTATTATCCGTCAGTTGATCACTCCTGATTAACCTGCCAAGAGTATCGTAAATTTTTATTTTGGCATCGGGAGAATCCAAGCCCTCGGCTGTAATGATAGTCGATGCGTTGAATGGATTCGGGTAGGCGCTTACCAGAAGGTATTCATCGGGAAGATTGGCTGGAGGATCATCGACAGATATCATGCTTTCGTTTATAGTAATCTGCTGCCCCGGCGTTACCCCGGTAGTATCATACGATCGCAGAGAGTTGAAAACTACCTCAATCCGTAACGATTCATAATCGCCGGTGCCGAAATGCATTATCGGATCATCGAAAGAATAAAGCGTGGTAACACTCCTGACCTCTCTCATACCAATATATTCCTCGCTCGGCGGATCGTTCTCGATACCATAGAGTTTGACTATTGCTCCCAGCGCCAGCGTGTTGGGATATATGCCCTGAAGTTTTATTTTCAGGTAGTTGCTATTTTCATTCTGATTGATATAGACCTGTGTCTCATCAAAATCGAAATTTACGGCGACTATATCTAACTGGCCATCATTGTCTAAATCGGAGCTGGCACAACCACCGCCATTTAAATTATCAGCAATCCCGGCATCGTAGCTGATATCGGAGAAACGACCATTGCCATCATTTAAAAATAATATGTTATAATCGAGAGCGCGATTAACGAATATATCGACATCCCCGTCATTATCGTAGTCGCCGGTAGTAACTCCCCGTGAGTATCCTTCAACGCCGGTATTGGAATAATTCGTTGCATTCACGAAATATCCCGGGCCATCATTAAACCACATGCTGTTGAAACCATAACCGTAGGTTATATAAATATCGAAATCGCCGTCACCGTCAAAATCCTCGATTGCAGCTCCCTGGCCAATGGGGAAACCACCCTCGTTGGTATTACTCGAAACATCCGTGAAACTAGAGTCGCCGTTATTTCGGTAAAGACGGCCGGAGTTATCGCTATGATTACCTCCGATGAAAACATCATCATCATAATCATTATCCATATCGAAAAACACCGGACTCAAAACGTTTTGAATGGTCTCGAATCCCGATCCATCCGTTATATCAAAAAACTCCTGACCGGTACGAACCATCATTCTGCCACCGCAAAGAAAGCCCAGTTCAGAATCGGGTAAAAACTGCATGAATGCTGATCCCATCTCCCGCACGGTATCGACATTGTAATTCTCCGCTACATCCAGGAAAGGCGGTTGACCCCGATTCAAATAGAGATGGCCGTGGTTACCGTAGGCCGGATCTCCTGAAACAAAAAAATCGGGAAGATTATCCTTGTCGATATCTGTCAGGGCTATCTGGTGATGATAATTAGCTGGCGCAGCCAGTCCATACTCTTCGCCGAGTTCTTCGTATTGCGTTCCATTCCACATGTAAAGTCTGTCGTTGCCGATATGAGTAGCTGTGATGATCTCGCTATAGCCGTCGTTATCTAAATCGACAATACCTACACCACAGGTAAAATCGTTATCGGTGATACCTAGCTCTGATGCCATCTCATTGAAAGTAACCTGCGAATAACTCGCGACCGACGCCATAGCCATAATTATAAATGTTAGATAAACTCTAATATTCGAACACATATAACACCTCCTTACTTATTTTATATTAAATATCACCACTGTCCGGTCTTTCCATCTCGTTGCGAGGCGCTGCTTGGCAACGTGGCTTGTTTGCCGGCAGCGCTTGGAAACCAGGATACTAAGGCTAACATCGATAGGACATGTCAGGATGCATGATGCGCTGAATAAATGATTATATCGGAAAATATCTTTCATTAATAATTCCAAGGAGAAATTTAAAATTTACCGAAAAACACCGGACACCAGTGATTATGTATGATTAAAAATAAAAAATATAAACTACTTTGTCAAGCTCATAATATTATATAAAGTCCATTAATAATATTTTAATTATTTAAAAGCATTATTATACTATATTTAAGCTTTATTTAATCATTTTCTGTGTTATATTAGTTAATAATTACAACAAGTTTTTAGGATAATTTCAGTGAGGGAAATAAATGAAAGTATTAGGTATTGATCACATCGGAGTGGCGGTAAAAAGTATTGAATCCGCTATGAATTTCTACAGTCAGGCTTTAAACATGGAACTTTCAGGCGGCGAGGAAATTCCGGAACGCTTTTTGAAAGTAGGTTTCTTAGAAACCGGCAACGCCCGGATCGAATTGGTCGAGGCTACCTCGGATGAGGCGGCCACGGCAAAATACATAGAAAAACGAGGCGAGGGCATTCATCACATTTGCATCCGTGTGGATGACATAGAGGCCGCGCTTAAACAGATGAAAGACAAGGGATTCAAAGCCATCGACAATGAACCCAAACCAGGCGCTGAGGGAGCGAAAGTAGCCTTTCTGCACCCTAAATCAGCCAATGGTGTGCTTATAGAATTAAAAGAAATACCCGAATAGGGAGGATTCCGATGAAAAAAGCGATAATAATTTGCACTATTGTTATAGCTATGTTCATAACCGCCTCAGCGCAATTGAATCTTTTTACAGGTTCATCCTCAGCTGTTGTGGTGGGCGACTCAACAATCTTTAACGTGGATTTCTTTGACCCACTAGGTATACCATCATACAGTGTAAAAGTGAATTATAAAGGTGAGACCGATCAGGAATACACCACCGCCGATATGGAGTTGATGCTGGAATTCCCGTATTATGCCACAACTTTCGAGCATGGCGTATTGTTCGATCAATCACCTGGCTTGTTGAATTTCTATTACAGCGCCGGCACCGATTCATTGGTGGCTACGCAGTCTCCGATGAACACGGATGATGTCTTCCCACCGCCAACATCAATGTACGCGCCGTTCGGGCGGGATGGCGCGGGAGATGCGCAAGACCCAATAGGGGATTGGCTCGACCTGACAGGCAGCGGCATGTGCTATTCCGAGGACAGAGTGTATGCTCGTATGGAAAATGTGACGGGCACCTGGCCAACCAGTCAGGGTTTGAATGGTTTCATCTATGGCGTGGGATTTATCCCTTATAACGTACAGGATACGGTTATCTGGGCGATGGTTTACGCTAATATACCATTCGTAATCTCACCCGGGCTTTACAAGCTGGAATTAGCTGATACCTCGTTTAGCCGTCTGGGCGATATCGATTACGAGGTTGGCTCCGATGGCAACCTTCACATGGCCTGTGATATAGCTGATTTCGAAAACGATGATGACTGGCCGGGTTGGCCCGCCGATGAGGGATTCTTGCTTTCATCATCGATTACCCTGACAATCGGTTTAACCAGTCAGGCGATAAATGATTTCACGTTCCCCTCGGTTTATGAACCGCGAACTAACTACGTTGATTATGATAACAACCACGCGCCCGAGATTACAGACTACAGCTTAGTGGAAACACCCGGCGTGATGTTGTCCTTCGATGCATCCTATCTTGATATAGATAACAACCAGCCGATTGCCCGTATGCTTTTATTCGATTGGGGTTATTACGAGATGGGCAGCTTCGATCATATCTATGATGACACCTCCGAGTTTATCACCATTATCGAATGGCCTGTCGATGGCTGGCATTATTACTATTTCCAGTTCGGGGATGGCGATGAGATGGCAACCACCGATATGGATTCGATTTATATATCAACTATAGATATCGATGAGCAGGCAAATCTTCCGGCCGCGGTAGAGCTTCACCAGAACTACCCCAATCCGTTTAACGCCGAGACTCAAATAAGCTATAGCCTCGAAAATCCCTCCCATGTAAATCTCATAATTTACGACATTCTCGGAAAACCCGTTGTGGAACTTGTTAACGATTATGCTAATGTAGGGACGCACTCGGTTATCTGGAACGGCATGAATTCGAATGGCCGCCAGGTTTCCTCGGGGTTGTATTTCTATCAGCTTATCGTGGATGACCAGAGTTCAGTCCGCAAGATGAATTTGATAAAGTAAAAAGCGTGTCAATGCCCGGAGTCGAAGACGACGGGAGCAGTAGGTCAAGCCCACTCGGGGCTTGCCTGCCCAACTGCGGACTAACCCGCGCTAGCAACGGCAGAGATGCACAAATCGGCTGTCATTGTTGTAATAACGGGAATCTATAATAAACCCAATAAATGGGGAAGGTATCATGATCAAATATCTAACATCATTTATACTCATCTTAAGCATTGCTGTATGCTTCTCCCAGAACTGGTACTGGGAGCGCAACGATGAGCTTCTAAATCCGTATAACATCCATACAACCGGCACGAACACGCCGTTCACCGGCGATTTCGATGATGACGGCGACTACGACATGATAGTAGGCTGCAAAGGCGGGGTTCTTCAATATTACGAGAATATAGGTAATGCCGATTCCGCGATCTGGCGTATGGATGAGGATTATTTCGATGGTATCACAATCGACACATCCTTAGCTCCGCAGCCCTCTCTGGTTGATCTGGATGGCGATGGAGTGGATGAGTTGTATTTGACATTTAGTGATAATGTTTTCTATTGGCCTGAATTAGGACTAAAGCAATATTTAAATATTGGTAATCAAGAAGATCCAGATTGGGTAGAAGGTGATTTTAACATCGAGGAATTAGAATATTTCAATTACCGTCACGAATTTATTGATTTTGATTTGGATGGAGATTTAGATTTACTTCTAAACACTATGGAAGAGGGTGGTATATACTATACAAATATCGGGAATAACGAGGAAAACTCATTCCAGCAAAATGATAGTATCTTCAATACTCTGTACTACAGCGGAATAGGTGAATATATTTCTTATTATTTTGCTGATGTTTGCGGTGATTCTAAGTACGAGCTATTTATTATTTTGGGCCTGTTCGATATAGACGGGATGAGGGTATCTTTGTTCGAAAATACTGGTACAACAGGTTCGCCGATTTGGCAAGAGATTGACATCAATTTCGAGGCAAGTTATGGTTTGAATTTTACTTTTGCTGACTTGGATAATGACTCTGATAAGGATATGATTTTTGGGCACAGATATGTACCATTATATTTCAACGAAAACATTGGTAACCCTGACACTTTGGTACTAGCGTCAGAAGGAGATGCAAGATGGTTAGGCTCGTTAAATCTTAATATGGCCGACAATTTCGTTTTCGTCGATTATGATGCTGATCAAGATAATGATCTAATCTACTTTGAGTATTGGCAGAGTATTTGGGATGACTACCCTAATTATGGTACTGCTACTAATGAAGGGACTATTTTTCAACCTGTATTAAATAATTTAGACATATTTATGAATGGGGAGTTTTTATACTATTTCAGTTTCCATTTTTCGCCTGGCGATATTAATGGCGATGGTTATCCCGAGTTAGCCTCAAGTTATCCCGCATTCGGATATTATAAAAACCAACCCGATACAGGTTATAACATCCAGGAAGCTTACTCCTTCAACATTGAAGATTTGGGGTATAGAAGATTTCCTGAAATGGCAGATTTTAATAATGATGGTCTTACAGATATCATCTACAGAAATGACTCTTTGCGATGGTTAGCTTACCAGAATATTGGCACATCTACAGAATTTAACTTTGTACAAAACGCAGTCTGGCTTGATGATATAGATTTTCCTATTAAGAAATTCCGTGCGGCATACCTTAATTTCGATAACAAGATAGACCTTATTGGAACCAACGAAGATAATCATCTTTGTGGATTTATAAATACCGGAAACGGTGAGGATGTTTCGTTTATATATATTCCTGGTATTTTTGATAGTGTGCAAAATCTAAGCATCTATTATTTTGATTGCGTTGATATTGATGGTGACTTTGATGATGATGTGATGTTTGAGGAAAACGATTATATCACTGTGCTCGAAAACAAAACCACCACCGGCATTGATGACGACACCCAGCCATTGCCAGAGCAGTTCAAGCTCACGCAGAACTACCCCAATCCGTTCAACAACTCCACCACCATATCATTCGCTCTAGATAAGCAATGCGAGGTGGAGCTGACTCTTTACGATATCTGAGGTTTCCCCCAAAAACTGGACAATTGTTTAAGGTGGTATTAAATTAGTAGAAATGTCCAGAAAGGGTAATTGATGAAGCGAAGTCGATACAGCGGGGAGCTTAAAGCAAAAGTAGCCATAGAGGCCATTCGCGGTCAGAAGACCGTTAATCAGATAGCCTCGGAATACGAAGTACACCCTAATCAGGTTGGTATGTGGAAGAAGCAGGCTTTACAGTCTCTCCCGGAAGCCTTTTCTAACGGCAAGGCCAAGTTGCGGGAGGATGAGCAAGCCAGGATGGATGCTCTCTATCAGGAGATTGGTAAGCTTCAGGTGGAGTTGGCATTTCTAAAAAAAAGGAGCGGGCGTCTCGCCTGAGGATTTGAGGAATCTGGTGGAACGATCAAACCCGGACATTTCAATTAGCCGTCAGTGCCAGCTTTTGGGGCTTCCCCGTTCAAGCTACTACTACCGGCCTACTGGGGAAAGCGATTTGAACCTGACACTTATGCGTCTGCTTGACGATCAATATACCAGGACCCCGTTTTACGGCAGTCCTAAGATGACACTCTGTCTAAAGTCTCAGGGATATGATATAAATCACAAGCGGGTTGAACGTCTGATGAGGATTATGGGTCTTCAAGCTGTTTACCCTAAACCAAATACGAGCAAGCCTTGTCCGTCTAACAAGATATATCCGTATCTTTTACGCGATGTCCTGATTGATCATGTTGACCAGGTCTGGAGCGCCGATATCACGTATATTCGTCTTAGCCGGGGCTTTCTCTATCTGGCGGCAGTGATTGATTGGTTCTCGCGTTACGTTCTTGCCTGGCGTTTGTCCAATACTCTTGAGAGCTCTTTCTGCGTGGAGGCATTGGAGGAATCGTTGGATGGCAAACAGCCGGAGATATTCAACAGCGATCAGGGAACACAGTTTACCGACAAGGATTTCACCGGTGTACTGCAAGACAAGCGGATCGCTATCAGCATGGACGGTCGCGGTCGGTATCTTGACAATATTTTTGTCGAGCGTCTGTGGAGATCGGTCAAGTACGAGGAGGTTTATCTTCACGATTACCAGACGCCGGCGGAGGCTTACCTCGGTTTGAAGAGGTATTTCGAATTCTACAACACCGAACGTTTCCATCAGGCCTTAAACGGCAAGACGCCTTATGAGGTTTATAATTTAAATTCAAAAAAGGAATCGATTAAACAGAAAAATAATGGACTAATACTTAGAAATTCCACCTTATTTTAGCTAAATTACTGTCCAAACAATGGGGGGAAGCTAAATCTTAGGCCGCAAGCTGCAGACACTGATTGAATCATCACTACCTGCAGGCAACCACACAGTTAACTGGACTGTTGATAACGATCAAGCCTCCGGTATATATTTCTATCGATTGAGTACGGGGGAGGAGAGTTACACTAAGCAGATGGTTTATATGAAATAAGCCATTATATTCAACATTACATGTCATTCCTGCGAAAGGGATTGTTGAAATAGTCTTTTCAAGCGTCGCTGATAATCCTTTTCGGCGACAACCCGCATGGAATCAGGTGTCAGGAAAGGATTCCTAACACCTCAGGCATAAAAGAAGGACTTTTTCAACAATCCCGAAAGCGAGAATATATCCCTTTTCCTCAATGCCAACAATAGTTTGCATAAGTAACCCGACTGCTCTATCTACAATTCCCCGCAAGTCAAAATAAATCCTTGCATTTTGATAGTTATCAACATATATTCTCACGTTCGGGAGTGGGTTGACAAAGCCCACTCTTTCTTTTAGTGGCAAGGGGGCTGGAATAAGTATGGATAAAATTGACAAGATTAAGGAGCGATTCGAGACAATAACCACTGAACAAGGCTGCGAATTAGCGGAACTTAACGGCACACGGCTTGGCGGACATATGGTTATCAGAGCCTTTATCCATAAGCCCGGCGGCATTACACTGGATGATTGCACCAGGGTTGCCCGTGCTTGTTCAGATTTTCTTGATATTGAGAACCCGATTCAGGGACAGTATCAACTGGAGGTCTCATCGCTGGGGTTGGATCGCCCCTTAGTTAAACCTGCAGATTTCAACCGTCGCGTTGGAGAGGAAATAAAGCTGGAATTCGATCCTAAAAAAAGCCCTAAAAGAAGGGTTAGAGGAAAACTGGTTAAAACCGATGACAATGGTGTAACCTTAGAGATAGATGATGAAGAACAATATTTCGCTTATGACCAGATAGTCAGGGGGAAAATCCTTTATTAGAAAATAACGGAGAGTAGCAATGGATTATGATATTCTTGAATCATTAACTCTGATCGCCCAGGAGAAGAATCTCGAACTCGAATACGTGCTCGAGACAGTCGAGGCGGCGCTGGTACAGGCGGCCCGGAAGAAATTCGGTGATAACGACACGATCAAAGCTGAAATCGACCGCAACACGGGCGAGGTCAGGGTATCCTGGACCAAGATCGTAGTCGATGAGATAATCGACAGGGCCAACGAGGCGCTGGTCGAGGAGGCCGAGGAGTTTTACTCCGATGTCGAGGTTGGTCAGGAACTTGATTTCCCTCTGGATTTCGCCGAGTTCGGTCGTAACGCGATAGCCTCCGCCAAGCAGATACTCATACAGAAAGTCCGTGAGGCGGAACGCGAACAGATATACGAGGAATATATACAGAAAGTCGGCGAGATGATAACCGGAACCGTACAGCAGATTGACAAAGGCAATATCATAGTCAATCTCGGTCGGGCTGAGGGTATCATTTTAAATAAAGAACAGATCAAGAAAGAGAAATTCAGGCAAGGCGACAGGATCAAGGCCTTTATATACGATATACAAAAATCCAATCGGGGCCCGCAGATCAATTTGACTCGCTCATCACCGGATTTCCTCAAAAAGCTGTTCGAAAACGAGGTACCGGAAATCTCCGAGAGGATCATCGAGGTAAAAGCTATCGCCCGCGAACCCGGGGAGCGTTCGAAAGTGGCGGTGTATTCAAATGATGATCGTATCGATGCTGTCGGCGCCTGTGTAGGCGTAAAAGGCAGTCGCGTGCAGAACATAGTACGCGAGCTCAACAACGAGCGAATCGACATCGTACCCTGGTCATCAGAGCCGATGATATTCGTTACCAAGAGTCTGGCCCCGGCCAAGATCGTTCATGTCGATATCTCGCCCGAGGATCAGAAAATGCTGGTAGTTGTTGCCGATGACAAGTTGTCACTGGCTATCGGTAAAACCGGACAGAACGCCAGGCTGGCGGCTAAGCTGACCGGCTGGAAAATCAATATCATGTCCGAGACCGAATATAATGCTCTTCGCCAAACCGAGGAGATGGAGAAGGTCGATATCGAGGATATGGAGGAGCTTAAAGAGGTCATGGTTCAGAAGCTTCTCTCGATTGGTATAGAGACTGCCCAGGATATAGTCGAGAAGGGTATCGAGAGGCTCATTGACCTTGAGGGTGTCGGCGAGAAAACAGCCGAGAAATTGGTCGAGCAGGCCAAAGACGCTATCACCCGCAAACTCGAGGAGATCGAGCGCGCCGCCTCCGAGGGCGAGGTTGCCAAGCCGGTCGAATTCGAATTTTCGCCCGAGGATACCAGCGCTCCGCGTATCGAGGATTATTAAGATTAGAATTTTAGTTGGAGTTGGGATTAATTTAAGTCGCCAAAGAGGGAGATATGGCATCAGAAAAAAGACGAATATACGATATAGCGAAAGAATTTAATGTCTCTTCAAAGGCGATGGTAGATATGATCAGGAATCTGGGCTTTGAAGTAAAGTCGCATTCCTCTACTGTTGGGCCGGAAGTAGTAACGGCAGTACAGAAAAGGCTGTCATCAGAAAAAGAAGAAGTTAAAAAGGGCATGGAGCGCAAAAAGAAAAAAGCGCTCGAGCGGAAAAATCTGGAAGCTGCTGCGGCCGGCAAGAAAAAAGAGACCGAACGTCGCGTATCAGCGGAGCTGAACAAGACCAAGAAAAAAAGTGGCAAGAAACTGGATCAGCTCAAGGAAGATGCCCGCAAAAAGAAAGACCGGAGAAAGCGTAAAAAAGAAAGAGTTGTGGATAAAAAAGCGGTTAAAGCTTCGTTCAAAAAAACCATGTCCAAGCTCGAAACCAGCCAGAAGCGCAAAAAATATCATCACAGGCAGGATAAACCCGGCGGCGAAATAGGCGGCGAGGATACGAAGACAATCAAGGTAAACGAGTTTATTACGGTTTCCGAACTGGCAACGCTCATGGAAGTCAAGCCTGCCAACGTAGTAGCCAAATGCATGGAATTGGGCATGATGGCAACGATCAACCAGCGTCTGGATTTGGATACTATCGAGACTATCGCTTTAGAATTCGGTTTCAATGTCGAGGAGGACAGGTTAACCGGTGAGGATGATCTCGAGGTTGAAGAGTCCGAGGATAATCTGGAACGCCGCCCGCCGGTAGTAACCATTATGGGCCATGTCGATCACGGCAAAACCTCGCTTCTGGATTATATCCGGCATTCGCATATTATAGATGGCGAATCCGGTGGCATTACCCAGCATATCGGCGCTTACCTGGTAAACCGTCCCGACGGCCAAATCGCTTTTTTGGATACTCCCGGTCACGAGGCTTTCTCGGCCATGCGTGCCAGAGGCGCCCAGGTAACCGATATCGTCATCCTGGTAGTTGCCGCGGATGATTCGGTTATGCCGCAGACCATCGAGGCTATCGATCACTCGCGCGCGGCCGGTGTGCCGATTATCGTGGCGATTAATAAAATAGATTTACCCGGAATTAATATAGATAATATCAAAACTCAGCTTTCGAAACATAACCTCGTACCGGAGGAATGGGGCGGCAAGACTATCATGGTCGAGATATCCGCTAAGTTCGGTACTAATATCGACAAGCTTTTGGAGATGGTGCTTTTGCAAGCCGAGCTAATGGATTTGAAAGCCGACTACGACCGTCTGGCGCAGGGTACCGTTATAGAGGCCCGGCTAGATAGAGGTAAAGGCGTTATCACCACCGTGCTGATACAGAAGGGTACCCTTCAAATAAGTGATCCCTTCGTCTCCGGAATTTACTCCGGTAAGGTAAGGGCTATTTTCGATGAACGCGGAGTCCGTGTTCCGAGTGTCGGCCCCTCAACGCCGGCTATGGTGCTTGGTTGTGATGGTGTTCCGCAG
The DNA here is from genome assembly GCA_963668625.2 of uncultured candidate division Zixibacteria bacterium. Taxonomy (GTDB): domain Bacteria; phylum Zixibacteria; class MSB-5A5; order UBA10806; family 4484-95; genus JAAEQD01. Next base: position 193,748 of record CAXXKA010000005.1, read on the forward strand.
GCCGGCGACTCGTTCCGGGTTATGGCTCGGGAGAGCGAGGCCAAGGATATCAGTCAAAAACGCTTACGCCTGAAACGTGAGCGCGATTTCAGGATTATCAACCGGATCAAGCTAACCGATATATACGATCGAATCAAAGAGGGCCAGATACGCGAACTCAACCTTATTATCAAAGGCGATGTTGACGGCTCGGTCGAGGCTTTATCGGATACTCTCTCCAAGATATCTCATCAAGAGGTAGGTGTAAGAGTAATTCACCGCGGCGTCGGCGCTATTACCGAATCGGATGTTTACATGGCCGCCGCCTCACAAGCGATCATTATAGGTTTCCACACCCGTCCGGAATACAAGGCGTCCGAACTGGCCGCCCGCGAGGGAGTCGAAATCAAGCTGTATAAAATTATCTACGAGGTCGAATCCGATATTAAAAAGGGCCTCGAGGGCTTATTGGCGCCAGACCTGGTGGAGAAACGTATAGGCCTAGCCGAAATTCGCCAGTTGATCAAAGTCCCTAAAATCGGATTTATCGCCGGCAGTTATGTCAAGGACGGCATTATCAAGAGAAGCGCCAAGGCGCGAATCATCCGCAACGACATTACGGTTATAGATACCGTGATCACCTCGTTGAAAAGGTTTAAAGATGATGTCAGGGAAGTCCAGGCCGGTTATGAATGCGGAATCGGGCTTTCAGAGATCGGTGAGGCTGAAGTCGGCGATTTCGTGGAATTTTATGAAGTCGAGGAGGTTTCCAGAAAACTGGAGCCGTAGAATCGTATATATGATAGTAGGCGTTGTTCGTGTCAGTATTCATTTTCCGGGGGCCGGCTCTTTGAAAGCAAAACGGAAAATCCTGTTGTCTTTGAAAGATAAGATAAAAAATAAGTTCAATGTCTCGGTGGCCGAACTGGAGGATAACGACAAATGGCAGATAGGAGTAATCGGCGTGGCTGTAATCTCCAACGAAAAGGCACATGCCAATTCTGTCTTATCCAAAGTAATGGATATGATTAACGGCCGACCTGAGATCGTAGTAACGGATATGCAATTGGAGTGGATGTGAAAGATTTCTCGCGTTCCGATAGATTATCATCACAACTTAGCCGGGAGCTCTCAGAAATTCTCAGAGCCCACCCGAGGTTGCCGCATGGCTTGATTATTTCCGTGATGGGGGTCGAACTAACTAAAGATCTTCGTAGCGGCAAGGTGTATTATTCAGCCTTCGGTCCGGATGAGGCCAAGGAAAAAGCCGAGGAATTCATTAATGATAACAAAAAGCGAATTCGCAAAGAGCTTGCCGCGAAAGTCAGGGTGCGATACGTACCGGAACTGACATATTTATACGACTCCTCGATGGAGCGCGGCCAGAGGATTAACGAATTGCTTGAACGAATAAAAAGTGATGATGAAGAGCAACAGTGATTTCCAGCAAATAATCGAGCTTTTTGAAAACAAAAACCGCTTCCTTATAACTTCGCATCAAGACCCGGATGGCGATTCTATAGGTACGCTGATAGGCTTGTATAAATTCTTGACCGGCCTCGGCAAAGATGTGATAGTTTATAATCAGGGTAACCTTCCCAAGAAATACAAATTCCTCGATCCTGATAATATCATCAATTTCGATGATAAGCCTCTCGATTTCGATCCGGAAAACGTGATCGTACTCGAATGTCCGGAAATCGAGCGTATCGGTTTCGTTCAGAAATATATCAGCAAAGATATGACATTGCTAAATATCGATCATCACCCGAATAACCGTAATTATGGCCATATCAACTATGTCGATGAATCGGCCAGTGCGGTTGCCGAGATCATTTTCGATATCATTAAATCCAATGGCCATCGAATTACACCCGATATCGCCGAGGCATTCTATGTAGGTATAGCCTCCGATACCGGGAGATTCAAATTCGCTAACACCAGTTCCGATTGTTTCGAGGCTGTCTCGGAATTAGTCAGCGCCGGGGCTAATCCGAAAACAGTAGCCGATAAGATATTCTCATCCTATCCGGCGGGCGCGATCAAGTTACTGGGGCACTTATTACAGTCATTAAAACTGTTCGATAACGGCAGGATATGTGTACTGATATTAAAGCAAGCCGATTTGGAAAAATACGATGTGCAAATGGAGGATACCGAGGGTATCATAGACTATTCGCTGGTAATCGAGGGTGTGAAAGTAGGCGCCTTATTCAAGGAGCGGGGGAAGTCTGTCGTCAAAGTCGGGCTGCGCTCGCAGAATGGTATTAACATAGGCGAATTCGCGAAAAGCAAAGGCGGCGGCGGTCACGATAACGCGGCCGGTTTTACCGTCGAATTACCCATAGATGAGGCTGTGGATACGATTGTTAAAGAAATAGCGGAGTACCTTAATGATTAACGGCTTAGTACTCCTGGATAAACCTGGTGGAATCACCTCGCATGATGTGGTGGATGAGGTACGGAAAATTATCAGGCAAAAAAGGGTTGGCCATACGGGGATACTCGATCCGGCGGCGACCGGTTTGATGGTTATGCTTCTGGGAAAAGGGACTTTGTTCTCCTCGCATTTAACCGGCTCGGATAAACGTTACACCGCCTTGATCGAGTTCGGCAGAGCTACCGATACTTACGACATCGAGGGTGAGACCACTAAACAGGCCGACCCGGGCTCGATGACCGAGGAGCAATTCAAGGATGCTTGTAGCGGTTTTATCGGCAAGATTAGGCAGATCATCCCGGCTTATTCGGCTGTGAAAGTCAATGGCAAAAGGATGTATAAGTCGGCGCGCGAGGGCGAGGAGGTGCCGGTTAAGCATAAGGATGTCGAAATTTACGATATCGATATAATCTCGTTCGACTGGCCGGAGGTGACCATACTTATCAAGTGCGGCTCGGGTACCTATGTCAGAAGTTTAGCGCATGAACTGGGCGAGAAACTCGGTATCGGGGCATATTTGAAAAAATTGGTAAGAACGAGCGTAGGCAATTTCAGTTTAAAACAAGCGCTTCATTTAGAGGATTTAAAGCAAAGTTTCGATGAGGGGCTTATAATGAATGTTGTCAAACCTCTGGTTGAGGCATTGCCCGAAAAGCCGACAATCTCGATTCGGCCGGAATATTATAATGCCATTCTGGAGGGTAAACCGTTTATAAAGAAATACTTAGAACAAACCGATTATAAAGGGCCGGGCGGCTGCCTGTCACTTTTATTGGGGCCGGAAAATAAAGTTTTAGCTCTGGCCAAACTTAATTATAATTGGGGGAGTTTTAATCGTTTGGAAAGTCGCGATACTCTGGGAAAGTATGTAAGGATCATCGATGAAGGTCATCTACGGAATTAGCGCCTTAGAGGATGCCGGTATCAAGTCATCCACGGTAACCGTGGGCACGTTTGACGGCGTTCACAAGGGACACCTGGTACTATTAAATCGCCTGATACAGGCGGCCTCCGAGCAGGGTACGCCCTCAGCGGTGGTGACATTCGATCCACATCCCCAGATGGTACTGGGGAATCGCGGACGGATGGAGATATTGAACACAACCGAGGAGAAACTCGAAATACTCGATAAAGTCAACCCAGATTACGTAATAATCCTCGAATTCAATCAACAGCTTGCCTCTTTGGAGGCTGAGGATTATATTCAACGTATTCTTGTTGAGGATCTGGGCCTGCGACATTTCGTGGTGGGTTACGATCATAGTTTCGGAAAAGGCCGACGGGGTAATTTCGATCTGGTAAAAAGCCTCTCGGATAGTTATAATTACACCTGTGAGATGGTCGGTCCCGTCCACAACGGCGGTGGGCCGATTAAGTCAAGCAGGATTAGAATAGAATTGACCGAGGGTGAATACACCAATGCTGTTAAAATGCTGGGCTATCCGTACTTTATTACCGGCGAGGTAGTCCGGGGCAGAGGCGTCGGCAAAACACTGGGTTACCCCACGATCAATATTAACATGCCCCCCGGTAAACTTCTGCCTAAAGCCGGCGTGTATGCCGCCAGGGTTAAGGTCGATGATATTGTCGTACCGGGCATGTCATATATCGGCGGACGCTTGACTTTTGACGATGAAACGATTACTGTAGAGGTTAACTTATTCGATTTCGACGGGGATTTATCAGGCAAAAAGGTAAGGATGACACTGGAACGATATACCAGGCCGCCGGTGAAATACGAATCCGTCGAGGAGCTTACCCAAGCCCTGGCGGAGGATGAAAAAGAAGTTAGAAAAATATTACATATTTGAGGAGGAATTGTGCCTTTAAGCAAAGAAGTACAAGAACAAATAGTTAGCGAGTATCAACTGCACGAGAAAGATACCGGATCGGTTGAGGTCCAGGTTGCTACTCTTACCCGTAGGATAAATGATCTTACCGGTCATTTAAAAACCCATAAAAAAGACCATCACTCCCGACTGGGATTATTGAAGATGGTCGGACGCAGGCGCAGAATGCTTTCGTACCTGAAAAGAACTAACCTTGAAGCATACCAGGCGCTAATTGAAAACCTGAAGTTACGTAAGTAGTAGCGAAGAGACGATTGAGGAAAGAATGTTAGATGAGATACATCAGGTAGAAATTTCTATCGACGATAGAACTCTATCGATCCAAACCGGTCATGTAGCCAAACAGGCGTCCGGTGCGGTACTCGTACGCTTAGGCGATACGATTGTTTTAGCCACGGCCTGTATGTCGGATGCAAGACCCGACCAGGACTGGTTCCCGTTAACCGTAGATTACAGAGAAAAAGCTTACGCCGCCGGTAAAATTCCCGGTGGTTTTTTCAAAAGAGAGGGCCGTCCAACGGAGAAGGAAATTCTTAGTTCGCGTTTGGTCGATAGGCCGATTCGCCCGCTTTTCCCCAATGGCTTTTTCAACGAGGTTCAGGTGCTCTTGAGTGTCCTGTCCTCCGACCAGGAAAACGATTCGGATATCCTGGGCATTATCGGCGCCTCCGCAGCGCTTAGCATCTCCGACATACCGTTCGAAAAAGCGATTGCCGGTGTCAGGGTTGCCCGCGTGGCCGGCCAGTTGAAAATTTTACCGACTGTCTCCGAACTCGAAGAGAACGATATCAATATCGTGGTTTCCGGTTCGACCGACGCCATTAACATGGTTGAGGGTGGAGCCCACGAGGTATCAGAAACCGATATGCTCGAAGCCCTCGATTTCGCTCATGATTGGATCAAGAAAATCGTTACGGCTATCGAGGAGTTAAAAAGCAAATGCGGCAAGCCCAAAGCCGAATTCGCGCCGCCCGAGGTGAATGAGGATATGGCCAAAGAAGTCACCGATATGGCGACCGAACGTATCAAAGATGCCAACCGTACTATCGATAAACACGAGCGGCAGGATAAAATCAACAAGCTTACCGACGAGATACAGGAAAAGCTTGCCGAGAAATATCCCGAGCAGGAAAAGGCGATCAACGCTCTCATACACGATATCGAAAAAACCGATATGCGTGATATGACTTTAAACGAACAGAAACGTATTGACGGCAGAGGCTACACCGATATCCGCGATATCACCTGCGAGGTTGGCGTATTGCCTCGTCCACACGGCAGCGCAATATTCACCCGGGGACAGACTCAGGCATTAGTAGCCACCACCCTCGGCACTAAGATGGATGAGCAAAAAATAGATGATATTCTTGGCGAATCGTTCAAGAGTTTCATGCTTCACTATAATTTCCCGCCGTTCTCTACCGGCGAAACCAAATTCCTTCGCGGCCCGGGCAGGCGTGAAATCGGTCACGGTGCTTTGGCCGAACGTGCGCTTGAGCAGGTTATCCCGCTGGAGTCGGGTTTCCCGTACACAATCCGCATCGTTTCGGATGTTATGGAGTCCAACGGCTCATCCTCGATGGCTACCGTTTGCGGCAGCTCTTTGAGCTTAATGGATGCCGGCGTGCCGATTAAGGCGCCCGTTGCCGGTATCGCTATGGGACTTATCAAAGAGGGTGAAAAATACGCTGTGCTTACTGATATCCTCGGCGCTGAGGATCATCTCGGCGACATGGATTTCAAAGTTGCCGGTACCAGTGAGGGTATTACGGCTTTCCAGATGGATGTCAAGATTACCGGTATCGATCGCGAGATCATGGCTAAGGCTCTCGATCAAGCGCATGACGCCAGGATGTTTCTCCTCGGCAAGATGCTTGAGGTAATCGATAAACCCAGAGAGGAACTCTCACAATACGCCCCGAGAATTATCTTCATGAAGATTAAAGTCGAGAAGATCGGCGAGGTGATCGGGCCCGGAGGCAAGATGATACGCAGTATTATCGAGGAGACCGGCGCCAAGATCGATATTGAGGATGATGGTACCGTACTAATCGCCTCGGTTGACCAGGCCGCCGGTGAGGCCGCTAAAAAGCGTGTCGAACAACTCACCGAGGAAGCCGTAATCGGTAAAATCTATGAGGGTAAAGTCAGGCGGGTAACCAATTTCGGCGCATTTATCGAGATTATTCCCGGTACCGATGGCATGGTTCATATTTCCGAATTGGAAAATTTCCGTGTCGAAAGGGTTGAGGATATCATCAATGTTGGCGATATGGTTAGTGTCAAAGTGATCGATATAGACCGTGAAGGTAAAATCAGGCTTTCTCGTAAAGCCGCTATCTACGGTGATGACGCAACGCCAAGCAGCCCCAGGCCTGACAGAGATAGAGATAGAGGTGGCGATAGAGGCGGCCGCAGGCCCCGCAATGATGGTGACCGTAGAGGTAACAGAAGATAGATAAATTAGTGCAACCACAATATAGAAAAACAGTACTACCTGACGGATTGAGAATTATCTCCGAGACGATTCCTTCCGTCAGGTCTATCTCAATCGGCCTATGGATTGATACTGGCTCCCGCGATGAACCTAAAGGTTTCGAGGGAGTTTCCCATTTTATAGAGCATATGGTGTTTAAAGGTACCGATACCCGTTCACCTCTGGATATCGTCTCGTATATCGAATCAGTCGGTGGTATTTTAAACGCCTTTACCAGCCGCGAAAACACCTGTTTCCTGGCAAAAGTCATCGATTTACAGTTACCCCGAGCGGTTGAAATTCTGGCCGATCTGGCTTTCAACGCCCGTTTCGATGAGGCCGATATCGACAAGGAAAAGAAAATCGTTATTGATGAAATACACGAGGTGGATGATACACCCTCCGATCTTGTGCACGATATCTTTGCCGAATCGATATATGGCGAGCACGCCCTGGGCAGGCCCATACTCGGCACCCAGGATTCAGTTTCGGGTCTTACTCGTGAAGGCATACTCGGATATCGCGACCGAAAATATATCCGAAAGAAAATGATGGTTGTCGTATCTGGTAATATGAAACACGAGGAATTGGTTGAACTGGTCAAACGTTATTTCCCAAAAACTCCCGCTAACGATATCGCGATAGAACCTCGAGTCGCCCCGAAATTCATCTCCGGCCTAACCGTTAAAACCCAGAAAACCAATCAAACTCATATCTGTATCGGCGCGCCGGCTGTAGGTTTCGGCAGTGGGCAACGACCCGCCCTGTTGCTGCTGAATTCGATTATCGGCGGCGGCATGTCCTCCCGGCTGTTTCAGCGAATACGCGAAGAACTTGGCATGGCCTATACCGTTTTCTCCTATATCGACTTCTTCAGGGACTCGAGTGTGATCGGCGCCTATCTCAATACCGACAAAAAATATACCGCCCAGGTAATACTCAACACTTTCGATGAGTTGGAGAAACTTAGTAATAGCGACCTTACCCTGCAGGAGATTGATTCGGCCAAGGAACAGCTTAAAGGCTCGCTCGTTTTGGGATTGGAGAACACCTCTCACAGGATGAACCGTCTGGCCAAACACGAACTCTTGATCGATCGCTATATAGGGGTTGATGAGACTATCGAGGAGATCGATAAAGTAACGATAGAACAGGTACGGCTTCTTGCCCGGGAACTTTTCAAACCGGATAATTATCAGGTTACCGTACTGGGGCCAATGACAAAGTCAGGAATCGAAAAACAAATAACTCGCTAGCTAATATGATTGAATATATCGGTGGCGCCGGGGTATATATCTTTGGATGGTATGTTTATTGGCGCGCTAATCTCAAATGTGAAAGGCCGCCGATACTGGCGTTTCATGGTGTGAGCGATAGTTTCGAGCTATCGATAACCCGAAACAGCATAAAGGGATTTGCTAGGATAATGGATTATCTTTCACTATCAGGCAAAACAGGCTGCGACCTTTCGGGGATTAACGAACCTGATCATGTAGCACTTACTTTCGATGACGGCTTTCAGGATTTTTACGATAACGCATATCCGATATTAGATGATTATGAATTCGAGGCTACCGTATTTTTAGTCTCCGACTATATCGGCAAACGAAGCGATTGGGACTACCAGAGTAAAAAACATATGAGTCGCGAGATGATAAAAGAGCTGTCCGATGCTGGTATCGAATTCGGTAGTCATGGTAAAACGCATGTAGATTTGCGAGCGCTGGATGACGATCACCTGCATGAGGAGCTCGAGGGATCGAAAAAAGCGATAGAGGATTTGCTGGGAAAACCCGTGAAATATTTCTCTTATCCCTTCGGGCGTTTCGATAATCGCGTTATCGAGATGGTAAAGCAGGCGGGTTACGAGAAGGCGGTCTCGCTCTGCACGGGCGCTGATCAGTTCAGCTTACCCCGTCACGCGGTTTATTTATACGACACACCATACTCGATTGATCGTAAACTCGTGAAACAATCATGGCCCGATATCTGTAAAGACTATATGAATAACAAGCTCGCCGGCGGCACAATCGCCTTGAAAAAAATAATCCCGGCAAAGGAAGGGGAGGATGATGAGAAATCTATTAATAAAGCTTCTGTTTAGCAGCATAGCGATAATTTTAGTAGCCAAGCTTCTACCCGGAATCGAGGTAACCTCGGCGCTGGGGCTGATAGCGGCGGTGGTAATACTCGGCCTATTAAACGTATTCTTAAAACCCCTGATGGTGATACTCACGTTACCTTTCACGCTGGTGACATTCGGCCTGTTCCTGTTCGTGATAAACGGCCTGTTGTTGTATCTGACCGCCGCCATCGTGGATGGTTTCGCGATAGCCAATATCTGGGTCGCGATATTGGCCTCGATCCTGATCTCGATAGTAACCACGATAGTAAACTGGCTGGCTAAGGGGCATTAGAACAACCCTGTCATTCCCTGTTTTCGGAGTTGTTGAAAAAACTCCCTGAGGTGTAAAGAATCCTTTCCCGGCACCTGGATTCATGCAGTATTTCGTCAGAAAAGGATTTTTAACGACTCGTGTGACTGCCCAACTGCTAACTGATCTATTCAACAGCCATATAAAGCAGCATGTCATCCCTGACCCCGATCAGGGATCCAGTATTGGGGCGGGGAGAGGTCAGGACAAAGGACTCGAACCGCGAAAACGAAGAGCGCGTGCGGTGAGGGGATGCCCCATTCCATGGCAAAGCCTGGGGTGGGATCGCCTGATAAGGCACTCAGCCCCAAAATCCAACAGTCAAACGACTTTAGTCTTGATTTCCATGTCAAAAAAGAATATAGTTGGGATGCCGAGAAGTTTTGGTTAACCGCGAGTAGGTCAAAACCCTGCGTTTTTGACGATCGTTAAAAACGAAATCCGCTCAGGCGGATGGTTTTAACAAGCGCGGCAAGAAAATAATATCCTGCCCCCGTAGCTCAGTAGGATAGAGCGTCGGTTTCCTAAACCGCAGGCCACAGGTTCGAATCCTGTCGGGGGTATTTATCCAAACCATATTCATAATTGAAAAGAAAATGAGAAGTAAGATGTAATGAAAACGATACTATCTATAATGATTATCCTTTTGACCCTAAATTGCGGAGTAGAATTATCTGATACAAAAGTAAAGGTAATCCCCAGAGAGGAATTAGTCCCTGTAGTACCTATGCCTGATGATAGCATACCGGCTGATGATGCTTTTGTTAAATATGATACCGCTCCCAGAAAAATCTCTCAACCTGAATATATTTGCCCTTATGGTGCTGAGAACAACAAAATAGAAAGTAGAATATTTGTAAAAGTGCTTATAGATACTCAAGGTAATGTCAGGGATGTCAAAATCGTGAAAAGCGATGGCGTTGCCGAATGCGAGGAAGCGGCTGAGTTAATCGCTTATCAAACGAAATGGGAACCAGCCTCACTTGATGGCAAACCAGTTGTTGTTTGGGTGATATTTAAAATGGTATTCAATTAATTAAAACTGGTTAGTAATGAAAGCGAGTAGATCAAAACCCCTGCGGTTTTGACGATCGTTTTAAACAAAATCCGTCTGGCCGGATGTTTTTGACGAGCGCGGCGAGAAAATAATATTCTGCCCCCGTAGCTCAGTAGGATAGAGCCTAAAACAAGCAATAGAGGCAATAGAATTACATTATTTTTTAAAAGCACAGAATTGAAAATCTTAAGTCTTTCCAAGCAACAACATGGTTAACATTTATCTCCCATTCCCCAAAACGTTCACCCAATATCCACATTCCATCATAAATCCTTAATTATCCACGGATTTCAGCCGAAAATAATACTATGGTGATATGGTAATCTCTAACTGATGAAATACGGGGTAGCAACGTGAAATCTAAATTATTAATAATATTGATAATAGCAACGATAATATCATCGTTGGCGATACTTAACTGCAGCAAGGATCCGCTGCAAACAACCGAAAACCATCTATACCTTGTCAACACCTATGATACGCCCGGCAGCGCCAACGCCGTGCATGTCACCGATTTCTACATGTATATCGCCGATGGTTACGATGGCGGCTTGCAGGTGGTGGATATCACCAATATAGACAGCCTTCTGTTAGCCGGAGATCTGGATACCCCCGGCAATGCTCTCGATATAACCATAACCGGCGAGAATGCCTTTATCGCCGATAACGAGGCCGGTTTGCAGATGGTCAATATCTCCAACCCGACCGTACCGGCTCTGGCAGGCGAGTTTGCCACCTCCGATCGGGCAATTGGCTTATTCGCTTATGGTAATTATGCTTATATCGCCAACAATGATGATGGCTTGCAGGTTATCGATATCACCAGCCCGGCCAGCCTCGAGACAGCCGGCAGCTTTATCACCAGCAACAAGGCTTTCGATGTTTACGTAGCGGGAAACTTTGTCACCGGGCAATATGCCTATGTCGCCGCCGACTACTCCGGGCTCCAAATTATCGATCTGGATGATCTGGATAACCTGGTGTTGGCCGGGTTCTATAACACTCCCGGGCGTGCCCTGGATGTTGTCATCTCCGGCAATTACGCTTACGTGGCCGACTACACCTCGGGCCTGATTATCCTCGATATCTCTCTGCCAAATAATGTCGAGTTGGTCGGCACCTGCGACACAGAGGACCAGGCATTCGGCGTATTCGTGAAAGGCGATCTGGCCCTGGTAGCCGACTACACGGCCGGCGTGCATATCATCGATATCAGCGATAAAACAAATCCGCAGATTATCGACACCTACGACACCCCCGGTTACGCCACGGATGTTTTCGTGAAAGATAATTACGTATTCGTAGCTGATGGTGTAGAGGGTGTAGTGATCTTAGAGATTCACTAGATGATATCCGAATTAATTTTCATTCGCTTTACAAATCATATCGTTTAGAACTATAATCGGACTATGAGCTTTTTTAATATAATAGCGATATTCATAACGATCGCCGCTCTCGCCTCATTTATCAATTATCGCTATATCAAGCTGCCATCGACAATCGGCTTGATGGTGATCGGGCTTTTATGCTCGCTGGTGTTGATAGCCCTTAACGAGCTGGGATTGGATATCGAATCCGGCGCAGTCGGATTGCTTCGGTCTATCGATTTCTCCGAGGCGCTGATGAACGGAATGTTAAGTTTCCTGCTGTTCGCCGGCGCTCTTAAAATCAATTTGAACGATCTGGCTAACCGTAAATATATTGTCAGCACCCTGGCGACATTCGGGGTAGTTGCTACTACCTTCATCGTGGGGATTGGCCTGTACTACATACTGCCTCTTCTGGGGCTATCGATGTCATTTGCCTGGTGCCTGGTTTTCGGAGCGCTTATCGCGCCAACCGACCCGGTAGCGGTGTTATCCATACTAAAATCTATCAAAGCACCTCGCTCGCTGGAGATCAAGATAGCGGGGGAATCGCTTTTCAACGATGGCGTCGGCGTGGTGGTATTTATAGTCATGCTGGGAATAGCATCCGGCGGGCATGCAACCGGAGTAGGGGATATACTGATACTTTTCGCGCAGGAGGCGATTGGCGGCGCGCTATTCGGTATCGTGATAGGTTGGCTCGGATACCTTCTCCTTAAGCGCGTGGATGAGTTCACTGTCGAAATCATGCTAACCCTGGCGATGGTTTGCGGCGGTTATGCCATGGCCTCATGGCTTCACCTCTCCGGTCCGATAGCTATCGTGGTAGCGGGATTACTGGTAGGCAACTATGGCAGGAATTTCGCCATGAGCGAAACCACCCGAGGACATCTGGACCATTTTTGGGAGCTTATCGATGAAATTTTAAATGCCGTTTTGTTTATCTGGATGGGACTGGAAGTGCTTATTGTAGAGTTTAGCTCGACGTTCTTGATTATCGGCCTTATCGCTATTCCTCTGGTGCTAATCGCCAGATTCCTGAGTGTCTCCTCGGCAATATCCGTGCTTAAATTCAAGCGATCGTTCACCAAACACGCTATAACGATACTAACCTGGGGCGGCCTACGCGGCGGAATATCAATCGCGCTGGCCCTATCCCTACCGCCCGGAAAATCCAGAGATTTAATCGTATCGATAACATATGTGGTGGTCGTGTTCTCTATTCTGGTACAAGGATTATCGATAAAAAGCATGATTAACAGGCTAATCTCCCAGCCCGAGCTACCCCTTGATGAGCAGGACGATTAATATTGCGTTCCTAATCAGTGAATACGATTCAATTAAAAGTAATATATATTTAATATTCCATCATGTCTAAAGTAAATATATAAGGATAAAAGCTATTATAAAACCGTAATGTTTTTTACGAAATAGTCTTAAGCTCCATATAATATTACAATCATGAATCGAGAGCCTAAAATAGAAATAATTCTAAGAGGTTTATTGCGGATAATAAACCAATATTGCAGAGCTCGAGGTACCTCTCTACTTATATCGATAACGGAATAAAACGCAGCTATAATTGTATTGGATATGGAAATGTAACAGCCCATCTGATGAGGTTTTAGCTGATAATAAAATTATGCTAAAAATGCTTGCACACATTGGGCAGTTTGATTAAATTAAGCAAGTTTTGTCAGTTGGGGCAGTGTTGGTAGTTAGAAATTGTGTTTGCCTGGTTAGGCAGTTTAGAATTTGGGAGGATTAGATGAAAAAGGCTTTATGTGTTGTTGCTGCTCTTATGATGGCGGCGAGTTTCGCGCATGCTCAGACTGTTGATTTCGGTTGGTATGGTCTGGATAATATCTATGGTATGAATGGTTTCTATAACTTTAATACATCAGGCCAGAGCGCCAGGTCTATGGGTATGGGCGGTTTGTATTACACCATGGATAACGAGGGTTACTCATCCTATTTGAACCCAGCCGGTATGGTCTATACACAAAAAGCTTTAATGTCGATTGGATTTTTATCCAGCATGGATGTTCACGAAGGAGCTCCTTTACATATTAATACTCCAGATTTTTATGATCCGGAAACGGATTATGACTTCGTCAGAAATATTAATGATTTCGACAGGGAAAGAAACCAGATAGATAACGGCGGAGCGGTCGCGCCATTTTATTATTTTGATAGAGAATGGTGGGTTGGCCTGGGATTTCACAAATCATATGATCTTTTTTCGGAATATAAAATGCCGAAGTATTTAGATGGTGACCGGGCGGTATATACTCAACATGGTAGTATAGATATCGTAAACGCGGGCATTGCAACACGACTTATTCCGCAGTTGAGTTTTGGCGTTAATATGAATGTTTATGTTAGAGGTTACACGGCTGACTTATACAATGCCACACCTTATCGAGACGATTATGGCGACACATTATTTACCAGTGGTCACTATAGAGATAAATCCAAGTTCAGTGGAACTAATTTCGATTTTGGCGCTATTCTGGATATGGATATGTTCCGAGTCGCGTTAAATATATCCACCTCACTTACACTGACACAGGAAGCAACGATAACCAATGAAGTCATTCAACAAAATGGTTTACCCAACGGTGTAATCGATCGTATCACTGCTACCAATAAATTCCCGATGTGCTACGGCGGCGGTATCGCTTTCACTCCCAACGAACAACTTACGGTTGGATTTGACCTAACAATGAAACCTTTCTCAAAGTATAAAATCGATATCGATCCTCAGCAAAACGCATACACTGATTTGACTGATTACGATCCGGAATGGGAGGATTTAACTCAATTCCGATTCGGCGCCGAATATATTCTCGATTTTACCTCATTCGATATACCCCTTCGCGCCGGATTCCAGAATATACCAGGAGTGATGAAAGCCGAAACTTTTTACGCCCATCTTGACACTTCGAATGGTAGTGTCGTCCATGATTCAACCGTTATAGGAGATCAGTTTAATACCAATATTTTCACTATCGGAACTGGATTGAAATTAGAGAAGATATGGTTCGATATTGCCTACCAATTCGGCTCCTCCGATACTGAGCAAGGTTTCGAAATAGATAAACCACTACCGGCAACAGACGATGTATTCGATTACAGTAATAAATACGCTTACTCGAGAATATACATCTCAGCCAGTATGTTGTTCTAGTAATTATCGATAGAAATTATAAAGGCGTCGGTGATTCGTTCACCGACGCTTTTTTTATATTTAGAGCCACAGGTTCACCCGATGTTTCCGTTTGAGGCGAAGCGATATTATCTTTTCTTGTTTCCAAACTCCGATTTGGGAACAGATGTACTCGAGAAACTTAGTTTCATTTTGATTCGACTATAGATAGAATGTCAATACGAGATTGCTAAAACACGGTGGGTTACAAAATCGGAGATTTGTAACCAGTTGTAGCCGGCTTAAGTCGGCAAGATAAAAACCACCGGCCTTGCGACCGGTGGTAATTTACTTCTACAAATCAAGCGGGAAGAGGACTTATTTCAGCAACAGCATCTTCTTTGCTTGCGAGTAGTTGGGGGTAGTCAGCTTGTAGAAATAATAACCGCTGCTGACAGTATTACCGGCAGTGTTCTTGCCGTTCCATACAACCTGATGTTCACCCGCGGGCAGCATATCGCTAACCAGCGAGTTCACCTTACGACCGAGTATATCGTAAATATCGAGCTGCACCATCTCCTGCTCGACTATGCTGAATTGGATCGTAGTAGTGGCGTTGAATGGGTTGGGGAAGTTGTGGGAGAGGTTGTAGGCGAGGGGACGAACGTCTGCCAAAGCTTCTTTAGCGCTATATCCAACAATTACACCTTGAATGCCTGTCATTGGTCTTGTTGCATATCCTCCGGAAGTCTTAGCAAAATGGCCTCGAGTATCAACCACGCCACCATCTGGATATTTACTTTTGAATATAACATTAAAAAGTTCACCCGTATAGTCAACTGAACCTGGAGACGAGATAACACCTACTGCGTTGATTATATCCCATTCATCAACAGTATATGACCAACTTATCAAGCTGTCGTAATCACAACTGAAATTAATACTGTCATCAAAAGTCCATGCTGGAGTTTGTGAAGATACGAGTACTCTAACAGTGTCAAAAACGTTATTTGTATTTATCCAAGAGAGGTTAATTGGTACTGTAGCATAGAACAATCTATCTTTAGTTACGTAAACAGAATCTAATCCGAGATGTGGTGCCGGCGATTTTACTGAAACACTTGCTAAATCGAAATATGAAGTATCCTCACAATCCCTCTGGATTTTATCTGAATTTGGAGAGAAGAAATCCCTTACGTAAGCATTAGTTGAGTAGGCGCTATAAAAAGTAACATTTGAGGTGGCAAAAGCATCATTCATAAAATCAATATCAACATCGAAGCTGACTTTACATATTGTGTTACTTCCTGGTAAAATGTACTTTCCATTAAGGTCAGTGGTATCAATACTGGTTCCAACTGACCAGTAGTCTCCACTTATAGGACTAGCATAAGCATCGGGATGATAAGCTTCCATTTTAGTAGCAGAAATATTAGAGAAATAATCATTTTCAGCAAAGAGAGTAAAGAAATAGCTTTGAGCCCAAAAGGAGTAGTACGTGCTGATATAGATATCTACATTGCCTGATGTGTCGGCGGTAGCAGGTAATAAGAAAGTCGCACAGGAATAAACCGGGTAGTTAATCGCTCCATTTGCTTTATTGATCGAGCTATATCCTAATTCAGCAGTTGCATCTTCGCATTTTACTCTAGGCGAATAGAGATCAACGAATAGAATACTATCAGTTGCCGAAAAACTTGCTGATGCGTTGTATGAACTATTGTAGTCATGTCCTTCAAGTTCAATTGTACCTAATAATATCCAATCTTCACTTGCGCTGTAATTCGTGGTTGCGTCTATGATAACCAGATATCTGCCTCCAATTGGGGGATTGCTATAAATAACATTATCTTCCGGATAGAAATTTTCATAGTCACCTTGTATGTTGATTAAATCACAAGTTATTTTCACATAGTCGGAAGGAAAATTGGCTTTAAAGTAAACTGGTATATAAATCAAAGTATCCTTAGCGTCATCAGAACCGTCCTTCCCCTGGTATGAGTAGCCGGTTGCGGTTCCCAGCATGAAAGACGCTTCGCCGTCGATAGTTTTAACCGAGCCACTATCTGGAAATACTTTGCAACTGGAACCGACATTGATCTTGTATACATTGGCCGAATCACTCGGTTGAATCAATTTGGTCGTATTAAATGCAACCGTATCATCAACATCAAAAACAAGCGTAGCAAGATATCTATTATCACCGATTGCCACATACCCGCTGTCTGTGAATTGTATCTCAATATGATTTGCAGATGGGTACCAAGCGATAGAGCTATTCTGCCATTCAGTACCGCTTGTATCGAGTGTATTGAAAGATAGACCAGTATCGTAATCTAATTCTAACGTTAGATGTTTAATAGTATCTTCAACGCTTATCTCTATCGGAACTTCTACTTGAGTACCAGGTATCTCATCTTCAATATCAGCTATTGTTATGTCGCAACCAAATGTACAAAGCACGCATATCACATCCTGCTCGCCAACCTGATCAACAGTTTGAAACTGATCTGCAACTGCGAACGAATCTAATAATAGCATCGCTAACAGGGCTATCATAAATCTCATCGAATTAGCCTTCATGGCTTCCTCCTAAAATGTTTTAATTATTAATATAGTACAGAATACATTTTAAATTAGATCGCAATAAGGCGGAGACTTATTTCGACAAATATTGAAAATCATTGATTTCCCCAGACATGTGGGCAAAATGCCAAAACGTGTTAACATAATTTATATTACCACTTATATTAATTGTCAATAAATAAGTACATTTTATTAAATTTGCTTGTAATCAGATAGCTGCCTGGCATAAAGAGTTAAAAATTGATTAAGTATATTGACTTAGGCCGAGATTAAAGATATTTTACTCACTTGACTTGAATCGATAGTCATAATTATCGGGTAAATGGCGATATCCGATGTATATGAAGTGAAACGAAAAATATCACCAATGTTAGAAAAAGCAGGTTCGAGATGAAAACTCAGTACTACCCATTCGATGAGATAGAGGCTAAATGGCAGCAAATATGGCAGGATACGAAACTCTATACTACTGATCTTAGCGATACTGAAAAAAAGCTTTATGTATTGGTGATGTTTCCCTACCCATCCGGAGCAAAAATGCATGTAGGGCAGTGGTACAATTACGGCCCCACCGATACCTGGGCGCGCCTGAAAAGGATGCAGGGATTTAATGTATTCTATCCAATCGGTTATGATGCTTTCGGATTGCCGGCTGAAAATTTCGCCATAAAAAATAACGTTCACCCGGCTATCTGCACCAAGGAAAATATCGAGTTTTTCCGCAAGCAGTTTCAGCAAATCGGCTCGACTATCGATTGGAATTCCGAGTTCGCCACCTCCGATCCATCATACTATAAATGGACTCAGTGGATATTCCTTAAGCTCTACGAGAAAGGCCTGGCCTATCGCAAGAAAGCGCCGGTCAACTGGTGCCCGGAATGCCATACCGTTCTGGCAAATGAGCAGGTAATCGAGGGCAAATGCGAGCGCTGCGACAGCGATGTCACCAAGAAAGACCTCGAGCAGTGGTTTTTTAAAATCACACGATACGCCGACAGGCTGTTGGAAAATCACAAGAAAGTCGATTGGCAATCTAAAACAATTTCGATGCAGAAAAACTGGATCGGCCGCTCCGAGGGGTCCGAGATAATATTCAAAGAGGAAAAAACAGGGGAGAGTATCCCGATTTTCACCACCCGCGCCGATACCCTGTTCGGTGTCACCTATATGGTGCTCGCGCCGGAGCATCCGCTGGTTGATAAAATAGCAACGCCGGAGAATCTGTATAGTGTCCATAATTATCAGGAGCAAGCGAAGAAAGCCTCCGAGATCGACCGCATGTCGACCGTGCGTGAGAAATCCGGGGTATTCACCGGCGCATACTGTATCAACCCGATAAACGGTGACCGTGTACCTATCTGGATTGCCGACTATGTACTGGTATCATATGGTACAGGCGCTGTCATGGCCGTTCCCGGACATGATCAGCGCGACTACGAGTTCGCCACCAAATTCAATATTCCGATCAAATCGGTAATCGCTCCCAAAGGAAAAACCGAGGTCGATATCTCCGAGCAATCGTACGAGGAGTATGGGGTGATGATAAACTCCGATGAATTCGATGGCGTATCCTCCAGTGATGGCAAAGTGCAAGTTACCGAGAAACTCGCTAAACAGGGCCTGGGCAAGCTTACAATCAACTACCGTCTACGCGACTGGTTAATCTCCCGTCAGAGATACTGGGGCGCACCCATTCCGATCATATTCTGCCCCAAATGCGGCGAGGTGCCGGTACCTGATTCTGATTTGCCCGTGCTGTTGCCTGAGATAGATAATTTCCGGCCTACCGAGGAGGGCGAATCGCCGTTGGCGCGTTCTAAAGAGTTCCTCAATGTCAAATGCCCCAAATGTGGACAAGAGGCGAAACGCTCAACCGAAACTATGGACACATTCGTGGATTCATCCTGGTATTTCCTGCGCTATTTTAATCCCGGCGATACCGAGAAACCATTCGATAAGGCCATGCTCGACAAATGGGCGCCTATTGATTTCTACGTAGGCGGGGCAGAGCACGCGGTAACACATCTGATATACGCACGTTTTATCACCATGTGTCTTTATGACATGGGGTATCTCTCATTCGAGGAACCGTTTTCGAAAGTCCGTCACCAGGGTATAATTACCAGTCAAGGCGCTAAAATATCGAAATCGAAAGGCAATGTTATTAATCCTGATGATTTCATTGTCGATTATGGCTCTGATACTTTCCGCATTTATCTCATGTTCATGGGGTCGTACCTGGATGGGGGAGACTGGGATGATTCCGGGATTACCGGTGTGGCCCGATTCCTGGGGCGTGTCTATCGATTGTTGGAAAAGCATTTAAAAGGAATAAAAAACGCTTCAAAACTGAATTATTCGAATATCAAGAGCGAGGATTCCGAACTTCGATATTATCTGAATCATTCGATCAAAAAAGTTGGCGAGGATATCGAGAATCTCGATTATAACACGGCTGTTGCGGCTATGATGGAGTTTTTAAACGTGTTGAGCAAACGTTCGGAAAGCGACGATAACTCTGACCTTTTCAATTACTCGTTGTACCGTTACATTCAGATTCTTGCGCCATTAGCGCCACATTTCTCCGAGGAGTTTTGGCACAGAATCGGTAATAAAAGCTCGATTTTCAAAAGCGACTGGCCGGGTTACGATCCTGAGGCGCTTGTAACCAGCACGATCACAATGGTAGCCCAGGTTAATGGCAAGTTGCGCGGCTCATTCGAGGTTGCCAAGGATATCACTAAGGATGATTTCTTAGCGTTGATAAAAGGTGATGATAAAGTCAGCCATTATATTCAGGGCAAGAAAATCGTAAAAGAGATATTTATCCCAGGTAAGCTTGCTAATATTGTGGTGAAATAAGCATTAACGAGATAGTTCGTGAATAAAAAACGCTAGATCTAGTTATCCAGCGTTTTTTCCCCTGCATGAATAAAGCAGGAAGTAAAAAATTCCTTCTTGCTTAGTGAGTTTTTCTATAGGGGGGTGGATCATTGAAAGGAGTTTTTAAGCGCAGGCTTAAAAACGACCGTATTGAGGCGATAATCTCCAGAAAACCAATGAGATGTATTGGATTCATTATGTATTCTTACCAAATATTTTTAGTAGGATACATAATATATCTTATAGGTCGTTAATGATTGCGTTTTTTTACGCTGTCCAAAACAGCGAAAACGCCAGATCCGGCCTTATCGGAATCGTGTCAACGGTCGGCCAACGCTCGATCTCTTTCTCATCCTCGAATACGCTGATTACCACCGAGGATAATTCACCCTCCATGCCTTTCGAATAAATGCCAACCTCCAGGATACGATCAGCTCCCCATTCGAGGAATTCAATTTCGCTATTGGCTTTCATCAAACCATCTTTGAATACTATCTCGAATGTATCGGGCCGGGTGAATGTGAACTTGATCGTAAGCCGTGATAATTCAGTACCAATCTCCGGGTCTAGACGGAAATACACTTTATCACGTTTACCATAGCCATAATAAATCGCACTGATACGCCTGTCGGCTTTGTGCATCGTAGAACCGGCTTTCTTGCAGTCGAAAAAGCCGGCGCTGGCCCATTCGTAATAGTGTGTAATTTTGCCATCAAGAGTTGGTTTGATAAAATCAACCGGCTCCAGAAGATGCGATCTGATATAGTCGATCCTGATTGGTTTGTACAACTCAGGCGGAATATCCACACCTAAAAGCTTGTAAACATTTATCAGATGTGAACGGTACAATTGATCGAATTTATCATTATCCGGGCTGCTATGCTCATCGCCGAACCACCAGCACCAATCCGAACCCTCGGCTATATAGATTTCTTTCTGAGCCAGTCTGAGGTTTTCCTCCGAGATTTTATCAGTGCCAATGAATTGTTCGTATACCTGACGGGCATTATGCAGAAGATCCCAGGCTTTGTTATCCTCCTGATGTCCAATCCAGACACCGAAATCGTGATTTATCCAGCTACCCGGGTGAAGATGCTTTAACGGCGCTATATAGCTCTCCCCTGTTAACATCTCCGAAAATGTCGCTGTTTTAATATTGGGATGCTCTGATAATTTCGCGTACAGGGCGTTTAAAAACTCATGGCCATCCCCGGGAAAATACTCCCAGGCGTTTTCGCCATCCAAAGCGATACATACCATGCATTCGGAATCGTTATTATTACTGTAATGCGAATCGATCGCCTCGAGTTTGCCAATAAAATCGCTGGCTGCCAGCTTTGGGTCCTGGCGGGAGTATACGAAACCTATCAGGTCGGACATAGCGTGATCGCGGAAAAACATATTTATAGAGGATCCATTCACCTGAAGGTTGTACGGTCGGTAAAGCTCACCCGAGGAAATTATCGAATCATCTCCCCCGCCGCGCACGCCGCGACCAAGGCTAATCGAAAGTATCTCCTCATCGGTGGCAATCCATTTTATACCGGCCTCGGCCAGAATCGGGATTATCTGCTCGGCAACCGAGCCCTCGGAAGGCCACATTCCGGAGGGTTTGTAACCGAATTTACTCTCGAAATAATCAAGCGCCATTTTTATTTGCGCCTCAGCGTCCTCTGGATGGTTGAATCGGTATTCGGGCAGTGATATATGCGGCACCGATTCGCGGGCTATTTCAGTATCGTACACCAGCGGTAATATAGGATGAAAATACGGTGTAACCGAAAGCTCAATCTGTCCCCGCTCTGCCACCTCTCTGTATTTAGGAATTATCCGCCCCATGACATCCTGCTGGAATTTTAACAGGGCGCGTTTGTCATCCTCGGTGAAACCTTTCTCTTTCGCTAACAATCCCTCAATCGGGGATTCATCGTGAAATATAGGATCGATCCAGACTAAGTTCGACCATACCTGAAGGTCGAGCCAATCCTGCTTTTTAAACAGATTCAAGGCGCTGTCTTTGCTCATGAACAACTCGTAATAACGTGGGAATGGTTTGACCATAGTCTCGATATTGGCTTTGAAAAAATTCGCCAGTATGCCCGATTTATCATCATCGGTTAAACTGCCGGCCTCTTTGCGCGAAAGCTCCAGATGAGTATCCAGGGCCTCTCCCCCGGCATATTCCTCTATCTGTTCGAGAAGCGAGGGAACAAGATTGAATGTCTGTTTGATTTCGGGAAATTTATCGAGAATGGCCACCATATCGTAATAATCTTTTGTGCCGTGGAGCCTTACCCAGGGCATCTCATAGCGGCCGGTGACCAGGTCTTTGTAGAACGGTTGATGCATATGCCAGAGGATGCAAAGTTTCATTAACTTCTCCGGTTAAACAGGTTGACGATATCGACTTATAATTACTATCGTCAGTTTAGGCTAATTTCAATACTTATCATGCATTTTATCTTTTTTCAAGTGATTTATAAGAAACAAAATTGACTTTGAGGCGCATTTCTTTCGGTTAATGTTTTCAACGTATCAGGCCAGAAAGTAACGGCGCTCGTTGATGAGAACCAGGATGCTGGTTATTATCAGAAGAAGTCTTTCCCGCTCATTGAATATCAAGCCGGTGGAATGGCATCTGACGGTTTTATAATTATCTGATACCGGAAACGCAAACTACCACCAGCCACAAAAAAGCCCCGCATCAGCAGGGCTTCCAAAATTTTATCGAATGAAATATCGCTACAATCTAATTACCGGCGGCGTACTCTACCTCGGCCTGTAGTTTCTTGGCCAGCGAGGTGTGTTGTGAACGCGGGTAGTTATCGATGACAGCCTGATAGGCGGCATTAGCCTCGGTCATCATCCCGGCCTCCCGGTATACCCGTCCCGCCGACATGTAATAGCCCGGTGAGGCGAATTCGCTGTCTGCGGCCTGGCCGGCTTTCATGAAATAATCGGCGGTTTTCGGTAAATCACCTGAAGCCTCGTAACATTCCGCCGCGCCAGCATAAGCCGCGCCAAGTAACAGAGGCTCATTACCGTACTCGTTGATATATTTTTCGTAATAAACTAAGGCGCTGTCTTGCTCCTGACGATCGTAATATGTCCTGGCCAGGTAGTAACAGCCTCTATCGGCGATCGGAGCCGATCCGTATTGCTCAAGCAGGCTACGGTAGTCGTTTATAGCCAGTGATTGTTGCCCCATTGCCGAGGCTAACTGTGCCTTGCCGAATAGATTTTCAGCCTCGAGTACTTTTTTATCGGCGGAATAGTTGAAAAACGAGATAATCAAAATGATGGCGATCAGTCCGGCGAAGCCGCCTAAGAATAATGTTCTATTTTTCTGGATGTATTCGGATGCTTTAAAAGCGCTGGTGATAAAGTTATCTTGCTTTATCTGTTTTTTAGATAGTCTCTCTGGGCTCACAGTTCCTCCTTATCAAGGCCTTCAATCTATATATATATAGAAGGTTTGGCAAGGTGTTTTTAATCATATTTTCGGCAAAAAAAAGCGAAGCGTTATAATTCGCTCCGCTTTTTAAGTCTTTAATTGACAATAATCTTACGGCTGGAATTGGAAAGCGTGTATACCTAAATGTTTGTCGCCGAGATATATCATCAGAACATTGTCATCGGTTTCATCAAGATCGATATCGATGGTTCGGAATCCAGCCGCTATACCGGCCGCACCGCCGCGGGTTTCCCTACTGGTAACCACCTCGGTAGCCTGTGGATCCGTAACATTGACGATTTGGAGTCCACCATTCCAGTAATCGGCAACGAACGCATGAGTTGTTTGAGTATCTGAATCATATAGCGCACAGACATCAAGAGCGAATCCCGGCAATGCAGTCGTGCTAATAAATGTAGGACTGGTAGGTGATGACAGATTAAGAAGAGTCAACCCCGCCTCGCCATCGGCTACATAAATAATATCTTCGTAAATAAAGATACCATTCGGTGAACCGGTTGTGGTAATCGTATTAGCAAGTGTGGGATTGAGGGGATCGGTTAAATCGATGATTTTGATTCCTAAAAGCGAGTCGGCCAGATAGGCATAATCACCCTCTATATACATATCTCTAACAGAACCGCCCTCGTACATGAATGTAGAGGCTGCTGCGATATATAAAGAATCACTGGTATCTACGACATAAATACCGGATGAATCGATGGTTGAACCGGCGTCGGAAATACCGGCTAAAATCACATATTCTCCGTATATACCAACTGCTCTGCTTTCGATATCAGCTTCAAACCTCGATACAGTATCTCCTGTAGCGGAGTCTGAATACATGAAAGGTTCCGCTGGATTGGAAACATCATACATACGCATCGCCTCACCGTTGGCCGTATAAGCTCTACCGTTAGCCACGGTGACATCATAGTTATACGAACCATCGCCAAGTATAGCGCCAACCGAATCGATTCTCACACCCACTCTGGCCGTATCCGTAACATCGAAAATTCGTAATCCCTGATTATCATCGGCCAGATATATCAGGTTATCATCTGTAAGAAACATTTTTAAAGCAATATGTGTGTCATAATCATCGATATAATAAAGATTGCCGGTAGTGAAAGTCCAGGTCGGGCTTGTTACCGTGTGCCCTGCGCTGTCATCAGCAACAACATACCAGTAGTAAGTAGTTTTGAAATCCAGGCGTGGGGGATTATACAGGTACGTATTTACGGTATCCACGACAGGCGGATCAGTTGATGTACCCAGATGGACCTCATATGTAAGCGCATCATCGTCAGGATCGACACATAGCCATTCGAGGCGAACGCCTACATCCTGGTTAATCGCACCGCTATCGGGAACGGCAACTGTCGGTACTGGCGGAGCCTCGTTCGGCGAGGTAATATCATCATCATCATCGCAGCCAACAAGAATTAACATTGCCATTAAACTTAGAAACAGTAATTTTGCCCCCGTTGAAAAGAAGCTATCAGAGATTAAGCTCATTCTCAAGCGTATCAATTCGACCTCCTGCTTTATTAGAAATTATCAAATACCCAGCTAAAATACTATTATGCCTCTAACTGATATAGCTAAAAGCAAATGCAACGAATTATAACGTTCAGCTTTCTAGCAGTCAAGAGAATTCTGATGGAGTATCATCAGCCGCGAAAAGTATTATTATACTTAACAAGCAAGGGTATAATAACCGCTCGAACATCCCGCCCTATAAATAAACTCGTAAAGAAAATCGAGAGGATATGACGCCTTATCTGGATCGCGCTTTGATCATCTCCGGTATACCGGTATTATCTCGTGATAGCCGGTTGGACGAATAATAACTATATAAAAAAGCCGAAGAATACCTCCGGCTAAATAAGCAAGAATACTTTATTAAAAGGAATATAATTATTCCTGATAAGCCTCTATATTGTTTTATTAATCATCATCCTGTCAACCCTCCATCCGTACGGCGACAGGCCGTCAAAAGCTACTACTTATTTTTCTTTTTATGACGGTTTTTACGCAGTCGTTTTTTACGCTTGTGAGTTTTGATTTTGTGACGCTTTTTCTTCTTACCACTCGGCATACAACAACTAAATCCTATTCGCTTCTGAATTCATCACTAAGTTTTTGAATTCGTTAGATGGTTTAAAAACCGGTATTTTCCTATCCGGAACCGGGACTTCTTCGCCCGTTCTTGGATTACGAGCTTTTCTTGCTTTTCTTGGTTTGATCTTAAAAGTGCCAAAACCTCTAATTTCAATATTCTTACCCGATTCTAGACTTTTCTTGATAGCATCAAGCATGCTATCAACTGCTGCCGCAACATCAGTTCTGGTAAGGCCGGTTTTTTCAGCAACCTGTTCGACCAGGTCCGCCTTTGTCATAACCCTCTCCTCCTATTTTAAACAGTTATCATTTACCTACTGTCAGGGATGCGCAGCCGGCGCAATTGGTCTTGGTGCAACCGCTACATGAAGATGGTCCGGCCGATGAAACAAAGCCTTTAGAAGAAGTAAAGCCACACACGGACATCTTCCTCTCTATATCCCTACTACTACATGTCGGACAGCTAATGCTTTGCTCACCCCTCACCAATTCCTCAAATGTGTTATTGCAACTCTGGCATCTAAATTCGTATATCGGCATAAGATACAATTACTCAATCATTTATAAATATATTCCAGTCTCGGTTCAACACTTTTCTTAACATTACCGTACAAATCTGCAAACAAAGTCTGGGCAATATAGTCCATAACAGTAGGTTTTCGAGGAATTTCCCTGACTATATCAGGATCCTCACCCAAACCGGCCATTTCTCCGGCTACCGAAATGGCATCCTCTAAACCGCCAAGACGATCCACTAAACCGAGGGAGAGCGCTTGGTTACCCGTAAATATCGAACCATCAGCAAGTTCCTCAACCTGCACCACATCCATATTACGGCCGTTGGCGACCGCTAATATGAATTGGTCATGGGCATCATTAAGGGTTGCCTGAAGCATCTCTCGTTCCTTTTGTGTTAGTTCGCGGCTGTAATTCCCCACATCTTTCAATTCGCCGGCCTTAATGACCTCAAGTTGAACGCCTATTTTATCCATAAGGCCCTCAAAAGTCAAGTAAGAAAGAATAACGCCTATCGAGCCAACCAGTGTACCTTTGTTTGATATAATCGTATCACAGGCGCTGGCAATATAATACCCTCCCGAGGCGGCAACAGAGGCAAGTGAGGCAACAACATAAGTCCCCTCATCTCTAACCTTATTTATATAGTTATATATCTCCTCGGCAGGGGCGGCCGCGCCGCCTGGTGAATCGATACGCACGACGATTGCCGGAACTCTTTCATCCTCACCATATTTGCGGAGCTGTCTAATGATATCCTCGGACCCGTAAATTACACCCTCAACTTTAACGATAGCTACTCTTTCACCATGAGGAATGAATGCAAAATCCTTATTGGATGACGTCAACCCCCAGATAGAAAATGCTATCAAAAACAGGAATATAAGTACGATTCCGCTGATTACCAGCCCTACTAAAATGTTACGAGTTCTAGCCATATTCGCGGGTAAATGTATGAGAATGAATTGCTAATGTCAATTCTTTTCTAAACTTAACGGGAATAAATTTTCAGGATATCGCCCCGTTTCAGGTATCTGGGGTTTGTTATATTATTCCAATCCATAAGTTCGCGAATACTGACATTAAAATGTTGGGAAATCTTCCAGAGCGAATCACCTCGCTTAACCTTATAGCTTACAGGATCTTTCGAGGTACTACTTGATGCTATACTTGAGCCGGATTGCGGAATTTTAAGTTTCATATTAGGATAGATTCTATTCGAGGACAAGCGATTATGTGATTTTAAAACCTCGATTGAAATACCGAACTTGCTTGCAATTTTGAATAATGAATCGCCGCGCCTGACAATATACACCCCCGTTTTCGAGGAGGCATTAGAATTAGCCCTGGCTGTACTGCTATTGCCGGGAATAATCAACTTGCGCCCGGGGTATATCCGGTTGGAGGATAAGCTATTGGCTCTTTTCAAGCTGGATAAACTTACACCATGAGCTTTGGCTATCTCCCATAACGTATCGCCTCGTCTGACTTTATACGAGCCACTGCTGGAGGGTATCACACTCGAGGAGTAATTAGCCCAGGAGCCACCGGTTGTAGGCACCATTAATTTTTGCCCGACAAATATGCGATACGGCCTGGTTAAGTTATTAGCGGAAATAATCGAGGACATCGAGACGCCGTATTTCTTGGCAATTGTCGAGACGGTCTGTCCTTTTCGCACTTTGTGTTGAACCCAGTTGGTGCTCTTTTCAGAGGGGATTTTGTCGTAAGAGGCCAGGAATTTTTCCTGATGGCCTTTAGTAATTCTGAGCTTATAGTTTTTAACATCCGGCGGAGTCACACCACGGATCAGCTCCGGGTTAAGTTCCTCCAGCGCGGGCACGCTAACCCCCGTATGCTTGGCGATATTGGCAAATGTCATGCATTTGGATATCTCGACAACATCCCATTCCAATGTCTTTTGATATTTAGGCGCGAAACCATATTTCTCCGGTTGCTTGGCTATCATGGTTGCGGCCATATAAAGCGGTACATAATTGCGTGTTTGTTTCAGTAATTTCAGTTTCCAAAAATCCCGGGTTTTCTGACGTTTGATCAAACGCCTTACTCTGCCCTCGCCACCGTTATAAGAGGCTAACGCCAGTTCCCACGAATCAAATTCCTCGTAGAGATCACGCAAATACCTGGCGGCCGCCCTGGTCGATTTCTCGAAATCACGACGCTCATCATACCACCAATTCCTTTTCATACCATACCGTCTACCGGTAGCATAGATAAACTGCCACGGGCCAACAGCCCTGGCGTATGAATAGGCGTGAACGTTAAAGCCCGACTCTATAAGCGGCAGGTAAACCAGGTCGCTGGGTACGCCTTCCTCCTCGAGTATTTTTTCCATGACCGGAATATACTTGGTGGAGCGACTCAGGAACCGTTCGAATGATTCATGGGCAACTGTCTGGTAATATGCCAGACAATTTTCAACTTTAGTGTTTAAATATATCGGGACATTGTAGGTAACCGAATCTTTGGATGGCAGATGAAATTGCCCGGATTCTTTTAACTGTTTGAAATTTTTGATATCGGAAAACAGCTCCCGAAACGCCACCGCCGATCCCTCCGAATACAACACTCCCGAGGTCATCAGTGTTAGACGGTAGTCGGATTCTATCTCCTTCAACAGGGTTTCCAGCCATCGGGTCTCCGAGGGAAATACATCGGTATCGAAATCAACCTCCGAAAGCATCATTAATGCCTCCTCGAATGCGATCTGCGAGGAGTCCAGGACATTCATCTGATAATACATGACACCATCGGTGTAATGGTTTTCTGCAGCGGTTAGTGCCTGACGAATTTCGGTAAGCTGACTCGAGTCGGCAATTATATAATCATCACTATAATTAGCAGTATTAGTCTCGGTATCACCGGTTGCGATAGAAACACCGCGGTTCGTGTGCGAACATCCGGCTATAATCAAAATTAATGCAATGAGCCCTATGAAATTCTTCAAAACATCTCTCCTTTTATTGTAACTCGTTGCATATAATACGATTGACACTTTAAGTCAAGTACTTTTAAGGTAATTGTCAGATAATTCATAAATTTCTTTTTCAAAATCCTTAATAGTTGGATCGAACCAGTTGATTCGATCATTCTTACGGAACCAGGTTAACTGCCTTTTGGCGTAGTTTCTATGATGTTGTTTTACTTTTGATATCGCCTCATCGCGGGGTATATCGTTGTCAAACATACAAGCGATCATATCGGTATAACCAATCATCTTTCTTTTTCGTACGAAACCAAGATAAGGTTCCAATTTCTTTACCTCTGCCTCAAATCCCATATCTATCATAGTATCGACACGTTTATTAATTCGTTCATACAGTTCTTTTCGATTAAAAGTAATTCCGAGCCACAACGGGTTCCCCAATGAGGGCAAATACTCGCCGTCTCTCTGAAGTTCCGTAATCGTGGAGCCTGTTTGATGGTGAATCTCTAATGCCCTGTATAATCTGGCGGTATCCCTCGGTTTTAGCCTGCCGGCTGTTTCCTCATCGACAAGCGCCAGCATATCATGGAGTTTCTCGATACCGAATTTCTCGACTATATCATCCAGGCGTTTTCGGTATTCCGGGTCGGGCTGCGGAGATTTGAATATGCCTTCGGTCAAAGCTTTCAGATATAAACCGGTGCCGCCAACCACTATCGGCAATATGTCTTTAGCGCTCAATTCGGTCATCAACTCCCGCGCCATCCGGGCATACTGGTAGGCGGAAAACATCTCGTTTAGCTCCAGAATATCAAACAGGTGATGTTTAACCTTTGCCATCTCTTCCGGGGTCGGTTTGGCCGTGCCTATAGTCGTATGCTTATATATCTGACGGGAATCGGCGTTGACTATCTCGCCGCCATAGCGACGGGCGAGTTTTATCCCGAGGCCGGTTTTGCCGGTGCAGGTAGGGCCGCATACTATAATGAAATTCATCTGCGCTTGAATATCTTCTCTAAATCTTCACGGGATATTGTCACCACGGTAGGCCGCCCGTGTGGGCAGCGATAAGGCTCCTGGCATCTGAACAGCTTGATAAAAAGCCCCTGCATCTGCTCCTGCGACAGGTTCTCCCCCGCCTTGATAGCGGCATGGCAGGCAACCGAGGAGGCCAACGCCATAATCGGGTCCTCGCCGGTGGAGAGATTGTCGGAGAACTCCGACAGCAGATCACGGAACATCTTCTCGATCGAGGGTTTCTCGAAATAAGCAGGCACGCCCCGAATGATAACCGCCGTGTTGCCGAATGGCTCTATCTCGAAACCGATACGGTTAAACAACGCCTGATGATCGTTGAAGGCGTTCATCTCGGGCGGTGACAGCTCTATATTGATATCGAATAACAACCGCTGTGAGGTTCCCTGCCTCTCATAGAGATTGTTCATCGCTTCCTCGTACAATACTCGTTCGTGGGCGGCGTGCTGGTCGATCATCCAGATTTTGCCCTCGCGCATACCCATCACATAGCTGTTGTACAGTTGCCAGAAATGTTCGCCGCCTATCGCCAACTGTTGCTCGGTCTCGTGGCGAACCTCATCGAATTTATCGGCGTTGCGCGTATACTCCGGTCGACTGTAACCATTGACGCCGTTGCGGATTTTCATGTGATCGCCGTTCACCTGCGGGGTATCATCACCGGGCTGAGGTATATGCGGAGTCACCTGGGATGTATCTTTATCGAATATCGATTTGGAGTAGTTGCCGTTACGCTGCGAGGAGGCCACCGAAAACAGCGCCGGCAACTGCACGGCTGTCTCGACCAGCTTACGTATCTGTCCATACAGGAACCGTTCGTTGGCAAACCGCACCTCGGTTTTGGCTGGATGCACGTTGACATCCACGGCCTGCCCGTCCATCTCGATGAACAGCGCCGCCAATGGGAAATAGCCTGAATCGAGCGTGTTGCCATAGCCGGAGCGCAGGGCATGCAAAAGCGACATATCATAAATCGGGCGGCCGTTCACAATCAGATGCATCTGGTTGCGATTGCCCCGGTTTACGCTGGGATGCGTGATGTAGCCGAATATCTTGATATTCTCGGCCGGGTTATCCTCGATCTCGATTAGTCGCGAGCCGACCGAGTTGCCCCATATTCGCTGAAGGCGATCTATCAGGTTGTTATCTTTCGGGAAATTGACGGTCTCTTTGCCATCCGATTTCAGTTTCATGCCGATATGCGGGCAACACACCGCATATTTGGTATATAACGCTGTTACTTTACGGTTTTCCGAGGTCTCGGATTTCATGAATTTGCGACGCGCGGGGGTATTATAAAATAGCTGCTTTACGGCTATGGATGTCCCCGGTCTGGGTGGTGACGGCTCGAATACGGTCTCGGCGCCGCCTTCCATCACGATACGCCTGCCCTCGGCCGCCTCTTTCTCGGCGGTAATCATCTCGACAATGCTGACCGAGGCGATCGCCGGCAGGGCCTCTCCCCTGAATCCGTAGCTGAATATTGCCTGGAGGTCGTCCTCGACATGTATTTTGGAGGTGGCGTGACGGTCGAACGCCGTGCGCACCTGCTCAATGGGGATACCATCGCCGTTATCGATCAGGCTGATAAGCCGGGAGCCGCCGCGTTCGATAGTCAGATCGAGGCTATCGGCGTGGGCATCCAGGGCGTTTTCCATAAGCTCTTTGACCACCGAGGCGGGATTTTCGACAACCTCCCCGGCGGCTATTTTATCGATAAGGTGATCGGGTAATTTCTGTATCGCGGTCACTTCAATTGTTTCCTATTTCATGCAGAGGTACAAACATCACGGCCTTTTTATCTCATATCGGGTATAATTGCAAATGGTTTTTGGGGGGATGTCAAATAAAGGGGGTATGCTGCTAAAAGAGGCTGATGATCCCCGGTTTCCAAAACCGGATGCCAGTGATTTATGTGTCTATTTTGCTTGATAATATGGCTTAGAGTATTTATATTCTGTTATAACTGAAATAACAGGGGATTTTATTATGTCATATCTGATAGAAAAGTGGTATTTGCCGGATGATTTAAAAAATACTTACAAGCCTTCAAATGAAGATTGTATAGAAGATTTATCTAAAGTTAATATTTTTATTGGACCTAATAATTCAGGGAAGAGCAGGTTTTTAAGAGCATTGTACTTTCTTCATGAGGAAATGATAAAACCAAGTGGCTTCCCATCAAGTGAAATTAATGACATATTCGAAAAACATATTGATAATTTTAATACTCTGAAGAATGAAGCTATGTTAGATATATTTTGGGAGTATCTTCATATGCTAAGTACAACTAAATTAAAAGATAGTATTAAAACAAAAACTAAAATCATAGAAAATTATTTAAGCTATATTGTACAAGTGACGCGTATTCCTGATTTGCCTATCGCCCGAACAATAGGAGATAAAGAAAAAGCCGAGAATTTTTCTCAATTATTACAATCGTCAAATATGAATTTTCGAAACGATATAATGAAGTTGCTAAAAAGCCGTCTACCAAAGGAATACAAGTTCTATAAAATCTACATTCCAGTATTAAGAGGCTTGAGGCCATTAATCCCCGAACAAGAAGTGACAGAAGACTTTTACCTGAATCGAACAAAATATGATTATTTTCAGAACAAAGATATGCATATACTAAATTTTAATACATTTACTGGTTTGAATTTATATGAAAGAATGAAAGAACATTTACTTGGCGATTTAGATAAGCGTGAATTTATAAAAAAGTTTGAAGTATTTCTTAGCACAAATTTCTTCGAGAATCAAACAATAGCAATAATTCCGAAATATGAAGGAAAAAATGATGTTGTCCATGTCAAAATTGGCAATGAAGAATACCCTATTCACAAATTAGGCGATGGAATTCAACATCTAATTATAATGCTATTCCCTATTTTCCTAAACAAAGGAAAAGACTTGTTGCTTTTTATCGAAGAACCTGAGCTTTATCTTCACCCTGGCCTACAAAGGAAGCTATTACAAATTCTCACGGATTTCGGTGATAATAATGATAAGGAAAACGGAAGCTTGCAAGTATTTCTAACCACTCACTCTAACCACTTCCTTGATATGACTCTTGATTTTGATAATATATCTGTATACAAATTTACGAAGAAATTTAGTGATGGTTCTAAAACAAATGCCGTTTTCGAAATTGAAAATACCAGCAATGATGACCGTAACGTGCTTAAATGTCTTGGCGTAAATAACTCCTCGGTATTGCTATCAAACTGTACTATCTGGGTTGAGGGTATAACTGATAGAATGTATCTGAGGCATTACTTAAAACTATACCAAGAAGCAAATCCAGATAAAATCGAAAACTTCAAGGTATTCGAGGAGGATAAGCATTATTCATTTGTAGAATATTCAGGGAATAATATCACCCATTGGTCGTTTCTTGATGATGAAAGCGGTATGAATGTTGAAAAGCTTTGTGGAACTTTATTATTAATAACTGACAAAGACATAGGCAAAGATGAACGACATGAGAAGTTGAAAGAGAGTCTCGGTGAAAATTATTATCTACTTACGGTAAAAGAAATTGAAAATCTCTTAACTCTTCAAGTAATAAAAAAGATTATGTTAGATTATGGAGAATCAGCAGAAAATATTAAGATTCCCAAAAATAATACTGCTTATAAGAATAGGTATCTTGGCAAATATATTGAAGATAAATTGTTGATTGAAAAACAAAAAACTCATCGAAGAAATAAAGAAAGACCTTATAGCGATAAATCAGGCACAATTAAAGATAAAACAGCATTCGCTAACAAAGCTATAAATGCAATAGAATCATATGATGATCTTTCAGAAGAAGCTCAATCGTTATGCGAAAAGATATATGAGTTCATCAAACGCAATAACCCCGATTCAGAGCTGCAAAGCAATATCCCATCATAGCCGAGTAGCTCAGGAGCTGTAGCTCCTGAGGAGCCGCAAGGCGATATGTAATACGTGCGAATCGTCAGACTTCTCTACCCCGTGTCGGGAGCCACGGCTCGCCGACTTACTCCCCTACACTCAAACAGCAGATATGAATATATACCGGCCAAGAAGTAATAATCTGATAAAGAAAAAAGCCGGATCAAATAACCCGGCTTCGAATATGCTAAATCTTTTCTCTGTGATTACTACTTAGCCACCGCGCGCTTCTCGATCATCTCGCGGACATCCTTGATACCGGCGATTGCCTTATCGATATGCTCCTCGGTGTTGAATGCGCCTATGCCGAAACGCACAGTGCCGTGCATCTCCTCGGTGCCTATCTGGCGATGTACCAGCGGGGCGCACTGAAGGCCCGTGCGGGTAGCGATGTTGTGCTCGACATCAAGGATAGTGCCGACATTACCGGCATCCATACCCTCGATATTGATCGAGATGGTGGCCAGATGGTTATCCAGGCTGTCGCATTTGTATATTATCACACCCTCGATCTCTCGTAAGCCATCAACCAGCCTCTGCGCCAGCTTCATCTCGTGCTTGTAGATATTCTCTACGCCGCGTTCGTCCATCCACTCCTGCCCGGCCCAGAGCGAGGCCACGCCGACCATATTGGGCGTGCCGAACTCCATGCGGTAGGGGTAACGTTCCAGGTGGTACGGGTAAGCCGAATCGACACCGGTGCCGCCGGCGCGAGTTTGCCGGATTTCGACATCCTTGCGCACGACCATGCCGCCGATACCGGTCGAGCCCATCATGGCTTTATGCCCGGTGAACGCCAGTATATCGATATTCATCTCTTTCATATTGATCGGTACCACACCGGCGGTCTGCGAGGAGTCGATGGCGAATGTCACGCCGGCCTCTCTGCATATCTTGCCGATCTCGGCCACCGGTTGTATCGTGCCTATGACATTGGAGCCATGATTGACTATCACCAGAGTGGTATTGCTCTTGATAGCTTTCTTGATCTCGGCGGGATCGACGAAACCGTTATTATCGAACGGTACGAACGTGGCCTCGGCGCCATTGTCACGCACCATCAGGTTGACCGGCCTGATCACCGAGTTGTGTTCGACATTAGTGGTCACGACATGGTCGCCCTTGCCGACTAAGCCCTGTACGATCAGGTTGAGAGAATCGGTGGCATTATAGCTGAAACACATACGCTCCGGGGCATCCTCATCCCCGCCGAAAAACTTCGTCAGGCGTTTGCGTAAATCCTCGATTATGTTGCCTGCCTCGATAGCCATATCGAAACCGGAGCGGCCGGGATTAACGCCGGTGCTGCGGTAGAACTCATCCATGAACCGGTAGACATTATCGGGTTTTGGCCAGGCGGTGGCGGCATTATCCAGGTAAATTAATTTATCCATTTATATTACTCCATTACTTGACGGGGAAAATTTATTTGAGGGAAAGCCCCCGAAATCTAACTTCCTATTTCTACAATCACTCTCCATAATGGGCTATGATAATACCTATGAGCTAATTTGGCAAGCATTAGGTTGGGAATTATTGATTGTTTTGTCACTATTACAAATTCGGTTAATCTGGTTATTTTGATGGAATAATTTATCTTTTGGGGCATATAATAAGATGGAGGGAATATGTTTAGAGAGAGTTGTTGTACCGGCTCATATTCTCAATATTTATAATCAAAAATGTTTCAGGAGATAGTAATGAGATTGAATATGCTTATAATCGCTAAATGTATATTCGTTTTACTAATACTCCTCCCAACCACCACCAGAGCCCAGCCTCGATACCCAACGCTATTTAACAATATCGAGAAAGCCGATTTTATAATACTGGGTGAGTGTATCGCTGTCAGCAAGGATTCGTTCGATATTCGATGCGCCAACCATCCCACCGGTCGGTTGCAGGGCCCGATGCTGGCAACGTACAATATCATTCAAACCTGGAAAAACTATGACGGCAAGGATTTCTATATCGCTAACTTCGAATCGATCAATAAAGCCCTGAGTATCAAAAAAAGCAAGGATACGCCGCCTCCAAAAACCAGGACGCCTTATGTGCCGGAGGTTGGTCAGTATGCCTATTTGTTTATCAAAGATGGCAAATTCTTGAATAATGATTACAACGGTTTCGTGCCGGTGGATAAGGATAGCACAAGGCTATACATGTATAACAATACGATCAGCAGGCTCGAGGAAATCAGCAGATTGGACCCGGTCGCGAGAGTTGAGGCGCTATATGATGAATTTAAAAAACGGGATAGATTCATATGGCATTGCGCAAACATAGCTTTAATGAAAATGCCTATCGATTTTACAATTAACAATTTCGTTGAATTAATGAGTATGGAGAATCAAGATATCAGGCATTTCAATCTTTATAATATTAAAGAAAGCATGAATGATAGTCTGGCAAATATCATCATGCCTTATACCCGACATAATACTTTAACTGTAAGGAATGCCGCTTTTTCTCTTGTGAAATCATTTAAATTCGATGCGTTATTATTAAACTATGATAGTTATGATGCTTCTATCAGAACTGGTATATTGAAGGCTTTAAAGGCGGACAGCTCCGTTTCCTTCCTCGATATGTTTTATAGCGCGGCGGATGATAACGACAACTCAGTGCGAGCTGTCGCGATAGAACTATTGAGGCGTTGCCCTGGTGAAAAAGCCGCCGATCTAATATATACCGCATTTGAAAGTGATGATCCGAGTATCATTTTTGCAGCCTTTAAAAGCGCTGAAAAGCATCTAAGGCCCGAACTGCTGCCCCATTGTTACAAGCATTTACATTCTGAAAACCCTTTTTTAAGCTTTCAGATAATGGAATTGATGCCTCAACTATATGATAAATACGTTGGTACCGGTGAAGTAGCCGATATCGGCGGCATGATAGATACCCTTGTAAATATCGCGTATAACCAGGAGATGGAATATAAAAGAGGCG
The DNA here is from genome assembly GCA_963668625.2 of uncultured candidate division Zixibacteria bacterium. GTDB lineage: Bacteria > Zixibacteria > MSB-5A5 > UBA10806 > 4484-95 > JAAEQD01. Next base: position 230,918 of record CAXXKA010000005.1, read on the forward strand.
CAGCGATTCAGGCAGTATGCTCTATGGACAGTACGCTTTTAAACGATAGGTTAGTGCGATTATTATTCGACGATGATGTATCTATTAGAGAGATGATTGCCCGACGTCTGGAATGGCAGCCACTACGTCAAAATATACGTCTTTTGCAGGAAGCGTTGGCGGTTGAGACTGATGACGCGGTTAGAAAGATATTACAAGCCGGGCTTGACAGGCTATACCGGCATTGGCCTGAGGCCAATCCAGCCAATATAAAGAAAATGCGGGATGAGTATGATATTGAAACGCAGCATGAACCTCGGGATTAATTTAGAATTTAATTAGATTAAGTTTCACTAGTGTCCGGTCTTTTCATCTCGTTGCGAAGCGCTGCTTCGCAACGTGGCTTGTTTGCCGGCAGAATGCGCATTCTACATGATTCAAGAAGGTTTCCAAGCAGCGCTTGGAAACCAGAAAACCAAGCCTAACATCGGCAGGATATGTCAGGATGAATGATACGCTGAATAAAATAATTATATCGGAAAATATTTTTCATTAACAATCCCAAGGAGAAATTTAAAATTTAACGAAAAACACCGGACACTAGTGATTAAGTTTATTTCTTATAATCCTTTCATTTTCCCAAAATTACTTGCCATTTACGCCAATCTTATTAATATACCCTCATGGATGACAACACACGCAAATATGTCAAATCGGCGCCTTTTGCCAATTGCTCCTTTCCCCCACCTGATTTCGTTAAGATAACCGGCGAGGAGAAACTGGCCGAGATACTCAACGAACGCTGGGCCGAGATCAACCGCTGCCTGGAAACCGACGCCCATCTGGCGGCGATTATCCTCATGGGCGGCATTATCGAGGCGGTGATTATGGCGATTGTCAAACGCTACCCTCATAAAGCGCGCGAGTGCGAATCAGCGCCTTTAGACCGTGACGGCAAAATCAAGAAAATCCGCGACTGGACATTAAACGAGCTTATAATTATCGCGCATGAATGCGGTTGGATAAAAAGCGATGCCGCCGAGTTCAGTCATCTCCTGCGCAAATACCGCAATCTTGTCCATCCCTGGGAGCAGCTTGAACGCGATGACGATACTCCTGACAAAGATAGTTGCTCGATATGCTGGCAGGTCGTCCGGGCGGCGCTTTATGACCTTGAAAAGGTTAAATAGCATAAATAAACATTATTCTAGTATTCATAATGACCGCACGTACACATTTCAGAAACTCCTTGCGAGGATTTTAAAGAAGGCAATATCATGAAAACTTATCTCGATTGTATCCCCTGCTTTTTCGAACAAGCTCTTCGCGCCGGACGAGCGGCCACCAATGATGATAAACTTATCAAGCAGCTTATGGATGAACTGGGGATTATGTTGAAAGATATCTCATTCGAAAGCACTCCCCCCGCAACCGGCCGATTGATCTATCGGGCCGTGCGAAATATTACAGGCAATATTGATCCATTCCAAAAGCAAAAACGCGAAAGCACATGTCAAGCCCTTGAATTGTATCCCGCCATGAAAGAGATGATCGCAAAATCCAACGATCATCTGTTGACTGCGATTCGTATCGCAATCGCCGGCAACGTCATCGATCTGGGGGCGAGCGCTGAGTATGATCTAAAAAGCGCGTTAAAAGAGGCACTTCAAGCGGATTTCGCGATTAATGATTACACCGCTTTCAAAAGTAACCTGGAGAAAGCCGGCCGGGTGCTTTACATAGGCGATAACGCCGGTGAGACCGTGTTCGATCGGTTATTGATCGAGCAGTTGGGCAAGCCCGTCACATATGTAGTCCGCGAAACGCCGGTTATAAATGATGCTGTTTATAATGATGCCGTTGAAGCTGGGATCGATAAAGTAGCTGACATTATCTCCTCGGGCACGGATGCTCCCGGTACGATTCTCGAAACATGCAGCTCGGGATTCAGGCGAAGAGTGGATGAGGCTGAATTTATCATATCGAAAGGTCAGGGTAATTACGAGGGGCTATCGAACGAGAAATACAGGGTATTCTTCCTTCTTAAAGCTAAATGTAAGATTATAGCGAATAATATTGGTGTAAACAAAGGTGATATCATTTTGAAAGGGATAAACCTATAGCGTATCGAGTATATATCAGGCGAAAAATGTTTATTTTTTGTTTATCGAAAACTGAAATCCTCGTTACGAAACATTGGGTTGTTGAATAAGTTGTTTACACGCGTCTCTGGGCGGACGAGGTCCTTTGTTCATCCTTTCCCGGCAACATACTGCATGATGACCAATGGTTGGAAAAGGACAGGCTGTGCCATAAGTTGATAGATTGCCGCGCTCCCACATGCCGCCAGCGTAGTGTTAATATATATATTTTCTTTTCCGGTAAATCCTGCTAATTGGATATGGTATCATCCTCGAGATTGATACTTAACAAGTCCGGTAACTCTTCAGGAATTTCAATCGAAAGTATTTTACCGCTTAAGCGGTTAGTTATATCACCCTCAGTATCAGTATCATCATCACTATCCGAACCATTGCCGTTGTTCTCTCCATTTTTGATCAAAGTCAGTTTCGGTAAATCCGAATGATCCTCGATCTCTGATAGCGGAGGAAGCTGGTCCAGTGATGATAACCCGAAAAACTCCAGAAAATGAGCAGAGGTTCGGTAAAGTATCGGTTTGCCCGGAGCATCCGAGCGACCATCAATAACGATAAGGTCTTTGGTCATCAAATTTTTAAGTACACCGCCGCAATCCACACCACGAATGCGTTCTATCTCAGCCCGGGTTATCGGCTGCTTGTAGGCGATAACCGCCAGTGATTCCAAAGCCGCCTGTGACAGTTTTTGAGTACGTTCGATTACTCCGGCCTGATTGATGTACGAGTGAAATTCCGGCATGGTATACATCCTGTAACCGCCGGCAATATGCTCTATACGGAAACTGCGCCCGGTATCCTGATAATCGTGATTAAGTTCTTTGATAATATCCTCGACCGAGGCTTTAGTAAGATTCGAGGTTCTGGCGAGTTGGTTTAACGTAATCGGATCGTTGGCTGCGAATATAAGCGCCTCGATTATGCCTTTTTGATTCTCAAGCTGAAAATCCTCGACATTTACCTGCTCCTGAGGCTCGGCTTGATCTTGCAACTCATCATCCGATTCCAGTTCGTTATCTGAAATCTCAGGTTGATCTTCCTGTTCTTCCGGCTCAGTGATATCATTCACATCATCATCGGCTGAAGATTCAGTCTCCGCGATCTCAGGCTCACTTTCGTGTTCATCCATATCCGCATTATCATCATCAACAGATTCAGTCTCGCTTAAAGATATCTCGGGTATATCATCTGATTCGGTTTCGTTAACCATCTCATCATCGGATATAAAGCTACTATCTGTTTCCGGATTGTTATCGGTTTCAGATGGGATTTCGGATTCCTGGCTGTCCTGCAGGTCATCTTCCGGCTCCTGCCGGTTCTCGTTTTCCGGGAAATTATCTATTTTAATCACCTCTTATTTCAACAGTAACATTCTGCCGACCTTGGAACGCTCTCCCGCCGTCAGATTGTAATAGTAAACCCCACTGCTGAGGTCATCACTTGCTCTCCAATTAACTTTATTTTCACCGGTTAATGCGGTTCCGGTTACGGTTTCCACCTGTCGACCGGTGATATCATAGATCGCAATTGTATAATAAGAGGGATTGAAATTCCAGTAAAAAGTGATTTTCGTTGATAAATTAAACGGGTTAGGGTAATTGCCATTTAGGCTAAAGCTTTCCGGTATAACAGGTTCAACCCCATCAACGATATCTACCGAGAGTGATTCGACAAAGGCACTATAACTATAATCAGCCAGATCATGTATCACTGAATCCTGATAGCTCCAGTTTATCGCCATTATCGCGCCGGTGTATTCATTGAAATTTTGAACTCTCACTTGTATTGTCTCACCAGCCATAGCTTTATGTATACCAAGTGATATAGGACGAGAACCATCATAAATACCGGCTAAACATATCATTTCGTGATACTGCTCATCGGCTTTAACCGTAACTACCAGGTCGCCCTTGCTAATACCGGGGTTGTCGAAATAGATATAATTAACGCCTAGATTCTCGATAGCATCCCCGTTTTCCTGCCAACCGGTTGGATAGCTGCTATAAGAGTTGACTACCGGTACTGTCGCCGGGAATGACATCCCTTCCTCGAAAAATTGATTGTGATAATTAGGACCGGTGAAAAAATTCCATCCCGTAAGAATGGTAAATTCCCGGTTGATATCCAACCCCTTGCTATTGAGAGCGCTCGCCAGCGAGCCAATTGAGGAGGGGTTAGTTATATGTTTCTCGAAAACATGCTTGATTATATCATTACCATAATTCTGAGATAAATATTCTGCCAACACCCAGGCGCCGTACATATGAAAGCCACCGTGAAGGTAAATCGATTTATCGATATCAGAATAATAATCATCGAGATTATAATAAAGCTCGTTTAAATCATCGAAAACTCTTTCCTCTGCCCACATAGCGGTAAGCTCGTAAAACCAGGGTTTCTGATCGACGAGATGCCCCCGATAAGCCATCTGGACAGCATGAAAATACTCATGTGCGCAAACACCTTTCAGGTGAGGATAAGGATCGGTTGGATTGTGATCGGTGAACATGTTGTTGCCCACCTGAATATATGACACGTAAGCCTCCCTGCCGAAATAATAATCCGATAAATACTCCGGCGTCGTCAGTCCGCTAGTCGTTGTCACGTAAACATCATATTTGCTTTCGATATCTGTCAGGCCATCAGGCGGTGGCATGTCATATTCCAATTCGAAAATATAGACGTTATGAGCAGCCTCGAAATATTCGCCTATTCTATTGACATAATCGGGCACGGAATCATAAGGATTGATATCCTCGCCAGGATGGTATACGGCGCTATCACCGGTGGTATTATAGTGAATACAGAAATGTACTGTCTCGTGTACATGCTGCATCACCGGGCGAGCCAGAATCAGGGGCGGCCAATCGCCAACCGGTTTATCGGCAACGAGCAGGTCACCGGTGTCAAGCGCGAAAGCTCCGCTCGATAACACTGCCAATAGAATCGTGAATATTATTCTACGCCATACCGACATATAATCTTATCGCATCCTCAATATTGAGTTCCGTGGGATAAACCCAGATTTTCGTAAACACCGTTGATTGCTGGATCTTGATATATCCCATTTTCGCCATCTCTAATATAGCCATAAAAGTAACAACTACGGTCATTCTGCGAAGGTTATCCATAAACAGCTCTTTAAATTCGACGCCGTCGGGATTGGATTTCAAGACATTTGCTACGTGTTTAATCCTGTCCTCGATATGCAGTTCCTCGGTGCGAACATTATGCACATGTTCGATCCTCGAGCGTTCCAGTACCTCCCCGAATGCAATCATCAGTTTTGTAATATCTATTTTCTTGAGCACATAGCTAACTTCGGGCTCCGTAACCTCAGGAAATGATCCCCGGGAAGTGCGAATTGACCATTCTTTGCTACGATCACCTAAATCCTCGGCGGCCTGTTTGAATTTTTTGTACTCCAGTAAAGCGGCTACCAGTTCGCTTCTGGGATCGTCGAACTCCTCTTCGTCCTCAGTTTGACGAGGTATCAGCATCTGTGATTTTATCCGTATGAGCATCGAGGCCATAAGGATGAATTCGCCGGCAACCTCCAGATCGAGCTCTTTCATTGCCTCAAGATAAGCCAGGTACTGGTTGGTTATCTGGGCGATCGGGATATCGTAAATATCTATCTCATCCTGCCGGATAAGATAGAGCATCAAATCGAGAGGTCCCTCGAAAGGCTGCATACCGTAGCCACGGAGGTCCTCGGTAATCCTGATTATACTGCCGTTACCAGTCAAGATTCATCGCCTTTCTAACATCAACCATACACTTCGAGGCGCGCTCCCGGGCGCGTTCAGCCCCGCTTTTCAAAGCAGTCCAGACTACATCGGGATTTTTCTCCAGCTCCGCTCTTTTTTCTCGAACGGATTTCAAAGCCGCGTTCAGCCGCTCGGTCAGGTTCTTTTTACAGTCCACGCAGCCAAGGGCGCCCGATTTGCATGGCTCGACAACTTGCTCGTGCTCGGGATTGTAAATCTGGTGAAGAGAGTACACCGGGCAAACCTCGGGTCTTCCTGGGTCGCCGCGACGGATTTTCTGGGGATCGGTCATCATCTTTTTAAGCTTCTTGGCCGTCTCATCTTCAGTATCGGACATCTTGATATCGTTACCGTATGATTTGGACATCTTGCGGCCATCCGTGCCTGGCACGACCGGAAACGGAGTCAGTAAATCCGCCGGTTCGGGCAATACGTTGCCATAGAGATGATTGAACCTTCGGGCCACCTCTCGGGTCAGCTCGATATGCGGTAGTTGATCTTTGCCTACCGGCACCGCATTGGCTTTGTACACTAAAATATCGGCTGCCTGCAGAAGCGGGTAGCCCAGGAAGCCATAGCTATCCAGACCGAGTTCCTCGGCTTTCTCTTTGTAGGTCGGTACGCGCTCGAGCCACGGGGTTGGGATTATCATCGAAAATAACAGGTGAAGTTCAGCGTGTTCCTTTACCTGTGATTGAACGAATATCGCGCTTTTTTCCGGATCGAGTCCGGCCGACATGTAATCTATCATCAGTTCTTTCACGCGATCTCTCATACCCTCGGTTTTCTCATAGCCGGAGGTCAGGTAATGCCAGTCGACGATGCAGCAGTACATTTCGTACTCGCCCTCGTTTTGAAGCTTTACCCAATTTTTTAATGCGCCTTCGTAATTTCCCAGATGAAGCCGGCCATTGCCGGTTGGTTGCATTCCCGAAAGAAGTATTTTCCTCATGATTTTATCAAAACTCCTAAGGTTAGCCTGATATCCCCATACTAATTAACTAAATTTCGTAAAGTGAAGTTTGTATTGTTGTGGGAGATGCTCCTCTCTCCTCAGCTACCTATTCCATAAACAAGTAACGTTTCCAGTTCGTATCTTTCACCCCTATGAATTGCTTGATAAACGTGATATGATTAGGCCGTCTGGGTTTGCGCAGAAGTTTCATATTCGCCTGTTCCGGCGTGCGCTGCCCTTTGTGATTGTTGCACTTGGCGCAGGCAGCGACCAGATTTTCCCAGGTATCCTTACCACCCAGGTTCTTCGGCAGTACATGATCAACCGTCATGGGGGTGATCCTCCTGCCGCAGTACTGGCAAACTCCGCCATCCCGCTTTATTATGTTTTTACGGGAGAGCATAATCCGCTTGTGAGGCACCCGGATATAGCTTCCCAGCCTAACCACTGATGGCACCGCTATACTTCTAGTCACGGAACGAATCCTGTGACCGTCGGAGGTCTCGATTATCTCGGCCCGATCGAGGAATACCATGACAATCGCCCTCTTGACCGTACAAACCGAAAGCGGTTCGTAGTTTTGGTTTAAAACTAGTACATTATGCGAGAGCATACCGGTAACCATTCTTATGATAATTCAACTTAAGATACCATAATTGCGGCAAAAGTCAAATAAAAATTGCCTTGAATATGACTTTTAATGTCTGTAATTATTTGAGATATAACAGCTTGCGGTGAGATGTTATTTCTTGATTTGACAACCTCAGATAATACTGCCCGGTGGCTATCCCCTCGGGAGACCAGACTACGCTGTGATGACCTGGAAACAGGTAATCATCAATGACTGTGGCTACGTGACGGCCTAATATATCGTAGATATCGGCGGTAATCTCCCCTGCCTCGGGCAACGTGAATTCGATACGGGTGGCTGCGTTGAACGGGTTGGGATAGGCTGCGATATCGATGGTTGAGGATAATATCGATGGTGAGGATTCCACGGCGGTGCCGGTTCGGGTTATACTCCAGACTGATTGCTGATCGGTGGCTAAATATATTCGGTTGGTATCAGAGGGATCGATGACAGTAATGGCATTACTGTATAAAGTGTTCAAATCGTTATTAAATGGTTCCCATGATTGCCCACCATCATGAGATTGAAATAACCCGTGGTGGTGTGAGTTAACATAAATATTATCAGGGTTAAAAGGATTTACTGCTATACCTGATAGCCAGAAATATCCGCTTTCATAGGTAATATTATTAGTAATATTATCCCAGCTATCGCCGCCATCACTTGATTTAAATATCCCTTTCCCATAAGTGGCTATATAAATGATATCACTATTATTCGGATCAAATTCGATATCGGTGCCACCATAGGGGTCTTCGGGCAAGTTAAACTCTTCCCAGGAATCGCCTTTATCCTCAGATTTAAAAAACCTGCCTTGATTGTCGCTAACTACAATTATAAATGGCTCTGAACTACTTGCATTTATGCATCGTATAGTGACATAATCGAAAGGTGAAAAAATACATTTATTCCAGCTCACGCCTAAATTGTCAGAGCAATAAATCCCGCTACTGCCGCACACGAATAGCCGTCTGTTGCCGTTATCATTTAAGATTGCTACCTTATAGAATACAGAAGTGTCAGGAAGACCATCCGTGAATAATCCCCATGTATTGCCCCCATCAGTTGATTTGTAAATCCCACAATAATTCGCCCGATCCCAATGAACCAATCCCCCATAAATGCAATTGCTGTCTACAGGATCAGTTAGTACATTAGTCGTGAAGTACGTTGCTTGTGAGCACCAGATACTATCATGAATCAAATCCCATTGCTCGCCGCAGTTATCAGTCTTATAAAGATGTGATGCCGAATTCAGATATAGTTTGTTTGAATTGAAATGATTAATTGTCAATCCCCAGCAATTCGCATGCGAAATGTTTTGACTTATCTTCTCCCAGCTAGCGCAGTCATCGGTAGATTTATATAGGCCGTTGTATAAAACAGATAAATACCATGTTCCCGAGAGACTGTCATATACTATATTATCAGTGAAATAACTATCCAGGCCGCCATTTGAATCCTCCCAGGTTTGGCCGCCATCAATGCTTTTTAACAGGCCATTATCAGAGGTGCAGATAACAACAGTATTATGATCGAGTGGTGATACGAATACTCCGCGAACGCTGCTGTATTTAAGCGAATCAGGTGTAATATCAACCCAGCTTTCCCCGGCGTTGTATGATTTTGCCAGACACTGGCATTCCTCCCCATAAAGTGTTTCTCCGCATATATACAGTATGTTATTATCGATTGGATCAATGGCCATATCATGAGCCGTATAAGTCGTATCGAGATTATTATGAATGCATTCCCAGCTATTACCGAGATTCTCGCTTTTGTAGATTGCTTTATGATATAGTCCAGAATGCGTGATCAGATATACGCGGTTTGTGTTAATAGGATCAACGCAATATTTTTGTACATAAAGTCTTTCAAGATTCATAGTCTCCCATGTTGCTCCACCATCAAGAGATCTAAAATTGTAAAATAAGCCACAACAGTAAAGTATATTTGGATATTGAGGATGTATCTCAAAACCAAATAAATCACCTACATAATGATCAGGTAAGATAACATAATTCCAATTCTGGCCGCCATCGATTGTTCTGAGTAATCCTTTGTCTGTTGCTATATAGATAGAGTCCTGATTCGTCGGGTGAAATTTAATACGTAATACGGTGTTTGGAATTGTTTCATTGTCGAGATGAGACCAATTTTCGCCGGCATCATCGCTTTGATAAATACCGTACTCTCCTGTCCCGAGAAATATTTTTCTATTGTCAAAGGGGCTTATTGATATAGCAGCAATCTTGGCTTCATAAGGCCCGTTTGTAGTCCAGGTGTTTTCCTGACCGATAACAATATTGAAAAGGCACAAGATCGAAAATATTATAAAAATATGTCTTTTACTTATCATAGACTACGCTCCTTTATAACAGTCCCCCCACTGAAGGGGGGACTGGTTTAAAGATTAATTTGGGGTATAATTATAATAAACTCTAAATGTTGCAGGCGACTCGAAACCTGCTCCCCCTATATATTGTCCTATTGCTAACCTATATTGAGTTTGTATAGAAACAGTATCTATACCTGTGATTTCTTTTTCTCCGGAACCTGAGAATAAATTAGCGTCTCTACGCCAATCACCACCCTCCAGTTTAAACCACATTCTTGCCGGATGTGGAGGCGGATCAGAAGTAACAATATATGTTGCCCGCAAATCGGCTCTGTTACCACAGGGATAATGCCATTCACCCGTTTCCCGAAGATAATCACCAGTTGCCGTTATCGAATCTCTTTGAACACATTTGTCACCAGCTATCGCTTTGTTCCCGGCACCATCCCCTAAAATGAAAGCAATGCATAATACTACCGCTATTATTGCTAATATGCAAAAACGCTTCATAGCTTATTCCTTTCAAAAAGAATTATAAATTTAAAACCAAAAACTATTTTGAAAACTCTAATTGTCAGCTTGACGAAAGGTGGACTACGCCCCCCCCGTTCGTAAGGTGATATGAAGTAGCAAGGCTTATAAACGCTTTTATTATACGATGTTTCATCATGATGATTTTCCCCAATATCAGAATGTCAAACAATCTCAGATATTCAACTATAAAATAGCTTAAAATATAATCATGTCAAGATAATTCTTTTATTGGATATATTACTCGGGTTACTTTAGATATAACAGCTTGCGCCCTGATGTTATTTCTTGATTTGACAACCTCAGATAATACTGCCCGGTGGCTATCCCCTCGGGAGACCAGACTACGCTGTGATGACCCGGAAACAGGTAGTCATCAATGACTGTGGCTACGTGACGGCCTAATATATCGTAGATATCGGCGGTAATCTCCCCTGCCTCGGGCAGTGTGAATTCGATACGGGTGGCTGCGTTGAACGGGTTGGGATAGGCTGATACGGATAGTTTAGACGGAAGAAGATTATCTTTATTCGTAATTCCAGTAGGTGTGCGGTTTATTGTCCAGACTGAGCGAGACTCTGAGGCAAAATACAACTTGGTTGTATCGTTTGAGGCAAACATCATTTCACCAACACCATGAGTGGTATCCATACCAGCATTGAATGACTCCCAAGTTTGTCCGCCATTATGAGTTTGATATATGCCGTAATGATTTGAAGCAACGAAAATATTTAAAGGATTGTGAGGGTTGATTGTTATACCTGATACCACCGCAGGGGATTCCTCCAGTGGTAAATCGTTGTTTATTTCATTCCAGTTTTCACCACCATCGATCGATTCAAATAAACCCAGGTAGCAACTGCCGGCAAATATATGGTTCTTATCGGTAGGATCGAATTCAATATCTATAACATACTCATGGCGTGGATGCTCCGGCAAATCGGCCGCCTGATGCCAGGAATCACCCCTATCAAGTGATATATAGACATCGTTTTCATCATCGCCTATTGCTACAACATCAGGATTACTGCTTGCTACCTCAACTACCAGAATATATCTATTTGTTGGGATACCATTTGAACAGATGCTCCAGTTTTCACCTAAGTCATCGGAAAAATATAAACCATTATCGGAGGCTAAAAAAATCCTTCTATCATCGCTTGAATAATATGAAATATTCATATCGGTAAAATTGGCATCTTCAGCAAATCCCTCGTTAAAAAAGTCCCAATCATCACCTCCATTGATGGAACGATAAAATCCTCTTGAGGGTTGGATGTACCAATTTTCATAAGCGGACGCACAATAAATATAGTCTTGATTGTATCGATCCAACGATACAGTAAAGATAATATTCTCAGGCGGACATCCAATATCGATACTTTCCCATGACTCTCCCATATTATCTGAAAAGAAAAGCCCGTTATTTGCTGCTGCTATAGATATGTTTTGATCAAAATCGCTAACTGCCAAGTCAAATATAGCAGCACAATTCAAATTGTAACTAATTCTCTGCCATGATTCTCCCTCATCAATACTTTTATATATCCCATCATGATAGGTACCAAGATAAAGTATAGAATTTGTAGTGTCGATTTCAATTGTGGCTAGTTTTGATTGACTTAATCCATTATTGATTTGATACCATGTATCCCCGGCATCAATGCTTTTTAAAACCCCATCATAACTGGTACAAATAAAAAGGACGTTGCTGTTAGAAGGTAAAACTTTTATGTGCGATATCTCAGGGGCTGTAAGTATATCGGGCGTTATATTAATCCAATCATCCCCACCATTAATTGACTTTGATAAACATTCTGTGTTTGGAGGTTGTTCGTAAACTTTTCTTGACAGGTATATTATATCGGAATTATTGGGATCGATTTCAATATCGGAACCATACCCAACTGTATCAATATTATTTTGGATATTAGTCCAGGTTTGAGCTCGATCTTCGCTTTTCCATATTCCGAGGCCGTAAGCAAATCCGCTTGCTACGATGTAAATAGTATCTGGATGATGGGTATCAATTGCTATAGATGATATCCCGATATTACTAGGGATACCTGGTCTCTGCCATGATTGGCCATTGTCAAAAGTAATCCATTCGTTCATAGGACCACCGGTAATTATTATATTGGGATCAGTTGGATGAATAGCTAAGGATCTCAATTCACAATTCCATGACGAAGGTGGTGAAATTTGATACCAATCATCACCGTTATTGTTGGATTTGAATAATCCCCCAGCAGTAGCAGCATAAACTGTATCAGGTGTAATAGGGTGAAAGTGAATTTCGCGTAAAGTGTTATGAAGCACTGAAGATTCAAGATGATCCCAATTCGTGCCGTTGTCTAAGGATTTGTAGATACCATTTACAATTGTGCCTATCAAAACAGTGTTTGATTCTTCTGGATGAACAATGATTGTTTTTACTGTGCCACCTTGAGGTCCGTTGCATTGCCATTCATTGTCATTTGCTATTGCTACTTGACTTAAAGCTACTATTGATAAAAACATAGTAATTCTAATTATTGAGAGGTATTCTCTTGTCATTTTATCTCCAATAAAGCCCCCCTTGGGAAATTCAATTTAAGTAATTTAGCTACCGCTACTTGCTCTATATGTCGCTGTAATTTCTAAATCTTCAAATGAGCCAGCAGCGCCACTAACACGTGTTAGCCTAAGTTCATGACTTGTGCTAGGCCCAACAGGTATCCACTCGCCTGAATCTAAAGAATAGTCAGTATATGGAGAAAATTCATCTTGTTCAAAGGTCAGGTCAATAGATGTGCCAATAAGGTTAAGTCGTAAAATCGGATTGCCGGAGGTTTCAGATGTCCTGCTAAAACTGAATGTCCACCATACATTATTATCACACGGATCGTATGCCCCTGTTGTACAAACAGGATTGTTGCTGTCATCAGCAGCTGAACAACTAACATTGCTCTGGCATTGCCCCCAGGCTGTTGTGCTTATTCCCATACCCAGTACCAGTAAAAGACAAAATATCATTGTAAATGTGTTAATTCTATTCATTGTTTAATTCCTCTCAAATCAAACTTATAAATTTAAAATCTAAAACTCTCTGAATTTTAATTATAAGCCAGATGAAAGGTGGACTACGCCCCCCCCATTAGTCAGGAAGCGAATACTTTCTAACCGTATAAACGATTCATATACGCGATGTCTTATCATGATGCCATTCCCCCGATATTATAATGTCAAAAAATAATTTCAAATATCCATTAACAAAATATGAAAATAAACTATCATGTCAAGTAAAAACTATAATTGGATATATTAATCTGGTTATTAAAATCAGGAACAAATTACTATGCTATAAAGTAATAAAATTCTATATAAACATTAATACTTGACAAAATGCTAAAGTAGGCTAATTTAATCACATGAAAAAGATCGTAATTGACGCCGTAATACTTAGTCTCCTTGCACTGGCTTTAGCCGTTATAGTTAACGCAGTCTCCCCCAAAGGGATAGATATAATCGGTGAGTGGTACGACAACCGCGAGAAAAACGAGTTGGAGATACCCCCATCTTATGATGCCGAATTCGACTCGCTTATCTCGATGCAGGAGGCATACCTTCTGTGGAAGGACAGCGCCGCTATTTTCCTGGATACGCGCGAACCGTATGAATACGACGAGGGACATATCCCCGGCTCTATTAATTTCCCATTCGACTACTGGGATGATTGCTGGCAGCGTGTCGAGCCGCTTTTATCTAAAGATGCCGTTATAGTTTGCTATTGCGGCGGATTCGATTGTGAACTATCGCTGTTTACCGCCCGCGAGCTGAAGATGATCGGCTATGATAACGCCTTGATTTTCTTTGGTGGAATAAATAAATGGAGCGAGGCCGAACTACCGTTAGATTATGGCTCGCCGGATACCGAGTATCATAATGGCGATGAGACCGATGAGGATGTTACTGATGAATAGTTTCGTGATGCCGAAATCCGGAAGTGATTGGTTTATATTCGTTATCAGGGTGATAATTGGCGCGGTATTCGTTTACGCCTCAATCGATAAGATTATCAATCCCGGCGATTTCGCCAAAGCAATACACAATTATCGTATGTTGCCGCCGGCGTTCATCAATATAGCGGCTCTACTGATGCCCTGGTTGGAGCTTATCACCGGCCTGGCGCTCATTACCGGCTGCAGATACCGGGGAGCCAATATTCTCATCCTGGGGATGCTGGTGGTATTCATTATTGCTCTGGCCGAAGCTTACAGTCGAGGGTTAAATATCAATTGCGGATGTTTCTCCACCTCGGATACGGCCAAATCCAACCTCGTTGCCCGGATTATCGAGGATGCGCTGATGGTGATCGGCTGTTTAATTATCATGTTCAAGGACAGGATATTCAAAAGGCGAGCCAGCATGACGGTTGAGACAGCGGTGTAGTTAGCAGTTCAGCAGACGAGGAAATCTATAAACCACAAATTAATAAACATATTAACCAATATAGTGTATAAAATAGCTGTCTAATATAATTAATTAGGTTGACTTTACTATTACATATTGGTAAATTAAGTCTACAGATAGAGTATTCATCGTTGATATATCAGCTATAAGATAGGTTTTAACTTTTAATCATAGAATTGAGATATACAATATAAATAGTCAACTCGTTAATACCATACTTAATGAATCAAGATCGGCTGGTTATCATGAAATAATCTGGAATGCTTCATCAGTAGGATCAGGTATTTATTTCTGTAAAGTCTCCGTAGGAGAATTCGTTGATACAAAAAGAATGGTTTTATTGAAGTAATAATTCAGTTCAAGAAGCTGTCCGTAACAGGGCAGCTTCTTATAATCTTTTATTGACGAGTAAAACATATTCAGGAGGTTTAGATGAAAATAATTATGTCATACAAAATAATAACCTATACTTTTTTATGCCTGATCTTTACGCTTTCTTTCTGCAAAAAAAACACGGAACCTGATGATCCCATTATAATAATTGATCCTCCTCCAAATAGAAGTGTCCATGATACCAATCCTACATGGTCCTCGGTTCATAATCTGATCGCCTATATTCATTATCTTGACGAGGATAGCCTGGTTGATAACAGAGCACGCGGGATTCACCTGATAAACCCCGATGGTACTAATGATCAATTTTTCCATGATGGCGGCGGAGCGTTGGCCTGGTTTAGCCTTGACTGGGCTCCTGATGGCAGTTGTTTGCTGGTACGAAATGAAATCGGCTTATTTAAAATATCTTATCCTGATAAAGTTATTGATACATTAAGGTATAACATCGATCCAATGTCTTTTTCTTATTTAATGGCGACCTTCTCACCGATTGGCGATAAAATACTCACAGTTACTAACGGCGGTGATTATGGTGGTATTCATTTAATGAATTCTGATGGATCGGACAATCATAGGATTATTCAACATGCAATGAGTCCTTTCTGGATTGCTAACGATTCAATTGCTTATATGAACTTTGAACCTGAATTCCCTTATTATTCTTTGTGCATTACAGATACTACAGGGCTTTCTAGACGGCAATTACTGGTTAATGATAGCTTATTATATGTGGCAAATATTTCAGCAGATACACATTTTCCAACAAGACGTATCGCCATCTATGGGCCATCTTTTGATGGCATATACCCCGATGATCTGGGGAAAATGGAACCTGATTGGCAGGAAATAACCCTTCTAACTAATGACAGTGAATATCCCTGTTTCTCTCCCGATGGTAATCAAGTTGTTTTCACCTATGAGAAAAAGGGCTATGGCGGTTTGTATATAATCAATTGGGATGGTACGAATATGCGTCAGTTGACTGAGTAAAACATACAAAAGTAAATAATTATAAAAAATTAATTTGTAATAATATTTTACTACTATTTCAGAAGGTTTAGATGAAAATAATTATGTCATACAAAATAATAACCTATACTTTCTTATGCCTGATCTTTACGCTTTCTTTCTGCAAAAAAAACACGGAACCTGATGATCCCATTATAATAATTGATCCTCCTCCAAATAGAAGTGTCCATGATACCAATCCTACATGGTCCTCGGTTCATAATCTGATCGCTTATATTCATTATCTTGACGAGGATAGCTTAGATGATAATAGAGCACGAGGGATTCACCTGATAAACCCCGATGGTACTAATGATCAATTTTTCCATGATGGCGGCGGAGCGTTGGCCTGGTTTAGCCTTGACTGGGCTCCTGATGGCAGTTGTTTGCTGGTACGAAATGAAATCGGCTTATTTAAAATATCTTATCCTGATAAAGTTATTGATACATTAAGGTATAACATCGATCCAATGTCTTTTTCTTATTTAATGGCGACCTTCTCACCGATTGGCGATAAAATACTCACAGTTACTAACGGCGGTGATTATGGTGGTATTCATTTAATGAATTCTGATGGATCGGACAATCATAGGATTATTCAACATGCAATGAGTCCTTTCTGGATTGCTAACGATTCAATTGCTTATATGAACTTTGAACCTGAATTCCCTTATTATTCTTTGTGCATTACAGATACTACAGGGCTTTCTAGACGGCAATTACTGGTTAATGATAGCTTATTATATGTGGCAAATATTTCAGCAGATACACATTTTCCAACAAGACGTATCGCCATCTATGGGCCATCTTTTGATGGCATATACCCCGATGATCTGGGGAAAATGGAACCTGATTGGCAGGAAATAACCCTTCTAACTAATGACAGTGAATATCCCTGTTTCTCTCCCGATGGTAATCAAGTTGTTTTCACCTATGAGAAAAAGGGCTATGGCGGTTTGTATATAATCAATTGGGATGGTACGAATATGCGTCAGTTGACTGAGTAAAACATACAAAAGTAAATAATTATAAAAAATTAATTTGTAATAATATTTTACTACTATTTCAGAAGGTTTAGATGAAAATAATTATGTCATACAAAATAATAACCTATACTTTCTTATGCCTGATCTTTACGCTTTCTTTCTGCAAAAAAAACACGGAACCTGATGATCCCATTATAATAATTGATCCTCCTCCAAATAGAAGTGTCCATGATACCAATCCTACATGGTCCTCGGTTCATAATCTGATCGCTTATATTCATTATCTTGACGAGGATAGCTTAGATGATAATAGAGCACGAGGGATTCACCTGATAAACCCCGATGGTACTAATGATCAATTTTTCCATGATGGCGGCGGAGCGTTGGCCTGGTTTAGCCTTGACTGGGCTCCTGATGGCAGTTGTTTGCTGGTACGAAATGAAATCGGCTTATTTAAAATATCTTATCCTGATAAAGTTATTGATACATTAAGGTATAACATCGATCCAATGACCTTTGCATATTTATATGTTTCTTTCTCGCCTGATGGAAATACTATATTATATACTATAGGTGGTGGTAATGAAAGGGGCGCTTATCTAATGAATTCGGATGGGACAAACGAGCGTTTGGTAGTATTATATGGTGATAAAGCTGCCTGGGTATCAAACGATTCAATCATTTTTATTAATTATGATCCCTTAATGCCTAGCGGTTCTATATGTATATCTGATACTGCAGGCTTATTTAGAAGAGTTGTTCGCGAAAATGATAGTCTTTATAGACCTCCAGATTTTACGGCAACCATACATTTTCCAACCGGACGAATCGCTATCTACGGACCTTATTTTGATACCAGTTACCCGGCTGATTTAGGAAAAATGGAACCCGGCTGGCAAGAAATTACACTACTAGTCAAAGACAGTGAATATCCCTGTTTCTCTCCCGATGGTAATCAAGTTGTTTTCACCTATGAGAAAAAGGGCTATGGCGGTTTGTATATAATCAATTGGGATGGTACGAATATGCGTCAGTTGACTGAGTAAAACATACAAAAGTAAATAATTATAAAAAATTAATTTGTAATAATATTTTACTACTATTTTACTTTTAATGAAACTATATAGTTTTAGAATTCCTCTTCAATGAAGCTATACTAATTCTGTCCGGCCTCGGGTTCGCCTATTATCTGTACCGTTACTTTGGTGCCGGCGTTCAAGTATCCCGAATGTGCCGGGATAACTATCAAGCCGTTGGCTGTTGAAAACGCTTTGATCGAGTTGGGCTTTCTCAAATCCGGGGTGACCGTGAAACCGGCGTCGGTCAAGCAAACCACTCCTCGCATAAAACAGGTAACGCCGTTTTCCGACTTGAGATCTTTGGTCAGTATCGCCTGCACCTCGGTGCGCCTGACTATTTTCGAGCCCATCATTTTCATGAGCGCGGGACGGATAAACTGCTCCATCACGATATAAAACGCGTACGGATGACCCATCAAACCGAATATGGGGATATCCCCCACGGTGCCGAAAATGAACGGCTTGGCCGGCTTGATTGCGACCCGCCAGAACTTTATATCCATGCCCAGTTGCTCGAGCATCTTCTTGACATTGGTGAAATCATCCATGGACTGGCCGACCGTGGAGACGAACATATCGTGATCGAGTCCTTCGATGATCTTGGTGGAAACCTCCTCGCGCGACATCCCGGCCAACCCCAGATCGACCGGCTCGGCGCCATATTCGGCCAACTGCGAGTATAGCGTGTAGCGGCTGGATGGCCCGCCCATATCGTTGGAGAGCGGCCCTCCGTTATCTACAATCCCCTGCCCGCTGGTGAGAAACGATACGCGGGGTTGACGGAAACATTGCACCTCGCTGTAACCGATCTCGGATAATGTACCGATATCGGCGGCTTTGAGTTTTTTACCCTTGGGAAGCACTAATGCGCCTTCGCCGATATCCTCCCCTCTTTTTCTGATGAACTCGCCGCCGCTGCTGCTTTTGTAAACCAGCAGCTTTTTACTCGACTGCCTGACCGCATGTTCCTCGGGTAGTACGCAGTCGGCGTTCTTCGGTATAATCGCTCCGCTGATAATGCGTACCGCCTGTTTTGCCTTCAGCGGTTTTTCAAGCGGTTGTCCCGGAGCTACATCCCCGATGAGGTTTAGCTCAACCGGTTGATTCGATCCGGCCCCGGTTATATCCTCGGCTTTTAATGCGTACCCGTTCAAGGTTGCAATATTATTAGCCGGTACATTCTCGGATGATATAATATCCTCGGCTAGAATCCTGCTGCGAGCGCCAAGTATGGGAATCGTTACCGGATCGAGGACACGAATGGAATCTAATACAATTTGAAATGCTTTCTCAACGGAAATCATTATCCCCTCACTATTCTGATTCTTAACTGCAGAAATCCGAAATCATTTCAGATACTAATTGAACACAGCTAAGGATTTCTCTATTCTAACCGGAAAATAGAAAAACTTCCCCTCCTGTCACCGATGATTATGGCATAAATCGTTTATATCGTCAAGCAAAAAAAGAATAGTTTTATCATATTGTCATAATTAAATTCAGGAGAACAGTACAATATCTCTTTATGAAGAGCTAAGGGTGATACATCCGTACTGGATCTCTGCCTCCGGGGTTGTTGAAAAAACCATTTACATGAGTCGCCGGGCGGACGAAGTCCTTTGTTCATCCTTTCCCGGCGACATGCCGCATGAAATCAGGTGTCAGGAATGGATTCCTGACACCACCGTCATCCAACAAGGACTTTTTCAACAACCCTCTCCGCAGAGATGACAGATGTGCGATAGCACAGACATCTAGAGCTTCAGTCGTTACTGCAAATAAATATACTTTTCACGAACGCTTCGCTTTAAACGTACACACCGGATAAATCGGTGTTTTTTAGGATCAATAAAAAAACGCCGAACCTGTTCGATTCGGCGTTTGGAAATCATCAGTATTTATCATCAACCCTGTGGGCTTAATATCGAGCTGTACTCTTTTTGTGAGGTCAGCACATCCACAGCTTTATCGATATAAGGATCGTTGTGAAGTATGTTCTGACGGTAAACCGCTTTCTCGCCATAGAGCTTGGTCAGGATATCGCGTTTGATCGAACGCTTGATATATTCTATGCTGGAGGTGAACTGCTTCTCTTTATCGAGTTCGATCTGCTTTTCAAGTTCGGTCATCAAATCGGAATACTCATCCCCGCGGCCTAATTCCTCTATAGTTTCCTTCATCTTGTTTAAATCGGCCTCTAGTTCGGAGGTGTAATCGAATTCTTTTTCTTTGAGAAATTGTTTGAACTCGGCGATAATATCATCGGTAACAGCGAAATCCTCGGGGATATTCGTTTTATCCATGGTGTATTTTACGGAGAAATCGAAGAACACCGAGAGGCGTTCCAGGTTTATCTCAAGGGCGTTCAAGGTATGATCCTCAATCTCTATATCGGGGATAACACCGCCGCCGCCGGAAACCACTCGACCGCCTTTGGTATAATAAATTTCATTTTTATTCTCAACATCGGTAGCGCTGGTTGAGGCTGTCTCCTCCTCTATCTCGATTTCTTCCGGGTGACGAGTAGAACGGCTGTCTTTCTGTATACATCTGCCGGAGGGTATGTACCATTTGGCTGTGGTTAATTTTAAAGCGGTATTCGCGGAAAGCGGGTAAACCTGCTGAACCAGTCCTTTTCCGAACGTGGGATTGCCTATAATTATTCCGCGATCCCAATCCTGAATAGAGCCGGTCACGATCTCCGAGGCCGAGGCAGACATCTCGTTAACCAGAATCACCACCGGGATATTAGGATCGATAAGCGGATCTTTCGAGGCATACAGGGTACGTTCCTGGTCGGGTGTGCGACCTCTAGTTGAGGT
>CAXXKA010000006.1:0-919121 GCA_963668625.2 uncultured candidate division Zixibacteria bacterium
TGTCAAACGCATTTTGGTCAAATATAATGGGTGTAAAGAATTCTGATTAAATAAAACGGAACATAGACGATTATAATACGGTAGTATATAGAGCGAATATCATTGACCATGCTGGTTATAATTTGTATATTCGCGATTAGTTCTTTGATAACATGGGGGCGACAGGCTTCGACGGGTCTAGTTGGTTAGGGTCTGCGTGTCGATGTCCCGAGCATCGTTAAAAACGGGAACCAAAATATTAAATGGCGACGATTATTCGTATGCTATGGCTGCCTAGTTAATGGCGCCCATCCTGGTTAGCGCGCTTTCCGGCTTAGCACAGGGTGACGATTAGGGAAGCTGGCGATTGAGAGAGTGCTTCTGCTCGATATCGCGAGAAATGAGTGAGGCTGGCCCGGCTGAGAGCATGGTTTCCGGCGCTCATCGGGCGAGATTAACAGGAAACCTACACATGTAGACGGCCCGTACCGGGTATTCTCGGACGGGGGTTCGATTCCCCCCGCCTCCATTTTACTTTTTCCTCATTTTCTAACTTTTTACTTGACAACAGATTACAGAAAATTATATTCTTAGCAGAAAGGGCTTGTGCCATGTTTGTGCCAAGCAAATTCAATTATGGCGAGAATTTATCAAAGAGGAAAAATCTGGTATCTGGACCTAACCTATAAAGGACGGCGAGTCCGGAAAAGATTGGTACGTCCAAGAAAATGGCGGAACTTGCCTTAAAAGATGCCGAGATCAAGATAATCAAAGACGAATACGGTTTTTCCAAAAGCGATATTACAATCGAATCGCTGGTTGAAAAGTTTTTGGAATATAATCGGACTAATCATAGAGCCACAACAATGAAACGGTATAAAGCAGTTACAGATCATTTCAGAAGATTCCTCACTGAAAAACGAAAGATATTGTAATGCTATCTCAAATTACACCTGAGATTTTAGAGGAGTATAAAACATTTCGAAGAGATGAATGGGTTAATCCCAACGGAAAATCACCCAATTCTGAAAATGCTCGAAAAGGTGCAAGAACGCGCACGGTCAATTTAGAATTGGATGGTCTGAAAACGATGTTTAACCTTGCTATCAAATGGGGCTATCTAAAAGAGAATCCCAGGAAGCACGTTAAGCTATTTAAGATGACGATAAAAAACCGCTTAGATTCTTGACCGAGGAAGAATGTTCGAGATTTCTAGCGGCGACGCCCAAAAACCTCTACCCTGTTTACTTCACTTTTCTAAGTACCGGAATGCGAAAAGCTGAACTGGAACATCTTCGCTGGAGTGATATTGACCTGGCAAATCGAAAATATTTATCCAGAAAAAACCCGACTGGCAACCTAAGACAGGTGAACGCGAAATTCCGATTAGCGATGATTTATTCCAAATCCTTTCCGAGCATAAGAAAAAGAACAGAAAAGCCGGTAAAGGTGATTACGTATTTCATGTAATCGAAAGCGACAAATCACATAACATGCTCCGCAACGAGCTTATTAAAATAGCCCAGGGCGCTGAAATACCAGATTTTACAAAAGTCCATACTCTACGCCACACCTTTGCCAGCCATTTGGTAATGCAAGGCGTCGATCTACCGACCATTCAAAAGTTAATGGGACATTCCGACATAGAAACGACCATGATTTACGCCCATTTAGCCCCAGATCACTTATCAAAAGCTGTAAACAAATTGCCAATAAAAGTATCTAAGAATAATTAAAGAAATGTTATGACATTCGGGTTATGAGCTTGCTTTAGTGTCCGAACACCAGAAAGCACCAGACACTAACCTGTAATATTAGCAATAAGTTACAGGGAATACGGTTTCTGGTGTTTTCTCTTATTTTCTGCCGTAAGGCTTTTACATATACTTTTTGAAAAGGATTATATTCATATTCTCAAACATATTATTCTTATCATTTGCATATGATCGTCTTACTGTAAATATAGGACGGAACCTCTTGGGTTCTACCGTAAAAACCTGCGGTGCCGATGTACCTATGCATTCAAGATTGACGGCGTCCGAGCGTGATCTTATATAGATAAAATGGAACCTAGCATAAAAGGTGGATTGATTATTGCCCATGATCTAAAGGTTGAAGGTATTGCTGGAAAGGTAACTGTAGAACCCTACGACGCATATGTGCTCGTTAGTGTCACGGGTGACGCGCTGTCATCTCAGGCTATCAAGTCCACACTGTCGAAGGCAGTGGAGAAGTCAGTCAAGGTTGATCTTGGTATCGTGATCCATCAAGCTACACTGTTAACACTAACTTCCAACAAGAATAAAATGTTTTGAAAAGATGTTGTATTGTGCTATATTAAAGTTTTAAATAAGTCACATAGGCTGGCATAAAAGTATTCAAACCTTGTGAGTCGAAATGAGCAAATATCTAATATTCGCCGTTGATGCAAACAATAGAAAATCAGCTATAAAATATTGCCTAAAATTACTAAAAGAAAAAATATGGTTGATGATGTTTATGCGGTTAAGGTAGGAATCTTGAATATTATAGACGATGTTTATCAATTATCAAAGAAATCAAGAAAAAAACGGGTTTATCAGTTATATGTGATTTAAAATTAGCTGAAATCCCTACTATCGCTGTAGATATCGCAAAAAAAGTCTATCTGGCAGGTGCTCAAGGAATTGTGGTACAGGGATTCGTTGGAAAATCTGTTATTTCAGCCATAAAAGAAGGAGTGCCTGATCTTGATATTTATGTGGTTTCAGAGATGACTCATAATGATGGAGGTTTTACTCATAGTCACCTGGAAGATATTGTAAAAATGGCAATGGAACAAGGTGTTGCAGGAATTATTGGGCCAGGAAATAGGCCTAATAGATTGAGAAAGATGCGAAAGCTATTGCCTTCTAAATACAAAATTATTGCGGCAGGAGTATCTAAACGTCAACATGGGGATAAAAAAGAAGCTTTGGCCGCTGGTGCTGATTTTATTATAGAAGGAAGCGATATCCGCGCGCTATTAGATGCAGATGATGACAAAAGAGATTTTATCCGAACAGTAATGGTATATTTACTGGTTGGGATTATTTTGGCGGTATTCCTAAGTATAGCAAGCAAGACTGCTAATCTAAATTTTATGGCAGATAAACCGATTCTAAATGTTATTGTCCTTTCGTTTTGGCAATTGCCGGGGCAGTTGTTGGCCTATTTAAGAAGGCGGTGATTAATATGTTAGATTCAGCAGGAATAATTTTCGCAGCAGATATAAGTAAGAAAGAATTTCTTTTAAATACGATTAGGGCAGTCTCTCCTTTTGTGGAAGCAATAAAAATAGGCAATCTTGTATTATTAGAGTATGGATTAGAAATTATTAAAATCATTAAGGATAATACTAACAAACCTTTGCTAGTCGATATTAAATTTATGGATATTCAATATATTGCCGAACAAATAGTAACCAAAATTATATCTGAGGGCGGCGATGGAATTATGATTTCAGGAGTTGTCGGGGGAGATGTTATCTCATCCTGTAGGAAGATTATGTCAAATGAAATGCTTTTCATTTTTACGCAATTTACTCATATGACGGGATTAATTAGCGATGAAATAGCAGACGAGTGTATTGATTTATCGATTGCGCTAAAATGTGATGGTGTACAAATTCCAGCGACCATTCCACATAGAATATTGAATGTAAGAGAAAAGGTAGGCGATAAGTTAACTATAATCTCATGTGGTATTGGTGCACAAGGCGCAAATATTGGAAGTGCTATAGCTTCCGGCGCAAATTATGAAATCATTGGAAGAAGTATTTATCAGCCTATTGCTCCAAATCATTCACCAGCAGAAGCTGCGGAAAGTATTAGAAGGGATATAGAAAAAATATTATTATTAAAAGATAGAAAACTTTCTTTAAATAAAAAAAATATAAATTGGTTACCACTTAATAAGGCTGATTTAATACTTCGCCCTAAAACCTCATAACGGCCCTCAAATTGTCAATAAGTACATTAATATGTTCTCCATGTATTATTACAGCTATAAATAAAATATATAATATCTCTGCTAAGAAACTTAATGATCATCATTTATAGCATTCCTAACAATAATAAGTGCAGGAATTTGGGACTGTAATTACGGAAGATACAGCAGCGATATTTAAACGGACCGTCGAAAAGAGCTAATGAAGATTCCTTTGGTCGGTAAAGTAGCAGAAGTTGCAGTTGGAACAGCAGTCCATCAAACTATCATTAAAGAATCGGGTACTAAAAAAAGCTTGAATGGATTGGAATAAGGTGAAATAAAAACGACTTATTCTGACACTTGCGACAAATAAATTAAATTGAATCGATACCTGTAATTTCCACAGATAAAAAGCTTCCTGCTGTTTTAACGATTTCCATTTCCAGGCCTTATTATATCCTCTTCCTACACCCATCTTATTAAAATATAACAACTTAACCCAAGAAATAGAAAAACCAAGATTATGCTGGTTTACAGCCTATCCCCGCTATACTATTATTTATTCTTTATATCAATTACCTCATCTTTATCATTCATCTCTTACCTCAAACCTCAATAACTATTCACTATTCATATTCCTTTCCCCGCGCGAAGCGCGGGGCAGTACCAATAACCGTCCGAAGGACGGCAATTTTCCATTTATTCTTCATAATAGAATTTATAGAGAGTTACTGTTCTACATTAAGCAACTTAATTCTATAATACAAAATCAAATTTTTTCCCCGAAACTTCATCTAGATTATTAAACATACTCTGATTCTTTTTAGCTAACGATGATAATACAGCCATGAAATGTTTCCCATTCATTAATGAGTTTATCTTATCCTTAAGCTCAGCAATTTCCTGTTCAAGCCGCTCAACCTTACTTGACTCAATTGCTTTTACGACCTTTTGAGCGCCAATATCCCCGCTATATAAATATGTCTTTATATATGTCAAGGCTTCCTTGCTCCCGAATTTCCACCCATACCGATAATAAAATCCCCCGATGTTTTCTGCGCCAAATCCACCATATTGAATATAGTGTGTGGCTGAACTATGTCTTAACTCATGGGGTTTGATGTTAAAACCCAATATACGGTATGACATCTGCTTGATTATCTTCCTGGCATTATCATATCTAATTGGAAACAAGTAATCATCTTTATATCCAGTAGGATGTTCCTTTAACCATTGAAAAGTTATCTTCTGAGAAATGGGAATTGGGATTGTCCTATCAGCCTCTTCTGTCTTTTGGCCTCGTAAATGGACTTTTAAAAATCCAACTTCGCTATTATTAGCATTTAGTAAATCCTTAATCCTGACATTCAAAGCTTCCTCAATTCTGGCACCAGAATCGAATAAAAATAAAAACAGACATTTGTTTCTTAAATATGGTTCTCTCTTAATAATCTGCTCCGCCTCTTTTAGAGTAATTGCTTTCTTATCTGATTTTTTATAATCCTCTTTCATCCAGGATATTGTTTTCCGATACCTGATAGATGACCTTCCCCAGAGCCATCCTAAATACCTTTTTAAGGTTTTAACAAATTCATCTTTTGAAGCCTGAGCGTAAGGCATACCATTTACTTTAGCAATTCTATTGTCCTGTAAATCCATATAGCAATCAGTGGCTTCCTTTTCAGATATATTATCCAAGTCTTTCATAAAGTAGCAATGAAGTTTAATCATAAATTGCAAGTAATTATTCAATCTTCTATCTTTTACTTTACTACCAGCCTTACCAATTCTTAAATCAATAACAAATCTTCTGATATTTTCTTTTTGTTTGTCGCTCATAGAAGAGGCTAATATTCTTCTCGTAAAAACTTCATTGTTTTGTTTTGAATTGTGTATGTCTCTATAGTCCTGCATTGTTAAGTTTTAAAGAGACATCAATATATATGCGTTATTCTGATTTTTAGGGGATAAATATATATCCCTCCACCCTGATATAGATTTATCCGGTGGTTTTCAGAATCAATGCAAATTTATTCTGATATACCAATTATATCAATGTCTCATTGATTTAATGATTGCCCCATTTTTGTAATAGATAGATTTATAATCCACTTGATTGATAATCAAGACCATTACAACCTAAGGGCAATCAATCAACTTTTTAGTTCGTCAATAATTCTAATTCTGTGAAGTATTTATATTTTTCGTTTCCCATAGAATTTCCCGTCGATGTACTAATAATCAGCACAAAGAATACATAACACTTCAGTCATTTTCAATGCATTTGTCGGAGTATAAAAAGAAGTTGCTCCAAAACCTCTTAAAGTTGAATCCAATATTGATATTTGTGAAAATTATTTGAGTGTTGAGAAGGATGGGGGGCTCTTGAGAAAAACGATTAAAACATACACCCCCAGGACTATGAATCACTTCTTTTACTTCCCGAAATGTATATAAATATGACGACGTAATACTGCAGTTACAATAATAATAATGAATCTTCGTAAATAAAGGAAGTGCTTACAAATTTGTTGATGATTTGAGAGAAAAATACTTAAATCTTCAGGGCGTTATGATTTCTGATGGATAATATTATATTTACATTAAATAAACTTTGTGATGCTCAGCCTTTTAAGGTGGGATGGTACATTATAAATCTTCGAACCGGCTCGGAATTCAATAGAAACGGGTCTGATATATTTCTGCAGCTAGCGTACGAAAGATTGCTATCCTAATGGCAGCTTTAAATGCAATATGCGAAAATAAAGTTTCTCTGAATAGGAAAATAACTATAATGAGAAAATTTCAAAAAAATAATTCAGGTCCAATAAGATTATTGAGGCCAGGTTTCACAATAACATTAAAGGATGCTCTAATTCTCATGATTATAGTCAGCGATTGTACTTGCACTGGCCATATAGTCGACTTAATTGGAGTTAATAGGATTAATTATTATTGTAAATCTATTGGATTGGTTAATACAAAAATTAAAAAAGGATTTCCGCCCTTAGGGAAAGAATCACTACATAAATATATGGATATAACATCGCCAAAAGATATAGCTAATTTACTGAAATTAATTTTAAAAGGATCGAAAAAAATAAGAGATGCTAGAAAAATCGGGTGCACTCCTAAATTATGTAAGTTAGCCTTAAATATTCTCAATAAGCAAGAGCTCAATACAAGGTTGCCCCTGTTACTTCCAGATAAAGCCAAAGCGGCGCACAAGACGGGCACTAGAAAAGGCGTAACAAATGATGCAGGGATTATATACTTTAAAAACAAACCATTATTCATAATAACAGTTTTTACAAAAAACAAAATTAATTCGCCTACTCAAAGATCCTCCATTAATTTATTTACTGCAAAATTGTGCAAATATTGTTTTAATAGCTTCTTAAAGTACAAATACAAGCAATCATGATTTGATAATAACCGATCTCGTCTGATTCAGAATAATGTTTTGTGTCATGCCTTCGCGACAGGCGATAACAATACGGGCCGTACGCTTATCATGATTTCTTAAAAAATCAATAGAGTAAAAAGGGACTTAAACTAATAAATTCTTGACAGCCATAATCTTTTATGATTAATTAGAGAAAATATTTAAGTATAACTACAGATAATTAGAAGTTATCTATGATTCCTAAACCATTAACTCTATCAAAATATGAGAGAGACAACCTAAAAGTATTATATTTAGCAAAATATGCTGGTAATTTTGATTTAGAACTTGCGAGAATTGAAAAATTCGATGGTATAGCACCCAAATATCACAGGGAGATAAGGGAGATAATTACCAACTTAGATCTCTCGATTTGTTCATCAAACGATTTCGACTATCTCATATCTCAAGGAGTCAATTATAATTATATATTTTCAGTTTATAATCGTGCTCCATTTAGAAACAGCGAAATATTATGCTCAGCAATTTGCGAATATCTAAAAATAGCATACTTAGGAGCGGCTCCACATATCAGAAGTCTAGCTGAAGATAAACATTTAGCCAAAATATTCATAAGGAATTTAGGAATTTTGACGCCAAAGTGGCGAATATATAAAGCAAGGAATTCCTTATTTGAACCACCTGATTTTTGTGGACCATATTTTATTAAACCTAGATTTGGGGCATCTTCAGAAGGGATAGATGAAAATTCGATCCAAATTTCATGGCATAAAGCTAAATGTCGCGTTGAAGAATTAATCACTAAAGGAATTGATGTAATGGTCGAAGAATTTATTCCTGGCAAAAATATTACAATGCCGGTCATTGGCCACATCCAACCTTGGATTTTGCCTTGTATGGAAAATATCTCAAATATCAAAGGAAATATATTATCTTTTCGAATTAAGCGCCTTTTAGATGGAGGATTATCAAGGATGAGATTTTATAATAATGAAATTGAATCAATTTGTAATAAAATCGGCATGGTGATGTATAAAAGTATAGAACCAGTTGATTATTTTAGAGTCGATTTTCGATATAATGATTTAAAACGCTCTCTGTACTTTTTAGAATTCAACATCTGCTCGAACTTGGGATCGCATTCCACAATTTCTTCATCAGCAAGGGAAATAGATGTCCAGCAAAAACAATTGTTAGAACATATTATAACCTTCAGCATTAGAAGGCAAAAAGTATTCGGATAATAGTTCATAGGGATCTTGGTACCAATATTGGAGTAAGCAGTAGGAATATAGTTGTATTAAGTTTTCCTTCGTTAATTGCGTTTGAGATGCTATAGCCCTTTCTATAGCTTTGACCGTTCGTAAAGTAGCTGATTTGTTTTTTCTATCGGGATTTAATAAAGCTATCGATACTAACCTTTCGATCTCTTTATCTTTTATATCTAAATGAGTCCTAATTAGCGCAGCATTAATATAGTATTTTTGTGCCATTCTTGAAAAAGTAGAGTTTTCTACTTTTTGCAGTATTTGTTCTAGTATTTCAATTGCCATTTTAGCCTTATTCTCCATAATCATGCTTAAGGCTTTATTTAATTTTGTATATACTTCAGGCATAATAGAATTATTATTAAACAAGAGAGATCTTTTGAAATGGATATTTGCTCTTTTTATGTCTCCCGCATTTAGGGCTACAACCCCCAGATTGTTTTCAATTATGTGTAAATGATGAACTCCATATATTTCAAGCCCCTTAAAAGCTTTTTCAAAATACCTCTGTGATTTTTTATAATAATTACATGAATGCACAACCGTGCCCAAATTATTAACTGTTGTAAATAAACCAAATTTATTATCGTTTTGCTTAAACAGCTTCACAGCATTGCCTAACATGTCAGAAGCTTGTTTCTCTGGAAAAGCCGAAGAGGCATTTCTTAAAAAATAGGGGAAATTTTTTGCATTCTTTAATTTATTTTTATTATCGTGGTATAATTCTCGAGCAGCTTTAACACAATTCTCATGTAATAACCCACTTATTTTGAAGGATAAAAGTAGAGCGTTCTGTTCGACTGGCATTCTGTTTTCGAGTAGCCGGTTTACTAATTGCTCCGCCTCTTTGTGTCGTCTACAACGATTTAGACAAAAAGCAAGTAATATCCTACAGGTACTATAGTCAGCCCATATTTTATATAAAGGATTTTGTAAAAGCGATAAGGCTTTAGTATATTTTCTTAAAGACATTAATGATACTACTCTAAGCAAAAAATCTTCAATGCAGGCTATATTGTCAGCGGGAATCGCTTCGTCAATATACTCTTGCGCGTTAGCAATGCTACATACGCTTAATGATGAAGATAAAATATTGTAAGCATGGTATTTTAAACTTGAATTATCTACTTTTTTAGCAAGTCGGTAAAGCAAAGGGGATATCTCTGCTTTCGAATGGAAATAATTATTTTTCTCTAATAAGTCCATATAATACCTATATAGCTGTTCAGTTATTACAAGTGATTCGGCGCCTGATCTATCAAGGTCGGGTATTTCCGGACTTGAATATGCTTGTAGCTCTACTAAAGTATCTCCCCCCGGGAGCTTTATTGTTTGGATAATATTTCTCCGTTTAAATTCAAGAATTACATCCTCTAATTCGCTAATACTCTTGTAAAACAACTCCGGACTTTTCGCACAAAGAGCAATTAAGTCGGATTTTCTCAAACCCTGTTGAGCAACATTAAGGAATAATAATAATTTTTTATTTAACTGATGTCCTTTGGATAAGTTATTTTGTCTGTCTATTTCGGAAAGACTATTTGACTTATAAAAATACTTCAGTATTCTATATATATTTCCTTCCGTTGAAGCCACAATATCCATAATTTCAACCGGGGCTAAAGGATAACTGAAATACTTGGCCAATGACATTATAAATTGTTGATTGGGAGGATTAAATTTAAGTTTTTGTATATTATATCCTAGACTGATTATGCGATCATCAAAATCCGAGTAGGAGAGGTTCTTACTTTCCCTATCTATATAGCCAAATACATAAGTTAAATTATGATAAATTTTTGAAGATGTAGTTCTAATTAAATCCATTGATGATAAATCTAAATCTTGAGCATTATCCATAAATATTAATACTCGATGTTCACTAGCTATTTCCACTAGACACTCACATATTAGTTCTGAGGTAAGAGAGGGGAAGGCTGTATAATCATATCCCGCCAATGATATATTTCTGTCTGTCAATTCCTCTAGGAGAGGGCCAGCATAAGGTATACCTGCCAAAGCTTTTGATAGTATCCTTAATCCCCTAGATTTTCCAGATTTTTTATTTACATAGCTTTGCCAGTGCCGCCTATATGATGAATTTAATTGGATTAGTATTTGGGCAAAAACACTGTTATTTATCTTATTAGAGCCATTTAGGAAAAAAGTATAGGGTTCATCTGAATATTGATTTAAATAGTGTTTTATAAAATGCGTAAAACCAGTCGCAGGATTTGAAGAATATAAAACAGCTTTTACTTCACCATAAAAATCATGCTTTATTATTTTTGTCAAATCACGAATTTCAGAAGTTCTATTTAAGAAAAGACTATTATCCATAACCTCAAGATCTAGATATTAATTTACGATTATCGTTACTAATCGAAATCATAGATAACTTCTAATTATCTGTAGTTATACTTAAATATTTTCTCTAATTAATCATAAAAGATTATGGCTGTCAAGAATTTATTAGTTTAAGTCCCTTTTTACTCTATTGATTTTTTAAGAAATCATGATAAGCGTACGGCCCGTATTGTTATCGCCTGTCGCGAAGGCATGACACAAAACATTATTCTGAATCAGACGAGATCGGTTATTATCAAATCATGATTGCTTGTATTTGTACTTTAAGAAGCTATTAAAACAATATTTGCACAATTTTGCAGTAAATAAATTAATGGAGGATCTTTGAGTAGGCGAATTAATTTTGTTTTTTGTAAAAACTGTTATTATGAATAATGGTTTGTTTTTAAAGTATATAATCCCTGCATCATTTGTTACGCCTTTTCTAGTGCCCGTCTTGTGCGCCGCTTTGGCTTTATCTGGAAGTAACAGGGGCAACCTTGTATTGAGCTCTTGCTTATTGAGAATATTTAAGGCTAACTTACATAATTTAGGAGTGCACCCGATTTTTCTAGCATCTCTTATTTTTTTCGATCCTTTTAAAATTAATTTCAGTAAATTAGCTATATCTTTTGGCGATGTTATATCCATATATTTATGTAGTGATTCTTTCCCTAAGGGCGGAAATCCTTTTTTAATTTTTGTATTAACCAATCCAATAGATTTACAATAATAATTAATCCTATTAACTCCAATTAAGTCGACTATATGGCCAGTGCAAGTACAATCGCTGACTATAATCATGAGAATTAGAGCATCCTTTAATGTTATTGTGAAACCTGGCCTCAATAATCTTATTGGACCTGAATTATTTTTTTGAAATTTTCTCATTATAGTTATTTTCCTATTCAGAGAAACTTTATTTTCGCATATTGCATTTAAAGCTGCCATTAGGATAGCAATCTTTCGTACGCTAGCTGCAGAAATATATCAGACCCGTTTCTATTGAATTCCGAGCCGGTTCGAAGATTTATAATGTACCATCCCACCTTAAAAGGCTGAGCATCACAAAGTTTATTTAATGTAAATATAATATTATCCATCAGAAATCATAACGCCCTGAAGATTTAAGTATTTTTCTCTCAAATCATCAACAAATTTGTAAGCACTTCCTTTATTTACGAAGATTCATTATTATTATTGTAACTGCAGTATTACGTCGTCATATTTATATACATTTCGGGAAGTAAAAGAAGTGATTCATAGTCCTGGGGGTGTATGTTTTAATCGTTTTTCTCAAGAGCCCCCCATCCTTCTCAACACTCAAATAATTTTCACAAATATCAATATTGGATTCAACTTTAAGAGGTTTTGGAGCAACTTCTTTTTATACTCCGACAAATGCATTGAAAATGACTGAAGTGTTATGTATTCTTTGTGCTGATTATTAGTACATCGACGGGAAATTCTATGGGAAACGAAAAATATAAATACTTCACAGAATTAGAATTATTGACGAACTAAAAAGTTGATTGATTGCCCTTAGGTTGTAATGGTCTTGATTATCAATCAAGTGGATTATAAATCTATCTATTACAAAAATGGGGCAATCATTAAATCAATGAGACATTGATATAATTGGTATATCAGAATAAATTTGCATTGATTCTGAAAACCACCGGATAAATCTATATCAGGGTGGAGGGATATATATTTATCCCCTAAAAATCAGAATAACGCATATATATTGATGTCTCTTTAAAACTTAACAATGCAGGACTATAGAGACATACACAATTCAAAACAAAACAATGAAGTTTTTACGAGAAGAATATTAGCCTCTTCTATGAGCGACAAACAAAAAGAAAATATCAGAAGATTTGTTATTGATTTAAGAATTGGTAAGGCTGGTAGTAAAGTAAAAGATAGAAGATTGAATAATTACTTGCAATTTATGATTAAACTTCATTGCTACTTTATGAAAGACTTGGATAATATATCTGAAAAGGAAGCCACTGATTGCTATATGGATTTACAGGACAATAGAATTGCTAAAGTAAATGGTATGCCTTACGCTCAGGCTTCAAAAGATGAATTTGTTAAAACCTTAAAAAGGTATTTAGGATGGCTCTGGGGAAGGTCATCTATCAGGTATCGGAAAACAATATCCTGGATGAAAGAGGATTATAAAAAATCAGATAAGAAAGCAATTACTCTAAAAGAGGCGGAGCAGATTATTAAGAGAGAACCATATTTAAGAAACAAATGTCTGTTTTTATTTTTATTCGATTCTGGTGCCAGAATTGAGGAAGCTTTGAATGTCAGGATTAAGGATTTACTAAATGCTAATAATAGCGAAGTTGGATTTTTAAAAGTCCATTTACGAGGCCAAAAGACAGAAGAGGCTGATAGGACAATCCCAATTCCCATTTCTCAGAAGATAACTTTTCAATGGTTAAAGGAACATCCTACTGGATATAAAGATGATTACTTGTTTCCAATTAGATATGATAATGCCAGGAAGATAATCAAGCAGATGTCATACCGTATATTGGGTTTTAACATCAAACCCCATGAGTTAAGACATAGTTCAGCCACACACTATATTCAATATGGTGGATTTGGCGCAGAAAACATCGGGGGATTTTATTATCGGTATGGGTGGAAATTCGGGAGCAAGGAAGCCTTGACATATATAAAGACATATTTATATAGCGGGGATATTGGCGCTCAAAAGGTCGTAAAAGCAATTGAGTCAAGTAAGGTTGAGCGGCTTGAACAGGAAATTGCTGAGCTTAAGGATAAGATAAACTCATTAATGAATGGGAAACATTTCATGGCTGTATTATCATCGTTAGCTAAAAAGAATCAGAGTATGTTTAATAATCTAGATGAAGTTTCGGGGAAAAAATTTGATTTTGTATTATAGAATTAAGTTGCTTAATGTAGAACAGTAACTCTCTATAAATTCTATTATGAAGAATAAATGGAAAATTGCCGTCCTTCGGACGGTTATTGGTACTGCCCCGCGCTTCGCGCGGGGAAAGGAATATGAATAGTGAATAGTTATTGAGGTTTGAGGTAAGAGATGAATGATAAAGATGAGGTAATTGATATAAAGAATAAATAATAGTATAGCGGGGATAGGCTGTAAACCAGCATAATCTTGGTTTTTCTATTTCTTGGGTTAAGTTGTTATATTTTAATAAGATGGGTGTAGGAAGAGGATATAATAAGGCCTGGAAATGGAAATCGTTAAAACAGCAGGAAGCTTTTTATCTGTGGAAATTACAGGTATCGATTCAATTTAATTTATTTGTCGCAAGTGTCAGAATAAGTCGTTTTTATTTCACCTTATTCCAATCCATTCAAGCTTTTTTTAGTACCCGATTCTTTAATGATAGTTTGATGGACTGCTGTTCCAACTGCAACTTCTGCTACTTTACCGACCAAAGGAATCTTCATTAGCTCTTTTCGACGGTCCGTTTAAATATCGCTGCTGTATCTTCCGTAATTACAGTCCCAAATTCCTGCACTTATTATTGTTAGGAATGCTATAAATGATGATCATTAAGTTTCTTAGCAGAGATATTATATATTTTATTTATAGCTGTAATAATACATGGAGAACATATTAATGTACTTATTGACAATTTGAGGGCCGTTATGAGGTTTTAGGGCGAAGTATTAAATCAGCCTTATTAAGTGGTAACCAATTTATATTTTTTTTATTTAAAGAAAGTTTTCTATCTTTTAATAATAATATTTTTTCTATATCCCTTCTAATACTTTCCGCAGCTTCTGCTGGTGAATGATTTGGAGCAATAGGCTGATAAATACTTCTTCCAATGATTTCATAATTTGCGCCGGAAGCTATAGCACTTCCAATATTTGCGCCTTGTGCACCAATACCACATGAGATTATAGTTAACTTATCGCCTACCTTTTCTCTTACATTCAATATTCTATGTGGAATGGTCGCTGGAATTTGTACACCATCACATTTTAGCGCAATCGATAAATCAATACACTCGTCTGCTATTTCATCGCTAATTAATCCCGTCATATGAGTAAATTGCGTAAAAATGAAAAGCATTTCATTTGACATAATCTTCCTACAGGATGAGATAACATCTCCCCCGACAACTCCTGAAATCATAATTCCATCGCCGCCCTCAGATATAATTTTGGTTACTATTTGTTCGGCAATATATTGAATATCCATAAATTTAATATCGACTAGCAAAGGTTTGTTAGTATTATCCTTAATGATTTTAATAATTTCTAATCCATACTCTAATAATACAAGATTGCCTATTTTTATTGCTTCCACAAAAGGAGAGACTGCCCTAATCGTATTTAAAAGAAATTCTTTCTTACTTATATCTGCTGCGAAAATTATTCCTGCTGAATCTAACATATTAATCACCGCCTTCTTAAATAGGCAACAACTGCCCCGGCAATTGCCAAAACGAAAAGGACAATAACATTTAGAATCGGTTTATCTGCCATAAAATTTAGATTAGCAGTCTTGCTTGCTATACTTAGGAATACCGCCAAAATAATCCCAACCAGTAAATATACCATTACTGTTCGGATAAAATCTCTTTTGTCATCATCTGCATCTAATAGCGCGCGGATATCGCTTCCTTCTATAATAAAATCAGCACCAGCGGCCAAAGCTTCTTTTTTATCCCCATGTTGACGTTTAGATACTCCTGCCGCAATAATTTTGTATTTAGAAGGCAATAGCTTTCGCATCTTTCTCAATCTATTAGGCCTATTTCCTGGCCCAATAATTCCTGCAACACCTTGTTCCATTGCCATTTTTACAATATCTTCCAGGTGACTATGAGTAAAACCTCCATCATTATGAGTCATCTCTGAAACCACATAAATATCAAGATCAGGCACTCCTTCTTTTATGGCTGAAATAACAGATTTTCCAACGAATCCCTGTACCACAATTCCTTGAGCACCTGCCAGATAGACTTTTTTTGCGATATCTACAGCGATAGTAGGGATTTCAGCTAATTTTAAATCACATATAACTGATAAACCCGTTTTTTTCTTGATTTCTTTGATAATTGATAAACCATCGTCTATAATATTCAAGATTCCTACCTTAACCGCATAAACATCATCAACCATATTTTTTCTTTTTAGTAATTTTAGGCAATATTTTATAGCTGATTTTCTATTGTTTGCATCAACGGCGAATATTAGATATTTGCTCATTTCGACTCACAAGGTTTGAATACTTTTATGCCAGCCTATGTGACTTATTTAAAACTTTAATATAGCACAATACAACATCTTTTCAAAACATTTTATTCTTGTTGGAAGTTAGTGTTAACAGTGTAGCTTGATGGATCACGATACCAAGATCAACCTTGACTGACTTCTCCACTGCCTTCGACAGTGTGGACTTGATAGCCTGAGATGACAGCGCGTCACCCGTGACACTAACGAGCACATATGCGTCGTAGGGTTCTACAGTTACCTTTCCAGCAATACCTTCAACCTTTAGATCATGGGCAATAATCAATCCACCTTTTATGCTAGGTTCCATTTTATCTATATAAGATCACGCTCGGACGCCGTCAATCTTGAATGCATAGGTACATCGGCACCGCAGGTTTTTACGGTAGAACCCAAAGAGGTTCCGTCCTATATTTACAGTAAGACGATCATATGCAAATGATAAGAATAATATGTTTGAGAATATGAATATAATCCTTTTCAAAAAGTATATGTAAAAGCCTTACGGCAGAAAATAAGAGAAAACACCAGAAACCGTATTCCCTGTAACTTATTGCTAATATTACAGGTTAGTGTCTGGTGCTTTCTGGTGTTCGGACACTAAAGCAAGCTCATAACCCGAATGTCATAACATTTCTTTAATTATTCTTAGATACTTTTATTGGCAATTTGTTTACAGCTTTTGATAAGTGATCTGGGGCTAAATGGGCGTAAATCATGGTCGTTTCTATGTCGGAATGTCCCATTAACTTTTGAATGGTCGGTAGATCGACGCCTTGCATTACCAAATGGCTGGCAAAGGTGTGGCGTAGAGTATGGACTTTTGTAAAATCTGGTATTTCAGCGCCCTGGGCTATTTTAATAAGCTCGTTGCGGAGCATGTTATGTGATTTGTCGCTTTCGATTACATGAAATACGTAATCACCTTTACCGGCTTTTCTGTTCTTTTTCTTATGCTCGGAAAGGATTTGGAATAAATCATCGCTAATCGGAATTTCGCGTTCACCTGTCTTAGGTTGCCAGTCGGGTTTTTTCTGGATAAATATTTTTCGATTTGCCAGGTCAATATCACTCCAGCGAAGATGTTCCAGTTCAGCTTTTCGCATTCCGGTACTTAGAAAAGTGAAGTAAACAGGGTAGAGGTTTTTGGGCGTCGCCGCTAGAAATCTCGAACATTCTTCCTCGGTCAAGAATCTAAGCGGTTTTTTATCGTCATCTTTAAATAGCTTAACGTGCTTCCTGGGATTCTCTTTTAGATAGCCCCATTTGATAGCAAGGTTAAACATCGTTTTCAGACCATCCAATTCTAAATTGACCGTGCGCGTTCTTGCACCTTTTCGAGCATTTTCAGAATTGGGTGATTTTCCGTTGGGATTAACCCATTCATCTCTTCGAAATGTTTTATACTCCTCTAAAATCTCAGGTGTAATTTGAGATAGCATTACAATATCTTTTCGTTTTTCAGTGAGGAATCTTCTGAAATGATCTGTAACTGCTTTATACCGTTTCATTGTTGTGGCTCTATGATTAGTCCGATTATATTCCAAAAACTTTTCAACCAGCGATTCGATTGTAATATCGCTTTTGGAAAAACCGTATTCGTCTTTGATTATCTTGATCTCGGCATCTTTTAAGGCAAGTTCCGCCATTTTCTTGGACGTACCAATCTTTTTCCGGACTCGCCGTCCTTTATAGGTTAGGTCCAGATACCAGATTTTTCCTCTTTGATAAATTCTCGCCATAATTGAATTTGCTTGGCACAAACATGGCACAAGCCCTTTCTGCTAAGAATATAATTTTCTGTAATCTGTTGTCAAGTAAAAAGTTAGAAAATGAGGAAAAAGTAAAATGGAGGCGGGGGGAATCGAACCCCCGTCCGAGAATACCCGGTACGGGCCGTCTACATGTGTAGGTTTCCTGTTAATCTCGCCCGATGAGCGCCGGAAACCATGCTCTCAGCCGGGCCAGCCTCACTCATTTCTCGCGATATCGAGCAGAAGCACTCTCTCAATCGCCAGCTTCCCTAATCGTCACCCTGTGCTAAGCCGGAAAGCGCGCTAAACCAGGATGGGCGCCATTAACTAGGCAGCCATAGCATACGAATAATCGTCGCCATTTAATATTTTGGTTCCCGTTTTTAACGATGCTCGGGACATCGACACGCAGACCCTAACCAACTAGACCCGTCGAAGCCTGTCGCCCCCATGTTATCAAAGAACTAATCGCGAATATACAAATTATAACCAGCATGGTCAATGATATTCGCTCTATATACTACCGTATTATAATCGTCTATGTTCCGTTTTATTTAATCAGAATTCTTTACACCCATTATATTTGACCAAAATGCGTTTGACATTTATATCAAGTATCCTATAATTAATGAAAGAGCCGTAATGATATATTTAACAATTAATTCTATACATAAGTAATTACCCCGGAGGTGATATGGCGAAAATAATCAGCCGCGGAGATAAAGGGCCGATTGTCGAATCTATCCAAAAAATGATATTTTATTTAGGCTATAGGGCAAGGCACATGGATGATGATACGGGCAAGTTCGAATACAAAACGCTGTCTATAGATGGTGTTTTCGGAGCTCATACCGAATCTGCGGTACTGTCTTTCCAAAGCGCCAACGGGCTTTTACGGGATGGCATGGTTGGACCATCCACCATGCAGGCCCTGCAGGAGATGTATTCTGAGAGGTTCATGGAAGTATCCATGCCTAATGTTGATGCCACCGACGGCATGCCTGACCGTATGGTATTCGTAAGAGCGCCGGCCGACCGGTACGGTGAGGGATATGATCAGCTATCGCTCAGAAACGATGCCGCCTCCGATTATCACAAGGTGTATGAAATCGTAAAAAGTAAAGGCGGCGTGATGACCTCCTCGGGAGCAATCCGCAGTTTGAAATCACCTGCCAACAGGAGCAGGAGCACTACATCATTTCACTATCTCGGCCTGGCATTCGACCTGTTCATATACAGTGGCATGGTCGATCCTGCAACCGATCCCTATGTTATTGATCGTGTAAACCCGAGGGAGTATGTAGTTTACGCCCGATGCGATAAAAATCATGCGGAGACTGATAAAGTCGAAAACGCCATAACTTATGTCAGCAAGAAAAAAGGTACCCAGGTCGAGGGAAGCTTTATCAATTTGACCGAGCTTCTAAAAAAACATGGTTTTTCGAGTATCAGGGCGAGGGTTTTTTTCGAGGATAGTCGCTCCATTATGGGCGCCGAGTGGTGGCATTTCCAATACGAGAAGAACCTGACACCGCAATTCAGTACGTTCGGTATGGAACTTCAGAAGGTCTATTCGGAAAAAACTCTGGAGAAAACCCTGCCTTGGGAGTTCAGAGATAGAATATTTAAATTAAACTGGTTTTAATAAAGGAGAGAAAGATGCCCCCGAAAAAAACTATTCCGGAAAATCAAAACCAAGAAACTACCGGTGTAAAAGCGTTGATGGATAAAATCAACAATATCGCTAATGACCTGGCGACATTGGATGTTATCACCCTTACCGGGGATATTAATCTGGAGAAAGTGGCAAATCAGGATACAGTCGATTTCGAGAAGCTTTATAAAAACATTGGCGAAAATGTAAAAAACAGTGTTAATGTCGATGTCGTAGCTTTTACTCATATCGAGCTCGATTGCGATTCGGTCATGTTCGTTAAGAGGGGAATCGGTGAGTCGGAAAAAGTGCTTCTGGAGGTTCATAACGAGACAATCAAAACTGCCCAGGAAACTCGTCTGGGAGTTGTCCGTCTGGTTAAGGATATAATCGGTATTTAATATGAACTCACTGGATGCCGAACTGGTATCGGCTTTAAACGAGGCTGTTGAAAATACAAGCAGGAGCATGAGTGAACATATAGCGCCTAACCTCGAAATCATACTCGAGAAAAAATCCATTAAGGATTTAAAGCCTAAAAGTCCTCTGGAAATAAACCAGCTCGAAACATGGAAAATGAATCTTATCGATTTAGGTTATTTAAAACCCGAACATGCCGAGGATGATTACTTCTCGGAGAAAATCGTAAATGCTTACATCCGGTATATCAGGGATGATCCTGCGCTTGATAATGAATCGCCTGCAGGTGCCAATGACAATCCTACACAAGCTCCTATTTCTGCTACCGAAGCGCCGGGGCCGGTAGAGGATTACCGTATCAACGAGCTGATGTCGTTTGACGGCGATAAGCTCGATATCGATCTGCCTGTAGAGGGGCAATCGGGATTGTATACGAGGGTGCTTCACTATAAGCTGAGAGTGCTGGGATTGTATAACGGGGGAATCGCCGACCCGGTTAATCAAGGTACACTGGCCGCCATAAAGGAAATAAAGCGGTTGTTACCGGATGAAGATGCCGAGAAGAAGCTGTTCGATATTATTGGCGATGCTCGGATGATGTCGAGTCTGTTTTTAGGACGAAAAGATTTCATTCCCCTGATCATCCATTCCTGTGGCGAGATAGTAAAAGCCGAGACAGATTTAAAAGATATTGCTATAATTGATGGGAAATTTCTGAAAGAACATCACGAATGGCATTATCTTTTACGATCCGATAAGGATTTCTATGAACATGTCAAACGTACCATGAGATCGCTTGTAGCTCCGGCGAGACTAATGCAACAATCTCTAAACCTCTTCGGTATTCAACTGATTCAGCTTCGCCTGTGGATGCATGGTTTTTATGACGGCAATGTCGATGGTTGGTGGGGGCCCCTTAGCTATCGAGCATTATTGAAGGCGTTCGAATTCGCAAAGATTAACCGTAAGGATGCCATGAGAAGCCTGGGCGGAGGTTACTGGGCATTGAATCCGTATTACCTGGAGGAGGCTTTATTCGGTGTACTGGAAAGAGCCGATATCAGCCTCGAAGCATGCCAGGAGGGTATAATAAATGAATCGATTTATCTTAAAGATAATCATACGGAGAAAAAAGCGGGAGGAATAACAGCGGTATTTTCGAAAATTGGC
Source organism: uncultured candidate division Zixibacteria bacterium (assembly GCA_963668625.2). Lineage (GTDB taxonomy): Bacteria > Zixibacteria > MSB-5A5 > UBA10806 > 4484-95 > JAAEQD01. Next base: position 21,208 of record CAXXKA010000006.1, read on the forward strand.
AAAGGCATTCTAAAATGTATTAACGATGCAATTGCCGTGGGCAAGAAAATATATAGCGGCGTTAAAACGCTCGTAAAATCGGCTGCCTCGGCTATTGCAAATGGTTATAACTGGATGAAAGGAAAACTGGAGGAACTGGCCGCGCCTGTCGTGAATTTCATCCGGGCGTTTTATTTCAAGGCCCGGGATGGTATAAAGATGGCGTTCGAAGGCATGAAAAGGTTCGTTCATTTCATACTGGGGAAGCCTATTGTCACGAGCGATGAGCAAGCTGTGGTTTTAACGAAGTTAGCAATAGATTGCGATTCGCACGCATTCGTTTCCTCGAATGCGAAACCGGCGCTGGTGAAGAAGCACATTGCCCACTGTCGGGAGCTTCGTGCGAATTTAGCATTATTCCTCAAAATTACAGGTAGAGTGCTGGGCTTAGCGATCGATTTTGCATCAGGACGATTATGGGTGAGTGCAGCTTATAAAATCGGCGTTATTGTATTTAACGCGCTAAAAGGAATAACGGTTAAACCATTGTATGCTCTTGCAGGCTAAATCACTCCCCGATATACTCGTGAAGAGTTTCCTGCCAAAAATCGGAATGAATGATTTCTAACATAGCCCGGTTGAGGGGCTCGCGCAATTGACTTCCATTGGGTAAACCGATACCGTAATCCTGGCTTTCGAAAGTGCTTGGCAAAACCCGAAGATTACCTTTGATTTTAGTTTTTACGAGATATTTAAGAATTGGCTCGTCATAAACCATGGCCTCTATCTCGCCGTCCTTAACAGCTTGCAGGCCCTCCTGCGCGGTAGTATAGCCGATAAACGCTATCCGCTTGCTTTTCAGATATTGGGCTGCGGTTGAATTCGCGACCGTACCGACCCGGACATTCGGTAAATCCTCGGGGCCGTTTACCGGAGATTCGAGTTGCGATACGGTCAGTACCGAGGTTATGGTAGCTGTGAAACTCGATATGATTATGATAGCGGCAAACATCCAGACTAAACCGATTAACCGTCCTCCCAGAGTACGCGGAGACTTATCACCATAACCGACGGTTGTCATTGTTACCGCCGACCACCAGAAACTGTTGGCCACACCGCTTAAGAAACCGCCGCCGAATTGTTCATCATTATGTTTGTGTTCGAATATCCAAACCAGAAATCCTATAGCGAAGAGCAAGCCGATCAGCGCCAGTATTACTTTCAAAAACTGAAGCGATAGCACTTTCGATAAAGCTTTGAATAAGCTTCCCTCTCCTTTAATAATCGTTGCTATACTCAAACCGGTGTTGTAAAAGGGATGCGTGAAATCGAAATTCGTTTCGCGCTCGGCGGTGATAGTCAGGGCGGCCGCGGCGGCATCGAGCGAACGATTCGCTAAACCCTCTACCAGCCCCTTTAAGTCTCGCTCCTCTAACCTGTATTGCAGATCGAGATCATCCGCCAGTTTGCGCCACATATCTATCGTGATGCCGCTCCAGGAGCCATCACCGTTTTTAATCGCGAAGGGCGGCGCGTGTTTGGTACCGACAACCAGTGTCGAGTCAGGATTTGCGTATAGCGGTTGATGAGCCGATAGAAGAATGAGCAACACTATTGAAATTAACGGAAGTATCTTTTTCATTCAAACCCTCCTTAATTACATTATACGGCGTTTACCGAACAATTCCACGACCAGCAGGGCGAATACGTAGATGCCTATGGCAGCCTCGATGCCGACGAATACCCTCGACCATCTGACAGGCCGGAACTCGACATGCTCGAACCTGAACAATTCCAGCCATTGACGGGGTTTGACCGCGCCATAGCCGAATGTCGCGAAAGAAAGTATACTGAAATACAGGCAGTCCAGCAGCAACTTGCCTTTGTTCCATGGTAATAGATCCTCGCGAATGACGCCGCTGTACTGGGTGGCCGTAAGCCCTGAGCTTGACCATTTGAAATTTTTAGCGGTTATCGTTTGAAGGGCGTAGAAAATACCGAACAAGAAAATAACCGCGACAGAATAAAACATCAGCCATTCGGGATTGGTACCATAACCGTATGGCCATTTCAAAAACAGAAGCCTCAAAAACCCAAGTCCCTTGTTAGTTATCAGCATCCGAGCCGTTCGTACCTCGTTTTCCCGGTAATGGAATTCACTGGCCGTCTCGGTCATCAGCTCTTTGCTGTACAGGGTTTTTAACTCCAGGTAAATCAGTTCGACGTTGCGGTAATCCTCCTCGGTTATCAGGTATTGCTCCTCGCCGATGACGTACCTCTGGTTGAATTCATCCCCCCATATAATATACCTGAGATTAGCCGCCTGACCGATTTTGGTATTCCACACGAACGTAGAATCGAATCTGGCTTCCTCCAGGTCGGTCGACTGTATATTGGCGCCTACCAGGCTGGCTTTTTTCAGGTCCGCGCGCGCCAGGCTCGCGTTTTTCAAATTAGCGTTATACAGGCTGGCCTCGATGAAAGAGGTTTCCTCCATAGAGGAATTCCGAAGATCGGCCTCGGAAAGATTGGCTTTTTCCAGATTGCAGTTGACTACGAATGAGTTTTTCAGGTTGATACTTTCGAGGCTGCCGTTTACCAGTATGGTGCTATCGAGCGTGGAGCATTCCATGTTTGCCCCGGTCAGGAAACAATAGGAGAGATCGCAATTGGCGATGAATATATTCTGGAGATGTGATTCCTCGAGATTGGCCCCCTCGAGGTTGCAGGAGATCAAATGCGCTCCCTCCAGATGAACGTATGCCAGTCCGGCATATTTGAGATCCAGATTTTGCAGAGTAATGCCGCGAAGATCATATCTAAGATAGTCGAATTCCTCATCGATATCGAAGCCGAACTCTTTCAGGTTTTCCTTTTTCTGAAATTCCTCGGGAGTAAGTTGAAGTCTGTTGACGAAAAGAGGCAGCGGTCGACTCTCCTGAATCGCTGTTATAACCTGTTCTACCAGGTCATCGGTCCACCTGTTACGAAGACTGTCTTTTTGCTCGTTACTGTATTCTGTCCAGGGCATGAATTCTTGTAGAACGATATCATCGTATCCCGCATAGGCGAATTCTGAAAAATGTATGAGTGATATGAAAATCAGGCAAATTCGCTTAAGCATAAGCCACCCGTTTTAAATACATTATCGATACAGTGAAACGAAACACCGCTATCTTAGTGAATCGATAGCCTTCTCGTAATCTTTAGCATGAAAAACAAAACTACCTGCCACCAGGATATCCGCGCCCGCCTCGACACATTGTTTGCCCGTTGATTCGTTTATACCGCCGTCAACCTCTATTACGCAATCGTATTCGTAATCATCGATTATATCCCTGACCGCGTTGATTTTCGATAAGGTTTGCTCGATAAATTTCTGTCCACCGAAACCCGGATTAACGCTCATCAACAAGACCATATCGAGATCACAGATGATCGGGTCTAGAAGAAACGGCGGATTATGCGGGTTAAGACTTACACCTGCTTTTACGTTAAGGTCTTTAATCGCTTGTATCGTTCCATGCAGATGGTTCGAGGCCTCAAGGTGCACGGTTATATAGTCAGCGCCAGATTCCGCGAACTGCTTCAAATATCGCTCTGGATTTTCGATCATCAGGTGAACATCGAAAGGCAGCTTGGTAACTTTGCGCAGAGCTTTTACGATTATAGGGCCGAAAGTGATATTAGGTACGAAATGACCATCCATGACATCGAGGTGAATCAAATCAGCCCCGGCTTTCTCGGCTTTTTTCACATCCTCGGCAAGGTTGGCGAAATCCGCCGATAATATAGATGGCGCTACGAGGACTTTATTTCTTTTCCCTTTGATCATAGTTACTCCAATTGCGAGATTGTCAGGTTCACTATCGACCATTTCGAAACCTCCGTGCCTGGCGGCACAGATTGATAGAGTATGGTCTCGGGAAGCATTCTGTCATCTACCTTATAGCTAATATCACCAATGATAAGATAATGCTCCTCGGCAAGCTGTTCGGCCTCGGAATAATCAAGCCCGACAAAATCGGGAACCGCGATTTTAATATCCGTCTGCTTACGATTGACCACGAGTTGCACCTCGGCGTTCAATTTCATGACCGTACCGTTTTCCGGCCGCGATTCTATGATAACGCCGTCGGGTAATACATCATCAGTGTACCATAGAAGATCTCCCATGACAAGACCTTCCTGTTCGAGCATGAGTTTAGCCTCCCTGAGACTAACGCCGCGCAGCTTTGGTACTGTGGCCGAGGCCGCTCCCTTGGAGATCGTAACCCTTATTTTCATGCCACGCTTGACCATCGCGCCCGATTCCGGTAACTGGGCTATCACCGTGCCTTTAGGATTGTCGGCGTTGTACTCCTCCAGCGCCACGGTAATATCGAGATCGGATTCCTCGAGCTTTATCATGGCCGCCTGCTGTGACATCAAAGTAATATCGGGTACCTGTACCTCGTCACCGTGACGGACGATAATCGGCATTACGATTCTGTCTAAAACCACGGCTATTATAATCAACGTGAGGGAGCAAATAACCAGCATCAGTAGCAGTTGTTTCCACTTTTCTTGAACTAACTCCAGAATTTTCATATCTATTTCCTCGACCTTCTTTCTATAACCGCCACGAATGCTCCATCGGAATGATGCTTTACCGGAGAAACCGAGTACAATCCCGGCTCTATCTCGAATTCGTTTAAAACATCAACACCTTTAAGTTTATAATCGGGGTTTTGTTTCATAAATTTACCGATGATCTCCGTGTTCTCCTCCGGTTCCAGGCTGCAAGTTGAATAAACCATAACTCCGCCATCAGCCAGCAAGGCGGCTGCCCCCACGATCAACTCACTTTGATTGGCGGCCAACCTGCTGATATCATCAGGCTGAAGTTTCCATCGTAAATCAGGGTTTCGCCTCATCGTTCCGGTACCGCTACATGGCACATCAGCTAAAATATATTTAAAATTCCTCGAGCCTGCAAATTTTAATGCGTCAGAACAGATTAAAAGTACGTTATCCAGTTGCCAGCGTTTTATATTCGAGGCTGCCAGTTTTAGCCTGTTCAAGCTGTTATCCGAGGCGATGACCGTGCCTTCAGTGTCAACCGCTGCCGCCAGGCTGGCCGATTTACCACCGGGAGCTGCGAATAAATCGAGTACTGTTTCTCCCCGTGATGGATTCAATGCCCGGGGTGATAAGCTCTGCGCCGGATCGGCGATTATAATGTGACCATCTTTGAAGATATCTGATTTTATTAGTTGTGCCGGCTGCGAACACTCGTAATACTTCTTAAAGACTCTGTTTTCGCGAATGTCAATTCCTTGCTTGCCGAGTTTTTCGATTACATCCGAGTGATTATCTAGAGGGCCATTAATATGGAACCATAACTCCGGCGGCTTATTGCACCAGTCCAGGAGTTCTTCTGCATGCTCGTTTCCGTATCTATCGATATATCGTTTAACCAGCCAATCCGGATATGAATGCTTTATACCCAGGTACTCGACAGGATTGGCATCGAGTTCGGGTAATTTTACCTGACCGGGATCGCGGAGGTAATTTCTCAGCACCGCATTGATGAATCCCGCTTGTTTCTTCACGCAATGTTTCCGTGCCAGCTCGACCGCCTCCGATACGACCGCGTATTCCGGGATATTGCCAGCGTGTATGAATTGATAAAATGCAGTACGTAAAATCTGTTGAAGCTTGCGATCCAGTTTCTTCGCTTTTTGAAAATGAGAGATATAGAAATCCAACTGCCGCCTGTATTTTATCGAACCGAAGAACAATTCGCGGGCAAAACCATCATCCTCGGGTTTAACATCGGAGGGGAGATAATGTTCTATTATCCTGTGGGGATCGCGTTTACTGAGCGCCCATGTCAACAACGATTTGAATGCTATTTCCCTGGAGATCGATATCATCTTACACCAGGTCGAACGGTTCGGCTTTGCGTACTCCCTGCAGGAAATACTGACCGGCGCGATGGTAAACCAGTTTCATCGATTCCTCGGGAGACAGCCCCAGACCGAACACTATAATCTCACCCGGGCGCACGTAACCATCGGGAGTGACGCCCAGAAGCATCTCGATAACGCCATCGCTATAAGATAAATCATGCAGAAGATGTCCGACCTCTATCTGTTTTTCCTGCTCTTTTTTCACACGGGTAACGGTTATCTCTCTGGATGAAAGTAAATTTTCGATCTTGCTCTCTATCTCCGGTATCCCGGAGTTAATCTTTATTCGATACTGCGCGCAATTTATCGATTTGCTGAGCGATTCCACTTTAGAATACACCAGTTTTGAACCGTTAATAGTTACACCCTTCGGCAGGCAGTCATTTAATTTCTGGAGATGCCATTTCTCGAACGATGTATCGAGCTGTATATCGAGATATTCGGCCTCGGATGAGAATCCCAGCGGTAATGGCGGCCCGAACGCTAATTTCATATGGGGGTGATACCCCTGCGAGTAGCTCACCGGCAGCCCGGCGCGCCTGATCGCCCGGTTGAACATTCGGATCATATCCAGATGAGAATAGAAACGTATACTCTCATCCCGGCCGTATCTCATCCTGATTCTGGATTTGGTAGGAATGGCTGATTGAATAATTTTCTTCTTGGTAGATCGACCATATTCCATTCCATCACCCTGAACGCCGCTTTTCTTGAGATCAGCTCCTGGAGGTAACTCCCCGGCCAATGACCTGTCTCTCTCAGCGAGAAGGAACTTCCTGGATATACCTTTATCGATATGCTCCCAGGGTAGCGGGTTGTGCAGGAATTTCACTTCAAGTAAATCCTCTAAGTCGAATCCGCAATCGCTGAAAGCTTTGCACCATCTCTCATAATCGAAATATTCCGACCAACCATCCAGACGAGTGCCGTATTGATATGCTTTTTCCACCACTTCGGCAAATCGCCTGTCACCGCGACCGAGTATGCCCTCTATTTCGGAAAGCTTCGGGTTGTGAAGTTTCAGGTTCACGTTACGGTTGCGAACATGATCGGCTATCATGTCAAATGCCTCGAATACCTTCTCATGGCTTAGTTGATGTTCCCATTGCCATGGGGTACCTGGTTTGGGACAAAATGGTGATATAGTGACATTGATATTTTTCTTGCCGCCTTTAGAGCGAGCGATACGCGAAGCCTCTTTTATACTGTTGATAATTCCATAGATATCTTCCTCGGTCTCACCGGGAATGCCGATCATGAAATATAGCTTGACCAGTGTCCAGTCATTATCGAAAGCTTTGCGGATGCCGTCATATATCTCCTCGGCGGTGATATTCTTACCCATCACGTTGCGCATTCTCTGTGTTCCACCCTCAGGAGCGAACGTGATACCTGATTTGCGCTGGTGTTTCAGATGGTTCAGCATCGTTGTTGATAACGAACCGGGGCGCAGCGAGGGTAGCGACAGGGAGATATGGTTCTGCCTCATGAACGGCATCATTGCAGTTATCGCTTTCTCCAGTTCGGGGTAGTCGGTGGAGGAAAGCGACAGCAGCGTAACATCATCGAAACCGGTTGCCCAGTAACCGGCCTGTATCTGGGCGTAGATATCCTCCTGCTTGCGCGGCCGCTGAGGGCGGTACTGGTAGCCTGCCTGACAGAATCGGCAACCGTTAACACAGCCTCGCATTATCTCCACCGCCAGGCGGTCATGGGTCGTCTCGATAAACGGCACGATCGGTTTCGAGGGGTAGTAGTCACGTTTAAGCTCCATGCAGGAGCGCACTTTTACCGTCTCGGGGATATCCTCGGCAACCGGCGTGATCGATTTGAACAAACCGTTTTCGTATCCAGGCTCGTAAAGCGAGGGAACGTAAACGCCTTTGAGATTTGCCAGTTCTTTTAACGCCTTCTCTCTAGGTTGTTCTCTATGTTCTTTTATTATATCGATAATTTCAGTGACAAGCTCTTCGCCATCCCCGATCACCATGGCATCGAAAAAATCCGCCACCGGTTCGGGGTTGATAATAGCCGGACCGCCACCGATTATCAACGGATAGGATTCGTCGCGATCTTTTGCTCTAAATGGTACGCCCGCCAGATCGAGCAGGCTTAGCACACCGGGCGCATGCATCTCGTAGGTGACAGAGATACCGATGATATCGAATTGGGCAAGCGGCGTGCAAGTCTCCAGTGAAAACAGCGGAACCTCGTTTTCCCGCATCAGCTTTTCCATGTCCGGCCAAACCTGGAAGGCGCGCTCGGCCACACAATCCGATCGCTTGTTTATGATATTATACAATATATGCATTCCCAGGTAACTCATCCCGATCTCGTAAATGTCGGGGAAGGTGAGCGCTATTTTCAATTTCCCTGAATGGTCTTTAACAACCGAGTTTAATTCATTACCGACATACCGTCCCGGTTTTATAGCAAACGGTAGAAGGTCTTTCTCGATTTTTCTCCAGAGCGGATTTTTATGGGCAAAGCTGCTATTTTCGATCAAATCGTTCCTCCTGTCAACGCGGCAAGATAGGGATTGAATAAATGAGTGTCAAACGGAATTAGTATAATATGGATTTAGGATTTATTGTTTTAATATGCTAGTCCCAGCCACGTTTGTTCGCCCGATAGACGGCATCCCCGAAATTACGCATATAAGCCATCTCGTCCTCGGTTAATGGCCCTTTTGATATCGCCAGTATATTATCCTGTAACTGCCGGGGATTGGCCGGCGCGGTCAGGGTAAGATCGACATTCGGATTGGATAGCACGAACCGGTAAGCCATGCCGGCTGTGGGTATTTCCCCATCTACCTGCCAATCGCGCGGGCGTTTCATCATCTGACGCCACCGGGTGGCGGTATAACTCACAAGCCCGGGATTATGCTTTTTGAGATAGGGAAAGATATCGGTTTCTGCCCCGCGATGGGCAGCATTGTAGCGAATCATTAGTATGTCAATCGCTCCCTCATCGGCTAACTTGCCTGCCAGCTTGCGATTGTGTGTCGATATACCCGAGAATCTTATTTTACCCTCAGTTTTGAGGCGATCGAGTTGTCGCAGCATATCTTCACCTATATCAGCCTGAGATTTTATACCTAAAACATATAGGATATCGAGGCAGTCGATTTTCAACTGTTTCAAGCGACGTTCGGCTACTTTGATTAAATTAGGTTTCCACCAGGGGAATTTATATGCCCCCGAGGCTAACACCAGCTTATCCCGCCTGCCTTCCAGCGATTGTTTCAGCGCTTTGATCATGTGGCTGTCGAAATTGTAGTAAAATATATAATTGATGCCCTTATCGAGAGCCTCGTTGATTGCTTGTACTCCGGGGCGATATACCGCTGAAAGGCCGAGCCGGAAAACGTTAAGGCCGGTGTTTCCAAGAGTTGTATGCGTAAATGAATTTTCCATACGATTATTATCACTACTGTCCGGCCTTTCCATCTCGTTGCGAAGCGCTGCTTCGCAACGTGGCTTGTTTGCCGGCAGAATGCTTATTCTACATGACTCAAGAAGGTTTCCAAGCAGCGCTTGGAAACCAGGAAACTAAGCCTGACATCGACAGGACATATCAGAATGTATGATACGGTGAATGTTTAATTACATCGAAAAATATCTTTAGCTAACAATTCTAAGGAAAAATTTAAAATTTATCGAAAAACACCGGACACTAGTGGATTATTATATTAATTAAAGGTAGTTATGTAATTATCTTTTTATGATAATTTTTGTTATTTTACCGTCTTTAGCCTGAAGTTGAATGCTGCCCAACCGAGTCATCGGGGATATATCGTCGCCGTAGTCAGCTATGGCGGCGGTATTTGTTTCTCGCACCTTGATCAACGACAAGCTGGAATCCGGTTGTTGAAGGTTGAACATGCGGGAGATACTGTCTTTGCCTACGAAAGAGCCAATGCGAGGATCCTCGAATTCATATACGGCATCCTGAGTAAACAGTTCGAGCATCGGCTCGAAATCACCCTGCTCGGCGCCGTAATTATATAACGAAACGTATTTTTCCAGAAGATCGCTATTGTACATCACGCACGGCCCTTTTGTATCAGTTGATTTAACTGATTTAACTATCTATATGACAGTATCGGTTTCGATCAATTCTTGTTTAAGTTGTCCATTATGTCATCTATTTTGCCCTCGAACCAATCTTTTATCACCTTATCGATCTGGTCAGTGGCTTCAGGTATTACGATTTGTGGGGCATTGATGAGCTTTTTGGCCCGTCCCTCCAGATCGCGTTCCAGCTCCGATTTGTCGTCCCAATTGGTTAATACGATCTCCTGGATTTTCAAGAAACTGGCCACTACCAGATAAGAATCATCAAGGTAACCAAACAAGCCGTGCTCATCATCGGAGATTAAGTCATTGGGATGGTAGACGTAGGTTATGATCAATCCCGCCAGCGTTTTAGCCTGATGAGGTGTGTTTTTATCGTTCCAATAACGGCTTAATACTTTAAGCGTGGGGGGCATGAGAAATACGAAGTCCTTGAGAGTCTGTATCTGCTCCTCGGTGGCTTTCGAGTCGATACGTTTGGATATCTCCCTGCCGAATTGATCCATCGAATTATCTGCAAGTAACCGCAATTGTTCCTGTAAAGCTTTTAACATCAGGAGGCCTCCTTTATCAATCTACTTGTATTAACTTTCGCCGGTTAATCTTCGTGTTAACCAATTATTACCCCGTATGAGGCTTCATCGCTTGCCCGCATGTTTCGAGGTAATATATTTAACGATTATAAGGCCCGTATTGTTTACAGATTCTTAAACGGTTCGAAACTCATGAAATCGGCGTGATGCACTATGAACGCCTCGGTCGAGCGTTTTACCATATTGCCCTCGCCTGCATGAGCGGCTATTATGTGAAGTACTTTATCGGGCACGCCGCACTCCATCGCCAGGCCGACCCCGGAGAACGGATGACGTACGAATTTTCCATATGTGCTAACCACGGCTTTGCCATCCTGCTTGTCGTATTCCAGAAGTTTGCCGACATCAGCCAAGATAGCGCCGGAGATAACTACATCCATATCGATCGGCAGATTATCGCCGAAAAAACCGGCCATATCTTCAGCGGAATGACGGGAGATATGGACGACAGCGCGTTTATGCTCCATGAACGTAACCGGGCAGTCTTTCACCAGAAGCGTAAACGGTATTTCATTGAGATCGGCGGCGTTGAGTTTGGATCGTTCCAGGGCGATCTCCCAGGTCTTGGCGGTTTGTTCACGAAGAATTTTATCTGATATCCATTCCAGTTCGGGCCAGAGTTTATAAACATCATCTGCCATTAATGTCGCTCCTTTATCAGGTTGCCGGGGGATGATTGCGCTAAAGAGGTACGGCATGCCGAGCCCCTGCGGCTATATCCAAACGGCATTAAATTAAAATCTACACTTATGGATGGTAAGGTAATGATTTTGTGATTTGGTGTCAATGTGAAAGGGCAGGGGGATGGCTACCCCACCAGTAGGGCTTGTTGAAAAAGTCTTTTTTGGATGACGGTGGTGTCAGGAATCCATTCCTGACACCTGATTTCATGCGGCATGTCGCCGGTCTATTCTGTTACCTATGTGACAGTACATTCACTCATGGCTGATGGCATCTAATGGAAAGGCACTGAGACTATATTTGGATGAGCATTCTTATAGGATAATTTTATTGACACCTGATTTCATGCGGCATATCGCAGGGAAAGGATGAACAAAGGACTTCGTCCGCCCAGCGACTCACGGACCTGGCTTCTTCTCTGGTTTTAAAACTCAGATTTTGAAATCCACTGTATTCAAAAAACTTCGTTTTGATTTTTTGTAGCCTGCAAAGCAAAATCGAAACAGAGTTTCTCAAACACGATCATTCCCAAATCGGAGTTTGGCAACGAGCTGAAAAAACATTTATACTATAATGCAAAACTTTTTTCACTTCATATTACTAGAGGTCCATATTGCAAAAGCATTCAAGAACTGCTAAACCTAGTATTGTAACTTAAAACTCCTTATAGTCCATTACTTTACCGTGATGAAGTAAACTGCATATTTTAAAATAGTCATCATTAGTAAGCGGTTTTCCATAAATATAGAATATTTTATTAGTTTGAGGATGAATAATATATGCTTTTTCAAAATCATTATCTGCCTGTATATGGTTCACAATAACCAAAGAATCTTGATCACTCCTCCATCTAGAAATATGCTTTTCGAAACCTTCCTCATCTTCCATTAATTTGTATAGATACTCTTTAATATTAGCGAATGGAATTCTAAGTTCACCCGTTAAAATATAATTATCATTTGCATAATACTCATTTAGAGTATCGCCACTAATAACGATTGATTTCAATAAATATATATCCCCGACACTAGTATTACTGGCGACCACTGAGTATTTATTTCCTATTTTTGTAGCAACTAATAAGCGCAAATTTTTTGATGTTGAAGGAATAACATGCAAAATAAAAAGTGTTACCGATAAAATAATCAGGGAATAAATGAGCTTTTTCATTTAGAATCCGCTCCCCATTGTACTTTTTTTATTGAATAGGATAGATCCTGATTGTTTCCAAGCAAATCGTTAACCAAGTATAATATATCTTTTAAATCAGCATTATTACTTAGTATAAGTACTTCTATATTTCGTTTTGGCAATGAAACATTCCATATTAAGGTAAATCCATCGTCAATATCAAATTCACAGATGTTACTATAAATAATTATTTCTTCATCAAACATATCAATTGTTATTAATACATTGTAAATATCATCATGTGTACCACCTTCAAACTGAGCATTAAATAATTTAGTATTATCAATCGATAATGTATCTGAAAAATAATGTGCTATTGATAAATGCATACTTCCTTTCCGCATATCGTAGTTTTCAGACTCACTATTAATATCATATTTCAATATTTGAACCGGTTGTTTTAGAAATATTTTTTCAGTTCCGAGAGCAATTGTTTTATCCGGCATAAAATACGAAATAACTTTTAAATAATTATAATAAATATTATCTGTAGAAATATCTATATAAACTAATACAAATAAACTCAAAGAAATAACAAATGTGAGAAACGCTATGAAAACTAGTAACCATTTTTTTAACATCCCCCTGTTTGTTTGAATAGTTTTCATAGAACCTATATTAAACTCAATATCATTATTATTCAAGTTTTAAAACGAAATATTCCTAATTCATTCTTATTTTCTTGGTATCAGTTTAAATCCAGGAACCACCTTTTAAGTGCCAAAAGGGATTAACTTGAATTAAATATATCCATAGTAGATCTTTTAATTCCAACTACTTGTTTCTCTGGTTTTAAAACTCAGATTTTGAAACCCACTGTATTCAAAAAACTTTGTTTTGATTTTTTATAGCCTGCAAAGTAAAATCGAAATAGAGTTTCTCAAACACGATCATTTTCAAATCGGAGTTTGGGAACGAGTTGAATAATGAGATGTTTAGTCAATTTTAATTTACACTAATTAATGTTGTATTATTGAGTAGACTTATATGGTTGTAATTTTCTTGATCTGTATATCACCTGTTAAACATAACCTCGGTTAAGCCGGTCGAGGCCCAGAAATCCAGCTCTATTGCCTGTTTCTCATCCAGCTTGAGTACGAGAAATTTTGGCCGTTTGATCTCGTGATCCGCCAGGTAAACATCGAAGAAAGCATGAACGTGAATGCTCTGGCCGGGAAGTTTCTCCGGGCAGGCGCTTTGCTCGGCGAAATATTGTACCGTGGTTTTGATCTCGGTTGGTTTGGTGACTCCGTGGCAGGTAAAATCGCCTTTGAGTGTAATCTCATGGGGTTGGCCGTCACTGATATCCGGAGTATCGCTTACTACCTCGTTTAGAACGAACTCGGCCTCGGGATAGGTGTCGGTTTCCAGGTGGTTATCACGCATGTGGTTATCGCGAAGATCGATGCCGGTCTTGAGGCCGGCTAAATCTACAACGAACCTGGCCTCGGCGGAGATTATGTTATCGGGGGAGACATTAAGATAGCCTTTGATCATAGAGGTTGTTCCCTCGACGGTTTCCATCGGGGCTTTCGAGGTGAATTTCACCATATCCCGGCCATCCTTGCCATTGACGAAAAATGAATTCGTTTGAGCAAAAAGGAGCAGCGGTGATATTAAAACCATAATCAAGGTCAGCGATTTTCTCATGATACACTCCGGATTTAATGCGGTTTGGTACTTTTATTTACATTGAAAAACTTTTCTTAGTAAGATGTAGTTCCTTTAGTTACGAGCAAAATGCTATATACGGATAAGAAAGTAGTATTTAATTTTGATAAGGAAAAATATGGTATGAAATCCAATCATGTCCTGGCAATCGGGGTTGCCATTGCCCTGACAGTCTCATCGCTTTCTTTCAGCTTACCGAAATTCACCGCCTCCTCGGAGCAGAAATGTAACCTTTGCCATGTAAGCCCCTCGGGCGGCGGTATGAGAAACGATTTCGGGGCGCAGTTTTTCGCTATGACAGAGCTGCCGGTTCATAAAACCGAGTTCGAGCAGATCGAGAAGTTCCAAACCCGAATATCCGATATTATCTCACTTGGCGCGGATATGCGCACATTATTCAACTATGATGAGGCAACCGATCAAGCCTCGTTCTTTCAGATGGAAGGGAACCTTCATGTATCGGCTCAACTTGATGACAAGTTCTCGCTGACAATGAGCAAAGGTATCTATGATGGTTTCGAGATTTACGGCATGGGGTACGTTTTACCGATGCAGGGTAATTTCCGGGTAGGCAAGTTTCAACCATCCTATGGCTGGCGTTTTGCCGATCATACCTCATTCGTACGGGAGAAAATGCTGTGGTCGCCCGGCGCTACCGATACCGGTTTCGAACTGGGATTATTCCCGCACAAATTTTCGATTAACGTAGGTTTGTATAACGGAACCAGTGGTACTTTCGATAACGAGAACAGCAAAGCGCTGTCATCACGAGTTTCATTCCGTCATAAGATAGCCGGTATCGGTTTCGGAATCGGTGGATCTTATTGGATAAATAATCATGATAGCGGCGATGTTACGATGTTCGGTCCTTTCGGGTATATCAATCTGCTTCAAGGCAAGCTTATCTACATGGGAGAAATCGATTGGTTGAAGGATGAGAACGTTATCGGCAAGCCTACCCGGGAGGCTACCACCAACAAATTAAGTTTCAAACTCAGGCAGGGGATATGGTTGAATGCCGGTTACGATTTTTACGATCCGGATATTGACCTGGTTACCGGGCGAGTTAATCGTTATGGTATCGGAATCGAGTATTTCCCCTATGGTTTCTTGGAAATACAGCCGAATCTCTGGTATTATGAGGATGATTTCGCCAGTGATGATAAATATATATTATTCAACACGCAGATGCATTTCTTCTTTTAAAGGAGATGGTACGATAAAAGCATCTTGCTAATCTATTCTGTTGGTGTTAGAGCTTCGGTAATGAATTTCTAACTGGAGCGGATAGGTTATAGGCTGAACTGAATGCTTGAGGCCAGACCTCGTAAAGGAGATTAATCAGACCTGTAACCGAATTGCCACCATAAGGCAAAGACCTTGAATAGGAGTTTGGTAGGCGCCGACAGAGAGTCTGCTCCAGTGATAACCATAGAATGGAGCAAGAAGATGAGGTACTTAGGAGTAGACCTTCACACAAACAGTTTGACCGTGTGTTGCCTGACAGCCGGTGGTCGGGAGAGGATCAAGGAGTATCGGCTAAAGGATCTAAAGGAATTTAAACGAGGATTAAAAAAGACGGATTGTGTAGCGGTTGAGGCCACTGGCAACACTCGTTATTTCGTTGATGAGATATCGCATTTGGTCAAGCGAGTTGTTGTCGTCGATCCGAACAAATTTGAGATAATCAAATCATCAGTCAGTAAGACGGATGAAAACGATGCCAGGAACTTAGCCTATTTTATGAGCAAAGACATGTTGCCGAAAGCCCGATTAAAGACGAAAGATAAAGCGCAGATCAGTTCACTTGTTGGGACACGGGACAAGCTGGTCAAGTTACGTACAGCTTTGAAGAATAAAATACACAACATACTCAATCATCATGGTATCAAGAGTAAAAAGGAGGCCTACTCCAGCAACAAGAGTTTGGAGCGGGTTCTAAAGATGAATTTTGATGAGGTTGTTTCTGTTGAGCTTGAGGTATTGGTTGATCAGATTCGCAGTTTGAATGAGGGGATAAAAAAGCTGGACAAACAGATAGAGGATCAGGGTCGCAAGTTGAACGGGCATAAGAACCTGACCAGCATCAAAGGAATCGGCAGCAAATCAGCTACAGTGTTGCTTTCGGTAATTGGTGATGTTGCTGATTTTTCGGACAAAGATAAATTGGCCTCATATTTTGGCGTAGTGCCGCGAGTTTCCAATTCAAACGAGATTCAGCATCATGGTCGGATTACCAAGCGTGGTTCTAAGATTGGTCGGACTACACTGGTGCAGTGTACGCTTGTTGCCATACGATATAACCATTACTTGAGTAAATATTACAATCGTATAAAAAACCGTCGTGGCAGCGGTAAGGCTATCATTGCCACAGCCAGAAAATTACTGGGAATAATCTATGACACCTTGAAAAATAATTGGGTGTTTGAAGATTTCCCTAACTTTGTGTTAGCAAACAGATAACTGAAATTTGGAGTAGACTTTTATCATAGGAGTAAATAATGAATACGAAATATCATTTCAATATCGGTGTAGTCGCGCTAGGCGCAATCATACTTATGATGGCCTGCTCCGATAAAGGCAGCGACCCGGAGAACAGGGCGCCCGAAATCACCTCGGCTTCATTAGTGGAAGCTTATATCGACTCATCATTTTCGTATACCGCTACTGCCGGCGACCCGGACGGCACCACGCCAGTATTGCATTTCGAGAATATTCCGAGTTGGCTCGATACCTCCGCTAACGTGATCTCCGGGACAGTCGCCGGTAACGCTTCCGATACCTCGTTCACGGTGATAGCCTCGGATGACTTTCTGGCGGATACGCTGGGAGTCATAGTCGATATCACCACACCGGCGGTGGTTATTTCCTATACCTCATCAGTGCAGCCGATATTTAATGCTCGTTGTGCTAACTCTGGTTGCCACTTGAATGGAGATAACAGCGGAGGACTGAGGCTGGACAGCTATACGCTTCTGATGCAGGGTGGTGGTTCCGGCAGCGTAATCACACCGGGAAATTCCAATAACAGTTTACTTGTCAGCCGTATCGAGGGGACGGTCGGCCAGAGAATGCCGCTCGGCCAGTCGGCGCTGTCTTCTCAGCAGATCGAAACTATTCGCACCTGGATAGAGCAGGGCGCTGAAAATAATTAGATAGCGATTCATATTATTGATTTGTATGCCATCCCGAGCACGGGATGGCTTTTGTGTTGATATCGTATGGGTTTTCTTATTATCATATGTGAAACATGAATCGATCTGATCCGGAGGAAAAATGCGAAAAATAGCCAGTATTATTTTAATAGCGATTTTTATGATTACCGTTGCGGTGTATTCGGCCTCTCCCAGACCGCAGGTTAGCGAAAACGGTATGGTGGTAGCGGCAGAAAAAAACGCCGCTGAAGTTGGCGCGGGTATTCTCAGTGATGGCGGTAATGCCATCGATGCCGCAATAGCAGTCGCAGCCGCCTTGAATGTAACTGAGGGCTACAGCTCGGGGATGGGTGGTGGATGTTTCATACTGGTGTACCGGGCGGAAGATGAAAAAGTGTATGTCATAGACGGTCGCGAGGAGGCCCCCGCGAAAGCACATCGCGATATGTATGTCAATAAAGACGGTACGATTAAAGAGGGGCAGTCGACTACGGGAGTCACGGCCTCGGGCGTACCGGGCGAACCGGCGGCTCTTCGGATGATATACGAACGCTGGGGAAGTAAACCCTGGCGGGAGTTGTTCGAGCCCGCAATAGCGTTAGCCGATACCGGTTTTCCTCTGACTTTAACTTATGCCGAACGTTTAATGTATTTGAAAGACAAACTGGCGCTATTCGAGTCGACCCGAAAGGTGTTCTTCCCGGAAAACGATAGCTTACCCTTTGGCCTAAACGATAGATTGGTGCAGAAAGACCTGGCCAATTTTCTGACAATTCTGGCCGATAGCGGCGCGGGCTGGTTTTACGACAGCAAATTCACCGAGGATTTCGCGAATTTCGTTAAGCGCAATGATGGTTACATTCGCGAGGATGATTTCGCCAGGTATCAACCCGTGATGCGTGAGCCCGTTCACGGAGAGTTCCGGGGATACGATATCTACTCGATGCCGCCGCCATCCTCCGGAGGCGTGCATGTTATCCAGATGCTCGAGATGCTGGAGCCTTTCAATCTCAGCTACTGGGGAGCCGGTTCCTCGGAGACCGTGCATATTTTAGCCGAGACGATGAAACGCGCTTTTGCCGACAGAGCCTATTACCTGGGAGATCCGGATTTCGTGGATGTACCGGTTGAGGGATTGCTCGATTCCGTTTATCTCGAAAACCATCGAAACACGATGACTCCTTATATGGCCTCGAATATATCCGGGCCGGGAACGGTACCGGGTTACGAAAGCGATCAGACAACGCATTTCTCCATTATCGATTCCGACGGCAATATGGTGGCGATGACCGCTACGATAAACACCAGTTTCGGCTCGGGAGTCGTGCTTCCGGGTTGGGGGCTGCTATTAAACAACCAGATGGATGATTTCTCCTCCCAGCCGGGCGTGCCTAATTTCTACGGGCTGGTAGGTTCCGAGGCTAACTCGATTCAACCGGGCAAGCGGCCGTTGTCCTCCATGACTCCTACTATCGTATTGAAAGATGGTAAACCAGCAGGCGTATTCGGCTCGCCGGGCGGACCGCGAATCATCACAACCGTGCTGCAGGCGTTTCTCAACGTTGTCGAGTTCGATATGGATATACAACAGGCCGTGGATGCTCCCAGGGTGCATCATCAGTGGAAACCGGACGTCGTTTTCGTCGAGCCGGAGCTTGCCTCGGATGTGATAACCAACCTGATAGCTAAAGGTCATCAGGTATATCAATCGGGGCATTGGTCCTCGGCGCAATGTATCTGGGTGGATCAGGAAAGCGGCTTGATATTCGGCGGTACCGATAGTAGATCACAGGGTGCGGCTGCTGGTTATTGATATATGGAGTTGTAAGAAAATCGAAAATACTTTTATCTAATTAACTAGCTGTTCGAATTTCTCTCTGAGCGGATTTAATGCAACCAAACCGACTTGTATATCTCGCGGGCGATGGTTCTTGAAAAACACGCTAGCAGGTACGCTTCTGATTTGATACATACGAGCCGTTTCGGGGTTGTTGTTGGCGTTTAGTCTGAACACGTTCACTTTCCCGGCGTATTCCGGCCCCAACTCGTTCAGAAGTCCGGTCATTACCTGGCAATGCGGGCATGATGAGTTGAAGAAGCTGACTACCGCCGGGGTATCGGAGGCAAGTACCAATTGCTCGAAATCCTCATCCCCTATCTCGATCGGTTTGCCGGGTTTGGGCTCACGGCTGAAAAGGTTCGATAAAAATCCCATATAGATAATATACCAATGCCGGAGGATAATACAAGTTAGAACTTATTGCGGCTTACGATAAACCTTCCATTGCGCAATCCACACGCCTGAAAGCACCATCGCCCCAC
Organism: uncultured candidate division Zixibacteria bacterium; assembly: GCA_963668625.2. Classification (GTDB taxonomy): domain Bacteria; phylum Zixibacteria; class MSB-5A5; order UBA10806; family 4484-95; genus JAAEQD01. The sequence continues at coordinate 40,833 of CAXXKA010000006.1, forward strand.
CTGTTGCTGAATATATTCCGAACGATTCATTGAGGTATGGCACAGCTAGCATGGTTGTTGCTATTGGCTCGAGATACAGGAATATCCCCGCGCGGGCCGCTCCCAGACGAGCGACACCCTCCTGCCAGAACCAGTGAGCTAAAGCCGTGCCGAATATCCCCAGGTATAAAAACGCTATCACAACCTCGATAGTGAATTGTTTGATTACCGAGGTATCAAATGTAAATATGATAAAGGCCGTACCGATTATCGTTGGCGTGATTAAAACCGTGAATGTCGTGATGAGCGGATCGCAGTCGCGTGAGAGATCACGGGTGAATACCGTGTAGAATCCCCAGGTGAAACACGAGCCGAGCACCAGCCAGTCGCCGACCGAGGACAGCCAGTTGAGATCGGTGATATCGCCTTTAGATATGAGCAATACTATACCGGCCGTAGCGATTATAATACCGATAGCTGCATACCGGGTGATACGCTCTTTCAATATGAAATAAGCCAGCACAGCTGTTACCAGTGGCACCGCACCGATAAGCCAGCCCGTGTTTGTGGCCGAGGTGTATTTTATGCCGGTAAACTGTATAGCAAAATGAGCGGTGATAAATATCGAGCCTAAAATTAATCCGCGTCGATGTCCCTTGAAATCGAATTTCTTTCCTCGCCATCTTATCAGGGTGTACATCAGGGGAAGACCGATTAGCAGCCGGAAACCCATCAGGTTTATAGGCGAGACATGCTCTAATACGATTTTCGAGGCGACGAAGTTCCAGCCCCAGATTATCACCGCTAACAGTAAAAATATTGATGCTGCCATGGCGGGATGATATGATTTTTTCGATACTTATGCAATGCTAAAGATCGGATGATATCTTAGGCGGGATTTTCTCTATCACCACTCCTATACTTAATGCGAAAACAGTCGGTTCATCGCTAAATGATGCTCCGAAACCGATAACTAACGCAAAAGCCGATGCTTCTCTTATCCTGAAGTCAATTCCAGTAAGGAAACAGCTATCATCATACTTTTTAGTTCGGTTATCGGATATATCTTTCGTAATATTCGCTAAAGAATAACCTATAGATGGATAGCAGGAGATTCTATTGTTTATATCTATTTTTCTGTGAGCGAAACAACTATAAGTGATAATAGTATATCGGTGTGAATTCGTTTCACTAAGGAGATTAATATTAAAAGAAGCACCCAGTGAAATACCTATAGGAATAGATCCTTTCTGCTTGAGTGGATGCAGCATAGCTGACGGGCCGAAAAAGGTGGTATATTTCCTTGAGGCAGTGGATTTGTTTCTACTGGCTCCTAACCCGAAATCGAAATACGATTGAAGCGATGCGCTGAAATCAAACGCGAATGATTCGGCGCCCTCCTGCTTGCCAATACCTCCTGAAAAGCCATAGCCCGCTTTACCGGTATCTAAAAACTGCCCCTGGGCAAAACATGCGGCAGAAATAGCTAAAATAAAAATGATTGATTTCGATAGTGTTTTAATAGTGTTCATAAAATATCCCTTCTTATATTATCCCTTTAGCTCAATATAATGATCCTGAGTATTTTAATGCAATTAAATCTTGAGCTTTCGAGTAATATTTTGTATTGTTCGTATGAGTTTGGGTATTAAAATTCAATAGGGAGAACAATATGAAAACGAAAGCAGCTATCCTGGTAGTAGTGGTGCTGGTAATTTCAACTGCCGTTATTTTCGCGGCTGGCAAATCCTGGTTCGATAGAGCTAATTGCGACTATTGCAAAAACTTTCTCGATGAGAAAGGATTGATGGAGCATATATCGAAATGGGAGCATCACAATGTGAAAAACGGCGCGGTTACGATAACGGTTATCGATCCTGAATACATTCCAGCTTTCAAGCGCGCCATGGGTAAAATGCAGGATGTTGCCAGTAAAGAGATGGCCGGAGAGGAAGTAAAAACCTGCGGTATGTGCGATGCCTACAGCTCGATATATGCTCATGGCGCCGAGTGGGATGTGGTAGAGTCAGGTGACATGATAATCTCGCTTTTGTGGTCAAGCAATCCCGAGGTGGTCGCCGAGATTCATGCCGCTGTTGACCGCACCAACAAAGAGCTGGCTTTGATATCAAAGATGAACGAGACCGGTGAGATGAATAAAGCGAAGATGCAGGAACATCATAAGGAGAAGGATCATAAATAAACTTTGTGTTTGATCTCACCTGTCATCGCGAGGAAGTTCGCCGCAGCGGACGGACGAGGCAATCCGTTGAATTTTAGTAGAGCATTCTGCAACAGCAATAAAATGACAAAGGGCGTATCAAACGATACGCCCTTTGTCTATTTCCCTAATCTCTCTTTCAACCACTCGACCTGTTTCTCAGGCCCCTTTATTTTCTTGTCCCACTCGGGATCGGGATCGCGGAAGTAGATATCGTAGCGAAGAGTCTTGATACCCTCGATAGAACCGAACTCGCGATTTGCACCGAACATCTGCTCGAAAAACAACGGGTAGTTGTATTCCTCATCCAACTCGATCATCTCAGAGCGCGAGAGAGTATTAAGCGCCGCGCCAACTAAAGCTGTCTGATGAATGAATATCTTGTTGGTGATATCCTCCTGGCACATCCTGACCAGAGTTGAATCTGTATAGAGCTTTTCGAAATCCTCGCTCCATTTTTGAAGAATGCCCTTTTGCGGTCGAACTACGAGTAAACCGGCGTTGAAATAAGCGTTGACCTTCTGCTGGTCGGCGGGCGTAGTCATCTCGAAAAGCGACTCGGATTTGATATCGAGCACCTCGTAAATCCTGGCCCAGAACGGATTGGGCGGCTTGCCGTAAAGCGTACCGGAGCGGTTATGCATGACAGGTCGATAAGCGAAACTGATATTCGGATCGAGTAAAAACTCTGTCGGTTCCTGCAGCACGATGGTATCATCATCCATCCACACCAGGTAGTCGTACTCATTCTCGGCTCGCTTCTCGCATAAACCGGAGGCGAACACCTTACCGGCGAAATAGAATTTCAGCGCCTCATCAGGAGCGGAGCTCGAGAACACTTCAACATTCAGCGATTTGAAACGCTCCCGGGTTTGCTCCAGATCGAGATTGTTATAGTCGGCTAAGTACAGCCATATCGGCGCGTTTTTAGCTTTACCGCCAAACTCACGGATGCTTTCGGCGAGATAGTATATGTGATCGAGTTGTTCTTCATCCTCGGCAAACGAGGCGAACACCAGCGGTTTTTTCTGCGGAGCTTGCGGCATCTCATTCTCCTCCGTTAACTGGCAATAGCCGATTGAAAAGATTAAGGGTATAAGTAAGAGGTATATAATCGTGATTTTGTTAATCATCTTTACACCTTCGTACTCAGGTTACGGTAGATGGCGGTTGGTTGTTGCGTTTTGGTGTTCTCAATCTAATAAATGATTGAAATATTGTTTGTCGGATATAGAAGGCCATTCAAGTAAGCATAGAATTATCAATATTATTTGAAGGATCAGAAATGATATTGATTGTATTTAATAGATCATTAGCTATAATAAATGCCGAATCTGCAGCTGTTTTAAAACCATTATCAATTTTCTCAAAATTAGACATTCTATAATCAGAATCTTCTCTCATTTCTTTCAATTCTTCCAAACCTGCGCCAATATACCTTACATTCTTGCTATTAGATGAATAGAGTAAATCAATAATCAACCTATGACTGCCTTTTAATGCTCTACTATAAATCGATAAGTCTTTTTGGAGTTTCTTATCTAATTCAATTTTAATAAGATTATGTAATGAATAATAAAACCGGCTAATAGCACATCTATACCTCGTTTCCTCTAAAGAAATATCAATTGCGCTATTATTCTTTAAGCAGGTAGCGATTCTGAAATAATTATTCCAATCATAACTCATTGAATAGCCACACTAAAAACGATTCTTACATCCAAAGGATCGTAATACTCCAAAAACCAATCCAGTTTAAACTTCTTTAATCTTTTATGAGATTCCAATAAATCAAAATTAGTTGAAATTACAATTCTTAACTTGGGTGGTTCAGGCTCTTCGAAATCTTCGAGTAATTCTATAGTTAAACTAATTTCATTGTTAAAATAATATGAAGCGTTTGTATGTATATCATTAAGTATCTCTAGGTAATGTGAATTTTCTTTTAAAAACTTCAACAAAGATTTGTTATTTGTGAAATTGTATTTAAGATAAATATCAGCAATAGAATATTGTTCATGTGCCTTTTTAAGAACACAGTACCAATTTAAGTCTAAGTTAGTAGAAAATGAAATCCCCATATTATCAAAAAGATGTTTCCCGAAATTATAAGCCCAACTAAAATTCCTTACATTTACTGTACTTCTATTTTCAACAATGTCATCAATGCTAAAAGGATTAATAACTTGTACGTTTCCATTAATACGAGGTAGTATTTCTTGATTAGAATTAATATGAGAATTCCTGAGAAGGAAAACAGAATTTGCTATAGCTTCGCATGACGATGGAGTAATAGAAATTCTTGGAGAACGCTTAACTTGAACGTCTTTGCTTAGCTTGGTAAAAGTTAGCAAATCCTCGTTATATGGAGGATTGGTAAAATCACCTACGGTTAAGTGTGTTCCCATTATTAGTTAAACTCCTGAAGTAATTTTTCTGCTATACATAATCCAAATGCTTTGTTTAAATGGTCATGAGCTATATCTAGCCATTTCGTCGTAGAATCGATGGAAATAGATTCAGGATTTACCGAAAAGTATTCAAGATGAAGGGATATAAAATGCTTTTTATCCCTAGGTGGCTCTTTTGAAAATAAGGTTATTCTTAAAAAATCATTATCGCTGTTTTTGGGAAATGATGCACCTGCTATCATTGGCCCAGCTGCTGATCCAAGTTCAGATGTAAATTCCGGCCTAAAATGAAAGTAGTCTTCCATGTCTAAAACATCTTGTTCAAAATAAATATGATTCTTGTATTCTAATTTAATACGGCTTAATTCTTTTAACTCAGTAATTTCAATATAATGCTTAAAAGCAGTATTAATGATTGGTGAGAAATCATTCCAATTGCTATATGGTTTTTTTTGGTGAATTGAAATCTGATTACTGCCAACATCTAAATAAGTATTGTTTGTATTATTTAGAAATTGTTGGATGTTAATTTCAATAGGTTTAGGGATAACTTTGCTATCAATTTCTTCATATATAAAATCATTGAAAACGGTTTTAGTTTTTTGCGGGAATAGCTTTTTAATTTTTTCGTGCAGTAATCCGTAAAATGTTAAATCCTCACAAGAATCATTAAAAACAAAACTACATACAACTTCTTCTAACGGAGGATTCTTTAATTTTTCTACCATATTTCAACCTTTGAAAATCTACAATTACATAATACAGTTTTCGGCCTAAATTGGCAAGTATTTAATCATTCCTTCACATCCGCCAGCAGCTTATCCACGATATCCAGCGAGGTTACGCTTTCGGCCTCGGCGGCGAATGAGGTCACTATGCGATGACGAAGCACCGGGCGGGCGACCGCCTGCACATCCTCTATCGAGGGGGTAGTACGGCCCTGGAGAATGGCTCGGGTCTTGGCGCCTAATATCAGGTACTGCGAGGCACGCGGGCCTGCTCCCCAGCTTACCCATTTCTGCACGTAATCGGGAGCTTCGGAGCCCTCGCCGATACGGGTGGCACGAGCCAGTTTTACCGCATAAGCTATTACATGATCGGATACCGGCACGCGGCGTACCAGGTCCTGCAATGTTACGATCTCCTCGGCTTTCATGATCACATCGACCTCGGAGGTGTAGGCCGAGGTGGTAGTACGCACGATCTCGTTTTCCTCCTCCTGCGAGGGGTAGTCGACATAAATATTGAACATGAAACGGTCAAGCTGCGCCTCGGGCAGGGGATAGGTACCCTCCAGCTCGATCGGATTCTGGGTTGCCAGTACGAAAAACGGCTCCTCCAGCTTGAACGTGTTCGATCCGGCTGTCACCTCGTGCTCCTGCATAGCCTGAAGAAGCGCTGCCTGGGTTTTAGGCGGGGTACGGTTTATCTCATCAGCTAACACGATATTGGCGAACACGGGGCCGCGCACGAATTTAAACTCGCGTGAACCGGTGGTTTTGTTCTCCTCAATTATCTCGGTGCCGGTGATATCGGAGGGCATGAGATCGGGGGTGAACTGTATGCGGGAGAAATCCAGGTCGAGCGTTTTTGAAAGCGAGGATATCATCAGGGTTTTAGCCAGGCCGGGTACGCCTACCAGAAGGCAGTGACCGCGAGCGAGTATCGCTATCAGAAGTTCCTCTATTACTCTATCCTGCCCGACAATTACTTTGCCCAGTTCTTTTTTTATGCGACTGAAACCATCATTTAACCGTTCAACTGCTGCCAGATCGCCTTTTTCTGATGCCATCATTCCTCCAGAGTTTATTCGAGATTAGGAGATTAGTCGATTTATTTGGGCTTAACTTCCGTTGATTGCGAGGTTCCCGTACGGTAAAGCATCCCTTTCGGGACTTTTACGGGAATAATACGCGCTTTTAGGATAAAATGAATAAATCCCAATGTATTCTCTCCGTTTTGCCCATATTTTATATCATCTATATTATACGCATTTGAAACTCGATATGGTATTTTTTTGTTGATTTTTATGGCAGTTGAGAATAAAACCACAATCCGGTGAATATATGGATATTCTTGATTTTATTAAATCCCGACGGTCTATACGAAAATTCCTCGATAAACCTGTCGACAAAGAACATCTCGATAAAATACTCGAGGCGGCCAGGTGGGCGCCCTCGGCTGGTAATTGCCAACCCTGGCGGTTTATCGTGGTAACCAACCGCAAGAAGATAAAGAAATTCGACCCGTTCTTTCATCAACCGTGGGTGATGAATGCTCCTACGATCATCGTGGTTCTTTCGGCGCCGGAGGATAGCCGTAAGCGCTACGGCCCGACCAGCGAGTGGTACATCCAGGATTGCGCCGCGGCTACCCAGAACATCTTGCTTATGTCTCACGGGCTTGGCCTGGGGGCTGTCTGGATAGGCGCTTTCAGCAAAGAGGATGTCAGGAAGGAACTCGGGATACCGTCTCAATACGAGGTTTTCGGCCTGGTTTGTCTGGGACATTATAAGCATGAGGCAGAAATTTCCCTGGATGGATACGTGTTCTCGAACAATGAACGTCGCCGACGTAAAAGCCTGGAAATGATAGCATTTCGGGAAAACCTGGATCGATCCTGGAACAGCGAATAAAGCTCTTTGATTAAAAGCGAATTCTTGTTATATTATAGCCGGAGTAATTGAGGATTGAGAAACATATAGTCTGGCTTTCTTGATCGGAGGTATAATAGTATGAATTCTTTGAAATTTATCCTGATTGCCATTGTTATCTTTATTGCGAGCCAATACGTGATGGCATTCGAGTGGGAACATATCGGTTTGGGTGGCAGCACGGTTATCTCATTAGCAGTCGATCCTGATGATAGTGAGCGCATATTGGCCGGCACAGAGACCGGTCTATATTTAACCTCCAATAGCGGAAGTCTCTGGTCGATGAAAATAGCAGCGAACCTGTTGTTCCCCGATGTCGCCTGGGCGCCTCTGGCAACCGATTCGATATTATGTCTGGCCGGCGGCGGTTCTTACAGTGATGGTATCTATATCTCGGAGAATGGCGGTATAGGCTGGTCGGTAATCGGTTACTATGTTGACCCCCGTCAATTCGGTTTCGATATGGCAAATCCCGGTTTGATGTATTTTTGTTTCGATAACGGCATTTTGAAATCCGAGAATTACGGCTCGACTTTCGCTACGGCTAATAATGGTTTACCGGCCACTGATATCAGCGATGTTATGGGGGATGGCAGGAACGGTCTGGAGGCTTACGCCGCGGGCACTAATTTCCTGGTTCACACCGATAATTTCGCCAATACCTGGAGCGTAATGACAGGCGCGTTTAACGAACAAGGTCATTTTCCTAATCGCATCGCTTATGAGCCCAGCGCTTCAGAAACGTTGTATGTTAGCTGTAGCCAATCCGTAGCTGTTTCCTATAACGGCGGAGTAAGTTGGTCATTTACGGAATTATCGGAATCCGATATCACTCCTATAGCCTGCAACTCGTCGATTCCCGGAGAGCTTTATATCGGCTCCGCTGCCGGTGGCGGTGTATTAAAATCAGAGGATTATGCGGTATCGTTTTATCCGATTAACTCCGATTTAGCTAACCTGAATGTTCACAGCCTGGCGATCACCCCTGATAATTACCTTCTGGCGGGTACCGCAAATGGCGTTTATAAAGTCAACCTGGCAACTGTAGGCGCCGGGGGAGATCATGCGATTCTGCCTCCGAGAACATATAAAATTAGCCAGAATTATCCAAATCCGTTTAACGCTTCGACCACTTTCAATTTGAACCTCGATCCAGCCGAACACGTTAGGCTTGAGGTGTTCGATATCACCGGCAGGCTGGTTAAAACCCTGTATGATCACTATAGTGAGGACTATGGCTCGGTTAGTATAGTTTGGGATGGCACGGATAATAGCGGGGCTAATGTAGCCACCGGCGTATATTTCTACCGTCTGATAACCGATGATGAGAAAATTTGCAAACGGATGACGTTTATAAAATAGTGCCTGCGGATTAATCTAGAAAAACTAATAAGTTATTGTTAGCAGGGTCGTTCAACCGAACGTCCCTGTTTTTTGATCCTAAAAACCACCGGTTTATCCAGTGTGTTAGTTTGAGGCGAAGCATTTGCAGAAAATTGTATTATCAACAGCTACGACTGATTCTCTCAATATTGTCACTATCCTATATCTGTCCTTACCTCGGAGGAGCTTGTTGAAAAAGTACTTGTTGGATGACGGTGGTGTCAGGAATCCATTCCTGACACCTGATTTCATGCGGCATGTCGCCGGGAAAGGATGAACAAAGGACTTCGTCCACCCAGCGACTCATGCAAATGGCTTTTTCAACAACCCCGGAGTATGTAATCCAGTATGGCCTTTTCTTTTTATAACACTAGACTCTATTTCTCTTTAGTTAGCTTATATATAGGGGAGACAGAACGAAGTTTTTAGAATACGGCGGGTTACAAAATCGGAGTTTTGTAACCAGTACAGCCCTTCCCCACCCCTGGATCCTGAATCAAGTTCAGGATGACACAGCCGGCTTAAGCCGGCAGGATAAAAGCCACCAACCCTGCGGCCGGCGGTAGTTTACTTCGAGCAGTTTAGAGTTGATTTTATTTAGTGATTAAAATATTTGCTAACTTGACTTTTAAGCTAAATAGTCATTATCTTGAACCTCATGGAAAAAAGACGAAATAATCACAGGGGTAAGCGAAAGCTGTACTGGGCTAATCTGCTTCATTTTTACCAGCCGCCCGATCAGGACAGGGCCATTCTCGAGCGAGTGGTAAACGAATCTTATCATCCCGTGCTAAGGATATTCGAACAATTGCCCTCGGCCAAGGCCACTATCAATATTCAGGCATGCCTTATAGAGTTGTTGATTAAGACGGGATTCGGCAAAATAGTCAGTCGCATGAAAGACCTGGCCGATAAGGGACAGATTGAGTTCATGATTACGCCCCGGTTTCATCCGTTTTTGCCGTATATACACGAGGAGGAGGCTGACCGGCAGATATTGCAACATATTAAAATCTGCAAAAAATACTTCGGCCTCAATTTCAATCCTAAAGGCCTGTATTCGCCGGAGATGGCGTATACCACTAATATAGGCAAATATGCCGCGCGTTATGGATGTCGTTGGATGCCGGTGGATGAAATTACTATCGATGGTAGTTTAAATAAAATCCAGTACGATCGCTTGTATATGGACAAAGGCGCCGGCGGCTTGGTGCTGGTTCCTCGTCACCGGGCGTTATCGGAGGCGATTGCCGGTAGTATTTTTGCCCGTGAACAGGTAAAAAACACCAATGACTTTATCGGCAAAATATCCGGAGGACATCGCAAGTACGTGTTTACTGCCAATGATGTCGAGCATTTCGGGCATCACCATAAAGGCGGGCAAACGTTACTTCGCCTGCTATACCGCGATACCCGCTTGACATCGGTTACGGTCTCGAAACTCCTCAATCATGTTCGCAAGAAAGAATATTGTAAAGCGCTACAATCGGATTGGACGAGCATGCCTGATGAGGTTCGCAAGCGCAATGTCCATTATACCTGGAAAGACCCGAACAATAAAATACACAAAGCCCTGTGGGAGCTGTATAAGCTGGCATTCACCGAGATAAAGAACGCCGGTCAATCCGGAGATATCCTGCATAACCGGGCTCGCGATATGCTGGGGGCCGCTGCACCGTCATGCAGTTTCTTCTGGTCATCATGCAAACCCTGGTGGTATGGCGTATATCCGGAGGAAGCCGCGACAGGTATCTGCCTGGCTCTTTACTCTCTTCTGGCGCCGCCGCCGAAAATCAAGGATAGGGCTTTCAAACTCAGGCAGCAGATATTCGACCAGGTCAAGCAGATGAATAATTCGGGTGAGGCAAAAAAACTCCAACTGAAATATTTAAAATCGCGCAATATCGATCAGAAAAAGTTTTATAAGAAAAGTTAATAGTTATTCGATTCGATTGCTGATCTCGGTCGAAGGGAAATCCGTCATCACTATTCGTGTTTGGTAATACCGACACTCGTTCATATACGACCGCTTTATTCGCTTTAACTTAATGGACCGCTGGTTTCCGGCATTTGGTTAAGGTACGCCTCAGGATATCGTACCTTCCATCCCGACACGCTGACTATATGATTTTATCGAAGAATAATTTTTATCAAAACGATTCCCGGAGGAGTTAAACGATTCCCGGAGAAATATGGGACACTAGTGTTAATGAGCTTTTGTTATTTTTCATACTGAGGATTAAAAACATGGCGTAATTCAAAAAGGGCTCCGTCTCCGAAACCCTTTTTTTCTCACCCCTGATCTATTAAAGAAACCGCGATGGTTCCTCGTATGCGATAGTTATTTCAGAAGGGTCATATTGCCTTTTAAAATCTCATCCTCGAAACGAATGACATAATAATATACTCCTGAGGCTTTATCGCTGCCATTCCATTGTATGCTGTGATTACCGGCATCGAGGTAAGCTTGCTTCTCGGTCACCGCCCTGCCTAAAACATCGTATACGGTAAGGTTGACATTCGCAGGCCTGTCTATACCGAACGATATCGTCGTGTACGGGTTAAACGGATTAGGATAATTCACCGGCAGACTAATCATGGAAGGAGTCTCCGGATTGTCATCGACATCCACGCTAAACGGGTAATAGTCCGAGGATAGAAGCACATCCTCAGGATCGTAATCGAGCGAGTCGGCATCCGGGTCCTGAGACGGATCGGCTTGTCCCATATATATATCGCTGTAACCGACATAATCGCCGAGTTGTACGCGTAATTCGAGGATGTTGGTAATGTTGTCCTCGGCCACTGATGGCTGCCAGTCGAGCAGGTAGAGTTTGATTCTATCCCGGTTATGTTGATAAGTTAGCACCATCGTCGAGCCATCCACATAAGTTGCGTAGATAGATCTGTTACCCCAATCCCAAATACAAATGAAATCCTCGAAATGAGTCATCCAGGAGTAAACCTCGCCGTTATCCGAGGTTAATATGGCCGACACGGTATCAGAATTAACCAGGTCAACCTCCGGTTCCAGATTGCTTCTTAGCCAAACAACGTTATTCCGACGGGGTTCGCGCAAGAATATTTTCAGTTTTTGAACATCCACGAAAAGTGAATCATACTCCGGCTCGGGTTCTTGTTCGATCGCTACCTGACGGGAGGCTATGCCGCCTCCGAAAGTGGAAACCCAGACATTGCCGGAGGAATCGAATGCAATATCGGAATAATAGTCGCCCCAGACTAATCCCGAATCAGGAGGTAAGTAGGCCTGCCAATTGCTGTCAGCCTGAAGAACATTAATCGCATAGTTGGTGCCTATCCAGAGATGGTTTGAGTCCGGGCGGGTGGCCAACGAATAAATATAGTCGGAAAGCAATGATGAGTTCGAGGTATTGTAGACATGCCATTTATCATCTGACTTAGCCGCCAGACCGAATCCGAACGTGCCAAAATATACGGTGCCGGAAACAGGATCGGTTTCGATTGTCTGTATTCTATTGGATGGCAGCCCGCTATTTTCGATATTAAACGTAACCCAATCGTTACCGTCGTAAGAAACCGCGCCACCGTTTAGCGTTCCTATCCAGAGTATGTTGTAGTTAGCGTCATAATCGATACTCTTTATATAGTCGGAGGGAATATAAGTACCTGGGTCGACCTTGAATACCTGTTGCTGTGAATCGGCATATGTAAATTCGGTCCGGAAATCTTTCTGGTATCGTATCCAGCCATCATCGGTAAAAAGAGATATACCCCCGCCATAAGTCGATACTATTCGACCCTCCGGGGTACCGGCTATTCCGGTGATAATCTGGTTAATTTGAAGACCATCATTAGCCTCCGCCCAGAGCGAGTCGCTTAAAGTCATGTACGATAAACCCTCGCCTATAGGCTGTGTATCGAGGTTGCCCGAGGCGGAACCTATAAATAGCGAATCTCCGCAAAATTCTGCAGAGTTTGCGTAATTTATGTATACGCTGGTTGAGTCCTCATTGAACGCATCCCAGCCGGTACTATCGATCGTATATAATCCTCGACCGTTACTACCAATTAGTACTCTGCCATCAGGACTGACATTTATACTTGATATGTAATTCGTTTCGAGGGGGCTATTTAACTGTGTATATGGCGTCCACTCGGCGAAAATTATGGGGGCCGCCAATATCACAATTAGCCCAATTAATAAAGTTTTTTCTCTCATTGCATCCCTCTTTTTTAAGTAATCATCCCATCTCAACCCCTATTATACTGGCAAAATACGGGCCTTCTCAATATTTAACTGCAACGCCCTGACATATGTTTCTAATGTATTATGCAATAAGGCCTTAATGATAGAGCCGCAAATGCTATTTTATTGAGACTAATCTCATTGTTTGGATAGTATTCATTTCATTGCACAGTCTGTTCAATAATTAAACAGCTCAACTATTCAATTTTTGAACAGCTCGTTGGATTTGCTGTTGTTATCATGAAATTAAACTGATTATACATTTTTTAATATTCATTAGTTGGATACGCCGAGCTGAAATATTAACCGAATTTTTTAAAATTACTTTTAGAAGTATATCGAGTATTGATTTTCAGAGTATCTTGTATATTTATAATAATTATATCAGTATCATTCAAAATATTAAAAAATGATTAGTTTAGGCTTGATTTCCGGATAATAACCGTATATTATTGATTTCTGCTGTTATTGAAAAATACAGTGGTTTTTATGCGCCTTTAGCTCAGCTAGGTAGAGCAGCTGACTCTTAATCAGCGGGTCATAGGTTCGATCCCTATAAGGCGCATTTTTTTATTGATCCTGAAAACCACCGGTTTACCCGGTGCGTACGTTTAAAGCGAAGCATTTGTAGAAAAGTATAGTTATCCACCGCGAGGACTGATTCTCTCAATAGCGTCACTATCCTATATCTTTCCTTACCTCGGAGGGGGTAAACCAGTACCGCCCTTTCCTAATCCCTGGATCCTGAATTAAGTTCAGGATGATATCAACGGCTTAAGCCTTCAGGATAAAAGCCACAGCTGTGGTCTGTAGTAGTTTACTTTAATAGCTTAATCAGCTTTCTATCTTTCACTCTAAATCGTTTCTTATTACGGAGTATATTATTGTTAATTTTTCTGCTATAATAGAATGTGTGGTGTATTAAGATAGTATTTCAGAATTGTATAAAAATGTTGTATATGGAGAAAGATTATTATGATTATTAGTAGATTTAACCGCTTTAATGATAATATTTATTATAATCAAAAGTGCAAAAGAGTAATTAAATACTTTTCAAGCAGCTACCCCAATAGATCAAGATTTATAAGCAGTTTTTTCAGATCAGGAGAACGCGAAAGAATATCCTTTGTAAAAAAAATGATTATGCAAAACTCATATTCGAGAGTTTTGGATATTGGCTGTGGAGATGGATATTTTCTTTCTCAAGTCTTAGAAACTGGTATTGAGTTACTTAGAATAGAGGATATTAATCCTAAAAATATTGAATCGGCTGAAAACCGATTACATTCTTATGCAGTCAATCTTGATTCCCAAACTATTGACTCTCTTAAAAACTGCGAACAAACAAAATATGATCTAGTTATGGCAATCGGATTATTAGACTATTACCCGAATTGGGAGATGTTATTAACTTTCTTATTACAAAAAACCGAGAAAACTTTGATTCTTGATTTCCCTAGAGCATATACTTTCCAATGGTTCTTGAGGTGTATTTGGCTTATGCTTCATCGAATCGAGCTGAATTTCGCAGTTAAAAAGACAATAATAAAATTATTGGATTCAATAAATTATAATTTTGAGATAGAAAAATTATCTTATAGTTGGCTGGTTAAAATCGATAAATAACTTGATGTGGAAAATGATATTTTCAAAAACATATAGAAAGGATTCGGATAAGCAATTTCGGAGGATCAGGCAAAAAGTATTACTAAGTGTAGACTGGAAATAAGTATTTTTTGTAATAATTGTTACTCGATTATTGGATTAATCTATGTTAGTGGGATTGCCTGATAATAGTTGCAGACCGGGCAGCTCGTAGTTTTCGGCTATATGGATGCGCCCTGGTTGAACGAGATTTTAATAATACGGAATTAGTAAGATAAACGAGGCATAATGACAGAGTTATTACTTATAAGGCCAGGTATAGCAAAAAAAACAGATAAGCGCTGGAGTGTTGTGCCCCCTCTGGGGATAGGTTACCTGGCAGCCGTTGCCAGGAAAAACGGTATTGGAGTACAAGTAATCGATAGTAAACAAATGGGGCATACCTCCATTGATATGACAATAGATGAAATAATAAAAATCAAGCCGAAATTCATAGGTATCTCTGCCTTGACCGAGGAATATCCTCAAGCTAAATCAATTGCATGCAAAGCAAAAGAGTTCGTGGATAAGCCAATAACTATTCTGGGAGGCGCTCATGCTAATGCTCTTCCCATCGAGACTATAAAAGAGTCGCCGGAGTTCGATTATGTATTTGCCGGTGATGGCGAATTGTTATTCAACAGGGAAAATCTCGCTTGTCTCGAGGAGCAAAGAGAGATAAATGATATACCCGGATTATTTGGAAGAACCGGCGACTTCAGCCCGAATCGGAATCAGACGCCGGTTTATAAAAGTGAATTAGCCGATGGCATTTTCCCGGCTTGGGACCTTTTCCCCAAAGCTAAAATTTACCCTATCTTGACCGAACGGGGTTGTCCATTTAAGTGCGTTTTTTGCAGCAGGAACTCCTCTTTCAAAATAAGGAAAAGGCCTATCAAGAGCGTCATAGAAGAAATCGAATGGCTGGATCATGAGTTTCAACCCGAGCAAATACACTTCGAGGATGAAACTTTCGGATTGAATAAACAAAGAATCATCAGCTTATTAGAATGGCTTATCGAATACAACAGGAAATCAAGAATCACTTTTAAAGCTCAAACACGCGTTGATAAAATATCGTATGATATGTTGATACTGATGAAAAGGGCGGGATTCGAATTCGTCGAATACGGTGTAGAATCGGGCGATCCCGAAGTTTTACGGCAATCCGGAAAAATGATTTGCCGGGAACAGGTTTCAAATGCCGTTGAGCTGGCTAAGAAGGCCGGTATAAAAGTATGGCTTAAATTCATAATCGGATTGCCGGGAGAGTCAAGGAACTCCATACGAAATACTATAGATTTTGCGGTTAAACTAAATCCACATCGGTTGTCGGTAGCCGTTATCGTAGCTTATCCCGGATGCGATATATACAGATGGGCTTTAGCCGGTAAAAAGGGGTACAGGTTTACCTCCAGGGAGTGGAATAAATTCGACAAGTATTTTTCTAATTCGATCGAATTGGACGGATTACCGGCAAAGCTTATGCGACGATATCAGATACAAATGTATCTGGAGACTTATATGAGGAATTACAGGTTTTTAGATTTAATAAAGATGGTTAAAAACAATTCGTATATTATCAAACCTGTTTTATTAAATTTACTCAAAAGATAATAATATAACGAGGTTTTTCATTGAGATTACTTTTCATCAGGCAAAATTATCCACCCGAACGCGGTCCATTCAGATATATTTATAATCTCGCCGGCGATTTGGCGTTGAGGGGGCATGAGGTCACTGTCGTAACCGGCATACCTCATTACCCTTATGGAGTTCCTTATGATGGCTATAAGAGATATAATTATAAAATCCAGTATGAAAATGGGGTAAAAGTAATCAGGTTGCCCTTACTAATGGCATCCAACACCCAACCTCTCAAGCGTATAGCGGGTTTTTTTTCATTCGCCATCTCATCTCTCTGCGCTTTAATGTTGGTAGAGAAGCCACAAATAATCATATGCTCTGTTCCTCCGCTAACCGTTTCTTTGACCGTTTCGATTATTTCTATAATGAGGAAGATTCCGCAGGTATTAATGCTGCATGATTTTGAACCTTTGCGATCACTGGAGTTAAGAGGTAAAATCGATAATCCTTTCGCTCGCTGGATGGTAGCGAAATTCGCGAGCTTATACGGTAATGCCGATAAAATAATCGTGCCTATCTACGACGAATATCAAGCATTGATGGAATATGGTATTGATAAAAATAAGGTTGATATAATACCTCATGGCGTTGACCCGATTAAATTCGATGAATTATCTAGATTTGATATTCCTTTCAAGCTGACCGGTAATCCAGGCAGGAGAAAAGCCTTATATTTAGGCACAATCGGTATGGCGCATGATGTTGAGACAACAATAAAAGCATTTGCCGATAGCAGAATACGCGAAATGCCGATAGATCTATTCGTTGTCGGGGATGGCGAATGCTTGCCTGAATGCAGAGCGATCGTTAATGATTATAATCTGGATAATGTATTTTTGTTACCGCCGGTAGATTTTACATGGGTTCCTAATGTGCTGAGTCAGGCCGATATACTTATAATGTCACAAAAACCGCAACCGTTCAGCCTGGGCTCGAAGTTTTGCGAATATCTGGCCGCCGGGATACCTCTTATGGTAAATAGCACCGGTATACTGGCAAGGACTATAAAAAAAATCGGTAATGGTTGGATATTCGATGCTTATAAACCTGACAGCTTGGTTAAAGCTCTGGATGAGTACCTGAGTTTATCTCAGTGTTCTCTCGATATGCTGAAATTCAATAGCCGCCATGCCGCTGAAGAAATTTACAACTCCAGAGCTTACCATGATAAATGGGAAAAAATATTACAGTTATTATCGGATAAGCATAGTCAAATTGCTTAGTCGATGGCCTGTTTATTTGGCTTCTAGTCCTATTTTGC
Source organism: uncultured candidate division Zixibacteria bacterium (assembly GCA_963668625.2). GTDB lineage: Bacteria > Zixibacteria > MSB-5A5 > UBA10806 > 4484-95 > JAAEQD01. The sequence continues at coordinate 58,261 of CAXXKA010000006.1, forward strand.
CGATAATCATCCCGCCTTCACAATCGCCCCTAAACGGCGGCTGACCCACACCCCGGAAATATTGCACCAGGTAGGTGACATCCGAGCCGATAACCGCACAATCGCCGTTGGAGTCTCCGGCTAAAAGAGGATTCGAGGGGGGCGTGATTCCCCGGAAATAACTGACCAGGTAACTGACATCCGCGCCTACCACTAAACCATCACAGTTGGCATCCCCGGGAGGCAGAATGGTTAACTTGCGCACCTGGGGTTCGGGCATGCCGCCCTGCCTGACCAGCGAAAAATCATCGATTGCTTCGACACGCCAATATATGACACCGCCGCCTATAGCCAGGAGATCGGTGGTTAAAACCAGGCTGGTATCAATCAGTTCAGGATATGAGATCACATAATCGTTAAACAGGCTGTCAGGGGAGAGGTAAAGCGTATAGTCGAAACGGGACATAGGATCGATATCGTAGGATTGCCCCCAGATGAAATAGGTGTAGTAATCCACCCGGTTGATATCGTTTTCGGGATTGTACAAAGCGAACGGTTCCGGCGGATTGCTTTCCGGGTTGTAATAAAATTCTCTGCTTTGAGTATGACCCGATTGATCGCCGAACCTGTTTAAGGCGTTTACTCTCCAGAAATAACGGGTGTTATCCTCGAGTAAGCCTAACGTATCGATTAGGTTAATAGCCACCTGAACGGTATCTGACAATCCCGAGGCCAAGCTGTCGGCATCTATCTCTGCAGATAAAAACAACGAGTCATCATCAATTTGGATAGCGTAGAAAACGGTGTCGAGTTGATACGGATTCGGTACTTTCAGCCAACTCAAGAACCCCAGAGAATCAATCATTTCCTCACTACCCGGTAATACAAGCTCAGTCATAAGTGGAGTGCCATGGAGAAACGGGTAGATACCCATATCAGCTCTGGAGTTGTCAGCATCCAGAACCGAAAGCGGATCGCCGGTATCGATACAGGGTGAGCCAAGCTGGAAATGGTAGTCGTAAGGCTCACCGCCGATAAACAGCGGATCGGTAGAGATATTGCCGTTTATACCGGTTTGATCGGGTATGCCGACATAGTTGCCGCCGCTATTATTGCTAAGATTGGAATATTGAATCTGGTATTCAAACAATGATGAGTCGCCATTGAGAGTCAAGCATTCGCCATCATTATCACTGAGTACGGAGTTGTTCATGAACAAATAACAGGAAAGCGTATCTTGAGGGTAAATCAACACGGTTGTTCCAACGTTGTTCGCTATTATGCATTTATTCAGATTGATATCCGAACGATCATTACAAATCGCGCTTCCCCCGATTCCGAAAGTGGTATTGCCATAAAACATACTCTTCTCAATCGATACATCACTCATCGAGGCATACAGGCCACCGCCAACCCCGGCATTCTTTTCGAAAATACAATCCTCGATCGTGATATCAGCCAGGCCACTCATTATTGCGCCTCCGGCGGCGGAATAGTTGGACAGGAAAAACGAATGTTTTATCGTCACGTCAGCGTTCAGGCAGAAAACCGCGCCGCCATCGTTGAAAGCGTTGTTGTTCACGAAAACGCAATTGTCAATGCTCAAATCAACCGAGTTGGTTTGAATCGCGCCGCCATTGCCGCCGATGATTTCGTTATAGCTATTAACTATGGATAAACCCGTAATCGAATTCGATGAATTTTCCGAACCGATGAATTTAAAACCGAAATGTTCCTCTGTATGCTCTGAGGCTTCGCAGTCGATAATAGTTCCCGAGGCTCCGGATATGGAATTAATAACCAGGTTTCTATCATTAACGATTATATCTCGGTTTCCGTCCCCCGTATATGTCCCCGGCATCAACATCACCGTATCACTATCAACAGCTCGGGTTATGCCTTTTCGTATGGTAGCGTAGGGTAAATCATACGAGCCATCCCCGGTGATATCATTCCCGGTTGTCGAGACATATATGATCCTGTTTTCATATATACAGTCGGTTCCATACCTTCCGATTAACTTGTTACAATCGTTATTGGATGGCGAGCAGGGGGAGATATCATGAAGATAATAATTGCCGGTATCGGGGAAACAGAACCTAGGATCGATGGAGATATTGCCATTCGTTCCTACTTGATCTGCGATACCGATGAAATTGCCCGCCTGGTTATCATAAAAATCATTACAGGTGATAGTGTAGTTGATCATAGTCGTATCACTCAAGCATATATAACCCGCGCCGGCGTTGTTGGCGATTATACAATTTCCTATGAATGGCGATATAGCAAAACCGCTTACGATTGGCGTCGTATAATTTTCTACCAGAGTCGAATGATTTATCGAAAAGCTTCCCCAGGCTACCTCTATATAAATAGAGCCGGTGTTGCGAGCATACAGGCAACTATCCAGGCGAATGGAGGCCTCCGTGCCGGCGCCCTCGATGCCACCGACATTATCGAAAATCAGGCAGTTTTCGAAATTGAGCATCGCCTCGGATTCGCTGGATCCGCCCACGTGACCGATCTGATAAGTGCAGCCCTCGATAGTGGAATTGCTGATCACGACATGATCCAATGATCTCAGGTAAAAAACCGTACCGTTATTTTCCAACATGCAGTTATCGACCATGCAACCGGCATCGAATACCAGGTAATTACCTTCGATCCGGCAATTTTCGAAAAATCTTTCGTAGTGTGGGAAATACCCCTCATCGGTATATACCAGGGAGTTATTCAAAATCTGGCTGTTGCTTACCGAGAACGATACATCCCTGTCCAGCCGGATATCCTCATCGGTTAACCTGCTATCGTACTCATTGAGCATCGCGCCGTTGCCTGATATCATGCACGAGTCGACCAGCAGAATGGGGCTGCCTTTGGGCCAGTCGAACACGGTGGAATTGCCGCTGAACCGACAATTGTTACAGCTTATAGTTCTATACGGGGCTAGATAAGGAATCGCGGATATAGCCCTGGTACAATTTATCATGATGATATTCTCGATAGTCAGGAAACCAACGGAGTAATTATGATAATTGAGATTTATACCGTTGTAAGCGCCAGTTCCATCGATTATCGTACTATCCGTATCGAACGTACCTATTATAGTCAGGCCTTTACCGAACGTGGCGATATCACGGTTGCCCTCTCCGGTATATAGCCCGGTCGCGATCATTATCGAATCATAATCAACCGCCAGATCGATGCCTTTTTGGATAGTTGCCAGCGGATTAAGCTCCGAACCATCACCCGTCTGATCATTACCTGTTGTCGATATATACCATCTCTGCGCCTTAACGGGAGCGGCCGAGCTTGTCCAGCCCGGATCGGCAATGTCGGGACCGACTATGGAACCGAGGTTTGCCATATGCCCATAAGGTGAAAGATCGTATGCAGTGTCGCCCGTGCCCTCATCCAAACGCCAGTAACCTATAAGTCCGGTTTCGTTACCGCTTAACTTATAGTTCATTGACTGCTCTATATCATCATTCGATCTGGATGTTTCCCACAGTCTGATCTCATCGATTCGGTTATTCCAGATATGATCCTGAACCGTATCCTCGTCATCATCATCCGCCCCGATATACAGATTTCCACCCGAGAAATACTCTATTTCGCCTGAAACCGGCAGCGAATCGACCAGAACTCCGTTAACATATAATTTCATATTTTCGTCATCGTAAGTTCCGGCTATATGATTCCATTGGTCGAGGTAGGGGGTGATATCAACGCTCAAATCGTATCTCGTGTGAATCGAGTCACCGGATATTGAGATTGAGAAAACTATGGCGTTTTGGGTCGAACTGGCATAAAGGCTATAGGGATTATCGGTATTACCGAGTTTGCTGATTACCGAATGCTCGGCGTATAAGGTATCGAGAAAAACCCAGGCCTCGAGCGTGAGGGCGTCGATTGGCTCGTAAATCGAATCCGAGTCGCAATCCAGAAAATCATCAAGGCCGTCGAAATTGAGCGAGTAGTTAATATCAGCGATGCATACGAGCGGCAGCCATAAAATGATTATCGAAATTATTACGATTAAGTTTCTCATTCTAATTCCACGCCTGTTGCTAATGACTTCATTTTATAAATAAAAAAAACGAAGCTTCGCTTCCGGGACATCCACCCATCCTAATGATACTTAGAATTATTAATTTGTCAAGAAAAATGTAGATACGGTACAACCTGTTTAAGGCCGGGTGTATGAAAACATCCCAATGCGTTTTTTATTGACGATTGCCGGTCTATGATGTTAATTATATATAACAGCTTATCAAAATTCTATCAATGGGGGTGCTATATGAAAGCTATTGAATCGCTGGTCGATCAGCAGATCAAGCGTTGGGAATTGGAGCGCAGGCGAATACCGGCATCCGAAAAAAGGTCAACAGTTTCGGTCGAGCCAGGCCCGGTAATAACCATTTCCCGACAACGAGGCTCGGGCGGAAGCCTGGTAGCTTTACGGATGGCGGAGTTAACGGGATTCGATCATTTCAACCGGGAGATAATCGATGATATCTCGCATGAGATAGGAATCCAGAAACGCCTGGTCGAGTCTTTGGATGAGTCGGTTCGTTCGGGATTTCAGTTATGGGTGGATGGTATAATACGAGGGCGAATCATCGATTCCTCGGATTATATGCAAAGCCTGGTAAAAATAACCGGAGCTATCATGAAACATGGTAAGGCGATTATTGTCGGTCGTGGCGCGAATTTTATTGCCGAGCCGAAGCTGGCGTTTAATGTCAGAATAGTGGCCAATCCTGATTTCAGGGTCGAATCGCTGGTTGCCCGGCGTAAAATGACCCATGAGGAGGCAAAGCAAGAAGTAAAAAGTAATGATGAACTGCGTCAGAAATTCATCAAAAACAATTTTGGCAAGGATATAAATGATCCCCTGGTTTACGATATGCTGATAAACAGTACTTATTTTACCGTGGACCAGATAGCAGGTATCATACTGGCGAATTACCCGGTGAAATTATCGAATATGAGGTAATAAAAAAAGGGTTTAGTAAATTACTAAACCCTGATCGTGCTGCAGCTAAGAATCGCGCTGAATTCAGCGATATATCGTTGATCCTTAACGAGCGACTTTTCTGGTGTAACCTTTCACTCTGATTCTCTTGCCATTGGGAAGAGTACGAGTGTAGCCTTTTACACGCTGTCTTTTGGCGGCTTTTCTGCGAGGCATTTAGACCTCCTGATTTAGATTAAGTGTTAGGTTTAGTAATTCACATTAATCTTATCGGACGGATTAGTATCAATATTAGTTTACATTAGCAATTTATTTAATATTTGTTACGCCTGATATTTAGCGAAATCAGAAACGAAAACATGCTGAATTTAGTTTACTAGGGAAAGATATTTAACACCGGTATCAGTAATAGAGGAGAGAATAATGAAAGTATCAGACCTGTTGAAAAAGAAAGGCTCCGGAGTTTATACGATCGAAAGCCACAGCACCATGAATGAAACACTGAAATACATGCTCGATAATAAGGTCGGTTCACTGGTTGTCATAGATTCCGTCCACAGCCCGATTGGGATTATCACAGAACGTGATATCCTGAGAATCGTGCAGACCCGGGCGGGAGAGGAGTGGCGTAAGATGGCTGTCAGTGAATTTATGACCAAAGATATCCTAATCGGCGTGCCCTCGGATGATATCGATTATATCATGGCTATGATGACAGAAAACCGATTCCGTCACGTACCGATAATGTCGGAGGCCAAGCTGGTCGGTTTAATCTCGATCGGTGATATCGTTAAATCCATGCTGAAAGATATCAAGATGGAGAACCGCCATCTGGAGGATTATATTGCCGGAAAATACCCAGCCTGAACAGCACGATGATGCTCCAGCTACAGATTGATAATAACATTTAAGTAAATTTCGACTTCGATTCCATGGGATGCCTCAGTGCATCCCATGGCTATTTTATGGAAAGTCATTGAATATCCCTCGGACGAGAAGTATATTATTCACATACCAAGGAGGAATAATGCTCAATTTTAAATTCGTGCTTCCCACGAAAATCATATTCGGCGCCGGTGAAATAAGCAAACTCGGCAAAGAGGCAAAATCTATCGGCAGTAAGCCGCTAATCGTGACCGGCAAAAGCTCTATGCGTAAAACCGGTATATTGGACAGGGTGTTGAATTACCTGGGGGATGAGGGTATTACGGCCGTGTTGTTCGAGAAAATAGAACCTAATCCTCGGGCCGCAACAGTCGATATGGCCGGAGCTATCGCCCGGGATAAAGGCTGTGATATGATAATCGGCCTTGGCGGTGGCTCTCCCATGGATGCCGCTAAAGCTATCGCGGTAGTGGCCAAATCGAAAAGGCCGGTATGGGATCATATTTACTCCGGCGAGGGCGAGACATTCATCCCGGTTACCGAGGCGTTGCCCATTGTATGCATTCCGACGATCGCGGCTACCGGCAGCGAGGCAGACTCCGGCGGCGTGATATCCAACGAGGCGACCAACGAAAAAGCCGGCATATTCGGGCCGTCGCTTTTCCCGAAATTCTCGATTGTCGATCCCGAATTGACCGTGACCTGCCCGGCGGATTACACCATCGACGGCGGTATCGATATCATGTCGCATGTGCTCGAAACGTATTTTACCAGTACCTCCAACGCTTATCTTCAGGATAGATTCGCCGAATCGATCTGCCGTACGGTAATGGCATACCTGCCGACAGCGGCGAAACATCCTGATAATATCGAGGCTCGTTCGCATCTCTCCTGGTGTTCCACGATGGCGCTTTCAGGGATCGTTAACCTCGGTCGTGGCGGCAATTTCCCGCTTCATGCGCTGGAACACGCGGTATCGGGGTATTACGATATCTCGCACGGCCGCGGCCTGGCTTTACTGCTGCCGGCACTGATGGATTACACCGCGCCGGCTCGACCCGAAAAGTATGTCGAGATGGGAATTAACATACTCGGTATGAGTTTCGCGACCGAGTCGACAGAGGATGCAGCCGCGCTAAGTATCGATGCCATGAAAGGCTTTTTAGCCTCGGTGGGCCGTCATCTACGGTTCTCCGACCTGGGCATCGGCGATGAGAAATTCGAGGCTATGGCGGATGATACGATCAGGATATACGGTCGGGGCAAGCAATTTCTGGATAATCCCCGCCCCATTGACAGAGCCGGGATACTGGAGATATTCGGTAATTCGCTGTAGGAAATCAGTTTAATAATATCCCAGGCCGTGAATATGAAAGTGATTTGTAGAAAATAATACCACTATAGCGAAGCTAATAATACTTTATTAGACAGAATCGAATAATCGAAACGGTTAGCCCAGCATCTTTACGAAACCGTTTCGGTTACCGAATCGTTATCGACTTTGGCGTACTTCTGGATCGTGTGTTTCAGCTCCGATAAGTCCGGCGATTTGATTACGTAATCATCAGCTATCCAGCTCGAGAAATTGGCTTTGTAAGTAGAATAGGCCGAATTGAGAATTACCGGCAGATCGACGCGATGGTTTTTGATCTGCTCCAGCACCTCGAGTCCTTCAATCCCCTCCAGACGAATATCGAGTACCACCACATCCGGATTAGTAGCTTTGATCTGATCGAGCACCAGACGGCCATCGGCTATGCCGATTACATCATGACCGTCCTCCTCCAACTCGTTTTTGTATAGCTCCAGAAGATATTTTTCATCCTCCACAACTAAAACTTTGCACATAAACTACCTCCTTCATGTTTTATGCCGCCCTTTTAATTTATCCCCTCACTAATCGTCAAGCGAAGTCTGCTCCGCGGGGAGCTTTATCGAAAAAACCGAGCCTTTGCCCCGGCTGGAAGCCACATTAATGTATCCGCCATGGTCATCGATAATTTTCTTTGAAACCGGTAAACCAAGGCCTGTTCCTCGATTTTTAGTAGTATAGAACAGATTGAACAAATTTGCAAGTCCTGAATTGTCGATTCCGTGACCCGTGTCACTTATTTCCAGCACTACGTACTCTTTCTGCTGTATTGTTTTCACGGTCAGCTTGCCGCCGTTTCCCATGGCATCCACGGCGTTGTCAACGATATTCAAGACTACCTGCTTCAATCTCTCCGGATCGGCTTTTATTTTCAATGACTTCTTACTTAACTTCCTATCTGTTTCAACTCCAAATGAGCTCAATTTGTTCTTCAATTGCTCCAATGAATCGTTAACGACATTATTTATATTACAACTCTTGATATTAAGTTTCGAGCTTCTCGAATATTCCAGAATTTCCGAGGTGATATTGGAAAGTCTGTCGACCTCCTCGATAATCACTTTCACCATTTTCATATCGAATTTGTCAGTGCCGAACGTTTTAAATAACCGCCTGGCATAGCCACCGATAGTGACCAATGGTATCCTGAATTCGTGAGCGATTTTAGTTGCCAACGTGCCGATGTCGGCCAGTCTCTCGTGACGGACGAGATATGCCTCGTTCTCCTTGATCAACTCGTTCATGTGTTCGAGTTGCTTGATCTTGATATATAGCTGATTGTGCAAAATAGCGTTTTGCAGTCCCGGCGCGCAGGCGTTGGCCAGCGATTTTAACGCCTCCAGCATCTCCGGAGTAACATCAAGGTTGGTGATGGCGTTATCGGCAATTACGATACCGAGAGGCTTACCCTCGGAGATAAGTGGTACGATGGCGATGCGATTAGCGCTGGGCCACCATGAGAAGTCGATATCGGTGAATTGACCGACAGAGATATCGATTAGCTTTTCTTTCAGATCGTGTATGGTCTGAAGAAAGGGGTGCTCGGTTTCGGACGCCGTGATAATCACCTTATTGACCAATGTCTCGACAGCGCAGGGGATGAACTCATCCTCGATAAGAATCTCCTCCAGCAGGCGGTCAATCGGGATACGGGATATCTCCTCCCAAATCCTGCCTGCCTCCTCGAAATTCTCCGGGCCTATGGCACATTTGCCCTCGAGACTACCTGTTTTGCCGTTATAGAGGAACACCGCCGCCCGATTGAATTTGAAAGCATCACCGGAGGTTGCGCCGGTTAAGATAATCCGCAGGCTCTTTTCGAGGCTGTCGCTTCTGGCTAATGTATCCGTGATATACTTTAACAAACTTAACTGATTTAAGCTCTGCTTGAGTTGATCGGCGGTTTCCTGAAGCCTTTGTTTTTTCAGGGATAGCTGCTCGAGTAGCTTAATCACAGTAGCCATAATGGCCTGATCGGCGGCTCGCCTACCGAAACCCCTCTCGGCTATTTTAGAGAATATCTCACACTGGTCGCATATCGCTATATCATCCTGGATGTTATCGCTGCCATCAATTATAGCCTGACTATTTTCGGGGTGTATAAGGGCCGATATCCAGCAAAGCTTACCCATATATTTGGGGTGCCTGCATATAGCGTTATTATCCATTAGATCCTCTGTGTTTTGCTGATTCATATGTATGATAATAGGTAGATATATGAGATGTCAACTATTTTCATATTGACAACGACAATTGAGGAATCTAAAATAATGAACTATGGATAAAATTAACAAACATGTTATCAGATTGGCCTATGAGGAGGATGTTAGAAACGGCGATATCACCTCGCTGGCGACCATAAAACGAACCGAAAGCGGTAAAGCCTACATCGTGGCGAAATCGGAGGGTGTACTTTCCGGCGTTGAGCCGTTTACCTATGCCATGGGATTATCCTCGAAAAAAATCAAGATCGATTTCAAAGTAATGGACGGCGGAAAATACAAACCCGGCAAGAAACTGGTTACGATAGAAGGGCCGTCCCAGGCGATGCTGCGTGGTGAACGCCTGGCGCTGAACTTGATTTCTCATCTTTCGGGTGTAGCTACGCTGACCGCACGATTCGTGGCAAAAGTAAAAGGCACTAAAACAAAAGTACTCGATACCAGGAAGACCACTCCCGGCCTTCGCGTGATGGAGAAGGCGGCCGTACTGCACGGCGGTGGAGCAAACCATCGCATGGGGCTTTATGATATGGTGCTAATCAAGGATAATCATATCGCGGCGGTCGGAGGTGTCGATAAGGCGCTCGAGCGTGTGGCCGGCTTGAAATGTAAGATCGAGATAGAGGTTTCCGATTTGGCTGAATTGGAGATAGCGGCGCATTACTCACCTGATATTATCATGCTGGATAATTTCACCACAGCCAACATGAAAAAAGCGGTGAGCTATATCAGGTCGCTTCGTAAAGGTATAAAGCTCGAGGTGTCCGGTGGTGTGAATCTCAGTAATATAAGCAGCTACGCGAAAACAGGCGTCGATTTCATCTCTATCGGAGCCCTGACCCATTCTGCACCGGCGGCTGATTTTTCGATGAAGTATATTCAATGAACCAGCAGGTATACGAGGGCAAACCGGGACGAGCCGTAGATATCCTGGTACTGCTCAAGCGACACACCGATGAGTTTTTATCCTCGCGGGATATTGCCGAGGCTTTGAGTATCACTCGTAATAATGTCTATGATGCTATCGCTTACCTGCGGGAAAGCGGTTACGATATCGAAGCCAATCGTCGCGAGGGCTACAAGTTAATAAATATTCCCGATCTGCTTTCACCCGTGGAAATCGTCTCCGGTCTTCATACCCGTGAATTGGGCTACCGAGTTTATTCGTACAACACAGTTGGTTCAACCAATGATCTGGCGCACGATCTCGCGAAATCTGGCTTTCCCCAGGGTACCCTGGTAGTCGCCGATTCGCAAACCCGAGGAAAGGGGCGTCTTGGCCGTCAATGGCATTCGCCAAGCGGCAAAGGATTGTATTTCAGCTTGATCGTCAGGCCGGAAATTCCACCGGATAGAATCGCGGGACTATCATTGGTAACTGGACTGGCGGTTATTCGAGCTATCAAAAAACTTTCAGGTATCGAAACCCAGGCCAAGTGGCCTAATGATGTACTGTATAAATCGAGGAAACTGGCCGGCGTGCTGGTTGAGATGGCCGCCGAACTTGATCGGATCGACTATCTGATTATCGGCTGCGGCGTAAACGTGAAACATTTAAGGAAGGATTTCCCGTTTGGCCTTCAGATGAAAGCTACCTCTTTAAAAATGATTACGAAAAAGGATATATCCCGCGTTAACCTTCTGCAGGTTATATTAAAAGAGTTCGAAAGTCTGTATGATAATTTCATAGCGCATGGCTTTAATTATGTGCGTGAGGAATTGGTCAACTGCTCGGCTATTATCGGCAAGCGTATTACACTACGTGTTGGCAAAACGAAAATCATAGGTAAAGTAACGGGTTTTGATGATCTGGGGCAATTAGTAGTAAAAAGCAAAAAAGGTTTGATGTCGTATCCCGGCGGCGAGGTTATTCTTCATTAATATCGTTATGGAAAATATTAGGTCTTTTTCTTTTTACGAATCCCCTGAATAAAATCACTGCTCCAATGATTATCAGTACTATCGGCCATACTTTCAAGCCGCCAATCGCTATCAAGTACAGCACGAAAGATATGATAGAAAGCACCTTGATTGCCGAAAGCAGGTCTTTTTTCTGTTGAGGATTTTCTTTCGAGCCGAATTTATACATCGAGGCGAGTGATATTACTATCGCGAATAAGAATGTCGGCCACAGATAGCGCATTGCCCGCCAACCGATAAAATTATTTATAGTGAACAGCAGGCCGAGGATGATCAGGTAAGTGCCGGGGAAAAGCATGCCCTCGTAACCGGGAGGTTTTTGCGAGCGAAGGAAATAAGCGGCATAGAATATCAGCCCGCCGGCTACCAGAAACAGCGGCCAAAAATCCGATATAAACCATTCGCCCATCAATTGGGCCATCAGCCAGATAGCGCCTAAGGTGATAAATAGTATGCCGATTACCAGTTGGCCCGGTTTAGGCCATCTGTTCTTTATAATTTCCGGAGTATTGGGGTCATTCATATTTATATTATCGAATCTATCGGGTAAACATTCAAGCCTTTTTTATAGAATGGCTGTTTTATTGACAAAGATCAATCAATGAACTAAAATATTGACCGAAATGTACAACAAAGTTCAACCGGGAAGGATAACAAGATGGAATTACCGCCGCTTGAGGGCAAAGAGTTGTTCGATTACCTTCAAAAGCTGATTACGGAGAAATCCAATCCCAAAAGCGAAGTCCTCGATAGATTGCAAACCTCGGAGATACTCGAGTTAATAAACGCCGAGGATGCAACTGTGGCTATTGCGGTTAATAAAGAGATTCGCAATATCGAAAGGGCGGTTGAGTTAATTTATGAGGCCATAAATAAAGGCGGTCGACTGATCTATATAGGCGCGGGTACATCCGGCCGGTTGGGAGTTCTCGATGCCGCCGAGTGTCCGCCGACATTCGGTACCGATCCCGGTCAGATAGTGGGCTTGATAGCCGGTGGCGCGCCTACGTTGATACGCTCAAAAGAGGGGATCGAAGATGATATCAATGCCGCCGAAAAAGATATCGCAGGATTGGATATCGGCTCTGGTGATATCGTAATGGGACTGACCTCCTCGAACAGAACACCTTATGTGTTAGCCGGGCTTAATAAAGCTAAGTCTCTGAGAGCGAGGACCATCCTTTTAAGCTGTAATCCTCGTAATGATGTTGATACAAATGACTATGATATTTACATTACACCTGTAGTTGGCCCGGAGGTACTGGCCGGTTCCACCCGGATGAAATCGGCATTGGCCGAAAAAATGATACTAACCATGCTTACCACTACAGTTATGATCAAACTGGGTAAAGTGTATAAAAACATGATGGTTGACCTTCAGGCAACCTCACAGAAATTGGTCGAGCGGTCGAAAAAAACAATCATGATGGCCATTGATTGCGATTACGATGCTGCCGGCCAATATCTCGAAAAGGCAGAGGGACATGTCAAATGCGCGATAGTTATGGCGAAAAAAGGCTGTAGTTTACCCGATGCCCGTAAATTACTCTTGTCTAGCGATGGCCATGTTCATAAAGCGATTGAATGATATTTCATCTTGTAACGTTTGTATGGATAACTAACTATTTATGTGCCAACCAATTAATATCATTTGTTGAGTAATTAATCGCATTTATCATTACCCTCACTTTTAGTTTTATGACAAATTTATTGTCGGTTCATCCTGATACGGTTTTAGTTTGAAGTGTTAATCAGCAATGCCGATAAAATATATGTATTGAATTACTAGAAATATTATTGTTCATGGGGTAAATAGTAGGATTTATGGAAACACAACTTGATTATCTGGGGCACGAGGTGGAGTCTTTCAAATCTCCTCACGCCAAGCAGGCTGTTACTTTTTTTAATCATCTGACAAAAGCCGTAAAAGCGAAACTCGTTTATCCGTCCAGCTCCAAACTTCCCGAACAATTCAAAAACGAGTTATTGGAGAAATTGCCTGAGATATTTACGGATATAGCTTCTCTCGATTATAAAATCAGTTCCAACTCTATCGAGTACGGTGATCAGGTCGTATATGAATCGAGCAGTCGGGCTGAGAATTTCGCTTATCTGTTTTTCCGGGATGGCCTGACCAACCTCAGATTTTCCGCCGATATCGATAACTGCGAACTGGTGCGATTCATCGAACTACTGGCCCGGATACTTCGTACGGTATACATCGATGACGACCTGGCTACCCTTCTCTGGGAGGAGAATTTTCAATACATCACGTACGATTTAATCGATGACGGATTGGATATCGATACGATCGAGTATTCCCCTGATGATTACAGATCGGGGAATGAGCTATCGAAGACCGATATAGAATCCGTGTATGTCGAGGAAGGCGAGATAGTTTTCAGCGAGGATGATTTCGTTCAGGCCGAACACGAGATTGGCCTTCGCCAAAAAGGTCAGGCGTACCGCCAGATGTCGCCGGAGTCGCATGATTTCCTGAACAGGATTTCCGAGATAACCGATGAGGAGAAAGCCGAGATAGCGGTACTGGTTGCCGAGGACGGCGAAATAAACAACACCGAATACCTGCTTACGATCATTTTTGAAATTCTTGGCGCCGAGGTCGAATTACCCGGTTACACCGAAACGCTTAATTTCATAGGTAAAGTATTGGATAACTTCATAGACCAGGCGAATTTTGCGGGCGCCACCAAGCTGATGGCCAGACTGGAGGAGATGCAGGAAGGATTGGCGAAACTCAATAATCCGAGGGCGGAGAAGATAGCTAATTTCTTTCTAGAATGCGCCGCGGGCGATAAAATCAACAGGTTGACCGAGGCCGTGAACAAACATATTGACATAGATGCCGATGGACTGGTCGAATACTTGAAATTCCTACCCTGGGCGGTTATTGATCCGTTGGTTTCCTCGTTGGGAGAGTTGAAACATTTCAAGGGACGAAAAGCGTTTTGCGATGCTTTAACCGAATTGGGACAGGGGCATGTCGATCTGGTTGCCCGCGGACTCGATGATGAGAGATGGTTCGTCGTTCGTAATGTCGTTATGATACTCGGTCAGATAGGCGCCTATAAAATACTGGGCCATCTGAAAAAGACGATTCGTCACCCGGACTATCGTGTGCGCAAAGAAACCCTTAAAGCGGCGGGATTAGTGAGATCGGATGAGAATGTTGATTTCATGATTTTGGCATTATCCGATGCCGACCATAAAATACAAATGAGCAGTTTGAATTATCTTATCGAACACAAGGTGACCAGGGCATTCAAAGCTGTTGAACATATAGTGAAAGACAAGAAATTCAAGGATAGACCGTCTGAGCAGGTTAAGCGATTCCTGGAGGCTTATGCAGCTCTGGGGCAGGATCATGCGCTGCCTTTTTTAAAGCCATTGGCGGGAAAGAGCCTGTTTTTAGCCTCATCTAAAGATGAAAGGATGAAGTTTTTAGCTATCAGCGCGCTTGGTTACGTTAAAACCAACGAAGGTAGAAAATTTTTAAACAGACTGGGCAAAACCAAGAAAAACAAAGTATCAGCCGCTGTTATGAGAGCGCTTCATTCCTCGTAATATTAAGGAGCTATCGTATGCCGGATATCGATGTTCAAAGCAGTATCGATTCGCAAAAAATTCTGGAAGACAAATACTCCAAACTGGGGCAGGAATTTTACCGTTCGTTCTATGCCACGCTCAAAATCGCATCTTTGTATGAGGCAAATAATACGCGCTATATAAAGCAGGTCCAGGCGTTCCGGGAGATCGTGGCGGAGATATTCACCGAGGACAGTAAGCTTCTGTTCACTTTCAAGTCAGGTTATTTCTTTTTGAATAACTTTCGTATCAATTCCTCCAATTCGGACAAAGAGGCGGCTGATTATTTCGCCGAGAAATTCCAGTCTTTGAATATAGATGGTTTCGAGATTTATTCGCAAGCTGATTCGCGTGAACTCGATAAATTCATATTCAGCTTTTCCCATCTGAAAGGCGGAGATGATCCCGATGAGACATTTTATGGTTTCAAAGACCGCCTGGATAAACTTCAGATCGAAAGCATATTCCTGATCAAACTCGCCGAGAAAGATAAAATCATTAAAGCGGAAAAAGAGCAGACCTCGAAAGTTAAAGCTCGAAAAGTGTTTTTCGAGGCTATCGGCATGGTTCAGGATATTGTCAGCCAGGCGAAAACCGGTTCTAAAATAAATCTGACGAAAACCAAGCGGGTGGTACAGACCATGGTTGATACGATAATAGAAGATGAGCCGGTGATGATGGAGATGACCGTGCTACGGGATTTCGACCAGTATACCTATGTGCATTCGGTCAATGTCTGCGTGTTGTCGTTGATACTGGGGTATCATCTGAACCTGGATAAAAAACGTCTCTCCGAACTCGGTGTAGGGGCGCTACTTCATGATATAGGCAAAATCGATTTGCCTGCCAGTCTCGTTAACAAGGCCGAGCAATATGATGAAATGGATTGGCAACAGATGAGAATGCATCCGGTGTACGGCGTAAAATCGATCATCCGCACCCGGGGAACTGATCGATCGTCGATCAGAGCGATTGCCACGGCTTATGAACATCACATTACATATCAGGGCGGCGGATACCCGCAGCTTCTGCAGAAACGTACACCGTGCCTGTTTGCCCAGATCGTATCGATATGCGATACTTTCAACGCCATGACCTCCGGACGTATTTATCATAAACGCCGTATGTCTGGTGATGAGGTTATCACGAATATGGTTAACAGGGCCGGAACGGATTTCAATCCGCTGATCCTTAAGGTTTTCATTAACGTAACCGGAGTATTTCCGGTGGGCAGCGTAGTCAGGTTAAGCAATGATGATCTGGCTATAGTTACGCGCACTAATCCCGATGATCTTGAAAACCCGGAGGTTAAAATAATCGCCGACAAATCCGGCATGAAAGAGAAAGTCGAAGTGATTGATTTATCCAAAGAGGCCACTTCCGGGATTAAAATCCATAGTATCATTGATGGGGACAAGTACAATATAGACCCCGCCGATTTTATTGACCTGGGCTGATTTACATCCAACTGTATATTTATCGGTCAACTGAAATATTCCAATTATATAGTGTTTTTATCCCATACTTTTTACTGAGCTTCATGAGTCAAGTGTAATCCATACACGACATTGATGCTATTAACTCGTTTATTGATATGATCATCGTTTTGCGTTGTTCATATTTTGAACATTATGTCAGAGTGGCATTCCATTTGCTGATAGAAAGGCAGGAGGGCATACGAATGAAAAAGATAGCGAAAGATAAAGGCTTTACTTTAATAGAAGTAATGACCGCAATTACGATCCTGGCTGTGGGGTTACTACTGCTTTTACCCATGATGGTCGTATCGATTCAGGCAAATGATTTAGCCCAAAATTTCACGAATTCCTCGATGCTTATAAAGCAAAAAATGGAGGAATTAAAAGGCTTGTCAAATCCTGCTTCTGGTACTGATTCTGTTGGTGTTGCTCAACGAGTGTGGACCGTAACGGATGCGGAGAATGATTTGAAGAAACTCATTATAGATATCACCTGGATCGATAAAGACGGCAAAATCAGGTCGAACAGTATGATGTCTTATATGATGCCGAATTAGGGGGAAGAGTGAAATTCATTCAAAATAAAGGTATGACAGTTGTCGAGTTGCTTATCAGCTCATTCATCTCGGTTATAGTGATTAGCGCCTCCCTTGGGGTGTATATCGCTCAACACAAGCACATGATAGTACAGGAGCAAGTCTCCGATATGCAAAACAGTATCAGGGCAAGCATGGAGGAATTATCCACCAAGATAAAGATGGCTGGTTATAATGTGCCGGAGGGCCTGGTGGCACTGACTGCTTACAATACAAATCCAGATACTATCCAATTGACTTTTGATTCCTCGGTTCTGGAAGGGGTCGAGATAGACCATGCTATGCCTCAGCCATCCGCGGAGCTTCGCTGCTCGGGTGATATTTCCGGTCTGAATGATGATGACTGGGCGTATATTTACGACCCGACTACTCAAACCGGCGAATTTTTCCTGATTAGTCACGTTCAATATGCGGCAGGACATATTCAGCATAACACTATGCCGTTATCGCATACCTATCCTATTGGCAGTCAGATATGGAAGATTAACCAGTATAAATACTTCATCGATAAAACAACTGATCCAGACCATCCCAAATTGATGGTGCAGTATTTCGGTGATACGCCTCAAATCTACGCTGATAATATCACTAATCTTCAATTCAAATATAAATTGACGAGCGGTGTCACAGTGGATGTACCGCCTATGCCGGAGATGGTCAAAGAGGTTAATATAAAGCTTACCGCGAGAACCGAACGCGAGGATGAGGTTCAATCGTTCGGTTATCGTACTCGTAATTTGGAAACGACAGTTAAAGTCAGAAACCTGGCAATAAACTAATTATCGGAGGATGAATGCTGTCATCGGATAGACATAATAAAACATCAAAAAGCAACGTGGCGTTAACTAAAATCGCCGGTATGTGTTCCGGGGCGCTTTCGGGTGCGGCCGGTGATGTAAGTGGAAAACACTGTATGGAAAACGACCGGGGAACCAGTCATATAAATGTAAAAAAACAAACGAACTTAACAAGCTTTTTACGTCTTTAGTGATAGGCATTAAGTGGGGCATAACAATGTTAAAAAGATTAAATAACGAATCCGGGATGGTGCTGATAGTCAGCTTGATATTACTTCTTATGCTGGCAATTATCGGTATCTCCTCTATTTCCACCTCTAATACGGATATGACTTTGGCGGAGAACGAATATCGATCGACAGGCGCTTTCTACGCCGCCGAATCCGGTTTGGAGAAGGCTGCTGCGAATATCAAACATAGTTTCGAAACAACTGGCGAGGCGCCGGATCCGCTGCCGAGGGATACGGTTACCGAGAATAATTACACCTACGCTTTCGAGGTCGAGGATAAGGGCCCGGCCGTTAACGCCCAGTTGAATGCGGGTGCTTATAAAGGCCTGTATGGATCGGTTAAGATCTATTCGATAAGTTCTGTCGGCAAGGATAACGCCAATAATGCCGGTGTTGAACTGAATATGCAAATGAGCGATGCGCTCATACCGATTTTCCAGTTTGCCGTGTTTTATGAATACGATCTGGAAATCGCTCCCGGGCCGGACATGACCCTGGGAGGCAGGGTTCATACCAACAAAGATATGTACCTTCAGGCCGGTAACGATCTTTATATAGACTCGTACCTGACTGCAGCCGGTTATATAAACCATGGCCGTAAGGCGGGTTCGGGTCAGGGTACGACCAGCAATGATGTCTGGATTAAAGATGATAACGGCAACTACCAGAATATGAAAAACTCCGATTGGTCATTCCTCGATTCTGATGATACCGATTGGGTGAATGAGTCGATAAATCGCTGGGGTGGTGCGGTTGAGGATGCCTCGCATGGTATTACCGAATTGTATATGCCCGTAGTCGCCGATGGTCCGGCGACTGACTTGATCGACCGCTCGGCCGGTAATTCCGATAGCTATGAAAATCTGGCCGATTTGAAGATTATCGATGGTGTGGCGTATTACAATAGCGGCGGTACGTGGTTGGATGTTACCGCCGATTTGACCTCAAGCGGTGTTTTGAGTACCGATACTTTCTACGACGCTCGTGAGGGTCAGGATGTCAATTCGATCGATATCGATATCGATAAACTGAACAGTTCGCCGTATTTTCCTGCCGGTGGCGTTATATACTCCTCGTCCTCAGATACTTACAGCAATGTCGAGGCTGTAAGGCTGGTTAACGGTTCCGAAATCGCAAGAGCTCTTACCGTGGCGACGGATAATCCGCTTTATACGGTTGGAGATTATAATACGGTGAACAAGAAACCGGCCTCGCTTATAACCGATGCTTTGACCATTCTTTCCAATAACTGGGATGATGGCAATAGTTGGAGCGGCGTCAGTAGCCGACCTGCTACCCAAACCCAGGTTAATGCAAGTTACATGACCGGTAACACCGAAACCGGTTCCTCGGGACATGGTTATAGCGGCGGTTTCGAGAACTTACCCAGATTTTTGGAAAACTGGAGTGGCGTTACATTCACCTGGCGAGGTTCAGCCGTCGATCTCTGGTACTCCCGTCAAAGCGACGGGGCCTGGAGCGGAAATTATTACAGGGCTCCCAATCGTGATTGGGCATACGATCCTGATCTGCTCGATCCGAACAATCTGCCGCCCGGCACTCCGATGGTGAATGTGGTGCAGAGAATGAATTGGAAACAGCGTTTTTTAAGCAGCGCTAATCTGGAGATATCAGGCGAAACCGATGTGCAGTAAATATAAATTTAATAACACGCCCCTTATACGCCCGGCAAATGCCGGGTTTTTTTGTTGATCCTAACAACCGCCGGCCCTGTGACCGGTGGTAGTTTACCCGAGATATGGCTGGATGAAACCGTTTGATAAACCCGCTTCCTCGAACCAATCCTGAGCCAATTCGTACTCGTGGCGTGACAGTCTACCGGAAATAGCCGGATAATTGCAGGCATTGTAGGCGGGAAAATATTGGCTCATTACGGCTACATAAGTTTCCTGTGAAATCTCATTGGCGATGAACTCGAATATTTCTTTCGAGCCGGATATCATCCCGGGTAATACCAGATGTCTTATGAGTAATCCCTTAATGGCTATGCCGCGTTTCATTGTTAAAACTCCAACCTGCCTATACATCTCTTTAATAGCCCTGCGGTTAATTTCAGGGTAGTTCGGAACATCCGAGTATTTTTGGGAATGTCTGTTATCGGTATAGCGCATATCCGGCATATAAATATCGATCACGCCCTCTAATAGTTTTAACATCTCCACCGAATCATAACCGGATGAATTATATACAATGGGGATTGTCAAACCCTGCTCGTAAGCGGCAAGTAACGCCTCCATGAGTTGAGGAACGTAATGGGATGGGGTCACGAAATTGATATTGTGAGCGCCACGCTGTTCCAGCTTTATCATCATCTTTGCTACCTCGGAGGGTGTGCAAAGCTTACCGTTACGATACTGGCTGATAGGGTAATTCTGGCAGTAAACGCAGTGAAGGTTACAGCCGCTCAGGAAAATCGTGCCCGAGCCATTGCTGCCGGAGATCGGCGGCTCCTCGCCATAATGCAAATTGGCCGAGGCGATACCTATCTTTGTGGGCATACCGCATTCGCCGGTCTCGCCTTTTACGCGGTTGACCAGGCACTGACGGGGACAGATGGTGCAGGGGGAGAGCATCTCGTGTGCAGTAGGAAGGTTTTTTTCGAGTATGGAGATTTTTGAATCGATGCAGAATGTGGCTTTTGTCATTATCGTCGCCTGTTCATATTCTGTTCGATGCTTTTACACCAGTCCTCCAGGGAAATCTGCGGCGTGCCTAACATCTCATCGGTCTCAGTGGGATCTCCAAGTTCGCCGGTATTATTGAAATAATCCATAAACGGTAGGATATCCTTAAGCTGTTTGGAGAACGTTATAGCGGCGAAGAATTTCAGTATACGCAGAGGAACCTGTTTGATTTTTATTTTCGGATTAACGTTTTTGATATATATTCCGAGTGCCTCTCTGAACGTGTAAGCCTCCGGTCCGAAAACCGTGAATATATGATTCAGTTTATCCTCCATCATAAAAGCCCGGGTCACTATCCTGGCATAATCCTCGGCGGCCAGCCAGTGTATCTTCCGGTTATCGCTACCCATCACGGTTGCCTGGTTGTCGCGGATGAAAAGCGGCAGTGATTCCATGAACCAGGTCGCACGGAATATAGCGTATTCCAATCCACTGCCAATGATCTCCTGTTCGGCTTTATACTTGGCCGAGACCCCCGGGTAGCGCTGACGGTCACCGGCTACCGAGGCGCCCGATATGTAACTAATGCGTTTAATATCGCTTTTTAAAGCAGCCTCGACTATTTTTCTCGTACCCTGATATTCGATTTTATCGAAGCTTTTATCTAAGTAACTTCCCTTCAGATTGATATGAACTCCATAACATCCACGCAAAGCCCGCAAAAGCGAATCCTCGTTTTCGATATCACCTGTGGCAATATCAGATTGATTTCCGAATAGTTCTCGTGCCCTGTCAGCCTGGCGGCTAAAAATCCTGACCGGGAACCCGAAATGATCTAGCGTATGAACCACCGGTTGGCCGAGAACTCCCGTGCCGCCCACTACCAGTATCTGTTTATCTTCGAATGGCATTGATAATCATTCCGTAATTTACGCGCCAGCGCTTTCATTCAATTTCGCTAATATTCTATCCAGCCGGATCGGGCAGTTGTAAGCTTGCTCAACTCCCCTGAGACAGTAGAAACGACGGTACCGGTTTTCTTTGGGCGATATCTCCTCGATATCCAGAAGGGAGCCGTAGGGACAATCACGGCAGAGTCTGATATCATCCTTAACGATTGCTCCGGTAGATTTCGCCACCAAAGCTTTGGAGTAGTCAAACATCGGCATATTGCCATTTTGGGTGATCTCCACGGCGGAGGGTTTTAAAAATATTAAACGTCCCCTGTCGTTGATCAGTTTTGCCTCGAATTCTATATCATCCCCGGCTGCGGGGCTATGCCTTTCCAAAAAGATGTTTCCCACCCTGAGATAGATCGCATCATCGAAAAGATCATAGCCGATATAGCCGCGATCGAATCGAATCAGAAATCCGTTCAGGCGGGTGGAGATATAACCGTTATCCAGCGTTCTGTACAGTGACGGCAATACCGAAGATATTTTACCCGAGAAATGGTTTCGTTTGTTTTCGACTGTAGAAAGCCAGTATTCGAATTCCTCAAGGTCTTTTTTAAACCGTTCTAATTCTTCGCGGGGTATTGTCGCGCTCGGCATACGGCAGATTTTCTCCTCGTAATAGAACTTGCACGAGAAGCAATTGCGACCGACATGCTTGTATCCTCGAGGGCATTTTTTGCCTTTGCTGCTGATACTACATCGCCAGAGAAATTCTATACATCCCTGATTAAGACATTTTTTATGTTTGAGAACGTGGAAAGGGGATACCTTGAAATCGAATTTTTCATGTACGGGGTGCTTGCATATGAACAGGTTATTGACCTTATAAAGGTTTTTTATTACCGTTCTCATGATTCATTATACGTTCAAAGTAATCTAATACAACTGAAAATTTAAGACTTTAATATCCTGTATATTGGAATAATCGATCTTGTATGTTCGTAGAAATTATTCCTCATTAATATTGAACCCCGGATTATATCAAGCGTATTAAACCTCATGTAAAATTGCTTGTATTATAGATTAATTAACGGTATATTATTTGCACTTCTTAAGCGAGGTATGAATATGGGAAGATTAGTGAAATTAGTCGTGATCGCCGTATTGTTTTGTTTCTCAGGCGCTTACGCACAGGGTGACTGGCAACTGCAAATTGTGGGCGCCTCGATAACCCCGGGACAAGCGCAAGCGGTTGCAAATTCAGGTATGTATGCTTACATAGCTGATGCCGATCATGGTGTATCGGTGTTTGATTTGTCAAATCCGGCGCTGCCATTATCATCGGGTAGTTATAGTAACGGCGGAATTATAAGTGATTTGCTTATCGATGGCGATAATGCTTATCTGGCGCACTGGGGACGCGGTTTGGTAGTTCTCGATATTTCCAATCCGGCGATGCCCGAGTCGATTGCCGCATATAATACGCCGGGGTCGGTTATCGATATCGACAAACAGGATAGCTACATCTATGCCGCCGACTTTTTCAATGGGCTTCTAATATTGGATATTACCGATTTCAACGACATCAGTCAAGCGGGCTATACCTCGCAGATGGGAATCATATCCGTTGCGGCGATGGATTCGACAGTGTATACCGGCATTCAGAGTATGGGATTGATGACCTATTCGTTCGCCGGCGCGACCGATCCCGTATCCAGAGATCTCGATGCTATTTCCACCGATTGTAATGATATCGTTATATACGAGAATTTTCTTCTCCTGGCCTGCGGACAAGTCGGAATGCTGGTGTATGATATAACCGATCCGTTTGATCCCGATAGCGTGACCGCCATAAACACTTCTGGCTCATTAAACCGGATTGCAGTAAAAGATACCATAGCATATCTAGCGGATAGCGAGAATGGCCTGGTTGCGGTCAGTGTCAACGATCCCCGATCTCCTTATATCATTCAGACACTGGATACGCCGGGTATAGCCAGCGGTGTCGGGTTCTATGATGATTTCGTGCTGGTTGCCGACAGAGGAATGCTTCTCGTAGTTTACCATGACGAGTATTCTGATATCGATGATGATTACGTTAAATTACCTTCAAGCTTGAGTCTTAACGATTGCTATCCGAATCCCTTTAATCCCTCAACTAATATCAGTTTTGATTTGAACGCGCCGGCCTCGATTACACTCGATATCTATGATATCCAGGGGCGAATGGTGGAACGGTTGCTTGAGGGGTATTATGGCGCGGGAACTTACTCGATAGAATGGAACGCCGGCGAGAAGCCTACGGGGATGTATTTCATAAGGCTTTCGGGGGGAGGATACACTTCCTCTATGAAGGCGCTTTATCTCAAGTAAATCAATCTTTTTTCGAGCGGAAAAACAACATGACTACCAGCGAGGCTAAGCCGAGTACCAGTCCGAATACGTTTTTATCTATATCGCGCGTTACCATGAAATAGATCGCCGATGCCGCCAGCGCCAGGGATTCAATAATCAAGACGGCGATTATTTTCTTTTTAAGATTGGCCTCGACTGTGGCATAACCGAAACTTACCGCCCAGATAATGAACATAATCACGAATAACGGTGAATAAATCAAACTTACCAGATTATAACCGGGTGTATAGATATCGATTATCACCAGCAGCAATGCGGAGGCTAAAAACGCGCCGGCTAATGAGGCAATAATTCTCATAGATACTTGAATACCCGCCAATTGCCCTGCGGCGACCGGTAGAGATAGATAGTCAGGTACTGAATTCCGCCGTATTCCTGATCCATCAGGGTGAACTCGACATAAGCGGTATCGCCATTGACAACCTCATCATTGACAACAAGCCGATGTTCGCTCCAGTAGGCACGAGTGCCGCCCTCGCCGGTAAGGTTTTTCATGATTCTGTCGCGATAGTCCTTGGGAGTCAGGGTGCTGTCCATTACGGGCAATTCTTTGAGACGCTTTTCGATCATCAGATCGACATCGAGAAGCTCCTCTATCGCAAGCGAATCATCATCGATAACCGATCCCACGAATTCTATGGTCACCTCTCGGGGGGAGGGATGACTGTTGCATCCGATTATCAGAGCCGCGAGTAACATACTCATTGTAATATTTTTTATCATAGGGGGATGTTATCACGAAAGATAAGTGATGTCAATTCTAATTTAGCGGCATTTTTAAAAGCGAGTAATGGATTTTATTCAGAGGGTCGTAAATGCGGGCAACCACCCGCCAGTTACGCAGGATTACATCAACCTCAACCAGCGTACCTCCGCTGACTATACCTCCGCTCTGAACCTGCGCCGATTTCAAATTGATATCCATCTGGCAACTGAGCTCAATCAGCGCCTCCGAGACGGTCGTTTCCCAACTACTGCTTTCGTAAATGTAATGCGGTGAGTAGCCGACC
The DNA here is from genome assembly GCA_963668625.2 of uncultured candidate division Zixibacteria bacterium. Lineage (GTDB taxonomy): Bacteria > Zixibacteria > MSB-5A5 > UBA10806 > 4484-95 > JAAEQD01. Next base: position 83,290 of record CAXXKA010000006.1, read on the forward strand.
GCGAACAGGTTATTGTCATCCCTGGGGATAGTATGAATCCAATCGTTGTATTCGATATACTGGTACTGGTTGCTATATTTCCCCGAATCGGCTTTCGGACCGACCAGTACCACCATCAAGTAATTTTCGTAGTCGTAGAATTTTTCCATGATGGTATAATCCTCGGAGATTCCATCATAGCCCAGCGAATCAAAACTGAACGTGGGCATCTCGCCGACCACGTACCTGCCCTCCGGGGTAATGAAATAACCGGACTGGAATGTTACCTGATTGTAATCTTGCTTTAAAATATTGATAATAGCCTTATTCTTGGCCATCTCCACAGATAGTTCGTTATCGAGGCATGGTTGGAGGATGCCTATGGCATAATTGGCGTAATCAGGGGGATGCCAAAACCAGGTCGGATAATCGACCTGGTCTTGACTTGCCATTGCAAACTGATTTGCGGTAATAACAGAAAGCAGAATGATTAAAGTAATTCCAAGACTTCTAATTACTCGGCCCTACCTTATCATTCCCTGGTCTTTCTGGAATTCCTCGTAATCCTTCATCTCTTTATCCAGATCCTCGAAAGCCTGAGAGGCGCGGAAACGGGTGTAGAGATTCTGATTACTTTTCATTTTTTCCATTAACAGGGCGTTGGCTTTACCGATGGGGTATTCCATCAGAATATAAGCGCGGAACAGACCGTTCTCAACCGAGATTTTCTGTTCTTTGACCCGGGTACCGTTCATAACCTCGGAAACTACCGATTTCTCGACAGCGGTGAAAGATTCCAGAAGCTCCGAATCCTCGTTAAGGCCGACTTCTTCTCTGAATCTCTTTTTCAAGCCCTGAACTTTAACCTGGTATTGCTCGGCCAAACCGGTTCTAGCTGAGGTTTTGCATTTGTCGACGGCCAACTGCATGTCTCTTGAGGTGGCTGTAGACGGCTCGAACAGGTAGTTAGGATCGGTAGGCGGCGAGGTGAACCAAACCGGAATATCCAAAGCCTCGAGCTCCGGATCTACTTCCGGGGGAGTTGAACCACAAGCCATAATACTGACTACAAATAGAACTAACGCGAATAATGAGAGTATTCTCATATCATCCCTCCGTTTATTAGTTTAAACATTTTCTATCTAATGGAAGCTTTATTGCTTTACGTATCCTCCTTTCAATACCTTAATATTATCGTCAATTGAGTATTTATTATCATCTATGAACTAAATATTTTTTCTTATTCTTACCCGCTTACTTTAAATGCAAACAGCTCATTGATTAATGATTCTCGCGCAATATATTATATCGGGCTTGCCCAAGACAATAGTTTTTACAAAATTATTACGTTGTCGCCCGATACTTGCCGGTTATTTCCATTCCTGATAATAATTCCGTCTGGTTTCCACTTTGGCTAAATATTCCCTGGTTTCGGCGTAAGGAAGATCCTCCACCAGGAGTTTATACAAAGTTTCCTTATCCATAAAATTAATTTCCTCGATAGCGGGTCTTAATGTCGATTCTCCGACAATCGCTTTGCAAAGATTGCCCGGACCCGTATTGTAGGCGGCGATCAGGCAGTAACGGAGCTTATCGGGATCGTTGATTTTCTTGAACTCGTAATCCCGCATCTTTTTGATATACGCACAACCGAGATGGATATTGTTTTCCGGCGTGTAGAGATAATCGGGTTTGACTATTTTATCCTCTTTGTGAACGTAGCGGTAAGCCTCTCTCGCACCCGAACGAGGTACCAGTTGCATCAAGCCATAAGCTGGTATGGGAGATTTGGCGCGGGGATTGAAAAACGATTCGGTTTGCATGATAGCTAAAATCAACGGTACACTAACTTTATATTTAGCGGCATATCTTTTAACCACCGGTAGATACTTCTCCGCCCGTCTCTTGATATGATCGGGAACCATCTCGAATGTGGCCGTAACTTTTACCCGCTCTATACCATCCTGAGACATGATAGTTTCCTGATCCAGACTTGCGTTCGGCAAAACTCTCTCATTGGCGAATAGCCTCGCGTTGGTACTGTCGATAATCGGCGGTGAATGGAATTCGACTAAATCCGCTAAAATGACATCCCCGACCAGGGAGTCCGGCTGAAACAGGTTTTCGATTCGTGCGGCGATGTTTTCATTGGCCTGTCCCAGGATATCCTCGGAATCTTTTTCCACTATCGTTTCGATGACTATTTTGCCTTCCTCGAAATCAACCTTACTTAAGGTGTTCAAATCACTGCTATATTCAACCCAATCTCGACGGGTGGTGTTGACGAACTCGTTCCATTTCTTCTCCACCTCCTCGACATATTTCCTGTATGCTTCTTGTTCCTGTTCGACATATTTACTGTATTCCTGATCCTGCTGGTTTCTATACTCCTCGAACGTTTGCTGGGCCAGGGTGGTGATATAAGCGAATAAAACTACCGCGACCAGGGTGGTGAAACTTAATATTATTTTGCTTTTACCTTTTCTGATAATCTCTGACATTGGTTCTCCTTGTTAGCTCACCTTACTTATGACGCGTGTATTAAATGATAGGGATGCGGGTATAATATCGCATGGCATTATTGGTAAGTGCACCCCTCGTTAGGGGTTGTTGAAAAAGCCATTTGCATGAGTCGCTGGGCGGACGAAATTCTTTGCTCATCCTTTCCCGGCGACATGCCGCATGAAATCAGGTGTCAGGATAGGACTCCTGACATCACCGTCATCCAACAAGGACTTTTTCAACAACCCCGTTATAGTAGGTAAATAATAAATAATACGATCATTGCCTGTCAATGAAATTTTAGAATGAAGTTAACATTACATGGTGGATATTAGAGGCTGTCTCATAAGCATGCCTATCGCAGCAGGCGTATGTCTGCCGACTACTTAGCTGGATTTATACCGGGCAAAGGCGGGGAAAATAAAAAAGGGCGAAGTAGCGCCTCATCACTCCGCCCTGGTTAGGGATCGTATATAGTTTGGCTCTTGGAAGGTATACGATGCCCTATTTAATCAATATCGCTCGTTTCGTTTCCGAAAAGTCCTCCGTGTTAATTTTGTAAAAATATACGCCCGAGGCAAATCCCGTGGCATCCCAGGTAGCGTTATGTGTTCCCGATTGGAGATCATCATCCAACAGGCTGCAAACCCGGGTGCCGGTTATATCGTAGATATCTATGGTTGTCCTCGATGGTTTCTCCAGATTGAATGATATTTGCGTTTTAGCGTTGAATGGATTAGGGTAGTTTTGTGCCAGATGATAATTCTCAGGAAGGTTTACCGGATCATCGATACCTGAAACGATATCCCAATCATACACAACGAAGTTTTCCGTAGGCGAGCCTTCGGGTTCGATTGCTGATCCGGCATCTTTATCCAGGATATACGTCATCTGATACTCGAAGTAAGGAAAGCTATCGAATTCATCAGCGAGCGTGCCCCAATTTTCGCTCATACATTCACCGGGATAACAATCCGGGCTGCTCGTGCTAGTGATATTTCGTATAATTGGCCATGATAGACCGCCATCATGACTACATGCCATCCAGATATCACCGTTACCGAATCCTCCCATGGAGACGTCGGCGGTATCAAACTGCGTCCAACTCACCTCGATGGCATCGGTGAAATAGGAATTACAGCTCAAGCTCATCTTGCAGATAGGCCTGTTCCAGGTACCGCAGATATCGGCAAATAGCGAGTCGGGATGATGAGTTATCTGGGTTATCTCGCCAGTGTCCTCAGCATAATGGAATAAAAACGTTTTCCACTCGATATAACCGTCCGAATCGATACGAGAGGCGTTCCAGACCAGATGGATGTCATCGTTATAGTCTATGATGACATCACAATCGGTATAGGCCCATAGTGAATCATCATCCGTAGCGTAGTTCGTGACATTTTGTTTGCCGTAGCGCCAGTTCCAGGAATAGCCATCCTCGGAGACAAAATAGACTATGTCGTTATTCCACTGGGTGGTCGTATCATTTGGATCGCAATAAGCTAAAACGACCCTGTCAGAAACGGGAGAGGCATCCATTACGCTGCCGATAACCATTACCGTGTCGACAAGACGCAGCGCTGACCAGGTCGCGCCACTATCCGAGGAAAAGGTATAAGCCATTCGCTGAAGGCGCCTGTCGGTATTTTCCGAGGCTACTACGTGAATGTTATTGTTTCTGTCCACTGTCACGTATGGCCAGTATAATTGACCGGGGCTTTCAGGAGTTTGCGGATAGAGCTGATCAGGAGTATCAAAGTAGTTGAAAAATCCAAACCCTATGGGATCATGTTCGCTAGCCAGGGTTACATAGGTAGGATTGCTGTCATAAGTTTCATGATATGCGATAGAGGCATGGGTCTCGAATATTCCCGACATCTGGCAAAAACCGGCCGGATTATTCTGGCTTACCTGCATCGGCTCGCTCCATGTACCCTGAACGTCTTTATAGGCATAGTAAACATGCCTCGGAGATGGCGGATAAGGCCAATCTAAAAGGTTGGTCCAGCATATATGTACCGAACCATCAGTATGGGCAATAATTCTATCACCGGGTGAGCCGTTAGTTTGAAATTCATAATAAGTGGTTCCAACGGTGTCAATTACCAGAGCGGCTCCCGGTTGAGCGGGGTAAACCCGCGTATCGGGCAATTTTTCCAGCCCGGTTCGCTGCCTGTTATTTTTAATAGGCAGCGACTTCGATGTCTCAAGCGCGTTTGTTAGTATTCCCGTTGTCAAAATCATAATGGTTGCTACAATAAATATCTTTTTCATATTTTCCCCCAGTTCTGATTCATTCGTGATAAATTAGATAGTTTAGTACGACCTCCTTTCGCTTAAAATTAAAATTCGACCCCAATCTTAAGACATCTTTTAAGCGGTTATGTTTTGAATATATTTTGAGGCAGCTTAATATAGACGGCCCGAACAAGCGCCATCGCATACCTACAGTTTGATTAATCCATGAAATCTTACGGATTATATAAAAAAAGAATAATTTCTTTGAGCTTGACTTTAAAATGGCTGAAAGCGTACTTGTAAGTCAGGTTCGTAATAAAGTTGTATATGATAAAAGATTTGATAAATAAAGCGCTCGACGGAGATAAAAAAGCAGAAAGCGAGATTTTCGCCCGGCTCACAGTAAGATTCAAGTATTTCGCCAAACGATATATTGCAGAAGAGGATGCTGAGGATATCGCCCAGGAAGCTTGTGTCACGATCATCGAAAAGTACAAAACCGAAACTTTCGAACGCGGCTTCGAATCGTGGGCTTATGGTGTACTAAAAAAGAAACTGGGAAATCACTTTCAGCGCAAAGCAACGGAAAAAAAGAATATTGTGAAAGGCGATATAGATAATAGACCGGCAATATCGACCGAGGATTCTAATCCGGGATTGAAAGTACAATTGATAAAATGCTTGAAAAAAATAAACAGTATAAATCCTCGATACGCCAGGGCTTTGAACCTGGTTCATCTGGGATACGATACCGATGAAATATGCCGGATGCTGGAGATTAAGCCGAATTATTTATATGTGTTATTAAATAGGGGACGTAATATGTTGAGGAGCTGTTTAAATTCAAATGAGGTGCAGGATGAGTAAATGTACTAATCCGAAAATCGGAACGATGCTGCATGCTTATGAGCTTAAAGCGTTAAATAATGATGATCTGGAGAGATTCGAGTTACATATCCTGGAATGTGATTATTGTTTTAACGAGCTGACCAGTTTCAATGATGAGGCCGCGCTGCTTTTAAACGATATTCAGGTCAAACAAACCGTGAAATCCAACGTATTGGCGGGGGAATCCTCGGATAACGAAAGAAAATCACTATGGGGCTATCTCTGGCCCTCCGAACCGCCTATATTGTTCAAACCGGCGATTTCATACGCGTTTACGATACTGGTAATCGTGCTTTTCCCGCTGCTTGTCGAAAACGGATTGAATAATGATATAGGGGAAATACAATCACTTGGTTTGATGAATACCCGATCTGCCGGTGAGCCGGTGCTATATAAAGGGCAGTCCAATAATGCGATTATAAATTTCTTCATAAGTGATTATATAGATAATTCCGGTATCACACTCAGGATATTAGATTCTTCAGGTAAACCGATTTATAATGATGGAAATTTCACGGGTATCGATAAAACGGGTATCGGCCGGTTGTATTTGCCTCTTTCGAGGCTTAGCCCCGGCAGATATATTCTTGAAATTACTCTGGAAAATCCAAACCCGGAAAACGATATTATCAGCTACGATTTTACGATTGAGTGATAAGTAACTATGCGAAATTCGTTTTATAGCTATCTATTAAAACTGACAGTGTTATTGGCTGTCATGATGATGTTTCCAGATATACTATCCGGGGATATTTCCGATGACGACTCGAATTCATTTTCCTCGCCGATTCATCTCGCAATAGCAAGAGCAGATTCGCTTTTGAACGGTAGAAAACTGGAAGCGGGGACGATCCTTATCGATTCTATCATGGCAAACGCCCGGGAGGAACTGCCGCCTGATGATACCACGCTTGCCTACGCCCTCAATGTACTCGGTAAGGCCGCATATTTCGCCTCGGATTATAAGAAATGTCGGAATGCATGGATGGAATCTTACGATATTCGTAGAAAAAATCTGGGCCTCGATCACGCTTTGACCGCCGCCAGTTTGAACAACCTGGGAGCGCTGGTAAAAACGGTCGGGGAATTTCATCGAGCCGAAAGCCTGTATACCGAGGTGCTGGCTATCAGGAAAAGAATTCAACCCCCCGATCATCCTGATTTTGCCGGCCTGTACACCAACCTTGGCAGTCTCAAACGTATAACCGGTCAATTCGCCGAGGCCGAATCGTTATACCATCTGGCGTATGATATCAACCTGAAAACCGTTGGCGAAAAACATCCCGTAACCGCTGGATGTATGAACAATATCGGCGTCTTATACGAGGAACAAGGGCGCTATGAACAAGCAGGGGAGTTTTACCGTAAGGCTCTGGATTCTTATATGGAAACGCTTGGCGAGAAACATCCGCAAACAGCATCCAGCCTGAATAACCTGGGCAATCTGTATTATAACATGCATAATTATAACGCTGCCGAATCGCTTTACACGCTGGCATTGAATATCAGGCGCGAGTTATACGGCGAGGATCATCTGGCGCTGGCGTCTTCGTATAATAATCTGGCTATTGTCAGCATGGAAACCGGCGATTTTGTCGGGGCGGAATCGTACTATAATAAGGCGCTGCTAATTAAAAGCAGCAAATTACCGGCCGGTCATCCGCTTTTGGCCTCGAGTTACGATAACCTTGGAATCGTATATTACTATATGAGTGAATATAAAAAGTCCGAGGAGATGCTTTTGATATCCCAGGATATTTATAACAAAACATACGGTGACTTTCATCCTTATTCGACCTCCAACCTGACTAATATCGCTAAACTGTATGCGGCGATGGGAAAGTACCCCGAGGCATTCGATACTTTCAGCCGGGTATTCGATTCGAGGCAGAAATTCATCCGTGAGGTATTCGCTTATGCCGGTGAGGCCAATAAGTTGAAATATCTTCATAAATATCCCTTGATCGATAACGCCCTGCTCTCGCTGGCGGTAAAATTAAATTCCGCCGATATGAATGAGCTCGCGTTCAGGATGATACTGGAAGGCAAAGCGGCCGTTATCGATGCTATCTGCGCGGAGAAACAGATAGTGTTCAGTCAACCTACTCCCGAGGCGGAGAATCAATTCGAAATCTGGCGCGATGCCTGTACCCGACTTTCGACAGTGGCTCTTTCCGGAATCGATTATCTCAGAACCGATATCTACAAACACAAAGTCGACTCGCTTTTCGCAGTAAAGGACTCGATGGAATTACTCCTGAGTAAGAATTACGCCGAATTCGGAGATAAAACGGCCGGCGATAATGTCGATCTTGACGATCTTGCATCGGCGCTGCTCGAGAATGAGGCATTGTGGGAGTTCGTGAAATATGATTATTATGATTTCGATAAGCCGGGTTCCGATACCGATAGGACGGGAGAGCCGAAATATCTCGCTGTCGTATATGATAATCGCGAAAAACTGCGTGTAGTTGATCTGGGAAGTTCGGATATTATAGACGGCGCTGTCGAGAAGATCAGGCAAAACATCTATGACGCGGATCAGTACATTTTCTCGTTCGGGGAGCAAGCCGCCGAGAAAATGTTCTTGGAGGGTGCGAACGAGCTTTATGGCATTTTGATCAACCCTCTAATTAGTATTGCGCCCGAGTTCAGCACGATAATCATTTCGCCCGATGGCGAATTGAATCTTATACCTTTCGAAATACTGGCCGCCGATGATGATCACTATCTTATCGAAAACTATGACCTTAAATATGTTTCCTCGGGACGGGATATTTTGACGTTCGGTGATTTCCAAAATAATATTACGGATATCCTGATCCTGGCTGATCCAAAATACGATTGCCGAATATCAGGAATCGATAAAGAACGAAATAAGTTTACCGAAAACGCGAGCGCGAGTGATAGCCGTGGCAGCCGAACTAATAATGGCTGCAATCTTCGAAATTTTACTCCTTTGCCGTACACCGGGGTAGAGGCCCGTGAAATTGTCAATTTGCTGGAAAAGTTAAAAATCGAAAACGTACGATACTTCTCCGATGATGACGCCTCGGAGACGGTTTTAAAAGAATATGCATTATCCCCCCAGGTACTTCATTTGGCCACTCATGGTTTTTTCTGCGAGGCCCGGACCGATAATAATCAATCGCTGATTCAAAACCCGCTTTTGCGCTCGGGATTGGCTTTGGCGGATGCCAATTGCATTAACGAACTGAGTTACGACAGGCTACGGACTTTAGGCGAGGATGGCATATTAACGGCGTTCGAGGCCAGTGGCCTGGATTTGTCACAAACGAGGCTGGTGGTGCTTTCGGCTTGCGAAACCGGACTTGGCGAGGTACAGAGCGGCGAGGGTGTGTTCGGCTTGCGTCGAGCGTTTCAGTATGCCGGTTCCGGGGCTATCCTGATGAGTTTATGGAAAGTCGATGAGGCAGAAACCTCCGATTTGATGAGCGGTTTTTATGAAAACTGGTTGAGCGGTAATTCCAAAAGTAAATCTTTCCGCAAAGCGGCGCTCGATATCATGAACAAACGAAGAGATAATAGCGGCTGTGCCCACCCCTATTACTGGGGCGGCTTCGTACTTTTGGGAAATCCGAATTAACCTGAATAACAGGCAAGTTTAAACGGAATAAAACATATATTCGGACTTCTGTATATTTAGCTCCTTCATTATTTTGGGCTTGCATTAACGGTTTTTTTTTTCTATTATTTCGACCTGAATTTAAAATAAGGGTGAATGCTATGGTAATAATTCCAAAGAAGCTTTTTTTGACAAAAGGTGTCGGTACTCATAAAGAAAAATTGGCCTCCTTCGAGCTTGCTTTACGTTCAGCCGGAATTGCCGGCGTGAACCTGGTGCATGTGTCATCCATTTTTCCGCCCAATTGCCAGTTAATCAGCAGGGACGCGGGTTTGAAAAAACTACACCCCGGACAAATTGTATTTTCCGTGATGAGCAGAAGCGAAACACATGAGCCCAATCGTCTGATGTCAGCCTCCGTTGGACTGGCTATTCCTAACGATCGTACACAATACGGCTATTTGTCGGAACACCAGTCGTTCGGCCAAACCGGAAGAATCTCCGGCGATTATGCCGAGGATTTGGCGGCAGGGATGTTAGCCTCCACGCTCGGTATAGAATTCGATGTCGATAAATCTTACGATGAGAAAAAAGAGATATACAAGATTTCCGGTAAAATAGTCCGAACTACTAATATCACCCAATCGGCCAGGGGCAACAAGGATGGCCTGTGGACAACCGTGGTGGCAGCGGCGATATTCCTGTCGGAGTAACCGATCGGATATTGTCTTTTAGTTGGAAATTATATCTTGATTAAACACACCTCTATCGCTAACTTGATCACATGAGACTACAGGTTTACGGTGATTTCGCGAACTATTATGATTTCCTGGGCTGGAACAGGTTCGCCCGTATCTCAGCGGAGCGATTAAAGAATTTCGTCAAGTTCAGGGGAAATGGCGGCGAGACCGTTCTGGATTTGGCCTGCGGAACCGGAGAACTGGAATATCTATTAGCCGATACGGAACTGAAATTTACCGGGGTGGATATATCACGCAAGATGCTTACCGAGGCGAGACGCAAAACCAGCGGTGTAAAGTATATTTACGGTGATATCAGTGATGTCCGGCTGGGGAAGAAATTCGATCTGGCCGTTTGCTTTTTCGATAGTGTCAACCACCTGAGCGGCATTACGGCAATCAAGAAAATGTTCAAGACCGTGAAAATGCATCTAAAACCGGGCGGCTATTTTCTTTTCGATATGCTGACGCCCGAGGGGTTGGAGCAGTGGGAGGCTATCGATATACGCCGGGATGATGATCACTACGTGATCGTTAACGGGCATTACGATCCCGATAAAATCACGGTCGATGTGATGATCGAGGGATTCGTGGAAAAATCGAAAGATACGTATACCCGATTCTGCCAGCAGATCAGGGAATGCTCGTTGACACTGGATAAAGTTGCCGAATTGTTGACTATCGCCGGTTTCGATGATATCTCGGTGACCTCGTTCGACCTGGAAGAACCGATCGAACATACCTCACGCTGGTATTTCGTGGTGGGTTGATATGTATAGAAATATCCCTTACAATTTTTTGGCCTTGCCCGAGGAACTGTCATCCTACGACAGCGCCAGGGTTGCCGTGCTGCCGATACCTTACGATCTGACACTGTCGTACGGGGCGGGATCGCGCAACGGCCCGCAAGCGATCATAAATGCCAGCCGTCAGTTGGAAACCTACGATGATGATTCGGGCCGTGATGTAACCGAGATCGGCATTGCTACACTGCCTGAAATGGAGCAGGTGACGGCCTCGCCCGAGGCTATGAACGAAGTGATTCGCGTTGCCTGTGTCGAATTATGTCGAGCGGGTAAGTTCGTTTTAACCCTGGGGGGCGAACATTCGATAACCGCTGGCCTGGTAAAAGCACACGCCAAGATTCATGAAAATCTATCAGTAATTCAAATAGATGCTCACAGCGATTTGCGCGACAACTACCAGGGCAGTAAATATTCTCATGCCTGCGTTATGTCTCGCGTATCCGAACTGGCGCCTTTCATCGGGATTGGTGTCCGAAGTTTCAGCGGTTCCGAGAACGAGAAAAAACACGCTTCTAATTTTATTCGTCCCAAGGACTTGCGAAAAAATGCGAATATTTACGAAAAACAATTAGCTAACCTTTCGGAAAATGTTTATATCACGATTGACCTCGACGGACTGGATCCCTCGATTATGCCCTCGGTCGGCACCCCCGAACCCGGCGGCCTGACCTGGGATGAGGTGATGCGAATAGTCGAAATTACCGGCGAGAACAAGCGAATCGTAGGCGCTGATATAGTGGAGCTTTCGCCTCGGCCGGGACTTGAGTTCGCGGATTTTACCGCGGCCAAACTGGCGTATAAAGTGATAGCCGCAGCTTTCAAAAAGGAATTAGCATGAATTGGTGGAGCAGGTATTACGACGATAACTATTTGAATATATTTTCTTACACCGAGCAAAGCGCCGAGACCGAGGTCGAAGGCATTGTCAGGATGCTTAATCTCACTCCGCCCTCCCGGATTTTAGATCTCTGTTGCGGTTTCGGCCGTCATTCTCTAATACTTGCCGAACGCGGTTATGATGTAACCGGGCTGGATATATCGAAAGCTTTTCTGGATTACGCAAGCTCTAAAGCCGATCAACGGGGTATCAAATTAAAACTGGAACAGCGTGATATGCGCGATATCGAGCATGATAACGAATTCGACGCGGTTATCAACATATTCACCGCCTTCGGTTTTTTCGATAACGAACAGGAAGATCTGAAGGTTTTAGAAAGTGTCGTACAGGCGCTAAAACCCGAGGGCAAGTTCGTCATCGATACGTTAAACCGAGATTATGTCATTCATTCGGGTCAATACCAGACCTGGAAACAACGCAACGGCTCGACTGTATTAGAGGAGCGTTTTTTCGATTTCTTCAAATCTCGTCTCGAAATTTCGCATCACTTGATAGATATCGAAAAGGGTGATAGAAAACTCGAATCATCTTTCAGGCTTTATACGTTAACTGAGATGCTGGACATGTTCGATAAAGCCGGCTTGATGTTGACCGATGTATATGGTAACTTCGACGGCAGCCTGTATTCGGGACAATCGCCGCGAATGATACTCGTGGCTCGCCGCCGATAACTGGAAAACCAAATAACTTTTTACGATACCCGTACCAGGAATGGTTGCGGGGTTTTTGGCATTTATGATATTACAGAATATTCTAAAAGATTTAGACGGCTTAAAACCATTCGAAAAGCTGATCGACAATATCGTATCGGGAAAGGTCGATTCGGGAGTAAGAGGGCTGGCCGGTTCCTCACAGGCAATGGCTATTGCCTATGCTGTTACCAGGCTTTCCCGACCCGTTCTGGTTATTGCTAATGATGTGGAGGAGGCCGAAAAGCTTTATGATGACCTTAAAGCTTTTCTCGGCGAGAGCAGGGTCTGGTATTTTCCCTCATGGGGTATTACTCCCTACGAGGTGAGAACTCCGCATACCGAGATCATCGGCAGGCGACTCATGACGTTATCCAATCTCCATTCGTTCGATAACAGTTCTACCGAACCTATTGCCGTGGTAGCGCCGGTTAAAGCATTAATAGAGCCGACGATTACCTCGGACTCCCTCGAAAAATACAGCCTTAATATAAAAAAGGGCGAACAATTCGAACATGATAATCTGATCCATCTGCTGGCAAAGTTAAATTATAAACGCACGCCGGTTACCGAGATGCTGGGTGAGTATTCGGTACGAGGCGGACTCATCGATATTTTTACACCTTTTAATGATGATCCTGTCAGGATAGAGTTTTTCGGTGATGAGGTTGATTCGATCAGGAACTTCTCGGTACTCTCGCAACGTTCGACCGGCTATTTGCACTCTGCATTTTTACTTCCCCGACGGGAGATGGTTTTCGATCACGACCTGATCGATAGATATGCCGCCAGCCTGGATGAGGCCGGTGCGCAGGCGTTGCATGTCGCCCTCGGTGATAACGGCGATTTTGACGGCCTGGAGTTTATCTGGCCAAAGCTCGGTATCGAAATGAGTAACCTGTTCGGGCATCTACCGCCGAACACGCTGCTGTTTGCCCAGGATAAAACATCCTGCCTGGCGGAGGTAGAGGATGTTATCGATCTGGCCAACGAGCGATACGAATCGAAAGATGAGACGCCTTTCGCTGATGTCGATGAGGTTTATCTCGGTCCGGAGAAATTCGAAAAGGAGCTATCTCGATTCCAGGTTGTTGATCTTAACGGCACCGAAAGTGGCAATGGTGAGGATATCGTCGATGCCCGTATTAAACCGCAAGAGTTTTTCAGCACCAATCTCGCTTATTTCAAAACCCGCCTGGAGGAGCTTCATAATGAGGGATACGAGTTAAATATCTTATGTGAAAGTCCGGGCCAGAAAGATCGTATAGGTGAGATACTCGAAGAATCCGAGGTTCCAGTCGAGCTGAATGTCGCTCGCCTGTCCTCGGGGTTCGCCATAACCCAGCTTCGGCGATGGTACCTGGTAGATCATCAGATTTTCACCCGTCACAAGAAAAGGCGAACGTTCCGCAGGTTCAAAGAGGGGGTCGCCCTATCCTCGTATTCGAATTTGAATCCCGGCGATTTCGTCGTGCATATCGACTACGGTATCGGCCGATTCAGTGGCTTGGAAACTCTTGTCATAGACGGTCGCAAACGCGATTGCCTGAGTATATTCTATCTCGGCGAGGATAAACTGTATGTGCCGATCGAGGAGTTCAATCGGGTACAGAAATACGCCGGTAAGGATGGCGCTCCCCGACTTTCCAAACTGGGATCGGGTACCTGGGAGAGAACCAAGGCTAAAACCAAGAAAGCTCTCATGGAGATGGCCGGAGAGCTGGTTCAGCTATATGCCGAACGGCAGGCGTTCCCGGGATTCGCGTTTAATCCCGACTCCACCTGGATGCGTCAATTGGAGGCCTCATTCGAATACGAGGAGACGCCCGATCAGCTTAAAGTCATGGATGAGATAAAAGCGGATATGGAGAAATCCATTCCGATGGACAGGTTGGTTTGCGGTGATGTCGGCTATGGTAAAACCGAACTTGCCATCAGGGCGGCTTTGAAAGCTGTCGACTCCGATATGCAGGTGGCGGTACTTGCGCCCACGACTATTCTTGCGGCCCAGCATTTCGAGACATTTACGAAAAGACTGGCGGAATTCCCGATACAGGTGGAGATGCTTTCCCGATTCCGCACTCCCAAGGATGTAAAGCGAGTTAAAACAGGCATTAATAATGGCAATGTTGATATCGTTATAGGAACTCATATGCTTTTGGGAAAAACTATCGAGTTTAAAAATCTCGGTTTGCTTATCGTGGATGAAGAACAGCGTTTCGGCGTCGGCCAAAAAGAGAAGATTAAGAAAATTAAAAGCCAGGTGGATGTTTTAACGCTTACCGCTACGCCAATACCGCGTACGCTACAGCTTTCACTGGCCTCGGCTCGCGACATGTCGATTATCACCACGCCGCCTAAAGCCAGGCTGCCGATTGTCACCGAGGTCTCGCGCTTTTCGGATAGCGGCATAACGGAGGCGGTGATGCGTGAACTCGATAGGGGAGGGCAGGTGTTTATTGTCCATAACCGGGTCCAGTCGATTTACGCTTTCCATCGCTATTTGAAAAACCTGATGCCGCTCATTAAAATAGGGGTGGGGCATGGCCAGATGTCCGAACGCGAGCTGGAGATGGTCATGAAAAATTTCATCGACCGCCGTTTTGATGTGCTTCTGGCGACAACTATCATCGAGTCGGGGCTGGATATACCCTCCGTGAACACGATAGTTATAAACCGAGCTGACAGGTTGGGTTTGGCACAATTATACCAACTCAGGGGAAGAGTCGGTCGCTCGAAATACCGGGCCTATGCCAAATTACTGATCCCGCCGCTGAAAATGCTGACCAAGGAGGCCAGGAAGCGCCTGAAAGCTATCGAGGAGTTTACCGAATTGGGCTCGGGATTCCATCTTGCCATGCGCGATCTGGAGATACGCGGCGCCGGGAATCTTCTGGGGGCACAACAGCATGGATTTATCGAGGAGGTAGGATTCGATCTGTATATCAAGCTTCTGGAGGAGGCGGTAGCCCAATTTAAAGGGAAGACGGCCGAGGAGCATTTTAAAGATATTAAAACCACTACAGATCTCGATTTATTCATCCCGGAGAACTATATATCGGAAAGCAATCAACGTGTCGATATTTACCGCCGTATCAGCGGTTGCCAGAATAGCGATCAATTGGAAGAAATGCTGAAAGAAGTTGCCGATAGATATGGCCCCGTTCCCGAGGCGGTAACCAACCTGGCTAACTTATCATCTGCTAAGCTGTTAGGGAGTAATCTCAAGCTGGATGCCATTAATTTACATCGCGATAAACTAATTTTGGAATTCGGTGACAGCGGTGATATTGGCCGAAAGAGAATCGAAAAATGGGTGAGTACGATTCGCGAAAAGCTGGAGTTCAAGTACGGCAAAAACTTTATTATCAAAATAACGTTAAATTGTGATGAGGACAAGAGATCCTCAGCGATGAAAAAACTATTGCAGAAAATGCAGGATTAGCTATAATTGAAAACTATTGTAAATCTTTGAACAACCGGGAGGATTTAACTGTGCTAAAGAAAACCGTTATTGGCTTGATTTTATTGGCGATCATGATCGGCGGCTGTTCTACCGATGTGTCTGAGGAAATGGATCTGCGGGTTGTCGCGAAAGCCGGCGATATCGATTTTACTATGTATGATCTCGATTGCTATACCATGAGAATGAACTACAAAAGCCCAGAGGATGAGCTTTTCAAGAAAACCGATTTTCTTGATACTTATATGGAAAGGTTAGTTGCGGCCAATGAAGGTTTAAAGCTGGGTTATCTCGATTCTGTCGAGGTGGATTCCGGACAAGTCAGTAGAATCCTTTATGAGATAGTGTATAAACAAGAGGTTACCGATAAGCTTAATCTTTCGGATAAGGCGGTTAATAAGTATTGGAAGAAATACGAGGGTACGGTACATATCGCCCAGATTCTTCTTCAGAGAGTCGATCTGGCCGATAGTCTTTATCGGATATTGAAAAACGATCCCAATCGTTTCGAGGATTTTGCATTGCAGTTTTCGCAAGATGAAGCTACCCGCGAAAATAACGGCGACCTCGGTTTCCGTCGAGTGATCGATATACCGATCGAATTGCGCGACCCTATTTTCAGTCTCAAGGATGGCATGGTTTCGGAACCGATTCATTCGACGATCGGAATACACCTGGTCAAAAGATACGAACGTAAAGTCGAGGATGCCGACCAGGATGAGAAAACAAGGCGGGAAAGCTATAGAATGGCTTACTCAATGCTTCAACGTCAACAACTCCAGGTTGATTTCTTCGAACGAGCCCAGCGGACGGTTTCCTATGAGTTATACTGGGATTCATTGCAGATAATTATCGATAAGGCGAAACAATTGCGGGAGGAAAGGTTTGGGCTGGATGAACCCTTGAGTTTCTGTATAGCTCCCAGCTATTTAACCGATGAGGAAAATAATATTACGATCGTTCAACTGGACGATTTCAAATATACCGCCGAACAATTTTTAACCGAGTTGAAAAACAGGCATATCCGCACAGGCATAAATTTCGATATCAAACCGGTTATCGAGAGAGAGATAATGAGTTTCATGATGCCGAGAATGATGCATTATTACGGAAAAGCTACGAATAAAGAGGACACCCCACAATTCGAACATCAATATTACCATACGAAAATCGGTTATGTGTACCAGAAGTATGTTAAAGAACAACTATTGGATACGATTACGGTTTCGAAGGATGAGCTTCAAGATTCATATGATCACGCTATCCATAATTTCTTCGTACCCGAGGAGATAAAATGCTCCGAAATACATCTCGAAACCGAAAAGGAAGCTAAGAAGATATACAATCAACTCGTGAATGGAGCGTCTTTCGAACAACTGGTAAAGAAAACTATCAGACCCGGATTCGCCGAGACGAACGGTAATCTCGGGCCGTGTTCCCCGAAAAGATTTTCACCGATTTACGAGGCGGCTCATGGCAAGAAAGTCGGTGAGTATGCCGGGCCGGTCGCGTTCGATGGCAAATGGTCGGTGGTACGGATCGATAATATTACGCCCGATCATTATAAACCCTTATCCGAGGTCGAAAGCTCGGTTCGCGGATTGATTATGGGAAGAAAGAAATTTAATGTATTCCATAATTGGGTTGATGCCAAGAAGAAGGAAATCGAATTTTTCATAAATGAGGAAATGATAAAAAATAACTTGAAAACCGGGATTATTACTGATGAAAGCTAAACATGTATTTTTAATATTAGCCATTATGCTGGTTGTAGTTAATATATCCAATGCCCAATCGGCAAGCAGTGTACTGGCTGAAGTTAACGGTTCCAAACTCACCTATGGTTATTTGATAGACCAGTTCCCAGAGGAATACCGGTCGCAGATTAACCGCGAGCAAGTCACCAGGCTGGTGGAGAACTGGATAGAGACAGAACTTCTGTACCAGGAGGGGTTAAAACATAACGTGCAAAAAGACCAGCGCATTATCAACATGATAGAGCAGCAGCGCAAGGAGATCATCGCCGCTCGTTATGCCGACCTGTCGCTCGATATGAATTTCGATTTAACCGACGTCCAGGTCGATTCGTTGTATAACGCCAATAAGGATAAGTACGTAACGCAGGATAACATGTATCGCCTGAGTCATATAGTTCTTTCCTCGAAAGGCGGCGCCGAGGCGGTTTACAGCCGTCTGCTTAACGGCGATGATTTTAACGCACTGGTACATGATTATTCCGAGGACGAGCAATCACGTAAAGACGATGGCAATGTCGGCATACTGGTTGAGTCAGGTCTCGAGCCGAATGTCGTTGAGGTTTTGAGAAATACCGAGAAAGGCAGTTACACCAAGCCGGTAAAATCACAGTCGGGCTATTACCACATATTCTGGGTGAAAGATAAAATGCCGAAGGGAACACTGTTGAAACTAGAGGATATAAGAGTAGAAATCGAGGAATCTTACAAAGCCGAAAAACAACAGGTAATTTTCGAACAGATGCTCGATAAACTAAAAGGTGCGGCATCGATAAAAAGGAATTCTCTGAATGCGATATTTAATGAGTAAGGTCTTAATCCCGATTTTCATATTTGCAATTTGTATATCGGGTAATCTCGCCGCCCAGGAGTTACTGGATGGCATAGCCGCTACGGTCGATGATAGAATCATCCTGATATCCGAGGTTGAATCCCAGCTTCAGATTATCGCCATGCAATCGAAAGCCGATATCAGTAAGATGAGCGAGGAGAAAGTCGACAGCCTTCGTCATGTTATCCTGAAGCAAATGATCGAGGATAAACTGGTGCTGATCGAGGCCGAGAAAGACACCCTGATCGAGGTAAACGCCAGGGAGGTCGAGGAAGCTTTAAATCAGCATGTCGAAAGGATAAAGTCGCAGTTTCCATCGGAGGAGATGTTTTTAGCTCAACTTTCCAACGAGGGGCTAACTTTAAAAGAGTTGCGAGCCCGTTATAAAGATGAGGTGAAAAACCAGCTTTATAAAGAAAGATTTTTGAATGGGCGTTTGAACAAAGTTTCGATCTCTTCGGGAGAGGTCAAAGATTTCTATGAGACATACAAAGACAGCCTCCCGCAACGACCGGCTGGCGTTCATCTTGCCCATATTTTAATAAGCGCTAATCCCAGTCAGGCTACTAAGGATTCCCTGTACGCTTATGCCCGGTTAATCTTAAAGAAGGTAGAGGCGGGCGAGAGTTTCTCGCTTCTGGCGAAAAATTTCTCCGATGATATTACCGCCCAGAACGGTGGTGATCTGGGTTGGTTCGGTCGGGGCGATATGGTCGAAGCGTTCGAGAACGAAGCGTTCAGCCTTCCGATAGGCGAGCATTCCGACATTATAGAAACCCAGTACGGTTTTCATATCATCAAAGTAATCGGCAAAGAGGAAAACCGGGTCAGGGCCAGTCACATCCTGTTCAAATTCGAGCCGACCGACGAGGATATTCAAAGAAGCAAAGCCGAGGTTGATTCGATCTACACGGTTCTTCAAGCGGGCGGCGATTTCGACAGTCTCGCTATACTTTATTCCGATGATAAAACATCCTCGGATATAGGCGGCGATCTGGGCTGGTATGCCGCCGAGGATCTTTCGCCGGAATTTTTGGATGCGGTTTCACGACTGGATAATTTGGAATTCTCCGAACCGGTCGAGAGCCAGTATGGTTATCATATATTGAAAGTACTCGAAAAGAAAGCGGCCAGTACGCTCGATTTCATAGAGGACTACAGCGATATCGAGGCGATTGCCAAGCGTAATAAAGCCCAGGATGAACTGGGGGAATGGCTTCAACAGATTATGGAGCAATACTATATCGAGGTGAAGATATAACCTCATGCGTCTGGATAAATACCTCTCGATAGTGAAGATCTTAAAAAGTAGATCATTAGTGAAAACCGCCGCCGACGAGGGCATGGTTTTCGTTGATGGTTCCCGGGCGAAACCCTCCCTCGATATCAGGCTTGATCATGTAATCGAGGTTGACACGCCCCGTTTCTATAAGAAAATAAGAGTAGTCGAATTACCGCCGAAGAATATGAAAAAATCGGAGGCGGTTAACATGTACGAGATACTTGAAGAACGTAAGAAGGAACTTATTTGAAAAAAAGCTTTATCGACTCACGAAAGCTTCGTAAAGATCGGGTGATCTTAGCCGGGATAAAACTTCCCCAACACACCAGCGAATCCGTTAAAGAATCTATCGATGAACTGGCGACACTTTGCCGCTCGGCGGGTGGTATCGTGGTCGGCGATATGATTCAGGCTCGGGAACGTTACCGTTCCGGCCATGTTTTCGGCGAGGGCAAACTTCAGGAACTAAAAGAACTATGCGAGGAAACAGAGGCCAGTCTGGTTATCTATGACGGTGAATTGACGCCCTCTCAGCAGGAGAAAATTGAGCAAGTGCTCGATACCTCGGTGATAGACCGCCCGGCGCTGATCTTGGATATCTTTGCCCGTCATGCTAAAACCCGCGAGGCAAAAACGCAGGTGGAGTTGGCTCAGATGGAGTACTTATTGCCCCGACTTGCAGGTCACTGGACACATCTGGAGCGACAGGAGGCGGCGATCGGCACGCGCGGTCCGGGAGAAACTCAGCTCGAAACCGACCGTCGAATGGTGCGCAAGAAAATAGCCGACTTGAAAAAAGATCTCGAGAAAATAGAAATGAACCGGGTAAACCAGCGTAAACGTCGTGAGGCCAAGATTAATTTTTGTTTCGTAGGTTATACCAATGTCGGCAAATCCAGCCTGTTCAACCGTCTAACCAGCGGTGATACGCTGGTGGCCAACCGTCTGTTCGCGACACTCGATTCTACCACTCGGCGGGTACCTTTAAAAGGTATCGGCGAGTTCATGTTGACCGATACGGTCGGCTTTATCAAGAAACTACCGGTCAATTTGGTAGCCTCGTTCAGGTCAACCCTGAAAGAGGCGATCTCGGCCGATATGCTCATACATGTTGTCGATTTTTCGGCTAACGATTTGAACGAGAAGGTACGAGTCGTCAACAAGGTGTTAAATGAGATAGGCGCCGGAGATATACCGGGCCTGTTGGTTTTTAATAAGATAGATATGGTAGATAATATCGAGCTGCGACAAAACATGGTGGCCGCTTATCCTGACTGCAAGTTCGTCAGCGCTAAAAGTGGCGAGGGTATCGAGTCGTTGATGGAATTCCTGGTCGAAAAGTGTTCTGAAATGTATATAGAACTGACTGCCCGGGTAAGCCAATCTAACTCGAAAGCTATCGGTTCCATCTCGAAAGCCATGCATATATATGACAGCGTTTGCGAAAACGGCGAGATGGTTTTTCAGGGGAAAATTCCCAGGTTTGAAATTCCCCGACTGGAAAACGAGGGGGTAAAACTCGAGTATGCCGTCTGATAAGTTGAAAAGCCAGAGAGCGCTTGTCACCGGAGCGACCGGTGGTATAGGCGCGGCTATAGTTGACAGCCTGATTAATGCCGGCGTGAAAGTTATTGCCCAGGGGCGATCTGCCGATCGTCTGAAAGAGCTTACCGATAATTATCCGGGTATAATTTGTGAATCGGCTGATCTCAGCGATGAGAAAGAAACTATCAAGTTGGCGCAATCGGCAATATCACATTACGATGGACTTGATATATTGATTAATAATGCGGGTATTGGTTTCATGAAAAGTGTCATTGATCTTGACATTTCCGATTTTAACCGCATTATGAATATTAATCTTCGGGCGATTTTTATACTGAGTAAAATTATCGGACAAACCATGATTGACCGGAAGGATGGTTATATAATAAATATCGGTTCCGGCGCCTCTACCACGCCGATTAAAAGTATGGCGGCTTATTGCGCCTCCAAACACGCTTTGCTCGGTTTTTCCGAAAGCCTGGCGCTGGAGATGCGTGACTATGGAGTAAAAGTCTCGATAGTCATGCCCGGTTCAACCGCCACCCGTTTCGGCGGCATGACACCGGAAAGCAGGTTGCAGACCAAACCGGGTATTTTATTGCCGGAGGATGTGGCCGAATCGGTGATGTTTTTATTGAGTCAGCCTAAAAGAGCCTGGACATCACAGGTAAATTTAAGACCGTTAGATCCAAAACAATCGTTCAATTCCTAACAGGAGGGGAGTATGAAAAAGTATTTAGTAGTATCGTTCCTGGTTGTTATAGCGTTATTTGCCTCACAATTAATAGCCCAGGAGGCCGGGGATAGTCCGGCAAAGCAAACGATGAAGGAGAAAAAATCCGAACCGATGATGGAGCCGTCCATGAATGTGGAGGGATTCGCCTGCGGTACGGCTATCGAGGACAGGGAGCTTCAAGGGGAGGCCGAGACTTTCCCGGCTGAAACCGAGAAGGTCTATTGCTGGACCACTATCACCGGTTGCGAGGAACCCACCACTGTCGAGCATGTCTGGTATTACGGCGGCGAGGAGAAAGCCCGCGTACCTCTGGAGATAAAATATCCGAGAATGCGCACCTGGTCATCCAAGACTATCATACCCGAATGGCAGGGCGACTGGAAAGTCGAGATGGTTGATGAAACAGGTCATGTCCTGGCGACCGTCGCTTTCACCGTCGAATAAAAGCGATTGATAGATGTTGTCGAAAGCGGCGTTTCGGCGTCGCTTTTTTTATTTATTTATATTTTTGGGAATGAAATCATGATTGATACGTACTATAATATAGAGGATGTTAATGTACGATGTATAATTGCTATCCAGTGCCGATAGGTGTAATATGACCGAAAACCAATTAAACCACGACAATAAGCCGGGTAATTCTCCGGATAACGATAGAGATATCAATCTGCAATTCACCTTAACCAGAAATGATCTTTTCTGGTATAATATATATTTTATTCGCCTTCTGGTTCTGGCCGCGATAGCTTGTTTTCTCGGGGCGATAGGTGTTTTCATATATTCGCTACAAATCCCTACCGGCGATTATAAAACCACCCTGATTTGGATCATTATGGCGCTCAGCGCCGGTTTCTCGATTAGCGGCGGTACTATCGCAGCCATTGTCTTGCAGGTGTTCGTGCTTAAGAACGAGTCGGTGAACCAGGCGATGACCATGCGTTCGTATATAATTAACTCGGCCGGTATTGCGGTATTCAATAAAAGCCGCAAGATAGTGCGAACCTGGAATGATATTCGGCGGGTCATTAAAACGCATCACGGATACTACATTAAAACAGGGGATAGAATCGCCATCGTGTTGCCCCGGCATGTTTTCAAGAATGATGAACAGATCGAGTATTTCGAACAGCTCATTCAGCTTGCCAAAACCGGATGAATTTCCGCCCGCTTGATTGTTTAGATATAAAGTAAGTTTTTCTATTTTAAATCTATAATTTTAATTCAATTAATATTTAGACTGAACCTTGCCTGAGCTAAGGTTGTTGACTATATTTCAAGGTTAATTTGCAAAAATCGAATTGACCTGAAAACATCTGTTCATTATAATACTGAACATTTGTTGATTAAGGAAGTAAGTTAGATGACTAAAGAAGGTAAAATCATAATTAAGGGAGCTCGCGAGCATAACCTTAAAAATATAAATGTAGAATTACCGCGTAATAAGCTGGTGGTTATCACCGGCCTTTCGGGGTCGGGCAAATCCTCGCTGGCGTTCGATACGATTTATGCCGAGGGGCAGCGGCGCTACGTGGAATCGCTTTCGGCATATGCCCGCCAGTTTTTAGGCTTGATGGAGAAACCGGATGTCGATTTCATCGAGGGGCTTTCACCCGCTATATCGATCGAGCAGCGTTCGGCGGCAAAGAATCCGCGTTCTACCGTTGGCACCGTAACCGAGATATACGATTATCTCAGGTTGCTGTACGCTCGTATCGGTATACCATATTGTCCGAAATGTAAAAAGCCTATCAGCCAGCAGACCGTGCAACAGATCGCCGATACGGTCATGGAGCTACCGACTAACAGCCGGGTACATGTACTTGGGCCGGTTATACGAGGACGGAAAGGGGAGCATCGGGATGTGTTCGACCAGATCCGCCGCGAGGGCTATGTGCGTGTGCGAGTGGATGGCGAGGTGCATGAGATAGATGACGATATCAAGCTGGATAAGAAAAAGAAGCACTCGATCGAGGTAGTGGTCGACAGGCTGGTAATAAAGGACGGTGTAACTAAACGTCTGACAGATTCGCTGGAGACCGCCCTGAAATTAGGCTCGGGTCTGGTCATGATCGATGCCCTCGGTAAAGGTGAAACAGCCTATTCGGAACAATACGCTTGCGAAAAATGTGGCATATCCTACGAGGAACCCACGCCGAGAATGTTCTCGTTTAACTCGCCCTATGGCGCTTGCCCCGAGTGCTCCGGCCTGGGGACCAGGATGGAGCTTGATCCTGATCTGATAGTTCCCGATCCGACTATTTCCATTAACGAGGGCGCTGTTGCTCCCTGGGGAGTGCCGAGAGGCGGATATTATTTCGGTTTGATCGATGCCGTTGCCAAACACTATGGCTTTTCTATGAGCAAGCCGTTTAAGGATTTGCCGGCGAAATTTCAGAAAGTGGTTCTCTTCGGCTCGGGCAGAGAGCAGATCAAGTTCGTCTGGAATCACTCCAATGGCAAGGGGCGATGGGAGCATATGGATAAATTCGAGGGCGTGGTCAATAACCTCCGCCGACGGTACCGTCAGACCAAATCGGATGGTATCCGTAGCTGGATCGAGCAGTACATGTCGATCAAACCCTGTACCGCCTGCGATGGCGCCAGGCTTCGGCCCGAGGCGCTTTCGGTGATGGTAGCCGATTACTCCATAGCCCGGGTTGCCTCCATGTCCGTTAAGAAAGCGAAGGCTTTTTTCGATAATCTAAAATTGAGCAGACGCGAATCAACTATAGCCCGCCAGATTTTAAAAGAGATCAATCAGCGATTGGGATTTCTTATCGATGTCGGCTTGGATTATCTGACCCTCGAGCGTTCGGCCATGACATTGTCCGGCGGCGAGGCGCAGCGTATCCGTTTGGCGACACAGATCGGCTCCCGTCTGGTGGGAGTGCTTTATATCCTGGATGAGCCATCGATAGGACTACACCAGAGAGACAACCGTCGTTTGCTGAATACGCTTACTACTCTTCGTGATTTAGGCAATACCGTGGTGGTAGTTGAGCATGATAAGGAAACAATCGAGACAGCCGATTACGTGCTCGATTTAGGCCCGGGAGCGGGTGTTAAAGGCGGCGAGATAGTGGCTGCCGGTACGCCGGCGAAAATAAAGCGAACTCGAAAGTCGATAACCGGCAAGTATCTTTCCAATAAACTGAGTATCCCCGTACCGGTCAGTCGCCAGAAAGGAAACGGCGAGAGAATAACGGTGATCGGCGCCGGTGGTAATAATCTCAAAAATATACGGGTGGATTTTCCGCTGGGCCTGTTTATTTGCGTGACCGGCGTCTCCGGCTCCGGTAAGTCGACACTGGTTAACGAGACCCTGTACCGGGTGATGGCGCAGCATTTTTACAATTCCAAAAAGCCGCCGCTTAATTACGAGACGATAACCGGTTTGGGTAATATCGATAAAGTGATTGAAATCGATCAATCGCCAATCGGACGTACACCGCGATCTAATCCCGCCACTTATACTGGAGTGTTTACCCATATCCGCGATTTGTACTCTCAATTACCCGAATCGAAAGTCAGGGGATATCAACCCGGACGTTTCTCGTTTAACGTCAAAGGCGGTAGATGCGAGGCATGTCAGGGGGATGGCATTATCAAAATCGAAATGCATTTCCTGCCAGATGTTTACGTGCCTTGTGAAGAGTGCAAAGGCGCCAGGTACAATCGCGATACGCTGGAGATTTTATACAAGGGCATGTCAATCGCGGATGTGCTGGATATGACTGTCGATGAGGCTTTGAAGTTTTTCAAAAACATCCCGCCGATAAAACGCAAGCTCGAAACTCTGGCCGGAGTTGGACTGGGATATATTCATCTCGGGCAGCAGGCCACCACGCTTTCGGGAGGCGAGGCGCAACGCGTGAAACTTTCCACCGAGTTATCCAAGATAGCGACCGGCAAAACGTTTTATATTCTGGATGAGCCGACGACCGGTCTTCATTTCGATGATATCAGGCAGTTGTTAGTTGTGCTTAATACACTGGTAGAACGAGGTAACACGGTGCTCGTGATCGAACATAACCTCGATGTTATCAAAACGGCCGATTGGATTATCGATTTGGGACCCGAGGGCGGCGATGAAGGCGGACAGGTGGTAGTGCAGGGCACACCTGAAACAGTCGCTAAAAATACGAAGAGCTATACCGGTCAGTTCTTGAAACAGGAATTAGGGTTGGAGTGATTTAATTCCAGATACCCTTGATATAGTCATTCATCAAGCCGCTTTCGATAAAAACATTCAAAGCGCCCGAGGTTGTCTCCTGATCCATACCCCAGATTGAGATACGTTTCTTTTTTGAATCCGAATCATACTGGATGAAATATTTATTATCCTCGCTGATAAAAACCGGTAAGCTATTGACCCATTTTGCCGCAACCGAATTTACTCCCGGGCCGCCAATCGCTATAGTCGGGCAAGCCTGGATAATCTTATCGCCATCGTATAAGGCATCGCTGATAACGATCGATTTCCTGAACGGCGTTTTGGCGAAACCGTTCGTTTCGTGCAATTTTTTCTGAAGCCAATAAGCCAGGGGCCGGTCTTTCTCCTCGGGCTTTATATCCGAACCGACGACTATCAAAATAGTTTCATTTACATCAAGTTCCTGCATATTATCCACCAATCCTCTCTACTAATTTTAAGCGGATAAAGAGTCGAATTGTTCCCTTATAGGATATTCGTAAACGTTATGGATATTTAGTGCAATAATAATTCTTGATGAAATATAACTACAGTCGGGACTTTCCTTCTCTTTGCGAGTCGCTGGGCGAACGAAGTCCCTAGGACATATCAGGATGGAAGCGGTGCGACATCCTGATACGCTGACTATATGATTATATCGAAAAATTGCTTTCGCTAACAATTTCGAGGAGTAATTAAACAATTAACCAAAAAACACCATACACGAGTGATGAAATATATTCTTTTCTCAAGACACCGATTGCAATCTTTTATATCAGGTTGAACTCTACCTGTTTTGATTGCGAAATATCTTGCTCAATTGTCTAGCGTACATATCGCTTGGATGTTCGGCCAACCAGTGGTTTAACAGGTTCAATCCATCTTGAGGCTGCCCGTTGGCTGCGTAAAGGTATATCAACCTGTAAGCGCTTATCTTGGAGCTTGGGTCGAGTTCCCATGCTTGCTGATAAATTTTCAAAGCATCTTCATTTTTACCTACACGATAATTTATCTCACCCAGATATTGATAGTAGAGTGTCATTTCCGGCCAGACTTCTATGGCTTCTTTCAAGCTCTCGACAGCCTTATCGAAAAATACCTGGCTGCTATCGGTATTACCCTCTATCTCGTAATGAGTAATCAGTTCGATATAGGTTTGATAATATAACGGGAAGCGTTTCAAAGATTCGAACAATATCCTTTTCGAGCTTAAAGTATCTCCGGTTTCGACATAAAAATTAGATAAATTTATGAAACGTTCCGGGTAGGTCGATGTTAACCCGACATTATTTTCATCCTTGAACACCGATAAATCATCAACCCCGCGATACTTGTATATCTCGAGCAACAGCTCCTCGGTACGTTCGGTATCGACTTTGAATTTCGGTTTATCGGGCATTATTCGAAGTACCATACCCTGTCGCAAGGTGTAATCATCCAGGCGAGCCCGGTTGGATTCGGGCACCGAGGTGCTGAAATAGATCGGATATTTCCATTTGTTGGCCAACAGGATATGCTCGATCATCTGGTCTTGCACTCGTAGCACCTGACGGGTTTTAGGATCCTGGAACGGCACGAGGTAGTGATTCTGCTTGCGGTAAGGATCGTAGTATGGCTCGGCCGGACGGTATATCTGTATTTGTCCCTGTCTTTCGAATGGTTCCCAGATTATCTGCTCATCGGTCAGGTTGATCGGGACGTTCATCTCGTGTTTTAGCTGAAGGATGTACCAGTCGGTATTTAAAAGCGAGAGATTGACAATCCTGATATCTTTACGGAAATTCTCGACCTCTTGAATATACCAGAGCGGGAACGTGTCGTTATCGCCGTTGGTGAATAATATCGCGTCCTGGTCGCAGGAGGTTAATATGTTGTAAGCGTAATCATATGGAGCATAATCTCCCGTTCTATCGTGAGTCCTGTAGTTATGGGTCAACGTATCAACCGGCAGTAGCAGAGTGACTATCAAGGCGGCCACCCATATCAGGTAAGTGGGAGCAACGGCCATACGCTTGTTAAGCCAGGCTGGTATGTTCGCCAGCAACGTGGATAGTCCCACACCGATAATAATGGCGAAATACATGAAAGCGGGCGTGAAGAAATAATCACGATCGCGCACCTCCAGGTGATCGACCTTCGTGCCATCGGCGAAATTCAGGTACAGTATCAAACCCAATGAGCTTATCAGGAAGATGGCGGCTAGCAGGAAGCCGTTTTTGAATGTTTTTCTCAATGAAATATACATTCCGAACAAACCTATCAGGAAAGGAAGATATCGCAACATGCCCCAGATATCGTTCGAGTATTGATCTTTAAAGTATCCCCAGAATCCCATATGCGGATAATCACCGAACTGATGTGAGAGTTTGGCGCGACGGGTAAACATCCTGGTGACCATCGATTCCTGGCCATATTGTTTTCTTTCCAGATATGATTTTAGTTTAGGCCAGTTGCTCGGATCGTTCTCGTTAATGGCCGGTTTTTGAATCGATCTTATCGGTATATAGATATGCGGCGTAAAGCCGATTATTCCTGCCAGCATGATCGCAAAATATAGACCCCATGCCTGACGGGATTTCCCGCGAGCGTTGAATGTTTTGTAACCGCTGATTGCGGCAAACGCCAGCATCAGAACGAACCAGGTCTCCAACTGCCAATTCATCAAAGCCGGGAACATGAGTTGTATGGGAATATAAACCGGCATCGCGAACGAGAATAGAATTCCCCAGCTTACCCAGAATCGCCAGTCCCTGAGTTTGGAATGGTCGACGAAGGCGATATAGGCGACTATTGCGGGGATGAGTAAGAAGGTAGTCAGGTGGATGGAAATCGACAGGAAGAGTATATAAGCGATGCCAACAAGGAGCTTATCGTTGCCGGCTTTGTGTAAATTCTCACTCCAGCACAAAGACATATACGTTATAACCGCCATGATCATCATAGAAAGCCCGTAGACCTCGGTTTCCACGGCGTTAAACCAGAATGTCGAGGAGAAGGCCATTATCAAGCTGCCGGAAAGCGCGCCGGCGAAAATGCCGTACAGTGGGAAAGTGTTATCCTGAGTTTTATCCGTATCGATGATTTTGCGAGATACTTTTACTATTATAAGATAAGCCATCATGGCGGTAAGAGCCGAGCTTAAAACGGAAATGATGTTGGTGTTCAAAGCCGGTGTGGAAAGAATCCCCAATATCATAAAAAACTTACCTATTAAAATATACATTGGAGTGCCCGGGGGATGTGGTACCCCTAAAGTATACGAACTGGCGACGAACTCACCGCAATCCCAGAAAGACAGGGTTGGCGCCATCGTTTTGAAAAATATAATGAAGCTTATTATGAATGATAAAAATGCGCCTATATAAAACACTGTTTTTGTCTGTTTACTTGTATTCATGCTGTCTATTTTCCTCCATTCATTAAAGCTCAAGAATAATATCTAATAAACAGGATGTCAACTGTTTACGGAGATACGCTTGAATTTAAGGAAACGAATCGAAATAAACATCTTGACAGTGAAACATTTCCCGGCTTATCGTCTGTTTAATATTATACTTATGAAGGAGGTTAGATGATAAAGAAGATTGGCTATTGTACTCTAATATGCCTGATACTATTGCTGGTAATGCCGGCCTATGCCGGGCCTGCAAAACAGGTTACGCTGGATAACGGGATGGTCGTGATCCTCAAAGAAAACCATTCCACTCCTATGGTCTCATCGATCGTTTGTGTCAGGGCAGGCAGTAAATTCGAGGATGATACCAATAACGGTTTTACCCATTTTTTAGAACATCTGCTGTTTAACGGCACCGAAAATCTCTCCCGGCTGGAGCTCAATGAGGGATTCAAAGATCACGGCGGTTATATAAACGCTTTCACCCGGAATGATTTGACCGGCTACCTGTTCGTCATACCCTCGATGTATGCCGAATACGCAGTAAAAACACAAGCGGATCAGTTGTTCAATTCGACTTTACCGGCCGAGGAGTTTCCTAAAGAACGCAAGATCGTCATCGAGGAGATAAAGATGAATTATGACGATCCGGAAACGCAGGCGCAGATGTTTTTCGATTCTCTGATATATAAAGACACTCCGTATGCGCGTACGGTGCTCGGTCCCATCGATGTCATTGAGACGATTCCGCGTGAAAAAGTGTTGGAATATTATCAGGAACGGTATGTTCCGAATAATATGATCGCTTTATTTATCGGTGATTTTAAGGCCGAGGAATTCATCAAGGTTGTAAATAAATATTTCGGCCAAAAGCCATCAGGGAAGCTTCCTCCGAAAATGGGTTTCGATATATCGCCGGCCTATAGCAACCAGGTATTCTATCACGAGTACGCCTCGGATATCACGAAGGTGCACATGGTATTTCCAGCTCCCTCATATGGCGCGCCGGGCTATTATTCCATGGATATGCTGGCACAATACCTGGACTCGGGCGTGAGTTCGCCTTTAAACAATGCGCTTACCGATGGCGATGATCCGCTGGTGACGAGCATGTCGATTTACCTGGAGGCGAATGATGATTTTTCGCTTCTGCATTTCGAGGCGCAAACGGACAGCAAAGAAAAAGTCGAACGAGTGGTTACCACCACGGCCGGCTATATGAGAAATATTCCCGATTACATTATCAACGATAAATCGCTAAAAAGAATCGTAACGAAAAATAAAACCGAACAGATTTACCTTCAGGAGAAACTACATTATTATGGTATCATGCAGGCGCCCTTGCTGGTTAATTTCGGATATCAATACATAACCAGCTACGTGGATAGTCTCAAACAAGTTTCGTTGAAAGATATACAGGGCACTGCCGAGAAATATTTCAGGGATGGCAAATACCTG
Organism: uncultured candidate division Zixibacteria bacterium; assembly: GCA_963668625.2. Classification (GTDB taxonomy): domain Bacteria; phylum Zixibacteria; class MSB-5A5; order UBA10806; family 4484-95; genus JAAEQD01. The sequence goes on from CAXXKA010000006.1 coordinate 114,272, forward strand.
GCAATGGCGGCTGTTCCGCAGGATATGGAGGGTAACTGATGATACGGCGAACCGTTTTTTTCGCGTTAATGATGAGCCTGCTTCTGATCCTCGGCGCTAATGCCGGGGAGCAAAAATACCTGGCCGAGGTATTGGATAACGGCTTGACCGTAATCGTAAAACACAATCCCGACTCCCGAGTTTTTGCCATAGATATACTGGGTAAAAACCGCGCCGCGATGGAGAAACCGGAACAAATCGGCATTACCGATCTGGTGAACAGGATGCTGGTTAAAGGTTCGGAAGATAAAAACTCGGCCCAGATTCAAGCTGCGCTGGATGATATCGGGGCTAAACTTCAAACCAACGATAACCCGTATATACCATATGATGACCGTTACACCTGGCGGTCGTACAGCTTTTTGCGTTTCGAGACTATCGATGAATTTGCCAAGGATGGCGTGAAAATACTATACGAGATAGTTTCGAAACCGACATTCCCCGAGAATGAGCTGGATAGGATGAAAAAGAAAGTAATGGGCATAATGGGAATGTCCTCGGGCTCGACTTACAAGGTTTGCCGCAATCTCTATTATGAAACCATGTTCGGCGCAAGCCCATTGTCTCACGAGGTGATGGGTTCACGACGCACTATTGCCGGTCTTACCTCCAGTGATCTCGCCTACCATCACAAGATATTTTATGATCCTAAAAATCTGATCATGACAGTGGTTTCGAATCTCGAACCCAAGAAGGCGATGAAGTTGATCAAGAAACGATTCAAAAACCTTTCCCCATATCCGGTTAAAGAGGGAAAATCCAAAATTCCTGTCGCTGAAAAAATCGAAGGTGTTCGATCCGTATCCGAGCCCATGGAGAAGGAGCAGGTTTATATCTACCTGGGTAATATAACTCCCGGACTGCAATCGGAAAAATCAGCGGCCCTGTCATTAGCTATAGAGGTACTGTCGTCTAGGCTCAAGCTGAACCTTCGTGAAAAACAGGGATTGGCCTACTCTGTCGGAGCGGGTGTGCGATATCTCGGAGAGTTTGGCTGGTATACCTGTAGTATCGGAACCGGATACGAGAATTTCGAGAAAGCCCGGGATGGTATCATAGCTGAAATAGAGCGATTGCAAAACGAACCGCTTTCCCGGGATGAACTCGATAAGGCCATAAATTCCCTCTGGGGTTCGATGCTCATGCGCAATATGAGTTGTATCAATCAAGCCTACAACATGGCTTATTACGAGTATGTCGGGGTGGGTTATGATTTCGACGATAATTTTAGGGAGAGATTAGACAATGTAACCGTCGATGATGTTCAATTGGTAGCCAGAGAGGTGCTCGATACCGAAAACTACGTGCTGGCATATGTCGGTAAGGTAGCGAACGAGGAGCAAACCGAACCTGCAGAATAAAGCCGCACGAATATATAAAAAACGAAAGGGATCGCGGTTGCGATCCCTTTTTCGTTAGATTATGAAGCTGTGCTATTTTTCTATATCAACATTCTTTTGAGTTGGTATTATTTGTTTTGTCGTTGGTGGAGGTATAGCACAATTCGGCCAACCGGCTGGAGCTATAGATGGTACAGGCGGGAAATTCGGTGGATAATTGGGGCAGTATGTAATCGTGGCCAATCCCCTGAAATAGTTCACGATAAAGGTGACATCACTACCGATAACACTGCAGTCGCCGTTGGCATCCGCGGAGGCGTAGAAATACGGAGAAGTCAACGAGGGATTGTACATATAGCATGGAGCCGCTAATCCCCTGAAATAGTTCACCAGGTAGGTAACATCAGCGCCAAGAACCGATGGTGGCCAACTACCGGCAAACATGTTGGCATCGCCCGGCAAATAATCGAACGTGTACGAACCCGAGGTAACCTGGAGCACGATTATCGGTTCGAAGAGCGTAGGAGTATCAGGATCATCCGAGATAATGGTGATAGAGTCGATATACGTGCCCGCGCTCATCCCGGCTGTGTTTATAGTAAGGTCGATAGGATATGAACTCAGCGGAGCCAACACGCCCGGCCCAATGGGTGATGGTACGGCCCATGACGGATAATTCGTTATCGACCAGGACAGATCGCAACCTCCGCCATTGTTGATAGCAAAAGCGCCGGTATACACTATAGAGGTATCGGCTGCCTGGCTATATGCCAGTGAATCGGGCGAGACATTGATATCCTGAGCTATGACATCAACCCTGATAAATGGCTTGTTTACCACCGGCTCATCCGGGTCATCCGAGTAAACGTGGAAATAGCCGGTATAGCTACCGGTGATAACCGAGTTGGTGTTGATGTTGACATCGATATTAGCGCAAGATGATGGCGCTATGGTAGCCGGTATAACACCGGTGGCGGTGACGAAACCCAAATCGCAAGTTATGCTATCGAGTGAGAGAGGTGCGGTCGTCGATACGTTGCAAACCTGGAACTGAGCGGTATAGGTGGTATCGGTATCGATACAACGCCTGAAACCAACCGTATCGGGTAGTACGTCAATATCGGGGATATGCTCCTCGGCCGGGCAGATAATCAGAGCGAACTCGAGTATGGTATGAATCAGGCCGCCCTGGTATTGCGAGCCGGGAATCATTGGGTCTATCAGGTTCTGGTTGTAGAAAATTCCCATGTATAAGGGATTGATCGGATAGTTGAGGAACTCGAAGGGGAAGTAGAATGGGTATATGGGATTCGGCATACAGGTTGTCGGGCCGACATAATATTTATCGTGATGCATCGTCCCATGCGGTCCCGATACGTATTGAGCGTCATTGTGTACGGCCGAGCCGTGCGGTGGTATCGGCGGATCGCCCTCATTGTAGTCGAAGAATGGATCGGAAACGCAGAATGCCATTGGTTCGAGTTGCGTACAGGTGCCTGCAATCGTTACATAGTGGCCGCCGATTCTCTCGCAGTATTCAAGTCCTGTCTCCTCCCAGAATCCCAAAAGTAGTATCACGTTCTGGCTTCTCAGTACTTCGTTTTGAATGAACTCGAGATTTTCAACGGGTATGACATTTATGGTATATGCGGTGTCCAGCGCTCTGGATGCCAGCCAGTTCTGTGCGCCATTAGCGAGATCCCAGATAACCGTTCCCGGACCTGCTATATCGGTCATGCAATACAATGCCAGCGAATCGACGAACGGCAACACGTTAGCCGGATTATGATCATCAAGGCCCATACCCGTGAAATCAGTCACCAGCGGATAGCCATCGTTAGGCGGTACCATACCGAAAGGTCTGGGATCGACCGGGAACGGCTCGAATTTCGAATCGAACCACCAGAAACAATTGGCCAGGGCGGTAGGGCCGCACCAGGTTTGTTCGATTATACCATCATTGTTGAAATCCTGTTTCTGGTCGAAATCGGGCACGCCGGCCGGAGCGTAGTCGGGATAGGCGGATTTGTAGTAGTCACAGCTATCGGGAGGTTCCTCCTCGCAGATATCGGCTATACCGTTGCTGTTAAGATCGGAACAATCGGTTCCCGCTCCCATCCACTGACCGCCAAGAACGTTCGTACATGCATCTTGATAAGTTACGATACAGGATAAATCTTGCATACAGCATGCGCCCAAATCATAATAACCTTCGCAGGCATCATCGATATAATTGCTGTTCGAATCACCGAGGCATACGGTTCCTGCTCCAGCCCATACTCCGCCGCTGCCGATACATGTAAGTGAATCGAGAACGATACAAGAACCATCCGAGTAGCAACAAGCGCCGTCGGGATATACCTGCTCGCAAATATCAGCAATACCGTTAGGCGGACTTATATCCGAGCAGTCAGTGCCATCTCCCATATATTGAGCGAGAAGCACGGACTCACAAGCGGTTTGAGTGGTAACCAGACAGGTGCCGTCATCATAACAGCAAGCGCCGGTCTCGACCGGGAAACCGGTAATCACGAACGCCAGATCAAGGGATTGACCTAGACGGGTGATCCGGTCGACACATTCATGATAAATGTTGCCGCCGAAAATTTCGAAATTCACGCCTTGAACATCGATCGATACCCACTCCGGATTGTACATCTCGAGTACGGTATCGATAAATACCTCCGTCGGGAAATCTGCCAACGGGAGTTCATATACTATGGTTCTGCCTACGAACAGGCTCTCCTCGAGAGGTGTAAGTGGCGGTAGTGGCGGCGGGCCGTCAGGAGGCCATTCCGGTGTGGAGTAGTTTATGGCAAGCGTCAGAAATCCCTCCATCGACGGATCGATTTTGTTAACGACAAAAGATATCTGAACTTCTTTCTCTCGATCGAAACTGAAAGGATTATCATAGAACCAGATATTCCACCAGCCGGTATTTTCGTACCAGTACCAACCGCCCACTGATGTTCCATTCTCATAGTAGTTGATACCGCCGCCGCCCATGAAAGAACCATCGGGGGCGATAGCGATATTGAATGTTCCCAGTCGCGGTGGTTCGAATAATTCCTGCCAATCCAGAAGAGGTTCCGTCCCTACTACCGCATCATCATTGAAATGGTCGGTGGATGATTTCCAGCCCCATTCGGGTTGAGGATCATCTTGCTCTACCACCGCCGAGATAGCCAACCAGTATATCGTTCCCTCCTCCTGGATGAACGGATCCAGCACGAGGTCCTGAATGCCAACGAGGTTATACTGGAAATACTGACCGTGATCGTTGTACCAGACATTGAGAGGCGGTGGAATCGTAGGATCGAGCCAGCCTTCGAGATAATTAGGCAGGCCGTCAATTGGCCTGAAAATGAAGTATTGCGCCTCGAAATACCAGTCTCTCAAAAGGCTGTCGGGTTTGCTGAAACCATCAGGGTTTTCAGCAGCCGGCATATCGCTGTAAATTTGAATCCTGAAACCGAGAATATTGCCGACATCACCTACCAAATCGCCGTCCAGATCTCGCCACGATCCCCAGAAGTGGATATCATTAACCAGGCCTGTTTCGGAACACTGCCAGTCATCGGCAAGTATGATCGGATCATAGCAAGCAACATCCCAGCCGACCTCGTCCGGGAGCTGAGGAAAATGCATTTTATGCTCGTCGCCTTCATACCAGTCTCCGTATGAAGGTATGCCCAGCAGCGCAAATAGAATTACGCCGGTGATAAGTAATTTAATGTTCTTTTGCATGTGCCCTCCGTGAATTTGGTGTTATTCAAAATTTAGGTAAAAAGTGACAACCTCCTTTCGCGCCTGAAAAATGATTTATGAATTCGTTTATTTTTAAACTTATGTTCTTTGGAGAACTATTGTTTTTCGGTATTTATGTTGATTGAATAAATCAATATACTACCTGATTTAAAGTAAGCTTATGTTTGTTATCTCTCTAAGTGGCCTGTTGGCCGATGCGGTACTGCTGTTTAAAATGCTCTTGTTACAGCATAATTCGTTATAGTTAGATTGTCAATAATTTTTTGCATTATTGATAGTAATTCCGACCTGTTTGTTGTAATTTATCATTTTTGAATTATTATAATAACTGGAATTATTTTAATGCATGATATATATAAACAAGATGAAACAATTAGAGGTAAAATCTTTAAGTAAAAGTTTCAACGGAGCTGCGGCCGTATTGAATGAAATCGATTTTCAGCTTAACTCCGGAGAATTTTTAGTCATACTCGGGCCCTCCGGGTGCGGTAAGACCACATTGCTTAGAATTATAGCAGGCCTGGAATCGGCAGATATTGGGCAGGTATTCATCAAAGGCCGGGATGTCACCGAGGTGGAGCCTAAAAACCGTGATGTTGCCATGGTCTTCCAAAATTACGCTCTATACCCTCACATGACAGTCTTCGATAATCTGTCTTTTGCGCTTAAGGTGAGAAAACTATCGAAACCCGAGATAAAAGACAAGGTAACTCGTACCGCGGCGATGCTCGGACTCGAACCGTACCTGGAACGTAAACCGAAACAGCTTTCGGGAGGTCAACGCCAGAGAGTTGCCCTGGGCAGAGCTATTGTCCGCAACCCGGCTTTATTCTTATTCGATGAACCGCTGTCCAATCTCGATGCCGAGTTACGTTCGCAGATGAGATTCGAGCTTTTATCTCTTCACAGACGGCTTAGAGCCACCTCGGTTTATGTTACCCACGACCAGATCGAAGCAATGAGCCTGGCCGATAAAATTATCATTTTGAATAAAGGTAATAAAATAGGACCCAGCGCGCCGCGCGAGCTATACGATAATCCCCCTGATACTTTCGTTGCCGGTTTTTTAGGCAATCCCGGCATGAATCTGATCTCCGGCGCTATAGGTGAAAGCTCGAAATCGGTCAAGCTCGATTCCGATGTCATATTACCGATCGAATCCGGTATTCAAGCCGGCAGCCCGATAGTTTTCGGTTTCAGGCCGGAGCATTGTCGCCCCTCGCCCGAGGGGATTTTACCCGGCGAAGTGGAAGGTATAGAGGATTCCGGCAAAGAATATATCCTGAAATTAAAAGGCCCGAATAACACCCGCTATTACTGTATGAGTCAGGTCAAAGCGGAAATAGGGGATACCATTTCGCTTTCGATAGATATGTTTTACCTTTTCGATCAGAGAAATAATAAACTCATTAGCGCTTTCAGATAAGAATTATAAAGAAAATCTTATCATCGACATACGGAATAACGAGGGAGACCATACCGATATGGTTTCGATGCTCTTATCGTATGTCATCGATCAAGATCGTGCACTCGATTCTACGCTGAGTAGTATATAAAAAAAGCAGGGTTAAAACCCTGCTTGATCATCGTGTGGTATTTTAAATAAAATTCTTATTCGGTGACTTCCTTAACGCCCGGCACCATTTTTTTCAGCGCTTGCTCGATCCCCATCTTCAAAGTCATGGTAGACATCGGGCAGCCTTTGCAGGCTCCTTGAAGCTCTAATTTTACTACGCCGTCATCAGAAACATCCACCAACTTACAGTCGCCGCCATCAGCCTGAAGTGCCGGTCTAATTTGATCCAATGCTTTTTGTACTTCTTCTTTCAATCTCATCTCCATTCTATCGTTAATTCTAATTGACTATTTTAGCCAGTTTCTCGGCGATCTGCTTGAACTCTGTCGAGGCTTCACCTTTACCCGATTGGGCTACCGGCTGCCCCATATCTCCACCCTCGCGCACCGAGGTTTCCAGTGGAATCTGTCCCAGCAGCGGCAGGTCGAGCTTGGTCGATAAAATCTTACCGCCGCCCTCGCCGAAAATATATTGTTTTTGGCCGTCGGGCGCCTGATAATATGACATATTCTCGATGACACCCAGCATCTTGAAATTAGCTTTGGTGGAAAGCTCAGCGACTCTCTGGGCAACTCCGGAGGCTGCCGGTTGTGGCGTAGTTACCAGTACCAGGTTGGCATTGGGGACAGTTTGCGAAATCGATAAGGTGATATCGCCGGTGCCGGGGGGAAGGTCAATCAGCAGGTAGTCGATTTTATCCCAGTATACCTGGGTTAGAAACTGTACTATGGTTTTGTGAAGCATGGGGCCGCGCCAGAGCACAGCCTGATCTTCATTGATGAAAAAACCCATCGAGATTATCTTGATACCATCTTTTAAGACCGGTATCATGGCGTTATCTATGACAGTTGGCAAACCTTCCGCGCCCATCATACGCGGGATCGAAAATCCGTATACATCAGAATCAATTACGCCGACTTTATAGCCCAGATTTTTCAGAGCAAATGCCAGGTTCGTGGTAACGGTCGATTTACCGACGCCACCTTTGCCGGAGGCCACGGCTATGACATTTTTGATATTCATGTCATCGAAAACCGGAGACTCAGCCTGGCCTGTCATTTTCTTGGCTATCGCGTTTCTCTCGGCAGGTTTCATCGAGGTGAAATCGAGCTCGACTTTCTCGACACCATCCAAAGGCATCAATGCCGCCGAGACATCCTCCTGGAATTTATGTTTCAACGGGCAGCCAGGGATTGTCAGTTTGATCGTGACATGTACCGTACCATTATCCTGACGGATTTTCTCCACCATCTCCAAGTCGATAATCGAGCGTCCCAATTCCGGGTCATTAACTTTTCGCAGCGCCTCGACTATCTTGTCGTTATCTATCTGAGCCATTTAGTTTAATCCTCTCTTAGCAAAATAGACTAGCTATATCTATATAGTTAATGAGGAAAATATGGCAAAGGTTCCGTATGTCAAGGATAAATTTCTCCAGCCAAAAATAAACCCCGAGACATATATCCCGGGGTCTACCATCAAAGTTTAATTTAGTGCTATACTTACTTAGCAGGCATCGGAGCGACATCTAAAGTGACTGTCGGAAGCGAAGTGTTCATCGTGCCGATCTCTGTTACCACACCGGTGGTACCGTTAATAGAACAAACATGCCAGTACCAACCCACGCCGGTATCGACAACATTCGGTGGTTCGAATTCCTGGATCGTGCGATCCGGTTTCAGCAGTGTAACCCTCGTACCGGAAACCGGTATGGTGCTCTCTCCATTAAAATGATGTACGGAGTAATAATAAATACCTGGAAATGGTTGTTGAATAATGATATGCTCGGGGCCCCAACTCGTAACATCGTCAACATCCAGAAACGCATATGGAGCAGTGGCTACCGAACCCTTGTTAACATAATAAACATGATAACTGGAACCTTCTATCTCCGGAGTCCATAGATGTGAGTCTAGATCCTCCGGCAACTCGCCCCATGTCAATGTGAATTGGTAGAAGAAACTGCCATCACCAAGTTCGGCATCTCTGATAAAAACTACCGGGAGAATGCTATCCTCCAGGGCAACGTATGAGAAAGTCAGGCTGTCACTATCAAATATATGGAATTGTAGCCCGAGTAGTACCGAGAAAACCGTATCACTGGTCACAACACTGGTATCGAGTACCATCGAGATCGTATTTGCGTCGGAGTTTGTCTGGTTGGCAACGCTTGAGGAGATGTTTACGATGATATTACGCTCCAGGGCAATCGAATCTACCAGGGCGAATATATCTGCGGTTGTACCCGTGAAAGAGCTAACTGTTGACCAGTCATCGGTTAAAATATCCTCTTGATATTCAGGATCATTCGTATAGGTATAAACCTCGCTGGTGATTCTATCCAGCACTATCTCAATTTCGCCGACAACTTCCGTAGGGGTGGTAGGTTTGCCTGCCGACCATGCGCCAATATCATCATCGCTGAATTCAGAATACGGCACTAGCACATGATTGGAGTAATACGTATCATCGCCGACTGCGAAAATATACACATAATCATTAAACAGGTAACCTTTCACCCTGATTCCAGAAGCCGCTTGCGGCATAAAATCATGCGCAGTAACCGTAATAAGGTGACTTGAGAAATCCAGTTCTACCTCACCGTTCGAATCCGTGATGCCCTCGGCAAATGCCGGCTCCTCCGGACGTGTTACTGTGTCATCATCGCTGCATCCAATTATCAGCAAAAAAGTTAGAGCTAATAGTGTGGTCGCGATTTTGATAATTTTCATCTTAACCTCTTTCCTATATGTTTAAAGTATCTACACTCGAACATAGATGCTCCTGACATAGATATATTCGGCTTTGAATAGTATCACTTTAACTGTTTAGTTGGCAGTTTTCGCATTATTCGTTCGGAAACAATTGTTGCATGATTCTATAGCCTTACAGTTTTCACGGTGCTATATCATATTAGATGATTTTTCGGTTTGTTTCATTTGACCGTAATGAATCAGCATTCAGGCGGAGGGAGAAACCAGACAATGTCCGCATTAGAGATAAAGCCGGGTTTCTGCGTTCAATATATTCATCCCGGAATCCGGCTAATTCACGATTAAAAGGTTGGGCGGTAGTAATATAACCTGTTAATTTTTTTGTATTTATAGGTTGTCAAGATAATCGATTATGTGTTATAATCAGGCGACAAGGAGAGATAATATGGCCAGATCGCCTATAGGCTGCTGCGGTCTTCACTGCGGAATGTGTGAAATCTATATAGCCTCAACCACCTCCGATGAGAAGCGTAAAGCTAAGCTTGCTGACAGATTATCCAAAGAAATGGGCAAGAAAATAAGCCCCGATAATGTTCATTGTTGGGGATGTTGGGCGAATAACAGGAATTGCTGGGGCAAGAAATGCAATTTCCGTAAATGCTCCAACGAGAAGGGATTGGATTTTTGCTATAAATGCTCGGAGTTCCCCTGTGATGAACTGGTAGCGTTTTATGAAAAGAATCCCGATGCCCGAGAGAACCTGACTCATATCAGCAAGCGAGGTTTCGAGTTTTTCATTTCCGATATTCTTATGCAGGGAACAGAGGACGAGTGAAAGTCAGCGATAAGTCCGCAAGCGATCGGGCTATCTTAACGACATTATAAACAAAGGCAATAATGAAAAAGAAAGAGACATCCGAGGGCGGGATAAAATTCGATAACAGGCTGGATTCATTCACTTTGGGGCCTGCGTATCTCGACTACTGTGTGAAAAAAGGCTGGTTAACCAAAGATGGCGAGGGCGATACCGCCCAGTACGAGTTGACAGATGTGGGAAAGAAAAAGCTCGACAACGTATCTTTGAATTTCGATTTATCGGCTATCACCGAAAAAGGTGACGGACCGAAAAAGAAACGTAAACGTCATAAAAAATAGCTCCTCGCAGCATTGAATATTATTAGGAGTAAATCTTGAGTGTATTCACCGACCTTCTGGGGAGTATCACTGCGGGAAAATTTTATCATGATATCCTCACTCGTCCGGCCAAAACCGGCTGGATGCTTTACCTGTTGCTGATTACCTGTTCGGCAATCGTTCTCACCGTATATTGGGGAGTTAAAGCTAATTCTTATGCTGATGAGGCAGTCGAGTTTTTCGCCGGCCTCGATGCCGAGATAGTATTCGAGAAGGGGATTATTACCAATATGCCGCTTTCCCACAAGGAATACTATTTTAAAGATCTGACTATTTATGTTGATAGTAAATATGTTGATCTCCAAAGTACCGAGGAGGATATGGAAAACGCCGAGAAACCAGTCGTTTTTATCGGTGCGAAAGCAGCCTACCTGACCTCCACGGAAAGGGCTGAGGAGATAGCATACCCACCGGCGTTTTCTGAGACAATCGATTTGGATTACCTGAAAAAAACGAAATCGATACTGATAGCCGGCGCATTTTTCGGTGGATTTTTGGTCTGGCTGTTGATTAAATTTATCGAGAGCATGGCTTATATCGCGCTGATAATTACACCGATACTTTTATTCAAATTCAGGCGGCGTGGTTTGACTTATCCCGAGGGATTCGGAGTCGGTTTATATCTCGCTACTTTTCAGATAATACTCTCTACGATTTTACTTCTTGTGGGATTCGCATATATTTGGGTTCACCTGATATTCATTTTATTATATGTGTTTTTTATAGGCGCATACGTGAATATAGATCTCTCCCATAGCAATCGTCAATTATATAAAGAGAGCGCTTCCCAATGAAAATAGCTATAACCGGCGCCAGTGGATTTTTAGGTGGAGGATTGGCCGAGACGTACCACGAGCGCGGGGATGAGATAACCGCCCTGGTGCGTAAGAGCTCCGACACCTCGACGCTGGAGCAACTGGGAGCCAAACTGGTCGTCGGTGAACTTAACGAACCCGAATCATTCAGCCGTCTGGTAGAGGGCGCCGATATCGCCATACACTGTGCCGCTATGGCGACGGATTTCGGACCGTGGGAGCAATTTCAATCCATAAATGTCGATGCCGCCAGGTTATTTTTCGAGGCTTGCCTGAAAAGCAAGGTTAACCGTATTATCTACATTTCCTCGGTAGCAGTCTATGGCAACGGCCGTCACCACCGAGGTACGGATGAGGAAGCGCCGTACGAATCGATAATCACCGATAATTATACTAAATCGAAAATCATGGCCGAGCGTATAGCCTATAATTTTATCGATCAGCATAGCTTGCCGCTCGTGATTATCCGGCCCGGTTATATCTGGGGGAACGGTGACAAAGCCGTCATGCCGAAAATGATTTCCTCTATTAAAAAACGCCAGGTCGCGGTTATCAATGAGGGCGTCAATTTGATGAATCTCTCGCATGTCGAAAACGTAATTCAGGGAATCATGCTAGCCGCCGAAAGCGAGAAGGCGATCGGGAGGGTATATAATCTCACCGATGGTTCGAAGGTTACCACGAGGAGGTTTTTCGAGGATTTGCTCGAGATGCTGGGTGTGGATATCAAAATAAAATCGTTTCCTTACGCCCCGGCTTATGTCGCCGCCTCCCTGGCGGAGATGTATTGTCATATAACCGGCTATCGGAGTTATCCTCCATTTACTCGCTACACTGTCAAGATGGGTAAATACGATCAAGTGTTCGATATCTCACGAGCCATATACGAACTCGGTTATAAGCCGAAAATTCGTTATAAAGAGGGTATGGCCGGGATGATTCGTTACGTACGGCGATTGTATTACGGACAAAAGTAAATCTTAATTATTTCCCACGATCGATTACTCGGATATTCTATTTAGTAACAGCCTTTTTTCTCTGCGTATGTTTCTTCTTTATGAGTTTAGTCTCAATCAACTCGGATGAATGCTTTAATGTCACCCGCCCGGGGCGACAATCATCATTCTGTCATTTAGCTTTGGATGATTTATATGCATGCAGATTTATTATAATTACAGTCAAACAAAAAGCAGCGACGAGTATAAGCAAAAAGTAAAACATAATTGGAAACCCGATTTATTCTTATCGATTAACTCCGGTTCTATCTCGTTGCTGCCGGTTATTTTTCGTCTCGTTGCCGGAGAATTCTTTCAGTTTAGCCGCACGGGCTTTCTTGCGTCTTTTCGATCAGGGGCCGACCGTGTTGCTCCAAAGCAATACCCCGGTGATTATAACCGCAATTCCTATACCGATATTATACACCATCGAAAGTGCTGTCATAACTTCCTTTTCCTGTTTTATGATAATATTTTACCGTCTGGCTTTAGAAATCGGTAGATTGATTATCGGGATTTAGCCTCACCGATTCACTTTGTTGCATTATGGATGGATCTATAAATCGTTTTCAGTTGATAGGTATGTTTATTGAATTATGTTAATTAGTAATATCACTAGTGTCCGGTGTTTTTCGGTAAGTTTCAACTTTCACCATGGAATTGTCAGTAAAAGATATTTTCCGATATAACTATATATTCAGCGTATCATGCATCCTGATATATTCTGCCGATGTTAGGCTTAGTTCCCTGGTTTCCAAGCGCTGTCTGGAAACCTTCTTGAGTCATGTGAAATGCGCATTCTGCCAGCAAATAAGCCACGTTGCGACGCATCGCTTGGCAACGAGATGGAAAGGCCGGATAGTTGTGTAATATTGTATTGATTAAACAGTAAACGGTTTAGGTCTTAATCTGTAATCTTATTCGCTTTAATTTTTATCTTTTTTATCACTCCGCCCGGGAGGACAACCCTCGGGGCGCATTCACGTTTTTATTCCCATCTTGGGGAACAGGTATATCTGTAGAACGAGATACACGCCGAGTATTAGTATTAAGGTCAGGATATCATTCATAGTGCGTATAGTAACTTTGTTTTGTGATAAATAGTTTCATTGCACGAAATGTAAACTCACAATATCAATGTTAATCGATGAGTCTACCGCAGTTGTGGCAGAAAAAGCCGCTTTCTATTTTATCGATTTTGAAATGCCTCATATCGGCATGTCCATAGTACTCGCTACCCAAGAAAAACTCACCGAGAAATGCCCCGCACTCAGTACATGTATTAGCAAGATATTTTGATCTGGCGGTCTTTGAATACTGATATTTGAGAATGACTCCTTCATTACGTGCCTGCTCCATTTGTTTTATAGAGAAACGCGCAGGGCCATGCAGTAATGTGCCATCCTGTGATGACAGTACAGCTGCTTTCATGGGAGAGTGGCATTTATAACATTCAGCGGTTATTATATTCAGGTATTTTTTGCTCAAACCGCCGCCGCATTTTTCGCATTTCCCGTGAAGGCATATCGATACGGCTGATGGTGTTAATACGGGTTCCCAGAGCATGTTAAGATCAAGATCACTTTTTAATGTGAATTCGATTACAATGATATTATTGCTGGTATAATAATCACGAGCTTTATCATCTGGGGCATGAGTTACAATTACCTCGACTACGGCAAATATTTCACTATCTTGATCGAACAATGCGATATCGGGTATGCAATCGCCTGTGTTATACTCCATCTCCGCGCGAGTTACTTTCTTGAGCAGATTGCCCATGTGCTCATCGAGGCATTGGTTGCATTGCCATTTAAACGGCAGCTCGGCACTATCATCAATAGCTTTTCGGATTTTATCGAACAGCAGCATTTTAAAACCGAGATGAATAGCTGATTCGGGCGAGCATGGTTTATCGGTAGGCAGATGCGAGAAATGCGGACGTTTCAGAAGTCGCCGGCTGCTTTTGAATATCATCGGGCCGCCGCATTCCAGGCAATGGTATTCGATACCTTTAACCGCTTTGGCGGCATGCACTAGATTATTTTCGGGATCGTAAGCTACCGGGTATTTTAGCTCTTTCATGGTATTATCATATAAAATCATGTGAAATAGTACAAGTTGATTATTGGATTGAATTGGAAGTTAGTATCAGTATATTGCTCCGCTTTTATCCTGCCTAATCTTGCCGTTGCGATGTCTTGGTCAGGTGCTGCTTGGAAACCTTCTTGAATCATGTAGAATGCGCATTCTGCAGGCAAACAAGCCACGTTGCGAAGCAGCGCTTCGCAACGAGATGAAAAGACCGGACACTAGTGATCATTTTATTATCCTGAAAAAATTATTTCTTTAACGTCATTACGAAACTTCTCCTTGGGTTTTGAATACAAATAACTTGTAATACGACCCGCTAAATAATGAAGGGATAAACTCAATGATAAAAATACCTAAGTAGCAAAGCTGTTGACTTTAGCTGCTCAAATTCGTATTTTATTATCTCTTTATCTGTATGCTTGAAAACAAAATTATCTTTCCAATAACTACCTCAACGAAAGGATACTAAATGGTCGGTATCGTAGGTTATGGAGCGTATATACCCCTAAACCGTATCAAGGTGGAGGAAATCGCTAAAGTATGGGGTGCCGATGCTCCCAGCTTCAAAAAGGGGTTAATGCTTCAGGAAAAATCAGTTCCCAGCCCGGATCAGGACACGATCACCATGTCGGTGGAGGCAGCAAGGAGGGCCATCCTTCGCGCCGGAATCGATCCTAAGAATATCGGAGCTGTTTATATTGGTTCGGAATCACACCCCTATGCGGTGAAACCCTCCGGTGTTACGGTCGCCGAGGCGATAGGGGCGGTACCCGATTGTCATTGCGCCGATTTCGAGTTCGCCTGTAAAGCAGGTTCAGAGGGAATGTTCGTTGCCATGGGCCTGGTGAAAGCAGGCGAGATCGAATATGGTCTCGGTATCGGCGGCGATACCTCGCAAGGCGCTCCCGGTGATGCTCTGGAATACAGCGCCTCGGCTGGAGCCGCGGCTTATATATTTGGCAAGGAGAACCTGGTAGCAGAATGCCTGTACACTCACTCGTACATGACTGACACGCCTGATTTCTGGAGAAGGGAGTACCAGTTCTACCCTCGTCACGCCAGCCGCTTTACCGGTGAACCGGCGTATTTCAAACATACATTCGGCTGTACTCAGGCTATTTTGGAGAAAGCCAACATGAAACCCGAGGATTTCAGGTTCGTGGTGTTCCATCAACCCAATGGGAAATTCCCCATGACCGCCGGTTTGAAGCAGGGATTCAAACGCGAGCAAATCGAGCAGGGCTGGCTCTCGCCGCTGCTGGGTAACACCTACTCCGGGGCATCGCCGATGGGCTTGTCAGCCTGTCTTGATGTCGCCGAGCCGGGAGATAAAATTCTGATGATCTCGTACGGTTCGGGTTCGGGTAGTGATGGTTTCATCTGGGAGGTCAAGGATCGTATCAAAGAGGTTCAGAAGATGACCGTGCAAACCCGCGAACAGCTCGAATCAGATAAGAGAATTTACCTAGATTACGGCACCTACGCCAAGTATCGCGGCAAGATCAGGAAACTCCCCGTTTAACTAGAATGCAATAGGAGAATAGATAAATGAGAGAAGTTGCAATAATCGGTATCGGAATGAACAAATGGGGTGAGTTGTGGGATATCTCTATCCGCAACCTGATAGCTGACTCCGCCCTGTTGGCTTTAGATGATGCCGGTATTGAAAAGGATAAAGTGGAAGCGATGTATATCGGCTGCATGTCCTCAGGGTTGTTTACCGACCAGGAGCATCTGGCAGCTATTGGCCCGGATTACTCGGGCATGTTACCGATTCCGTGTACCCGTGTCGAGTCGGCCTGCGCCTCGGGTGGACTGGCTTTCCGTTCGGCGCTCATGCATGTAGCCTCGGGCATGGCCGATATCGTAATGGCTGTCGGTGTGGAGAAGATGACAGATGTCGATGGCGCCGGAGCTACTTTCGGACTGGCCACCGCCGCCGATCAGGAATACGAGGTGTACAACGGCGTGACATTCCCCGGCCTGTATTCCATGATGGCAACCCATCACATGCATCACCACGGAACCACCCGCGACCAGATCGCAATGGTGTCGGTGAAAAACCATGAGAACGGTTCGAAAAACCCGCTGGCCCAATTCCCCATGAAAGTTACTCTGGAACAGGTGAAAAACGCCGTGATGGTTGCCGATCCGCTTTCCATCCTGGATTGCTCGCCTATAACCGATGGCTCGGCTGCGGTGATACTGTGCTCGATGGATAAAGCTAAAGAGATCTGCAAGAAACGCCTGGTGAAAGTAACCGGCTCGGGTCACGCTACCGATACGATACAGCTTGCCCAGCGCGAGGATCTATCATATTTAAAATCAACCCGGATAGCCGCTGAAATGGCTTACAAGATGGCCGGTCGTACGATCAAGGATATCGATTTTGCCGAGGTACACGATTGTTTCACTATTGCCGAGATCATGGTGATGGAGGCTATCGGCCTGGTGGATAAAGGCAAAGGCGGCCCGGCGGTCGAAAGCGGGCTTACGCGTATCGATGGCAAGTTCCCGATCAACGCCTCGGGCGGTTTGAAATCGAAAGGTCATCCCGTGGGAGCTACCGGTGTAGCTCAGATAGTCGAGCTTACCAAGCAGATTCGCGGTATTGCCGATGAGGGCCGTCAGCTAAAGAAAGCTGATGTTGGATTAGCACAGAACATGGGCGGCTCCGGTGCCAGCTCAGTTGTTCATATACTGGAGGGAATTTAATATGCCGGCACCCAGATATTGGAGAGAGATACCTCAACGCTATCGCTATGAGGGCGTTAAATGCAAAAAGTGCGGCAAGGTCTGTTTCCCGACCAGGATAGTTTGCCCACAGTGTCAGCATCGCGAGTTCGATAAGGTGGTGGTTAGCACCGCCGGAACGCTAGAGACATTCACCGTGATACGCGTAGCGCCATCACAGTTCGTAGACCAGGCGCCGTACCCGATCGGTATCGTTAACCTTGGTGATGATGTCAAAGTGCTATGCCAGGTGGCGGATGTTGCTCCCGAGGATTTGAAAGTCGGGATGAAGCTCAAACTCGAGTTCCGTAAAATCCAGCAGGAGCATGAGGATGGCATACTCTGCTACGGCTACAAGGCCGTACCGGAGGCCTAAGAAGAATGCAAAAACGAGTAGGGGCACAAGCATGCTGTGCCCCTGCGTTTATGTATCAAAATTGAATAAAATGCCGCATGTGTCAGGATGGAAGGAACGACATCCTGACACTTGTAGCCCGTTTGTATTAGTAGATCAACGATAAGCTTATATGTCAGGATGGAAGCATAGCGACATCCTGACATTGAATTCATTACGCACATGAATAATAACTGGAAGAATCATTATCTGGACAATGCCATACATCACGTAACCGGTACCGTTAATGCGTGGCAGAAAGTTTTAGTGTATCCTGATATATTATCTATTTTATTTTTAGACTTAAACCGTATGACTGTTAGATGGAATGTTACAGTATGGGGATTTGTAATCATGCCGGAACATTTTCATATGCTAATACAGAGCTGTAAAGGTGAGAATATTAAAAAGTTTATTCACGGTGGTAGACGTTCGATTTCAGGGAGAGTGAAGAGATTTATTGAATCGAATAATAGAATTATTGCAGATTATTGTGTTAAAAGCGGAATCAATACATCAATAATCTTTAATGTAAAAACAGCAGGGAAATTATCTTTTAGGTTTTGGAAAGAAAAACCTGGAGTATTTCCTATTTCTAATGAGATTGATGTCCAAAAGAAACTTGATTATATTCATAATAATCCTGTTAGGCGAGGTTTAGTTAAATCACCTGAGGAATGGGAGTATTCGAGTTTTAATTATTATGCTGATGGGAAAATTGTAGGTTTGCCTGTTGGCGGGGGGCGTCAGGATGTCGCTAAGCTTCCATCCTGACGGATAAAAGATGCTCTTATAAAAGAGATTGAATAAAATATACTTTATGTGTCAGGATGGAAGGAACGACATCCTGACACTTTGGCAGATAAATCGAACTAAACACGAAATGGAGCGAGATGTTTCAAATAGAATCTAAGATCGACACCAAAAGCGCTGAGTTCAAAGCTAACTCAGAACACTGGAGAAAGCAGGCGGATGAATTCCGTGAACGTCTGGAGAAAGTAAAACAGGGCGGCCCGGAGAGAGCCCGGGATAAGCATCTCAAGAGAGGCAAGCTCTTAACCCGCGACAGGGTCAGAGGTCTGTTCGATAAGAACACCCCGTTTCTCGAGCTAAGCTCGCTGGCCGCGTACGACATGTACGATAACGATGCTCCAAGCGCCGGTATTATCACCGGTATCGGGGTTGTGCATGGCCGCGAGGTGCTGGTAGTTGCCAATGATGCCACAGTCAAGGGGGGAACATACTACCCCATGACAATCAAGAAACATGTCCGGGCGCAGGAGGTGGCCGAGGCTAATAACCTTCCCTGTGTGTACCTCGTAGACTCAGGCGGCGTATTCCTGCCGCATCAGAAAGATGTGTTCCCCGACAAAGGCCATTTCGGAACGATATTCTACAACCAGGCCAGGTTATCCGCTAAAGGCATTGCTCAAATAGCTGTCGTGATGGGCTCATGCACGGCCGGTGGCGCGTATGTTCCGGCTATGAGTGATGAGGCTGTCATCGTACGCAAGCAGGGGACGATTTTCATAGGTGGCCCGCCTCTGGTTAAAGCTGCCACCGGTGTGGATGTCACCGATGAGGATTTAGGCGGCGCAGATGTTCATTGCCGTATCTCAGGCACCGCAGACCATTACGCTTTAAACGATGAGCATGCGCTGCAAATCACCCGTAACATAGTCGAATGCCTGGAAGCTCCGAAGAAAACAGATATCGGCAGAAGAGAGCCCGAGGAGCCCAAGTACGATCCTAAAGAGCTGTTCGGCGTGATGCCCGCCGATATCAGAAAGCCTTTCGATATTAGAGAGATTATAGCCCGCATAGTTGACCGAAGCGAGTTCCAGGAGTTCAAGGAGCTATACGGCCAGACACTGGTCTGTGGTTTCGCTCGTATCATGGGGTACCCGGTTGGCATACTGGCCAATAACGGCGTGCTGTTTTCCGAAAGCTCGGTTAAAGGCGCGCATTTTATTGAGCTATGTACTACGCGTAAAATTCCGCTGTTGTTTCTTCAGAATATTACCGGTTTCATCGTAGGCAAAGACTACGAGCACGGTGGTATCGCCCGTAACGGCGCCAAGCTGGTGCATGCCGTAGCCAACGCCGATGTCCCCAAGCTGACAGTGATGGTGGGTGGCTCATACGGCGCGGGCAACTACGCCATGTGCGGACGAGGCTACGAGCCAAGGTTCATCTGGATGTGGCCCAGCTCTAAAATATCCGTGATGGGCGGCGAGCAGGCAGCTAATGTGCTTCTGACCGTGCGCAAGAAAGGCCTCGAGGCTAAAGGTAAATCGATGACCAAAGAGGAGGAGGATGAGTTCCTCAAACCGATTATCGAACGATACGATTACGAGGGCTCGCCGTATTTCTCCACCGCGCGTATCTGGGATGACGGAATAATCGATATGCTCGATACCCGTAACGTAATCGCGCTGGGATTATCGGCGGCGTTGAACGCATCGATACCGGAACAGCGTTACGGCGTGTTCAGGATGTAGAGGTGACTATGGCGGATAACAATACATGCGGCTGGGGTACGGCCTCACGCCCCAACAATTGGTACAAGTTTACGTATGTCAAAATGAGAAGGCAATTATGACAGATATAAAGCAATACACGACTATCAAACTTGATATAAGAGGCAAAGTAGCCCGGGTGATATTAAACCGTCCCGAGATAAGAAACGCGTTCAATAACGTGATGATCTCGGAGATGACCGAGGTATTCAAGCATATAAACTCCCGTGATGACCTCCGCGTGGTGGTAGTTACCGGCGAGGGCAAAGCGTTCTGCGCCGGCGCCGATTTGAAATGGATGAAAGGCGTTCTGGACTACACTTACGAGGAGAACCTTCAGGACAGCCAGAATCTCTCGGATATGTTCGCCGAGATGGCCAACTGCCCGCTGCCTACTATCGCTCGCGTGGATGGCCCGGCTATCGGAGGCGGCACCGGTATGGTAGCTGTTAACGATATCGTGATCGCCTCGGAGAACGCGCTTTTCAGCTTGAGCGAGGTCAAGATCGGTCTGGTTCCCGCCTGTATCTCTCCCTATGTCATCCGCAGAATGGGAGATTCCAACGCTCGCGAGTATTTCCTGACCGGCGAACGTCTGAACGCCGAGAAAGCCAAAGCCGCCGGACTGGTAAACCGTGTGGTTAGTTCGGATAAATTGGATAAGGAGATAGATGCACTGATTAAGCAGCTTCTATCAAGCGGTCCTAATGCTCTTGCCTGGTGCAAGCAGCTTATCGATAAAGTCCCGCCGATGGGGCAGAATGAGTACGGCCGTTACACCGCCGAGGTGATAACAAAGCTTCGCATGAGTGATGAGGGGCAGGAGGGCATGAAAGCGTTTTTCGAAAAGCGCAAACCCAAATGGTGCGAGTAACTTGATAGAAGAGTAGATCAAAACCCCTGCGGTTTTGATGCTATCGTTAGATGAGATTAAGTATCAATTAAAATAAGATGAAGATAATTAGCAACTTAGGAAGCAAATAATGTTTTCAAAAATACTAGATGAGTAGGTCAAAATCCCTGCGGTTTTAACGATTGATAAATCACTAATCGTAGGTCAAGTCCACTCGGAACTTGGCAAACCGCTTGAATAAGGACAATAAAAATAGTCATGCCCCAAGTAGGCATGACCTACCAAGGACTGATAATGTTTTCAAAAATACTAGTAGCTAACAGAGGCGAGATTGCGGTTCGAGTGATGAAAGCCTGTCGCGAGCTGGGAATCAAAACCGTGGCGGTATACTCGACTATCGATCGTGATGCTCTTCACGTGCAGGTTGCCGATCAGGCCGTATGTATCGGCGAAGCCCCTCCCGGCGAGAGCTACCTCAATATCGATGCTATCATAAATGCGATTAAAGAGACCGGCGCCGATGCTGTTCATCCCGGCTATGGCTTTTTATCCGAGAACTATCTTTTCGCCGAGAGATGCGCAAAAGAGGGGATAGCGTTTATCGGGCCGTCGGCGGAATCGATGAAACTGGTGGGTGATAAGGTCGCCTCGCGCGAGGTGACAGAGAAAGCCGGCATACCGCTAATCCCCGGTATGAGAGGCAAGAGCACGGATGTCAATGAATGCCTGGAGGAGGCCGAGCGAATCGGTTACCCGGTACTGCTTAAAGCCTCGGCAGGCGGCGGTGGCAAAGGTATGCGCGTAGCTCGTGATAAAGCCGAGCTTAAGGACGCCGTGGAGGCGGGTATGCGCGAGGCCGGTTCGGCGTTCGGCGATCCCTCGGTGTATCTCGAAAAATATATCGAGCAGCCCCGTCATATAGAGTTCCAGGTGCTAGCTGATAATCACGGCAACGCCATTCACTTGTTCGAAAGGGAATGCTCGATACAACGCCGTCACCAGAAAATAGTAGAGGAAAGCCCCTCGCCGGTGCTAACCGATGAGCTTCGCAAAAAGATGGGCGAAACTGCCCTGAAAGTAGTCGAGGTCTCCAATTATACCAACGCCGGTACGGTTGAGATGCTTCTGGATAAGCACGGCAATTACTATTTCCTGGAGGTCAATGCCCGCCTTCAGGTGGAGCACCCCGTAACCGAAATGGTAACAGGTGTTGACCTGGTGCACGCCCAGATAAGAATTGCCGCCGGCGAGAAGCTCTGGATAAAACAGGAGGATCTGTCCCAGCGCGGTCATGCAATCGAATGCCGTATCTATGCTGAGGATCCCGAAAACAATTTCTTACCTTCAGCCGGTAAGATACTTTATATGAAAGAACCAACCGGTCCCGGCATCCGTCACGATTGCGGCGTGTTCTCCGGCTACGAGGTTTCGGTTTATTATGATCCGATACTTTCCAAACTGATTGCCTGGGCGCCGGATCGTGAAATATGCTGCCATCGTATGGCAAGAGCGCTGGAGGATTTTCCGGTTCTGGGAATCAAAACCGGTATCGAGTTTTTGCGGGATGTCGTGATTCATCCTGAATTTATTGCCGGTAACACTTTCACGGATTTCATCCCGGCCAACATGCCGGATTGGAAACACGAATCCGGGAATGGCGTTTTAAACGAGGCGTTAATTTCGGCGGTATTGTTCGGTAAATACAATCGCAAAAAGTCGATGGTGTCAGGTAAACAGGAGCTACCCTCGCCCTGGCTGGAGATAGGTGACTGGCAAATCGGCTCGGGCGCGGTTTAAAAAAGATGGAGTTATAATGGAACAAGAATTTGTATATCAGGGCGAGACTTATACGGTAAAAGTTGAAAACGCCAACGGGGATAACTCCAAGTCCGAGGCATTCAAAGCCTCGATAGCCGAGCGAGAATATGCGATTGACCTGGCAAAAGTGTCGGCTAATTGTTTCTCTGTCTCTTTCGATGGCACAAATAAAACCGTTTATGTTACTGATTCGGATGATTCGGTATTCGTTCACCTGGATGGTCGTGTCGTTAGGTTGGATAAGATTACCGATGACGCGAAGAAATTTTCCTCTGCCGGATTGGAGTATGGCGCCAAGGATGAGATCAAAGCGCCTATGCCGGGTAAGGTGGTGAAAATACTGGTCGAGCAGGGGCAGACGATCGAGGTCGGCCAACCGCTGGTAATAGTTGAGTCGATGAAGATGGAGAACGAAATCAAATCGCCAACAAACGGGACTGTAAAGGCGATTAATTTTGCAGCCGGAGATTTAGTCGATCCCAGTCAGGCGATATTAAATCTAGAACCTGATGAGGAGTAAATAATATTACATGGTCTTCCAATATTTTGCTATTGAAGTATAAATATGCTTGAAAAACTTGATTTATATAACAATTACCTCTATAATAGAATTATATGATATATAATGGGTTAAGCTCAATCGACTCGTATGAGTTAAATATTATTTGACAAAAAGATTCCAATACTATTTACTTTCTGTTAAGAAAGGACTTTGCTTATGATATTTTCACAAACAGCTTACTACGCCATGCGGGCTGTATATTATCTATTAACGACCAGTGATAACGAATGGCATCTTACAAAAGATGTTGCCGAGTCTACTAAGATACCGGCTCCGTATCTTGCCAGAATCATGTCAACCCTGGCAAAACGCGGTATTCTTCGTTCACGCACCGGAATGGGCGGCGGTTTTAGTATCTCGAACGAGGGAATGAACCAAACCCTGTATGATGTCGTTACGCAGTTCGATAATTTCGATAATGTACCCGAGTGCATGTTCGGTTTTACAAATTGTAAAGCCGATGATCACAACTATCTTCATGAGAAGTGGACGGATGTGAAAGAGAGGCTGGTCAATATGCTCAAGGAAACCAAGCTTGGTGCTTTGAAACATGATCAGGAACTCATCGACTGGCAAAAAGTTGAGTCAGTGTAGTTATCGAAAATTGATGAATAAATTTAACCCGGTGATTTGGTATCGCCGGGTTTTTTTGTATTTATCGTAACTGATATATTGACCGGAATTTGATATTAGCCTATAATCGATTTCACTATGAAAGAAGATAAAAAATTCAATTCGGATAAATGCGCCGGATGTTCTGGCAAATGCTGTCGTTATATATTAGTCGACTTACCGACTCCTCGAAGCCGACTGGATTATAACAATTATGCCTGGTATCTGGCTCATGAGAAAACAGCTATATATATCGATGAGGGTAAATGGTATCTGGCGGTGTTCAATAAGTGTCGCTATTTGGGCGAGGACAATCGCTGCAGCGCCTATGATAAACGTTTTCAAGCCTGCAGAGATCACACCGATGAGAACTGCGAATTCGACAGTGATTTCGTTGCTGATATCATTATTCGTGATCCGTTCGAGCTTATGGAGTACGGCGAAAAGAAATTCAAGAAAGCCGCCAGAAAACGCAAAATCTCGATGAGGAAGAACAAGTAAATTCTTTGATTATCTGATGCGAGGTAAATCTGGTGTATTGCTGCTCACCCTGGATCCCGGATCGAGTCCGGGATGACAGTGGGCGGGGATTAGGTGTGTCATTCCAAACTTGATTTGGAATCCAGTGAAACGAGTAGCAATCTATTTGATTCTGGAAAGTGACAGCCATCATATATCTTATTCTATACTCTTTGATTATCTGATACGAGGCAAATCTGGTGTATTGCTGCTCACCCTGGATCCCGGATCGAGTCCGGGATGACAGTGGGCGGGGATTAGGTGTGTCATTCCAAACTTGATTTGGAATCCAGTGAAACGAGTAGCAATCTATTTGATTCTGGAAAGTGACAGCCATCATATATCTTATTCTATACTCTTTGATTATCTGATACGAGGCAAATCTGGTGTATTACTGCTCACCCTGGATCCCGGATCGAGTCCGGGATGACAGATCAAATATGACAGTATTAAATCTTTGGCGGTTCTATTCCTAGAATTCTCAAATAATGATTAATCTGTGAGCGGTGATGTATATCATGCTCCAGCAGATGCATCATTATCCACTTGCCGGTAATCATGTGGATTTCGCCGCGCCATTTATGCGGAATCTCTTTTTCGGTGATTCCCGGACAGCGTTCGAAAAAATCCTCCAGCCTTAACCAGTGATCATTAAGCAAATTCTCGATTTCCGGCTTTGGATAGCTCGGGCAAGGAGTTAAATCCTTATAGTCTTTGCCATCTATGATTTTGCTTATCCACCAGTTGCTGGCCTCGGCAATATGCATGAAAATATTACCGAGAGTAATCATCTGGTCTGCCGGCCCCCAATCAAGTTTATCATCGGGAGTTTTTTTCAATGCCTGCATTATTGGCGGTTTAACCTCATCGAACCAGAATTTTCTGATTATCTCCAATTCCAGCATACCTTTAGTTTCCATCTTTGCTCCTTATTTTTAGTAATAATACTATATTCCTCGACAGGCTTTTTAGGTCTCCTAAAAGTATCTTGACTATTGTTACCCAGAATTTTATAAAGCTATATGTAATTTATTAAATTTAAACTGGAGGAGCAATGTCTTTAACCAATATCACCGGCAAAAAGCTCGAATTCGGCAACAGAAGAGCACTCTATCTGGATATCACCGAGTTTAAAGATCAGCCAGGATCCATCGGCAACGACACTATCGATTCTTTGAATAAATTCAATCTCTGGTATCGAACCCTGTGCTCGATACTGTTCAACTTTGCTCAATCCGGCCATCCCGGCGGCAGTGTCTCCTCAGGTCATTTCGTCTCCTCGGCTATTATCGAGACGATGGATTACGATATCAGCGATCCCGACCGGGCTGACAACGATATGATTAGCTATGCCGCCGGTCATAAGGCGCTGGGTTTGTACGCCATGTGGGCCTCCCGTAACGAGATGCTTCGCATTGCCAATCCTGAAATCCTGCCCGAGGAGAGAAAACAGCTCCGGTTGGAGGATATGCTTGGTTTCCGGAGAAACCCTACTCAGGACACCCCTCTGTTCAAGAAGTTCAATGCCAAACCTCTTGATGGTCACCCGACTCCGATGACTCCTTTTTTGAAGCTCTCGACCGGCCCCTCCGGCGTGGGCGTACCCGCCTCACTGGGATTAGCGATGGGAGCGCTGGATAGATTCGGTAAGAACCATCCGAAAGTGCATATTATCGAGGGCGAGGGCGGCATGACTCCCGGACGAGTATCAGAGGCATTGGCAACCGCCAGCTCTGGTCTGCTCAAAAACGTTATCCTTCATGTAGACTGGAACCAGGCCTCGATTGATTCCAACAACGTATGCCGTAACGGCGCCACGCCCGGCGACTACGTGCAATGGGATCCGATCGAATTTTTATACCTTCACGATTGGAATGTGATCTACGTTCCCGATGGTTTCGATTACGATATGGTCATTCGTGCCCAGCGAATCGCCAAGGAGGGATTAAACGATCAACCCACCGCTATCGTGTATAAAACCGTTAAGGGTTGGCGTTACGGTATAGAGGGCAAAGCCTCGCACGGGGCAGGACACAAATTCTGCTCGGATGAATATTACAAATCGCTCGAGGAATTCGAAAACGCTTTCAATTTCAAACTTCCGAGGCTGGAACAACAAAGTACCCCCGAGGAGTTGGAGCAGTTATACTACGACACCCTTTTGGCGCTTCGCAATGTGGCCGAATCGGAAACCGAGATGCATGGCTATATCGCCAGAAGAGTAGCCGGCAGCAAAGACAGGCTCGATAAACTTAATCGTAAGCCGCGACCGGATGCTCCCGATTTGAGCAAGTTGTACAGCGATAGCAGCATCGATTCCCAGAAGATACCCGAAAGCCTTCAGCTGGCTCCCGGCGCCAAATCGACTCTTCGCGGCGAACTGGGCAAGTGCCTGGGCTATCTCAACAATCATACCAGTGGCGCATTTATAGGCGGGGCGGCCGATCTTCTGGGCTCGACCTCGGTAAATAAATTGAATGGTGATTACCCCGGCGGATTTTATAATTTCGTCAATAACTCCAAGGCTCGTTTGATCGCGGTCGGTGGTATTTGCGAGGATGCCCTGGGCGCATTCATGACAGGCGTATCATCGTTTGGTTTCAATATAGGGGTGAGCGCCTCGTACGCGGCTTTCATCGCGGCCCTGGAGCATATCGCGGCTCGTGTGCATTGTATAAGCCAGCAGGCCCGTCACGATTTCAACGGCGAGCCGTTCAAGACCTTCATCATGATATGTGGTCATGCCGGATTGAAAACCGGTGAGGATGGCCCCACGCACGCCGATCCGCAGGCGCTTCAACTTCTACAGGAAAATTTCCCGCATGGAAAAGCCATTACGTTAGTACCCTGGGACCCGCAGGAACTCTGGCCGCTTCTGGTCGAGGGCTTGAAAAAACAGCCCGCGTTGTTAGCACCGTACGTTACCCGCCCCAGCGAGGCGATAATAGATCGCGCCAAGTTTTATCTTCCCCCGGCAACCGAGGCTGTCAAGGGTGTGTACCAGTTCCGCAAAGCCGATCCGAACAAAGCTCCGTATCACGGCACTGTCGTGTTGCAGGGCAGCGCTGTTACCAACGATTTTGTCACTTACGTGCTGCCTAAGCTGGATGAGGGCGGTTACAATATGAATATTTACTATGCCGCAAGCGCCGAGCTGTTCTCGCTTCTGCCTGAGGATGAGCAAGAGGCTATTTTCCCGGAGGCAAGGCGGGCTGAGGCGATGGGTATCACCGGTTTCACCTTTCCGACTATCTATCGCTGGGTGACCTCTGATTACGGTCGTAAGCACTCGATTCACTCTTTCAGCAAGGGGATTTATCCCGGCTCCGGCAAAGCTGATAAAGTGATGCAGGAGGTTGGCCTGGATGGCGTGGCACAATGGGCAAAGATTCAGGAATATATAAAAGGCAGAGCTTAGATATCTCTATTCAAATCAAAGCCGCTCGATGAATGTCGGGCGGCTTTTTTGTTGATCCTAAAAAACACCGGTATATCCGATGTGTACGTTTGAGGCGAAGCGTTGTTATTTTTTTCTTGTTTCAAAACTCCGATTTGGAAACGGTTGTATTCGAGAAACCTAGTTTCGATTTTTATTTGATTATCGATAGAATGTCCAAGCGAAGATTATAAAATACGGTTGAATGCAGAAGACGAGAGCATCTGCCAGCCACGGAAATTTAACCTGAATATATCCGTATGCAGAGTATATTTATAGTAAAGGAGATGGTACGATAAAAGCATCTTGCTAATCTATTCTGTTGGTGTTAGAGCTTCGGTAATGAATTTCTAACTGGAGCGGATAGGTTATAGGCTGAACTGAATGCTTGAGGCCAGACCTCGTAAAGGAGATTAATCAGACCTGTAACCGAATTGCCACCATAAGGCAAAGACCTTGAATAGGAGTTTGGTAGGCGCCGACAGAGAGTCTGCTCCAGTGATAACCATAGAATGGAGCAAGAAGATGAGGTACTTAGGAGTAGACCTTCACACAAACAGTTTGACCGTGTGTTACCTGACAGCCGGTGGTCGGGAGAGGATCAAGGAGTATCGGCTAAAGGATCTAAAGGAATTTAAACGAGGATTAAAAAAGACGGATTGTGTAGCGGTTGAGGCCACTGGCAACACTCGTTATTTCGTTGATGAGATATCGCATTTGGTCAAGCGAGTTGTTGTCGTCGATCCGAACAAATTTGAGATAATCAAATCATCAGTCAGTAAGACGGATGAAAACGATGCCAGGAACTTAGCCTATTTTATGAGCAAAGACATGTTGCCGAAAGCCCGATTAAAGACGAAAGATAAAGCGCAGATCAGTTCACTTGTTGGGACACGGGACAAGCTGGTCAAGTTACGTACAGCTTTGAAGAATAAAATACACAACATACTCAATCATCATGGTATCAAGAGTAAAAAGGAGGCCTACTCCAGCAACAAGAGTTTGGAGCGGGTTCTAAAGATGAATTTTGATGAGGTTGTTTCTGTTGAGCTTGAGGTATTGGTTGATCAGATTCGCAGTTTGAATGAGGGGATAAAAAAGCTGGACAAACAGATAGAGGATCAGGGTCGCAAGTTGAACGGGCATAAGAACCTGACCAGCATCAAAGGAATCGGCAGCAAATCAGCTACAGTGTTGCTTTCGGTAATTGGTGATGTTGCTGATTTTTCGGACAAAGATAAATTGGCCTCATATTTTGGCGTAGTGCCGCGAGTTTCCAATTCAAACGAGATTCAGCATCATGGTCGGATTACCAAGCGTGGTTCTAAGATTGGTCGGACTACACTGGTGCAGTGTACGCTTGTTGCCATACGATATAACCATTACTTGAGTAAATATTACAATCGTATAAAAAACCGTCGTGGCAGCGGTAAGGCTATCATTGCCACAGCCAGAAAATTACTGGGAATAATCTATGACACCTTGAAAAATAATTGGGTGTTTGAAGATTTCCCTAACTTTGTGTTAGCAAACAGATAACTGAAATTTGGAGTAGACTTTTATCATAGGAGTATGTATGTCGGGACTTGCAATGCTTGCTAAAATCATTTCCCTGATTGCTCTACTTCGAGTATTAGTGATTACTGAATCACCGTTTCTTTGTGCTGGCATGTTTATATTTCTGGATATTAGATAGGTTTGTTGGCAGGTGGGTAATATTCGGTATAGTATCGGTTTTAGGAGTTGCGATAGGGTTGGTATAGTAATTATAAACTTAGTTGTGATGGCGAAATTTCAGGGTAATTATCCCAGATTTGGCCCTCTAATAACCGCCCCGTTTTCTTCTTATTAACGCCGCCCCATTGTTTGAAGAAAAACGGTATGCCGTGCTTGACACATCTATTTCTGATTTGGATTACCCAGCATCCATCAATAGGTCGCGAACGAGGGCCCGACTCGCCGCCGACTATAACCCAATCTATCTTTTTCGTTGGGAAATCAGGTATGGCGGAAAGCAAAGGTTCCATCGAAACGAATCTTATAAAAGCCGGCACTTTGCCGAGATCATCCATCCTGTAAACGTAATCGGAATTTTCAACACTGACTCCCATCCAGATATTTTTCGGCCATGGTAATTTCGGCGCGATCTCGACTAAGCGTTTCGACCTTTTGGTGAGTATTTGAAAAGTATGCCAGTGAGCCTTGCTCATCACATCGAACATTTTTATAATGAAGCTATCAGGGATGTCTTCATGAAACAGATCGCTCATCGAGTTAACGAAAATAACCTGAGGCTTTTTCCATTTGAGAGGCTGTTCTATTTCATGCGGGTGAAGAGTAACATTGAAACCATCTTTATACTTAGGCTGTCCCATTTTCATCAGACGGTGAGCCATACGCTCGGCATAGCAGTTGCGACAACCCGGGCTGGCTTTTGTACATCCGGTCACCGGGTTCCAGCTTGTGCCTGTCCATTCTATTTTAGTTGGTTGTGGCATAAGTATAATTTATAATAACTCTTGTTGTGGGTAAATGTATTTTCTTATTTTCTCACAGAATTCATAACCTTTTTTGTTTTTACTAGCAAATATCATATAATATAGTACTACATTTTTTTCCATCTTTACTGGGAAAACGTATTTATTCGTATATTTATCCGGCGGTTTTTTGTAACCATTTTTATACAATTCATCCAGATACAAATTAATCAACTTTTCCCCCCAGAATCTTATATCACCGTTTTTGTACTGTTTATTGATTATTTGCCATTTATCAGAATTAAAGAAACGGTTATATTTATCTAAAGTATGTGAAGATCCTCTCTTAAAGTCCATTCCAATGGGAAGATTAATTAATAGATCTACTAATTTATTGCTTGTCAGCTTAATTATTGTTTTAAAATCAAGTTCACTCATATTACTAGGATCGAGCATACAAAAACTGAGTGATTTTCTTGATAATTGTTTATTAATTTTTTCAGCAATGTCATTAGCATCTTCATTGTAAATTTGAATATTTTGAGTTGCATTTTTTGTTCGGTATTCTATTGCCCGGTAACAGTCATTATTAAGATCATTAAGAAATATATTGGAATAATTATATTTAAGAGCCATAAAAACTGGGCTTCTTTTTTCATCGCCGGTTTTACGATCAAAATAATAACCAGGTCCACAATATAAATCTATATAATTGATTTCATTGAACCTATGTTTCATTCCTTTTGTTAAAATCCCGCTATAGTCATCTACTATTTTTACTTTTTCCTCTGCCCAAAAAGAAGCGCATCTTGCTGGATGTTCATCTGAAGCGTTACTAATAGTACACAGATTGTTTTGGCGGTAGTGGTATTTGTTTTTTTGACATTCGTTACAGTGTGGATTAATAAATCCTTCCATAGATAACCCCTTTCATTTGATAGGATATAGTAGGAATAATCAATCTTAGACAATAAAAAACTCCCAATTACCATAATTGGGAGTTTTCAAGCTCATATCAGCTTTTATGCAGAATCTTAGAATCCCCAGGTCAGGCGAGCGCCGAGATTAAATGACTGGGCAGAGTTCTTGCCCATGACATTGTACAGGCCGGAAAGTTTCAAGCCAATCTGCGGATTGACCTGATACTCGGCGTACGGACCGACACGGAACCACTGAGTGCCACTGTCGGAAACATCAAGATCATTCCAGGTGGCATCCTGGCCGAAACCGGTCTGCATCTCGATACCGGGCATGACCTGCGGGCTGACCCAATAACCCCAATCGGCATTGGCCCAAACCTCGCTACCGGGTTTGTAATTGTAGTCGGAATTTTCCATGCGCAGGTTGTAATACACGGAGGCCTGTCCGCGCCACTGCTCGGTCTCTTTGGCGAAAGCTACGCCGGGACGAATATTGAGCTGGCCCGTGCCCAGACTTTTCTCGTCGTCGCCGGTCGGCAGATCGGCCCACAACCAGGCGGAGAGATACATTCCCTCTTTATGATTGTCGATCAGCCAATAAGCAGCCGAAAGCTGAATGTCACCGATACCGGCCTCGGAATCAACGTTAGGCTGATTGTCGGAAACGAACGGCAGGAACGCGCTCACCATCCAACGATTTTCACCGAACATGCCGTAGTAGGACGGCCTGGCGGCGAAACCCATCTGGCTCCAGGACTCGCTGTAGTCATAGGAGTCACCATCCGAGTTATAGGCTTTGCTGGCGGTCGAAAAACCGGGGTAAGCCTGAAGATAGAAACCGGGAGAATAAGGCACGTTGTCGAAATCGGCAAATTCACCGAACGCGCTGGCGGTCAGCATCAAGCCGACCATAACTGTTAATACGATTCTCATTTTTTCCCTCCATCAATGATTAGGTTTATATCAAGTTCAATTAATTGCTTTGGTTAAAAATTTCTCTTACCTCGTATGCTCCGGTTCACCTCCTTGTATATATTTAGGGTAATGTATATTTAACGCTATCTGGAATCTATTATCGATTGTTTGCCAACTATGTTTAGCCGGAATTTTCATTTTTAGTATATTTTTATGATTTTTTTGGGGGCCTATCTCATATTATTGGAATGAGTTATGTGGTGTTGGAATGACATATATCATAAAAAAAACAACCCGATAATGCTGTTCGGTATCATTTAACCCGGCTAAACGGAGCTTCTGTTCGGCTATATTAAGCTGCCGGGCGATTGATATAATTTGTTGATTATAGGTAAACTCTATGATATGATTTTAGCCGGAGTTGCGGATTAGCAACGTTTAATTATGCAACGGTTTTAGAGAAAGTGATGGTATTATATGAGCAATGATATCAGTTCCTTATGGAAAAGTGAGGATTGGTGGGCAGTCTGGATTGGCTTTATTATCTTCGCGGGCTCTTTTTTAAGTTGGGTGCCCAAAATCCCCAAAGTTGGTGGTTGGTCGGATTCGCCGCTTGATGCTTTCATGATTATCAAGGACGGTGTGGTCAGCGGCAGCCTTATAGTTCCTTTACTGCTGCTGATGGCCGGCATCGGTATATTAACCGCTATTGCCGTTGCTTTCATGAAAACCGAAAACGTAGGCCAATACCTGATCGGTTTTGTTGTTGTATTTATCCTGGCCTGCCTCTCTTATTGGATTGCTCATCAAACTAATATAAAATACTGGGGACTAAGCTACGCCATGTGGGCGCTGATAGTAGGCCTGTTGATATCGAATACTATCGGAACGCCATCATGGCTAAAAGCGGCGGCGAAAACCGAGCTGTTCATTAAAATCGGTCTGGTGCTTTTAGGCGCGGAGATTTTGTTCAAGAAGATACTATCGCTCGGGCCTCCTGGTTTGATGGTTGCCTGGATAGTCACCCCGGTTGTAGTAATTTTCATGTACAAGTTCGGCAGGGATTTTCTGAAAATGAAAAACCTTCACCTGGTGATAATTATTGCGGCCGCCACCTCGGTTTGCGGTGTCTCGGCGGCCATTGCTACCGCTGCCGCCTGCTGCGCCAAGAAAGAGGATTTGACCCTGGCTGTCGGTATGACACTCATATTCACCGTGCTGATGATGTTTTTCATGCCGCTGGGGATAAAAGCGATGGGTATGGATCCCATACTCGGCGCCGCCTGGATGGGGGGGACTATCGATTCCACCGGGGCAGTCGTTGCGGCAGGCTCCATGCTGGGCGCGGATGCCGAGAAAGTTGCTGCTGTAGTCAAGATGATCCAGAACGTGCTTATCGGTTTGGTGGCTTTCGTGGTGGCAATTTATTGGGTGACAGTAGTCGAGCGCGATCCCGAATGCAAGCCCAATGTCATGGAGATCTGGTATCGTTTCCCGAAATTCGTCATCGGGTTCGTAGCGGCCTCGATATTGTTCTCGTTCGTACTGGTACCTATGCACGGCGGTGATTTTACCATCGTAGAGGCGAAATATATCAAACCCATAACCAAAACTCTTCGGGGATGGTTTTTCTGCCTGGCGTTCGTAGCTATAGGTCTCGAATCCAATTTTAAAGACCTGGTGAGCCGTATGGAGCGGGGTAAACCGATGCTGCTGTACGTGGTTGGTCAATCGTTTAATTTGATTTTAACGCTGGCTGTTGCTTTCCTGGCTTTCATGGTGTTGTTTAAAGATTCAATCTAGATGAGGAGACGATGCAGGAACGATTGAAAGACTGGTTGAAATTTCTCGGTGGACTTATTGCCCTGGCGTTGATCGTAGCATTTTTCAGCTCGGGATACTCGCCTCCGGGGATTTGCGGCGAGGTGCTCCGCCATAACCAGCAAAATAACATAGATGCTTCACCGCTCCTTTATTCGGAGGTAGAGCATATGAGTGAATTGGAAAAAGGCGTGAAAGAGCTGAGGGAAAAAGCCGCCGCAGCGAAAATCCCTTAGTTGAATTTGATAATCTTTTTCTCGAAATTTACCACTTTTGGCGGTTTCTTACCTTTGCCGGGCGCTAATACATGACCCTCGAGTTCGAGCCTTTTAGCCTGGTAATCTATTCCCCCAGGATATTTATCGTTCAAGCTGCCATCTGTTTTAAGCGTGCGCCAGAAAGGTGTCGCCCGCACTTTGCCTTTGGGAACTATCTTTAATAAAGTGACAAGATCAACAGGGCGGGGGTAAGTATTCTACCTTTTGAGGTATCTGCGTATTTAACCTCTTTCTCCTTTGAATCTTTATGCGCCAGGGTGTTTTAATTTTATGTCTGTTTTCCGGAGGTGGAATCATCTCTTTCTTTGAACCCACTTTACTCGAACTTCTCGTAGCTGGTTATACCTTCAGCAAAAGCTTTGTACCCCGTTTCATCGAACAAAACGAAAACAACCGATTGTAGTTTCTTCGAATTCCGTAAAAACGCGTAAACTTGTTCAATCATCACGCCGGCACATTTCTCGATAGGAAATCCACCTACGCCAGTTCCCAGCGCGGGGAAACTAATCGATTCGATTTTATTTTTCTCCGCCAATTCGAGCGTTGCGATTGTAGTTGTTCTAATCAGCTCTTCGCTCGTAATGAGGTCCTGTCCCATTGCCGCGGCGTGTATTACGTATTTAGCTT
This sequence comes from uncultured candidate division Zixibacteria bacterium, assembly GCA_963668625.2. GTDB lineage: Bacteria > Zixibacteria > MSB-5A5 > UBA10806 > 4484-95 > JAAEQD01. The sequence goes on from CAXXKA010000006.1 coordinate 149,291, forward strand.
TAAGCTCACCGGCATGAGTGATCACCGCTTCGCCGGCATTGATCGGCCCCTGCTTGATAGCCGCCTCCTCGATAGAAGCACCGCCTTTTCGTTTGATCGCTCCGGCAACTCCGGCGCCCATCCAGAGATGGTTGTTGGCGGCGTTAACTATCGCCCCGGTACCGGCCTCGGTGATATCGCCTTGACGGATGATAATCGTTTTGCCGTCAAACTCTAATTTCGCCTCCATGTGAAAGCTCCTTTAAAGTGATTATCGAGCATCCTGAAAAACCTGTTGCTCTTTAATTTCAATACTATTACGGAAAGTAAATAGATAATGATAGCCGCCAGAACCACCCCGACTATCGCCCCCGCTAAAACATCCGCCGGGTAGTGACGGCCCAGGTATATTCGCGATATACCTATAAGAGCGGCAATCGTGGCAAATAACCAGATGTATTTTCTGACGAAGAAAGATAACGCGGTCATGGCGGCGAAAATGTTTACCGCATGGTTGGAGGGAAAACCGAATTTGCCACCGCAGCCCACTAAGAGCCTGATATCACCCAGGGTATGGCATGGTCGAGGACGACCGAAAAAGGGCTTGAGCAGGTAATGGGTGAGCGGATCGAGCAAGGCGACGCAAACGGCAGCCACGACAAGAGCGATACGTACTTTCGCCGAACCACGCCAGACGATAGCAGCCGCTACAATAAGCATTAACGCGAGAAATATTTTAGATTCGGCCACGGTTACGAAAAACGTATCGAGCACCGGATTGGCCAGATCGCGATTAAAGAAATACAAAATCGCTTTGTCTATCGCCTCCATAAAAAAATCCTCCTCGTAAGAGGAGGATAATGATTGATGATCTAAAACTCAACAAGTTTCGGAACGTTATTTGATCATTATACATTTCCGCGTCTGGCTGAAATCACCGGCCTGGATTTTATAAAGATAAATACCGGATGGTTTATCCGAGGCGTGCCAGGTCACGTTGTGCCGTCCCGCCTGATGGTAGCTATCGACCAGCGTTTCGACTTTCCTGCCGAGTATATCGTAGATATCGATACGAACATCCGTAGCGGAGGGTATATCATAGGAGATATTCGTAGAGGCGTTAAACGGATTGGGGTAATTCCCTGCCAGGTGGTATGATGATGGAACGATCGGCTCGGTATCATCGATACCCGTCGGGCTGAACCGGCAGGTTATGAGCGAGTTGCGATCGGAAATATAAACATACTCTCCATCAACAGCGACATCGGTAGCCCAGCCGGGAGTGTTGTACCTGGCAACCGAGTAAATATTCGGCAGATCGCTTATATCGCAAATCCAGATATCATTTTCCGCCAGGTAAGCGTAGTGACCATCAGTCCACATATTTTGTGCCTGTCCTTGCGCTCCCCAGGCAACCACCTGGGATGGGTTATACGGATCGCCGACATCGATAATATGATAACTCAGGCAGGTAACCAGGTATGCCCGGCTATCGACGATATCTACGCTTTTACAATAGTGGGGCACGTAGAATTCACTGATATATTCCGGTTCGAGCGAGTTAGATATATCAAGGATTAACAATCCCAGGTAATCATCACTGATATAAAGGTAATCTCCATTTTTAGTCATGCTGGTTGGCTGAGTTGCTGAGATATCATATTCGGCAACCAGGGAGGGGAATTCGAGATAGTCCAAATCGATTATTTGCATATCAGCCTGGTATAACAGCAGATATGCCAGGTTGTCTTTAACCGCGATTCCCCTGATCGAAGAGGGGGCGGTGTAGGTACCGACAATATCCGGCGTGAACGGATTGGTGATTTCGATTATATAAAGCGTATTGTCACCCGCCGCAACGAATGCATGAGTATCGGTGATATAATAATCCGTTACCCATTCGGGTAGTATCAACCTGCCCAGCACCTCAGGCAGGGATGGATTCGAGTTGTCGACTATATGAAAACCACCCGCGTAAAGAAGGCCATCATGTTTTTCCGAGGTGAATATCCGCCTGGAGGTGGTGTAGTGGTTAACCAACTCGGGCGTATCCTGAGTCGAGATATCGTATGAGTATATCCCCCTGTTGCTGAATGCAGCATACAGCATCCCATTGCCGTAAGCCAGTGTGGTACCCAAGCCGGAGACGGCTATGCGATTGACGACGACAGGCGCGGACGGATCGGAGATATCGACAACAATCAGGTCGTCATCCCAGGTTAAAATATAGGCGTAATCGTTTCGTATATGAATATCAATATATCCCTCATTGAGCTGGCTTAAAAGCTGCGGAGTGTATGGATCGGTAATATCAAAAATCAGCAGCCCCGATCCCCAATTGTTGAAAGCGTACAATATATCGCCATCGATAAAGGCTTTATTACAGCCTGCCGGGATCGGTATGGTAGTAATCAGCTCGGGCAGTTCCGGGTTCGCGATATCGTACACTATTACGCCGTCGATATCCGAGGATATATAAAGCATATTATTGTATCCGGTGATATCCATAACCAATGAGTATGACTGGTAATAGACCTGTTCAAGATGTTCAGGGTCGGAGAAGTCGATCGCGTAAATACCTTTGTCGTTATCGGCGAGGAATGCGTAATCGCCGGTAATTTCCAGATCGATAATCTCGCCACCGGTATGGAATGTCGAGATCAGTTGCGGAGATTCGATATCGCTAATATCGATCACCTGCAGACCGGCGGTGCCGCTTGCCAATAATGCGAGATCGCTTTCGATTGCTACGGCGAAAGTCTCACCCTCGGTATACAATCTCGAAATCTCCACCGGATACTCGGCATCGGTGTAATCGAGGATCACTAGGCCGTTCACGAAACCGCAGTAGGCGTAGTTGTCGACGATTTCAATGTCATTGACACCGTTCCATAATGTGCTGTTTACATATTCCATTTGCTGAGCTGAAACTGGAAAGGCACAAATGAAAATAACAAACACTACGATAAGTTTTGTTTTAAGCATAATTCCTCCCGGTACATAATAAGTTATATAAAAATTTATTCAGAACTGTCTAGATCATAGATAAATGAATATTTATTGTCAAGGAGAATATGATTTTCTGGATAAAGCCTCTGTTTTATTGTATTAATACTTTATGGCATTGATGTTCGAGAAATACGCCGCCGACTATGCCGAGTATCGTCCGGCGTACCCCGAGGATATGATCGAGTCATTAGTGAAACGTTTTCATATAAGCGATAGAACCAGAATACTCGATTTGGCTTGCGGAACGGGAAAATTCGGGGAGTCGTTGACAAAGCAGGTAAAACCCGTAATAACGGGCGTAGATAAGTCGCTGGTGCTTCTTGGCTACAATCAATACTCGGATAAGCTGAATTGTGTCTCGGAGTCACTGCCTTTTGCTGATTCCGCTTTCGATATCGTTACCATCGGGCAAGCGTTTCACTGGTTCGATTTCGAGCTGGCGTTTGCTGAAATCTCTCGTGTTTTAAAGCCAGGCGGTGGTTTGATCATTGCCTGGTACAGGCGAGCACGGGCATCAGGCGGCTACCGGAAGAAAATGGATGAGTTGGTAAAAAGCCTGAATCCGGGTTACGAACCCGAGTTTATGGATTATGATTGGCAATCCATAATAGCAAAGCAAGGCCGATTCGAGGATATTGATTATTTTAAAACTAAAGTTGTTTTGAAATTAACCGTTGATGATTATATCAAACTTCAGCGATCCAAATCGTATGTAGGTGACTCCATGTCAGGAAAAGATATCGATATCTGGACTGAAAAAGCGCTGGAGATTGTACATGATGAATTTCCTGATGGGATTGTTAGCGAGGATTTACAATATTTCTATGTTTCAGCATCTCGGATTAAAGATCAATAACGGGAACATTCTAGTATCATTTTCATCTTATTATATATTTGTAAAGACTGTTGTACCCGTGTGTCCTTTTGAAACAAATAGATACGATTATGTCAATAATAATTAGAAAAGTGTTAAAACATGAACCTGAAGAGTACATAGGTCTTTAATCCGCTTGCCTTTAACCGATAAAGGTAGTATAGTATAAGCTAATTTTTTTGAATAATTGAATTCTACATAAAGGAGTGGAGATGGTAGCAAAAAAGAAAGCAAAGGCAAAAAAAACAACAAAGAAGAAAGCAGCGAAGAAGGTAGCCAAGAAAAAAGTTGCCAAGAAAGTCGCTAAGAAAGTAGCGAAGGAAACAGCAAAGAAAGTAGCAAAGAAAGCAGTAAAAAAAGTGACTAAAACAGCAGCTAAGAAAAAAGTTGCAGCTAAGAAAAGTGTGAAAAAAGCAGCAACTTCAACATCTAAAAAAGGTAAATTAGTCTATTTATTTGGCGGTAATAAAGCCGAAGGCGCCGGAGATATGAAAGATCTTCTGGGCGGAAAAGGAGCCGGATTGGCCGAGATGACCAATATCGGAATTCCTGTTCCTCCGGGATTTACGATCACCACCGATGTCTGTGCGCTTTTCTATGAAAATAACATGGAAGCTCCGAAAGAGCTGGAAAAACAGATGCAGGATGGAATCAAGCATGTCGAGAAACTCACCGGCAAGAAATTCGGTGATAACTCCGATCCTCTTCTGATTTCCGTGCGTTCGGGCGCCAAATTTTCAATGCCAGGTATGATGGATACAGTTCTGAACCTTGGTTTAAATGAAGAGACCATTCAGGGCTTGATTGCCAAGACCGAAAACGATCGTTTCGCGTATGACAGCTATCGTCGTTTTATCCAGATGTTCGGCAATGTCGTTCTGGGAATCGATAAGGCCGAATTCGAGGATATTCTCGAGGCTCGTAAGCACAAGCAGAAAATCAAACTCGATGTTGAAATGACTGTCGATGATCTCAAGTATATTATCAAAAAATACAAAGAGAAAGTTAGAGAGAAAACCGGTGATGATTTCCCGCAGGATCCGCAGGTGCAATTGCAGATGTCCAGGGATGCGGTATTTCGCTCCTGGAACAACCCTCGCGCCATCACTTACCGTAAGTTGAACGATATCCCGGGTGACCTGGGAACGGCTGTCAACGTGCAGGCTATGGTTTACGGTAATATGGGCGAAAGCTCCGCCACCGGCGTAGGTTTCACCCGCGACCCCTCAACCGGCGCCAAGAAATTCTACGGTGAATACCTGACCAACGCCCAGGGCGAGGATGTCGTGGCCGGTATCAGGACACCCAAGCACATCAATGAGCTTTCTAAAGAGATGCCGAAGGTTTACAAGCAGCTCAAGGATATCACTGACAGGCTGGAGAAACATTATCGCGATATACAGGATTTCGAGTTCACCATCCAGGAGGGTATCCTGTACATGCTCCAGACCAGGACCGGCAAGCGCACCACCGCCTCCGCGGTTAAGATTGCCGTCGATATGGTTAAAGAGAAACTGATCAATAAAGAGGAGGCCCTTCTACGCGTGGAGCCCCATACACTCGATCAGTTATTACATAAGCAAATTGACCCGAACGCCTCGGTTAACGTAATCGCGACGGGTCTGGCCGCTTCGCCCGGAGCAGCCTCCGGTATGGCGGTATTTTCCTCGGATGACGCGGTGCGTTTTTCCGAAGCCGGTAAGAAAGTAATCCTGGTAAGGCAGGAAACCAATCCGGATGATATTCACGGCATGAACGTGGCCGAGGGTATCCTTACCTCCCGTGGCGGTATGACCTCCCACGCGGCGGTAGTCGCTCGCGGTATGGGAAAATGCTGTGTCGCCGGTGTCGAGGATATCAAGGTGTATGAGGTCGATCGCAAGTTCATCGTTGGCAAGAGTGTTATCTCCGAAGGTGATATTATCACCTTAAATGGCAGTACCGGTGAGGTTATGTCAGGTGAAGTGTCGACTATCGATCCCGAGCTTTCCGGTGAATTCGGCACGTTCATGAAATGGGCCGATGATGTTCGTAAGCTTCGCATAAGAACCAACGCCGACACGCCGCAGGATGCCAAAGTCGCTCGTTCGTTCGGCGCTGAGGGTATCGGGCTATGCCGAACCGAGCACATGTTTTTCGCCCCGGATCGCATTCCGATCGTCCAGAAGATGATTTTAGCAGATAACGAACTTGACCGTCGAGAGGCATTGGATAAACTGCTGCCTTATCAGAAAGATGATTTCAAGGGTATTTTCGAAGCCATGCAGGGATTGCCTGTCACGATCAGGACAATCGACCCACCGCTTCACGAGTTCTTACCTGATAAGGAAGAGGTAGTCAAAGAAATCGAGAAGATGAAAGGCGAGGGCGCCTGGGATGACGATATCAAGGCCAAGGAAAAAATCCTGTCTCGTATCGATGACCTTACGGAGTTCAACCCCATGATGGGGCATCGCGGTTGCCGTCTGGGTATCACCTACCCGGAGATTACCGAGATGCAGAGTCGGGCGATATTCTTAGCCGCCTGTGATATGGCAAGGAAAGCCAGTAAAACTCCGCCGATTCCGGAGATAATGATCCCGCTGGTCGGTACCGTTGCTGAGCTTCGTCACCAGTCCGCCATTGTGCATCGCGTTGCCAAAGAGGTCATGACTCAAACCAAGCAGACTATCAAGTACCTGGTTGGCACGATGATCGAGATTCCGCGCGGCGCCGTTACTGCCGACGAGATTGCCGAAGTAGCAGAGTTCTTCTCGTTCGGCACCAACGATCTCACACAGATGGCGTTCGGTTACTCTCGTGATGATGCCGGCAAATTCATCAAGATTTACCTTGAAAAAGGCATACTCGAGAAAGACCCGTTTGTCACGCTCGACCAGACCGGTGTTGGCAAACTGATGGAGATCGCGGTAGAGAAGGGTCGCAAGGCCAAACCCGATATCAAGCTGGGTATCTGTGGCGAACATGGCGGTGATCCTGCCTCGGTTCAGTTCTGCCATAAGCTGGGCTTGGACTACGTTAGTTGTTCACCGTATCGTGTGCCGATTGCCAGGCTTGCCGCCGCGCATGCCGCATTAGGTACCACCGATTATACGATGAAATAAATTCGGATTAACCGATATTTAAAAGCCGCTCTTGATGGGCGGCTTTTTTTTGATCGATGGATTGATATTCTGTTTGCTTAAAAAACCATCTCACCTCACAGCAGCTGAGATGGGGTACCTTTTAACATCAAACCAATAACATTAATTTAAAATACTATAGTAATTTTCTGTTGATGATTACTTCTAGATGCCGGATATTTTTTTCATGGCGCGATGAGCATCCATGATAGTGATGAAATTCTGCAAACGGGAAATCGTAAAATTATCCCGACCCGAGAGCGGGAAAGCATATGACTGAATCAGGTAATCCTCATTCTCGAAACCCTCAACAGCGTCGTCATCGAAATTGGTTAGCGATACCTTGAAACCGTCCTTCTCCAGAGAATTCCTGTCTATCGTAACCGTATGAGTTTTGAAAGTCGGGATCGTTCGCGTTTCGCCGTTGCTAAGCCTGACACTGATATGTTCTCGGAAATGAGGCTTTTTCGTGATTTTGATTTTCGCTCCGATAGAAATCGCGAGTAATATATGCCCCAGCCCGGTAGCCAGTATTGGCCTCAGACCGATCAATCGTGATATGTTGGATATAGCGTAACCCATCTCCTGGGGATGGCCTGGACCGCCTGACAGTAGAATGCCATCCGGTTTTAAGGCTATCACCTTTTCGGGCGAATAATCGGCGGGCACAACTCTGATATCACAGCCTAATGATTTTAGATTGCGCAGGATAGAGTAGCTTATACCGAAATCGTAAGCGACTAAATTGAAATTTCTTTCCCGGCCGGTCGCGAATTCCTCATCACGCAAATCCCAGATGAATTCCAGGCGGGTGGAAAGCTCCCGGGCAGGATCGAAGGTCTTATCCGCTTCAGGTATATCGGGACTATTACCACTGCCGATATCGAGATGGTCGAGGAACATGGTGTTTAATTCCCCCCGGCTGTGACCTATCATGGCCTGCACGCGGCCAACTTTCTGTAATATCGATTTCAAACCGTCCGAATCGAAAGGTTTAAATAAGCTGATACCGTTCGTTTGAAGGTAGTTAACCAGGTTATAATAGACATCCCCAATAGGAGAATCGTTGATGTCTCCGAGTACGACAAGGGCTTTTAAGTGAGGCGTGTAGGATTCGATTTCGGAATTGAACGGCCAGCGATTATCTATAGCCTCGGAATCGGAAACGACTATGCGGTCATAATTAACCGGGTCAGTTAGAACCTCATAATGAAAATTTTCCGAATGATATAATACGATTTCACCGGGAGTGAACTCGCCCGTGCATACCAATTCACCGGCAAAAATATCACCGGTGTCTAATCCCAGAAACGCCTTCATTCTGGGAGTAATATTTTATAGTGAAAAGACCCGTTTGTCAAGTAATAAGTTGAATTGTTAACTTTTAGACTTATATAGGGTTGATAAATACTAATAATGTTGTCATATTTATTATAATGGTTAAAGAGATGTATTATGAATAAATAGTTACTATTTTGGTTTTATCATGAGTCTCTATTGTTTTTGCCCAGGAAAATTGGGGGTCAGCCGAATTGTTAGTCATACATTCATCAGGTGATATAGGAACCGCCAACCCGACATTTTATCATGAGGATAGCGTTTATTATGAAAATATTACTTTTGAGGATAGTTACTACCGTCTGTATGGGATATCCAGCTACTATGGTTCCGAGGCGGGGGAGATTCCCGGTGATTGGGTGAATATCCCCGAGGTTCACAATATCTCGCCGTTTGTTTCGTACGATAATAACCAGCTCTATTTCCCCTCTGACAGGCCGGGCGGATACGGCGGATTTGATATCTGGCAAACCGCGCAGGCGTTACCCGAATCGATTTTTGCCTTACGTTGGCCTCCACTTCAGATGTAAATCTATCGATATATGATATATGCGGACGCAAAGTGGATGAGATATGCGCCGGAAATATGCCTGCCGGAGCTAACGATCCTCAGTGGAAACCTGCTAATTTAGGCTCGGGAATTTATTTAAGCCGTCTTTCATTTGATGGCTATACCAGTACTAAAAAGCTTGTTTATTTGAAGTAAAGACAATGCAAGTTAACATCAGGCTTTCACTTGCCGGATACCCTTATAAAACGCTTATATAATATTAACGATTAATTTTGTTGACATCCGGTCGATAAAAGTTATATTTGTCGACTGTATGTTGAGCGGGGTAATACCCGCTTTTAATAACTAAACTGTTAGATAATAACCGGATATGAACCCGAGGCAGTATTCTGGAGTGGTTGGATGAGACAATCTCAAAAAATAAGCCTAGTTATCGTAGCGCTGCTAATCGTGCTTGCGCTATACGGCCTGTATCCATCGTTTGTATTTCATTCGATGAGTCATACAGAGCAAGAAACTCTCAAAGCAGAAAATCCTACTGAGTATTATTCATTAAAAAACAAGGCTATTCGCCTTGGGCTGGATTTGAAGGGCGGTATGCATATTGTCCTCGAGATCGAAAAGCCCGAGGGCGGCGAGATAGCGGATGTTCAGGATCGTGTCCTGGAGATCATCCGTAACCGTGTTGACAAAATCGGTGTCACCGAGCCGCAGATTCAGACCTCCGGCCCCGATCGTATAGTGGTTGATCTTCCCGGGTTTACCGATATCGAGCAGGCCAAAAAATTAATCGGCGAAACTGCCCAGTTGCAGTTTAAACTTCTCCCTGAAGCTGCCGTGATTACCGCAATGCTGAATCAGATAGATTCCGTGCTGGCGATAAGCTATGCCGATACGGCCGGCACCGATGCGGACGCCGAGGAAAAAGCCGAGGGTGAAGCGGCCGCCGATAGCACAACCAATGATATTCTCGAGATGCTGGACGAGCAAGCGCCTGACCAGCCGATTACGCCGGCCGAGGAGGAAGATTATTTCGGGGAGCATCTTTTTACCTCGCTGATATATCAACAGGACGGTTACGGTTTCACCATCCCCATGGATGATTACTACGAAGCCGAGAAACTGCTGGCCTCGCCAGAGGTTCAGGCGCTTATTCCTCCGGATATTCAGGTAGTTTGGTCTACCCGTAAAATGTACATGGCCGAACGCGCTTATCAGAAATTATATTTCCTAAAAACACGGGTTGAGATGAGCGGTGAACATCTGGTGAACGCCGTTCCCGGTTTCGACCAGTTCCGTCAGCCGATAGTATCATTCGAGCTTGATGGCGAAGGCGCTCGTCGCTTTTCGGCATTGACCGGCGCCAATACCGGTAAGCCGCTGGCGATCGTTCTTGATGATCGCGTCGAATCCACGCCCGAGATCAGGACGAGGATTCGTGACCGCGGACAGATTGAACTTGGTGGTAACGCCGATTGGGAAGATGCCAGACTTCTGGCCGTAGTGCTGAAAGCCGGTGCTTTACCTGCGAAAGTTAATATTATACAGAATTCGGTAGTTGGACCTTCTTTAGGTCAGGACTCTATCAATAAAGGCAAATTGGCCTCCCTGATCGGGCTGGCCGCGGTGGTTCTGTTCATGTTCATCTATTATAGGATGTCGGGTCTTATCGCCGATTTCGCGTTGTTCCTGAACTTCCTGTTCATATTCGGGTTTATGATTATCCCGGGTATCGGAGCTACCCTGACCTTGCCGGGTATAGCGGGAATTATCCTGACTATGGGTATCTCGGTCGACTCGAATGTGCTGATATTCGAGCGAATACGAGAGGAGCTGCGAACCGGCAAAACTGTCCGGGCGGCAATTGATGCCGGCTACGACAGAGCTCTTCTGACTATTATCGATTCTCACGTGACGACACTGATTACGGCGTTATTCCTGTTCATGTTCGGCACCGGCCCTATTAAGGGATTCGCGGTGACACTATCGGTTGGTGTAACGCTTTCGTTGTTTACCGCGCTGTTTGTAACCAAGGTGATATTCAACATGCGCAAGAAATACAAGACATTAAGCATATAGGCGGGTTGAGACTATGTTTGAGATAGTAAAGAATACAAATATCGATTTCATCGGTATGCGGAAAATCTCGTTTGTTATTTCCGCACTTCTGCTGGCGCTGGGTATATTCGCCTTCGTGATGATGAGTATGGGCAAAGCCAATATGGGTATCGATTTCGTGGGTGGCGCGATGATAATGGGCAGTTTCGAGAAACCTATCAACGCCTCCGATCTCAGAAGCACTCTGGCCGAGGAGGGTTTCGGTGACGCGGACATACAGAACGTGGCAGGAGAAGCTGTCGAGAAAAATTCGTTTATCATAAGGACAATCGGTGAATCGCACACGCTTGGTGATTCTCTTTTAACGGATGTTATCGTTGCCAGGATAGCTCAGCATTTTCCGGATAACAAATTCACGATTGACAGTATTGATGATATTGGCGGCGCCGTGGGTAAAACTCTCCAAGAAAAAGCCCGCTGGGCGGTTCTGTTTGCCCTGGCCGGAATCCTGGTTTATATCTGGGTACGTTTCGATTTCCGATTCGGTATAGCCGCGACTATAGCTACTTTTCATGATGTTATCGTGGTGTTGGGTTTGTACTACCTGACCGGCCGCGAGATATCGCTTTTATTGATTACCGCGCTTTTAACCCTGGCCGGTTACTCGCTTACCGATACGGTCGTGGTTTACGATAGGATACGTGAGAATTTGAAGCAATTCCGCAAACGCGGTAATTTCACCGATACGGTCAACGCCTCCGTAAATGAGGTTTTATCGCGTACGATTGTCACCAGTACCACGACTCTTCTGGCCGTACTGGCGCTGTTTATTTTCGGCGGCGAGGTATTACGCGATTTCTCATTAGCGCTCTTTTTAGGCGTGATCATTGGTACTTATTCGTCGGTGTTCGTTGCCAGTCCGATTATCGTGGAATGGGAAAAAACGCAGCCCGAGAAGGTTCAAGTAGAAATCTTGAATATCGTAAAATTAATGGCGTTCCATCTCGGAGCGCCTTTTTTTATGCGAAAAACGATTGACTATGTGACGTTTACTTATTTATTTGGGGCAACTGGATTTAGATAATTCGCAAATGGAGGAATGATGAATACCTATATGAAGCTGATAATTTTATTGATGGCGTTAGTGCTGAATTTCTCACAGGCTGCGGCAAAGGAAAACGTCGCAGTTTTCGATTTTAATCCTGTTGGAGTCGATAACCAGACAGCTCTATCATCCTCGCAGATATTCCGGGCGGAGCTTGGCGCGATTGGCAAGTATAATGTTCTGACCAAAGGCGATATCGATGAACGTCTGCAAGCTGCCAGTATATACGATTTCACGGCTAATGATATCAATAGTGCGATTAGCAAGGGCAAAATAATTGATGCCGATAAATCGGTTATCGGATCCCTGACCCGCCTGGGCAACAAGATTATTGTCGATGTCCAACTGATCAGTGTCAGTAGTGGCGAAATCGAGCTGTCGGATAGATTCTCGACTGATTCTATCGAGGACCTCGATGTTGTTCTCAGAAGGCTGGCCGGTGCGGTTTCCAGCGGTTAAAAAAGTAGAGACGGAAACGAACAAGTTCGATTTAACCGATGAGGAAACGGAAGAGACGCGACATCGCAAATCTTTCATAACCTCGGGTGTGTCATTCGGCTTCGGCTTCCCGGTCGGAGATTCTTCCTATTCGGATGTCGACAATCTTAAGCTCCTTTCATGGAATATCCGCTATGAGGCCGGCAAATATGTCGTCGAAAATGCGCTGGGGGTAAGCTGGGGAAGCACTGATGTTACGGTTGACACCCTTAATGATACCAAAGAGTCAAAAGGCGTGTTTTATTATTCCCTGGGATATAGGTTTGCGATATATCCTGGCCCCGCAATCCGATATAAGTCCTTATGTTGGAGCCGGTTTGGGGTTCCATTTCGTTTTCGGGGCGAAAATCGAGGATTATGATTTCCCGGTGGCCGAATCGGATCAAGCTATGGCTATGCATTTTAGCGCGGGTTTGTACGCGTTTCAGTCGTATGATTTCAGGCTGTCCGTGGGATGCTAAATATACTATAGTATTTACCGATGCTTTCTATGGATCGAAGAATAATTCGCAGCAGATCGGAATCTCGATTGGCATTTCGAGAAAATGGAAGGACAATCAAAAGAAGATTTTCTTTGTCTATTAATAACGGAGTATGTTGATTTTATATTGCCGGAGATGTTAATTCGATTAAATAACAGGGAGCTTAGATTTAGGACTTTCAGATTAAGTTATGGAAAGTCTTGATTTTATACTATACGTTTTATAAATTTCCCCGAAAATAATGATAAAAATAACTCAAGGAGATTTTATGGATATTGGAATAGCCAAAGAGGGTGATCATCTTGAAAACAGGGTTGCGCTAACTCCCGCCGGCGCGAAAACCCTGATAAACGCCGGTCATACGGTTTATCTGGAGCAGGGCGCCGGAGAGGCATCAGGATTCCAGGATGACGATTATCTGGATGTCGGCGTAAAACTGGTTTACTCCGAGGAGGAGATATTTTTACGCTCTAAAATATTGCTAAAAGTTGCTCCCCCGACAATCGATGAATGTGAAATGATGCCGGGAAAACCAGATCGTGCTGACGGCCTTTCATCTGGCTGTGGCGCCGGAGGATAGCTTGAAGCTGCTCCTGGAAAAGAAGATCAGCTCTGTAGGTTACGAGATTATCGAGGATGATGAGGGTAACCTGCCGGTTGTCGTTCCGATGTCTGAATTAGCAGGTCAGATGACGATTCAGATCGCCAGCAACCATCTGATGAACAGCCGAGGTGGTCGAGGTATCCTTCTGGGCGGAGCCGCCGGTGTGCCGCCGGCAACGGTGATAATTCTGGGCGCGGGCACGCTTGGCATAAACGCTGCCAAGACGGCTAAAGGCATCGGCGCCAACGTAATCCTGTTCGACAGCGATATCAGCCGTCTGAGATATGCCAACGACTTGTTCAAAAAACAAATCGTTACTTATCTTCCGTTCGAGTACAACCTCGAAAAAGCTGTTCAAATCGCCGATGTTATTATCGGTGCGGTTTCCATTCACGGTGAGATGGCGCCCAAGCTTATTACCGAGAAGATGCTCAAGTCGATGAAGCCTCGGTCATTGGTAATAGATGCCGCTATCGATACCGGAGGGATGTATCGAAGCCTCACATCCTACCAACTGGACCGATCCGACCTATGTCTCGGAAAATATCATTCATTTCTGTGTACCAAATATGCCGTCCAATATTAGCCGTACGGCCACCTATGCATTATCCAACGCTATCCTGCCTTATGTTTACCGTATAGCAGAGGTCGGGCTTGATAAATCGATGCAACAGGATTACGGCCTGGCTCGTGGTGTTTATACTCATAAAGGAGAAGCATTGAGAAACGTAGTTGCCAATAGACTGGGAATTAAAGCCAGGGCTTTGAAAGATATTCTTGCTGTGGGGGGTAAGGCATGAGGTGGATAGATCTCTATCATAGCCGTCAAATATCCGCGGATGATGCGGTGAAATGCATAAAGTCGGGAGATAATGTTTATATACATCCCGGCTGCTGTACACCGGAATATCTCGTTGATGCTATGGTAAAACGTAAAGACGAACTCGAGAATGTCACGGTTATGCACATCCTGACCGAAGGCAAGGCGGCTTATACTCAGCCGGGTATGGAACCTCATTTTCGTCACCGTTCGTTGTTTACCGGTAAAAAACGCCCGACAGGCGGTGAACGAAGGGCGTGCCGATCAATCGCATATGTTTTTAGGCGAGGTGGAAAAGCTCTGGACAACCGGCATCGTTGATGTTGACGTGGCGATTATCCAGGTCAGTCCGCCTGATGAACACGGTTTCTGCTCGTTCGGCGTAGGTGTCGATGTTACCATGACGGCTGCCCATAAAGCCCAAAATCGTGCTGGCCATGGTCAACCAGAAAATGCCGCGCGTTCACGGTGACTGCTTCATTCATGTTAGCAAGCTCACTCATATTGTCGAACATACTACGCCTCTTTTGGAGATGCCGCAGGGTACCCCCGATGAGGTCTCGATAAAAATCGGTAAGCTGATTGCCGATCATATCGATGATGGTTCGACACTTCAGATGGGGATCGGGGCTATTCCCGACGCGTTTCTATCGGAGCTCGAAGGCCGTCATGATATGGGTATTCACACCGAGATGTTTTCCGACGGTATCATCCCGCTGGTAGAATCAGGCGTGATCAATAACTCGCAAAAGACTCTTCACCCCGGTAAGATAGTCGCGGCTTTTACCCTGGGCACCCGGCCGATATTCGATTTCTGCGATGATAATCCGTTGTGTGAATTCCATCCCTGCTGGTACACCAACGATCCGTTTATCATAGCCCAGAACGACAAGATGGTCTCGATCAACTCGGCTTTAGGTGTCGACCTGACCGGCCAGGTATTTGCAGATTCGCTGGGATTCAATTTCTATTCGGGATTCGGCGGCCAGCTTGATTTCGTAAGGGGTGCGGCTAAATCCAAAGGCGGTATGCCTTTCATCGCTTTGCCCGCCACTGCCAAAGGCGGCAAACTCTCGAGAATCGCACCTAACTTGCCGTTGGGAACCGGCGTAACCACCACTCGTGGCGATGTCCACTGGATCGTGACCGAGTTCGGCGCGGTTGATCTTTACGGCAAAACCGTACGTGAGAGAACGAAACTACTTATCAGCATAGCGGCTCCTCAGTTCAGGGAGGAGTTGGAGAAATTCGCCAAGGAGCATAAATATATCTAGGCGGATATGCTGAAAATGAAATCAAATGATAATCACTTTGCCGGATTGTTTTCAGTCCGGCTTTTTTGTTGATATTAAAAAACACCGGTTTACCCGGTATGTCCGTTTCACTACCTCGCAATGACATCAATGATGACTTTTTCAACAATCCCCGGAGTTTTGTAACCGGTACAGACGACTTAAGCCGGCAGGATAAAAGCCACCGATCCTATGGCGGTGGTAGCTTACTTATCAGATATCGGCTGAATGACATTCTAAAAGCAGGCGGATTCGCGATTATATTTAATCTTTTTATCTGAGGTGGCGGGGATCCCTTCCAACCATTTGGCCAAATAAGGTATGTTGTCGATAACTAACATCACAATATTTTATTATAGATGTTGACTGTCGCCGTATTATCGATTATAACATCATTATGAACGATGAAGAAAAATACAAAGCTCTGGAACTCTCAGGCGCGGAGTTGGATCAGTTTCTGAAAAAACTGGTTAACAGGCTTTACGATCAAATGTGGTCGGATGTGTCAATCGGGCCGGATGAGATTATCATTAAAGAGCGATTGGGAAAATCAATAGTCGAGGCATTGAAAGAATATGCAATCTATCGATCTGATGAGGGATAGAGGCAGGGCCTGGAGTATTCTCTGTAAGTACACCGAATCGGAATCACTTCGCAAGCATGCCCTGTCGGTAGAGGCTGCGATGCGTTATTTTGCCGAGAAATTCGACGAGGATATCGACTACTGGGGCGCGGTCGGTTTGCTTCATGATTTCGATTACGAACAATACCCCAAAGGTCATCCTGAAACCGGCGTGGATATCATCAAAGAAAACGGCTATGATCAGGAATTCAGCGATACCCTGTTGTCTCATGTGGATACCAGCGGCATACCTCGCGATTCGCGGATTAGGAAAACGCTGTTCGCCGTGGATGAGCTTTGCGGTTTCGTCACTGCGGTTGCGCTGGTGCGGCCCTCTAAAAAAGTCGCTGATGTCAAAGTGAAATCAGTGAAAAAGAAGATGAAAGATAAAGCTTTCGCCCGTCAGGTTTCACGCGAGGATATCAGGAAAGGCGCCGAGGAGCTTGGTTTACCGCTCGAGGAAGTCATCGAAAACGTAATTGCCGCGCTCACGGCAAAAGCCGATGAACTTGGGTTGTAGCGTCACCATCTTATGAGCAAGCAATTTAAAGCGATTCTATTCGATATGGACGGCACCCTTATCGATTCGATGGGTTATCATGTTACCGCCTGGACTACGGCATTTCGCGAAAGCGGTTACGAAACGGATGACCTGATTTTCTTTTTGAACGAGGGAGTCCGTCACCCACTGACCGTTAAACAGCGATTAAGCGAACTCGGTATCGAAAATCCGGGCGATGAGCTTATCAAAAAAATTTACACCCGCAAACGCGAGATATTCGAAAGTATAGTACAGATCAGGCCTATCGAGGGCGTTATGAAGTTGTTGGATAAACTTAAGGGTGTGGTAAAGCTGGGGATCGTCACAGGCGGCGTGCGTAACGTAGTTGAGCGCGTGGTGTCGGAACATTTCGAGGGTTTTTTCGATATCGTGGTAGACTACGAAAGCACCGAAAGAGGCAAGCCCGATCCCGATCCGTTTGCCTATGGCGCGAAACTGACCGGTTATCCGAACGAGAACGTGCTGGCTGTCGAGAACGCTCCGACCGGGGTAAAATCGGCGGTTGACGCCGGCCTTACATGCTGGGCGGTTTGCAATACGCTCGATGCGAAATATCTAGCGGGAGCTCATCGCGTGTTCGATAATTTCCATCAGATACAAAAAGCTCTGTTCGAGGGTACCCTTCTGCACGCACCTAAATAAATTATTATTCCTTGACTATCCTGGTTCCTTTGAATATATAGCTCCACAAAATAGGGAGGAAATATGCCCAGAATTACGGTATTACTTGATGATATAATAATACTTTCCGAACTCAGTGAAAGCGGCGAGCCCCGGCCCGCCAAAGCCTCGGCTATATGTGATCTGGCCGGCGCAGGCGGCGTAGCTATAGGTCTTCGCAAAGGTGAGATAACCCCCGAGCATGAGCGTATCATAAAAGGGATAAAGGGCGTGCTGGGAATCCCGTTGGCGTTGATTATTCCGGCGGATGATAAATCTATCGAGAAGACTATCGATCTCTCGCCCTCGATGGCCGTGCTGGCGGATATCGTCCCCGGTGACAGCGACTACGTGGCTCGTTTGCAAGTGGCCAATATTATCGTGGCCATCGAGATCACGCCCGACCTCGATCAGGTTAAAGCCGCGGCCAAGATGAAAGCCGATTATATCGCTATCGATGTCAGCCAGTATTGCACGGAAAAAAGCCTGTCGGTAAAGGTTGATCTTCTCAACACGATTGCCAAAGCGGCGGCGCTGGCTGAACGTCTTTCTATTGGTGTGCTCGTAACGGGCCCCATGACTTTAAATGATGTCTCGAAATTAGCTGAGATCGATCAGGTCGAGGATTATTTTATCGGCCACGAACTGGTAAGCAAAGCTTTACTGTTTGGGCTGGAGGAGTCGATCGCCGAGTTTAAGGATGAAATATCGAGTGTCTAGGTAGAATATAATTATTTGTAACGCAATAGATTAACAAAATCCATACTATTTTGAAACATATAGCATCATGTATGCGTTTTTAAAATCTGATGATTGGAAATGAGGTAAGAAAGATTAATTCGAGATTGATGTTCGCCTGCCTGGCGGTTTTGTTTGCCCTCCTTTACTCTGGAAATTCCGGCGCAACAACAATAAGCGGTGTCGTCATAGACTCGTTGACGAATGAGAGACTTCCCGGAGTAGTCGTAAAGCTGGTAAACTCATCGGTTGGTACCCACACCGACGCTGAGGGCCGATTCAGTTTGTTCATTGATGATACGGATGAGATCGAGGAAGGGCTGAAATTTCATCTTATAGGTTTTCACGATAAAACAATCAGGATCGATGATTTCGAGTCGCCTGATAATCTGAAAATATACATGTCCTATTCAGCCTGGAAACTCGATCAGGTGGTTGTTACTGCGACCCGCAGAGAATATATCTTAAAAGATGTGCCGATTACGACCGAGCTTATTACCGCCGAGGAATTTAAAGAGACAGGCGCGTTAACTGTCGATGAGGCTTTAAGCTCTCATATCGGTGTTAATATCTCCGATGATCTATCCGGTAAAGGCGTTATTCTTCGCGGTATCGATCCCTCGCGCGTGCTGATCATGATAGATGGCGACAGGGTGATCGGCCGGGTGCAGGGTTCGTTGGATATGGGACAGATATCGCTGGCTAATGTCGAGCGTATCGAGATCGTTAAAGGCACCGGCGCAACGCTGTATGGCTCGGACGCTATCGGCGGGGTGGTAAATATTATCACCAAAAAGCCATCCGCTTTTAACTCGCTCGATCTTTACTCCAGTTACGGAAGTTTCAATACATACGATTTTCAGGCCGGGGTTAATTCGACAGTCATAGGCAGAGGAATTAACCTTACCGCCAAGTTCATGCATACCGATGGTTTCGACCTCGATGAGAGCACCGAGCACACCAACGGACTGGAGGATACCGACAGGTTCAACGCCAACGCAAAGATGCTGTTCAAGCCGCCGATAATCTCGATTTGGATTTTTCGCTGGGATTCATGGCTGAGGATAAAGACTGGAAGGAATCCGAGGTGGTGCAGATAGGTGTCGACCGCGATACGGTATATAACTATGATGACTCCGAGCGTAATTATCGCTACGATATAGCAGCCAAGCTGCGCTGGCAGATCGATCCGGTGGCTGATTTCACTTTCGATATTCATGGCTCGTACTACGATCATATCTGGAAAAAATTCACGCGCTCCAATGCCTGGATAGATACCTCCGAAACCGATGATGATATCGTAGGATCGTCTTTTCAATATAACAGGATGTTCACCAACAATCACATACTCACGTTCGGCGGTGATATATTCACGCAGGGTTTGAATTCCAATCAACTGGCCTCGGGTAGCGAACGCGTGCGCAACGAGGATTTGTACATGCAGTACGAATGGCGGCCGGTCAGTAAGCTGGTGTTTTTACCGGGCTTGCGCTGGGAACATCACGAAACCTACGGGCACTATTTCAATCCGAGTCTAAACGCCATGTGGGATGCCTGTAGATTTTTCAATCTGCGCGGCTCGATCAGCAAAGGATTCCGCGCGCCCTCGATCAAGGAACTGTATTTCGAGTTCGATCACAGCGCCGCTGGATATATAGTGTACGGCGGCGGCGAGGAACTCGATCCGGAGACGAGTATCAATTACTCGTTAACCGCGGAGATCAACTACAGCCAAGAAGCCGTTCATCGCCTTACCTATTTCAGAAGCGATCTGAAAAATTTAATCGAGTTCACGGAGGGCGATTTCTCCGATCCTACCTACTGGCGGGGAATTTATTACTATGGCAATATCGTGAAAGCGAAAACCGAAGGGATCGAATGGGAGACGCAGATAAAGGCACTCAATAAACTCGATCTATCTTTTTCATACACTTATCTCAGCGCGAAAAATCTTACCGAGAAGATCGATCTGATAAACCGTCCCGACCATACGTTCAAATTCAACACCGGCTATGTGATATCACCTATTGATACCAGGCTTAGCCTGTGGGGATTCTGGCATGACAGGAAACTGTGGATATCGCAGGCGGAGACATCGGAACGCAGCAGCGATGCTTACGCGCCCTCGCGCTGGAATCTGAATGCCGGCCTATCGCGGGAATTGTTCGATAAAATCGAGTTGTTCGTAAAGGTTAATAATATATTGGATGAGAAAAACGCGAATTTCGGTTACTGGCCCGAACGAAGTTACACTGTAAGTATTAATTATAATTTTAGTAGGAGTAATTAAATGAAGAAACTTTTAATGATAGCACCGTTTATACTGAGCGTGCTTTTTTTCGCGTGTGATGATGATAAGGGCAACCCTATTATACCGGATGATACCACCACTAGCACCTGGATTGAGGATGGTGGTTACTGGAGCAGTTTAGTTGATGCGGAAAGTGAAACATCGTTTGTATATTTTAGTTTTGCCACGCAGGAGACCGTTGCAGTAACAGATGCTCAAGCACCAACCAGTAGTGCCTGGGATATTGCTTTTAAAAGATATCATGTGCAATTAAATGGAGGCCTTTCAGGCAATAAAGGTGTAGTCGGGGTTGATTTAGCTGTGGCAGGCTCTCCTGACTCTACGGATTTTGCCGCCGTGGTTGATACCTCTGATATTACAATCAGTGATTGGATGGAAGACAACTACTCTTTATCTCTTGATGAATGGTACAGCTATAACCCGATTTCGCATGCTGTGGACCCAACATATTATGTGTATCTTCTAAAAGATGCTGCCGGGAAATATGTAAAATTTCAGGTAATCGATATATTCGATGGCGGTCAACCGCCGGATATGGGATCGGTCAAGCTTCGATATGTTTATCAGGCTGATGGACCTGATGTCTCTGGTGTTCCTGATACTTTAACACTTATTGTTGGCGTCGGTACCGGATATGTTGATTTTTCGACTGGTATGGAGGTTACGCCTGCTGATCCCGAAAATTCGACCGATTGGGATATGGCATTTACTCAATATGAAATTCATTTAAACTCATCCTTATGGGGACGCGGTTATGCCAGTGCTTATCCGGCATATCAGGATTCCAGCTTAACCGGCGGTAATCCTACAAATTTTGATGGTATTACTACTGCGGTTACAAACAACACCGGCTATTTTACCGATGTAATATCATCAGCTTTAACTGATTGGTGGTATCATATGTTTGATGGTACTCAATCGCGATTGCCATCACGTGATCATGTATATCTAATTAAAGTTGATGATTCGGTTTATAAGTTAAAAATTCATAGCTATTACCATCCTGATACTGAAACTGCTGCAGCTAACATCACTTTCCACTGGGCTGAACTGGAATAAGCAGCGTCATAATTACTAAAATTAAAAAGCCGCCCCCGTTTGGGAGCGGCTTTTTTATTATCTATTCGTGGCTTGCACCTGAACATGAAAAGCATGCTTTTGGTGCCTGCCCTATACCTCTGAAGTAATTAACAAGGTACAATACATCACTTCCAGTAATTACGCAATCACCATTTGCATCGCCAGATGCGTAAAACAAATCAGGCGAAGGACATCTGCAAAAACAATTACTAGGGGGTGTGTTGTTTCCAGCTAAATACTGTACTAAAAATGTAACATCTCCCCCTATTACTTGCTCATCACCATTTGCATCGCCAGCATAAAAATCACACCAATCTAGCTTTGTGATAAAACCATCGACATAGCCAGTTATCGTCCCATCATTTAAGTTATTATCGTAACAATTCGGTGATGTGTAAAAATCATCAGACATCGTTGTCCCTGCAATCCAAGGGGGTTCATACCATGATTCCATAGAGATATAATCTACTTCAACACTTACTATACTTCTATAGCCTATTGGGCTAAGGAAAAAACCATCATTGCCTGTTCCTCCTAAATAGCCGCTTTGTGAAACCGATTGGTAATTTCCATTGTAGCAGTAAAAATATGTATAAAAAATGTCATAACCACCATTGTGCGTAGTATTAGTGTTTATTACCGGAAAATTGGTTGAATTAGTATAACCAACAACCGTGGGAGATCTCAGAAAAGCTGTTGATATATCAGTTGCATACTCGTTGCCTGATCCACCTAAATAAGTACTCCATCCCAGTTGGCTGCCGTATCTTAAATGTAAAACAAATGCATCATAACCGCCATTATAAGTGTCGTCGTATGCATTAACTGTAGGGAAATTTGATGAATTTGTTGAACCAACAAGAGTAACACCATCATCCCAATCTTTAAAAATGCCTTCTGCGATATCATCACCCGAACCGCCAATATAGGTGCTAAATGATATGCTTGTTAAAGCTGGATTAAACTTAGTAATAAAAACATCTTTGTTCCCTTGATAAGTGTAGAGCGGATTAACAGCAGGGAAATTACTCGATGCTGTGAAACCTGTTATATATAATTCACCGCTTTGTTCATTCAAACCATATGCCCTGTCATCACCTGAGCCACCTAAAAATGTGCTTCCTTGGATCGTATACGGGGATGAATCTGATATACTCGTAATAAAAATATCGATTTCGCCGTTAAAAGTTCTATCATATGCGTTTCCAGTAGTAGGAAAAGTCCCTGAACCGGTCCAACCACATATAGTAAAATGTGATTCAAAGGCATAATAATGAATATCTTCGGCATAATCATTGTAAGAGCCACCAATGTATGTACTAAAAAATAGTCCACTGCCTTCCCAGTATTTAAGAGCAAATGCATCTATAGAACCACCGAGTGTATTGTCTATGGGGTTCATCATTGGAAAGTCAGAGGAAGAAGTGTAGCCGGTAACATATATACCTGTACCCCCATCGCTTGCAATACCAGTGGCTACATCAGTTACACTACCGCCTATGATTATACTATATGCTAATGAACCATCTGCATTAAACTTAGATATGAATAGATCGCATACTCCCTGTGGCCCTATAGGCGGTATGCCATGTGGATAATTCGAAGAAAATGTATAACCCGTAATAAATCGAGTATAATTTGAAGTCTGACACATATCAGTAATTATGTCATGATTTGTTCCGCCAATGTAACTACTATATACTGGAGTGATATTGGGATCAATTATTAAAGGTCTATTGGATTCGTAAGGCCCGGTTACTATGAAACCATAACTATTATCATTGTAAATACAAAATTCACAATCGACTAATCTACGCTTTCCGTTAATTTCTTGATAGCAAATTGGGGCAGTTTCTTTTAGCTCAAACTCACCAGTGTCAATTATCAAATCGCCATTATCAAGCTTGGATAATTTGGCTAGTGGTTCTGGTTTAAAACGAACAATCGAAGGATTTACACCAGGATTGACAACAATGTCATATTTTAATGAATTGTTATCGGAATAGTATTTAAAATCAATCCCCTTATAAACGTTTATATAATTGATAGATTTATAAGTGTTTAAATTGTGCCTCCATTTTGATTCGTCATTTCCAATATAAAAACTGTATTTAGGTTCGGCCATTTCGCCATCAGTAATTAGCACATTTTTATTTGCTCCGATCAAATTAATTTCTATACTATGAGCAATTACTTCTGGATTATGATTCTGATCTAATGATGAACTTAATGATTTTTTCTCTGGAATCTCTAGATAATGATAATAGAATGAATTTCTACAGAAATCAATAGTAATGCCATTAGAAAAGCATCTGTACTCGATGATACTGTCGAATTGTCCATCATTTGGGATGAAAGAAAATCCAGAATTAAAACTGTCTTTCCCTGTCATCGATAAATTATTTTGAGCAAATACTGGAACGACAGAGTAGCTTAATAATAATAGCATAAAGACAATGCTGCTCATATAACGGAAACGGTACATAGAACCTCCTTGAAATTATTCGTAAGTGTTAACCAATATGTTAATGATATTATTAGCTATTTTTATTGTCAAGGAATAAAATATAAAAGCTCTATTAATTAAAAAGCCGCCCCCGTTTGGGAGCGGCTTTTTGTGTGACGCCCGTAAAGTCTATTCCGTGTCAGCCAGGATTGGCTCTATTGTTGGCAGTTGTTCCGGTCGCAGGATTTCCTCCTTTCCTTTCAAGGTTACGATTCCATCGCTGCGGGTCGCCACGAAAATATCGTTATCTCCTTTGAATAATCCGATTACTGGTTTGCCGATGAACGCCGGTACGGCTTGAAGGGAGTCGTTGGCGTAGACGAACAGGCCCTGCTCGGTGCCGATGTAAGTCGAGAACACTTTCGGCAGGAAACAGTTGACCTCGTAAATCTCGGTCGAATCTCTGAGGTAGAGCTGCTTCCACTCGCCGCCGTCATGCTGGAAAATACCCGAGGGAGTGCCCACCCAGAGATAAGGATACTGATACTCGAGCGCGGAGACGAAATCGAATATTTCGGTATCACGAGCCAGGTAACGTCTCTTCCAGTTTTCGCCGTCATAACGCCACAGGCCGTCACCGAAAGTACCTACCCAGAGGCCGTCATCATCCTCGGTTAAGGATGTCACCAGGAGATCGGCTTTCATGAGTGAATCGCTATACCAATCATCCATGAAATGCAAACCGTCATTGGCGCCGATCAGGTAGCCCTCGCCGAATTTCAGTACTACATTGACAGGCGCGCCGAGGTCGAATGTATCGCGCAGGCTTTCGTATTCGTAGTCCGCGAATATCAACCGGTCGCCGCCAATTACCGCCTCATCTTTCTCGTACAGCATGCAGGCCATATCCGGCGCGTGATCCGAGCAAAACGAGGTGACCGGGTCGCTCCAACCCGAACTGTCTTTCATCACCGTGTACAGCATCTTACCCGATAGGATATCGAACTTGCCGTTGTTGTAGAAAACTCTTTCGATCTCGGGATACGAGGGGGCGGGCGACGTGACCTGTTCCTCGACAACCGGCTCGATTACCGGTTCGATCGTGTCTGCCGGTATTGCTTGCTCGGCGATTGCCTCAACCATGACTACTTGCGGTCTTTTCTTCAAGCCTGCCCCTATAATCAAAACAAACGCCAGTAGGGAAACCACGATAACCGAGACCACCTGTCCTTTGTCTCTCATTCTTTCTCGCTTTAACATCTTTCCTCCTCTGTTGGGGATTAAGGTTTTTAATAATTTCATCCAGTATTAAAACAAAAGCCGTGCCACGACCTTAAGGCGTTGGTATTCATGATATTTAAGAAATAAGGATGAATTTAAAGCGTGTCTATGCGGAATGATCCGTGTCTGAAAGTATACGCTATCGAATAGCTAACCTGAATGCCTCATAGTACGATATTAATAACATGAAACATCTTGATTCTATCGAGATAAAATCTTGCCCGATATGAAACTTGACTGACGCTTACGGGTTAAAGTATACTGGTTGCAGGAAAATTGTTGAAAATGTTGAAGAAGGAATCGTCAGGTAGGCGATATCTTTCGTAGAAGATGTCAGGCGGATGAAATCCTTTGTTTATCCATTCCTGACGATACTTGCTTGATTTTCGACAGTCCAGGGAGAGTCTATGATCAAAAAGCTAACGTTCGTTCTGTTAATATCAATTCTATTAACATCACTTGCAACCACCGATACCAACACGGATATACTCGGCTCGGTGATTTTGAAAAAGAACTACCGGTTGTATATCGATAAAGGCCGTGCCGATGGTGTCAACGTTGGTAATCGTCTCGAGGTGCTTTATGACGGCCGTTCGTTCGGTACCGCGCTAATTTCGTGGGTTGGGGATGATATCTCTTATGCCCGTATGGATTCCTCGGTGTATTACCGGTTCTATTATGTACAGCCGCTCGAGGCTCGTATATATTTGGAAAGCACGACGAAGTTCACCGGCGGCGCTATTCACGTACCGTTTTTCAACGATCTCAAGCTAAAGCCCTCCGAGATCACCATTCCCGATGAGTACACTGTCGGCTATCTGATTTACGATAACCTGGTTAATCTCGATAGCGAGGGTAAAATCGTACCCGGCCTGGCGCATTCGTGGGAACATCACGGCAACACCTACACGTTTTATCTCAATCCCGATATCAAATTTCATTCGGGTAAATATCTGGATGCCCTGGATGTGGCGCATTCGCTGGTGGAACTGGCGCGGTCTCCGGAGCTTACGCCGGCCGCCTCGTTTATCACCCAGGTGGAGGGGTATAACCAGGTGCATCGCGGCAGGGCGAACGAGTTGCAGGGTGTATTTATCAGCAATAAAAATACCATAGGTATCACCACCAAAAACGAGTTCGAACCACTCTTGAAATACCTGGCGGGTCCCGGCGGTTTTATCATACCCTCGGTCGATAGAACCCCCGTGCCGATAGGGACAGGCCCGTTTAAAGTGGTAAGCGTACGGGATGAGCGAGTAATGCTGGCGGCTAATACCGATTATTTCGCCGATTCACCGGCGCTCGATAGCGTGATATTCAACCGCTACTCGGATTACAAAGAGGCGGCGCTCGATTTCGAACTCGGCAGGTTGGATCTGATCGGTTTCGACACGCATAACGCCGAGGAGCTATTATCGGGCGGCGACTACCAGGCTAGAAAATACTACACCAGTTCTCTGGTGATGTTGGGTTTTAACTGTAAGCATAAATACCAGGAGGACTATAAACTCTCCGGGGCATTGAACGGCTTATTCGACAGGGAAAGCATAGTACGAGTGCTTCTGGCGAATTCGGCCAGATCGAGTTCCTCGATTATTTCGCCGACATTCAGTATCGAATCGCAGTATGCCAATGACTTCACGTTCATGCCCGGCGAGGCGAAAGCCGCCCTGGCTGATATCGCTGATTTGCCGGGCGAGTTGAACCTCGTGTATGATGGTTTCGATCCGGCCTTAAAGCCGGTTGCGGCATATATCGCCGGCCAGCTCCGTCACGCCGGTTTGAAAGTAAAAACACAGAAACTCGATAGTCGTTATCTGGAAGAGTCAACTAATTTAAGCACGATGGATTTATATCTCATGCGCTACGATATCCCGGTGCTCGATCCTGACGCGCTTTTTTATCCGTTGTTCTCCTCGGAGTTGAACGGTATAACGAATTATTTCAATTATAGCGATGAGCAACTCGAGCGCTATCTGAGCGGCGCCCGGCGAATCGAGGATACATACGCGCGTGAGGATATATATAGGGAGGCCGAGGATTTATTGATGAAAAATCCACCCCTCATCGTGCTGTACAATCCATACCTGACAATCGCTCATCGGAGGGACCTTGCCGGTTTTAAAGCCGACCCCAGGGCGTTCGTAAACCTTCGCGATACATACTACCAGGCGGGTAAATAATCATGAGACGAAAAATATTTTTACTTCTATTCGTAGCCGCGGCCGTGCCGTTAATCGGCATACTGTTATTTTTACGGGTCACTATGCTGGGACAGCAGCAGGAATTAGCGCAGAACAGGCTTTCCTCGGTTGTCAGCGGCGTTATTGGGTTTTATGATAGAAACGGCACCAGCGTGTTAAATCAGGTAAAAGCGCTGGCGGATAACGATGACCTGAAACGGACGCTTCTCCTAACCGATGAGATTGGCTTTATCGATCAATCGGCTCTTATCAAAAAGACCGAACGTCAGCTCGAACTGCTCGATCTGGATTACCTGGCGGTGATCGATCCCAAAGGCGAGGTGCTGGCGCAGGGCCACGATCAGTCGGTGTTCGGTTTCTCGCTGGAGGATGATCCGATAGTCAACGAGGCTCTTAACGGTCAACCCGTGCATTCACTGGCGATACGAGATATTCGGGGCAGCGATGAACTTCTGACAATGGCCGCCTCGCCGGTGTGGTTCAAGAATCGGGCTATCGGGGTGGTGATCGGCGGCAAAATCATTGATGAGAGTTATTTGCAGGATTTACAGTCGCTTTCCGGCGCGGAGTTGATACTACTAAGCGAGGGAGAGATCAAAGGCACGACTATACCCGGAAACTTGAACGAGGTACCGATCGAGACTACCGCTAACGCTTTTACCTCGGTACAGCTTGCCGGAACGCCATATAAGTTCAACTCCTATGCCCTGACTAATTTTACCGGCGATAAAGTAGCCGATTTGATGATCGGTATCAGCACTTACGATTTAAAAACGGTGTACGATCGGATTTCCATGATATTCATCATATTCGCGCTGGGATCTTTCGTACTGGCGTTCGTGTTGGCCTGGTCGTTCTCCTACAGTATCACCAAACCGATTACCGCGCTGGCCGAGGCCTCATCCCGTATGGCTACCGGTGATTTCGAGGTCGCGTTAAATTCCCGGCGCAGGGATGAGATCGGCAAGCTGATCAATAGTTTCAACACCATGGCCACCGACCTGAAAGACTACCGCGAGAAACTGGTCGATTCCGAGCGAATGGCGGCGTTTACCCAGATGGCGCAGAAAGTGGCGCATGAGATAAAAAATCCGCTAACCCCCATACAGGTGTCCATACAGGATTTGAAACGCACTTTCGATGCCGGCGATGAGGATTTCCCCGAGATACTCAACAACTCATGCAACACCGTGCTGGAGGAGGTATCCTCGCTGGCGAAGATCGTTAAAGAGTTCTCCGAGTTCGCTCGTTTTCCGTCTCCGCAATTGCAACGCGAGGATTTACGCGAGCTGATGCAGTCATATATCGGGCTGTACGGTATCGATGTCGAATCCGGCAGGATGATAGTAGATTTCGCAGATGAGAATATTATCGTTACTGTCGATCGGGAGCAGTTGAAACGAGCAGTACATAATATCGTGAAAAACGCGTTCGAGGCCGGCGGCGAAACCGGCAAAGTCGAGGTTCGGACATATCGCGAAAACGAATTTGCCGTGATCGAGGTAAAAGATAACGGCCCCGGATTTTCACCGATGGCGAAAAAGAATTTGTTCTCGCCGTATTTTACCACCAAAGCCGAGGGCAGTGGATTGGGATTGGTTATCGTGAAAAAGATCATCAGCGATCATGACGGTGTGATCGAGATCAGTGATGATGAAAACGGTTCAGCGATTAAATTGAAATTGAGGATGAGTAAATAGTGAAAATACTTTTGGTTGATGACGAGAAAAACATCCTCGATTCGGTCAGCCGCGCCCTGAAACGAATGGGGCATGAGGTTGTTTCCGCCGATGGGTTCAATCCCGCTGTGGCCGCCTGTGATGACTCATTCGACCTGGCCACTCTCGATGTCTGGCTTAACAGCGATGAAGGTGATGGCGTCGATTTGCTCAAGGCGCTCAAGACAGCATATCCGCATCTTATGGTGGTGATGATCTCCGGTGGCTCGACTATCGCTACGGCGGTTGAGGCGATAAAGCATGGCGCTTATGATTTTCTCGAGAAGCCGCTCTCTCTCGATAAACTAGAGGTGCTATTGAAAAATATCGATGAGCTGATATCTCTTCGCAAACAACGTGATGAGCTTCTACGCCAGGTGCAGGACGAGTATAAGCTGGTGGGTGAGTCCTCGGCTATTAAAGCGATGGTCGCCACTATCGATCGTTTCGCGCCCGAGGAGGCGCCGGTGCTGATTACAGGTGAAAGCGGCAGCGGCAAGGAACTCGTTGCCCGTATGATTCACAACAAGTCGGGACGAGCAAGCGGTCCGTTTATCGCTATCAACTGCGCGGCCTTGCCGGATGAGCTTGCCGAGGCCGAGCTGTTCGGCTACGAGGAAGGCGCGTTTACCGGTGCGATGAGTTCGCACGAGGGATATTTCAGACGAGCCGGCGGCGGAGTGCTGTTTTTGGATGAGATAAGCGAGATGTCGCTAAAGCTTCAAGCGAAACTTCTGCGTGTGATAGAGGAGCGCAAGGTAACCCCGCTTGGCGGCAAGGATGTTTTCGATATAGATATACGCCTGATAGCGGCCTCCAATCGCAAGCTCAAGGAGGAGGCAGACAGCGGGGGATTCCGCCATGATTTATATTTTAGATTGAACGTGCTGCCGGTTAGTGTGCCTCCGCTGCGCGAGCGTATCAGCGATATCGGATTGCTGGTTGAATATTTCTGCGCGGCCTACGCCTCGAAAGCCAATAAAAAACAACGCAAGTTCTCCAAGAGTGCGATTGCTTACCTGGAGAAACTCGGCTACCCCGGCAATATCCGCGAGTTGAAAAACTACATTGAGCGTATACTGATTATCAGTGATTCTGATCCAATCGAGCCTCAGTCAATAGAGGCCGTGCTGGCGGGAGTTAGCTCATCTACGGGTGGTGATAAGGAGCTATCCTCATTGAAACAGGCGGTGGAGGATTTCGAGCGCGAGTATATCGAAAAGGCGATAGCCGGAGCCGAGGGCAACATAGCCCGCGCTGCCCGGATACTCGGCCTGGAACGCAGCCATCTGTACAAAAAGATGAAAGCGCTGGGGATTGAGAAGGGGGAGAGGTAACCTGAGAGATGAAGCAAGCATTCCCACTTCACAACAGATGGTGCGGGGTGCCGGTGTTAAACTATAAGTCCGTTTCTATCCCTATTAATTAATTATGTTTCTAATTCCAATTGGTATTGAATTTATTATTGGTTGAATCAAAACGTACAGCTGAAAACAGTGTGACCGTCAGGTTAAGTCTTGTTTAGTACAGTTAATATACTATTCCGGCAATTGTTTTCAATTGCCGGAATAGTATTTCTTTTACAGTCTTATGGGCAACTACCTTGCCAGGGCGATGGCTCTCCTCCCATGTTAAATTCTAAACAACCAAGATGTGTGGTACCGCTAATACATTTTGACGGCCATGTATTAGACTGACTACCTACAGCATTTATCCAAGCTTTGCCAATATAGCCACAACCATCCGGCAAACCATAGACAGTTATAGTACGATATCCGCCATATAATATTACATTAGTGTTTTGCCATCGTACCACACCATTTTGTATAATTTGAACTGTGTAAGTTCCCCATACTGTTGGTCCTCTTAGTGTCACTTGTGCGTTTGCTGAATAGATTACATCAGGGTAGTCATTTTCGTTTTTTGTTGAACTATTTTTGAAGTCAATTGCTTTGGATGATGTTGGATTAATCTGTTCCTCAACCGATGAGCATACGATTAGTCCAAGCGATAGAGCAAGAATAACGAGAAATAGTATTCCTGATAATTTCATTGAAATCCTCCCAAGTTACTTATTACTATGTTTTTGTTTTAAGGCATCATTTTTGTTATTACGCTCCTTTCAATATTAGACTTTTAATATTAATTTGGTAATGCTAGATCTGTTGATGTGGTTATAAGATTAATTATATAGAATTAAGCGCTTTTTGTCTAATGAAATTAGTAAAAAAGATGTATAATATTATTAAATATATAACGAATGATGTTGCATTGTTGTAGTGTATTCCAACTTCGTTCTGTATATTGCAAGGGATATATAATCTGAAGGAGAATAGCCAATAACCACCATTAATCTCCTTCACTTCCCATTCAGCAAATCAATTTCCAGCCGAATTAACTTGACAGACGGGCATAAATTTATGATTTTAATCGCTTGTGATGATTGAAGATGCCCCGATCGAAAAAGAGCGCGTTAAAATCGTGCTGGGGCTGGGCAATCCGGGACGGCGTTACGCCGACACCCGTCACAATGTAGGCCACATGGTGGTCGACCGCCTGGCCTTTTTGAAAAAAGAAGAGTTTGCCTCAGGCAACGGACCGTTCGAGTACTGCCGGATAGAGTACGATGGTAACGAGATTTACCTATGTAAATCAACGACTTACATGAACAACACCGGTAAAGCGGCGGCGGCGATAAAGAACTACTTTGATATCGCCCCGGAAAGTATTATGATCATCTCCGATGATTCTAATATACCGCTGGGAAAGATAAGGTTTCGGGTTAGCGGTTCCGATGGCGGTCATAACGGCCTGGCCTCGGTAACGCGGTACCTTCACACCGATGCCTACCCGAGGTTGAGGCTGGGCGTGGATTCCAATCCCGCCGGGGTGCCACTTGAAGATTATGTACTGGAGGATTTCGACAAGGACGAATTTGACGTTGTAGACAAAATGGTTGCCGAGTCGATGAGATTCATCGAGAATCTCGCTTTAGGCAAGATAGAAAATAAATCAATAACAATAACTGTACTGTAATTTTTAACACAGTACTCCCTACTCCGGTAGAGGGGTCGCAAGTCCAGAGGGAGGTTTGATGAGAATTTACGAACTCACCATTATTCTCGAACCCAATTTAGACAAAGAAGCCGTTAATTCAGAACTCGATAAGCTTACCGATATGGTTAAAAAAGCCGACGGTACCGTTTTCGAGGTTCAGCATCTCGGAATGCGCAGACTGACTTTCGAGATGTCAGGCAACACCCAGGGAAATTACTACACGATCTATTTCAACGCAGTTCCTGAGGTCTTAACTCAGATGGATAAGTCTATGAAACTCAATGAGTCGGTCTTAAGATCGATGACAATCGTGTTGAAGCAGTCCATTTACGAGGCCTCAAGCAAAAAGAAATCCGATGAGAGAAGACCGGCCGTAGAGAATACGGTTGATGAGAAGAAGTCCTCAGCTCCTGATACCGCCGCGCCAAAAGCGGTCGCCGAGGAGAAGACCTCGGACGAGGAAAACGAGAAAACCGAAGCTGATGACAGTTCGGCTGATGATTCCGGTGATGATCAGGAGGATAAAGCATAAGTGTTTTAAATGTAGGCACTTACGTTTATTGAAACTTAGTCTCAATTGATTTGGAGGATATTTAGATGATAAGAAAAAGAAGAAAAATCTGTCGCTTCTGTGAGCATCAGGTTAAAAGAATAGATTACCGTGATGACAGAATTTTGAAAAGATACATCTCTGATCGCGGCAAGATTATCCCGAGGCGTGTGACCGGTGTCTGCGCCAAACATCAAAGATGGCTTTCCACTGCCATTAAGCGTGCCAGGGTAATGTCGTTTTTACCGTTTACCTCAAAGGAACTTGATTAATATTAGCGGGTTAAATAGTTGTGGCAAACTCAGACGGGACAAAATTATGGATTCTGGTCATAATCGTCGCTATCTCGGGCGTCTTGGTTGGCGTACCGTTGGTCAATTCGGTGATGATTCTTCTAGCCCAGATCGCCCTGATCATATTGATGGTCAGGTATCGATATATATATGTCATGATACCATCCGTGATTGCGTTAGCGATAATTGCCGCGCTATATGGACCTCAACTTTCCATGATATTCTTTTTCCTCGTTTTGCTACCGGGATTACTTATGGGAATTAAAGCCAGAATATTCGGTACGCCGAACTCAATCGTATTATGGGGTTTTGCGCCTTATCTGGTGATCGTTCTCATGGCAATTTTGTTCTACTCCAATATCTCCTCTCAGACCGAACTGTTCATCGCTGAATTTCAGACGATGATGCAGCAGAGCGCCGCACAGTTGGGGCTCGGTACTGGGGAAATAGCGGAGATGATGAAGATGAGTAACCAGGTTATTGTCTGGACTATTCGTTTGTTACCGGGCATACTGTTTACGATGTTTGCCATGCTGGTGTTATTCGCTTACCTGGGCGCTACTACGGTTGCCCGACATTTCGGAGCGGTGATACCGAGTATGGTTCCGGCCTATTTCTGGCGGGCAAGCGAATTATGGCTGATACCATTCGGTATAACAATGCTGCTGATTCTTTTAGGCGGCGAGGGGTTAAGGATAGCAGGGGAAAACCTGTTAGTATTTTTTGTTCATTTCTATGCCTTTTTCGGCCTGTGTTTAATCGATTTCTATCTAAACCAGTTAAATATTCCGTACCCGGTACGGATAATTATCTACCTGATAATGCTTCTGCCGGTAATAACCATTTTGATTCTGGCATTTTTGGGTTTAATAGACAGCCGATTTGATTTCCGAAAATTGGCATTCGAAAGTGAAAACTGATTTTTAAGGAGAACAGAAGTGAAAGTAATATTAAGAGATGATATAGATGGTCTCGGCACATGTGGCGAGGTTGTAGTTGTTAAAGGCGGATATGCCAGAAATTACCTGATCCCCAGAAATCTGGCGGTTCAGGCTACAACCGGCAATGTCAAATCCATCGATGAGATCAAAAAGCAAAAAACATTCCGCGACAACAAACGTAAACGTGAATCAGAGAGAATTAAGGATAAATTGGAGAAATTATCACTTACCGCCGAGGTACAGGTTGGTGAGGAAGATAAAGTCTTCGGTTCTGTGACCGCCGCCATGATAGCCGGTTTGTTGAAATCTCAGGGTTTCGAGATTGACCGTCGCATTATATTGCTCGATGAGCCAATAAAAGCTCTTGGCGTATATACGATTCCGGTCAAGCTCGATAAAGATGTAACCGCCGATGTAAAATTGTGGGTGGTAAAGAAAGAGGGATCCGAATAATTCGCTATCGCGGATACATCGCAGTCTTTATTTAGTTGTAATAATTGGGACAACTAACCGAATGCTGATTTAGGATTATCAGCGGAAGAGACTGTTTTTTCAGATTTGGCTTGATTAATCGTTGATTTTGAGCCAAAATTCAGTGGAAAGACAGAATTTTAAGACTGGTGGATTTATGGCATTAATTGAAGCTGAAATCGGCGGATTAGCGCTGGATATTACGACTAACTCTCCGGTCGTGACGCTTTCTCCGAAAGGTTCCGAGAAAGTACTGCCGATCTGGATAGGCCATTACGAGGCCTGGGCTATTGGCATGGAGATGTCCGGAGTAGTATCTAAACGCCCCCTTACTCACGATCTTCTGTACAAGATCATCGAGAGCATGGGCGGAGCTATCGATAAAATAGCCGTTACGAATTTAAAAGAGCAAACTTTCTATGCCAGGATATCGATCAAATACGATGGCCAAATAATCGAGGTTGATGCCCGTCCCTCCGATTCTATCGCGATAGCGCTGAAAGCTAATGCGCCGATATACGTAGACGAGGAATTATTTCAGCTTAAGGATGAGAAAACAACCGGTATACCCGACCAGGAAACTCTACGCGAACGCTTACGCCGAATAAACCCGGAGGATTTTGGCAAGTATAAGTTATGATTATTCCGTACCGGGGTAAAAAACCAATTATCGATAGTAGTTGTTTTATTGCGCCTGATGCTGTTATCGTTGGGGATGTCGAACTGGGCGAGAACTCGTCCGTGTGGTTTGGGGCGGTTATTCGAGGCGATATCTTTCCGATCAAAATCGGTCGATACACCAATATTCAGGACAGAATGGTTATACATGTTACTAACAATAAGTATGCTACTACGATTGGTGATTACGTAACCGGCGGGCACGGCGCGATACTCCATGGCTGTACTATCGAGGATTGCTGTATAATCGGTATGGGGGCGGTCGTGTTGGATAACTCCCTGATCGGCCACGAGTCTATCGTAGCCGCCGGCTCGGTTGTGAAAATGCATGAACGAGTTCCACCGGGAGTGCTCGTTGCGGGTAATCCGGCAGTTGTCAAGAGGGAGCTTTCAGGCAGGGAACGAGAGGGAATAAAACAATCAGCTTTAAACTATTCAGGATATATTGAAGGGTACGAGTTGTGAGAAAAGCGCTAATAATCTGTATTGTATTACTGGTATCATCAACGTGTTTCGCCCAGCGTATCCCTAGTTCGCCAATGGAGGCGTTATACCAGGCTCTCGATCTTTACGGGCTTGGCCGATACGATCAGGCGTATGAGAAATTCAAACATTTTTCCGAGTTTTATGCGGGCGAAAGCCATTACTCGATTTTCAAGTTCATGGCTGCCAAATCGCTATATAAAGGCGGTAGGTCGGATGAGGCCGAAAATCAGTTCGAGCGGTTCATTCAGGAATTGCCGAGTTCCGATTATGTCGGCGCGACCTATCTTTACCTCGGCCATATAAATTATAAAAAAGGTGATCTGTTGGACGCGGCGATAGCTTACCTGAAAGCGATTGATTTTCGCTCGGATAAAGAGGCCGGCGAAATTGCCGCCGCCAATCTCGTGCCGCTTTTGCGCCAGGAGCTCTCCATAGAGGATCTCGATTACCTGGCCGATAACTACCCTCGTTCCGAGTACGCCGGCGAAGTGGTCTATCATCAAGGGAAAAGACATTATGCCAATGGTAGGTATAAACGAGCGGTGAAGACATTCGAAAAGTATCTGGAAAATTATGCTCCCGGTTTCCATACCGCCGAGGTCAAACAGCTTTACTCGAAAGCGCGTGAACAGGCGTTCAAGAAAATCGTAATTGGCGTGCTCGCTCCTACTACCGGAACCTATGGAGATTACGGAGATGAGATGGTGGATGGTATCAAGCTGGCGTTTGCCAACGGCGCGAAAATTAACGGTAAGCAAATCGAGCTATTGTTTATAGATACTAAAGGTTCGCCGGTGCATGCCACCAAGGCAATCAAATCGTTAGCGATGGAGGAGCCGGTTGCCATTATCGGGCCGCTTCGCTCCGAGTCGGCGGTGGGCGCCTCGATAGTATCGAATTTTAACGATATACCGCTTATTACCCCAACCGCCTCCGAGGAGGGAATAGCCGAACTGGGAGGTAACGTATACCAGGTATCGCCCCCGGCAGAGAGAATTGCCGAAAAACTGGCAGAATACGCGGTGAACGATATGGGGATTACCGAGTTCGGTATTATTGCCCCGAGCGATTACACCAGCCGACAGGTAGCCAAAGCATTCAGCCAGAAAGTTTATCAGCTTGGTGGTGAGGTACTTTCCTCTACATATTACGAATCCGGTGAAACCGATTTCTCCAACCAGATCACTCCTCTTCGCGAGAAACTGCTAATGAAAACAGAGGAACAACTGGCGATGGAGACGATAGATTCGACCGAGTATTACAACGAGGATAAAGAGGCCTGGATCGATCAGGAGGATTGGCGCGTTTACCTGGGTGGACTATTCTTACCGGGGTATCCCAGCGAGCTTTCGCTACTGGTGCCGCAGATCAGGTATCACGTTATTACTACTCAATACCTTGGTTTGGACGGCTGGGATTCCAACGACTTTATCGATAACCTCGAACGCTATATAAACGGCTCTATATTCGCCACCGATTATCATCCCGGCATGGAAAGCGACGCCTGGGATGAATTTATCGTGAATTATTACAAAACTTTCGAAAAGCAACCGGGACGAGTAGCGGCTTTATCCTATGATGCCGCCAGCCTGATTCGTAAAGCGCTGGAGAGCGGCGCCACTACCGCCGAGGACGTGTCGGCCTACTTGAACTCGATCGAAAATTACAAAGGCGTTAGCTGTAATATCGATTTCAAGTCGACGCATAACGCTAACAATGCCGTAAGCGTATTTCAAATCAATGATGGTATGTTGAATCGTTTGAAATGATGGTAGATAAACGTCAAAGATTAAACGATATCATTAAAAGCTACGAATCGGTGGTGATCGGGTTATCCGGTGGAGTGGATTCTACTCTGGCCGCCAAAGTTTGCCTCGATACGCTCGGGAAAGAAAATGTCTGGTTGGTTACTGGTAATTCGAAATCTATCCCACCCGAGGAGATCGAGGACTGTAAAAAAATCGCCGAATGGTTAAAAATAGGTGGTGATCATTTCATCATTATTGATACGGGTGAGTTGAGCGACCCGAATTACTTTTTGAATCCCACAAATAGATGTTATTTTTGCAAAAGCGAGTTGTTCGATAAGTTAAGGATGATTGCCGGGAAAGTCGGCGCAAAAACTATCATCGATGGCTCTAATGCCTCGGATATTCACGATTATCGGCCCGGGGCTAAAGCCAGTCGAGAGAAGAATATCAAGGCGCCATTGGCCGAGGCCGGTTTCCTCAAAGAGGATGTCAGGCGCCTGGCAAAAGAACTTGAACTGCCCAACTGGAATAAACCCTCGATGCCCTGCCTGGCCTCTCGTATACCTTACGATTCGGAGGTGACCGCTAAGAAACTGGAGCAAATCGCCAGCGCGGAAAGGCTCATGCGTGAGCTAGGTTTCGTGCAATTCAGGGTGAGACATCACGATAAAATCGCGCGCCTGGAGGTGGATGATATGAGTGTTCTGCAAGACCGGCATGTGAGGGAACGGATTAACGAGGGATTGAAAAAGATAGGTTTTAATTATGTGGCCGTAGACCTGGGGGGATTCAAATCGGGAAGTTTAAATATTAATATAGAAGGGAAAAGTTAGAATGGCCGAACAGGAAAAACGCGTTGCCATGACAGTAGTGGTTGGCGATCAAAAACGTGAAATAACTTTCGATGAATTAACGTTATCGAATAACCTTGCGCTGGAGGCTTTGGTAAAGGTGCTGGTAGATAAAGGCGTGTTCAAGGTTGAGGAGCTGCAGGCGGTTATGGATGATATCCGGAGCAAACGCTACGCCGATCCCGGCACGCAGCCACCGAACGCGAATTAAGACCGTATATGGAAAAGCTTTCGTGGGTATCTCATCCGGCTAAAGCCCGGAAAACAGCGGCGGTGATAACACTGTTTTTGATTTTCTTGATCATGTGGATGGTGTATAGCATGACCCAGTCATTGGTTATGATCTTTTTCGCGCTGCTTCTGTTCAACGCCGCTTTATCCAGTTTTTTCTTTCCTACTCGTTTCGAGGTGAGCAAGGACAAGCTTTTGATAAAATACATGTTCACCTCACAAGAGAAAAATATGAGTATGTTCCGGTCGTTTTACCCGGATAAACGCGGGGTATTGCTTTCGCCGTTTACCCGGCCGTCCCGGCTGGAGAATTTTCGGGGTGTTTACCTTAGATACGAAGGTAATAAAGATGAAGTGGATGCTTTCGTGAAAGATATTTTCGAGAAACGTAAAGCCGAGTTACTCGACGATAGGCCAGAGGAGGAAGGCAGCGATGGCTAAAGATATGTTAGAATCTCCGACGCCGCCGGAGCCTGATGATCCCAACAGGACCAAACCGAATGCCGAGGAGCAGGAACTGATCGACAGGTTCGGCAGCTGGATTGCAAAGCGTGGTTTGACCGTCCCGGCGATCCTGTTTATCGAGTCCGGTAAACCCTTGAACTGGATATTCTCGCAGGGTATGCTTGTCGGAGAACCGGCGGCCTGGGCGCTCGATCCGATGATGAAAGCGGCTTTCAATTTTACCCATGCCGATTATTTGAAACTTCAAAGACTACTCGAAAAACGCTGGAGCGTGGAGTTCCTTCTGCAGTCGATAGAGAAACACGATGATATTCAGCGCAATAAAGAGGATGAGATCAAAAAAGAAAAGAAGGCCAGGAAAAAAGAGCTGAAAGCCCAGCGCAAAGGCAAACGGGGGAAATTTTTCCGCAAGTTGTTTGGGAATGAAAAACCTGAGGACACGAAATAGCAAAATTTAAATTATGTAAGATTTTCAGTAGAGGCGTTCAATCGAACGCCTCTACTTTTTTCATCTTGTGGTCGGGGTATTTCCCCGCTTGGGCGGAGGGTGACAAAACTTGCATGCCTGCACGCAAAAGCCGGCAGACGAGGACATCCGCCGGCTGTGATGTATGTTGAGCCTACATGATGCTTGGACTGCTATTTCGGTTTGGCGCCGAAAATCCACATCATGCGAGTATCTCGCGATATCGGATCATCCTTACGTGTACCGAATCCTTCTATATCGACAAAGCCAATCGATTCGAAAAGGCTGACGAGTTCGTGGAATGAGTACATGCGAATATCCAACTCATATTTTCTTTCTTTGCCATCTTTGATATAGTACCATTCGGAATGGTTTTGGGAAGTGCGGTAGTCGAATTTCCTGCTTTCGATTACTTTCACGTCGCCTAAATCCTGCCAGCCGTTAGAGCTGAAATTCCGCATGATCCAGTCACGGTTTATCACATGAAGCACGAATGTTCCTCCAGGCTTAAGGGCTTTGAACATCTTTTTAAGCGCAAGCTTATCATCCGAGCGTTTTTCAAAAAAGCCGAATGAGGTCCAGAGGTTGCCGGCGAAATCGAATTGCGAGTTGAAATTTATCTTACGCATGTCATTTACTTGCGTTGTTATACCGAGCTTTTCCTTTTTCGCTTTCCTATCGAGTTCCTCTATATATGACTTCGTTATATCAACACCCGTTACACGGATACCTTTTTTAGCAAGCGGAATAGATACGCGGCCGATACCGCAGGGGCAATCCAAAAAAGTGCTGCCTTTTTTCATATTAAGTTTGTTGATGAGATACCGAACCTCGGCATTCGTAGTCTTCGCGGCAATCATCTTGAATGCGGGCCTGAAATCATCGAAAAAACCTGCTTCCCACCATTCGGCGTCCTTCTTACTCATAGTATCCTCCTGTTAAGGGTTGGTAATGTTTAGCAGATACGTGAAATTATGTCAAGGGTTTCATAAAAGATGAAAGAGGTGCGCGGTTGTCGGGAGTTATTACTTTCCGATCCACTTGCAATAGCGTAATGTTGGTGTGCCGTTTGCTTTCGCGTCATATAAAAAACGGGACGCTCTTTCGAACGTCCCGTTGATTTTCATCTGAATCGAATTCGAGATTATCTCATCGTACCTACGTAATGTGCGGTATACTGACGATCTTTGATTCTCTCATCGGTGTAGTCAGGTAGAAGCATCGGGGCAACGCGGCCGTTATCCACACCGGCGTCATCAACCTCTTTGTTGAACCTGGCAACGTGATCGAGCGAGAGCTTGCCGTCTTTGGCTTTATCTTTGGCGTAAAGCGCGGCGCTCTTGCCGGAAATCCTGCCGAATACCATGATATCCAGCAGCGAATTACCCATCAAGCGATTCTCGCCATGCACACCGCCGCCTACCTCGCCGGCAACGAACAGGCCGGGCAGGGAGGTTTCGCTGTTGCTCTTGTATTCGAGTCCGCCGTTCTGGTAGTGAAGAGTCGGGTAGATCAACATCGGCTCTTTCGCGATATCGATACCGAAACGTTCATACAAGATATGCTTGCCTGGGAATTCACGCTCTACTGTTCCTTCACCGTGTAGCATATCGATCATCGGTGAATCAAGCCAGATACCGAGCTTGCCGGTCGGCGTGGGAACGCCTTTGCCAACTACGGTACACTGCCTGATAATCGAGGCTGCCTCGACATCGCGCGGTTCGCGTTCGTTGACGAACTGGTTACCCTCGATATTGACCAGGTTAGCACCCGAGCCCCGGAATTTCTCGGTTATCAAAATACCCTCGGCTTGCTCCGGGAAGACGATACCTGTCGGGTGATACTGCACCGTATGCAGGAAGCAGATTTTCACGCCCGCGCGATAACCCATCACGATACCATCGGCGGTCGCGCCGTAATGGTTCGTGGTCATGAAACCTTGAACGTGCAAGCGACCGGATCCGCCGGTAGCCATCACGACAGACTTGGCTTTAACGATCGTGTATTCCTCGGTTTCCATGTTGTACAGCACGGCGCCGGCACAATGCCCATGCTCGTTTAAAATAAGTTCGACAGCCGGTGAGAATTCTATCACCTGAATGTCGGCGGAACGATTTCTTGACTCGTCGCGTACGGTGCGCATCATCTCCGCGCCAGTGATATCCGCGGCGTAATGCATACGCTTGCGCGATGTGCCGCCGCCATGAATGGTGTAGAGAGTACCATCGGGCATCTTACTGAAATTACAGCCGAGTTTTTCCAGCCACTTGATGGCGCTGGGAGCTTCGTTAACCAATGTCTCGACCAATTCGGGATCGTTTACGAAATGCCCGCCGCCCATGACATCGAGGTAATGAAAGTAGGGGGAATCCTTGTGGCCTTTGCTGGCGGCTTGGATACCGCCCTCGGCCATCATCGTGTTGGCATCACCATGGCGAAGCTTGGTAGCTATGATAACTTTCGCGCCCTGTTCCTGGGCAAGAATAGCGGCCGATGTTCCAGCGCCGCCGCCGCCAATTACCAGCACGTCGGTTTCGTAATCGACTTTGGCGAGATCGATATCGGCGGGATTAACACGGCTTTTAGCCTCCAGCAGGTCGGCCATCTCGTGAGCAATGCGGTAGCCTTTACTTGGTCCGACTTTAACTTCGCGGCGACCTTCCTCTTTGAAATCGGGATGATTGTCGAGCATCTCCTTGCGCTCATCCAGGGATAAGAACGGAACTTCCTCATCGCGTTTTTTACGCTCGACTCTTTCGGATCGAGTTTTCTCGACCGCCTTGATCAATTGTTTTAATGATTCTGGGTATGGCATATATCAACCTCTATTCCTATAGTCCGTAATTATCTTTGGGAGTCCAGTCCTCGCCCGCCATTGCCGGCTCCATCTCCCGTTCCTGGTATGTTTTTTTAAGTTCGTCGGTGCTCATGCCTTTGAGCTTATCGATAGCTTCTTTGAACCTGTCGGCATCGATA
This sequence comes from uncultured candidate division Zixibacteria bacterium, assembly GCA_963668625.2. Taxonomy (GTDB): domain Bacteria; phylum Zixibacteria; class MSB-5A5; order UBA10806; family 4484-95; genus JAAEQD01. Next base: position 191,821 of record CAXXKA010000006.1, read on the forward strand.
TTGGCAACCATCGTTTTAAGATGTTCGGCCCTGGGGGTCAGGTAGGAACCTTTTATTCGGCGAGCCAACTGGGCGATATGATACTGCGGCAGCTCACCGTAGCATCTACTGGCGCACAGGCCGCACTGGATGCAGTCGAATGAAATCTCGGCGGCGGCGGCGATATCGCCACGTTTCAGAGACGAGATATAATCCATTACCTGGACATCCATGGGGCAAACCTTGGTACAGGCGTTACAGGCCACGCACCTGAATAACTCGGGATACAGGCTGAATATCTCCTCCGGTGCGCCGGTTAGCTTATCGAAATCGTAGGTAGCGCGATTGGCCGGATAGAACGGTAACTGGGTCAAGTACATATCGGGTTCGACAACGGTCTGGCAGGCCAGGCCGGTGTAGATTTTATAATCGCCCGGTTTGCGATAGACGGTACTGCATGCACCACAAACGCCACCTCGACAGCCGCAACCGCGAATATACTTATAACCCGCGTATTCCATGGCTTTCATGATAGTCAACGTTTCCGGCACTTCGTATTTCTTCCCCATTATGTAGATGGGGATGAGCTTTGCCTCAACGGTTATTTTCGCCTCATCAGAAACGCTCATTTTTACCTCACTAGATGTATTAAAATATTGAACATTATTTTCTAAGCCGTTACTTCTTTTAAGATATTTTTATCTTTGAGAATTTCGGTAGCGCTTGGCCTGTTCAGCTCGAGATGCAGGGTGTCTGGGGAGCAGCCTAAGGCCAGCGCCAGTAGTTGCGAGAAATAAAACACCGGGATATCTTTGGCATCCTCGAATTTCTGCAGCATCATACCCTGACGGCGAGACAGATTGTAATCGCATAAGGGGCAGGTTAACACCATAGCCTCCGCGCCACGGGTCGAGGCATCCTTTAAGATATCGTAGGACACGTTCAGGGCGGCATCGGGATTGCCCAGCACCTGGTAGCTACCGCAGCATTCGGTGGCCATCGAAAAGTCAACCACCTCCGCGCCGAGAGCTTCCATGAATTTATGGAACAACTCGGGATTATCAGGGCTGTCTAAGGCGACATCTTTTGGTCTTAGCAGGGTGCAGCCGTAGTAAGGCGCCACCTTTATGCCGTTAAGCGGATTAGCGACTTTTTCTTTGAGCTTATCGAAACCGTACTCATCACGTATGTAGTCGAGGAAATGTATCACCTTGACTTCGCCGAAGTAATCCGGTTCTTCATCCATGAACGAGTTGATAGTGTTTCTTTTCTCCTCGTCGTTTTTCATCAGTTCGTTGGCTCGAGCCAGCGTATTGTAGCACATCGAGCAAAGAGTGATAACCGTATCGTTACCCTGCTCTTTAACCCTGATCAAATCGCGAACCGGGGCGACGATATGAATCAAGTCGTCATCGGCCAGCGAGTAGACGGCGCCGCAACAGTTCCACCGGGGCAGTTCCTCGTATTCGACACCGAGAGTATCTAAAGCCGCCAGCGCGGACTTTTCGAGATTTTTGGCTTTCGTTTTTAACGTGCAGCCGGGGTAGTAACTTATTTTCATAGCTTTCCTCACGATGTCATTTTACGGAAGGTGGAAACCATGGCGATCTGGGGAGTCTCTTTGATATCCTCAGGGTCGAGGCTGGATGGTTCCAATTGGTTGACGTTCCGGCGAAGCTTTATCAAGCGCAAAGCCTCCATCACCTTCGGGATATCGATATCCCTCGGACATCTCACCTGGCAGGTATGGCAAGAGGCGCAAACCCAGGGGGTATTGGCCATATCCAGAGCCTCGGACTGTCCGTATTGTAACATTATCATCACCTGGCGTGGCAGCAACCCGATTTCCTCGTTCATCGGGCATGACCCTGAACATGTTCCGCATTGGAAACATTGACCGACATTCTGGCCGCTAATCTCCATCACCTTGAGGCGAAGCTTATTGTTAATGGTTCGCTTTGAGATTTTTAATGCCATTGTAACCTCTAAGTTGTTAATTTTATTGGGAATAGACTTTTTTCAAAGGAAATGAATATGACTAAGTATTTAAAAGGTAATGTCATACGTGCACAATCCAAAGTCGCAAGCTCCTGTTATAGCTTGACTGAAATATAGTGAATTTGAAATTGCATGACAACATCTTTGCGAAATATTTCACACATTTTTAAAGAAAAGTATGATTTTCTATTGTTCGTAGATATGGATATCTATGGAGAAACAAATATTCGTTGCTAAAAGTTAATTAATTTAAGAAAAAAATGAACCTTCATTCGTTTTGACGATAATATAATAAATGGCTTGACTTTTAGTGTAATATACATATTCTAGAAAGTAAGAAAGGGTGAATGAAACATGAGATTAACAAAGTTTTTAACGGTAACATTCCTAGCTGTTTTATTACCTGTGTCTCTGACTTTCGGGCAAACCGGAACATCCGCTCAGAAACCTGCGGTGGCGAAACAAAAAGCGACTATCGAGGACGCGAGTAAATCGAAAGATAGAAATCCTGTTATTTCCAGGTCAAAAAAGCAAGAACCTGAACCGGAAATACCACTTTCTGATGCCAGAATCGCGTTTGAGTATTCAAAGTTTGATTTCGGCACGGTTCCGAACGGCGCCCAGATGACACATTATTTCCCGGTCACGAACATCGGGCCGGATACTCTGTATATTACAAAAATCAAAGCTGGGTGAGGATGCACTACGTCAAAAGCGAGCGGGATAGTTATTCCGCCAGGAGATAGCGCCTTAATAGATGTTTCTTATCGTTCATCTAAATCGACTAAGAATACCAGGCGCATAACCAAGCGTATCAGCGTTCACTCGAACGATTCCTCGAATCCTGTGGCCAGCCTGACTATTCAAGCCCAGGCTAATATGTCGGAATCCGTGTTAAAATGGAATCCTGACAAGGCTGAATTCAATCAGGTACTTATCGGTAAAGGTGATAAGTTCAAACTCGAACTCCAGAACACCGATAGCACCGATATAAGGCTTGAGGTCGTAAGCGAACCTGATCCGCAAATCGTTAAAAAGTATAAAATAAAGAAAGATAAACTCAAACCCAATCAGACTACCGAGATTGAGTTCGAATTGAGAGAAGATTTACCTCCGGGAGTTTTCAAAACGACCTTAACCGCCCAGATAGAGGGTAGTGGCTCTAACAGGTTCTCGATACCTATTACCGGCACTGTGGTTGAGAAAATTAGCCCGGAAAAACCGGTGGCGGCCTCTCACAAAAAACCGCCCGCAAAGAAGAGCAGCAATGTTAAATCAGGCAAAAAATTTGACCCTAATACCGGCATACAGGTTAAAAAACCGGTCGTTAATGATAGGGCCGAATCGAAACCTGCTACACAAACTATACCGCTCTCCACTATCGACGATTCTGATCTCAAATAATCTTTATCTTAAATTCACGAAATTAGTAAACCGGTCTTATGGCCGGTTTTTTGTTATCGGTATTTTCCCGTCATTTTCAGTTTTAGCTCAATTGAGGTTCATAACATTTCATTAAGTATATTCGATTTTTAACGGAAGGAGTAAAACGATGTACGGACGTATCAATTTCATGATTTGCTTGATTGCTGTGCTGGTTCTATCGAGTGGTGTTCAGGTCTCTTTCGGCCAAACAGCGAAAACAAGAACCAAACCCCTCACGAAAACCAAATCCAAAATTGTAACTCAAAAAGATAAATCTACCCCGGAGATACCCCCGAATAATTCAACGATCACTTTCGATCATGAGCAGTTCGATTATGGTGTCGTGCCCAGGGGAGAGCAAGTTACGCATCATTTCCCCGTGAAAAATACCGGTACCGATACATTGACGATTACCCGGATTAAACCCGGATGCGGTTGTACGACCACCCGTAAGAGCAGTATTGTGCTGCCTCCCGGTGAAAGTTCGCTGATAGATATCACTTATCGATCCTCAAAATCAGCGAGATCGGGGCATAAGGTTACCAAGAGAATTCGCATAGAATCAACCGACTCGCAAAAACCTACCCTGCAACTTTCGATTTCCGCCCGTACCGACACAGCGGATTGTATGTTAAGATGTCGCCCGGAGATGGTTGATTTGGGCGAGGTTTTAATAGGTAAGGATGATAAATTCGAGGTTGAAATAACTAACATCGATTCTCTGAAGTCGGAGATTATGGTGGTCAGTGAGCCGACTTCCGAATTCATAAAAAAGTTCAAGATCAAGAAAGACAAATTAAAATCAGATCAGAAAACGAAAATCGAATTTCAGCTTCAGGATAATATTCCTCCGGGCGAATTCAAAACGGCTCTTACTATCGAGGCGAATAACGATTCTAAATCTCGTATCTCCATTCCGATTCATGGCAAAATAGTCGAATCATTTAGCGAAAAGAAAACCAGCAAAGCCGGGCAGGAGATGTCGTCATCGGCCGTTAGCGGCCACCCTAAAGTATCTACCGTTGACGATTCGGATTTAAAGTAGAGTGATATCGAGAACATACATTTTAAATCCATAGAACTAGCCGGGTTTTCTTTATTTTTAGCTGTTCACACGACAGTTTTTACATTAAATTCGGTGAAGGAAAACAGGAGGTGGATATCGTTAGTAATCGTTCGAGGGATAGAGCTAAATGATGAATAAGATTATCCCGGTTTTAAAGTCAATAGTCATGGTGTTTGCGATGGTCGGAGCGTCTATGGCTCAAAACTCCGGTAATGAAATTACTGCCAACTCGACGGTTGATGCGGTCATTAATTTCGAACACATGGAATTTGATTTTGGAGCGATACCGCCGGGCGCCGGGGTTGCGCACGAATTTTCCGTAAAAAACGAGGGCTCGGACACCCTTGTCATTCATCGAATTAAACCCGGCTGAGGTTGTACGACTTTAGATAAGAGTGCGATAGTTATCGCGCCGGGCGAAAGTTCTGAGATCGGAATTATTTATAAAGCGCCGAAAACCGACAAATATATTGGCAAGCAAAGAAAAAGGATAACGGTTTATTCCAATGATCCGGTTAATCCGGTACTTGCTATATATATAGCCTCTTCAGTTAACAGACCTGATATGCCTTTTGCAGTCGAGCCTGCCGAGGTTGATTTCGGCGTGGTGATGGCCGGCGAATCTAAAACCCGGACGGTTACGATTGCAAATGTGAGTCAACTGGATTTGAGTCTGTTGGCTATCGATGAACCTGATGATATCTTTATAAGTGATTATAAGTTACAGTCTGCTGATTTAAAGTCCGGTCAGTCGACAGCATTAAGTATTACTCTTCAAAGTGAACACGTAGTCGAGGAATTCGTTACCTCTATTACGCTCGAGACAAGCGGGCAATTCGCCAAACGCTTATCGATTCCGATTCATGGCATGATCGTGAAATAATCATCCTCCAAAATTAATTAACATACAACTATAGGTAATATAGACAGCCTATATTTCTAATATATGAGTTAATTTCTGCATTGTTGCATTCCTGTTAAGAGGGTGAACGTTTTGATGGAAGGTAATGTATCTGCGAGCATTCTTTCCGAAAATAAAAACAAAGAAACATCAGAGATGAAATTGGAGGAAAGGATGAGAACTATTAAACTCCTTGCTGTGGCCGTTATTACTATTTTGATTTGTGCCACAACAGTCAATGCCCAGGGTTTTTCCTCGCTTATAGAGAAGCTGGATCAACTTGAAGCCAAATTGGCCGAACTGGAGAATTCACAAAAACAGGATGTTGCCAATTTAAAGAAAGAGTTGGCCAACTCACCGAAAGGCGCTAATAACTCTGAAAGCCAGGCCGCTATCAAGAAGATGTCGTCCAAGCTGGATGCTATGAACGCTGAGCTGACCGAGGTGAAAACAGGTTCCGAGAAGATACAAGCTAACTATGATATGTTGATGGCCGAGCTATTAGAGCTTACTTACGCTCTCAAACAGACTATGAAGGAACAGGACGCGACCGGTCATAAACCTGCTTATCGCGCCGAGGTGTCATCGCCCAAACCGATGTCGAGCCAGGCGCCGAAATCCGAAAAATCGGCTAAACCTATCTCGAATGGTGAGCCGTCCCTGAGTTATCAGCCGTATGGTTATATCAAACTTGACGGTTCTTACGATCAGAATTTGACCAGCCACGGTAATTTCGCAATGTGGGTGAAGCCAAAATCTTATGAAAAAGATGATGAGCAACTGAACATGACCGCCAACCAGAGCCGCCTCGGATTTAAAATCGATAGCCAGAATTATGGCGAATATAAGCTTCATGGGCAGTTCGAGGTTGACCTCTATGCCAGTGTCTCCGGTGGAGTGGCCGAGAACAAGGGAATGTTCCAACTTCGTCATGCGTTTTTCTCGATAGAAAAAGGTAACACCAAACTACTGGCCGGCCAGTATTGGGACCTTTACAGCCCATTAAATCCCTCTACCATTAACTATCCGGTGCTCTGGGGCGCCGGTAACACCGGTTACCGTCGCGCGCAGATTACGCTGGCTCAGTCATTCTCTATGGGAACGCAAACTACGGGCACGCTTTCCGGCGGCGCGTTCCGTACTATCGGTTCTGATTTGACTCCGACGCTCGAGTGGAGCCTCGAGGATTCCAGCGAAACCTCCGATGGCGAGGATGACGGCACCGATGCCGGTATTCCCACGGTTCAGGGAAGGCTCGATATCAATCACAGTTTCGCTTCAGGTTCAAAACTGTTGGTGGGTGTTTCCGGTTTATGGGGCCAACTCAAGGCCGAGACCAATCGCGGCAACAACAACACTTACGAAAGTTGGGGTGTATGCGGCCATATGAAATGGTCGTGGAGCAAATTCGGTTTGGCCGGTGAATATTACAGCGGCTCGAACCTCGGATCCTATTTCGGCGGTATACTCAATTCGAGCACTATAGACGGCACCAATGCGCAAGGTGGCTGGGGATTCGCCTGGATAAAGACCTCACCCAAGACGAAGCTCGGATTCGGTGTAGGCAACGATACGGCTAAAGAGGAGGATATCTCCTCCGGCAGCCGTCTGAAAAATCAATCGATTTTCGGTAATATCAATTACTCGATAGTCAAGAACGCTACTGTTGGCCTCGAGCTCTCTCAGTGGCAAACAGAGTATAAGGATGGCGAGACCGAGAAGAGTTTCCGCGCCCAGACAGCTTTCACGTTTAGTTTCTAAAGCAATCAGAATACGACAAACTTACGAACCGCCTCATAATGGGGCGGTTTTTTCATTACCTTTTTTGTTATGATACTTATTTTATTCAATGCTCATAATATTATTGGAGCCACAGATGAATCAATTTCTCGGATCAAAATCCTTCGCTAAGCGCCTGGGCCATACGATCGAGACTTTAAACTTTAGTCTCTCCTACGCAATGAATTTATGTTTTGAAAAAGTTCGAAAAACACCGGACACTAATAATAAAGGATCTATAATGTATGGTATGGATCCGTCTTATTTAATCGGTAGTAAGTAATAGAACCGTAAATGCCTAATGTTCGATATGGATTAAGGAATGATTATGAATTCGAATCGTATTATAATTGCAGTAATAATGTTATTAACTTTTGCTTTCTCCTCCACCGTGTTTTCTCAATCGATGTTCTTGCAGAACGAGCAATCCGGCATTTTATTAGGAGGAGGTATCGAATTCCGTGAGAGCGCTCAAGCTTACGAGGTTTTTGCCTCGTATTCGTTAGCGTCGGTATTGGATATATCGGCGTTTATTGGCGATTTGAACGCCGGGAATGCGGACTACAGTGATGGTAATTACATGGGATTCGGGCTAATGGCACATTTATTGAGATCAGGCGCCAATTTAAGCTATTCGATTGCCCCGATGTTCTCGCATAGTAAGATAAATTACGATGCTATCTCAGATGATCAAGTTACCGATACTTACGGCGGCTTTTTATATATTCGAAGCAACAGCTTACGATCCAGATTTTTCCTGGTTGGTGTTGGCATTACCAATTCGAAATCCTCGCTTGAGGTCGGTGGAGATAAGTTTTCCGAGGAAGAGATGGGATTTACGATAGATTTCAATTCACCATTGTCCGGCCTTCCCATCTCGTTGCGAAGCGCTGCTTCGCAACGTGACTTTTGGGCCGGCAAAATGCGCATTCTACATGACACAAGAAGGTTTCCAAGCAGCGCTTGGAAACCAGGGAACTAAGCCTAACATAGGCAGGACATATCAGGATGCATGATACGCTGAATATATAATTATATCGGAAAACATCTTTCACTAACAATTCCAAGGAGAATTTTAAAGTTTACTGAAAAACACCGGACACTAGTGATTTCAATTATTGTGTTAATCTGCAAAGCGGTAATAAATTTATCATTAATCCAAGTTTACTCTTTATCGATGATGAAACCGTAACCGGCATTAAATTTGCTTTCATGCTGAGTAATATGTAGCTTATACTTATTGAGATATCCAAATCGAATGTAGAGAAAAGTAAGTTTTCTAACTTGAAATAAAACTAATATCTATGAATCTCGCCCGCCCAGCATCACACCGATAGGCTCGAGGCTTTCGACATTATCGCATACGACTTTCACCGCCGCGGTAATCGGAATTGCCAGGATAATACCGATAGCTCCCCAGAGATAACCCCAGATTATGGAGGAGATAAGCACTGCCAGAGGATTCAAATTAACAGAATCCGAGGTTAGTTTGGGTGTTATCACATTGGATTCGAGTATCTGTACGATAGCGAACAGCAATGCCGGAGGTATCATCGCCGTAAACGAGTTGTTGGTTATTCCTGCGATAATTATCGGGGGGATGGCTCCGATGACCGCGCCGACATAGGGGATAAGATTCAATATGCCGGCCAGCGGCCCCCAGATGTAAGCGTACGGCACTTTCATTATTAACAGCCCGGCAGTGAATACTAACGACATGGCGATCGTAATCATCACCTTGACATTTATGAATCCGCGCAGTTGCTTGTTTATTTCGTGAAGGATATTGGACGTGGTAGCTTTTTTATCCGTGCCGAACAGTAATTTCATTTTATCGACGAACATATCGTAGTCGCTCAGTAAAAAATAAGTGAGAAAGAAAAGCAGGAATCCCTGGAAAAGAAATGATGTTAGCGAGCCAATGCTTTTGAAGAATATTTTTCCGGCTCCCGAGAAATAGCTTGGATCCAACTGAAAATCTTTTAGCTGCGGGAAGATTCCACCCAGCTTGTTGAGATAAAAACCGATCGTATCTTTATATTTGTTGAACGTGTCGATACCTGCCTGTTGGTATTTAGGCAGGTCTTTCGCAAGGTTGGCGAATCCGGAGATAATCACTATGGTGATGAGCACGCCTAACACCAGTAACACCATCATGACAATAAACACGGCCAGGGCATGCGGAAATTTAATTCGTTTCAACAGGCCGATAATCGGGGCCAACGTATATGCGGTTGCGGCGGCGATAGCCATGGGTATTAAAATCGGCGCGGCAATATGAAAGAAAAAAGCGGCAGCGGAAATTGCCAGTACCGGCAAGGCGATAGAGCTTAAAGTTATCGAATTGCTGTTATTCATAATACCTCCGCTATCATTTATTATTTTCGTGTCTGAGTATGTCTTTAGCCACATCCCTGGATTGGCCGGTTAGTTTTTTTATGTCGTATCCGCGAAGTTTATCCAGCAGGTCTAAAAAATTTTCGGCCTGCAATTTTCTTATCAGCATACCCAGCGGGCGCGGTTTGAGATTCAACGCCGCCATCCAGGAATAATGCGAGGCCATCTCATGCTTTCGCCATTTCTCCAGGGTCGGGAATTGACCTGTCTCGGCCAGAGTCGCGAGTTTCTCCTTGATTGCCTTGCCTGCTCCGGGGATTTTATCCCATTCACTATTTGACACCACCCGGTCGTATGGCTCCTCTAACGCAGACAGGGCGGCCGCGACCTTGCGATACGAGCTTGATTTGAACGGCAGTTCGCCGGCCAGGTCAAGCAGGTCGGCCAATTCTAAAAATAATTCCGCTACTTCCCGGTTGGTCATATTATCCAATAAGTTTGATGAAAGCGTCCTCATCCAGCACGGTTACGCCTAGCTGTAATGCTTTATCGTGTTTGCCGCCTGGATTTTCGCCTACAACGACATAGTTCGTTTTTTTCGATACCGAGGAGGTTACCCGGCCGCCGGATTCCTCGATACGCTTTTTAGCCTCGTTACGGCTGAATTTCGATAGCGTGCCGGTCAGTACGAATGTTTTTCCGGTCAGTTTGTTTTCCACCGAGATATTTTCTTCCTCTGGAAATACTACACCGGCGTCTTTCAATTTGTTCAAAACCGTTACATTTCTCGGATCATCGAAATAAGTCACGATCGAATCGGCGACTATCGGGCCGATCTCGTTTATCTCGACCAGCTGCTCGCGTGTCTGTCGCATAAGGTTATCGATAGAGCCGAATTGACGGGCGATTACCGAGGCCAGATGATCGCCGATATTCCTGATGCCCAGGGCGTAGATTATATTTTCCAGCGGTCGATGCTTGGAGTTTTCCAAAGCGGTTACCAAATTATCGAACCACTTCTCTCCGGTACGTTCGAGTTTCAGTATTTGTTCTTTATGTTTCGGGATATCGTACAGATCGGCGATATCATCGATGAATTTATTTTCAGCTAGAAGTTGAACCGTTTTGCCGCCGAGACCCTCGATATCCATACCGCCTTTAGAGGCGAAATGCGTGATATGTTCTACCAGTTGTGCCGGGCAGGATGGGTTGACGCATCTGTTGGCGGCCTCGCCCTCGATGCGCACGGTCTTCGAGGAACAGGCCGGACATCGTTTCGGCATATCGAATTTGCGCTCCTTGCCGGTACGTTTCGATTCTATGACCATCACGACCTCCGGGATAACATCCCCGGCTCGCTGTATCAGCACGGTATCGCCGATCCTGATATCTTTGGCGTTCAGCTCATCCTCGTTGTGCAATGTAGCGCGGGCGACCGTTACGCCTCCCACCAGCGCCGGCTTGAGATGAGCTACAGGTGTAAGTATGCCGGTTCTGCCCACCTGTACCTGTATATCCTCGACAACGGTGGTAACCTGCTGCGGCGGGAATTTCCAGGCAACGGCCCATCTGGGTGAGCGGGCGATATTGCCGAGTATTTCCTGTTGATGGAAATCATTCACCTTGATGACGATTCCGTCTATATCGAAATCGAGGTCGTTGCGGATGGCGGCGATATCCTCGAAATACTGTTTTACCTCATCTGGAGATTTTAATAGTTTATTCTGCGCGCTGATTCGGAATCCCAGTTTCGCGAAATACTTGCATGTCTCGGACTGGCTTCTAAGATTTATGCCCCGGGCGCGGCCAACGGCATAAGCGAAGAAATAGAGTGGCCTGGAGGCTGTGATCGAGGAGTCGAGCTGGCGCAAGCTACCGGCGGCCGCGTTACGCGGATTGGCGAACGCTTTCTCACCGGATTCGAGTTGTTTACGGTTTAATTTCTCGAAATGCGATTTTAAAATGATGACCTCGCCACGCACCTCGATAAGTTCGGGGGGATCGGCAATCGGTAATTTAAGAGGAATCGATTTGATGGTTTTGATATTTTCGGTAACGTTTTCACCGGTTACGCCATCACCGCGTGTCAAGCCCAGCTCCAGCAACCCGTTGCGGTAAACCAGCTCGACCGCCAGGCCGTCGAATTTCAAATCGGCGGCATAATCTATCTTTCCGCCCTCGCCGGCAAGAATATCGTTAAGCCGGCGTATGAAATCATCGAATTCCTCGCTACTGGTTACCTTGTTAAGAGATAGCATGGGCAGTTCGCGTTTTACCGATTCGAATTTATCGAGAGGCGGCGCGCCTACTCTCTGAGTGGGGGAGTCCGGTGTTTTTAGCTCGGGATGCTCTTTTTCCAATTGCAGGAGTTGATTGAATAAATCGTCAAATTCGGCGTCGGAAACTTCCGGCCTATCCAGGACGTAATACAGATAATTATGACGTTCGATTTCCTGCTTGAGTTTAGCCGCTTTCTTTTCGATATCTTTTAGTGTCATGGTAGAACAAATGATACGATTATCGGGACGAACTGTCAAAAAGAAGTTGGAGAAATGTTTTAAATATATTTAAGCTTTAACTTGACACGGTATGCTTGTTTACCGTATTTTCATGAACTATGTATCAAGGATTAATCCGACAAGATTGGGAGATAAGAATATGAAAAAAGTTGCCTTTTTTATCGTACTCGTAGGCCTTATGATAACCGCCTGCCTGTTTAAGCCCTCCACCGATATGGATAAAACGAAAATGGTATTAGCCACGGTCGGAGATAAAACGGTTAACGCCGGTGAAATGGATTCGCTGGCTATGGCGGAAGGATTTATCATTACTGATACCACCGATGTCGAACCGATCAAAGAGGCGTTACTTGATTCATTAATAGATGGTAAGCTAATCGATATACTGAAAGATTCAATTGCCCTGACACTCAACAATGATCTCGACTTCGTCGAAAGCCGCAACCGCGAGGTCGGTAATGCCGTTTTTCGCCTGATGTTCGAAGGCGAGGTACAGGCGGTAGTTAAGGTCGATTCCGTTGATGTTCAAAAGCATTATGATGACAACAGCGAGACATACTATACGGCCGAACAGGTCAAAGCCTCGCATATTCTCATACCGCCGCCCAGGCCCGATACCGTCGGTGTGAAATCGAAAGATAAGATAGCCGCTATAATCGAAAAGAACGATATGGAAACGCTCGAGAGAGCTACGGCGGTTTACAAGCAGGCGATTGCCGGTGAAAATTGGGACAGCCTCGTTGTCAAATACTCTCAGGATGCTACGAATAACAAAAAGGGTGGTGACCTGGGTTATTTCGCTCGGGGACGAATGGTGGCCGCTTTCGATTCGGCCGCGTTTGCCGGCAAGGTCGGTGATATTGTCGGGCCGGTGAAAACCCGTTACGGTTACCATGTAATCAAGATTGATGATCATAAGATGCCCGAGCCGATCCCGCTGGATTCCGAGCTCAGAACCGAGATTCAGGCGTTGATGAGATCGAAGCAGGAGAAGGCTCGCGCCGATGAATTCCTCGATTCATTAAAGGCCGAGGGAATATATGAGTATAACGAGGAGGCGCTGGCCAAAGAGGATAGCCTGGTAGAACCCACCACCTGGGTTCTGGTGGTTAATAACAGCGATACCGTTTATCAACAGCGGGTGACGAAAGACTTTCCGAAATACCGCCGGTTCCATAAAATAGATGAGTGGACTGTTGATGATAAAAAAGCTATGTTGAAAGAGGTATCGGCGACATTCCTGCTGCGCGCCGCCGGCAAGAAACTCGGTTATTACGAGAAGCCGGGAGCACTCGATGCTAAAAACAAGTTCACCGACCGAGAGGCGACTACCAGGTCTATTAATTTTTTAAGAGATCTCGAGTACAAACCCTCCGAGGAGGAGATTGAGGCTTATTATAACGCCAATTTCGATGAGCTTTACAGGGAGAAAAAGCCGATACATGTTCAGCATATAATTTTCGAGGATTCCGCCAGAGCTATGGCGATTCGTGATTCCCTGGTTAACGGCGCCGATTTTAAGGAGATGGCTTTGAAATATTATCCGGGTGAGCCTGAAATAAGAGAGGTCGCATACGATCTCGGGTTTATCTCGGAGGAGGAATTGGGCAAAGAGTTTTTCGACCATATCTCGGGATTAGAATCCGGTGATATCTCCATGCCTTTTAAAACCGAATGGGGATATCATGTTGTTAGACTTGTTGATAAGAGAAAAGATAAGAAAATCGATCAGGTTCGCCCGGGAATTCGTAAAAAGTTAATGGAGGCAGCCGACCGAAAAGTTAAAGATAATTATCTAAACGCTAAACGCCAGGAAGTAGTTGTAAAGATAAATCATGACGCGGTCAAAAAATACAAATTACCAGAATCGCTGCACTCAATCGAAATCAAACCTTGAGGAAGAACTAGCCCCTGAAGGTATAAGCAGGAAAGATAAATCTTATCTCAGTTTCAGGGGCGAGCTATTCCGTAAGGGTATACACCTGTGCTCGCTGTTAATACCTGCGTTTTATTTTCTGTTTAATTCTACTATAGTTATATCTATTCTTTTGGGCGGATTTATCCTGTTGTCCGGTCTCGATTTAGTCAGGTTGTATGGTAATTATGCCGTCCGTAAGTATCTCGGCATCGCTATAGGCTTTATGCTAAGGCCGCGAGAGCAGAAAAGTTTTTCCGGCGCAACTACTATTGTCTTTGCCGGTTTGTTGGTATACCTGTTCTACGATTTGCCGATAGCGGCCGCCTCGATGGTGATTATCATTATCGGTGATCCGGCTGCGGCTGTTATCGGAAGGATAGTGGGTAAGATTCGATTCAATAATAAGAAATCACTGGAGGGCACATTGGCGTTCATAATGTTCTCTCTTCTGGGGGTACTGATTATACCGGGTCTCGATTTCCAACTTGGATTAGCGGGCGTCCTCGTTGGCGCTTTATTCGAAATATTGCCTGTGCCTATCGATGATAATATCAGTGTGCCGATTATCGCCGGCGGAGTAATGCAGGTTATGCTTACGTATCAGATGTTTCCCTGATTGTCTGAAACTTTCGACTTAGACTCGCATATAAATTTACAGAATGGTTAAGAATGTTGCGGAAACATTCGCCAAAAGTTAGTTTTTGACAACATTATGGTTGACTGATGTTGGAGAACTTATTATTATATAATAGGTCTTTTCCAAACATAGAACAGGAGGCTATATGCTCAAAGGCAAGGTAAGTTGGTTTAACGACTTAAAGGGTTATGGTTTCATCACGAGCCAGAGCTTACCTGAATCGGTGTTTGTCCGTTTTCTGGACATTCGCACTCCTGGATATAAGACGCTTAAAAAGGGGGATAATGTATCATTTGATGTTGAGCGATCGACGCTCGGTGTAAGAGCGACTAACGTAACGAAGATGTAATTCGTAGACAATATTAATTTAACCTGGCTATCTTATTCGATAGTTAATAATGAAATAGGCCGCTGCCCCCCAGCGGCTTATTTATTTCGGAGGCTTGATGGGCGATTTTGTTGATTTGCGGTCCGATACGGTTACCCGGCCCTCTAAAGGGATGCGTGAGGCTATAGCCGGGGCGAAAGTCGGGGATGACGTGTTCGAGGATGATTATACCGTACAGGAATTGGAACGCAAAGTCGCCGATATCCTGGGCAAAGAAGCGGCCTTGTTCGTACCCTCGGGGACTATGGCGAATCAGATATCACTGCGGGTGTTATGTAATCCCGGAGATGAGGTGATTTGCGAACGAAATAGCCATATCATTAATTATGAAGTAGCCGCCGCCTCTGCTATATCGGGTATTATGCTTTCCCCTTATGACGGCGATAAAGGCAAGCTCTCATTGTCGCAAATATCGGATGCAGTCAGAGTTCCTGATGTTCATCACCCTAATACTAAATTAGTGGCTCTGGAAAATACCCATAACAGGGCTGGTGGCGCAGTTTTAGAACTTGAGTATATCGGTGAGACCGAGAAACTGGTGCGGGAGCTTGGTCTGGGATTCTATCTTGATGGCGCCCGTCTGTGGAACGCGGCTATTTCCCTGGGCGTTGAACCCTCACAGATTGCCGGTCATTTCGATATGGTCTCAGTGTGTTTCTCGAAAGGTCTGGGTGCGCCTATTGGCTCGGCGGTTTGCGGCAGTAAGGATAATATCATTAAAGCCCGGCGAATAAGGAAAATGCTCGGCGGCGGTATGAGGCAGGCCGGAATTATCGCCTCGGCGGCTTTATACGCGGTCAGCAATAATTATACTCGTCTGGCTGATGACCACAAACGCGCGGCATATTTCGCTGAAAAAATTGCCGGAATCGATGGTATTGAAATAGACTATAAGAGCGTTCAAACCAATATCGTGATTTTCAGCCCCAAATCGCCTGTCGATGAATTCCTGGAAAAAGCGAGGTTGAAAGGTTTATCGATGGTGCCGTTCGGTAAAAAACAGGTGCGGGCCGTGATTCATCTGGATATATCCGATTCTGATATAGAAAAAGCGGTAGAAATCATATCAAGTATTGTCTGATAACTGAATATATCCCTCCAATCGCCGATAAATTAATAAAATACAGTAATAATCGAAGGGGGATTAGTATTAAGTCGATCCTGATTAATGTTTTTATTTTATTTATCTGGACTGCCAGTATGGCGTTGGTTTATACTCATAATTATTCGGATAAACCAACCGCTGATCTTGCATCAATAAACCAAGTATCCGATATTGAGCCGGGCACTAAGCGTTGGTATGATGTCCAGCTTAACGGTAACAAAATCGGATATGCCATGATGTCGTACAATAAATCCCCGTTGGGATACGTGTTTAAAGACTACTCGCTTTTGCGTATGCCGATGGCCGGTGTGATGCGTGAAGTGCTTTTGGATTTCTATGCGGTTGTCGACAAAGAGTACTCGGTGAAATCGTTCACGTTCGGATTGGCCTCCGGCGACTACACCACCGATATCTTCGGCGGCGTTCAGGGTGGCTTTCTGGAGATGGATGTTCGCACGGAAGGCGAACCCACCCATATAGCGATTCCTCTCGTGGATGGAGTATATCTTCCCGGTATGGTTCCGTTATTATTAGCCTCGCGGGGATTTCCCGCCGGCGAGTTCGGCCTTACCAGCCTGGATCCGTTTAACCTGGCCGTGGGCGAGATGGTTGTCAGGGTGATCGGTAAGGAAAGTATAAAGGTGGATGGCGATAAATACGAGACTAACAAGATTGAAATAGAGAACTCAGGAATGAGTACCACGATGTTCGTTCTGGATGATGGCACGGTGGTCAAAGAGATCGAGACTGCCGGTATGGAAATGCATCTGACCAGCCGCGAAAAAGCGCTGGATATACCTGAGATCAATCCCGATTGGGATATCCTGAAAAGCCTGGCGGTTGGTGTCGATCGCGAACTCGATAATCCTCGCGAGGCGGCTTATATGAAAGTCGAACTTCAGGGGATAGAGAAGGCCGGATTTAATCTCGAAGATGATTTCCAGAACAAGCTTTCGGATAAACCACTGGTGATTGAGATGTCCTCCGATGAATGCGCTTTTAATGATAATGACACGGGTATCGTTAATTTAGATAGATATCTCAAGCCCGAGAATTTCATCCAAAGCGATGATCTGAATATTATCCGTCAGGCATTACTGATAATCAAAGATATGGAGGATGATCGTATCAAGGCGCGGGCGATTGCCGACTGGGTATATAGTAATATCGAAAAAGACTACGCAATATCACTACCCTCGGCCACGGATGTTTTAAGGGTGCGACGTGGCGATTGCAACGAGCATTCGGCATTATATACGGCGCTGGCGAGAGCTGCGGGTATCCCGACCAAGATTTGCCTGGGGGTGGTTTACAGCCAGGATATGTTCTACTATCACGCCTGGCCTGCCGTATATCTCGATGGATGCTGGATAGCTATCGATCCTACCCTGGGGCAGGAGGTTGCCGACGCCACGCATATCATGCTGCTGCAGGGGGGATATGACGCTCAGGCCAGCTTGATGAGAATAGTAGGTAAACTACAAGTTAAAGTATTAGAATATAAAACATCAACACGAGTAGCAAGCACGCAATGATTAAAATCACGAATTTGACCAAGAAGTACGGCGAGCATATTGCTGTAGATAATTTGAGTCTCGGTATAAAGCCCGGTGAACTATTCGGTTTTTTAGGACCCAACGGCGCCGGCAAAACCACCACTATCAAGATGATGACCGGGATATTGAAACCGACCGAAGGTAGTATCGAGATCAACGGGATCAATATCGAAAGCGAGCCGGAAAAAGCCAAAAAGCTCATAGGATATATCCCGGACGATCCATACCTGTACGACAGATTGAGCGCCCGCGAATATCTTCGTTTCGTCGGTGGTTTGTATAACATGGAGCCTGAGCTTATCGAGGAGAGATCGAAAGAGCTATTCGATATTTTCGGGATGAATAGTTGGGTGGACAAACATTGCGAGGAGTTTTCGCATGGTATGAGGCAGAAAATAGTATTTTGCTCGGCATTCCTTCATCGCCCGAAAGTAATGATAGTCGACGAACCGATGGTGGGGCTCGATCCGCAATCGAGCAGGCTGGTTAAGGATATGATGAAGCAGTACGCCATTGACGGCAACACCGTATTCATCTCCACTCACGTACTTTCGGTGGCCGAGGAGCTATGCGATCGGATAGGAATAATCAACAGGAGCAAACTCATAGAAACCGGCACGTTTACTGAATTGAAAGCCAAAGCCGCCCGGGAGGACGTTAATCTCGAAACGTTGTTTTTAGAGCTAACCGAAAACAGGATTTAACGTATGTTTCTTCTTAAGCATATTCTCGCCTATAAATATATCAATATAACCTCGTATTTGAAAGGCTCCGATCTCGAAAGGAAACTTCGCGTATATACCGGCGCTTTTATAATGCTTTTATTTTTTGCAGGAAGTTTATACTTTTTCTACTACATATTCGATTACCTGGCCGGGTTACAGGATATCGGTTTTTTGCTTATCGACAAAATTCTTTCGATAGCGTTCCTGGCAATATTCATAATGTTGATGATTTCCAATATCATAACGGCCGTCTCGACTTTGTATCGTTCGGAGGAAACGATATATTATTTTTCCACACCGGTCTCGCATCTCAAGGTGTTCGCGATAAGGTTTATCGATAATGTCATGTATTCCACCTGGGGAGTTTTACTACTGGGCATACCTCTTATTATCGCTTATGGCATCGTTCGGGATTTCAGTTGGTGGCATTATTTCGTAGAGATTTTGTTCGTGATGATTCCCTATACGATTATACCGGCATGTATAGGCGTGGGATTTACGCTATTGTTATATTTGCTTTCGAAATACATTCATCCTCGTTCGACATTTCTGGTAATTATTTCCTTATCGGTCGCGGTTGCCGTGGTATATTTGAAAATCGGTGGCACCTCATCGCTTGCCCATAATGTCATGACCGACTGGCGAGTACTCAACAGGTTCTTAGGCTCGCTGGCGGCAACCTCGTTTCCGTATCTTCCGAGTTTCTGGATCGCGGAGACATTGAAAAGTATGGCCGCCAATTCGGGCAAAGATTTCGCGATTTACCTGCTCGCGTTGATATCGAATGCGCTGTTTTTACTCAGGTTCGTATTCGTATTGGCCGAGCATTGTTATTATATGAGCTGGCAAGCCTCGGTTAACCTTCATACGACCGAACCCTCGAAAGTATCGAAAGATTGGAAAGCCCCGAAGTTTTTCAGACTGCCTGCCTGGTTACCCTCCGATTTCAGGAGTGTGTTGGCCAAGGATCTGAAATTGTTCGTTCGCGATCCGGCTCAGTGGGGGCAGTTTTCGGTACTGCTGGTTCTTTTGATAATTTACCTGGTTAATCTCAGGTATTTTCCGCAAAGTATGAATGATAAGTTCTGGCGTACCGTCATCAGTTTCGCCAATTTCGCCTTTACTGGTTTTATCCTGGCGACTTTATCGGTGCGATTCGTATATCCCAATATCAGCCTCGAGGGCAAATCATTTTGGGCCATTTCATCTTCGCCAATGACAATCAAGAAGCTTTTCTGGGAGAAATTCTGGTTGGCTTTCTTGATATTCGCTTTTATCGCCGAGGTACTGGCTGTTATCTCCAATATAATGCTGGGCCTTCAGGGCTATATGATGATACTTAGTTTCTTCTCGATACTTCTCATGTCGATTGCCTTAACCAGCTTGTCGGTGGGGATGGGCGCGGTGTTCCCTCGTTTCGAGGAATCGAATCCCGGGAGGATAGCCTCCTCGATGGGCGGAATGATTACCACCGTGCTGAGCCTGGTGTATGTTGGCTTGATGGTAATTATACTGGCGCTGCCGACATACCATTACACCTCCTACATAATGGATGGACTGAAAAGTTTCCCGGTATATGAATTCGTGTTTGCCGGTATTTTAATGCTGGTTTTAAATTTGACAACGATCATATTTCCTATTAAAATCGGTTTGAAAAGTTTAAGCTCGAGGGATTTTTAATGAAGAGAGTAGTAATTACAGGGGGAGCCGGTTTTATCGGTTCGCAGGTCGCGGATGCTTTGATTGCCGAGGGTAATCATGTCGAAATTATAGATAATCTATTTACCGGCAGGTTGGAAAACGTTCCTGATAAAGCTGTTTTTCACGAGGTAGATATTCGCGACAGCAAGGTCGACCATATTTTCCGTGAAGGGAAATTCGATGTCATGTACCATCTGGCGGCTCAGATGGATGTGCGCAAAAGCGTCGCTGATCCCGCGTTCGATGCCGATGCCAATATACTTGGAGGTATAAACCTTTTGCAGGCATGCCGAAAACATAAAGTAGCGAAGGTGATATTTTCCTCCACCGGCGGCGCAATCTATGGCGAGCAGGAAAGCTTCCCCGCCGATGAGAGCCACTCCCAGAATCCGAAATCACCTTATGGAATATCCAAGCTTGCGTTCGAAAAGTACCTTCAGTTTTATCATTGGGAGCACGGATTGAATTATATAGCCCTTCGATATGCCAACGTATACGGGCCCCGTCAGCGCGGGGATGGTGAAGCTGGCGTTGTCGCGATATTTTTCAATAAATTATTGCGAGGCGAAAAGGCCGTAATATACGGTGACGGCAAACAGACTCGAGATTTCGTCTTCGTCGGAGATGTCGTTCAGGCGAACGTGCTGGCTTTGAGCTACGAAAAATGTGGAGCGTTCAATGTCGGTACCGGCGTGGAGACCGATATTAACGAGTTGTTCGATGCGATTAAAGATACGGTCGGTTCCTTGCAGGAGCAGATACACGAGCCCGCGTTACCGGGCGAGCAGCGACGCAGCGTCATCGATAATTCGCTTATCAAAAACACACTCGGCTGGAAACAAAACTATACTCTTCGCGAGGGGCTGGCTAAAACCGGCGAGTATTTTCGCGAAAAAGTGAATGCCTGACAGGATAATCATTAATAGCACCGGCTGTGGTAACTACTCGAATAAAACCGCCGGGTCATCGTTTTTCATACAGGTAAAAAACTCCCTATATCAATTCGAAGCCGATGAGGGAATTTCCAGCGTCATCAATAAGAGCAAGCTGGATATAAACTCGATACGGTCTATCTTTATCTCGCATCTTCACCCGGACCATATTGTCGGTTTGTTTGTAGAATTGCAATCTATGCACCTTGCCGAACGTATTGAGGCGCTCGAACTATATGTGCCGGGAGAGGGTATCACCCAGCTGGAAAGTTTTCTCGATATGCTGTACCTTTTTAAAGAGAAAATGCAGTTCAAATTGGTTGTCAAGCCCATCGATGTGGGATTATTTTTTGATGACGATGATCTCTCGGTTACGGCGATCGGGAATAGTCATCTAAACAAAAATGCTCGGTTGATAGATGAAAACGACAGATCGAATAAATGTCAATCTTATAGTTTCAAAATAGAGTGCGGTGACAAACGCGTATACTATAGCGGCGATATAGCCTCGATTGATGAGCTTACCGGAAAACTTGATAATATCGATATCGTTATTTCCGAGTTGTCGCATGTCGAGCCGCTCGAGGTGATCGATTTATGCGTAGAAAGAGGAGTTGAAAAGCTAATCTTCATCCATTTCATGGAAGACATCACTTTCGACCCGGATACAGTCCTCGGCAATTCTCGAAAGCGCGATTCGATTGATATTCACCTGGCGCATGAGGGGATGGTAATATCTATTTGATTTATGAATGGCGCTATGGGAACATTTTTAAGCTATCTGCTTTTCTTATACATGTTGTAATAAACGATGAAAGGATTTTGAAAATTGCCTGAAATAAAAAAAGCCAGAGTGAAATGGGTCGAGAACATGAAATTCGTCGGAACCGGCCCCAGTGGTAAGTCATTGATTATGGATGCCCCCGAAAAATCGGGTGGTGACGGCAGCGCGGTTACGCCGGGCGAGTTAATGCTGATTGGCCTGGGCGGCTGCACCGGCGTGGATGTCGTCAGTATGTTGAAGAAGATGCGCGTACCGTTAAGGGATTTACAGGTTGAGATCGAGGCCGAGCCCGTAGAGGAGCACCCTAAAATATACAAATGGGTGAAAGTGATTTATCGATTTTTCGGGTGTGAAAACGAGGCAAAGGCCGCCAAAGCTGTGGGAATGTCTAAAGAGAAGTATTGCTCCGTTTCGGCTATTCTCGGTAAGTCCGCCGAGATGAGGCATGAAGTTATTTTCGAAAAATAACGTTACGTCTCATAAGGTTAACTGTTTCTCCCAGATAATCCCTTGACTTGAGGGAACATAACAATCATTATAATATTTTATATTTAATTGGCTTATGCAGAAAACCGCGTCCGAAATAGTAAAATCCTACCTCTACGGTCACAAGCGCATGTGGGCATATGGCGTGATAACGGTGATCATTACGACCGTATTCACGATGGCCGCTCCGTGGATATTAAAGCAGGCCGTGGATGCCTTGACCGAGAAAGTCTCCGTAAGTCTCCTGGCCTGGTATGCCGCCGCGATTGTTGGCGTAACTATAGTGCAAGGCGTATTCAGGTTTTTGATGCGCCAGACCATGATAGTGACCTCGCGAAATATCGAGTACGAGATTCGCGGTGATTTATTCGAGCATATATTGACTCTGGACAGACCGTATTTCGATAAGACGCCCACCGGCGATATAATGGCTCGTATGACTAACGACCTGCTGGCGGTGAGAGCCATGGTCGGGCCGGGTATCATGTATTTCGTGCAAACGATATTCACTTTCTCGATAGCTATCGTTTTAATGTGGCTAATCAATCTCAAGCTGACATTAATATCCCTGGCGCCGCTTCCTATTATAAGCGGGTTGACATATTTCGTAGGGAAAGAGGTGCATAAACGTTACGCTAAGATACAGGAACAGTATTCGACTATAACCTCGGAAGTGCAAGAGAA
Organism: uncultured candidate division Zixibacteria bacterium; assembly: GCA_963668625.2. GTDB lineage: Bacteria > Zixibacteria > MSB-5A5 > UBA10806 > 4484-95 > JAAEQD01. Next base: position 214,741 of record CAXXKA010000006.1, read on the forward strand.
TCTGGCCGGCATCCGGGTGGTGAAAGCGTATGTCCAGGAGGAAAACGCCATTAAGCGATTCTCTGATATGAATAATAGTTACGTGAATAAAAACATGGGCATGATACGTGTCTGGGGATTGTTTTTCCCGGTTATTTTCGGTTTCTCCAGCCTGGCCATAGCGTTGGTGCTGTGGATCGGCGGCAGCCTCGTTATCGATGAAGTCATAACCATCGGCGACCTGGTAGCCTTTACCTCGTACCTGGTGCTCTTGATGTGGCCTATGGCGGCGCTTGGCTGGGTGATTGGCCTGTACCAGCGAGGCATGGCCTCCATGGAACGTATCGCGAATATATTCAACGCCTCCCCGTCCATTAAAACCGATCCTGGTTCTATCGTTGCGGAAGAAATTAAAGGTAGGATCGAGTTCAAGAATTTAACTTTCGCTTATGATGATGATAAAATCGTATCTGATATTAATCTGACAATCGATTCAGGCCAGACCGTGGCGATCGTAGGACATACCGGCAGTGGTAAATCCACGCTGGTCTCGTTAATCCCGCTTTTATACCCCCTACCGAGGAGCATGTTGCTAGTCGATGGTGTCGATGTAAATGATTACGAGTTGGAATCGCTTCGTTCTCAAATCGGTTACGTGGCCCAGGAATCGATACTGTTCTCGCAATCGATACAGAATAATATTGCATTCGGTCCCGGTGTGGTGGAAAAAAGCGTCAAAGAATCGGCGGCGATTGCCGGGATATCCGGCGATATCGAGAGCTTTCCGTTGGGATATGAGACCATGCTTGGCGAAAGAGGTATAACTTTATCGGGAGGGCAGAAACAAAGAACCGCGCTGGCGAGAGCGCTGGCGATTCAGCCTAAAATTCTTATTCTCGATGATGTCTTCTCTTCGGTCGATACCTCTACCGAGGAACAGATTCTCCAAAACATGCGTAAGGTATTTTCCGCCTGTACCACCCTGATTATCTCACATCGCGTTTCCACCGTAAAAAATTCTGATTTGATTATTATACTCAAAGACGGACGAATAGCCGAACAGGGTAACCATCAAGAGTTGTTGAAACAAGGCGGCATATACGCCCAGCTTCACGAGCAACAATTACTCAAACAGGAGCTGGAGTCGCTATGAGCTATGTTTTGTCCGAGGATCTGGCCGACCTGGAGCGCAACCTGGGCCGGCCGCTGGAATTGTCCACGACGTTCAGTATGTCATCCGCCGAGATGGATATAGTGAGAGGTAGTCAACGAAACGGTCGCGCTCATGATATAACGATGTTCATTCACAAAGGCAAACAGTTGCTATTCAATGCCAAGCATTTTTATCCCAAAGAACTGCTACGCGCCCCCTCGGGAGGGTCGAATCCCGGCGAAACTATCGAGGCGGGGGCAAAGCGCGAGGCTTATGAGGAAACGGGCGCGGTGATAGAGCTCGAACGTTACCTGGCGCGAATCAATGTGAGATTTTATAGCAGGGATAACAGCGATGAGAATATCGATTGGACCTCTTATGTGCTCATGGCAAGATATATATCGGGTGAGATAGAGCCGATAGATACGCACGAGATCCGCGAGGCCAGGTTCGTCGATATCGATGAGATACCGACATTTAACAAGATAATGAAACGATCGGATAGAGGTGGCTTTCACTACCGCGCTTATATATCCGAAAAAATAACGCCGTTAATAGTTAAGGACATCTCCGAATGAGTCAGGATATTCACGAGGAAGAGGTATTAGGTAAGGCTTATGACAGCCGTTTGATGCGGAGGCTTCTATCGTATCTCAAGCCCTATAGATGGCTGGTGGCCGTTAGCGTTACCGTTCTTATCATCTCCTCACTGGCACAGCTCGCCGGGCCATATATCACTAAGATCGCTATCGACGAGTATATTGTCAAAGGCGATAAGGACGGGCTTTTCAAAATTATCCTGATCTTCCTCGGCACGATCGGTATCGGATTCAGTCTTCAGTATTTTCAGGTTTACCTTATGGAGTATGTCGGGCAGCGTGCGATGTATGACCTTCGCATGCAAATATTCTCGCATGTGCAACGGATGGACCTGAAGTTTTTCGATAAGAACCCGGTTGGCCGTGTATTGACGCGTATCACATCCGACGTTGAAACTCTTCACGAGTTGTTTACCTCCGGCGTGGTTGCCATATTCGGAGATATATTCACTCTGGCGGGTATCGTTATAGTGATGCTATCGGTTAACTGGAAGATGGCGTTGGTTATATTTTCGGTATTGCCGATTTTGATCGTTGCTACGATGATATTTCGTAGAAAAGTAAGGCAGTCTTTTAGGGATGTCAGAACCTCGACCGCTAAAATCAATTCGTTTGCCCAGGAGCATATCTCGGGTATCACCGAGGTGCAAAGCTATATAGCCGAGGAACGAACGAGTTCGGGTTATAATATCATAAACGATGAGCTACGCGGGGCGCATGTCAGAACAGTGTTTTACTACGCCGTGTTCTATCCGGTTGTCGAGCTTGTCGGAGCCGTATCGCTGGCGTTGATTATCGCCTACGGCGGCGGGCTGGTACTCGAGGGAGCGTTTACTCTGGGTGCGCTGGTGGCGTTCATTCAATATGCAGACAGGTTTTTCAGACCTATACGCGATCTATCGGAGAAATACAATATTCTGCAATCGGCGATGGCCTCCTCCGAGAGAATATTTAACCTGATCGACGGCGAAAGCAGCGTTATCAGTCCGGCTAAAGGCGTCAAATCGGGCAGGGCGGATGGCAAGATAGAATTCAAAGATTTCCATTTCGAATACGAGAAAGATAATCCCGTTCTCAAGGGGATAAACCTGAAAATCGAGCCGGGCGAAAAGATCGCTATCGTAGGAGCCACCGGTTCGGGTAAGTCTACCCTGGTATCATTGCTTTGCCGTTTCTACGAATACGAGCGGGGGGATATACTGGTAGATGATATCTCGTTGAAACGATATAATGAACAGGAACTTCGTAAAAATATCGCCCTGGTGCTTCAGGATGTTTACCTGTTCTCCGGTGATATAGCTCGCAATATTCGTCTCGATGAAAAAGATATTCCGATTGAACGAGTAAAACAGGCGGCCAGGGAAGTAGGCGCCGACAGATTTATCGAGCATTTAAAGGATGGCTACAATTACAAGCTTACCGAACGCGGCGCCAATCTGTCTGTCGGTCAACGGCAGTTAATCGCGTTCGCGCGCGCATTGGCGTTCGATCCGGCGATTCTGATACTCGATGAGGCGACATCATCTATAGATACCGAAACGGAGATACTCATACAGAAAGCATTGAAAAGGCTATTAGCCAATCGTACCTCGATAGTGATCGCCCACAGGCTTTCGACTATCAAAGGCGTCGATAAGATCGTCGTGATGCATAAAGGCGCTATCAGGGAGATGGGGACGCACGAGCAGTTACTGAAGCAGGAGGGTATCTATTACCGCCTCTACCAGTTACAGTACAAGGATCAGGAGGTATTAGCAGAAAATGGGCAAGTATGATAACAGGCTGGCGACCGCCATCGATGCAGCCAAGGCGGCTGGATCGTATCTATTAGAGATTTTAAACGATAAACGCGATATCAGTAAAAAGGGCGTAGTCGATATAGTAACCGACGCCGATAAAGGCGCGGAGAAAATCATCCACGAGATAATAAATATAGAATTTCCCCAGGATCAGTTTTTGCCGAGGAGGGCACCGAGGATAAGGGGATCAGCGGACTCACCTGGATTGTCGATCCCCTGGACGGCACCACGAACTATGCCCATCGATTCCCGGTATTTTGCGTATCTATCGGGTTGGTCAAGGATGGCGAGCCGATTTTAGGCGTTATATACAATCCTAATATGGATGAGCTTTTCACCTCGTACAAAGGCGAGGGCGCATACTTGAATGGTCAGAAAATCAGCGTATCATCGAACGATAAATTGATTGAAAGCTTACTGGCAACCGGTTTCCCATATGATATCAGGGAATCGGAAAAGGATAACCTCGATAATTTCGCGCTGTTCTATAAACGGGGCGCGCAGGCTGTCAGGCGGGCCGGTTCGGCGGCGATTGATCTGGCATATACCGCCTGTGGTCGTTTCGATGGTTTCTGGGAGATGAAACTTCATGCCTGGGATATAGCGGCCGGGATACTCCTGGTTGAGGAAGCCGGTGGTACGGTAACCGATTTCAATGGTGATAGGGTAGACCTTTTCAAAGGAGAGGTGATCGCTTCCAACGGAGTGATTCATTCTCAGATGAAGCAGATATTAGAGGATTCTAAAGCGGGCGTGAAATAATGATCATCCTTATCTCTGGTTTCTCCCGCCTGTTGTGATTGTTGAAAAAGTCCAAATTAGGCAGTTGCGGTGTCAGGAATACTTTCCTGAAACCTGTTACATGCGGGATGTCGCCGGGAAAGGATGAACAACGGATTTCGTCCGCCCAGTGACTCATGGAATAGATATTTTCAACAACCCCGCCGTTTAGTGATGTGCTTTCCTTTTAGTAGACAGCGTTTCTACGACGCGTTAGCAAGTTCCTACGCAGCGCTCCAGAGCCAGAGGTATGAGTAACCGGGCTTATTTAACACCAACGATCTCCATCTCCGGCGCGCAGGCGAAACCATTGGCTTTGATATAATCGATGATATAACGCGCCTCTTTTTCCAACTCAAGATATTCCGGTAGATGTTTTATTTTCTGCAGGCGTTCCTCTGTTTCTTTTATTTCCCTTTCCACTTTTCCATCTTTTTCGGGATCACATTTGGTGCATAGGTACTCATCCAACTCGTATTTGGAAAGTTTTAAGCCCTCGATTAGCTCTATGATCTCATCACGTTTCAATGATGGATAATGCGATTTGCCCTCCAGTCTATCGATTTTGGAGTGCCAGTGATGCATCAGCATATCCGAGGTCTGTTTCTCGTTCAGGTTATCGCCGTACATCTCGCGTATTACCAGAAGCCCGCCTGGTTTTAGCACGCGTTTTAGCTCAAACATACATTTCTTCGGATCATCCAGATGATGAATGCCCACGTTCATAGCAACTATATCGAAACAATTATCTCTAAATGCCAGTTGATGAGCATCCGTAACAATGAAATCTCTATCACTTTCCTGAAATATTTTATTGTCTTTCGTATAACCTTTTGTATAACGATCAGCTCCCACAATATATTTATAGCTTTTAATATTTTTAGTGATAGTGTTAATGAAATCCCCCGAATAAGTCGCGACATCGAGGATATAGCCGAAGTCCTTCCCCTCTAGATATTTATCAAACAAGCTCATATTGTCTCCCGGTGAATAATAAGTATTGGCAATATGATATCATAATAGTTTGCCAGATGGAAGATAAATTTGAAAACATCTAATTTCTTGATCTTTTAGGCGCGTTTTATTATCCTGTAAGTCTATGCGAGAGCGTTTGACATCATTATGAACCATACGAAAATGTGTAAAATCTAATAAATCGATTAACTCAAGGAGAGGATATGGAAGTCAAAAAGTTAGGTATCTGCGGATTTGGCCAGATGGGTTCGGGCATCGCCGAGGTCGCGGCCAAGGCTGGCGTAGAGGTCGTAGCTCGGGAGATCAACACTGATCTTCTGGATAATGGACTCGGCCGGGTACAGAAATCATTAGGCCGTGCGGTGAAAAAAGGCAAGCTGGAGCAGGCCGCCGCCGATGAGATATTCGGCAGGATTAAAGGCACGACGGCTCTCGAGGATCTGGCCGAATGCGACCTGGTTGTCGAGGCTATAATCGAAAATATCGATGAGAAACTGGCTGTCTGGAAAACGCTCGATAGTATTATCAAAAAAGATGCCATCTTCGCCTCCAACACCTCCTCGCTGTCTATCACCGAGATGGGTGCGGCTACCGGCCGTCCCGAGCAGTTTTGTGGGCTGCACTTTTTTAATCCGGTCCCGGTAATGAAATTAGTCGAGGTGGTCAGGACTATCGCCACCAGTGATGCTGCTTTCGAAACCGCTAAAGCTTTCGGCGAGAAAGTCGGCAAGGTCGTTGTCACATGTAAAGATTCACCGGGATTCGTGGTCAACCGCCTGTTGGTACCGTACTTGTTCGATGCTATCCGGGCGTTCCAGGACGGCGTTGCCACCAAAGAGGATATCGATAACGGTATGAAGCTGGGCTGTGGCCATCCCATGGGGCCGCTCGAGCTTAATGACTATATCGGTCTGGACACGATGTATTATATCGGCGAGATATTTTTCGATGAGTTCAAGGATGATCACTACGCGCCCCCGCCACTTCTGAAACAGATGGTTAAAGCCGGTTATCTCGGTCGTAAATCAGGACGCGGTTTCTACGACTACTCGAAGTAAGGGAGAGATACGATGGATTATAAGAATATCAAATTCGAGATAGATGCCCCGGTGGCGATTGTCACTATCAACCGTCCCGAGGTGCTAAACGCGCTTAACGCCGATACTATCACCGAGCTGGAGCATTGTTTCGATGCTTTAGCTGAGGCGAAGCAGGTGAAATGTGTCATCCTGACAGGCGCTGGCGAGAAATCGTTCGTGGCCGGCGCGGATATCAACGAGCTTAACACCGATACGGTTATCACCGGTAAAAACCGCTGCCTTCGCGGGCAGATGGTATTCTCGAAAATCGAGAACCTGCCTAAGCCGGTTATCGCCGCGATTAACGGGTTCGCGCTCGGCGGCGGCTGTGAGCTATCGCTTGCCTGCGATATCAGGCTGGCCTCGGAGAACGCCAAGATGGGGCAGCCCGAGGTGAACCTGGGGATCATCCCCGGTTACGGTGGCACGCAGCGGTTGGCGCGTGTGGTCGGCCCGGGCATGGCCAAGAAGATGATTTTCTCCGGCGATTTCGTGCGCGCGGATGAGGCGCTTCGTATCGGCCTGGTCGAGGCAGTTTACCCTCTGGAGGAGCTTTTAAACGAGGCTAAGAAGCTGGCGCAGAAAATCTGCACTAAAGGCCCGTTGGCAGTTACCTACGCCAAGCAGGCTATCAACCTCGGGTTGGATACCGACCTGAAGAGCGGCCTGGCGTTCGAGGCGGAGGCATTCGGCGGCATATGCGGCACGGATGACAAGAATGAAGGCACAGGAGCATTCCTGGAGAAGCGAGAAGCCAAGTTTGAGGGGAAATAAAGAGTTTTGGTTTGGTGGGGCGTTCGGATAGAGCGCCCCTTTTATTTACTTATTTTGCTGTATTAATTGTTCGCCATTCTCACTTCTTAAATTCATATCGCTTATAAACCTAGAACGTAGTCTGTTTCTGCTTCTGCCTGCGCTCGTATAAGCATCAGAACTTAATCTTCTGTGAGCATGAATAATGAATAGATAATCCTTAACCGAGTAGCCGCGTAGGTCAAAACCCCTGCGGTTTTGACGTTTTAAAAAAGATGCACTGATTTTTCCTTCATAGGACAACTTTTTCAGGGAGCCTGAAAATCCCAAAAACAATTTTCACCATCTTAGCGTTATATACTATATTAGCCATACCAACACACGCCGATTAAGGAGAGACTATGGATATACCAAAACCGATTCATTATTTCGTCGAGCTGCACGGCACGCGCAAGGGCTGGCCGGATAATATGACCGAGGCCGAAGAGCAGGTGATGAACGAGCATTGCCTGTATCTTAAAGAACTCACTCTCAAAGGCAAGGTGCTGATGGCCGGGCCGGTGTCCGGCAAATTCGGCATGATCGTGCTATCGGTATACAGCAAAGATGAGGCCCGTACGATCATGCAGGCCGAGCCCTCGGTTAAAGCCGGAGTGCATACCTACACCATGACCGAGATGACAACCTCGCTTGTAGCTAACTGCACGCCAACTTTTCGTTATGCTGAAAATGTCACGGATAAAGCGATTCGCAAAGAGGTGATAGTAAGCGGTACGCTTCCTGAGGTATGGCATGCCTGGACCACCACCGAGGGCGTGAGCACGTTTTTCTCGCCGACCGCAAAGGTGGAGCTTAGACAGGGCGGGCCGTTCGAGATATATTTCCTGAACGATAATCCCTACGGCATGAGAGGCTCGGAGGATTGCAAGATACTGTCATATCTGCCTGAGAGGATGCTCTGTATCGAATGGAACGGGCCGCCGCAGTTCGGGAAGCTTCGCTACAAGAAAACGCAGGTGAATATCTTTTTCACCGAAATCGATCCGGGTAAGGTGAAAGTCGAGTTCATCCAACATGGCTGGGGTAATGGTGAGAACTGGGATAAGCTGTATGATTATTTCGATAAGGCCTGGGAATATGTGCTGGGCAACCTGGTCAAGCGTTTCGAGAGCGGGCCACTTAATTGGGATGCGGAATAAAAAAAGCTTTACTGGCTTCCGCTATCGGGCTTTAAAAAAAAAACTGCCTTATGCATCGCCGGGCGTACGAAGTTCTTTGTTCATCCTTTCCCGGCGGCATACTGCGTGAAAACTGTAGGAAGGAAAGGATTCCCTCCTTCTCAGTAAAACCTCTCAGCCAAATATTCTTCCGGATTGCTTCAATTACTTCGCTCATTCGCAATGACGATATGAGGACTTTTTCAACAAGCCCGTCCATGGGATGATATCGAAATTTATTGTACAATTGATAATCATAATTTTGTGTTATTCCATACCACTTGCCAAACTGGTTTAACCGTTATATAATAATCGGTAGTTGTAATAAGAGTTACTGTCGATAAGGTGCTAATGAAAACAGTCTGGAGCATCATATGGAACCGCAAAAACCAAACGCCTACCTAGTGAAACTTACCGCTACTCGAGAGGGCTGGCCGGGAGATATGTCCGCCGAGGAGTTTTCTGTCATCCGGGAACATATCGATTATCTGAAAGATTTACAGGTGCGAGACAAACTGATTCTATCCGGGCCTGTGCTAGAGCCGTTTTATAGTATAATCATCCTTAAAACCGAATCACGCGAGGAGGCTGAGGCGCTGATAAATAGCGATCCCACGGTTGCAGCCGGACTGCAGAACTATACGGTTGAGCCTATGCGCGTGGATATCCCGCTGATGTTTTAAGAATATAAAATTAGTTTTCGTTATCTTGGTGACAGTTTAGCTAAAGTCAACTAATTGCATCGTTCGCTTCGCTACCTCGCAATATCAGGTATAACTCGATGTGATAATATCTTATTTATAAAAGGTATGCAGCCGGGCCGGTTGACCCGACTGCACAGGGGGCAAATAATACATTAGAGATCGAAAAACATCTTGTAGGTAAGGCGAAAATTTCGGCCCGCCTCCGGCAATATCGATTTCACTCGTGATAGATGGTTGCGATACTCAGTATCGAATACGTTATCGAGGTTGACCGATATCGTATGAATGTACCTGGTTGTGGGCAAGGTATATTGAGAGTACAAGTTCAGCAATGCGTAACCGGCGGTAGGCTCCTCGAACTCATCGACACGCGTTTGTTTAGCCGCGTACCGGCAGTTAATACCGGAGGTAAGCTTCACGGCGCTATATTTTAACTCTACCTGACCTTTCAGCGGCGGTATCTGGGGGAGAGGGTTGCCCGATGTTTTGAATTCACCAATTGTGTAGCTTACCGAACCGACGAAATCTATCCTGTCGGTTATACCATATTTCAGCTCACTCTCAATACCATATAGACGAGCTCTCACTCCAGTTGCGGCGTAAACCGGAAGCACCGTGGTCCAGTTGATTTCTCCGGTATTTCGGTGTATGATATAATTATCGAGATCGTTGTAGAAAGTGTTGAGCATGAAATACAGCTTGTCGGAATTCTGGTAGATAAAAACCTCGCCGCCAACGCCTTTCTCCAAACTTAAATCGGGATTACCGGTCTCGAATGAGTATGCCGCCAGATGCGGTCCCTCGGAGAACAATTCCTCGATCGTGGGGGTACGCGTGGAGCGGCTGATATTACCGCCAATGCTCCAGTAGCGATCCAGCTCGTAAAGAATCGAAAGGGAGGCCGAAACCGAATTAAACTTACGCTCTCTTATGTAGCCGATGCGCGAATCAGGATTGTCGTGATCGGGTTCGATAGCCGAGAAATTGTATCTGATACCGGTCTCGAAATTCAGCTTGCCCAGCTTGAAACTTTCGATAAGATACGGCGAGACGTTTAGCGAGCGAGATGGTGGACTGAATATCAAACCACCCAGATCGAGATCGCGATGCTCATAAGCGATGCCGAAAGTGCCGGTGTCGAATTGTCCCAACGCGCGATGATTGATATTTGTGTAGCCCAGGTAATTAACTATCTTGAATTCAGTGCCTATAGCTCCCGAGGCCTCGAATTCTTTATGACGGTAATACGCTCTCGTGAAATGTGTTTCGATGTTCTCCAGAAAGCTTTCGCTAAAATCCAGCCGGGCTTTCAGATTGTATCGACGTTTTTTCATATCGATATCCACACCGTTGGGGTGCGCGCCAACGAATCCACCGGGTACGCCGTATTCGAGATCGAAATACCTGAACGATGCGCCGATGAAACCACGGCTCCCAGCATATGCACCCCCGATACCGTAGTCGAGATTTTCCGAATACGAATTCCCCAGCTTGCCTTGCGGAGTATTCAAATCGGAGGACTCTTTCCTGTTTATTTCGCCTCGCAGCATCATTCGGTTCACGGGTATGGTAAGTGAGGCGGAGTTTAGATAGCCTGAGTTGGCGGATTCGGCGTATGCTCCTATCGAGCCGAAAATATCGTTTCGGGCATCCTGCGGTATCTCGTGACGGATGACATTCACCACACCGCCAATCGTTGTCGAGCTATATTTCAATACTTGAGGCCCGCGTATCACCTCGATACGCTCGATCGAGAATGGTTCGATAGTCACCGCGTGATCCGGCGAGGTGGCCGACAGGTCTGTGGTTTTGCCGCCATCCTCGCTTATAGTAACACGGTCTCCGCCCAGGCCGCGAATTACAGGCCGGGCCGGAGCAGGGCCCATCGAGCGCATAGCCAGGCCGGTTTCGTTTTTCAATGTCGAGGCCAGAGTTTGGCCAAGCTCTTTCTGAAGCTCCTTACCTGATAGCGTGTGTGATAATTCGGATAGCTCATCGAATTTAGTATGCGTGTGACGGGTAGTTACCACGACGGGCGATATCTCGATCGGACGACTCATCAAGTAAACCGCCAGTTCCGCACCTTCGTTTTCCGTAATCTCGAAACTAATCTGGTTCTGATAGTACCCGAGGCGGCTAACCGCGATGGTATAATAACCCGGTTGGATATTGCTGATTAGAAATGAACCATCCGATGAGCTTGAAACTTTTTGCCGCGATTCCTGAATCTCTACGACAGCACCGGCGACAGGCGCGCCATTTCCCTCATCGATAACGACACCGCTTAACTCGCCGGCATCTAAAACGCCCCCAAAAAGTAGCAAGGCGATGGGAATCACCGCCAAAAACAGACAGTGACTCCCATTGGTTATGTACTTTAACATTCTCATCGTACCTATTGCACTGTGATATCGACAGGCGTAAACGTTTTGCCTATTTCATCATCATGATACAAATATACAGTGATAGTGGCGGAACCAGCGCTATTGCCATATAGCTTGAACGCCCACGGTTCATCCTCAACCTGACCGACTATCGTGACAATATTGGTATCAGAGCTTTCAACTACAAGCGAATGAGGAGGTACCGGCGGGAAGAATTCGATATCGTTGGTATCGAAAAATAAAGCCTCTATATGATCGGTGGAATCATTAGCAGAAACAGACAAGCTACCCTCGGTGCTATCAGTAGCGGCCAGCCAGGCGGTTGCCAAAAGCTGCTCGGTTTCCTCATCATAGAGTCGAACCCCGACAGGCTCATCATGAAGGACTTCCGTGCCGACTACCACCGGTATCGGCAGCGTGGTGAAATCCGAGTGTCCCTCGTGCATAACGTTGAACTCGACCGTGCAACTTCCCGATTCCAATCCTCTGATATGAAACTCGAACGCGCCGTCCTCGCCCTCGTGCCACCATAGCTCGGCCAGCTCGGAAGTGAATGTTGCCGCGAAAGTCTGATGTCCGCCCTCATCGGGGGTAAGCGGCGGATCGATCTGTTCCCCGTCCTCATCATAAAAATATGCCTTCCAGTGAGGATTCAAGCCGAGGCTCAATTGAAGGGTATCGAGGTATGCTATGTCATCCCCGGCCTGGTAATCGGGGCCGTAATAGTCAAGAACGATGACGCCGGATTGTTGGATGATGATCCCCACAGCATCGAAATGCTCCTCCTGGCCGGTTATATCGTTGTCATCATCACAGCCAACAAACGAGAACGCTAATGTCAAAACGAATATGATTAACAGAGTATTTCTGAACATGGAATGCTCCTTGGTAAAACAATTATAACAGGTTTAGTAAACTAATTATTGATACAAAAGACAGATTATGCGGGTGGAGCGCGATCTCCCGGCGCACGATAATGCTCTGAATGAACGAGTTTAAGTAACTCTTCTGATTCTAAAATATATAATTGCGTGATCGTGCAATCGTCAATGGGAAGCGCGGCTTGGTCGACGAGGAAAGCGGCCTCGAACAGGTGTGCCGGGCAGTTGTCATGATCGTGACCGTCATATTCGTGATCGTGCGCGAAATTGGAGAGAGCAGGTAATGCTAATACGAAAACAATAAGCATTATCGCCATCAGTGGCGAGATTGTCAGTATTTTAGAATTTCGTTTCATGCTTATTAATTAACCTGTATTTCCAGGATCGGGTTCATCATTTTTCCAATCAGATAATATTTATTTGATGATTAAAATACAAGAGATATTCGATTCGGGTTCAATTTCTTCATAAATGATAATTATTTAACCCTTGCCTCATGCTGCATAATAATATAATTTCCTCATTCAAAGCTAAAACCAGGAGAATAATAATGTCAAATAGTCTCGATAAAATATTCAAACCGAAAACAGTTGCCGTAATAGGCGCCTCTAATAAACCCGGCTCGATCGGAAACGTTATCGTTAACAACCTGCTCAGGTACGAATTCAAGGGTAAAATATATCCGATTAATCCCAAAACCGATAAGATCGATTGGCTACAATGCTACCCCAGCATACTCGATGTTACCGATGAGATCGACCTGGCGATTATAGTCGTGCCGCGTGATTTCGTTGCGGCCTCGCTGGAGCAATGCGGGCAGAAAGGCGTGAAAGGTATCCTGACTATCACCGCCGGGTTCAAAGAGATAGGCGGCGAGGGGATCGAAAAAGAAAAAGAGCTTATCGATATAGTAAAAAAATATGGCATGAGAATGGTCGGACCCAACTGTTACGGTCTGGTTAACTCGGCTGATGATATCTCTTTGAACTGCACTTTTTCCAAGCTTAATCCGCCGCGTGGTGGAGTGGCGTTCATGTCGCAATCCGGCGCGCTGGGCGAGGTCGTGATCGACTATACCAGCAGGCTCAATATAGGATTCTCGCAATTCGTCTCGGTGGGCAATAAAGCCGATATCTCCGATATAGATATGCTTCGCTACTGGGAGAACGATGATACCTGTAAGATGATACTTCTGTATCTGGAAAACGTGGAGAACGCCGCCGAGTTCACGAAAGTAGCAGGCCAGATAACTAAAAAGAAACCGATTTTCGCGGTCAAAACCGGCAGATCGAAAGCTGGCGCGAAAGCGATCAGCTCTCATACCGGCGTACTGGCCGGTGGGGACGCTGCAACCGATGCCGTGTTCAAGCAATGCGGTATCATCCGGGCCGACTCTATCGATGAGATGTTTTTGAATGCGATGGCGTTTACTCATCAACCGATGCTTAAAGGCGACCGAATAGCCGTTATAACCAATGCCGGAGGCCCGGGTATTCTCTGCACCGATGCTGTTGAGATGTTGGGGCTGGAGATGGCGCAGTTCGATCCGAAGACGAAAGAGTACCTGCGGGCTAATCTGCAATCGATGGCGGCGGTTAACAACCCCATCGATGTCATCGCCTCGGGCGGCCCTGATGCCTACGCCGCCTCGATGGAAGCAGTACTGACCGATAGAAATGTCGATGGTGTCATTTGTATATTCGTGCCGCCGATACTGGTCGATTCCAAAGCCGTATTGAAAGCAGTTGCCGATAAAGTCAAAGAGCATGGCAATAATAAAACCGTGCTGGCCTGTTTGATGGGCTCTCCCGATGGCATCCCCGGTTCGGAGTATCTCGATGAGGTCAATGTGCCGTCATACACGTTCCCTGAGGCAGCAGCTAAGGCTCTCAGGTCGATGGCTGAGTTCCGAGGCTGGTTGAACCGTAAAAAAGGCAAGCTGCCGAAATTCGATGTTAAAGAGAAGTCGGTCAGGAAGATTATCGATAGCGCCGTTAAACATGGCCGCAAGGCGATACTTGGCCGTGATGCTTATAAAATCCTCAAAGCTTACGGTATCCCAATCGCGAAGGTTGCCCGGGCAAAGGATAGCAAAGAACTTAGCAAAGCTATCGATAAAGTGAAACTTCCGTTGGTGATGAAAATAGAGGATGACTCGATCTCGCATAAATCGGATGTCGGCGGGGTGATGGTCGGACTGGCAACGAAAAAAGAGGTCAACCGAGCGTTTAAGGATATGAAATCCAAATTCCCCGGCAAGGATGGCGAGTTTGCCGGCGTACTTCTGCAGGAGATGGTTTCGGATGGTGTTGAGACTATCATGGGCATGAATCAGGACCCGACTTTCGGGCAGGTTATAATGTTTGGCCTCGGTGGAATTTTCGTGGAGATATTGAAGGATGTCTCACTGAAACTTAATCCGATTACGGATATAGACGCCGAGGAGATGATTAAATCGATTAAAAGCTCTAAAATACTTGAGGGTGCAAGGGGCGCAAAGGGTGTTGATACCGATATTCTGAGGGATACACTTCTGAAACTTTCGCAATTGGCTATGGATTTCCCGGAAATCAAATCTATCGACTTGAATCCGTTCCTGATCAGTAGCGAAAAGAAGTATTCCAAAGCGGTGGATGCCAGGTTTATCCTCAATGAGGATTAAAAGGTATTTTATAAATATAAAAATTTCATAATATCTATTTATTTATAACCTTTCACGGCTTTTGTTAGTTATTTGAAAATTATACGCTGACATCGGCTTTTAAAGGCAAAACCTAAATAGAAGATAAATAATTCAATCTACTAACCGATACAATGACAAGAGGATAGGAAGGTAGTAGATTGGGGAATTACCGATAAGGGCAAATTATGTGTGGCATTGCTGGATATTTTCGGATAAATAAAGATAAGTCATTGGATGATATGCTCCTTACCCGAATGGTAAATATATTGGAGCATCGCGGCCCCGATGAGTTTGGGGCTTATATTGATGATGATTGTGCTTTAGGTCAAGCACGGCTTTCCATCATCGATTTATCTACAGGACAACAACCTTTATGTAACGAGGACGAAACCCTGTGGATCACGTTTAATGGTGAGATATATAACTACATAGAGCTTCGCGAGGAGCTTGAAAAAGCCGGCCATAAATTCCGCACCAAATCCGATACCGAAACCATAGTTCACGCGTTCGAGCAATGGGGCCCTGATTGCGTACAGCACATGAACGGCCAATTCGCATTCGCGATATATAACAGCGTCGATAAATCAGTATTCATCGCCCGCGACAGGGTGGGCATCAGGCCGCTTTTCTACACCATTCACGATGGTATACTGTATTTCTCATCAGAGATAAAAGCGATATTTTGCGAACGATCGATTCCACGAAAGCTGGATTTTCTTGGCTTAGATGAGATTTTCACCTGGTGGACTACCAGCCCGCCGCGTACAGCATTCGAGAATATCAATGAACTCGATCCCGGCTCGACCTTGCTTATCAGGGACGGCCAGTTGAAAAAGACGAGATACTGGCAGATGGAATTTCCCGAGCAGTACGATAACGCTCGCTCGCTCGAATCATGGGCGGAGGAACTTCACGAGTTATTAGTCGATTCGGTGAGACTTCGGTTGCGTGCCGATGTTCCGGTCGGCGGCTATCTCTCCGGCGGACTCGATTCCTCGGCAACGGTAGCATTGATCAAGAGATTCACCTCGAATAAAATCGAGACATTCTCGATAGCGTTTCAGGATAAAGCTTATGATGAGTCGGAGTACCAAAACCAGATGGCAGAGTACCTGGGCACGAACCATCACCAGGTAACCTGTACTTATAACGATATCGCCACCAGTTTTCCGAGCGTTATCTGGCATTCGGAGAAACCGATACTCAGAACCGCGCCGACGCCGCTTTATCTGCTTTCGAGACTGGTACGGGATAACGATTTTAAAGTCGTTCTAACCGGTGAGGGTTCCGATGAGATACTCGGTGGTTATGATTTATTTAAAGAGACACTGATCCGCCGTTTCTGGGCAAAAGATCCCGAATCCGCCTGGCGTCCGCTTCTTCTGAAAAGGCTGTACCCGACACTGCCGTTAACCGGCGCGAGGGCGAAATTCTATCTCGAAACTTTCTACAAGAAAGGCCTGGCCGAGATAGATAAATACTATTTCTCGCATATGCAGAGAATCAGTACGACAACCAAAGTTAAAGATTATTTCACGAATGATATTAAAGCTGCCATAAAGGATAATGATGCCGTCTCCGCGTTCGGCAACGATCTGCCCTCGGGATTTTATAACTGGCATCACCTGGCTCGCGCGCAATTCCTGGAGGCAAAATCATTACTTTCGGGATACCTGTTATCCTCGCAGGGTGACAGGGTAGCAGCCGCCAACTCGATCGAGACGCGTTTCCCGTTTTTGGATCATCGCGTGATAGAGTTTGGCGCGACTATTCCGCCGAAGCATAAGCTTTTAGGTTTGAAAGAAAAGTACGTGCTCAAAAAGGCGATGAGCAAAGAGCTGCCGCCCGAGATTATAGCCAGGGTGAAACAGCCGTATATGGCGCCCGATTCGAACTCGTTCTTCCAGAGCGATTCGCCCGAGTGGATTAGCGATGTACTCTCGGAAAGCTCGCTTGCTAAAACCGGCGTGTTCAATCATGCCTATGTCGAAAAGCTGAAAGCTAAATGCAGCAAGCTTTCGCACGCTCATCTTTCGTTTAAAGATAACATGTCGATAATCGGGATACTATCGACTCAACTGTTAGCGAGTCAATATCTGGATGGTTACGAACCGGCGGAGATGCTGGCCAAAGAAAAATTCACCACCTGGGTTGACCGGAGAGCCGCGATTGTGGCATAATAACATTTTAATTTGATAATTTCTAAATTTACGATAAAGTCGACACATGTAGCTCTGTAATAAGGAGGACTTTTGGATATCAAGGCACAGATCAGGGAATTCATCGTTGATAACTTCATGATGGGAAGAGATCCCGAGGAACTGAAAGATAACAACTCACTACTCGAGATGAACATTATCGACTCGACCGGCGTACTGGAGATGGTTGGTTTCTTAGAGGAGACTTACGAAATCACTATCGAGGATGATGAGTTAATTCCCGATAATCTAGATTCACTAGTTAAAATGGAAGCATTCATAAATCGTAAGAAACAATAAGGTACTTATGCTCGTCCATCATTTCCTGGAGGATAACTCCGAGAAGTATCCCTATAAGGATGCCGCTATTCATTTCGGAGGGCGGATAAACTACCTGGAGTTGGAGGCGGCCTCGAACAGGCTGGCCAACCATCTCATTGAGGCAGGTGTTGTGCCTGGCGACAGGGTGGCGCTTCTATTGGAATCCTCGATAAATTATATCATAGCTTATTTCGCTATATTGAAAGTCGGCGGCGTTGTAGTTGCTTTAAACACCCAGGCCGCTATAAGAAATTTCAAAACGATAATGGCCGACTGTACTGTCAGCGCTATTATCGTGCAGAAAAAACTGGCAAGCGTTATCAAGCAGGTACATGAAGACTTGCCATCCTTAAAGCACGTTGTATGTGATGGCAGCTATGACCGCTTGCCCAAAGAGTTGAGCCAGGAGTTCTGGCTGGATATCATGCTCAAAGGTGATCCATCCAGGCCGAGCGTTAGCCGCTCGAACGAGGATTATGCCCAGATTATCTATACCTCCGGTACTACCGGCTCGCCCAAAGGCGTGACATTATCTCATAAAAACCTCGTTACCAACACCGAATCGATAGTGCAGTATCTTGGACTAACTCACGAGGATAGGGTGATGTCTATCCTGCCGTTCTATTATAGCTACGGCAACTCACTTCTGCTTACGCATATGTACTGCGGCGGCAGCCTGGTCATAGATAATCGTTTCGCGTACCCTAACGTTATATTGGAGCTGATGTCTCAGGAGCGGGTAACCGGCTTTTCGGGAGTACCCTCGACATTTGCCATATTGATGCACAAATCGAACATTCACAGCTACAGGTTCGATCATCTGAGATACCTCACCCAGGCAGGCGGCCCGATGACACCGGCGCTTACGCAGAAGATATTAGAGGCGATGCCGCATATACGAATATTTATCATGTACGGCCAGACCGAGGCCTCGGCGAGACTGTCTTATCTCGAACCGGAGAAGCTTCTGGAGAAGATCGGTTCGATCGGTAAAGCAATTCCCGGAGTAACGCTCGAGGTGAAAAACGATAAGGGTAAGTCATGTAAGGTGGGCGAGACCGGCGAGATAGTAGCTCGCGGAGATAATATCATGACAGGCTACTGGAATCAGCCCGAGGCGACAAAGACCGTGCTCAAAGAGGATGGCCTTCACACGGGCGATTTAGCGCATATTGATGAGGACGGGTATTTCTATATAGTAAGCCGTAAAACGGATATGATAAAAAGCGGCGCGCATCGTATCTCTCCCAAGGAGATCGAGGAGATATTCGCCGAATTCCCGGGGCTGGTGGAAACCGCCGTGGTGGGTGTTCCCGATGAGATACTGGGCGAGGCGCTGGTTGCCTATATAGTACCGAAACAGAAAATAGATACGAAGGAGCTGAGAAAACATCTTAGACTAAACCTGGCTCCGTTTAAAATCCCGAGAGAAATTATCGAGGTGAAAACTCTTCCCAAAACACCCTCGGGAAAAATACAGAAATTCAAACTGGTGGAAAATCACTCTAAGAAAGAGGTGAAATAATGGCCTTTACTCTGGACTCACTCAATATCGATTGTGAGATAGTAACGAAGCAACTTATCGAATTCCTGCAGCAAGAAGTGTATGTAAAAATGAAACGCGGCGGCGCCGTAATTGGCACCTCAGGTGGTATCGACTCAGCCGTGGTGGCGGCGTTATGCTCCAAAGCGTTCGGCTCGGATAAAATGCTGGGCGTTCTTTTGCCCGATAAGGATTCCTCACCCGATTCGGCGATGCTGGGCAAGGAACTGGCAAGCACATTCGGTTATGATTATATCACTGAGGATATTTCAGATGGCCTTACCGGCGCCGGTTGTTACACCCGTCGTGATGAAGCTATAGCACGCGTGTTCCCCGAATACAAACACGGCTGGAAAGCCAAGATCGTGTTGCCGACGGATATCCTCGAGAAAAGCCGTTTTAACGTATTTCGCCTGACAGTTACGCCTCCCGGAGGCGAGCCCCAGACCAAACGTCTACCGGTAAAAGAATATTTGCAGATCGTAGCCGCCTCGAATATGAAACAGCGTATCAGGATGCTGACACTGTACTATCATGCCGAGCGATTAAACTATGCCGTGATCGGTACCGGTAACAAGAACGAGCATATGCAGGGCTTTTTCGTCAAATATGGCGATGGCGGCGCTGATATAAAGCCGATAGCTCATTTGTATAAAACTCAGGTGTTCCAGCTTGCCGAGTATCTCGGCGTGCCCGAGGGTATACGTTCGCGTACTCCTACCACCGATACCTATCCCGATGAGCAGACCCAGGAGGAGTTCTTCTTCGGTTTGAAATTCAAAACCATGGATTCGATCTGGTATGCCAAGGAAAACGGTGTTTCGCTGGAGGAGACCGCCAAGGTGACCGGTTACACCATCGAGCAAATACAGCGCGTGTGGGATGATCTCGATCAGAAAGAGAGAACCACCGATTACCTGAGAATGGAGCCGACCGAGGTTAAATAGATTACTTGATCAGATTAGTTCAAAGCCGCCTTTAACCGGGCGGTTTTTTTGTTGATATATTATTCACTGGAGTTATGTAAGCTGTAATATTGACTTGTAGCAGATATTGGTTAAATTAATAGTGGAATAATGTTGTAAAAGATATTTTAACTTTGCTAAGAAAGGGTAAGATATTGCGAACAATATATCTAGATGAGAGTGAATTTTCGCCTCCTAATAATTATATTGGTTATGGGGCCTTAGTTGTAGATAATAAGTTGACAGATCAACTAATTATTAATGCAATTAATAGCTTAAAACAGGATAAAGATTCTTATAATAATAATCTCGACCAAAGGACTATTTCGAAAAATTATTTTCATGCATCAGCAGATAGTAAAAATGGTCACTCACATTTATGTAGGCAAATTAGCAAATATATAGATGGAGAATTTTACTCAAATTATTTTGATCTAAAAATCATGAAGCAGAAAAAATACGACTCCAATATATTATTAAAACTATCCTCTAAGTTGAGTTCTATGAAAGCTTTAAATACTATAAATGAAGTAGATATTATTTTTGAAAGGCGGGATGGCTTAAGTAATGAATCTTTAAATAGATGGTTAGAGGAACTTGAGAATGATTTGATACTAACCACCTATGATCAACCTTATATGCCTAACTATTTCCCCAAAGTTAATTTGATAATATCAGATAAAAATAATCCAGGTATACAGTGTTGTGATTTTGTTTTATGGGCTGTTAATAGGTTTGTAAATAATGATAGTACTTGGATCGATCGTTTGGATTATAGAGTATATTGGTTTTGCGATATGAAGGATGGCGGATACGATTTTAGTATTTCACTTAATAAAGGTATAAATGATATCGTATATAATTACTCAAAAAGTGATATTCCTAAAAACCCTGATAACTTAGTTAACCATGAGATGCTAATAAAATTCTATCTTTATGCTAATAAAATAATTGAATATTATAGCATAAACAATATTCCAAGCTCAATAAAACATTTCCGCATGAATATTATAAAGCTTTATCAAAATAGGAATAATATTCAATTTCACAACTACATAGATAATTTGTCAAGAATTTATTTAAAATTGTTTGATATGGTACCACTAATTGATGGTAATACTACGAAGGAGGATAAGGAATTTCTTTTACTTTCCAAAAAGTATCTTGGCCTAACTCTTCGCCATGAACTAATAAACGGTGTGAGGACAAATCATTATTTAACAAAATGCAGATTAAACCAGATACAAAATAACATTAACCAGGAGTAGGTCAAAATCCCCGCGGTTTTGGCGACTTTATCTTAAAAAAGTATACGAGTCCCGTAGGTAAGCTTCACCTCAAAGAGAAACGGAGAGGTTAGACTTACACTCTGCCGCAAGATAAAATCAGGTTAATCCCTTCGCTATCGCTCTGGATGAACCTGATCTACGATGAACCAGGAGTAGGTCAACCCCCCTGCGGTTTTGACAATCATATCATAAAAACAATAAGATAAAAACAGAGTTATAGCAGATAGTTCTTTACTTATTAAACGGGAGAAAATCGTAAATAACCGGCACGAATGCTTTCTCGAAATGATCCAGCGCTTGCAGGCTTTGAGGATTATCCACGGCAACGAAACGCACGAAAGCGACATCCGTGGGGCGCAGTGTGAGTGAGCTGAGCATGGTGTAGAGCTTGAATTTGTAATCGTTGGCGGTTTCGCCTCGACGAGTTATATACCAGAAATCCATCACCTGCTTGTTTTCGCCCAACCTGAGATGAAAGCGGCTGCCGTTAATGATATATCCATTGATATTTATTTGCCTCGGCTCAGAACCCAGTATTGCCCATCCTGAACCCGGCAGGCAATTGCGGGGTGAATGCACACCGCCGGAGGATGCGCCGCCGCGGGCGAAATAGTCGAAAAATAGCTGAACCCGGTTGCCGGCGCTGTTGGCGTAGGTGGCATTGAAAAAGTGATCAGGATTGAGCATATCCAGAGTAGCCTGCTCGATAACATCCACCCTGCCATTCCAGCCCTGGTACTGTGTCGGGAATTGGTTCAAGTCCCTGACCTCATGACCGGCGGGTGCGATAAATTTGACAGCGTATGAGAAACCGAAAACAGCTACCAGTACGATAGCTATTCCGATGAATGTTTTCCGGGCCATTTTAATATCGCTCCTAATATAAACATCATTATCATTGCCGTGAAAAATACTATCATGCCGGAAAGCTCGTGAAGGAAATCCTCGGCGAGTTTGGTGCTGATAGCGTACGCTCCAACGGCCGTAAACAGCAAGCGGATTATATTGGTAACAATCGCTATCGGGATGGTGGAAGCAAACAGGATAAGCGGCCGAACTTTGCCGGGCAGAGTTAGATGACCGTATAACGCTCCCAGTGCCATCAGTGTTGCCAGGCTTCTAAGGCCGCTGCAAGCCTCGGCTACCTCCAGAGTGTATTCGGGAAGGTATAAGATATTACCCTGACGAACGCAGGGCACGCCGATTATCCCCAAAAAATAATGAGTGGCTTTGGTGGCAAAGAGCTGCATAGGTAACGTGCCGGAATGATAGATTATAGCCGGTATCGGTATCATGAAAATCAAGAAGAAAAACGCGAACCAGACTTTCCTGAAATTAGATGCGCCAAGATAGTATAGCGATAATCCGGTGATAATCAGGACCAGCGCGAAACGGGTCGTAAAATACTCACTGGCAGCCACACCGAATATGAATCCCAGAGAACCGGCAGCTATCATCAGTAAACCGAATTTGCATACAGGGGCGGGAAATGTAAGCTCGTTGCGTTTGCGATATAGTAGGAATATCGAGATCGGGACAACGAGGAAACCATGCGAGTAGTTATCGTTGATATACCAATCATATATCAGGTCTTTGAACACCGGCAGATTTAACATTACTATCAAGCCCAGTAGGATATAGTAATACCGGTGGTTTTTGATATGCGTGGTTATTTCGACTCCCGATATATTCATAGCATCTCCTAAAGAATACAATCGGATTGTATCTCGATATTCTTAATAACACAAGCTTAAATAATGGAAAAGTGAGATCGATTAGAATAAATACCTTATCCCGAGGCTGGGAATTATGCCCATATCATATATGAAACCATCGCTGGTGTTCATTATCGGGTTATCATGATCAGTCACATTCAGAGCGCAGATATATAGCTCGAAACTCGAGAATTTGATATCCATGAAAAGATTGATATCGAAATTGATAGGAAACCGGTCGGTGTTTTCCAATGCCAGATATCGAGAGAAATAACCCTGATTATAGGGAGCGGAATCACCGGCTGAGAATATACCGTATGAGGGCGTATAAGCGTATCCCGATCTGATATTGAATTCCGAGGAGAATGAGATGAAGCTGTTCAGGCGGTAGTCGAACCGGGCGTAGAACCGATGCGGAGATATCAGGTTAAATTTCTGTGTCGTGCCGAACGTGTATTTTCTGGCGTGCGTGTAACCGTAGTACAATTCGAGTGATAATTTATTGTCAAGAAAGTCCTCCAGTTCGAAACCTATATCGCCGCCGTAGAATTTCAGTTTATCGAGAGATTGCATGGTTAAAAACGATTGCTGTCCGATCATATCGAAATCAGGCGCGAGTACCGGCATATCATGAATTCTTTTATCGAACAGGTTGATACTTACACTCCCTAGATTCAGATTCAACGATAATAGTCGGATGTTAATCGGTTTTAGACTTTCCCTGAAATCATGAATCAATACCTGGTATGGCTCGGTAAGCCTGTTAAGCGGGCTCTCGGAGTAAGTACCATATGCCAGCTTTAATCGGTATTCAGGCTTAAAATCGTATTTCATGGTAAACCTGTATGAGAGCTTGTTACTCTCGGATAAATTACCAAAATATTCCGACCTGATTCCCGATTCGATTTTCAATCGCCCGATTATTTTCTCATATGATACGAAGGAAGAGTTATTTACCTCGGATTGATAATCTTTATAATCGCCATATAGCCGGTTTAATTCATTCTGATAGATATAAGGATTATCACTGATATAATCGGGGGGTAAAAAATTCCAGTTTTGCTGTCTCAGATAAACCTCGCGTTTGGATGTCACCTCGAGACGATTTCCTATCACCAGTCTCGAGTCTGGATTTATGAACTCGATTTGAACTATACCCTGATGTATCTCGTGGTACGAATCGAGATCGACGAAAAACTCGTTTTCTTGTATTTCTCTATTGGGCTTAGCCATATAATTTTCTTTGCCCGCCCTGATACCATATCCGACTTTTATCAGTTTGTTATCATACAGTGATTGGAATCTCAAGCCCAGGAATGTATCATCGGTTTCCTGAGAGGTTTGCAGTCCGTTTGGATTGGCATTAGTCCGATCCGTAATGTAGTAAAGATAATCGCGGACATAATATTGGTCGAGGCAGAGCGAGGAATTTTCGGAAAATTTAATTCCGGTTGAAATGAAAAAATCCTGGAAATTGGTTGGTGGCAACCTCTTGTTCGTAGTCTGATTGTCGATTTTGTTTATTAGCTTATCCAGCATTGATTTTCTTAATGAGGATATGATATAGAAATCATCCGTACCGGCCGAATACACGCCTGTAGCCTCGATAAATGATAAATTAAACTCGCCCTCCGAATGTTTTTCGAATCTTGATCGTGTGCTTAAATCGATAATGCTGGGTAGCGGATATTCACCGGTAGTACCCTGGGGATAGAATTTCAACTGGTCGACTATAGAGGCCGGGATTATGGTGAACATACCATAATGATTCGGATCGTAACCTATATCGAATCCATTGATATAATACCTGGGGCTGCTGCCGTTGACCCTGATTTTCGAGGAGTGATTGGAGCCCGATCTGGCCACCTGGGGCTGCTTGATTACCTGGATGGGATCGGTTCCTATAAGCGAATGCTTGGAATTGGAAATGATGACCCTGTTATCTACCGCCATATCGGTAAATCGAGGTTGTTTTTGCGGCGTGACGATTATATTCGAGGTTCGAACCGGATTTGTTTTCAAGGATAGTACGATATTCGAGGTTTCGGCCGAGAGATCAATTGGCCGCGAGATGTTCTCGTATCCGATAGCTAATACCTCAAGGTCAATTTTCGTCGAGTCATCCCCAACGCCCCAAATAGTAAATAAGCCCGAGGTATCAGTGGAGGCGCCGGATATAACCTGATTGTTGATTTTAAGAAATACCGCCGCGCCGATTACCGGCTGACTATCCTCGTTTAGCACTACACCATCTAGAACGAACGGCGCCGGGGCTGCAGCCAGAGCAGTCGAAAAACAGAGTACAGCATATAAGAGAATGAGGAAAA
The DNA here is from genome assembly GCA_963668625.2 of uncultured candidate division Zixibacteria bacterium. Lineage (GTDB taxonomy): Bacteria > Zixibacteria > MSB-5A5 > UBA10806 > 4484-95 > JAAEQD01. The sequence continues at coordinate 240,085 of CAXXKA010000006.1, forward strand.
AAGCATCCGTTAATCTTGGCAGCATTTATACTCCTATATTACATTGCACAAAAGGCATGCCAATTTGGAGCAAAATTCCTGCTATATGTAAAGTATTGTTTAGCTGGATGTTAAGGATATAGTACAAGAGCTCATAAACTGGAGCTGGGAGTTATATATGCAAAGGACATTATACTTTGTGAAAATATTTACTTAATGGTGGATATCCATAGCTATGCCGCCGGATTTAACCGGCGGCTGTTCTAACCAGCAATCATCGTCTTGCTACTGTAGTTTGCGACCCTTAAGCAATTTCACGAGTGATGGTAAAAACACTATCGAGGTCATGAAGCAGGCGGCTACGCCGATTACCAAAAGCGAACCCAGGCTGGCGAAACCCCGGTATTTTGCCATCATGAGTGAACCGAATCCGGCTATAGTGGTCAGCGAGGTTAGCAGTATCGCCCGGCCGGTGCTGCCCAGCACGGCTTTTAAGTTATTCCAGCCCTCGACTCTGAAGCGATGCATCAGGTGCACCCCGTCATCTATACCGATACCGATTATCATAGGAATAGCCATGACATTTACCATCGTAAATTTGAGCCCGAATGAGGTCATCAAGCCAACCATCCAGATAGCCCCGGTGATAAGAGGAACCAGAGCGATTACAGCCAGCTTGAACTCCCTGAAATCTGCCCATAGCAACAAAAATACGACCACCAATGCCAGCAGGCTGGCCCATTTGCCGTCCTCGCCAATCAGGTACACGAGGCGAAGCATGAGTGGCGGCGTGCCGGTGATACTCTCGCTCAAACGCTGCATCTGATCGGTAAACCTGGCCAGGAATTTATAGTCCCATATTTGTTCTTTGGGAAAAATAGTCAGCAGGAATCTATCGCCTTTTTCATTTACATATCTGTTTTTGATATGCTCCGGAATCATAGTCAAATCGATTTCCTCGCTGTTGGCCATACCGGTGGCCAGTTCTTTCATCCTGGGTTTGAATTGTTCCTGGTAATCATTCAGTCGTTTTATTACTGTCCGGGGAGCAGTCTTTAATTTATCAGCCAATTCTAAAATGATACTCCGGCTTTTCTCGTTTTCTGGATCGCCTATTATCATCTTACATTTCGAGTCAACCTTATCCTGACCGCCCAGGAAAGCCATCTGACCCATCTCATATATGTTCATATCCAGACGTTCCAACTGCTCGACTATTCGCCCGATATTCCCTTCGGTAATCGGCTTTGATTTCGTAGAATTGTCTATTTGACTTTGAACCAATTCGATATACTTCGTTCGCACCGATTGTTGTTCGTTCGAGGGTAAATAATTCGTAATAGTTTCAACCATGCTCACGGAGGGCAGCTTCCTAGCATCCTCCGCGATTCGCCTCAGGCTGTCAAGCGAGGTCGAGGTCACCATAACGAAATCGGGACTCAAATCGAATGCGTCAAGCATCGAATCCTGCAATGCCACCGAGGGTATGCCTTTGGGTTCCATGTTGAGATAATTATAATCGTATTTAGCCTCCAGCGCGAATATCAGCAGGATGATAGAAACGACGATCGAGCCGACCAATGTCATAACAGGTTTTTCCCCGATGAATTTACCGATAGAACCGAGGAATGAGAATTCGACCGGCCTGATCTTTTTAGAATCGAAAACTCTTCCCGAAATCCTCTCTCTTATTGCCAGCAAGGAGGGCAGCAAAAATACGGTCATCAACATGACCGATATGATGCCCACACCCAATACCAGCCCCATCTCGAATATGCCTTTTGTATGGGAAATCATCAGGCTGAAAAATGCCACTGAAGTTGTCATCGCCCCGGTGACAATGCCGGCGCCCGATTGAGCCAGAGCAGCCGACAGTGTGGAAGCTATATTCTCGTCGGCAGCATGCTTTTCGTAAAATAGTGATATAATATGAATCGAGAAATCGATACCCAGTCCAATCAGGATTACGGCGAACATGGCGGTCATCATGTTCAAACTGTCTACGAACAGCGAGATCATACCGGCGGCGAACATGACGCTTAACATGAGATTCAAGCCGGCCAAAATAGGCGCGGAAATAAACCTGAACGCAACGATGAACAATATTAGCACGAGAATGAGAGCAACTATCGAGGTTTTGCTCATGTCCTCCTTGGAATATACCATCTCATCCCTGGCTAATGGAATAGTACCTGTCAAGCCAGCGTACAGGGAGGGATAATTTTCGAGCGTATTGTCGATCAACGCTTGTATCGTATCGGTAGAGGCGACACATTTATCGACATCAATTATATCGAAATTCGGATCGATGATTATCAACAGCATGCGCTTGTCATATGATATGAGATAAGGATCGCCGATTAACAGCATGTTGGCTGTCTCGGCAGGGGAGGTCATGGTGTTTTGATCGTTCTCTATATAGCTATCGAGCGAGTTAATAAAATATTGTAAACCATCAAGACCCGCAACCGCGCCGTCCTCTTTTTCCTTATCCGATAAACTCTCTTCATCTCCGATATAAACATCTTCGAAATTGTCATTGGTATGTTCGAGATAGCCCGCCAGGTTGAAATCGGAGAATAGATTGTTTTCTTGCATGTTGCGAAGGTCTTTTGTTTTGAGCAGCATTAAGCCATGCTTTTTATAAAAATCCTCCTCGAGCTTATAATTGATATGCTTGACATATGGTTCGAGCGCATTTATATGGGGTACGATCTCCTCGGCGAACGCTTTGGTTTTATCCTGGTCACCCACTACTACGACTATACTGTTGGCCGTACCGACATATTCCTCGCGGATTTTGTCGAACTCCTGAACCATTGGATCGCTTTTGGGCATCAAATCCGACCATTGCATTTTGATCGAAAGACGTGAGGCCATCACAACCGAAAGCACGGCTATTACGATCGAAATGATGAAAATTTTCCAGGAATGACCGGCTGATAATTCTCCCCATCTGGATAGTATTTTTTCGCGCATTATATATCTCCTGTTTATCTAAAATCCGTTACGCTAAAAGAAAACTTTAAATCTTAAAACTCCGCTGTAACCCTGCTCGACCGAGTACGCCTTGCTATCCTCGCCGAGATTGAAATTCAAGAATAAATCCATCTCGATATTCTGGTACATGCTGTAATTCATCGAGGGTACCAGGCTGATCGAACGATCGGATAAGCTGGTTATAAACGAGTTGCTCAGATGTATATAATCGGTCACGGGGTAGTCCAGATAGAGATAGAGGTTATCTCGTGATATTGTCCTGATCTCGCCGGTGAGAAACCGCAGCCAGTCATTGAGATCGTATTCTTCGTATTCGGATTTACCGAGCCCGTTGCGATAGTATTCGGCCATAACGTACAGTTCGTTATCGAAAGTGTAGTCGGCGCCGGCGAGGATTTCCTTGAAATCATCAACACCGGAGAGCGTATTGTAACCGAACTCGGCCCATACGCCAAGCCCCAGAAGCTCGCCTACGATATCACCGCCATACATATGACGGATATCATTTACGGGCATATCGTTGATATAATCTCCGAGATTCCATTGCTTTTCGGAATAGATCAGGCTGAAATCGAAATGTGATATGCCGCTTTTTAGCCTGACTAATTTGCCTGAGTTATTCCAGTCATCCTCGGGGAAATAAATCAATACGGTATTGAATTTCGGAGCAATGGCGGCATCAACTCTTATCGCCGAATGTCCGGGCTGCTCATAGGTAGGGTCGATAGCGTCCTTACTGTTGAACAGGTCGGTCGGGTTCCAGGCGTAACCGGTTCCTGGCGAAATTTGCTGTTTTCCCAGTGTGATATCGAATATCGATTTCGTAAATTTCATGTAAGCGTTGTCGAGGTAAATAGTGTCATCGTAATCATAGGTAAAGTAATCGAGCTGCGAACTATCGACAGTTTGTCGAATAGTTTCGGGGATGTATTGCATCAGATCCCAGTCTCTTCGGCCACCATAAGTTATATAATCGAAATTGGCGGCGAATTTCACCTCATCCAGATCGGATTGCATATCGACTCTTAGCTTGTTGGAAAACAGTTGCGAGTATTCATCCTCATACTGCACGCCCATATACTGAGGCTCGAAATACCCGAATATCTCCAGCGATTGGCCGTATATCGGGGAGCCGACAGCAGACAGGATAGTAGCGATCATTACGATATACAGTTTCATTTTTTCATGCCTCTTTCGGTGAAAAGCTCATCATCGAGTTTTATATCGTACGTAATCTCATCGTATACCATATAAGTCGAGGAGTTATCCTGAAGATTTTGCATTTCCATTTTCATGGCGGTAGGCACGCCCTCGATTATCCTTATATCGGAAAATATCAAACGCTTGACCTGGTAGGATGGATCGTTCTCATCATAGTAATCTAACTGCAGGGGGAAGTAGTTTTCTTTGCTGACCCACATCACCTCGCGGGAATAGCCGGATTCCGCCTCGTCTTTCGCAGTCATCTCGATAACGAAACATTCTTTGCCATCCACCTTGCCATCCTCCAGAAGCTTATGGCTGAAATCCGTCAGCCAGGAATCGCCCGAACCCATGTCCTCATAGGAGAAATCGCTGCCCTCGAATTTTTGTTTCTTGGCGTGCGTTGCCAGCTTTCTTACCCGGTTGGTACGGGGAAAGTACGACCAGATATCATCGGCGTTATTGAGCATCAGCACCGCCTGGTCTTTCACCCTGCTGGGAGCGATATATTTGATCAGATTTTTCTCACCTTTATCCTTGGAGTATGACTCATATGTAAAAGTTCTTTCTTTGCCCGAGGACGTAGTAATAGTCATATTAAGCAGGGCTTTGGCCTGATCCTGATTAACTAACTCGTTTACTTTATCAACGATCGCTTTTGCTGTTTGATCCTGGGCTGTGATTATTCCGAAGAAAAGAATCAGGTTCGCTAATATTAAAATGATGGTTCTGGTCATTTATGCCTCCATGTTAACCATTATTCTTTATGCCGTTTATGAATAAATCTATCAGGGTGTCAGCCATCTCCTGAAAATGAAATGTCCGAGGGTCTATTACCCATTGTACCTGCAAACCGTCAATGATACCGATTATTGCCGAGGCGAACATATGCGTATCGATTGGGCGGAACTCGCCGCAGTCGATACCAGCCTGCAAGATTCGTTTATATGTTTCGCGCAATTCATCGTATATCGGTTTGATATCGATAAGGCCTTTTTCGGGTTGATACTGGTTGCGAATACCCTCGGCCCAGAAATCAGTGATGAAGGCTGACATCTCCGGCGTGAATTTATCTGAAAACTCCAGCGAAGTCTTTGTCATAGCGCGAATTTTCTCCATAGGGGGGAGATCGGAATTCGCGACTATCTTGATATCATTGGTGATGTCCGCGATCATCTGGTTGCAAGCATCGATGAATATCTCATCCCGCCCGCTAAAATACTCGTAAATAGTCCCCTTACCGATTCCCGCTTCAGCGGCGATATCGGCAATCTTAGAGCTTTTCAATCCTTTTTCTGCAAAAACCTTTATCGCCGATATCATTATATGTTGTTTTTTTTCCTCTTTATCGACCTTACGTGGCGTCATATCTTCCTCTTTTAAATTGACCGACTGTTCGGTCATATTATATAAATTATATTCGGATGATCAACAGAAAAGTTTCTAAAAATTATGCAGATTGTATTGAGAATAAGTCTCAGATTCGATAACTTGTTATTATACAATACTATAAAGTATTAATATAATATTGAATAATATGTTAATTTATTAGATGATCGAGGCGCTAATAATCATTAATCCCCAGATTAGTGTAAATTCAATTGTGTAAATTTGTATTTATTGATGTATTAAAGAATTACGGGTATATCCAGCAGAAAACGCTAATCTTCAAGGAGGATATACCCGTGAAACCACTTAGGTTTGCTGATGAAAATGTAGGTTATGTATTTGCCGGAGTCAAGAGTTATTGGGAGGAGGATGTTCGGGGTGTGGTGTTGAAGCATGCTCGCCGTCATTTGGAACGGATGTTGAATGTTGAGTTTAGGATAGCGGTTGGCTGCGGAAAGTATGAGCGGAGTGAGGAGCGGGCGGATTATCGGAATGGTTATTACCGTCGGGGTTTGCTGAGTTTATACGGCTGGTTAGAGGAGGTAAAGGTTCCCCGGCTGCGTTATGGCAGCTTTGAGTCGAGTGTCTTGCGGAAGCACAAACGGCGTTCGCAGCTATTGGATCGGCTGATTTTAGAGGGCTTTCTGCTTGGTCATTCTACCCGCAAGACAGCACGGATGTTCAAGCGGGCCTATGGTGAAAGCATCAGCGCCCAGGCTGTCTCGAACGTAGTTAAGGCATTAAACGATGAGGTTGGCAGCTTCCACTGTCGGGCTTTGGGCGATGATTATCGTTTTATTCATCTGGATGGTTTATGGGTGAAGATAACCTCTCCGGTTAAGGTGAAGAAGGTGTTGCTTGTGGCCTACGGTGTCCGTCACGATGGCAGCCGTGAGCTTATCGACTTCATGCTGGCTGGCTCTGAGAGCGAGGCCTACTGGTGGGGCTTTCTGTCGGATCTCAAGCAGCGAGGTCTGCGCGGTCATTTGTTGGAGGTTGTTGTTCACGATGGTGGTAAGGGGCTGATTAAAGCTCTGGCCGGGTTATATCCGCGGGTGAAATCACAGCAATGTGTCTTCCACAAGCTGTCGAATATCAGCCAGAATCTGGATGAACGTAAAAACCGCAGCCGAATCACCAGGGATGCTGCTGCGGTCTATCAGGCCGAGACGGAGAAAGAGTTGAAGGCACGATTGAAAGCTTTCAAGGCCAAATGGCGATTGAAAGAACCTAAAGCTGTTCGATCATTTATTCGCGGCTTTGATCGAACACTGATTTATCGAGAATATGCTGAACCTGAAAGAACTCAAATAAAGACCAATAATCCTCTGGAGCGATATCTGGAGGAATTGCAAAGGAGGATAAAACCGTTCAGGAAATTTGTTAATGCCAAAAGTGTTGATCGAATCGTTTATGGAATAGTCGCTTATGTGCTGGATAACCGAAAATCTGAAAATCATTACAAATTTACACAATTCCCTTGATAAGATCATCCCCAGCCTAGCTGGTATTAAAACTTGACATATTAATGGCTTATCATATATTAAAAAAGCAAGTGGTTGTTCAACCGGGGCTCTTGGAACCTCTACCTGAACGCAACTTTTAGCACGAGATATAAAATAACTACAATTTGGGTAAATGCTGCAAGGAATAACATCTGCATCTTTCTAAAATTACGGGGAGGTATTTAATGCAAATTACAGTAAGTAAATCTGCATTAATCATTAGTTTTCTAATTATTTTGTTTACGGCGAATTACGGTTACTGCCAGGATTTGATCGAATATTCAGTCTCGATTACTACCGAAAAATCGGATTTGAAATTCGGCGATGTCGATACTTATGATAAAGTGTTTTTTGAGGATGGCGATTATGCTGTCGCGGTTGGGGCGCCGATGATACCCTCACGGGTGGTACGGGTGGCTCTGTCGGCCGGTATGAAAGCCACCGGAGTTGAGCTGGTTAACTCGAGCAAGGTCGAGTTATCGGGTGAGTATAATATTGTTCCGATGCAACCGGCCGGTAAAATCAGTGATAGCGGTACACTTCAATTTGTCGAACCAGAACCATCGTATTATACATCCTCGGATATTTTCCCCGGAATAAACGCGGAGTTACTCGGTCAGGCCGATCTTGCAGGCCAGGCGTTCGCGATTGTAAGAGTATTTCCTTTGCAATATATAGCCGCTCAAAAGAGCCTGACACTCTATGATAATATAGAGCTTAAAATTACCGGCGAGCACGGATATATCTGCGGCGATTATATGTCGCCGAAATATACTGCCGAGGAGGAGAAGGAAGTGCGTTCTACGGTGGAGGGGATGGTAATCAATCCACTGAACGTCAGGTTGGAATCATCCTCCCAACTACCATTCGTTAGCGGCGTTGCCTCCGGCGATTATGATTATGTAATTATCACGCCGGCCTCATATACGGGCTATTATCAGGTGTTGTTAGACTGGAAAAACAAGAAAGGTGTCAGGGCAACTTTGGTAACCACCTCCTGGATTTACTACACCGGAGGTTATTCGGGCGATAATCAGTCGAAAATTCGCCAATTCGTGCAGGATGCTTATTCCACCTGGGGCGCCCGTTATTTCCTATTGGGTGGCGATACTAACCTCATTCCGGCGCATTCTAGGACTATAGATGGTGATGCTATTCCTAACGATACTTACTATGCCGATTTCGATGATGACTGGGTTGCCGAAGCTCATATAGGCAGGGTACCCGGTAGAAGCGGTTCTGATATGAGTAATTTCGTCAGTAAGGTAATAACGTACGAACAGGATCCGCCGATGACGAATTACGCTTTGAATGCCTCACTTCTGGGTTTCGATCTCGATTACTATACCGAGGGCGAAGATTGTAAGACTTATATCGATAGCTACTATATCCCCTCCAGTTGGACGATGACGAATGTTTATGATGACCATAGCGGAAGCCATCTGAGTAACGCCAATGCGGCTATGAATGCCGGGCAGAACCTGGTTAATCATATTGATCATTGCAATGAGTACTATATCGGTGTCGGCAGCTACAATCACGATACGGGTTGGGGAACCGGCAACGTTGATGCATTCAGTAACGGAGACAGGCAGAGTATTTTCTACTCGCTCGGATGCTGGGCTAACGCCTACGATTACACGGAATGTATATCCGAGCACATGATGAACGATACTAACGGCGGCTCGGTAGCGCTGGTAGGCAATTCTAGATACGGATGGTATTATCAGGGAAATACCAGTGGTTTGTCTTTCGCTTATGATAGGGCATTTTTTAACTCGCTGTTCCAACAAAACCAATACCGTGTCGGCAATTGTTTTTCCGATCATAAGAATGACGCTTACACCAACGATGAGACAATGCAATATATATTTACCGAGTTGACTTTACTGGGCGATCCGGAAATGCCCATGTGGACCGCTCAGCCGGCCGAACTGGTTGTCAGCCATCCCGATGAACTAATGCTCGGACAATCGCAGTTCGTGGTACATGTAGAGGATACCGGCGGTAGCAGTATAGCCTCGGCGCTCGTTTGCCTGATGAAAGATGATGAGGTTTACCTGACAGCCTATACGTATTCGAACGGTAACGCTACTTTCAACCCGGAGCCGACTACTTTAGGTGATTTGGAAGTTACCGTAACCAAGCAAAATTTCTTACCCTCGGAAACGCAGGCGGCGGTTATAGATCCGCTCGGAGAGATAACCGGTTATATAAAGAATAGCGATTTGCATGCGATTGTGGGAGTCGAGGTTTCTTGCAGCAGCCCCAGCCTCAATGATGTTTCCGATACCAGGGGTTATTACTCGTTATACGGTTTCGAGGTCGGTACGTACGATATCACCTATTCGCATCCCGAATACCAGGATACCACGGTTGAGGATGTTTACGTTGCCGAAGGTGCCATCGTCAATCTCAATGTTACCTTAAAGCCATATACCGATGATGTCGGAGCTTCGATTATTTTCACCCCGGCCGATACGATTATGATGGATGTACCGAGTACTGTGGTTTGCGAGATATTCAATAACGGTACCGAAACGAATTCATTTAATGTTCAATTTCAGGCACAGGCTTTGTACTCCACGATGATCGAGTTTACTTCCTCGATAGCTGTTAACGATATGCCCGGAGGAACGGTGGATACTATCGTATTTAACGATGCTTTCTCACCGGCCATGGATACCGTATATAACATCATAGTGTCGACGAATTTGAGTGGTGACATGAATCCCGGCAACGATGCGGTTAGCTCCACCTGCCGAAGTGTACAGGGAATAACGGTTTGGTACGGCAATATGGATGGTTCGCCGATTACGGCTTATGTTGGAGAAAGATTCGATGTTGATGTATATGCCAGCACCTCCCCGGATGTCTACGTTGCCGACCTTCACCTTTGCCTGGGCGCGATGGATGAATATGTAACCGGATTTCATAGCCATACTGATGGCACGGTATATAACCAAATAAGCGAATGGGCTCTGGTTGAATTCTTCGATCCGCAAAGCGATCCAAATCCCGAGGGTTGGAGCAGCCAGTCATTCTGGGGAATAACCAGGCTCTCTTTGCTGGGAATATTCGAACCGTTCGATGATGCTCCCTGGCTTCACACCGATGTGCCCACACATATCGTAACATTCGTTTTGGAAGCCGCTGATGATTCTTTGCTCGCCGGCGAGGCAGTCAACTGTCTCGGATACGGCCTTAATCAGCCGCAAGGGCCATCCAATGCAGGCGATTCGCTGGGCGGTCTCGGTTATAAATTGGCGGAAGTTTTCAGCCCTGTTCTTTTCCGTTCGCCGACCGGTGAGTGCGATTATATGCCAGGCGATGTTAATGGTGACAAATCGGTTATTGGCGCCGATGTCAGCTACCTGGTCAATTATTTCAGAGGCACGGGCAACCCGCCACCCGATTCGTGCTGGAACGAACTTGACTCCGATTGGCTGTATAGCGCGGCCGATGCCAATGGCGATTGTTCGGTTATAGGCGCCGATGTTACTTACCTGGTCAATTATTTCAGGGGGCTTCAAACCGGCCTGAGATGGTGTATCGAAACCCCGCCGATGGAGATTCCGGTATCGGTTTTGGATGATCCGGGGCAATTTGACGATAATAATTCAGGAACCGAATAGCATATTTATTAGTACAACACATAGAGTTTTAATGAAAGCAGGGTAATGCCTGCTTTCTTTTTTGATTAAGGATGAGAACCTGATTAATAAGTTGACAGTTTATCGTAGCGTTAATATATTTGTAACCCTGTGAAAGTATCATTTAAAATACTAATTAGCCTGCTGGCGCTATCGCTTTTCCATCATTCGGCTGCACTAGCTCAAAAAACCGAGATCAGGGGTACCATTATTGCCGGTCCGACTATCTCGCTTATATCGATGGCTGTTGATGATTTCAAACAAAGTGATAACATGACCTCAGCGGTCGACACGGCATTTACCAATGATTTGAAGAACACTCTTATAGATGATTTGATGTTCACTCTGTATTTCAACGTGGTCGTACCCGATTCGAGTTTTCTGGCCGATTTCGCCAAGGGTGATATGAAACTGGATGACTGGATATACCTGGGCGCCCAGATGCTAGTCCGGGCGAGAATCGAGAAACGTGAAGAGTTATATACCGTTGGTGTGCAGGTTGTAGATGTTTTCCGGGATAAGATGGTTTATAACAACGAGTTTTTAGGATCATCCCAGAACTATCGGGCATTATCTCATCGCATTGCCGCCGATCTGCTGTTTAATCTGACCGGTGAAGAAGGAGTGTTCGATACGAAAATCGTGTACTCGGCCGAGATAGACCGAAACCGTGAAATTTATGTATGCGATTACGACGGCTACAATCCCATAAAAATCACCGATGATCCGGGGCTTGACCAGATGCCGGCCTGGAGTCACAACGGCGATAGGGTATATTTCACCTCCGATCGCAAGAACAATCATGATCTTTTCTGTTATATTTTCGAGAAAGATAAAATCTATACGGTTTCCAACCGTGAGGGATTGAATTTCGCGGCGGCGCCATCTCCTGATGGCAATTATATCGCGCTTACTTTATCGATAGCCGGTAACTCCGAAATTTATCTTCTTGATAGCTCCGGCAGAATTATGCGCCGCCTGACATATTCCTGGGCAATCGACACCTCGCCCACCTGGTCTCCGAATTCACGGGAAATCGCGTTTATTTCAGATAGAGCCGGGAATCCACAATTGTATGTAACCGATGTTGATGGAATTAACACCCGTCGCCTGACATATTATGGCGATTATATCGCCGATCCGGTGTGGTCGCCGAAAGGCGATTATATCGCGTATTGTTCACGCGAGGCCTCTCAGTTCCATATTTATATTGTTGACATCACAGGCCAAAACGCTTATAAATTAACGGAGATTGGATCGAATGAGACACCTTCGTGGTCTCCCGATGGTTTACATCTGGTGTACGCATCCAATGTTGATGGGGCTTACAGCCTGTGGACAATGAACTATGACGGCTCCGGCAAAAGGAAATTGAATTTGAGGGGAGCCTGTAAGTCACCCGATTGGTCTGTTAATTTGAGATAGAAAATAACAAATACTTATTTATCAAGGAGGTTTATCCGTGATTAGAAAATTAGGGCTACTTTTGTTAATTATGGCCGCAATGGCGAATATCTTCGGCCTTTGCGGACCAAAACCTATACCAGCTCCACCTCCGCCGCCGGAACCGGCCCCGGAGACGACTGTTGTTGAAGAACCGCCACCGCCTCCGCCACCGCCTCCGCCATTGGAGCTGACTAAGATTCATTTTAACTACGATAAGTACAACCTCACTACCGAGGCTCAGGATATTTTGGCTGCGAACGCTCGTGGTTTGACCTCTGAAGATTATCAGAATGTCACTATCAGGATCGAAGGTCACTGTGATGAACGTGGTTCGGATGAGTACAACATGGCGTTAGGTGAAAAACGTGCCGCGACAGCCCGTGACTATCTAGTCAACTATGGTGTCGATGCCGGCCGTATCGCGATTATCAGCTATGGCGAGTCTCGCCCTGTCTCGATGGGGCATGATGAAGCTGCCTGGCGGATTAACAGGCGCGCCGAGTTTATCAAAGTTTCCGAATAACCAATACTCCATTGGCGAATTTTCAAGAGACGGTCTTTTGTGGCCGTCTTTTTTTTTTGTGCCATAAATTTTATAAAGGATGTTAGTAAAAATCGCGAAATCTTTGCATTAAATCTTGCTGATAAAGTACGCCTCAGGATGTCGTACCTTCCAGCCTGAGGTATCAGGGCAGAATCATATGTTTTATTATAAAGATAAGGGCATATGCCAGGATGAAAGCGAAGCGACATCCTGACACTGAAAAACGACACAAGTATTGCTAAATGTTAAGGGGAATGAACCTGTAACTTCTCTTTTTACGTACAATCTCTGTTTGAGCGAACCTTTGGCTTGACTTACGCATTAAATATTCAGTAAGCATAGATAGTCGAATAAAACGAGAGGGATTAGGATATGAAAAAAAGATATTGGTTGTTACTTGTTCTCGCGATTGCGGTACTCGGCTCCGGATGCGCCACCCGTCGCCAGGTGGCTGAGGTTCAACTGGATATGGATTACCTGAAAAGCGAACATCAGAACCTGAAAACTATGCTTGCGCGTATCGATTCGATGCTGGTTGAAACCGGCGATGGTCAGAAACGTCTTAACGCCGAGTTGAAAATGAGTATGGGAGCCATCGAGGAGAGAATGCTCCTGGTTGAGCAAAGGCTTGCGGATGCCGGCATGATGGTTAACAATGCCGTTAATGTTATGGAAAGCAATCGCTCCCATAATGCCACCCCAGCCGATTCCTCCGACACTACCAGGGTTGAGGGCACCGTCGATCAATTGGAACTGTACAGACTTGCATATTCCGATTTGACCAAGGGTAATTACGATCTGGCGATTAAAGGTTTCGAGGAACTGCTCAAGGGGCATGCCAAATCGGCCCTGGCCGACAATGCCGTTTATTGGATAGCCGAGTGCCATTATATCAAGAAATCGTATGCCAACTCGCAAAGCTGGTACGAGAGGCTGTTGAAAGACTACCCAAAATCGGAACACTTCGCCTCCTCGAAATACAAACTGGGGATGTCGTTATACAATCAGCGATATATCACCAAGGCTAAACAGTATTTTCAGGATGTGGTTAAGGATTATCCGGGAACCTCCGAGGCCGATAAAGCCGCAGAGATGCTGGCCCGGTATAAATAATCGGTTATATTGATAGACTGGACAATTCTGATTTAACTTGAACTTATTTTTCCGATAGATTATATTGGATGCTCGAAATATTGGACGAACTTGTCTAACCGGAGGATTAGCTCTAATTGGTAAGGCAGCGGTCTTGAAAACCGCCGGCCGAAAGGCCATGGGGGTTCGAATCCCTCATCCTCCGCTTTATTCCCCTAAAGCTTAATATTTTGTATGAAAATAGCCTGCATATCATATTACGGTTATACCGCTTATTTCAATACGATCTCGAGTCTATCATGATATATAAAAGCCCGCCTTGATAACCGGTTTTTGTTTTATCATTTTCGCCGTGATGTTCTGGCGCCTGATCAGAATGCATAACAGCGCCAAAGCTTAATAGTGATGATCAATCGAATATACTTATTGCCAGTATTTTTTTATCAAAATTATCTGCCATGTATCGGCAGGCTGAAGTTATCCTGTCTCACGCGCTATCATTATCGTACTAAAAAAGCGAACCCACCTCATGGCATCAAGCCTGAGGTGGATTCGTATGTTTACGCAGCTATATTCCTTAATAATCGAAGCCTTTGAATTTAACCCTGAAAAATAATGAGTAGAGCAGAGGCACGAAACCGAGCGTAAGAATCGTGGCGAACAACAGCCCGAATATAATAGCCACCGCCATGGTGCTGAAAAGCGGGCCGCCGCCGAACCAGAGCGGAATCATACCGCCTATTGTCGTGGCGGTCGTCAGGATTATCGGTCGCAACCGTCTTTGCGAGGCCTCGATAATGGCGCGGTTGGCCTCGAGACCGTTTTCGTCCTGTTCGATTCTGATTCGATCCAGCAGTACGATTGCGTTGTTAATCACGATTCCCGCCAGTGAAATAATTCCCAGGAAAGTCATGAATCCCAGCGAGCCCCCTGTTATTAGCAGACCGATAAATACGCCGATTAACGCCAACGGAATTGTGGCCAGTATGATTACCGGCCGTCTAAGGCTGTTAAACTGCGCAACCAGCAAAAACGCTATGATGGCGAAGGCAAAAGGCAGCTTGGCCATAATCGCCTCGTTAGCCTCGACCGAGCTTTCCAATTCACCACCGTATTCATATTTATATCCTAAAGGCCAGGATTCGGATAGCTCCTTAACGTACGGATCGATAAGGTTAATTATTTTAATAGCGTTGACTCCCGATTCGACATACGATTTGATCGTAACGGTTTTAATCCGATCTCGCCGTATTACTTTGGATGGTTCCCAGGTCACCTCAATATCGGCCACCTGTTTAAGCGGAACCGTTCTGCCCGTTGTCTGTGAATAAATATCCAGTGTTTCCAGCTTGTTCAAATCATCGCGATAAGTTTGCTCGGCGCGAAGCGTAATCGGGATTACCTTGTCATCCTCCCTGAACTGAGTTGTCTCCAACCCTGTAAGGATTGATTGCAGACTAACTGCGATATCCATATTGGTTACGCCGGCGCGCTGGGCACGGGGTCGGTCTATTTTCACGATCAACTTTTTCTTCCAGATACCCCAGTTATTTTCGATATTTTTGGTGCCCGGAATGCTATCGAGCATCGACTGCACCCGATCAACGATATTAAACAGTGTCTCCTGGTCTTTGCCCGATATCCTGATCTGCACGGGAGCTTCAACCGGCGGTCCGTAGTCGAGAGCCTCGAGGATAGTTGTGGCATCGGGGAAATGAGCTTGAACGAAGTTCTCCAGCCGGGGAATCAGGCTATCGACTTGCTCTCTCGAGGTAGTGTTGGCAATGATATAAGCCAGCTCCTCTTTCTGTGGTTCGGGGTTCGCCGAAAGATAAAACCTGGGGCCGCCCTCTCCAATGAACATGGCCCAGTTAACGATACCCGCTTCACGGCTGTCGTCGACCCGGAGGCTATCGTTTATGAATTTCTCTATGCGGTCAACCATCATGTTGGTTTGTTCTATCGGCGTACCGATAGGCAGGGTGAATGAACCGCGCAGGAAAGCCCTGTCGGAGGTCGGGAAGAACATCGCCGGAATGAAAGCTGTAAGTTGCATCGCGCCTATGAATATCGCTATTGCCGCCAGCAATGATAGCACCGGTCGTTTGAGAATCGCTATCAAAAACTTTCTGTAATAATCGTAAAATCCGGTATCGTAAACGCTTTCGCTCACTTTTGATTTCACTTTCATGAAAGTAACGCACAATAACGGTGTGAGTGTCAGAGCCAATATCCATGATACCAGCAAGCTGATCGCGACCACCTTAAACAGGTCGGCGGTGTATTCGCCCGTCTCGTTTTCCGCCAGCACTATCGGCAAAAACGCGGCGGCGGTAGTTAACGATGATGTGAGAAGCGGTATGCGCAGTTCTTTGGCGGACTCGACTGCTGCATCTATCGGCTTTTTGCCCTCCGATAAACTGACCTGAATCGATTCGGCCATGACTATGGCGTTATCCACCAGCAAGCCCAACGAGATGATCAATGCCGCCAACGAGATGGTATTGAGCGTGATATCGAACCAGTTCATGAAAGCGATGGAGATCAATATAACGGTAGGGATTAAAGCCGATACGAGTAATCCGGTTCTGAATCCCAGTGATATTAGCATGACCACCATGACGATTAAAATAGCTTGAATCAGGTTAGAGGTGAAATCTTCTATTTTTTTATTAACCTCATCCGGCTGATAAACGATGGTATCGAACTCGATTCCAATCGGGTAGCTTTCCTGCAGCCTGTCGGTAAGCTGTCTTACCTGATCACCGAGCTTGATTATATTACCGCCCTCGCGCAAAGATATGCCCAACCCCAGGCAGTTAACACCGGATGATCTCATCATGGAACCGGGCGGATCGATATAGCCTCGGTATATATTCGCTATATCGCCGAGGAATACTACCTCGTTGCTGCCCGGTATCCTTACGACAGTCTGCTTCAGTTCCTCGAGCGATTCGAAATTGCCGGATGGTTCGAGAATTATTCGTTCGTTACCCGTGCTTATCTTACCGCCGGGGAATAGGATATTCTGGCTTTCAATAATGTTTTTCAATTGATACGGAGCGATTCCCATATTGGCCAGGCGAGCGTTGCTGTATTCGATAAATACCCGCTCCTCCTGAGCGCCATAAATATCCACCTTGGCGGCATCGGGAATTTGTAATAGCTCATCACGCACCTGATCGGCTACATCTTTCAACTCGGCATAGCTGTAACCCTCGCCGGTGATAGTTAGCTGCAGACCGAATACATCCCCGAACTCATCATTAACATAAGGTCCAACCACGCCATCGGGAAGCTCGCTGCGCGCCCGATCGACTTTTCGTCTGAGATTATCCCAAATCGGCCTCATGTTCATCTCATCTTTTTTTACATTTACGTAGATGACCGACATGCCGGTGAAAGATTGACTGGTTATGAAATCCACTTCCGGGATTTCCTGAATTACTTTTTCGAGCTTGTCGGTTACCAGATTCTCCACCCGTTCGGGGCCGGCTCCGGGGAAAAATGTCTGGATGAAAGCTACCCTGATCGTAAAACCCGGATCCTCCTGTCTTGGCATATGCTGGAAGGCCATGATACCTACCAATACCAACACGATCAGGGCGACTATAGTAATCCTGTTTTTTTCTATCGCGAATTTCGTTATAGACATGCTATCCCTCCATGTTGCCCGGCAGGCGCACTTTCATACCATCCTTGATTTTACTTACGCCGGCGGTAATCACCAGGTCGCCGTCCTGAAGTCCCTCGAATATCTCTAAACCTTCGGGAGTTAGCTCACCGACGGTTACCTCTCGTCGCCTGGCTAGAGCCAGACCATCGCCGGCAGGTTCGGCTATATATACGAATCTACCGCTGCGATCCGCGACGACAGCGACGGAGGGTATGATGAACCTTTCCTTGCCACCTGAGGCCTCGAATGAGAATGCCGCCTCAGCTATCATACCGGGGAGAATTTCGGGATACGATTTTATCAATTTGATAATTACCGGGAATGCGTTTGTCATTCTCGAGGCCGATACTCCCACCTCGCTGATATAAGCGGTATAGACTTTACCGGGGATAGCATCGAAAGTTAATGTTACCCTGTCGTTTTTATGTATCTGGGAGATGAGTACCTCCGGTATGGCCAGTTCGACCTCGGGTATGGCGCCTGACGATAACTCCACCACGGTTTTACCCTGCGATACGTTTTCGTTTTCCTCGACGAGTACCCTGGCAATCGCGCCGTTAACGGGGGCGGCCAGTTTGCAATAACCCAGTTGAAGACGGGCTTGTTCCAGGCGGTTATCGATCGAACGTACCGCGGCATCAGCCGATTCCGAGGCAGTACGGGCGGCATCGAGATCGTTTACCGAGGCGTTCTGGTTTTCATATAATCCCTTGGTGCGTTCGTAGTTCGACTCCGCATTACGAGCCTGTGCCAGGGCTTGCTCCAGAGATGCCTCGGCCTCCTGGAACCTGAGCCTGTAATCTTTGGTGTCGAGTTCGGCGATGAGCTGTCCCGTTTTTACTTTATCACCTACGTTGACATGCACTCTGTTAACGGTACCGGATACTTTGAAACTCAAATTCGTTTCCACTCCGGCTTTGGCCGCGCCTGAAAAAACGCGCACCCTGTCGGCACCGGTGGAGTAGACCTCCGTGTAACGTACCGGCCTTATTTTTTCCTCGGCTTGTTGCTCCTTAGAACTGCAGTTTAAAACAACCATCCCGAGAATAATAGTAATTCCAACTTTGAAAAACTGTATCGTTATCATAAACTGACCTCCCGCTTCATTTATATGATTTCATTAATTATCATTCGAAAGCTCGTCGTACCTCTGGTCGAGCCTGTTTAAAAAATCCTCTTTATCTTTATCTTGCATCGTCAAATCGAATTTGCCCACGGCTCGCTGGACATTCATGTAGTCATCCAGGAAATCATAAACAGCATTGGCCGCCAGAAGACTCGAGACAAGCGAGGCGTTTTGAGCATCGATCAAATCCAGTATCGAGGCCTCGCCACGCGAATAAGCATCCAGTACCAGGTCTAAAGTTTTATCTGCCGCCTCGGACGCCATTCGGGTTTGATGGATAGCCGCGTAAGAGGCGCCCATCAGGTGAAGAGCTGAGCGGATTCGTTGCTCTACCTTCTCGACAACCGATTCTCGCTGGTATTCCAGCATCTTGAGCTCATCTGATTTTTGAATCATATTGGATATTTTCGCACCTCCCGAGAAGATGGGCAATGAGGCGTTGATCGCTAAGCTCCAATTGGTGTCATCGGCTTTGGGTAAATCAAACGGTAATGCCGAGGCCCCGTTGGTTCCCGCTCCCCCCTCGTGAAGCTGTTCGGTGTAATCGGCTTTAAGCGCCAGCGTCGGCATCCACATGGAATTGCGGGATGAGTATAAAGCGCGTTTCCGAGCCTCCAGGGCGGCGTTTATCGCAGCCAACTCCATGGAGTTATTCTGACTTTCCTCTACCATGAATTCCCTGAATACTTTGAATGACCAGGGATTTTCCAGGTACTGGACGAATCGCCTGTCGGCTATGAATAGCTCAGGGTTATTCAAGCTGATATCGGAGATAGTGAACTGCTCCTCGCTGGGTCGGTTCAATATTCTGTTCAAGGCTATCTCCGCCAGGTTGCGGTAAGCGTTAGCCTCGATAACCGAGTTACGGCTGGTTGCTATCTGGTTTTCCCAACGATAGACCTCGCCTGGCCCGGAGGCACCGATCGATTGTCTGATTTTAGCCAGTTCATAATTCGAGCGTGTGCGTTTAAGATTATCTCCCTGAATTCGTTCGTAGGTTTTCGCTTTAAGAAGATCGAGGTACGTTGTTACTGTTTCTAAAGTGATATCGAGAACGTATTTTTGATGTTCATATTCACGGGATTTTTGAAGGTTGCCCTGTATGGAATAATTTGCCCAGGCGGGTTCGGAGAAAATTAACATTGATGCCGAAGCCGTACCTGCGATAGATTCCTCGGTTGCCGAACCGAGACTGGCCTCGGCACGATCCTCGTCTATTAATGTTCCTAAAGCTGATACCTCGAGTTGCGGCAGCAGGTTGGCACGCGCCTTTATCCTGTTTTGTCCGGCCGCCTCCACATCTTTAGAGGAGGCCAACAAGTCACGGTTCGACCTGATTGCTTCATCCACGGCGCTTTCGATCGTGACCACGCGTTCGATATCCTCCCGGGAGACATCAATTAGTTGGGCCTCGGTCAGGATGCTCCAACTCGGGTATTTATTTATACTCCGGGCGGTGGACATGTTGATTATCAACCGTTCGAATCTCGATATATTCACGGGTATGTTCTCGGGCTTTTCACCCAGCAATATGCTCTGTATATTCAGCGCTGTTCTGCGGGATATCCTATTGTAGTATTTGTTGCTGGTTAGGGCCGCCATCGCGCCACGCCTGATATCCATTTCGCCCATGAGAGAAAACGTCGGCAGCTTCCGCGAGATGAAACCATCCATTAGGCGTCTGAACTCGGTATCATCGAATTGAGGTAGAAAACCGAAATAAACAGCATCGGTGCCTTCGGGGATCGAGGCGAGGACATCCTCAACCGTCTTCCCGGATGGAATGAAATTGAAGCCGGCATTGATGCTTTCGAACCACTTGCGAACTCTCGCTGATTTATTGTTCTTTACCAGGTCGTAAAAAGGTTCGTTGACTATTATAAGTAATTTTTCGAATGGATATATTTCATGGAACGCCTGCAATTCGCCAACCAGATGATCGGGAGGAGCTATATAGCTTAAGTTTTTTATGGCGCTATGACCTTTTTGGGCGGGAATATCCTGTGCTATCTCATCGATGATAAAAGGCGCTATGACAGGTTTGGGCAGATCACCTTTACCCGATGCCAGATGCGAGGCCAATACGCCTCCGGTAATGATGATATCCACCTCTTTATCGGCCAGCAGCCGATCCAGTCCCTCATCGATCGATTCAACCGACCAATCTCCCACTATGGTTTTATCCACGGGGAATCTTATATCGAATTCGCCTGCCGTTAAATCCAAAATCTCCTTTTTAAACTGGTTGAGGAACTGGTCGTTAATCTCCCAGGGACCATCCACTATCATTCCGATATTAACCGGCCGATCCTTATAGTCTACAGCTCCGGCTATGGAGCAAATCAGCAAAAGAATTGTTAACAATATAACCAGTGTTTTTTTTTGCATCTATTTCTCCCGATTTTATCTGTTAGTGCAACGGTATCTATATGACCATTGATGATTAAAATTACTAGAAATCCGTTATCGATTTACTATTGTTTCGTAAAACTCCGGTTTGAATACTAATTCAATTTCCAGTTGTATTCAACAACAAATTAAATGTTTCCGAAAATACTAAAATCATTGACTCGGCAAAGAATATATATATATTCTTCGTGTATCAGCAATATGCTGCATCGTTTATTATAATAAACATAAGAGTGAGGTGTGTATTATGAGTAGTAAAGTTCTAATGATAGTCCTTGTAGTATTAACTTGCCTGGTAACGGTATACGCGCAGTTACCGTCAGAATTCGATTTGAGGGATTACGGTGGAAACAACTACGTAACCTCGGTGAAGAGTCAATCCGGTGGTACCTGCTGGACACATGGGGCAATGGCCTCCATGGAGAGTAACCTTCTGATGACGGGCAATTGGGCCGCCATTGGAGAAACGGGCGAACCCAATCTTGCCGAGTATCATCTGGATTGGTGGAATGGTTTTAACGAACATAATAATGATGATATCGATCCGCCCGACGGCAGCGGTCTGGATGTTCACCAGGGCGGAGATTACCGGGTTACCTCAGCATATCTTTCCCGAGGAGAGGGCGCGGTCAGGGATATCGACGGTCAATCGTATAGCACTCCACCGTTACGATATGATTCAGGCTATCACTATTTCTATCCCAATAATATCGAATGGTATTCTTTGGGCGACAGTTTAGACGGTATCGAGCTGATAAAAACGAAACTGATGGAGTATGGCGCGATTGGGACATGTATGTGCTATAACGGTTCTTTTATCTCCAACTACGTTCATTATCAACCGCCCTCCAGTGAACTCGATCCGAATCACGCGGTTACGATAGTCGGCTGGGATGATGAATTCGTAACTCAAGCTCCATTGCCCGGGGCCTGGAAAGTGAAAAATAGCTGGGGTAGCGGTTGGGGGTACGACGGCTATTTCTGGATATCGTATTACGATAAACATTGTTGCCGAAACCCGGAGATGGGAGCCATATCGTTTCAGGATGTCGAACTCATGCCATACGATAATGTTTACTATCACGATTACCACGGTTGGCGCGATACCAAAACCGATTGCAGCGAGGCGTTCAACGCTTTTGTCGCAAACGGTGATGAGTGTATAACCGCGGTCAGTTTCTTTACCGCCGCCGATAGTGTTACGTATACAATCAAGATTTATGATACATTCGAGGACAGGCAGCTTCAAGATGAGCTTACCTCGCAATCGGGATTCGAAAATCATAGCGGATTGCACACCATCGTATTGGATTCGTCGGTATTGGTGACAGAAGGCAATGGTTTCTATGTTTATGTCGACCTTTCGCTGGGCGGTCAACCTTTCGATAGAACCTCTGATGTGCCGGTACTGCTGGGTGCGCATTATCGCACTATAGTCGAATCATCGGCTGACCGGTTCGAGAGTTATTATAAGGATGGCGGCGTATGGTTCGATTTCTATGGCTGGAATGGAGATTCAACCGGTAACTTCTGTATCAAGGCGCTTTCCGTTGATTCTCAAACAATTGAAAATTACGATTACCTACCCGGTGATTGCAATATGGCTGGGAGTGTCTGGCCGCCAGTTATAAGTGGCGCGGATGTCACCTATTTAGTGAACTATTTCCGGGGATTGCAGCCTGGATGCTTGTTAGGAGGATTCTACGCAGCCGCCGATATCAATAGTGATTGCTCCGTTATCGGTTCGGATGTTACCTGCTTGGTGAATTATTTCCGGGGTATGCATGTGATAACCTATTGTCCTGATTATGTGCCTAACTGGCCAACCCCAGAGGATTGCCCCGCGAATATGCCGGCGGTTTGGCCTGATTGTGAATAACAAGGATTTCGCAGTTCAGGGTGATATAGCGATATAATGAAGTTTTTATATTTCCGATAAGTGCCGGGTCTTTTTATTCAATATTATAATCCGCGATGGATCTATTTCTGCATCCTTAAAAAGGATATAATGTTAGCCTGGAAGGCGGCAATCCTCGATATAGGTTACAGAGTTACTGTATCTGAAAAACAGTTGACATGGTGATCGGTTATAGTTATTAATTATGTACTGACAGCACTCATCAGTGATATTCATCATAGCCTGCTGCATTTTTTTGTATACATCATCTATGAACCTACAAAGAGGTGCCTATGAGCGATGCCCAGCTTAAGCCAACCCCCGAATCCGGCGAGATTAATTTCGCCTTTCGGGAAAAGTTAAACAGTGTCGCCGAGGGATTCCGCCACAATTATTGCTACCAATGTGGCGCCTGTGTGGCTGACTGTCCCGCCTGCATTTATTCGGGCGAGTTCAATCCGAGGCTTATCATCCTGAAAGCGCTACTGGGTTTCGAGGATGAGCTTATCAGTAAAGATTCAGAAATCTGGAACTGCACCAACTGCTATACCTGCTCCGAGCGTTGCCCGCAAGAGGTGCGGCCTGTTGACGTGATAATCGCCATGAAAAATATCTGCGTAGCCGAGGGGAAGGCGCCCGATCTGGTTATGAATATTTCGAACACGGTGCTCTCCGACGGTATTACCACTCGAGTCACCTCGGTAACCGAGCGCCGCCGCAATGAACTCGGCTTGAAGCCTGTGCGCAAAGCTCCCGTGGATGAAATAAACAAGTTGTTCGAGGATTAATATTATGAAATATATACCTTTCTTCGGCTGTATGATGACCACCAAATATCCCTACTTCGAATTTGCTGTCAGGCAAACAGTAGCCAATATCGGGTTGGAATTGGTGGATGTCGAGGGTTTCACCTGTTGCCCCGATCCGATTTATTTTCAGGCACGCGATAAAATGAAATGGTATGCCATCGCCGCCCGGAATATATGCCTGGCCGAGGAGATCGGTCACGATATCATAACTACTTGTTCGGGCTGCACGGCTACGCTTTCCGAGGTGAATCATGTGCTTAAAAACGATGCGGGAATTCGGGACAAGGTTAACGAGAAGCTGGCTAAGATCGGTAAAGAGTACAAAGGTACCATCGACATCCGCCATGCCGTTACGGTCATACGGGATGATTTCGGCTACGATAAAGTACAGGAGACCGTGGAATATCCGCTAGAGGGACTGAAAGTAGCGGTTCACTATGGTTGTCACTTACTGAAACCCTCACATATAATGCGCGTTGATGACCCCGATCATCCTACTATATTAGAAAATCTGCTCAGATCGATAGGCGCCGAGCCGATTCATCACAAGAAAACATTACTATGCTGTGGCCGGGCATGTTTTACCGATAATATACCCGACAATATGGTGCTCGATATTCTCGATTCGATCAAGCAAGAAAAAGCGGATTGCATGGGCTTAATATGTCCGACATGTTTCGATGAGTTCGACATAGGGCAGATACTAAAAGGCCGGAAATTCAAAAAGCAGCTCGATGTACCGGTCGTGTATTATTTTCAACTACTCGGCCTGGCCCAGGGCCTTACTCCGGAGCAAGTTGGCTTGACCCAGCATAAGGTTAAAACCGATGCCATTCTAGAAAAGTTGATGCAAACGGTATAAAGAGAATTTCTTACATCACTTTTATTCGGCCGCTACTTTCTCTTTAAGAATCGTTATTTCGTACTAAAACTGGAATTTCATCAAAACACCCGGGGTAACTATTGGGTGAGAGAGAAACAAACCATCTCTGTGATATCATATGATTAGCATTTATGTTCTGCTGATAGTACGACTATTTATTGGTTTATCTTCACCACATCCACGAGCTTGTTGATAATTGCCGAAGCTTTTTCTGCCCTGGCTATAAACTCCTGATATAACCTTTCACTGGCCTCCGGGCTCTGGCCATACCCCATACTCACCGCAACCGTAGGTAAATATTCGGGATTGATAACATTATGAGCGGCAACTTTCAATCGGTATAAATCGCGCATGTTTTTGATGAAACTCAGATGTTGCTCTATATAGTGGAACCTGTCAGCTTGCGATATCTCGGTTTTGATAAGCCAGTGAAGAAACCGTCGCGAGAGGGGATTCCTGACTTTATGCTTGGTTTTGTAAATCAATAAAAGCATCTCGATATCGCGCAATCCACCGCGACATTCCTTGATATCCGCTTGATGGTTCTCATCGTTAACTGCGTGGCGCGATTTGATCTCGTTTATCATATAGTCGATATATTCTTTGCCCCGGTCGAATATGAACGGCTTTATTATCTGGTCCTGAAGTTTCTGCTCGAGTTTGTTCGATCCCACCAGCATCCTGGAGGAGAGCAATTGAGATTGATCCACGAATAGATCCTCGCTGCCGCCGGCCAGGTGATCGGCCAATTGGTCGAAACTGATAGCATATGAATCGAAATGGTCGGCGAACCTGTGATGAGGAAGTATGCCGCGCTTGAGTATTTCGGAATTCATCTTGCCGACTATTTTATTGCAGTAGTCTATTTTCTCCTCGTCTTCCGAATCGAGAATAGCGATCATATCGTAATCATCATCGAATCCCTGTTCCCGGGCGTGCCCACCGGTGGCGTATAGCGCGAACAGGTCATGCGTATGCATCGAATAACCCAGCGCCAGATGTACCTCCGCCTGGCAATAGCCGTGAAGCGTGAGCGTGTAGTTATCGCAAAACTCGGTGAATTCGGCATCGGTTAACTCGCAGGAGGCGCCGTTCATTGCCAATAAGCTGATACGCACGAATTCCAGATCGTAATAATCACCTAATTGCACCAGGCGTTCTTTCAATGTTTGCAATGTGGTCAAATCGCTGTAATATCCGCTGGTGATTTCCTTGAGCTGCTCGTTGTTGTGCAAGTTACGGATAAACATCGGGTGCTTGTTCAAGGTCTGGAAGAAATGGCGTTTGAAAAAATGACTGCTATCGTAATGCAACTCCGATAAAATAAGAAGTTGCTTATGAATTGGCTGATAGTGAGGTATGGCCGGATCGGGCTGGATCATATGATTGAATTTTGCCAGCGATTCATTATCGATCATCGCCAAAAACTTGTTTAGCTGTTCAGGGTAAGCGTTTATTATGTATGTCATGGAGGTACTGACATCTGGAATACCGGCCAGCTCATCGATATATGATTTGCTGATTAAGGCAAAAACTTCTTTCTCGGATTCTTTTTCGGCTCGCTCTCCCAGAATAACAAGGAATCTTAGCGCCGAGGAGGGGTTAATATGTGTGCCCGATACGTAAACTCTGGCAACTTTTTTTGCGAGCCTGATAGGCATACCCCTGAAACTATCGACGAATCCCTCATAGAATATACTGTCCTCGTCTTTTAACTCCTCCAGGAAATCATCCCAATAGGTGATACCTTTGAAAAACTTCGTTGACTTGGCGAAATCGAGCGCCAGGTTTCCCTCGTAGCCGAGCTTGGTCGTGCTGGAAAGGGAGAAGATCGGTTTGAACACGCTTATCCTGTGAAGATGCTTGATCAGGTCACTGGAAAGTATGCTGATCGCTTTCATGGTCCGTTCGAGGTGTTCGTAATAGTTAACCAGCATGAAATCCTTGGCGGAGATGACGCCTTTGGGTTGATAACCCAATATCTCGGCTATCTTGGCAACGACTTCCACGATACCCGGCTCGCCGAGATTGATATCCTCCTCTTGAACTACCATTATCTGGTAGAGATGCCTGAATAATTCGAGAAAGCTCAAAGCTTTTTCCAGATCTTCGTATTCGTTCAATCGTTCCGGATTTTTGGTTTTGAGATTTTCGATAATATCCCAGGCGTTCAATTTATCGATATTGTAAACCAGTTTTAATGCCGAGAGCAGGCTTTTGATAGGTCGCAATCCCTCATCCTTGGGATTTATTACCTCCTCGGGATGTATAGCTCGCAGCAGCGAATTTATCTCTCCGAGAATTCCCCTGAGATATCCCTCGTGATACTGGTTTTCTTTCTTGCCGTACGAATAAAAAAATCTGTCGGTGACCCTTTTTCTGAACTCCTCGTAAAGATCATAGCTGCCGAAAATATTTGCCGCCCCCAGCATCTCCGAGATAATCACGAAATCGTAAATATTGCGTTCAAGTATATCCTCGAAATCCTCGATAGTCGCCGCTAAGCTGTGAGAACCGATATGCTCGGAAAGATGGAAATGCAACCGGGTGGCTTTTTTGAACATCTCCATGGAAAGCTGACCGATTGCCCGGTTCAACGATTCGGCGTCGCCCTCTCCATGATAGATAATACCAAGATCGATATCATCCTGGTCGGCTCTCGTGCCGACACTGATCATAACGAACTCGGGTATATTTTTATCAGCGAAAAATATATTCAGCAGTCGTTCCATGTAGCATTTGGTCAGGTAACGGAACATCCGACCGGCTTCCAGCATCAAACGCTTGGAAACATCGAAACGATCGGGGTTGGTGGATAGCTCCAGCTTGGTGATATCGATCATGCGGAGGTTCATCTGTAAAAACTGTATGGCGTAATAACAACCCAAGAACTCGAGTTTCTGCTTATTGTCCTCGGCAACCTCCATTACGGTGTCCATTTCGCCGGGTATCTCCATCGAGTAGCTGAATAGATGCACCCTGTCGCGTCGCCCTTTTTTCTCCAGCGCAGCGATCAATGATTCTATATTGGTCGAGATAATGTGAATATATTTTCTGTTGTAATTACCGAGATTTTGAATTCTGTCGGTAAGCCGAGTAAGTGGGTCTTTCATTAAGATTTTCCTTGGCGTTTTCGCTTATGAATATTTCACATCTTTATTTATGATAATCAGCAAATCGTTTTCAGGTGTATGATACCTGAAATTATCGACAGTTTCAAGAATATATGAATAAATATTCGATCAAGCAATACAAAAGAGTATGTAAGTCTTTATATCAACTATGCTAAGCGGAAAATCAACCGGTTTAATAGAGCTAACAATATTTCGCTCATCTAATTCGATCATAGAATATTTTATTGTTTTTTTATTTTTTATTGGACATTTCGGAATGCCTTTATTAGATTAATAAGAGCACCTAGCTAACAGCACCTTTGGTGAGCTTTAACAATTAGATAAGTGATATCATTATTTTAACGTTTTTCGGGATGGTTTTATATCATGCCGGCGAACTTTTTACATCATTGGTTTTTGCCGAGGTTTGACATCTATGCCAGGTAACATCATGATGAGGCTTTTAACCTCACTAACCGGATTAAAAGTTAAACGAATTATCTATAGACATTGGAGAAATCTATGAAATACTGGAGAACTCCATTAGATGTGGACAAGCTAAAAATACCCAGGGGAGAGTTGCACATTATCAAGGAGCGTTGTAAGGGATGCGCTTTTTGCGTTGAGTACTGTCCCAAGGGTGTTTTGAAACTTTCGGATGAATTCAACTCGAAAGGCTACCACCCGCCGGAGGTCATAAACGCGGATGATTGCGTGAACTGCGATCTTTGCGAGATGCTTTGCCCCGATTTCGCGATCTACTGCGTGACAATCGAACAGGGAGAAAAGGAGGCAGCCCAATGAAGGCCGATCCTCAAAATGTGTTAACCGGTTCTCATTATCTCGATGGCAACCATGCCTCGGCGGAGGGAGCAATCGCGGCCGGCTGCAAGTTTTTTGCCGGTTACCCGATCACGCCCTCGACCGAGATAGCCGAAAGGTTCGCCTCCCGGATACCTCTATTGGGAGGAGTGTTCATTCAGATGGAGGATGAGCTGGCGAGTATGAACGCCATTCTGGGAGCCTCATGGGGTGGATTAAAAACGATGACCTGTACCTCCGGGCCGGGATTCTCGCTCATGATGGAGAATTTCGGGTTGGGATTGATGCTCGAGACGCCGACCGTGCTGGTGAACGTTCAACGCGGCGGCCCCTCTACGGGTTTGCCGACTCTGCCCGGGCAGGCCGATATGATGCAGGCTCGCTGGGGGTCGCATGGTGATTATGAGGTGATCGCGCTCGCGCCGGACTCTCCGCAGGAATCGTTCGAGTTGACGATTCACGCGTTCAACCTGGCCGAGAAATACCGTATGCCGGTGTTGGTGATGACAGACGAGTGCGTCGGTCATATGACCGAGAAGGTCGTAATTCCCAAACCGGAGGAGATTGAGCTGACCGAGCGGCGCTATACCAAGAAAGCTCCGGGAGAGGCCTGGCCGTATGAGACCAACGGCGATAAAATTCCCCCGATGCTGCCTGTTGGAAAAGGCTACAAATTCCATGTCACCGGGCTGACTCATGATTTTAAAGGTTACCCGGTAATCAACGCCGAGGCCCAGAAGCTGGCGGTAAATCACCTGATCGATAAAGTCAAAGATAACATTGATGATATCATCTGGCTGGAGGAAGAGGATACCGACAACGCCGATATTATCGTGTTGGCTTATGGTATATCCTCTCGTGTGGTCAGACCTGCAATTGCCAAAGCCAAAAAGGATGGTATAAAAATCGGCCTCATCAAGATGGTTACGGTCTGGCCCTTCCCCGAAAAGAGGATCAGGGAACTGGCCGATAAGGTCAACTCGCTGATAATGGTCGAGATGAACATGGGGCAGGTATATTTGGAAATGGATCGTTGTGCCGCCGGTAAATGTAAAACTTACCTTTGCGGTCACGAGGGCGGTACGGTACACGACCCCATGGATATTTATCAAACGATAAAGGAGGCCGCCAAATGAGCTTGGAAACAGCACCTCCCAAGGTAGTAAAAGAGCACCCGATGGAGAATCTGTTGCGAATGGATCGCATTCCCCATATCTGGTGTCCGACCTGCGGTCTGGGAACGACGGTTACGGCGTTGGCGGCCGCACTGGAACAACTTCGCTACGACTTGAACAACGTGGCTATATTCTCCGGCATCGGCTGCACCGGCAGGGTGGCCGGTTATCTGAAACTCGACTCGTTCCATACCACCCACGGGCGTTCGATCCCATTCGCCGCCGGATTCCATATAGCTAATCCCAAGATGAAAACGATCGTGTTTTCCGGGGATGGTGATTTGATCTCGATCGGCGGTAATCATTTCATTCACTCGGCCAGACGTAATCTCGATATTACGGTTATCTGCGTGAATAATTTCATCTACGCCATGACCGGCGGACAGGTTGCGCCTACCACCCCGATGACAGCCAACACCTCGACCTCGCCGCACGGCAGTTACGAGCATCCTTTTAACCTGCCGCTTCTGGCCGGTTCCTGCGGCGCTTCGTATGTAGCTCGTTGGACATGCCTGCATATTCGACGCTTGACCACGGCTATTAAAGAGGCGCTGGAAAAACCCGGTTTTTCATTCGTAGAAGTCATAGCTCCGTGTTCTACCCTTTATGCCAGACGGAATCGTCTGGGGGATGGCTTGAGCTTGATGAAATTCTATCACGATAACAGCATAATAAAACACGGCGCTGATTTGAACGAGGTAGATATCGGCTACCAGACTAAAATAGTATGTGGCAAATTCATAGATATTCAAAAACCAACTTACATCGATTCGATGAACGAAGGGCTGAGCAGGAAGTTTGGTGATAAGTATAAACCCTACGGAGGCGGTAATGGCAACAGCTGAGATCAGAATCACCGGCCTTGGAGGTCAGGGGGTTATACTTTGCGGATATATTATCGGCAAAGCGGCATCGATTTACAACAATCAGCACGCGACCCTTACCCAGAGTTTCGGACCGGAGGCGCGAGGCAGCGCCTGCAGCGCTCAGGTTATAGTTTCCGATGACCGCGTGCTCTATCCGTACGTTACGGCCGCGGATATTCTTATCGCCATTTCCAATGATGGTTATATCAAGCATAAAGACACCATCTCGGATAGCGCGATTATCTGTTATGAGAAGGATCTCGTAAAAATCGAACAACACGGCAAAAACGTGAAAACATTCGGTGTGCCGGCTACCAGGTTCGCCGAGGACCTGGGCCGAAAGATCGTGCTCAATATTGTCATGCTGGGTTTTTTCGGCGCGACAACCGGATTGATATCGCGTGAGGCGCTTCACCAGGGAGTAGAACATTCGGTTCCCCCGGGAACGGAGGAGTTGAATTTGAAAGCGTTCGATAAAGGCTATGACTACGGTCTCGAACTGATTAAAGGTAACAAAGCCGTTACGGCTTAGGGGTAAACTTCAAGAAAAGCAGCGGAAGGAAGAAGCTATGCCCCAGGATAAAAAACGAGAAAAAGGGGTACTGGTAATCGGTGGTGGAATTACCGGGATTCAGGCGGCTCTCGATTTAGCCTCCTCCCGGGTGAAAGTTTACCTGGTCGAAAAATCACCGTCATTGGGCGGCAGGATGGCTCAACTGGATAAAACTTTCCCCACTATGGATTGCTCGATATGAATACTCGGTCCGCGTATGATGGATGCCGGTCGGCATCCTAATATCGAGTTATTCACTAACTCCGAACTGGTAGAATTCGGTGGTCGGGCCGGTGATTTCAGGGCGACTATCAGAAAACATCCTCGTTATGTAGATGAGGATTTATGCACAGGCTGCGGCATTTGCGTCGATCATTGCCCGGCAGTCGTGCCAAACGAATTCGAGGTCGGTATGGGAGCGCGTAAGGCGATCTATTCGCCGTTTGCTCAGGCAGTGCCCAATACTCACATCATCGATAGAGACCATTGTTTGAACGATGATTTCCTGGTATGCGATCATTGCGCACAGGCTTGTGACAGGAACGCTATCAATTACGATGATACGGGAGAGGATGTCGAAATCGATATCGGAGCGGTTATACTTGCCACCGGTTTTGATGTTTACGATGCCTCGCAAATACCGGCTTACGGCTATACCATGAACGAGAACGTGCTGACCAACATGGAACTTGAGCGCGTGTTGAACGCCTCCGGCCCGACACAGGGTCATCTCATTAGGCCCTCGGATAAGAAGCCGCCGAAAAGGATTGCTTTCATACAATGTGTCGGTTCCCGTGGTGAGGGCAAAGAAAAGGGCTGCCAGTACTGTTCCCGTTTCTGCTGTATGAATGCGATCAAAGATTGCATGCTGGTAAAGCAGCACGAACCGGATATCGAGGAGATGCTCGTGTTCTATATCGATATGCGAGCCTCTGGTAAAGGATTCGAAGAGTTCTACCGGAGATCATACGAAATACCCGAACTCAAGTATGTTCGAGGTCGTCCATCGAAAATCGTCGAGGATCCTAAAAATAAAAATATCACGATTATCGTCGAGGACGGCGAATCCGGCGAAGTAAAGCATGAGCTAGTAGATATGGTAGTGCTCTCCTCCGGCGCAGTCGCCTCCGAATCGAATCGTAAGCTGGCCGAGACAGTCGGCATAGAGCTCGAGGATAACGGCTTTTTCAAAATCGATACCACCTATGGCTCGCCTCTTCATACCGCTAAAGAAGGTGTTTATATCTGTGGATGTGCCGGCGGTATAAATGATATCTCCGATTCGGTTGCGCAGGGTTCGGGAGCAGCCGCTGAGGCGGAAAGGTTCGTCGGCAAGCTTCGAGTTGAGGAAGTGCCGCGAGAGATAAAAGAACTGGATGTTTCCGGGCCGCCACGCGTAGGCGTATTTATCTGCCATTGCGGAATCAATATCGCCGGTGTGCTGGATATGGAAGGTATGGAACGATTCGCAAATACGATTCCCGATGTCACCTATGTCGAGCAAAACCTGTTTTTATGTTCGGATGAAGGACAACGTATGATGCAGGAAAAAATACTCGAACATGACCTCAACCGAGTGGTCGTTGCCGCCTGCACTCCCCGAACGCATGAGCCGATTTTCCGGGAAAGCTGCGAATTGGTGGGATTGAATCCGTACCTTTTCGAGATGGTCAATGTCCGAGATCAATGCTCGTGGGTGCACTCTAAAGATCCGGTCAGGGCGACATATCGAGCTAAAGATCAACTGAAGATGGGGGTCGCTAAGGCTCGCCACTTGCAGCCGCTGAAACGCAACACTATCCCCATCAATCAAAGCGTGCTGGTGGTTGGCGGAGGTATTGCCGGTATGAGATCGGCTCTCGATTTGGAAGCTCAGGGATTCAAAGTATTCCTCGTGGAAAAAGCGGGAAGGCTCGGCGGACGGTTAAACAATCTCACGCGGGTATATCCTGCCAACCTTTCGGCGTTCGAGCTTTCGCGCGTGATGGTCGAGAAGCTCAACTCCAGCCGAGTGGAGGTGCTCGCCTCGACAGAGATCAACTCGATCACCGGCTTCGTAGGTAATTTCGATGTTGCCACTACTAATGGTAATTTCCAGGTGGGGACAATCGTACTGGCAACCGGCGCGAACGTTTATCAACCCCGGAACGAATTCAATTACGATAAATTCGTTAATGTTATCACCAACCAGGAGCTGGAGGAGATCATTCACAGTTCTAAGAAGGAGCTCACCATAAACGGGATAAAACCCAGGACCGTAGCTTTCATACAATGTGTAGGTTCCCGCGAACCCGAAAACAATGCTCATTGCGCCCGTTACTGCTGCCCGACAACGATAAAGCAGGCTATAAGGCTTCGAGAAAGCGGTATTAACGTGGTGGTGCTTCACAGGGATATGCGTACGGTAGGCGCCAAAGCAGAAGAACATTACCGTCACGCCCGGGAGCTTGGTGTTAAATTCATCCGCTATACTCCCGAACGAAAGCCGGATGTGCTGGGCAACGGCGAGAAAGCCGAAAGGCTCGAGATCATGGAACTGGCGTTGAAACGTAAGCTTGCCATGGATATTGATTTCGTGGTGTTGGCCTGTGGTATGGTACCGAATAAGGAGAGCACCGAGAAGCTTCAGGATATACTCAAAGTACCGCGTGGCGCGGATGGATTTTTCATGGAACGAAACTCCAAGCTCGGCCCGGTCGAGACAACCACCGAGGGCGTGTTCTTAGCCGGCTGCGTAAGCGGTCCGAAAGATATCTCGGACTCGATTGCCCAGGGGTCGGCTACCGCTGCCAAGGTTGCTCGATTCATCTCGAAAGACACGGTAGAGCTGGAACCCACGACCTGTATCGTCGAGCCGGCTCTATGTCGAGCCTGTGGTACCTGTGTCGATATCTGCGAATATCACGCGCCGAGTTTTACGATGGCCTCGCCGGGCTACAAAGTGGCCGAGATTAACCAGGCATTGTGCAAAGGCTGTGGTACCTGCGCGAGCTGGTGTCCCTCCGGGGCGATAACCTCGCTGCATTTTACCGATAATCAAATTCACGCGATGATGGATGTCCTTTTGGCGGAGGAGCAATAGCTTATGGGAAAAATATCAGCAGAGAAAAAGTCCTCGAACGAAAAACGCATTTTCGTGCCGAACATAGTCGCGTTTGCCTGCAACTGGTGCAGCTATGCCGGCGCTGATAACGCCGGAGTCAATCGCTTGCAGTATTCGCCTAATTTCCGCGTGATAAGAACGATGTGCTCGGGACGGGTGACCACCGGGTTCGTGCTCAAGGCTTTCAAGATGGGCGCGGATGCAGTTCTGGTATCCGGCTGTCATTTCGGAGATTGCCATTATATTTTCGGCAACTACAAAGCAGTCGATCAATTCGAGAAAACCAAAGCGATGATTAAAACGCTAGGACTGGAACCTGAACGAGTCAGGCTCGAATGGGTATCAGCGGCCGAGGGGCCCGTATGGGCCAACTTGATAAACGAGTTTGTCCAGCAGATAACCGAACTCGGGCCGAGCCCGTTAAATCTAAAACCTAAATACGAGATAGCCTAGATTATGAGCGAGGTATTAGATAAACTTAAAAACAACCGCGCGTTTTTATGCCTCGAGTGCGGCAAATGTACGGCGGTGTGTCCGATATCGAAATTCAATGACGGTTATTCTCCCAGGCGTCTTTTAGCCGAGGGCGTGTTTTACGATGCCGAGGATTTGACCTCGGATAACCTGCTCTGGTCATGTCTCACTTGCCGGCTCTGTTCACAGAGGTGTCCGGTTGATGTTCACTACTCCGAATACATGCGGGATATGCGAGAGCGGGCGGCGAAGCAAGGAAAAACCGGTAATCCATCCCATAGCGGCGCTCTTCAGTATGTGATGGAGATAGCCGCCTCGCCAAAGTTAAAACAAGATCGCACCGGCTGGATTTCCAATGAACTGAAAACGAAAAAGGCCAAAGGTGATTACCTGTATTTCGTAGGTTGCTTGCCATACTACCAGGATTTCTTCGGCAAAGAGTTCGAGTTCGAACCGTCAAGTATAGCCAGAGATACGGTGAAGATTCTTAATCATATCGGCATCGAGCCGGTGGTTATGGAGAACGAACGCTGTTGTGCCCACGATCTCTACTGGCTTGGGAAACTCGATACTTTCGATAAAGTGGCGAAACTCAATATCGAGGCAATCGAGGAAACCGGGGCTAAAACGATAATCACTGCCTGTCCCGAATGTGCTTACACCTTGAAAAAACTTTACCCGGAGAGAATAGAAAGCATGAATGTCGAGGTGAAGCACATAACCGAGATCGTCGATGAAAACATCGAGAGTTTCAAATTCAAGGATACCGAATTAAAAATAGCCTACCAGGATCCCTGCCGCCTGGGGAGATATCTTGAAATCTATGAGCAGCCTCGTCACTCGATGACCTCGGTACCGGGGGTAGAGTTAAAAGAGATGCTCCATAATGGCAAGGGTTCGATATGCTGCGGTACGACCAACTGGACGAATTGCGATGCCGTTTCTCGCCGCATACAGCAGAGCAGACTGATTGAGGCGAAAAATGCCGGTGCTGATAAGCTTGTTACCGCCTGTCCGAAATGCCAGATTCATTTCCGCTGCTCGGAGCGTTGCGAGGAATCCGACAGGGTGGGGATTGAGATAACAGATTACGTGAACTTAATAGCCTCAGCTTTGGATGGCTGATATAATGCTATGTTATGACAATAAAAGATGCCTGAGCTAATCCGGGAGATATATTATGGCTGAAGCAGTAATTCCGGGAGAACAGTTGCGAATAGGCGTATTCGTTTGCGAGTGCGGGCTTAACATTGCCGGCACGGTCGACTGCGACGCCCTCAGCGAGTATTCGAAAACTCTGCCTGATGTCGTCGCGGTGGTGCAGAACAAATACACATGCGCTGATCCCGGGCAGAACGAGATCAAGAGGGCGATCAAGGAGCACAACCTCAACAGGGTCGTGGTTGCCTCCTGCACGCCGAAAATTCATGAACCCACGTTCCGGCAATGTGTCGCCGATGCCGGATTGAATCCTTACCTGTTCGAGATGGTCAACATTCGCGAGCATGTAAGCTGGGTTCACCAGAATCAGAAGGCGGAAGCCACCGAGAAAGCCAAAGACCTGATTCGCAGCGGCGTTGCCCGATCGCGTTTCCTCGAACCGCAGACCGAGGCGGTGGTACCGGTGACCAAAGCGGCGCTTATTATCGGCGGAGGAATATCTGGTATACAGGCGGCGCTCGATCTTGCCGACGGCGGACATAAAGTTTACCTGGTTGAGAAGGAGGCAACCATCGGTGGATTAATGGCGGCGCTCGATAAAACTTATCCGACGATGGACTGCTCCATATGAATACTCGGCCCTAAGATGATGGATGTCGGTCGACATCCGAACGTAGAGCTGATGTCATTCTCTGAGGTGGAAAATGTCTCCGGTTTCGTAGGCAATTTCCATGTCACCGTCCGCAAAAAAGCGCGCTATGTAGATCCCACCGAGTGTACCTCGTGTGGTGAATGCGCCAAGGTCTGCCCTGTCAGCAAACCCGATGAATACCAGCAGGGATTCTCATCGCGCAAGGCTATATACCTGCCGTTCCCGCAGGCTGTCCCGTCCTCGTACATTCTCAATATGGATGACTGCCTGGGCAACAACCCAATCGCCTGCGGAAAGTGTATGGATGTTTGCGAAAAGAAATGTATCGATTATGACGACCAGGATAAGCTGGTGAATCTCGAGGTAGGCGTTATCATCGTAGCAACCGGTATGGATGTCTACGATCCGACCGACTATGACGAGTACGGCTATACCCGTTACGAGAACGTAATAACCAGTATGGAGTTCGAACGCCTGATATGCGCCGGCGGCCCGACCGAGGGGCATTTCGTTCGTCCTACGGACCAGAACCTACCCAAGAGTATAGGCTTCATACAATGTGTCGGTTCGCGCTCCCGTGATGGTAGGGGAAATCCTTACTGTAGCAATATCTGCTGCATGAATACCGTTAAAGACACGCTTTTACTATGCGATCATTATCCCGGAGTCGAGGTGAAAGTGTTCTACATGGATATTCGCGCGTTCGGTAAAGGATTCGAAGACCTGTACATGCGAAGCAAAGAGGAGGGTGTCAAATACATAAGAGGCATCCCCGGCGAGGTGGTCGAGAATCACGAATCGGGAAACCTGGTTATGACCGTAGAGAACACTACCACCGGCAAACTCGAACAGCATGATGTCGAGATGCTGGTGTTATCGCAGGGAGTTATACCTCGCCGTGATGGCGCGAGTATCAAGCAGTTATGCACTCTTTCCACCACCTCGGATGGCTTCATCATGGAATCGCATCCCAAGCTCAAACCTGTTGATGCTCCCACGAAAGGAGTATTCATCGCCGGCTGTGTGGAATCTCCCAAGGATGTTAAAGACAGCGTAACCCAGGCGAGTGCTGCCGCTGCCCGGGCCAGCATATTACTCAATAAGGGCCAAACCAAAATCGAGGCTATAACCTCGCAGATAAATCCGGAGGCCTGCAATCTTTGCGGTGTTTGCTCACGGGTTTGTCCGTACAATGCCATTTTAGCTCCCGATAAGAAAACCGGTAAGCTACCGGTTGTTATCTCGGCGGCTTGTGCCGGTTGTGGAGCATGCGCGGCCGAATGCCAGCAGGATGCTATCACCATGCGCCATTTCACGGATGACCAGTTAATGGCGCAGGTCGAGGCTATTCTCGATGTCGAGCCGCATAAGCAACTTGTCGTGTTCGCCTGTAACTGGTGCAGCTACGCCGGCGGCGATATGGCCGGTACCTCGCGTCTTCAGTACCCGGCCACCTGCCGTCTGATTCGTACCATGTGCTCGGGGCGGGTGGATGAAAAATTCGTGCTGCGTGCTTTCCAGCTTGGCGCACCGATGGTGTTGGTGTCGGGCTGTCATTTCTCTGACTGCCACTATATCAGCGCCGTACACTGGACACAGAAACGCATGGATAGACTATGGAGCAAGCTCGATAAGCTGGGCATCCGTCCCGAGCGTTTACAGCTCGAGTGGATATCCGCCGCCGAGGGGCAGAAATTCGCCAAGGTGATGCGTGATATGGAGGATATGCTCAAAACCGTTACGATGGATGAAATTAAGCACACGATGAAAGCGCTCGATGAAGAGGAGAAGAAAGAGCTTGCGAAAAAGGCCAAGCAGGCCGAGAAACGTAATTCAGCGGAGGTGAGTACCTGATGGCGGCGCGTGAGGTTCTATTCAAATGCTTAAAATGCGGGTACGAGTACCCCGGCATGTTCGATATGGACAATGTCCAGGAACGCTCCTGTCCGAAATGTCGCTCCAACAGTGTGCGGCGTTTACCGATGCCGAAACCGGCTAAAAAATAACTAAACAGACATTTTCTCCCTGGGCGTCCGTAATGGCGCCTTTTTTGATGGTATAATTAATTTTATTGCAGTCATCTCTGAAAGCTTTTTTGTTAATCCTCTCCTGGCTTGCAAGCGCTGCTTGGAAAAGTTCTTACCCACCTATCGAATGCGTATTCTACCGGAAACCAGGCCATATTGCGAAATAGCGTTTCGCAACGGAACGGAAAGACCGGATAATAGTGATATCATATCTCATAATTATTTCATTGAACATTTTCCAATCTTGATATTATAATAAATCAGGTCGCGGGGAGTTATCAGGGTTAATAAATCTTTTAATTGCGCTTATATTTTCATTACCTTTATATATGGGTAGGCCCGATGGAATATTTGGTGGGCGTGGCTCGTATTGTATAGTAAACCATAAGGAGGATAATGTGTCTCATTTGGAAAATAACCCTGTCAGGGCGAGCCTGCTAGCCGGTGTGCTCGTGCTGCTGGTGATGGTGTCGGCAGCTATATTGACAGCCGATACCGATATCAATAAAACGGATCTGGATGTTAAAGTGGTGACTTTCTATCCTCGCGGAGTAGTTAGCGAGCCTACTAATATCACCGTTAAATTTTCCAACGATCTCGTGCCTGATGACTCGCTCAACGAATTAACCGCCAATCACCCGCTTATTATAGAGCCGCCGATTTCGGGATTGGCGAAATGGATCGATAACGATAAGCTGAGATATTTTCCCGATGAGCCGTTTTTACCCTCGACAGAATATCAAGTGAAAATCGACACGAAACAATCCTATACCAACGGTAATCGGGTATCGGAGAAAAAGGAATTCGAGTTTCGGACTCCGGTATTCGTTATAGAAAGAATAAATTTCGATTTGATAAATGTGCCCGAGAATAACAATTCGAATGCCCTGACATTCACGATTAGCGCTAATTATCCAATGGATGGCAAAGAGCTTATTAAACATTTCTCGGCCAAATTTCGCCGCAACGATCCAGATCTGAGTTTTGGGATTTACCGGGGAGATAAGACAAAAGAGGTGGTCATATCCTCAACGGCATTCAAAGCGAATGAAAGCCATGGCGATATCGATGTCACGGTGAAAAAAGGACTAAATTGCATAAACGGCAATATTCCTCTTCAAGCGGATTACGTGAAAAATATTTATATCCAAAAAGCGCGACCATTTACTGTAAACGGCGTCTATCCCGAGGTCTCAGGAAAAGAAGGGCGTATCGTAATAGACCTGTCACATCCGGTATCATTTAAAGAGATCGAAGAATTTATCACCATAACGCCCGCAGCCAACTTCGCCGTCGAGCAGCGATACCGGGGAATCGTATTAAACGGTAATTTTCAACCCGGTGAAATCTATACTGTTGATATCAGCAAAGGACTTATTTCAGAGGATGGCCAGATATTAGAAAAGGAATTTTCCACGCAAATCCAGATGCCAGACCTTCAACCGTCGATTAAATTCTCGGACACCGGCTATTACCTTCCTAAAAACGGTAACAGGCTATTGGAAATCGAGACGGTTAATATGGATGAGATCAGTGTTGAGGTCGAACAGGTATTCGTCAATAATATCGTATATTATCTGACCGGCGGCAATGGCGACAATTATTACTATGGAAGCAGAAATAACAACAATCTTTCCCGTAAGATATTTTCGAAAGACTATATCCTGGGTTCGCAACTTAACGAGCCTCTGCAATCGACATTCGATTTAGGCGAGATCGCAGGCGATAGCCTTCGGGGCATATACGTGGTTTCCATCCGCAAGAAAAACGAACGCTGGAATTACATGCAGCGCAATGTAATGATAACCGATATCGGCATTATCGCTAAAATGTCGGATGATTACCTGATGGTCTGGGCCAACTCGCTTTCGGGAGCAGAGCCGATAAAGCGCGCCCGGGTAAATTTGATCAGTAACAATAACCAAATATTGCTAGAGGGATATACGAACTCCGAAGGAGTTGCCGTGTTCGAAAATATCGCCGAAAAGCTGGGCGATTTCGAGCCGTTCGTGATCACGGCCACCAAAGACGGAGATCTATCGTACCTTAAATTTACCGAATGCTTATTGCCCTCAGCCGAATTCGACATCCAGGGTAGACCTTTTCTGGCAAAAGGCTATGAAAGCCTCATCTATTCGGATAGAGGAGTATATCGCCCCGGTGAGACGGTGCATCTGGTGAATGTGGTAAGGGCGGTAAACGGCGAGTTGCCCAAAGAATTTCCCTATATATTATACATTGATGATCCGCAGGGGATGGAATACAAACGTTATAAACTTACGACAAAAGACGATGGTCTGGAGTCCGTCGATATCGATATGCCCTCATTCGCCAAAACCGGTTCTTACAAAGTCGCGGCTAAAATCGGGGATGAGGTTATAGGACAATATAGTTACCAGGTCGAGGAATTCATGCCTGATCGGATCAAGACCACTCTCACTATCGAGGGCGATGATTATTCGGTTGGCGATGATATCGAAATTAAAGTGAACGGCACCTATCTGTTCGGTACTCCCTGTAAAGGTAATCGAGTCGTAAGTCAGGTTAAAATAGGGACCAGTAATTTCGGATCGGATAAATATCCCGACTACATATTCTCCGATAACTCCCGCAAGTTCACATCGATAACGAAAAACCTTCCCAACGAAATTCTCGATGATCAGGGTAATCACTCGTATTATTACAGGGTGCCATCCAACCTGACACCGCCCTCGGCGTTGGAGATCATGGCCTCGGCAACCGTGCTGGAGGAAGGCGGTCGCGG
The DNA here is from genome assembly GCA_963668625.2 of uncultured candidate division Zixibacteria bacterium. Taxonomy (GTDB): domain Bacteria; phylum Zixibacteria; class MSB-5A5; order UBA10806; family 4484-95; genus JAAEQD01. The sequence continues at coordinate 281,406 of CAXXKA010000006.1, forward strand.
TGTGAATGATTATGGCTCCGTCCCGGTTTATCCGTATCGAACTTATCTCGGTTTGCATCGAAATTTCAAAGGCTATGCCAGGGTAGGGGAGGATATCACTTATTCGATTATCGCAATCGATAAAATGGATACTACATCGAAAATCGACATTGTTTGGGCGAAGTTCTACAAGATTATTTATCATAACGTTGTGAAAAAAGATAAAAACGGTATTTACCGCTATGTCTCGGAGGAGCAGGAACAGATTATTGATTCGGTCAAGATAAGTATTGATGGATCACCGGCGACTGCCAGTTTCACGCCTGGGAGTTATGGCTCGTATCGCTTGAGAGTCTCGAGTCCCGATACCGATCACAGGTCGGCAGATCAGTTCTATGCCTCCGGCTGGGGGTATTCGCCGTGGTCAATGAAAAATCCCGACAGGCTAGAGTTGGAGTTGGATAAGGACAATTATAAACCCGGCGATAAAGCTAAGTTGCTGGTGAAAGCGCCGTTCTCCGGCAGACTATTGCTCACTATCGAAAAAGATAAGGTACTCGAATACGAGACTTACGATCTGGATAGTAACACGGCCGAGGTCAAGCTCGATATCAAAAAAGAATACACGCCGAATATATACGTATCGGCTACACTCATTAAGGCAACCGGTTCCCTGGAAAGATTTTCGCCGGCGCGGGCGTTCGGTATCGTTCCTCTTACGGTGATCGACACCAGTAACAAGCTCGATATCAGTTTGACAACGCCTGGCGAGATAGAACCAAACAGGGAAATCGATATCGGCGTAAAAACCGAGCCTTTCAGCAAGTTGACAGTTGCCGTGGTGGACTATGGTATTCTCCAGTTAACTGGTTTCAAAACTCCCGACCCGTATGATTTCTTCTACGGCAAAAGGAGACCATCCCTAAAACCCTACGATATCTACTCGTTCATATTCCCCGATATCGAACCGGCTCGATCGATATTGAGTGTTGCAGGTGGAGCTAGACTTAAAGTGATGCTGGAAAGTCAGAAACGGCACGTTAGCCCTATCATATCCAAACGAGTCAAGCCGGTAGCTTTATGGTCGGGCCTAGTAACCAGCGATGACATCGGGCAAGCCTCGATCAAGTTCGATATCCCTCAATACAACGGCCTGCTAAAGGTGATGGCCGTTGGATTCAAAGATATCAGATGCGGCTCGGCCTCGGAGGAGATTATCGTAAAGGATAAAATTCTTATCCAGGAGAGTTTGCCTCGTTTCGTTACCGGGGATGACGAGTTCAACGCTAGAATCGTGGTGTTTAACAATATCGGCGCTAATGAGGTCGTGACAGTGGAGATGTCCATAGATGGCCCGGCCGAGTTAATCTCCGGTAGCAGGGTACAGGAGCTCATACGGAATAACGAAAAAAGTGTAATTGATTATAAAATCAGGGCGAGCAAGCAGCCGGGCAATATCAAGTTCACTATTACGGCCTCGGCACACGATCAACGCTCAGAGCTGGTAGTCGATTTACCTAACAGGCCGCCGCAGCCCTTAGCGATAGAACACGGCGCGGGCACGATAAAACAAGGTAAACCGGCAACGATAGAGATTCCCACGAACTGGCTCGAGGGTACTCAAAAATACCAGCTAAAATTAGCCTCGATGCCGGCGTTAAAATTCAAACGCAGCCTTCAATACCTTCTGCGGTACCCCTATGGCTGCGCCGAACAAACTACCTCCAAGCTATTTCCCATACTGTATTACGATGATATCGTGAAAATCGTCGAGCCGGGTTTGTTCGGGGGGAAAGGCGCGAGTTATTATATCGAGGAGGGGATAACCAAACTTACCGGAATGCAGAACTCCAAAGGAGGTTTCAATTACTGGCCCGGTGAATACCATCAGTATTACGCCTGGGCGAGCATCTACGCATCGCATTTTATGGTCGAGGCCAAGATCGCCGGATATTATATAAATGAAAAAGTGTACAAGAGGATGATTAAACATCTAAAAAAAGTAGCAAACGACTCCTCGCTGGAAAATAACTTCGGAGTTTACCGTATTTACGCCGCCTATGTGCTGGCTATTGCCAACGAATTGGATAACTCGACTCTCGCCGGATTGAAATATATCAATCTCGACAAGATACCTGTTTACGCCAAATTCATGTACGCCGGAGCTATCGCGAAAGTGAAGGGTCCCGATAAGGCATTGTGGCTTTTACCCACCCAAATCCATATGCAAAACGATGAGCCAACGGAAACGGGCGGCTTTTTCAACTCCTCGCTTAGAGCCAACGCGATTCTCCTCAATATCCTCCTGGATATTGCTCCCGATAATCCATCCGTGCCGGCTCTTATCGAATCCATATCGAACGAATTAACTTTCAGCAGATGGTACACTACACAGGCTACCGGTTGGGCGTTGATGGCCGTTGGTAAATATCTCGGTAAGCAGGAGAAAGCCGATTTCACCGGCGAGGTAAAACTTAACGGCGATCGGATTAGCACGTTCAACCAGGATGGTATAACCCTGGCGCGGCCTGATCTGGGGGACGGCACTTTAGAGGTTGTGATATCGGGCAAGGGAAATTGCTACTATTACTGGCAATCGAGCGGAGTCAAGCAAAGTGGTTTAATAGATGAGTACGACGAGCGTTTGCGAGTGAGACGACAATACTTCACCAGCGATGGTCAGCCGATAGATTCCAGTACGCTCAAGCTTGGTGATGAGGTTATGGTTAAAATAACGGCCCGTGCGCTGGATAAAGACCTGGAAAATGTCGTCATAAACGATCTTCTGCCTTCCTGTCTGGAAATCGAAAATACTCGATTGGATAATGTTCGCAAAAGTGATAAACTGGGACGGTCATCCACTGTTGACTATATGGATATTAGAGATGATCGCTTGCTGCTGTTTGCAAAAATAAGGGAATCCAATGATTTCAACTATTTTTATATGGCGCGCGTTATTTGCGCCGGAGAATTTACCGTGCCTCCGGTTGCCGCCGAATGCATGTATGATCCGTTGATCAGGAGCGCCGGTTCATCCGGGAAAATGATGATAATCGAGTAGAGTTGGTAATGAGAGAATATATCGGTAAATATTGGTGGCGAGTTGCCGGTCCGATTTTAGGTTTATTGTTAGCGGCAGTGTTACTCGATAGCCTGGTCTTTCCATTGCCGAATGACCGGCTATTCAAGCAATCGGCCAAATTCGTTTACAGCCGGGATCATCAGTTGATTAACGCTTATTTATCATCCGATGATTACTGGCGTAAACAGATCGAACTGAAACGAATTTCGCCGATATTGATTGGAAGTGTGCTTGCTTCCGAGGATAGATGGTTTTACTTCCATCCCGGCGTAAATCTCGTGTCGCTTGTCAATGCCGCTATCGATAATGTCAAAGCCGGTAAGATAATCCGTGGCGGTTCCACGATCACCATGCAAATCGCCCGTATGATGGAGCCTAAACCACGCACTATCAAATCCAAGTTGATCGAGATACTACGTTCGTTTCAACTCGAGGCACATTTTACCAAGGATGAATTGCTGGAGATGTATTTCAACCTCGCCCCCTATGGAGGCAATATCGAGGGAGTAGGCGCAGCCTCGTATTTCTATTTCGATAAGCCTCCCTCCGAGTTGACTGTCGCCCAGACGGCTTTGCTGACTATACTGCCCAATTCACCCTCGCTTCTGAATCCTACGAAAGATATCGACGCCTGCATTATCGGTAGGAACAAGGTACTGGATGTTTTACTGAGCCGGGGCCTCATCACCAGAGCCGAATACGATGATGCATTACTGGAAACGATTAATCCGGTTATCACCGCGCCGCCCGATCACGCGCCACATTTCTGCCGTGATTTCGCGCTTGCGGCCTCAGGCGGTACCGAAGTGATGACGACTATCGATATGGATATACAAAATCATTGTCACGAGATTTTGAAAAACTATCGTTATGTTCTCCAGGCGCGTGATATCCATAACGCCTCGCTGGTGGTATTGGATAACATGACCGGCGAATTGCTGGCAATGATAGGCTCGATTGATTTTAACGATAACCGTAATCAGGGACAGGTAAACGGCTCTATAGCAGCCAGGTCGCCAGGGTCAACATTGAAACCATTCGTCTATGCCCTGGCGATGGATAAAGGTTTGATCTCGCCGAATATGTACCTTGAGGATCTGCCGGTTTATTACTCGGGTTATTCGCCGGAAAATTTCGATGATTCCTACAGCGGTATCGTTTCCGCCTCGGATGCTCTCAAGCAGTCGCTGAACGTGCCGGCGGTGAATTTGGCCTCGAAAGTCGGGCTGAATGATTATTTCGATATTTTAAAACGCGGCGGCCTTTCGACGCTCGAAGGGAAATATTACGATTACGGCCTGCCCCTGGTGCTCGGTTCCTGCGAGATCAAATTAGTCGAACTTGCCAATCTGTACCGGGCACTGGCAAACTCGGGTATTTATTCACACTACAAAACGGAATTAAACTCGATTACGTTGTCTGCCGACACTCTGTATTCCACCGGGGCTTCATATATTGTCACCGAAATATTATCCGAATTGAAACGTCCCGAATTCCCCGCTAGCTGGGAGTTCTCGGAAAATATTCCCAGGATAGCCTGGAAAACCGGCACCTCGTATGGTCGTAAGGATGCCTGGTCTGTCGGCTACAATCCGCAATATACCGTGGCGGTATGGGCGGGCAACTTCGATGCTCAACCCTCGCCCGAATTAATCGGCGCTGAAGCCGCGGCGCCGATACTTTTCGATATATTCACCGCGCTAACCTCTAAAAGCAAAGGCGGTTGGTTCGAGCGTCCGAAGGAGGTCGATACGAGGCTGGTTTGCGCCGCCAGTGGACTTCTGCCGGGGACATACTGCGAGTCAACTGTCGAGGAGATGTATATCCCCGGCGTCTCGCCCACATTCAGATGCGAAATCCATAAAGAGATTCTAGTAGATAGTAAAACCGGTCACAAGCTCTGTCGATATTGCCGGCAGGGAAAAGAATGTAACCATGAGATATACGAGGTATGGCCTGCTAAGATTGCCACCTGGCTATCGAAAACCGGCAACGTACTTAAAACCGTCCCGAATCATAATCCCGAATGCCGTGGGGTGTACTATGGCGACCGACCGATTATAAATTCGCCTAAAGAGGATGTCGAATATTTCATACGGGGTCATATTCCTCTCGAGCAACAATGTATCATGCTGGATGCCTCGGTAGCCTCGGGCGCGAAAACCATTTACTGGTTCGTTGATGGCGTATTATTCTGCGATAGCGCCCCCGGCAAAAAGGCGTTTTATCAGCCTGAACCCGGTATTCATACGATTTTATGCAGTGATGACCAGGGGAGATCGAGTTCGATCGATATCGAGATTATCAATTAATGGTTGTGTTTTTCTAAGCTCATGTATATATATTCCGATTAGGTAATTAACATGACAGATAATAAACCCGAAATATCAATCATTATTCCGGCTTATAACGAGGCCGAGGGCATACGGGCGACTATCGATGAGCTACTGAGTTTCGTCGAAAAACGGAACTGGGAGATATTGGTTGTCAACGATGGTTCCACTGATGAGACGCTTTCGATTCTCAGCGAATTCGAATCCCTCAAGATAGTCAACCATCCGGTTAACAAAGGTTATGGAGCCTCGCTAAAAACCGGTATTGAGAATGCCTCGGCAGATACAGTAGTGTTTTTCGATGGCGATGGTCAGCATAATCCCGAGGATATCCCGAAGCTTCTGGGAAAACTGCCGGGGGCCGATATGGTAGTCGGACAGAGGTTGAAAGGCTCAAGCGGGGTTTGGGTCAGGAAGCCGGGGAAATGGGTGCTGGGTAAAGTCGCGAATTTTCTGGCAAACAGAAAAATACCGGATCTCAATTCCGGCCTTCGAGCGATAAAGAGAGATATTATCGGATCGATGCTCGAGATTTTCCCGGATGGTTTCTCGTTTTCTACGACAAGTACGATCGCGTTTTTTAAACTGGGCTATAGTATCGCTTACGTGCCGATTACTACTCGCGGCCGTGTCGGTAAAAGTACGATCAAGCAGGCCAAGCATGGCCCGGAGGTGATCCTTCTGATTCTACGGCTGATAACGTTGTTCAGCCCGCTACGGATATTTATCAATGTCGCCCTGCTACTGTTCATAGTCGGTTTCGGATATCAGACAGAGGAGATAATCCGTCACGGCTGGCATATTGTAAACGGCGCGTTACTCCTGATAATATCCTCGGTACTTGTTTTTCTATTCGGCTTAATAGCCGATCAATTATCGAACCTCAGGCTTTCGCTGTTGAAAATCGGAAAGAAAAATACCTCGGACTAGCAACCGGTATGTTTTTTGATCTCTTGCGAATAACATGTTGATATGGAAGTAGTTGACCATAAGTTATATTTGACAGGCTTCTCTTTAATACAATAGGTATTTCCACCAAACGTATGCAATCGACATGGATGATTTCCCTTGATTCTTAATCTTTTATTGCTTATGTATTATGCCGTCGATAGGCCTGATTACAGGTTTTGTGTTGAGTAATATTATTTTTCGATAAATGGAGGATAAAGTGGAAGCTTTCTTGAAAGATCTTGGAATAAAAGAGATAAACTCCGGCGCTTATAGCGATAGCTGGATTGAAAATCCGGGCGGCGCCGAACTTGTTTCGTATAATCCTACGACCGGTAAGCCGATTGCCAAAGTCAAACAGGCCGATGAAAAAGATTACGAGGCTGTCGTGGCTAAAGCCGCCGAGGCTTTTAAATCGTGGCGCATGGTACCCGCTCCAAAACGGGGCGAGGTGGTTCGACAGATTGGCCAGGAACTTCGTAAATACAAAACCCAACTTGGCAAGCTGGTTGCTCTGGAGATGGGCAAGATCCAGGCCGAGGGCGAGGGCGAGGTTCAGGAGATGATCGATATCGCCGATTTCGCGGTCGGCCTGTCCCGTCAGTTGTACGGCCTTTCCATGCACAGCGAACGTCCCCGCCACAGGATGTACGAACAATGGCATCCGCTGGGTGTTGTCGGTATCATCTCGGCATTCAATTTCCCGGTAGCTGTCTGGGCCTGGAATGCCATGATTGCCGCTGTTTGCGGTGACACCATGGTCTGGAAACCCTCCTCGAAAACCCCGTTATGTGGAGTTGCCGTTCACAATATCATAGATAAAGTTCTCAAAGCCAATGGCGCCGATGGTGTCATGGGTCTGGTAATAGGTCGCGGCAGTTCGGTTGGTGAGAAGATGATTAACGATCCGAGAGTTCCGCTTATCAGCGCCACCGGCTCGACTCGTATGGGCCAACGGATCGGCAGGGTAGTCGGCGAACGTCTCGGCAGATGTATTCTCGAACTTGGAGGCAATAACGCCATCATAGTCACGGAGGATGCCGATCTGGATATGTCGGCACGCGCGATATTGTTCGGCGCGGTCGGCACCGCCGGGCAGAGATGTACCTCCACCCGCAGGATAATCGTCCAGGAATCGGTTGCAGAGGATTTGATCGAGAGGTTGAAAAAAGCCTATGGCCAGGTCAGGATCGGCGATCCGCTCGATACCAACACCCTGATGGGACCGCTTATCGATCAGGATGCCGTGGATACCATGATGAACGCTATCGAGCTTATCAAGCGGCAGGGTGGCAAAATCATTCACGGCGGCAATGTGTACAAAGAGGGCGCTTGCGCGGATGGCAGTTTCGTGGAGCCCACGATTGTCACCACCGATAAGCAGATACAGGTCATGTGTGATGAAACTTTTGCCCCTATTCTGTATATCATCAAGTATAAAGATCTCGATGACGCGATTGAAATTCACAACGGCGTCCCGCAGGGATTGTCCTCGGCGATGTTTACCACGAATATGATGAAAGCCGAGAGGTTCTTGAGCCACGAGGGTAGTGATTGTGGAATCGCCAATATTAATATCGGTACCAGCGGCGCGGAGATCGGTGGAGCGTTCGGCGGCGAAAAGGAAACCGGTGGTGGACGTGAGGCCGGCAGCGATTCCTGGAAAGCCTATATGCGTCGCCAGACTAACACGTTAAACTGGTCACCGGAATTACCGCTGGCCCAGGGAATTACATTTGGGGATTAACGTATTTAACCCTTTTGCCCTTATCTGATTAGTTGGTTAGGATTTTAGTGTTTTAGTTGGAAAGGCTGTCTGTTTAATAGGCAAAGCCGATAGTTGGTAGCTATTATATCTCATTAGTATACAGTTAAAGGTTTTAATATGAGTATCCCTTACACAAGTGTACTCTTAAAAGAAAATTATTTTACCAAGCAAAATATATTATTATTTTCAATTATTCCTTTAATTTCAGCAATTTCAATAATTTCTATCGGATATATAAAACCTTTTTTAATACTATTAGGTTTAGCTGTAGTCGTTATAGGTATTTTTAATACTAAGTACTTTTTATACTTATATTTATTCTTATTACCCTTCACTTTTATATTCAAATTTTATATAGGCCTTACCCTGTCCCAATATGGATTGACAACTTTTTATATAGCTATATGGTTAATGAATGTAATACTGACCAAAAAACGAATTAATTTTCCTCCTCGATGGATGGTGATATTCATTTGTTTATTCGTAACCTGGTCATTTGTGTCTGACCTTCACGCCGGCATAGGAATTTTACAAGTAAGAACTATAGCATCAAATATAATATTCTTTATTTTCGTAATTGCTCTATATGATGTGATTACGGTAGAAAAATATATTGAAATGTATTGGGTCGTGATTATCCCTTTCATATTTGTATTTCTTTTTACATTTATCAAACTACTGGCTGCCGGCAGTATATTTAGCATGATTTACATGGTGTTAACGAAAGGGTGTGATGATATATTGTATCCTAATATGATCGGCGGAATTTATTTGTTGTTTTGGCCGATTTCGTTTGCTATGTATCTTTACGAAAAGAATAAAATACGCAGAATTGTATATTTGACTATTGCAATAGCTTTTATCATTGGGATAGTATTGACAAATACGCGCTCAGCATATCTGGGGACATTCGTTGCTATCTTGTATTTTATCTGGTTCTCGAAGAAACGAATGATATTGTTAGGTAGTATGGGAATTATAACATTAATTTATTTATTATCGCCAGTTGCATCCATCGTAAATGAATTACTTTTAAGGGTGGAGGCCGGTGTATCTGGTAGGGATATTGTATGGGATGTAGCATTCAAGCTGATTAAAGAGAACTATATTTTTGGGATCGGATCATATACTTTGCAAATGATAATTAATTATAAATATCCCTTAATGACTTATCAAAATATTTTGCCACTCATTCGCAATGCCCATAACTACCCGATAAATATGACTCTTCAGATGGGAATTCCGGGATTCTTTTTCATTATATATATATATTATAAATTTGCCAGGATATCTATTATGGGCCAACTTGCCAACACTGACAATAAAATCAGGGCATTATGTATGGGGAGTGCTTCAATTATGCTTGGTATGTTTGCAAGAGGCATGTTTGAAGCTATTGGTATTATAGATAATGGTGTTATATTTCCTCATATTTATTTCTGGGTAATAATGTTATTTACGGTGAAGATATTCAATGGCGAACATAAAAAAAAACCTTGAATATCTCTGGTGATGGATCGCAGGTTTAATGTCTATTCAAATATCTCAGAGTAAAGAACTAATAATATTATGAGACATAATCGCAATATTTCTGATAAACAAATCCAAGATATTTTATTACTACTCATTGTAATATCCTTTACCATAACAGTGATTACTATTATTTATGGGATACTACAAGGTTCATCGCTCAATCATGTCTCCGGCACTTGGATAAGTCTAGCGTTGGATTTAAGTGATGGTGTATTATATCGTCCGCTATTTTCCGAAACAATCGGTTTTGGCGGAACTCGTTTTTTCCCGTTATTTTTTTCAATTCATGCATTGTTAATTAAGTTTTTTAATATGCCGATATTGACCGGTCATTTGGTAAGCCTATTTTCCGGTTTGCTTCTATTTGGGGCTTGCTTAATTCTATTTAGGCAAATGAAAATAAGTATTATTATTGCTGTTGGCCTTTTAGCAATATTGTTTTCCGAATTGAGTATTAGGTTCGGTATGACCTCAATCCGCGCTGATATTCTGCCGGTTGCCTTTAACGTTATCGGGATAGCCAGTATATTATCAAATCTGGATAAAAAATATAAACTGATCATAGCATCTATATTTTTCACGCTGGCATTTTCGGCAAAGATAACAGCTGTTCATGGTATAGTATCCGTGTTTTTATGGTTACTATTTAACCGTAAAGTGAACGAGGCATTTAAGCTACTGGTATTCACTTCACTCGGTTATGTACTATTTTTAGCCATCCTATACATTGGAACCTCAGGGAGGATTATACCGATATTTAGTACTTGTTCCTCGGGAGGCACGGAATTAATGTCTATTTTAAACGCGCCAATAATATTTGCCAAGATCATATTGAGGCGGGATATTATAGGATTAGTATTTCTAGTTTGGATATTTATCATACTATATAGTAAAAGAAAGAATGTTTTAAATGACTTATTTTTTATTTTCTGGATAGTTTCAATCATGATTACGGTTGTTATTTTAGGTTCTCCCGGTACCGATTATAATCACTTTGTCGATTTTGCGACCGCGTCTATTATATTAATTGCTTCAAGGGGATTTATGATTATGCCTAAAATCACTAAATATAACTTATCTCTTTTTGTGGTTTTTCTTGTAGTTGCAATCGTGTATAATTCTATTTCGTTATATTCATTGTTTGCCGATGAGAACAATCGTATGGCTAAACATTATCCCGAAGAGGTCGTTGATTTCATTAAGTCTGAAGATGGTATCGTAATATCCGAGGATCCCTTGTTTCCACTATTGGCGGATGAACATCCTTATCTATTAGACGCATTCATGCTTCGTTTTATCCTGCTAAAAGATGAAAAAATTAAACTGGTATTAATTAATAAAATCCAAAATAAAGAGTATTCTGGAATAATATTTAATAAAAACCCGGTTGAGGATATTGAAGGTTATAATAATGCGCATTTTGGATTAGAGTTTACTCAAGCTGTTATTTCTAATTACACTTTAGGATTCAAAACGGGAGATTATTTTGTCTACTTGCCAGATTTTTTAAAACCTGATGAGAATAAAAAAGCAGAGACGCGGAATCCTATCAACGGTCAATAGTATGATTTTTCAATACATAAAATATATTACATTGTCGGGATTTAGTTTGTTGATTTTACTATTCCCCGGTTAATAATCGTCAAAATGATTTTTTGATATAATAAGCCAGTTAACGTATTAGGATTCGCTCGGTTTCATTCCGATACATCTTACCAACATAAGCAGTAGTTATAAATCAACCAAACTCATCCCAGCCAGATACCTCAGTATTGAAGGTACGATATTCTGAGGTCTACTTCAACCAAAGCCCAGATAGTAGTGGAAATATGTATTTCTAATTATTATCGAGAAATTAAATCAAAATTGTTGTTATTGGTTTCCCATAATATAAAAAAAAACATTGACTTAAATTAAACTTTACATATAATACCGCCATGATATACTGGTCTAAAAAACTGTTCGATCATTAGGTCGATGACCTTTTCTATATAAATCACCCCAGAAAAAACAATAGTATACATATTTTAAACTTAAAAGGAGATTCTAAATGGCATCAAAGCCTAAAAACATAATAATCATGGGCGCGGCCGGACGTGACTTCCATAACTTCAACACGGTTTACCGCGACAATAAAGACTACAACGTAGTCGCTTTCACTGCTACCCAGATTCCCGATATCGAAGGTCGTAAGTATCCCGCCGTTTTAGCCGGCAAACTTTATCCCAAAGGTATTCCGATCGTAGCCGAGGAAGAACTCCCGGTCTTGATCGATCAGCACGATGTCGAGGAAGTCATATTCTCGTACTCTGATGTTTCCTACGAGTATGTGATGTCGATAAGCGCCGTCGTCAATGCCTGTGGCGCCGATTTCAAACTTCTGGGCGGACAGAAGACCATGATCGAATCCAAGAAGCCGGTAGTATCTATCTGTGCTGTCAGGACCGGTTGCGGTAAATCTCAAACCACTCGCAAGGTTTGTGACGAGTTACAGAAACTCGGCTTGAAAGTAGTCGCTATCCGTCACCCTATGCCGTACGGTGATCTGGCCAAGCAGACAGCCCAACGTTTCGCCAAGATGTCCGATCTTACCAAGCACAAATGCACGATCGAGGAGCGCGAGGAGTACGAACCGCATATCATGAACGGCGTTATCTGTTACGCCGGCGTCGACTATGGCGAAATCTTGAAACAGGCCGAGAAAGAAGCCGATGTTATAGTTTGGGATGGTGGAAATAACGATCTTCCGTTCTATGCTCCCGACCTTCATTTCGTAGTAGTCGATCCTCATCGCCCGGGTGACGAGTTAACTTATTACCCAGGTGAGGCCAACCTCCTGTTAGCCGATGTTGCCGTGATCAATAAAATTGACACTGCTCCGCTCGAGGGTATCGATGATGTTCGCGAGTCCATCGCTATGTTGAATCCGGAAGCAGCCGTAATCGAGGCCGCCTCCCCGATTTTCGTAGACAAGCCTGAGCTCATTCGCGGTAAACGCGTCCTCGTAGTCGAGGATGGCCCGACCCTGACACATGGTGGAATGCAGTATGGCGCCGGCGTCGTAGCTGCTCAGAAATTCGGCGCTGCCGAGTTGGTAGACCCCAGACCGTTCACTGTTGGCACGATTACCAAAACATTCGAAAAATATCCCGAAATCGGTACATTGCTTCCGGCTATGGGTTATGGCAACAAGCAGGTTAAAGACCTGGAGAAAACAATCGCTAAGGTCAAAGCCGATTCGGTGGTTATCGGTACCCCGATCGATCTGCGCAAAGTAGTCAAGATTTCCAAGCCTGCCACTCGTGTAAGATACGAACTGCAGGAGATCGGTATCCCGACGGTCGGCATGATTCTCGAGGAGTTCTTCAGCCCCTCGAAGAAAAAAGCCACGAAGAAAACCGCTAAATCTAAAGCCAAGAAATAGTGTAGTTTAGTATACTAGAGTTAGAGGCGAGTTGTTTTTCAGCTCGCCTTTAACGTTTTAATTATCAACAAGTAAATAGTTGTTTTTTTTAAAAAAAAGCATTAACTTGTAAGTTTCGGCAATTCTTAACTGTAAACAAGATAAGCTAATTGGTGGTTTGCAATGAACAAGAAAACAGCCGTTGTTGCCCTGGGCGGTAACGCTATTACGGATAAGGACAGGGAAGATACGATCCCGAATCAGTTTATTAATACAGATATCAGCTTATCCGGAATTATTGGTTTGATAAAAGAACAATACAATCTGGTGCTTACTCACGGAAACGGCCCGCAGGTAGGAAACGCTGTTCTACGAGTGGAAGTTTCACGGGGCAAAGCGCCTGAATTGCCCGTATATATCTGTGTCGCCGATCTTCAGGGCGGAATGGGATATATGATCGAGCAGGTTTTACATAACAGGATGGCTAAAGAGGGACTTTCCAGGGAAACAGCTACTATCGTTACCCAGGTTCAGGTCAGTCCGGATGATCCTGACTTTCAGGATCCCACGAAATTCATCGGACAGTTTTATGAACTCGAGAAGGCCGAAGATTTGAAAAGAGAATTCGGCTGGACCATGAAACCGTATCCCGGGGACGGCCGTTTGAGACGGGTTATTGCCTCGCCCTGGCCAACTGCCATAGTCCAGAGAGATGTAATCAAAACGCTTGTCGATAAAGGCGTTATCGTTATTGCCTCGGGCGGCGGTGGAATACCGGTTATAAAACAGAACGGTGCGTTTATGGGTATCGATGCCGTGATCGACAAAGATCGGGCGGCCTCGGTAATGGCCAGTGATATAGGCGCGCAGCTTTTAATAATCCTGACTTCGGTGAAAAAAGTATCGCTGAATTTCAGCAAACCGAACCAGCAGGATTTGGATTCGATGACTGTAGCAGAGGCTGAAAAATATCTAGCCGAGGGGCAGTTTCCTCCCGGAAGTATGGGGCCGAAAGTTGAAGCGGCGGTCAAATTCATCAAAAACGGCGGTGAGAAAGTCATAATCGGCTCGATCGAACAAGCATATGAGGCGGTTAAAGGCAACGCCGGTACGGTTATAGTACCTTAACAATCGGGAGCTTAGATTCACGAAATTGAATGCGGGAGAATTAACTCTCATTGAAGGCTTGATTAAAGCCATTGATATGGAGGGGGGTAAAATCTATGAGGTCGGCGGGCCCGTTCGTGACAGGCTGCTTGGTGTAAAGCACTATAAAGATCTCGATCTGATAGTCTGTGGTTTACCTTTCCAGAGACTGCTCGAAATACTCAAAAAACATGGTGATATAAACCTGGTCGGTCAGGCTTTCGGCGTGATAAAGTACAAGCCATACGATCAAAATATCACTATAGATATTTCACTGCCCCGAAAAGAGCTGTCCACCGGCTCGGGACATCGCGATTTCGAGGTCGATTTCGACCATGCGCTGCCTATCGAGGATGATCTGAAACGTCGCGATTTTACCATTAATGCCATGGCACGCGAATGTATCGGCGGAGAGTTGCTCGATCCGTACGGCGGCCGAAAAGATTTGGATGCCAGGTTACTGCGGATAGTTTCGAAAAGCAGTTTTACTGATGACCCGCTGCGGATGTTGCGCGGAGTGCAGTTCACCGCTCGTTTCGAGTTGGAGGTGGAATCGGATACTTTACGGGCAATGACCGAACATGCTCATCTTATAGAAACGATTTCCCCCGAGAGGATAGCCGAGGAGCTCAACAAGTTGCTGGAAAAAGCCGAAAAACCCTCAATTGGTTTCCACCTGATGAACAAAACCGGCCTGCTGAAATGTATTTTGCCTGAGCTACAAGCTACGGTCGGTGTCGATCAGCCGGGCGGATATCATCGCTGGGATGTTTTCGAACATACACTTCATGTTATAGATGCAGCTCCACGGAATTTGTCAATCAGGCTTGCCGCCATGACACATGATATGGGGAAACCCCCTACCAAACAGCTCACAGAAACCGGAGCTTCGTTTTACGGACACGATAAATTAAGTCAGAAATTTGCAGAAAATATTTTAAAACGCTTGCGTTATTCCAATACAACTATTAAACAGGTTAGTACATTAGTTGGTAAACACATGTTCTCGGAGGAGGCAGGCGATAAAGGCATAAGGCGATTGATCAATAAAGTCGGTATTGATTTGATTTTTGATTTGATCGCTTTGCGAAAAGCTGATACAATAGGCCAGGGTATGGGCCAGACGATTGATAACGTAAATGAGTTCGAAACTCGGGTGAAAGATGAGATCGGTAAGCGTAACGCTTTCGGGCTTAAAGATTTAGAGATAAGCGGTGATGATCTGAAAAAGATTCACCATTTACCCGAGGGAAAGTTAATAGGCGAGTTGTTAAATTATCTTTTAGATAAAGTTCTGGATGAACCCGCACTGAATACACGTAAAAAATTGTTAACGTTGAGTGCCGATTATTTAAATGAAAGGCAGCTTGACATTTGAGAATAATTTCACTTAATTAGCCTTCCAATAGGGAGGAGTCAATGAAAATACACGAATACCAAGCTAAAGAGATTTTCGGGAAGTTCGGTTTACCTATTCCTAAAGGTGAGGTCGTAACTACTCCGGAAGCCGCTCGTGAAATCGCTGTACGTTACGAAAAACCTGTAATGGTTAAATCTCAGGTCCATGTCGGTGGACGTGGTAAAGCCGGCGGAATCAAGTATTGTGCCGAGCCCGATGATGCCTTCTTCGCCGCCCAGGAAATTCTGGGGATGGATATCAAGGGATTAATTGTCAAAAAGTTACTGGTGACCGAGGCGGTCGATATCAAGCACGAGGCTTATATCGGCGTTATCCTCGATCGTGCCACCAAGAAGAACGTGATCATGGTTTCGCCGGCGGGCGGTGTCGATATCGAACAGGTAGCGGCCGAGACCCCGGAGAAGATCATGAAATACGCGGTCGATCCGATTATGGGTTTACGTTCGTACGAGGCCTTGAAACTGGCCATGTTCGTATATCCCGATATCAAAATTGCCCGTCAAGCCGTAGGCATGATAAAGAAATTGTACAATGCCTTCGTACACAGTGATTCATCACTGGCTGAGATTAATCCGCTGGTTTTGGACGGCAACGACAAGCTTGTCGCTCTCGACGCAAAAATCAACCTTGATGACAACGGCTTATTCAAACATCCCGATTACGAAAACTACCGTGATCACGATGCTGAGGATCCGGCCGAGCTCGAGGCTAAACGCAACGATTTATCGTTCGTCAAGCTGGAGGGCAATATCGGTTGTATCGTCAACGGCGCCGGACTGGCTATGGCCACCATGGACCTGGTCAAGTATTTCGGCGGACAACCGGCGAACTTCCTCGATATCGGTGGCTCATCCAATCCCGATAAAGTAGTTGCCGCGATGCGTATCATTCTTGATGATCCTAATGTCGGCGTGATCCTGTTCAATATTTTCGGCGGTATCACTCGTTGTGATGATGTTGCCAACGGTATCGTCGCTGCGGTCGAAAAACTCAAACCGCGCGTACCGATTGTCGTACGTTTGACAGGAACCAACGAGGAAGAAGGTAAGAGAATCCTTCAGAAAATGGATTTCCCGGCTACTAACGAGATGGATGAAGTGGTCAAGATGGCCATTAAAGAGATGGCTCCGGTAGCTTAGCAAGTTTAACAAAAACGCGATGAAAATAAATCATCTGCAGATAAATTAAAAAGAAGGTGTGTTATGGCAATATTCGTTGATAAGAGAACCAAGCTGCTGGTTCAGGGTATTACCGGCCGCGATGGTTCCTTCCATACCGAGCAGATGTTGAAATACGGGACCAAAGTTGTTGGCGGTGTTACACCCGGTAAGGGCGGCACCAAAGTTCTTGGCGTACCCGTGTTCGATAATATGAATGAGGCCGTTAAAGAAACAAAAGCAAATACCTCGATGATATTCGTTCCTCCGCCGTTCGCGGTCGATGCGATCTACGAGGCAGTTGATTCGGGTATTAAGCTTATCGTATGTATCACCGAGGGCGTCCCTACCAGTGAGATGGCTGCTGTTTACAAATATGTTAAAGATAAAGGCGCTCGTTTGATGGGACCTAATTGCCCCGGTATTATCTCTCCGGGAATGACCAAAGTCGGTATCCTGCCGGCCCAGATATTCAAAAAAGGCTCCATCGGTGTAGTTTCCCGCTCAGGCACCTTGACATACGAGGTAGTGTTCAACCTGACAATGAAAGGCCTGGGGCAGTCGACTACTATCGGCATTGGCGGAGATCCGATTATCGGTACGAATTTTATCGATACACTCGAAGCGTTCGAGAAAGATCCGGCCACCAAGGGTATCGTTATGATAGGCGAGATCGGCGGTTCGGATGAAGAAATGGCCGCTCAGTATATCAAGAAATACGTGACCAAACCGGTTGTCAGTTTCATAGCAGGTCGTACCGCTCCTCCCGGCAAGAGAATGGGCCATGCCGGCGCGATAATCTCGGGTTCCTCGGGTTTGGCCGCCGATAAGGTTAAAGCCTTGAATGCAGTAGGTATCCCTGTCGCTGAAATTCCCTCGCAAATTGCCGATCTAATGATAGAGAGGTTGGCCGAGGCTAAAAAGAAATCAGCGAAGAAAACGACCAAGAAAAAGGCGACCAAGAAGACAGCCAAGAAAGCAGCCAAGAAAACCGCTAAAAAAGCAGCCAAGAAAAAAGTAGCGAAAAAGAAAGTGACAAAGAAGAAAGTTGTTAAGAAAGTCGCCAAGAAGGTTGCCAAAAAAGTAGTGAAAAAGGTAACTAAGAAGGTTGCCAAGAAAAAGGTCGCCAAAAAGAAAGTCGCTAAGAAGAAAGTAGCAAAGAAAAGATAAAAGTGAATTAGGCCACAAATAAGTAAACAACTAGAAGAAGATAAAAAATGGCTGAAGAACCGACAACCAAGAAACGCTATCAAACTAGACCCGACCCGGTTGTCATCTATAAAAAATGGTGTAAAGCTTGTGGCATATGTGTCGAGCTTTGCCCCAAGAAGGTGTTTGACACCGATAGAGATGGTTACCCGATAGTTGCTCGCGGGCTGGATTGTACACAATGCGCAATATGCTGGACTCATTGTCCTGATTTTGCCATAACATCGACGGAGAAATGAGCAGATTCATGAATGATTTAACTGGTCCGAATCTTATTCAAGGCAACCAGGCTTGCGCTTTAGGTGCATTAGCGGCCGGTTGTCGTTTTTTTGCGGGCTACCCTATTACGCCATCAACCGAGGTCGCTGAAATCATGGCTCTGGAGCTTCCGAAACGCGGCGGGCGATTTATCCAGATGGAGGATGAGATCGCCTCGATCTCCGCGATTATCGGTGGCTCGATTGCCGGGGTTAAATCTATGACAGCAACCTCCGGTCCGGGTTATTCTTTGATGGTTGAAAACATCGGCTATGCTGCTATGGCCGAGGTGCCCGTTGTTATAGTTAACGTGATGCGTGGTGGACCGTCCACCGGTTTGCCGACTAAAGTAGGTCAGGCTGATGTCATGCAGGCCAGGTTCGGCCCGCACGGGGATTACTTCCCAATAGTAATTTGTCCGACATCGGTAAAGGATTGTTACGAAGCTACGATCAAGGCTTTTAACTTATCGGAAAAGTACCGCGTACCTGTTACGGTTTTATCCGATGAGGTTATCGGTCATATGCGCGAGATGATTCGCCTGCCTGACCCGTCAACGATAGAACTGATCGAAAGAACCAAACCCAATGTGCCTCCGGAATGGTATAAACATTTCCAGATCACGCCCGATTTCACCTCACCTATGGCGAAATTCGGCGAGGGCTACAGGTTCCACACGACCGGCCTTACACATGATGAATCCGGTTTCCCGACCGCTAATAACGAAAAGATTTCCGCCAAGCTCGATAAGCTGAAACTCAAGATCGAACGTCACCTCGATGACATAGTCGAGGTAAACAAGTTCATGCTCGATGATGCTCATATCGTCGTGTTCGCTTATGGTTCGGTTTCGATGGCCGCCCGTCAGGCGGTAACGCTGGCTCGCAAGAAAAGATTTAAAGCCGGATTGTTCCAGCCTGTTACGTTATGGCCGTTCCCGGAAAAAGAGCTCAAAGAGGTACTCGATAAAGCCGATTTGGTGATCGTAGCCGAGCTCAACCAGGGACAGATGATACGCGAGGTACAGAGAATCGCCTCCAGCCGTACCAAAGTAGTAGGTTTGAACAGGTATGATGGCGAGCTGATGACCCCCGAGCAGATTGTCCAGAAAATAAAAGAGGAACATTAGTCATGCAGAAATCTGATGTTACACATAAATACCTTCGTCCGCGAATGGATTTCCCGAATGTCTGGTGTCCGGGGTGCGGTATCGGTATCGTTTTAGGCTCCCTGATCAGAGCCATCGATAAATTAGAAATCCCCAAGGATGATATCGCTCTGGTGTCGGGTATCGGTTGTACGGCGAGGGTGCCGGCTTATGTCGATTTCAACACTCTCCATACCACGCACGGGCGATCTCTGGCGTTTGCAACCGGTGTTAAGCTGGGCAATCCGAGGTTGAAAGTTATCGTGATGTCCGGTGACGGCGATTTGCTGGCTATCGGCGGCAATCACTTTATCCACGCCTGCCGAAGGAATATCGATATCACCGTGATCCTGGTAAATAATTACATCTATGGCATGACCGGAGGGCAATATTCGCCGACGACTCCGATCGGTAAAAAAGCTGCAACAGCACCGCATCTGACCATTGAGCAACCGTTCGATACCTGTAATTTGGCCATGAGTTCAGGGGCATCGTTTGTAGCTAGAAGTAGCGTATATCATGCGGCACAGCTTACCACCTTCATCGAAAAAGGCCTTCAGAAAAAAGGTTTTTCGGTTATCGAGGCGATGTCGAACTGTGAAACCCAGTACGGACGCGCCAACCGCGAGGGTACGGCCGTCAGGATGATTCAGAGTATGAAGGAACGCGGCATACCGGTTTCCAAAGCCTCCAAGATGACCGCCGAGGAGCTTGAAGGCAAATGGCCGATAGGCACGCTTCACGATATCGAACGTCCTGAATACGTAGAGCAATATCAAAAGATTATCGATAAATTCAATCCACCTGAGGAGGTCTCTCAACCAGAGAACAACAACCAGGAAGAAGAGCAGGCAAAAAAAGAATCTTAACTTGATTTAATAGATAATGGTGCAGGGATGACTAAAAATAAAGATCAAGACAGATACGAGATAAGGTTATCCGGTTCAGGAGGGCAGGGTTTGGTGCTGGCCGGTGTAATGATTGCCGAGGCTGTCGGCGTGTACGAAGGTAAAAATGTGGCGCAAACCCAGAGTTACGGCCCCGAGGCCAGAGGTGGTACATCGAGATCGGATCTGGTGATCTCCACGGATGAGATCTACTATCCTAAAACATCCAGCCTCGATCTTCTCCTGGCGCTTACGCAGGAGGCTGCTGATAAGTATTACACTCACTTGAAAGACACCGGTGTGATGATTGTCGACTCCGATACGGTTCGTCAATTGCCGCCGTTCAAACGAATTCACGCTTTGCCGTTCACCCAAACCGCGCGTACGGAAATCGGTACCACGATCGTTGCCAACGTGATCTCCGGCGCTGCGCTGGTGGTTATTTCGGGTATCTGCAAACCTGAATCGTTCATGAACGCTGTTTTAAATCGCGCCCCTAAAGGAACCGAGTTAAAAAACGAAAAAGCTTGTAAACTCGGATTCGAGATGGGGAAGAAAGCATTAAAAAATAAGGTTAAATAGTAATGGGTCGTTCTCTTTTAATGATAAAGCCGGATGCGGTCGAGCGCAATTTGATCGGTGAGATAATTTCTCGCCTCGAGAAAGCTCGTTTTATCGTGGCCGCCTTAAAAATGGTTAAGCTTAGTTATGATGATGCCACTAAATTCTATGCCGTCCACAAAGGCAAACCTTTCGTGGATGAGTTATGCAAGTTCATGTCATCCGGGCCGATCGTGGCTATGGTGTTAAAATCGGATGGCGATACTGTTGCTAAAGTCCGCGAGTTGATTGGTGCTACTAATCCCGAAAAAGCCGCTGCCGGCACTATCAGACACGACCTGGCTGTAAGCCTGACAAAAAATTCCGTTCACGCGTCCGATTCCGATCAGAACGCTGAACAGGAAATAAGTTTTTTCTTTAGTTAATGGAAATAAAGCTGCCATACGGCACCAGCTTCCAAAGTTTTAATACGGACGACTTATCGCCATCGGTGAAAATCGGTGGGCGCTATAAATGTGATTTTCCAGAGCCTTTAGACAAAAGCACTGTTGCCGCTAAAATAGTTAACGGTTTTCAATCGTTAGCTCATCTTTTTACCGATAAAAAAATCCTGACCGTGGTTAATGATGGCTACCGCCGCACCCCGACCTCTGATATATTACCTATTATCTGGCAATATGTTAAGGATGGTGAATTTATAATTGCGACCGGGTCTCATCGAAAATCAACTGAGACCGAGCTTCAGGAGATATTCGGCGACCTTCTGGAAACTATCAGGTCTCGGCTTTACATTCACAACTGTTACGATAATTCCTCACTAGTACAGGTAGGAGTCACAAGCAGGCGAACCCCCGTGCTATATAACAGTAAGGTGCTGGAGGCTGATGTAATACTGACTATCAACTCGGTTGAGCCGCACTTCTTTGCCGGTTACACGGGCGGGCGCAAATCACTGGTGCCCGGATTAGCCGGTTTCGAGACAATACAAACAAACCATCGCCTGGCCAAGAAACTCGATTCGACATCAATGAACCTGGAAACCAATCCGCTTCATCTCGATTTGGAAGAAGCCACGCAACTTTTGGGCGATAAGCCCATATTAACTATACAGTGTGTAACGGATAGGGATGGCAATATCACGGATATTTTCTCGGGTGATCTTAGAATGGCTTTCCACCAGGCATGTGAATGCGCCGGTAAATTATACTCGGTTGAGGTTCCTCATAAATACGATATAGTAATCGCCGATTGCGATCCGCCCCTTGATGTTAACCTGTATCAGCTTCAAAAAGCACAGGAGCACGGCGGCAGGATGGTTAAAGACGGCGGCGTGCTTATCGTGATGGGAGCTTGCCGCGAGGGCGTCGGCTCGAAATATTTCATGGAATTGGCCGAAAAATACCCGAATCCCGAGATTGTGCTGAAAGAGGGTATCTATGATGACTCTTTCGGAATACACAAACTTGTTAAGACAGCTAGACAATTGGAAAAATTTCAAATCTTTTATGTTACAACTCTTGACGATTGGGAAGTCAAAAGAGTATATTTCAAGTCCTTCAAAGATATTACCGCCGCGATAAACTCGGCACTGAAGGATTTGCACGATGACATTGAAATCAGCATATTAGAGGATGCAGGCTATACGGTGCCTGTTATCAAAACTTAAAAAAAGGAGTTTCAAGTGAGGAAGAAAGTCTCCATTATTGGCGCTGGCCATGTTGGTGAACATTGTGCTATGTTCTTAGCGCAAATGAATATTTGCGATATCACGGTTATCGATATTGTAGAGGATATGCCCCAGGGGAAATGTCTCGATTTATGCCAGGCCGGTCCGATTGTCGGTTACGACGGCAAAATCGAGGGTTCGAATGATATGGCCGCTATCGAGGGCTCCGAGATAATCGTGCACACCGCCGGTTTACCCCGTAAACCAGGTATGAGCCGCGAGGATTTGCTCAATAAGAACGCCAGTATTATCGGCAGTATGGCCGAAGCCGCCAAGAAACACGCTCCAAACGCCATGATCCTCATGGTTGCCAATCCGCTGGATATCATGACTTACCATGCCTGGAAAGTCTCCGGTTTCCCGACCAATCGCGTTTTCGGTCAGGCCGGTATTCTGGATTCGACCCGTTTCCGCACTTTCGTTGCCTGGGAACTGGGCGTTTCAATGAACGATGTGCAGGCTATGGTGCTCGGCGGTCACGGCGATACAATGGTACCGGTACCGTCTTATACCACAGTTAGCGGTATTCCGATTACCGAGTTACTCGACAAAGCTAAAATCGACGAACTCGCCCAGAGAACCCGTGTCGGTGGTGGCGAGATCGTAAAACTGCTCAAGACCGGTTCTGCTTATTATGCTCCGGCGGCGGCCTCAATCCAGATGGTCGATTCGGTGCTTAACGATCGCAAACGCATTCTCCCGCTTTCGGCTTATGTCGATGGCCCCTACGGGATCAACGGTCAGTATATCGGTGTCCCGGCCGTACTCGGCGCCGGCGGTGTAGAGAAGATTATCGAGCTTAAACTTAATGAAGAGGATGCTAAAGCCTTACAAACTTCCGCTTCCAAGTACAAAGAAGTATTGGGCGAACTCGGTTATTAATAGATAATTGTGTTATTTCCGGAGGCTAAATGGGAAAAACCATAGCTGAGAAGATTATATCAGAACATATCGGCCGTGATGTTACTACCGGTGAGATAGTTGTGTCAAATGTTGAGCTCTGTCTCGCTCATGATGGCAGTGGACCGCTGGCTATTCGCCAGATAGGGAAACTGGGAAAAGAGGGAGTAAGCAATCCCTCTAAGACGGTTTTCTTTCTCGACCACTCAGCGCCCGCCGCTCGCAAAGAACTTGCGAATGATCATGAATTTGTTCGTAAATTCTGCGCTGACAGCGGTTGTGTACTTGTCGATGAAGGCGAAGGTATATGCCATGTTGTAACAAACGAACGATATGTCAACCCGGGCGATATCATTATTGGTGGTGATAGTCATACTTGTACCGGTGGAGCGCTTTGCGCTTTCGCTACCGGTATGGGATCCACTGATATCGGCATGGGCATGGCCATGGGCAAAACCTGGTTTAGAGTGCCTGAGACATATAAGATCTATGTCACCGGGCAATTCCCGATCGGTGTTTATGCCAAAGATTTAATTCTGCATATAATCGGCCTTATTGGCTCCGATGGCGCGACATATAAAGCGCTGGAATTTTGCGGACCGACTATCGAACGCATGAGTATAGAATCCCGTTTCACGCTTTCGAATATGGCGGTCGAGGCCGGCGCCAAGGTTGGGCTTATTGCCTCCGATGAAACAACGAGACAATTTTTGGCAAAGATGGGGCGTGCTGACAAATGGCGTCCCATCAAAGCCGATAAAGACGCCTCTTACGAGCGGGTGTTCGAAATAAACGTAGAAAAGCTCGTTCCGACTATTTCATTCCCCCATACCGTTGATAATACCAGGACTATCGATGAAGCTCAGGGAGTCACAATCGATCAGGTAGTACTTGGAACTTGTACCAATTCCCGTTTAGAGGATTGGGAAATAGTTGCTCGGATAATACGCGGTAAAAAGAAAGCGCCGGGCGTGAGATTTATCGCCGTACCCGGTTCACCTCTGATACAGAAGCAAGTGCTTGATGCCGGTTACTATCGCGTCCTGGCGGAATTCGGCGCGATGTTTTTGCCTCCGGGCTGCGGTCCGTGTGTTGGCATACATGGCGGTATTCCCGCCGATGGCGAGAGGGTGTTATCCACTGCTAATCGTAATTTTAAAGGCAGGATGGGTAATCCTGAGGCTGAGATATATTTAGGATCACCTGCTGCTGTTGCCGCCGCCGCAATCGAGGGCGTGATTGCCGATCCTCGCAAATATGAGAAAGAGCTTATTTCAAACACATTTCATGCTGCGGTTAGATCGGAAGCGTTGAAACAAGTCACTATATCAACTGTCAGCTCAATCGAGCAGGTTGCCTCGGAGACCGCCGAGAGGTTAGGCCCGAAAATCAAAGATACCTCTGAGGTAATCGAAAAGAAAACCCGCGAGGTGATCAAACGCTACGAACCTGAAGCTAGAAAAGCCGCTCGGGAGCTGGACAAGACAATTAAAACCCTTGCTACTGATGCCTCAAAAGCTATACGCGATATATTCTCCTCACGAAAAAGCAGTCCCAAAAAACAAACTCAACCGGAATCTGAGCAAAAGCAGGATACGACCTCAGAAAGCCAAATCGCCTCGGTCAAAACAGCTACTAAAAAAGTATCGAGAAAGAAAACGGCCAAGCCGGCGGTAAAACGTCGAGCTTTGAAAAAGGTAGCGAAAAAGACTGCAAAGAAAAGAGTGACAGCAAAGACATCCGTGAAAAAGAAAGCAGCCACGAAGAAGATATCAAGAAAATCAGCAGCCAAAAAGAAAGCTGTACGCAGAAAAAACAGAGGGGAATAGTCAATGGCCTTAACGGGTAAAACTTTTAAATTCGGTGATGATATCTCCACCGATCATATCACTCCCGGAAGATTTTTTCATCTCCGCTCAGATCTTCCCGAACTGGCAAAGCATGTTTTAGAGGATGCCGACCCCGATTTCGCCTCAAAGGTGCAACCAGGAGATTTCGTTGTTGGCGGTAGAAATTTCGGCCTTGGCTCCTCGCGCGAACACGCGCCGACTATCATAAAGCTGGCGGGAGTGAGCGCGGTGTTGGCTAAATCGTTCGCCCGAATATTTTACAGGAATTCTATCAACGTCGGTTTACCCGTATTAATTTGTGATACGGATAGTATCGATAACGGGGATGAACTGGAAATCGATCTCGAACGGGGAAGTATCAATAATAAAACCAAATCAATTGAAATATTATTTACGCCGTTACCAAAATCCATGGTAAATATTCTTGAGGATGGTGGACTGGTATCACATATTAAATGTCATAATGGTTTTAAACTGGATTGATTATAGTGAATAAAATCTCCGGACAGATGATACTCGGTATAATAATTATCGCTATTGGAGTGCTGTTTCTTTTTGATATTAATGTATTTGGATTGATTGGCAAACTCTGGCCGTTTCTACTTGTCGTTTTCGGATTGTACCTGATCTTCGCTCACAGGGGAAAATCGGATAGAGTCGAACACACAGCCGATGGCAGAGTGAAAAATGGTCAGTCGGGCATCCCCGGCTTGATCGGCGATATCAGGGTAGCTGGTTTAAGCGATGGTGTAGGGACTATCGAGAGAAAACTACTTATTGGTGATATAGTAATCGATCTTGTAGATTCGAAACTTTTAGATGGTGTAAACGTTATCGATGTCGCCCTGTTGTTCGGCGATGTCACGATAATCCTTCCCGAGGATTACCCCGTTAAAATCGATATTGCAGCCTGCGTGGGAGACCTTGAATACAAGGGCAAACGTGCGGATGGATTTTTCCCAAGCATAAAAGAATCAGATGAGGCTTACGATAGATCATCATCAAGATTACATATCCTGGGGAAAATATGCTTCGGTGATATTAAAGTTTTCACGAATTCAAAATAATAAAGGAGATGAGATGGCAAAGAAATTTAAGATGATTACCCCTCCTGCTGACGGCGAAAGAATTACCGTGGTAGATAAACAATTGCAAGTTCCGGATAACCCGATTATTCCCGTAATAGAGGGTGACGGTATCGGTCGTGATATCATGAAAGCTACCCGTCGCGTTGTTGATGCCGCTGTTGAGAAAACTTTTAACGGTAAAAAGCGCGTGGTATGGCTTGATGTCTACGCCGGTGAAGCCGCCAATGAAAAATACGGTGAATGGCTTCCCCAGGACACCCTGGATGCTATCAAGTACTATGTCGTCGCTCTCAAAGGCCCGCTTACCACACCGATCGGCGGTGGTTTCCGTTCGTTGAACGTTTCGCTTCGCCAGCTTCTGACATTGTATGCCTGTGTTCGTCCCGTTCGCTGGTTCGATGGTGTGCCGTCTCCGGTGAAACGTCCGGATAAACTCAATGTTGTTATTTTCCGTGAAAACACCGAGGATGTCTACGCCGGTATCGAATGGAAAAAAGGCACCAAGGATGTCAAGAAAGTTATAGATTTCCTGAATAACGAGATGGGCAAAAACATCCGCGCCGATTCGGGTATCGGCATCAAACCGATCTCGGTTAAAGGCACCGAACGCCTGATGCGTAAAGCTGTAAATTACGCTATCGATAACAAGCTCAGATCGGTGACCCTGGTGCATAAAGGCAATATCATGAAATTCACCGAGGGCGCGTTTAAGGATTGGGGTTACAAATTAGCCGCCAAGGAATTCCCCAAACAGACGATCAGTGAGGATGAACTCTGGGATAAATACGATGGCAAATGCCCCGAGGGAAAAGTCATCATCAAGGATCGTATCGCCGATTCGATTTTCCAACAAGTACTTACCCGTCCCGATGAGTACGATGTTCTGGCTACACCGAATCTCAATGGCGACTATCTCTCCGATGCCTGCGCAGCTCAGGTCGGCGGTCTGGGAATGGCACCGGGCGCGAATATCGGTGACTACATCGGCCTGTTCGAGGCGACTCACGGCACGGCCCCGAAATATGCCGATAAGGACATGGTCAATCCCGGCTCGCTTATCCTCTCAGCGGTCATGATGCTCAATTATCTCGGCTGGAAAGAGGCCGGTGAGGCTATCGAGAAAGCGATCGAGACCACTATCCAGAAGAAAACAGTCACCTACGATCTGCATCGCCAGATGGAAGGCGCGACCAAGGTTTCGACCTCAGAGTACGCCACTCATATTATCAACAATCTCTAAGTCACTAGATAGATTTCTCGAAGAGGGTCGTTAAACGGCCCTTTTTTTATTGATCCTAAAAACCACCGGTTCAGCCGGTGTGTACGTTTAAAGCGAAGCGTTTGCAGAAAGTTTTATTATTAACAGCGACGACAGAGTCTCTCAATAGCGTCACTATCCTATATCTGTCACTACCTTGGAGGGGGTTATTGAAAAAGCCATTTGCATGAGTCGCTGGGCGGACGAAGTCCTTTATTCATCCTTTCCCGGCGACATGCCGCATGAAATCAGGTGTCAGGAATGGATTCCTGACACCACCGTTATCCAACAAGGACTTTTTCAACAAGCCCGGAGGCGGTAATCCAGTATGGCCTTTTTCCTTATGATACAAAATTCTATATAATTAGCTTTTATGGAGGGGAGACAAAACGAAATATTTAGAATACGGTGGGTTTCAAAATCGGAGTTTTGTAATAGGTGTGTGTTCAACTTGAATCGTAATTACCTGCTAATATCCAAACGATTATTTTATGGGCGGCACATGCCCCCGTGTGCCCCTTAGCAGTAAATGCGAGGCAGTGAATTCAGCAGGAATAGGGCAGAACCAATGCGGTTTTGATGATTTGGCTGTCTCATCAGCAGATGACGTCATCTAACGCCCACAGAACGATCGTATTTTTTATTTGGGAAACTATCGTAACATTGCTTATGTTGTGAGGGTATATGATAAGCGAGGTGAAATGATGTTTGATTTCAAAGGTAAAACCGTTCTGGTTACGGGTGCCTCTCGCGGAATAGGCGCCTCGGCCGCGAGTCTATTCGCCAGATTCCGGCGCTAACGTGGTTATTAATTATTGTTCTAATGAAACGCAGGCTCGAAAAGTACTTGAGCAAATCGAGGCTGATGGCGGTTCGGCAAAGCTATTCAAAGCTGATGTTGCCGATAACAATCAATGTCACGATATGGTCCGATTCACGGTCGAGCAGTTCGGTTCTATCGATATTCTGGTGAATAACGCCGGTATCTGGAAAGAGTCCGCGATCGAGGAGATGACTCATGACAAGCTGGCAGAGACTTTAAACTGCAATATAAACGGATGTTTCTACACCACCACGGCCGCCGTGCCTTACATGAAAAAGCAGAGTTCGGGTAATATCGTATATATCGCCTCAACGGCAGGCCAGAGGGGAGAAGCTTTTCATTCGCATTACGCCGCCTCTAAAGGAGCCTTAATTTCGCTGACTAAATCGCTGGCTACGGAGTTAGCCTCGCACAATATCATGGTCAACTGTGTCGCTCCCGGTTGGGTCGATACCGACATGAGCCATGACATTATAATCTCGGAGGATAGCTCTAAGTACTTATCCCTTATACCGTTGGGAAGAGCGGCCTCAGTTGAGGAGATCGCCTGGCCGATTTTATTCATGGCCTCCCCGATGGCCGGTTTCATTACCGGCGAAATTTTGAATGTAAATGGCGGTGCTGTGCTAATTGGCTAATGATTTGAATTGACATTGAAACGGTCTTTTAATATTATCCTAACCGGTTGATATGAGTAAAGAGTTTAAGAAAATTTTCACCCCGGTGGAATCGTGGATCGAGCAGTACGAGGAATTGCTTAAGCAATCACTTAGTACAGATTCCAGTTTCATCTATACAATAACCGAACATTTGTTTTCCAGCTCAGGTAAAGGGCTTCGGCCGGGTTTGATATTCTTGAGCGCCGGCAGACATGCCAATAAAGCCTCACTGTACGCCGCAGTCGCGATCGAGTTGATTCACGTAGCTACGCTTCTTCATGATGATGTCGTCGACGAATCCGATAAACGTCGCGGAATACAAACTGTAAATTACAAGTGGAATAATCTGGTTTCGGTTTTGATGGGTGATTACTTGTTCGCCAAATCTTTCAAACTCCTGGTCGACTCGGAATCGACCAAGCTTCTAGATCGATTCTCGAGAGCTACCGAGCGTGTCGCTACCGGCGAGCTTAACCAGGTGTACGCTACCGGCGATTTCGATTTGGCCGAGAAAGTTTATTTCGAAATTATCGCCGATAAAACCGCCGCCCTGTTCGCCTGTGCTTGCGAGGCTGGAATTATTTCAAATGGCGGTGATGAGAAGAAAGAAAAAGCCCTGCGTGATTTCGGAGAGAACCTTGGTATAGCGTTTCAAATAACCGATGATTTGCTCGACCTGGTAGGCGAGACCAACAAGACCGGCAAACAACTCGGCTCTGATATAAGAGAGGGTTGGGTGACACTGCCTTTAATCTATGCTCTGCAGAACGGTGGAAACTCTTACAAGGATCAACTGGTAAAACTGTATAAGGATGGTTTTAATAACGATGAGTTCGAGGATGTTGTCAGGTTCGTCAGGGATTCCGGTGGTATCGACTATGCTGACAGGCAGGCCAGAAAATACAGTGAACGCGCCAAAGATGCGGTCGCCGGTATCAGCGACCTGGATTATAAAGACAATCTCATTCAACTGGCGGATTTTGCGGTTATTCGCGAAAAATAATCCGAACTCAATTAATTTTATTGACTATAATAATAAATGAATAACCTCTCGATTAGTTTTCAAAGCAGCCTGATTGCTATATATGTAATTATCGGATTGGTAGCCCTGGCCGTATCATGGTGGAGCTATCGTAATCTTGTGCCGCATATATCGCAATTTAAACGCATTTTCCTGATAACGCTGAGATCGCTGGGGATATTCTTTCTGGCCCTGCTTCTTGTAGAGCCGCTTCTGACACGATACTCCGAGAAAACAATCGGCAACAGGCTGGGAGTTGTATTCGATTTATCCACCAGTATGTGTATTGAGGATGATAATTCCAGTCGTGTTAACATGGCCCGAAACGCTTTCATTCAACATGCTGATATCGACTACGGCGCCAATTACTACGGTTTCTCGGATTCTTTGATCGACATCAATCACATCCCCGACTCCGCTGACTGCAGTGGCCGCGCCACCGATCTGGCACTGGCGATTAGCGAACCGCTTGCTCGTGATGGCGACGAACTGGGCGCGCTGCTGGTTATCAGTGATGGCGCCGGTAATATAGGCGCCGACCCGCTGCCCTCGGCTATGGAGGCCTCGGTACCGATTTACTCGCTGGTAGTTGGCAAACGAATCAGTTTCAACGATATCGCGATCACCACTGTCGACTACCCGCCGGTCAGCTATATCAACACCGAGATCAGCCTGACGGCCGAGGTGAAATCATCGGGCTACGCGGGCAAAGTGGTCCTGCTCGAAATTAAAGATGGCGGCAAAATAATCGGCTCGAAACGTATCACCTTACCCGGTGATGGCGCGCATACCACGATTGATTTACCGGTCACGTTCACCGAGGAGGGAGTTCATTCCCTGGAAGCCTCGATAGGCGTGTTGGAGGATGAGGTATACGCCGATAATAATGTCAGGAATTTCACGATAAAATTATTGAAAGATAAAACCTCGATATTGCTGTTATCCTCCTCGTTAAACTGGGAGTACACGTTTATCCAAAGAGCGTTAAGCTCAGATGAACATTTCGAGGTGCAATCGGCAATCGCCGGCGGCAACAATACCATACCCGGGCGTGAGTTACCCACCGGCCTCGAAAGCTGGAAAAATATCGACCTGATAGTTGCGATAGATATACCCTCCAGGTCGGTTGGTTCTCAAATCAATGTTTTGAAGCAAGCGGTGGAATCCGGCACGGGTTTCCTGTTTATTGCCGGTGATAAAACGCGGTTGATGCCACTGGCGGGTTGGGATGATATTCTGCCGTTGGAATCCTCCCCGAGAATATCACTCGAGACCGGTGAGTTCTTCCCAGTACCCGGCGAGCAGGCCATAGTCAAAACGATCACCGATATCGAGGATTTACGCTGGAGCGATCTTAGTCCGCTCGAGTTCGTGTTCAAGGGATTTAATATCAAACAAAACGCTGTTATATTTTTGGATGCCGTTGATATTACCGACAGCCATTACCCCGTGCTGGTGGGCGGCGCTTACAAAACCGGCAAAACCGCCGCGATGGTGGGTTACCCGTGGTGGAAAAGATCGTTTCGACCGGCTACGAGCGAGCAAGCCTCGCAGGGTATGATCAAGTTCTGGGGTAATCTGGTGAGATGGCTGGTGGCGCGTGAGGACCTGGATAAGTTCAACCTGGTGTCCGATAAATCGGTATACCGCCTGGGCGAACCGGTGAAATTCAACGCGATCCTATTCGATGACAGCTATAATCTTCTGAGCGGTTCGCAAATAAATGTCGATATCGCCGACTCCAACGGCAGCAAACGCGAGTTCCGCTTGACCTCGACCGAGGCCGGCAAATACACCGGCGTTTATGGTTCGCCGGCGGCGGGTAAATACGATTTCAGGGGCTATGCTATCAGCGAGGGGGATACGCTCGGCGTTACTGATGGTAGTTTCATTGTCGAATCATTCAGCCTGGAGATGGAAAATCCCTCGGCAAATTTTGCCGTGATGAGCCAGATCGCCTCGGTGACCGGAGGTGTAAGCTACACTGTCGATAATTTCGATGAATTCAAAAACGATTTGAAACTGAATACGAAAACAGCTAACATTTTCCGTGAGTATTCGCCGACCGGAAATTTATATATTCTGATTCTGGTAATTCTGCTTTTCACGTTGGAGTGGGGGATAAGAAAGTTCAGTCAGCTCGCTTAATCGAAGCGCGAGAGAGAGGGAATAGTCACATGGCTAACAAACTGGTTATGAAAAAAACAAGCTCGCCTTATATAGTCGTCAAAAAATCAAGCATCCACAGCAAGGGGGTTTTCGCTAAAAAGGATATCCCCGCCGAAACCGAGATCATCGAGTATGTCGGCGAACGTATCACCAAGAAAGAGGCTGATATTCGCGGCGAGCGGGTGTTGAGCAGGTCCAAAACCGATGTTACCCGTGGAGCTGTTTACATTTTCGAGCTCAACAAGCGTTTCGATATCGATGGCAACGTGTCGTGGAACACAGCCGGTATAATCAACCACTCCTGCGATCCAAACTGCGAGGCGGTCAACATCGATGGCCACATCTGGATCTGCTCCAAGCGAGATATCGACAAAGGCGAGGAACTGACCTACAACTACGGCTACAATTTCGACAACTACGAGGAGCACCCTTGCAGATGCGGTTCCGATAATTGTGTTGGCTTCATCCTGGATGAGGAACAATGGCCAAGACTGAAACGCGAGTTGGCGAAAAAGGCGAAGGCGGGGAAGAAGTAACGGTATAATTGTTCGTTTTGGTTAATATCTCATTATTGATAATTGAAAATGTAATATAACGATAAGAGGCGGGACATTCTTGTCCCGTATAAGAACTGTAAGTAAGGATAAATCGAGGTGAAGTTAATTATGTTTATTATAATCAAATAATATATCTCACAGTAATATAAGTAAGGCACTAAGCGATTTGTTAGATTTTAGTTTTAAATACGAAGATTGAGGTGATTATGTGTATTGAAAAACCTCTAAATGAGATTTTGAGGCAGGATTTCATTGAAACTTATAAACTTGAAGTCAAAGTAATATGGGATCAAATAGTAGTACTGAATTCATATTTATATATTCTAAAAACAATATTAAAGTTTCCTTTATCATTATTCAAGCCATTAAAACTTCTATTTTGGAGATTGGTAGTAAGAAGCCTGTATGAATCATCAATCTTAATTTGTTTTAAGTTGATTTTTGATACTGATAGTAAATCTTTAACAATTTCTAAGTTAAAAAACAAGATTATTAGTAATCTTGTTGATGATAGTATTAAATCTGAAGTCATACAAAATTTAAAGCAAATTGATTTTAGCAAAAAGAATGAAGAATTAGGTAGAAGAATTAATAAAATTAGAAATAAATTCGTTGCTCATATTGATCGAGATTGGAATACTATAGTAGAAAAAGAAAGCTTGAATGATATTGTATTAAATTTTAATGAATTATTCGAACTAAGTGAATCGATTGATGAATTATTTGAAATTCTTTGTTTTAATGAGCAGAGATTGACTCATTATCCAGAATATGCGCCTTCTAGCAAAGTTAAATACCAAACTAGACAAGAAACGGATATTGAAGAAATATTATTACTATTAGTTAAGAACAGTAATCTTCTAAATATGCCCGAAAGCCAACCAGCTTTTTGGCCAATTTATAAAAAAACGAATTTGTCTTTAGATGATTTAGAATTACTCAATCAGTATCGAAATAGGTTTGGTTTGCCTGATGCTTAACATCGTAGATCAGGTTCCCCTGGTTCCAAAACTCCGATTTTGAACACCACTGTATTCTAAAAATTTCGTTTTGATTTTTTATAACCTGCAAGACTAAATCGAAACAGAGTTTCTCAAACACGGTCATTCCCAAATCGCAGTTTGGGAACGAGTTGATAATTATTTATATAGAGTTTCATTCATACTGACATATCCTGCCGATGATAGGCTTGGTTTCCTGGTTTCCAAGCGCTGCTTGTAAACCTTCTTGAGTCATGTAGAATGCGCATTCTGCAGGCAAACAAGCCACGTTGCGAAGCAGCGCTTCGCAACGAGATGGAAAGACCGGACAGTAGTGTTGTAAAAAAATGATATACATCTTTTTAATATTAATCTGAGCTTCTAATGTAACGATATTAGGACTAATCGGCCTCATTATTAACACTAAAGCGTTCACATTGAGACCTGTTACATATTTCCCTTGCCCTTGAACTTAATATGTATTAAAATCACCCGAAATTGATTATATGAATATAAGGAGGGAACATGTCTTTCATAATAGACCTAAGAGCACGAGAAATATTGGATTCCAGAGGAAACCCGACAGTCGAGGTTGAATGTCTTCTTGATACAGGCGAGTATGGACGAGCCGCAGTACCATCAGGCGCTTCCACCGGGCAGTTCGAGGCGGTAGAGCTTCGTGACGGCGACAAAGACCGTTTCCTGGGCAAAGGTGTCACCAAAGCGGTGGAACATGTCAACGAGGATATCGCCCCGGCCCTGATCGAGGCGGGTATCGAGGCTACCGAACAATCGGCAATCGATAAAATGCTTTTAATCCTCGATGGCACCTCTAACAAGCGTAAATACGGCGCCAATGCCATTCTCGGCGTCTCGATGGCTGTTTGCAAAGCGGCCGCTATGAACTGCAACCTGCCGTTGTACCGTTATATCGGCGGGGTCAATGCGGTAACGCTGCCGGTGCCCATGATGAATATCATCAACGGTGGCTCGCATGCGGATAACAATGTCGACCTGCAGGAGTTCATGGTTATGCCCGCCGGGCGCCCCACGTTCTCCGAGGCTCTTCGCTGTGGTGTTGAGGTATTTCATAACCTTAAGAAAGTATTACATGAAAAAGGTTACAATACCGCGGTCGGCGATGAGGGTGGATTTGCCCCCGATTTGAAATCGAACGAGGAGGCAATTCAGGTTATACTCACCGCTATCGAAAAAGCCGGTTACAAACCGGGTGAGGATGCTTATATCGCTCTCGATCCGGCCTCATCGGAATTTTTCGAGGACGGAAAATATAATTTGAAATCGGAAAACCGTATGCTCAGTTCGGAGGAAATGGTTGATTATTATGCCGAGTTGGTAAATAAATATCCCATTATCTCCATCGAGGATGGTTTGGCCGAGGAGGATTGGGACGGCTGGAAAATCCTGACCGAGAAGCTCGGTAATAAAATCCAGCTAGTCGGTGATGATTTATTCGTAACTAATGTCGAACGTCTGGCGCGTGGTATCGAGGAAGGCGTAGCCAACTCGATTCTGATCAAGCTCAACCAGATCGGCAGTGTCAGCGAAACTCTGCAGACGATGTTACTGGCGTCCCGCTATCGCTACACCTCGGTTGTCTCGCATCGCTCAGGCGAAACAGAGGACTCGACAATCGCCGATGTCGCGGTTGCCACCAACGCCG
The DNA here is from genome assembly GCA_963668625.2 of uncultured candidate division Zixibacteria bacterium. Lineage (GTDB taxonomy): Bacteria > Zixibacteria > MSB-5A5 > UBA10806 > 4484-95 > JAAEQD01. The sequence goes on from CAXXKA010000006.1 coordinate 316,952, forward strand.
GCCAGATCAAAACCGGTTCGGCCTCGCGCACCGATAGAATCTGCAAATACAACCAGCTCCTGCGTATCGAGGAGGAGCTAGGCGACAGGGCTGAATTTATGGGCCTGAAAGCTTTCTACAGCATTTAAGAATTATACCGGCACAGTAGGGACATGGCATGCCGTGTCCCTACTGCTATGGTCAATCGATAAATTCGCGGTTGGGATCGTCCTCGTGCCCCAACCGGCATGTTAGCAAATGAAGCCGGCAAACGAGGACGTTTGGCGGCAACGAGGTTACTTTTTAAATCAGGTTCCATGCCGCGTCTTTAAGGCCGTGAGCATGATGTACTCGAAAAATTCGTTTCGTGAATCGAAATGAAATTTCTCAGGCAAGGCAAGCAGTGGAATTTCCAAAAATCTCGAAGGCATTCCTAAAGAAAATCAAAACCGAAAAGTACGGCAGGCTTAAAAAGAGCCTAACCGTCTCGGTGTTCGTGCTTATTGCCGTGATGTTTACTCGTGGCGAGTATGGCCTTCTTAAGATATACCGCCTTCACAATAAAGTCGATACCGCCCGCAAGGAGATCGTTCATTTGAAAGTGAAATCGGAGGATCTCAACTGGGAAATCCATAAGCTCAAATACGATTCCACCTATATCACCCTGTTCGCCGCCGAGCAGTTCGGTTACGCCTGGCCCGATCAATCGATAATTCAGTTTTTACCCACCCCTGAAGATACAACTAAATAATGGCACGCTATACCACCAGCGCCTATATCATCCGGGGAATCTCCACCGGTGAGAGTTCACGGGTTATCACGTTGTTTTCTGAGGATAACGGCAAACTCAAGTGTATGGCTAAAGGCGTGCGCAAGTCGGCCTCCTCGAAAGGCGGCGCGCTGGAGTTGTTTTCTCATGTTAGATGTAATGTTTACCTGAAAGAGAATGTCGAGCTAGGCCAGATATCCTCTGTCGATATCCTGGATGATTATTCGAAAATAGCGGCCGATCCCAATCGTTTCGGTTATAGTTCCGCGATGTGTGAAATTATCGACAAGATGACGATCGTGAACCATCCCATAACCGAGTTGTACGATTTGATGGGCGAATTTCTAAAATATATATCATGCGCCGAGGGATGCGCATCCGCTATGATATTCTGGGCGACATTTCTGAAAACGCTCTCGATTACCGGTTATCAACCACGTCTTTTCGAGTGCGTAACCTGTGGCAAACAAAATCAGGGTAAAGCGGCATATTACGATTCCCAGAAAGGCGGCATTATTTGCAGGGATGATTTAAACGGTGCGGTACAGTATGGCAAAGTGGCCGCTTCAAGCCTTCGGGCCATGCAGATGGCGTTAACCGAGCCGCTGTCAAGTTTATCCGATTTGGCGGTTACTCCTAAGATGTTGGGGGAGATAGAACAATTCGTAATGTCGTTCACCGATTATCATACGGGCTTGCGTCGCAACCTAAAATCATTTAAATTCCTTTCTCAGTTGAAACCGGACTAAAATCGGAGGAGAAGTGGCTAAGAAGAAAAAAAGTGTCGACCCCTTTATGGATAAGTTAGTCTCGCTGTGCAAACGGCGGGGATTCGTATTTCAATCCTCAGAGATCTACGGCGGTCTCGGCTCATGCTGGGATTACGGTCCGCTGGGCGTCGAATTGAAAAATAATATCAAGCGATTTTGGTGGGAGGTCATGACCCATCGTCGGGATGATGTCGAGGGTGTAGATGCCGCTATCCTGATGTCGCCGAAAGTCTGGGAGGCTTCCGGTCATGTCGAGGGTTTCACCGATCCGATGGTCGACTGCAAAAAATGCAAGCGCCGTTTCCGTGCCGATACGCTAGAGTCCGAGAATTGTCCCGAATGCGGCGGCGAGTTTACCGAACCGCGCCAGTTTAATTTGATGTTCAAAACATTCATGGGCCCGGTCGAGGATAGCTCGGCAACAGTATATATCAGGCCGGAAACCGCCCAGGGGATCTATGTCAATTTCCAGAACGTGATGGGGCCATCCAGGCAGAAAATTCCGTTCGGTATAGCTCAGATCGGTAAAGCGTTCCGTAATGAGATAACCCCCGGTAATTTCATCTTCCGTACCCGTGAGTTCGAGCAGATGGAGATGCAGTTTTTCGTTCATCCCTCCGAGGATGCCAAATGGTTCGACTACTGGAAAGAACAGCGCTGGAACTATTATCAGGAGCTTGGTATCAGGCAGGATAAATTAAGATGGCATGAGCACGGCAAAGATGAGCTGGCTCACTACGCCAAAGCCGCCTACGATATCGAGTACGAATTCTCGTTCGGTTGGAAAGAGATCGAGGGAGTGCATAATCGTTACGATTACGATTTGACCGCCCATATCAAGCATTCCGGCAAAGACCTGCGTTATTTCGATGACCAGGCTAAAGAACGCTATGTCCCATATATTATAGAAACCTCCGCAGGCGCCGACCGTACCGCGCTGGTGTGCCTGGCCGATGCTTACCGCGAGGAGGAGGTTAAGGGGGATACACGAGTGTCGCTTAGCCTCTCGCCCAAAATCGCCCCGATAAAGGCCGCTGTATTCCCGCTGGTTAAAAAAGAGGGCATGCCGGAGATAGCCCAGAAAATCTATCAGGATTTAAAAAAGCATTACAAGGTGTTCTATGATGCCGGTGGGGCTGTCGGCAGACGCTACCGTCGCATGGATGAGGCCGGTACGCCATACTGTATCACTGTAGATGGCCAAACCAAAGAGGATGAGACGGTTACGGTACGTGAGCGCGACAGCATGGAGCAGAGCCGGGTTAAAATTGATGAGTTGGTTGATTTGGTAGGGAAGAGGATAAAATAAATCCTTTTTCTGTTCCGATTATAAGTAAATAATAGAATTGTTATACTTTTTATTGATTTATTCATAAACTGTATTATTATATAAATATGAATACGGTTATCCATGTGACAATTACTAAAATAGGCATGTAATTAGTATTTGTAACATTTTTACTTGCATTTAGTATTAAATATAGTATCATAGGTTAAATGAGTGGCAAAAGCGACCGATATACTTAAGAGATGGCGGGATTATATTCAGCCACAAGAAGATTTTGATGAAATAGTAAAAGTATTGGAATATTATGGATTTGAAATCAGGCCTGGTAAGGGAAGTCATTGGGTTGTTAATCATAAAGATTTAGACCGGGAAAAATGCAAAGAATTAGGTGGGAGAAGTGAGTTTACCGTTCCCACAATAAAGGGTCGCAAAGTAATTAAAGTGTATGTGAAAAGAATACAAAAATATATCGATCTATTGGAGAAATAAATGAGTAGTCAATTAAAAGATTTAGCTAAATACATGGCATATAACTACCCAATAGAGATACTGAAATTGGATGATAACGATGGCGGAGGTTACATTGCAGAAATCCCTTTTCTGGGCAAGGATGCTTTTACCGGACATGGTGAGACAGTCGAAGAAGCATTAATAAGCTTGAATGAAATTAAAGAATTTTTATTTGAAGATTATCTTAAAAACGGCATAGAAATTCCTCCTCCGCCAAAAGATGAAAATTATAGCGGGAAATTCGTTGTTCGTGTACCAAAATATTTACATCGTGCTCTTTCGGATAAAGCCAAAACTGATGGCGTTAGCTTGAATACCCTATGCGTTTCTCTATTAAGTCAAGGCTACGGTGTTGATGATATTAAAAAATATTTTGAGACAATGTGTATAGAAATGAGAGGAATAAAATCTAAAATTGAGCAATACGCTTTCTCTGAAGATCTGATAGAACCGTTTCCTCGCAATGTAGCTTATTTCCCATCAAAGGATTTAAAAAATGCCTCGTAACTATGAATATAATATATCACCAGAAGATTATCAGGAAATCCTTAAGGATTTAGAAATTCGATCATTATCTCTTGTAGATTTGTCATATAGTTGTTTAAAGGATGAAGTTGAAAAGAATCCCGTAAAGCTCGATTTAAAAACTGATGCGTCATTAAAAAAGCAAGCGGAAGGCATTGCTACTATTATATATAATTTCACTTTAACAGGTATGATTAAACAGAAATCAGCATTAAAGATAAGTGGCAAATATTTTGTTGAATTTAATACGGTAAGTGAAGTAACTAAAGAATTTCTGGAAGTATTTAAAGAGTATTCCTTAAGGCTCCTGATGACACCTTATTTGAGAGATTTATTTTATAATTTATCCATGCGTTCTGATTTACCTGGTATTGTACTCCCGTTAATGAAATTCTTCCCAACCGATAAAAAACTGGCATAAAAAAAGCGGAAGTTACCCCTCCGCCTTTTGCGCATTGCCCTCCCTGGCGTTGCTAGAAATCTAATTTTACATTATCTGTCTTTTCAAATAGGTATTGGCCAGCGCCTACGAATATCCTGAAACTGGTTGGCGATAATTGCTCGTATTCCGCGAAATAATCACGCTCGCCATTGGGTTGGAAATATATATCGGTTATCTGGAAATCATACTTACCTTTCTCGGTAATATCACCCTCGATATTGTCATTTATCATTATCCAGTATCGGTTATTGGTAAATTTTGCCATGGCTATTTTCGTATTGGCGCCTTTGAGTACTCCCAGGTATGTGCCATTGGGCCTTATGGGGTTCTGTGATGCTTTAGGCTCGTACTCCTCGGGCGCTACCATTTTCATGACCTGTTTGTAGATATCTTCATCTGTCCCCAACTCTGGAGTGTCTTCCTGCATCAACTTGCTTACCTGTTCCTGTCGCTCGAATATGAATTTCTTTTGCTGTTCGATTTTAGGCTTAACCTTCTCGTAACCCTTGTCGGTAACATAAGTCCAGGCGAACATCAACAAAGCAAATGTTACCAGCGAGGATAATACTATTCTCATATTCATACGATCTCCTGACTGGTTTCTTTTACTTTGTATCGGTAATTGTCAAATTATTTTTAGGATTATATAGGATTATAAATGTTGGATGTATCGAGGTTGACATGATATGAGTTTATAGCGTCCCATTGTTATATTATTCGGATACCGGGGAATATAATTCAATCGTGCGGCATCCAGGCTTCGAAAATTAGGAGAGATGGGAATTACATTCGCCTGAATACCGCTATATCGTAGTCATCTAAATCTATGCTCCATTGATCAAGATCGATACTGAACTTTATCGATTTGCTATTGTCATCGATAAAACCTGATTTAGGAGTAAATCCGTGAACATACTTTGCCAGCAAAGTATTAGTGTAATAATCGTATAATCCTATTTCGCCTTTATCGAAACATATACCATAATGAATATCGCTCGAATAATTATTACCGGTTTGCTGTTCGTACTGCCAGCTTGAGTATTTTGGCTCGTGTGTATCATCCAATTCTCCAATCAGGAGAATCCCTTTATCGCCTTCGGAGTTCGATTGAGTAATAAAATGGGAAGTCAGCGAATCCTCTATAATAGTGACTGTGAATTCCTCGCACAAGTATCTATATTCGGAGTTATGTTTTCCTGATGGTTGATTGACCAAAACACCGCAACTGAGATTTGCTTCAGCGCAGTTATCATAAATGCGCGATATATCCTCCCAGCTTGCGTTGCAGATTTTGCATATTATCTTTTGAATATCTTCCGGCGAAAGGTTTGTAACATAACTTTCATCTCCGGATAGCCGCTGGTATATTTGCCGGAATGTATCGAATCCGTAATTTTCGATGATAGCCTCAACCAACAGCGCGCTTGAGGCATACGCGCCATCCACGCCGACCGAACAGGTGTAGAAACCGTTTACACTCAGGATACTGTCGATATCGATCAAATCCAGATTGTTCATCGCTGCGCCCCAATATTTTATCACAGCAGGCGATTTGCCCCATCTCCCGCCGAGACAGCAAGCTAAACCCTCTTGCACCAGGGGCAGTGTAAATAACGGAATTTCCTCTAAAGCGTAGTTTATTAATAGATGAGTTATTTCATGCGGGTGAGGCAGGTGACGGGTTATGATAGCATCGAAAGGAAAGCTGGTCATCCCGTGCGCGTCATGGCCGGTAAGTAATTTCATCTGATCTTGGTCGCACAGGTAATATTCGATCTTTCTTTCCGCCAAATATTCCATTTTTTCATCGGATATATCGAAAACCTCAGCCAGAGAATCGGTGTAATTATCAATAGCCTCGATGGCATAGCTGTTTATCAGAGTGGAATCGGAGAAGATGATTTTGTAATACTGGGATTCTATAGTGTACCAACCTTTGGTAAAAAGATAGAGCGGCGAGCACAACCGCCATCGTCCGTTTTCCTTCGTCAAGTAATAATTACTAACGATGGAATCACCATTAGAACAGATAGTGCTAATTGAGCCATGTGCAGTAACCGAATCTAATATATCGGAGCTTATACGATGGTTCCATGAGTCGGTCGATAGATATTTCTTACCATATACATGCGGCGAGGCACAATCTATTTTTAAACTAACTCCCTCAAATGTTATCCCCAGGCTCTTAGATCTGGCAATATCGGTTTCTACCCATACGGATTCAGGAGGCATAATCTGGTTATCATGTAAAGCAATAAGATATCGATGCAATAAATCATCAGGGGAGTTTTGAGCTATGGTTGGAGTGCTTGAAGATGCCAGTGTAATAAATATTGATATAATGACGTTTTTTAATATCTTCATTTAATTAACGATTGCCATAAATATAATATCATTATATCTTTTTTACCGGCTTTGATAAATTTGGTTCCCACCGTTTCGCCACTATGTTCGGAACCGGTTATAATAATCAAACGTTGTTTTTAAAGCCACTGACAGTGAGGAGATAATATGCGTGTCGAAAATATACTTGATGCAATCGGCAGAACGCCGCTGGTAAAACTTAATCGACTGGTCAAACCCGGTTCAGCCTCGGTCTGGGGAAAGCTCGAAAGTATGAATCCCGGACATTCGGTAAAAGATCGTATTGCTTTTTCCATGGTCAAAACCGCCGAGGACAATGGCACATTAAAACCGGGTATGACAATAGTCGAACCGACCTCAGGCAACACTGGTATCGGCCTGGCTATGGTGGGAGCGGCTAAAGGCTATAAGGTGATTTTGACCATGCCGGAAACCGCCTCTGTCGAACGCCGCAACCTCATGAAACTGCTCGGAGCGGAACTCATATTGACTCCGGGGAATGATGGTATGAAAGGCGCGATTGCCAGAGCCGAGCAACTGGTAAACGAGCACGGTTATTTTCAGCCGATGCAGTTTTCCAATCCGGCTAATCCCGAAATTCACCGCCTGACGACCGCCAAGGAGATTATCCAGGATTTGGACGAGCTCAATCTCGATGCTTTCGTGGCCGGGGTCGGTACGGGAGGCACGATAAGCGGCTGCGGTGAGGTTCTAAAAGGCGTGTATAGCTGCAAGGTTTATGCTGTCGAGCCGGCGGATTCGCCGGTGCTTTCGGGCGGGCAGCCGGGTAAACATCCCATACAGGGCATAGGCGCCGGTTTCATACCCGAAAATTATAATGAAAGCTTCGTTGATGATATTATCCCGATAGATAAAGATGATGCCATAAAAACCGCTCGTGAGCTTGCCCGTAAAGAGGGCATTCTTGCCGGTATATCAGCGGGGGCAAATGTCCGGGCCGCTCTGCAGGTGGCGGATAAACTGGGCGAGGGCAGTAACGTTGTCACCATCATTTGCGATACCGGCGAACGCTACTTATCCACAGCCTTAATCGAAAATTGAGGTTAACCAAAAACTACATTAACCGATCTATTTACAAGTATGTTTAAGATTTATGATGATATCAAAGCGATCTATAAGAATGATCCCGCCGCGCAAAATATAGAATTTCTGCTGTATCCGAGTTTTCATGCGATTTTCTTTCATCGCTTCATTCACTGGATGTGGAAAACTCATGTGCCGTTTTTCCCGCGCTTGTTCTCGCAGTTAACACGATTTTTTACCGGCCTGGAAATTCATCCCGGGGCAACTATCGGCCGCGGCTTTTTCGTGGACCATGGCGCCGGTGTGGTTATCGGCGAGACAACGATTATCGGCGATAACTGTGTGCTTTTTCATAATGTGACATTGGGCGGAACCGGGAAACATCAGGGCAAAAGACACCCTACTATAGGAAATAAAGTTCTGATTGGCACCGGCGCTACATTATTGGGGCCGCTAACGGTCGGAGATAATGTCAAAATCGGCGCCGGCAGTTTCATATTCATGCATGATGTTCCCGACAACTGCACTGTTGCCGGAGCGCCCGCGCGCATAGTCAAACGGAATGGCAAGCGTGTCGATCAGCCGTTGCCGGAGACCAAAGTTGACCGGGCTCAGTTCGAGAATAACTCGGAACATTAATCGAAGTCATTGTAAATATGTATATTCATCAGTTTTGAGGGAACGATATCATCGGGATATTCTCTCGATTATTAAAGTCTCTTGACAAATCAATCGATTCAATAATACAAAACGGTTAATTAAAAATAATTAGCGAAATGTATTTATCATGACATACGACCGCTCTAAACCATATAACGATTTACCGCTCCTGCCACCGAGGGCCGAGATCGAAACGAAAGCCGTTCTCAAAAAGTGTATTGATGCCAACAAGGCCCTGGCCGAGTTGAAAGGCGCCGGCGATTTGATACCCAACCAGGCGATTTTGATTAACGCTATCCCTCTTCAAGAGGCGAAAATGAGTTCGGAGATCGAGAATATCGTGACCACCCAGGATGAACTATTCCGGGCGGCTATGGGGGATTCCTCCAGCGTTAACCCGGCCACTAAAGAGGTTGTCCGCTACAGAACCGCCTTGCGCTATGGTTTCGAGCAGGTTATGACCGGTGAACTGACCATGGAACTGTTGGTGAAACTCTGCGGGATTATCCGTAACGAGGAGGACATGACCATCCGCAATAACGAGGCGATTATCATACAGAACAGCGCTACCGGCGAGACTATATACACACCTCCACGAGGATTCGAGATCATACAATCGAAACTTCAGAACCTGGTTGAGTTTTTGGCTATGCAAGATCAACTCGATCCGTTGACCAAAATGGCAGTATCGCATTATCAATTCGAGGCAATTCACCCGTTTGAGGACGGCAATGGCCGAACCGGGAGAATCCTCAATATATTGTATCTTCTACAAGAAAAGATGTTGAACCTGCCTGTTCTGTACTTGAGTCGATTTATAATAGAGAATAAACAGGATTATTATAAGAAAATCCGGGCCGTAACCGAATCGGGGCAATGGGAGGACTGGATACTATATATATTGTCAGGTGTCGAACAAACCGCAAAGTGGACAACTGGCCGAATTAACGCCATTCGAGAGTTATTCGAGGCCACGGTCGAATATTGCCGTCAGTACTTGCCTTCTAATGTCTATTCCAAAGAGTTGATTGAACTTATATATGCCCAACCATATTGTAAAATCAAGTTCCTGGTAGATAAAGGCATAGCCAAACGCCAGGCGGCCTCGGAATACCTCAAGGAATTCGAGAAAATCGGCGTATTGAAAGGCGAAAAAAGGGGGCGAGAGGTTATCTATAAGTATCCCAAGCTGTTAGAGGTTTTGAACAAGTAATAAATTTGCCATCGACATATATTTGTAATATGTCGATATTTTGAGTAATTATCGACATGTTATAGCGATATACCATTTCATCGACATGTTTTTGAGATATGTCGATAAAACTTCCACAGATCGACATATCTTGTAGAAATATACATTTCATCGACATATTTATATGACATGTCTATATATATATTCTTAATCGACATGATTTCATAATGTGTCGAAAAAGAAGTGTGATATTCTTTTATCACTTTACCGAATATACATTTGAATGTATTTTCATTTTCTATGCGGGAGTAGCTCAGTTGGTAGAGCACCCATCTGGGTTGTCGTGGACAATACTTAACTTGTATGTTATATTATACTTACGTTTTATATAGTCTAAAAGATGGTAAATTATATATAGGCTCTACCTCAGATATTCTCAGGCGTATATCCGACCATAATCGAGGCAAGGTGAAATCTACCCGATACAGAGTGCCTTTTAATCTAGTGCATTATGAATCATTTGACTCTAAATCCGCATCACTAGCTAGAGAGCGAGAGTTAAAAAGTATCAAGATGCGTGATTTTAAGCGGGAACTGCGCAGTCAGGGCAAATTCGGTCAATTTTTATCACTTGACGATTTAACTAATTAAGTGTATTTTTATTTTCTATGCGGTAGTAGCTCAGTTGGTAGAGCACCCATCTGGGTTGTCGTGGACAATACTTAACTTGTATGTTATATTATACTTACGTTTTATATAGTCTAAAAGATGGTAAATTATATATAGGCTCTACCTCAGATATTCTCAGGCGTATATCCGACCATAATCGAGGCAAGGTGAAATCTACCCGATACAGAGTGCCTTTAAATCTAGTGTATTATGAATCATTTGACTCTAAATCCGCATCACTAAATAGAGAGCGAGAGTTAAAAAGTATCAAGATGCGTGATTTTAAGCGGGAACTGCGCAGTCAGGGCAAATTCGGTCAATTTTTATCACTTGACGATTTAACTAATTAAGTGTATTTTCATTTTCTATGCGGGAGTAGCTCAGTTGGTAGAGCACCCATCTGGGTTGTCGCGGACAATACTTAACTTGTATGTTATATTATACTTATGTTTTATATAGTCTAAAAGATGGTAAATTATATATAGGCTCTACCTCAGATATTCTCAGGCGTATATCCGATCATAATCGAGGCAAGGTAAAATCTACCCGATACAGAGTGCCTTTTAATCTAGTGCATTATGAATCATTTGACTCAAAATCCGCATCACTAGCTAGAGAGCGAGAGAGTAAGCAAGAGTTAAAAAGTATCAAGATGCGTGATTTTAAGCGGGAACTGCGCAGTCAGGGCAAATTCGGTCAATTTTTATCACTTGACGATTTAACTAATTAAGTGTATTTTTATTTTCTATGCGGGAGTAGCTCAGTTGGTAGAGCAGTAGCCTTCCAAGCTACTTGTCGCGAGTTCGAACCTCGTCTCCCGCTTTGTTATCCTTAACTGAAATCCTTGCCTAATAGTATCACCGCTAAAATCACCGCTAATATCGCGATCGGGGCGGTAAATCTTATAAAGAATCTGAACATCTTATATACGAAAGTAGGATTTCCGTTTTTATCATACATTCCCAGTTCTTTCTCGACAATCTTTTTATCCAGTGTCCAGCCGACGAATATAGTAATTAATAATCCGCCCACCGGCAACATCCAGTTGGCTGCGAGATGATCGAGGGTGCTTAATATACCCTCTTTGCCGGGGCCAAATATCGACCAGCTCGATAGAAAGCCAACCGCGCCAAGCGATAACGCCGATAGTATAGAGACAAAATATGCCAGACCAGCGCCAATTAAAGTTGCCGTGTGGCGTTTTACGCCTAGCTTATCGATGAATAGTGATACTATCACCTCCAGCAAAGAAATAGTGGAGGAGAGGGCGGCGAATGCCACCAGTATATAAAATATCGGGGCGATTATCGGTCCGAATGGAATGTGAGTGTAAAGCAAATCGGGAAGAGTGATAAACAGCATTCCAACGGTCGAACCGGATACGCTTTCAGCCACCTGTGGAACCGAGAATATGATCGTATACATGATTATACAGGCGCATATAGCGACGAAAGTATCCAGGAAAACCACCATAGTCGCGTTGCGTGCAATCGATTCTTTTTTGCTGATATATGAACCGTAGGTTATCATCACGCCCATACCCAGCGATAGAGTAAAGAATGCATGACCAACTGCCTCAAGCACTCCCTCCCAGGGAAGCTGTCCGAAATTCGGCCTGAAAAGAAACTGGAAAGTTTGTTCGCGGCCGGGTAGAAACATGACCATAATTACCAGGTAAATAAGTATTAAAAACAAAATCGGCATCAGTATTCGTGTCGATTTTTCGATACCCTTGTTAATTCCGCGCCAGACAATGAATGCCGTGGCGGACAAGAACAGGAATGAGAGTAACAATTGAAGCCGGCCGTTGCCGATGAATTCACCGAAAGCGGTATCCGGCGGTTTGACATATCCGGAGATACTCCATCTGATGCAATCTATGAATGAGGTTATTGTCCAACCGGCTATAACCGAGTAATATCCGAGGATGACGAAACCGGTGAGCACTCCCAGCCAGCCGACCAGGCTCCAACCTTTGGTGCTGATTTTCTCGAATGCCGGCACAGGGCTTTCCTGTGTTTTGCGGCCGATCAGTATTTCGGCCATCATGATAGGCCAACCGATAAGCACCACGCTTATCAGGTAGACTATAACGAATGCGCCGCCATTGTTATGCCAGGTGATATAAGGGAATTTCCACAGATTGCCAAGGCCAACCGCACTGCCCGTGGCTGCCAGTATGAATCCGATTTTACTGCGCCAATGATCTCGCTCTGTTTGTTGCATCCTCACTCCTCATCGTACGAATACTGTATTTCTCAAAATTCGATTTAAAGGCAATAAACCGGCTAAGAAAGAGCTTATTTCAAAATTATTTAGCTGGAATATGATTAAATAATTAATTGCATTTTTTGTCAAGACATTTCCCGAGACTGGCTGACATGAAGCATTTGCGAGGGAAACTGATAGCTTTTTGTAATTATTTATCTCATTTTGGAACAATCATTCAGGGGGAAGTGTTAATAATAGCGTTTAGTATACTATTATAGACCGCTGGAGTGATTATTGGTGGCCGGGGGTAGTTGCATATAAGTCGTTGTATTAATTGTCAGTTATGCCGGTTAAGCAATTGACTTGCCAACCGATAAAAATATTTATTGATAGGGTGAAAAAGTCCTTGACAGACTTTTGCTTATTTCTATATTGCAGGTCTGTCTATTAGAGGGGTTTTACTCCTCTGAATGGATCAGTACGCCCATGTAGCTCAGTAGGTAGAGCACATCCTTGGTAAGGATGAGGTCACCAGTTCAATCCTGGTCATGGGCTTTTTAGAGTTTTAAAGTGTTAATCAAACCGCAAGGGACTATGGCCGAGGCGGTTAAGGCTTTGGATAAACAGGCAGGAGAAAAGTACGGATGGCGAAGGAGAAATTTGAGCGTACGAAGCCGCATGTTAATGTAGGCACGATAGGTCACGTGGATCATGGCAAGACCACTTTGACGGCGGCGATCACGATGGTTTTGGCTCGCAAGGGTGGAGCCAAGGTAAGGGACTTTGATTCGATTGATAACGCTCCTGAAGAGAAAGAGCGTGGCATAACGATTGCGACTGCTCACGTGGAGTACGAGACGGATAATCGTCACTATGCTCACGTCGACTGTCCTGGTCACGCCGATTATGTAAAGAACATGATAACCGGCGCCGCCCAGATGGACGGTTCGGTACTCGTTGTCAGCGCAGCTGATGGTCCGATGCCTCAGACTCGGGAGCACATCTTGTTGGCTCGTCAGGTTGGCGTACCTTACATCATCGTTTACATGAATAAGGTAGATCAGGTTGACGACCCTGAGCTTCTGGATTTGGTAGAGTTAGAGGTACGAGATCTTTTGAGCCAGTACCAGTTTCCCGGCGATGACATTCCGATCATTCGTGGTTCGGCCCTTGAGGCGATGACCAAAGGTTCGGATCCTAACACCGCTCTTGATGATCCTGCTTTCCAGAGCATTTACGAGCTTATGGAGGCTGTTGACACTTATATTCCCGAGCCGAAGCGTGACACGGACAAGCCTTTCTTGATGCCTGTAGAGGATGTTTTCTCTATCACTGGTCGGGGTACAGTTGGAACCGGTCGTATCGAGCGTGGCATAGTCAAGGTTGGTGATCCTGTTGAGCGTATCGGAATCCGCGAGACCAAGAAGACGGTTTGCACTGGTGTCGAGATGTTTCGGAAGATGCTCGATTCGGGTCAGGCCGGCGATAACGTAGGTTTGCTTCTTCGCGGTATAGACAAGACCGATCTTGAGCGTGGTATGGTAATCGCGGCTCCCGGCAGCGTAACTCCTCACACGAAATTCAAAGGCGAGGTTTACGTTCTTACGAAAGAAGAGGGAGGCCGTCACACTCCGTTTTTCAATGGCTACCGTCCGCAGTTTTATTTCCGTACGACTGATGTAACGGGTACGGTACAGTTGCCAGAAGGCGTAGAGATGGTCATGCCCGGTGATAACGTGACCGTGGTAGGAGAGCTCATTACCCCGATCGCCATGGAAGATGGTTTACGTTTCGCGATACGTGAAGGCGGACGTACCGTAGGAGCCGGCGTTGTCGGTGAAATTATAGAGTAAGAGGTTTACAGTGGCTAAAGATAGACGACGCCCGACGGTAATTCTTTCTTGCAATACCTGTAAAGAAAGAAATTACACGACGACGAAGAATAAAAGAAAGCATCCGGAACGTGTAGAGTACAAAAAATACTGTCCTAGATGCGATAAGCATACAATGCACAAGGAATCAAGATAAAAAATTAAACAGGACAGTAGCTCTAATTGGTAGAGCGCCGGTCTCCAAAACCGGATGCTGGGGGTTCGAGTCCCTCCTGTCCTGCTTGGAGCTTTTATGATTAAAAAGATAACGAAATACTTTAAAGAGACCAAAATCGAACTGGCAAAAGTAGCTTGGCCGACAAAACTTGAACTTCGTGATTCAACGGTAGTGGTGGTTGTCCTGACTATTCTTATGTCCGTCTTTATTGGCGTAATTGATTACGCGCTCTCGCGTGCATCAACAATAATTTTTAGGTAAGTGATTATGGCAATGCGTTGGTACGTGGCTCATACTTACTCCGGGCATGAGTACAAAGCTAAGAAGTATCTTGAGAGCGCCATCGAGTCCACCGATTTTCAGGACTTGTTCGGCCAGATCCTGGTTCCGACTGAAGAGATAGTCGAAATGAAGCAGGGGAAAAGGTCTACCTCGGTAAAGAAATTCCTTCCCAGTTATATACTGGTTGAAATGGAGTTAAGCAAGGAGACCCAGAATTTGGTGACCTCCACGCCGGGTATTACTAATTTCGTTGGAGCTTCTGGTAAGCCGGTACCTCTTCGTCAGGCCGAGGTTAACAGAATCCTTCAGCAGGTAGACCGCTCCAAAAACAGGGATGTGTTGGATATTCCCTACAAAATCGGAGAGGCGGTTAAGGTTGTTGATGGTCCGTTCGCGGATTTCTCCGGTACCGTAAGCGAGATAAATCCCGAACGAAGGAAATTAAAAGTTATGGTCTCGATTTTCGGCCGTCCAACGCCGGTCGAGTTAGATTATCTTCAGGTAAAAGCACTTTAATAATAAGGTTTAAGGAGCTATCGTGGCTAAAAAAGTAGTTGGTATGGTAAAACTCCAGATTCCTGCTGGAAACGCCACACCTGCGCCGCCAGTCGGACCGGCTCTCGGTCAGGCGGGCGTAAACATCATGGAATTTTGTAAAGCCTTCAACGCTCGAACCCAATCGCAGAGCGGGATGATAATTCCGGTTGTCATCACTGTCTACGCTGATAAATCTTTCACGTTTATCACCAAGACGCCGCCGGCCGCCGTTTTATTGAAAAAGGCCGCCAAGCTGCCGAAAGGATCGGGCGAACCGAACAAAATCAAGGTGGGCAGGGTGACCAAAAAGCAGGTCGCGGAGATTGCCGAGCTTAAGATGGAAGATCTCAATGCCAACGATATCGAGATGGCCTCAAGAATGATTGAGGGCACTGCTCGTAGCATGGGTATCGAGATTAAGTAAAGCAAACCATCAAGAAAAAATTTCACTCTAATTTAAAAATGGTCGTTATGGGGAGACCAGGGAGTAAGGTTTGAAACGAGGAAAACGCTACGAAGAGGCAGCCGCGAAAGTTAACAGGCAGGAAGTCTATACCCTTGATAATGCCTTGAAACTTGTTCGCGATGCAGCCAATGCAAAATTCGATGAGACAATAGAGGTCTCATGCCGCCTGGGAGTCGATCCCAGAAAGGCGGATCAGATGGTACGCGGCACTGTTGTGCTGCCGCATGGTACCGGTAAGTCGGTAAGGGTTCTGGTACTAACGAAGGGTGAGAAGGCCTCCGAGGCCACCGAGGCCGGCGCCGATATGGTCGGCTCCGATGAGTATATCGAGAAAATACAGGGCGGCTGGGCCGAGGTTGACGCTATCGTGGCGACCCCGGACATGATGAGCAGTATCGGCCGTCTGGGTAAAATTCTCGGTCCGCGTGGTTTGATGCCGAATCCAAAAGCCGGTACGGTGACACAGGATGTTGCCAAAGCGGTGAAAGAATTGAAAGCTGGTAAAATCGAATACCGTGTTGACAAGACCGGTAATGTTCACTGTGGCGTAGGTAAAATGTCGTTCAGTGACGATCAGCTTACGGAAAACGTAAAATCGTTTTTAGGCGCCATTGTCCGGGCCAAGCCGGTCGCGGCCAAAGGTACATATATGAAAAACGCCTCTATCTGTTCGACGATGGGGCCTGGAGTTAAACTTGACACCGCTGAAGCTATTTCATTTGGCAGGTAGGTGAGTAATGCCGACACAAGAAAAAGTAAACACAATAGATGTTTTAAAAGATAGATTTGAGAAATCAAATAGCTACATCATTGCCGATCATACCGGCATTAACGTGGCCGATTTAACGGTACTGCGCCGTGATCTCAAGAAGGCCGACGCTGAATTCAGAATCGCCAAGAACACCTTGCTCAAAATAGCGGCCAAAGAAACAGGTCATGATCAGATTAACGAGTATTTCGTTGGCCCGACCTCGATGGTGTTTGGTTTCGGTGATGCTTCGGTTCCGGCTAAAATCCTTTATGAATTCGCGAAAAAAACTGATATTCCTAAAGTAAAAGCCTACGTTCTCGAAAATCAACTATATACAATTGAAGAGTTTAAGAGAATTGCCCAGTTACCCGGCCGTGAGCAGGTACTGGCTACTCTGTTGGGCGCCGTAGAGGGCCCGATTGTTAAATTTATTAACATGCTTGAAGGAACCACCCGTGAGTTTATCGGGTTGGTTGACGCGTTAGCTGAAAAGAAAGAAAACGAATAGCGGTTTGCAGAGAAACGGCGAAGCTTCTGGCTGAAGGGCAAATGCCACCGCCCAACGGTCCGTCCGAGTATCTGTAGGCTTTAGATTATGGTGGCTTCGGTTAAATAGTAAAAGTAGAACTTAAGTAATAGTCGAGGTTAAGATGTCTGGTAAAGTAGAAGAAGCATTTGAGATCATCAAGGGAATGACTGTATTGGAACTTTCCGATCTCTCAACGAAAATGCAAGATGAATTCGGTATTACCGCTGCTGTCGCGGCCGCTCCCGTAGCTGCTGCCGGCGCCGCCGCCGTTGAGGAAGAACAGACAGAGTTTGATGTTGTTCTCGAAGCTGTTGGCGATAAGAAGATTCAGGTTATCAAAGCCGTACGTGAGCTCACCAGCCTGGGCCTGAAAGAGGCGAAAGAGGTTGTTGACAGCGCTCCGAAAGCGGTTAAAGAAGGTGTTTCCAAGGAGGACGCAGAGGCTGCTAAGACCAAATTAGAGGAAGCCGGCGCTTCTGTTCAAATAAAGTAATATAAAGAGCATTCCGGGAGGAACTTAGTGAGTTCTAATAACGGAAACGGACGTGTCTTTTTCTCAAAATTGGACAACGTCCTGGAACTTCCGCATTTGCTGGAGGTTCAAACGCAATCATTCGAGGACTTCCTGCAATCCAAAGTCGATCCGGCCAAACGTCTGGATCAGGGACTGCAGTTAGTCTTTACGTCTATTTTCCCAATTACCGATGTCCACGAGACTCGGTCTTTGGAATTCGTGCGCTATAATTTTGACGAGCCCAGGTACACGATCGTCGAGTGCCAGGAGCGTAATATGACTTATGGCGCGCCTTTGAGGGCGACTCTACGACTGATTTCACGCGAGCCCGAGGAGGATGGCGACCCGCAAAACGCCAAGGTGAAAGATATTATCGAGCAGGATGTTTTCCTTGGGGAATTGCCGATAATGACCGAGCGGGGAACCTTCATTATTAACGGCGCCGAACGTGTTATTGTCAGTCAGCTTCACAGGTCGCCGGGTGTGTTTTTCGATGAGAGTATTCACCCTAACGGCAAAAAGCTGTTCTCCGCAAGGATTATCCCTTATCGCGGTTCATGGGTCGAATTCACTCTCGATGTCAACGACATCATGTACGTTCATATCGATTCCCGTCGAAAATTGACCGCTACCACGTTACTCAGGGCCATCGGCTTATCCACGGATGAGGAACTGATCGCTGAGTTCATGAGGGTGGTCGATGAGCCTTTCACGGCCAAGAAAGCTCCCAAGCATATCGACCGTTATACCGCCGCTCCTATCATCGATCCGGAAACCGGTGAGGTGATTATCGAGGCCGGCGAGAAACTGTCGGAGGCCGATGTCACCAAGATGATTGACATGGATATCGACAGCTTAAAGCTTATCGAGATCGACATTTCGAAAGAATCACCGATCATCGCTAACACCATCACCAAGGATAAGAAGGATAAAATCCGAAGTAACGAGGACGCCTTACACAGGCTTTATTCGTTAATCCGTCCCGGTGATGCTCCTACTACCGATCTGGCCAAGGGCTTGCTCGAGAAGATGTTCTTCAACCCCAAACGTTACGATTTGGGCGATGTCGGACGCTACATGATCAACCACAGGCTACAGCTGGATATTCCTATCGAACAAACAGTTTTAGATAAAGCTGATTTTATCACGATAGTCAGATACCTTATCGACCTGCGTAACGGTCTGGGTGATGTCGATGACATCGATCATCTGGGCAACAGGCGCGCCCGTTCGGTCGGCGAATTGCTGGGCAACCAGTTCTCCGTCGGTCTGTCGCGTATGGCGCGTACTATTAAAGAGCGTATGAGCCTTCGCGGCGATGAGACGCCGACACCGCACGAACTGGTTAATGCCAGAACGGTGTCATCGGTGATCGATACGTTCTTCGGCTCGTCCCAGCTTTCGCAGTTCATGGACCAGACGAATCCTCTGGCAGAGTTGACGCACAAACGCCGTCTCTCCGCGCTTGGCCCCGGTGGTTTAACGAGGGAAAGAGCAGGCTTTAAGGTTCGTGACGTACATCACACGCATTACGGACGTATGTGCCCGATCGAGACTCCTGAGGGTCCGAATATCGGTCTGATAACCTCGCTGGCTTCTTACGCGAGAATCAACAAATTCGGCTTCCTGGAAACTCCGTATCGTAAGGTCATCAAGGGTAAAGCTACGAAAGAGATCGCCTATTTGACCGCCGATGTCGAGGACAGGTTCTTTATCGCCCAGGCGAACGAACCTCTCGAAGAAGACGGCAAATTCACTAACGAGATAATCAATGCTCGTAACAAAGGCGATATTATTCCGATTGACCCGGCTGAGATAGCGTATATGGACGTTGCCCCGGTACAGCTCGTATCCGTGGCCGCTTCGCTTATTCCGTTCCTGGAGCATGACGATGCTAACCGTGCCTTGATGGGCTCGAACATGCAACGTCAGGCGGTTCCGCTTCTGATTACCGACTCGCCTGTGGTGGGCACGGGTGTTGAAGGCAAAGCCGCTATCGACTCCTACGCCGTTACGACGGCAAGGCGTGCCGGTGAGGTCGAGTATGTTGATGCCGAGCGCGTTATTATCAGGCCGATTAAAAAAGGCGTTACCAAAGAATTCGAAATCGTCGATGTTGACGAATACAGGATGATTAAATACGCCCGTTCCAACCAGGACACTTGTATAGATTACAAGCCAATGGTCAAGCCCGGCCAAAAAGTGGAGGTCGGACAGCCTATCGCCGACGGCCCCGCTACCGATAAAGGTGAGTTGGCTCTGGGTAAGAACGTGTTGGTTGGTTTCATGCCCTGGCGTGGATATAACTTCGAGGACGCTATCATTTGCTCCGAGCGGATGATTACCGATGATATCTTTACCTCGCTGCATATCGAGGAGTTCGAGATACAGGTACGCGATACCAAGCGTGGAGCGGAAGAAATTACCCGAGAGATTCCCAATGTCTCCGAGGAGGCGCTGGTCAATCTGGATGAGACCGGTATTATCCGCCTTGGCGCGGAGGTAGAAGCCGGCGATATCCTGGTGGGTAAGGTAACCCCGAAAGGTGAAACCGAGCTTTCGCCGGAGGAACGCTTGCTTAGAGCGATATTCGGCGAGAAAGCCGGAGATGTTCGTGACGCCTCGCTGAAAGCTCCCCCGGGTATGAGAGGTATCGTTATCGACACCAAGCTTTTCTCCAGGAAGAAACGCTCCGAGGAGGCAAAAAAGCAGGAACGTAACGAAATCTCCAGGATTAAAAAAGAATTCGGTAAACAGATAGATTACATAATCGATCTGAGAAATGCTAAATTAAGTGAGTTATTGGTCGAACAAACCGCTCGCTCCATCAGGAGTGACAACGGCGAGATTATCGTTAAACCCGGTACTAAAATCAAGGATGATACTTTCACTAATATCAAAAGCCGTGACCTGATTACGGATAATGGTTTCTGTGCCGACGACCAATTAAATGATAACGCCTCACAGATTTGCTATAAAGCCAAAGAGCTGATCCTGAAGAAAGATCATCAGCAAGAGATAGAGATTGAAAAAGCGGTCAGAGGCACGGAATTGCCTCCGGGCGTCGTGCAACTGGTGAAAGTAAAGATTGCCACCAAACGTCATCTCTCTGTTGGTGATAAAATGGCGGGTCGTCACGGCAACAAAGGTGTCGTGTCGAGGATTGTCCCGATAGAGGATATGCCGTATCTGCCGGATGGTCGTCCGCTGGATATCATTTTGAATCCTCTGGGCGTTCCGTCTCGTATGAATGTCGGTCAGCTACTTGAGATCCACCTTGGTTGGGCGGCCTCGGAGGCAGGCATTAAGGTTGCCACTCCCGTATTCGACGGCGCCAGCGAGGAAGAGATAAAAGAGCTTCTGATGAGTACCGGTTTACCGTCGACCGGCAAAAGTGTCGTTTATAACGGCCTGACCGGTAAAGCTTTCGAGAAGGAAATTACTGTCGGCGCGATGTATATCATGAAATTATCTCACCTCGTTGATGATAAAATTCATGCACGTTCGATTGGCCCGTACTCGCTCGTTACTCAGCAGCCTCTGGGCGGTAAAGCTCAGTTCGGTGGTCAGAGATTCGGTGAGATGGAAGTCTGGGCGCTCGAGGCGTACGGAGCCTCACATATCCTTCAGGAGATGCTGACAGTCAAGTCCGATGATGTAACCGGTAGGTCACGGATTTACGAGGCTATAGTCAAGGGCGAAAATCCGCCCGAGCCCGGTGTTCCGGAATCGTTCAACGTATTGGTTAAAGAGCTTCAGTCTCTGGGCCTGGATGTTGAACTCGTTGAGAAAGAATAAATTCGAGGGGATATTAATACCTAAGCAAAGGAGCCTTCAGTGGTCGATCCTTTCGCTAAAAATCAGAAAAAGCCGTCAGATTTTGCGGCTATCAAGATTCAATTAGCGTCGCCAGAAACGATCAAAGAGTGGTCGTATGGTGAGGTGACCAAACCCGAAACCATAAATTACCGCTCTTTCAAACCGGAAAGGGACGGCTTGTTCTGCGAGCGCATTTTCGGCCCGGTTAAAGACTGGGAATGTAATTGCGGTAAATATAAACGAATTCGCTTTCGTGGTATTGTTTGCGATAGATGCGGTGTTGAGGTTACACAGTCCAAGGTTCGCCGCGAAAGAATGGGACATATCGAATTGGCTGTTCCGGTTACTCATATCTGGTACACCCATTCGCTTCCCTCTCGTATAGGACATCTGCTGGGCGTAACGGTTAAAGCTATGGAAAGAGTGATCTATTACCAGTCATACGTGGTAATAGATCCGGGTAATACCTCACTACAGTACAAAGAGATAATTTCCGAGGAAGAGTTTTTCGAACTTGAAGAGCAAGGCAAAGAGTTTGTCGCCAAGATGGGCGCGGATGCAATCCGTGACTTATTGCGCGATCTCGATATCGAGGAACTCGCCATCTCGCTTCGCGCGCAAGTGAAAGTCGAAACCTCGGTTCAGAGGAAAAAAGATACTTTAAAGCGTTTACGGGTAATCGAGGCCTTCCGCCAGTCGAACAACAAGCCTGAATGGATGGTACTCGATGTTATCCCGGTTATCCCGCCTGATTTGCGCCCGCTGGTTCCGCTCGAAGGTGGACGTTTCGCCACCTCCGATTTGAACGATCTGTATCGTCGCGTGATCAACAGGAATAACCGACTCAAAAAGCTGATGGAGATCAAGGCGCCCGAGGTAATTCTCCGTAACGAGAAAAGAATGCTTCAGGAAGCCGTGGACGCTCTTCTGGATAACGGCCGCCGATCTCGTTCGGTGCGCGGTGACTCCAAGCGTCCGTTGAAATCATTGTCCGACTTGCTCAAAGGCAAGCAGGGACGTTTCCGTCAGAATCTACTGGGTAAACGTGTGGACTATTCCGGCCGTTCGGTTATCGTAGTCGGCCCCGAGTTGAAACTTCACCAGTGCGGCCTGCCCAAGAGCATGGCCCTGGAGTTATTCAAGCCGTTCATTATCCACAAGCTGGAGGAGAAAGGGTATGTCCAGACCGTAAAATCGGCCAAGCGTCTCGTTGAACGCGAACGCCCCGAGGTCTGGGATATTTTAGAGGAGATCATCAGCGATCACCCGATCATGCTTAACCGCGCCCCAACTCTTCACCTTCTGGGTATTCAGGCTTTCTTCCCGGTGCTCGTGGAGGGTAAAGCTATCAGGCTTCATCCGCTGGTCTGCGGCGCGTTCAACGCCGACTTTGACGGCGACCAGATGGCAGTGCATGTGCCATTGTCATTCGAGGCTCAACTCGAGGCTAGAATGTTGATGCTTTCGGCACACAACCTGCTCCTACCCTCGAGCGGTAAGCCGGTTTCGGTTCCGTCACAGGATATGGTTATAGGTTGTTATTTCTTGACACAGGTTCGCCACAACGTAAAGGGAGAGGGTAAACTGTTCGGCACTACCGATCAGGTCATTTACGCTCACGCCCAGGGCGAGGTTGAACTTCACGCACTGGTTAAAGTGAGGGTCAAGGATGTCGAGGGAGTCGTGGAGACAACTCCGGGCAGGATCATTTTTAATGAGATAGTCCCGAAAGAGTTGGGTTTCTTCAATGATGTAGCCGATAAAAAGAAACTGGCTCTCATCGTCGAAAAGGCTTTCCATAAACTGGGTAACGGCCCGACCGCGCAATTCCTCGATCAGCTAAAGCAACTTGGATTTAACTACGCGACATTAGCCGGTGTCACTATCGGTATTGATGACCTGGTCGTACCGGAAGAGAAAGCCAAGCTGATCAATAAAGCTTATAAAGAAGTTGATAAGATTACTACCGCTCACAAACGCGGTTCGATCACCAGTGGTGAGCGTTACAATAAAGTTATCGATACCTGGACAACTACCACCAACGAGGTCACCGATGCGCTGTTCAAAAACCTTGGAACAATCGATGAAGGATTTAATCCTGTCTATATGATGGCCAATTCAGGCGCTCGTGGTTCTAAAGACCAGGTGAGGCAGTTAGCCGGTATGCGTGGTCTGATGGCCAAGCCGCAGAAGAAGATGATAGGTCAGATCGGTGAGATTATCGAAACGCCGATTCTGGCAAACTTCCGCGAGGGGCTGACGGTGCAAGAGTACTTTATCTCCACTCACGGCGCCAGAAAAGGTCTTGCCGATACCGCACTGAAAACAGCCGATGCAGGCTATCTTACCAGGCGTCTGGTTGATGTTGCCCAGGATGTTATTATCACCGTGGACGATTGCGGTACTATTCTTGGTCTTGATGTCTCGGCTCTTAAAGAGGGCGAGGAGGTTATCGAGTCCCTGGCCGATCGTATTCAAGGCAGGGTTGCCCAGGAGGATATCATCCACCCGCTTACCGATGAAATAATCGTTGGGTTGGGCCAGATGATTACCGACGAGGATGCCATGAAAATCGAAGAATCCGGCCTCGAGACGGTCTATATCAGATCAGTGCTGACCTGCGAATCCCGTCTGGGTGTATGCGCCAGGTGCTACGGCTCCGATCTGGCGTCTGGCCATCTGGTCGAGAATGGTGAGGCTGTAGGTGTTATTGCCGCGCAGTCGATCGGTGAACCGGGCACTCAGCTAACCCTGCGTACTTTCCATATCGGTGGTACGGCGGCGGTTATTGCCGAGGAATCCAAGATCGAGGCTCGTTCAACCGGTAAGGTCTCCATGACTAACGTTCGTATGGTTCCAAGCGAGGAGAAAGGCGAATGGATCGTCCTGTCGGCCAACGGCGAACTTCGTATTGTCGATGACAAAGAGCGTATGCGTCAGAAGGTTAATGTGCCTTATGCCTGTAAGCTAAAAGTTCAGGATGATCAAACTATCGAAAAGGGTCAGGTCATTTTCGAGTGGGATCCGCACATTACTTACATCCTGACCGATAGAACCGGTAAAGTAGAATTCGTTGATATTATCGAAAACGTTACTTTCCGCGAGGAACTCGATGAGTCGACCGGCTTATCCGCGAGGGTAATTGTCGAACAGAAAGACAAAACCTTGAGACCTCAAATGATGATCGTTGACGAAAGCGGTAAGCGTCTTGCAAGTTATAATATCCCGACCGGATCGAACCTGATCGTTAAAGATGGCGAGGAAGTCAAGGCCGGTCAGATTCTTGTCAAGCTTCAGCGTGAGATGTATAAAACAAAGGATATTACCGGTGGTCTGCCACGAGTTGCTGAGCTGTTCGAGGCCAGGCATCCAAAAGACCCGGCGGTGGTTACGGAAATTGATGGTTCTGTTGAATATGGTAAAATCATCAGGGGTAACCAGCAAATCCTGGTTCATGCCGAGCATGAGGAAACCAAGGAATATCTGGTACCGCATGGTAAACATATGCGAGTTCACGAAACCGATAAAGTCCTAGCCGGCGACAGGCTTTGCGAAGGCCCTATCGATCCGCATGATATTCTCAAGATTAAAGGACCGAACGAGGTTCAGGAATACCTGGTTAATGAAATTCAGGAGGTCTACCGTCTACAGGGCGTGAAGATAAACGATAAACATATCGAGGTTATTGTCCGCCAGATGTTGCAGAAAATCCGGGTTGAGGAGGTCGGTGATACCAATTTCCTCGAAGGCGACCAGGTTGATAAGCATCGCTTCTACGATGAGAACCAGCGCGTAATGCAGGAGGGTGGCGAACCCTCGACATTCACGCCGTTGCTTATGGGCATTACCAAAGCGGCTCTCTCGACTGAAAGCTTCTTCTCGGCCGCATCGTTCCAGGAGACTACGAAAGTCCTGACAGAGGCCTCGATTAACGGTAAACAGGATGACCTTATTGGTTTAAAAGAGAATGTCATTATCGGCCATTTGATACCAGCCGGTACTGGAATGAAAGTCTATCGTCGACTCGAGTTAATCGAGAACGAAGACCAGGAACATGAAGAAATTGAGGAAGCGACCGAAAGTATTAGCTAAAAAGTGCTTGACTTGCAAGCCAGCAAGTTTATATTGAGAATCTATTTTTAATTGGTGGCTTTGGAATGATGGAGGATTAGTTGCCGACAATTTGCCAGTTAATAAGAAAACCGAGAAAACGAATTCTGGAAAAGCCGAAAACCCCGGCCCTCAAAGCCTGTCCTCAGAGACGCGGCGTGTGTACGAGAGTGTATACATCCACACCAAAGAAGCCGAATTCGGCTTTGCGCAAAGTGGCGCGTGTCAGGTTGACAAACGGTATTGAGGTAACAGCCTATATACCGGGTGAAGGTCACAACCTCCAGGAGCACTCAATCGTACTGATTAGAGGTGGCCGTGTAAAAGATCTACCCGGCGTTCGTTATCACATTATCCGTGGTTCGCTCGATACAGCCGGCGTTGCCGATCGTACTCAGAGCCGCTCCAAGTACGGAGTGAAAAGGCCTAAAAAGTAATTTGTTGAGGTTCTAGTGCCAAGAAGAAATGCACCGCAAAAACGGGAGAAAATGCCCGATCCCCGCTACAATTTGACTCTGGTAGCCCAGTTTGTCAATAATCTGATGGAACGGGGTAAAAAACAGGTTGCCGAAAGAATCTTCTATGATGCTATGGATATCATTGAGAAGAAGAGCAATCAGCAGCCTATTGATGTTTTTAACAAAGCTTTGAACAATGTAAAACCCTTATTGGAGGTCAAGTCCCGCCGTGTAGGTGGCGCTAACTATCAAGTGCCGGTTGAAGTCAGACCCGATCGCCGTACCGCTTTAGCTATCAGATGGTTGATAAGCTATTCGGTTTCAAGATCGGAAAAGACCATGGCCGACAAGCTAGCCAGCGAAATCCTTGCCGCAGCCAAGAACGAAGGCGCGGCCATCAAGAAAAAAGAGGATACGCATAAAATGGCTGAAGCTAATAAAGCGTTTGCGCACTTCCGTTGGTAGGTGGGAACTAGCTTGTATTTAGACGATTCTTTTTACATATTTGGAAACTAAATAACCGGATGCGATCCACTGCATTGTTGACCGGAATTTAGTTTCCACGAATGGTCTAAGCAAGCAGTGGATTTTTTGTGCCTATGAGTCTGGAAAAAACTAGAAATATTGGGATTATGGCTCACATCGACGCCGGTAAAACTACAACTACCGAGCGTATTTTGTATTATGCCGGAAAAACTCATCGCCTGGGAGAAGTTCATGACGGAGCCGCGGTCATGGACTGGATGGATTTAGAGAAGGAACGCGGCATAACGATAACCTCAGCCGCAACGACCGTATACTGGAGCGATTACCGTATCAATATCATAGATACCCCGGGTCATGTCGATTTCACGGTCGAGGTGGAAAGGTCACTGCGCGTTCTCGATGGCGCCATAGCTTTATTCTGCGCTGTCGGTGGAGTCGAGCCGCAATCGGAGACGGTCTGGCGTCAGGCCGATAAATACCACGTTCCGCGTATTGCTTTTGTCAATAAGATGGATCGTGTCGGCTCGGATTTTTATGCGGTGGTCGAAATGATGAAGCAGAAGCTCGGCGCTAACGCCGTACCGATTCAAATCCCAATGACAACCGGCGATATATTTAACGGTATTATCAACCTGATCGATATGACCGCCCGCGTTTATAATGATGAGTCGCTGGGTCTGGAGTATCATGACGGTCCGATACCGCAAGCCCTTCAGGCTAAAGCCGATGAATACCGCGAACTGCTTTTGGAAAATCTCTCGGATTATGACGATAACTTGATGACGAAATTCTTGGATAACGAACCGATAGAAGTGGAAGAGATCAATGCCGCGCTGCGTAAAGCGGTGCTGGAGTTGAAGGTGTTTCCGGTCCTCTGCGGAACGTCATTCAAGAACAAGGGCGTACAGAAATTGCTTGATGCTGTCGTGGACTACCTGCCCGCGCCGATCGATATGCCTCCTGTTGAGGGCGTCGATCTCAAAACCTCTGAAAAGATATTACGCAGGGCGTCGAAAGAAGAACCATTCTCCGCGCTCGTATTCAAGATTATCACCGATCCCTATGTCGGTAAGCTGACATATTTCAGGGTATATTCGGGGAATTTAAAAGCCGGTTCCTATGTTTATAATTCAACCAAAGATAAAAACGAAAGACTGTCGCGTTTGCTTTTGATGCATTCCAATAAGAAAAATGATGTCAGGGAGATCACTGTCGGTGATATCGTTGCCGGCATCGGTTTCAAGCATACCTCGACAGGAGATACCATATGTGATAAAAATCACCCGTTGTTGCTCGAACAAATGATTTTCCCGGAGCCGGTTATCTCGATCGCGATCGAGCCGAAAACAAAAGCCGATCAGGAGAAATTGAGCAACGCATTAGCTCGTTTGATAGATGAGGATCCGACTTTCAGGCTCAAGCAAGATGAGGATACAGGTCAGACTATCATCTCGGGTATGGGTGAACTTCACCTGGAAATTTTGATCGATAGAATGTTCCGTGAATTCAATGTCGCGGCCAATGTAGGTAAACAGCAGGTTGCTTATAAAGAGTCTATTACTCGCGCTACCGAATGCGAAGGACGTTTCGTCCGTCAGTCCGGCGGTCACGGCCAGTACGGTCATGTCAAGCTGAAAATCGAGCCGGGTGAGCAAGGCTCAGGGCTGGTTTTCGAAAATGCAATCGTTGGCGGTACCATACCAAAAGATTTTATCCCGGCTATCAAGCAGGGAGTTAAAGAGTCTATGGAAAATGGCGCCCTGGCCGGCTACCCTACCGTTGACTTGAAGGTGGTTCTTTATGATGGCAGTTATCACGATGTCGACTCATCCGAGTTGGCTTATCGCGTGGCGGCCTCGATGGCTATTCAGGATGGCATGAAGAAAGCCTCGCCGGTTCTTATCGAGCCGATCATGGATGTGGAGATTGTCGTGCCCGAGGAGTACCTCGGAGATATCATGGGTGACATTCAAAGCAGGCGTGGAAAAATCGAGGGAATAGCCCAGCGTCCTGATGCCAAGCTGGTTGCCGCCGAGGTGCCGCTTTCGGAGATGTTCGGATACGCCACCCGGTTAAGATCGTTGTCTCAGGGGCGCGCGGTTTATTCGATGCAATTTTCGCATTACGCGAAAATGCCCGATCAAGCCAGCAAGAAGATCGTTAATCGTATGAAAGGTTATGCGTTCCAGGATTAATTGATAAAATCAAGTTAAACTAGAAGATAAATAATAAGAATAAATCTAAGGAGTAAGCGGATGGCGAAGGAGAAATTTGAGCGTACGAAGCCGCATGTTAATGTAGGCACGATAGGTCACGTGGATCATGGCAAGACCACTTTGACGGCGGCGATCACGATGGTTTTGGCTCGCAAGGGTGGAGCCAAGGTAAGGGACTTTGATTCGATTGATAACGCTCCTGAAGAGAAAGAGCGTGGCATAACGATTGCGACTGCTCACGTGGAGTACGAGACGGATAATCGTCACTATGCTCACGTCGACTGTCCTGGTCACGCCGATTATGTAAAGAACATGATAACCGGCGCCGCCCAGATGGACGGTTCGGTACTCGTTGTCAGCGCGGCTGATGGTCCGATGCCTCAGACTCGGGAGCACATCTTGTTGGCTCGTCAGGTTGGCGTACCTTACATCATCGTTTACATGAATAAGGTAGATCAGGTTGACGACCCTGAGCTTCTGGATTTGGTAGAGTTAGAGGTACGAGATCTTTTGAGCCAGTACCAGTTTCCCGGCGATGACATTCCGATCATTCGTGGTTCGGCCCTTGAGGCGATGACCAAAGGTTCGGATCCTAACACCGCTCTTGATGATCCTGCTTTCCAGAGCATTTACGAGCTTATGGAGGCTGTTGACACTTATATTCCCGAGCCGAAGCGTGACACGGACAAGCCTTTCTTGATGCCTGTAGAGGATGTTTTCTCTATCACTGGTCGGGGTACAGTTGGAACCGGTCGTATCGAGCGTGGCATAGTCAAGGTTGGTGATCCTGTTGAGCGTATCGGAATCCGCGAGACCAAGAAGACGGTTTGCACTGGTGTCGAGATGTTTCGGAAGATGCTCGATTCGGGTCAGGCCGGCGATAACGTAGGTTTGCTTCTTCGCGGTATAGACAAGACCGATCTTGAGCGTGGTATGGTAATCGCGGCTCCCGGCAGCGTAACTCCTCACACGAAATTCAAAGGCGAGGTTTACGTTCTTACGAAAGAAGAGGGAGGCCGTCACACTCCGTTTTTCAATGGCTACCGTCCGCAGTTTTATTTCCGTACGACTGATGTAACGGGTACGGTACAGTTGCCAGAAGGCGTAGAGATGGTCATGCCCGGTGATAACGTGACCGTGGTAGGAGAGCTCATTACCCCGATCGCCATGGAAGATGGTTTACGTTTCGCGATACGTGAAGGCGGACGTACCGTAGGAGCCGGCGTTGTCGGTGAAATTATAGAGTAAGGATTATGGAAGGACAAAAAATAAGAATTAGGCTCAAAGCGTACGATCATGTCGCTTTAGACCGGTCGGCCGTTGAGATTGTCAATACGGTTACCCGCACTGGCGCGAAGATCGCCGGCCCGGTTCCGTTGCCGACCAAAAGAACGATGTATACGATTCTTCGTTCACCCCACGTCGATAAAAAGTCGCGTGAGCAGTTTGAAACCAGGATTCATAAACGCTTGATCGATATTTACGATTCGAATCCGCAAACTGTAGATTCTTTGATGAGGCTTGATTTACCGGCCGGTGTCGATGTTGAGATTAAAGTTTGAGGATAAAACGTTAAAATGAAAACTTTGTTTGGCAAAAAAATAGGCATGACCAGAATCTTCGATGAAATGGGAAACATGATTCCCGTGACGGTCATCAAAGCCGATCCCCACACTATCCTTGATACACGTACCAGGGATAAACATGGCTACGACGCCATAAGGGTGGCTTTCGGTGATATCCGTAAGAAGCTTCTAATTAAGCCTGTAGAGGGACAATATAAAAACGCCGGTCTGGAACCGACCCGATATATACGCGAAATCAGGCTTGCCTCAGGCGAGGAATTTAATGTTGGCGATAAGCTCAACGTCGATATCTTCGCTGCCGGTGAGAAGGTGAAAGTCACTGGAATCTCCAAAGGTTTGGGATTCCAGGGTACGGTTCGTCGCCATGGTTTTGGCGGCGGCCCCAAGACTCACGGTCAATCCGACCGCCTGCGCGCACCGGGCTCGATCGGCCAGTCTTCATATCCGTCAAGAGTGCTTAAAGGCATGCGCATGGCGGGCCATATGGGCAATGAAAAAGTCACAGTGAAAAACTTACGGATCACAGCGGTAGAGCCCGAGCACAATTTATTGTTGATTCGCGGCGCCGTTCCCGGAAAACCGGGCGGTCTGTTAAGGATAGAGAAGGCGTAGGTGATGGCAATGTCTGAAGCTAAAATATTTGATATTCAGGGAAAATCAACCGAGAGCAAGCAGTTGGAAGGCCCGCTGTTTAACTCCGAGGTTAAGCCGCACCTGCTGCACGAGTACGTGATCGGTTACCAGCGTAACCTTCGCCAGGGAACCTCCGCGACCAAAACCAGAACGATGGTCAGAGGCGGCGGACGTAAACCGTGGCGTCAAAAAGGAACCGGCAGAGCTAGGTCCGGCACGAAAAACTCGCCGGTATGGGTCGGCGGCGGTATCGCCTGGGGACCACATCCCCGTATCTATTACCGTCCCATGCCCAAGAAATTCAAAAGGGCGGCCATTCGTTCGGCTTTCTCGAACCAGGCTGCGTCCGGTAATATCCGGGTCGTCGTGGTTCCTGAGATCACCGAGCCGAAAACCAGGGCAATTGCCGATTGGCTGAAGTCCCACGATATTTACCATCAGCGAGTGCTGATTTTAACCGAGAGCAAGAATGTCGATTTCGAGAGATCTTGCAGTAACATCAAATACGTCGTAACCAAACGTTCGATACTGGTCAACCCGTTTGACCTGGTGTGGGCCGAGCATGTACTGGTTACCCCTGATGCCCTGCAGAAGATCGAGGAGGTATTTGGCAAATGAGATCAGCTCATCAGTTAATTTACCAGGCCATTATCTCGGAGAAAGGCACCATTCTCAGGGACAACGAGAACCGATACGTATTCAAGGTTCATCTGTCGGCCAATAAAATCGAAATAAAAAAAGCGATTGAAACCGCTTTCTCGGTTAAGGTGCTTGATGTTAAGACTATTGTTATGAAAGGCAAGACAAAAAGGCTCGGCCGTTTTCAGGGCAAACGCTCTGATTGGAAAAAAGCCATTGTCAGGCTTAAAGAAGGCGATTCAATTGATATCTTTGAAAGCGTTTGAGGCAGATAAATGGGTATGAAGAAATTTAAACCGATTACTCCCAGCCGCCGTTATATGACCGTTTCGGATTTTGCCGAGGTGACTCATGCGTATCCGGAGAAGAGCCTGTTGAGGCCTTTAAAGAAAAGCGGTGGTCGCGGTAATACGGGAAGGATAACCTGTCGCCACAAGGGCGGAGGTCATAGAAGACATTATCGAGTTATAGATTTCAAGCGAGATAAGATGGGCATTCCCGCACGCGTTGCCTCGATCGAGTACGATCCTAACCGTTCGGCCAGAATCGCGTTATTGCATTATGCCGATGGCGAGAAACGCTATATCATAGCTCCAGCTAATCTTAAAGTCGATGATGTTATCAAAGCTACCGAGGAACTCGATATCGCTATCGGCAATACATTGCCGTTATCGATAATTCCGATGGGCACTGGTATTCACAATATCGAGCTAAAGCCCGGCAAGGGGGCTCAGATGGTTCGTTCCGCCGGCGCTATTGCCACACTGATGGCTAAAGAAGGCGATTACGCTCAGATCAAGTTGCCCTCGGGAGAGGTAAGATTAGTGGCTCTCAGGTGCAAAGCGACAATCGGCCAGGTCGGTAATATCGACCATGAAAATATCAGTATCGGTAAGGCCGGCAGAAAACGCTGGATGGGTGTTCGTCCCACCGTTCGCGGTGTGGCAATGAACCCGGTAGACCACCCGATGGGTGGTGGTGAGGGCCGATCATCCGGTGGCCGTCACCCTTGCAGTCCCTGGGGGCAGCCCTCGAAAGGGTATAAAACCAGGAAGAAAAAAGCATCCGATAAAATGATAGTTAAACGTCGTAAATAATACTTTGATGATAATGGGAGGTTGTTAATGTCCAGGTCTTTGAAGAAAGGCCCATATATTGAGGATAGCTTGATGAAGAAGATTCAGGCGCTCAATGATAGCGGCGAAAAGCGCGTGATCAAAACCTGGTCGCGTCGTTCGACAATTCCGCCGGAATTCGTGGGTCACACTCTGGCAATACACAATGGTAATAAATTTATTCCTGTGTATATCACCGAGAATATGGTGGGGCACAAGCTAGGCGAATTCTCGCCCACCCGCATATTCAGAGGTCATGCAGGGAAATTAACCGAGCGCTTGACCGCTATTAAATAGGTTGATGGTGATATGGAAGCTAAAGCTACTTTAAGATATGTCAGGATGTCGCCGCGAAAAATTCGCCAGGTTGCGGAACTGATAAAAGGGCGCAATTATATTGACGCCAAAGGTGTGTTGACTTTCACGCCTAAAGCCGCCAGCAAAGTCCTGATGGATACCATGAAATCGGCGGCGGCCAACGCTATAGCCCAGGAGGGCTCGACAAAGGTCAGGGTTGAAAATCTGTATGTCAAAAATGTTCAGATTAACAGCGGACCGGTCATGAAAAGAATTATGCCAAGGTCTATGGGGCGAGCATATAGAATTCGTAAAAGAACCTCCCATGTTAATATTGTGCTGGCCGAAAAACCCACAGCTAAAAGCTCAGAGAAGGAGGCTTAGTGGGACAGAAGACTCATCCATATGGAATACGGCTCGGTATCATAAAAGGCTGGAGATCTCGCTGGTTTGCCAGTAAAAATTTCGCGGATCTTTTACATGAAGATCTGCTGATCAGACGTTACACTTTCAAACGTCTGGAGCACGCCGGTGTAGCTGAGATTCAGATACTAAGAGCGTTAAAAAAAGTTACTATCGATATTCACACGGCCAAGCCGGGTATCGTTATAGGCAGAAAAGGCGCCGAGGTTGATAAGCTTAAAGAAGAGTTGCAGATGCTTTCGGGTAAAGATATTCTCCTCAATATTATCGAGGTAAAGAAACCCGAGCTCTCTTCATCGCTGGTCGCTCAGTCGATCGCTCAGCAGCTTGTCGGTCGTGTCTCGTTCCGTCGCGCCATGAAAAAGGCTGTCGCCGCCGCTATGAAAAGTGGCGCTGATGGTATCAAGATTGTCTGTAGTGGTCGTCTTGGTGGAGCAGAGATTGCCCGTGCGGAGAAATACCACAAAGGCAGAGTTCCGCTTCATACCCTGAGAGCCGACATCGACTACGCCACTGCGACCGCTCATACCACTTATGGCTGTATTGGCGTAAAGGTCTGGGTCTGCCGCGGCGAGATCGTCGAAAAAGAAAAAGCTCATGCTAAATTGCTGGGTGAAAACCCTTCCCGATGCCGACGATAGATCCTCGTCCAGGCAGCAGAAACCTCGCCGTAAACGCGGCGATTTCAAAGGCAAACCCAGAAGACAGTCGGGTAAGAAACCGTCCGCCAGAATGGCCGATAAATCGAGACGTTATGACGGCAGACCTGATAATCGGGGACCGGCTAAACCGCATGATGACAAAAAGCCCAGGACTCAGGGGAAACCCGACAGCAGGGGCGCGAAACCTCAAGCATCGGCTGACAAGAAAACCGATAGCTCGTCTAATAAGGAGAATTAAAGATGCTATCTCCGAAGAGAGTTAAATTCAGAAAGCAGCAGCGTGGCCGTCGCAGAGGAAAAGCGTACCGCGGTAGTAATATCGATTTCGGTGAATTCGGTCTCAAGGCTCTAGAGCCGGCATGGATCACCAACCGCCAGATCGAGGCCGCTCGTGTGGCCCTGACCAGGTATGTGAAGAGGGGCGGTAAGGTTTGGATAAGGATATTCCCCGATAAGCCGGTTACCATGAAACCCGCCGAAACAAGGATGGGTAAAGGTAAGGGCTCGCCGGAATACTGGGTAGCCGTTGTCAAACCGGGCCGCATTATGTTCGAACTCGAAGGTGTTGCCGAGGATGTCGCCCGTGAGGGGATGAGACTGGCGGC
Organism: uncultured candidate division Zixibacteria bacterium; assembly: GCA_963668625.2. Lineage (GTDB taxonomy): Bacteria > Zixibacteria > MSB-5A5 > UBA10806 > 4484-95 > JAAEQD01. The sequence continues at coordinate 351,552 of CAXXKA010000006.1, forward strand.
GGCGAAATTGCCGATTAGAACCAAGTTTGTCACTCGTAAAGATATTTTGAAGGATTAATGATGAAAGCCCGTGAGTTGAGAGACCTCACAATCGAAGAGGTCATCCAGAAAAAAGAAGAGCTATCCAAGGAAAAATTCAATTTGACCTTGAGACTGGCTACTCGTCAGGTGGAAAATCCCCTGAGAGTCAGAGTGCTCAGGCGCGATTTGGCGAAGATCAATACTATCTTGAAAGAGCATGAGCTTGGTTTAAGAAAGTTGGCCGAATCTGAGGGCATAACCTCTGATAAGAACAGGCAGGCAGATGATGAGAAATAAACGTAAAACCAGAATCGGCACGGTTACCTCCAGCAAGATGGATAAAACCATCGTGGTGGCGGTAAAGCGTATCATGAAGCACCCCCAGTTTGGCAAGATCGTTAACAGGACTGCCAAGGTATATGCTCATGATGAGGAGAATCAGGCTGGTATCGGCGATGTTGTAATGGTTATGGAGACTCGCCCGTTTTCTAAACTAAAAAGATGGCGTTTAACCAAAGTGCTGGAAAAAGCCAAGTAGCAGGTAGGGTGCGGTTATGATTCAGGAATATTCAAAATTGACGATTTGCGATAACTCCGGGGCTAAAATAGCTCAGTGTTTTCGTATTTTGGGCGGTACCCGCCATCGCTATGCGCGCATCGGTGATATTATCGTCGTGACGGTAAAAGATGCTATACCCGGCGGCGCAGTTAAGAAAAGTGATGTCGTGAAAGCCGTGGTTGTCAGGACAAAAAAAGAAACCCGGCGCAAGGATGGTTCCTATATCAGGTTCTCCGATAACGCCGCTGTTATAATCAACGAACAGGGTGAGCCCAGGGGAACTCGTATTTTCGGACCTGTGGCCAGAGAGCTTCGCGAGAAGAAATTCATGAAAATCGTCTCGCTGGCGCCTGAGGTTTGGTAAATCACCCCGGGAGGATTATAGATGAAAATTCGTAAAGGTGACACAGTAAAAGTAGTATCGGGCAACGATCGGGGTAAGATCGGGAAAGTGCTAAAAACGTTCCCCGAATCCAATCGTGTCATTATCGAGAGCGTTAACCTGATCAAACGTCATACAAGGCCCAGCCAGAGTAACAGGAAGGGCGGTATTGTCGAAAAGGAAGGTTCAGTGCATGTCTCCAATGTCATGCTGTTCGATAACCGGACAAGCGCTCCTGCCCGAATCGGTTATAAATTACTAAATGATGGTACTAAAGTTCGGATTAATAAAAAATCCGGGGAGATTATTGAATAGCTATGGCCAGGTTAAAAGATCAGTACTTTAAAGAAGTCCGGCCCGAGTTGATGAAAAGGCTTGGTTATAAAAATATTAACCAGGTGCCCAGGCTTAAAGCCATCGTCGTTAATTCGGGAGTCGGAGAGGCTATCGGCGATCATAAAAAACTTGAGGCCGCCGCCGGCGATCTGAGTATTATCACCGGCCAGAAACCCTCTATCAGACGAGCCAGAAAATCGATCTCGAATTTCAAACTGCGCGAGGGTAACCCCATCGGCGTGACAGTCACGCTGCGCAGTTACATGATGTACGAGTTCCTGGATCGACTGGTGAATATCGCGATACCCAGAATCAGGGATTTCCGTGGTATCCCATCGAAGTCATTCGATGGTCGCGGAAACTACACGCTCGGTGTTACCGAGCAAATCATTTTTCCCGAAATCGATTACGATAAAGTGGATAAAATTCGTGGAATGAATATAACCTTCGTGACGACTGCCAATACGGATTCCGAAGCTTTCGAGCTTTTAAAATCGTTTGGTATGCCGTTTAAGAAAAATTAATAGGAGTTGGTGTGGCCAAGAAATGTAAAATAGCTGCCAGCTTGAAAAAACCTAAATTCAAGGTTCGCCAGTCTAATCGTTGTAAGAGATGCGGCCGCCCGCGCGCTTATATGAGGCGCTTTGGACTCTGCAGAATTTGCTTCCGAGAGCTGGCGCTTAACGGCGAAATACCCGGCGTGGTAAAAGCAAGCTGGTAGGAGGAATGATAAGATGACTATGACTGATCCGATTGCTGATTTTATCACCCGAATCAGAAATGCCAGCAGGGCTTCGATCCGGCGGCTCGATGTCCCGGCGTCTAACGCTAAAAAAAGAATCGCCGAGATACTCCTGGAGAATAATTTCCTCAGGTCGGTTGATTATATCGAAGATGATAAACAGGGGATACTTCGCATCCGTTTACGTTATACCCGCGAGGGCAAAAGTACCATTAAGGGTATACTCAGGATGTCGAAACCCGGCTTAAGAGTTTATATGGGTAAAAAAGAACTCCACAGGGGTTCCAGAAGACCCGGTGTTGTGGTACTAACCACCTCCTCAGGCGTGATGACCAGTACGGACGCGGTGGTTAAAGGTGTTGGCGGCGAAGCTTTGTTCAGGATATGGTAGGAGGTATCTAAGATGTCACGAATAGGTAAACTACCGATAAAGATTCCTGCCGGAGTGAAAGTCTCCATGGACGGTACTCGTTGTCACGTGGAGGGACCGAAAGGCAAGCTTTTCGAAAACATCCACGGCGATATTATCGTAGATATCGGCCAGGAGGAAATCAACGTCAAGCGCCCGACCGATGCCAAGTATCACAGAGCGCTTCACGGTCTTTCACGCGCGTTGATTAATAATATGGTGGTTGGCGTAACTGACGGATTCAAGATCAATCTCGAAATTATCGGTGTCGGTTATCGTGCCGAGAAAACCGGTAAGTCCGTTACCTTCCATCTCGGCTATTCGCACCCGATTACGCTGGTGCCCCCGCCGGAAGTTACAGTTGAAGTTGAGGGAAATAACAAAGTCAGTGTTATTGGCATTAACAAGCAAATTGTCGGCCAGATCGCCTCTGAGATCAGGGGATTCAGGCCGCCCGAGCCGTACAAAGGCAAAGGTGTCAAGTACGCTGATGAACAAATCAGAAGAAAAGCTGGTAAGACGGCAGGTGCGTAATTATGTCTAATCAACAGATAACAAAGAGAAAATCTCATTTAAAGCGTAAACTCCGCACCAAGAAAAAATTAGTGGGTAGCGCGGAGCGTCCCCGGATGACCGTTTATAAATCACTGAATCATATCTATGTTCAGTTGGTTGATGATCTCGGTCAGAAATGCCTGTGTGGAGTTTCCTCACTGACTAAAGAGCTTTCCGGGGAGAAAGTGAATAAAACCGAGAAAGCCACTAAGGTCGGGGAAATGATGGGTAAAATAGCTACCGAAAAAGGTATCCAGTCCATCATCTTCGACAGGTCAGGGTATCAATATCACGGCCGCGTTAAAGCCGTAGCCGAGGGTGCCCGTAAAGGCGGATTAAAATTTTAATTATCAATAAACGGAGAGGTTTCTTTGGCATATTTTGATAACTCGGAATCAGAATTCGAAGAGAAGGTAGTGAATGTAAACCGTGTCGCCAAAGTCGTAAAAGGCGGACGCCGTTTTAAATTCACCGCGCTTGTAGCCGCCGGCGATAAAAAAGGAAAAGTCGGTATTGGGCATGGTAAAGCCTCCGAGGTGGTCGATGCTATCCGTAAAGCCAGCGAGGCCGCTCGTAAGGATATGATCGACGTCAACCTTATCGAGGGTACCATCTCTCACGAAGTGACTGGTCGATTCGGCGCTGCCAGCGTTCTCTTGAAACCGGCCTCCGCCGGTACCGGTGTAATAGCCGGTGGTCCGGTCAGGGCGGTATTAGAGTCCTGCGGTGTGCAGGATGTACTGACCAAGTCGTTGGGTTCACCGAACCCTTACAACGTCATCAAAGCCACCATGAACGGCTTGCAACAGTTGATCGAGATCGAAGGTTTGATCGAAGCTCGCAAAAACGTGGAGAAGAGCTGATGGCAAATCAAATCAAAATTCAACAAGTTAAAGGTGTCGCGGGCACCTCGCAGCATCAAAGAAGGGTGCTGGAATCCCTGGGACTTCGTCATAGAGAGCATATCGTCACTCATGATGATACCCCACAGATTCGCGGAATGGTCAACAAAGTTTTTCATCTGGTAAAAGTACTGGATAACTAAGAAGGGTTATTATGGATCTGAATAGTTTAAAACCGGCACCCGGCGCAAAACGAGAGCGTAAGCGAGTCGGGCGTGGTCCAGGTTCCGGGACAGGTTCGCAAAGCGGTAAGGGTCATAAAGGACAAAAAGCGAGATCCGGCTACAAGAGCAAAGCCTGGAACGAGGGCGGCCAGATGCCGATTGCGCGTCGCTTACCTAAACGCGGTTTCACCAATATCTTCAAAAAAGAATGGCAGATTGTCAATCTCGGCGCTCTCGGTAAACTCGGTTTGGACTTAATCGATAAAGATATTTTACTCAAAAATAGAACTCTCAAAAGCCGTCGCTTGCCTTTCAAAGTGCTCGGTAACGGCGAAATCGAAAAACCGATTACTATCAAGGCGGATGCGTTTTCCAAAACGGCAATCGAGAAAATAGAGAAGGCGGGCGGAAAGGCTGAGGTGATAAAGTGCTAGATAGTTTTAAAAATATCTTCAAAATTCACGAACTTCGTCAGCGCGTGCTTTTCACCCTTGGTATTTTTATTGTCTATCGTATCGGTGGCCATATTCCTACTCCCGGCGTTGACGCTCAGGCGTTAGGCGAATTTTTCCAGCAGGCCTCCGGTTCACTTTTCGGGATGTACGATCTTTTCGTCGGCGGAGCGTTCTCCAAAGCAACGATATTCTCGCTGGGTATCATGCCATATATCTCCGCTTCGATTATTTTCCAGCTCTTAGGCGCGGTGATCCCGTTCCTTCAACGCCTCCAGAAAGAGGGCGAAGAAGGCCGCCGGAAGATCACCCAGTATACCAGGTATGGAACCGTTGTCATCGCCATGCTACAGTCATTCGGTACGGCGGTATTTCTGGAGTCCATTACCACGAGTACCGGTAAAGCGGTCGTTCCGATTCCCGGTATCGGCTTCAAGTTCTTGACGATTATTACGTTCACATGCGGTACCATCTTTATCATGTGGCTGGGTGAAAAAATCACCGAGCGCGGTATCGGTAATGGTATCTCATTGATCATTTTCATAGGTATTATAGCGAGATTCCCTACATCGGTAATAGACGAGGTAAGGTTGATCTTTGCCGGCCAGCGTTCGATAATAACCGAGTTGATTATCATAGCCATGATGCTCCTGGTAATTGCCTCGATTATCCTGGTCACGCGAGCTCAACGGAAGGTGCCGGTACAATATGCCAAGCGGGTTGTCGGACGAAAAATGTACGGCGGTATGAGTACTCATATTCCACTGTCTGTCAACACTGCTGGTGTTATCCCGATCATCTTTGCTCAGTCGATCATGTTCGCGCCTTCGACATTAACATCGTTTTTCCCGAATTCGGAGGCAATGCAGACAGTTGCCTCGTGGTTTAATCCCGGCGCGTTCCTATATTCGATCGTCTACGGCTTGCTTATCGTATTCTTCGCTTATTTCTATACAGCTATTGTTTTCAATCCGATTGATCTTGCGGACAACATGAAAAAGCAGGGTGGTTTTATCCCTGGTATTCGCCCCGGACAGAAAACCGCTGAATACATAGACTACATCCTTACCCGTATCACCTTGCCGGGCGCTATCTTCTTCGCTTTAATAGCGATACTGCCATACATCCTGATTGCCCAGGCAAACGTGACATTCTATTTCGGCGGTACGGGCTTGCTGATCATCGTTGGCGTGGCGCTCGATACGTTGCAACAAATCGAGTCACATCTGCTTATGCGCCACTATGATGGTTTCATGAAAAAAGGTAAAATGAAAGGCAGGTATTCCTGATGCGTTTGGTGTTTTTAGGCCCTCCCGGATCTGGAAAAGGCACGCAGGCCAAGATCCTGGCTGAAAAAAGAGGAATGAAACATATATCAACCGGTGATGTTTTGAGGGATGCTGTGAAAAACGGCACCGATCTGGGCACCAAAGCTAAACAATTCATGGATGCCGGCGATCTCGTTCCTGATGATGTAATTCTCGGAATGATAAAAGAAATATTGCAAATTACGAAAGATAACTTTATATTTGATGGTTTTCCGCGAACAGCGGCTCAGGCCGATGGTCTGGATAAGTTAATGGATGAGTTAAACATCCAGATTGATGCCGCGATTAATCTGGCGGTCTCCGATGATGAAGTGCTTAAACGTTTGACTGGCAGATTCTTCTGCTCTAATTGCGGTTCGGACTTCAATGTAAACACCAGGCCTCCCCAGAAGGAAGGCGTTTGTGATAAATGCGGCGGCCAGCTAAAACAGCGGGATGACGATAAAACCGAGGTGATTTCCAACAGGCTTCAGGTTTACCGCGATAAAACGAAACCGGTAGAGGACTATTATCGTTCTCGTAGCGTGTTAAAGGAAGTTGACGGAGCCCAGGATTTCGGCCAGGTAACCGCCTCGATTGTTGAGGTCGTAGGTTAATATGATTATTTACAAGTCGCCAAAAGAAATCGAGAAAATTCGGGCGGCTGGAGCTATTGTCAGAAAAACTCTGAACTTGCTCTCTGAAAATATAAAACCTGGAATTACCACCGGGGAGCTCGACGAGATGGCGGAGGAGCTTATTCGCTCGCATGACGCCGTGCCGTCGTTTAAAGGCTACAATGGCTTTCCCGGCAGTATCTGTGCCTCTATTGATGATGAGGTCGTGCATGGTATTCCCGGCTCGCGGAAACTTATCGAGGGCCAGATAATCGGTGTGGATGTGGGCGCCTACAAGGATGGTTACCACGGTGACGCCGCCTGGACTTTCGCGGTCGGGGAAATCGATGATGAGACGAAGAAAATAATGGAGGTCGGCGAGGAGTGCTTAAGGCGAGGAATCGATCAAGCCAGAGCGGGCAACCATCTGGGGGATATCGGTCACGCCATTCAGGAATACGCAGAATCGCATGATTACTCGGTGGTAAGGGATCTGGTCGGTCATGGAATCGGCAGGAAACTACACGAGGAACCGCAGGTTCCGCATTATGGCAAGGCCGGCACCGGTGTTCTGCTGAAACCGGGATTGGTAATCGCTATCGAGCCGATGATAAACGTTGGCGTGTTTCAGGTAAACGTGAAGAAAGATAACTGGACAATCGTCACTGCCGACGGCAAGCGATCAGTCCACTTCGAGAACACGATAGCCGTCACCGAAAACGGTCCGGTTATTTTAACGAAGTAGTATTACGAGGGTAGATGGCTAAGGAAGATGTAATAGAGGTTGAAGGCAGAGTGATAGAACCGTTGCCGAACGCCATGTTTCGCGTGGAATTGGATAATGGTCATCAGGTGCTGGCCCATATCTCGGGTAAGATGAGAATGCATTTTATAAAGATTCTTCCCGGGGATAAGGTGACATTAGAGCTTTCACCTTATGATTTAAACCGTGGCCGGATAACCTACAGACATAAATAACTCTGTAAAGAGGAGCGTAGTCGTGAAAGTACGGTCGTCTGTAAAAGTGCGTTGTGAAAAATGTAAAATAATAAGACGTAAAGGCGTTGTAAGGGTTATTTGCACTAATCCCAAACATAAGCAGCGTCAGGGCTAAAAGGAGGTCTCGATTGGCTCGTATAGCGGGTGTAGATTTGCCGCGTAACAAAAGGATTGAGGTCGCTTTAACTTATATTTTCGGTATCGGGCATACCACTGCGAGAAAAATTATCGAGACCAGTGGAATCAACGCTGATATCAGGGTAAACAAGTTATCAGATGATGACGTCAATAAACTGAGAAATGTAATCGAACAGGATTACAAAGTAGAGGGTTCGCTTCGTACCGAAATCAACATGAATATCAAACGCTTGATTGATATCGGTTCGTATCGCGGGCTTCGCCACCGTCGAGGCTTGCCTTTAAACGGCCAGCGTACCAAGACGAATGCCCGTACCCGAAAAGGTCCGAAAAAGACCATAGGTAGGAAAAAGAAATCTTAATATAAACGGAGGAAAGATTGGCTGAGTCTTCTAAAAGAAGAAGAACCAAGAAAAAAGCGAAAAAAGTAGATGCTCGTGGAGTGGTGTATATTAAAGCATCATTTAACAACACGATTATTACTATTACCGATATGAAAGGTAACGTGATAAGCTGGGGTACCGCGGGTAAAGCCGGTTTTAAAGGCTCGAAAAAGTCTACGCCGTTCGCTGCCCAGGTCGCCGCTCAAGCTTGCGCTAAAGAGGCGATGGATATGGGCCTGAGAAAGGTTGAAGTTAAGGTGAAAGGTCCCGGCTCGGGACGTGAGGCGACGATCAGGTCGATACAGGCCGCCGGACTGGAAATCACCGCTATCAGGGATGTCACGCCGATTCCTCATAATGGCTGCCGTCCGCCTAAGAAGAGAAGGGTTTAATGTATGGCCAGGTATCGTGATGCCAACTGTAAGCTCTGCCGCCGCGAGGGCATGAAGCTGTTTTTAAAGGGCACTCGCTGCTTATCTGAAAAATGCGCTTTCGATCGCCGTGGATATGCTCCCGGTCAGCATGGTCAGCGCGGAAGACGCAAAGGCTCAGAATACGGATTACAGCTCCGCGAAAAGCAGAAAGTCCGTCGTATTTACGGCGTTCTGGAAAAACAATTCCGTAACTATTTCAAAAAAGCCGCCCGGAAAAAAGGCGTAACCGGTGAAATCCTCCTGCAGCTTCTAGAAAGCAGGCTGGATAACCTGGTTTACCGCCTCGGATTCGCACCGTCAAGAAAAACTGCCAGACAATTGGTCAGGCACAGTCATTTCATGGTTGATGGCAAGAAGGTTAACATTCCGTCCTTCGAGGTCAAACCGGGTAACGTTATAAGCGTTAACGAAAAAAGCCGCAATCTTGATATAATTCACGCCGCTTTGAAAGAATCGGCTAAAGCTGTCGATATCGACTGGCTGAAAATCGATAAAGTCAAGATGGAAGGCGAGCTATTAGAGGTGCCGGAACGCACTCAGATTCCTGTACTGGTACAGGAGCAGATGATAGTGGAGTTGTATTCTAAGTAGTCGATAAATTTACGAATTTTGGATTTGTGGAGGCTAACTGCCTATGAAATGGAAAAGCATACAAATGCCCAAGGAGTTAGTGGTTGAAGAGGAGTCCTCTGATCATACATATGGCAGGTTTGTTATTGAGCCACTTGAACGTGGTTTCGGCCAAACCATAGGCAATGCTATGAGACGAGTTTTACTCTCCTCTATTCAGGGCGCCGCCTTTACCTCGATGCGTATCGATGGTGTCTTGCATGAATTTACCACTATTCCGGGCGTATATGAGAACATTACCGATATTGTTTTGAATATTAAACAGATAAATTTGAAACTTGTCGGAGATGCCCCTAAAATAGTTACTCTGAATATTAAAGAGAAAGGCGATTACAAGGCGGCCAATCTCGAGCATGATGCCGATCTGGAGATATTGAATCCCGATCAGCATATCCTGACACTCACCGATGATACGGTGTTTAAGATGGAACTCGAAGTCGGTAGCGGTCGCGGTTTCGTTACCTCGGATGGTAACAAAAAACCCGATCAGCCGCTCGGTATTGTTCCGCTCGATTCGCAATTCTCACCGATCACGAAAGTCAATTTCGAGGTCGAGAACACACGTGTCGGCCAGCGCACCGATTTCGACAAGCTGATTATTCATATCTGGACTACCGGCGCTGTCACTCCGGATGAATCGCTCTCGTTTGCCGCGAAACTGCTGAAAGACCATCTCAACGTATTCGGCCACGCCGAACAGGAGATGGAAATCGCCGAGGAAGAGAAAGTCGACGAGGAAATCTTGCGCATCCGTAACCTTCTGAAAATGCGGGTTGATGAGCTGGAGTTGTCCGTTCGCTCATCCAATTGCCTCCACGCCGCAAACATCGTTACATTGGAAGACCTGGTGCACAAGACCGAAAGCGAGATGCTTCGCTATCGTAATTTCGGCAGAAAGTCGCTGAATGAGCTTAATAATATCTTAAGCGAACTCGGCCTTTCGTTTGGTATGGATGTTGATAAATTTAAAGAAGATAGTGCAAAAGTTAAGGCTAGTTAAAAATGCGTCATAGAAGATCAATACCCAAACTTGGAGTTAAGACAGCTCATCGCAAAGCTATCCTCTCCAACATGGCGATGTCGCTTATAGATCATGGCCAGATTCAGACTACCGTTTCAAGAGCTAAGGCTTTAGTCCCGGTTGTCTCAAAACTGATAACTATGGCTAAAAGGGATGATGTTCACTCTCGTCGCCTGGCCGCCACGACTATAAAGAAGAAAGAACTCCTCAAGAAACTCTTTGAGGAGGTCGCCCCGGAATTTAAAGATCGCCCCGGTGGTTACACAAGGGTTATTCGCTCCGGTTTCAGGAAAGGCGATGGCGCATCATTGGCCGTCGTTCAGCTTCTTGTAGAAAAGAAAGTCGAGGAGGAAGAGTCGGAGAAAAAAGGTAAAGGCGAAAAGAAAAAAGCCAAAGCCAAAGCTACCTCCAAGAAAGTTAGCAAGAAGAAAGAAGCAAAAGCTCAATAGAGATAAAACTTTTGCTTGTGATATTTGCGATAAGATTAAGGCGGACACCAGTTCCGCCTTTATTTTTTAAGCTTTACTTTTAACCTTAAAACAGTTAGTTTTTTTATTATGCGTAAATTTAGAAGAGTTTGTTTACTTATCCTGGATGCCTGTGGGGCGGGCGAGCTGCCAGATGCCTCCGAGTATGGTGATACCGGTTCGAACACTTTCGGCAATATTGCAAAGCATATGGGTGGACTCGATATGCCTAATATGGGTGAATTCGGTCTGGGAAATATCATCGATATAAAAGGTGTTCCACCTGTTGAGAAACCGAAAGCTTATCATGGTAAAATGGCCGAGATTTCCAAAGGCAAAGACTCGACGATAGGGCACTGGGAAATAGCCGGGCTGGTCAGCCGGGAATCGTTTCCCGTATACCCCGACGGTTTCCCGGATGAAGTGATCGATAGATTCAAGCGGTTGACCGGTCGCGGAGTGCTGGGCAATAAACCGGCTTCGGGAACCGAGATAATCGCCGAACTTGGCGAGCAGCACATGAAAACCAGTGATCTGATAGTTTACACCTCGGCCGATTCCGTATTTCAAATCGCGGCTCATACCGATATCATCCCGTTGCAGGAGTTGTATCGATACTGTGAACTGGCGCGCGAGATGCTTCAAGGACGGCATGGTGTGTCGAGGGTTATCGCCCGACCTTTTATCGGTAAACCCGGTAATTTCACCCGAACTCCCGATCGCAAGGACTTCTCGCTGGTGCCACCACAAAATACCATTCTGGATATTCTTAAAGACAGAGGCATGGAGGTAATCACCGTCGGTAAAGTGGACTATCTGTTCGCCGAACGCGGTGTGACAAAAACGAATCACACCAAATCGAATCAACATGGCATAGATACTACTATTGAGCTTTTATCCAAGGAAAAATTCGAGGGTTTGCTGTTTGTCAACCTGGTCGATTTCGATATGCTCTGGGGACATCGCAATAATGTCGAGGAGTTCGCTGAAGGGCTGGAGTATTTCGACAGCCGTCTACCTGAGATAGTAAATTCGCTCAATGATGATGATCTGTTGATTATAACCGCCGACCACGGCTGCGACCCGACGACGATCTCAACTGATCACTCCCGTGAATATGTTCCTTTGATAGTCTTTTCCAGCAAGTTTGACGGTCACGGCGGCGATCTCGGGATAAGATCGACTTTTGCCGATGTCGCGGCGACTATCGCCGATATATTCGAAGTTGATGGTATTGAAGTTGGAACGAGTTTTAACGGGGAGTTGAAATGAGTGATGTCGAGTTAATAGAGGCGGCCCGTCAGGCACAGAAAAAAGCCTACGCGCCATACTCCGAGTTTAAAGTCGGCGCTGCGCTGCTTGGTAGTGATGGTATTATTTATACCGGGGTGAATGTCGAAAACGGTTCGTACGGCTTGACCGTATGTGCCGAGCGAAACGCGATCGGCAGCGCTGTGGTAAACGGTTGTACGAACTTTGCGAAAATAGTCGTATTCTCGAATGCAGCGCCACCGGCCACGCCCTGCGGAGCCTGCCGCCAGGTGCTAAGCGAGTTCTCGCCGGATATGCAGGTGATCTGTGTGAACAACCAGAATGAGATCAATCGCTATGGTTTAGATGAACTCCTGCCGCAGTCATTCGATTTTAAAAAAGAATAGTATGAACCTGAAGCTGAAAAGCTTCGGATGTTATAATCGCTAATTATAATGGACGAGGAATAGATGAACGCTGTCGAGATAATCGCAAAAAAACGTGATGGCAAAGAACTTAGCTCTGATGAGATTGATTACTTTATAGATAATTTCACGAGTGGGAATATCCCCGATTACCAGATGTCGGCCTTTTTGATGTCCGTTTATTTTAAATCGATGACCTCGACGGAAACAGCCGCTTTGACCCGTGCGATGCTCGATTCCGGCGATAAAGTCATATTCGATCCACTGAACAGGGCCTATGTCGATAAGCACTCATCCGGGGGCATTGGCGATAAGGTATCTATAATACTGGCCCCGCTGATGGCGGCATGCGGGCTGAAAGTGCCCATGCTATCCGGGCGTGGCCTGGGGCATACAGGCGGTACGCTTGATAAGCTCGAATCGATACCCGGATTTCGCACCGATCTGTCCATCGAGGAGTACAAACGCGGGGTAGAGCAGGTTGGCTGTATCATTACCGGCCAGACGCCCAGGATCGCTCCGGCTGATAGGTTGATGTATGCGTTGCGTGATGTCACCGGCACGGTAGAGTCGATTCCTCTTATTTGTGGCTCGATTCTTTCCAAGAAATTCGCCGCCGGGCCTAATTCCATAGTATTCGATATAAAATGTGGCAATGGCGCTTTCATGAAAACGATCGAGGATGCCGAGAATTTGGGGCGTAATCTTTGTGAAATATGCCATGTAATGGGTAAAGGCTCGTCCTATCTTATCACCGATATGAACCAGCCGCTGGGTAACGCCGCCGGCAACGCCCTGGAAATCGATGAGTGCGTGCTTGCCTTAAAAGGAGATGGCCCCGAGGATTTGATGCAGATAACCTACAGCCTGGGTGAAGCTATGCTCGATTTGGGCGGTATCGCCTCAGGTAATGAGGCGGTTCTTTTGCAGATGGAGAATATCAATAACGGCCGGGCTTTTGAGATATTCCTCGATATGGTAAAATATCAGGGTGGCGATATTTCCGGGCTTCAAAGTGCTAGTCGGCTATTGCCTGCGAAAATCGTATTCGAGGTGCAGGCTAAAGGTGAGGGATATATATCGGCTATCGATACTTACAAGATCGGGCGTTTGATAATCGAGCTGGGCGGAGGCAGAACAAAAGTAGGGCAGCCTATCGATCACGCTGTTGGTATTGTCATGAAAAAGAAAATCGGCGATAAGGTTTCTAAAAACGATGTGCTGTTAGAGGTTCATTCATCAGGCAAACACGGCGAGGATTATTTGCGTGAGTCGTTCTTGAACACTCTGACATTAACAGATCAGATCATTTCCAAGCCACAGATAATCATTAAGAAAGCAAACTAACCGACCGCGTTAAACTCAAGCGACATAATAATATATATGATGCTTCTTAAGTGATATATAAGGAGCGATCGCATCTTCATAGAGCCAACTCTCTGTTGCTATATATATATATTGATGATATTAAAGCGTTAGAATCTTTTACTATTATTATTTTCCTGAACCTTGAATCGTTCCTCGTTATCACGTTTGGAGCTGTCTCCCAGATGTTTCAAGGTACATTCTGTTTTCGGAAGCGTAACATCGGTGAAAATATCCGTAATTACCCGGCTGCATTTCGGAGTGGCGAGTTTTCCCGAATCGAGGCAGATAGTGGCGGTATGGATTCCCGGCGGAACCGAGAACTCTTTCATTGGTAGTTCCTGATGAGCCGCTTTCATGTACTCTGTCCATATCGGTAAGGCGGTTGTTGCGCCTACCTCGCCCCGGTTGACACCAATCTGCGTGTAGTCGGAGAAACCGACCCAGACACAGGTAGTCATATGAACGGTATAACCATCAAACCAGTTGTTGGTAAAATCGTTGGTAGTGCCTGTTTTGCCGCCGGCTGGATGTTTGAACCCCATACGTCTGGCTCCGAACCCGGTGCCATTGTTCACCACCGATTCCATCATGTTGACCATGATGTAGGCAGTTTGCTGAGACAGCACCTCCTCCTGGTCGGCTTTCTCGCGTTTCTCCAGTACATTGCCATTGCGATCGCGAATCTCTTTGATAAACCAGGGTTCTTTCTTGATACCGCCGTTGGGGAAAACCGAGTAAGCAGTGACCATCTCCCACAGGGTAACATCCCCGGCGCCGCCGATTGCCAGAGTGGGGTACGGTTTTAATGATGAATGTATCCCCATCCTTTTAGCGTATGATATCACCTGCTGCGGTGTTACCAGCGGATTCATGATCAGCTTGATCGATATCAGGTTGCGTGATCTGCGCAGACCTTCACGTAATGTCATTTCGCCGTCGAAGGTCTCATCGAAATTCTTGGGACGCCACTCCTCGCCGCCCGATTGTAACACGATGGGTGAATCGATAAGCTTATCCGAGGGGCTAAAGCCGTTATCTATGGCGGTAGTGTAGACTATGGGCTTGATAGAGCTGCCCGGCTGACGTTTGGCCTGTACCGCGTGATTGAACTTATTCTTGGTGTAATCCTTGCCTCCGACGAATGCCAGTATCGCACCTGTGGCGTTATCTACACTGATCAAGGCGCTCTGCAACTGTTTGGTTACCTTGATAGTCGTATCCGAACCCTCTATGGTATCCGGTATCTCAATCGTATAATTATCGTATTTCTCGTTTTCCGGTGTGAGAATCGAATCCATCTCGGCCTGTAATTGTTCGAGTTTCATTTTCACGGCGTTCTCGGCAAAATGCTGATAGTTGAGATCGATCGTAGTGGTCACATGCAATCCCGAATTGTACAGTGCGGTCTCACCGTATTTATCCCGAAGATATTGTCTTACCATCTCGGTGAAATATGGCGCCTCACCGACTTTCTCCTGTAGCGGATCGATAACCAGCGGTATTTTCTTCAGGCTGTCCGCCGTTTGCTGGCTGATACTACCGAATTCCGCCAGGGCATTATACACTACGTTACGACGTCTTTCCGCACGTGCGGGATGATCGATTGGATTATACGGGTTAGGCGATTTCAACAAACCTATAAGCGTCGCCGATTCCGGCAATGTCAGCTCCCAGGCATTCTTGGAATAATATAATTGTGCCGCTGCCTGAATGCCGTAAGCGCCTTTGCCCAGATAATGCTGATTGAGATACATCTCCAGTATCTGATCTTTGGAGTATGTCTGTTCGATTCGTATGGAGGTTAAAGCCTCGCGGATTTTTCGGGTATATGTCTGGCGTGCTGTCAAAAACAGGTTGCGGGCTAACTGCTGAGTCAGGGTGGATGCGCCCTGGGCTTTCAAATCGAAACTCTTGATATTATGGGCGAACGCTCCCGCGATACGTCGAATATCCACACCCCAGTGATCGTAAAAACGACGATCCTCGACTGCCAGAAGGCAATCGATCAAGTAGGGAGGGATTTTATTATAAGGTACCAGCATACGCCGCTGATTATAGAACTCTTTTAGTAGATTCCCATCTTTGTCGTACACGCGGGTGATAAGACTTGGCTCGATATTATGCAATTGTGCCAGCGAGGGTAAGTCGGCTCGGAAATACATGTACATGCTCAGGCCGATAATCATCGCCAGTAGAGCCAGCCCGAATCCAGCCAGTATGAATGGTTTGTTGCTGTTTTTTTCTTTGTACACTATTGCCATACCCGTGTTATCTATACTCTTTCTTATTAATAGTCAAGAGAAATTAGACTTAACCCTTGCCCTGTTTGTTCGATTATATATATTACATCCATCATTGAGAAAGGTTTCGACATGAAAGAAGAAATCCAGCGACAATATTCTGAAATCTCTCGCGGTTGCGAGGAGATAATTCAGGAAGAGGAACTTAAAAAGCAAATAGAATGGTCTTTAACCAATAAAAAGCCGCTTATTATAAAACAGGGATTCGATCCGACTGCTCCCGATATTCATATCGGCCACATGGTTACGATCAGGAAGCTACGGATATTCCAGCAATTGGGACATCAGGTTGTCTTCCTCATTGGCGATTATACCGGGCTTGTAGGCGATCCCTCCGGCAGGAACTCCGCTCGCAAGAAAATGACCGAGGAAGAGGTTCTCGCCAATGCCGAAACATATAAGACTCAAATATTCAAAGTGCTCGATCCGGGAAAAACCGATATCAGGTTTAACTCCGAATGGTTCAAGCAGATGAGTTTCGCCGGCGTACTCGAGTTGACCTCGCATTACACGGTCGCCAGAATACTCGAGCGTGATGATTTCGAGAAACGCTACAAAGCCGGTAATCCTATTTCGATAATGGAATTTTTATATCCCCTGATGCAAGGTTACGATTCTGTCGCGCTCCAATCGGATGTCGAAATCGGCGGAACCGATCAAAAATTCAACCTTCTGGTTGGCCGGGCTCTTCAGGAGCGATATGGCCAGAAACCGCAGATCGTCTTGACCCACCCGCTTTTAGTTGGCACTGATGGCGTGGAGAAGATGTCCAAATCGCTGGGCAACTATATCGGCATTAACGAGCCGCCCACGGAGATATTCGGCAAGGCAATGTCTATCCCCGATAGCCAGATAGTTAACTATTTCACCCTGGCTACCGAGGTGGGCTCCGATCATATCGCCGATATTGATAAGCAGTTGAAAAGCGACAATATCAATCCGATGGTGTTCAAAAAAGAGCTGGCGCGAGAATTGGTTAAGATGTATCACGATGAGGCCTCCGCGGTAAAAGCCCAGGAGGATTTCGAAATGAAGTTCTCCAAAAAGGAAATCCCCGATGATATCCCGGAACTGGCGATATCGAGCGAGGAGCCACTGATATGGATCGTAAATTTGATCGTCCAATCGGGAGTGGCCCAATCGAATAGCCAGGCGATGAGATTGGTAAAAGGCGGGGGAGTGCAGGTTAATGGAACAAAAGTAACCGATAAAGATTTCAAGGTAATGTTAGCTGAGGAAAATACCGTTAAAATCGGGAAGAAAAACTTTTTCAAGATTGTGTGGAATAAGTAAATGGCTAATCAAATAGATATAAATTTCGACGAGTTACAAGAGCGCCTTCTCAAGCTGCGGGGGTATCTTTGACATCGATATCCTTACAGAAGATATAGCGAAACTGGAAAAGCTCAGTCAGGCCGATGGTTTCTGGAACGATAACCTCAAAGCCCGCGATATCTTAAAAGAGCTTGATCGTAAAAAGAACACGGTTAATACCTGGACAAAACTTCATAATGATTTAAGCGATCTGCAGGAACTCTCCGAGTTGGCCCGGATCGATAATGATCAGGAGACGCTGCAGGCGGTAATCGGTCAGGCGGATGGCTTGATCGCTACTCTCGATAAGTTCGAGTTCAAATCGCTGCTTTCGGGGGAGGATGACGATAAAAACGCCATCCTCGAAATTCACCCCGGTGCGGGTGGTACCGAATCACAGGACTGGGCGGAAATGCTTTTACGTATGTACCTTCGTTACGCCGAACAGAGCGGTTTCCAGGCAGAGACGCTCGATTATCTTGGCGGTGATGAGGCCGGTATCAAATCGGCTACGATCGAGGTGAAAGGCGATTACGCCTATGGCTATTTGAAAGCCGAATCGGGCGTGCATCGCCTGGTGCGAATCTCGCCGTTCGATTTCAACAGCCGCCGTCATACTTCGTTTGCCTCGGTGTTCGTAATACCGGAGGTGGATGACAGTATCACTGTCGAAATTAACGATGATGATTTGCGTATCGACACCTACCGAGCCTCCGGAGCGGGTGGCCAGCATGTCAATAAAACCTCCTCTGCGGTGCGGATAACTCATATCCCGACGAATATCGTAGTCCAGTGTCAGACTGAACGTTCGCAGCATAAAAACAAAGACTCAGCTATGAAAATTCTTCGTTCCCGGCTATACCATCACTACCTGGAGATCGAAAAAGCCAAGCAGGCCAATCGCGAGCCGGATAAAAAGAAAATCGAATGGGGAAGTCAAATACGCTCGTATGTTTTTCATCCTTACAACATGGTGAAAGACCATCGTACCGATATCGAGACCTCGAATACACAGGCTGTAATGGATGGCGCGATTGATATGTTCATTAACGGCTACCTTTCACATAAAGACAGCAAGTAAGAGTATAACGCACCCGGTAGAAGATGATTATTCAAAAGGATTCGTGGATAATTAATAATATCCGGTAACAAATCGAATTATTCACCGTTAATTTAATTGGAAAATCGCTTTAAATTCACGGAGAATTATCCTACAATACCCTGGTATAATCTTTCCGGGAGGACTAGATGAAAAGATATTGTAAGAATTGTCAAAAGATATCGGAAGCCGAACAGGAGTTGAAATTCTGTTCTCATTGCGGAACGCCTTTCGAGCCAATTGGCGAACCTGAGGATAAGCCGGTTTCGAATATGCCGCCGGTGATACCTATGGCACAGGCTCAGAGTGCGGGTGGAACCGCTCGGGAGGAAAAGTATTGCGCCTGGGAGGATAAAGCTCATCTCGGATTTTTCGGCGCCCTGTATGAGACATGGAGGGAGTCGTTGTTCAATACGACCAGGTTCTTCCGCAGGATGCCAACAACGGCAGGAATCGGAAACCCTCTTTTTTACGCGATTATCCTGGGTATGGTTGGCGTCGTGTTTTCAATAATGTACCAACAATTCTGGGGCAATTTACTCAATATGGCCGACTGGTATGAGGAATTCGGTTACGCCATGGACCCGGATTTGTACGATCTCTCGCAGTTTTCCTCACAGATGCAGTCTGCCAGCATGTTGTTTAAACTGGTGCTCTCACCGGTTTTTATCATTATTACACTCTTTATCACCGCCGGAATTGCTCATTTGGTTTTGTTAATATTCGGCTGGTCTAAAACAGGTTTTGAGGGCACTTTCAGGGTGTTCGGCTATAGCTATAGCGCCGTCTTTTTTGAAATCATACCGTTGTTTGGCGGTCTGGTTACATTAGTATGGTCTATCATAATGTATGTAATCGGGCTTAGAGAAATTCACCGGATATCCACGGGGAAAGCGATACTGGTAGTTATTGTCCCGATTACCCTGGTTTGTTTATGCTGTTGCGGGCTAGTGATTTCGATTATGAGTATGGCAGGATTTTCTAATTTCTGATGAAATTCAAACTGGTTAGAGGAAAACATCCTCTTTCGATACACTTTGTCTGGATGTTTATCCTGATCGGTCTTTTAGGAATTACTCGTTTTATACCTCTTAATAAATGTCCTTTTCATGCGATAACCGGTTATCCTTGTTTAAGTTGCGGGGCCACAAGGGCGGCAGAGGCGTTTTTAGCAGGTGATTTTATTGGCATGATTGCATTTAATCCTCTCATCGTGCTGTTTTGTATAGGTTTGTTTTTTTTCTCGCTTTTTAAACTCGTGGAGTTTATATTTCAGTTTCGCATTATTATGCGAATGAGTAGTAATTACGCGTTGGCGGTAAGATTACTGGCTGTGATTGCCGTGATCGCCAACTGGGCTTTTCTTATTGTGATGGAACGATGAAAGTATTTCTTGCCGGGATTATTCAGGGATCGAAAAAAAGCGAGACCGTTCATTCCCAAAATTACAGACCGAGATTAAAATCCCTTCTTAAATCAAAATACGATGGTATCGAGTTGGTCGATCCTGTCGATGGTCATGAACAATCGATCGATTATGATGATGCTATGGCCGCCAAAGTGTTCTGGGGCCATATCGATTTGATTGCCTCCTGTGATTTGCTGATCGCGTTTTTGCCGGAGGCTTCGATGGGGACTGCGGTCGAAATGACCGAGGCGTACCAGAGAAAAATTCCCATAATTACCGTTTCCCCGATGTCGATAAACTGGGTGATTCGCCTCCTCTCCTGGAAAAATTTTGAAACTGTCGAGGAATTCGAGAAGTTTTTGGAAAATAACGACATTGAAGAAATAGTCTCTGAATATAGAGTCAGTGTAGAGGAGAAGGTTTAATGCCTACTTATCAATATAGATGCGAAAAATGCGGCTACGAATTCGAGGAGTTCCAGTCGATGAGCGATGAACCTATCGATAAGTGCCCCGAATGCAGCGGACATGTTAAAAGACTGATATCAGGGGGGGCAGGATTCCTGTTTAAAGGTTCGGGTTTCTATGCCACCGACTATCGCTCTGACAGCTACAAGAAAGCTGCCGAGATGGATAAACCCTCACCGGTTTCATCGAGTAAATCATCGAGCGATAAAAAGAGCGACTCGAAACCTAAAAAGGATAACGTCAAAAAATCCGCCTGATTACAATCGAGAATTTCGGAAATAAAAAAGCCAGGTATCGCAAAGATATCTGGCTTTAAGCTTTTTATGGCAATCGTTTTATTTCTTGATCGTGATTTTCGATCCTATGAATTCCGAGTCGACCTCCTGGCCGTTCTGATCCCACATCGAGAATACGAAACTGATATGCGGATGGGGTATCATGCCGCGAGTCAATTCAACAACGCCTTCGGGACAATCCTTGGGAGCGGTGAAGAACAATGTAGCTAACAGGCCATCACCCGGCAACAACGGATCGACATACACATCCGGGTCGATCGTGGCTATAAAAGCGAAATACGCTACCTTGTCGTCTTTCTCGGTTTGGGGAAGTTTGATATCGTCGAAACCGAAATATTCCATGCGGCTGTCGGCAAACGAGATCGAATCACACCAGAGATCGATGTTCTCATGACGGAAAAAGATCGGTACCTGACAACCCGCCAGCGAATCGACCGAGAATACTTTTACTTTTACGGCAAAATGATCGCCGGGCTTGGCGGTAACTTCATCGACATAAACCGTATTGGTTTCGAATTTGGGATCGTCAGCCAGTGCAGATGCTGAAAAAAATAAGCAAGTAAACAGGCAGAAAAGTACTATGTTTCTCACAAAACCTCCTTTGGTAGATGCCATCATGAGATTTAACATCCACAGCTAGTCTTTGTTCCAGTATTTATAAGATATTATCGGATATCGAGAATGCAAGTATAATTTTGTAAATATAATATTGAAATAGCTCACCGCACTTGTTTTATTCTGCTGCCTGCAAGCTGACCGCAGGCGGCGGCTATATCAACACCTTTGGATTTACGCACGGTTACCGCCGGAGTTCTGGGGTAGAGATAGT
Source organism: uncultured candidate division Zixibacteria bacterium (assembly GCA_963668625.2). Taxonomy (GTDB): domain Bacteria; phylum Zixibacteria; class MSB-5A5; order UBA10806; family 4484-95; genus JAAEQD01. The sequence goes on from CAXXKA010000006.1 coordinate 372,827, forward strand.
CGCGAAATGATTCCACCACCCTGTCTCCGGGACGGCGGTAGGGTATACCCTTAACGGGATTATAAACGATCAGGTTTATCTTGCAGGGAATACCGCGAACGTAGTCGGCGAGCGCTTTAGCATCACCGATACCATCATTAATGCCATCAATGAGCAGGTATTCGAAAGTTACCCTGTTATCGGAGGCTTTCGCGAAATGTATTGCCGCTTGTTTAAGCTTATCGAGAGGATATTTTGCGGCTATCGGTATGAGCTTCCGCCGTTTGCCATCGATTGCCGAATGTAGCGAGATCGCCAGGTTCACTCGCGGGTTGTCCTCGGCCAGACGATAAATACCGTTTACCAGGCCGACTGTCGAGATCGTTATCTTGCGTGCCGCCACTCCTGCGCCCAGTTGATTGGTCAGAATATCGGTGGCGTCTAGCAGGTTATCATAATTCAAAAACGGCTCTCCCATGCCCATGAATACGATATTCGTGATTCGTTTGTTTTCAGGCAAACTCAATGCGCTCAGAAGGTACTGGTCGTAAATCTCACCGGGATTCAGGTGACGATTAAACCCCATCTTGCCGGTAGCGCAAAAACTACAGCCTAATGGACAACCTGCCTGCGAGGACATGCATAATGTCAACCGGCCGTCATCGGGGATTAGCACTGACTCGATGAATAAACCATCATGGGTTTGCCAGAGCGATTTCACGGTGCCGTCCCGTGATGACACTCGCTCAGCCTCGATGAGTTTACCTATCACACATCTGGATTCGAGCAGGGCGCGAAAATCCTTGGCTAAATCAGTCATATTGGCAAAGTTATCGCAGCCGTGACGGAACACCCATTTATACAATTGACGACCGCTAAATGGTTTTTTGCCCAGATTCACCGCGAGTTCTTCCATCCCGGCAAGTGGCAGGTTTTTCAGATTGATTTTATTATCAGCTTTCATGATATGACAATATACCCGGCGAGTTAAAACAATCAACATGAAAAAGTAAAACGGTTAAGGTGAAAAAATAATCTGCGGTCTGCCGCATTCCTCAGGATAGAAGGAACCTCATCCTGAAGCTAAAATATCACTTGCAATAAAAAATAAAACTTGCTAACCTGAAATATGCTAGTTAGTTTCGTACAGTTACGCCCGGAGTTTGGCAACAAACCCGCTAATATCGATAAAGCCATCTCGCTGATGGAGTCCAAACCGGCCGAGTTATACGTATTGCCGGAATTGTTCAATTCAGGCTATGTTTTCACCTCCGCCGAGGAACTCGATAATCTGGCCGAAACCGCCGGGGACGGCGTTACATTCAAGATTATAAGGGATTTCGCCCAAAAGCATAAATGTGCGGTTATTTACGGTTTCCCGGAAAAGGCGGCCGAGGGCAATTACAACTCCTCGATATTCATCGATTACCATGGAAAGTTTCGAGTCTATCGGAAATTGCATCTTTTTTACGAGGAAAACCTGTATTTCAAACCGGGTAATTTTCAACTTGAAACAGTCGATTACAACGGCGCAAAATTGGGTATGATGATCTGCTATGATTGGATTTACCCGGAGGTCGCCAGGATTTTGGCATTAAAAGGCGCGCAAATCATATGTCACTGTGTTAATTTAGTCATGCCCTACTGTCAGGAGGCAATGAAAACCAGATCAATAGAGAACCGGGTTTTCACCATAACCGCCAACCGGATAGGCGAGGAAAAGCGCGGTGAAAAGGGTTTTACGTTCACCGGGCAAAGCCAGATCACCGATTGTGCGGGAAATGTTCTATATCGTGCAGATGTGAATAAAGAAGAAATATTCGTTGCCGATATAAACATTGAGGATGCAAAAGACAAAAAGGTGAATAACTTTAACAGCTTATGGGATGACCGACGTACCGAGTATTACAAGCGTCTGGGGGAATAGATGCCAATATCGAATAAAGTTTTAGTAATTGATGATGAACCTGAGATAACCGAAATCATCCAGGCTTTTCTCTCCAATGCCGGCTATCAGGTTGAGATCGAAAACTCATCCGTTGAGGGCCTGGCCAAAGCGAAGGTATTTGGGCCGGATGTTATTCTTCTGGATATTATGATGCCGGTTATGGACGGTTACGAAGTTTGCGCGCAATTGAAAAAAGATCCGCAGACGGCGCAGATACCGGTACTATTTCTAACCGGTAAGGATGCCAAAGATGATGCCGGGATGTCATTCCAATCCGGCGGCGATTTGTTCATCAAGAAGCCGTTTTCCTGCGAACGTTTGCTCAACATGGTGAAGATGGTTTTAATCTCGATCAACAAATAGTACTGTATATCGATAAGAAAATTTTAAGCTCGCCAATGGCGGGCTTTTTTTATGCCTGAAATGGGGGGCCGTAGGTCAGGAGCCGTGGATCCTGACAAAGGGGAAAGGACCATAAATACAATATGATAGATTACCCATCGTTACGAAGAGCCGCTTCGTGACGATGTTCAATCGCGGTAGTATTGTTTAATCGGATTACTATATGCCGGCAAGGTTACTAAATATTTGTTGCTAATGACTTACAGATTGCTTTGTCCGCTTCACTACCTCGCAATGACATCAATAATGACTTTTTCAACAATCCCAGCGCTTAATAACCAGGGTAATATATCGATACCCCACCCAACAGGGTTGTTGAAAAAGTCCAAATTAAGTAGTTGCGGTGTCAGGAATCTTTTCCTGACACCTGTTACATGCGGGATGTCGCCGGGAAGGGATTCCCAGCGACACATGAAATTAACTCCACAATGCTATATGATGATCTTAATATTCGGTAGCATTGGGTGGTGAATCTCTCCCGCTCCACTCCCCGGGCGTATGTCGATACGCCCCTACGGCCAGTATTCTAACAGTCTCTCACCTGTTAGGGGTTGTTGAAAAAGTCATCGTTTTATACCTGAGGTGTTAGGAGTTTTTTCCTGACACCTGATTTCATGTGGGATGTCGCCGGGAGAGGATGAACAAAGGACTTCGTATGCCCAGCGACGCGTGGAATAGATTTTTTAAACAATCCCTAACATGCGGGTAAATTAACAACCAGGGGGCTCCCGGACTTTTTTTTATTACCGCTTGACCTTATCACGACCTGTCATTATAATCGTTGCGATGAAAAAGACATTTGTACTCGCCTTCATTCTTATAAGTCTTTGCACATTCGCACTTGCCGATGATTTGCCCCGACCTGTCGGCTATGTCAACGATTTCGCCGGTATCATAAAATCCAACTACAAACAACAGATCGAATCGGCCTGTGCCTCGATCGAGCGCAGTACCGGTGTCGAGATATCGGTAATCACCATAAAAAATCTGGATGGATCCACAGTCGAGGATAAAGCTATGCAATTTCTCACCGGCTGGGGAGTCGGTAAAAGCGGCAAGGATAACGGCGTAGTTGTACTCGTAGCCTACGAGGAGCGGAGAATGAGAATAGAGACCGGTTACGGCATGGAGGGCGATTTGCCCGATGGTTTAGCCGGTGAGATTATTCGTTACGATATAGTGCCCCGGTTCAAACAGGATGACTACGGTGGCGGTTTGCTTGCGGCCGTTTATAAAATCGGCAAAATAGCCGGTGGCGATATTGTCGCCTATCCCAAATCGAGGCGTAGAAAACCTACCGGCAGTAACGGTATATTCATCGTTTTCATGATTATATTTTTTGTTTTATCGATGTTTGGCCGTCGCAGAGGTGGTGGCGGCGCTTTAGGCCTTCTGTGGCTTATAACCGGCATGAGTATAGGGCGATCCTCGCGCGGCGGATTTTCCGGTGGAAGTTCCGGTGGTTTCGGCGGTTTCGGTGGATTTGGCGGCGGCATGGGCGGTGGCGGTGGCGCCTCCGGTGGCTGGTAGAAAATAAATCAAAATTTTTTGCAACTTTTATGGTGCATTGCACGATAATATACTTAAGGAGAGCAATGCGGTGAAATTAATCAAGCGATATAAAAACAGGCGATTGTACGATACCGACCTGAAAAAGACTATCAAACTGGAGGATGTGAGAAGGTATGTCGATGACGGCGTTGAGGTGAAAGTTATAGATAACACTACAGGCAGGGATATCACCGTGCAAACGCTGGTAACAGTGCTTTCCACCACGACCTCAGATAAACAATCACTGGATAGAAATAAAAGTATATTACAACAATTAATAGATGAGAGAGGAGCCGGGGTTATGGATGCTATGAAAAAACTTATGCTGGCCGGTATAGGCGCGATTAATCTTTCGCGCGAGAAAGCCGAGGAGATTTTCGATGAGCTGGTTAAAAAAGGCGAGATGACCAGCGACGAGAAATCGGCGGCTATGAAGAAGATGGCCGATAAGATAGACGAGAAAACGGACAGGTTTAAAGAGAAAACCGACAAGTTCAAAAACAAAGTCGAAACTAAAGTCTCCGAGACTATCGAGAAAGTCAATGTCAGCGGCCGGGTGGATGAGCTAAATCGCAAAGTCGATGAGCTATCGGCTAAGCTGGAAGAGCTAACGCGAAAGCTGGCCGAGAAAGAATAGACACATCCCGAAAGCTATAAAACATTCTGTTATTCCTACGAAAGGAATTGTTGAAAAAGCCTGCTGTTGTGGCAGAAATCCATTCTTGCCATCTGAATTCATGCAGTATGTCGCCGGGAAAGGATGAACAAAGGACTCCGTCCGCCCAGTGATTCGTGATGCGGTTTTTTTCAGCAAAACCCGAAAGTAGGAATCTCGAATAATTACTAGACAGGCTACCAGGTCCTCGTTTTTACGGGTATGATAATGCCTTTACCGCCGTTTCGTAAAGCGCCCGGTAATCGAAGAAAGACCGACAAGGAGGAACCCTCAATATCCATTCAAGATAATATTTCACTACTGTCCGGTCTTTTCATCTCGTTGCGAAGCGCTGCTTCGCAACGTGGCTTGTTTGCCGGCAGAATGCGCATTCTACATGATTCAAGAAGGTTTCCAAGCAGCGCTTGGAAACCAGAAAACCAAGCCTAACATCGGCAGGATATGTCAGGATGAATGATACGCTGAATAAAATAATTATATCGGAAAATATTTTTCATTAACAATTCCAAGGAGAAATTTAAAATTTAACGAAAAACACCGGACACTAGTGATAATATTGTATTGATAATTCCTCGAACTTTTCGATAATATTAGTATATCAATTATTAAATTAACCTTTTGCTTTGGATGAGTGTCCATGATAATTCCGAGACCGGATAAAAGCTTTCAAAATCTCAAACGCTACCATCAAATTGCCACAGTATTAATGAAATACGGTTTCGGAGAGCTGGTTCACCGGATGAACCTGGGCACGCAGTTTTTGCCCACAAGAAGCAAAAAGCCATCGCAATCCGTATCGAGTTACAGTACCGCTCAACGTGTCCGTATGGCGCTGGAAGAGCTGGGCCCGACATATGTGAAATTAGGCCAGGTGCTCTCGACTCGTCCCTTTTTATTACCGGCCGAATATATCATAGAGCTGTCCAAACTTCAGGATCAGGTAGAACCGATGCCCTGGTCGGTAGCCTCGCTGTTATTGATTCGTGAATTAAAGAAGCCTATCAATGAGTGTTTCGATTCATTCAACACCGAGCCGCTGGCCTCCGCCTCGCTCTCGCAGGTACATGAGGCCATACTTAAGGATGGCACACCGGTAGTAGTGAAAATACAGCGTCAGGGCATTAAGAAAATCATCGATTCGGATATGCAGATATTGAACGATATCGCCAGGCTACTCGAAAGTAACGTACCTGAAAGCCGCCAGTTCGACCCGACCGGAATTATCGAGGAGTTAGCCAAGTCGACCCAGAAAGAGATCAATTTCTTGAACGAGGCGAGGAACGTTGAGATTTTCGCCAATAATTTCAAGGATGAGCCGGGCATAAAAATACCGAAAATATATCGAGAATTCACGACCTCGAAAATACTTACGCTGGAGAAAATCGAGGGCATAAAGATATCCAATCTCGACGAGCTGAACAGCAAAGGCTATGATACCAGGGAGATTTGTGAAAATGGAACCCGTCTCGTATTGAAAATGATATTCGAGGATGGTTTTTTCCATGCCGACCCGCATCCCGGTAACTTGTTTGTATGCGAAAACAATATCATAGCCCCGGTTGATTTCGGCATGATGGGAACGCTATCGCAATGGCAGATGGATTTTCTCGGCGATATGGTTATCGCTGTGATGTCCAAAGATACCGGCGATATGCTTCGCGTATTACAAAACACTGACATTATCCCTCCCGATACGAACTTGCGGGAACTCGAGCAGGACTTGAGCGAACTGATCGTGAAATACTATAAGATGTCCTTGAAACAAATCGATATGACCACTGCTATCGATGATTTCTTCACGTTCGCTCAGGCGCATAATATCAGATTCCAGTCGGAGTTTATGCTATTGGGAAAAGCCTTGATGACTTACGAGGAGGTTGCACGAATACTCTATCCCGAATACGATTTCGTTGGTGCAATCGGGCCTTACCTGAAAAAAATCGCCGGCAGGAAGTATAACAAATCGAAGCTTTTCAAAGATTTAATCAGGGCTGTCGATGAGTTGCGCTGGTTTTTCATCGAATCCCCGCGTGAGTGGCGGCGTATTGCCGATAAATTGAGTCATGGAGAGTTAACTGTCCAGATGCAACATAAGGGGCTGAACAACCTGATCAGAGAGTTGGATCGTTCCTCCAACAGGATTTCGATCTCCTTGCTTATAGCGGCTCTTATAGTAGGTTCCTCCATGATTATGACGATCAAGGAGGGTATGATGATTTTCGATTTACCCCTGTTAGGTTTGATCGGCTATTTATTCGCGGCCGTGCTGGGCATATTCCTCGTCATATCCATTTTGCGTTCAGGTAAACTCTGATAAGTTTTCGTTTAAAGCGAACATTACTCGATAAGAATCAGTAACTATAGATAAAGATATTGCCTTATGGGCGATAATCGATTAATTTTATCTCTTGGGTGAATATTATGGCATTTGATGATTTAAGTGATCGCGAACGACGGATTCTAAAGGCGCTGATTGATCATTATATCAATACCGCCGAGCCGGTGGGATCGCGCACGCTTTCGAAAAAACACGATATAGGCTTATCCTCAGCCAGCATACGCAACACTATGAAAGACCTGGAGGAGATGGGCTTTATCAGCCAGCCGCATACCTCTGCCGGTCGTATACCCACCAATCAGGGCTATCGCTCGTATGTCGATTTCCTGCTTACTCCGGAAAATCTTGATGAAAACGAAAAGAATATCCTTCGGCGGAACATGAAAACCGAATATACCGAGATAGATGTGATTCTGGAGCAGACCTCACGGGTTATTAGTAACCTCTCCCAACAACTCGGCGTTACCCTGACACCGAAATTCGAGTCGGCGATATTAACCAAGCTGGAGATGATCCCGGTTGCCGAGAACAGACTGATGGTAGTGCTTGTGGTTCGTTCCGGACTGGTAAAATCGATTTTAATCGAGGTCGAGGCCAATTTGCCTAACCTGGCGATAAACGAAACCGTCAGTGTCTTGAACGAGCGGTTATGCGGGCTGTCGTTAAGCGATATCAAACGTACTATTAAAGAGCGCGTGAAAAATGTCAATACCGGAGATCCCAAGCTAATCAAATTGTTCGTCGAAAGCCATGAGGATATCTGGGATTTTACGGGCACCCCCAGGGTTCACATCGATGGCGCATCGAAACTTCTCAAGCAACCAGAGTTTCAAACCCCCGAGAATGTCGCCAAAGTAATCGAGCTGATAGAGGACCGAACCTCTATACAGCAGATTATTTCAGAAACCGGTATCGAGGAGGGTATAACGATCACAATTGGTCACAAGAACAAAGCAGGTGAGGATGAACCCCTGTCATTGTTAACATCCACTTACGATATGGATGGTGTAAAAGGTGTTGTCGGTATTATCGGCCCGACCCGCATGAATTATTCGAGGCTGGTCAGCCTGGTCGATTACACCTCGAAGATGTTATCCAATATTTTATCCGATAAATCAAAAGGTTAAACTCTAAACACTTATTTCCAGAGGGCAGTTAACGCGATGAGCAAAGAAAAAGAGTTATCCCCCGACGAGAATACTCAAGGCAAAATTGATATTGAGATTTCGGACGATATTGATCAAGGAGAGAAAAAGGATTCCGGGGAGAAGCAGGACACTGAAAATACGATAGATATTAAACAAACAACGGAATACAAAGATTTGAATGATAAATATGTCAGACTGGTAGCCGAATTCGATAATTTCAAGAAACGTTCGGCCAGGGAATATAACCGCCTGGTGGAAACCGCCGAGAGCAATCTTATTTTAGACCTTCTGCATGTCGTCGATGATTTCTCGCGTGCTATTAATCACGATACCGAGGATTTCGAAACGTATAAGCAGGGTATCGAGATGATCAATAGTAAGCTGAACGAAACCCTAAAACGTCGAGGGTTGCAGCATATGAGAGTAGTCGATGAGGAGTTCGATCCGAATTTTCATGAGGCGGTAATGCAACTGGAGGTTGATGACAAAGAAGATGGTATCATAATAGAGGAAGTACAGGCAGGATATTATTTGAATGATAAAGTGATCAGACCGGCTAAAGTCGTTGTAGCCAAACGTAAAGAGGACGAATCTGAGAAGGATGATTAGCATTTTACTAATGATTTTGTTAATCTCCAATTGATATCCATGTAATTAGTTACGATTTTTTTGTTTTTCACGATAGAAATAGCTTGCAATAGTCTGAAATGCTCATTATAAATCAAGCCGTGTTTCTTCTAAGCCTTTTAATATGGTCTGGGCAACCATCTGATTGGTAGAAATGTGATAATCGAATTTTTAGGGCGACCTTACCGGTTATTCTATATGATGATGATAAGGTATCCGGCTCTTTGACATATCTTTCGGAATGCAATCGATTTCAAAGCTTACGGGCGTTGGTTAGTTGTATGTAATGTGACTATTCCTAATGTTTGCTTAGGGGCAGCCGTTGAAGGAGAGGCTTATGACGAGGATTATTGGAGTTGTAAATCTTAAAGGTGGGGTTGGTAAAACAACCACTTGTGTTAATCTGGGCGCGGCCCTTGCTCTATACGGCTTTAAGGTATTACTGGTTGATCTTGATCCGCAGAAAAGCCTGACAAGCTGGGCGGCTATCGAACAATGGCCAACTATCTGCAATGTTTTAACCGGCGAGGTCGATCCCTACAAAGCCATAACCCGCTGGGACAAAGCCAAATGCTGGGTTATGCCTGCCGGGCGAGAGCTGCGGCGAGTAGAGACCCAATTACTTACCATGACCGACAGGGAATATGTTCTGCGACACAAACTCAATCGTTTTTTCGATTTTGATTTCATCCTGATAGATACCGCGCCATCCTCGGGTCTGTTGACAATAAACTCGATTTGCGCCGCCCAGGAACTGGTGATTCCACTTCAAACCGAAATTCTTGCTTTAGAAAGTACCATTCCGTTTTTCGAAACGCTCGGCGATATCAAGAAACATTTTCACCCCGATTTGAAAATCGCCGGCATACTACCCAATATGTATGATTCCCGTACCAACCTGTCCAAATCGATTCTGGATCAGATGCGCGCCTCGGAACATCTAGGGCCGTTGATGTTTAAAACAACTATTCGCAAAAACGTAAAACTTGCCGAAACCCCCTCACTGGGCTGCGCCGTGACCCGATATTCGGCCTCATATGGCTCCGAGGATTTTAAACTTCTTGCCGAGGAAATCCTCAATGAAACCGACCGGGTGAAAATTGAGACTTTACAACAGTCCAGGAAGACACCGGGCATGCAATCGCTGGGATTGGATGAAACCCAGGAGGTTGATAATGAGTTCATCGGTGATGAGGAGGGGGAGGTTGCGTTAACATCAGGGGAAACCGATAACGAGGATTGATGATTATGGCTGATAAATTTAAAGTATCGATTGAATACTGCATCGCTTGAAATTACGACCCCCAGGCGGCCAGTTTGGCTAAAGCTTTAAAAGAGCGTTACGGGATAAAAGCGAAACTCATCAAATCAAGTGGCGGAGTATTCGAAGTTGTCAAGGATGGACAACTGCTTTTCTCCAAGATGGCTAAAGGGCGATTTCCTAATCATCAGGAAATATTCGATAAAATAGATAGCTAGACTATTAGGTGTCAGTATACCATTTTTCAGTTAGGTTCGTTCCAATAAGAAATAACCTGTACCGATACGAAACAGAAGTCGCATATTATTTAGCGGAGTAAGGAAATAATTCCTTGCATCAACTATACCCACTCTTTATATTCATCCCGCAAATGGGTAAATGCAAATCATCAACATTGAACTACCGGTATATCCAAGCTAAGTCAATGATACTAATAAATAATAGAGTTCAGGGATGGGGGTGGAAATGTTTACTTTACTAAAACATGCACTTTCAATTGTTATCTGGGCGGTAGTAGCGGCTGCCTTTTTAATAGCCGGAAGCCCTGAATTATTCGCTTTCTGGGTTTTACTGGGAGTAGTTTTACTGTTTGCCTGGGTGGTCAAATTTATCTGGAAATGGATAGTGGGGATATTTTTACCGACTGTCTCGGCCCGGGCGTATTTTTTGTTTATCGTAATAGTATTAGCATTAGGTTTAGGTTTTTATCAGGTCGCAATCGTGCCTGTTTTTAATTATTGGGGCACTACTAAATCGGAGATTACCGATCAGTATCCTATCGATGAGTTTTTATCGGATGGCAAAACGGTAGCCTACAGGGCTATCACCATAAACGCGCCCATTGGCGAGGTCTATCCGCTTATTAAACGGCTGTCAACGAGTGGAGTGCTTAATTTTAAAGTGAATGTTATAGATATGATAAAAAACGAGCCGGCGAAATTCGTCCTGAAGGATATCCCCACCAATGTGAAGATCGGCGACCGTTTCTTGATCGGTGAGGTAGTGCAGAGCGTACCTAACAGAAGTCTTACGCTCGAGCTTGACAGGAACAGGTTTCCCTGGAGCAAGTTCGAAAAGATTTACGCCGGGTATTATCTAACTCCGGTAGATGGCAACAAGACTCGTATAGTCATGAAAATTAAAGCCAACTACAGCGGGTTTTTAGCCTGGATCTCGGCCAAGTACTTGATCGAGCTGGGTGATTATTGGGTCTCCAGCTATCAATTGAGCTCGATAAAAAGTTTAGCCGAGCAAAGCGACGGTTAGATACGGATTTTATCTTATGATTTTTAAGATGCAGTAAGGATTGTTACGATGTTTTCGGTAGTATATTTTATCGCCGGCCTTGTAGTTGGTGTTGTTCTGGTTATGATTATAAACTCCCGCCGCAATCGCGATATAAAAGCGCTGGCGCAGGAGATGGTTTCTCGAGCCGATGCCGAGAAGCTTCAAAACCTGGAGCAGTTCATACAGCGTATCAAGGAATCGTTCAATTCCATCTCGATGGAGGCGTTGGATAAATCCTTAAAGCAGAATCTCGAGGCAGCCAAGAGCGCGTTATCCGAGCAATCCTCGGTAAGCGCCAAGGATATCGATGGTAAAAAAGAGCTGATTTTCAAAACCTACGATTCGATGAAATCCGAGCTCGAAAAAGTCAATAAGCTGATCAAAGAATTCGAGGGCGACCGCCAGAAAAAATTCGGCGAACTATCGAGCCTTCTGAGCAATACCGGCAGGGAGTTAAACCGTCTACAGGATACCACCACCAAACTGACAACGGCGCTCGTGCGTTCGCGCGTTCGCGGCAACTGGGGTGAGCGCATGGCCGAGGATATACTGAGATTGGCGGGATTCATTCAGGGAGTCAACTATTTCAAACAAAAAACACTGAGCAACTCGGCCCAGAGACCGGATTTTACGTTCATCCTGCCTAACGATCAGAAGATCAATATGGATGTTAAATTTCCATTCAACAATTATTGGCTTTATCTCGAAAGTGAAAATGAATCCCAGAAGGATGGCTATAAGAAGGCTTTCCTTAAGGATGTTAAATCACATATAAAAACTCTGAGCAGCCGAGACTATATCAATCCCGATGATAACACCGTTGATATCGTGATTATGTTTATTCCCAATGAGCAGGTCTATTCGTTTATCAACGAGAATGACCGCACTATACTCGACGAGGCCATCACTAACAAGGTGGCGTTATGTTCGCCGCTTACACTATTCGCCATTCTTGCCGTGATTCGTCAAGCCGTGGATAATTTCAATCTCGAGCGCACAGCCAATCAAATCCTTCAATTGATGGGTGGATTTAACAAGCAATGGAGCATGTATATCGATGTGCAGGATAAGATGGGCAAACGCATTGAGGATACCCAGAAAGAATACAACAAACTAATCACTACCCGCCGCAATCAACTGGAGCGAATTCTAGATAAAATAGAGGATTTGCGAAACCAGAAGAATCTTCCGGTTGATGATATAGTAAAGCCTCCGCAGATTTCCGAAAATTAGAAATCGAAAAAATATAATACCTGTCGTTGCCGAATCAGTCATGTATTTCGGGGAAATAGCTATCGTATTATTGCAGGCATGATTTAACCCGGAGACTCCCAATAAGAGTATATCTCTTACATCTTTTTAGGAAAGCTCGAGTATTGTGATTGGATTTGATTACGCTCTTAGGCGAATTCACCTCACATTAGCTGAGGCAGGGTGGTTTAGATGCCTGATATACGATGAACTATCGAGTTCTCATCCCCGTATAGCTTCCGGATCAAGTCCTAAATGGCAATTGTAAAGCCTTTTGAGGCAAGTAATCCCATATATTCATGCCATATTCCCCTTGCAACCAAACGCCAAAAACTCCGTAAATCTCCTGTTGATTTAAAGAATCGGAGCCTTTATATTAGGCGGAAATTTGAATAACCAAACGATAATAGGTGGAGGAATAAATGTCTAGTGTTAAAAAACGTGATTTCGTAGCGATCACCGAATTCACCGAGTCCGAAATCCGCGAGTCGATCAAGCTGGCTATCGATGTTAAAAAGAAAGGCCAGATGCTGGATGTCTTGAAAGGCAAAACCGTGGGTTGTATTTTTCATAAAGCCTCTCTCAGAACCCGTATTTCATTCGAGGTTGGTGTTTACGAATTAGGTGGTTACTCGTTATATATCACCGAGAAAGAGATCGAACTCGGCAAACGTGAATCTATCTATGATGCCGCCAAAGTACTGTCCCGCTACCTGGGAATGATCGAGATTCGGACATTCGCGCACAATGATGTCGAACAGTTGGCCAAACACGCCGATATCCCGGTGATTAACGGCCTTACCGATCTTCTGCACCCCTGCCAGGTAATGTCCGACCTTCAGACTATAGCCGAGCATAAAGGAAAAATCGATAATATGAAAATCGCCTATCTCGGTGATGGTAATAACATGGCCAATAGCTGGCTGAAAGCCGCCACCCGTCTACCGCTGGATTTACGTATCGGCACCCATGCCTCCACCCAGCCAGATCAGCAGGTTCTGGATGAGGCGAAAGCCGCCGGTAAATCGAAAATCACGATTACAGATGATCCCGATGAAGCGGTTGTCAACGCTGATGTCATTTATACCGATGTCTGGGCCTCTATGGGCGAAAAACATCTGCAGGAAGAACGCCAGAAACTTCTTTCGGCGTACCAGGTTAACTCGAAACTCCTGAATAAAGCCGGCGATGAGGTAATTGTCATGCACTGCTTGCCGGCGATTCGCGGCCAGGAGATAACGGATGAGGTTATAGACGGCCCGCATTCTGTAGTATTCGATCAGGCCGAAAACCGTCTCCACATGCAAAAAGCGATAATGATCAAACTCGCCCGGGAAAGTTTCTAAGCGATATTGAGTTAAACTAATTTCACGTTAAAATTGACTAATCCGTAAGGCCGTTCGATCGAACGGCCTTACTTTTTAGTATCAGGATATCGTAATTATACTCGTCTTTGTAGTCTGCCTGATATCTATAGTGCCACATCGGTGAGTTACCAATGACTTAATTGAGTCAATGAAATTGTAAGGCTAATCGCATTTTATATCTATGAATATCATTTCCTTTAGCCATACTATGCATCGCTTTGCGTATTGACGTATCGAGGCATACACTATCGATTAATTATATTTTATCCAGCAAATGGTAAGTTATTATTTATTATTGGATTCGGTGATTAGAATATAGTGCTGTTCTGTTAGGCCTTTCAGGCATGTACTTTGCTTTTATAGTCTCAAAACGAGGAGGCTTGAAATGAAATGTTATTTCCACGGATCGGTAAACGGCGATGATCAACTGGCGAATCAATTAGGCACGGTAAGTTTTGCCATACCCGATATCGGAGTAATATTTAGGAGCCGCTGGACTGGCAATTTGATAGAGTGCCAGTATGCCGCCTTATTATCTTTACTACAATTTATCGAAAACAATAAAAAAGCTTTTAATAGTAAAGAGATCAGGATTCTTTCGGATGCCTCCGTTGTCGTTTATCAACTTACGAAGGATTCTTTTATTTTAAAGAGTATCGAGCCATATTATAGAATGGTTCAGACCTATAAAAATAAATTCTCTTTCGATCTCAGGTGGATACCGGAGAAAGAGAACACCGCCTTGAATGGTATGATCGATACACCGCCGATGAAACCGAGTATCGAGATCAAATTCGACATGAAGAAAGATCCTGGTAACGGCAATCGCCCCGGTGGATATCTTCCCCTCGAATAATTTACTTGCATTAATTGCAACTTGATGTAAATTATTACTGTATATAATGCTGAGGGGCATTCATCAATAATATAGGAGGTTTAATGAGATATGCAGCATCCATAGCTTTGATGTTTCTGCTTATGGTAGGAATTACCGAGGCATCCGATGCCCCTGTGGAACTCGTGCTGAATCGCAGTGAGATGACTGTCCGACAAAGTCTGGATCAAACGTTGAAATTCGCTGATGAAAACGGCGCTACCAGGGCCTGGGTATTTTTTACCGATAAAGGTTTTTCCTCGGATGATATTTATTACGACAAATTAAACGAGGTAGAAAACAGTCTTACTGAAAAAGCTAAAACCAGAAGAATGAAAACGCGCGATCGTTTCGACCTGGTTGATTATTACGATATTCCCGTGTACGAACCATATATCGAGCAGGTGCTTGCGACAGGCGTCAAGGTCAGGCGTGTACTGAAATGGTTTAACGCCGTCACTATCGAGGGCGATGCCGATCAGCTTAACGATATCGCGGCTATGCCTTTCGTGTGCCGATTCAAGCATATAGTAAGTCGCTCTTTGCCCGATGGTTTCGACCGGACCATGAATGAAAGTACCGAGCGGCCATTGTTAAGCTCTACTCTCGATTACGGCGCTTCGCAATGGCAGAACGACCAGATCAACTCGGTGGTAGCTCATGAACTCGGGATAACCGGACAGAATGTATTGATTTGTATGATGGACACCGGCTACCGTCAGGGACATATTGCTTTTCAGGATGCCATCAATGAGGGCAGACTAATCACTCAGTACGATTTTATCAACGATGATGATAATACCGATTACGATCCCGAGCAGGACGAAGAAAATCAGATTCGTCACGGCACCTTGACCTGGTCTACCCTGGGCGGGCAGTCCTCGGGCAATTTGTACGGCCCGGCTTATGGCGCTAATTTCGTGCTGGCCAAAACCGAGGATATCACGGGCGAGTATCACGGTGAAGAGGACAATTGGGCCGCCGCCGCCGAATGGTGCGATTCACTGGGTGTGGATGTCATTTCGGCCTCGTTGGGTTACCGTTACCGGTTCGATCCTCCCGATGATGACTATCCCTACGAGTGGATGAACGGTGATTCGACCATAGTCTCGATTGCCGCCGATTTAGCCGCGGCTCGCGGTATCACTATCGCCACGGCGCAGGGCAATGACGGCAGTGAAGGGGACGGTTCGCTTATCGCGCCGGCCGATTGCGATTCGGTTTTAGCTGTTGGCGCGGTGGATTACAATGATGAAATAGCAAGTTTCTCTGGATTAGGACCAACTTTCGATGGTCGTACCAAACCCGAGGTTTGCGCATTAGGCAGCGGTACGGTTTGCGCCGATCCCGCTGATTTAAACGATTTCGCCACCAGTTCAGGAACATCGCTTTCTACACCTCTCGTAGGCGGAGCATGTGGCATTTTGCTCTCGGCGCATCCCAATTGGTCTCCTATGATGGTCAGGGAGGCGTTAATGATGACCGCCACCAATCCCGAGGATCCGTGCAATGTCTATGGAACGGGTATCATCGATGTTGGCAAGGCATTGTTCTACCATCCCGAGGGTGACATGATTATAGAACATCAACCGATTATCTATTTCCCGCCGGGACTGGATAATATAACCGCCGATGTTACCATAACCGGCGGCGCGGGCGTGAGCCATGCCTATTTTCATATGCGCCTCGATGAGCAGGATGATTTCGAAGCGACCGAGATGTATGGCAGCAATGATATCTACGAGGGAATCATACCCGGTCTTGATGACGGTTACGTTCAGTATTACTTTAGCGTTGAAGATAATAACGGGATCACTATCACGTATCCTTACAACGCTTCGGAAAATTATTTCACGGTATATGTCGACAGCACCGCCTTTAATGATTCATTCGAGAACGGCCTGTACTACTGGAAAACCGAAGGCACCAACGGTAACTGGACTATATGCTCGGAACGAACTCATACGGGTACCATAGCTCTTACCGATAGCCCATACCGTGATTACCGCGACAATGCCGAGTACATAATTACCAGTAATTTCGAGATTAACTTATATGACGCCCGGTCGGCTACCGCGAGTTTTTATGCTCGTCATATACTCCAGTCGAATATGGATTACGTATATTTCGAGGTTTCCACCGATGGCGGCGAACACTGGAATATGCCAGGACCACTCATGACCGGCTCCCAGATGAATTTCCTTCAGACCACGGTTGATCTTTCTGATTATATCGACAATAGCGTGATGTTCAGGTTCAGGATGGTGACGGATGGTTCCACGGTAAGGGATGGCGTTTACATAGACGATTTCGAAATCGTCTGGGATACTCAAACGGACATCCAGGATGATGGCAATCAATTGCCGAGCGAGTTCTCGCTGGCACAGAACTATCCGAACCCGTTCAATCCGACGACTATGATCAAATTCGAGATACCTCGAACCTCCGAGGTCGAGTTGGTCGTATATGATATTCTCGGCCAAAAAGTACAGACCGTAGTTTCCGAAACCATGGAGGCCGGTACGCACGAGGCAATATGGAATGGCGCGGATGATAACGGCAATGAGGTAGCCAGCGGTATGTATTTTTACAAACTAACCGCCGGTGATCATACCCAATTGAAACGGATGACTTTAATCAGATAAGATTGAATTTGCAGATAGAAGTACAAAAGGCGTTCGTATGAGCGCCTTTTTTTATATTGATCCTAAAAACCACCGGTTAATAACGACTGAGGTTTTCAATAGCAGCACTATCGTATATTTGTCACTATCGCGGAGGGGATAATTGAAAAAGTCTATTTCATGAGTCGTTGGGCGGACGGAGTCCTTCGTTCACCATTTCCCGGTGACATACTGTATGAATACAGCAGGAAGGAAAGGATTCCTTCAAGCAAGTATCGAGAGAAGAACCAGATGATGCCTATTTCAAATACATTGCGGTTTTTACTTCGATCTGATTACCTGCAGATATCCTGAAAAAGTATAAACCGGAGGCCAGACTGTCGGCATCCCATTCCAACGAATACTTTCCCGTACCCTGTACGCCGTCGAACAATGTAGATACTTTCTGCCCGAGTATATTGTAAACCTCGATAGTGGTATGGCTGGCTTTAAGCAGGTCGTACGAGAATGTTGTCGATGGATTGAATGGATTGGGATACACCGAGGTAACCATAAACCGCGAGGGTTTTTCGGCAAGCTCGTTGATACCGGTGGTAGAGACATTCATTATCACATCCATGTCGGTTATGCCGTTGGATGGATCGTTAGTGAGCAGCCTTATCACGCCGTTGTATATACCCGCGCTAAGGCCATCGGCATCGAAAGACATGTCGATATCGTAGTTGCTCTCAGGTTCTATAAAACCGCCCGTGGGATCGATTGCCATCCAGGTTTGCGGCGGCGCATAGTAAGGATCAAGATCGAACTGAACCGCTACCCCATCATCCGCGTAGGCAACATCGCGAGCCACCTGGCAACCGATAGAGCCGTCAGCGTTCTCTATTCCGATCGTGTTCTCGTTTAATCGCCCCGGCCCCATGCTCTGGTATTGATACTTGATTGTCGAGGGGGCGGCCAGGATGATCTGGAACGTGAATAAACCCTCCTGTCTCCAGTCAGGAACCTCGCTCCAGGTGATAATCGCGGTATCGGAATGATTCGTGTAGAAATAGCAGGCTCCGCCGTTCTCCAGGTTCATATCATCGAAAAACGCCGCCAGAAGATTATTGGGCGCTTCCTGATCGGGAATGCCGACATTGCCGAATTCGGTGGTATAGAAATCGGTAAACGAAGCCCAGCCATTGGCGCATACACAGATCGAATCGAATGAATTGCCGTAGTAGTTGAAATCGAATCCAATTGGCAATTTGCCCGAGTTGCCGTCATCGTAATCATATCCGAAACTAATCTCGGCGCCTGTCGAGGTGATATCTATCCAGTCATATTCGACATCATCGGGGCCGTTGTTATCGTACCAGTAATAACCGAAATCATCATATTGGGATGGACTTAACATCTCGAATGCGTAAATCAGGTCGCCGTCACCGCTATTGGAGATATTAAACTCGAGGCCTACTTCGCCGTTTAACGGCACATCGATTTCGATCGGCTGATCGGCGAAATTGGCGGCTGGTATACCCTCGTAAGTATATATAGGCCGTTGCGCATTATGGCCGATTCCGGCGCTGCCGTATTTTATATAGAAGAAGCCATCATCGCCCCAGCCGGGCCCCCAACTGTTTTTAACTATCCAGGCGCCTTCGCCCTCGCATTCGTTATCATCCCAGCCAACGATCAATACGGCGTGGTTCAAGTCCTCGGTGTCGGCATGTTCGTAGCAACCTCCGTTATACGAATCGAAATCGTTATAGGCCGTCATTGTTGTCGAGACCGGTCCGGAGAGTAGCGCATTTTTTATGAAAGGCACGTTAGTCGGAATATCCACGAAATCGAGAAGGTTCGCCAGTACTTCGCACTGATCTTGCGTGCAGGGTTCTGTGTCATCCGCGTGATAAGGCATGCAATCCTCGCCCACAGCGCCATAATCGATAAACAGGTTATACGCATCTCCCATCCAGCCGCCGCCGCAGTCCGATTCGCCGGTGTTACAGGAGAGAACCTGTTGTTCGGAGAGATCGTAAGTAATACCATCATGTATCAGTATGGAGGATTCGAACGCGGCGGTGGCGGAGAAATCCCAACATGAACCGCAACCGAGCTGATTGGTAATCGGTGTGACTCCGTTCATCAAACGCCAGTCGAAAACATCCTGGGTATCCAGTAGAACCGGGGGCTGACTGTTGTTCCTGTTCAGCTCCTCGAATCTCAGCCGAACAGATTCCGGTATCTTTAATCCTCGCAGGCTTTGACGTTCCTCGGGCGATAGCGCTGTCACTGAATTTTCACCGGCCACCCAGTGAAGTCCTTTTTGTTTTATCATCTCCTGGATTTGTTCGACTTCCTCGGATACCTCTGCTCGCGAGCTGAACAGCGGGATTAACAATAAACATGATATTATCGATAATATTAGTCTAGCTTTCATTATTCCTCCTAATGGTGGCACGATAGGCAATTTATGTAAATTTACGATATTATAAGGATTAGTCAACGAAAAAAGCAGTCATAGCCGACTCTGATCTTATCAAGGGAATTGTGTAAATTTGTAATGATTTTCAGATTTTCGGTTATCCAGCACATAAGCGACTATTCCATAAACGATTCGATCAACACTTTTGGCATTAACAAATTTCCTGAACGGTTTTATCCTCCTTTGCAATTCCTCCAGATATCGCTCCAGAGGATTATTGGTCTTTATTTGAGTTCTTTCAGGTTCAGCATATTCTCGATAAATCAGTGTTCGATCAAAGCCGCGAATAAATGATCGAACAGCTTTAGGTTCTTTCAATCGCCATTTGGCCTTGAAAGCTTTCAATCGTGCCTTCAACTCTTTCTCCGTCTCGGCCTGATAGACCGCAGCAGCATCCCTGGTGATTCGGCTGCGGTTTTTACGTTCATCCAGATTCTGGCTGATATTCGACAGCTTGTGGAAGACACATTGCTGTGATTTCACCCGCGGATATAACCCGGCCAGAGCTTTAATCAGCCCCTTACCACCATCGTGAACAACAACCTCCAACAAATGACCGCGCAGACCTCGCTGCTTGAGATCCGACAGAAAGCCCCACCAGTAGGCCTCGCTCTCAGAGCCAGCCAGCATGAAGTCGATAAGCTCACGGCTGCCATCGTGACGGACACCGTAGGCCACAAGCAACACCTTCTTCACCTTAACCGGAGAGGTTATCTTCACCCATAAACCATCCAGATGAATAAAACGATAATCATCGCCCAAAGCCCGACAGTGGAAGCTGCCAACCTCATCGTTTAATGCCTTAACTACGTTCGAGACAGCCTGGGCGCTGATGCTTTCACCATAGGCCCGCTTGAACATCCGTGCTGTCTTGCGGGTAGAATGACCAAGCAGAAAGCCCTCTAAAATCAGCCGATCCAATAGCTGCGAACGCCGTTTGTGCTTCCGCAAGACACTCGACTCAAAGCTGCCATAACGCAGCCGGGGAACCTTTACCTCCTCTAACCAGCCGTATAAACTCAGCAAACCCCGACGGTAATAACCATTCCGATAATCCGCCCGCTCCTCACTCCGCTCATACTTTCCGCAGCCAACCGCTATCCTAAACTCAACATTCAACATCCGTTCCAAATGACGGCGAGCATGCTTCAACACCACACCCCGAACATCCTCCTCCCAATAACTCTTGACTCCGGCAAATACATAACCTACATTTTCATCAGCAAACCTAAGTGGTTTCACGGGTATATCCTCCTTGAAGATTAGCGTTTTCTGCTGGATATACCCGTAATTCTTTAATACATCAATAAATACAAATTTACACAATTGAATTTACACTAATCCGACTCTGCTTGCGGAATGATTTGTCGATATTTTCCAACAGTATTTACCACTGGTATCCTGCCTGCTCAATTAAAAAAACCCCATCACGATTGCGATGGGGGAATATAAGTAAATTCGATAATATTCTATTTAACCAACATCATCTTTCTGGTTTCAACCAGGTCGCCGGCGGTTAGTTTGTAGAAATAAACACCGGAGCTGATCTCGGAGGCGTCATACCTGATAGCATGCGAACCTGT
The DNA here is from genome assembly GCA_963668625.2 of uncultured candidate division Zixibacteria bacterium. Classification (GTDB taxonomy): domain Bacteria; phylum Zixibacteria; class MSB-5A5; order UBA10806; family 4484-95; genus JAAEQD01. Next base: position 394,210 of record CAXXKA010000006.1, read on the forward strand.
GGGTAATTCGCCTTTGTCTATCGAGGTAACTTTCTGCCCCATGATATTGTAAATGTCCAGTACGACATCCGACTGTTGAGGTAAGTCAAATCGAATTATTGTATTCGCATTAAATGGATTGGGATAGTTCTGGGCTAAACTGAATTTCTGGGGAAGTGGCGCATCATTCTCCTCGATGTCTACCATATCCCTGACCATATTCAAGGCGTTATAGGTGATCTGCATCATGTCACCGCTACACTCCCTGGCATCGCCGATATAACCGTTTATCGCCACTACATCATGGTCTGGATTATAGGCAACGAACGGCGTGCTGTTATCCCATGAGGCTACCGTCACGCCATCGTTTTCGACAGTAATATCCGAGGTGTAATAGTCAGTTGCTTCTGATACCCCTAACATCAACGGATGATCTGCATTGTACCAACCGAGACTGTGGTTTTCAAAGTACGAGGCGCCCGTACCAAACGGAGAATAGCTGTCCGCGAGCCTGCCTTCCAGCATATAGTATTCCGCATCAACAAAGCAGAATTGTTGAAGAACGACACCACCGCCCATATCGACATAGTCGGCCAGCCTGTTGCCTAATAACGTACCGTTATCCAGCATATAATTCGACCATACTACGACGGCTTCGTACATGTTCAGGTATTCTAATGTCGGCGTACCATCCATAACATTGTAGTAATGAACGCTTGAGATATTAGGCATTTGCATGAGATCGTGTTCCGCTAAAGCATGGCCATAATCCGCCGCTAAAAACAATATATCGGGCTGGTTTTTGGTGGAAAATATTATGGCATTATGAACCATATTATTAACATCCCCGGTAAACATCTGATCGTTGCCTACAAAAACGTTCAGGGCTACGAGGTTATTGTCGGGATTGTAAGCCGCCAGGGGAGTACCATCATCGAAAGAGGCTACAAGCACCGGGTCATGCTGCAATGTTATCTCGGCCGAGTAATATTCAGTCACAGAATCAACATTCATCATGATATAGTGGCCTGAATCGTATTCTCCCAAAGACTTGGTCGTATATGAGCCGATTCCAACCGTAAACGGGCAATACTCGGTCATTAATCTTCCCGCCATATTCCAATCGGTATTGAAATCGAATACGAGTAAGGTAACCGCGCCACCGTTATCCTCGTAGTCGGCCAAAACATTACCGATCGCAGTATTATCGTAAAAAGGAGAATTCGACCAGACTACGACGGCATCGTATTGCTCGAGTAATCCCATTCCGGGAGTTCCTGTGGCTGCATCGAAAAAATCCACATCAGCGATATCTCCATAGGCTTCCAGGTCAGTTATGAATGTCGAAGCCGCATCACTGGCAACAACCAGTACATCTTTTTGACCGTAGTCGGGAGGCGTGTGAGAAAACAGTATTGATGTGCCTGTTTCATCTCTGGTGGTGTCGAATACGTACTCCAGACCGTGATTGCCGGTCTGGTTCTCGATACCGATCGTGTGAGAATTCAGTATTCCGGTTAGCGATTGATATTGGTAGAGTATGTTACCATCGGAAGTTATGATAGCCTGAAACGAGTATTCGCCGTCGTCCGAGTAGCGCTGGAAATTATGCCAGGATACGATTAGCGTATCGACATTGTTGGTGTAATAGTACGCCTGCCCGGTATCTCTGGGGTGAAGGTCATCCCAGTATACTGCCAGCAAATCATTGGGCTCATCCTCGGTGGGGATGGTTCGATTGGTGACCCCGGTTGAAGCAGAGGAAAAAGTTATGAAACCGTTGGAACAGGCGCGGAACGAGATGAAATCGACATTGTAAAAATTGAACGTGAAACCGATAGGGAAGGGGCCGATGTTTTGATCGTCATTCACTATTTCCATATTGGTTCCATAGCCTGATATATCGATCCATTCGTACTCCGGGGAGTTGAAAGCTATATCCTCGGAGTCGTAATAATAATAACCGTAAGCATCGGGGCCGCCGCTATCGAGAATTACCGGGTGATCAACCGATTTTTCCCCGGTTATCGATCCCTGATGAATCCGGCTGTTACCGGCGACAGCCGTCCCGGCAAGGAAAGCGATTAAAATAAAAATAACCGCATAATACGTTATAAATTTCTTCATGTTAATCTCCGTTTTTGAAGTATTTCTCAGCCCTCTGGTAAAATTATATCCCCCTTTGCGCCACCTCCTTTTTAGCGGTTAATAACTTTAGTAAAAACGTTATGGTAGAATTCAAAACGTACGTTGGTTGGTTTGCCCACTATAAAATATGATGCCGATGACCTTTTGATGCTTTTGTGCTATTTTATAGCAGTATGCCTCGCTATATATCTAATATTATTAATTTTTGGATTTTGTCAATAGCCAATGTGTATTTATTTACAGGCTGTTTTGATTCTTTAGATTAATCGCAAAAAGGGTAGTATTGAATTTGTTGTAAATATAAAAGACAGGCGATTACTCTATAGATAATGTCATTAGCTTTTTCGATTTAATTATGACTTTCTTACTTCCCCAGTCATAGCATCTATATTGCATTGCCAATGATTAATAGCAATTTGCCATGCCAGGTAATAACTTCCATCATCACCTTTGAGAATAATTAATTGCCTATTTTTATTTACATTTGGATCGGCTATTTTTTTTGAGCGACGTAAGCATCTATGGCAATTTGAATCGTCTCATCCTCAGATATAGCTGGAGATGAACTTGATTTCTTTACATCTGTTGCAATTTCGCCGCTGAAACTAGTTAATGTTGTTTTATCATGAATTGTAAAAGCAAGCTTGATTCTATGATGGCTTACTTGAATTCCATCATAAAACTGGCGAAACTTATAACCTAGAAATTGCCAGTTAACAGAAATTACCTTTAATTCTTCTCTAGGATTATCAAGGCCAAATAAATCTTTGTGCAGCTTAAAAAATTCATAGCACCTATCAACCAAATCTACAGCAGTTATTTCTTTATCCAATTTGCCATTAAGTGTTTTTACCGATCCGTTTTCAGCATCAATAACACCCGTAACATTTCCTTCTCCAAATTCTTCCTCAATCGCTCCGGTTGGATTATGAATGTATTCGCCTGAAGTTTGAGCAATTGCTGTCATAATGGAAATAGTTTAAATTAAAGCAATTTGGTTTATTGTTTTCATGGTACTCTCCAGTAATCATGATATTGTCAAAATCGCTACTAAAAATAACATATTTAAAACAGATGGATAAAATATTTAGATATAACTCAAACGGTAAGCTATAATAAGTCAAACGATAATAGAATCGAATACTCTGATTGTCATTATCTCGTGTCATAGAATAGGTATACATTTAGAGCTTAATAATCGATAACAACTAAACTTCCCCGGAACGTAAACCCGCCCAAAAGCGTATTAATCACAGGCAGATTTCGGTTTCGGGCCGTATAAGGCCTTGACACAAAATCAACTCTGAAATAGAATGTTTTTCAAAAACCGAAAAAGGAGATCTCTTTGAATCAAACAATGCTTTTGCTTCTATTGCCCGATCCGGTAGCCGGGAAAAAGCTCACCGACCTGATAATGGAATCCTCGGTATTCGCCAAGATTATCCTGTTCGTGCTGGTGGCATTCTCGATTGTCTCCTGGGCGGTGATAATTTATAAGTTCTTCCAATACAAGCGCGTTACCGGAGAGTCCGAGGTATTCTTAAAGGATTTCCGCCGTCGCCGCTCCCTGGAGAAAAGTTTCTCCGTGCTGAGCAAAATGAACGGTACCCCGCTGGCGGCGATTTTCGGCGCGGCTTTCATCGAGCTGGAATCTTTAGTATCAGGCAGGAGAGGCTCTGACGAGCCCGTAACTATCGATGATGACGCACTGGAGCTGGTAAGTGAGGCTATCGATCGTACCGGCGTATCGGAGATCAGCAAGCTCGAAAAGAACGTGGTGTTTTTAGCGACTACCGCTAACGCCTCGCCGTTTTTAGGCCTTCTGGGTACGGTCTGGGGCATCATGGAATCGTTCGCGCAAATCGGCGTGATGGGAACCGCTACCTTAGCCGTGGTGGCGCCGGGTATCGCCGAGGCGCTTATCGCCACCGTGGCCGGACTGGCGGCCGCTATACCGGCGGTTATCGCTTATAACTATTATACCAACAAGCTACGATTCATCGCCACCGAGATTGACAATTTCAAGTCCGAGCTGTTCTCGGCTATCAAGAAGGAGTTGGCCAAAGGTGCGTAAATTCAAATATGATTACCATCCGATGGCCGAGATTAATGTCACCAACCTGGTGGATGTCGTATTGGTGCTTTTGATCATCTTCATGATTACCGCGCCCATGATGCAGGCCGGCGTCGATATCAAGCTACCCAAGGCCGCCGAGGCGCCGCGGGATGTCTCGACCGGTATCGTGGTTTCCATCGATAAGGATCAGGTTATTTATATCGATAAATACAAAATCCCGATGGACCAATTCGAGACGCGCCTGAAAACTATCCGCGAGGTGAAGAAATTCCGGCCGGTTTACATTCGCGCCGATGAGCGCGTGCCATACGGTGTGGTGATGAGTATCATGAGCCGTATCAAAAAACTCGGTATCGATAATGTAGGCCTGGTGACCGAACCGGAGAGCAAGCTTTGAACTATGCCATCATAATATCGCTGGTTCTTCACCTTGGTATTTTCGCGTACCTGATGATAGGCGAGAAACGCCCCAGCCAGAACGCTTACCCGAAAATCATGAATGTCGACCTGGTGTCATTGCCGCCGATATCGAAAGGCACACCCGCCGGATCGGAGACGCCGGGGCAGACACGGGCCGAGGCAGTAAAACCCAAAGCCCAGACAAAAGTCGAGACTAAACCGACTACGACTCATATGGCGGAGATCGAAAAAAATAAACGTCAAAACACGAAGAAAAAGCCCAAACCGAAACCGCAGACAAAAGCCGAAAAAGCCGATAGCGAGAAACCGAAAGACAACGACGCTCAACCCGGGGATGCACCGGAACGTATCGGCCTTCCCGAGGGGGTAGAGACCGGCAGCGAATTCGGCGGAGTACGTCTGGATGGAGCGAATTTCGAGACGCCGACATATATTAATATCCTGTTCGCGAAAATTAAAAATCGCTGGAATAATCCATTCCAGGGAACCGATAAAACCAACGCCATAATTTACTTCACTATTCTCAGAAACGGCACTGTCGTCGATCCGATCGTGGAGAAATCATCGGGAGCGCCATCGTTCGATCAATCGGCTCTGCGGGCGGTGATCGAGTCCAAACCACCGCCGTTACCGCTCGAATACACCGGCAATCAGCTGGGGATTCACCTTGAATTTCAATACGTGCCGTAATTACTTGCAATAACTCGCCATATCATATATTTTCAGGCATTATCTTTGCGCTATATATAGGTTGAATAAAGCGAAATACAGGGCCTTACTTGATGGCTGATAACGGATTACTAAATCAGAGCATCACCCTGGATGTGCAAGATAATGCAAAAGATGTAAAACGAGGTGAGACTTATGGCAGGTTATGGAAACGGAAGATCGAACAGAAGCGACATGGTGGTTACCATATTCGCAATATTCGCGATATTGCTGGCCGGAGGCATTTCCGTTGCCACTATCTCAACCGACAAAAACTCCGATATAGGGGCGATTAATACAGTCATGGACGCCCAACCCTTAGCCCGTGCCGAACAGGCCGCTATGGCCGGCGTAAGCGCCGTAAAAGGCCATATAGAGTGCCACGGTATTACCGAAAGCGGCGGATTGCCCGATCAGTATTATGCCAACGGCGCAAGGTTCAACGCGCTCTGGGATGAGATTAACCTGGCCGATTCGACCGTGAAAATTATCTCTACCGGCTACTGCCTGGATGACGACGGGCTGGAATATTCGACCGAGTACGAATCGATTATTAAAGTTGATTTACTGGCCAGCCATGATCACCCGATTCTTCAGGACTACTACAATAACGGCCGTCAGAGCGTTTTGATTAATTCTCCCGAGTAATATAAACAATCCTGCTTTTTAACCGTTAAAGTAAACATGAATAATATTCTCTGTTTGACAGCAGCCGGAGTTGTTTTATATTAAGTTAAGGTCATAATGATGAGGGAGAGTATAATGAATAAACGGGCTATTTTCGCGATGATAATATCACTGTTCTGCGTATATCCGGCTTTGTCCCAACAACTATCAAATACATATCTTAACGGCGTATATTATAACGATCAAGGGCAACCTGAATTGCCCGCATTTTTGAGCACCAGCGATACCAGTTTCTTGATGTTTAACATGCCGGAGGCGTTTTACTGGCCTACCGGTCTGACAAAAGAAAGCGAAAATTTTTACTGGCTGGCAGACTACAATCCCGGTCAAAGTAAACTTCGCAAGGTGTTTTACCGCATGGACGATCAATACGCCTCGGTACTTAACTCATATGATTCGCCTTTATTAGGCTATGCAGGGCTCACTTATGACGGCGAGGATCTGTGGGCGGTATATGAAAATCAGTACAGGCTTTATCGCATAGATAATCTCACCGGTGTGACTATCGATTCATTCGCGTTACCGCTTCCCGATTCGCTAAATCCCGACCGTCACGCCTGGGGTATTGCCTATGATGGCGAGTATCTCTGGCATAGTCAGTACGGTGAAAACTCTATTATCTATAAACTCGATCCCTCCAACGCCGCCATAGTAGATTCGATTATACCGACCGCCGCAATGCTTCTAGGATTAGCCTATGAAAATCCGTTCCTCTATGGCATAGATATTCAAAACGGTTTGATTTACAGGTTCAATCCCCAAACATTATCCGAGGTAGACAATTACGACTGGGATATTGGTTATCCGCTGGGTTTGCATTATGATTCGGAAGCCGGCAATTTTATCAATGTAAGCGGTAAGACAGATTACGGTGGGGATGAAGCGGTTTACATGGTAGGCATCACTGTGGGCATTGATGAACCATACAGTGCTGTGCCATCCTCGGTGGAGTTGCTTTCAGCTTACCCCAACCCGTTTAACGCTACCACCAGCATATCATTCACGCTAATCCAGCCCTCGCAGGTAACGCTGGATATTTACGATATCCTTGGCCGCCGGGCTGAGAGCCTTGTAGATGAGTTCCTTCCCGCCGGTAACCACTCGGTGTTATGGCAGGCAGGGGAGATGACCTCGGGGATATATTTCTATCGTCTGACAGCAGGAGAGTATCAGGATTCGCGAAAGATTACGCTGTTGAAGTAGTACTGTTACAATCGAATTCCAAATAAACATTGACAATTAGATTATTTATTGTATTATACAGATGAATATCTGAATATTTATTTTTTGACATTATAATATTGGGGGAATGGCATTGTGCAAGGGTATCTATTATTTAATTTGAATAAATGGATTATCTTAATCCTTATAATAATGAATCGGGGGGGGTAGAAGTCCACCTTTCTTTCAAATGAACATCAGTTTTTTGTAAAAGTTTTTGGTCAAGAATATTATTATTACTCAAGGAAGGAATTAGTAATGAAATGTTTTAAAAATATAGCAATAATGCTTTGCTTAATAATATTGATGGGGGCAGTAACGGTTAATTTAGTAAAGGCGGCGGATAAATGCACAGCAAGTGCGACAATAACTGCAAGTGATGATTGCGGCTCCAATCCGTTAGCGCAGAAAATATATGATCCCTGTGACGCAAGCAGTTACTCGATCTATTACCATATTGAGTTTGATAGAACACTAAGGCAACAACCTAGTTATTCATCAACGATTCGGATTAGGATAGTCGACACAGGAGCTGCAACGGACGTATTTTTCCGCGATATACATTCTTGGAATTACTCTGCCGGCTCGACAGATAATGTTGTTGATGGTTTAGTACCAGTATGGGGAACCAGTAATTCTCACACATTCAAAATAGAAAGAGTTTTGGGCGATACACAAATGTTTGAAAACATTCAAGCTGATGTCGACTATAGAATTGGTACTCCGGACTAATATCAATCAATTAACATCCTCCTGCAGTTTTGTTACTGTGGGGGGATTCGATAGGATTTTACTATGAATAGATTTAGCATATTTATACTATTTTTTAGCATGATTTGCCTAGCTAATTTTGCTTGGTCCAACGAAAACGAATGGACTACTAATGGTCCTTATGGAGGCACGGTTAAAACCATAGAAATTAATCAACACAATCGGAATACTATTTATATAGGCACGATTACGAATGGAATGTATCAAACTGTGGATGCCGGGGAGCATTGGAGTCATATCGATAACGATGGTTTATTCATGACAATGCGCGATATCTCTATTCATCCATTAAGCCCTGATACTGTATTTATTGCTACTGTTAGCGGACTGTTTAAAAGCACGAATAGTTGCAGTACCTGGAGCTTTATCGCTGGATCTAATAGTGAGTTCGAGGTAATTAAATATCATCCTCAAAATCCGCATCTATTATTCGCAGGCGGGCCTACGAGAACCTGGAAATCGCTTGATGGCGGTAATACTTGGGTGGGCTTGGATGTTCCCAGTTCCACGGGAATGATCGATATCTGCTTTAATCCCCAGAATCCTAATTCGGTATATTTTATCGGGACGTCAATGGTTACCGAACGAGGAGTATGGAAAAGTAGTGATATGGGTGAAACCTGGGAAAATATTCAAAATAATATAATACCTTATGGCTCCGGTACGCATATCGAGATTGATCCGGTTGATACTAACAATATTTACATTTCTGTAGATAATTACACTATGCAGGATTATCCCTGTATATATAAATCTACCGATGGAGGAAACAACTGGTTGGATATTAGCCCTGAGTTCCTTTATGTCCCCTACGTTTTATCCATAGTTGTTTCACCAAACAATAATGAAGTACTTTACGCCGCGACTTTTGATAATGGAGTAATCATGAGTGAGGATTCAGGCGATTCATGGAGTGAAATAAACGATGGATTAAGTGATCATCATGTTGCAGCTATCGAAATTGATCCGGTTTTACAGGTTATATATATTGGCACGATCTATGATGGATTTTATAAAAAAACAATTGCCAACAGTCGCTGGGATAAATTTAGCAACGACATTAATATCGCGCATTGTTTTCATATTGATGTAAGCGCTGAGAACTCTGCGAAAGCTTTTGTTGCAGCAGCAAACGGCGTTTTCTTTACAGAAAATTCAGGCGAATTATGGTCATGTATCGAAATAGATGTCCAGGAGGGAAATCAGCTTTGGGATGGTATATTCGATGTATATTTACCTCAGAGATATTATGCATGCTCAGGTCTATCAACAATCTCACAGGTATCCTTATCGCCTAAGGGATTTTATCGCTCTGATGACGCCGGTGTAAGTTGGGAATTTTACAATGATGGCTTGCCTGAATACCTCTCTTATAACTTGATTACTGTTTCATATAATTATCCCGATTCGAGAAGAATTTTTATGACTTCAACAGCAGGCTTATATAAATCAGATGATGATGGCGAATCTTGGGAGTTATGTGATAATGGTATTCCGACGAATGATTATTTCGAAGATATAGAAATTTCGCCATCAAACCAACAAGTAATAGGTCTAGCATATTATCCGGGCAATAAGTTGTTTATTTCTTATGATAGAGGTGATTCCTGGGTTGAGTCCGGCCAACTTCCCCAGGCTGCAGATGCCCATACTATTGAGCTTGCTTTTAATCCTTTAAACTCTTCACATATCTATATAAGCATTGCAAGATTAGGAATATATGAATCGCTTGATAGTGGCCAAACCTGGCAAAGCTTAGTAAACGATTTACCTTTAGATGGTCATTTCAACTATGTATCAGGGATTACGATAAATCCTTACAACCCTGACAATATTTTCGTATCAACATTTGGCCATGGTATTTACCAAAGCCATAACGGTGGTTTGCATTGGGAATCGTTCAATGCGGGTATGGATACGACCGGCGTTTTTAATGAGATGATGTTTGCTCCAGGGGACACCACGATTTTATACTTAGCGCGCGGTAATCGTTCCGTCTGGTCAATCAATCGCACGCCTGTCGGAATCGAGAACGAAGAGGTAACCCTCCCTACGCAGTACAGCCTTTCGGCCTACCCCAACCCGTTCAACGCTACCACCAGCATATCATTCACGTTAATCCAGCCCTCGCAGGTAACGCTGGATATCTACGATATCCTCGGCCGTCGGGCTGAGAGCCTTGTAGATGAGTTCCTTCCCGCCGGGAATCACTCGGTGTTATGGCAGGCGGGGGAGATGCCCTCGGGGATATATTTCTATCGCATTGACTGACTGCAGGAGAGTATCGGGATTCGCGGAAGATTACGCTGTTGAAGTAGTACTGTTACAATCGAATTCCAAATAAACATTGACAATTAGATTATTTATTGTATTATACAGATGAATATCTGAATATTTATTTTTTGAAATTATAATATTGGGGGAATGGCATTGTGCAAGGGCATCTATTATTTAATCTGAATAAATGGATTATCTTAATCCTTATAATAATGAATCGGGGGGGGGTAGAAGTCATTTAGGAATATTGAACCAGTATAGAACAAGTTGTGGAACGTTGATTTTCGGTTAATTAATTATGAATAGCATTCAGGGGGGCTTTTAGGAGAAAAATGAACGCGCATTGGTATTATGCATCTATATGTCGTGTTTGCTATTGTATCAAACGCTGATGATGGAACTTGGTAACAAATTGTGGAACGGTAAAAGATTGTAGCGCATCCCGTAGATAGCGAATACAATCTATGCAGGCACCATAGCAAATGGAATTTATAAATCCATTGATGGTGGTAACTGGAATCATTTATCTGATGTGCTTTATCACAATTCGTGAAATTGGAATTCAATCCTGGTTTACACGATGTACGCTGCTGCTGCTGGTGGATAATGTAACAATTCAGGTGAGACATGGATGAAAGATTTATATCCTCCGGGAAATGTGGATGGTATTTATGAGGCAATTCTTGTACATTCTGTAGAGCCAAATTTTGTGGCTGGTGGAGTTTGCCACTTGGAAGTCTATTGATGGTTCAGATACATGGCTAAGAAATGGATTTGCCGTATGGTTAGGTACAACTGCTTTTGCCATCGATAATAATAATGTTATTTATATTAGGCACAGTACTAGAACATATTTGGTTATGGAAGTTGGAAATTCGAAGATATGGGGCAATCCTGGTTAGAATAATTCAAAATAACATTGATACCGTTGGATATGGGGCAGATATTGAAGTTGATCCCCAGAATTCAGATATGCTCGTATCTAGGTAGATTTATACTGGAAACAAACGCGCTATTCAGCGTGTGTATTTAGCATCTACTAATGGAGGTGTATCTTGCTATTGATATCAAACCGGAACTCAGATATATCATCATGACTTTAACAAATTTCGCCAATTAATAGTCATATTATTTATCTTGGTACCAAGGAAGATGGTATTTTTAAAAGATTGATTTGTATTCATACCGATAAATAATGGACTGAGAGTACAATCAAATAGCAGGCACCATAGCAAATCGACTCTCTCAGTAATATCCATTTATGGTTGAACTGGAACATTTCATGATGGTGCTTTACAAGAGTGTAAACGAGGGCGAATCCTGGGAAAAAATAAGCGATAATCATTCCTTTTGCGTTGAGACACGATGATGCTGTCTGGTGAATTATTTTAATGAAGGTGAAGCAATTCAGGTGCGGCAAGAAATGGTTTATTGCCACATCTGATATGGAAAGTCATGGGAAATCGTTGATATAGAATTACCGATGTACCATGAGGTATCTTCAATTAATTCGATTTATTCGATAGTGAAATTATTGTACGCTTCAACTTCAGTTAACGATGGAGCTATTACAATCCATCACTGCAGGGAAGTCTTCATTTGATGGCGGACAAGACATGGCATTTCAGCGATACATGGGTTACCTGATGATATCAGTTGTAAGGTACAACTGCTATTTGCATATAGATAGGAATAATAATTTTCTTGGGATCAACTAGGCCTATTAGATGACATGGAAGTACTTTCATATTTGGAATATTATGGGGATGGGAGAATAGTCTTCCAGAAACAATATTGATGCATTGGATATGGGGCAGATATTGATGTTGATCCCAATGGGACATTCAGATAAAATGTATCTTGGTAGGTTTGTCCTGGTATTCAGTATTTCTATCAAATAATAGAGGTGAACATTGGCAGGAGGTGTCCAGATTCCAACACCCGAGGTAGAATCAGATAACCGATCATGCATTGACTTTAAAAATTTCATCCTACAAATAGTCAAATTATTTATATGTTTGCTACCTAGGACGTATGGTAGTGTTCAAATCAATCAATGGCTGGGACAAGATTGGGAGAACGATTAGTAATAATTTACCCTTTGAGAGTAGCGCGTCGATTTGAAATCTGGCTCTGGCAATCAGTTTATATAACCCCGATAATATTTGGGAATATGTTCTAATAACTGTGGTATTTATCAAGTCGTATAATGAGTGGCGAAAGTCCTGGGAATCTTTTAATATTGGAATGCGATACTATTCCACGGACGTTGAGCCAAATGATACTTCGCTTATGATGATACAACTATTATGTATTATGCCTCATCTAAAAGCTCCGTCTGGTCAATCACACGCACACGGTTTATTCGTGGGCATTGATGATGGAAAGTCATGGTAACCCTCCCTACGCAGTACAGCCTTACCGGCCTACCCCAAGGTATCGTTCAACGCCACCACCAGTGATATCATTCACGCTAATCCAGCCCTCGCAGTTAACGCTGGATATTTACGATATCCTTGGCCGCCGGGCTGAGAGCCTTGTAGATGAGTTGATGCCCGCCGGGAATCACTCGGTGTTATGGCAGGCGATACAGGAGCTGTACCTCGATGATATCATTTCTATCGTATTGTGCCGGGGAGTATCATGATTCGCGAAAGATTACGCTGAATGAAGTAGTACTGTTACAATCGGATTCCAAATCAAGGCCTATTGACAATTAGATGGGTATTTATTGTAATATACAGATGAATAGTCTCCAGAAACAATAATATGCATTTTTTGAAATGGGACAACAATATAATAGTTGTTGGCGGAATGGCATTGTGCAAGGGTATCTATTATTTAATTAGATAAACATTGGCAGGATTATCTTAACACCTTAGGTAATAATGATCGGGGGGGTGCAAGTCCACCTTGCTTTCAAATGAACATCAGTTTGTTGTAATAGTTTTTGGTCGTTATAATGGATGTTCAAATCAATTAATTTGACAAGGATTACATTAGTAATAATATCGTTTTGACAGTATTGCGCAGTCGATTTGTTCTGGCCTGCTTTAACCCCGATAATTATTTTTAGGGGCTGGGTTTTGTAATCAACTGTGGTATTTATGGACAATCGTCATAATGGTGGCAGTAAGTTATCTCTGCTGATGATGATTGGTGGCATACCCACTTGCACAGACTTGGCCAGTAACTATGACTCCGCTGTAATGAGATACAATATGTATTGGGTTTGGAATTCGATAGAACAAGCGAGACATCGGGGCATGCTATTGGGCATTAAGTATAGAATAATGGATGGTAACCCTCCCTACAGCAGGTACAGTCTGTTTTTCAGATTCGCCACCACCAGCATAATTATTGCTTATACACAGCCAAACTCTATCAGGTAACGCTTGATATCTGTAGGATCAAGTTCCAGTCATGTCGCATCGCTTTTAATAGTAGCTGGAAGCCCAGGGTATTTCGAAGATAGTTCCTGGCATCACAGCTAATTATCGTGCAGGCGGCGCTAAGCTGTCCTCGGGGATATATTAACTATTGTTTTACTGCCGGGCATTATTTATGATTCGCAGATCGCGATTATCGCTGATCTGGATAGTAAAATGAAATGCTACAATATAGAAAATTGCTTTCAAAAAGGATTAATATGGCAAGTTACATTATTTATTGTATTATCACAGATGAATATTTTTACATATTTCAATTGTTCTTGAAATTTTGGTATTGCTGTTGCTCAGGAAAATACCTGGCATTGTACAAATGGCATCTGATGGTGGAAGCGTTGAATACAATGGAGTTATCATCCCAATAATCATGATATATTTTTTATTGGTACTGTTCAGTTTTGTTCTGCTTTGTAAATGGGGCTGGGTTTTGTAATCAAGTTTATGGACAATGTCAAAGCAGTAACTATATCTCTGCTGATGATGATTATGGTGGCAACCCACTTGCACAGAGCAGTAACTATGATCCGTGTAATAGTAATGTGTATTGGGTTGTGGAATTCGATAGAACAAGCGAGACATCGGGGCATGCTATTATTAAGTATAGAATAATGGATGGTGTTACAGAGGTGTTGTCTGTTTTGATAGATTCCGATAATTATGGTGCTTATACACACCAAACTCTATCAGGTCTTGAATCTGTAGGATCAAGTTCCAGTCATGTCGCATCGCTTTTAATAGTAGCTGGAAGCCCAGGGTATTTCGAAGATATTGAGGCAACAGCTAATTATCGTGCAGGCGGCGCTAATTAGATATATTAACTTTGTTTTAAAGCATTATTTATATCCAGATCGCGATTATCGTGATCTGGATATAAAATGAAATGCTACAATATAGAAAATTGCTTTCAAAAAGGATTAATATGGCAAGTTACATTGTTATGATCAAGAGAATAATTTTTACAATTTCAATTGTTCTTAATTTTGGTATTGCTGTTGCTCAGGAAAATACCTGGCATACAAATGGACCTGATGGTGGAAGCGTTGTTACAATGGAGTTTCATCCCAATAATCATGATATATTTTTTATTGGTACTGTTCAAAATGGGATGTATAAAACAACTAATGGCGGGCAAAGCTGGCAACATATTGAGAATAATGGCCTTTTCTCATGTATGCGTGATATTGCAATACACCCGAATTCACCTGATACTATTTTTGTAAGTACGACTACTGGCATTTATAGGTCAAATAACGGTGGAGTTGATTGGGAATTCGTGGAGTTGCCTGAATTTTCGTCAAATGAAATAAAGGTTATTAAATACCATCCCGAGAATCGCCAAATAATATTTGCTGGTGGTCCTATTAATACTTGGAAATCTCTTGATGGAGGGAATTCATGGGAATCTCTAACTGTACCGGTTTGGACAGGCATGGATGAAATAGAGATAAATCCTCAAAATAATGATGTTATTTATTTTATAGGTTCATCAATGGCGACTGGTAGAGGTGTATGGAAGAGCATAGATAGGGGAGCAACCTGGCTAAATATTCAAAATAATATCGATAGTACTGGTGCACCTACTGATTTAACTCTTAATCCTGCCGATACGAGTATGTTAATGATATCTATGAATAATGTAGTAAATCCTGGCAACCCATCGTTATATAGATCTACTAATTCAGGCGAGAGCTGGGTGGGTGTAGGTCCAGAGTCTTTATCCATTACCTATGCCACTAATGTAATGTTTTCTCCGCTTGAAACGAATACTGTTTATTTAGTATCAAAAGAGGATGGCGTTTTTAAAAGCGAGGATTTAGGAAATACCTGGAATAGTTATAGTGATGGGCTTAAGTTTAATCGAAATGCTACGATTGAAATAGATGAATCCAATTCTATTTTATATTTGGGAACATACTATGATGGAATATACAAGAGGCTTATTAATGAAGGTGGATGGATAAAAATAAGTAAAAATATTAATGCCGCATCATGTATTCAACTAGATATTTGTAGCCTTGATGACAACTCAGGCTACGTTTCAGCCACGAATGGATTGTTTAAAACAAATGACATGGGAGAGACATGGCTATTTTTAGATATTGGTATGTCGATTTATACTGGAAATAGTGGTATTGCTATTGATAAATATCAGAACAATATAATATATGTATCATCATCGCATAGATCATTGTACCCTATTGAAGACGCAGGATTTTATATTTCTGAGGATTCCGGATCAACATGGAACTTTTATAATTCTGGTTTGCCTGGAAATATTTCTTATAGAGATATATGTATATCATACCTGTCTGAGAATGAAAAAAGAATATTCCTCATTTCCTCAGAGGGATTATACTATTCTGATGACTTGGGTCGAAATTGGCAGTTAAATATTAGCTTGCCGACGAGTATTTATTTAGAAGTAATTGATATAGCTACTTCAAACTCGAATTGTATTGCTGTTGGTGATCATGATAATAATGTTTATATATCGGAGGATTTAGGCGATACTTGGAATCAAACTGGAGAGCTGCCCGATTTTGAGCACCATGAGTATATAATTGATATCGAGTTTGATCCGATTGATGAAAATCATATATTTGTTGCTAGTTGTTATTTAGGTTTATTTGAATCGACTAATGGAGGTGAGGAATGGCGTAATATTAATAATAATGTGCCATTAGACCCAGCAATTAGTATAATATCTGGAATTGTGATTAATCCCAATAATTTACAAAATATTTTTGTAGCCTCAAATCACTATGGTATTTACCGAAGCTTTAATGGAGGACAGAATTGGGAGTCTTTTAATAATGGGATGGATACAACTGATGGTGTTGGTGAAATGATTCTCATTCCGGGTGACACAACTAAGTTTTACTTTGCATCATCGCAAAGATCAATTTGGACTTTTAAACAAACTTCCACTGATATCATTGTTAACAATGCAATTCTCCCCACGCAGTACAACCTCTCAACTTACCCCAACCCGTTTAACGCCTCAACAAACATATCATTCACACTGATCCAGCCCTCGCAGGTTACGCTTGATATCTACGATATACTCGGCCGACGGGCGGAGAGCCTGGTTGACTGGTACCTGCCCGCCGGTAACCACTCGGTGTTATGGCAGGCGGGGGAGCTGCCCTCGGGGATATATTTCTATCGTATTACTGCCGGGGAGTATCATGATTCGCGAAAGATTACGCTGCTGAAGTGATATTCGATAGTAGAGGTAAATCGCCACGCCCATCCCCCTGGATTCCGGGTCAAGCCCGGAATGATATACTTTGACGACCGGTATGATTATACTTCTATATCAATTGTAAGCGCTATCTAGATCAGTACTTTCTTCGGCGTTCCACCATATAGTTGGAGCCGGCCTTGGTCTTGGTGAACTTCTTCAAGTCGGCCATCATGTGGCTCATCTCGGCGATATGCTTGAACGCTTTGCGCTGATTGGGTATCACCGCGATTGAGATAGTCATCAGCGGGAATTTCTCCAGCACACCGCGACGGTCGGGTACCTCTATCCAGCCTCGGTCGCGGTCCTCCTGAAGGTAACGAATCGGGATCATTTTATCGAATGTCGAGATGATGTTCTTGCAAACTATATCGACTTTATCCAGCGGTATTACGAATATGAAATCATCCCCGCCAATATGCCCGACGAAACCGTTGTAGACCAGGTCATGAACCGTTGTTTTTATGATATGCGAGGTCATCAGGATGATTTTATCACCGTAGACATAACCGTAATAATCGTTGTATGCTTTGAAATTATCGAGATCGCCATAGCACACTGCTACCTTTTCGCCGCTGTTTAACCTGATATTCGTTTCGTTTTCGATAGCCGCCGGGCCGGGAAGTTTGGTCGTTGGGTTTACGCTTAAATCCCGGATCGACCGCGAGATCAACATCTGCATTTTGGCGGTAACGAGTTCATAGTCCCAGAAATTCGTGATTACATCATCCACGCCGTTATTGAATGCCTCGATGATTAGTTTCTTTTCCGGCGAGGGATGGAAGAAAACCACCGGTATGAACTGAAGAGTCGAGTCGCGTTTAATATGAGGGAGAAGCTCCATCATCCAATTAGCCTGAGAGTTGCCGGCAATAACTATCATCTCGAGCATAGTCCGCTGGCAGATCGTGTATAGTTCGTCGAAATTACTAAAAGGATGTATGATAACCTCGTATTTACGAATACTACGAATTATACGATCCTCAACAGCGGTTCCACGCTGCATTAAAGCGCAATGGAAAGTAGGGCTATGTTTTTTCTGGGGCTGTATCGATGACTGTTTTTTCGCTACTAGATTTTCCATTTTTCCCTCGGATGAAACTCCTTATGCTCGGCGATTATAAAATCCCGATCCAAATGAGTATATATTTCTGTAGTAGATATATCGGCATGACCGAGTAATTCCTGCACTGCAAGAAGGTCAGCGCCACCCGCCAATAGATGCGATGCGAAACTATGACGTAACGTATGAGGGGAGACATCTTTGGATATATTCGCTAAAAGACAATATTTCTTTACAATCCGCCAGCCAGCCATTCTCTGGAGAGGATTTCCACGGTTGCCCAGAAAGATAAAATCGGCGCTTTTTGAATTGGATAATTGGGTTCTGGAATCTTTTATATAGTTGTTCAAACTGTTCCAACCGGCCTTACCAAGTGGTACGACACGTTCTTTTTTGCCTTTGCCATACAGTTTCACGAGCATCATTTCCGATATCAAGTCTGCCAAATGGCAATTCAGGGCTTCGCTAATCCTGGCGCCGGTGCCGTATAGAAATTCCAATAAGGCTTTATCACGAAGGCCGAGTTTGGTACCGGTATCGGGAAGGGAAAGGATTTTCAGCACCTGCTCTATCGTTAGTGTTTCCGGGAGGTTACGATATAATTTCGGTCCGGCGATACCGGCGGCCGGGTTCGATTCGATTTTGCCGGTACGAAAAGCGTATTTGAAAAGCCCTTTCACGGCGCTTAAGTTCCTGGCAATAGAGCCTGAGGATAAGCCTTCTTTTTGGAGTTTTAGTAAATAGTCGGTGATATCCAACGAGGTGATTTCAGCCGGATGTTTATTATCAGAGTATGTGGCAAATTTGGATAAATCCCTACCGTAAGCCTCTACGCTGTTAATTGAGGCGGCTCTTTCCAGCCTCAGGCTCTCCAGATACAATTCGATTAATTCATTCATCACGATAGATTATATAAAACAAAGATGGCTATAGTCAATTACAGATAAAAATCCCTTGCTGGAGGTACTGTTGAAAAAGTTGTTTGCACAAGTCGTTGAGCGGACGAAGTCCTTAGTTCATCCTTTGCCGACGACATACTGCATGTATGCAGCAGGAAGAAAAGGATTCCTTCCTGCTCACTGGATTACGGATAAAAAAAGCCCCCTGCAATACAGGGGGCTAAGATACAATGGAATTTGTCGCCTAAATTTATTTCAATAAAGTCATCTCTTGTATCTCAGTGTATTCACCGGCGGCAATCTTATAGAAATACACACCGGAGGAAACATCCGAGGCATCCCAAACAACCGAGTGCATACCCGTTCCAAGATGCTCGTTAACCAGTGTAGCTACTTTCTGGCCGAGCATGTTGTAAACCGTAAGCTCGACATCAGCAGGCTCCGGTAACGCGAACTCGATCGAGGTCTTGGCGTTGAATGGATTCGGATAGTTCTGCGACAGGGCATAAGATTCCGGCAATACGGCCTGATCTTCTATGCCGGTAACGACATCCAGAGTAACCGGGACGTCCATATCGGGCATCTGATGGTTGACATCATAGCAGCCGATAGACAAATTACCCTGATAAATGCCTATATCGAGATCGGAGGCATCCATCATGACATCAACAGTTACCGAGCCGCCGGCAGGTACAACACCCGAAGGCGGATTAACCGACAGCCAGCTACCCATAAACATGATCGCCAGGTCATTATGTACATAAGCCTGATCGAAAGCTACCTGTAAGCCAACATCGCCGGCGCCATTCTGAATACCAATCGTACAGTATTCGAGCGGATCATTAAGATCAAGGTACTGGAATTTAATCTTGCCGTTAGGGTAAAGGATTACCTGGAATGTTTCGGGGCCGACACCATGATCCCAATCGTATGCAGGAACATCAACCCAAGAAATAACGGTCATATCGTCATCCGTATAGAATGTAATGATACCACTCGTTGAAGGATTCAAGTCCTCCCAGAACGGCGCAATCAGATTAAGCGGCCCATCAGGATTGGGAAGCTCAGTGTTCGTATAAGCGGTAAGGCCGCTGGAAAATGATATGAAACCATTAGAACAGATATTCACGGTATTGAATACCTCGCCGTAGAACGGGAATCCAAACGCCAACCCGAACGGACCCTGGTTATCATCATCACCGAATGGATACTGTTCATGGCTACTGGGATCTATCCAGTTGAATTCCGGTCCGTTTGGCTCATCCGAATCAATCCACTTGTATCCGAAGGCATCAGGGCCGCCGGAATCAAGCAGCAATGGCGGATTGTAATCGCTGACCTGGAATGTTTTCTCACCCTCATATTTCGTCGAGGAGAACGCAGCCTGGCTGCTGTATGGATTGTAGGGTGTTTCACCCTGGACGTATACATTATCGTTGGTGGTGCAACTGATGTCGAAATAAACATCCAAACCACCGCTATTGGCTAGTTCGAGTTCTACCGAGCCCGCCTGACCGAGAGGACAGTTGAACGTAATGTCATCAGGATCGACTGATAACTCACCCGGGGCAGCCGGTATGCCCATAGCCTCGTTAGAGGGGCCAGATTCGATCTCATCATCATACATGGCCGTTGCGACATAGTAATAGGTCGTCCCATTTTCTACGCCGTAATCGTCATACGAGGTTTCCTCGAGATCAGAGGCAATCAAATTATCAGGGGTAACTTCGACATTCGGCGCGGTGCTTCTATACAGGTTATAACCTGAAAGCTCCTGGGTGTCGAGAATTACATCATCCATGGTAGGATTGTTACCGGAAAGGGTAAGGGCTACTCCCGAAGACCTGATGCTTGCGCGAATCATTCTGTCGCCATCATACAGGCTTTCGTTTGTCCATACTCCGCCATTTCTGACCCAGTGATACTGTGGATAATCTGAGACAGCATCCAGGCCTAGACCATCATAAGGGTCGGCATCGTTTACATTGTTGAAAGCTACCCAGAACATGTCGGTATTACAGACAATCGGGGGATCGATAGCTATGGCAATATCCATACCTAATTCAGCAGTAGCCGTGAACTCACCTAGCATATCGCCGGGTGTGCCGTCGCCGGCGTCATCAAAGATTTTCAACTGAACAGGTTCATGGGTGCCGTCGGGCCATGGCCAGTACTCATCACCTTGGGTAAGGACATGCACGAAAACGCTGCAAATCTGTACCGGGGCAACAGCCACGAACGCGTTAGCGATCAGATTATCGGACGCGTAATAATAGAACGCGTTGCCGAGTACGCCATCATCGTACTGCAAAAGCTCGCATGGCGGCAGGCCTGGCTCGAACCAGGATAACGGAACGACGCCGTCCTGATCGTCGGTAGCGCTTAATCCTGAAGGCGGCAATATCTCCGGTTGGGCATTGAAATCCGCCGTTATTACGTCGTTACCAGGTACATCATCTCCGGAAAGCATAGCAGTGGCGGTTAAAATGTAATCGCCGGCTTCGGCCGGAGTAAATTCGGCAAACGTAACATCAGCCGTTTCACCGAACTCCAGATCTTCTACCGATCCGGATTCCTCGTATACGTTCGAACCGTCGTATTCGATAACGAGGCTGACGTCGAAAGTAGCTGTCATCGAGCCGTAGTTAGCGAAAGTCACGATCGGAGTTTCCGGTTGACCTTGCTGACCGTTTGATCCGGGTTGCACGAATGCAACGGCGGCAGCATCGTATAATGGCGGTTCTCCGATATTCACCGAATAATCCTCGGTCTCGCCATAGGTTGTAGAATGGTTGCCTTGTCCATCACAAGCGCCATCATCACCGGGATCCGTATTATACTGTTCAATAATGCGGAATCTCGTGGTACCGGCAGTAGCGTCATAGGGTACGGCAATATCCATCGTTAAAGTGATATCAGCACCGCTGCCTAAGTAGTAACACTCGGATGCGTCAAAAATCTCATCGGCATTCCAGTCAAACCAGACCCGGGCATGCTCGGTGTATCCATCCGAGAAATAAGTTACTGATAACGTATATGTGCCGCCAGGAGTCACATCGGTGGATAAACTGGTATAATCGCCGTAGCTGGTCGGCCCATCCTGTCCTGAATTATTATTGATGTCACCAAATGTAACATTGGTGATCCAGTCATCAGTCTGGTTCGTATAAGTGGAGGCGCAGTAGTCTTGCGTATCGGTTATGATATCACTGTTATCGAAATTATCCATAGCTGCAAGTTCAATTGCTATCTTTTCGGCATCAGTTTTAACGGTGCCCGCAATTGATAAACTGGCTATGACAAATGTTAGAATCATGGATACAACTAAATACTTGTTGTTAAAAATGCTCATGTTTGCTCCTACTCCCAAAAAAACTAAAAACTTAACTACTAAAATTTAAGTATACGCCTAAAAACACCTCCTAACTGCTGGATATTATGTTGTAAAGTATTAATAAGGAGAATCACTATTCACCTGCGGATATTATACGAATTTATAGAGAATTGTCAAGCATTATTTGCAGGCCAGTAGGGCTAAAATATTAAGCGAACCCCTTATCCATTAAAGACTTGAAAGCTCGTATCCAACATGTAAAACGATATTACATTATCACTTATGATAATGATGATATTTTTATTTTGAATTAATAATAGATTGATATTGTTATTTATTTATCGCTTTTTTCTTGGCGCAAAAAGTTTTTGGGGCAAATCGGGGTTTGCCTTTATCCGTGATAATACATATTCGACTTTTAGTTTATTGGATGTTGAACTCAGTTCAATCCTTCCGGGGAAAAGCATCCCATCTCCCGATTTACGCCAATCATAGTAGTTGGCTTCATAAATGACCGGGTTAAAAAGCGAGAAGCGGTTGAAGATGAGACTGATCGGAGTACCGCTATCCTTGTTCAGCTCGATTATTATCAGACGGTCCATGCCTTTGCTGCAATAAATCAAACGGTTGCCGTTTTTTTCGAGGTATTCGTAATTTTTCAGTCCCTTGAAAAAAAACACCGACTGTAAGATAGATTCCAGGTCCACCTCATAATTATCGATACGTATTTGATCTAACAACGTTATACTTTCCGAGTAATCTTCTCTCGGAATCTCCCAGAACCCGCGGCCGTGAATAATCGCTCCCCTGGCGGCATCGATTCCCAGGGCGGCCTCGGCTAAAAAAGCGAAACTATCCGGGGCGGCATATACGAGTTGGAGGTTTGTCTTGTATGTCCGCTCGCCGCTTAAAGTAAAATCGCCTTTAAACGCCAGCGATTCGATAGAATCATATTTCGAACTGAAATATTGCCAGAGCTTTTCCGGTGATTGGGAAGGAATAATTTCAGGCGACGGTTTAGTCCCGCAGGAATGTATGATTACCGCCGAAATAACGATGAATATTAGTTTATATTTAGAATCCAAAATTTTGCCCGGTGAACAACGAACCGAATAGTTGAACGAACGGCCCGAACACTATCGCGAAAAAGTGAAAACCTCCAAACGAGGAAAGCAATATCAAACCAATTAAAATCATCGGGCCATAGCGTACGAATGGTTGCATTTTAACGTAAGTTTCCGTCGAAACCAGGCCCTCGAGAATATGGAAACCATCCAGAGGTGGTATTGGCAGAAGGTTAAAAATAGTCAGGATGAGATTAATCCAAACCGCCAGGTAAATCATCATCAGGATGATCTCGCCAACCTGGCTGCCTGCGAGCAGGGGACTGAAAAGCCTGAATATCAAACCGAACACGAAAGCTGTAATAAAATTCGAGACCGGCCCGGCTAACGCTACCCAGAGATTATCCTTCCTTGGATTCGCGAAATTTCGGGGATCAACGGGAACCGGCTTGGCCCAGCCGAAGCCGATGAATATTATAGCCAGCGTACCGAATAAATCCAGATGCGCCAGGGGATTGAATGTTAAACGTCCGGCCATCTTGGCAGTAGGATCGCCAAGTCTGTAGGCTATATAGCCATGCGAGAATTCATGCACGGTTATCGCCAGTAAGAATACCGGCGCCAGTAAAACCAGTCTTTCAAGATTAAACAAATTACCTCCGTATCCATCACATTATATGCTTAAAAAACGCTTGAGGGCAAGTGTTTGTTTCAGCCAATAGTAATGGTTACATATATTGTTCGAAAGATTCCTTTACCTGCCTGTTTGCTTTGGATACATGACCGTTGCCCAAAATGAAGAACCGCCAGAGTTTATCATTTCCTTTATCACCGATACCGATTCGCGATGAACGCCAAACATTTTCAGGTCGGTAACCGTCGTCCACTACATATATCTCATTTTTGGTCAGATCGAGGCCATTTTGCTCGGTTGTAATACCGAATGCCCTGGCCATCTTGCCGGGCCCGCTGGCTACGTTAGTTATTTCAGTCACGCCCCGGTTGGCCATCATATTCTCG
Organism: uncultured candidate division Zixibacteria bacterium; assembly: GCA_963668625.2. GTDB lineage: Bacteria > Zixibacteria > MSB-5A5 > UBA10806 > 4484-95 > JAAEQD01. The sequence continues at coordinate 418,571 of CAXXKA010000006.1, forward strand.
ATACCATACAGGGGCTCGAGTCCTCGCAAAAGAACCGCCGCCGGAAAGCCCTTACGCTCGGTTACGAAATTTAACATATAGTGATTGCCATAGGTGAAATAGACATACAAATAGCCGGGATCATTATACATTATCTCGTTACGCGGTGTCATACCCCGGCAAGCATGACAGGCCGGATCGTCCTCGCCGATATAAGCCTCGACCTCCACCAGCCGACCGCCAAGTTTCACGCCATCTGCTTTATAAACAAGTATTTTGCCCGGCAGGTCGATTGCAACATCCAATGTCGGCCTATCATAAAAAGTTCTATTAAGTTTTATCTGCTTCATAGAATGGTTTGATTGCAACTCCCGAATCGGCGAGAGTTGCTATTGCTTCACGTATTCCCTCACCAAGGTGTTTAACGTTATGAGAGTCGGAGCCTATCGAATTGAATACAGCTCCTGATCCGATAGCGTCTTCGATAAAATCAGGCTGGGGGAAAAACGAATCTCCTCCGTGACGGCGATAAGAGGTGTTAACCTCGAAACCGGTACTGGTTCTTATCATCGCCTTAACGACTTTTTCCAGATATGATTTATGAATGGAGAATATTTCCTGTCCATAGTGGAAAACACCCCTGAGCAGGTAGTAATCGGCATGCCCTAAAATATCGAACAAACCGCAGTTCGCGGCGTTATATAAAAGTTCGAAATATGCGCCTGCAAGTTTTACCAGTGGATTAATATTGAAATAATCGGTTGCCTCTCTTTTACTCGCGATATTGATACCATCTATGATATGAACCGAACCGATCAGGTAATCAAAATCGAATATCTGTTTGAGACGATAAATTTCCGATTCAACGCCCGGGAAGTAGTCCACCTCCATCCCGATCAGTATTTTCAGATCGGGGAACTTGTCCCGGGCAGTCATGCAATCATCCATATAACGGCCGATCGTGTAGTCGTTAATCCTGAGCTTTTCGCCGTCTACAATCATGAACGGATCGATATCATCTCGAGCGGGATTGATATCGAAATGAGTGCTAAACCCTATTACCGGTATTTTCAATTCGTTCGCTCTCATGCAGTATCTATCGATACTCGTGTCGGAGTCTATCGAGTAATCGGGATGTACATGAAGATCGCAGGGAATTAACTTAGCCACGGATTATTTTCTTTCTCGTAACCAATGGTAGTTTCCGGACCATGCCCGGGCAATGCCCTTGTTTGGTCGGGGAGGCTCAGCAATTTATCGTTTATCGCTTGTATCAGTGTTCGATGATCGGAGCCGGGCAGATCGGTACGGCCGATAGAGCCGAAAAATAAAGCATCACCGGTGAATACGACATCGTCGACAAAGAGAGATATGCCACCCGGCGTATGTCCGGGAGTATGAAGTATTCTAATGATATGATCACCCAGCATAATTTCATCATCCTCGACCAGTAACTCATCGGCGGGTTTGGTGGTAAAAGACTTATCGTGGTAATAAGACAGGTTTTTCCGTGCCTGTGTCAGCATTATGGCATCTTCCTGATGAATCAATACAGGGGCATCGATAGCAGCTCGCAAATCGGGCAAGCCTTTGATATGGTCGATATGCCCATGCGTCAGGATTACTTTTTCCACCTTAATACCTTTCTGCTCGATAAAACCGAGTATACGTTCGGCTTCATCACCCGGATCTACAACGATAGCTTTGCCATCACTGTGGATAATGTAGCAGTTCGTTAAAAAATCACCAACTTCTAATACATCAATGCTAATCGATTCAGGCATCCTCATCTCCCCGATGAAAGTGATCGTATATTTTAACCGCTAATTTATTCGGAATCCCATGTGTATCTAACAACTCTTGTAGCTTTGCTTTCTTTATCGCATCTACCGAGCCAAAAGTTCCCAAAAGGGCGAATTTTCGTTTTTCACCGATTCCTTCGATTTGATCCAACTCCGAGGAATCGATTTTTTTCGAACGTAATTTGCGATGGTAAGTAACTGCGAACCGATGAGCTTCATCTCTTACTTGTTGGAGTAGCTTTAAGGCGGATGATGTTCTGGGGATCGATATCGGTTCGGATCTACCGGGCAGGTAAACCTCCTCGTAACGTTTGGCCAGCGAGGCGCATTGCTGTTGGATTATGCCTAACTCCCGTAATGCTCCCAGGGAGGCGTTGAGCTGTCCTTTGCCACCGTCGATTAATAAAAGGTCGGGATAATTCTCGTTGTTCTCAGCAAGATGGTTGAAATAACGGCTGACAACCTCCGCCATCATTGAAAAATCATCCTGTCCCTCTATCGTTTTAATCTTAAACCTTCGATACCCTTTCTTCATAGGTTTGGCATCACTGAAAAATATTACAGAACCAACCGCATCCGTACCCCCTAAATTCGATATATCGCAGGCTGCGATAGTGCGGGGTATGTGTTTTAAGTACAAATCACGCTGAAGGCTTAAAAGCACGCCGGGCGGTTTTTTTCTGGTCGCGCTTTTTTGTGCCAGTAGTTCACCCAATAGCAATTTCGCGTTTTTGATTGCCAGTTCGACAACCCTGTGTTTTTCGCCGATTTTGGGATGAACTATTTTAATGGTTTTTTCTTTTTTTTCTTTGAACCACTGCTCGATAAGATTTTGCTCATCGACCTCCTCGTTTAAAAATACCTCGGTGGGTAAGAAAGTTATCGATTTATAATAGCGCAGTAAAAATGACGATATGATTTTGGCGTTGTCAATCTCCTCGGGTGCGGTCATGTAGTAATGTTGACGGCCAATCAATACACCCTGCCTGACTTGCAGTACCACTATACACACATCGGCGCTACTCCGAGCCTGTACGATGATATCGCGGTCGGCCAGGTCCTCGCTAACCACTTTTTGTTTCTCGACTACTGATCTTATTCCGGCTATTTGATCACGAACCTGGGCGGCTTTTTCGAATTCCAGTTTTTCGGAGTACTCGTTCATCTTGTCATCTAGATTATTGATCACTTCATCCGAACGACCGGATAAGAACAATAATACGTTATTGATAATTTCACCGTACTCCTCGGGAGAGGATTTATCCGGTTCGCACACTCCCGGACATCTGCCGATGAAGTAATCCAGGCAGACACGGTACTTTCTTGTCGAGGGCAATTGAAGGTTGCACGAGCGCACCGGGAAAATCTTGCGAACCAGTTTGAGTGTCCGGCGCATGCCGCCAACATTGGTAAACGGCCCGAAATACTTGGCGCCGTCATCCTTGATTTGACGGACAACCAGTACTCGCGGGAAAGCCTCGCTGGTGATTTTTATGTACGGGTAACGTTTATCATCCTTGAGATTGACATTGTAATACGGCTTATGTTCTTTTATGAGATTCGATTCTAAAATCAAGGCTTCCAATTCCGAGTCAGTGGCCAGCGTGTCAACATCCGCGATAGAACTTACGAGTTTGCGGGTTCTGGGATGATCGATTTTTTTGATGAAATACGATTTGACCCGGTTTTTTAAAGATTTAGCTTTGCCAATATAGATTATGGTTCCCTCGGTATTTTTAAACATATAAACCCCGGGGGAACCGGAGAGATTTTTCAACTTGGTTTTGAGACTTACCGAGATATTAGTACTTTCGTTTTCAGTCATACTAATATATTAAACTTTAGTAAACGCTCAAGTCAACAAACTAAAACGCAAAAAATATGGAATTTTTAATTATCGGGATATTGTCGTTGGTTTGACCTTACACCGGAACTAAAACTATCGCGGCCAGCAGGCAAAGAAGGCTGAACGCATAAAAGAATACGGGTCTCGGTTCAATCATTTTGTCTTCATTGAAACTGTACATAATACCTCCTAAATCATAGGCGATTTAAAATGGGAGCGGCGGAGGGGGGATACCCTGAGTCATTCAGGGGGGCCGGCAAAACCGGCATCACCGCTCCCAAAAAATCTTAACCCTTAATCAGCTATATGATTTAAAGGCAATATATATGCCATTATCAAAAAACAATGCGAAGAATTACGATTGATTTATCCATCACTTTTAATTTAATAAATATCAATAAATAAGCAAGAGCTAAAACAGGGATATCATGGGCAGAAAAATCATATAATATCGGATATAAATTGTTATGTGCAATATCTTTCATATAATGAATAAAAAAGCGGCTGAGAATGATCTCAGCCGCTGGCGGTTGTAGGTTTGCAAGAACTTATTTAATGAGTACAGCTTGTTTGGTTTCAGATATACCATCGGCGGTGAGTTTGTAATAGTAAACGCCGGAGGCGACATCCGAGGCATCCCAGTTAACATGATGTTCACCGGCTGCTAAGTCCTCGTTCATTAAAGTAGTAACTTTAGCGCCAGTGATATCATAGATATCAATCGTGACATTGCTGGCTACATTTAAGTTAAACGAAATAGTGGTAGTGGCGTTGAACGGGTTGGGGTAGTTCTGGTTTAAAGCAAAACTAGTAGGCAGGTTAGTTTCCTCATCGATACCCGTAGTCAACAGAGCGTCGGCGGAATACGTCATATAACGCATCGGATTCTCTGTAGCGGAACCTTCCTCCTGAGGAATACCGCCGGCATCCTTATCGTTGGTGTAGAATACGTGAATATTTTCATCCACAACCTCAGCCAGGCTTGACCAGTGATCACTGTCGCACTCACCCGGGAAACAATCAGGAGTATGCGAATTGGTTATATTGATCGGATCTGCCCAGTTTAAACCACCATCACGACTTCCGGTTGCGTAAATCTCGCCATTAGCGAAACCACCGGTGGAGACATCAGAGGTGTCAAACTGAGTCCAGGTCGCGAACAGGGCATTATCGGACTCTCTCGTGCCCAGGCTCATCTTACACATCGAACGATTCCATGCGCCGGAGATATCACCCCACAATGAATCCGGGAAATCCTGGATAGTGGTGATCTGATCGGTAGCCTCACTCCAGTGCTCCATGAACGTTTTGTAGTAGATACCCTCATCGGTCACCCATTGAGCATTCCATAAGAGCTGGATATCGTCGTTATAGTCGATCAACACATCTAGATCGGTATAGGCCCAGAGCGAATCGTTGTCGGTGCCGTAGTTGGTCACATTGTTACGGCCATAGCGCCAGTTCCAAGTAGTACCGTCGTCAGAGACATAATAGCAGATATCGTTGTTCCACTGGGTGGTGGTATCCTGAGTTTTAGGATAGGCCAGCACTACACGGTTGGAAACCGGCGAGGAGGCCATAATGGAGCCGATAACCTGAGCGGTATCGACCAGTACGAAATTGGACCAGGTTGAGCCACCATCCTCCGAGCGAGTGTAACCAACCCTCTGGATACGGCGATCGGTGTTTTCGCTGGCGACGACATGAATGAAGTTTTGATTATCGACCGTACCATAAGGCCAACTGCAGATACCCGGGCTCTCAGGAGTCTGGGGATACAATTGGTTTGGAATCTGATATTGAGTGAAGAAACCTAAACCCAGGGGTTCATCCTCTATAGAGACATAGTCGTAGTCACCATTATGATAGAAGATAGCGGCACGGTTGCCATCATAGATATCCATATTGGTGTAGCCTGCGCCACTATTCTCACTTACCTGACTACCCTCGTCATTGAAGTAAAAGGCGCCATCAGAATCAACCCAGTTATGGTAAACGTGACGGGGAGCCGGCGGATAAGGCCAGCCGAATAGTTTCATGAAAGCAAAGTATTTGTTGCCGTTTTCATACAAACAAACACGATTACCGCTGGAGCCGTTGGTTTGATAATCGTAATAAGTGTAACCAACGATATCGCCCGGTGACTCTGCCACAGCGCCCGGAGTGTAGGGGATAGCATCCGAGATGTTTAATTCCTCTTCCCCAGTTAAACGCGGCAGGTTTACCTCGGGCATAGTTTTCGAAAGTTCAGCCGAGGCATTGGCAGCGATAAAGATCACTGTCAAGGCAATAACCCATAGTAGCTTTTTAGCCATTGTTCCTCCTTACTTTGGGCTTTGCATAAAAGCATTTATGTCAGTTAGTTTGACTACAGCTTTTAAGGCAGTATACTTCTGTTTTAAAGAACTTCTTGATCTGTTTATGGTAAATGAAATATAAACAGAAATTCACGAATGTCAAATAATATATTCATGATGCAGTGCTAAGGTGCAATAAATTAAGGAAATAGGTATTTTACTTAATCGGTACCGCCTTTCTCGTTAAAATGTTCATATCCGTCGTTAGTTTAATGAAATAAATTGCTGAGCAGTAACTAATTGAATACCGGTTGATATTCAGGGGAAGTATCCAGCAAACACTGAATGCGAGTATCGCTATCATCAGACAGGATGCTGATGATGCAGATACGAATACAGCTAAAGAAATGAGTATTAAAATCGTTACCAGTGATGCGTGCATGCTCGCACTCCCCAAAATCATTATAGACGAGCATTATATATTAGCTATTATGTCGATGTCGAACCTGGTTGCAAGCGCAATGTACCTAACATGATAAAAATATAACTTTTTTACAGGATGTCAAGCTGCTTTTAAGCTTATCATTTAATCAAAACAGCTTTATTGACCTCTGATTGCTCGCCTGCTTTTAGTCTATAAATATATGTCCCTGATGCCAGCTTATCCGCGTTCCAGTTGATTTTATGCACTCCGGCGGGAAGGTGCTCTTTGATAAGAGTCTCAACCAGCGCGCCGGTGATATCGTAAATCTCAAGGCTGACCTGCTCCGGCTCTGGCAGCTCGAATGAGATGGTAGTGGTTTGGTTGAACGGATTGGGGTAGTTTTGCGATAAAATATAATCAGATGGTATGTTATCAACTATTCTTGTGTTGTCGACCATCCAATACTCTAAATAGTTTATTGGATTTTCGGTTGGGCACCCCTCATTATAAATGCAGCTACCGGCATCTTTATCATTGATATAAATCAAATTTATTGAATAACCATTGTAATTTTCAGCTAATGATGACCAATTATCATTAGCACATTCTCCCGGTTGACATCCAGGAGATGCTGAACATGTAATATTACGCATATAATACCAGTGGTTATTATTCTCATATCGACTTGACATATAAATATCACCATTGCCAAACCCGGAAGCCGCCACATCCGAGGTATCGAATTGCGTCCAGGTGACTACCATTTCATTCCAATTATAAGATGCACTTAAATTCATTTTACAGATAGGTCGATTCCAGGCTCCGGAGATATATGTCCATTGCGAGTCTGGGTGATGAGTTATTTCACAAATCTCATTGAAATATTCATTATAATACAATAGGTAAGTCCTGAAGTAGACGCTATCCTTAACAACCCATTGAGCATTCCAAACCGCATTGATATCATCATTGTAATCTATAACGAAATCCAGATCTGTATATGCGTACAAAGAGTCAGAGTCGTTTTCGTAATCAGTGATATTATGCCTACCGTATCTCCAGTTCCAGCTATGGCCATCCCGCGACTCGAAGTATACGATATCATTTTTCCATTGAGTGGTTGTATCACATGATTTCGCGTAACCAATAACTACTTTATCAGAAACAGGAGATGTCGTAACAACTGAGCTAATAACTTTTACCGTATCAATGAGTACCATATCTGTCCAGGTAATACCGTCGTCATCAGATCTGCAATACGTTAACCTGAACCTGCCTCGATCAGCGTATTCATTCATTACTAAATGGATATTGTTATTTCCATCAATTGCTATCGACGATATTGACATACGACCTGAGAAAGCCGGTGAGCTATGACTATAGCGAGCTGCTGGATAGTAGTGATCAAAGATTCCCACACCCGGTTGATACATCTCGACGGCGACCGTGACGTTTGAATCGTAAGCATCATGATTATAAGAAATCGCGCTGGTATTATCATTAAATGCTCCTAATGTCGGAAGTAACGAGGGGGTATTTTCACTTGCACTTCCGCCTTCCTCATCAGCATACCAATCACCATCCTCGCTGATCCAGTTAAAATACACATGGCAGGGAGCGGGCGGGAGTGGCCAGCCGAATAACTTAGTCCAGCACATGTAAACTGAGCGATCCTCACATACAGCTATTCGGTTACCTGATGAGCCTATTGATTGCTGATCATAAAATGAGTATCCCGCTATATCACCCGGCGAGTCAGTCGCTAAACCATGATTATAAGGAATGGCATTAACCATTGAGCTAGTATCAGGTATATATTTAAAATCATGTTCTATTAATTGCATTTTTGCCGACTGCTGAGCTGGTAAAGGGTAGCAAAATATTAATATTATTAATACAATAAAGATATTCCTCATAATGCTTGTTCCTCCCAATCGTACAGTTTGGATAGAGCAATAATTCTTACTCTTATTATAAATGAAAGCAAATTAGCAGTTACCATTATTAATTACTATTTAATTAAAACGGCTTTATTTATCTTTGATAACTCGCCCGCTTTGAGCTTGTAAAAATACGTCCCTGATGCCAGCTTATCCGCGTTCCAGTTGATTTTATGCACTCCGGCGGGAAGGTGCTCTTTGATAAGAGTCTCAACCAGCGCGCCGGTGATATCATAAATCTCCAGGCTGACCTGCTCCGGCTCTGGCAGCTCGAATGAGATGGTAGTGGTTTGGTTGAACGGATTGGGGTAGTTTTGCGATAGCGATAGCTCGCGGGGGAGAGGGGAGTTGTCATCGATACCGGTGGTGGCGTCCATTACTATATTAAGAAAGGAGTGGTATTCTGATACATATATATAATGAAAGAATTGTGTTCTGTATCCCGGCTTGGAAACTTTAATCGAGTGCTCTCCCGCCTCGGGGTAGACACTATAAATACCATTATCTCCCGTGAGAGAACTGGCAGTTGTGTAGAGCACCTCAACAAGCACGTTTTCGACAGGGGTCACTGAATCACCCTCCGTTATATTGCCTGATAAAGTCCCGCCAAAACCATCAATGATACAGAAATATTCATCATGATATTTTACCTCATTGTTAGTCGCGGCGCCTTCACCGAGCATCGCGCTCCCCGGATCTTGATCATTGATATATTCCATGAAAAGTTCATCATGCATATTGCTTACCATAGATACATAAACTTCACTTGCACAATCTCCCGGCGCGCAGCCGGGTGAAGATGTGGCCGTAAAATTAACCGGTTGTTCCCAATAGTGATACCCAAAATAAGCAATCGAGTAGTATATATCGCCATTACCGAATCCATCAGCGGAGACATCAAGTGTATCATACTGTGTCCAGGCGATAACATAATTTCCGTTATCAATCTGGGTCATATTCATTTTACATATAGGTCGATGCCATGTCGGTTGTATATCCGCCCAGGTAGAATCCGGGTGATGGCATACCTCATCGAGCGTGCCGATATCCTCATTGAAAAAGTACAGGTATGTTCTGTAATAAACATCCTCCTGCGTTGTCCACTGGGCGTTCCATGCGAGATTGATATTATCATGCGAATCTATCATCAAATCCAGGTCCGTATACGCCCATAGTGAATCGTCATCATTAGCGTAATTAGTGATATTAACTTTGCCGTTTTCGAAATCCCAGTTTATACCATCCTCCGATTCGATATAGACGATATCGTTATGCCACTGTGAACTTAGATCGGAGGGTTTGTGATAGGCTATGACAACTTTATCGCTTGCCGGTGATGCCTCGATCATCGCGCCTATTACGGTGCAGGTGTCGATTACTACAGGATCAGTCCAATTACGACCACCATCATCTGATTGAGTGTAAGCTAGCCTAAGAGGTCCATCGCCTGTGTTCTCGTGCATGATAATGTGAATGACATTGTTTCTATCAACTGCTACCTGCGGCCATAGACAATAACCGGGGTAGTCATCCATCTGCGGAAATACTTGATTAGGCACAATATGATGATACCAATCATCATGATAATATCCTTCTGCTAAAAATATTACGCCCATAGTATCCCAATTAAAAGACTGAAATGCCAGGGCATGATAATTCTCATTGAAAATATCAAGCGATGGGAATAAACTTGGTTGATAACCGCTTAATGGTTCCCCCTCCTCGTTTGATGGCCAATGCCCACTTCCTCCATTCCAATTATAATAAACCAAACTCGAATCGTTTAGCGTTTGCCAGTCATATGCTTTTATCCAGGTGAAATACATACTGCCATCTACGCATATACCAGTCCTGTTGCCAACAGAACCGATAGATTGCATATCCCAATAGGTATGACCAATTGTAGCGATGTTAGCTACTGCCGGCGCGCTTTCAGGAATAATCTCAACCTCGGGTAATTCCTCCGCGCCTGTTATAAACCTGTTATGATCTAAAGGCATTTTATCAGATGATTGCGCGATAAGCATTGAACTGCATAATAATAGCATTGATAATATATAGAATTGCCTCATACCGTTTACTCCTCATCCATTCTCATTTAATCAAAACAGCTTTATTGACCTCTGATTGCTCGCCTGCTTTGAGCTCGTAAAAATATGTCCCTGATGCCAGCTTGTCCGCGTTCCAGTTAACTTTATGTGCTCCGGCTAAAAGGCGCTCCTCTATAAGAGTCTCGACCAGCGCGCCGGTGATATCGTAAATCTTTAGCTCGATCTCTCCCGGTTGGGGCAGCTCGAATGAGATGGTGGTGGTTTGGTTGAACGGGTTGGGGTAGTTTTGCGATAGCGATAGCTCGCGGGGGAGAGGGGAGTTATCGTCGATGCCGGTTATTTCGTCCAGTTGGAAACTTACATATGTGTGCGATTCCCATTCAATTTCAACTCCATATCTCCAATCAGTACGGTAGCCATCCAGTGATGCTTGAACCTCAATATGACCAATGGGAACGCCAAAATAACACCCGCCATATTCATTAGTTGTATCTCTATTACATTCTTGGCCAGAGATGAAGGTGGTTATAATCGCTCCAGGTAAAGGCTCGCCTGATGAGTTCGTGGCAGAGACCATTAAGCTTCCCATATCGCCTTGCCAAGCTATGCTTATATCTTGTATTATGATTGGGTTTTCAGTAGCCGAACCTTCATCATATATAATCGAGCCGGGATCTTTATCTTTTATGTAGCTCATATATTGTGAAAACTGATAATCATTAACGACTGAACATGAAATTTCGCTTTGGCCCTCGCCGGGATAACATCCCGGACTACGTGTGTTGGTAATGTTTCCATACCGGTACCAGCAATAATTATATTCTGGTATATATGCCTGGTGAAGATCAGCATTACCATAGCCGTTAGTTGAAACGTCAGATGTGTCAAATTGCGCCCATGTTAAAAAGAAGTTATTTTGTGAATAAGTATAACTTTGACTAAGATTAAGATTGAAAATAGGCCTGTTCCAGATACCGGCAATATCACACCACAAGCTTTCCGGGAAGTGATGAACCTCTAATATATCATCTGTATACTCCCTATAATTATACAAATAGGTCCTGTAGTAAACCAGTGAATTGCTAATCCATTGAGCTGTCCATACTATTTGAAGGTAATTGTTTTGATCAAAAATAATATCAAGATTGTTATACGCGCTCAAGGAGTCATCATCATTTGAGTAATTGGTGATGTTGGTTCCACCATAACGCCAATTCCAGTCTGTTCCGAATTCCGCTATATGATATACAATGTCATTATACCATTGACTTTCATAGCTGAAGGGTTTTACATAAGCGACCGCGACATGGCTGCTATTCTCATTTGCGGATGATTCAATCACACTTGCTGGTAATGTGCAAGTATCGACCAGTTCCGGCTCAATCCAGTGTTGCCCCTCATTTGAGGATCTTGTGTAATATAAACCAAGCAAGTCGTTTTCAAAAAACTTGTACATCAAAAGATGTATTCTGTTTTGCGAGTCTACTGTGATATAAGGCCACATATATCCTTCCGGACAACCAGGTGGATAATAGTAATCGAATACTCCTTGCTCTGATCCTCCACGATCAATTGCAATTGCTATACCCTTTTGGAAATTAGTATTTCTGCCGTGATACGCAATAACAGCACGATTACCGTAAATAATATCGATACTGGGATGGGCGGCCATTTCTAACGTATCTACTATTCCTATATTTATGATATTACCATTAGAATCAATCAGAGCATATTTTACATGAGTAAGTGTAGTTGGAGGATACCATTCCGGTAAATCTGTCCAGCAATTATAAATATTGCCGTTTTCGCATAAATCAATTCTATTGCCTGATACACAAAATGATTGAAAGTCGTAGTATGTCGTTCCGAGTTCTATATCAGTAACAAACATTTCTTGATCAGTATTTCCTGTAGTGTTCCATATATCCTCCAGCGGATTCGGAACAGGAATATTTATCATCGGCATAGTTTTAGACGAATCTGCATAAAGGGCGATCGATAAAACTAATATTAGTATTGAAATAATAATTACTCGCAAAATACTCCTCCCAATCATACAGTTTGAATAGAACTGATATTCTTACACCCGCCTACTAAAGAACGAAAATTAACAATATATAGTCAAATAAAAAGATAATAGCAGCATACAAGATGAGGTTATTCCGGAGTTAAGTCCCTCGTGGCCGAAGGACGTCCTCGGCTGGCAGCTTTCGTTTGCAGGCAGACCAGTTGGGGCGACGCCCGGGCAAGCGATGACGTATCCCAACCAAAAAGAGGTTGGTTCGATCTCAGGATATCTGCCAGTCAAGAGGAAATAACTATATAGGGGATATAAAAACGACTATTAATATCTAACGGTAATGCTTTTCCAGCTTCTCTTTTATCTCATCAATGTTTTGTTGATAAAGAAGTGGCGCTGTGTCGATGAATTCCTCGAAATAAACTTTAGCCATGCCCGAATCTCCGATGGCCTCGTAGACATTGCCCAGCATCATTTTAGCCGGTGAATAGTGCGGATCGATGCCCAGAACGGTCATGAAATTCTCGATCGCCTGTTCGACCTGGCTGTTATCGAACGCTATGACACCCATGTTATAGTACAGCTCGGTGCTTTCCAGGCCGTACTCGCGGGCTTTATTGAAATAGTACAAAGCCGAGTCGGGATGACCCGTAAATCCCAGATCGACACCTAAATTGAGATAGGCCTCGGGCAATGAATCGTTCAAAGCCAGGGCCTTTTGATAGCAATCAATAGCCTGATCAATACTGTCCATGTAATCGTAGGCCACGCCGATATCGTATAGTACGCCGACCGAGTCCTCGGTATGCGCCAGCGAACGACTGAAACATATTAACATCTGCTCGCCATCCGAAAATAGCTCGTGAAGGTACCCCAGTTTGCGCCACGATTTCGCGTTGGTGGAATCGGCGGCGACCGATTTTTCGTATTGCTCGTACGCGCCGGGTATGTTGTCCTGAAGGTCGTGGTATAGTCCGCGAAGGTAATACAGGTGGCTCAATTCAGGGCCGGACTCGTTGATTGCCAGAATATTCTCGGCCTGTTCGATATAGTCGGCGGCATCATTGAAGTTTTTCTGGTTGATAAATATCTCTACCAGTTCCAGACGGGTACGCCAATCCTTGGGATTATTAGCGGTTATCTCCTGAAGTTTCGAGATATCCTCGGGTTTGTCGAAATTGGAGGATATCAGGAACAGCGCAAGCAGTACGTATTTCATGTTATGGATATCGGCGGGAATTGGTTTGGGATGAGTTAAAATATAGTGGCGATATGTCATCTCCACGAAAGCGGGAATCTGGTTGATTAACCTCTAAGGTATGATGAGGAGATCCGCGTTTTCACGGGGATAACCGACGGCATACAGAGATCACAAAAAAGCCGGGCGTTTTAACCCGGCTTGATTAATTAGCTAATTATCAAAAAGGTTATATCAGAGTTTACGTTTCCAGCGAGTACCGGAGGGGCCGTCCTCTAATATGATACCCATCGAATCGAGTTGATCGCGAATCCTGTCGGCCTCGGCGAAATCCTTATCTTTGCGTGCCTGAATACGTTTCTCGATCAGTTCCTCGATCTCGGAATCAAGCGATCCGCCCTCATCCACATAGATAATACCCAACACCGAATCGAAACCTTTCAGCGTGGTTTCGACTGCTTCGGCATCAACTTTGGAGAGCTGTTGTTTTTCGCGGGCTACGTTAACATCCTTGACGAAATCGAACACGGCCGCGAAAGCAGGGGAGATGTTCAAATCATCATCCAACGAGCTTTCGAATTTCTCTTTAGCCTTGTTGATAGCTGCCGCGATATCAGGATTGCTGCCATCACCCTCAGTGTTTGCCAGGGAGTCTTTAAAATCGCGTAATCGGGTGATTGCGTTGGTAGCGGCTTTGGCCGCCTCGAACGTGAAATTCAACTGCATGCGATAATGAGTTGCCAGCAGAAGGTAGCGTACCGCCGAGAGGTTCAAACCCTTCTCCTGTAAATCCTGAATAGTGTAGGTGTTGCCTAACGATTTGGACATCTTCTGTCCCTCGACTATCAGGTGGGCGCAGTGAAGCCAATAGTTTACGAATTTCTTGCCGGTTGCTCCCTCGGCCTGGGCTATCTCGTTTTCGTGATGCGGGAACATGTTATCTATACCGCCGGTGTGTATATCGAATGACTCGCCCAGGTATTTCATGCTCATGGCGGAGCATTCGATATGCCAGCCCGGTCGACCTTTGCCGAGCTCGGTTTCCCAATAAACCTGGCCGTCCTCCGGCGTCCAACCTTTCCACAGCGCGAAATCGGAGGCCGTGTCTTTTTCGTACTCGTCGGAGTCGATCCTGGCGCCGGTTTTCAACTCGTCCAATTTCATGTGGGATAGCTTACCGTATTCGGGAAACGAGGCAATCTTGAAATAAACCGAATCGCCCGATTTGTAACCGTGACCTTTTTCCAGAAGTATCTTCACCATATCCACCATCTCCGGTATATGAGTGGTGGCTTCAGGGTAGTGCTCGGCACGCTCGATATTCAGAAGGTCAAGATCGCGGAAGAACATCTCTTTGAATTGCTTGGTGTGCTCATCCAGAGGTATACCTCGAGCGTTGGAGTCGCGAATGGTTTTATCATCTATATCGGTGAGGTTCATCACCTGCGTAACTTTATTACCTTTGTACTTAAGGTAGCGGCGAAGTAAATCCTCGAACATGTACGCTCGGAAATTACCGATATGCGCCTGGGCGTATACCGTGGGGCCGCAAGTGTACATGCCCACCTCGCCGTCTTTGATCGGTTTGAATTCCTCGTTTTGACGGGTTAATGTATTGAAAAATTTGAGCGCCATATTACCTCTCGGTTAGTTTCCTGACTGTCTCCTTATCGAGTTTCTTTATTACGGCAATAAGCAGTTTAACCAGGTTATCGAAATCATCGCGATGAATGATGCTCGTATGACTGTGAATGTATCGAGTGGCTACACCGACATATATGCTGGGCACGCCCGAACGACTGAGATGAATCCTGCCGCCATCGGTGCCGCCACGAGCCAGAGCGCCGAAATGGAACGGGATGCCGGCTTCCTCGGCGGTATCGATGACGAAATCACGCAGTTTGCGATGAGCTATCATGGTGCCGTCGAGAACGTTAATCGATGGGCCGGAACCGAGCTTACCGCCCTCGTATTTCTTGGAATCCGGGCCGTCCGTGGCCAGGGAGACATCCGCGACGAAAGCGATATCGGGATCGACCGCCCAGGCGGATGTTGCCGCGCCACGAAGCCCGACTTCCTCCTGAACCGTACCTACGCCGAAAACAGTGTTGGGGTGATCGACGCCTTTGAGCTTATTGATTACCTCAACGGCGGCGGCGACACCGATCCTGTTATCGAACGCTTTATTCAAATACATCTTGGGATTATGCATTACCGTGAATTTCGTATCCGGTACTATAGGATCGCCGGGACGAATTCCCATCTCTTTGATATCGATATCTTTTGTCACGCCGACATCGATATACATATCATCCAGATCGAGCACTTTCTTGCGCTCGTCGGCTTTAAGGATGTGCGGCGGTTTGGAACCGATTACACCGAGCACATCACCCTTTGTTGTTCTGATAATAACTCTCTGGGCCAGGGCTACATGTCCCCACCAACCGCCAAGCGGCAGGAATTTGACATAGCCGTCATCGGTAATATCTTTTACGATAAATCCGATCTCATCCAGGTGACCGGCAATCATGATTCGAGGTGAATCGGTCGTGCCTTTTTTCTTGGCGATTATGCTGCCGAGTTTGTCATAGGTTACCTCATCGGCTGCTTCGAGATGCTCGTTCGCTACTTTGCAAATGTCCTCTTCGAAACCAGATACGCCGTGAGCGTTGGTCAGATCCGCTAATAGTTTTTCAGTTTTATCCACTGTCGCTCCTTATTTTAAAACAATAGTCTCTAGTTCGTTCAAATCCTCGATCGAATAATCCGGCTCGATACCGTCGGGGTTTTCCCGTCCGGCGCGATATCTCCAGACGGATTCTATTCCCGAATTCGCCGCCCCGGCCACGTCCGCATCGAAACGATCACCTATGAATATCGCCTCGGATGGCTCGACGTTGGCCTTGTTCAACGCCATCTCGAATATCGCTTTTCCAGGTTTTCTGACACCCACGCTCGAGGAGAATATGGTAAAATCAAAATACTTTAGCAAGCCAAAACGTTCCATTTCTCCAAGATGATATTTTTCGGGGAAGATCGAATTCGATATCAATCCGATTATAAGACCGGCTGCCTTTAATTTTTTCAGGATAGTATCGGCATTGGGTATCATCGTCAATTGCTCGGTAACGGGTTTATAGTATATCCCGGCGAATTCCTCTACAAAGCCATCCTCGGTTCTTAAGCCCATGCGCTTGAATATCTCGGCTACAACGCCGAACAATTCTACCTCGGAGTAGTTCTCGCGGCTATCCAAAATATCTCTCAAATGACGGTAAAATTCTGGGCCGAATTCGTTTACTACAGTTAAATGGGGAAATTTCTTTTTAGCGAAGGGGAAAGCGGCCATTATCCCTTTTTTGCCAAGTTCGTCCCAGGTGTAGTTTTCGTATTCGATCAAGGTACTGCCCAGATCGAAAAACACCGCTTTATATTTCATACATTCTCCAAAATTCATTTATCTTTATTTTTGAAATCCTCGATAGCGATTTCACATATTCTCTCTAATAACCGGGGAAAGTCCATTCCGGTTGCCTTGGCGGCTTTCGGTACCAGCGAATGCGAGGTCATACCAGGCAGAGTATTTGCCTCCAGGCAGTAGAAATTATCATTATCATCGAGGCGATAATCGACTCGCCCGAAACCGTTGCAGTTAAGTGTACGGAAAGCCTGCAATCCTGATTCCTGTATTTTTCGGGCCAGGTGATTATCCAGCTTAGCGGGGCAGATATACTCGGTCCTGCCATCGGTATATTTGTGCTCGTAATCGTATAATCCGCTTTCGGGACGGCACTCGGCCAACGGCAATGCCTCATCACCAAGAATAGCTACGGTGAGTTCTCGGCCTGCTATGAATTTCTCCACGAGAAGCAAACTGTCATACTCATATCCGAATGTAAGCGCGCTTTTAATCTCGGACATGTTTTTAACCAGTGACAAGCCTACCGAGGAGCCCTGCCTGACCGGTTTAAATATCACAGGATAATCCATACGTGATTTAATTTTGATATCTATGGCCGAGACATCAGAGTCTTTACCCCGCTGCAACAGGAAGAATTCCGGTGTGGGTATGTTATCAGCCATGAATAATTTCTTGGTGATAAGTTTATCTAAAGCCATTGCCGAACCCAGCACGCCCGAGCCGGTGTAGGGAATGCCCGCTAAATCGAGTATTGCCTGGATGGTGCCGTCCTCGCCAACACCACCGTGCAGCACCAGGAAGATAACATCAACCTGTTTCAGCGGCTCGGCTTTTATCGCCTCTATTATCATCTTATCCGAGAAACTTTTAAGGTTTTCGCTTCGTGGAGGTAGTTGATTAACCTCGGCAATTGCCGTAATCCGCTCATCCGATAACGGCTCGTAACCGAACGCCGGGTCTACCGGGATAACGCCGTGCCCGGCCTGGCGAAGCCCCTGTACTACGGCGGCCCCGGAAACCAGGGATACCTCGCGCTCGGCTGAGGTTCCGCCCATGAAAACAGCTATTTTCATTTGACCTTCCTATTTTTCAGGTAAATGATAACAAGCCACACTACGAGTATTAAACTCATAATTGATACCAGTAAAATATTGAAATGTTTGATAAATTCAATCAATTTCTGCCAGTTGGATTTCACCAGGTACATACCGCCGATAAGCGTGAAATACCAGATCATGAAACTTACCAGTGACAGCCCGGTCATACGGGCGACAGGTACCTTGCCGATTCCGGCGGTGATCGCGATTAACGACCTGAGACCGGGGATAAACCTCGAGGCCAGCAACACCGAGTATCCCCATTTTGCAAACCAGCGCTCGATGCGTTCCATATTTTCCGGCTTGAAATAGGAATTATTATATTTCTGAAAAAATGCCCGTCCCCGGGTATAACCTAAATAGTAAAGCACCATCGCCCCCGAAAGTCCGCCGACTGTTGCCGAAAGAAAGACGAACAAATAATCGAGATCACCGGTGCCTGCCATAAACGCTCCCGCCAGATAAATCAAATCGCTGGGCCAGGGGGGGAACACGTTTTCTATGAATGTTGACATACCTATTATCGCGTAGATCGCGATAGCCTGTTTGGTTGCCAGGTATAATAGTATCTCCTCGAAACTCATAATCGCTCGTATATGGTTGCGATTGCCAGGGCGGCGATGCCCTCTTTACGGCCGGTGAATCCCATCATTTCGGTGGTTTTACCTTTTATGTTTATTTGATCTAATTCTATCATCAGTATTTTGCTGATGTTTAATTTCATTTGATCTGAATAGCTAGATATTTTAGGTTTTTCGGTAATAACGGTAATATCGATGTTGCCGATTGCTTTGTTACCGGCATTTAATCCGCGGTAAACATCCTCTAATATTTTAATGCTGGAAATGTCTTTATTGGCCGGATCGGTATCGGGGAACATCATACCGATATCGCCCATACCGGCTGCGCCTAACAATGCATCGGCAATGGCGTGACAAACCACGTCGGCATCACTGTGACCGGCCAATCCCAGCGGAAAGTCTATCTCGACACCGCCGAGTATGAGCTTTCTGTCTTCAGCGAATTTGTGCGCATCAAAGCCGATTCCCGATCTTATGCCTGAAAACGTTTTCATCTCATCAACTCCTTTGCCAGTATCAAATCCTCCGGTGTGGTGATCTTGATATTATCATACGAACCCTCGACTACTTTCACCGGCAAGCCATATCGTTCGGCCAGGGAAGCGTCATCGCTGGCATCGGTTTCCGCCTCGGCCGCTTTTTTATGAATCTCGAAGATGGTTTGAAACTGGAATACCTGCGGGGTTTGTGCCAGGTATATATTATCACGGGGAAGAGTCTTACAGAACATATCATCATTAACATATTTGACCGTCTCTTTGGCTTTGATAGCCGGTATCGCTCCCCGTGTTTCGTTAACCTGCTCGAAAAGTGTCTCTATGAGGGTGTTGGATACTATCGGGCGTACGCCATCGTGTATTGCCACTATATCAGTAGTACGCGGACAGGCGGTTAAGCCGGCCAGCACCGACTCCTGCCGGTTCTCTCCGGCGGTAGTGATTTTGTTTATCTTCTTGAACCCGTATTTATCGACTATCGCCTGCGAGGCGTAAGCCAGGTAATCCTGGTGCACCACCAGGATGATTTCATCTATAAGTCGGCTGCGTTCGAACGGTGTTATTGCCCAGGCTAAAATCGGCTTGCCGTGAATATCGAGATACTGCTTGGGCATATCGGCGCCCATCCTGGTACCGGTTCCGCCGGCTACTATCACCGCCAGGTTTCGACGTGTTTTCATAATATCAACATAGCATCACCGTAACTATAGAAACGGTAATCTCTCTCCATAGCTTCTTTATATGCCGCCATGATAGTATCTTTATCCGCCAGCGCCGAGACCAATAAAAGCAAAGTCGATTTTGGCAGATGGAAATTGGTCAACAGGCAATCCACCACTTTATATTCATAGGGCGGATAAATAAATTTATCGGTATATCGTCCGGGAGTAGCCTCAAGCTTGCCGGTCTCGATGTCATAGGCGCTTTCCAGTGAGCGAACGCTGGTAGTGCCTACGCCTATGATTCGCCTGTTTTCGGCTTTAGCTTTGTTTATCGTATTCGCCGTAACCTCCGGGATGGAGAAATACTCCTCCTCCATTTTGTGAAGAGCCGCGTCCTGAACCGTTATCGGTCTGAATGTTCCCAGCCCGGGGTGAAGCGTGACGTAAACTATCTCGACGCCCAGCTTTCGCAGGCGATCGAAAATCTCCTCGGTGAAATGGAATCCGGCCGTGGGCGCGGCAACGGCTCCGACATTCTGCGCGTACACGGTTTGGTAGGTGCTCTTGTCTTTCTCTTCCGGGTCGCGCGCGATATATGGCGGTAGAGGCACCTCGCCGTAACGCCAGATCAGCTCCATGAAATCATCATCACAGGTAAATGTCACTACCCGGCCACCGGCCTCGGTACGCTCGCCAAGATGGGCAGTCATCTTGCCCTCGGCCAGATCGACTATGGTACCTGGCTGTAATCGTCTACCGGGACGAACCAGCGCTTCCCATTTAAGAGGCTCCAACTGACGTAGTAGAAATAATTCGACTTTACCGCCGGTGCCCTTTTTCTGGCCGTAAATTCGCGCCGGAAAAACTTTCGAGTTATTCAAAACGATAATGTCACCGTCTTTAAGGTAATCGGTGATATTATCAAAGCTGCGATGATCGAACGCGCCTTTTTCCCTGTCCACCACCAGCATCTTCGAGGAGTTGCGCGGCTCGGCGGGGTAGAGAGCGATTTTCTCTCGGGGTAGATCGTAGTCGTATGTCGAAATATCTATTTTCATTTTTTAAAGTACCTTATCAGATAAAATATGAGTGAAAGAACGATCGATAACAACAGGGAGGTGGCAATCGGAAAAGCCAATGTGTAATTCTTCTTCTTTATGATGATATCACCGGGCAAGCTTCCCAATCCGAGTTTTCCCCCTATAACGAACAAAGCGCCAATTGTAATCAGCGCCGCTCCGATTATCAGTAATACCTTTCCGATATCCGCCATCTTACAATAACGATTGCTGGTCACCGCTTTGCGGTTTTATGTTCAGATGCTTATACGCGGGCGCGCCGACAACCCGGCCGCGCTTGGTGCGTTTGATGAAGCCGATTTTCAACAGGAACGGTTCGACCATCTCCTCGATTGTATCGACCTCCTCGTTGATTGTAGCCGCCAGCGCCTCGACACCAACCGGGCCGCCGGAGTAGTATTCGATGATAGTAGTGAGCAGCTTCCTGTCCAGGTTATCCAGGCCGACCGGATCGACACCCTCCATATCGAGCGCCTTGTTAACGGAATCCAGATCGATTTTGCCGTTGCCTTTCACCTGGGCGAAATCACGTACTCGTCTCAGAAGCCTGTTGGCAATGCGCGGTGTGCCCCGGCTCCTGCGAGACATCTCGGCACAGGCCTCGTCATCTATCGAGACCTCGAATATTAATGCCGAACGTTTGACTATCTCGGCCAGTTCCTCATCGGGGTAAAAATCCAGGTGATGGAATATCCCGAAACGGCTTCGCAATGGCGCGCTTAGAAGGCCCGCCCTGGTGGTAGCCCCGATTAACGTGAATTTTTTCAGGGGGACATTGATCACTCTCGCGTAAGCGCCTTTGTCCACCACGAAATCAACCTTATAGTCCTCCATGGCGGGGTATATGAATTCCTCCACCGAGGGCGCCAGGCGATGAATCTCATCTATGAAAAGTATATCTCCGGTGTCGAGATTGGTTAGTATGCCCATCAAGTCGCCGGTTCTCTGCAGGGATGGACCCGAGGTTACCACCAGGCGCGTGCCCATCTCGTTTGCCAGGATATGCGCCAGCGTGGTTTTGCCCAGCCCTGGCGGGCCGTAGAAAAGGATGTGCTCGTGAGGCTCGCTTCTTTGCTTGGCAGCCTCGAGTGAAACCGATAATTTCTCGATAGCCTGTCTTTGGCCTATGTACTCGTCTAGTTTGGATGGCCGAAGGGATACTATCGCTTGCTCGTCCTCATCGGAATAAGCCAGCGGTGTTACTACGCGTTCTCTCATGCTACATACTCATACCGGATTGCTTGAAAATCTGTTCCAGCATATCCTCGGTCGATTTATATTTCTTGCCCGCGGCGATTGCCCGTTCGATCATGATTTTTGCCTCATTTTGAGGATATTGCAGCTGCCTCAATATTTGAAGTACCTCGGCGGCGAAATCAGGCGGTTCGGCCGGTTTGGAAAGCGCTTTATCACCCTGAACCAGCGCGAATTTGGCTACCCGTCCTTTTAGCTCGGCGATAATTTTTTCGGCCATGCGCGGGCCTATTCCGGGCAACTCCGTAAGTTTCTTCACATCCTCGGTCTCTATGGCTTTGGCAATGACGTTAATCGGCAGTATGAGTGATTTCAACGCTTTCTTGATTCCGAGTCCCGAGACATTCGTCATTATCGTGAAGAACTCTCTCTGCACGGTGTCCTCGAAACCTACCAACCGGGGGAACTGATTACCGATATTCGAGCCCTCGATATAATAAATAGTGTACAGGTGAATCTGTTCGCCGTTTGTTTTACTTTTCATCCTGTCCAGCAGACTGGAGGGTAGCATGACATCGTATGTTAAACCGCTAACCTCGATAGAGACACGGTCGTTTTCTATCTGAATGAATTTTCCGCTAATCTGAGAAATCAATTTAACGCTCCCCGTTTTCGAGATGGCTAATATGACAGAGGGCAACCGCCAGCGCGTCAGCGACATCGGCAGGTTCCGGTATTTTGGGCATGCCGAGTTTCGATTTTATCATCTGCTGCACCTGCATTTTGGAGGCTCGACCGTTGCCGGTAAGTGATTTTTTTATCATCGTGGCGGCGTAGCTTTTAACCGGCAAGCCGGCGTTGGCCGCACTGAGAAAGACCGCGCCCCTGGCATGTCCCATTATTATCGCTGTTTTCGGGTGACGGTAATGCGAATACAAATCCTCGATGATTACTATTTCAGGTTCGAACTCCGAGATAACCTCGTTAAGGCCGTCATGGATTTCTTTTATCCGCTGCTCCATAGCCGCTTTTCGATCCGTGCGGATACAGCCGGCCTCCAGAACTTCAATAGTACCGCCATCGTTTCTTAAAACGCCATAGCCGGTTATACCGAGACCGGGATCGACCCCGATATAAACCGGCTGTTTGGCTTTACGTGATTTTTGCCCGCCCGGGGGCATAATTATTCCGAAAGCTCCTCTAAGACACTCTCATCGATATCGAAATTGGCGTACACTTTTTGCACGTCCTCATGCTCTTCCAAAGCCTCGAATAAGCGGATCATCTGCTCGGCTTGCTTACCCTCGATCTTTACTGTCGATTGCGGCAGCATCGTCAACTCGGCGGCGCTCATCTCCACACCCTTTTCCTCCAGGGTACTTCTGACCACCTCCAGGTCGGTATACTCGGTGTAAATTTCATAGATACCGTTTTCGGAGGTGAAATCCGTGGCGCCGGATTCGATAGCCAGATCCATTAGCTCATCCTCCTGGCCCTTTTCCAATTCGACCGTGATGTATCCTTTCTTATCGAACATCCAGCCGACACAACCGGCCTCGCCCAGGCTACCGGCGCTTTTCGTAAACAGATGTCTTACCTCGGATACTGTCCGGTTTTTATTATCGGTTAGTACCTGCACCAGTACGGCAACTCCACCGGGTCCGTAACCCTCATAGTTGGCCTCCTCGTAAGTAGTGCCGGGAAGCTCGCCGGTACCTTTCTGGATGGCGCGCTTTATGTTGTCCGCAGGCATGTTGGCTGCTTTCGCGGTCGCGATAGCGGTTCTCAGACGGGGGTTCATTTCAGGATCGCCACTTCCGCCGTCACGGGCGGCGACAGTTATCTCCTTAATCAGCTTGGTAAACACCTTACCGCGCTGGGCATCCAATTTGCCTTTCTTACGTTTAATAGTCGCCCATTTGCTATGACCGGACATATTACCTCCGTAATTTTATCTGAATATCTTTTCAGTATAATTTATCAAAATCGGTCGTTCTTAGCAAGCGGATTTGTTAGGATATGATTGTCAAAGTAATGGATAGTTTTGAGCCGGGGCAATAAGCTTGATGTACCGGATATTGGTTTACCACAACGTAGGTCGGTATTCTGTAGTGAATAATGGTGGGCGGAGATACCTGGCAATATCTTTTGGGATAGTCCGAGAACATTAGCTTGCCTACTCGTTAATGCAGAAAGGGATTTATCGCGGAAAAAGGAATATACAATACTTAATGATAAAGATATCATAAAAAAGTGCTTGACAAAATAACATTTATATATATAATGACATAAAGTAATTTGAGGTGAGAAATCACTAAGCGTAATAATAGTTGTATTGAAGTAATATTGACCCGCTAATGGCTTAGTTAAATCGATTGGCGTTTAGTTGTTTTCGCGATTTAATGGCTTAATATGGGTTAATTACTGATTTTCCCACCTTGAATATTAAACAATATAGCGAATTTTAAAGGGGAGGCTAACCTGGTAAATTCAATACTTTTAGAGGGATTATTGGCTTTTTTTATAATCGCCGTTTACAATCAGAATGCTATTCCATCTCTCATAATGATTAATTTCTGGGAAAAGAAATTATAGTCCAAACAGCGGGGGCTGGTGATCATGTCTGGCTGGATGAAAGTATTATTGGTGTTCAGGTATAATGATAATATGGCAAGAAGGGGGCTGCTATGTTTTATCTGATCGTATCTGCACCATTTTGGCATCCGTTTCAAGTGATGCTGGGAGTATTATTCATCCAGCCGGCTGGTCGCCGGAAGTATTATCTTGAAGACTGTAATTATGGAGAAATCTTTAATATGTGCCATTAATCCTTTATAACGTAACAAGATACGAGAAATTAACGGGCATGTTATTTGCATTTTAGTTAAAACGAGGTTTAAGAAATTTATTATTACATAGTAACTTAGTTAAAAGGAAAACGGGGGTTAACTGAAAAACATTGCATAGTAATGTCTGATGTTTTCACTTTTTCCGCAAAACAAACTGTATTAGATAGACAGGAGAGAGGGAATGAAGAGAATGGTAAAGTATGTAGTATTAGCTTTAATGATCGGTATGATGATTACCGGCTGCGAAAATAGCAACAATCCTGTAGAATTAGAGTCTCCCGGCTCATTAGCGTTGTGGGTATTACCCGATGGCGCCGTGTTCGAGTCTGCAACTTTGAATATCTACATTGCGATTCCCAGTAACCAGACCGTGAATGTCCACAGGGTAACATCCGCCTGGGATGAGGGCGCAGTGACCTGGAATAATTTCGGTGGCGCTTATGATGCCGCTATCGAGGATTCGTTCGAGTGTGATGCCAACGATTGGCGCAGTGTCGATTTGAGCGCGACAGTCATGGGCTGGATAAGCGGTGATTATACCGATTATGGCGTGTTGCTCGATCAAGAGATCATTCCATATCCGCGTGGTATTTACCACAGCCGTGAAGCTTACATAAACGAGCCTTACCTGATGATTACCTACATGCTAAATGGTGATAGCGTAACCGAGTATATCATCGCCGAGGCGGATGCCTATATATCTCAGGCCGAGCCGGATATTAACTTCGGTTTCGAGACAACGTTATTTACCGGTTTTGCCGCAGACAACAACCTCGAGAAACAAAGCCTTCTCTGGTTCGATATTGAGGGCGAACCAGAGCCGGAGGGCTGCACCGGCACAATCGGTTACTGGAAGAATCACGCCGGCATGAAACATCAGGCCGACATGGTAACGCCGCTACTGCCGATTTGGCTAGGCGATGCGGACGGCGACAAGAGCCTGTATATCGATACCGCCGAGATGGCCGTGGATGTATTGAAGATGAAAACCTACGGCCGTAATTCCAACGGGGTCACCAAGCTTTACGCCCAGTTACTGGGCGCGAAACTCAACCTGGCCAATGGCGCCAGTGGTGATGATGTCGCTGATGCTATCGCGGAAGTCGACGCGTTCCTGGCCATGTACGATTGGAACGACTGGGATGATTTAGATAATGATATGAGGGGTGAGGTCATCCAGCTTAAGGATATATTTGATGATTACAACAATGGAGTAATTGGCCCCGGCCATTGTGACTAGTAATCATCGTTTAACGTAATGTCGTAATTAAAACGGCATGAAAAACCGCCAGAGCCTGCCGGAGAGATCCGGCAGGTTTTTTTACATTGAACTTTTATTTTATTGATATTAAATAATAAGTATGAGGAATCTGTTCACATTGCTGATTTTACTAGTGTTGTGTATTTCAGTTTATTCGCAAGAATTAGTTTATCCATGGTTGACAGATAACGACTCTGCCTCAAGTCTAGTTAATCGCATAAACCCTCCTGATGATTTCACGAGAATTTCTACCGAGTCTGGTAGTTTCTCTGAGTGGCTCCAAAACCTGCCTTTAAAGCCAGGCAATCCTCCAATCTATTATCATGATGGTAGAAAGAAATTCATGCAACTGGCTAATTTTGCGGTTATCGATATCGATATAGGCGAGAAGGACCTTCAGCAATGCGCCGATGCTGTCTTACGTCTACGGTGTGAGTATTTTTACTCGAAAAAGGATTATGACCTAATCGCCTTCAATTTTACCAGTGGTGATAAATTCTGCTATTCTGAATGGCTTGAGGGTAAAACTCCAGTTATAAAGGGCAATGTTGTACGATGGATCCAAAAAGGAAAACGAACTGATAATAGAGGTATTTTCAAAAAGTATCTGGAGATACTATTCACCTATGCAGGTTCATATTCATTAAGCAAAGAATTAAATACGGTTGATGATATAACCGATATGAGAATCGGTGATGTTTTCATAGAGGGCGGATTTCCGGGCCACGCCATGATAGTGATTGATATGGCTGAAAATCGAGAGACGGGGGGAAAAGTCTTTCTGTTGGCTCAAAGTTATATGCCTGCCCAGAGTATTCATATAGTTAAAAGGCCGCTTTTAGGGGCATGGTTTAATCTCGATTTCGAGGGTAAGCTTCGGACACTGGAATGGGCATTCGATAAAGATGATCTGATGCGGTTCAAGTAATTATCAGCTTGTTTAAACTAACTACACCTTCCGGGCCTTCACCGCCAGCATCAGTGGAAACTTCTTCGACTCATCCGGGGGATACCAGTAGCCATCATCATGTTGTATCCAGTCATCCCGGTAATTGTTGAAACTGAATGGATACTCGCCCAGGCGCTCTATCCTTAGCCCAGCATTGATAAGGGCATTGAATATCTGAGAAACCGTGTACTGATACTCGATACTATCTCCCTCGATAATCGTGTCTGTCTCGCAGTAGTCCGGCTCGTTAGGATAGACTAAAGGCCCATCACAGAAATAGTCCTCGGCCGGATCATAAGCGGGGTAAACAACT
Organism: uncultured candidate division Zixibacteria bacterium; assembly: GCA_963668625.2. GTDB lineage: Bacteria > Zixibacteria > MSB-5A5 > UBA10806 > 4484-95 > JAAEQD01. The sequence continues at coordinate 446,031 of CAXXKA010000006.1, forward strand.
GGATGAGAATCGATAAAGTATAATATACCATCAGGTTGAAGGAAATGAGACACAATCTCAGCCCACTTGTTTACATCAGCAAGCCAGCCTAATGTACCGTACGATTGATACACGATATCGAATTTTTGCGAAAGAACATTCGGCAAATCAAACAGATCGGAACGGATGAACTCTGCTTTCAGGCCCGCCCTGGCTTTCACCTCGTTGGCTACCTCTATAGCCCGGTCTGATATATCCGCGCCTGTTACGATAGCTCCCTCGCGCGCCCAGGAGAGCGTATCAAGCCCGAAATGGCACATCAGGTGGAGAAGCTTTTTGCCGGTGACATCACCCAGCGCCTCTTTTTCAAGGTGATATAGCGAGGAACCGCCCTCGATGACCTGATTTGTTTTATACGATGGATGGTTCACATGCAGGTCTGTCATAATATTCCAGCGTTTGCGGTTATTTTCGTGATGTTCTATTGGCATATCGGTATCCTTTTATTCCTATATGGCAGGCAAGAAGAGGCAGCCCCGAAAGACACGTGATTGGGGTACGTCCTCGTGCCCCAACCGGTCTGCCTGCTAATAAAAGCCGGCGGACAGCCTCAAGGAATCTTCCAGCTATTTAGATTACTCAGTTAAATTTCAAACCCACGCTTTTCGAACTGTTTCCTTATGGGGTCGAGCTCTTTGAACCACTGTCCCCATTTACGGGAGATATGCTCGGTCCAACTGTAGGTATCGAACGTGAACGTTTCCTCTTTGTTACCTTTAAGATCGATCATGATATTGCCGTCGCGATAATAATCCTGGGCCAGATAACCCTCATCCATTGTCTGCATAGCCTCATCAATTTCCTCATCGGTAAACTCCGGGTACTCATCCTCGAACAGGGTAAAACCGAGAGGATATCGCGGGCGGATCGGCTTGTCCTCATCGGGGTACCCCATGACAAGTTGCACCAGTGGGAACACGCGTTTTGGTAACTTGTGACGTTTGGCCAGCGCCTCGGCCTCGTAGGGCACCATGCCGATATAGCAACTGCCCAATCCCAGGCTCTCGGCGGCGATCACCATGTTCTCACCCATCAGGGTAACATCCTGTATGCCTAACAGAAACATGAACAGGTCGTTTGTTATCATCTCCCAGCCGCGTTTTTTCATGATAAGCTCCATGCGATGGGAGTCCATGCAGAATATGAACGATATAGGCGCGCCCCAGGGGATATGCTCTTTATCACGGGTTAGTATAACGCTGCCCATTTGCGCGGCAAACGGCGCCTGTTGGCCGGCACGCACTATCGTTTCGATAACCTCCTTGGATGGGACATCATCTTTATAGTTGCGTACGGATTTACGATTCATTATGGCGTCTATAACAGGGTTCGTTAGCATGGTTACCTCCCGTTTATTCAATCGGCTTAGTTTGTTAACTGCGTCCGGCAGTCATCAACTATATATGATGGAATCATCTTGAGAGCCAGATAAATTAGTAGCGGAATAATTATCAAATCATCAAGATGTCCTATGACAGGAATAAAATCGGGTATAAGATCGAATGGCATCAGGAAATATCCGACTGCTAAAAATAGGATTGCTCTGGGCAGCCACGGGGTGCGGGAATCACGCATGACCGTACGATACAGCGCTATCTCGTTTTTGAGATTTTTAGCGAATGATTTGAGATTGTTCATATTGATATATAACATTTTTATGAGATTATCATAAATAAAATTCATTAATCAACCAAACTATAACCGAGCAGAATCAGGTACTGAGATAATACAATTCTTGATGTTTAGGCTAATGCTCGAAACATATAGTAATAGTTTTCGTAGATGTGGTAAAGCTGTTAATCCACGCAAGTTTCTTTGGAGGAGCAATTGAATAAGCAGAAATCTATAATCGCTAAAAGTAGTGTTGGAGTTTATCTAGCATTGTTTTCTTTTATCGTTCTTTCTTTTCCAGCTACAGCGGATAATGTCCCCGCGCTTATTACCGAGCCATACCCACAAAAATGGCAGAATGAAATTTCTGATCTGATGGCTAAAGCCCGTATTCCCGGCTTGTCGGCTGCAATTATACAGGATGGAGAGATTGTCTGGGCGGATGCTTTCGGTGTTAAAAACGATTCTACCGGAGAGCCATGCGATAAGCAGACTATTTTCGAAGCGGCATCGATGACAAAGCCGTTATTTGCCTACATTGCTCTTCTATATGCTAAAGAGGGTAAGCTTGATTTGGATAAGCCGCTGGTAAAGTATCTACCAAAGCAATTAATTGCCGATTCAGTTTTAACCCATCCTTTAGATCGACCAGGTTTCCGCAGGGATTGGTTCGAGAAAATCACAGCTCGTCATGTATTAAGTCACTCAGCCGGAATGCCGCATGGCAAACCGATCGATGAGTACTATCCTCTTTTATTCGAGCCGGGTAAAGAATTTAAGTATTCCGCTTCGGGATATCGTTTTCTTCAGCTTGTTATAGAGTATATGGAGGGAGCAACGCTAGATGAAATTGCTAAAAAGCGAGTTCTCGATCCTCTGGGGATGACTGAAACCTCGCTGGTATGGCGGGATGAATACGAGCAAACCGCGGCTAACGGTCATGATATGTTCGGTGTTCCACAGGTGCATCGCCGATGGTCTCGTGCGAACGCGGCGGCCTCTATGTATACCACGGCTACTGATTTCGCTAAGTTCATCTGCGCGATTCTAAATAATAAGCAGTTAGAAAGCGATGAAACTACCTCGATGCTTTCTCCTCAAATAGAAATTGATGATCATCTGTCCTGGAGTTTGGGATTCGGCAGGCAGAGTGATTCGAACGGTATGGCGTTCTGGCAATGGGGAGACTACGGTATCTATCGTAACTTTGTTCTTGCCTATGAAAAACAAAAATGCGGAATTGTGTGGTTTACGAATAGTTTCTACGGAATTAGTATCCTGGATGAGTTGGTGGAAAAATGCCTGGGAGGTAAAGAGCATGCAAATAATTATCTCGAATATCCGGCTTACAACTCGCCATCAATGCGCTTTATTTTCTCTGCCATTGACAATGGAGTCGAAGCTGCAATGAAGCACATCGATGAATATAATGGTGAAGATTACGATGATGTAAATGAGCTAACTATCAATGATATTGGATATACATTTTTGAATGATAATCGTATTGGTGAAGCTATCTCTCTATTTCAATACAATGTAAAGGAGTATCCTAAATCATCCAATGTGTGGGATAGTTACGCTGAGGCATGTATGGTAGCAGGTGAACTTGATTCGGCTGCGACATATTATAAGCGAGGGCTCGAGATAGATTCAAGCAACGGTAGCGCTAAAAAGCATCTCGAATGGATAAGTACCGAGCTGAACGCGCGCGAAAATCCACTTAAGCTTACCGGCTTGGAGTTATCAGTGTACGCCGGGGATTATGGCCCCCGTCATTTGAGAGTACAAAACGATACGCTATACTATCGTCGTGATGGCAGCTCTAATCCCGAACGATATCTCTATCCATTGAAACCGGGATGGTTCGGACTTCAGGATAACACTGATTGGCGATTTCATTTCGAAATAGATGAGACTGGTAAAGCTGTCGCTATCGAGGGCTGGGTGTACAGAGGCATGGTGGATAAACACGCACGGGATAAGTGATAGGCCAAATCATATTCTCGTTCCCAAACTCCGATTTGCGAACGTCCCGTATTCTAGAAACTTTGTTTCGATTCGATCAATCGAGAGGATATTTCCGATTCTTCATGGTATTGGTATCTAAAACATAGATAAAACAAAACCCGCACGGCGTTAACCGGGCGGGTTATATCAATATAGCGAACCAACCACAATCCGCTATTATATTTCGATATTACTTCTCCTCGGTTTCGCCGCTTTCTCTTTCGATTTCGGCTACTACCTTCTCGGCGATCTCGCGCGGAACTTCCTCGTAATGCGAGAATTCTCGATTATGCGTTCCGCGTCCCTGGGTGAGCGAACGAAGCGAGGTTGAGTATTTATACATCTCGGCCTGAGGTATCTGGGCGCGGATAATCTGGCTCTTGCCGTCAGGATCCATACCCATGATTCTGCCGCGACGGGAGGAGACATCACCCATGACATCACCCATGTATTCTTCGGGCACTCTGATCGTGACATTGAAAATCGGCTCGAGCAAATACGGATCGGATTGCTCGTAAGCGGATTTGAATCCCATCGAACCGGCGATTTTGAACGCCATATCGGAGGAGTCAACGCTGTGATAAGAGCCATCATAACAGGTAACTTTGAAATCGATCACTTTAGTCTTGGCCAGGCCGCCCTCTTGACGGGCCTCTATGATACCTTTTTCCACCGCCGGGACGAATTTGCCGGGGATAACACCACCAACGATGGCATCCACGAACTCGAAATCACCGCCGCGAGGGAGAGGCTCCATGCGAAGCCAGCAGTCGCCGTATTGACCGCGTCCACCAGACTGACGTTTGAACTTGCCCTGCACCTCGACTTTTTTGCGAATCGATGACTGGTAGGGGATACGCGGTTTGCCAAGCTCTACCTCAACGCCGAAACGTTTTTTCAAACGACCGGTGATAACATCCAGGTGAAGCTCGCCCTGTCCCTCGAGCAATGTCTGATGCAATTCGCCATCCAGGATCACCTTGATAGTGGGGTCTTCCTCGCTGAGCTTGTTCAGGCCGCTGGCGATTTTGTCCTCATCACCTTTCGCTTTGGCATTGACTGCCAACTGAATGGAGGGACTGGGGAATTCTATCGGAGGATACTGTATCTCGGAACCCTTGGTGGCTAGAGTATCACAGGTGCGGGTGGCTTTTAGTTTAACCAGCGCGCCTATATCTCCAGCGACAATCGAGCCGCCCTCGGTTCGCTCTTTACCGTTCAAGAAATATATGGTACCGATTCTCTCGGAATCACGTTTACGAGTGTTCATTACGTCATCACCAGTACTGATTTTGCCTGAGATAACTTTAAAAAACGAAAGTTCGCCGACATGCTGCTCGGAGATTGTTTTGAAAATGAACAATGATGGTTTCTCATCGACGGAAACCTTGGTGGTAACCTCTTTATCGCCTAACAAAGCCGTTACCTCGCCCTTGTAATCGGGAGCAGGGTAAAATCTGACGACCGAATCCAGGAAATTAGTGACACCGGCAACCAATGTGGCAGAGCCGCAGAATATCGGAGAGATAGAGCGATCGGCAATGCCTTTACGTAAACCAGCGGTCAGTTCATCATCGGTTAGCTCGCCGGCATCGAAAAACTTCTCCATCAACTCTTCATCCGACTCGGCGGCAGCCTCGACCAGCTTATCGTGCCATTCCTGGGCGGCGTCTTTCATATCGGCCGGGATATCCTCGGATTCGGCTTTGCCGTCCTTGCCGAATTTCATTGCTTTCATGCTTACCAAATCGATTATGCCCTTAAACTCGAGACCATCACCCCAGGAGAGCACGAACGGCATGGCATGATTGGAGAAATTTTCCTGAATAGCATTAACGCAGCTTAAATAATTGGCATTTTCTTTATCCATACGGTTTACGAAGAAGGAGCGGGGCATATCATATTGATTAGTAGTCCGCCAGACCCCCTCGGTACCGACCTCGACGCCGGTGACACCGTTTACCACTATTACAGCGGTATCAGCAGCGCGAAGACCACCCATGACCTCGCCGTAAAAATCGGCGTAGCCGGGCATATCTATAATATTGATTTTTGTACCTTTTATATCTACATGGCCTAAAGCCGTGTTAATTGATATCTTACGTTCGATTTCGTCCTCGGTATAATCCGTGACCGTGTTACCAGCATCGATACTGCCCAACCTCGAGATGACCTTACCAGCATAGAGCATAGCCTCTACCAGCGAGGTCTTACCCGTGGTGCCATGGCCGGCAACTCCTATGTTTCTGATTTTGTCGACAGAGTATTCCTTCATTTATTCCTCCAGGGTTCCACTTTTCGATTTCAAAGATTTCAAAGATAATAAAGAGAGGTTTGATTGTCAATAGGATATGCGGAGCGGATTGGCTGGAATGGCGCTACTCGATCTCAACCCGGGCCTGCTTAGCCAACTTAACCATCTCCCAGTACGGTGGATTGTATCCTCGATCGGCCTCGAATTCCTCCGCTAATCGTATCAATCGGGCTTTGATAGCAGCGTGCTTTTTAGAGAAACGTTCGTTTTTCAAGCCTGCGACAGCATTCATGCCCTCCGGTATCGGACCGATTCCGCCGCACAGGTTTTTTGCCTCGGAATAGGCTTTAGCCACCCGAGCTATAGGCAGCTTGTACCAGTCGTATTCGAGCATCTCGCCGTTGTTGGCATCCTCCAACATAATATCTATGACCGCGTTATCGAGATGGTCTTTCAAAAGCGATTCAGGATTGTACCATTCGGCTACTACTCGAAGCTGTGGGTCGTATTCCAGATCGGACGGCTCCTGCGTCTCGAAATGTTTCACACCGAATGCCGCCAGCCACGAGCGCACACCAGAGGATGAGATGTTCGATATTCCCATCCACAGCGTCACGCCCATCTGAGAGTAAGCGTTCGAGGCCACCTCCGAACAGAACAGCTTACCGCCATCGTTAAAATTCATCTCAAAATCGTAGGGTATATGTTCGATTAATGCTCGATTCAATACTATCTCAGCGGCTTTATGAGGCAACATCGGATCGGATTCCAACTGGGGGGTATCGGCTCTCATTCGCAATACCAGAATACGAAGCTTGTAATCATCCAGGTATTGATCGATAGTGGCAAGCTTGACACCGCACTCGATATGCGATTCTATAATCGATACCTCGTTGGTGGTTTCATCAACATGAACCAGGGCAACGTGCGAGAAATTGCCGGGGTAATCGTTACCCCGAGCGATAAGCGCTGAGGTCGGAGCGCCACCTCGAGAGACCAGTATATCACCGCTGTGAATTTTTATACCGAGAATCTCCGCCTCAGGTGTCATCGATGGCTCATCGCAGGCTATCGTAAGGGCAGGGAAAGATGATTCCGGTGATTGCAGGATGACTTCCTCGATAGCGGTACGCGTACCGAACAACAAGCGATATAGCCTGTCCCGTGTTTCCTCGGAGTTCATATCCCATTTTGATGACTGATCTTTGACTGCCTGTCTTAACTTGTTGCGCAGTTCTATTAATTTCGGCAGATGCTCGGACTGGGCTCCTATTAACGGGCATAGCTCGAAAAAGTTTTTTTCTATGGATGACAAGGCGGGGGAGCCAGGTTCAAGATCGGTGCTATAAAGTAAATCAAGTGAGTTCGATATACGCTCCAGTTCCACACTAATAGAATCATGAAGCGATACTGAGTCCAACTCTTTAGCCCGTACGAATGACGATTCGAGATATATCCAATATTCGTCCTGATCCCATATAAACGGGCTGATCTCTCCCGGAGGCTGCGGCGAGTGTTCAGGCGGCGGAATGAGAAGCGCCAGGTATATAAGGAGTAGACCAGTTGGTATACCCCAGAATATTTTTTTATAGTTGATATAAATTTTCTTCACGACATTTCTCCTGATTGTTTTTCTATCTAATCATCGAGAATCAGGTATTTCTCTTGGAGAAGATTAAAAGATTGTCCACCATATAGCAAGCTATAATTAATTATGCCCGGGTGTTAGCCTGGTAATTTGCGAATGATGGTTTATATGAGAAACGAGTCAATAGTCAGATATCAGAAAAGTAGCTTTCTCGATGATTTGAAATCATGATGTTTGCCGCTTATCGGATCATCGAATTCCATTTCCCTGGCGATCAACTGGAGCGGATTATTGAAATCATCCGATCGTTCGCTTAGAAGCCGGGGGTGGTAACGGTCATTGATAATGTGGCTGCCTATAACCTGCAGGTGAAGGCGAATCTGATGCCCTTTGCCGGTCAAGGGCTCGATCCTGAATTTCATCAAATCATCCTTCTCGCCGATTACCTTGATTTTAGTCCTGGCATTTACCGGGCCATCGCAGTTTTTCATCAATGGCCAATTCTCGGATTCCTCTATTCGATTTTCGATCAACCACTCTCCTGTAGTTTTGCCCGTGGGTTTGGTGCCGATAGCCTCATATACTTTTCTGATTTTGCCTGATCTGAATAATTGATGGTAATCATTTCGAGATTCCTTACAAGCCGAGAATATGACCACGCCGGCTGTTTCACGATCAATCCTGTGCAATGGAACCAGATTATCGTTATGTAAGCTTTTCAGCAGGCGGTTTAATAAGCATTCTTTAACATAAGGCCCTGATGGTTGAACCGGCAGAAAATGTGGTTTACAGACAGCCACCAGATGATCATTTTGAAAAAGAATCTTTTCTTTAAATGGGATGATTATCTCATCAGGAACTTCCCTGTAATACGATAATCTCATACCCGCTTTGTAAATGGTTTTGAGATTGATAGGATTTCCGCCGGGATCCGAGATTGATCCATTATTGATTCTTTCCAGCCATGTTTCCTTTTTTATATGCGGAAAGTGTTTAATCAAAAATTCGAGAATCGTGACGTTTTCATCATCATGTTTTGGAAGCGTAATAAAAGATTTTTTTTCTGATCTCGAATTATTTATTTTCACAAACGATTACCCTAGTAGTAGATTTTAGCCTGACTCTAATATAAGCAATTTCCCGGATTGGCAAATCAATTTGTTTATTATCAGTTCAGGAAATTTAAATCCTGAGTTCTTCCCATACGGGAGAATTGTGATTATATGGCGAATCTTACTGAGGTATACTGTGTTAGATCCCGCTGTAATCGACGATTTTAGCCAATTTTAAAAAGATGGAATAAACATTTTCCCCGCGCCGTAATATATTCCAGAAACGAATAAAACTTAACATTGGAGGATCGGATGAAAAGGGTAATCTTTTTCATAGGTGTATTGGTGTTGATCGCAATTCTAATTGCCTGCAGTAGTTCCAAGGATCACAGAAAAGGCGGGGTTATTGATTCGCCTAAAAAACGCGGTGAAATTTCTTATGTAGGTGATGAAAAAGCTGCTTCAAATTTGTCGGGTCCGGCTTCTCCGTCGCCTTACGCAGCCCACCGTTGTGAAATGGATTATCCGTATCACAATACTGAGCAGTACGACTTCAAATCCGAAAACACGTTCAAGGATGTTATCGAAAATCCGCTGTCAACGTTTTCCATCGATGTTGATGCGGCCTCGTACAGCAATGTCAGACGATTTATCAATAGCGGTTCTTTACCGCCCGAAGATGCCGTGCGTATCGAGGAGATGATAAATTATTTCAGCTACGACTATCTCCAGCCCGCTAACGATCAACCGTTTTCGGTAAACACGGAGATATCCTCCTGTCCATGGAACAGCGGTCATCGCCTCGTGCATATCGGCCTGAAAGGTCAGGATATCGAACTGGAGAATATGCCTGCCAGTAATCTCGTGTTTCTGCTTGATGTCTCGGGGTCGATGAACATGCAGAATAAACTGCCGCTTCTAAAAGCCTCGTTCCGGTTACTTGTCGATCAGCTTCGCCCCGAGGACAGAGTGGCTATAGCCGTTTATGCCGGTTCGGCCGGACTGGTTTTGAAATCCACTCCGGGGGATCAGAAAGAGAGGATTTTAAACGCGATAGAGAGACTTCAAGCGGGAGGCAGCACCGCCGGTGGAGCGGGAATCATACTGGCTTATAACGAGGCGCAGAATAATTTCATCAAGGGAGGCAACAACCGGGTGATACTGGCTACCGATGGTGATTTCAATGTCGGCGTCTCCAGTGATGGCGAACTTGTCAGAATGATTGAGGAGAAACGCGAGAAAGGCGTGTTCCTGACCGTGCTTGGTTTCGGTACCGGTAATATTAAAGATTCCAAGATGGAGAAACTGGCTGACAGGGGCAACGGCAATTACTCTTATATCGATAATATCCAGGAGGCTCGTAAAGTGTTAGTCAGCGAGATTGGCGGTACGCTGTTCACAATTGCCAAGGATGTTAAAATACAGGTAGAATTCAATCCCGCCCGGGTACAATCGTACAGACTGGTCGGCTATGAGAACCGCCTTTTGAATCGCGAGGATTTCGAGGATGACACCAAGGATGCCGGCGAGATTGGCGCCGGACATACAGTGACTGCTCTGTATGAGATAGTACCTCGGGACATAGATAAAGTACTAAATGATGATGACGGTTTAAAATACCAGAATGTCAATATCGATTCCGAGGCGCTTGGAAGCCCGGAGTTGATGACATTGAAACTTCGATACAAACAACCTGACGGTGACAAGAGTAAATTAATCACCAGCCCTATCATCGATAACGGTCGCGCGTTAAGTAAAACCTCGGATAATTTCAGGTTCTCCTCGGCCGTGGCACAATTCGGGATGTTGTTGCGCGATTCCAAGTTCAAAAGCGATGCCACATTCAGTAACACATTGAAACTGGCTAAAAGTAGCAAAGGTAATGATCCGATGGGCTACAGGGCGGAGTTCATTCGCCTGGTAGAATCATGTATATTGCTTGCGGATAGTAATTAGAATCACCACTGTCCGGCCTTTCCATCTCGTTGCGAGGCGCCGCTTCGCAACGTGGCTTGTTTGCCGGCAGAATGCGCGTTTTTCATGACTCGAGAAGGTTTCCAGGCTGCGCTTGGAAACCGGGAAACCAAAAAGAAAAGAGGTGTCGGGCAATGATACCTGACACCTCTTTAAGGATATTCAACTGGTTTTCTGCTATGGATTAGTCAATAAACTCAAGAGTATTGATTTCCATCGAGTTACTCATAGAAGTGAAACTCCAGACATCGCTTTCATACTCGAAGTCATCACCATACCAGGCAACTACTTTCCAGTAGTAAGTAGTGTTCCCCTCGAAGCCAAAAGATATATCATTGACCGTGTGTGAAAGCGTGCCGCTCTCATCGATTGTCCAGGTATCGATAGAAGCATCGTTATCGACATTAGCGGTTGCCGTGCATGTAAACGAGTTAGCGTCGCTGGTTATCGCGTAGGAGTAAACATCATTAGCATCGACAGTCAAATCGAGGCTCGTCGAGAAAGAATTAGGTTCACCAGCGGAGGCGATATCTCCGTTGCCGGTATAAGTGGCGTTTTGAGTGTGGTAATCGACCTGGGCATCGTAAACATCATTAAGGAAATTCTGGGCAATATCACATCGCTGCCAGGCGGAGATTAATTCGGTTTCGGTCAGGTTGGCATATTCTAAAGATGGATTATTCGTTGTACCGAAATAAAAATCATACTTGATGGAATCGGAGGGCATACCCTGTACATTCCATTCGAAAGTAATACCACGACCTAAATCAGTAACGCCGTCAGCCGGGGAAGGATCAGTGATTGATGGTCCGACTGGAGCGGTAGAGTTCTCGGAACAACCGATAAACAACAACATGGCCAATAGTAATACGATTGTGAATTTCATCCTTGTCTCCTTTTGTTGTATTTTATAATATTTCTTTAAAGGTTATCGTCAGTCTGAGTTGCGGGTTTAATAGCGCTGTAACTTGATGAAATACAAAACATTAATAGGGTGAAACTGAAATCCGATATTTTCATTCGTAAATAAAGTTAGTTGTTTTATTTTTCGTTTCGATGCCTCGGCGATCGTAGAATACTTTCCCAACCATAGCCTTTATGAGGGGAGAAGTAACCTGTCATTATGGCTGATAACAATTTACGGACTATCATAAAAGATATCTCTACTGGATAGAGTTACTTTTAGACTTTTGTAGAGGCGTTATAGCGGCTGGATAAGTGTTAGAGCCGGGAAATTCTCATTCTTAGAGACAACGCATTTTATGCCTTTACTCTATCGAATCGCTGTAAAAAGTTGAAACAAAAAGGCCGGGGTGGTTATCCCGGCCGTGCAATTTGCATCATTGAGCGTTTCACTCGGTGGTAAAACTCCAAACATCACTGGTCAGCGATTGATTATTGCCGTACCTGGCCACGATTTTCCAGTAGTACGTAGTATTCGATTGATATGCCACCGGCTCATCATCGACAGTATGGGTTATAGTACCGGTTTCATCAATTGACCAGGTGTCAACAATGGCATCAATATAATCGAGATTCGCTGTCGCTGAGCAAGTATAGACGTTTTCACTTGCGACAATCGTGTATGAGTATATATCAAGCGGGTATAATATTATGTGATATTCTGAAATCATATTCCCGGGATTAGAGTTCGAAAAGGTTACTCCATTGCCAAAATAAGTATCATTTACTGAATGATAATATTCCTGACGATCATGAAGTTCAAGTAGTGTTTGCTGTGTTATTTCTTGAAGTTTCCACGGTGTAGCGCAAATCGTATTATCGTAATTTCTAATCGTCCTGGAGGGATCACTGGTAGTATCGAAATAGACATCGAAGCTTACGAGACTGGTAGCCAATCCATCGAATTCCCATTGGAAAACGAAATCATCCGTTACACCTGTGGCGTTATTTGCCGGGGATACCAGTGTCAATACCTGATCGCTGGGCTGTACGCTAAAATGCCAGGTGTCGCTAACGAGTGAATCGTTATCTCCGCTTCTGGCAACTACTTTCCAATAGTAAGTGCCGCCCGGTTCGAATGGATTGTCTATATCTTCAATAGTGTGTACCAGGTAATTGTTCTCATCTATTTTCCAGGTGTCGATAGTATCATCATTATCCAAATTAGCGGTTGCGGTGCAGGTAAAATGGTCGGCATCGTTTTGCATGCGATATGAATACACGTCAAGGGAATCCATCACTAAGTTTAAATATTGTTCCCAATAATCAGGAATGCCGGGGTGTACGATTTCACCATTATAAATGTAAGTGTCTTCCTGATCTCTATACACTTGCTCCGCGTCATGGATTTCCTGCAGGAACTCCGCTGCGATTGCCTGTCTTTGCCAGATTGTAAGTAGCTCGCTTTGATCTAAATCGGTTGATACCAATGGTGGATTTGTGTTCGTGCCAAGATAAAAATCATAACGAGTACCGGCGGGAAGATCATCGGCTTCCCAATCAAATACAAAATTTAAACTTGTTATAGTAGCGCCATCGGCCGGGGCCGGGTTTGAAAATGCCGTGTCAGTCGGCTCTGTCCCATTATCATCACATCCTATAAACAGCAGAATGCTTAGTAGTAATACGATCTTGAACTTCATTTCATCTCCCTGGTTATAATCAATGGATATCTCTATTATTGAAGTTGTCGTCAGTTAGAACGTAATATTTAATCAGTATGTAAGTTAATACATTTCATCACTTTAGTTAAAACGAAACCAAAAACTAATAATTTCGTATATAAATCAGTCGAATGATACTTACTTTGAAAATCTAATAGATTCAGGAGGATATAATGAAAATTAAAGTTAAAATGATAGCATCCGTGATTGTTGTTATGTTGCTATTGGGGGCGGTGCAGGCTCTTGCTGATGAGATAGTCAGGGAGTTTGATCCTAAAGCGAGAGTGATTATCGAAACTGTCTCCGGCGATGTCGAGATCCGAAAGGGGGGATCGGATAAGATAAAGGTCGTTGTCGATGCGAATGTTCGCCCCCGGGATTCTTTCGAACCTATATTCAGGGATCGCGGCAGATCTCTGAGATTAGAAGAGCGTATATACGAATCTAACAGCGGCAGAATTACCTGGACTTTAACCGTACCTAACGGCACCGAAATCAAATTCAACTCCGCCTCAGGAAATATGACCATCGAGGATATCGAGGGCGAATTCTCGGGAAGTACAGCCTCGGGTGACTATAATATTTACAGCTGCAAAGGCATTTTCGATCTCAATACCGCCTCCGGTGATTACACTCTCGAAGATTGTTCCGGTGAGTTCGATATCAACTCCGCCTCGGGTGATTTCTCCATTCGGCATATCAAGATAGATGAGAGGAGTAAGATAAATACCGCTTCCGGAGATATTACGGGTCGCGATGTTTTGGTCAATGGATACTGTGATTTCGGTTCGGCCTCCGGCGATGTCAAGATAGTACTTGGCGAAAGCCCCAAGGATGATATCAAAGTAGGTTCGGCCTCCGGTGACGCCAGCCTGGATTATAACGGCAACAAGATGGTCGGGTTTTTCGAGGTGTCCGCCAAAAGACGTAACGGCCATATACGTTCCGACCTCGATTTCGATAACGAGGAAGAGTATCGTAAAAACGGCCAGTGGTATGTTCGTAAAACAGTGAAATTGAATGATAATGAGCCGCTAATAACGGTTGGAACGGCCAGTGGACGGGCGGAACTCAAGAAATAATTAAAATACTTTTACATACTTGATTAAATTGTAACAATAAAAAAACTGCCGTATAATATATCCGGCAGTTTTTTTAGTAGACAATTGTTTTTTGTCTCGCTTTTGATTTTCCCAGGCTCCATATCCCAATATTTACAAAGGTGGCGGGTAATGTGATATTTGCCAACCTGGATATTCAGCGATCTTGTTCTGCAAACTAGTTTATTCCGGAAAGTCAGGATGGATGACTATATCGATTCTCCTGTTTTTCGCTCTTCCTTCCGAGGTTTCATTATTGGCGATTGGTTTAGTTTCGCCAAAACCCTCGGATGTTATTCTCGATTCATCCATTACCATATTAGCTAAAAGATAAGATTTTACCGCTTCAGCTCTTTTTCCGATAATTCGAAGTTCAAATCATCGCTACCGTATGAATCCGTGTGCCCTTGAATGGTTTGCTGCGAGAAAAGGATACTATATCTGATGTTTTATCAGTATAATTGGTTATTAATGATTGATTGTATTTGCCAAAACTTACTATCCGGGCGGCCAGTGAAGCCATCTACCACCAAGTAAATGAAGATGTACATGATATACCGATTGCCCGCCATGTTCGCGACAGTTAATCACCGTGCGATAGCCTTTGGCGGATACACCCAACTCGACCGCCAGCTCGGCAGCTTTGGAGGTCATCTTGCCTAATAATTCAGGTGGTGTGTCCTCGATAGTTTCGTAATGCTTTTTGGGGATAACCAGAATATGAGTTGGCGCCTGCGGGTTGATATCATGAAAAGCGAATAGCTCATCATCCTCGTATATCTTTATCGAGGTTCTTTCTCCGGCGGCTATCTGGCAAAATAAGCAGTTAGACATTTGGAATCTATAGCATAAGTTAGAGTTTATATCAATTATTAAATTAATAGAAATGTATGTGTAAAAACCGGGTTTCACGAGTACACTCAGCAAAACTCATTATAGTCTCTTGAAAGACTATTTTCTGATTCAATAGTATTAAAATATCCTGAAATTGGCTATTAAAGGATTATTAGCTATAGCCGAACTTTTAAATAGTAGGATTCAAAATGTAAATCAATTTTAATGTTAGAATTTAAAGGAGAAATTATGTTTAGTATCTCAAAGAAAGCAGCATTGTTAATCATCCCATTAACCCTTTGTTTATTTTTCGCGTGTAGTGATGATGATTCGACTTCATCGGGTACCGGAGATCTTGCGGGCAAGTATGTTGGTGTAATTATTGAAAGCGGTTACGATACTCCCGGTGAAATGGACGCCACGGATTTTGGTTTTGTCGGCGAGACTTTCGCTGTTGAAGTAACAGACAATCTCATGCTTGTTGTCAATGAGAATAGCGTTTACAATGATGAGGTGAGTCTTCAGCTGACGGAGGCTACGGAAGATACTTATACCGGGGCTTTCATTGATAATGAGGTTGATTACACGCTTACACATAATTTTACTATTACCTATAATGAGGATTTAGCGAAGTGGCAGGCTGGTGTTGAGCTTGTGCTGGATTCGGGCAGTGATGGTGATACGGATGATACAGGTTTAATCAATATCGTTTTAGAGCAGAGGCTTGACTGGAGTGAATACCCGACAGAATGGGCGGTTGCAAACTCCTATACCGATGGTAATACCGGTTTCGTTGAACTGGAGGTTATGACCGCTGCTTTAGGAGCCGAGGGTATTATACATGGTCTGGTTTTTTATAATGACGGAGATTCGATTAGAGCGCGGCAATATATAAGCGATAGTCCCGAAGTTCTTACTATTGTCATTCAGGAAATGAACGATGACTATATCCGTTTCTCAGCAATTGATCAGGAACTACCATCAACTACAATTACACCTGATCCTGAGGATTGGAATACAGATGCCGGTTTATCGGATGTTCATTTAATTCCGACGACTCGCATGGCCGGTTTCGTTGCGGATGAGGATACGATTACAGTTGAATCGCAAGCAGACTACGATACGGATGGCCAGGATGGCGGCAGCACATATTCATACTTCGGCGCTAATATAACCGGTGTAGAAGTTACTTATACTATCAATAATGATGGCACGATGGATACTGAGATGGGTGGCGATCCCGAAACCAGAGATTTAGGATACATGGAGTTCTCCGGGATAGGTTACCTGGTTTCCCCGCGCATTGATACATCAGGGAATGATCTGGATGTAAGCTACCTGGTTATGGAACTGGATGCATCAGGTAATGCAACCGGTGATGGTCTTATTCAGGGGTATGATATTCCCGATACTGACCTCGATGGTGAGCTTGATGATGACGAGGCTGAGAATATCGATAATGAGGGAGTTGCGGTTTTCGGTGATGGCCTCGATCCCGATTTATTTGATTTCATAACAACAACAATACCTACATTGTAGAACCTGATTTAACAGATATACTAATTTAAGATGGCAGGGGTTTTAAACTCCTGCCATTACTTTATACTCTTAATCTAACAATCAGCACTGATGCACATAAGTTTGATTGCCGGTAAGACCGGGTATCAGATCAAATTAAACTTGAATAGTATTAATCCCAGAACGGCTAACGCCGCCGAGTTGATTGAGGCCAGTCACAGGTAGTACAATAGGCCAGGGTTTCCCGATTCTTCGATAGTAATCTCTTTATATTGATTTAGGTATTTAAAGATGTAAATCCGAACTAGAAAAATATTAATCTTGATATTTCTCTTATCAAGCTCTCTGAAAATCAGGATGGTTGCCAGAATATTTATCGTCACGAAAGCGCATGTCAGATAAATCAATGCCGTTAACATTTTATACACCTCCGTTAAGTTCCTCTATCATATAATACCACTAGTGTCCGGTGTTTTTCGTTAAATTTTAAATTTCTCCTTGGAATTGTTAATGAGAAATATTTTCCGATATAATTATTTTATTCAGCGTATCATTCATCCTGACATATCCTGCCGATGTTAGGCTTGGTTTTCTGGTTTCCAAGCGCTGCTTGGAAACCTTCTTGAATCATGTAGAATGCGCATTCTGCCGGCAAACAAGCCACGTTGCGAAGCAGCGCTTCGCAACGAGATGAAAAGACCGGACAGTAGTGATATAATACATTTAAATGATGAGAATATTCATAAGTAGCGACCGATAATAGAATGCAATATACGCACTATAAGAAGTTAGATGATTAAAGATTTATTCTTGTTTGGTGATAGCCTGTAAAGATTCCGCCTCAATGAATACTTTCTTAACATGGGGAAAAGACTGCTTTATGTTGTTATCAAGTCCGGCTATAATTTGCTCCAGCTCGACTACGGATATCTCATCGGCGAACTCTATACTGAGATTCACCAGGATAAACTCCGGCCCAACATGCATGGTGAGTATCTCATTAGCTTTGATTATGCCCTCTTGTTGATTGACGATCTCGCGTATACCCTGTACTACTTCAATATTGGCGCGTTCGCCTATTAGCAACCCTTTAGTCTCATAAGCCAGCCAGATAGCGGTGCCGCCTAATATCAAACCGATAATAATCGAGGCGATAGAGTCATACGACGTATTGCCCGTTAGCTGGGTTAACATCACGCCCAGCACAGCTACGATAATACCGAGCATCGCCGCGGAGTCTTCAAATAGCACCACGAATATCGAGGGATCTTTGCCGCGTTTAACAGCCTCAAGATATGACCGTCTGCCTTTTACTTTAGAGAACTCCCGCAGCGCGAATAACCAGGCGGCCGCCTCGAACACGAATGCAAGGCTAAGTACTATATAGCTGAGCATGAAAGAGTCTATTTGCTTCGGGTGCTGAAGGTGACGGATGCCCTCGTATAGCGAAACCCCCGAGCCGACCGCGAATATCAATATGGCAACCACGAAACTCCAGAAATACACCTCTTTACCGTGACCAAACGGGTGGATTTCATTGGCCGGGCGGTTGGCTCGTTTTAAGCCATACAACAGAAGAATCTGATTGCCGGTATCGACCGTGGAGTGGATGCCCTCCGAGAGCATGGCCGAACTGCCGGTAAATATCGCCGCTATAAACTTGCTGATCGCAATTAGAGTGTTACCAACCAGCGCTGCGTAAATAGCTTTTTTAGAGGATGATGCCATAAAAAAGACTATAGCATGAATATCGGGGAAGGTCAAGTGTCCAGACGCAAGAAACATGATCTATCTCGATACGAAGCTCCGGAATCGTTGAAAAACCAGAAAGCGGTATTTACGAGTGAATCAATGTAATCAGTCTATTGAAGGTGGCGCGTATGAATAGTACTGGAGCAAACGCGAATTGCTTATCTATAGCGTATTTTCAATCCCAGGATGATAACCGCTAACGTTATGGTGATCAGGTTGGCAACGATAATGGGAATGGCGTCAATTATAAATCCATAAATGATCCAGAGTAGCAAACCTAATATGAATGCGATATACATGACAATAGAAATATCTTTGGTCGATTTGGTGCGCCAGGCTTTGGTCAGTTGAGGTATAAATGATATCGTTGTCAAAGCCCCGGCCAGGTAGCCGAGAATCGCTGCTACATCCATAGATGCGATATTATAGGTGAGATGCTGTTTATGCAAGAGAAATAAATAGGCTCATGTAAGTTTAATGGTACCTGCTACTACTTCCTGTTGGATAATATCACTGAGCCGCGCTTTAAGGCAAGTGGTTCCAGGTCGGGGATTAAATCTCCCCGGCTTTTTCCATAACCAGTGCCGCGAAAAGTATAGCGGCGGTCTCCACCCGGAGCCGTCTGGGGCCGAGTTTTACCGGCTTGAAACCGTTATCTATTGCCCGGGCAACCTCAGGTGGAGTCAAACCCGATTCGGGGCCGACCAGTATAAGAACCTCCCGGGGGCCGTCATACAGAAGCTCTTTCAAGTTCTCCGGCGAAAGACGCATATCGGCGATAAGCGAAACATGATAATCGATGGACATCCGAATGATATCCTCGTAACGAACCAGCTCGGCGATTTCCGGCGTGATCGTTCGCAACGATTGCTTGGTGGCGGCCCTGGCGATTTTTTGCCATCTGGATAGCTTACGGTTGGATGATTTATCGAGTTTGTCATCGGCTAGTGTTCTTTCGGAGGTGAAGAAGATGAACTTGCTCACACCTAACTCGGTGCCTTTTTCTACGATGAAATCTATCTTGGCCGGGCGCGCCAGACCTACGGCCAGGGTGAGCTTTATTAGAGGCTCGTTCTCCAGGCGGGTCGTTTTGATTATCTCGCCGGTGACAGAACTGAGCGATATCTCCTTTATTATTGCCTGATGTTTCCGGCCCTGGCCATCCACGGCGTAGAATATATCGCCCACCTGTGCCCTCATTACTTTAGCCAGGTGACGGGACTCCGTAGAATCGAGTGTGAACCGTCGCCCCTCGATAGAATCGGGGGAGACCATGAAATTTGTTGCTTTAATTTCCACTGCCGGATGCTTTCGAGGCGATATAGCTGACCCATTCCTCGCCGAGCAGCTCATCGCGGATTATATATGGTTTCTTCAAAATGAAATCCAGAAAACGCTGTTTATCGAATGTCGGTATACCAGAATAGATAACCTGTCCACCGGGTTTGAGCGATTTGTCAAGCTCCGTGTACACCTCTATAATCTGGTCGATACTGAGGTTGGCGGCGATGATATCCACCGGCTTTTCAGGTATGTATTTGCCTGATTCGATCACCTCAACTTTGACCTTGTTGAGCATTATATTCTCGCGAGCGCATTCGATCGCCTCCGGGTCGATATCGCAGGCGATGACTTTATCCGCGCCCATCTTGTATGCCGCTATTGCCAGCAAGCCCGAGCCGCAGCCGTAGTCGAGTACGCGTTTTCCCATCACGCCCAGTTTCTCAACGCCGGCCATACACTGCGCGGTTGTCTCGTGATGTCCCGTGCCGAACGCCATTTTTGGATCGATTACCACCTCGATCTCGCCGGGTTGTATATCGTAGCTCTCCCAGGTCGGCCTGACCACCAAGTTCTCGGTGACATGAATCGGCACGAATGTTTTCTTCCAGCCGGCCATCCAGTCCTCGGCCTCGATGAAATCCAGCGAGATGATATCGTACTGAGCGTCATCGAAATTGCCCCTGATCGACTCGAAAAACTTCTCGATTTCCTCATGAGTAAACAGCTCGTTTTTATCGGGGCTGAGATACGCGGTCAACACGGTCTGTCCGTTTAGCTGTCCGTCCTCGGCGACTATGCCTCCGGTATTTCGTTCGAGAAGGTAATTCGAGAATATCTCCATGATATCATTGGAGCAGGAGATCGAGATTTTCTGGTATTTATTTTCAGACATTACATTTTCCTCGTGTGTTATTCCCACGAAAGGGGGAATCTGTCAGTAAGTAATGAGATTCCCGTTTTCACGGGAATGACATCAATAAAACCCACATACCTCAGGATGGAAGCTATGCGACATCCTGAGGTACCAGCGCCAACCTCTTGAACAGTAGGTCAAGCCCACTCGGGGCTTGACTAACCCGCATAGGAAACATGACGCTTATTGACTATATGATTAAACGGGGGGAAGGTCAAGGGAGATGTGGGGGGATGAGGGATATCAGAATTGGTATATAAGGCAGTATCTATTGTAATTCGTTTTTATACAATCAATTTTATAACTATTATAAACGCGCGTTAGTCCCCAATTGGGCTGGCACGCCCCGAGTCAGAGTGACCTACGAATGGAAATCACACCCCAAGCGTCTCACGCAATTTCTCGAAAAACGATTTATCTACTTTTAGCGGACGGTCTTTGCCTAGATGGGCTAGTCGGGCGAATAGCTCTTTCTCCTCCGAGGATAACTTGTTCGGCGTAATCACCAGTACGCGTACCAGCTCATCACCGCGGCCGTAGCCATTGAGATGGGGAATACCCTGACCGCGCAGACGGAATATCTTGCCCGATTGAGTACCTGCCGGAATTTTCAACGAGATATCACCCTCAAGCGAGGGGACTTTTATTTCATCACCTAATGCCGCCTGGCTGAAACTGATCGCCTGTTCGCAGACTATATCATCTCCGTGACGGGTGAAATGCTCGTGCTCCTGCTCATCCACGATGACCAGGAGATCGCCGGCCGGACCACCTCTGGGGCCGGTATCACCCATATTGCGGACAGGGATATAGTTGCCGGCGGTAACACCGGGTGGGAATTTCACTTTAACCTGCGATTTGCCTTTCCTGCGGCCGTTTCCGGCGCACTCGATACAGGGCTTCTCGATTATCTGACCGGTTCCGCTACAATAAGGACAGGGGGAGACTCGGATCATCTGCCCCAGTAGCGAGCGGCTGACCGTACGCTGTTCACCGCTACCCTGGCATCGCGGACAGGTTTTCTTGGAGGTGCCTGGTTCGGCGCCTGTGCCATCGCAGTTTTCGCAGTTCACCTGACGGGTAACATTTAGCTTTTTCTCGACACCATTTGCTATCTCCTCGAGAGTCAGGGGGATACTGATGCGAAGGTCGCGGCCGCGCTGCGGTCCAGATCGGCCTCTCGAACGACTGGCGCCGCCGAATATATCATCGAAACCATCAAAGCCGAAACCGCCGAAATCGCGCATAAACGCCCTTAAGGCATCGCTTAAATCGAATCCGTAAGAGCCACCCGAGAATCCATTGAAACCGCCGCCCTGTAGCCCTTGATGGCCATATTGATCGTATAGTTGACGTTTTTGGGAATCCTTTAAAACCTCGTAAGCTTCGGTAGCCTCTTTGAATTTCTCCTCGGCGGATTTGTCACCCGGGTTTTTATCAGGGTGAAAAAGCAAGGCTTTCTTGCGATAGGCTTTTTTTATATCATCTTCGCCGGCTTCCCTCGGGACTTCCAGCACTTCGTAGTAGTCTCTTTTTTCCATAACACTCAAATAATCGTCAGAATATAAGATAAATCAAGTACCCAGTCAACTCTCTTAATAGACGATTTATAACAACGACCAGAATGATTGAATTGTTCGTGGTAATTTTACCTGAATCTTATCTGGGTGTCATCGATTTGCTCGAATACTACAAGTTGATCGTAAGCAGTTGAGGGTATGCGGTCAAGCATACGGTTTTTGGTCACCAGTACGACATGATATTTATTGTTAAACTGGCGACGAAAAGCCATAACCTTCTTTAAACCACCCTGGGGGGCAAATGAGGTGACAGGCTCTACGACGATAACCTTGTTGTGAAAGCGCTTACCGATAATTATGAAGCTGGGTTCGTACTTAAACGGTTTAGGACCGTCGCCATCGATAATAAAAGTCTCAGCCTCGGTAGTGAATTCGATTTTTTGCGCTTCAAGCCATTCTTTTGTTTTTTCTACTATTTTACTCATCTTCCAAAATCAGTAAGACATCAGCAGTAACACTTCAACACATCACGAAATTTTATCAATGGATAATTCAAGATATCCTTAATCAATCAATTATAGTGTTTTAGTCCGAGGATTTCAAGAGGAAAATGTTCTTTCTGGATATTTATTGTACAAATAATAACAGGGCGAGCCGTAACTCGCCCCATTCGCAGGAACATAGGAATTTTTAATCTCAAGGAATTAGCCCATTGGGCTAATCCCTTTATCTAACCAAATACCACCCGAGAGATGGAAATAAGATATTCTGTGAAAATAATAATAATCAGAATCTAAATATAGTCAATACGCCAAAGATACGTACGTAATTCGTAAGTATGCTTACAGTATACAAGTTCTAACTATATTTTATATAATAGATTAGAAGAGATAAAAGAATAATGAACCTTGTTGGAATGATACTAATAATGTATTAAATAAATAATGCCTGGATGACTTATTGCCATCCAGGCTAACAAATTCTAATACTATTTCACCAGCATCATTTTTTTGGTATCACTGAAATTATCCGTTGTTATTTTATAGAGATATACTCCGGATGAAACGTTATCGGCGTTCCATACTACCTGGTACTGGCCTGCAGGTTGAATGGCATCCCGGAGAGTGCTGACTTTACAGCCGAGTATATCGAATATCTCGATTGTTACATTTGAGGCCTCAGGCAATTCGTACTTGATCAGGGTGGAGGCATTGAAAGGATTGGGGTAATTCTCTAAAAGTGCATAAGAGGTCGGGATATTCGAGTTTGGCTCGTTTACATCAGTTTGATATAAAGCCGGTATTAACTCGATAAATCGGTAAGAACCCTCGGCTTTTACCTCAATGATATTCCCGGTTTCAGGATCCAATTCGGCGACATAGTCACCGTTAGTGGCCAGTATGTTGCCATTTCCAAGCCTGTATACGCCACGGCCACTATCCCAGGTAAACTGGAAAATAGTTTCATCGAGATTAAATCCTGTAATGACATTCTCAGAAAACCCGGCATTTAAAAATTGTCCCTCATTGGCTAAGTCAAACTGGACTTGTTCCGGAAAATTAACACTGAAAATTTCATGATCCAACTCGCCATTAGTATTGTACATTCTCACATTATCCGATGTACCCTGGATATCGCAAAGTAGTGATCTGCCGTCCTCTAAAAACATGATATCGAAGGGATCGCTACCATCGTTGATAAAATCCTCAAGACGGTTATGGGGGCCATCGAACTCGGCCACGTATTCATCACCGCTGGTTACGAATAGATGCCCGTCCCGGAAATCGATTCCCCTGATATTATTCAACCCATCATCGCTATTGGCATACGTATCGAGATAGTTTCCTTCGCGATCGAAAATAAAAACCGCGTCGGAGACCTGATCCGATATATAGATATTATCATCAGGGCCGGCCATTGCGCAAACAGGTGTCGAGAACTGCTCGAATGAGGGAATAAAACAACCCAGGTAATCTCCCGAGTAAGGATCGAACATATCGATACAGTCATCCGTTGATTCCGGGATCAATAATACGTCTGCGCTATCCGGCAGCGATTCGGCAATCACAGGAATATCTCCCGGAGCGACATTGTTGTGGATTACGGCTCCCAGTTCGTAACCTAGCTCTTCGTAGCCCTCGGGGTACGAGAGTATACTAGATTGAGCTGCTCCCGAGGCGCCCGCGGTAAATGCAGCGAGTATAATCGCTATAAATACCAGCGTTAACAATTTGTAGATTTTGTTCATACTTACTCCTTTCAGTTAATTGGGATATATGAAATTAAGATAACCGCATATCGAGCCAAACATTTATTGAAATTTCAATTAGAATTCTTATTAAAAGATACTTTATGTTTTAAGATTGTCAAGTATAATTATCAGGAAATAATTCGTTATTTGACCAGAATCATCCTTCGTGTTCCTTCGAAATCATCAGCTTGCAGTTTATAAAAGTACACACCCGATGATAAATTTTCCGCATTCCAAATGACATTGTGAACACCGGCCGGCTTTTCTTTTTCCTGAATTGTTGCTATCTTCCGTCCAACTATATCGAATATATCGATTTTGATATCGGAGTGAGAAGGCAGCTCATAGCTGATCAGGGTAGAGGAGTTGAATGGATTGGGGTAATTTTGGAATAAGGATATCTTTGAGGGGATTCTGGTGTCATCTCGTATACTTACCGAATCCTGTTGAATAGTGATGAAGTCGATATACCAGCCGGCGTCAACACCATTACGATCAACCTGTAAAAGAAAACCTAATTTGACCATCCGATCGCTGTAATCGTTAAGCGGATAGGTGAAGAGCGACCATACCGGGCTATCATCATTGAACGGGCCGCCAATCGTAATCCAGTTCGAATCGGGATGATCGATTTTAACCTGGACATAACCATAATCAGGATCGTTATCGGTAAATTTAAACCAGTGATAGAAGGTAAGCCGGGGATTGACTCCGGCAGGTGGAACCGGAAAGGCGGGGCTGGTCAACCTCGAGTTAGCATAGTTGGGATATCTTGCGTCCAGTATAGTCCCGGCGCAGTTTTCTCCCTCGTAAGCGGCTCCGGGTCCCGGAGAGCCGGGGATTCCAACCTCCCAAATTCCAGCGGAGGCGTACCAATCACCGATACCTGCCTCGAAATTTTCGGTATTGTCGGGAAATGGAGTATCCCATTCGCCTTTTTCTAGTGTTAAATAATCCATATACCAGCCGGCGTCACCGTTACTGACATCCGATTCGAAATAGAATCCGGGCCTGACTGAAAGTCCCGCATACGGAGTTAAATCGATTTCCAACGGGGTCCATATGGGGCTATCGTTTATTATTGCTGAAGAGATATTTATCCATTCATCATTAACCAGTAGCTGAACGTAAACGAAATCGTCATCGTTATCACGAAACTTGTACCAGTGGAAGAATTTTAACCGGGGATGTTCCTCGGCATTTGGAATCAATATCACCGGTCCCACCAGTCTCGTGTTGGCGTTATTAGGATAGGTGGAACTAAGTACGGTACCGGCACAGTTTAGCTCCGAGTAAGCCTCGGTTGGTCCCGGAGAGTTGGGATCTCCGATTTCCCAGATTCCATTAGTCGCATACCAATCATTCCAGCCGTCCTCCCAATCCTCCAACCAGACTATCTCGGCCCGGCCTGATACGACAAGTAACGAACACACTAATATCCCGATAAGAATAGCGATCCTTAACATTTTCGCCTCCTATGTTAATGGTTCAAATACTCAAAAAATGGACGACATAAATTGCTTTTACCTTTTATTAAATACCGCATGATGCTTTTTATTAGTGATTACGCATGAAGTCGGATAGGTGAAAGGAAATTGGTTTAGAATACTTTGTCAATAAAATTCGATAAAGAGGGATAACATATATTGATACTTGTTAGAGTAATTGTCAGATTCATGATAAAGTAATTATTGAAATGAAGCAGCCCACTACTGTCCGGCCTTTCCATCTCGTTTTCAAGCGCTGCTTCGCAACGTGGCTTGTTTGCCGGCAGAATACGCATTCTACATGACTCAAGTAAGTTTCCAGGCAGCGCTTGGAAAACAGGCAACTAAGCCTGACATCGGCAGGACTTGTTATGATGGCTATTATTTAATAAGTAATAATCTCTTAGTATCGTTATAATCGTTAGCCTGCAGCTTGTAGAAATACACTCCCGAGGCCAACTCATCCGCATTCCAAACCACCTGATGGCTCCCCGCCGGTTGTGTGCCATCCTCCAGCGTGGCGATATGTCGTCCGAGTATATCGTAGATATCGAGCTTGACCTCCGATGATACCGACAGCTCGTAGCTAATCTGGGTGGAGGCGTTGAACGGATTGGGGTAGTTCTGGTGAAGTCCTATGACATTAGGTTCAGAAATTAAATCATCCCCGATACCGTTTTGGTTTATCCTCAATACGTCGAATGAATCGTAAGTAGTAACATATAAGTATTCGCCGTTTTTCTCTAAATCCCCTATATCATTCGATAAGCTTATGGAAGATACAACATTTTGTACGGTGGGATTGCTAATATCCAAGCAGTATATTGTTTCATCCAAAGCAAGATACAGGTAATTATCGTCAATCTCCAGGTAGATGTAAAAATTAAAATTACTATCTTCGATTGTGTATTCAGTCACATAAGACAGATGGGCAGGAAGGGAAACATCAAGAACTAATACGCTCGTGCAGTTGGCGAGAAAAGCAATGTCATTAGTGATATCGAATTCGTAAGCAAAGGTATTGTATTCATCAAAAGATCCCACCATAACGTAATAATTTGGATTGGATATATCGTACACTTTTAGGGTATGTGAAACGCAATTGATGAAAAGATAATCACCATAAACGCGCATATACTGCTTTCGACCTGGAACATTTAAATCCTGATGGAGAATCGGGGCGGAGGGATCAGAGATATCGAAAATATGCATAGTGGCAATCCCTCCTCCAACAAAAATGTAGTTGCCATAGAATTCCATAGAATCCCATAGCCTTATACCGAGTTCGGTTTGGCTTTGCTCCACGGGTTGAATAGGATTAGAGATGTCAATAATACTTAGCAAGCTATGAATAGTCCCGACTCCAGTGGATATATTTATACAGTACAGATTATCTCCGTATATTTTGATTTTTCTTGCTGAGTACCCCGTAGGATTGGGAATAGTATCAATGATTTCTGGATTATCAGGATAGGTTACATCAATGACAGAAATCCCGAATCCCGGTTCAATCATATAGACATAGTTATCTTTAGTAGTCAGTAATCTTGGGGCTTGAGGGAGTTCAATAGAGCTAACCAGTTCAAGGTATTGAGCCGATGTTGGAGACACAAACAGGCTAATAAATACTAATGTGATGATTGTTAATAATTTATTCATTGATTCTCCCGGGTCATAATTAAAACTATCAAATATCTCGTTAGTTAGTTTATGATCTTATATTAAGATCACCTTAAATAATAATATAACATGCCGAATTGTCAATATAATTATCCATCTTTATTGCGCCATAATATTATTTCACCAACACCATTCTTTTTCGCTCAATATAATCCTTAGCCTGCAGCTTGTAGAAATACACTCCCGAGGCCAACTCATCCGCGTTCCATACCACCTGATGGCTCCCCGCCGGTTGTGTGCCATCCTCCAGCGTAGCGATATGCCGCCCGAGTATATCGTAGATATCGAGCTTGATCTCGGATGATACCGGCAGCTCGTAGCTAATCAGGGTGGAGGCGTTGAACGGATTGGGGTAGTTTTGATGAAGTTGCACTCTTTCAGGCAATGCTATCGGATCATCGATATCGCTAATCCATTGATTGAAATACAGCGCTCCCATATCAGCGTGGGTGGAATCGGGATCAAGGGGAGACCAGGGCGCGCCGGTATCTATGCAAGGGGATTTGGTTTCATCCTCGATTGGGTAGTTAGCCCAGGTGATATGAAAGTCACCGTTATCGGGATCGGCAAACAGCGGGTTGGCGTCGATGTTGCCCTCGCCCGGCCAGCCGCCTTCAATGCAGGAATAGTAAACATGGGAACTATCGCCGAATAAGTATAGGTTATCTTCACCATACATTGATGTATTTTCCAAAAAGATGCAGTTAGCTATAGAGTCAGTTTCTGTTAATAAAACTACGATAGCGCCGCCATTATAATATGCCTGGTTTTTCCAAAATGTATTATTAATTAAATCTAACTCACCATCACTTACTGCTAAACCTCCGCCATTTCCCTCATAGGAATAGTTATTGTAAAATATATTGTTTTTAACTAAAGAATGCGAACGATAGCAAAGTAAACCACCGCCAGCATATCTTGAGCCGTTTGCATCAAATGTATTATTAAGTATATCACCATTACTACACTCAAGTATAACTCCTCCTCCGGAAAAATCAGATAGGTTATTACTGATGATATTATCACAGATTAAGACATCAGAAAAACTACATAAAATTGCACCACCCCAGACGCCACCTAGATAATAAAACACGTCGTTATCATTTATTGAATTAGAGACTATCTCTGCAGTAGAAGTATCACAACAGATACCGCTACCACCAAATCCGGCATAATTGTTAATTAGTATACATTCTTGAATTGTAATTGTAGCGTTACTCGCATAAATGCCTCCGCCGTAATTCTCAAAAGCTATATTATTACGAATATTGGAATATGTAATTTTAAAATTCATATCATCTATAAAGATTCCAGCACCGTTCTTTGTGTAATATAGCGAGCAAAATGATTCAAATGGAATAAAACCCCACTCGATTATACAATATGCTAATTCACAACTATCACTGGCCGAAAGAAATCGAAGGCCGTGCCATCCCACCAAGGTATCGGCAGTAGTGAATGTGATCGAATCCGTGGCATTTCCTATTGCTCTCAGGGTAGCTGATGTATCTACTATAAATGTGTAGTACCCCTGAAAATCAAAATAGCATCCGGCCTGTATTTCAAGCGATTCACCCTGTGGCACGCGGAGATCACCGACCACCTCATAGGGGCTGTTGGCTGAGGATAATATACCTGAAATATCTCCTGATATCGGAGTAGCAATACTTGTTACACTAAACGATAATATAGCGATAGCTGTCATAATATATTTCATCCAATTTCCCTTTCCGCTATTAAGATAATAAACAATCTCCATTTGTCAAATATTAACTCTATAAATCTATATAAGCACTAGAATTAACATATTGTAGCTATAATGATTACAAATTTTATAAAAGCTTGTATGGTTTTATTTAATCAGCATGAGTTTTCTGGTTGCATTGTATTCCTTGGCCTGTAGCTTGTAGAAATACACTCCCGAGGCCAACTCATCCGCATTCCAAACCACCTGATGGCTCCCCGCCGGTTGTGTGCCATCCTCCAGCGTGGCGATATGTCGCCCGAGTATATCGTAGATATCGAGCTTGACCTGTGAGGCTATCGGCAGCTCGTAGGAAATCAGGGTGGAGGCGTTGAATGGGTTGGGGTAGTTTTGATGAAGCCGTACTCTTTCGGGTAACGCGATCGGGTCATCGATATCGCTAATCCATTGATTGAAATACAGCGCTCCCATATCGGCGTGGGTGGAATCGGGATCGAGGGGAGAGAAGGGCGCGCCGGTATCTATGCAGGGGGATTTGGTTTCATCCTCGGATGGATAGTTATCCCAGGTGATATGAAAGTCACCGTTATCGGGATCGGCAAACAGCGGATCGGTATCGATGTTGCCCTCGCCCGGCCAGCCATTTTGGATACAGGAATATTCTAATTGTAAAGAGTTATCCGGATTATATAATTGTGAAAGAGGATCTAAGCTATCGCCATTAACTTCATTATTCCAAAAAATATTATTTGTAAATGTGTCAAGAGAACTATTATTGATTTGAAGACCGCCTCCAGAATTCATTGACCGATTTCTACAGATGGTATTAAAACTTATACTTCCTTGGGAATCGTAGAAAACAATTCCGCCACCAAATGCCCAACCTGCTGAATTTTGTACAACTATATTGTTAGATAATACTATCAAGGAACACAAACTTACTACTATTCCTCCTGCCCTATCTAGAGCCTCATTATCAATGAAGGTGTTATTAGATATTTCCCCTGATGAATGTCCAATATATGCACCACCGCCTGCTTGCCCACAGTAATTATTATTTATTGTACAATTTCTTATTTCAATATTAGAATACCAAATATTTAGTCCACCTCCCCAATCACCTCCTAGAGAATACCATGAAGTATCAGCCGCTATTGAGCACGAGATCAGACTTAATTCAGAATTAGTACAAAACAAACCACCCCCTTCAAAACTTGAATTGTTGTAACTTATTTCTGATTCTATTATTTTGATATTCGAGTATTCTGAATATATTCCACCGCCAAGTCCCTCATAAGCTTTGTTATGGCTTATCTTAGAATTAATAATTTCAAGAATCGAGTTACTTGTGAAAATCCCTCCGCCATGGGTTAATAACCCCTGATTGAGGGCTCTTGCATATCCCTTTTCAATTACGCAATATTTCAATATACATGTGTCGGCGCAGTTTAAGAACCTAATTGCGCCCCAGCCCGGGTTAACATTCGTAGCTGTAAAAACGATGGAATCATCAGGAGCGCCAAGTGCTTTAAATACAGCGGAAGTATCTATAGTGAAAGTGTAATTGCCCTGGAAATCGAATATACACCCGGCCTGTATTTCCAGCGATTCACCCTGTGGCACGCGGAGATCACCTACTACCTCGTAAGGGCTATTTTCAGAGGATATAATCCCCGATATATCTCCTGATATCGGAGTCGCAATGCTTATTACACTGAGCGATAATATAGCGATAGCTGTCATAATATATTTCATCCAATTCTCCTTTTCGCTATTAAGATAATAAATAAACTCCATTTGTCAAATATTAACTCTATAAATCTATATAAGCACTAGAATTAACATATTGTAGCTATAATGATTACAAATTTCATACAAGCTTGTATGGTTTTATTTAATCAGCATGAGTTTTCTGGTTGCATTGTATTCCTTGGCCTGCAGCTTGTAGAAATACACTCCCGAGGCCAACTCATCCGCATTCCATACCACCTGATGGCTCCCCGCCGGTTGTGTGCCATCCTCCAGCGTGGCGATATGTCGCCCGAGTATATCGTAGATATCGAGCTTGACCTGTGAGGCTATCGGCAGCTCGTAGGAAATCAGGGTGGAGGCGTTGAATGGGTTGGGGTAGTTTTGATGAAGTTGCACTCTTTCAGGCAATGCTATCGGATCATCGATATCGTTAATCCATTGATTGAAATATAGCGCTCCCATATCGGCGTGGGTGGAATCGGGATCAAGGGGAGACCAGGGCGCGCCGGTATCTATGCAGGGGGATTTGGTTTCATCCTCGATTGGGTAGTTAGCCCAGGTGATTTGAAAGTCACCGTTATCGGGATCGGCAAACAGCGGATCGGAATCGATATTGCCTTCGCCCGGCCAGCCGTTTTGGATACAGGAATAAATAAACGATAATGTCGAATCAAGATCGATAATCTGAGCGTTAGGATGTATTTGATCATTATTAACAGAATTTGCCCAGATAATATTGTTCTCTAAATTACTAATGGTGCTATTAGCAATATGAAAACCGCCACTGAATGCCGCGCCATTATTACCATAAATCGTATTATTACTAATTACCCCGTTAGTATTACCTACCATAACTCCACCTCCCATGCCATATTGAGTTGAATTAAAAGCGATAATGTTATTTACCATATTCAATTCAGGGCAATTAGTAAAAGAAATACCTCCAGCAGCTTCAAAAGCAGCGTTGCAAAGAATTTTATTATTTTTCATATTCACGGTTGACTGGCTTAATAATACCCCACCTCCACTTTGTCCGCAATAATTATCCGAAATAATACAATTATCGATTAAAACATTCGAACGAGTAATTGACAATCCTCCGCCCCAACCGCTTCCTAAAACATACCTGGATGTATCAGCTGAAATAATACTGGAGGATATGGAGATATCTGATTTTGTACAACAAATACCTGCGCCATCCCAACTGGATTTGTTGTTGACTATCTCAGATTCAATAATTTCTACAAAGCAAGAATCACCTATAAAAATTCCACCGCCGCTTCCCTCATAAGCTTCGTTTTTCCTGATCGAACTATTTTTTATAACTAGATTAGAATTAATAGTATATATACCTCCCCCGAAGGTTTGATCCAATGGTGGAATACTACGGGCAAAACTATGTTCAATTATGCAATGATTTAATATACATGTATCACCACAGCTGAAAAACCTTAAAGAACCCCATCCCGGGTTAACATTCGTAGCTGTAAAAACGATGGAATCATCAGGAGCGCCAAGTGCTTTAAATACAGCGGAAGTATCTATAGTGAAAGTGTAATTGCCCTGGAAATCGAATATACACCCGGCTTGTATTTCAAGCGATTCATCCTGTGGCACGCGGAGATCACCTACTACCTCGTAAGGGCTATTTTCAGAGGATATAATCCCCGATATATCTCCAGATATCGGAGTCGCAATGCTTATTACACTAAGCGATAATATAGCGATAGTTGTCATAATATATTTCATCCAATTCTCCTTTTCGCTATTAAGATAATAAATAAACTCCATTTGTCAAATATTAATTGTGCCCGTTACCTAAGTCTAATAATTAACAAATAACTATCTACGATGTAATTAGAAATTGATATTTAAAGATCCCGGGTACAATCCCGGGATCTTGATTAATACTACTGGTTTTCAGACTCTATTTTTGATGTACATTTGTGTTGTTTTTTGCACGAAGCTTTTTCTCGATGACTGTTATTTCGTCACGAATTGAGTTAACGGGCATCGATTTGATCACCTTTTTATTTAATAACAGCGATCCACTATTAGGACAATTAGAACAAAAAACGGGCGCTGAACCACCGCCGAAATAACTTATGAGATAACTAACATCACCGCCTATAACTGAGCAATCACCATTAGCGTCCGCAGCATGATACAAGAAATTGGTCGGGCACATGCAGGAATCAGGCGGAACAGTTCCTCCTCTAAAATAGTTTACTAGATAGGTGATATCTCCTCCAAGCACACTACCATCACCGTTAGCATCACCGGCAACTGCGTCCGCACAATAATGAACAACTTCAATAGAATCCTTATAAAGAATGTAATTGCCTTTCAAACATGAAACGGTAATCCAGCCGGTTGTTTGAGGATTAAGTTTCGGCGTCATATTACCGGTGGAGTTGGTATAACCTCTTTCGAAAACCTCATCACCTTTCGATAAAGTCACCATAACATTCGGAATACCTGCCTGAGTTAGACTATCTTTTACAATAATTGTTGTACTATCGATACTATAAATCATTACCGAATCTGGATAATCTGCAACTAGATTTCGCGGAGACGTTCCACCCCATAGAAACATTGATGGGTCACCAAACAAGGTGTTACCATAAATTATCTCTTTAGAATTTGTTGTACTTTTAATTACATAGTGGGTAGGCCCAATCCGGCTTCCATAGGTGCTACCGTTAGGACCGAATAGCCATTCTGCACGAGTCATCTCTAAACTTGTAGAGGCGCTGACCCAGCCGACGCGAGTATTATAAGTACCAGCTACTGCTCCTCCATATAGCAATAATTCATCCTCAGCTAAACATCTCGCATAACCATACCCGTCTGGAGGCAGTTCACCGAAGAAAACATCTTGATCATCGCAATCAAGAGCTCCAAGATAGCACGAAATTGAAAAATGAACGTATTCTCGTCCCTCATTCTCTATATCGCCTATATATCCCCAGGTAGGATAGTTAGTTGCGCGCCACGTGTCAGTTGTTACGCCTGACCAGTTTGCGTCATGATATCCATCCTGTCGAACACCATACCAGTTTGGACTGCCATGACAATTGCTGTAAAAGATTACATAACTGGGATCACTTAATTCATCAATAACATCTTCTCCTGTTGGGCCGGTAGGAAAGGGATCATTTCCGGAAGGCTGCTCCGTAAGAGTTTCAATATCGACATTAAACCAGTATGGAATTCTTGATGCTATTCGCTCATGGGAGCCATATTCGACCATTTGGTCGGCAGTTGCCATGATGACATCATTTGTATATCCACTGTTACCATTCCCTGGCGCTTCAATATAGTTGATTAATTTTTCAGTCCAAACCGTGGCTTGTCCGGTATCGCTTATTGCAACTCGTCCAACCCATATATCTCCTACAAGGTCACAATTATAAGGTTCAGTCCAATTATCCAATGCAGCGTAATACAGATCAGTAGGGATATCGCTTCGAGCGGGGTTTAAATCATTTCCATAATATCTTATCGGAACAACATCCATATTGCCCATTAGGAGTACAAACTCTGCGCCATGTTGGTACTTTTCTTTAATGTAATTCCTAATTTTTTCAGGATTATCACTCCCTGTGTATTCAGTGTAGATATCCTCAACTGTTTTGACCTCAACTGAGAAACCTGATAAATTCTTATAGTACTCTATAGTATTCATTTCAGCTTCAAATTCATTAGATGTAATAATTAAGTAATTTGGTTCAATATCAACAGGATCTGTAGGGTAATTATAGGAGTATGTTGTTATTGACGGCATATTACTTTCGACGGAACCAGGATTTTCGACCATTATTTTTAAGTGATCAATTATTCTTGCTTGAGTATACGTACTGCGGCTGATCACAGATAAAGCAGAAGCTCCTGATGAACTGGTGTGAATCGTGAGACTCAAACTTGAAACCACCCAGATTTTGTCATTGCTAAGATTATAGTAAATTGGCCTTACCTTTATACTTCCGATTGTCATTCCCGAAGCAAAACCATATTGTGCTTCGGCCAATGCAATTTGATCTTCTGGGGGGTAAATGGTTGAATCATACCATGAACTAGGCGTATCAAATACTGGGGCGGTGCAATCATAACATAGAGCATGTGGTGATTGTCGGGGGTATACTTGATCACTTAAATTTGCGAGTAATAAGGTATCCATACTGGTAATAGTCACCGAATCAATCATCTCGCCGCTTGGAAGGCTATATGTATAAATAAACATCGGTAGTTCAGGACACCCTGCTGAATCCGGATATGCTTGTTTGGGTAAATCACTTGAAATTCTCACATAGTAATTAGAATCAGGCGCTAAAACTGTAGCGGTATCAAAATCGCTAAAAGAAAACGATAATTGGTCAGTAATGTCAGCGTGTGTTATTGGTGAAAAAAATACCATTAGACACAGAGACAATAAAATAATAATAGAGATTTTAGACACTATTCCTCCTTAAAGTATCACTAAGTTGTTTGAATTAAACGAGTTAATGAATTTCCCTGATTTCCAGTTAAAGATTTTTACCAAAACTAACTTAACCATTTTGTACATAACATTTATGTTAATGTCAAGTTTTAATTGTCATAAAATAAAATAAATGTTATTTATTATTGTATCAAATGGATCTGGCCTGCAGAATGCGAATGAAACTATGTTTATTTGATGTTTTTTACATCGTTTTAGTTGTCATTATATACAACACCACTTCCCCCTTGCATTTTAACCCGATTTTCCCTATATATAGCCCTGTTTTTACGGATATTTGTTTAATTTGTAATAGATTGAAGGAGTTTAGATAAAATGGCTAAAGTGATAGGAATTGATCTGGGCACCACCAACTCGTGCGTGGCTGTAATGGAGGCCGGTGAGCCTACCGTTATCACCAACTCGGATGGCTCCCGGACAACGCCCTCGGTGGTGGCATTCACCAAAACCGGCGAGCGGCTGGTCGGGCAAACCGCCAAACGCCAGGCGATTACCAACCCCGAAAATACGATATTCTCGATTAAACGTTTCATGGGCAGACGGTACAAAGAGGTCGGCTCAGAGGAGAAGATCGTGCCGTATAAAGTCAAGGCCGCCCCCAATGATGATGTCAGGGTAGAGGCGCAGGGCAAGGATTACGCCCCGCCGGAGATATCGGCCATGACCCTGCAATATCTCAAGAAAGCTGCCGAGGATTACCTGGGCGAGAAAATCACCCAGGCCGTGATTACGGTGCCTGCCTATTTCAACGACTCACAACGCCAGGCTACAAAGGATGCCGGAGAGATCGCCGGGCTCGAGGTGCTGCGTATTATCAACGAGCCGACTGCGGCCTCTTTAGCCTATGGACTCGATAAAAAGAAAGATCAGAAAATAGTAGTCTACGATTTAGGCGGCGGTACTTTCGATGTCTCCATACTGGAGCTGGGCGAGGGTGTGTTCGAGGTGCGCTCGACCAACGGTGATACGCATCTGGGCGGCGATGATTTCGATCAGCGTATCATGGATTACCTCGCGGATGAGTTCAAGAAAGAGCAGGGGATTGACCTTCGCCAGGATAGAATGGCCCTTCAGAGACTGAAAGAAGCGGCCGAGAAAGCCAAGTGCGAGCTTTCCTCCACCATGCAGACCAATATCAACCTGCCGTTTATCACAGCCGATCAATCCGGCCCCAAGCATCTGGATATTACCCTGTCGCGCGCCAAGCTCGAACAGCTTTGCGATGACCTGATCCAGCGTACCCTGGAACCATGCCGTCAAGCGCTACGTGACGCCAAGCTGACCGCCGGCGATATACAGGAGATCGTGCTGGTCGGTGGTATGACTCGTATGCCGAAAGTGCAGGAGGTCGTAAAAGAGGTATTCGGTCGCGAACCGCATCGCGGTGTCAATCCCGATGAGGTCGTGGCTATCGGCGCGGCTATCCAGGCGGGCGTACTGGCCGGGGATGTCAAAGACGTGCTTCTTCTGGATGTCACCCCGCTGTCGCTGGGAATCGAGACACTGGGCGGCGTGGCAACCAAGCTGATAGATCGTAATACCACCATCCCGACCAAGAAGACGCAGATATTTTCGACTGCAGCGGATAATCAACCGGCGGTGTCTATCAACGTGCTGCAGGGCGAGCGCGAGATGGCTATCGATAACCGTACGCTGGGTCGGTTCGACCTGGTTGGTCTTCCACCGGCGCCGCGCGGTATCCCGCAAATCGAGGTTACATTCGATATCGATGCCAATGGTATATTGCATGTCTCGGCCAAGGATTTAGGCACCGGCAAGGAGCAGTCGATCCGTATCGAGTCGTCCTCCGGTTTGTCCGATGATGAGGTCGAGAAGATGAAGAAGGACGCCGAGGTTCACGCCGATGAGGATAAAAAGCGCAAGGAGCTGATCGAGGCCAAGAACAAGGCAGACAGCACTCTTTACGCTACCGAGAAATCCTTAAAAGATCATGGCGATAAAATCTCCGATGACGAAAAAGCCAAGGTCGAAAAGGCGATCGAGAATCTCAAAGAGGCGATGAAGACCGAAGATGTCGAGCGTATCAACAAGGCCTCCGAGGAGGTGCTGACAGCCTCGCACAAGCTGGCCGAGGAGATATACAAGCAGGCGCAACAACAACAGCAGGGTGAAGGCGGCGAGCAAGCCGGACCGCAACCGGGAGCCGAGCAAGCTTCCGGGGCCGATCAGTCACAACAGCAAGCGGGTTCATCCGAGGAGAAGAAGGATGACGGCGCGGTTGATGCCGACTACGAGGTTGTTGACGAGGATGATAAGAAATAAACTATTTTAGATAGATATGAGAGATTGAAAGGGTGTCCGGTTGGATGCCCTTTTTAAATATGGTTGATTTTTCAAGCGGCGATACGAAGCGCTGTTTCGTATCAAGGTTTTGGCTACTGTGCAAATAGTAAAGGGAGTATGCGATATATTCATATGCTCGTTTTTGTGCTAATTAATAATCGCAAATCAAATTATTAAAACATATCTCCGGTCTGTTTCCCTGGGATTTGACTTTCCTTCTCGAATGCTTGTATCTCGTTGAAACATTGATTGGTGCAATCTTTCAAAACTTTCTGATATAACTGTTCGATATAATCTTTCGAGGCGTGCCATGAGGTTACCTCATACCAGGCCTCGCCCTTGTAGGAATACATGCATGGCTCATGTACTCCATCGTAGAAATTAAACCTCATCGCTACTTTCACGTATTCCGACTCTCCCCAGAATTTACAGTCGTACTTCATCTTGCCCTCGAGCAGCGTAACCACGATATCAACCTCGGTGCCCGTTCTTGTCGCCAGCTTATAAATCTCACCTCTAATCGTGTTTTTGTCATACTCGGTGAACTCGGGATATACTTGATCATCATGCCAGGGAAACGCCAATGATGGAATCTTGATCTCCCTATAAGTGATCTCCGGCCTCTTATCAACAAACGAGATGCTATTAACGATCAGATTCGCGGGTGTTCCCCTGACAGCGTATTCCTTCTCAAGATAGGCCAGTTTTGATGATGATCCGCAGCTTACTAAAAGCACCAATAATGATAGCATAGTGATTGTTTTTTTCATCTGTTTGCCCTTCATTTTATTGAGATATTGACCATAACATTATTCCCCGAGTAGCTTAATCTTGGAACAATATATTGATCTTGTTCTGAAAAAGCTATATTAAATTCGTTTGTAAAATATTTCATGCAAAGATGCAGCGATTCGTATCAAGGTGCTGGCGGTTTAGCGATTTAAAAAGGGCGTCCAATCGAACGCCCCTACATGAGAAATCTATTTCAATGCAAACTACAGGATATACCTGCTCAAATCTTCATCCTCGATAATCGCTTTGAGTGTTTGCTCTACCATCTTTTTAGTGATACGCACCTTTTTCGATTTTACTTTCGGCGCCTCATACATCAGGTCTTCCAGCAGGGTAGTCATCACCGTATGTAACCTTCTCGCGCCGATATTTTCGGTGCTATTGTTTACCTCGGCGGCCACCCTGGCTATCTCCTGAATGGCGGCTTTGTCGAACTTGATATCGACACCCTCGGTCGCCAACATCTCGATATATTGCTTTATCAAAGCGTTTTCGGGCTCGGTAAGTATGCGCACGAAATCATTCTCGGTCAGCGTATCGAGTTCGACCCGAATGGGGAACCGTCCCTGCAACTCCGGGATTAGATCGGAGGGTTTGGACATATGGAAAGCCCCGGCGGCAATGAAAAGCACATGATCGGTTCTGACCATGCCGTACTTGGTCATGATATTCGATCCCTCGACTATCGGCAGTATATCGCGCTGCACGCCTTCGCGAGAGACATCGGGGCCGGACTTGGCATCCTTGCCGGCGATCTTGTCTATCTCATCGATGAAAATCAATCCCGAATTCTCGACTCGCTCCAAAGCGATATTTATTACCTCATCGAAATCGATCAGTTTTTGCGATTCGTCCTGGGTGAGGATTTTGTAAGCCTCGAGTACGGTTACTTTGCGTTTCTTGGTCTTCTGAGGCATCATACCGGAGAACATCTCCTGTATGTTCATGCCTATCTCCTCGATACCCATAGGGGAGAAGACCTCCACGACCGGGAAACGATCACTGGGAACATCCAGTTCTATGAAACGTTTATCGAGCTTGCCCTGCCGGAGTTGTTTGCGCATTTTTTCGCGAGTGGCCAGGGCTTTCTTGGCATGTTCCTCATCCTCTTTAGCGCTCTTCTTGTTCTTGCCGGCGCTCGAGGGCAAGAGTAAATCCAGGAGTTTTTCCTCGGCCAGCATCTCGGCCTTGGCCTCAACCTCTACCTGTTTTTCTTTTTTTACCATGTTCACAGCCAGGTCGCACAGATCGCGCACCATCGACTCGACATCCCGGCCGACATAGCCGACCTCGGTATATTTCGAGGCCTCGACCTTCACGAACGGGGCGTTGGAAAGATTTGCCAGGCGGCGGGAAATCTCGGTTTTACCGACACCGGTAGGGCCGATCATGATAATGTTGTTCGGCATTATCTCATCTTTTAACGGCCCGGTTACCTGCTGACGGCGCCAGCGGTTGCGCATGGCAATCGCCACCATTTTCTTGGCTTTATCCTGACCGATTATATATTTGTCCAGTTCGTTTACTATTTCCTGAGGTGTTAATTCGTCTAACATATTTACCTTACTTGAGTGTTTCCAATACAATGTTACCGTTGGTATAGATACAAATCTCAGAGGCTATCCGCAACGACTTTTCGACTATTTTGTCGGGAGTTAGCTTGGTGTTTTGTACCAGCGCCCGGGCCGCCGAAAGGGCGTAAGTCCCGCCCGAACCGATTGCCAGAATTCCGTCATCCGGTTCTAATACATCACCGTTACCCGTTATCAGGAAACCCTGTGATTTATCCATGATAACAAGTAACGCTTCCAGGCGCCTGAGATATTTATCGGTTCGCCATTCTTTGGCCAACTCTACGGCCGCGCGTTGGAGGTTACCTCCGTACTCGTCCAGCCTCGATTCGAATTTCTCGAATAGCGTTAACGCATCTGCGGTAGCTCCGGCGAAACCTGCCAGTACCGTATCGTTATACATTCTGCGAATTTTTACCGCTGTCGATTTGATCACGGTATCATCCAATGATACCTGGCCATCCGCGCCCATTGCCGCGCCATTTTTGGTTATCACGCCTATTACTGTCGTGCCTTTCATTCAGCCTCCGCCCGGGGATGTGCTTTCTTGTAAACCGAAATTAATCGCCCGGTAGTAATGTGGCTGTATTTCTGTGTGGTTTTCAACGAGGCGTGTCCAAGCATCTGTTGAACCGCCCTGAGATTAGCGCCCGCTGTCAGTAGATGAGTGGTGAAAGAGTGGCGAAGACTATGAGTTGAAAGACCGGTCTTCTCCGAACATCTCTGGAGATGCGCTTTCACGATTCTAGCGGCGCTGCGCGGGGTCAGTTGTCCGCCCCGGGTATTCAGAAATACAGCGTTTTGATTTGTTTTATTCTTCTCTATCAGTAAATCTTTTCTGTGTACTAGATATTTCTCGATCGATTCGATGACCATATCGCCAACCGGCACCAGGCGGTATTTTCCTCCCTTGCCGAATACCTTGATTTCGTTTTTATCGAAAATCAAATCTTCGAGATCAAGCCCGGTCAATTCCGAAAGTCTCAAACCGCAACCGTAGTAAACCTCGATCATAGCCCGGTCGCGTATGTCTTTGAACGAATCATCCCCCCAGCCGGTTTCAATAAGAAATTTGGCCTCCTCTTCGGAGATATATTTAGCCCGGTAAGGTTCGACTTTAATCGGCTCTATAAGCCGGGCGGGATTATGGCCGACACGTTTGATGCCTGCGAGGAAATCGAAAAGCATTTTCAGCGCCTCCAGTTTGCGGGCGATGGAACTGCTTTTTAAGCCGCTTTTCCTGAGATTTATTAAATATCGGCGAATCTCGAATTGGGTTAGATCCGTCTTGCTATCACATTCGTTTTTGATATATTTTATGAAATGTTCGATATCGGCGCCATAGGCTATACCGGTGTTTTCGGCGTAATTGCCGCTCTTTAAATGCTTTAGAAAGAGGATATAAGATTCATCCCAGAAATTAGTTTCCATAGGGGATGTATATACGAATTAGCGGTTTTTTATGCAAGGGATAAGTTACTTTGATTGTGTTTAGGGTATGTTGACTTATTGCCAGTCGCTTCACTATATCCAATAACCACGAATGGGATATCCGCCCGCCTTCGGTTGAATATCCATAATAATAGAAAAGCGGGGCATGTATTATCATACCCCGCTTCGTATTCTTATTCCGGCAAAGGCGGTTTGCTTTCGATCATTGATGAATTTAACAGATCTCCGGGAGGCGGTAATGCAGGACAGAAAAGTAATCCCGGTGTCAGGCCGCGGAAATAGTTTACCAGGTAGGTAACATCCGCGCCGATTAAAGCACAGTCCCCGTTAACATCCCCGGCAACATAAAGCCATCTCGATTCCGCATCCAGATAACAGGAGTCGACAGGCACTAGTCCTCCCCGGAAATAATTCACCAAGAAAGTGACATCACTGCCGATTACGGCATCATCCCCGTTAACATCACCGGGTTTATATACGCAATCAATCCCGACAAAATCAGCTATCAATGAATAATTTTGAGGGCCATATGGAATAGCGGTACCGTTAACGCGGATAGTCCACAATCCCTCCTCGGGCAAACTCACTATTACCTGTTCCATGTTATTCAGATTGTCGATCCCGGTAGTCGCCGTATTGCCTGGATTGTCGGGGTCGAGAATAAACGGGTAGTAAGTCACGGCCGAGGGGCTAACCAGTTCCAGATCGATATTATTTACCAGTTTTATACTGGCGCCTGTCGAGGCTTCTTTGTCATCCCAGGCAATCGTAACTTTTATTCTCGGCTCACCGGCGCCAACCTCCACATAGTATTCATCTAGCGCGGAAGTTGAGATATCATCTTGAACGATTTTCAAACCATACCCGGCGTCGGCGATGATCAAATCGACTGCATCCTGGACATTGATTCTGCCATAGCCGTACAGGTAATCCGGTCCGTAATGACCCAAGTCCTCCGACGTATGATAAAATATCGCGCGAATAGTCGAGGGGAGAGGATCGGTACCGTTCAAGTTGTTGTACTCCTCGTACATCAAGATAGCGCTGCCCGAGGTGGCGGGGGAGGAGAACGACGTTCCGCAATAATTATCATCATAGCAATTATCGGTGTAGGTAGTTTTAACTCCCGCGAAAGACTTGCATCCCGGCGCCGCTATATCCGGCTTAATGCGACCGTCCTGGGTGGGGCCACGGCTCGAGCTCGACCACCAACCATCGTTATTGGCATGTGTAGCCGAGACCGACAGGGCATTTTTGGAGGTTGCCACCGGGCCCGATACCGTGCCATAGGGATAGTCGGGCAACTCTCCCGAGCAGGTCGTACATTCGCCGTCATTGCCGGCCGAACCGATCACGGTAATCGGATACGTGTAGTATCCCCTGATAATTATATCGTATAATCTCGAATAAGTATCGTATTCGCCGAAACCATCGCAATAGCCGGCCTGACAGTTGTTATAACCCCAGGCGTGTTGGGAGACATCCGCGCCATAAGTATTAATCGCGCTGTCATGCTCGCCGGTGTGGCTGTTCCAGTTATACGATACCACGTTGACATCGTTAGCGATTCCCCGGTAGTAGCCCTCGATCGTGCCGCATTCATTGCCCCGGGAACCATCCCCGGCCATTATGCCGCAAACCAGAGTGGCGTGGTAGTGGGTACTGGAGCCATCCCCCGAGGTCAGTCTGCTGGAGTAGTCGCCATGAGCGTAAGCTACACCGGCATCCCACATAGCGGCGGTATAGCCAGTACCATGAAGGTTATACGGAGCTGCCTGAACCTCATCGGCGTTAATCTTATAACGAACGTAATTGAGATGAGTGGTTTTTTCGCGCTCGGCATTCTCTATCCATTGAACCAAATCCTCATCGACGAAAGCGTCGAAATCAGCTTGATCGATTACGATTTCCCAGGTATCGGCCAGAAGCATTTCACCGGCGCCATACTTCGAGAGCAAAGCCTCTACCTGTTCTTTGTTTACGTCCCGATGAAAGACAACGGTAAAAGCCACCCGTGTATCATCGAGCAGGCTTCTTTCGGCAAAACCATGTTGCTGTATTTGAGGGGTTATTTTAAGGGCGGGTTTGATTTTATCTATATAACGAATTCCGTCGGGAAGAAGATTT
Source organism: uncultured candidate division Zixibacteria bacterium (assembly GCA_963668625.2). GTDB lineage: Bacteria > Zixibacteria > MSB-5A5 > UBA10806 > 4484-95 > JAAEQD01. The sequence continues at coordinate 489,726 of CAXXKA010000006.1, forward strand.
GGTATGGCATCGAGATAAGCGTACCAGGCATTATGAGGCAGGTAGCTTAAAAGATGAATGCCGTTTGCCGCCAATGATTGTTTCTCGGCAGTGGATGGTATATGATCGAACTGTATGAGTACGTGCCGGTTCAGATTTTCGGATAACTTACCGACTATTTCCTGCGATACCTGTATCTCAGGGGTAAACTGGCCGGATAACAGTTTAATCTCATTATTGCTATCGTTCGCTTGAATTCCAGCACAGTAAAGCATGAAAATTACTAATACGAAAAAAGGAAGCTCGATTAATGACTTATTTTTCATGACTCCCGTTCCTTCCGAGTATTACTTCAACTCTATATTGCCAAACTTTTATTTTCTAAACAGCTAAATAAGTAAACCAAAACCGCGCGTTCTATGTTTGATAAATTACAAAACTATACGATCAAATAAAAATCAAAACTCCCGATCGAGCGGTCAAGTAGTATCAACGTTAGCTTAAATAAAGTATATAGATATTTTATGTCAAGAAGAATTAATTTTGAGCATGGGTCTATAAGAAACGCTCAGGCCGATTCTTGCTGAATCGAAACAGAATTATATCGGGTTTTATATGCTCTCTATCGTTCGCTCCGAAATCCTAACCTACAGTGTTTAAAACAGAATGCTGCTAAAACCACTACTGTCCGGACTTTCCTTCTCGTTGCGAAGCTTGATTGTTTATTTCGCTCCGCCCGTAATGATTGACCTTATACGATTTTTCAACAATCCCCGCGCTTGGAAACCAGGGGGACTAAGCCTTTCATCACCAGGATGTGCCCGGATGAAAGCGAAGCGACATCCTGATACGCTGAAAACACCGGGCAATAGTGATAAAATGTCATTAAACATATGAATAAAAAAACCGGCGAATGAATCATCCACCGGCTGTAATTTGCAATTATCGAATACCTTATAGCTTAGCTTTTCACCTTTGCGGGCTCTTCCTCAACCACACGATGTTTACACAGGGGGCAGTAGAGATGGTCGCCTTTGGCCTGGGTGCTTTTTTCAACCATGTAAGCGTTGCCACAACTGGGACATTGCTTGTTGACCGGTTTCGACCAGAGCGAGAATTTGCAATCGGGATAGCGCGAGCAGGAAAAGAATATTTTACCTTTGCGGGATGAACGCTCGAGTATCTCGCCATCACAACCATCCTCAGGGCATTTAACTCCGGTGGGTATACTCTGCGTGGTTTTGCAATCGGGATATTTGGAACAGGCCATGAACCTGCCGAACCTGCCGTGACGAATCTCCATCGGGGAGCCGCAGTTGGGGCATTTTTTGTCGGTTTTCTCGATCTCGTTACCCAGCGGTTTGGTGTTTTTGCAATCGGGATAAGCGCTGCAAGCCAGGAATCGGCCGTTACGCCCGAATTTTATCACCATTGCCGAGCCGCATTTATCGCAAACCTCGTCGGTTTCCTCGATAGTTTGTTTTTTGATATTCTTGGTGTTGGCCTCGACCCGTTTCAAGTCATCACTGAAAGGATTGTAAAATTCCTTGAGCACTTTTACCCAATCCTCGCTGCCCTCCTCGATACGGTCGAGTTCCTCCTCCATCTCGGCGGTGAAATCGGTGTTGAAAATATCCTCGAAATTTTCAACGAGTATTTTCGTTACCATTTTACCCAGGTCGGTGGGTTTGAAACGCCTCTGATCCAACTCGACATATTTGCGAGCGGTCAGGGTAGTGACGATCTGAGCGTATGTTGACGGTCTTCCGATCCCTTTTTCCTCGAGTTCCTTAACCAGGCTGCCGGAGTTGAAACGGGGGGGAGGTTGCGTGAAATGCTGTTCGGGTTTTATCTCCGAAAGCTTCACTTTGTCGCCGTCCTTGAGTTCGGGTATTTTCTTTTTCTTGGAATCGTCATCGATGCCGTTTTTATAGGCTTTCAGCCAACCCTCGAAAACCAGTTCCTGCTCGGAAGCCCTGAAAGTATACTTGCCTCCGAGAAACTCGGCGGTTTTAGTCGCGTATTGCGCATCCGCCATCTGTGAGGCCATGAATCTCGACCAGATCAGGCTATACAGACGGTTCTGGTCGCGGGTAAGGTATTTTTTGACTGCGGCCGGATCTTTATAAGAGGAGGTCGGCCTGATCGCCTCGTGAGCATCCTGCGCTGATTTTTTGGTTTTATAGAAACGGGGTTTTTCGGGATTAAAATCCTTGCCGAAAGTTTCAGCGATATATTTAGCGGCTTCATCCTGGGCTATCTTGGCGATACGAACCGAATCGGTACGCATATATGTGATAAGACCGATCTGGCCCTCGCCGCCGATTTCCACACCCTCGTAAAGTTGCTGGGCGATTGTCATCGTTTTCTTGTTATTGAAACCCAGTTTACCATAAGCATCTTGCTGAAGCGTGCTGGTTATGAAAGGCGGCGGAGGTTGACGTTTTAAGCTGCCTTTCTTAAACGAGGAAACCTCGTATTTTTGCTCTTTGATATCTTTGCATATTTCATCGGAAAGGTTCTGGTTATCTATCTCTGGCTTTTTGCCTTCTATTTTAACCAGACGAGACGGGATTTTGGTAGATTTACCGGCTATGAATTCAGCATCGATTGTCCAGTATTCCTGGGCAACGAATTTGTCGATTTCATCCTCTCGCTCGCAAATAAGACGAAGAGCGACCGACTGAACGCGACCGGCAGATAATCCATAGGTGATAGTTTTCCACAGCAGGGGAGAGACCTTGTAACCAACCAGCCTGTCCAGTATTCGTCGTGCCTGCTGTGCGTTTACCAGATTGCTATCTATCTCTCCGGCGTTTTTAATACCATCGAGAACCGCTTGCTTGGTAATCTCATTGAAAGTGACACGATAGACATTAGCTTTGGTTTTGCCCAAATTATTAGCGATATGATAAGCAATCGCCTCGCCCTCTCGGTCTGGATCGGGAGCTAAGTATATATCACTGGCTTTCTTTCCCAGTTTCTTTATTTCGGTTAAGATCTTTCCCTTACCCTTGATTGTCACGAACTGCGGCTCGAAATCCTTATCGATATCCACGCCGAGTTTCGATTTAGGGAGATCGATGATGTGCCCGTTCGTTGAGGCAAGCTGATAGCTTTTTCCGAGAAATTTCTGCAATGTCTTAGTCTTTGTCGGCGACTCGACTATCAGTAATTTCACGATGTCCTTTCCGTTCTGATGTTATAATTCCGGGAAGAGTTCCTCTTCTGAAGACGTATCTTCCTTAATAGTGAATTTAACTTTACCCTCGGCTAAGGCCGTGATAGCCTCGACTGTTACCTTGGTTTTGAAAGATGGCGGAATTTCCTCAGGGCCAACACTTTCAGTAACAGATAACCGCTCCAAATTAATCTTTCTGGAAAGCTTGGAGGCTACTATAACAGCCTCGTACTTGTTGCTGGTGTATTTAGCCACTTTCTTCTTGATATCGTAATCCATCTGCCTCCCAACATTGAAATCTATCGGCGTATTTATGTTAAACCTAACAGTTTACTGAGTGATTTGTTCCAATAATCTTTATCGTTAAGTCGATTCGTTTTTAATCTCTCTACGTTGATAATGCTATCCACTTCAGCAACAGCGTCATCCAGATCATCATTAACTACAACATAGTCGTATTCGTTCCATACATTTAATTCGTGGATTGCAGTATCGAGCCTTTCATTAATGATATTGTCGCTGTCGGTATTCCGGCCTTTCAGCCTGTTTTTTAACTCCTCCAGGCTGGGGGGAAGGATAAATATTGTAATCGATTCCGGCAACTGTTTTTTTATCGATTTTCCGCCCTGAATATCGATGTCTAGCATAACAACCTTGCCCTCGGCTATACTGGCCCGTAAAGGCGCTTTAGGAGTTGCATACCAATTGTTAACATAACAAGCATGTTCGATAAACTCGTTACTATCTTTAGCTTTTTCGAATTCGGGCTCAGTCATGAACATGTAATCTACCCCATCAACTTCCTCGCCTCGGGGTTTTCTGGTGGTTGCCGAGATGGAATAAATATAGTCCTCGTGCGAGTCGATAAGCCTATGGCATATAGTGGTTTTCCCTGTGCCGGAGGGGGATGATACAACAACTGCTAATCCCGGCCGTTTGTTTAAATTCATGTGATGTTAATTTTGATTGCTACTTTTAGTTTTTATCACTACTTCGTTATTACTACATTAAATTCTATTATTCGATATTCATTGCCTGTTCGCGAAGTTTTTCCAGTTCATCTTTAATATTGATAACTCGTTCGGAGATATTGTAATTAGATGATTTCGAGGCTATCGTATTGGCCTCGCGATGCATCTCCTGAAGGATAAATGTCAGACGTTTGCCTATCGCGCCGCCTTTGGAGAGCGTGTTCTCGTAATTATCCATATGCGATCTTAAACGAGTAAGCTCTTCCGTGATATCTATTTTCTCGGCAATAATAGCTACCTCAGTGGCGATTCTCTGCTGGTCAACCGGATAGTCTCCCTGAATTTCTTTGATTCTTTGGTCGAGTTTATCCCGGTAAGTATCGATATTAGTCCCCGCAATCTCAGTGATATCATCGATATAGTTGGCAAACATTTTTAAGCGGGTCATGAAATCCTGATAAAGGTTAGCACCCTCCTCCAATCTCATCTCGGATAAGCTATTGAGGGCATCTAAACATAACGGCTCGATATCTTGCCAAATATTTTCCAGTTCGATATCGTTGTTTTGCGGCGTAATCAAATCCGGCAAACCAACGAAAGCATCTATACTGAGATTGCCGTCAAGATTGTACCGCTTTTGAAGATCGCTGTAGGCTTTGAAATACATATCGGCGATCTCGGTGTTTAACTCCATACGATTGCCCAACTCGACATTATCCTCGAATGAGAGGGAAAAGTTCAGTTTGCCGCGATGCACTTTTGTCGATAGCAGTTTCTTGACTTTCTGTTCCAGCCCTATTAAGGTGCGCGGCAGCCTTACCTGTAATTCCAGGTAGCGATTGTTAACCGAAGTTATCTCAACAACGGCTAAATGATCATTAAGGACGCGTTCGGCCCGTCCGTAGCCGGTCATACTTGAAATCATAATCTCCTCAAAACAGCTTGATATAATATAAAAAACACGCGGGATGTCAATAAATTCTTGACATTGACCGCAAAATTAAATCAGTTTGGGTTATGAAAACACAACTTCTCACCGCATTTGATATTCACTTTCTGGCCGTCGAATTATCGAGTCTGTTGACCGGTAAGGCCGTCAAATCTATAGTTTTTAGATCGGGAGACTATTATTTTACTGTAGATGATATTAAATTCAAATTCAGCGTATTCAGGGGATCTCCATACTTAACTCATTGTGATAAAATCACTTCAGGGCAAAACCGTCTTAACATTATATATGGCGGAGTCATTCAAAAGGTCAACCAGATAAGATCGGACAGGCTTCTCGGATTCGAAATTGTCTCATTTGACAGATTGGGGAAACGGAAGACTTATTGTCTATATCTCGAGATTTATAAAAATGGAAATATAGTCATGACCGACAGCCAGAATAAAATAATGTTCAGTCACAGAAAAAGTTATTCGAGCGGAGATATCTATAAGCCAGGGAGTAAATCCGGATTTAGTTTGCTCGATCACGATTTATCGAAAGAAATTACCCGGGAGAATATTGAGCAAATTATAGAGTTAAAAACATTCCAGCACTCGGCCGTATTCGAAAAGCTATCCGGATACGATACGAATAAATTCATCGATAATTGCCTGCGTAAGCCTCAATATGGCTTATTACATGATAAGGCCGGGGAGCCAGCCGGTTTCGTATCGTACGGCCCGCCATATCGCGAAGGATTGGTATTCGAACCGTCCGATTCGCTTTTGGATACGATCACATTATATATCGATTCTCTGGCGGAGGATAAGAAGCCGCACATCGTTGATTATCAGAAAATGATAAAGAAAGCCGAGAAAAAACTTGCGGCAATCGCGGCGGAACTGGCTGAAACCGAGAATTACAAACGCTATCGAATGAATGGCGAGTTGATCCTGGCGAATATGCATACCATTAAAAAGGGTCAGACACGGGTTGAACTGGAGAATCACGATGCCGGTGACGACTCGGAGAAAATCGTGACGATTGCTCTGGAGCAATCATTACCGCCGGATAAAAACGCCGCCGCATATTTCGATAAAGCCCGCAAGCTCGAAACCGCTATTCCGATAATCAGCAAACGCTATGAAAAACAGAAAGCGGAAATAGAGAGGCTGAAAAAGCTCGATTCCGGCGAGATAGAGGACGATTTTCAGGCGAGGAAAACCGCTCGAGCCGGTAAGCAATATCAGTCTAAGATACCATTCAAGCAGTACGATTTCGGTAACGGTTGGAGAGCTTATGCCGGTAAATCGGCGAAATCCAACGATCAACTAACATTCGGTTTTGCCAATAAAGATGATTTATGGTTTCACGCCTGGCAGACACACGGCTCGCATGTCATCCTTCGCGCGCCGCAGAAAGGCATGGCAGCCGATCACAACCTGCTTTTGAAAGCGGCCTCGCTGGCTGCTTATCTATCCAAGGCGAAATCCTCCAGCAAGGTGCCGGTGATATATACGGAGGTACGCTATCTTCGTAAGGTGAAGAAGGTGCCGGGCAAGGCAATTTATGCCAATGAGAAAGAGCTGATGGTAGAGCCGGTATCGCCGGGGGATATTTTGGGGAAGTAAGGATTATTTGAGCTTTCTTTTCACCGCTTTTCCCCTCATTACGAAGCGCTGCTTCGTAATGTTTTTGCAAGCGGCACAATAGAATATCTCTTCCAACGTAAGCAAGGTTCCAAAGCAGCGCTTTGGAACCAGGGGGGAATAAACTACCAAAGGGAGAAGTCGATATGAAATCCAAACCTTCATTGGCAAAATGGGAGCCTATCAAAAATGCCCCTAAAAGAATGATCTTAGATAGCTTACTTGATACTTATGAAGGATTTCGTTTGCTATTAAAGGATCCAGATACCTCAGAAACACTGAGGATAACTTTTGAAAGTCCCTATTCGTATAGAAATACAAATGAGTCTTACTTACTAAAGACTTGGGGGGAATTGGAAGGAGTTGCTAAAAGCTCATTCCATATAATTGAAGGCTCTCAACACTAGTGTCCGGTGTTTTTCGTTAAATTTTAAATTTCTCCTTGGAATTGTTAATGAAAAATATTTTCCGATATAATTATTTTATTCAGCGTATCATTCATCCTGACATATCCTGCCGATGTTAGGCTTGGTTTTCTGGTTTCCAAGCGCTGCTTGGAAACCTTCTTGAATCATGTAGAATGCGCATTCTGCAGGCAAACAAGCCACGTTGCGAAGCAGCGCTTCGCAACGAGATGAAAAGACCGGACACTAGTGGGCTCTCAATATATTAAATGGTTTCATGAACAAAGTGAAGGAATATACGCCACCGAACCAGTGAAACATTATGCTATCTTTACAATTGAGGATTGCGTGGAGGTTATAACACAATTTGAACCGGTGTGTGAATGGCTATAATAATATGGTCAATCACATAACCGGATAAGGGAAGCTTTTTAACCCCTTATTACGAAGCGCTGCTTCGTAATGTTGCCGAAAATGGCAGGAAAATACATCTCTACCAGCGCAGTCAAGGTTCCAAAGCAGCGCTTTAGAACCAGGGAAAAACCGAAACGGAGTTTCTCGAACACTATCATTACCAAATAGAGTTTGGTAACGAGAAGTATCAGGAACAGGCGAACGGAGTTCTTTATTTATGTCCCGGCTCTCAGACTTACATTTAGCCAATAAAAAACGGCGGTCACCATAGCAACCGCCGTTTGTGTTTTCTTTATCTAACAAATACTATTTGAGTAATGTCACTCGTTTGGTCTCTACCTCGGTGCCGTTGGTTAGCCTGATTAAGTAGATACCGGTGGCATACTCGCCGGCGTTCCAGATATAGCTGTGTTCGCCCGCTGATTGATGTCCATCGTATAAAGTCTCTACTTTCTGTCCCAGAAGGTTGAATATCTCCAGCGAGATATCGCTGTCTGAAGGCAGGCTGTAAGCAATCGAGGTGGAGGCGTTGAATGGATTGGGAGCGGCGTTCTTGAGAGCGAACGCGCCAGGTAACGCAATGTCATCCTCAGCCACATCGACCATCTCTTCAACGAACATCGTAACCGGGATCTCGATGATCGGCTGTTCCATGGAGGTGCACATTATGCTTATAACAGCCTGATGTGTTCCCCCGGGAATACCGGTGGCATCAAAGGTGATATTGATATCCTGAGAATTGTAAGGCTCGATAATGTCGTTTTCGGGGTCGGGAGTTATCCAGGTCATCTCGGGTGGTGGATCCCCGACTATGAATTCGATTGCCAGGTTATCATGAACGAACTCCTCGTTATATGCCACCTGTGAGCCAATCGCGCCGGTGCCGTTTTCGATACCGACAGTGCATTCATCCAGGCGACCCGGGCCCATCGAGTTGTATTGATATACCACTTTATTGGGAGCAACGAGAATTATCTGGAACGTGAAAACACCCTGCTCCAGATCATCGGGAATAGCATCCCAGGTAACTATCGCGGAATCGGTTTCGTTGGTGTAGTACAACACCTGACCGCCTAATTCCAAATTGAGATTATCGAAAAACGCCGCCAGCATATTGTTGGGCTGATTGTAGCTGGGAATAGGTGAGTTCTCCCATTCGAGTATGAAAGCGTTGCTCATAGACGCCCAACCGTTGGTACAGATACTTATCTCATCCTCGATTTCACCATAATATTCGAAATCGAAACCCAAATCGAGCGGGCCGGAATTACCATCATTATCGTAACCCCAGAAATCTACCACCGTAGCGACATCGGAGATATCCACCCACTCGTAGTCCGGGCCGTCTGGTTGATCGCTGTCACGATAGTAGTAGCCGAACTCATCCTGATCGGTAACCGAGAATCTGTTTATGTAATAGCGAAGATCACCATCGCCGACATTTTCCAGATGGAGCGGTAGTGTAACTTGATCGCCCTGGACGATATCTATATCGTAGGATTCGGGGGACCATTGAGCTTCGCCGATTCCGGCGTAATCGTAAAATGGTGCGTTAGTGGCCGTGCCGATAGCGGCGGCATCATACTGGATATAGAAATAACCACCCAGTCGGCCGAACCCCGGTCCCCAGCTATTTTTAACTATCCAGGCTCCGTTGCCGTTACATTCATCATCATCCCAACCGACTATTAAAACGGCGTGATTGGTCGGTTCGGTATCGGCATGGTAGTAACATCCGCGTTGATATGAATAAAAATCATCATATACCGTGAATGAGGTCGAAACTGGTGCTATTGCCAAAAAGCTTTTTATCACATCTACGTTATTGGGGATTGGCTGATAACCCTGAAGATTCGCCAATACCTCGCATTCCTCCTGGGTGCAGGGGATATCATCTCTTTGTAGATAAGGCATGCAAGACTCATCTATGGCGCCGAAATCCATGAACATATTATAAGCGCTACCGCACCAGCCGCCCTCGCAACCGTCACATTCCACGACACACGAGACAATGGCCTGCTCGGATATATCCAGATCAATACCGGTGGCTATTTTATAAGCTGACTCGAAACCGGCGGTTGCCGCGAAAGCCCAGCACGAACCGCAATCCCCCTGATTGGTAACCGGGGTAACACCGCCCATCACGCGCCAGTCGAACACGGATTGGGTGTTGGTTATTGTAGGCGGGTCAACCTCGAGGTTTTCGTACATCAGGCGGACGCTGTCAGGAATAATATGGCCGAGCCGCATTCGTCTTTCCTCGAGAGGTAAATCCATGATCTCGTTATAGCCGGCCTCCCAGCTTAGTCCTTGATCCTTTATTTTACTCTGGATTGCCTCGATTTCTTCTCGTACATCGGCTTCATCGGCGTACAATGATATGCAAAATACTGCAAAAAATACGTACACCAATAACACGATAGCCTTTTTGCTCATGATAATACCTCCTAAAAGTACACTCAAAACACTACTAATTTTCAATCTACCAGGTAAATGAATATAGTCAAGCGAAAACTGGAGAGGCAGTTGCGGCAAAATGGTGTATAGTCAAGTAATCTCGCAGTTAAAGGCGCTTTAACTAAGCTTTACTTAATACATATAAGCATAATAGTTAACAAAAAGCCAGCCATTTATATAATTGTATCTATTCTAATTTAATGTAAAGCGGGCGATTAAAAATGGAATAACGTTTTTTAACCTGAAATAAGTAATCGATTTACGTCATATGAGTATTAGTATTATGAAGCGGTATTTTTTCAGTAAATTGGCAAAAAAAATCGGATACCAGGGAGTTAGATATGGTAAATGTCAAGGAGGCCTTACTTAATAAGCGACTATATGAATCTATGTCTAATATAAGTTGAATTATCCGATGAAATTAATTATAAGCAGTGGGTTGTTTAGGCTGGCACAAAAGGAATAGTGGCAGCGTATTATAAAGATGATGAGGTCTATGAAACTAGCGATAATCATACTTGCTTTGTTATCGGTATTTTGCCTGGCGGACACCGATGTGGGCGAGCCACTTGATTTAATCCATGCCGATAAGCTTCTAACTACAGGCAAGGATGTTAACAATCAGACTAATCTGATTGGTAACGTGCATTTTCATCACGGCACAACCGATTTATGGTCGGATAGGGCGATCTGGTATCGCAAAACCAATCTGGTGGTGTTTATCGACTCGGTTCGGGTGGTCGATAGTACGCGGGTTCTAACTTGTCAGCATCTTACATATTACCGCAACACCGGCTCAGCCATGGCTGTCGGTACGGTTAAAATCGAGGATAAAATCGAAAAGGTAAGACTCGAGGCCAATAAGGTGAATTACTATCGCGAGGAGGATAAATTTATCGCTACCGGTGGCCCGATGTTTACTTTAAACCCCGAGGATGACTCCGCTAAAACCGCGATCGAGGGTGAGGAGATCGTGTTTTACGCCGGCGAAAAAACCGGCGAGGTGCTCAATGACGTTATTATAACTCGACAGGATTTGAAAGCCACCGCCGATCGCGCCGAGTTTTACGATTCGGGCGAGATAATCAAGCTGTTGGAAAATCCTCTAGTAATCCAGGATAATAATGAACTCGAGGGCGATGAGATTACCGTATATACCAAAGAGAAAACTATCAACAACATGCTAATCGAGGGGGATGCCAGGGCAACCTACCGTCAGAGAGACGATACCACCGCGACAGACTATACCGAGGCGATACTCGAAGGCAAGCAGTTGGAGGTTTTCTTTTTCGATGATGAGATAGAGAAAGCCGTGATGAGGCGAAACGCTACCAGCTATTATAATCCATCCTCAAAAGATACGGTCGCCCGGGGTAGAAACGTAGCCAGCGGTGATTCGATAACACTGTTTTTCAAGCAAGGTGATATAGAAAGGGTGCAGATCTTAGGTGGCGCCCAGGGATTTTACGAGGAGTCGAAAACAAGACGAGTGGAGGGCGAGCTCGAGACCTACGCCGATACGACTTTCTATGAGGGCGCCGAAATCGATTACAACGTAGAGAATAATGTTATCAAGCTGATCGACCGGGGAAAACTCAAGTATCAGAACATGACTCTCGAGTCGGCGGATATTCGTTACGATGTCGGCGAGGAGATACTGGTAGCCGAGGGGCGATATATTCAGACTGATTCAGGCGAGGTATATGACCAGGGTCCGACCTTGAACGAGGGCAGCGATAAACTTCGCGGACATAGAATGACCTATAACATAGGTACGCGCAAAGGCAAAGTGGAACTGGGAAAGACCAAGCTGGAGGATAAACATTTCTTCGGGGATGAGGTGCGGCAGGTGGATAAGGATGTGCTCTACGTGCGCTCGGGTAAGGTTATCCCATGTAAAGATGAAAACGCCAATGTTCATTTCTATGGCCACAAGATGAAGATTATCAATAAGGATAAATTAATTGCCCGGCCGGTTATCATGTTTTTAGGGCCGTTGCCGGTATTCGCTTTACCTTATATCGTGTTCCCGATCGAAAAAGGCAGACGTTCTGGAATCACGACTTTCACTCTGGGGAGTTTCGAGGAGGGCGAGAGATATATCCGGGATATCGGCTATTACTGGGCGGCCTCCGATTATTGGGACGCGAAAGCAACGTTGGATTATTACGAGAATTCGAGAACCACGTTAAACGGTACTTTAAGATACAACGTTAAATATTTATTGAGTGGCAATATCAACACCTCCTACACCAGGGCTTCCAGCTGGAGTAATTATTCTCAAACCCGGCGTAACGACTGGCGCGTAAATTTCAGGCACAATCAGAAAATTACGGAAACCATGACATTAGCGGGAAGCGGCACGTTCGTTTCGAGTAAGACTTATAATCTCGATAACACCTACGATCAGGATGAACGACTTCAGAGAACGATAAGCTCCAATATGAGCCTGACGAAAAGTTGGCGTGACGGTATTCTTCGTAACCTTGTCATCGCCGCCGATGAGAATTGGAATCTCGACACCGACGTTAAAACCCGTCACCTGCCTATAATTACTTTAAGCAGTAACAGCATACAATTGTTCAAGCCCAAAGAGAAAGATGAGTCTCTCCGGGTGTTGCCGTGGATAGAGGAAGAGGATGAGGATGATGATCGCTGGTACCATTCGGTCAGGTTGAGTTTTAACAGCAAGTTTAATAATGACCAACGTTATTATACCAGTAATGAGATCAAAGACTGGAAGAAAATCAACACATTATATTCGACAATGCGGCTTTCTATGAACCCCAAACTGTTCGGAGTTTTAACGTTCACTCCCTCGTTAAATCTTCAACAAACATTTTATAACATACAGAAGGTTCATGATGCCGATTCTACCGATGTGGAAACCGGAACCATAGCCAGCCGAGAGGTCTGGTCGGCGAGTATCGGAACCGGTACTACGATGTATGGCACGTTTTATCCCAATTTCCTCGGTATTACCGGATTCAGGCATGTGATCTCGCCCAGTGCCTCGTACAATTTCGCCCCGGAAACGAAGAAAAACGAGGAATACCAGGATTATACCGGAGTGGGCAGTTCGAGTCGCCGGCAAAGAAATTTCAGCTTCGGATTGTCCAATAATTTCCAGATGAAGATAGGTTCGGGGGAGAACGAGAAAAAACTGGATTTGCTTACCGTCAATTTTTCCTCCGGCTATGATATAGAAGCGGATGCGAAGAAAGTTAAACCTCTCCGCACCTCGGTAAACACGGGAGCTATTAAAATCGTGAATCTTTCGGCAAGTTTTGCCCATGATTTTTATGATGAATCCATTTCTCTTAACTTGCTTGATCCTTACCTTACCAGTCTTTCGCTTTCGGCCTCTTTTTCCAGGAAAATCGTTATTTTTAAAGGCGAGGGCTCCGGTAGCGGCTCGAAGCAGGACATAAGTGATGATGGTGAGAGAGGGAAGCTTCTGTCAATTCCCGGTAAAGGTGGTGAGGATGATTTTGAGGGGTCGGATGAGGCCTCTCTGGGCATAAGCCTCAGTCATCGCTATACAGAAAGCAGAAGTTTCGGTCATGTCACCGGCAAGACACGATTTTTAGAATGCGATTTCGATTTGAATCTTACTAAAGGGTGGAAAATCGAATCGAGTTTTCGTTACGATCTGGAGGATAAACGAACCGAGTTCCCGGTGGTAAGTTTCTCCCGCGACTTGAATTGCTGGGCCGGCGTATTCGAATGGCGACCCTCGGGAAGTTTATCCGGTTATTTTTTCAAGATATATATCAAACAACTGCCCGATATAAAAGTTGAGCAGTCTACCGGCGGTCTGGGCGGTTCGTCTTTCCGCTAAGGATATTAAAATTAATCCAAAAAAAAATTTGACAGGATAATTAAGGCTATGCTAAGCTTTTTCCAGATGATTAACTAAACCTAATACAATAGGGAGCGAAAATGAATAAAGAGATGATTGTGGAGAAAATTGCCGAGGAAGCTGGAATTAATAAAGCACAGGCAGGCCGCGCATTCAAAACCGTATTTGATTCCATTACCGACACACTTAAAGGCGGCGACAAGGTGACCTTGACCGGTTTCGGCACATTCCTGGTTTCCGAGCGTAAAGAACGCGAGGGACGTAACCCGCAGACCGGTGAAGCTATAACTATCCCCGGTGGAAACGTTCCGAGATTTAAAGCCGGCAAAGCTTTAAAGGATGCCGTAAAGTAACATTAACCGAAAATTAAACATATCATAGCCCGGCTCCGGTCGGGCTTTTAATTTTATCGTATGTATGGAACAGAAATAGGTTTAATCCATATACTTAAACGTAAAATTGTGCTAAGAGAATGCTTTAAATGGATTGACAGACTTTTCTGGGAATTGTAAAATCAGGGTATGGCAGGAAGAAAAAAGAAAGACACGGTAAGAAATAATCGAATTCTGGGATTATTGTTGGCTATTTGCGGGCTATTGATCGCCGTTAGCCTGGTCTCACATAACCAGTTGAATGATTCCGAGGTGCTGTTAAAGGCATTCGAGGATAACAAGCTGATAGAGTTGTTCGATACTCCATTCGATAATAGAGGGGGGATCATAGGTGTATTCATATCCTACGGTTTACTCTCATTATTCGGCTATCTGGCGTTCTTTTTGCCGTTGGCAATCTGGTCTGTCAGTTTCTGTGTATTCTTCTCGACTAAATTCTTACCGACATTCAAACGCATCGGTTATGCGGCTATGTTTTTATATTTTATCGGTATACTATTTTCTCTTCACGGGGCCGATACTGAATTTTTCTCGATCGACCCGGGGGTCGGTGGATTAATCGGGCATTATAGCGCTGCGCTCATAAAGTTGCTCACGGGCAGCGTTATCGCATACACCATAACGATCTCGCTTATAATAGGTAGCATTATCTGGGTGATGCCATCCAATATGAAAATACCGGGTAGAAATTTGCCCTCTCAATTCATCAAGTTCAAAAATATGATATTCGATTCGGTCGGCTCGGTTAAAGTGAAAAAGCCTAAGAAAGCAAAAATAGGAGTGGCCAAACCCGAAACCGAATCCGATGTTGATTTTGATATACCTCCAGTCGCCGAGGCCGAGCCGGGGCTGTTAAAGAGGATTGTCCGTATTAAGAAAGCTAAGCCGAAAGGCACCATGAACTTACCGGCTGGTCTGGGGCAACCGGAACTCGAGTTGGATTCAGGCAATGGCGATCATGATTTCGATCCGGCCACTGCTGCCGGTATCGATGGTCCGCAGATGAGAATACCTACCACGGAGAGCGGCGAGCGCGAGGATGATGTCGCCGTGGGATACGTGTTCCCCTCTACTGACCTTTTGGCCGACCCGCCCGATAACGAACCCTCGATAAGCAATAACGAGTTAGAGGCAACCGCCGAGGCGTTAAAAGATACGCTGGCGACATTCGGAGTGACCCTGGCCAATGGCGAGGTGGAGATCTATCCGGGGCCGATCATCACTCGTTACGAGTTCAAGCCGGGGCCGGGAATCAAGGTTTCGCAGATAGTAAATTTGGCTGATGACCTGGCGTTGGCGATGAAAGCCAAACGTATCAGGATCGTGGCTCCCATACCGGGTAAATCCGCGGTGGGTGTCGAGATACCGAATCGTCTGAGCCAGACCGTATATATCAAGGAAATCATCGGTAGCCGTAAATTCCAGGAAAATACTTTAAAACTGCCGCTAGCGATAGGTAAGACTTTATCGGGGCAGCCGCATGTGGTGGATCTGGCCGCCATGCCGCATCTTCTAATAGCTGGCGCCACCGGCACGGGAAAATCAGTGTGTTTGAATTGTATTATCACCAGCATGTTATACCATCTCTCGCCGGAAAACCTTCGGCTGATTTTGATAGACCCGAAGATGCTGGAACTTTCGGTGTATAACGATTTGCCGCATCTGGAAAAACCGGTAGTAACCGAGATGAAATATGCCGAGCGAGTACTGGCGGAGGCCGTCGTCGAAATGGAAGATCGGTACCGCAAGCTGGCTAAAGAGGGTGTGCGAAACATCGCCGATTTCAACGAGACAGCCGACAAGCCGATTCCGTACGTAGTAATCATAGTGGATGAGCTGGCGGACTTGATGATGGTCGGTTCGAATCGGGTGGAGACTTTGATAACCCGCCTGGCGCAAATGGCGCGCGCAGTGGGGATACATCTGATACTGGCTACGCAGCGTCCCTCGGTGGATGTTATCACCGGTCTTATCAAGGCCAACTTTTCTACACGTATCGCGTTTCAGGTGGCTACGAAAGTCGATTCGCGTACGATTCTCGATTTGAACGGCGCGGAAAAATTGCTGGGCCGAGGCGATATGCTGTACATGAACCCATCATTCCCCGAGCCCAAGCGAGTTCACGGTGGCTTTATCTCGGGTAAGGAGACTAAATCATTATGTAAGTTCTTAGGCTCGCAGGAATATGCCCCGGAGAAAATCAAAAATTTCGATTCGGATGAAAATAAACCGATGCAATACGATCCGGCCGCCGACGCGGTGTATCGCGAGGCCATAAAAGTCGTGGTGAAACATAAACAGGGTTCGGTATCTCTTCTGCAGAGACGATTGGGGATCGGTTACCAGCGGGCGGCCAGGCTTATCGATCAACTGGAGGAGAACGGTATCGTTGGGCCTTACGATGGCTCAAAGGCACGCGAGGTGCTCATGGATGAGGACGCGCTCGAAGAGATGTTCAGCGAGTAAATGATATGAACCGACATTCGTTGATTAAAGCTTTTGGCAAGATGTCGTTTTTTCTGGCCTTGATGATTGCCTTGCCGGTGGTGCTGTCTTTCACCGGCGAATATCCTAAACCGGCGCTGGCTAGGTACCTCGATAAAGACAACGTTTACTGGAAAATAGAGCAGATAAATATTTCGCCTATATTCGATGAGCCGGAAACTACCTTAATAGAATTATATTTTCAGAAACCGGATAATTTATATCTGGTTACTGATGTCAGTATGATACTCACTCGTGCCGATACGATCTGGACTTATTCACCCGATAACAGGCAAATTCAGAAAAACATAGGCGGCGGGGTGTTCAATCCGTTTAATTTTATCGATACCTCTCAGACTCACTATAAGATAGTGGAATCCGACGCTAACTCGGTTTCGCTGAAATGTATCGATGGTACGCTCGAACCCGACAGCCTTCAGGTTACCTATGGCATCGATGGAGTGATACGGTCAGTCTCGTATCTCGATATCAACGAGAATGAAATAAGTCTCGTGTTCAAAGATGAGTCATTCGATAAACTCATTCCCGAGGATAATTTTCTGACCAAAACGCCCGAGGGGGTACAGATAATAGATTTCAGCGATGAGTAAGGATTTCCCATGATAAAAAAATATATCGGATTATTAATAGTTATAATATTAACGTTATCGGCAACCTCCCGGAGCCTGGCTGGGGAGGTTTTTAGATATAAGTTCGAACGAGATACTCTTCACTACAATCTTTCGATCCTGAGCAACCTTCAATTTACCCAGCTCCAAAGCCTGGCGGAGTTGCTCGATATCGACTCGTTGAAAAACGTATTCGATATGGATATCGACATGGTCGCCAAGCCGGGTAAAGGCAAAAACGGTTCGATCGTGAAGTTGAGATTCAATCGCATCAGTTCGGTGACGATAGTCGGTGACTCGGTTATCAGTGATGATAATGTCGGTTGGGGAAGGGTCAAGCCCGGTTCGGAATTTCTGCTATTGATTTCCGATAGGGGAGAGATAAGACTGATGAATAAGATTAATATCAAAGCCGGGCGGCAGGTAGTCGATATGATTCAACGATTCATGCCCGTTTTTCCCGAAAAACCCATAAGCGAAAAGTACGGTTGGCCGGATACGGTCAGTTTCGATATCGAGTTGCCTCAGCAGGAAACCCGGCAGATCGAGACGATAGTGAATTACACCTACTCGGGAGATGACCCGACGACCGGCATGGAGAAATTCGATTATCTGCTGAATAACTCCTCCAGCGATTCCTCTCAGATATATCTTGCCGGGTATGGTAAGCTCGAATTCGACAGCGATGAAGGATTTATCGAGTATAACGAGGGTGATATCACGATCGATACCGAGATCAGCTTGTCGGTGTTCGGTTTGCCTGAAATGTTAGGCACTACGCCACTCCATATCGACTCGAAAATCAAATTGAATTTGGTTGCCAATGAGTAAAAACTATTATTTCTTAAACCTCGGCTGTCCTAAAAATCAAACGGATGGCGATTTCGTACGCGGAGCTTTGAATGATCTTGGATTTGACGAGACATTGGATGTTTCCGATGCCGATTTCGTTTTCATCAATACCTGCGCATTCATCGATGACGCCCGTCGCGAAACCGAGGGCGAAATAGATATACTCCTAGAATATAAAAACGAACATGCCAAATTGGTTGCTTTAGGATGTTACCCCGCCATACCCGAATACGATAAGTACAAGCTCGAGGTTGATGCCTCTTTCAAATTCAACGAGGTGGAGGAACTTCTAAAATACGTAAGCGGCGATAATAGCTACTGCCTCGATCCGAAAAATATCAACCGTGTGGTAAACGACTTGCCATATGCCTACCTGGTAATCTCCGATGGCTGCAATAATAGATGCAGTTACTGTGCTATTCCAGATATAAGAGGGGGATATGGCAGTCGCAGTCCGGAGACAATCCGCAAAGAGGCGGAATATTTAGCGGCTAACGGTGTAAAAGAATTGATACTCGTAGCGCAGGACACCTCGATCTACGGCAGGGATCTGGATGAGGATATCGATTTGCCCGGACTGTGCGAACGGTTGGCTGTTATCGAGGGGATCGAGTGGCTGAGAATCATGTATATGCATCCGGCGCATACGGATGAGGCCATGCTCGACAGGCTGTTCGCCATACCGAAAGTATGCCGTTACCTGGATATGCCGATACAGCATATCAGCGATAATGTACTGAATGATATGCGTCGCGGATACAATTCCGAGCGGGTGGTAAGGCTAATAAATCATTTGCGAAAGTTGGATAAAGATATATCTTTACGAACTACTTTGATGGTAGGGTTTCCGGGCGAGTCGGATGATGACTTCAAACAGCTTCTGGATTTCGTCGAGGAAACCAAATTCGATTTTCTTGGAGCGTTTGTTTACAGCCCGGAACACGGCACGCCGGCCGAAACTATGCCCGGTAGGGTAGATAAGGAACTGGCGTTGCAGAGGCATGAACTGCTTTACGATATCTCCGAGGAGATATCATTACGCAAAGCCGAAAGCAAAATCGGTAAAACGGTGAAATTGTTTATCGAGGATGTTTCAGCCGAGTACGATGAATGCTACGAGGCCCGTACCGCCGGGCAAGCGCCGGAAATTGACGGCATGTATATCGTAGAGATGTTCGAGGGAGTAGGTATCGGCGATATGGTCATGGCAAAGATAACCGATATCTCGTCGGCAATAGTAATTTAGGAGTTGATGTTGATAGGAAAACGCGGTGTAATCTCGATTACGATATTGATACTGGCGTTTGTCGTTTCGGTTTATGCCGGTAATCCCCCGACGAACGAAGAATTCGTTGCCGGGGCAGTCTCGACCGAGTTCGTGAAATTGCTGGATAGCTTGAATATAGATCGCGGCCCGATAGTGATTGAATCCGAACGCGGTATGAACTCATTGATCGCCGACGGGGCTAAAAGTGGCGCGCTCGAAAAAGGTTTGCTATTGCTCAATGGTAAAGACGGGCAAGCCGAGTACGCATACCTGATTACGATATCTCTCAGTTCGTTCGATTTTAATTACAGCAACGGCAAGTCGAGAGGATTTTTTCATCGTCCTTATATCAAAAGAAATCTTTTCGGCCAGATGCTGATAAGTATAACCGGGGCTGATGTGAATTACCTCGGATTTCGGGGGTTCGATAATTCCGATGAGGTCGAGCCTGGCTCGTTGAACTATATATCGAGTATCCGGTATAATCAACTATCTCCCCGCCCGCCGGGCGCCGGAGTGAAGAAGTATCTCGAACCGCTGGCGGTCACGGCGACAGTGGGCGGTTTGATCTACCTGTTTTTCATCAATCGTTAGTTTTAGGAGAAAAAGAGCGTGAAAAAGCTTTTAATTTTGATAGCGGTAACAGCCCTGACAATTTCATACTGCGGTAAGAAACCCAGAATGATCCTTCCGGCCAATCAGCAATTCGCGAAAGCAATGGAACTGTACGAGGATGGAAAATACGTGAAAGCCCAGGTAGAATTCGAGAACCTGATCTATACCTATCCCGGTAACACGGTTATCGATACCGCCCAGTACTATCTCGGGATGTGTTATTATGAAGATGAGGACTACGGTCTGGCGGTTGGCGAATTCCACCGGCTTCTGACAGTATATCCCTCCTCGGAGTTTGCCGATGACGCCCAGTACTATGTTGCCATGTCGCATTATGAGATGTCACCGAAATACAGTTTGGATCAAACCAACACATTCCAGGCTATCGAGGAGTTCAATAACCTGATCGCCAATTTCCCGACCAGCGATTTCCGCGATGATTCCCGGGCTAAAGTAAAAGAGCTGGAGGATAAGCTGGCGCATAAATCTTTCAAGGCCGGCGAGCTGTATGTAAAACTGCATGATTACAAATCGGCGATGGTGTATTTTACGTTTGTCAGGGATAATTACCCGAGCACCGACTGGGCGATCAGATCGTTTTACTATAGCGGCGAGGCTCAATTCCAACTCGAGCAATACGACGAGGCCAGGGACACTTTCGAGAAATTCCTTCAGGGATTTTACGAACATGAATTGGCCGAGAAAGCCCGCGACAGGCTTCGGGAAATACATGAAATCGATGAGACGGTAAACTCGAAAGAGGGCTGAGATGGCAAATCTCGGCGTATTCGGCGGTACATTCGATCCGCCCCACATAGGGCATCTGATACTGGCGCAAAGCGCTTGCGAGCAGCTAAATCTCGATAAAATTATTATCATACCCGCAGGTAAACAGCCACATAAGTCAAATCTGAATATATCATCGGGAAAAGCGCGTTTGGAGATGCTCGAGTTGGCTATTGCCGGAGATGATCGGTTCGAGATATCCGATATCGAACTAGGCAGCGATGACATCTCGTATACGTACAAAACGATTTCCCGCCTGCGCGAATTATACCCCGAAAACGAGTTGTATTTTCTGATCGGCGGTGATAATATCTCCGATATCGAAACCTGGATGAAACCGGAGGAGATATTCGGGAAAGCCGTAGTGGCGGCGGCCATGAGACCCGAATACGAACCCTCGGGCAAGTTCAAAAATGACATTAGATTGTTTAACATGCCGCCTATCGGTCTGTCATCCACGGAGATTAGAGATATGGTTAAAAACAAACGATCGATCAAATATCTGGTACCCGAAAAAGTTGAAAACTATATCAGAAAGAATAAGTTATATATCTAGATGAGTAAACTACTGCTTCTAATAGACGGCTCGGCGGTCGCGTATCGGAGTTATTTCGCGTTTATCCGCAATCCGCTGGTTAACTCGCATGGGGAAAATACCGGCGCGCTTTTCGGATTCACCGGCTCCATCGTAAAGATACTCGAACAGGTCAAGCCTGATTACCTGGCCTGCGTTTTCGATACCGCTGCCCCGACATTTCGCCATGAACTATATGATGAATACAAATCGACTCGCGCTAAAATGCCCGATGAATTGGCCGATTCGCTGCTCTGGATAAAACAGATGCTGGAGGGATTCAAGATTCCCGTTTTGGAGATGCCGGGATACGAGGCGGATGACATTATCGGAACGCTGGCGCGCAAAGCCGCCGACAAAGGTTTCGAGGTTGGGATGTTTACCGGCGATAAAGATTTTTATCAACTTGTTAACGATAAAGTCAAACTTCTGCACCCTAAAACATTCGAATGGTTCGGCAGTGAACGAGTCGAGGAGAAATTCGGCGTACCTCCCGATAAAGTCATAGATTTTCTGGCCCTGATGGGAGACAGTTCGGATAACGTTCCGGGCGTACGAGGAGTTGGCGAAAAGACAGCATTGAAACTACTGAATGAATTCGGCAGTTTCGAGAAAGTGCTCGATTCCGCCGATCTGGTCAAACAAAAAAAAATCTCGAATTCACTAAAAGAGAACAGGGAACTGGCGGAGCTGTCATACAGGCTGGTGACTATCGATACCGATGTACCGGTCGAGTTGGACGAGGATGCTCTCAAAGTGGAAAACCCCGATAGCGCCTCGTTGGCCGAATTATTCAAGCGTTATGAGCTTGGTATGTATTATAAACGTTTCGCCGCCGAGGACACTGCAGTAGAACAAAGCTCGCTTAACCTGGCGGCCAAAGCCGACTACAAAACCGTCGAAGACCCGAAGGAATTCGAGAGAATTTTGAATGAGGCGAAGAAGCTCGGCGAGATCGCGATTGATACCGAGACCACCTCGACCGTGGCGCTGGAGGCCAAACTGGTTGGTGTATCGCTGGCCTTGAAAGAGAACGAGGCGTTTTACGTTCCCTTGAATCACGAGGGCGGCGAAAATAACTTGCCGTTCGAGAAATCGATTGAGCTGTTGCGAGACTTTTTCGAATCTGGAACGAAATTGATCGGCCATAACTTGAAATACGATCGGCAGGTGTTCGCCAATCACGATCTTGTCATGGCGGATATCACTTTCGATACGATGATCGCCTCGTACTTGATTAATCCCGGCAGGAGATCGCATAAGCTCGATGATTTAGCCGATGAGTATCTCGGTTATCGCATGCAGCCGATCACCGAGCTTATAGGCAGCGGCAAAAAGCAGATCACATTCGATAAGGTTCCGGTGGGCTCAGCCTCGTTTTACGCCGCCGAGGACGCCGATTACACGCTGAAGCTTAAAAACGTATTAGAGCCGCTCTTGAAAGAAAATAAGCTCGAATCGCTTTTCTACGATATGGAGATGCCTCTTCTGACCGTATTGGGCGATATGGAGGCCAACGGCGTATCTATCGATCTGAAATTCCTGAAAAATCTATCGGAGGATTTCGGCGAGAAACTGATCGGTGTGGAAAGCAAGATATACAAGGAAGCCGGCCGCGAGTTCAATATTAACTCGCCGTTGCAGCTCAGGGGCATATTGTTCGATGAGCTGCAGTTGCCATCATCCAAGAAAACCGCCAAGGGTGGTGAGAAGTCCACCGATATCGGCGTGCTCGAGAAACTGGCCTTAATTCATCCGTTACCCAAATTGATACTCGAATACCGGCAATTGAACAAACTCAAATCAACCTATATAGATGCTATACCCAGCCTGGTAAATAAACATACCGGCCGGGTTCACACCAGTTTTAACCAGACCGTAGCCGCCACCGGCCGGTTATCCTCAACCGACCCGAACCTTCAAAATATTCCTATCCGCACGGCCCAGGGACGAGAGATTCGCAAGGCGTTTACGGCCCGTGAGGGATTCAATATATTATCCGCCGACTACTCCCAGATAGAACTTCGCTTGATGGCCCATTATGCGGGCGACGAGGCGCTCATCGATTCATTCAATAAAGGCGAGGATATTCACAGCCGAACGGCAGCCGAAGTGTTCGGTGTCGATTTGAAGGATGTCACCTCCGACCAGAGGCGCGCCGCTAAAACCGCTAATTTCGCTATAATCTACGGTGTCTCGGCGTATGGCCTTTCGATGCAGTCGGAACTGAGCGTGGGTGAGGCCAAAGATTATATCGAGGCATATTTCGATCGTTACCCCGGCGTGAAAAAGTACATGGATGATATGAAAGAATATGCCAGGGGAAAAGGCTACGTGGAGACCCTGCTGGGTCGTCGGCGTTACCTGCCGGATATTAAAGCGAAATCCCGTCAGGCACGCGAGTTTGCCGAGCGTACCGCGATTAACACCCCCATACAGGGCACGGCCGCCGATCTGATCAAGCTGGCTATGATAAAAATAGCGGATAAGCTTAAAGGCAAAAAATCCTGGATGATTTTACAGGTGCATGATGAACTGGTGTTCGAGCAACATATTAAGGAGAAAATTTTCCTGAAAGAGATGGTAGCCGAGCAAATGGAGGGCGCACTCGAATTGAAAGTGCCGATTAAGGTTGATATGGGCGAGGGCGAAAATTGGCTGGAGGCTCATTGATTCGGTTTACTAAAAACAACCCACTTACAATCGGTTTGACAGGCGGTCCGGGTGTAGGCAAATCGGAGGTGGCTGCTGAGCTCGAAAATATGGGGGTATATGTAATCAACGCCGATAAAATCGGCCATGAGTTGATTGAAAGTAACGGGACGGTTCGGCGTAAACTGATCAAACTTCTCGGAGGCGATATTGTCGGCCGAGATGGCTCGCTGCAACGTAAAATTATCGGCGGGATCGTGTTCAGCGATCGGCATATGATGTCCGAGTTTAATGCGATTATTCATCCGGCGCTGCTTAAAGAGTTGAAAACAAGGTTAAAACAGGCAGCCCTGTCAGGAAGGTATAATGTAGTTGTCGTGGACGCCGCCCTTATTTTCGAATGGGGGATAGCCGACTGGTTCGAGATGATTCTGGTAGTAGATGCCCTTCGAGATTTAAGGTTATCCCGAATATCGAAAAACGGCGTCAGCAAGAGCCAGGCCGCCAGGCGGATTGGTTCGCAAATACCGCAAAGGGAGAAGATCGCCCTGGCCGATTATGTGATAGCAAATAATGCCACGAAAAGCGTATTGAGGAAAAAAGCAAAGTCTTTTTATGCCGAGTTGATAAAGTTATCTTTAATAAAAAAATGAGCACTATTTTACTTGATTTCGGAGCACACTCATGATACATTCCAACATGCAATTAACGAAACTTTTCACATACAAATTCTGGATGGGATTCAACGGCTTCGTTCTCCTATTTTTATCGGTTAACATTGCCACCATCGGGGTAGAGATCGATTCGGGTTTGCCTTTCCTTTTGGCGCTTGGTTATCTCGTTTACTTGTTCGTATATCTTTCCAAAAACGCTTATTGGAAGATGGTTACTTTGCTGGGGATTGCCGTTGTCGGTGTTCTGGTATATCTGATTGGAATTATTTCCGGGATTACCGCCTCGGATATGGCGCCTCTGGCATGGACTCATATCGTTCTTTCGTTATTATTACTGGGCGGGGCTATAGCTCACTGGAAATCTGACAAATAGTTTTCCCCGAGTAATTTATTTGACAATAAAAAATTGCGATTTATATCATCTATAGTAATTTTGATGGTATAACTGTTTTTGAATAAATTCTCTGTTTTTTAGGGGGATAAAACTGCGCGTACACGAGACTTATTTAATATAAACGAAAAGTGAGGGATAAATGCGACTTGCTGAAAGGCTCGATCACTTGGGCACGGAGACGGCTTTCATCGTATTCTCGAAAGCTCTGGAGCTCGAAAGACAAGGCAAGGATATAGTTCACCTGGAGATTGGAGAGCCTGATTTCGATACTCCCCGCAATATTATCGATTCTGCCATAGATGCGTTAAATAATCACTGGACACATTATTGTCCATCAGCCGGTGTATACGAGTTACGAGAGGCGGTTGCCGAGGATTTCAGCAAACGCCGTAATGTGAATGTCAAGCCGGAAAACGTTGTCATCGCGCCCGGTGGCAAGCCGGTGATTATTTTTACCTTGCTCGCCCTGATCAATCCCGGCGAGGAGGTCATTTACCCCAATCCCGGATATCCCATCTATGAATCAGTTATTGATTTCATAGGAGCAAAGGCTGTTCCTATCAAAATGAGGGAGGAGCGTGATTTTCGCCTGGATGTCGATGAGTTGAAATCACTGGTGACGCCGAAGACGAAAATGATTGTTATCAACTCTCCTCATAATCCTACCGGCTCTGTGCTTACCGAAGATGATTTGAAAGCAATCGCTGAGATAGCCGTCGAAAACGATTTGTACGTACTTTCCGATGAAATCTACAGTCGTATTATATATAACGGAGAGCATACTTCGATAACCCAATTCCCGGGGATGCTGGAGCGGACTATTGTTCTGGACGGCTTTTCCAAAACCTATGCTATGACCGGCTGGCGAGCGGGATATGGTATCATGCCGGAGGAGTTGACCTCGCATGTTTCCAAGCTCGAGACGAATATCAATTCCTGTACATCGACTTTCACGCAGGTTGCCTGCATCGAGGCGATCAAAGGCGATCAGAGCGCGGTTGATATGATGGTATCTCAATTCAAGAAGAGGCGTGATTTCTTCCATGAGGGATTGAATGACATAAAAGGATTCAACTGCCACAAGCCGCACGGAGCATTTTATCTTTTCCCGAACATCCGGGAGTATGGCATTAAGTCATCCGAGATGGAGGACAAGTTGATGCATGATGGTGGTATAGCGGCGCTTACCGGCACTTCATTCGGAGAATATGGCGAGGGGTATGTGCGTTTTTCGTATGCTACCTCATTGGAAAACATAGAAAAGGCTCTTTCAAAGCTGGCTGACTTTGTTAAGAAATTTTGATATTAATCGCCTAACCAGCTGTTATATCAATAGCTTACATTCATTTGTATGGCAATTGATTCTATCCTTTTTACGATTTAGGGGAATAAATACTGTAATATTTAATATTTAATGTAGTGTTAAGAATTAAATGGTTATTCCGAAAAGTTTATTAGGTAACAGATATCTAACTGGTTTTTGCGTAAAATGTTAAATAAAAAATTGTACTTTTTTCCCTTGACAGGGATCAGTCATCACTCATATATCCGAATAATGAAATGGGAATATATTACTTATGAAATTGTATCAGATAGTGTGGGTAATTGTGATAACATCACTATTAATTAAAAGCGTTAAAAGGAGGTATATATAGTTTAAACGCTAGAAGTTTGTTTGATTAGGAAAATCAATTCATTAAACAGTTAACTCTAATCAAGGAGGGAGAAGACTTGTTGGTGAAACTATTGGCAAGGCTTTCGGTCGTGTTAGTGGTAGTATTACTTGCTGCAGCAGCATTTGCCGGTACTACCGGTAAAATTGCGGGTACTATTACCGATAAACAGACCGGCGAGCCACTTCCCGGTGTAAACGTACTGATATCCGGGACTAACATAGGAGCCGCCACCAACATCAAGGGCGAATTCTTTATAATCAACGTTCCTCCAGGTGAGTATCTTCTTAAAGTGAACCTTATTGGTTATCGTCCCTTAGAGGTGACCAATGTTCTGGTGACTTTGGATCTTACTACTAATCTGGATCTCGAACTCGAAACCGAGACTATCGACATGGGTACAATCACTGTCGAAGCGGAACGCCCGATGATTGAGAAGGACGTGACACATACTCGTTTACGTCTATCGCCAGATGAAATTACCAATTCGGCGGTTAGTGGTCTGATTAATCGTGTTGCGATTAATGCAGGCAATGTTTTAGGTTCATTTCGTGGTAGTCGTGATGGCACCGGTGAAGTCGTATATCTTCTCGACGGTGTAAACATGGCTAACCCGCTGGGCGCTTATTCCGGTGTTGGTCCGGGATCGGGTCCAGATGACGCTTTGGCCGCTTATGTACCCGATGAGGGTATTGCCGAGGCTGAGGTGTTAACAGGTGGGTTCGGCGCCGAGTATCCGAGCGTGCAGTCGGCGGTGGTTAATGTCGTTACCAAAGAGGGTTCCAAAACCTTCACCGGTAAGGTCAAGTCACAATCATCGTTGGATGCTATTCTCGGCTGGGATTATTTCGGTGATCGTACTTACAACAGTCAGGGCGACGCTGTTCGCCTGATGGAAGTTAAGGACTCGACCGGAGCTATAACCGGTTACGAGTGGACCGATGATCCGGTGCTCGATGATCACAGACGTTACAAAGTCAGAGATCAACGCAGACACGACTGGTCGTTAAGCGGTCCTCTTCCGCTCGCCAGCCTGGACATTCCCGGCGAGATGAGTTTCTCGACATCCGGTATGTACGAGTTCATTCGCGACTACCGTGATCCTTCATACTGGCGGGAATCGCAATCGTTCCAGGGAAAACTCAGCTATCAAGTTAGCTCGAGCAAGAAATTGACGATTTCCGGTTTGTCGTCGACCTCAGATCAGCTTCCCTACGATTTCAGTAGGGCGCCGATTCTTACCTGGGGTCAGACATACAATTTCAGCGGCCCCGTTTACTGGGCCGGTTCGACCGACCAGTATTACAGGCCCGATACCATACCCGAAGGTTTGGAGCAGTATTATGTCATGACCAATGACGGGTTGGATTCCGTTTATTCTTATACGCCTTATGGATGGATCGTATCCCAGGGTTATACCTTTGTGGATGCCGATACTACATTCTTTAACCTGTTAAACGGTGAACTCGGATTAGCCGAGGGTGATGACGGTTATTGGGATGATTTCCCCGATGGCGAATTCGATGACAGCGATACTCTTCTGATGGCCGCCGTTCAATCGGCTACCGATAGCCTCGAGGCTCTTGGTATAGCTCGTACTTATTCGAATTACGAGATGGCCAGTACCAGGTTTAAAACCGAGGGTAAGTCGAGCAAGATTGCTCTTAACTTTACGAATAATTTGAGTCCCAGAAGTTTCTATACTCTTATTTTTTCGCGTTTCAATACCGAGGAATCACATCGCCAGTACGATCCCTGGGATGGTCACCCGTTAAGCTACGATGAGATGCAGGAAGCTCGTTTCCTGAGTATGGGGACCACTCAGTATCAGGAATTCTTCGTTAACCCGATGTACCTTGGCCGCCGCCGTACCGGTGATGACAAACAAACTGTCTACACCTTCAAGGGCGACTTTACCAGCCAGGTCAATTCGATGAACTTGATGAAGATGGGATTCGAGTATAAGAACTTCGATCTGTTTAAAGATCATACCTCGATTGCTTCCGGGGGTAACGACTATAACGATCAGTTTGCCGTTAAGCCGTTCCAGGTTGGCGCTTATGTGCAGAACAAGCTGGAAACCGAAGGCATGATTTTGAATGTTGGTTTGCGTTACGATTTCTTCGACCCGAAGACTTTCGTACCTGCCAATCCTAACGATCCGCTTCTTCAGGATTATCTTAAAGATCCGCAGGATGTATCGACATTGTTCGATCTTCCCAAACGTCTTAAAGGCGCTGTTGATGCGAAGACCAAACAGCAGATTTCTCCTCGTATCGGTGTCAGCTATCCTATCAGCGAGAGAGACGTATTGCATATAACTTATGGCCATTACTTCCAGCTTCCCAAGATGTACTACATGTACCAGAACCAGGGATACGATTTAAGAGGCGCGCATAAGTATATGGGCAATCCGGATCTTAAAGAAGAGAAGACCATTGCTTATGAGGCCGGTTTAGAACACGGTTTCTCCGACTATCTCAAGTTGGCGGTAACCGGTTTCTATAAGGATATCTCGAATCTTATCACTTACCAGAAGGTTTACTACGGTAATGCTTTCTATTGGCTGTATACCAACTCGGATTACGCCAGGGTGAAAGGTTTCGAGTTAACCATGTCTCAACGCAGATGGCGTGGTTTTTCCGGTAGGGTAACTTATACTTACCAGATCGCTACCGGTAGGGCCTCCGATGGTTATCAGACATTCCAGGATGACTATGACAATCGTAAGCCTAGAACCGAAGATTTCCCGCTCGAGTGGGATCAACGTCATACCGCCAGGATTAATGTCAATTATCGCGTGCCGTTCGATTGGGGTCCGACGATAGGTGATTATAATTTCCTTGGTGATTGGGCCGTTGACTTCTTATGGCAATACGGATCGGGTGTTCCTTATACCAGCTCGGAAAGCGTTCCGCAGCCGGAGATTCCTCCGATCAACAACAAGAACTTCCCGGAATCATGGACGATGGATTTACGATTCGATAAAGCCTTCAAGCTGTACAAAACTTACAGGGCTAATTTCTTCGTAATCGTAGATAATCTTACCAACCGTGCAAACATAGTGGATGAATACACAGAGTTCGATGCCGAACGTTATGGCTTAACCGGCGATCCGGGCGGACAGTTTAACGATCCGGATACTTATGATGCTCCGCGTAAAATCATGCTTGGAATGGAGTTCATGTTCTAGCACCTGACACCGGTCTAGTTGCTTGTTGAATTGTTTAAGAAGAAATTATGGAGGATTACCTTAAGATGAGAAGATTTAACCCGGGAAATAAAGCCGGTCTTCTGTTTATCCTGGCACTGTTTGCTATCTGCCTGATAGGGGCGGAAGCAATGGCCATGGATAAAGAAGTGGCTGAAAACCCGCTTCGTGATCATCAGGGCCTGGGAAAGACGGCGGCGATCGATGAAGTAGTTTGTGAGATTGGAAATGTTTCTAATCTTATCACGAACAGTACTTCGGAGAAAGCCACCGGTACGAATGACTGGACTATCATCGTAGGTGATGATTCGGCCGAGTTGCCATCAATGATATGGAAAACTCCGAGCCAGTATGCGAGTAATAACCATTACTTGTATTTTGCCAGTATGCGTGTCGCTTACAACGGACACAACATTCGTCTTTCGAATGATCAGGCCACTAATATCACGGTATTAGAAGGCGGGACTGATCCTAATTCTATTAGTTTATTCGATACCGAATTCTATATTGACGACCAGTCGGCGTTGGTGCCTGCTCAGTATAAAGTAGGCGTCGGCGTTCGTCAAAAAACATACGCCTGGTCGGAATCCTATCGTGATGATTTCATCATCTACGATTGGTGGATTTACAACCTGAACGAAACCGGAATACTGGAAGATGTCTATATCGGTGTGCACGCGGATGCCGATATCTCGACTGCTGAAGGTGGTACCGGTACTCAGGCGTGGTCGCGCGATGATTTACCGGGATATTACCGGGATGATGTCAACAAAGAGTATATCTCGTATATGTTCGATGGCGACAACCCGACCGTACCCGGTAACGATATCGGCGGTAGACTTTCACCTAAGGAAAGCGCCGGCTATATCGGTAGCCGTTTGATCTATGCTTCGGCTAATGCCGATGGTGTCGAGACGGTCCAAACAGGCCATGCCTGGTGGGATTGGAACTCCGATCCCTCGGACGATGATGCTCAGGCGGAGTGGGCGGCACTGATTAGCGACGGTATCTGGATGGACCCGCCGCCGTCACCGCACGATTTCCGTTATTTGCAGAAATTCGGACCCTTCGACATTGAGTATGGTGATTCTATCAGAATCATGGTTGCTTTTGGTATTGGCGAGGGTTTCGATGGTTTAAAAGCCAATCTTGCCTGGGGCGACAGTTTGTTCAATAACAACTGGATCGGCCCCTCGGCCCCTACAGCTCCCAGTTTTTCGGTGGAGCCGGGCAACCAGGAAGTTACAATCACCTGGGATAATTTAGCAGAGTCCTCTCTTGACCCTGCTACGGGTGATGCCGACTTCGAAGGTTATCGTCTTTACAGAGAGACCGCAACCGGATGGGCTCTCCTGATGGAATGCGATATTGTGGACGATCAGGGTTTCAATACCGGCCTGGTTCACTCTTATGTCGACTATGATGTGCAGAACTATTTCCAATACACTTATGTTGTGACTTCATACGACAAGGGTGATCCCGCGAACGGTATCGAATCACTGGAGTCCGGACGTGGAAGTGGAGTTTCCGCAGAACCGGGAACTTTTGATTTAACTGCAAACGCTGAGGAGACAGAAATTCATGTGGTTCCGAACCCATTCGTGGCTCAGTCCGCTCCGAATTTCGGTTTCTCTCCTACCCAGGATAATCCGTCAACCGAAAGAATCGTCTTCGTTAATTTGCCGGATCAGTCTACGATCAGGATATATACCTTAACTGGCGATCTCATTACCACGATTCGTAATGAGGGAAGCGACGATATTTACGCTAAAACGGCCAGTTGGGATCTTATCACTGATAATATGCAGACAATTGTAACCGGACTTTATCTCTATGTAGTTGAAGCTCCCGGTGAAGATGATTTCATTGGCAAATTCGCGGTAATCCGCTAGACGAGATGATTGGAGGATTTGAGGATATGAAAAAAATCAACCTTGTTATGGTAGCAATTGCCTTGGTGCTTCTTATAGTACCGGCTCATAGCCAGAACAACAAGGTCGGAACAGTCGGTTTCAAGTTTTTAGATATTGGAGTCGGCGGCCGAGCTCAGGCTATGGGGGAGGCATATGCTGCTTTAGGTACTGATGCCTCGGCGGTGTTTTGGAACCCTGCGGGTGTTGCCAATATCCAGGGTGGAGATTTGTTTGCTGGTTTTACGAAATGGCCGGCTGACATCAGTCTTACCTCGGTGGCCTTGGCATATCGCGTATCGTTACCGGCAATAGGTCCGGGCACCATGGCGCTGTCAGGTACAGTGTTAAATACAGGTTTAATGAACCGTACTTCCGAATATGATCCGGATGGCGATTACTCAGGTACATTTGCCTACGAGGATTATGCTTTCGGCGTGACATTAGGTAAATACCTAACCGACCGATTCGCTTTTGGCGGAACATTTAAAGTAATCCATGAAAAAATCGCTGATTGGGATGAGACCAGTTGGGCTTTCGATGTCGGTACTTATTATGAGACCGGTTTCAAGTCTATTCGTATTGGTATCTCTATCCTGAATTTCGGCCCCGATGTAACATTCTCGGTCGATGATGACGGCGATGGTCGTGTGGATGAAGATCCGGTTGATGGTATCAGCCAGGATGATGACAATAATGATGGTGTTATCGATGGTCTTGATCTGGATGGTGAAGACGTAGAGCAAAAAGCTACTCCTTTACCATTAACTTTCAGGGCCGGTATTGCTATGGATGTTCTCCAGACGGAGTCATCCAGAGCTACGATTGTCGCCGAATTGGCACATCCTCCGGATAACGAAGAGCGCTATCAACTCGGCGGCGAGTACTGGCTTGCCGAGATGTTGGCTGTTAGGGCTGGATATAGACTCAATATGGACGAGGGTGGATTTACGGCCGGCGCCGGATTTAAATTCCCCTTCAGTGGTTCGAGCGCCTTCTCGGTGGATTATGCTTTCACCGATTTAGGCAGACTCTCCTCTACCCATAGAGTCTCAACCAATATTTCGTTTTAATTAACCGCTGAAAGATGATGGAGGAAAGAAGTGAATATGAAGAAAAAACTGGGTTTTAAGGTTTTAGGCCTGGTGGTTTTCTCGCTCCTCTTGGCGGTTAACTGTGCAGAAGAAGGAACCGCACCGGACGAGAATATTCCACCTAATACCTTTATAACCAACTACCAGATCGAGATTGGCCCTGATTCGGCAACCGCTTATACGACTGATATCTATTGGAGCGGAAATGACGTTGACGGCGCTATTTTCTGGTATGAGTGGAGTGCAATTAATGCCACTGGAGATAGCTTGAAATGGTACATCGATACCGATGGTGTCATTGATACGGTAAATATCTCCGAATGGCAGACAACCAATACCCTGAGCATGTCGATATTGCTTGATTTCCCGAATTTCGACACCAAGTACATCTTCAGGGTCAGGGCAATGGATAACGATCGAGAAGTCGATCCGACTCCTGCTGTCGATACGATTTCGATCGACAGAATTCGTGATTTTAACTACGCACCTAATACGGATATCGTAGAAGGCCCGAAAGTCGAATCGCAACCTAATATAACCACCTCCGGCATTCATTTCATTGTCAGGGGAATGGATATTGATGGTGCAGTCGAATTTATCGAGTATATGGTAGATACGCAAGCTGAATGGACACAGGAAAGCACTGATATCACAACCAGTACCCTGACATTCGATATCACCGACTTGACTGAAGGTCCTCATACGATATCATTCAGATCGGTTGACAATTTCGGAAAAGTCGATCCATCGCCATACACTGTCAGTGTTGTGGTTGATACGACTCTAAGACCTGATCTTACAATCGTATCCGGACCTATTCCGAATGCATACTATTACCTGCCTGCCGGTGGGACTTCATTGGACCTTGCAGCCGAATGGAGTGGATCGGCCGCCTGGTATTTCAGCTCGGTACAATATCAGTATGCCGTAGATGATACCACAACCTGGTCTGATCTCATGGATGGATCCACGGCCACCTTAATGGGGCTTTCCGCTACGAGCCATGAATTCTATGTTAAAGCCATAGATCTGGCAGGGAATGCTTCAGTCTATAAAACCGATTTCGCGGTTGGTGCCTTTGTCGGCGATCAAGGCGTTCTGGTTATGAATGGCATACATCAGGGCGCTTATGGGGCCGAATTCGATGATTTCTGGAATGGAGTCGATTTTGAATTCGATTTCGATTTCTGGGATGCTTTTGGCGGCCAGGATTATTCGAGTATACCTACGCTAGATGATGCTTATATCGGTAATGGGATATTAGATGGTTCGACACTGTCGCATTACAGCTCGTTCGTGATGATCATGAATGGCTATAACGGCGACCTTGAAGTCTACCAGGCTATGTTTCCGCTTATCATGTCGTACTTGAATGCCGGTGGTAACGTTTACCTCGGAACTCGTTACGCCACTAGTAATATTTATGGTGATCTTGAAACTTACGCTCACATCGATAGTTGGGATCAAGAAGGGGTTATCCTTGACCCGGGTATTGTGGCGGCTGTTGAGGGATTGATAAATATCGATGGCGCCGACCTAGCGGGATCTGATCTACCTGCTATTCCAACCGATCCTGAAGTGACTGTAATTTTCACTCACCCATCTTATCCCAATGCCGCTGCCGGGATATATGTTGAACCGAGTGCAACTGGTAAATTCGCTTTTATTTCCGGCAGGCCTTATCGTTACAATCAGGCGGCTTATGGGGATAATGTGAATTATATAGTCGATAACTACTTTGGCGAAGGTGCCGAATAACCATTAACCGGATGAAAGGAGTAAAGAAATGAAGAAATTACTAGCCTTGCTTACTGCCGGTTTGATGGTTATGATCATCATAGCCGGTTGTACCGAAGATCCGTGG
This sequence comes from uncultured candidate division Zixibacteria bacterium, assembly GCA_963668625.2. Classification (GTDB taxonomy): domain Bacteria; phylum Zixibacteria; class MSB-5A5; order UBA10806; family 4484-95; genus JAAEQD01. Next base: position 524,645 of record CAXXKA010000006.1, read on the forward strand.
GAACCTGAACCATCAAGGCCTTTGGATTTGTTTATCGTGTCCGCGCCAGGTGACTCTACTGACGTGCCAGCCTATTCGACCGTGAATTTTACATGGGCGGCTAATGGCGGCAGCGGTGATATTGAATATCGGTGGTCTTTGGTACTTGCAGATAGTGCTGCGGATTACAACGATTACAATGACTTTACCAGCGCTATGTATGATAGTGTTGGTGACGTTGATACAACGAACTATGAATTTTCGGTGATGGCACGGGATGAAGATGGAAATACCGATACCGAAACAACGACCTTTATGGTTAGCCCTTATTCGGCGCCACCTGCGGATGTCGATACGCCTACAGTCGAAATTACCATGAGTCCCGCGGCAGGGGCTTATGTCGCTGTTGGCTCTAATATCTCATTCGCCTGGGAAGGTGATGATGGCAATAGCAACGATGATCAGTTGCTTTATCAATACGCCTTCCCGACAGCTGCAGATACTATTAATACCTGGGTACAGTCCACAGCGGTATCATTCAGTAATGTTGCTGCAATTGTTAATGCCGGATTCTATATTAGGGTAAAAGACCAAGCTGGTAATATGTCTGGTTGGGTTTCTGTTTTGTTCGTTATCCAGAACGCTAATATCCTGTACATAGACGATTATCAGTTCCATGATGATTGGGGTGATGTTGACAATGTCAAGGAGCGCGATCAGAAACAATTCTATCGTGATGCTCTTGAGGGGTATGCTTTTGCCGAGTGGGATAACGATGTTCAGGGAACTCCTACCATTGGCGACTTAGCAGGTTTCGATGTCGTAATATGGTGTGCAGACTCAGAAATCGGTTCCGCTGATCCCAGCTACCGCTTATGGTTTGATGTTGGTGTTTTAGGTGGAGGTGTACTTAAAGACTTCATGGATGGTGGCGGTAAGCTGCTTATCACGGGGTCAGAGGTGCTAAACTACGTTAATAACTCGGTTCCACCATCTGCCGGTGATTTTGAATCACAATATCTAGGTGTTGCCGATTATGACGCTACACCCAGCGAGATAGATACGACATGGTGGTTGGACGAAGAACAGTATGATACCTTGGTCGTGACTCCCGATTCGGTAATTGTCGATACTACATGGGAAGATCCCTGGGCAACTGAATGGACGTTTACCTGGGCTGTTAAACACCCGGATACGCCGTTTGATTTACCTGATTCGATGAAAATCGACGTCGCTAAACAAGCTGATCAGGATGATTATGCTACCGGTATATTCTATTTCCGTGATGATGCCACTGTTACTACTGAACCTTTATACGCATGGGGTTTATGGGTAGATGGTTCAGCTCCGGATCCTCCTTACTATGGATCAACAGTGGGGCATATTACATATTGGAGTAGTAATGCTGTTTCAGCAATGCTTAACTTCGATACTTACTCTATGCCACCTACCGCTATTCGTCAGACATTCCAGACTATTCTTACCGAATTCGGTGAATAATCGATTCACTAGCTGAAAACAAAGCCCATCCGCATTATGTGGGTGGGCTTTTTAAATGAGGTAAAATGAATAAAATAACTGCAGCACTTATTATAACGATATTAATCTCAAGCATGACATCAGCCCAAAACGCCATAAAGGATTTCATGAGCGATCCTCGACTGGAGGGAGCATCGTATGGAGTGATGTTCAAGGATGTCAAAACTGATTCTATGATTTATGCTTATAATGAAAATAACAGATATACGACCGCCTCGAATTTAAAGCTTTTCACATCCGCCGCGGCAATCGAGTTATTAGGCTCGGATTTCAGATTTTACACTCGTTTTTATACGAACGGTAATATCGCTAAGGGAGGAGAACTGTCAGGTGACCTGATAATAGTGGGTGGGGGAGACCCGCTTATCTCCGGCAGGTTCCGTGACTCGATTACCGAGGTACTAGAGCTATGGGCCGACAGCCTGAAAGACGCCGGTATCAAGCTTATTAAAGGTAATATCGCTGTAGATAATAACTATTTCGAGACTGATGATCTGGGCCCCGGTTGGTCATTCGATTATCTGAGCTACTGGTATGCTTGCCCGATATCGTCGCTATCGTTCAACGATAATTGTGTGGATTTCCGGTCATACCCGGGGAAGAATATAGGCGATACCTGCCGATTCGAATTCAAACCCGAAAACGATTATCTCACCGTAATAAATAATACGACTACTTTACCCGCCGGCCTGACAAATACTCTGGATTACTACCGTCACCCCGAAACCAACACGGTTGAATTCACCGGCGGCGTGGATATTAATGACAAAAACGGTACGGTCGATTATGTCTCGGTGTATAGACCGCATCTTTACTGTGCGCATATATTCAACGATATACTAAAAAGCAAAGGAATCGCGGTTGATGGTGAGATCCTGAATATTGAAGCTGATGATAAGAATCAAGACTACCGGTATAATGATTTAACTGCGCTTTTCGAGTGGCAATCCGAACCGATGAGTATTATCGCTAAGGTCATCAATAAAAACAGCCAGAATTTTTTCGCCGAACAGACATTAAAAACCATAGGCGCTGAATATGCGGGCGAGGGATCATATGCTGTATCTACGAAAATAGTCAGCGATTGGCTGGTTTCCATCGGTATTCCCGAGGATGATGTATTTTACTACGATGGTTCCGGGCTTGCGCATATGAACCTGGCCACACCCTCTTCAATAGTAAATCTTATGGAACATATGTACCATTCCGGGAATTTCGATATATATTATGAGTCGATGGCGATACCCGGTGTCGATCGATCTGTTCGCGGCAGGATGGAGGGGCAACCACTGGCCGAGAAGATGCGCACGAAAACCGGCACGATCGCTAATACTCGCACATTTTCGGGATATTTGACGACCTCGAGTAGCAGGTTAGTGGCATTTTCGATCCTGGTAAATAACTATGGATCGACTCGGGATGAAATAGATCACTGGACAGACGCATTCTGTGGATATATAATAAGCACTTATTGAAATGGATTATTTCGTAAGAAAAAATGGCAGGCTTCACTGCGAATCGGTTCCGCTGGCAAAGCTGGCGTCTAAATACGGCACGCCGCTTTATGTCTACAGCTTGCGGACATTCGTCCGTCATTTCAAAATTGCTTCCCGGGCTTTTGGCAAAATACCTCATGCTATATTTTACTCGGCCAAGGCAAATTCAAATCTATCAATACTTTCTGCAATCGCCAGGCTTGATGGCGGGTGTGATGTTGTCTCGATAGGCGAATATCTTTCGGCTCGCAAAGCGGGTATCAAGCGGATAATATTCTCCGGCGCGGGCAAGCAAGAGCATGAGATAGAGGAGACGCTTGGCAAAGGGCTCGAGTTCTATGGCGTGGAATCGGAAAACGAGCTGAACTTGATCGAGAAAGTAGCTAAAAAAATCGGTAAAACCGCCCCAATATCATTAAGGGTAAATCCGGATGTTGATCCCAAGACTCATAAACATATCGCGACAGGTTTGAAAACCGAGAAATTCGGTATAGATTATAAAAAGATACTGGCTATCTATAAAAGATGCGCCAAGTCTGACAATCTCAAGCCGGTGGCTATCTCTATGCATCTGGGATCTCAGATTCAAACTACCAAACCGTTTGTCGAGGGATTTAAGGTATTAAAAGATATCTATTTAAGATTACTGGAACAAAGTATCATTTTAAAGCATATTGACTTAGGAGGGGGATGGGCAGCCCCGTTCGATAGATATCAGAAGCTACCCGGACCCTCCGACTATATCAAGGCGTTAATCCCATATATGAAAGGGTTGGATGTCGAGTTTATAGTCGAGCCAGGCAGATCTCTTGTTGGCAATGCCGGTGTGCTTTTAAGCAGAATAGTATATATAAAGGATGGTTTCGGTAAGAAATTCGTCATTATCGATGCCGGTATGAACGATTTGATCAGGCCTGCCCTTTATAGCGCATATCATAGGGTAGAGCCTGTAATAGAGAGACCGGGGCAGTCGTTTAAGGCGGATGTTGTCGGGCCGATATGTGAAAGCTCCGATACTTTCGCCCGCAAGATAAAGCTTAGTGGGCTTAAAGAGGGGGATTTACTTTGCATGTTCACCACCGGGGCCTATGGACATTCTATGTCCTCGACTTACAACAGCAGACCCCGTTCGGCGGAGGTGCTAGTTAAAGGCAGCAAGGATTATCTAATACGTGAAAGAGAGAGTTATTCCGATCTATGGAAGAAACAAAAATTAATAGACTTGAAGAATATAAATCGCGTGAAAATATAGCTACCTCAAGGCCATCATACCTGGAAATCGACCTGGGAGCGTTTCAGCGTAATTTTAACAGGATTAAAATGCTGGCCGGGAAGAATACCTCCATTATGGCGGTAGTCAAGGCTAATGCTTATGGTCATGGGTTGGTAGAGATAGCCCGAAGCGCGATTAAGATGGGCGCGAATCTTCTGGGTGTTGCCCTGGTAGAGGAGGCAGTCAAACTTCAGGAGGCGGGTGTACGAGCGCCTATCGTAGTGCTATATCCTGATATCCCCGAACGCGCCTCGAACCTGGTGCAGGCCGGTTTGGTCGCTACGGTCGATTCCGGAGAGTATTTGCAGGCTCTATCGAGACAATCGGTGGAACAGGGAAAACGAACCGAGGTGTTCGTAAAGATCGAAACAGGCATGGGGCGTTTTGGCGTCACCGAGTCGGGATTGCAAGATTTGGTTGAGACGGCCAATAATTTGCCCGGTATTAAGGTAATCGGGCTTTCGACTAATTTAGCAGATTCCTCCAACGGAGATACCTCATTTACCGATGGTCAGTTCGATCGATTCAAATTTTTAAGCGATTTATGCAATCTTAACGATATCAAGTACTTAAGCATTGAAAACTCTAGCGGCTTGCTTTTCCATCACCATAACTATTATAATCTTGTCAGGGTTGGTTTACTGATGTATGGTTATTACCCGAAACAGGCGGCCGAGGCCGAATTCGAGCCGGTGATGAGCTTGAAAAGCAAAATCGTCCAGATACGTAATTGGCCTGCCGGTAAACCGATTGGTTACGGCGGTAAGTATGTTCCCAGAGAGGATATACTTCTGGCAACCGTTGGTGTGGGCTATGCTGATGGTTATCCGTGGGCTTTGTCGAATGAAAGCCAGGTGCTGATCAGGGGAAGACGCGCGCCTGTCGTGGGCAGGGTTTGCATGGATGCTTTGATGATTGATGTTAGTAGTATATCCGGCGTAAGTAAAGGTGATGAGGTCGTGCTCCTGGGCAAATCTGGAGATGAGTTTATCGACGCCAATGAGCTGGGCGAGTTGGCCGGGTCGTTTTCATATGAAATAATAGCCGGTATGTCCGAAAGACTGCCGAGAGTGTACGTGGGAGGATAATGTCTTACAGAGTTAATATCAATATAGCAAATATCAGGCTCGAGCCGAAATTCCGCTCCGAGCGGATCAGCCAGGCCCTGTTTAACGAGCCGGTGGAGATACTCGAAAAAGGTGAGGATTTCTCGAAAGTCAAATTGCCCGATCAGTACGAGGGATATATCAGGAATAGTTTTTTATCCTCGGATGATGTCCAGAAAGAGGGCGATTTCATGGTTTCGGCCACTATCGCCATAGGCTATATCGGGGCTGATGAACGCGCGCCCTCGGCTACTATGCTGCCTTTTACCTCGGTAGTTAAAGCCGCCCGTATGGCCAATAATTTCGTGGTGATAGAGACGCCACGTTATGGCGATATCTATATCATGCAGGATGATTTAATCCCGCTGACACATCGCCCGAAACTTACCCGCGAGGATACCCGGACGTTTCTGGAGAGCGCCAGACGGTTCATTGGCGTGCCTTATTTATGGGGCGGCAAGAGCTTTTTCGGTATAGACTGTTCGGGATTAACTCAGGTTAATTTCAAGTTTTTCGGAATTGATCTTCCACGGGATACCAAGGACCAACGTCATGTCGGCAGGGAGATCGAGCGTAAGGATATCCTACCGGGTGATCTTCTGTTTTTCGAACGTCATGTAGCAATTGCCATCAATGAGATGACCTTTATCCATTCCAGCAATAAAACCGGCGGGGTATATATCAACAGTTTAGACCCAGAGCAGGATAATTACCTGGAGCATCTGGATAAAGGGCTTCAAGCCGTAAGGCGGGTTATTGAGGACTAAAGCCATACTGGTACTCGCTGCGTTTATCATCTGCCTGATAATAGTGGTGATGATACGGCAGTCATGCGAGGGAACCATAAAGCTCCACCATCACGACTTTTACGAACAAAAAGCTGATTGGAGCGGTTATACGCTCGAGAATATGCGGTTTGATGACCGTAAGGATTTGCTTGTCTCTGAGGTTCTAAAGCTACCATCTCAGCTCCGATCCGGAGAACATCACACAGTTTATGAATTCTATGAGATATTGTTATCGTGGAACATGATGGTTGAGCCGGGTGGCGGTGTTTTCGTGGAATTATCAGTTAGTCCGGATAGCCTTAAGTGGTATGACTTTCACTATCAGGTATGGGGGGATATGAACCCCGATACGCTGGATTTGCCAGAGTTACCTGCGAGAATAGAAAATGTAGGCTACGTGGATGAGGATATAATACGCTTGAAGCAACCGATGAATTATTACAGGTATGCCTTATACATGTATCCTGGCGAGCCTGCCGGTAATATCAGTTTCCGTCGGGCGGTGGTTTGCTATACTAAAACCGAGGCGAGTATGAGGGAGTATCGTAAGTTCACCGGTGATTTCCCCGACATTCAGCCTGTCAAGCTTTCAGTACCGTATAAATCTCAGCAATGGCTGCCAGATTCTATCTCGGGTAGAACATGCAGCCCCACCAGCGTGACCATGGTGTTAAACCATCATTTGCTGGACTACGACCACCTGGAGGTAAGCGATGAACTGTACGATCGCTACAATGATATTTACGGAAACTGGCTTTACAACGTACAGGGGGCTTACATGCTGGGTATGAAACGAACCTGGGTTGGCAGGCACAACTCGTTTAATGAGTTAGTGCCGGAAATCCTGGATGGCAAGCCGGTTGCTATAAGCATTGCCGTTAGAGGCGATCAGGCGCTAACCGGCGCTCCGTATGAGAAGACCAGCGGCCATTTGATAGTGGTACGTGGTTTTGATGAGGCGGGCAACGTGCTGGTTAACGATCCGGCGGCCTCTAATCAAGATGATGGAATAGTGACTTATGATATAAACGAGCTAACCGATGTCTGGGTCGGTCACGAGGGGGTGGCGTATCATTTATGGCCAACAGAATGAGAAAACCAAAAGCGCTCGAACCGGGCGATAAAATAGCTATAGTGGCTCCGGCATCCTCGGCGCCGAAAGATAAGCTGACACTGGGAGCTAACCGTCTACGGGAGGCCGGCTACGAGGTGTATATTCATCCGCAGTGCTACAAAAAACGCGGTTACCTGGCGGGCGAGGACAAAGTGCGGGCGGCGGCTCTGATGGAGGTGTTCACTGATGATCAATATAGCGCTGTTGTTTGTGCTCGAGGTGGTTTCGGTTGCCATCGACTGTTAAAGCATCTTGATCTGGATCTGATAAGGAAACATCCCAAGGTATTCGTGGGCTACTCCGATATCACCGTACTACACGCGGCTTTTCAAAAAAATGGCTTCGTCACATTCCATGGCGCGATGCCCTCGATTGATATCTGCAGCAGAAATTATCATTATAACCTGGTCAATTTCATTAACGCGGTTAGTTTTAACGAACCAATAGGCCTGCTGGAAAATCCTGATTCACTCGGTGCCATGAGAAAATATCACGATGGGCAAGCAGAGGGCGTGCTGGTTGGCGGTAATATCTCTCTTCTGGATAAGCTGATTGGCTCGAAGTATGTACCATCATTTAAAAATAAAATAGTGCTTTTGGAGGATACAGATGAGGAGCCATACCGCATTGACGGTTACCTCGGGCATCTTTTCCAGAATACTGATATAGAGAGTGCGGCCGGTTTCGTTATTGGCGAGTGGGTGAAAGTTGGGATTACTCATCGCAACAAGGTAAGCCTGACACTTGCTCAGGTATTCGATGACTATTTCAAAACGATGAAAGTGCCGATAATAACTAATGTGGCCTGCGGCCACGGAAAAAATGTCTTAACCATCCCGCTGGGTGTGAAGGCTCGTATTGATGGTGATAAGAAACGTTTCGAGATAGTCGAGAAGGCGGTTAGCTAAATGAATATCGAACATAAGATTGTCAAAGTACATATGAAGGAGACGTTCAGGATTGCCCATGGCGCCTCCGATGATAAAGACCTCGTGATAGTCAATATCGAGGGCGGTCTGGGTGAGGCCTCGCCGGTTCATTACTACGGCGAATCGGTTGACACTATCACCAGTTTCGTGAAAAAGGCCGGCGATGTCATCGGTGATGATATTTTCAAGCTTGAGGATATCGTTGATAATCTTAGCAACATGATGGCTTACAACACCGCCGCCAAGGCTGCCATAGACATGGCTCTTCATGATGCGGTTGGTAAGAAGTTGGGAATCCCGGTCTACAAGATGCTGGGAATTACGCCGCGTGATGATATCCCTACCTCGTATACGATCTCGATAAATACACCCGATAAGGTGAAAAAGCAAACCGAGGCCAATCCCGGTTACCAGATATACAAGCTGAAAGTGGGAGTGCCTGGCGATATCGATATGGTCGCAGCCGTGCGGGATGTTACCGATGCCCGTATCCGTGTGGATGCCAATGAGGGTTGGACGCTGAAAGAGGCTATCCAGAAAATGAAGCATCTGGAGAAATACGATGTCGAGTTCATAGAGCAACCGTTGCATCGTCTCGATTTCGAGGGGATGCGCATACTCCGCGCGAAATCGAACCTGCCTATTATCGCAGATGAGGGCATTTTCAATGCGGCAAGCATCCCGATATACAAAGACCTGGTTGACGGCGTTAATATCAAGCTGCAGAAATCAGGAGGTATCCGCGAGGCATTCAAGATGGTGGCCGTTGCTCGGGCGTTCAAGCTTAAGGTGATGATCGGCTGTATGGTGGAAAGCTCGGTCGGTATCTCGGCCGCCGCCCAGATAGCGCCGCTGGTGGATTATGTCGATCTCGATGGTAATTTGCTTATCGGTGATGATCCCTACGATGGCATTGGCGCGGTAAACGGCGTGCTTAAATATAACGATCGCCCCGGTATCGGCGTAGTGGAAAAATAATAATGTATCGAATAATATTTATCATACTTGTTTTATCATCTATATGCTACGCTCAAAATCATATCGAGGTTGTTTATCCCAAAGATGGCCGGCAAATTGCGGCGGTCGATTCGACATTTATTTTCGGTAATACTAATCCCAAAGCTAAACTCACTATCAACGGCTATCGGGTTGAGGTGCATAAAAGCGGCGGATTCCTGGCGTTCCTGCCCGTAAATCGAGGTGAATTCGAGTTCGAGTTGATATCAGATTATAAAGGCGAGATAGCTATCTGCCATACCCGGGTGCATATAGGTAACGGTTTCAGTGAATCGGACAGTGGCCTAATCGATCACAGCTCTGTATCACCCTTGGGAGAAACTATTCTCTTGCGTGATGATGTTTTAGAATTCAGTATCCGGGCAAAATCCGGGCTCAACCTGTATTGCTTTTTCGAGAGTGATTCTATTTGGACAAGAATGTACGGACAAAACAACGGACAATTGAGTTCGGTGTTCGGCGAGGTGGCTGATTTTCATAATAACGGTGGCATTGATACTTATACGGGCTACTTGTCGATAAGCTCTATTCCCGACTCCTCGAAAGTGTATTATATGTACGATAGCGAGGTTTACGATACCACCGGCGAGCTTGAATACACCGAATTCGAGATTTTCGAGACCGAGTATTATGTTAAAGCCTTAGATGAGCTTCCGTATCGCACGTTGGCGCTAACCGGTCGGCCTCATATAATCCGCGTTGGCGCGGGAAAGGGGAACAGGATGGTGAATTTGCCGGAGGGCGTGAGATTCCTTTATAGCGGCGAGACACCCGCGTATTACAGGGTGCGATTAGCTGATGCCGTAAGCGGCTATATTCGCAAATCCGATGCCAAGATGCAGCCGGAGGGTACGCCCGTACCGGAGGGCGAGGTTGCGTTTGTTACACTGGATAATTACGATGATCATATTCTGCTAAAAATGAAAACTGGCGATATGCTACCGTATGAGATTCACACCGATGGCAATATCATGACAATAGATTTCTACTACCTGATATCCGATACAGACTGGATTCGTTTCAACGATAACTCGCAGGAGTACATCGAATCGATCTGGTGGAGCCAGCCTGTCGATGGTGTCTACCGTCTGCATTTAAAGTGGTGTGATTCGCATTTCTGGGGTTATGCTCCGGGTTATGATAATAATACGTTTACATTGAGGCTTCAAAAGAATCTGGCTTCGCAATCTGTTTTCAACTCGCCTGTTAAGGGGGTGCGTATAGTACTCGATCCGGGGCACTCGCATGATAACGGCGCGGTCGGACCAACCGGACTGACCGAGAAAAACGCTAATTTATGGCTAGCTTACGAGCTGCGAAGAATCCTTCAGGATAAAGGCGCTGAGGTGTTGATGACCCGTATGGGCCATGAGCATCTGGGGATTTACGACAGGGTAGACAGCGCTAATGTATGGGATGCCGACCTCTTGATCAGCATACATAATAATGCTCTGCCTGATGGTATCAATCCATACGAGCATAACGGTACCTCGACATTTTACTATTTCAATCAGGCGCGGCCGCTGGCGCAGGCGATTCATCGAAATATGATCAAAGCAACCGGTCTGCCTGATCATGGATTATACTATGGCAATCTGGCTTTATGCCGGGTGACCGAATGCCCTTCTGTATTAGTTGAGTGCGCTTTTATGATGATACCCGAACAGGAAGCGGCGCTCAAAACCGATAAGTTCCAGCGTAAATGCGCTAAGGCGATTTATAAAGGGATATGTGAATATCTGCGGCCGTGATTATTTTATTATCAATTGGAAATATCTCCTATGGGCATTTTAATTCAAAACGATAGCATTATCATTCGTGAGTATCTGCAATCTGATGTTGAGACCTACACGCGCTGGATGATATCAGAACGGTGGCGCAAAACAGATGGCCCCTAGCACAAGAATGATGATGAGACTCCTGATATAGATGAGATACGCCGTAGTTTCCTTGATATTTGCAGCACCGAGCAACCGACGCCTGTACGAAAAGCACTGATAGCAACCTCTGAAAATAAGCTGATCGGGAGGTTGAGTCGCTACCCGCATAACGGCTCGGAGGATGCCTGGTTGATCGGCATCGCTATTTGTGAGGATAGTTATCTCGGCAAAGGCTAAGGCGCTTCAATACTACGACTGTGGTCTGATTATCTGTTTGCTAACTCTGGGGTACATCGCCTGGGGCTGGAGACCTGGTCGTTCAACAAACCGATGATTAGAGTGGCCGAGAAAGCAGGTTACAAGCTCGAGGGGATATAACGAGAGGTGCGCAATTGGGAAGGGAAGTGGCTGGATTTGTATCATTATGGTTTGATGCGGGAGAGTTAGCGGAAGCTTACGCTATAGCTAATTGATTGAGTATGTACTATTTCTTAGTATAAGATTGTATATATGATCTAAGTTATATTAATTGTTTTTATAATAGTCATAGTAATCATCTATACCTTTGGGGAGTACAGGATGTGAAGTTTCCAAGAGTCCTATTGGAGTGGATATTTTAATATTTAGATATGGCATAATTAAAAATAGGTTCCCTACTACAATAGGTACTAAAAATAGCCAGTTATTAAATCCACATATGTAAATATAAATACTTGATAACCATAAAACTATAAATTGAATGATAAAAGCTACTTTAATATATTTAGGTATAATTTTACTTATGTTTAATTTGTAATTTTTGTCTTTTTCTTTGATTTCCTTTTTAGGGGATGTGATCAATGAAATTAAGTTTGAAAACAGGTTTTCATAATTTTGACGAGCATTCCCATATGGATTTCCTGTTAAAAGGTCATATCTATAAGCTTGTTCGATAGCAATTAAAGAATCCGCAGTTTTTCCCATTCTGCTAAGTACCACAGCTAAATTATTCCAAGGTGTTCCGACTGGTGGTATCCCATTATAAGGATCTTTATAAGCTACTTCGTGCGCAATTTGAAGTAGAGCTTCCCATAATTTCTTTGATTCATCAAGTCTGTTATTTTCTAATAAATATAGTCCTATCCAATTCCAGGGTCTTACATTAGGTTTTCCCGTTTCATCACTAGCTAAATTTATTCCACTTTCTTTTGGTGGTTTACGAGTTAATTCTTTAAGATGCTTAATTATAGAATCAATCGATTTGCCACCTTGATATCTTCTTATTATGTTTCTTGCTAAATCATCTCCGGACACTTTAAGCTCCTTTTTAAACTATTTACCCTTTCACCGCGCCGGCGGTTATGCCCTCAGTAATTTGTCTCTGGAAGAATAAAAATACTATAATCACCGGCAACGCTGCGATTGTCGAACCGGCCATAAGCTGTCCTAAATTAATTTGCTGCAAGCCCTGTATCATCGCCAGACCAACAGGCAATGTATATAGCTTGGGGGAGGATACCAGTATAAACGGGTAGAGAAAAGAGTTCCAGCTTGTCAGGAACACCTGCACCGCTAGCACTGCTATAGCGGGTTTGCAAAGCGGCATAACTATCCGGAACAGAATCGTGAACTCGCCCGCGCCATCGATACGAGCCGCTTGCTCGCACTCATCGGGGAGATTCGAGATATACTGTTTCATGAGGAAGACCCCCAGTGGATTAACCAGCCAGGGGAGTATCAACGCCCAGTAGGTGTTGTGAAGACCAAGTTTGCTTATCAGTATGTACACCGGTATGATAACTACATGTTGGGGGATCATCAAAACGGCGGTGGCCGCTATAAATAGAAACTTATTGCCGATGAATTTCTTGCGAGCCAGTGCATAGCCCACCATCAAACAGAAAACCATATTGCCTGCAGTAACGACTGTCGAAACTAAAATGCTGTTTAGCACGAACCGGGTGATACCGCCGTGCGAGAATATATCGAAATAATTCCCTAACGTGAAAACGCCGCTGAGCAATCCTGTCATGCTGCCGGCGAACTCTATCTCTTTGAATGAGGTGATAATCATATAGATAAGAGGGAATAACATTCCGATCATCACGACGGATAACACCACACTCAGCATTATTTTAGTTGTTCTGGTTCTCATACGGCGTTCTTTCTCGATACTAATTTCATCTGCAGCAACGAGAATAGCAATATTATCACGAATAGAATATATGCCGCCGCCGAGGCGTAACCGATATTGAATTTCTGTAAGCCCTCATCGAATACGAAATAGACGACAGTCGAGGTCGAACCCAGCGGGCCGCCGCGTGTCATCACGTATATCTCGATAAAGACCTGGAATGAGCGGATGGTGTTGATCACCAGTATGAATAAAAGCATCGGAGTTATTTGCGGCAGTGTCACGAGAATCAGCCTTCGCCAGAAACCCGCGCCATCGAGTTTAGCGGCCTCGTGTATCTCCTCGGGTATGCTTTTTATGCCGGCCAGAAACAGCAGCACATAATAACCGATAGCAACCCAGACATCCATGAGCATAATGGATACCAGCGCGGTACCGGTAGAAAACAGGTATCCGTTTTCGGGTGGGTCGAGCCCGATCATGTCGCCTAGCAAATACAGGTAGCCGTTTTTGGCGTAAAGCGAGGTGAATATCAGGGCTATCACCACCATTGAGGTAATGGAGGGGATGAAATAACCGGCCTGAAATATCCTGTGTCCGGGTACTTTTTCGGAAATCAGAAACGCCAGTACCAATGCTATTACCGTAGTGAATGGGATAGTGCCGAATACGAATACCGAGGTATTAATAAGCGCCTGTATGAACGAACTATCACTAAACAGCTTTATGAAATTATCGAATCCTACGAATGAAAACGAGCCGAATATCGTGTAGTCGGTGAATGCCAGGAACAGCGAATAACATACGGGAAACGCCCAGAATATCAAAAGGGTCAGTGCCCAGGGGGAAACCAGTATGGCGGTATTCGGACTTTTCAATATTTCAGGGTCTCATCGATTTTATGCTGGGCGTCTTTGATTGCCTGTTCGGGGGTACTTTCTCCCAGCGTAACACTTTCAACCATCTGCTCGATTATTGCTTCGACATAAATCCATCTCGGATGAACCGGCGTGGAGCGCGAATTATGCAATTGTTCGAATAGCATGTGTCGTTTCTCGGAAAGCTCCGGCCTCACTCTGGTTTTGTACGGCCCGAAACCGAAACCGACCGAATCGCACAAAGCAGCTAAATTCGCGGGTCTCAGGATAATATCTATTAATTTACGAGCGGCCTCTTTTTTCGATGATTTATATGGTATCACCAGATACTCGCCACCGGAAAACGATAATCCGCGTGATTCGGCGTTTTCGGGAAGCATCGGAACCATGGCATACTCGAAATCGACCTGATCGCTTTCAAGTCGTTTGATAAACCAACCACCCGAGATAACAAAACCAAGCTTGCCCTCCAGGAAACTGTCCTCAAGGAAGCGTTGTTTTTCGATATGCGAGTACTCGGTCAGACTTCGGTAGAATTTCAGCGCTTTTAAAACCTCGGGATTGTCCAAATTAATTTTGCTATCTTCGATAATATCGCCGCCGCAGCTCCAGACAAACGGCAGGAATTTCTTGTACAGACGATGAGGTTCGGCCGAGTTTGCGCCGAAACCGGAGATCAATGGATCGAGGTTATCGATAGCCTTGCAGGCCTCGAGCATGCTTTGCCAATCGGTGGGGATATTAACGCCCGCTCGATCGAGTAGTGTTTTGTTAAAATACAAAATACGCGAGGCTAAAAACCAGGGATGTGCATAAACCTCATCCTCGAACGTACCCGGCTCGGTCAGTAAAAATTGCGAGGTATCAAGCTCGATAGGGGAGAGCGCGTTACCGGCGGCGAACTCGGCGATCCAGTCTGAGCCAAGCTCCAGCAGGTCGGGCGGGTTGCCCGCGCCGAATGCCACTATTATTTTTTGATGACCATCCGACCAGGTTAAATCGGTTACGTTAACAGTCCAGCCGGGATTTTCCTGTTCGAACTGCTCGACTATCGATTCGATGACCGGTTTGGCTTTCGGGTCCGTCCAGAACTGCCAGAACTCCAGAGTTTGGTCTTGACTTCCGCCACCACAGGCGAGAAGTATTGTTGCAAAAAGTAATATTGTTTTTTTCATGTGGCGATTTTAGAATAGATACGCAGTTCAGTCAAGGAAAGATTCGTGGTTAGCTGGAAAGCGTACTATAAGAATAGGGATGTATCGAGTACGCCTTTGGCAGATAGTGGAAACTAACGGAATCAACCTTGCCGCGTGATCAACCTGTCTCATCTCAGGTTTAGCCGTGAGGATGTAGGGACAGCCACACCAGTGCTGTCCGGGGGGATGGGGAAAACAGGCTGCATATTCTAAGCGGAGACTCGGACAGATCAGTGATCTGTCCCTAAGTTAATCCCGCGAGGACAGGTAGTTTAATTTCATCGCTTATGCTCGGCTAATGATTTCCCGCCAAAACCGATCGAGTCGTCATCCGGTTCTATGAAATATATCACCGGCGCCCAATCGGGATTGCCTAGAGTCTCTGTCAGCGATTTCGTGAACGCTCGAATCATTTTACTTTTTTCGGATTTAGTGCGAGCAGGGATTAACATCTTGAAATGAATATAGGGTTTGCCGGTCTTACCATCCCACAACTTACCGGCATTTGCCGACTCTGAGACATCGTATTCATAGAATCGAATACCGAACGCCTCGACATCATAGTTGGCGTACTGTTCGAAATCCGAGGTAAGGCGGCCAACCAGTTTCTCTTTTTGATCCGGTGATAATTTTGGTATTGAAATTTCAAGGCAAGGCATTGATTTTTTCCTGGTTTTCTGTAGTTAATCCAATGAATAGTGTGTTTCATATATAAAGATTGCTTCGTCCCTCCGGTGCTCGCAGTGACCGGTTGTTGAATTAGCAGTGGCCTTCAAATGTCTCCAGTTTGAACTCGCCGTTTTCCAGCACCACGTAGGTGTTATGTGTCAGCCAGTCGCCGGTGTTTATATATAAACCATCCTCTAGATATTTCATTTCCGGGTAATGCGTGTGTCCCACCATGACGACATCCGCGCCTTCTCTTATCTTGCGGGCGGCATAATCGTAATATCCCTGGAGGTCTTTCGGTTTATTGGAGGTGTACTGACGGGAGGTATGCGAACTCTTGTTGGCGATTCGATAAGCCAGATCGACCGGCAATAACTTGTATAAAGATATCAGGAAACGATTACGAAACAGTTTCTTGATAAAACGGTAGCCGTGATCGCCATAGGCTAAACCATCCCCGTGATAGAAATGTATTTTCTTGCCTGAATGCTCCGCCTCGTAGGTGTCATCGCAAAGCTTTATACCTGCCTGACGTTCCAGATAATCCATCATCCAGAAATCATGATTGCCGGGCAGATAGAAAATCTTTACGCCGCTTTCGGAAAGATTGAGAAGAGTGGAGAGAGTTTTGAGATAACCGGCTGGGATCACATGTTCGTACTCCAGCCAGAAATCGAAGAGATCGCCAAGAATGTATAAGTGACTTGCCTTATCTTTGATACTATTGAGGAATTTAACGACTAATTTTTCAACATCCCCATTATTTAATGATAGATGAACATCGGAGAGGAAATATATTGCGTTTTTGTTTGTATTACTATTAGACATATTTACCGTGATCGTTTGTTTGACAACTTTCAACTGCGAAAGTATAATCCATTTGGATTAAACTTTCAAGGCTTTCGAATCAATTTAAGGCCTTGAATCGTATAAAAGATACCGGGAGCGGGAGTAATTATGGATAAATTTGTCGTGAGAGGCGGGACTAAATTAAGCGGTTCCGTAACTATATCAGGTTCAAAAAACGCGGCTTTGCCGATATTGGTAGCCGGATTATTAGTTGAAAAAGGCGAGACAGTTATCAGGAACGTGCCTGATTTGGCTGATATCAGTACCGTATTAAACCTGCTTAAGCACCTCGGTGTCGAATATCATTGGCATAAGGATGAAAATACCGTCACTCTGGATGCCTCGAATTTGAAAAGCCATGAGGCGCCTTACGATCTGGTTCGTAAGATGAGAGCCTCGTTTTTAGTGATGGGGCCTCTCCTGGCCAGGTTTGGCAAAGCGAAAGTATCAATGCCCGGAGGCTGCGTGTTAGGGCCGAGGCCAATCGATTATCATTTGATGGCTTTCATGAGATTGGGAGCGCAGGTTATAGATAAACAGGGTTATGTAACAGCTAAAGTTAGCTCTTTAAAAGGCGCTGATATATTTTTCGACAGACCATCCCATACCGGCACAGAAAACGTAATGATGGCCGCCTGCTTAGCGAAAGGCAAAACCACGATAATAAACGCCGCCTGCGATCCTGAGGTTGTTGATGTAGCCGAGTTCCTGAAAAAAGCCGGCGCGAAAATCAGCGGTGCGGGCAGTACCGTGATCGAGATCGAGGGTGTGAAAAAACTCAGAGGCGTGGAATATTCGGTCATGCCCGACAGGTTGGAGGCAGGCACGTTTATCATGGCCGTTGGCGCTACAGGTGGTGAGATAAGGATCAAACCCAATTGTGATAATATACTGGGTATGGTAAATGCCAAGATGCGCGATGCCGGCCTGAGTTTCAAATCCGGTAAGACCGGAACGACTGTCAGTTCCAACGGTAAACTGAAAGCTATCGATTTCACAACCTTCCCGTTTCCGGGATTTCCCACCGATTTACAGGCATCAGCAATGGCGATGTGCTGCCTGGGGGAGGGGACATCACATATAAAAGAAACTGTATTTACCGATAGATTCACTCATGTAATGGAATTAGTCCGCCTGGGCGCCGATATAAGAATAGCCGGTCAGGAGGCAATCGTTACCGGTGTCAAGGAATTACGCGGAGCGTCAATTATGGCCTCTGATATCAGGGCGGGAGCAGGTCTGGTCGTGGCCGCATTAGCAGCCCGGGGTGAGTCGGAGATACTGAGGATTTATCATATCGACCGGGGTTATGAGGCAATAGAGTTGAAGCTACAAGCCCTTAACGCCGATATAGTTAGACAAAAGGTTTAAAACACGGAGGAACCGCCCAAAATATACAGTGGTTACTTTATGTAAATACGGCAAAGGTGGTTAACATGAGAAAAATCGGTTTACTTGCATTAATATTGGCGTTGCCGGCGGTTGTTTTCGGACAAGTCGAGTACTTTGGCCAGAATAAGGTGCAATATAAGTCTTATGACTGGCATTATATACAAACTCATAATTTCGATATTTACTACGACCAGGGACAGGATTCGCTGGCTTATTTTGCCGCGGATGTTATGGAGAAGTCACATGAAATCATCGCCAATCAGCTCAATCATGAGCTAACCTCGCGAGTACCGGTTATAGTTTATACCTCTCCAAACGATTTCCAGCAAACTAACGTGACCTCAGGCTTACTGCCGGAGGGCGTAGGCGGCTTCACCGAGGTATTTAAGACCCGTGTGGTAATTCCGTTTAACGGCTCCTACGAGGATTACCGTCATGTGCTTCACCATGAGCTAACCCATGCCGTATCGTTTAACCTTCTATACGAAAACGCTATTGGCTCGCTGATATCGAGAAACGCGTTTTTCCGCCAACCGCTATGGCTGGCAGAGGGCTACGCCGAATACTCATCCCGTCTCGGCTGGACTTACGAGGCCGATATGAACGTCCGTGATGCCATTATAGAGGGCTACCTGCCGCCGATACAGGGCTTGTTCGGACTTCTTAATTACCGCGCAGGCCACGCCTTGATATTATACATAGCCGAAACTTACGGCGAACAGAAGATAGCCGAGATTAATAATAAGGGTAAAGTTTTATTAACTATCGACAGAGCGGTTGACGCCGCGCTGGGAACCAGTATCGAGAAAATCTCGAAGGATTGGCATCGCGAGTTAATGAGAATATACTGGCCCGAGCTGAACAAACGCCAAACTGTCGAGGAAGTTGGTAAGATGATGACCGACCATCAGAAGGACGGCTCTCTCGTGAACATGAATCCTCAGTGGTCGCCGAGGGGAGACAGGATCGCGATTACCTCGGATAGAGGCAGCCCGGCGGACGGTTACAGCGACAGGTTTACCGACATGTTCGTGATCTCGGCCATTGACGGCGAAGTCATCGAGAAGCTGGTATCGGCGGAGAAAACCGGCGATTTGGAATCGCTGCACTCGTATTATTCGAGTATGTCATGGTCTCCCGATGGTTCGCAGTTGGTTTTCGTCTCAAAATCTCATGGGCAGGATGCTTTGTTTTTCGTCGAGGAAGAAACTAAAAATATATTCGATAAATACCGACCGAATATGAGTTCTCTTCAAAGCCCGAGCTGGTCGCCGGTGGGGGATAAAGTCGTTGTCAAGGGCGTATTCGAGAACCAATCGGATCTCTATGTTTACGATATTAACAGCCGTGAATTTACCCAGCTCACCGATGACAAATACGATGATGCCGATCCCGATTTTTCACCCGATGGTACTTTGATAGCATTCAGCTCCGACAGGCCTGTCGGTTATGCCGAGGATGACAGCGTTTTTACCTACGGTCAGTACAATTTATTCATGTACGATATGGAAACCGGCGAGATTACCGCTTTAACCGATGATGACACTAAAAGCTGGGATCCCGATTTTTCGCCCGATGGTACTATGCTGGCGTACTGCTCTTATCGTAACGGTATATCCAATATTTACGTGCATACTATCGAAACCGGCGAGGATTTCCCGGTTACTGATATCATCTCCGGTGCGTTTTCGCCCAGTTGGTCTCCTGAGGGCGATAAGATCGCAGTCAGTGTTTATAACTATTACGGCTACGATATCGCGACGATCAAGGATATCAAACCGATAGCCGAGGGCGAACTCGAGCCGACATTGTTCCGCGCCACCGGCCGTCTGTACCCCGAAAAAGATGTTGTTGTTGATGCAGAGGATGAGGAGAAGCCGGAACCTGAACAGAAAGCAGATTACTCCCGTTTCATATTCGAGGCCGGTAAAGAGTTCACCGAGGCAAAAACCGATAGTATCAGCGAGAGAAAAGATATCGAGGGAGAAGAGCTTGCGGAGCTGGAGGCCGATACTCTTAAATATCTCGAACCTGACGGCTCATACGTTCAGAAAAAATACAAACCCAAGTTTTCTCCGGAGCTGATAGCCGGTGGTTTCAGCTATGATAATTTTTATGGTTTGCAGGGGCAATCGTATATCTCGATTTCAGATATGATGGGCAACCATCACTTTTATATCTTTACCGATGTTATCAATTCGCTCGATCAATCGAACATTCAGGTTGTTTATAATTACCTGGCAGATCGATTCGACTACTCGGTAGGCTTGTTCCATTTCAAAAATACTTACTGGGATGATCATAACCGTTGGTATTTTTCCGACAGGCTTTACGGTGGTTCCGGAGCGATAAGCTACCCGTTTTCCAGGTTCCGCCGCCTGGATTTGAATGTGAACTGGATCGGTATCGACAGGGAGGTTCTCGATTTTTACAATGAGGAACCCGAGCACACCACCAGTCTGACTACCGCCTCGCTGTCATATATCAACGATGGCGTGATCTGGGGAGTTGTCGGGCCCGTTTACGGCCAGAGATATAAATTCACGATCGATAAATCATTCAAAGCGGTAGATTCCGGTTTGGACTACACCTCGGTGGAGATGGATTACCGCAGATATCTCCATTTCGGCAGGGAATATAATTTCGCGATCCGCTTCGCCGGTGGCGCCTCATTCGGGGATGACGCCCGTCAATATTACCTGGGCGGCACATCTTATTGGATAGATCCCAAGCAGCAAACTCGGGATATTTACAGCGAGAAGGATATTTATGTTAACAAGCTGGCTGTTCCTCTGAGGGGTTATAGATATTTCGAGTTCAGTGGTGAAAAATATGCCTTGATGAACATGGAACTGAGATTTCCGTTTATCGACTATTTGAAGATGCGCTGGCCGCTGGGAATGACACTGGCTCAGGTGCGCGGTTCAATATTCTGGGATGTTGGAGCGGCTTTCGACTCATTCGATGATTTCGGGCTGTTTGATCATTACAAGGGATTCCCGAAATTGAATGATAAGTATGTTAAAAGCGGTGTCGGATTTTCGGCGCAAGCCAATCTGGGTATATTTGTGCTCAGATACGATTTAGCCTGGAAGACTAATATCAGTAAATTTTTCGGCAAGCCGGAGTTTTATTTCTCGTTCGGCGCAAACTATTGATATTCCGAACGAAGATGAGCGAGAAATAGCATATTATCAATCATTGGCAAAATCATTCGAGCAGGGGCGTTCGCAAGAACGCTCCTGATTTTTATTGATCCTAAAAACCACCGGTTTAGCCGGTGTGTACGTTTAAAGCGAATCATTTGCAGAAAGTTTTATTATCAACAGCTACGATTGAGGTTCTAACTAGTGGCACTATCCTATATCTATCATTACCTCGGAAGGGATTGTTGAAAAAGTCATTTACATGAGTCGCTGGGCGGACGAAGTCCTTTGTTCATCCTTTCCCGGCGAAATACCGCATGATTTTCAGGTGGCAGGAAGGGATTCATGCCACCACCGTCATTCAACAAGGACTTTTTCAAGTTCAGGATGATATAGCCGGCTTAAGCCGGCAGGATAAAAGCCATCGGCCCTATGACAAGTGGCAGTTTACTTATTTAATTTGTATGGAAGGATATTATAACAGAATTTTTAGAATACAGTTGGCCACAAAATCGGAGTTTGGGAGCCAGAGATAAAAACCTCACTGAGCAGGGTGGAATCCTTTCCTGCCTGCGGTTTTCGTGCAGTATGTCGCCGGTGGTAGTTTATTTGCATTGAGCCATAAACTCTATTTCATCAATAAAGTACAATTATCGTTTTTACGCTATATCTCTATCAATTTAACATGAAATATATTGATCCGAAAAAAGCATGGAATAATTATCTGACTCGGTTGTACCAATCAGTGCAGAAAATGCGGATACATTTTTGACCTGTTAGGTAGTTAACAGCATGGGGAGTCTAGCTATAATAGTTTTCATTTGATCTTGAGGTGTGTTTGCCGAGGAAAGCTTCGCCTATGCTTAAAACGGATAGAAAAATAAACACTTTCTACGGAATAGTTTCCCATAAAGCCCCGGGGGCCTGGTCGGTATCGGCCGGTCTAACCCAAGCCGGCCCAATATCTTTTCGATATAACCATTATAACACTATTGGCTTTAGCGCAGAGCCATGCTCCGGTCGTGCCCCCTTTTTTGCTTTGAAATATTCATCGATTATTTATGTTTCGGCAGCACCGAAATCGAAGCAAAACCGCGATAATTTATAATTGAATGGAGCTAGGTATGAAACATACTATAATGATTTTATTGATTATAATATCACCCGTATTGTCATTTTCACAGATAACTTTCACTCGACATATACTTGAGGATAATTTCCCCCAGACCATGTCCGTCGGCTCATACGATATCGATGGCGATGGTGATGAGGATGTATTAGGATGCAGCTACGGGTTGAATTCGTGTTGCTGGTGGGAAAATCAGGGCAGTGGTAATTTCGCGAAACATACTATCGCGATGATCTCAACTCCGCGAGTTATTTGTGCGGATGATTTCGACGGGGACGGCTATGGCGATATCGTTGCGACATCATACGGAAACAGCAGCATATATCTATGGCTGAATGATGGAGATAACAATTTTACCGAATATATAGTATCGAACGATTTCGCACTCGCTCACACGGTTTGTATCGAGGACCTCGATCGTGACGGCGATAAGGATATATTGGCCTCATCGTATTGCTCGATAGGAATATCATGGTTTGAAAATAACGGCGAGTACCAATTCGAGGAACACATTGTTTCTCAAGGCGGCGATAATTACCCCTGCGTATATGCCGCCGATATCGACGGCGATAATGATACCGATATTCTCGGAACATTATTCGGCAACGGCCGGATCAGCTGGTGGTGCAATGACGGCGACAATAATTATTCCGAACGAATCATAACTGTCGATTTCCCCGGCGCGCATTGGACACATGCCAACGATCTCGACGGTGACGGTGATATGGATGTCCTAGGAGCATCGTACACGAACTCGAAAATAAGCTGGTGGGAAAACGATGGCGAAGAATATTTTACCGAGCATGTTCTTGGAGACATGTTCTACGGAGCTACCTCCGTGTGGTCGGATGATTTCGATGGTGATGGCGATATGGACGTGTTCGGGGCGGCCGAGGAAGCCGATGAAGTAAGGTGGTGGACGAATCTCGGTAATGGAGGTTTCGAGGAGCATATCATTTGTGGTGATTTCGACGGCGCCAGTCATGTTCATGTGGCTGATATCGATAACGACGGCGATAAGGATGTCATGTGTGCCGGAAGATTCGAGGGGAGTATAGCCTGGTGGGCTAACGATACCTTCCAGTTCGCTATCGATGCCTCGCCTCTTACCGGAAATTTCCCCCTGGATGTGCAATTTTCGGAAATGTGCAATGCAGATTGGCCGATCACCCAATGGGCCTGGGATTTCCAAGGTGACGGCAGCGTGGACTCCTACGATCAACACCCCTCGTTTACCTATAATACTCATGGTGATTACTCGGTTTACCTCACTGTTGGCGACGGCTTTCATAACCGCGAGATTCTTTACCATGAGTATATACATGTATTCGATGGATTCAGCGCTTTGGAGTTCGATGGCATGGAAAGCTACGCCGGCTGCGATGGCTCCGGGGAAAACAACATGACCGGCGAATTGACTTTGGAGGCATGGATCAAACCATATGGCTGGGGTGAAAATAGTTCGAACGGGTTGGGTAAAATAATCGAAAAAGAAAAATTCTCTCTTTACCTGATAACGGAAAACCTTTCACTTAATGATAATAGCCTGGTTTTCCAGATCAAAGATTCTACCGGTCGAACCTCCGTAATAAATACCGAAGCTTACTCGATCAACTTAAACCGGTGGCAGCATATCGCGGCTATTTATTCGGCTAATGGCGATGTCAGCATATTTATCGATGATAACGAGCAGGAACTGGATTATATGAACCATCCAACGGGAGGTATAGAGGATAACTCCGGGTTCGATTTACTAATTGGAAACTCCTACAATCGAGCGAGATCATTCGAGGGGGTAATAGACGAGGTCAGGATATGGGATATCGCTCGAAGCCGGGAAGATATTCAAGCGGCGATGAATTGCCGTCTTTCGGGAAGTGAGACGGGACTTAGAGTATACTGGCCACTCGATGAGGGAAACGGTGAGCTTATCGCGGATGAGTCCGGTGGCGGAAATGACGGTGAAATTTACCTGGCCAATTGGCTGCAGGGAATAAACCTGAATCCAACCGGTGTTAGTGAGACGATAGAGAATGTTTTACCGGATGATATCAGCGCATTATATGCTTACCCCAATCCGTTCAACGCCGCCACTATTATTAAATTCAATCTTAAAAAATCAATGCCTGTTAACCTGGATATTTATGATATTCAGGGCAGAAAAATATATGATGTTTTTGTTGACGAAACACGGCCGGGTGAAAATCAAATTTCCTGGAACGCCGAAAAGTTAGCGTCAGGAATCTATCTGTATCGTTTAACCGCCGGTGAATTAAGTCAGTCGAAAAAGTTGGTGTTAATCAAGTAGAGAGGTGAAACATGAAAATTCTTAAGGCGATAATCTCACTGGCGATAATTATCGTTACGACCGCTGTTTGTACGGCTCAATATTCCGGGCCTGAAAGCGTAGTCTTCGACTATGCTAACGACCGTTATTTCGTTGCGAATTGCTCGAGTGGAAAAATCCAGGTACTGGACATGAACTATAACCCGATAGATTCGATTACGGGGCAGGGCGCCTGCCTGGGCATGTGTATCGTTGATAATGTCCTGTATGTCTCATGCAGTTCCAACGTGCGCGGTTTCGACCTCGATACTTTCGAGCGGGTGATGAATGTCTCCTGCATGTTGGCGGGTCATTTCGACGGCCAGACCTCGGCCGGGGATGGTTACCTTTACGTGATCGATACCGGAGGCTGGCTAATAAGGATCGATCTGGATGAGGGCGAGGCCGAACGCTATATGCCTCTGAATATGTCCGGATATCCGCAGGATTGTGTTTATGATTTCATCAACAATAGAATCGTGGTCGTTACCTGGGGCCCCAGTTCCGAAATAAAAGCGGTCGATTTAGCCGACTCGTCCATAAGCACTATTTTACCGGTCAGTGTCGGCTACTGGGATGGTATCACTATTGATGATGAAGGCTCGTTCTATCTCGCATCGCATACTAATCTCGGATGCATATTCAAATATGATAACTTATTCGCCAATGAGCCTGAACTTATCTCGAGGGGGCATGACGAACCGGCGGGATTGGGGATTAATAACCGGGATGATATTTTAGCTGTTCCTAATTTCGGAGGTAACTCCGTGGATTTTATCCCGTTGGCCACCTCAATCGATGATAAGGATGTATTGCCGGATGATATATATTTAGCTTTCAACTACCCTAATCCGTTTAACGGTTCTACGACAATCAGGTATGGTCTTAAAACCGATAGCCACGTGACAATCGAGTTGTATGATATACTCGGCCGTAAGCTCCGGGAACTCTATGAGGGACGCCGTAGCGCGGGTGAATATTTACTAACCTGGAATGCCGATGGATATGCTACGGGTGTATATTATTGCAATATTCGTTTCGATGACACGAATCACTATTTGCGTATGACTTATATTAAGTAACCTCCCGGGTTATTATTTTCTCTATCAAAATCCCCGAAACCGCAGACTCCTGTCCTGAGTTATTTTAACGAAGGATAGGAGTCACTTCTATGAACAAATTCATGTTTTACGCCATTGCTGTTTTATCGATATTATATTCCCTACCGGTATCGTCCCGGAACCTTACCTGTATTGAATCCATCGAGACCGGGGGAGAGGCGTGCAGTATCAATTTTATGATCTGACATTAATCAAATAGAAAAGGGAGCTGGTCGCTCCCTCTTGAAATCTATACTCATCCAGTAAAAGAATATTTGAATTGAAATAAAATCAACTCACCGGTTTGCTATGCATAACCGGTTTTTGAGCTTTGATCTTGATATATCCGCCCCTGCCGATTGTCAGGAAATTGTATTCAAGCTTGACCAGGTGTTTCAGGTTAAACATGTTCCTGGTATCGAACAGGTTCGGCTCGGCCATTAACTCTTTGAGGCGATTGAGATTGATATTGCGGAACTCGTTCCAGTCGGTGGCAACGATAGCCAGGTTAGCCTGGTTGCAAGCGCTGAAAGCATCCTCGCAGTAGGTAATATCATCGATAATTCGTTTTGCCGCCGGCATGGCTATCGGGTCGTAGGCGTGAATGTCAGCACCGGCTCTTTTGAGGTTGTTGATAATCGATATCGCCGGCGATTCGCGCATATCATCCGTGTTTTGCTTGAAGGCCAGTCCTAACAGGGCGACTTTTTTGCCTTTCAAGCTGCCGAAAAATTGCTCCGCTTTAGCCACGATATTATCTTTCTGAAGCCTGTTGACGTTCAGTACCGCTCGAGCGAGCTGGAAATCGTAATTGTGATCCTCGGCTATTTTATTCAATGCGGCGACATCCTTGGGTAAGCACGAACCACCGAATCCCGGTCCGGGATGCAAGAATTTCGGGCCGATACGTTTGTCCATGCCTACTGCTCGAGCGACATCGTAAACATCCGCGCCGACCTTATCACAAAGGTTGGCAATCTCGTTGATAAACGATATACGAAGCGCCAGCATCATGTTGGATGAATACTTGATCATCTCGGCGGTTTCATTGTTGGTGATAATAAACGGAGTTTCCAGAAGGTATAGCGGCCGGTAAATATCTTTCAGGATTGCCAGCGCGCGCGCCGAGTCGGAGCCCAGGATAATTCGATCAGGGTGAGTGAAATCCTGTACGGCCGATCCCTCGCGCAAGAATTCAGGATTCGAAACGACATCGAACTCTATCGGTTCGGTTTGGCTTTTACGGATAATCTCCGTTAGATGTTTGGCCGAACCTACCGGCACGGTGCTTTTATTGACAATCACCTTGTAGTCGTTCATGGTTTTGCCGATTTGCTCACCGACTTTTTCGAAATACTCGAGGTTGACACTGCCATTATCCTGCTCGGGCGTGCCCACGGCGATATAGATAACCAGGCTCTTATCGATAGCATCAGCTAAATCCGTGGAGAAAGCTAGCCGTCTCTGGCGAACGTTTCTCTCGATCAGATCAGCCAGGCCTATTTCATAGATGGGAACCTTGCCATTATTCAAGGCATCGATTTTTGCTGCATCCGTATCGACGCATATAACATTCATGCCGAAATCAGCTAACCCGGTACCAGCTACCAGACCAACATAACCTGTACCGACAACGCAGATATTCATTTATTTACCTTTCTTTCCATCTCTCCGCCTATTTTCGTATTCTACCTACGAATGTATATTGTACGTTTAAAAATAGCAAAAGATTAAACAAATATTAGTATTGCATTTTGAATATTTCTCTATCGATCATATGTCTCTTGCTTACATGGAAAGGATGTTTACCGATGGAGGCGGGGCGAGATCGGGAAACACTGACTGTATAAATATATCGAATCACTACTGTCCGGCTTTTCCATCTCGTTGCGAAGCGCTGCTTGGCAACGTAGCTTGTTTGCCGGCAGGATGCGCATTCTACATTACTCAAGAAGGTTTCCAGGCAGCGCTTGGAAACCAGGAAACTAAGCCTAACATCGGCAGGACATGTCAGGATGCATGACATGCTCAATTCCATGGAGAAATTTTAAATTTACCGAAAAACACCGGACACTAGTAATATCGAGGAATATTTTTTGCCAATAGATAAAGGTGATATAAAATCAATTAACGGAAACATCGGATAAAAAAATATGAATCGATTCGATAAATTTGCCGCTTATTTAGTGATCCCGTTAGAACCCGGCACGAGTTCCTCGCGCGTTAGCTGTTTTAGTACTGCCTCCCAGCCGGACATCTTAACCGCTCTCTGGCGCGCTATCGTGCGAATCTGCTTGTATTCCTCGGGACGGTTCATGACCAGGTCGTTCATATCGAGTATCGCATTAACCCAGCTATCGAGTTTGAGAGCCGGTAACACCGAACCCGTTTTACCATCCTCGATTATCTCTTTCGGGCCACCCTGATCGGAGACTATAGCGGGCAACTCGCAGCACTGTGCCTCGAGTACCGCCATGCCGTAAGTGTCGGTAATGCTGGGAAATACCAGTGTATGAGCCTGGGAATATATCATCGGCATCGTTTCGTTAGGCAGGCGGCCGGTGAATACGACGCGTTTGTCGTTTAAAGCTGCTTTCATCTCCTCGAGATAAGGCCCGCTGCCGGCAACGATGAGGTTGATATCATCACACTGTTTCCTGACCTCGCGATAGACGTTGATCAAAAATTCGAGGTTCTTGTCTTTTGATACGCGCCCCACATAAATCAGGTTTAAGCCGTCGGGCAGGTGAAGATTAGAGCCGTTCCATTTCTCCGGCGGATGGTAGGCGAAAATATCGTTGTCAAGGTGGCGGGGGAATATACTCATCTTGCTACGGTCGAGCCCGCGCTCCTCGAGAATATCCATATACGATTCGGTAGGAACCTTGATCTCATCCATGATAGAGTAATACCAGCGCGAATAGCCCTCCATCGCCTCGACTATATTATCCTCCTCGACCAGTTCATCGAGTTCCATCGAAAAATCGGTGTGGTATATGCCGGTTAGCGGAATCGAAAATAGCTTAGCTGTTATTACGCCCAGCATTCCGATCGGTCCGGGGGTCGATACGAAAATCTCATCCGGCTCGTATTCGTTTATCTCTCTTAACGCCTTGAGAATCGAGGGAACTTTGAACTTGTATTGGTTGTAGTATGGTATTTCGAAATGATAACAGGTTTTTAAATTCATCACGTTCGGCGGGAGTTCATCGCTTAACTCATCCTCTAAAAGCGCGACCGCGAAACGTACGTTGATATCATTGGCCCAGAATTTCCAACCGAGTTTCTTGAGAGTGACCGTGACCCCGTTTAACTCGCTGAAAGTGTCGGAGAACCAGAGTATCTTTTTGTCGGATTTTATAGGAATCGATTTTTCCACCTTGCTTATCAGGGGACGGTCGTCGTTTGAGTTTTTCAAACTGGAGAAAAACGGAACGAGCAAAAATAGCGCCGGCAGTATGGAGGAGATATCGGCAACGATCTTATCGAAATTTCCATTCGTCAGATTTTTCCTGAGCGCGTCGATATGCTTGGCGATAACCTCATCGGATATTTCGCTTACCTTGGCGTAAAATAAATCGAGGTTCTTATCTATCGAGGATGCTTCCTGTTTCCTGATCTCCTCGATCAATTCCGCCAGGTGGCGCTTGACACTGTTCGAGCTGTCCGTTTTCAGCATGGCCAAACTGAAACGATCCATAAGCGAGGGTTTTCTCTCGCTGAAAATGAAATCGAGCAAATTGTACAGGGGGAGCGCCGTGTTTATCTGACGGCTTTTATTTTTGGAAAACTCTAAGGCAACTTTGTATACAGTGAACACCAGGCCCGTGAAATCTCCGGACCTGCCCTCGGCGAATGATTTACCTGTTCGGATTTGCGTCAGGAAATCATCGGCGGCAGTGGCGTTTGCCAGGGTATATGTTTTACCGATATGTAGCCCGGCATGATCATCCGAACCCCCGGTAAAGCTTTTGGCCCAGGAATCATCGGAGATGGGGATTATCCCGTGTTTTTGTTGAAGCTCGTGGAATTTATCCCGGTTGAGGTGTTTTAGATATTGATACCAGACATTGTTGCCCGCCCGCCCTCGGGCGCCGTTAATCGTTTCGAACACATCGAACAATAATGACAGTTTCTCCAGATGATTGATACTCAGCTTGCCATCCACGGAGGAAAGGCCGTGAGCGACTGAATATGTCAGGCCCTGGTCTACTACGTATTCGCGAAGAGTATAGATATTTCGGCGGATATTTTGTATCTCCTCGAATTGAGACGGAGTCAAGCCGTATATCAGCAGATGTATCTTACAATTGTCCTCCGGGAAATAGGTGGTTGTCTCGACCCCGGTGAAAGCATCACTGTATTTCTCCGCCAGTTTCAGCGAGCCCTCGATTTCGTTGTGGTCGGTAATGGTTACGAAATTCATACTTCGTTCTTTAGCCATCTGGTAGATGGTCTCGGGTTCGGTATATGATTCCGACGTGCCCATTTTTTTCAAAAACCACTCTGAGGGACGGTTGGAATATTTACTGTGGCAATGTAAATCAGCTTTAGCCATGTCCTGTTGCCTTTTCACTTGTAATGTTTTCACCGATGAACTTCTATTCCCGCTTAAGATACATGGGATAACTTAATGCAAGAACCGTTCACTATCAATATAATTTTTAACACCGAGTACATGGTACGGTTCCTTTTGTTAAACTAGAATTCAAGTTGAACTAATTAATCATTAAACCTTACATTAATAAGTATATGGGTATATGTTTAAATAGTTCAGGTCAAAAGATATGTAAATGAAATGTTTTGATTGAGTTAATAGCTCCATGTTAACCATAATACATTTATATTGACAATGCGACATATAAGTATAAATTTGTATGATTAGCTGAAAATGAATTGGCTGTTCGGACAATAATTACGGAGTTAAGAGTAATGTTTGATCATTTTCGCAATATCGAGGTATAACCAACAAGCCCATAATGTTCACGCTCGAATTTTAAAATGTTAAACCAAGCTAAATTCGGGTAAATTGTCCTGTGGATCATTATCGGAAAAACAGGCGGCTAAAGAGCAAGTGCAAGAAAGTATGAATCGAAAACAAGCAAAATTAAATAGGAGAGAAGTGTGAGAAAATTAGCAACATTATCATTGATTCTGGTTTTCATCATTAGTTCATTGACTATGGCTCAGTTCAAAGAGGGACAGAAAGCCCCTGATTTTACTTTACCTGATCTGGATGGCAATTATGTCACTTTATCTGAAATAGTCGGCGATGGCCCCGTTTATATCAATTTCTGGGCAACCTGGTGCGGTCCGTGTAAAAAAGAGATTCCACATCTGATTGAGCTATACCACGAATATCAGGATCGCGGCTTCAAGGTGCTGGCAATTTCCACGGATAACGCCAGAACCGCTGGTAAGGTAAGAGCTTTCGTAAAAGATCGCGGCATGGATTTCACTATTTTGCTCGATAGCAGTAAAGAGGTATTCGGTCGTAAATATAAAGGTCGGGGTATCCCATATGGATTCCTGATCGATAACGACGGTAATATCGTTTATTCCGCCCGTGGTTTCATGCCTGGCCTGGATAAAATCATAGAAGAAAAAATGATGCCCTATTTGCAGAGTGATTCCGAGGAAAGTGGTTCGGAAGCTGAGGGAGAAGAGATCGAAGGGGAATCCGAGGAAAAATAGCAGTTATTAACTATAGCAGTAGAGTAGGGAATGAAAAAAACATATCTGTGTCTTCTATTAACGGGGATTGCACTTATCTCTCTGGCATCGGAGGCGTTTGCCTGGGGAGATGACTGGTACGTGTCCGCGGCGAATTACGGCCGCTATTATCATTTCAAGGAAACAGCCACCGACTCGGCGGCAACGAGATTTCAGTACGATATTTACATGGGGGATTTCTATTCCGGAGGTTGGTACGAGGTCAAGCATGTCATGAACGAGACCGGCTTTACCTCCACCGAAAATGAGTTAACCAGGCGCTATTTCGGCTGGGAAAACAACGATTTGACAGTGCATGTCGGTCATTTCTACGAGGTGTACGACCGGGGGCTGGTTCTGAATACGTTCCGGGATGATGAGGTAAGCGTCGACCTGGTGTTGGACGGTATTAAACTTAACTGGCGCAAGAAATATTTTGATCTCGACTTTTTATCCGCCGTCCAAAACAGTGACGCTACATTCCGGCCTATTATTCGTGGCGCGCACGGTAAGTTGAAACCTTTAAATATGTTCCATTTTGGCGGCGCTTATGTTTCCTATATAGGTATAGATAATAATCGCCAGAATATCAGCCAGGTAAATCAGCGATTCATGCTGGATTTCCTCGATATTTACGCTGAGTATGCCCGTCGCAAATACGATATTATAGATATATTCGATCCCACTATTAAAGAGTCAAAAACAGGGGATGCTCTCTACGTGAATTCTACCGCCTATTATTCTTATTTCTCGGCCTTATTCGAGTATAAAAATTATTACGATATGCTCTATCCCTCGGGCGGCAATCTCAATACGCCGCCGGCTGTTAATCCGCAGGATAGATTGCTTTCTACGGAGGCCGCTAACGTGTTTAATCCCATAAAAGGTGAACGCGGTTATCGCCTCAATCTCGGATTCGCGTTGAATGATTACTGGGGCGCCGAATTCGATTATTCGGCGGCTAAAAGCAGATCGCCTGAAACGGTGGAGAGTAGCGAGCTGTTCGCCGAAATCAGGGGTAGCCTTCTGGATGACAGGATGTCGTTCAAAGCCGGGATCGATTTTTTCGATTTCTCGTTTAAGGATTCTTACGATTCTGTTTATGTCGATACCTTTCCGCCGGTTTATATCGCCGGTGGGCCGGTCAAATTCGAACGAAACGAGATCAAACCGGAATTCGATATCGAATACCTGTTCGATGATTATCATTCTATCGAACTCGACGCTTATTTGATAAAATACGATTATAAAGTGCCCTCCATGCCGAATGAACTGCCTGACTCGCTTGAAACTCACAGTATGGCCGACTCATCAGATTTTACCGAGAAATTCCTGAACCTGACATTTTCACGTATACCGAGTTTCAGGTTAACGATCGGCGGCAGTCTCTCGGATAAAGATCCCTCGCCCGATCCTGATAATATGGCTTTCATCGAGGTCTCTTATATCTGGGGTAATCATGAGTTGATCGTGTTCCAGGGCGAGCAGCGAGGCGGACTCGTATGTTCTGGTGGTGTTTGTTCTTTCCACCCGACATTTAAAGGATTAAGAGTAACCTTGCTGAGTCGTCTATAATATATGTGATGATTGCCTGACGAATCATCATGTCAGGAACCTTTATATATTATAATACAGTTACAGTAAACGACTGTTAAGTGATGATCTTTTATAATCTTATAACTAGCTAGCAAGTAATTGTAGGTTCTATGCTAATTAGGAGTTGACAAATTCGACAAACAGGTTATATTAGACTATCTAAGATTAAGAGAGTTAGTAGGTTACAAAAATAGATGAATGGAAGGATTTAAAATGAATAGAGTGAAAGGGTTAGCGGTAGCTGCCGGATTGTTTTGTCTAGTATTGACCAGTGGAGCAGTAGCCAGTGACAGAATGGTGTTGGTTGAGATGTACACTAACACATCATGCACGTATTGCCCGCCTGCTGAAACTGCTTTAGATGGTATAGCCGATAATTATCCCGACACTGTAGTTGCGATCAGGTATCATACCTGGTGGCCTGGTGCTAGTGATCCTTATTACACTTATAACACCTCGGAGAATAGAACCAGGACAAACTATTATGGAGTTGCCCAACAGGGTGTTCCGGCTGTCAGGGTTGATGGTTTCATAGATGCCAATTATTCGGCACTCTGGAATATCGTATCAAACCGTTATCACATGGAAGCACCGATAGAACTTAACCTTAGCGGTACTTATAATCAAACATCCAATACCGGAACTCTAAACGTAGAGATAGTGGCTACTGATTTAGCATATTTCGAGGAATTATATCTTCGCTGTGCCATAACCGAATCGGATCTGTACTATTCAGCTCCTAATGGCGTTACTTGGCATCATCAGACTATGAGGGATATGGTTCCCAACGCAACGGGTACCTCGGTTGAGATCGAATATGGGGAGACAGTGAACGTATCGTTACCGTTTTCTGCGCCGGCGCCGCTTAATGTGGATAATCTCGAACTGGTTGTTTGGCTTCAGACAGATTTTTTCCAGACCCTTGAGGTATATCAAGCCGCACGTATTAAGCCATCCGAACTTGTTAGAGTAAGCGTGGATGATGAACCGGTATCATTGCCTGAGTCATTCACTTTAAGTCAGAATTATCCCAATCCGTTCAACGCAACAACCAATATCTCGTACTCTCTAGAAAACCAGACCTCTGTCGATCTGGCAGTCTATGATCTTTCCGGACGCAAGGTCGCTCAGTTAGTTAATAGCGTACAAGGCGCTGGTGAGCATAGAGTTGTTTGGAATGCTCTGGATAATGATGGCGATGCTGTTGCCACTGGTATCTATTTTTACAGACTAAAAACTGATACTGAAAATACTACAAAGAGAATGGTATTATTGAAATAAGAGTTTTTTTAAAAAAGAATATAAGCGGGTTTATCAGCCCGCTTTTTTTATATGAATATGTTCGTTGACAACATTGTAATAAATGGTATATTTAGGAAAATAAGGGACTGCCTTAAATTAGATATTGATATAGAGGAAAGGATGTTCAAGATGAGGATAAAGGTTATTTTTATATTTCTAGCATTATTGTTTATTTCCGGGGCAGCCAATGCCACACAACGCCTGGTATTATGCGAAAAATATACTAATACCTCATGTGGCCCATGTTATAACGCCAACCAGACCATGGATCAACTTATCGCCGCTTATCCCGATCATATGGCGGTGATTCGGTATCATGTTGATTGGCCCTCGGACTTGGATCCTTTCTATCTGTACAATCCGAGCGAAAATGGTATTCGAACGAATTATTACGGCATAGGCTCCGTGCCTCACCTGCAGGTGGGAGGTATTCATGATGCCGGTTCGCATACTCAGTACTGGAGCGTGATTTCGAATCGCTATACCGTGCCCTCGGCACTGGAGATAGTAATCGATGGTACTTTCAATGAATCATCCCGAACCGGTAATCTCAGTGTCACGGCCACGGCTACGGATGCTATTTCACTCGAGGGCTTGTTCCTGAGGGTAGTCCTTACCGAATCTGGTATCCCGTTCAATGCGCCTAATGGTATCAATTATCACCATCAGACAATGCGTTATATGTTCCCGTATTCGCTTGGAACGAGAGTGTATTTAACTAATCCCGGTGATGTTGCGGAAGTGGAGCTTGATATCTGGGCGCCTGAGCCGTTGAATTTGGAAAATTGTGAGCTGGTGGCTTTCGTGCAGTCGGAGTCGAATCGAGAGGTACTGCAGGCAGCGAAATTACCCCTGATGGGCCTGACTTTAGTAGATATCGAGGATGAGCAGGTCGAGTTGCCAACTGATTTCCGTTTAGAGCAGAATTACCCAAACCCGTTTAATGCCGGTACGGTAATCAGCTATCGGTTGTCATCGGATAGCCCCGTTGAGCTTACCATTTATGATATTTTAGGCAAGAAAATCATGACTTTAATCGATGAAAATCAGGCTGCAGGCCATTATAGTGTTAACTGGAATGGCTTAGATAGTGATGGTAAATCAGTGGCCAGCGGTGTATACTTATACAGGTTGAAATCCGAGGGGAGAAGCCAGAGCAAACGGATGATGCTGGTGAAATAATAATAGCAAAAGCTTTGGAGGTTTTATGAAACATGGCTTTCGAGTATCAATAGTATCATTGGCAATGATACTTGCCTTAAGCTTCTCTGCCGATGCCGCACGGCGGCTGGTTATTTTTGAAAATCAAACATCCACAGGCTGAGGTGGTTGTCACGGCGCTGATCTGGTCTTAGATCAGCTTTATGATGCAAATTCCAATTTATTCGTGCCAATCACGTATCATAGTGGTGATATATTCTGGCAGTACAATCAAGATGACAATACCAACAGAATATACTATTACCCACCTCATGGCGATGGCAGTTACTATACTCCTTATGCCTGGATTGATGGATGTGTACGTGGTGGTTACACTTACAGTAGCTGGTGGGCGCTAACCAACCCACGGGTGGAGTTGGGGGCGCCCCTGGATATAACGCTCGAGGGGACTTACGATATTGATGCGAAAACCGGTAATCTTCATATAAGCATTTACGCCGAGGAAGCTATCACGCTTCAGAGCTTGAAACTCAGGGTAGCCCTGACCGAGGATAGCATCTATTATTCAGCCCCTAATGGTACTATGTATCACAACTACACTTTAAGGGATATGATCCCGAACGCCGCCGGCGAGGCAATCTCGATCAGCCAGGGGCAGACTCTCGAGTTCGATAAAGCTTTTGCGCTCGGTAATACGCCGGTACCGCATTTCTGCAGACTCGTGGTTTGGGTTCAAACCGATTCCGAAAACCTGGAGATTTTACAGGGAGCGGCTATCGATATCGAGGAGTTGGATGACGGTACGGGTATCGATGACAAAGTCGAGCTTCCCCGGAAATTCAGTTTAGCTCAGAACTATCCCAATCCATTTAATGCCGGTACACTCATAGGCTACGATCTTAAAGTAGATAGCCATGTCGAACTGTGCATTTACGATATCCTGGGCAAGAAAATAGCCACCCTGGTTAATAACGAACAATTCGCCGGGGAGAAGCAGATAACCTGGAACGGATTCGATGATGAAGGTCGGTCTGTCGCCAGCGGTGTTTATTTCTACAAGCTCTCCGCTGACGGTATTTCGGAAACCAGGCAAATGATGCTGGTGAAATAACAATTTAATGATATGGATAATGCGAGCGAGTCGGAAACGGCTCGCTTTTTTTGTAGGCGGCACATGTCCCCGTGTGTCCCTTAGCAGAAAATGTGAGGTGGTAAATGCACCAGACGAAGAAGTATGCCAGCCACGGAATAGAAAGCCATCGGGCCTGCGGTCGGTGAAAGTTTATTCTACGATAATACGGGGAAGGTAATGGGGCAAGCGAGCAAGTACTTCGTAGTTCTGGAATCTGGATAAATCGGAAAACGAACCCACCGTTATTTCCGACTTGCATTGTTTGCCGATGATAACCACTTCATCGCCTTTTTGTATATGCTTAATGCGGGAGACATCAACCAAAACGATATGCATGTTCACCATACCGACAACAGGCGCTCTTTTGCCGCGTATCAAGACATAACCGACATTCGAAAGACTCCGCGCGAAACCGTAGTGATAACCAACCGGTATCGAGGCAATTCTTTGTTTCATCGAGGTGAGATATGAGGTACCGTAGCCGATGAACTCGCCGGGATTGATCTCCTTGATACTCAGGATTTTCGTTTTCCAGGACAACACACGCTTTAAAGGATCTATAAATCGTTTGGTACCGTTACTCTGATGTTTTATTATGTACTGCATACGTGTCTCGTGGCTGGGCCAGAATCCGAATTGCGCTATGCCGATCCTGACCATATCGAAACGTGTTTCTGGGTACGAGAGAGCTGCGGCCGAACAAGCGGCGTGTTTCATGCCCAGGTCGAGCCCTTGCTGCTCGAGCCATTTGCATTCGCGCTTGAACTCCTCTATCTGGTTGCTTATACGAAGGTAATTGCTGACACTTTCCGCCCCGGCGAAATGCGTGCAAACACCCTCTAGTTTAACGTAATGCTTATTTTGTTTGATTAATCGGGCAGTCTCAATCAATTCCTCACCCTGAAGACCGGTTCTATTCAAGCCGGTTTCAAGTTCCATGTGTACCCGGGCAGGGATATCTAATTTTTTAGCGGCATCGATAGCGGCAATTAACCTGTCGGTATCGAAGATGTAAAACGAGATATCGTTCTCTATCGCCCAGCCCAGCTCATCGTTGTCGATTGATCCCATAATACAGATGTGGCTGTTCCCGGTTCTGCTGTTTAAGGCGGTGTAACCCTCGTAGGCGCTGAAAACGGAGAAGTGATCGATACCACATTCCTCCGCCATCGGTACGAACTGCTCGATACCGTGGCCGTAGGCGTTACCCTTAATTACCGAGGAGAATTTTATATCCTCACCGATATGTTTCCTGATAAACTTGATGTTTTTATTGAACGCGGATTTGCTTAGTTCTATGTGAGAGGAGTGAAACATATCCAATAGTCCTGACAGTTTTTAATCTGGTATTATCGTATTGCTAATATGATTGTCGGACATATGCTATTGTGTTTTACAAATTTATTATATTTCATTAGATGAGACTAATTTCTTATATAATAACAGGGTAAAAAACACTATACATGAGGCCAGTACGCCCACTACCGATGTGTCCATTTGATTCATGAATTCGTAAACGTTTTCGCTGAATATGGCGATACCGTATTTACTGTGTAGAAACAGGATGAAACGGTACGACATGCTTATCCCGATAGCAAAAAGCATAGTAATGAATATATTGGTGGTAAGCTCTTTAGCCCGGGTTTTGTATAGCGCTCCGACAATTACGGGAAGTATAACCGCCGGCGCCCAGAGGTGATACGTAAAAAGCAGTAAACCGATGATATCAGACCAGAGTATTGCTATGAGAATCGCCGCTATTCCCAGCAAAGCTGAGCATATTCGGGCGATCAGCAGTTTCTTTTGGTCTGGCATGTCGTGCAATCCAAGTTGATGTTCGAACAGGTCTTTGACGAAAATAGCCGTAGAGGAGTTTAATGCCGAATCAGCAGAGGACATTACGGCCATCAGGAGCGCGCCGATAATCAGTCCGCCGATAATAGGATTGTTCAATTGATGAACAACCATCGGTAAAGCCTGTTGCGGATCGATATCCGGGAAGTGAATACGAGCATATAATGCTATAAAAAACAGGATCACCGGGAATGTTATCGCCAGGAAGAAACCTACTCCGGCGATACCTATTTTAGTATGACGGGCATCCTTGCCGATACAGTACCGGGTAGCATAGCCCGGCGCGAATGTTTCACCTAGAAGGAATGCCAAAAAGGTTGTGATCAAAAACAGCCAGCCTTTACCTCCCTCCAATCGGAAGAAATCTGCAGGAAGCGTTCTGTTTTTAGTGATATCGTTCCGATAGGTATCCTGAATTAAAGATAGGTTCAACCGCCTCAACTTCCACTCACCGTTTATATCATCACTTAGGTATTCTCTGGTTTGCGGGCTTAAAGTTACCTGCGAGAAGCGAGCGGTATTATACAGGTTCTTATCCTCGATTAGCGAGTTTAGTTTATCTTTCAGGAAAGCCTGTGTATGCTTTATTGTCGTTGAATCGTGTTGAGTAGCCTTTAATGTTGCCATATCTTCATCAGTCATTCCGGCGCGTATGTAAGCAGACAACGAGTCATCGGAGGCTAATACCTTGTTCGCAAGATCGGGTGGATTGATAAAGTCAATGGAACCGAAACGGGTAGGTACGAATTCGTGCGTTTCGGAATTATAGGAATTCGAGATATCGGGAATGCAGAAACCGAGGGTGATAACAAATCCCAGAAGAAGCACGATGAATTGATACACATCGGTTTGGATTACAGCTAACAAGCCACCGGCCGTGCTATAGATTACGACCATAGCTCCACCGATTAAAATAGCCCATTTCAGGATTGATACCGAACTGGAGTACTGCGGCGCGATCGAGGCCAATACAGTGCCGAATGCCGCCATCTGGGCGGCTACGATGAACACGGAAAACAGTAATGAAAGTATAAGCATCACGAACCGGGGCTTCTCGCCGAATCTGTATCCGAAAAAGCCGGCTACCGTGTAAAGCTCGGCCTCGCGGAATTGCGGAGCGACTACAAGTCCGGAGAAAATGAAATGGAAATAGCCGCCGGTGGATACAAGCAGCATCAGGATGCCCCACTCATAAGTTTTGCCGATTGCCCCGATAGAATAGCCGCCGCCAATTACGGTAGCGCCCATCGTAGCAAACAGGAAAAACCATTTAACGTTACGCCCGGCAACCAGGAAGTCATCAGAGGTACCGATTTTTTTAACTTTGAGCACACCCTTGATAAAAACAAAAGCCATATAGGCGATGACAATAGCCCAGAGCAATAATCGGTCTGACATGTTTATACCTCCTCGGATTTGGTTGGCTGGGAAATAAAAACGCGAATAAATGATTTATCTGGTATCAAAAAAAAACATAAAGAACATTCTATCAGTTAATATCCTCAAATTGATCCATAGCCGGTTGTACCTCGAATAACTCAGGATCGAGTTCATCTCGGAAAATATCAAGGGCTGGATATACCTGCTTATTGACATATCTGCCGTTCATCAGCCGTAGAAGCGCGGAGTAATTTACCTTGAATTGAATCGTATCACCAACACTAAGATCGCCTTTGTCCTCACCGATATTGATCACCGCAATATCACTCGAGGCTCCCGCTATTCTGTATTCGGGATTGACCGGCGTTAAGCCGTTGATATCGGTATCAAGTTGGCCGATGCTTACAAGCGCCCTGTAACCTCGTTGGCCCGGCTGAGTTTCCTCATCGGAGTCGGAGTCGAACGGCGCTACACCGGAGCTTGTCTCTCCCAGCGGCACGAGCCCTTTCTCCTTGATCTCGGCAATCTCTGCCTCCAGGAGCATAACCTCGTTGCTGAGATAGGGGAGAGTACCGCCATTGATCAGATCGGTGCCTAAAAAAACAGCTTCGCCTATACGGAAATGGTTGATTGCGGGTGGAAGCTTATTATCAAGTACCAATGGTAGAACGACTGTCGAACCGGCGGAGGTCAACGGTAATATCTGCTTGAATTTCAGCTCAAGCAACTCTTTGTATAGTACAAGCTGCATGAATTGATCGACACTGGGGACAGTACCTGCCAGACAACCGAGATTGGAGCCGATTCCCAACACCTCAATGTTAGGCAGCTCGAAAACCTTCTGGTAGAATTTCACCAGTGAGCCGGGAAGAATCCCCTCGCGCAAATCGCCAAGCTCTATCATTATAATGATACGGTGAGTTTTATTTTGACGTTGTGCCTCTCGGCCAAGTTCCTTGATTATCTCGATCTCGCTATTTAAGCTGACATCGGAATAATTTATCACATCGGGGATGGAGGATATATCCGGTACGCGCATATACCAGGCCTCGAAATCGGGTATGATTCTGTCGATAGCTTTCAAATTTTCCAGACGGGAATCGCCCATCGAACGTACTCCCAGGTATTGCAGAGCTTTGATTGTATCCACATGACCACACAGCACCTTCGTTACCAGTGTCCAGGTGGCATTGTGACGGTCCATCCATTTATTGATGACAGCTATGTTATATTTTAACGCCTCCAGGTTTATAATAAGCCTGTTCATTTCAGATACCTCATCTCGGCATATTTCGTAGTAAAGCCGATTTTTTCGTAAATTTGCTTGGCCGGATTATCATATTCGACATGAAGTTTCACGTCGCCATCGGCCAACTCGATACCTTTTCTGATTAGCTTACCGCCGACACCACTGCCGCGGGCATCAGGAGCAACACAGACCATTAGCAGGAGATTTTCCGGGATGTAGCCTTTCATTTGCGTTCGAAGCATGATAAGCGCGCCTAAGGGGTTTTGATCCTTTTCGGCTAAAAGCACGAAAGCGCCTTTGGCTTCATCGGGGGCAATCGCTTTCAAGACGGCTCTTTTCGTGTCCTCCAGGGTGTCCTCGTAGGGCTTGATATTCTCGTATATGAATACCGAAAGGCTATCAACGCTTACCCAGGAGGGGAAATCTTTAACATCTCTTAAAACATGTATTTTAATTTCAGATGACATTTTACTACCTTTTAGTTTGCTGATTCGTGTTGTACTTGTTTTTACTGACCGTTGTGGTCGATTTGACGACCATTTCCGGAAATTGGCCCACTATCTAGCAGGGGCGCTACATCCAGATGCTCGGCATCCATGATTTTGGCAACGGTTTCCAGCGCATTCATGATATTCTTCTGCTCCGTTAAGTTTAAGCTCTCAAAGGCTTTCACGAACTCCTCCTGAAGGGGAGAGGGAGCGTTTTTTAGAAGCTCCTTACCGGCTGAGGTGGATTTCACGAGCACCTGGCGACGATCGTTCGAGCCTCTGATTCGCTCGGCCAATTGCTGTTTCTCCAGCCTATCCACTATGCCGGTAACCGTGGCGCTGCTTAAGCTTACACTTTTTGCCAGTGAACCGATTGGTATCTCGTCCCGGGCCGCTATCTCTTTCAACAGGATTAGCTGGGGAACCGTAAGTTTGTGTCGTTTATGTAGCTTCTTCGAGTTGAGGTCGACCGCCCTCATGATTTTTCTCAAAGCGATTAAAACATTCGAACTAATTTCACTATCCATTATCTTTCACCCTGATTAATTTGTGTACTAATATTTAGTGTACAAAATAAATTATGTCAAGGGATAAAATATTATATTTTTATTTAAATCAATGTGTTAGGTGTCCAGAAAAGGGGATGGGGGGAGGAGTGGTTGTGGTTGACGGGCGTCCCGGCCTGCCAACAGGTTGATGCAGTTACAATCGAATTCCAAATAAACATTGACAATTAGATTTATTACAGTACTTTACAACTGAATATCTGAATATTTATTTTTTGACATTATAATATTGGGGGAATGATATCGTGAAAGGGCATCTATTATTTAATCCGAATACAGAAACATTCTTATTCCTGATAATAATGAATCGGGGGGGGGGGGCAGAAGTCCACCTTTCTTTCAAATAAACATCAGTTTGGTTTAATCGTTTTTAGTTGTTAATTAAGATGTTTAATTTGAAAGGAAAACGTAATGAATCGTTTTTGCATATTAGCAGTATTATGCTGCCTGGTATTTATTTTGGGGGCTGGGTTTTGTAATGAAGCATCCGCGCAGTGTAAGCATCAAGAAAGTATTGATGTTTTTTGTACGTGGACAAGTACTTACACTTCATGTGATAAATATGTAAGAAACGCTCTGGAAACAACAATAGTAAATGGCGGCTATCGTACTATAAAACCAACGCTTAGTGTAAACAACTATACCTATGAACACATACTTTATGGAGCAGACTTACCCTATGGGGATACAACTATAGTCTGGGATTTAGCGGCCCCTGTAGATACGACAGTCAATCATAAAATAATGATGGATATAATTTCAGGAAGCGGTAGCTTTTCCAGAGGTTTTTGCGATACAAGTACTGTGTACACTGTTTATTACTTAGCAAATCAGGCGAATTAGTAACAGATTGAATGACGTTTAATGTGAAGCTGGTAATACAAGCAGTTTAATTACTAGCTTCACATTTATAGATATAGTTTAAGGAGAAAAATCGTGTTTTTTAAGAAAATCTTGTTTATTGCATCTATTATAATTATTGTTTTAAAAGTTTCAAGTGCCGGTGAGAATTTTTGGTCAACAAGCGGACCATATAATTGCCGAGCTAAGGATATTGTGATTAATCCTGTTAATAGAAGTAATATATTCATAGGAACAATTGAATATGGCATCTATCGAACCGAAAATTATGGATTCTATTGGGATCATATCGATAGCGATTCTCTTGCTAGCACTCAGAGGGAAATAATAATAAATCCTCATAATCCGGATACAATGTTTGCTACAACTACAAGAGGTATGTTTAAGAGCATTAATGGTGGTGATGATTGGGAAAGAGTTGACTTTCCGGCGGGTAATAGCTACGAGATTGTTGGCGCTTGTATTCATCCACAATGGACGAATATTATGTTTGTACCCGGTCCATTCTTTTCAGGAATTAATTATAGAAGCGTTGATGGAGGCGATACCTGGGAGCAGTTAAGCTTGGTTGAAGTTGTAGCCAACGATTTTAAAATAGATCCGCTTAATGACAGCACTGTATATGCTATATCGCATTGTGCAACTACTAGAAGATCATTATTAAAAAGTGAAGATTTAGGAAATACCTGGATAAACAGTCACGGCGATCTGGATACAACTATGTATGTCCATGGATTTGATATAGATTATATAGACAACCAGGTTTTGTATGTCTGCGGGCATGATGCGACACAATCAGACCGTTGTGTTTTTAAATCCATAAACGGAGGTGAAACTTGGCAGAATATTACTCCGCCTGGATTACCGAGCGATATAGTATGGGAAATTGATATTTCTCCTTTCGATCATAACACTGTATACATTTGTACCGACGCTAATGGTTTAATGAAAAGCACGGATGGAGGCCAGACATGGGAGGAGAAAAATGAAGGCATAAATGGCCGATATACTGTAAGTCTAGCTATTGATGAAGTAAACAACATCATGTATATATGTTTGATGTTCGGTGGCGTATATCGTTCTTATGATGGCGGCGAAACTTGGGAAAAGATTACTAAGGAAATCTCTCACTCTGAGTGTTTCGATATTGTTTGTAACCCAGAATACCCTGATGAGATATATACATGTTCGATGAATGGCATATACAAAATCGAACCTGGTCAAGATGAATGGGAAGTCATTGATGTTTTATATCCTGATTATAACCGATATGTTAGTTGCATAGATATAGATAAAGAATATCCAGATCAGATATTTGCTGGATTAAGCTCATGGTGGTCTATCTCTCCTCAAACAAGCATCGCCCGGTCAATTGATGGGGGAGATACATGGGATTATTTTGGGGATGACTTTAATGAATCAACGGAATTTTCGCGCCTGAAAATCGGTTACTTTGGA
This sequence comes from uncultured candidate division Zixibacteria bacterium, assembly GCA_963668625.2. Taxonomy (GTDB): domain Bacteria; phylum Zixibacteria; class MSB-5A5; order UBA10806; family 4484-95; genus JAAEQD01. The sequence goes on from CAXXKA010000006.1 coordinate 569,323, forward strand.
GATGAAAGAAAGATATTCGCTTCTTCATCGGATGGATTATATATTTCTGATGATTATGGAGAAAATTGGGATTTGATTAATGAAATTCCACAGCAAGCGTATTTTGCTCTTGATATTTCACCATCTAACAATAATTACATTTATATTGGAATGAATCAGATGTATAAATCAACGGATGGTGGATATTTCTGGGAGCAGATCGAGTTGCCATCAGGTGGAAATTATATTAATGAAATAAAATGCCATCCTTATGATTCACTTAAAGTTTATATAGCTATATATGGATCAGGAATTTATAAAAGCGAAGATGGTGGTGATAGTTGGATAAATATTACCAATAATATACCCTATACTGATTTTTATATCTGGTTTTCAGGTATAGCAATTAATCCGTTGAATACTGATAATATTTACGTGAATTCAAACCATTATAGTGTTTTTCAATCTCATAACGATGGAGATTCCTGGGAGCCATTCAGCGATAGCCTTATAGTATCATATAGTAATGGAATAACTTTAATTGACCCATCGGATACGAATAAAATATATGTCGCCACCGATCAACAATCAGTTTGGTCAATCACCCGCACCCCTGCCGGCATTGATGATAATGAAGTCACCACCCTCCCCACGCAGTACGATCTCTCCGCCTATCCCAATCCATTCAACGCTACCACCAGCATATCATTCACGCTAATCCAGCCCTCGCAGGTAACGCTGGATATCTACGATATCCTCGGCCGCCGGGCTGAGAGCCTGGTTGACTGGTACCTGCCCGCCGGTAACCACTCGGTGTTATGGCAGGCGGGGGAGATGCCCTCGGGGATATATTTCTATCGCCTGGCTGCCGGGGATTATCAGGATTCGCGAAAGATTACGCTGTTGAAGTGATATACCACCCGGATTCCCTTTTTTAAGGGAATGACAGCCCTACCTATTGTGGCTGGTAAGTGTTCCTATCTGCCAACAGGTTAATAAATCTACCCCAAAACCTACAATAATCGAATCGTAACTTAGTCATTTATTGACTTTCTATCCGTTTAATTCTATACTATCCATCTATTTGAAAGGAGAGGTTATGCGAGAGCCGGAAATTACACCGGAATTGATTAAAGATCATGGGCTATCGGAGGAGGAATGGACCTGGATATGGGAGTATCTGGGCAGAGAACCCAACTATACCGAGTTGGGCATATTTTCCGTAATGTGGTCGGAGCATTGCTCTTACAAGAACTCGATCGCACAGCTTAAGACATTACCGCAAACCGGCAGCAAGCTTCTAACCGGAGCCGGCGAGGAGAACGCCGGGGCGGTGGATATCGGTGATGGCCTGGCCTGTGTTTTCAAGATAGAATCGCATAATCATCCCTCGGCTATCGAGCCGTACCAGGGTGCGGCTACGGGTATAGGTGGAATCCTTCGCGATATATTCACCATGGGGGCTCGCCCCGAGGCGACATTCAACTCGCTTCGTTTCGGCCCGTTAGATATCCCACATGTGCGTTATATTTTCGATGGCGTAGTGCGCGGCGCCGGCGATTACGGTAACTGTTTCGGCGTGCCCGATATCGGTGGCGAGGTCTGGTTCGAGCCCGCTTATCAGGGTAATCCTCTTATTAATGTGATGGCTTTAGGAATCGCGAAAACCGGGGAACTGCTTTCGGCAACGGCAAAAGGCGCGGGCAATCCCGTGCTTATCGTTGGCGCGAGCACCGGCCGGGACGGCATACACGGAGCGACATTCGCCTCCGAGGAGCTTTCGGAGAAATCGCAGGCAAAACGTCCCGCAGTGCAAATAGGCGACCCGTTCACAGAGAAACTGCTGCTGGAGGCTACGCTAGAGATAATCAAGAAAGAACTTGCGGTTGGTATCCAGGATATGGGCGCAGCTGGTATAACCTGCTCGACCTCCGAAATGTCGGCGCGCGGGGCGTGTGGCATGGAGATCGATCTGGATAAGGTGCCCGTTCGTGAGGAGAACATGACCCCCTATGAGATCATGTTATCGGAGTCGCAGGAGAGAATGCTGGTGGTGGCAACACCGGAAACTCTCGATGAGATACAGGCGATATTCGAGAAATGGGGACTTCACGCCGCCGTTATCGGCAAGGTAATCGATGAGAATGTCATAAGGGTATATTTCGAGGGGTATCTATATGCCGAGATACCTCCTGATATTTTGGTACTGGGCGGCAAAGCCCCGATATATATTCGTGAGCAAGCCAAACCGGATTACATAGATGAACTCAGGACATTCGATCCGCTAACCATGCCTGAGCCATCCGATTACAATGATATATTGAAGCAACTTCTCAGCTCGCCAAATATCGCCTCCAAGCGATGGGTATACAATCAGTACGATACCTCGGTGAGAACGGCCGTGGCCATAGGGCCCGGCAGTGATGCCGCTGTGATTCGCATCCGTAAATCTAAAAAAGGCCTGGCTATCGCTACCGATTGTAATGGCAGATGGTGCTATCTGAATCCTCGATTGGGAGCTACTCATGCGGTTTGCGAGTCGGCGTTGAATGTCGCTTGCTCGGGAGCGGATCCGGCGGCGATTACCAATTGCCTCAATTTCGGCAATCCATATCACCCGGATGTTTACTATACGTTTGCCGAGTGTGTTGCCGGGATGGGGGAGGCCTGCCGTAAGCTCGATACGCCGGTTACAGGCGGTAATGTCAGTTTTTATAATGAACATAAGGATGTAGCCGTTTATCCCTCGCCGGTTATCGGAATGGTGGGAGTGCTGGAAAACGTCAAACATCGCATGACCTCGTTTTTTAAACATAACGGCAATAAGATAGCTCTTCTGGGAGTAAACCGGGGCGAACTTGGTGGAAGCGAATACCTTAAAATAGTACATAATAAAGTCGCGGGCGAATTACCGCAGGTTTCACTGGATGAGGTAAGCAATACGATTAAGGCGCTCAATAAACTTTGCTCGAAATCGCTTATCAAGTCGGCTCATGATATCTCGGACGGAGGTTTGGCGGTTGCAGTGGCGGAATGCTGTTTCGAAAATAATATCGGGGCAAATCTGAGAATGTGGTCGGATCATCGCCCGGATGCCATGCTGTTCGGAGAATCGAGGCCGCTGGTAGTCATCTCCCTGACCGAAGATAATATTCACGAGGTAGACAATATTTGTGATGAGTACGATATCGCCTTTGGAGTAATCGGTGAAACAGGTGGTAGTAATCTTATTATAGATAATTACATAGCATGCTCCGTGGAGGAACTCAAGCAATTATACGAATCGGCTATTCCCGGTATGATGGATACTATCAGTCACTGATTTTTAGTTATCTTTACTTTTCATATTTCGGAAATGTGTATAAGCGGTGTAATTACATGTAATGCTAGCATTAAATTATCTTATTGATAATTGGTGTATTTGACAATAATTTTGAAAAATATTCATAAAACCTATTGACATGATACTTCTAAAAAGCTATAAAAGTGCGGCTTTTAAGAAGAGAGGTTTTTTTTAGGAAGGAGGTTTTAGGGCGAATTGAATTTTAATGATTCTTAGAACATTGCGAAAGTTAGTTAAATATAAATTAATTTCAGGAGAAGACAAATGAACAAGATCTTAGTTACAGTTTTAGCTCTCATGTTAGTATTCGCTATCAGCGCCTCGGCCCAGATGCCGACTGACAAAGGCAACATGTATATCGGTGGCGGTCTCTCGTTCACTTCATTCAGCGGTGACCTTTATGAAGTTGGTGACGATTCCCCGTCCTCGTTCCAGATTTATCCCGAATTCTATTATTTCCTTCAGAACAACCTTGCTGTTGGCGGTACCGTTGGTTATAGCAAATACTCCCTGGGTGATTACTCCGATTCCGAAATGGGTTTCGGTGTTGGCGGCAAATACTATTTCAACTTGAATTCCGAGCTTACCGAAGCTAAAGGCGCTATCCTGCCTTACGCCGCTGCCAATTTCATGTATGTTTCTATGAAAGAGGATGATGGCACTAACGAGATAAAGCATACCGGTTACGATATCAATTTAGCCGGTGGCGCTGTTTACATGCTCTCCAACAGCGTTGGCGCTTATGGCCAGGTCGGTTACACCATGGAAAGCCGCAGCCCCGAGGAAGGCGATTCCGTTGATGGCGCTCATTTCGGTTTCATGATCGGTGTCACCTACTTCATCATCAAGTAATACCTGCTTTATTGCATGTAAATAGATGCTCGTAAAAATCGAGCGATTTTTAGCCGGAGATCATTCTCCGGCTTTTTTTATCAACATTTTAATCTATCTTATTAATATTTTTGACAATTTCCGGTTGAACGGAAACAATATATTATCATAAATGTATTGATTAATAAGGTCGTATAATCCCGGAGATGTCTCAGCTTGTTTAATTCAGGTTGAATCAGGGAGGAAAACTATAGTAAAGAGATTGTTGAAAAAATCATTTACACATGTCACTGGGAATCCTTTCCCGGCGGCATTCCGCATGATATCAGGTGCCAGGAAAGGATGAACAAAGGGTTCTGTCCACCTGATATCTATCTGTTCAATAAGGGCTTTTTCAACGATCCCTAATAAGGAGGGAACCTAAAGATACTTAATATTGTATTCATTATTTCAGTAAACTGTCGATTTTAAATAGAAGAATAATTGTTCAAGGAGGAAAGATGAAAAAGTTGTTAATGTTGAGTTTGGCCGCTATACTCGTGGCCTCGTTTGCCTCGGTTAGTTCCGCCCAGGTCGGTCCTATCGGTATCAAAGCAGGAATGAATATGGCTGATATAACCGGTGATGCCGAGAACACGGACATGAAAGCAGGGCTTGTCGTGGGAGCTTTCGCCGAGTTAAATCTGGGCATGGTTAATATTCAACCCGAGCTGCTATACTCCATGAAAGGGGCTAAAAGTGATGATATCAGCAATGAATATAATTACTTCGAGATCCCTGTTCTGGTAAAGTATAAATTGCCGCTGCCGGGGAAATTAACTCCCAGTGTTTACGCCGGTCCCGTGTTTTCGCTTCTGTTGAGCGCTGAATCTGACGGAAATGATATCAAAGATCAGTTAAAAAATAATGATATTGGTATCATTATCGGTGCCGGAATCAACATGGATATGAGTTCGTATGTGCTTACTTTCGATGCCCGCTACAATATGGGATTATCCGATATCAACAATTTGGATGATGCCTTGCCAGGCAGCGAAGATGAGTTTAAAAACTCTACGATCATGTTAATGGCCGGTATCGGATTTAACCTTCCCGGTAAGTAGAATTCTATATCTTGAATTTATTAAAGCCCGGTTGATTCCGGGCTTTTTTTATTGATCCTTAAAACAACCGGTTTATCCCGTGTACGTTTGAGGCGAAGCTTTGATAATCTTTTCTTGTTTCCCATTTCCGATTTAGAACCGGATGTATTCGAGAGACTTAGTTTCGATTTTGATTTGACTATCGATAGAATGTCAAGTCAAAGTTGTTGGGATGCGTTTGACTCCATAATCGGAGTTTTGGAGCCAGTGATAGACAACTCAAGTCGGCAAGATAAAAGCCACTGGCCCTGTGGTCGATGGTAGTTGATAGCAGGTTTTTGTATTGCATGCTATCTCATCAAGAAACGCCGATCTTTATCGTCGAAACCGACAAATATGGGTTAATCCAACAACCTGTTATTTTATCACTTTAATCCCTTGACATATTTTCCCGCCTGTCATAGAATTGGCGCATGGTTAGGAGATTTGAAAGCGTTATCCTGTTTCTGGCATTAATGCTATTCGTTCCATCAATTGCCACAGCCGCTATAAATTTCGAGGTCAGGGACTATCCAAACGATAATGGTTTCGCTCTCGAGATCGAGTGGAATATTCCGAATCTGGCCGCCGGTGTCTCCGGTTTCAATTACCTCTATGTTATACAGAGATCGGCAAACAGCAATGAGGTATTCCAGGATGTCACCGAGATACTGGAGGACTCCGGAACTGTAATCGATGGCCAGTTAAGCGATGATATCGATTACTATTACAGGATAAAGATAGAAACCGAAACGGGCGAGACTTACTCGGATACCAAAGGGCCATATAGCCCCGAGAAAAACTATTTCCATTACGGCCGGGTAAATGTTCTGATAGCAGTTTTGATTACAGGGATACTTGTCGGCATATTCATCATATACGGTAAGCGCGGCGGCAAGCTATATATGCGACCCCTGTCCGGCCTTGAGGCTGTGGATGAGGCGATAGGCAGGGCAACCGAGATGGGCAAGCCTATCCTGTATTCCTCCGGACGCGGCAAGATGGAGCGTCCTGCTACGATAGCCAGTATGAACATACTGGGGTCGGTGGCCGAGAAAGTCGCCGAATACAACACACCGCTTATTTTCCCGAACAACGACCCGGTGACTATGGCGGTTGCCCAGGAGGTAACCTACGAGGGTTACACCCGGGCGGGGCATCCGGACAATTTCAATCCCGATAATATCTTTTTCGTTACAGATTCGCAGTTCGGATATGCGGCCGCCGTAGATGGTATAATCATGCGGCAGGAACCTGCCACCAACCTGTTTTTCGGCACGTTCGAGGCCGAATCGCTGATCCTTGCGGAAACCGGCAACACTATCGGCGCGATACAGATAGCCGGAACCGACTCTACAATTCAGATGTCGTTTTTCGTAGTTGCCTGCGATTACGTACTTTTGGGCGAGGAATTATTCGCCGCCTCGGGATATTTATCAAACGATCCACAGGTGTTGGGCAGTTTGAAAGGCTCGGATTACACGAAATTGATTATAGTTTTTGTGATGATAATAGGAGTTATCATGCTGCTTTTAGGCAATAGCAGTATGTTAGATTGGTTGAGTATAGCATAATATGAGACGTCAAATACCAATAGCATTGGCATTCGGGTTCGGCATGTTCATGCTGATCCAGTTTTTTATCCCGGCCTGGGCGAGAGCTTACGAGACCGTAGTCGACTGGGTACAGACTATTTTTATTTTCACCCTGCTTGTCGGCGTGGTTGGTATGATCAAATACCATCTCGATAAAGTTGGCCGCAAGGAGAAAGATTATCCCTACAATATCGTAACCCTGGTGGGCGTAGCGGGTATGGCTATCAGCGGCCTGGCCTGGGGACGAGGAGAGGGAACGGCTTTCACCTGGATATTCGATTACCTTCAGGCGCCGATGCAGGCAACCGTGTTTTCGCTTCTGGCGTTTTTCGTAGCCAGCGCGGCTTATCGCGGATTCAAGATCAGAAATTTCGAGGCATCATTGCTGCTGTTTGCCGCCGTACTAGTGATGATTGGCAGGGTACCGCTGGGCGATTACATCTCACCGTACTTTCCCAAACTGGCTAATTGGATTCTGAACGTACCATCCATGACAGCCCGTCGCGGCATCTTTATAGGTATTGGCCTGGGAACCATAGCCACCTCGCTGAGGGTGATACTTGGCGTAGAACGAACATACCTGGGGCGCAGCTAATATGACTTTCTGGGAAAAAATAACGACTATCGACAGGCGAATCATTTTCGTGCTGATTTTCATCAGCGTGGCCCTGCCGCTATTATTTAATTTCACCATACCTAACAAAGTTACCAAAGAGGTGAGGGATACTTACGAGTATATCGATGCCTTACCCGAGGGCTCGGTGCTGCTGTTCTCGTTCGATCATGAGGCGGCGACATTACCCGAGATGCAACCGATGGCAACCGCTATGCTGATCCATGCTTTCTCGAAAGGCTTCAAGGTTATTGGTATGGCGTTTCGGCCCGAGGGAGCGGCGATAGGCAATAAAGCGCTTCAGGAGAATGCCGCTGTATTCGACCTGGTTGAGGGCGAGGATTACGTGTTCCTCGGTTACCGTCCCGAGATAACCTCCGGGATTTTAGGTCTGGGTGAAAGTATCGCTCGGGTGTATCCCAAAGATTATCGCGGGATATCTGTCGAGGATATACCACTGATGCAGAATGTACACAACTATGATGATATCGCACTGGTGGTTGATGTCTCCGATGATGACACGCCCGTGTACTGGATAAACTACGCCAACGCCCGCTACCAACAGGAAATCGCGCCGGCAATAACCGCCGTTATGGCGACCACCTTCTATCCATTCCTGCAGGAGCGCCAGATAGTTGGAATGGTGCCGGGTTTGAAAGCGGCTGCCGAGTACGAACAGCTTATCGGTAAACTCGGAGATGCCTCGCTGGGAATGAGCGCCCAGAGCATCTCGCATTTCCTGATCGTGCTGTTCGTGATTATTGGCAATATCGGGTATTTCATGATGAAGAAGCAGAGAGGGAAATTCTGATGGAGACGCTGGGAATCTGGCTGGCGGCGCTTCTGACGCTGGCGGTTTACTCGTTTTTATATAAAGATAACCCGTTTTACAAGTTCGCCGAGCATCTACTGGTGGGCATCTCTGTCGGTTTCCTGATCGTAATTGCCTACATGGATACGGTCGTGCCCAAGGTGCTCGATCCGTTGTTTGTCAGGGGAGAGATGCTGGTTATAATACCGGTACTGCTGGGTATGCTGATGTTCACTCGTTTCTGGAAACAGTACGCCTGGTTATCCCGTCCCGCCCTGGCGTTGTATCTGGGATTTGGCGCAGGCGCCTCGATACCGGCATTCATGCAATCGTATATCATCACCCAGATGAAAGCCACTATCTCGCCGTTCGCGCAAATCGATGGTTTCTGGAGCGCGGTTAACGCTGTGATCGTTTTGATTGGGCTTTGCACTACGTTATTTTATTTCTATTTCTCGAAAAAGCACGAGGGCGGATTCGGTGTGCTGGCCAAGACCGGCATATATTTCCTGATGGTGTTTTTCGGCGCTACGTTCGGTTTCACGGTAATGGCCCGTGTGTCGTTACTGATAGGCCGCGTGACGTTTTTGCTGCGTGACTGGCTTCATTTGATGAGTTGAGAAAATCAAATTTAAATGTTTATATTTTTTAGATGAAGAGTAGGTCAAAACCCCTGCGGTTTTGACGCGTGATTGTTTTCTGATACTACTGTCAAACATTCTCACCCTCACTAGGCAAGGGAGGTGGCACCGGAGAGGTAAAAATATTACCCTGTGGTTGGAGTACGTCCTCGTGCCCCAACTGGCATTTTAGCGGATGGAAGCTGGCAGACACGGATGTCAGCCAGTCACGGGAAGTTTTTTTCTGCATTTATTGTTCTGCCTTCTTTGAAACTTATTATATGATTTTACATAGAGGTTATTAGTGTGCCTTAAATAAGGAGTTGTGGCTTTAATAGAAAGAAGCCGTCGGGAAAGGATTCCCAACGGCTCATCGAAAAGGAGAAATCGATATAACAATACCAACCGAACAATATCACTTGACATGATACATAGCAGGATTCCCACCACCTCAAGTAAAAACGTTGGCATATTTCATTTTTCCGTGTTGTCAGGAATCCTTTCCTGACAAAATACTGCATCAATACAGATAGCGGGAAAGGATTCCCACCACCTCAAGTAAAAATGTTGGCATATTTCATTTTTCTGCAATTTTTATTTTACCTTCTTTGAAACTTATTATATGATTTTACATAGAGTTTATTAGTGTGTCTTAATTGATAGGAATACTATGCCGGAAGCTAAAATACTGATAGGAACATCAGGCTACTCTTTCAAAGACTGGGTGGGGCCGTTCTATCCCGAGAAGATCGAGAAGGGGAAGATGCTCGACTATTACAAGGATCATTTTAAGACAGTCGAGATAAACTCAACTTACTACCGCATTCCTCACGCGGCCGTGTTTTATCATATGGTCAATAAAGTGCAGGAGGGATTCGAGTTCATCGTGAAGACGCATCGCTCGTTTACCCACGATCGTAAAGACCTCGAAAAGCCCACCGCCGAGTTTCTCGAGTCTATCAAACCGATGGCCGAGAGTGGGATGCTTAAAGGATTGCTGGCTCAATTCCCGTGGTCATTCAAGTTTTCTCCAATTAATTTGCAATATCTTCTTGACGGAAAGGACTATTTTGGCGATACTCCGCTTTTCGTGGAATTCCGTCACGATAGCTGGGATAAGCCGGAGGTGTATGCCTCGCTTAAGGATAACGGTCTCGGATTTTGCAGCGTGGATGAGCCCCAGTTAAAGCAGATGTTCCCGCCGGTTGCGCTGGCGACCTCGGATACGGCGTATATCAGGTTCCATGGACGAAATGAACTTGATTGGTGGAAACCTCGGCCGGGCTCCGACCGTTACAATTACGCTTATAAAAAGGAAGAATTATCCGATTGGATTAAAAGAATAGAGAAATTACGCCGAGAGACAAATAAGATTTACCTGTTTTTCAACAACTGCCATCACGGGCAGGCGGTGAAAAGCGCAAAACTGATGCAGGAGATGTTGCAACTGGAGTTATGAGAAGAAGCTTGATAAAGACAATGGTAGTAGGAATCATCATCTGGGTGGTTTCCGCCTCGTACGGGCATTATGTCACTAAAGCCTCTGTTGGCGTCGATATATTCAACGATTTTCAAACCGGTACGTTCGGTTCTATCATAGAGAAACTTTTTCCGGGCAGCCTTGGTATTAAAGCCAAAGCCGTGCTTGTCGTGGATGCCGAGACAGGGGAGGAGATATATTCGAAAAACGAGGATTACCAGATGCCAATCGCCAGCCTGACCAAGCTTGCCACTGCATTAGTGTTCATGGAATCGGGTACGCCGCTAACCAACACGATCACGATGAGTGAAGAGGATTTCCCGTCAGTGGGCGGCTCCAAGCTTTACGAGGGGGAACGGATCACGGTTGGCCAATGCCTTCATCTATGCCTTATCTGTTCCGATAACGCCGCCGCTAACGCGCTATCTCGATCCGCCGGTATAGAAAAAGGCGAATTCGTGGGCAGGATGAATCAACTGGCAATTAGGTTGGAGCTATCCAATACCCGCTTTACCGAGCCGACCGGTTTGGATTCGCATAATATGTCAACGCCGGAGGACTATATCAAGCTCATGCAAACCGCTTTCGCCGAGCCGACAATTCAGAAGATATCCTCGAAGAAGACTTACCAGTTCAGCTCGTTAAACCGTGGGATTCGTCACTCGTTATATAATACCAATCGCTTGCTTTACACTAAATGGAATGTGATCGGCGGGAAGACAGGGTATATCAGCAAGTCCGGCTACTGCCTGGCCCTGGATGCTTACGATCAAACCGGCAGGCGGATTAACGCGGTGATACTCGGCGCGCCTTCGAATCAGTACCGCTACCGGGATGCCAATCGGTTGCTGGCCTATTCCGGGCGGAATTAATAACTTCATAAAACAATATCATATTATCTTTCCCCACGCCAGAGGGGTTGTTGAAAAAGCCGTTTGCATGGGTCGCTGGGCGGACGAAGTCCTTTGTTCATTCTTTCCCGGCGACATGCCGCATGAAATCAGGTGTCAGGAAAGTAACTATGTTATCAAAAGCTTGAGCCTCAGTCATTCGGATTGTATTGTTATTTTGACAAACATTCAACAATCAACACGAACAAACAGGAGGCTCAAATGCCATGTTACAACAAAATCGAGCGTGAAGCCAACACTATTTACGTTGGTATTGACGTTCATAAGCGGAGTTGGCATGTAACAATGCGAACAACTGAGCAAGAGTTATGGAAAGGCAGTATTGCAGCTGATTGGGAAGTATTGAAAAAAGTATTGGGGCGTTATTCCGATTGTGACATTTCGGTAGTTTACGAAGCCGGTTTTAGTGGTTTCTGGTTATATGACAAACTGGTAGCCTGGGGAGCGTCATGTATAGTGACTCCGCCGAGTTTGATTCCTTCTGAATACGGCAATCGGGTCAAAACTGATCGCCTCGACAGTGCCAAGCTTGCTTTACTACTTTCCCGTAGTATGCTCAAGGCAGTATGGGTACCTGATGTCGAAGCGCGTGGTCATCGCCAGGTATTGCGTCGCCGTCGCCAGTTGGTCAGCGACCGGGTCCGTATTCAATGCCGTATCAAGAGTGAGTTAGCCTGTTTCGGTCTATCTCTGCCGACAATTAGCGGCAAGTGGACGGAGACATTCGAACAGCATTTATGGCAGTTGCGTTTTAGTGATCGCTGGCAGACAGAGAGTTTTCAGAGGTTACTGACACAGTATCGGCTGGTGAGTGAATTGATTACTCAACAGACACGGTTATTGAAAGAATTGTCAAAACTGGATCGTTATCGGGAAGCGGTTGAGCGTCTACGTAGTGTTCCGGGCATCGGCTTGTTAACGGCGATGGAACTATTATTGGAGTTAGGGGACTTCAGCCGATTTAGTCGAGGAAGCCAATTGGCCGCCTACGTGGGCTTGACTCCAAGCCAATATTCCTCCGGTGACAAGGTTCGACTAGGACGAATCACCAGGATCGGCAAACCGCAGTTACGGTCGAATCTGATCGAAGCCTCCTGGATTTTGATCAGGAAGGATCCGGCCCAGGCTCAGCGTTATCAACAGCTCAAGTGGCGGTGTGGTTCCAAACGAGCCATTGTGGCCAGTGCCCGCCGTCTACTGTTAATCGTACGGCGTCTGATGCTTGACCATCAGAGCTATCGAATCCAAACCGCAGCATAAAAAAGAGATAATTAGTTTACAATATCTGAGTTTGGAGAATGGCGAAGGAATCCTTGTGGCTTAACAACAGACCGCGCAGGAAAGGGTGTCATCTCCCCTGGTAATAATCTCGGATTGATTAATTGTGGCTGTGTTTGAGGGCCAGACCACGAATAGCAGGGTGACTATTATCGGCAATGTCTAACAGTGGCAGCATGTTGTAGTTTAAACATGGGTATTCTGCGTTTTATTAAGAAAAGGAGAAATCGATATAACAATACTAACCGAACAATATCACTTGACATGATACATAGCAGGATTCCTGACACCGCGACTACCTAATCAGGGCTTTTTCAACAAGCCCCAGAGTTCAGGTTTTTAACCCCTGCTCAAATTAAATAATAACAAAAATAGTAGATAAAAAAACGGGCGCTAAGCCCGTTTTAGTTCAAAGATTTTAGCGATTAGTATAAATATTCGACATTTACGCCTCGCGCCTCGAGCTGCGGGATATAGGTGTCTTCTGAGATGGTATCCAGTGGATTACCTGATAGGCCGACCCAATCGCCACTGCCGAGACCTGAGTTGTTTACCAGTGGCAGAATGTTCGTTATTTGATTCCCAAGTAAGGTAACATTAATCACGCCGGTCATAGTTTCTATAGCGCTTATGTCGACTATGTTGTTGTACTGAAGGCTTAGTTCTGTTACGTTTGTCAAATTAGCTATTGCCGAGATATCAGTCAGGGAATCGTCAAATGCATACAAATACTGAAGGTCATACAATGAATCCAGACCGTCGAGACTGGTTATCGGATTGCCGTCAACATGCAGCCTGCTTAGATTCGACATATTGGCCAGAGGTGTTAAATCAGTTATCAGGTTGTCGCTCATAACTAATTCTGTAATATTAGTCAAGCCACCGATAGGGGATAAGCTGTTTACCTGATTGTTTTCAATATCCAGTCTTGTTACCCAGGTGCAGGTTGAAAGCCCGGAAATATTGGTGATGGCATTATTTGAAAAATCCCAACTGGTGACCAGAGTCAGATTATCGAGCGCGGGGATTGAGGCAATCTGATTATCTTTTACACTGATAAATTCTATACTACTGAGGTCCTGAATCGGCGAAATGTCGGCAATCTGGTTTTCGTACATATAGAAAGTACGTAGCTGAGTCAAGCCGCTAATAGCATCAATGTTACTGATCTGATTATCTTGTATCATTAAAACGGTCAGGTTGGTCATCTCCTCAACAGCCGCAATACTTGTTATCGTGTTGTGGCCTATATCGAGATAGTCCAGGTTTGCCAGATCGTTAAGAGAAGAGATATCGCTTATTTGATTTTCTTCTAGCTTGAGCTCGGTCAAAGCGGTCAGCCCGGAAAGCGGGGAGACGCTTGAAATTGAGTTGGTGCTCAGATTAAGGGATTCGAGATTGAACAAACTATCAAGCGGTGACAGGCTCGTGATATGATTATCATAGATGCTCAATTCTTGCAACGATTCGAAATGTTCCAATCCACCAAGGTCGTATATATCGTAGAAATTATCAACGGTAAGTTCGGTGATCGTGTCGACATCCGTGACATAGATAGAATCGTAATAACTCCGACCGTCAATTTGATTGGCCACCACTTTCTTGAGATTGGTATCGGCGAACGCCACGTAAGTGCTGTCGAAACTGCGGGTGGAGAATCTCCACATCGTGCCTTCGGTACTATTGCCGTGAATGTCATGAGGGTCTACCAACCAGTAGTACGTAGTACCGTATTCCAACTGAGTCTGGTAATTAAAGAAAGTGTCTGACATGCTAAAGCGAATATAATGATTCTCGATTGAGGCCGAATCGGTAGAAAGCGCGAAGTCGTATAGAATATTATCACCATCGGGATCCGAACAGCTCCAATTGAATTGGATCGATAAAAGTTGATTTGCCGCGCCATCAGCGGGCACAGGGGAGGAGGCCGCGGTCGGCGGATCATTCTCCTCGGATGTATCCGTGCTACTGCTATCACAGTTAATCATCGTTAAGCATAAACATAGCAAAAGAGCAATGAAATATTTCATTTTCAAAAGTCCTCCTTTTATTGGTGTTACTTAATATTTCGGACAATTGTATAAAAAGTATACCCTGATTTTCGTAGAATAATGATAAGTATTCTTGATCTGAGGGGATTCAATCGAGGTTTAGTATTCTTAGTCTAGCTAAAACACTAAATCTGACTGCTAGTATAGCTGCCTGCTGACATATGAAGGTTTTATATTTTAGTGTATTCAGGCTGCCAGATTTCCCAAACTTTGCCTACCAGATCTGGGCCCTGGTTTTCCGGGCTCGCCGCCGCGAGGCAGGATGAAACCGGAGGGACATCTTGATACTGTGAAACAACCTGTGACTATCACAAGTATTACAAAAACATCAGCACAATAATCTGAGCTAAAAATACTCGAAGGAACATCACCAGCGGGTACACAGTGGCGTATGCGGTCGATTGTGCCTGTACCGGGGCGATGGAATTGGAATACTCCAGAGCCGGGGGATCGGTCATGGAACCGGCTAAAAGCCCGCATATCGATAGATAGTTTAGATTAATCATTCTCGCTATTATCCCTATAATGATAAGTGGTAAAAACGTTATGATTGCTCCGTAAAACATCCAGATATAGCCGCCCGTAGCGATAGTATGAACGAAATCTTTTCCCGAGGATAAGCCAACACATGCCAAAAACAGGGTGATCCCGAGTTCCCTGATAAACAGATTTGCGCCGGGAGTCATGTAAAAATCTATCTTGCCAATTCGTCCTTTATACCCCAGGAACAAGGCGACTAAAAGCGGTCCACCGGCCAGCCCAAGCCTGGCGGGAGCCGGAAACCACGGAATTTCGATAGGGATATTGCCTATTATCACGCCTGCCATTATACCGATCAAGATAGGCAGTATATTGGGATGCGACAGTTCGGCCATAGAGTTACCCAGAAGTTTAGCAACTGCAGTTAATGATTTTCTTTCTCCTACTATACGCACGGTATCGCCGAATTCGATACTGTCGCTATCATGAGGCATAATTTCCAACCCGGCGCGGAATATCCGGGTGATATTAGCCGGGAATCGCCGCGATATACCGATCTCTTTAATCGATTTCCCAGCCAACTCCTTATTCGTTATAATTACGTGTCTCATTCCCAGTCTGCCGGTAATTTCCAGATCACCGGTTTTACTCACCGGTCCGACTTTTATCTCCAGTTCCGATAAATGTGCCTCCGATGATACTCCGTAAAGTATATCTCCCTGTTTAATCGGTGATTGTTCATCAGGTATACAAAATTCACCGTCCCGGAATATTCGCGCCAGTACGAATTCACCATCCAGAGCCGTTTTTATAAATGATACCGGTTTACCGAAAAGCGCCGGATTGGCCACTTTCGCGTTAACAGCATTTAACTTGCCGGTAATTCCTGAGAGTTCATTGATAAACTTTTCGGTTTCTTTATTGATGGATATACGGTAAATCCATCGCAAGATCAGCATTGCCAGAATTATCCCCAGAATACCGAACGGATATGCTACGGCATAACCCATACCGGTAAGCTGTGTCGCTTGTGCCGGGTTGGCTATTTGTTCGGTGAGTATTTGCTGTGTCGCGCCGAGGCTGGGAGTATTGGTTACCGCACCGCACATGATACCGGCGATAGCGGCAACCGGCACATTCTGAACTATTTTTATGACAATGGCGATTATAAATCCAAGCAGCACGATACCTGAAGCCAGCAAGTTTATCTTAAGGCCGTTTTTCCTCAACGAGGATAAAAATCTGGGGCCTATTTCCAGGCCGATCGAATACACGAACAGTATTAGTCCGAACTCCCTGATAAAGAATAGTAATTCATAGTTGGCGCTTAAGCCGAAATGACCTGCTATCAAGCCGGTAAAAAGTACTCCTGCTATACCGAGCTTTATTTTGAATATCTTTATTTGCCCTATTATTACACCGGTGATACCGATTAATCCCAGAAACATGAGAGTGGAGGCGGTTGAGGTTTGAGTGAATAACTTTAATACTTCCATTGCTACCTTTTTATTCTCGAAACGGTTAATTTAACCATTTTATTGATTATCTTTTCTATTTTCGGGCGGTAGATAATATTATGTTATTCTAAAAGCAAGCTTATTGTCGGATTTTATATATATATCGATACAATACAGTCGAATGGTAAATATATTGGTAATGGATTGGATACTTATAAAAAAAAGTGTAGTGTTCGCCAGACTGATGACCAATAGAGTTAAAAGTCTGAGCCGACAACTAGTATAGCTGCCGGCTGATATTTAATGGTTTAATACTTATATTTATTCCGGCTTCCAGACCTCCCATACTTTTCCTACCAGGTGCGGTCCGGGTTTTAGGGTAGGTTTACCCGGTTCCCATTCGGCGGGGCAAGCCTCGGCGCCTTTGGTTTTACGAACATGCTGGAATGCCTGTATTTGTCTTATTGTTTCGCTTATCTTTCTGCCAACCGGGGGAGTCATGATCTCCGCCGCCTGAATTACGCCATCGGGATCGATTATAAACCGTCCCCTTATATTTACGCCGTTTATTTCATCATAAACACCATACACTTTGCCAAGATTACCGGCGCCATCGGCAATCATAGGCCAGGGAATGCCGTCTTTTGTCATTTTCTTCAGCTCTTCCTCTTCCCAGACTTTATGGCTGAAGATACTGTCAGTTGATACGGAAAGAACCTCTACACCCAGTTTTTGAAGTTGATCGAATTTACCGGCGACCGCCGATAATTCTGTCGGTCAGACGAAAGTGAAATCACCTGGGTAGAAACAGAGTAAAACCCATTTACCCAGATGCTCTGAGAGTTTGACACTGGTAAATTGGCCTTTGTGATAGGCCGGCGCCTCGAAATCGGGCGCCTGTCCGCCGACTCTTGCTTTTTCCATGGATACCTCGCTTGTTTGATTTTCATCTTTTTGCGAATTCCCTTTATCGGGCGATCCGCCAAGTACTTTTCCCGTAGGTTTAGCGCATCCTACTGGCTCATCCGCCATGTTTACCTCCTTATTCGGCAGATTTACGTTATGTCAGGGATTTCCGAAGAAATCCTTTATAACGGTATGAGTATAATTTAAATGTCCGCTTATTTCAATATTGAGAATATTTAAGTTATTCTTTGGTCAATGAGCATTGAGCGGAAAAGCGAATTACTCGATGTTCACCGTTCTCACGATCGAATGGGGGAGACTCGATTAAGGCAACCGCACTGGTCATTTAGGGAATTTATCGATATAATATAAAATATCTTAATTATTCAACTTGACGGGGCTTGTGTCGAATATTATATTAGCCGCCGTTGTAATATTTGATCTTTAATAAGAAAATACGTTGGTTTGGTGTTTGATACATTCCAAATCCGGAACGATTTTGGCCGGAGTAGCTCAGATGGTAGAGCAGCTGATTTGTAATCAGCCGGTCGGGGGTTCGAGTCCCTTCTCCGGCTTTGGATTGTATTTTAGGGTGACCGGAAGATTTACCGCCTATTCAACTCTAACATCAACAACCCCAAGATAATGGAGGGGTTCCCGAGTGGCCAAAGGGAACAGACTGTAAATCTGTCGGCTCAGCCTTCGGAGGTTCGAATCCTCCCCCCTCCATGTTTTTTATGTCTTAAATCCAGATAGAATCAGAATATTTCGATATCAATATAGAGTGGATGTAATAGCGCTTATTTTATCTACTTAAGCTATCCATTGATTCTTACTGCATATAGGAGGAAAAAATCGCTTGTTATTTTCAGGAAAAATCATATATTTATAACGAATGGTGCAGTACACTTTTACCTCTAGGAGTGTTTGAGAATAAAATAAAGAGTTATTTGGAGGAGTTATGCCGCGGCTATTTATCATATTGACAGTTATAGTTGTATTTGCTTTATCCTCGTTTGCTCAGGATCCCGGAGTACCCGACAGTGTTATCATCGGTACGGTTGCTATCGAGCCCGGTGTGCCCTCCGTGATGTTGCCGATCTATGTTGTCAATGATGAGCCTGTAGAGCAATTCGTACTACCGTTCGAGTGGGAGTCCTCCGATGGTAATATACATCCCGCCAGAGCTTTTTATTTTAACACACTTCTTCAATGGGATGAGACATTCGATACTTTAAACACGAACACGAATCATATTATCCTGACCGGCACCAACGATACCGGTGAGGATACTAACCCGACTTTAAACACGGGGCTTGAACGCGAACTGGTCGCGCTAATCAGGATCGTGATTGACGAGGAGGCTATCGAGCAGGTAATGGAAATGCGTATGACTTTCGATGGCGATTACGGCCAGCCCTCATTTTATTATAATGGCATGGATAACCTGATGCCGGTGGTTAGCTCCGGAGCAGTCATATATCAGCATGTCGGGATCGAGAGTCAGGTTGAATTGCCCAACGATTACAATCTTTCTCAGAATTACCCCAACCCGTTCAATATGCACACCGAGATCGCATTCACCGTTCCCCAGGCGGGGGATATAAGCCTGGAGATTTACGATATACTTGGCAGGAAAATCAGAACGCTGGTTTCGGCCAACTACGCGGCGGGATTTTATTCGGCCACCTGGGATGGTTGTGAGGATTCGGGGGAGACTGTCTCCTCGGGTATGTATTTCTACAAGCTGAAATCAGCCGACAGCGAGATTGTCAAGAAGATGACGTTGGTGAAGTAAGTAATTAAATTCACTTAAAGAAGATTATTAACCGGTGCTCTCAGCATCGGTTTTTTTTACGTCGCAAAAGCCGCCATTACATCCTGCAAAATATGCGCTACTATGCAGGGGATAAGCGAGCCGCGAGCATAAAATAGAAGCGAGAACATTCCGCCATAAATTGCTATTAGAATCACTCCGGACCATCCCTGGTAAAGATGACCTATACCGAAACATAGCGAGCCTAATATCACACCCGGCCAGATCGAGCCGGTCAGTATCTCCATCCGGGTTAGTACGAATCCGCGGAATGCCAGTTCCTCGGCCACGCCGGCGCTGATCGATAGGATTATCCAGAACACTTTCTCGGGGCCTGTTCGGGGTAGAAGATAGCTGATATCCTCGGTGCTGAAAATATCGTAGCTGCCGAGTATGTTGGATAGAAAATTCAAAACGATTATCGCCGAAAATAAAAATATCACCCCGATAGCGAAATTCTTCCAGTGCAAATCAGCTTTTCTTATACCTATGCCGGCCAGGTTTTCTCGTCTGTTCCATTGTATACCATCCTGTTTTAACGGCGCATAAAATAAAGCTAGCAGGATGGATAGTAATATTACCATCTGAAATGCCAGGCCGGGCAGATAGATTTGGACGATTCGAGACACTATCTCGACCTCGCCGGGCGGATTGATATAGTTCATTATCAGAGTCAGCAATGGGTAGCCGATCATGATTAGAAGCAGTAATATTTTCTGTGGTTTTGGAATGTATATTTTTCCGGGCGCTAATTCACCGGAGATATCATTTTCGTTTTCTCTCATGATTAAATTTACTTTATCAAAGGAGTAATAACAACGAGGAAATAATAAAACCTATTGCACAAAACTATGCTTATTTACTCGAACATCATTTTGATTTGTTGCCATTCAGGATCGTTACGAAGTTCGTTTTGAGTCGTGATATCGGCGCTTTTCTTGAATTTATCGTAATATTTCTTGGTATTCTTTTTATCATCCAGCTTGTTATAAGATTTAGCGATAAAGGCATACGGTTTAGCATCGGCGAAATTCAGTTCCTGTAACTGCTGATAAGCATCAATAGCGCTGGAGTAGTTACCGGCTTTATAGTAGGCCTCGCCCAGCTTATAGTATCCGTTCAGATGGCGGCGGTCGACCTCGACGACTTTATTGAAATCCTGGGCGGCCCGAAAATACTGCCCCTGGCTCAAGAAGATGATCCCGCGTTTGTAGCGCGCGGTTAAGTAGTTGGGATTGATCCCCAGTACGCCATCAAGAGCCTCGAGCAAAGTTTCGGTGTCGTTCCTGTCGTTGGCTATTTTTATGCCATCCAGAAATCCGGCCAGGGCATTGTCATTTTGCCCGATAGCTTTAAGACATCTGGCACGACCCAGAACCGCCTCGATGTTGTTTTTATTCGAGGAAACTAGTTTCTTGTAAATTTTAAGAGCCTCGGAGTATTTACCCTGTTCTTCGAGATCAGCAGCGGTTTCATCCTCTGTTTTCTCCTCGACTTTCTGTTTTTTCCCTCTTTTGGCTAACTCTATTTTATAAGGTTTTATTTGATCCTCGGGGATCCTGACGGTAATCGATTTATTACTGTAGCCATCATGCTTTACCGTAACGCGATGCCTTCCCGCCGACACTCTGAATGTCTGGGTTCCCTGTCCGAGGTATTTACCATCGAGATAAACTTTCGATTTAGAGGGGGAGAGGTTCAGTTTCATGAATCCTGGTTTTAGCTCACGGGGAGTTTCCGCGACGGAAATATCACGGGTCGTACGATTGTTGCTGGAGATCACGGGCGTCTCGTTTTCTGGAAGAGATAATGTCAGTGTACTGGTTTTACCCTCGAGCACCGTCATTCTCTCGGCAACCACTCCTATACCGTCCTCCAGGTATTCGATAGTATAGTTTCCGGGAGCGATATTTTCGAAGACGAAAAAGCCGGCGTAACTGGTCTCGACGGTTTTATCCAACTCTTTTATGGATACGATAGCCTTAGGTACCGCCGAACCGGTATTCGGATCAACAAGTATTCCGGCAATCTGGCCGTCATCCACGGGTATGAAACTGGCTGCTATTAAGATAACAAGAATAGCTATTACGCCGATGGCGCTGAAAATCGCTACCCTGGGGATTTTAGAAAATGTCGATTTAATCAACGATTCGGGTTTCTCGCGTATCTCGAATGCTTTATCCTCGATTATGATTTGCTGACCTGTTTTGGGCTTGAAACCACCGGTGAAACTGACATTATTACCATTTAAATAGGCGATTCCCGCGGTAAAAGTTGGCGAGGGGGATTGCTTAACTCTTTCGAGCAATTCTTTATCGAGCTCTGGTTGTTTTTTTTCAGTTTGAATTTCATCCATAAGCCCGTTCTGGTTTGTCGTGAAATCCTCAGGCTCTTTGTCGATGTCCTCGATACTCATAGGGGCGCCGCTCATTCCGGTTCTGTGGGTGGCTTTCTGGCTAATAGTTTCCTCCGGTTGATCGTTTTCAGGCCGGCTCGTTTCGGGCATCGGAGGGTGCGCCAATTGAGGATTAATTATAATCTTCTTGGTCAGAGGAGAATCCTCGTTGAATTCATCCTGTTCCTCGATCGGTTTCACGGCGTTTTCCTGGGGAAGAATTTCCGGCATGGTGGAGAAATCGGAATCATCGGCAATATTAATCTCAGGTCCGTTCTCCGTTTGCTCCATAGTTATGCGGATTTCCTCATCCTGACCGAGCAGGGGATCGGTATCTATGCTATCATCGCCGAAATCAACCTCATCGTCCTGATTATCCTTGAAATATTTTTCCTCGCTGAAAGTACCTTTCGGTTGCTCATCGGGAGTTACCAGGCCAGGAACGGAGTCGCTATCGAAATTCACCTCTTTGATTTCAAAATCAGGGTCACTGTCACGCGTTTCCTGTTCTAAAATATCATCGTTTAATGCCTGAATATTTTCAGTCGGAAATGATTCCTCAGTTGCAGCCGGCTTTTTCCTGGTTTCAAGCATGATATTGCTATCATGTCGCCTGGCAGTACGAGGTTGACTTCGTGTGGATGCCTGATCACTGTTGCTATTTTGCCCCTGTGAGCTTTTCTGATTATCGCTCACTTGTGGCTCTTCATCTAAAGGAGCCAGACAGAATTTACAGTATCCGGTATCATTGTTCTCATTACCGGCACCGCATTTATTACAAATCGCCAAAATTTCCCCCTAAGTTTATTTAACTTTAAAGCAAGGGTTACGATACGATTATCGTCAATATTAATAACCTCTTTATTTATTAACACAGTTTAAGGCGTTGCGAATGGGAATGATTACGGATTTTCGATACAATTACTCAGGCGACATTATCATCAGTATGTAAAGTAAACCTTGACAGAAGGTGGAAAATTAGTATCATTATAATGGGAGTAGAAACAAATGCGCTATATCCTTATCTACTTGTTTTTATTGAACATTTTTATAGCTCATGATAACGGTCAATTGTTAAGAATCGAAACGATCCTGGATTTGTCCGCGCCCGGCGGCGTAGATAATGAATGCACTATTATGATAATAAGCGGCCGGGCTACTGATGATGGCCGGCCTATTCTTTGGAAAAACCGCGATGTCACCGAGCCGGATCAGCGTTACCTGTATATCGAACCTATGGATTATCACGGGCAGTCTACGTATGGATTCACCGGTAATTTCTATACCTCCGATTCGACCCGTTGTTTCATGGGAGTTAATGAAACGGGATTTGCAATAATCAACGCCAATTGCTATAACCTCCCGGACTCGCGTATCGATGGAATCGATGATGGCGATTTGATGACCCTTGCCTTGAAATGGTGTTCTGCCATCGAGGATTGGGAGCATATCCTCGAGACCAGCGGAATTTATGGCAGGCGCGATTGCTGGTTATTCGGTGTAATCGACAGTTCGGGCGCGGCCAGGCTTTATGAGTGCGGCAATACGAGCTATACGGTATATGATGCCAACAATTTCATTCATGCTCCGGATGGCTACCTGTTACGATCGGTGTTCGCTTTATCGGGATCCGAACCATCCAGGGGTGTTCCCCGCTACGAGCGAGCGAAACATCTGCTGGAATACTATACCGAAAATAATTACCTTAACGTAAAATATATACTCCAGAAATTAGCCCGAGATTTTTCGTTAGGTTCCGACAACGAATACTCGCACAACGATCCCTATCCGCTGCCATATTATGGACATCAGGACACACTACCTGCAGGATGTGTGATTACCGAGGAAACCATTAATCGTTATAAGACCCGTTCGTGTTCGGTTATACGAGGAGTTCTTCAGGATGAGAATCCTCGTCTGGCAACGATGTATGCTATTCTGGGACAACCTGTTTTATCGATGGCGGTGCCACTCTGGGTAGGCTCTGAATATGTGCCGTTTTGTTTACGAGGCAATGAACAGGCTCCCTGGTATTCGCTTATCTCGCAAAGGATGAACGATATATATCCATTTGATAGCGACAATGGGGATGTGATAATGAATTCTCATTACCTTCTCGATTCATTAGGGCAAGGCGTATATTCCTGGTCGCTCGAACTGGAAGAATGGGGGCTATCCGAGGCCGAAACTAAACTGAATGCCTGGCGTGAGTCTGAATTCAGCGCACTTGATATTCGGCAGGGAGAGATAGAGATAGTGAATGAGCTATGGAATGGATTTGTTGCTCAGGGAGATATTTTATTTTCGGGATTGGATGATAACAATGAATTGCCCGAATTAATTGAAGCAAATAATTATCCTAATCCGTTTAACCTGAAAACCGTAATATCATTCACATTAGCCGGAAACTCCGATGTCAATCTCGAGGTGTATGATATTCTTGGACGCAAAGTCAGGGATCTGATAAACACCCGCCTGGAGTCTGGTAGTCATAAGGTTATATGGGATGGCATGAACGAAAAAGGCGAGGTTGTTTCTACCGGTGTTTATTTCTATCGTCTAACATACGGCGATAAACAAGAAATAAAGCCTATGACGCTTTTGAAGTAATAGTTTTTCTATATATAGTATTGTTGAAGCCTCGCCGACGCGGGGCTTTTTGTGTATGATATACATGGTCTGGATATTTTTCGCAGACTATAGGATATTCCCCATACATTCTTTATTTAGTCCAATAATTACAATACAAATCTCCTTAACATTAAAAACAATGCCCCGTTGATGGCTTTATAACTCGTTAATATATTGTCGCTTACAGTTTGTATTAATAGGCCTCGGGATGGCATTACTATTGCTAAATACAGGGGTATGATGAAAGGATTAATGAAAAATAAAGGACATGTGATAGTGAAACTTCTGGTTTCGCTGATTTCTGTTTCGGCGATTTGTACGGCCTTTTTGAATGTGCAACTTAACGCTCGCCAGCAGGTCTATTACGAGGATTTATCCAGTTTGATGTCGATGCAGGCGCGATCCGCATTTGACCGTCTGAGTTACCACGTGAAGCTAGCCGGATACGCTAATACCGATTACAAAAAGCCATTGGAGATTATCGAGGGTTCGGAATCGGATACTTTGAGAGTCTGGCATAATGATGTTGAAATAATCTTTTATGTGGACCGTAATTTAGATGCTGGCACATTATGCGAACAGATTGATGGTGCAGATCGGGAAATCGTAAATGGTGTGAAATCGCTAAGAATCGAGCGTCCCAAGTATGACCTGATAACCGTAGAGATGGAGTTATCGCAAAGCGATAAAAACGAATCGAATAAGATCGTATCCCGAAGCTATTCTACGTCAATCAGGCTTGATAATTAAATAATAAAGAAAGCATAAAATCGAAAGATAAGACAGAGGTGAGATATGAAAAATAAACTAAATAACAATGCGGGTTTTACATTAATCGAGGCGATGATTGTAGTCGTGATTATTGGCATATTCGCATCAATGGCAGGCCCTTCATTTACCAACTACATCCCCAAGATGAAACTTCGCGCGGATGCCAGGGAGAAGACCAATTACCTCCGTCAAGCAAGGAGTCGGGCGATATCTGAAAATAGCCAGTACGGGGTATATTTTGATGACGGCTCGCATGAAATAGTGTTTTTTAAAGACCTGGTTAATCCGGAAATGGCAACTTACGATGAAGGTGGCGATTCTTTAGTAATCGATCCAGTTGCCTGCGAAACGAATGTGATATTTAACAATAATACATTTACTAATGGTGCGGTGGTGTTTTTCTCAAACGGCTCGGCCTCATCCTCGGGGCAAATCGATCTGGAAGATTCCGAAACAGGTGATAGTTTCACTATAGATGTGTTAGCCTCGACCGGCCGAATAAAACTTCGATAGCCTTTTAAAAATCCAAACATCGAGCGGAGCTTAATGATTAAGCTCCGCTTTTTGGTTGATATATTCAGCATTATATGCAATCTTTTTACATCTTTTAATATTTGCGTTTTTTTTCAGTTAAATTGTTAACTTTCTAAAATGATAGACGATAATAACTTTGACGATGATAACTCACGGTATTAATTTTTCTTGACACTAAATATGGGTTATCATAGAATTGCACAGATTTATACTAAATAACGGGAAACAAAAGAGGCATTTATGGCCTTTGGCAAAAAAACGAAGCTGGTGGTTGGCCTTGATATAGGAGCTAACTCTATTAAGCTTGTGAAGCTAAAACGAAAAACAGATAGCTTCCTGCTTAAAGCTCTTGCTATAAAAGAGCTGCCGCTAGGTGTAATTACCGATGAAGAATTCAAGGATAGGGATGCAATCATTTTCGACATCCAGAGTTTGATTGATCAGACCGATCCGAAGATCAAAGAAGTAGCTGTCTCGATTTCGGGGCATGGTGTTATTACCGATAAGATCGTAATGGATAGGAAATCGGGCGCCGAGGCAGAGCAGGCTATTTTGTTCGAGACCGAGCAGAGAGCTCCTTTCGATGTCGAGGACGTCACTCTCGACTACCATATCATACGCGAGGATGAGGAGACTAACAAGATGGAGGTTCTGATCGTGGCGGCACGAAACGAATTCCTGAAAAGTTTTCTTGATATTCTCATGGATGCCGGTTTGAAACCGGTGCTGGTTGATACTGACGCATTCGCTATATTGAATGCTTATACGATCAATTATGATATCGATCCCACGAGGGTAACAGCTCTGATTGATCTTGGTTTCGATGTAACGAATATTACATTCTTAAAAGATGGTTTATACCATTCTACTCGTGATGTTTCAAACGGTACTCGTTTGATTTTCGATGCCATATCCAAGGAGTTCCGCCTCAATCAGGAGATGACCGGCAAGGCTCTTCGGGGGGAGATGGACAGCTCGATTGACCAGGATATGTTCAAAGCCACGATCGTGACGGCCTCCGAGGAATTGATAGCCGGGCTTGAGGTGGCTATCTCCTATTTCAAGAACTCCTCGGGCGTTGATAAAATCGATTGGATCGTACTTTCCGGCGGCGGCGCTCTGGTGCCGTTCTTACCGGAACTGTTACAAACAAAATTGAGCATCCCGATCGAGATTTGCAATCCGCTGAGGAATATCGAGTACGATCCTGATATGTTCGTGGAATTCCAACCGGAGAAAGTCGCTCCGCTGTTGGCTGTACCCGTAGGTTTGGCGGCCAGAGGATTATAATCATGATAAAAATTAATCTATTACCGAAAGAATACCAGAAGAAAAGATTCAGTATCGCCCTGGAAAAAAATTCACTTTACGTGATTGGCGGTGGTATTTCACTACTGATTCTTTTATTCGCTTATTCGATGTTTTTCCAGATTATTCCGGCCGGCTCGTTGGATAAGAAAATCGCGGATGCGCGTAAAGAGGCGGCCAACTACGATTCCGAGATAAAGTTGGTGAATCAGCTCAATGCTCAGAAAGATTTGATCCTTACGCGTATGGAAACAATCAGGCGTCTCGATCGTAATCGTGAAGCCTGGGTTAAAACCATCAGCGACCTGGGATCACGACTTACCGATTATCTCTGGTTAACGCGGTTTGGCGTTTCCGGCGGCAGTGATAAAGGTGGCGCCGGTCAGGCTTCGGCAGGAGTGACCGTAATAGAGGGACAATCGTTTTCGATCAATAGCCTGGCAACATTTATTATCAGGCTGAAAAGATCGCCGCATCTTAATAATGTGAATTTAGTTTCGGTTCTGCTCGAAGAAGATCAAGCGGAAGGCGAAGGAGCCGAGCCTTACGAGGCTTACCATTTCGTGATAAATTGTGAGTTGGTACTGGAGGGCATGGATGCTGTCCAGAAAGATAGTAAAGCATCAGCCGATAAGCTGGCTGCCGGGTCTGAATTTTAATATAATCTCACCTGGTCCAAGAATCCTGTGGGAGGGGATGTATGGATTTTAGAGACCCTAAAAATCAAGTTTTAGTTTTGATTGTTTTCGTCTTCTTAGCGTTGATATATGTATGGTATTCTCAACTCTATACTCCATACTCTGAACAACTGGTTCAGAAGAAAACTCAATACCAGAAATTATCCTCCGACCTCTTCGCAGTCCGTCAAAAAGCCGAAAGCTTAGAGGGTTTGCAGAGAGATGTTGAATTGCAGCGGGCTAGATACGAAAAGGTAAAGCTCTGGCTGCCCGAGGTAAAAGAGGACGAAGCATTTCTTCATCAAATACACATGGCCGAGCAGAGCACTAATTCAGCGATAATCAACATTGCTCCGCAAACGCCGACACCGCACGAATTTTATACCGCGAACACTTATGTTATCGAACTCGAGTCGACTTATAATGGCTTGGGCAAGTTCTTCGAGAAAGTCGTGAATTTCCCGTTTATCGTGAACATATCGGATGTCACATTGCTTTCTCGTGCCGAAAGGATGAATAAGGGTGGTAATCTGGGCGAGAGAAAGCGCAGTGACCTGGTAGTGGTCGCGACATTCAAATTGACTACATATAATACTCAACCCGCCGATTTGGTACAAAATACAGGAGGTCAAACGAAATGAGGTTTTTAATTGGTTTGGCCGTCGTCCTTATGAGCTTCAATGTAAGCCTGGCGGATATATTTCTAGATGATATCTCTGTCAGTAAACAGGGCGATTCGGTATCGATCGATATCAAAACAACCAAACCCTGTTTATACGAGCATTTCATGATAAAGGATGCTCCGGAGAAAATTGTTATAGACTTGCAGGGAACGACCAACAATTGGTCGAGGAAACGTTTCGAGGGATTACCGTTTAAATCCATCGAGAAAATCAGGACGAGTCAGTTTCAGGTTAAACCCGCTTTAGTAACGAGGGTCGTGCTCGATATCAATCGCGCTATCGGTTACAGGGTGGAGGAATTACCGATGGGAGTCAGGATAAAGATACCTGCCTCGAAAGATGAAACCGGATTTGCCCAATGGAATACTAACCAGAAAGTGCAACCGGTGAAGGTGGTCAATAAACCTAAACCCAAATCATCTCCGAAAAAACAATCAGCCGCCGGGCCAAAAAAGAGTTTGACCAAGGTTGATGATTTTCCGAAACGTAAGACTGTTAAATACAAACCGCTAACCTCCCGCGATCCGTTTAAAACCCTCGTCGGGAAGGGCGCGACGATAATGACCGGGCAGGTGCCATCGGTGGAAAACCTCGCTCTCGTGGGCGTATTCGATGATGATACCGGCTCCAAGGCTTTATTCGAGGACGCTGAAGGTAACGGTTTTATTCTAAAACCTAACGATCGTGTGCAGAACGGCTTTTTAGTGTCGATATATAAAGATAAAGCGATTTTCCAGATTACGGAATACGGCTGGACTAGAACTGTCGCTTTAAATTTGCAAATGCCAGAGTTAAAATAAGGAGATTAAGCGCATGAAAAATATTAGGGTGATAACAGCATTTATCTCAGCCGTAGCAATGGCGGCGTTGATCCTCTCCGGCGGCGGGATCCTATTCAGCCAGGAGATGGAGATGGGAGATGAGCAGAAAGTTGAAGAGCAGCGCCTGATCAAAACTCTATCTTTGACAAGCGCCGATATCCGTTCGGTCATGATGTATCTTTCGGCTTACAGCGATATCAATATCGTGGTTTCGCCAAAAGTTGATGCCGAAATAACCATGAATCTCGCTAACGTGACCTGGCGTCAAGCGCTCAATATTATCAACGATACATATGGTTTGGTAAGTGTAGAGGAAAACAACTATATCAGGGTAGTAAACGCCGGCGACTATTACGCGGAGAAACGGGCTTTAGAGCAATATAACTCCGAACAGGCGGCATTGAAAAATCTTCGCACGAGAATCGTCGGAGTAAAATATAACGTAGCCGCTGAAATATCAGAGGCCGTGGCAGGATTGATTTCACCCAGAGGTTCGGTGACCGTGGATGAGCGTACTAACGCTCTTATATTACGAGATCTGCCCGATAATCTCGACCGTGTTGAGGAACTGATTCAGGTGCTCGATAAAGAGACCAGGCAGATAAAAATCTCAGCCCAGCTTCTCGAGATCGAAAGCAGAACGCTGCGTGAGATCGGCGTTGACTGGCGCGTGCTAAACGGTACCGGTACTACATTATATGATCCTTTAGCTACCGGTGACGAGCCCACACCTTCCGAGTATTGGCCTTTCGGTGACTATACACAGAATTCGTCCTCGCAGATGGCCTCCGATGCTATCGGCGATTTCTATTTTCACAGAAAAGAAGGCGACTATCTTTTGAGTGCCGCTCTAAAGATGGCCGAGTCGACCAATAAGGTAAAAGTTATCGCTCACCCGGAGGTTACCACCGTTGATAACGTGGAAGCTTTCATTCAGATGGGGCAGAAGATTCCGATCAAGCAATTCGATCCCTCGGGCAATACGATTATTACATTCTATGATGTCGGCGTACAGCTTCGTGTCACACCGCATGTTACCTCGGAAAACAGGATTCTGTTGAATCTTAAACCCGAGCGCAGTTCGTACCAGTACGATCCTAACGGTGTTATTATTAACACTCAGAATGCCGAAACGAATGTCGTGGTCGATAACGGCCAGACTACGGTAATCGCCGGCTTGACCAAACAGGAAGAGCTGACGTTACGCGTCGGTATCCCGCTACTCAAGGACGTACCGGTACTCGGTTACCTTTTCAGCTATGATAAGAAAGAAGTTCAGAGTAACGATCTGGTGATATTCGTTACGCCTACGATTGTCGATGAGCAAATGGCTGGATTTTAAGAGCAGTCTATAGAAGAATTTAGAAACCCCGGTTTTGCGCCGGGGTTTTTTATTGGTACTAAAAGACACCGTTTTAACCGGTGTGTCCGTTTGAGGCGAAGCATTTGTAGAAAGTTTTATTATTAACAGCAACGATTGAGGCTCTAACTAGTGGCACTATTTTATATCTGTCCTTACCTTGTAGGGGGTTGTTGATAAAGTCCTTGTTGGATGACGGTGGTGTCAGGAATCCATTCCTGACACCTGATTTCATGCAGCATGTCGCCGGGAAAGGATGAATAAAAGCCTGAGGATACCTTCACGCTCCCTATGGTTTTCTGGATGATTTCGACTGGATACTAAATAAGAAAGTTGCCGTCTTTCATTAGCTGTTTGTCATCGAGCCAGAATGACGGATGTTTTATTATGCCATCCAGATGTGATTTAACCGATACGCTGCCGCCCATCGATTCATTATTGCCTATAGCCAGATGAATCGTGCCTTTTACTTTCTCATCCTCGAGTATAGAGCCGCAAAGTATGGCCTCGTGGTTAGTACCGATGCCGAATTCGGCTAAATTGTTAGCATCTTTGCCATGAGGTTCCAGCAATTTCATGAGTTGATCGGCTTTGTAACCCTCGTATTTTATGGCATAACCATTCTTGAATGTAATGGTAAGCGGTTCCTCGGTGATACCGATACCGGCCATGGAACCATCCACGACCAATACACCGTTACCGCTACCCTCGACCGGCGCTAAAAACACCTCACCGGCCGGCAGGTTGCCAAAATCGCCGGGATTGATAATCAGACCGTTATCATTGATCAGCTTTCTGCCGGTAATTTCGAACGATATATCGGTTCCGGCGGTGGAGGTTATTTTCACCTGTTTGGCTTTGTCCAGGTGGCTTATCAGTTTTTTCCCAAGTTCATCTATCGTCTCATAATCGGCGTTCATCGAACGCGTGAATGTTTCCTCGAGAATGCCGGGCAGCATGGTGGCAGCTCTTACTCCGGCCTCGCAGGCCTCGCGCCGGGCGGTGGTATGAGAGATAGACATAGTCATCGGGGCGATTATGGCATCGAATTTTTTCATGTACTCCGGCAGCGGATCCGGCGGCTCGGTACCGTGGGTTCCGGCTATCGGAATTCGCACGAGCTGAACATTTGCGCCTGTCTCCTCGGCGGCATCGAATAAAGCCCAGGCTATAGATAGCTTATTGATATCGGTTATAATCAGGAATTTTTCGCCTTTTCGGATATTCAGGCAGGCCAGGGTATTTCTCGCCGGCTCGATATATTTATGAGAGGGCATAGGTATCTCCTTCGGATTTATTATTTATCGACTGTTTTGAATATAGAAAATATAGGCAAACGATTTTTGTTCCGTGTATTAATTCTTTGCTGTCTTGAACAGATGCCAGCAGAGAACGATGAACACCGCGGTTGCTATTACCATACTGATGATTTCACCTGTTGAATTAGCCCAGAACCGGCCAATGAGATGCCGCATCGAATCGAGCAGGAATATCTTCTCACCGGCAGAATCCGCACCTACCGGGATTACAGCAGTAGCCGCCAACAATACGCCTACCAGCCCGAAACCAGCCACCAATCCGGAGGAATACAAAACGCCGTTATCGGAATCGGATGTTTTGCCACCAGCCAATTTATCACGGTAATGACGGATCAGTCCACCGACGAATATCGGAGTAGTTGTCTCGAGAGGCAGGTACAGACCGACCGCGGCCGGCAGTGACGGTATCTTGAAAATCTCGAATATCGCGGCAATACCTGCGCCGATTGCCACCAATATCCAGGGGATATTTTGATCGATAACGCCGCGGACTACGAAACTCATGAGTGTGGCCTGTGGCGCGGCGAGTTCGGCTTTGCCGTTTATCGGCGAGGGCGCCTCGGCGAAACCATAGGCATGATACAGAGCAATTAAAGTGAAACCCAGCACGGCGGCGGAGGTTAGCGTGCCGATGAACTCGCCTATTTGCTGTTTGCTGGGAGTGGCGCCGATAAGGAAACCGGTTTTCAAATCCTGTGAGGTATCGCCGGATGTACAGGCGGCCATACAGACAACCGCGCCTATTGTCAGGGCGGCGATTTTCGCCCAGTCGCCGGTCATACCGAACATCACGAATATTATAGCGGTACCAAGCAGGGTGGCAATTGTCATGCCCGATACGGGGGAGGAGGTAGAGCCGACCAGCCCGACTATTCGGGAGGCAACGGTCACGAAGAAGAACGAGAATATCACGACCAATATCGAGGCTAACGCCGCCGAACCGACAGTCATATTTTCCAGGCCGAAGAACATTGCTATTGCCAGTATGATAATCACTATGATTGAAATCCAGAGAACCAGCTTGATTGGCAGATCTCTATCGGTACGTTTGGTTGAGGAGGTATCCACACCTTTCATCATTTGTCTCGCGCCTAATTTGAACGATTCGATGATGGTCGGTATGGATTTGATAAGTGTAATAATGCCACCGAAAGCTACGGCCCCGGCGCCGATGAACCTGATGAAATAATGC
The DNA here is from genome assembly GCA_963668625.2 of uncultured candidate division Zixibacteria bacterium. Taxonomy (GTDB): domain Bacteria; phylum Zixibacteria; class MSB-5A5; order UBA10806; family 4484-95; genus JAAEQD01. Next base: position 602,306 of record CAXXKA010000006.1, read on the forward strand.
CAGATATCATCCGCGCTCAAGGCGGCAATGCTGTCGATATCGTTGGCCTGTTTAACCGAATCGAGAAAGCCGAGGCTGTCACCGAAATAGGCTAGAAGCGGAATCAGTAAAAACCAGGATATGGCTCCGCCGATTACCATGATGGTGGAGATATAGCGTTTCAAGATATAGCCGACTCCAAGCAGGGCCGGATTTACCTCGAGTGAAACCACCATGCTTTTTATGAATACTACGGGAAATCTTATGGTCCCAGCGAACATACTGAAACCGGCCCTGGCCAATTCCATCAGCGCGCCGATACCCAATCCGACGAATACGTGACGGGCGGAGGCGCCACCGATATCGGCTGACTTTATCACCTCGGCACAGGCTGTGCCCTCTGGGAACGGCAGGTTGCCGTGTTCGCGTTTTATCAGGTACTGGCGAAGAGGTATCATGAACGTAACGCCGAGTATACCGCCGATAGCGGCCACGATAGTAATGGTTATAACTTGCATTCCGTAGGTGGCATCCCAGCCGAGCATGAACATGGCGGGAATGGTGAAAATCACGCCGGCCGCCAGAGATTCCCCGGCCGAACCGATAGTCTGCGCCATGTTGGTTTCGAGCGGGCTGCCTTTTTTTGCTTTAAAAAACTTGTGCAGCGTCGTGAATACAGCTACGGACATCACCGAAACAGGAATGGAAGCCGAGATAGTCAAACCGGATATCAAACCTACATAAGCGTTTGCCCAGGCGAATAAAATGCCCAGGGATGTTCCAATGATTATTGCTTTAACCGTAATTTCGGCTCGATTCTCATTATGTTTGATATAAGGTTGGTAATTATCGCCGTTTGATGATGCCATGTAACCTCCTAAAGCGACAGGCTATTAGAATTAAGCTGCTCGGCAGTAAGTTTATTTCTTTTAGGTATGACAGTCAAGCGAAAAGCCGGGGGGAATGCTGGGGGCAATGAAGGTGATAGTGCTTTGCTATAAATATCGTGGATAGAGTACGCCATCGCGCTTCAACAGGTTGAGCCGTAAATTATGGTTTAAGGCGAGGATGCCTGCTTGCCGCGAAAGTAGAAGGGGGCTCATACGCAGCTATAAGTATTTATCAATTAAACAATTATTTTTAAGTACACCTTTATTGTTCTCAATATAAATTAATTAGGTTATAGGTATTATATGCATTGAAAAGATATAAATATTATTTGCGCCGGGATGAAATATATACTAACTTTAGTTGTATATATTAAGAGAACATTAATGATGGATGCCGACAGTATGCCGGTGTAGGATAAATAGAAGCAGGAAGCTTGCCTATGAAGCGATTGCTAACTGTTTGTATTACAGTAGCGCTCCTTTTACCCAACGCCTATAGTCAGGATGAGGATTATCCCCTGATAAGCGATTATGTTCATTTTCAATCACTCGAGCATAATTCAGGGGAGATCAGTATGTCCGTGACTAGCTATGGTGTGCTGGGTTCATATGCGAAAGACAGGTTCGATTCGGAAACGGGCCAGCCTGCCGTCTCACTCGAATATCCATCCGGGTTGGAATTGAACATTCTATATATGGGAGCTCTTTGGATCGGTGGCGTAGTAGAGGATACTCTTCAGCCGGGGCATCTCGATACACTCGTTTCCATAGGTGATGATGGCTGGTGGTACGATGTCAACGAGTTCTCGGCCGGAGATGGCTCGGATGAGATTATCCATCGCGAGCAGCGAGACGCCGATCAGGAGATAGTGACAGCTTATTATGATACGCTTATCGAGAGAGTCCATCCCGATCCCATCGATGAGCGAGATCATTTGCCGTTGGGATTGAAAGTCACCCAACATAGCAGCTCATGGAGCTCGAGAGGTTACGATGAATTCATTATCGTAAATTATAGCATAGAAAATATATATGACAGGGATGTCTCGAATGCTTATATCGGGATTCTTTTAGATAGCGAAATCGGCCGCCTGACAAATTATCCCGGCGGTTGGTGGATTGGCTCTGATGATCTTGGCGGGTACTTGCATTATCACGATAAGCCCGTAGTTTGGCTGGCCGATAATGACGGTGATCCGAGGAGTGACGGATATCGTGAGAATTCGCCGGATAATGTAGTTGGAATGATGTTGCTTGGCTTCTCCGGAGATGAGACTCGGTTAAGCTATAATTGGTGGATATCGAATTCAGAATCGGAGTACGACTGGGGACCACAACTGCAGGCCAACTATGATATCTGGGGTGATTTTGGCGGCGGCGGCAAGGGGACTCCCGGCGGCGATATCTCGAGATATCAGCTTATGTCTAACGGCGAGATCGATTACGACCAGGTTTACTGCGGCTTAGACTGGACCGAGGCGGGCTGGATCGAAAACAGCAGTTCACCGAATGATATTGAAGCTGAAGGGCATGATAATCTGTGCATATTGTCGGTAGGGCCATTCGATCTCGAGGCCGGTAGCGTGGAGAGTTTGACGGTAGCTTTCGTGGCGGGGCGCTCACTGCATCGCAATACGGATAATTTCGAGACCTATCTCGAGGGACATACCGAAGATTCGCTTTCTATCGCCGCATATTATAACAATTTGGATTTCACCGCTTTATACGCCAACCTCGATACGGTGCTGGCTTATTACGAATCAGGTTGGGAGAACATTCCAATCGGCGCTCCGGAGGAATTCAGGATATCTGCCTGGAACACTAATAGTATCAAACTCAGTTGGCAAGCTCACGGCCATCGGATGTTAAACGGGTATAATATATATAGAGGAACGGAACCCGGCAGCTATGAGCCGGTACCTATTACACCTGAAAGCTATAACGATACGATGTTCGTTGATTATGACGTATCCGATAATACAACGTACTACTATATTATTCGTTCGGAAAATATATCCGGTATAGAGGGCGGCTTATCCGGTGAGATTTCAATCAATACCGGCCAACCGCAAACACCATCGGGATTGAATATAATCGCCGGTAATAGAAGGGTGGATTTGGAATGGCTGCCTAACAGTGATGATGATCTGGCGGGCTATATAATTATGAGTAGTAGCAGCCATCAGGATACATTCGCGGTTCTGGATACGGTTTTAACTAATTCTTACTCGGAGAGTAATCTTCTGAATGGCGTAAAATACTATTATAAGGTGCTGGCTATAGATGAGTATAGTAACGTTTCGTTTGCCTCGGATTCCATCCACGCCATACCGATGGCGTTCGATTCGGGGATTATGTTTATCAATGCCAATCGCAGTGAATGGAGTTATAATCCGGATTATGATTCTATGCTCGTGTTTTACGAACAAATACTCGAGGGCTACCCGCACATGATAGCCTACGAGTGCCCGGAGGATTTAAGCCAGCTTTCACCGTATTCGACTATAATATGGTGTAAGGAACTTATCGCGGGGCGATTTTATTTCGAGGCTCCCCTTCAAGATTACAGGGATTTATTCGCCGATTATCTCGATGCGGGTGGGCAATTGATATTGGCCGGTACGCGAATCTCGAGCCGTTTGAACAGCAACTACCCCCGTGAATTTTATGAAGAGGAATTTCAGCGCAAGTACTTAAACCTTCTCTCCATATCATACCCGGAATATATTAATAACGAGTTTCTTGGCGGATTCGGTATAAGCGAGGATTATCCTGACTTTTTCGTGGATACCGAAAAAGCCAATCGTATGACCTGGCCCGAACCGAATGAGACCGGCAGATTGTTCGGAGTCGGGGCATTCGAACCGGCGGATACCTCGGAAGTGATTTACTATTTCAATGCCGTATCGCCGGATACCTCCGATTTGCATATCAGGCCGATAGGTTTAATACATGCCACCGATACGTTTAAAGTCGCCCTGCTGGAATTCCCTCTATACTATATGGATAATCTGGCGGCGAATGAGTTTATCGATAATCTATTGAATCAATTCGAGACCCGTGTAGAAATAGTCGATTTTAACGCGCCTATCCCGGAGATCGTGGATTTGATGCAGAATTACCCCAATCCGTTCAATTATCGTACCGAGATTCGTTACTTCCTGCCTGCCGATATGAGGGTTAGGCTGGAGGTGTTCGATATTCTAGGCAGAAGTATTATCACATTAGTTGATGAGCAACAATCGGGTGGTTTGCATTCGGTCAGTTGGGATGGCAAAAACTCCGAGGGTGTTCCGGCAACCTCGGGAATCTATTTCTACCGTCTTACCACCGGCGAGAGTATTACCGCCAGACGCATGGTATACCTTAAATAGGCCTATTCCTATAATTTTTAACGATTTAAGCCACTATAGCATGTCTTTTATTAAATGACTTTTGCTATGAGCCGATATACTTAACAGGATTGGAGTTAATGTAAAGTTATGGATATCGCAACTCTAGGCGGATTAGTAATAGGTGTAGGCGCGATTATTGTCGCGTTTTTAATGGAGGACGGCCAGCTAACGGCGTTGTTCCATCTGCCGGCAATGATTATAGTGGTAATGGGCGCACTGGGCGCAGCCACTGTGACCACCTCGCTGAGCACACTGAAAAATATTCCGCGTCTGCTGAAAATCGCCTTCAGGCCGCAAAGTTTCGACCTGGTTGGTTTGATAGATAAAATAGTCGAGTTGGCCGAAAAAGCCCGTCGTGAGGGCATATTGGGTTTGGAGAAGAATTTCGAGCGAGCGGAAAATCCGTTTTTTAAAAAAGCCATACAGCATGTCATCGATGGTACCGAGGTGACGCAGCTTCGTAATATACTGGAAACGGATATGGTTTATACCAGCGACAGGCATAAGACCGGTATATTGTTCTTCCAGAAATTAGGCGGTTTTTCGCCAACTATGGGCATTATAGGTACAGTGCTGGGATTGATACACGCGCTCTCACAGGTCGATGAACCCTCGCGTATTGCCGGGGCCATTGCCGGAGCTTTCATAGCCACCCTGTGGGGAATCGCGCTGGCAAACCTGTGCTACCTGCCTATAAGCGATAAACTCAGATTCAGACATCAGCAAGAGGCCAAGAGTTACGAGCTGATATTGGAAGGCATGGTTGCCATTCAGTCGGGAGAAAGCCCGCGCTATATAAGGAACAAGCTCTTATCATTCATAACTCCTGAACATCGAAACAATAATTAAGCGGGGCGCTCATGTCACCACGGAGACAGACTGGTTTCGATGACGAGGAGAATCTCGATAGATGGCTTCTCACCTACGCCGATTTGATAACTCTTCTACTGGCCTTTTTTATCGTCATGTATTCCATATCGCGTATAGATTCCGGGAAGTTCAGTGAGGTAACCAGCGCATTGACCTCGGTATTTGCCGGGTCAAAACTCGGTATACAATCGCCGGAGGATTTGAGCTCGGAACTGGCGATCAATAAGCTACTGAACAAAGGAAATCTCGGTGTGCTGGAAACCCAGATACAGAAAATAGCGGTTCAGCTTGATGTCGGCAAGCAGTTGAGCACCGATATGCAAGCTCGCGGGCTTATCATACATATCAGCGAATCAGCCTTTTTCGATCCGGGACAATCGGAGCTTAAAACCGGGGCAAAAATGCTTTTAGACCTGCTATCGGTTCAGCTTCTGAAACTGCCAAACCATCTGAGAGTCGAGGGACATACTGATAATATCCCTATAAATACGCCTGAATACCCCTCGAATTGGGAGCTTTCTACTGCCAGGGCTATGTCCTGTCTGCGCTACCTGGTGGATAAAATCGGGATATCTCCTCGGAAAATATCCGCCTCCGGTTACGGCCAGTATCGTCCTTTAGCTGCTAATGATACTCCCGAGGGGCGTGCGAAAAATCGCCGAGTCGATATCGTGATACTGCATCTGGATAAATCCTATCTCGAGCCGACTGATATGAGTGATCAGGTAGTACCTGCTGCAGTGTCATCAACTGATGAATAGCTGCCTCGAGCTTCCCCGGAGCTGACATCATTTCAGATATTTAAGAATTTTTTATATCCCCATTATGGAAAAATTTTCCTCAGCTAATTTCAGCTTGTTATAAATCGTATTGATGAATATCTGTAAGTGTATATGTATTAGTCTGTTAATATTGTGCTCCGAGACCGGCTCTTTTGGCACGGCAGTTGCTTTACATATGATCGGGTAAGACTATGATAATAAAAGATCAAGTAATAAACAAGGTCGGCATCCCGGTTCTAAAGAACTTGATGCATATCACATCGACCTCGCAGAAGTTAACCGCGGCAAATGTAGCCAATGTAGCGACTCCGGGCTTCCAGAGCAAGTCGCTGGATTTTCAGGCCGAGATGCAAAAAGCAATGGGCAAGCAGAAAATAAAACTCGAGACAACCAATGCTCGTCACATGCCACCGGCGAACGCGCCTAAAGGTATCGAGATAGTCAAGGATCCCGATGATATCAATTCCTCGGGTATCAATAATGTCGATATCGATAAGGAGATGGCCACGGTAGCGGAAAACCGGATACTTTATGCCTATGGTTCCAGGATGTTAGCGAGTAAATTCAATTCGTTAAAAAGTGTTATCAGGGGTAAAACATAATGTTGAAAGGGATATTTTCAATACTGGATCTGGGCGCATCGGGGCTTTCATCCCAGCGTAAGCAGCTAAACGCGGTTGCCCAGAATATTGCGAACGTGGAGACTACGCGTACCGAGGACGGCACTCCTTATAAACGCAAACGGGTAGTATTCTCCGAGGATTCACAGAAAGCAACTTTCGTCGATATGTTTAAAAGTAACATAAAACGATTAACCCGCACGCACGCCAAACATCAGGAAAACGATACGATCAGGTCGGGGCATGACGGTAAAATACCGTTCGTGGACGGCGAGGAGATCGAGGTCGAGCCGGAATCATTCAAGATGGTACATGACCCTAGCCATCCCGATGCCGATGAGAATGGTAACGTGATGCTGCCGGATATAAATGTCATATCCGAGATGGTGGACATGCTGGCGGCTACACGCGCTTATGAAGCGAACATCAGTGTGATTAATTCGGCGAAAGATATGGCAAAGGATGCATTAGATATTTGATAAATTGACTTAGGAGCAAGCAAGTATGAGAGTCGATTCAGTAGGTATTTACAACAACAGAGGCCTGGTACAGAACAAAGCCAACAATAACGTACCGCCTAAAAGTGTCGGGAAAGCAAAAACACAACCCGCCGCGGAACCTCAAAGAGCGCAAAAGCTGGATTTCACGAAATTAGCTGAAAATATCAATCAGCTTTCCAGCGCAGAGTTAAATCAAATCAATAAACTTTTCGGGCAGGTCGACCTGGACGCGCTCAAAGGCGCTGATAACAGTAAGGTCGATGATAGTCCCGGACAATTCGTTGATATTATCGTATAGCCATGACTAGGATATTACCAGGTTATGCCAGGCAGGTTGTTCCGGATTTTGCCACGCTTGGCCCGAAACAGCCCCAGGAAGAGAAATCCGATCTCAGTTTTCCGGGAATATTCAAGGAAATGATTAACAACACCAACGATCTGCAGCATCAAGCGGCCGATATAGCCGAACGATTCGCTCTTGGCGAGGTCACCGATATACATGATGTCATGATTGCAGCAGAGGAAGCCGGAGTGGCTATGGAATTGGTTATGGAAATTCGCAATAAGCTGGTGGATGCTTACCAGCAGATGATGCGTATGGCGGTATAAATTATGTTCAAGGACTACGTAAATAAAATCAAATCCAAATTGATACCCTGGTGGAACAAGATGCCCTCATCCAGAAAAATTATTCTGGTGGGATCTATTGCGGCCGTCATTTTCCTATTCTCATACTTATCTTCAGTAGCTTTAAAAACCGATTATACGGTTTTATATCGCAATATCGAAACCGCCGAGGCCGGTGAGATTATCGATTATCTGGCCGAACAGAAAGTTCCTTATAAGCTTTCCGAGGGCGGCACGGCTATCCTGGTACCTTCCGGAAATATTCATCAAATTAGAATGGAGCTTGCCTCTGCCGGTTTACCTAAAACAGGCGTAGTCGGCTATGAGATATTCGATCAAACTAATCTCGGTATGACCGAATTCCTGCAGAAAGTGAATTATCGGAGAGCCCTGGAGGGTGAGCTTTCCAAAACCATATCACGGCTGGAGGAAATCAAAAGCGCCAGGATTCACCTCGTGATTCCCGAGCAACGTTTATTCAAAGAGGATAAGCAGGACCCGACCGCCTCGGTAGTACTGTACCTCAATCGAAATGTTCCGCTTGCGCAGCGACAAATCGAGGGTATCATCTACCTAGTAGCATCATCCGTGGAGGGGCTGACCACCGATAATATCACTATACTCGACTCATCGGGAAAACTACTTTCCAACAAGCAAAGCCAGAACAAACTGGCGTCGATATCATCCAGCCAGTTGGAGCTTCAGAAAAACGTAGAAATTTACCTTCAAGAAAAAGCCCAGTCGATGATGGATCAGGTGTTGGGACGGAACAAATCTATCGTGAGAGTCGCAGCCTCGTTGAATTTCGACCAGGCCGAACAAACGATAGAACAGTACGATCCCGATAATATCGCCGTTCGTTCAGAGGAGATAAGTGAGGAAAAAGGATCCGAATCCGACGCTGATACACCCGAGAACAAACGTGAAACAAATAATAGCAAAAAGAACACTATTCGTAACTATGAGGTAAATAAGTCGATAGAGCATTTGGTTAACCAGGTGGGTAATATCACGAGACTTCATATTTCAGTTTCTTTCGACGGCACTTACGAAATGGTTAAAGGCGCGGATGGTAGTACCGAACGTCAATATATACCGCGCTCCTCCGAGGAATTGGACAAATTGATTGCCCTTGTGAAAGGCTCGGTTGGTTTCTCCGAGGATCGCAACGATATATTGGAAGTCGCGAATATTCCTTTCGAGACGGTTCAGGATGATTGGGAGGAGAAGCAGCGGCTGAGACAGGAGGAGCAGATACAATACTGGGTAAACATGGGGATCAGGCTTGCAGTAGTTAGTATCCTGGTATTCGTGCTTCTTAAATTGAGAAAGAAATATAACGAATGGCAACAGCGTAGAGCGGCTCACAGGAGATTCCTCGACGCTCAGGCAGAGATACAACGTAAAGCGGCGGAGATAATACCGAAAGTTTCGCGGGAACCAAAGCTGATAGACCATCTCCGTCAAATGGCCGATGATAACCCCGAGGAGATTGCCAAAGCTATTAAAACTTTGATGGTGGAGTAGTATGATTGCAAAAGATATCGCCTTAGAAGATTTAACCGGCGCTCAAAAATCCGCGATACTGATTCTGGGACTGGGTGCGGAGGTAGCTTCTAAAGTCCTGAAAGAATTAAGCGAGATGGAAATCGAAAGGGTAACCGTTGAACTTGCGAACCTGCAGGATATCTCGCCCAAGCTAGAGGAAGTCGTGGTAAAGGAATTTTCGGAGGTCATAACCGCCCAACAATATATCAACCAGGGTGGAGTAGAATACGCCAAGAACCTTCTGGAAACAGCGGTAGGTCGTCAAAAAGCGGTCGAGATTTTAAAACGACTCGAGGGCTCTTTGAAAACAACCGGATTTGCCCGGATAAAAAATATCGACGCCAAGCAGTTGGTCAATTTCATACAGCATGAACATCCCCAAACAATCTCGTTGATTCTTACGCAACTGGCGCATTCCCAGGCCGCGCAGGTGCTTTCGGAACTAGATCCCGAATTGCAATCGGAAGTTTCTTTGCGAATGGCCACGATGGAAAAGATTTCGCCGGAGATTATCGGTGAACTGGAGGGAGTGCTCGAGGGGCAGTTCGAGGAGGTCGGAACTCGTGACCTGTCAATATCCGGTGGTACGAAGACTGTTGCCGAGGTATTGAACCTGATGGAGACCTCAGCCGAGAAGTCGATTCTGGAGACTATCGAGGCTGAGAATCCCGAACTGGCCGCGGAAATCAAAAACCTGATGTTCGTCTTCGAGGATGTAATTCTTCTCGACGATCGTTCGGTTCAGCGCGTGCTCAAGGATGTCGAAACGAAAGACCTGGCGATATCGCTTAAGGCGGCCAGCGAGGAAGTTAAAGATAAGATATTCAAGAATGTCTCGGAACGTGTTGCCGCAATGATTCGTGAGGAGATCGAATTCATGGGGCCGATGCGTTTAACCGATGTCGAATCGGCGCAGCAGCGAATAGTCGAGACTATCAGAAGATTGCAGGATGAGGGACAGATTATTATTGCCGGTCGAGGCGGTAAGGAAGAATTAGTTGTCTAATAAACTTATAAAAAGATATAAGTATATCGACAGCGGCACGGTTAAAATCGTAGGTCCAAAAAAGCTATTCAAAAACGCCCAATACACTTCTCCCGAATATGATCAGTTTTACGAGGATCATCCGGACTACAAGGCAAAAAAAGAACCGCAACCACAGTCGGACGTATCCGAATCGGATAGCGAGGTGACATCTGGTGCAAATGTCGGAGCACGAACTACCGATTCGCCAGGCCCCGAACCCGAAGTAAACATACAAGCAGGCGCTATGGATACCGGCTCATCCTTTCGCGAGGATGAGAAGCAGGCTTTAGAGGAACAACTGAAAAGCCAATATGATGCTCAATTGCTCGGTGAAAAGCAGAACTCTCGCAACGAGGGTTTTCAAGAGGGGAAACAGGCCGGATTGGCCGAAAGCGCGGCTGAGATCAAACGTCTTACGACACTGGTACAATCAATTCAGACCGAATTCCAGAGCGCTGCGAGCAAGTTTTTCGATGAGGTCGAGAAGCTTACCATGGATATGTCGGTGTACCTCGCCAAGAAAATAGTGGGCGAGGCCGTATCGGTAGTGCCTGATATCATTCGTACGAATGTCGATAAATGCGTTAAGCTGTTGGCCGGATCCGGTACGGCTCAGATCAAGATAAATCCAAACGATTATGATACGATCAAAGGTCATATCCCCAACCTGGAACAACAAACCGGGGATAAATTCACTTTCGTTCTGGAACCGGATAACAAAATCGAACGCGGCGGTTGTATGGTAGAGTTCGATGGCTCATCGATTGATGGCAGGATACAAACACAGATCGAGAAAATTCAGAAACAGATGGAGATGATTACCTGATGCTGGCAATAAAAGAGAGAGCTGAAAAAATAAAAGGGATTATAGATTCCGTCCAGACCATAAATCAAACCGGCGTGGTAAAGCGCGTTATCGGCATCGTTATAGAGGCCAGCGGGCCCAAACTGAATGTCGGCGACCAGGTCAGTATCAAAACACCGTCAGGGGAGGTTGCCGGCGAGGTTGTCGGTTTTAAGGATAACAGTATTTTCCTGATGCCGCTGGGCGAGATGACAGGAATCGGACCCGGCGCGGCAGTCGCTGCCAGTGGCAAACAATTAGTTGCCCCGGTCGGCCCGGAATTGCTAGGCAGGGTAATAGACGGTCTGGGTAATCCGATAGATAACGGCCCTCCGTTACTGTGTACGCAGACGAGACCCCTGGCGGGGAATTCGCCCTCACCGATGGATAGGAAACGCATCTCGGAACCATTGGAGACGGGCATTCGCGCCATCGATAGTTTCCTGACCATGGGGCAGGGACAGCGAGTAGGCGTATTCGCCGGATCGGGTGTCGGCAAGAGCGTGCTCATGGGCATGATCGCCAGGTCATCCTCGGCTGATGTCAATGTGATCGGGCTGGTAGGTGAACGCGGTCGTGAGGTACGGGATTTTATCGAGAAAGATTTAGGTCCCGAGGGCATGAAACGCTCGGTTATCGTGGCGGTTACCTCGGATGAGTCGGCATTACTGAGGATCAAAGGTTTGATGATGGCGACTACGATCGCCGAATATTTCCGCGATCAGGGTAACAAAGTCGCTTTGATGATAGATTCGCTGACACGCGTGGCTATGGGGCAGCGCGAGATCGGGCTATCGATCGGCGAGCCGCCGACTACGCGCGGCTACACGCCATCGGTGTTCGCCCTGTTCCCGAAATTGCTGGAACGCGCCGGGCAATCCAAAGATGGAAGTATTACGGGTTTCTATACCGTGTTGGTGGAGGGTGATGATTTATCGGAGCCGATCAGCGATGTCGCCCGGTCTATTCTCGATGGTCATATAGTTCTGTCTCGCGATCTGGCCTCCAAATATCACTACCCGGCCATCGATGTACTCGGATCGATTAGCCGTTTGATGACGGATGTCGTCTCGGATGAGCATCGCGATATTGCCGCGAAATGCAGAACGCTGATGGCCGACTATCGCGACGCCGAGGATCTGATTAATATCGGCGCCTACGTGAAGGGATCATCGAAGAAGATAGATTTCGCGCTGGAGAGAATCGATCAGTTGAACTCATTCTTGAAACAGAATGTTGGCGACAGTAGCAGCTTACCGGAATCGCTGGCGAAACTGAAACAGATTATAAATATCCAGGAAAATAATGAAGAAGTTTAATTTCAGGTTGGAGAAAATTCGCCGCTATAAAGAGCAACTCGAGGAAGACAAGAAGATGAAACTGGGTACCGAGCAGGCGAAACTCATTAAAGAGCAACAAAAAATGATAGCTATAATAGAGAATAGAAACAGATATTTTTCGAAATACGGAGTAAAGAAAAAAGGAAAAATAAATGTATATCAATTGATGCTGGCCAAGCGGTATTTAGATAAACTGGCAAAAGATATTCAGGATCAAAATCAGCAGGTGGTTACGGCTGAAAAGAGCGTAAGTCAGGCTCAGCAGGAGCTTATTGACGCTGCCAGGGAACGTAAAAAATACGAGAAATTAAAAGCCAGATATAAGACTAATTATGATAAAGAGGTGTTAAGGCAAGAGGGAATCGAACTGGATGAGTTTGGTTCCAGAAAACTAGAGGTCGCCGACTCGATAATTTGATAGATGCTTTTTGTTCATACTTGCTCCAAAGAAAATCCCTCCCTATGCCGGGGAGGGATTTTTAATTTAAGTGTAAAACAATGTTTCTATAGGCTGCCTCGGAGGGTATGCCGGGCAATTAAATTACATCATAAAGTTACCAGCTTCGAAAGTCCATTCTCTACATCATACCATGATAGTAGAGTTTAAGAGATTCACCTCGGGGTAGATATTTTTACTAAAGAGTTGAGCATCGAAAATGAGTTATTCTGGAAATTAATACCATCCGATAAAGGAAATATTTTCACCGGTGAGCTGATCGCTATGCTAAATATAATCTTCTGATATTATTTAACTCGTTACTATTTAATGCCTTGCATATAACTCCCTGAAATGGCACGAGGCTTGCTTTGATAAAATGCGGATAAAAGTGTAAATACTGATGAAATTTGTTTTGAGAATACTGATTTACCTGGTTGCGACAATAGCCAGCTTCGTTTTGTACGTGCTGCTGTTTATGGTCGCCGCCGGGTTAACACCTCAACAAAGCATTGAGGTGTTGAGGGAGAAAGTGGAAGTAGCAGCGATCGATTCAACCGCGACGGAAACCGGGGAAGCCCCGATGAGCGATGCCATGAAAGCGGAGGTCCAAAAAGCTCGTGGGATGGTATCCGATGAGATGGCTGAACTCGAGTCGGAAAAAAATAAGCTACTATCAGAGAAACAGGAATTGGAAAAGCTCAGGGACGAAATAGCAAGGCTTCTGGCCAAGAAAAGTAAAGCGGAAGAGGAGAGGATGTACAATCTGGCGAAAATATACGATGGCATGGACCAGGAACGTCTGGCCGAGGTATTTACCAGAATGAATGACACCCTCATCGTAAATATTCTGCCGAAAATGAAAGCAAACAACGCCAGCCTGGTGTTGGAATATTTACCTCCGGGCAGATCAGCCCAGATTTCTCATATGCTTCTGGGAGGTATGTAAGTGGGAAATATGTTTTTTAGCATAGGTCAGATGACCGATTTCTTGCTTAGCGATGCCGTACCTGGAAATCAGGCGAAATCACAGGCAACGACAGGGCAGGTCGATTTCGAGGAATTCGTGAAAGGCTTGACCAATCAGACTAACCAGGGGCAGCTTACAAAAGGTATTACCGGTGATCTGGCTAATTATCTTAAACAGGCCAACACAAAAAATCAAACCGGCGGAGTTTCCGAATCGAATGATTTAGCCATAACCGATTCGTTAGTTGATAGTTTCAATATGGATGAGCTTCTGAGCCTGGTTTCTCAATCACTCGATAATACGGCGAAAAGCATTCCCTTATCACAATACGATACTCCAACCGACCCAGCGCTTGCGGCGGAGGTCTATGATGTTGTAGAACTCGAGGTATCTGATATCAAAGGATATCTTTCCGAGCTGAAACAACCGGTTAAGGCAACTGTCAGCTTAAAAGATATTCAAGCTGATTTATCGTTACAGCAATTAATCAAACTATCCGAACCGATTGCTACAGATAACCAGATATCCGATGGACGAGCAATCGCCGAATCTGCAGGCAAGCCCGGCTATCAGTCAGCGCCGGAAATTAAACCTGCAGAAGCAATTCTGAGCTTAAAAGAGCTGGCGACGAATTTCGATATGATCGAACTCGACACCAGGCAGCTATTTAAGTCGAGCGATAAGACTATTGATATCACCGCTTTCAATGAAAAGGGGAATAAGCAGGATTTAACGGTTAAAACAGATGAAGTTAAAGCCCTTATCAGCTCAAAAGATCAATCGCCGGTTATAGAAATTCCAACGAATAAAGCTCAAATCAATAATTTCTCGAATACAATATCCGGCGATACCAAACTGGCCGATATCGATAAAGCACAAAGTCCGGGCGAGGATAAAGTAATTGTCGATTTGAAAACATTGGTAAGCGCCAAAGAGACTGATGAGATAAAGGTCGTCTTGAAATCGATGGATAATGCAACCGAAAAGCTATCCTCGGTAGGGCTATTGAATGAGTTCAAACAGAGCGGCAAGGATAATATCAAATTAAAACTTACTAATTCCTCAAAAGAGGTCAAGGTAAACGAACTTACTAAACCTGATCAATCGGTGAAAGTTGCCGCCGAAAGTTCGAGCAATGATAATCACACGGACAATTCATCGGAAAAGAAAAACCAGTACAATCAGAATACCGGATTCAAACCTCTTACGAACATCCAGAACCAGGTAACTGGACAGGCTATTGCTTTAAACAAAGAAACCGGATCGGTTGATCTCGTTTCGACACAGCAGGCAGGTATTAAAGATGTAAGCCAAACAGCCTCGGTGGACAACAAAACCGAACTGTATTCAGTGAACGACAATAAAGAGCTGATCGAAAGTATCACCAACCAGGTGAAAGCCAAAATATCCTCAGGCAGCGCCGGGACGAGGCTGACAGTTAACTTAAAACCCGAATACCTGGGCAAGATCGATATCGAATTTACTTTCGATAAAAATAAGCTCGAGGCAATATTCAGGGTAGAGAAGAACGAGATCAGGGCAATACTCGATTCCGAGTTGCCGAAACTCAAGCAAGAATTCAAGATCGACAGCTACCGGGTCGAGACCAATCCCCAGAGTTTTCATGACGATTCCCAGGCACATAACGGTCGGAATCAATTCGAGCGTATGGCCGGGCAAAACAATCCATACAGGAACGGTAACTCATCGGGTGGCGGTCTATCGGATAAAACGCAAATTAATGAAATAACGAATAACACGAAAAATGTCCGTACCGGTTATGGTCACGGCAAAAATATCGATTTGTTAGCATAAGGAGGTGAAATGGCATACATATCTGACGTATCATTTTTCAATCCTACTCACGATGGCACCACCTATGAGGCCAGCAGTGAACTGGATAAGAATGATTTCCTGCAATTGCTGGTAACCCAGCTTCAATTCCAGGATCCTCTGGAACCTATGGCTGACACGGATTTTATCGCACAGTTGGCACAGTTTTCCCAACTGGAGAGTCTATCCAATATGAGTGAAACACTGGATACAAACTCCGAGATCAGCTATATCATGAGCCAGACGATCGCTAATACGATGGCGCCTTCGCTTATAGGCAAAACCGTCGTTGCGGCGGGATCGGAGTTCACGCTCGCAGAGGAAGAGTCCACCGAAATCAGTTTTAATTTGGACGCAAGCGCGGCTACGGTAACCGTCAATATTTATGATGAAAACGGTGATCTTGCCAGAACAATCGAGATGGAAGACCTCGCGGGAGGTGATCACACGATCGAGTGGGATGGTACTAACAACAGCGGCACCGCTCTGGCGCCGGGCAGTTATTCATTCGAGGTACATGCCTCAACGGCCGCCGGTGATGAGATAGAATCGGAGGAACGTGTAATCGGGGTAATAGAGAAAGTAAAATACGTGGACGGACAAGCGTACCTGATAGTCGGAGGTTACAAGGTAAACCTATCGACGGTCATCGAGGTAGTCGATCAGGGTTCGCAGGCAACGACTCATCAAAGCTAATTAAGGAGGTGAAAAGTGAAAATTAATGGCGTTGGCCATAAATTGCCAATCAATATTGATGAGATTACTCGTCAAAATTCGACCGAAGCCGGTCGGGTAAAGGGCAGTGATTTCAAAAAAGATTTTAACGAGGCTCTGGCTAACACCTCTAATTTGAAGTTTTCGAACCATGCTTTGGATAGACTTAACAAACGAGGGGTTGAAATAAATACCAATACTTTCGAGCGTCTGGATAGCGCGGTAACCGCCGCCGATAAAAAAGGCGCCGGACAATCATTGGTACTTTTGGATGAAATGGCGTTTTTAGTTTCCGTGAAAAACAGAACCGTGATAACCGCCATGGAAACCAATAATATGAAAGAAGGCGTGTTCACTAAAATAGATAGCGCCGTGATCGGATAACTACGAGCTGGTCCCCACAGGGGAGGCTCAATATCCGGCCCGATTGGTCGGATAAGATGAGGAGATTTAAATTATGATGCCGTCACTTTTTGCCGGCGTGTCCGGTTTGAAAAACCATCAAACTAAAATGAACGTAGTCGGCGATAATATCGCTAATGTAAATACGATCGGTTTCAAGATGGGGCGTGTAACTTTTCAGGAGGCTCTGGTTCAGACATTAAGCGGAGCCAGCCGTCCGACCACGTCCTCGGGTGGTACCAACCCGAAGCAATTGGGTCTGGGTATGTCTGTTTCGACAATCGATAACCTGTTCTTACAGGGCGGTCTCGAGACAACCGGTCAGATTTCCGACCTGGCAATTCAGGGAAGCGGATTTTTCGTACTTTCCAACGGCGCTCAAGAATTTTATACCAGGGCCGGAAGTTTCGGATTTGACGCCGATTCTAATATGGTTAATCCGTCCAACGGCTATATCCTTCAGGGTAAAATGGCCGATGTTGACGGTACTATTCCCGCGAATGCCTCGATCGGTAATATCACTATGCCGTTCGGTCAGCAGGATCCTGCTCGGGCGACCTCTGAAGTCGTGCTGGGTATGAACCTCAATGCCGGCGCAACTGATGCCGACGCCTCGCTATCATCCGCGGGTACTTCTAATGTAACCTCGATTTCAGGTACCGCCGATAACGGTTCCGGCGGTGTTCACAATATTACGATTGTCGGTGAAAACGCCAGGTTCTCTGAGCTTGCCGGTGTTCATGCCAATGAATTGACCGACGTGGGGGTCGGTGCTGTAACCACGACGAGTACTCCTACCGGTTTCGGTACATTAGTTCCCGGTACTACATACTACTACACCGTGATAGCTAAAAATGACCTGGGCGAATCTATGGGAGCCGAGTTCAGCCATACCCTGGCTGCAGGTAGTGACTCAATCACACTTGACTGGCTTGGTTACAGCGATCTTGCTGATGCCACGGAGATGGTAATCTATCGTTCAACAGTGCCCGGCGACTATACAGCAGGTAATAACGGTAGGATTGATAGTCAGGTTCCCGTGGGGCCTCCGACTAACTACGTGGATAGTGGTATTATCCCGGAAGCTAATGTTAATCCGCCCACTTTCAATTCTACTATTAATCTAACCGGCGATTTGCGGCTCGGCAATAATCTGAATGTAACCGATACGACCGGTTTAGAGATCAGGGTTGACAACGGAGCATGGATACCGTTGACCCAGTTAACGACTGAATCAAGGATTAACGATCTTATTCAAGCTATTAATACTAACACGACCGGCGTAACTGCTGCTCTTGTTGATGGACAGGTGCAGATTACTCGCGATTATGCCGGTAGTTCCAGTACATACAATGTCGAAATCCGTGATAACGGCGCCGGAAATATTTGTCAGCAGGTATTCGGTAGCGCTAACTTCACCGTAAACAACGGTTCGGCCTCGACTCTTCAGGCTACCGATGAATTCACTCCTAATATCACCGGCACAACTCTTGCACCGATTGATTTAACGCTCATCACCGATCCGGTAACCGGAATAATCACCGGGATATCGAATATCGGCGGCGGCGGGATAACCACTAACACGGGTACCGGCGGTCTCGTGGGTGATCCTGACGGCGCTGGTCCTCTGGCATCATCAACTCTGGTAGTTGAAACCGAGGATACCCAGCATGCCACCAGTATTACCACTTACGATTCACAGGGTGGTAAACATACCATAACCGTGACGTTCACCAAGAGCTGGGAAGATAACACCTGGTATTGGGAAGCCGATGCGGGTACCGATGAAATCATCAGATCCGGTGGTTCGGGTACGGTGCAGTTTAACGCCGATGGCTCTCTGGCCTCGTTTAATATCGATGGCGGCGTCACCAGCATGACTGTCGATCCGAATAACGGCGCTGATGTAATGGTAATCGATTTGGTAACAGGCACCTCGGGTGGATTTGATGGCTTGACCGGGTTCTCCTCGGCCAGTACCGCCTCGGCCCGTTCCCAGGATGGTTATGGCCTGGGTGTGCTTTCCGATATTTCGATCGATACCACCGGTACGATAACGGGTATATTTACCAACGGTGTAACAAGAATATTGGCACAGGTTTATATCGCCGATTTTAACAACTCCGGCGGTTTATACAAATCCGGCCAGAATATGTACCAGGCCTCCGCCAACTCCGGCAACGCTATTTTAAGCACGGCCGGTTCGGCGACATCATCGACTATAACCTCAGGCGCTCTGGAGGTTTCTAATGTCGACCTGGCGCAGGAATTTACCAACATGATAGTATCACAAAGAGGTTTCCAGGCGAACGCCAGGGTGATAACGACCTCTGACGATATGTTAAATGAACTGGTTAACCTGAAGGGATAGCCGATAAGTAATATAGGGGAGGAGTAATTCTTCTCCCCTTTTGAAGGATAAAACGATGATTAAAGTTACCAGGCTGAACGAAACGGAATTAGTAATCAACACCGATTTAATCGAGTTCGTTGAATCTATCCCGGATACGATTATCAGTCTGACTACTGGCAAGAAAATCATGGTCAAGGAATCTATCGATGAGGTTATCGCGAAAGTCGATGAGTTCAAGAGGCGGATTTCGAATCAT
Organism: uncultured candidate division Zixibacteria bacterium; assembly: GCA_963668625.2. Classification (GTDB taxonomy): domain Bacteria; phylum Zixibacteria; class MSB-5A5; order UBA10806; family 4484-95; genus JAAEQD01. The sequence continues at coordinate 621,692 of CAXXKA010000006.1, forward strand.
GATATCAAAGAAAAACAGGTGAGGTAGATATGGCCGAAGTAGATCAGGTATCCGCTCCGGAAGTGGAACCACCGAAATCAGATGACAAGAAATCCTCTAAAAAGGGAAGTGGCTTGAAGCTGAACCTGATTGTGATCGTTGTATCTCAATTGATCCTGGCAGGTGGTGGTTTCTTTATGGTAAGTCAGTTTATCAAACCCGATCCGGCAATCAGAAACATGATCGAACAACAAAGTCTTCAGGAGAGTGCCGAGACCGGCGAAGGTCATGGTGAGAATGGCGAGGCCGCTCATGCCGATGATGCGCATCGTGAGATTTATTTGCTCGAGGACATTATCGTGAATCCGGCCGGTACGAGGGGCAGTAGATACCTGTCGATCTCAATCGGTGTCGAGATGAATGCCCCGGCTGTCGATGAGGAAAGCGGCGGCGGTGGTCACGGTGGTGGTGGAGAAACAGAACAAGCATCGCCGCTCGAACCGAGGAAAGCTCAATTGCGCGATGTATTGATTAACATACTTTCCGCGAAAACGATTTTAGAGTTAACCACCGCTGAGGAGAAAGAAAATATCCGCAACGAGATATTAGAGAAGTTCACTGAAATATTAAACCCGGAGCCTGTCCACCAAATTTATTTTGTGGATTTTGTACTGCAGTAATTATGGCAAAAATATTATCTCAAAACGAAATCGATGCGCTGTTAAATCAGGTAACATCCACGGATGAATCGTCATCGATAGATGAATCTCCAGAAAGATCGGAACTTTCGAGAAAAGCTGTTGCTTACGATTTTAAACATCCCAACCGCGTATCCAAAGACCAAATGCGAACCCTGGAGTCGCTGCATTCGAATTTCGCCGGCCATTTCGGTTCGGCGCTTTCCGGAATAACCAGGTCGGTGGTCGATATCGATTTATTATCGGTTGACCAGATCACCTACTCGGAATTCATCATGTCGCTGGTTTCCCCATCGAGCACTTATGTGTTCTCGATCAATCCGCTGGAAGGCGCAGGTATTCTCGATTTCAATCCCTCTGTGGTTTTCGCGTTCGTCGACAGAATGTTCGGCGGCACGGGAAAATCATTGAATACCGAAAGGGAGTTGACCGGTATCGAGAAGGCGCTGATGTCGAAAATCGTCAATCGCGGATTCAAAGAACTGGAGAAATCCTGGGAGCATATCGTTAACCTTCAAATTAGAATGTCGGCGTTCGAATCGAATCCTCAGTTCATACAGATCGTTCCTCCCGGTGAAACTGTCATCGTTATCTCCTTGCAGATCAAGATGCAGTCATCCTCGGGGATCATGACTATCTGCTATCCTTACCTGACACTCGAGGACGTGGTCAACAAGCTTTCGGCGCAGAACTGGATCGACAAGAACAAGAAGCTGATCGATGATATCGACAGGGAGCAGAATATCCAGAGGATGATCCCGATCGACGCTGATCTTAAGGCTATCCTGGGTGAAACAACGATCAAGATCAAAGAGCTGATGGAAATCGAGAACGGCGATGTCTTAAGGTTCGATCGTCGCGTGCGAGATAATATTGAAATTTACGTTGGTGATAAAGTTAAATTCCGCGGAACTCCCGGTAAATTCGGGAAGAATATGGCCGTGAGAATTAATACCGTTTTATGAGGTTAAGCTATGGCTGATGAACAATCTGAATTAAACAATGAGGAACAGGAAAACCAGCCGAAAACTCCGGAGGAGGGGCTGGAGGCTGAAAGTTCCGCAGATGAGCAAACACCGGCCGGTGATGAAAATCTTAATATGCCTGACATGGATTTCGCCAACGGTGAAAAGGCCGATGATGAGGCCGGGGAGGATCTGAGCGCAGATATTAGCGCTGACACCGGAAGCGACTTCGAGAAGACCGTAAATCCCGAGGATGCCAACGAGGATGATGCCGAAGCTGAGATGCTCAAGATGATGGAGCAGAGCAACGTACTCGGTGATGATGAAAAAGTGGTAAATCCCGAGGATGCCAGCGAGGACGATGCGGAAGCTGAGATGCTCAAGATGATGGAGCAGTCCGCAGGCGCCGCGCCGGAAGAGCCGGTCGTACAGAAAGCCAGTTTCAGCGAATTCAGCGACCCGCCCAAGCAGGAGCCGAAGAATCTGAATTTGCTCATGGATGTCTCGTTGCCGATATCGATCGAACTCGGTCGTACGGCCATGGCGATCGAAGATATCCTGAATCTGGGACCTGGTTCGGTTGTCGAACTGGATAAGCTGGCAGGTGAACCGGTGGATTTGCTGGTTAACAATAAGCTTTTAGCAAAAGGTGAAGTAGTAGTAATCGATGAGAATTTCGGCGTGCGTATTACCAACATGGTGTCCAAGCCGGATAGGATCAGGAGTTTGCAGTGAAGTATTTGATGTCGTTGCTTGTTTTAATCCCTTTAAATGTTTTCGCGCAAGATACTTTAAAAACACCATTACAGCCGCCCGATGTCAGTTACAGCCCGGGGATAGGCTCAGTCATTTTCAAGCTGGTGCTATCGCTGGTGATTATTATCGGTCTGATTTACCTGACTGTTTTCTTATTGAAGAAGGTTGGCAACAGGACAATGCCAAGTAACAGTGGTATGATCAGGGTTATCGGTAAGTCGTACCTGACCCCGAAACAAAGTTTGTTTATAGTGAAGTTGGGAGCATCGTACTCGGTTCTTGGGGTAGGGGAGGGATCGGTAAATTATATCAAAGATCTATCTCCGGAGGAAGCAGAATCGTTCGAGACCGCCCCAAAGGATGTAAAAGGTTTTCAAAATATCTTGAAATCGGTTTTAGGAAAATGAAGTTTTTAAAAATTGCTCTGATAACGATTATATTATTTTCGGTGATGGGCGGAATAGCCCATTCTCAAACGACTCTGCCTAAAATATCCGTGCAGGTCGAGGATAGTGAGAACGCCAAGGATTTATCGGTAACGTTGCAAATCCTTCTCATGATGACGATACTGACTTTGGCGCCCTCTATAATAATAATGCTGACATCGTTCGTGCGGATCGTGGTAGTATTCTCGTTTCTGCGCCATGCGGTCGGTACTCATCAAATGCCGCCGAATCAATTATTGATAGGTTTGGCATTGATTCTGACGGCGTTTATCATGGCGCCGACAATCACACAGGTAAACGATAACGCGCTACAACCTTACCTCAATGATGAGATCAACCAGAAGGAAGCATATGAGATCGGTATACAGCCGATTAGGGATTTCATGCTCAAACAGGTAAGGGAGAAAGACCTGGCGTTGTTCGTTTCACTGTCGGGAATCGATAAACCCGAATCGCCCGCTGATTTACCAACATACCTGATTATCCCGGGATATGTTATCTCGGAACTCAGGATAGCTTTTCAAATCAGTTTCATTCTTTTTATTCCGTTTATAATTATTGATATGGTAGTGGCCTCGGTGTTAATGTCGATGGGTATGCTCATGCTACCGCCGATTATGGTGTCGTTGCCTTTCAAGATACTGCTGTTCGTGCTGGTGGATGGCTGGTATTTGATAGTCAAATCGTTGGTTACCAGTTTTAACTAATGAGATTAATGTTTGGAAGATGAGGTAGTACTATGGATATGCAATATGTAATTCAACTCGGACGTTCGGCTATCTACACCACCCTCCTGGTGGCCGGGCCGATGCTGGCTTTCTCCCTGATGATCGGTTTGGTAATCGCGATATTTCAGGCGATAACACAGATTCAGGAGATGACTCTGACATTCATCCCCAAGATTATCTCGGTAGCCCTGGCGCTGATTTTATTTCTTCCCTGGATGATGAGTACGGTATTGAGTTTCACCGCCCAGATATTCAATATGATACCGGCACTGGCGCATTAATCCCGATATCGAAGTACATTTAATATAGCAAGCCGTATCTAATATTCCTCTTGACATGATTAAATAGTTATTTATATTGCAATTGAGCAATATCTACAAGAGGACATACTTGACATGATACGGAATACCCCTCCCCATAATATGGAGTAGAAGCGGTCGCGGCCCGCCATATAATTTTAATATGTATATCAATTTGATATAAGGGGGATATAGAATATTTAAGACGTTTTGGTTTAAATATGCTTTCAAGGAGGCTAATAAATGTATTTACGATATGCACTGATTGGATTATTAGCAATAGTATTTGCGGCATCAATGGCATTTGCGGATGGCGGATTTATAGGAGATATTTACTATAAGGATTGCGATTGTAGTACATCCCCGGATTATGATATCGTTAAAATCAAGGATCGTTCCACAGGACAAGTTGTTTTTGAACAACAAATGATCTACATTGTCTCGCCTGGTTATTGGACAGGCGCTCAAACATTCCCTCCCGGTTCGTATGATATATGGGTGCAACTTGGGCCAAATTCTGAATGCGATCATGGTGTAGTAAAAACTGTTATTCATGGGGCAACCACTCAAACTGTCAACCTTACTGTCTTAGGGCCGGTCGAACAGGGGCATTAAATATTAATCCTATATGTTTACGTAGTCAGATATTTCTCTGACTACGTATACTTTAAAGATAGGAGATTTGAATGTTTATCAAGCTTTTCATGCGGGTATTAATAGCCTGTTTCATTATATTTGAATACTTATATGCTCAATCACCTGATTTATTAAATGGCTGGCCCTATATGTTTGGTGACAGTTATAATATTAGGTCTACCCCTGTTTTCTTCGGAAATGCGTTTAACGATACTCTGGCTATCCTTTTCACCGGCGAACCATCCACAATAAGCAAGTTAAACCTGTGGAACGAATTGTTTGATGGCTGGCCAATTCGAGAGGACGGTGCCAGATTCAGTTATACGCCAATAGCTGTTGATATAGATCACGACTATAAAGATGAATTTGTTGTCCTGGGATTGATGGATCAATATCTCATATATGTTATTGATGATGATCGTTCTATCATGCCGGGATTTCCCCTGGCTTACGATCATAATAACTTACCTAATGTTTTTGATTTTGATAATGATGGTGAATACGAATTAGCCTATCAATCGGTAAGCGAAAGTTTAATTTATTGTGTTGATGGAAACGGCCAAATGGAGCCCGGCTGGCCCGCCGCTTACCCGGCTGACTGGGAAGGTTTTAACGGCAGGGGCACTATTGGTGATATTAATTTAGATGGCTATAACGAATTCATTATAACCGGATTGAAAAAGATTTATGCCTATCAATATGATGGTTCGCTTTTGAATGATTTTTGTTTGGAAACAATCGATACATCTTACTATTTCAATACGAATCGTGGGTGTTGTTGCGCGGATCTCGACGATGATGGCTATCTAGAATTCCCTTTGGCAGCATCTAAAAGAGTAGGCAATACATTGAATAGCTATGTAGCGATATACGAACATGACGGTCAAATAAAGGATGGCTGGCCTTTACATTATTACAGCAGTTATGTCTGGATTATGCCTACTCCTTCCGATATTGATGGTAACGGCACAGTTGAGATAGGCTATTCGGAAAACAGCCATACGCATTTTGTTGATATTAGCGGTAATCATCTTGCTGGATGGCCAACTGTAATCATGGCGCCTGATAATCGATGCGCTTATGCAATGAGCGATATCATCATTGTCGATATCGATGGTGATAGAGATTCGGAGATTTTTTTCGGCTGTAACTTTAATTATCTTGATCCAGAGTGGGGATTCTGCAGTTACTTGAATGGCTGCGATCACCATGGGCAGCCGCTTGAAGGTTTTCCTCTAAGAATTCGGGGAATGTCGGATTATCTTCCACCAGCATTTTTAAGAAATAAGGTCGATGGAAGGCTGCTAATTGGGATTTCCTCACAGAACACATATGATCCCGGAGTCGATACCGCATATCTGGAGGTCTTCCAGTTTCCCGACTCAACCGGCCCGCCCGATCAATGGCCGATGCAGGGGCATGATAACCTGATGACGCGTAACTACAATTTCGTCGATCATGTCACCGCTATCCGGGATGATGAGCAACCGCTGCCTAAAAGCTATATCCTGACTCAGAACTACCCCAACCCGTTCAATGCTGCTACCACGATTGATTTCGCGCTGCCCAAACCCGAGCATGTCACGATTACGGTATACGATATCCTCGGCCGCAGGGTAGAGGCGCTGGTGGATGAGGCATTACCGGCGGGGAACCATCAAGTGGCATGGCAAGCTGATGACTACGCCTCGGGGATCTATTTTTATCGCATGGAGGTCGGGGATTTGACGCTGAGCCGGAAGATGCTTTTGATTAAGTAACCGCATTAATTCCGATATTCAAGTACATTTAATATAGTAAGCCGCATCTAATATTCTTCTTGACATGTTTGTTAAGGCTGTTATATTGCTGTTAAGTACAAATCATCACGAAGGACAAACTTGACATGAACCGGCATAACCCCCCCCATTATATGGAGTTTATCCGTTCGCGGCCCGCCGTGTGATTATAATCCGTGTATCGATTTGGCATAAGGGGGATATAGAATAGTCAATAGTTTTTGGTCATACGATTTCTTTTAAGGAGGCAAACCAATGTATTTACGATATGCACTGATTGGATTATTAGCAATAGTATTTACTGCATCAATGGCATTTGCGGATGGCGGATTTCATGGAACAGTCAGCTATAGAGATTGTGAATGCCATTCTGGATCATGGGATAATGTCAGGATTGTAAATGATGCAACAGGTGCTGAACACATTGCTCGTATTCATCTTACTTATCCTACATCAGGTACTTATGGGACACAACATACGACCTTCCCCGAAGGCTATTATTCAATATCCGTAGTACTTGGAGACGGTTCTGATTGTGATCACAGCTATGTTCAGAAGGTTTATCATTCGGATGATCCAAACGACCAAACAGTTGATTTGGTGGTATTTGGCCCAACAAGTCAACCCCACTAGGATTTTATATCTATAAGGTCGCTTTTCTATTGAAAAGCGACCTTTATGAATTAATTTATTAGGAGGCCGAATAATGAAAGATGTATCAAAACTTGTAATTTTAATTCTATTAGCTAATACATTAGCGGTTTGCCAAGCTCCAGATTTACTGCTTGGATGGCCATACCGATGTGAAACTGGTTTAGGCTCTGTGGTAGTTACACCCAGGTTTGCAGAGCAAGATTCATTTGCGCTTTATTATAACAATCGTAATGGTGAAATCATTAAATTTCGCAGGGACAACTCATACTATCCAAACTGGCCATTCGTAGAACCTGATGTTCCTTTTCTCCATACATCGATTTTGGCCGATGTTGATAATGATAGTATACAGGAGTTTATAGTCAATTCATCTGATTATTTATTCATAGTTGATGATACGGGCGAATTATTATTCAACAGCCCCTACTACCTTGAAAATACATCCTCGGTTTCAATGGCAGATTATGACTCGGATGGAGAGTATGAGTTTATATGTTTTTCTCGTCAGCAACGAGAGATATATTGTACAGATATATATGGAAATAGTCAGGCAGGTTGGCCAGTGACGCTGCCAGAGGATGCATGGATTTCTATAGATGGAGCCGGTTCAATCGGTGATTTGGATGATGACGGCTATTTGGAAATAGTGATTCGCGGCTTTGATAATATCTATGCATATCGTTGTAACGGAGAGATGCAACCTGGTTTTCCTATTGAAATTATTGATACGGTATATAGCTACCTGGATTGGCATGGGCCATCTTTAGCCGATCTTGATAACGATGGCAAATTGGAGATAATTACCGCCGCATGTACTCAAGTTGATTTGCCTTGCAGTTCATATATAGCGATTTATTGTTATGACGGCAGTCTTATGGAAAACTGGCCTAAATATTATAACGATAATACTCAAATTTTTCAGGTTCCCACCGTTGCTGATATTAATAATGATGGTCTATTGGAAATAGGTTTTACATTAGCTAATGAAAATGAAGGGGGGTTGTACTTTCTTGACATATACGGAGATATTTTGCCCGGTTGGCCTTCATATATTGTAGATACTACAGGATGGCCGGTTATCTTCGAGTCTGATATAATCGTAGTTGATATTGATGGCGACAACGATTGCGAGATTTTTGGAGATTTTAATGTTGCTTTTCCTGATAGCAGTGGGCATGGATACTACAGTAAACTGTTTGGCTTAGATCATTTGGGGAATTTATTAAGCGGTTTTCCTATAATCGTTGAAGATGTTTCACTGTCTACACCTCCATCATTTCACCTCGATTCTAATTATAGAATGTTAATGGGGCTAAACTCTGCACATTATTATGTTGAGCAAGAAATAGACTCAGTATTTGTTGAGGTCTTCCAATTCCCCGATTCCACCGGCCCGCCTGACCAATGGCCGATGCAGGGGCATGATAATTTGATGACGCGTAATTACAATTTCGTAGATCGTGTCACCGCTATCCGGGATGATGAGCAACCGCTGCCTAAAAGCTATATCCTGACTCAGAACTACCCCAACCCGTTCAATGCCGCTACCACGATTGATTTCGCGCTGCCCAAACCCGAGCATGTCACGATTACGGTATACGATATCCTCGGCCGCAGGGTAGAGGCGCTGGTGGATGAGACATTACCGGCGGGTAACCATCAGGCGCTATGGCAGGCTGATGATTACGCCTCGGGGATGTATTTTTATCGCATGGAGGCGGGGGATTTGACGCTGAGCCGGAAGATGTTGCTGATTAAGTAACCGCATTAATTCCGATATTCAAGTACATTTAATATAGTAAGCCGCATCTAATATTCTTCTTGACATGTTTGTTAAGGTTGCTATATTGCTGTTAAGTACAAATCATCACGAAGGACAAACTTGACATGAACCGGCATAACCCCCCCCATTATATGGAGTTTATCCGTTCGCGGCCCGCCGTGTGATTATAATCCGTGTATCGATTTGGCATAAGGGGGATATAGAATAGTCAATAGTTTTTGGTCATACGATTTCTTTTAAGGAGGCAAACCAATGTATTTACGATATGCACTGATTGGATTATTAGCGGTATTATTCACGGCATCAATGGCGGCAGCGGATGGTCATTTTACAGGAGCTGTTTTATTCCCGAAACTCTGGACTACTGATTGTGAGTGGGAATCTGAAATGTATGTGTATGTCTACAACGTGCTCACACCGGGGAACCGGGACAGGTATCTGGTTTCCTGTTGTTATTGCCCGACCCCTGATTACGAGCACGGTATGTTTACGACCGCAGATTATCCGCCGGGAACTTACGTATTTGAGTTAATTTTACCTGCAAGCTCGGATTGCTATGTGACGAAACCTGATCCTCAATTTGTCCATGGCATGGCCAATCAATCTATTTCTATAAAGGTTGAGCCCAGAACCCAGGGACAACCAGATTAACTTTAATTATTAACATTATGCCGCCGGTATTATTACCGGCGGCATTATTACAAATATGTAAGGAGATGGTACGATAAAAGCATCTTGCTAATCTATTCTGTTGGTGTTAGAGCTTCGGTAATGAATTTCTAACTGGAGCGGATAGGTTATAGGCTGAACTGAATGCTTGAGGCCAGACCTCGTAAAGGAGATTAATCAGACCTGTAACCGAATTGCCACCATAAGGCAAAGACCTTGAATAGGAGTTTGGTAGGCGCCGACAGAGAGTCTGCTCCAGTGATAACCATAGAATGGAGCAAGAAGATGAGGTACTTAGGAGTAGACCTTCACACAAACAGTTTGACCGTGTGTTACCTGACAGCCGGTGGTCGGGAGAGGATCAAGGAGTATCGGCTAAAGGATCTAAAGGAATTTAAACGAGGATTAAAAAAGACGGATTGTGTAGCGGTTGAGGCCACTGGCAACACTCGTTATTTCGTTGATGAGATATCGCATTTGGTCAAGCGAGTTGTTGTCGTCGATCCGAACAAATTTGAGATAATCAAATCATCAGTCAGTAAGACGGATGAAAACGATGCCAGGAACTTAGCCTATTTTATGAGCAAAGACATGTTGCCGAAAGCCCGATTAAAGACGAAAGATAAAGCGCAGATCAGTTCACTTGTTGGGACACGGGACAAGCTGGTCAAGTTACGTACAGCTTTGAAGAATAAAATACACAACATACTCAATCATCATGGTATCAAGAGTAAAAAGGAGGCCTACTCCAGCAACAAGAGTTTGGAGCGGGTTCTAAAGATGAATTTTGATGAGGTTGTTTCTGTTGAGCTTGAGGTATTGGTTGATCAGATTCGCAGTTTGAATGAGGGGATAAAAAAGCTGGACAAACAGATAGAGGATCAGGGTCGCAAGTTGAACGGGCATAAGAACCTGACCAGCATCAAAGGAATCGGCAGCAAATCAGCTACAGTGTTGCTTTCGGTAATTGGTGATGTTGCTGATTTTTCGGACAAAGATAAATTGGCCTCATATTTTGGCGTAGTGCCGCGAGTTTCCAATTCAAACGAGATTCAGCATCATGGTCGGATTACCAAGCGTGGTTCTAAGATTGGTCGGACTACACTGGTGCAGTGTACGCTTGTTGCCATACGATATAACCATTACTTGAGTAAATATTACAATCGTATAAAAAACCGTCGTGGCAGCGGTAAGGCTATCATTGCCACAGCCAGAAAATTACTGGGAATAATCTATGACACCTTGAAAAATAATTGGGTGTTTGAAGATTTCCCTAACTTTGTGTTAGCAAACAGATAACTGAAATTTGGAGTAGACTTTTATCATAGGAGAGTTTTATGAATAGAATAATATTATTGGCCGTGTTGCTGTTTATATTCAGCTTCTCGGATTCATTCTCTCAGGTGCCTGAACTTCTAGATGGCTGGCCTTATAGCCGTTTGCTAACCTCATACGCCGAACAAAACATTCCGCGGTTTGCATGCGATGCTGATTTAGCGATATTTTACAGCACGCCCTCAGGCGATAATAATAAATTCCACATGAATGGCTCCTATTACAACGGTTGGCCTGTCTACGAGGATGAAGTTCATATACACGGAAGAATAACGATTGTGGATTTGGATCACGATGGTAAGGATGAGTTGGTGGCAAACGGTTATTTCGTTAGTGATATTCCTGCCAGAGTTCTTAATAAACTATATATCATAGATGATGACGGCACGATCTTTCCCGATTTTCCAATTATATACAGCACCATAATTTGTCCGAATGTAGCCGATTTCGATGCTGACGGCGAATATGAATTGATATTTTACGATGACGAAGTAGAATTAATCTATTGCATCGACAGGTTCGGTAATCCTGAACCGGGCTGGCCGGTGGATTTACCTGATGATATTTATCACCAGTCCGTGAACGGTGGTGCTGCGGTTGGTGACCTTGATCTTGATGGATTCTTAGAGTATATAGTTAAAAGTAATGACTGTGTTTATGCCTTTCGCTATGATGGGACAATGATCGAGGATTTCCTTATAAAAACCATTGAATATCCTTATTTTTTCGAGGCTCATAACGCTGTTACTCTTGGTGATGTTGATTTTGATGGGTATCTGGAGATAGTTTTATCGGCACAGAGAGTCACGCTGGATTCCATCGCGAGTTATGTTGCGATTTACGAACATACCGGAGAGCCAAAGGAGGGCTGGCCGATCATGTTCCCCGATGCTTATGATTGGAATATGCCGACGATCGCGGATATCAATTCTGATGGTATCCCCGAAATAGGCTTTTCAATGGATGTATATACTTATTTTGTTGATGTTGATGGCAATCCTCTTGATGGTTGGCCGGTAGAATTTTATAAGCCGGATGGCCGGCCAAGAATGCCGATGTCGGATATAATAGCCGTTGATGTAGATGGTGACAATGATTGTGAGATATTTTTCGATTTCAACACTCAGTACTGGGATCCTGAAAATGAAGATATTTACAGTTGTTTCTATGGCTCGGATCATCACGGGCAAGATTTGCCCGGATATCCAGTGATTGTCGAAGGTTCCAGCGTGGGGTGTCCGCCAATTTTCCATTTTGACAGTTCTGATAATCAATATTATATGGCGCTTAGCACTCTGGTGGGATATCCCGATAGTATTTATACGATAGATTCGGTATATCTGGAGGTCTTCCAGTTTCCCGATTCCACCGGGCCGCCCGATCAATGGCCGATGCAGGGGCATGATAATTTGATGACGCGTAATTACAATTTCGTAGATCGTGTCACCGCTATCCGGGATGATGAGCAACCGCTGCCTAAAAGCTATATCCTGACTCAGAACTACCCCAACCCGTTCAATGCCGCTACCACGATTGATTTCGCGCTGCCCAAACCCGAGCATGTCACGATTACGGTATACGATATCCTCGGCCGCAGGGTAGAGGTGCTGGTGGATGAGACATTACCGGCGGGTAACCATCAGGCGCTATGGCAGGCTGATGATTACGCCTCGGGGATGTATTTTTATCGCATGGAGGCGGGTGATTTGACGCTGAGCCGGAAGATGTTGCTGATTAAGTAGAACAATCTCAGCGATTTATATCACATTCTCTTTAATCAATAATCGAACTATTGATGTTTCATTAACTGTTTCAGAATTACCCTTATGGAAAATCCTTCTACGCCATTTCGGAATTATTTTCCGCTCAATATTTACCGGAGCCTGCCGATATACTGAATAAACATAGATAACTCATTATCCCATAAGTAAATACAATTAGCTATAAAGCATCAAAATAAGGGCACAAGCCTTGCTATATGACGATAGAGAAGGAGAATCTTTAATGTCGTTGTTGCAGCTTTCAGCCCTCGAATTTGAAAAGCTACTGTTAGTCATCCTGCGAGTAGGTGGGATTATGACAGTTGCGCCTATGTTTGGCCATCGCAATGTGCCATCAATGGTAAAACTAGGTTTGATTTTATTAATCAGCCTTATTCTTCTTCCCACGGTAACTACCTCGGTTGACCTGCCGCCGAATTTACTTTCCATGGTTGCTATACTGGCAAAGGAAGTAATGGCCGGCCTGGCAATTGGGTTCACCTCGCTACTGATTTTTATCGCCATACAGTTTGCCGGCAATCTCATCGGTATGCAGATGGGCTTCGGTATCGTAAACGTACTCGATCCCAACTCGCAAACACAGGTGCCGCTTATCGGGCAGCTTCAGTTTTTGCTGGCGATGCTTATATTTCTGGCGCTTGACGGCCATCACATGCTGCTTTCGGCCATAACCGGTAGTTTTCATATCATACCGTTGGGCGAGATCACCTTCACGCATCTCACCAGCGAGGTGTTGGTAAGGGCGGTGGTTGGCTCGCTGGCGCAGGGGATAAAGCTGGGCGCGCCGTGTATCGTAACGTTGTTTTTACTTGATGTCTCCCTGGGTATAGTTGCCAGAACCGTACCCCAGATGAACATATTCATTATTGGTTTCCCATTAAAAATCTCTGTTGGGCTTTTCATGTTAGGCGCCTCGATGCCGATCGTGGGCTATGTTTTTTCCAAGCTTCTGCAGGGATTGAACTCGGACCTTAACAATTTAATTTTGGCCATGAGGCCGGCGTAGTTATGGCGGAACAACACAGTCAAGACGAAAAAACCGAACAGGCGACACCCCGGCGACGGGAAGATTCGCGAAAGAAAGGTCAGGTAGCAAAATCACAGGAGCTCAGCTCCGTGTTTATTATTTTGACCGGCGTCGTCGCGCTAGGCATTTTCTACAATAATCTGCTGACCGGATTCGCTGGAGCGTTCCAGTATAATTTCAGCAAACTAGGAACCGAAATCACACCGACTAATTTCTATGAGCTATTCCTGACCAATGGTAATACGCTGATCGGGATTTTAGCGCCGGTACTTCTGATGCTGGCCGTGGTCGCTATCCTTATCAATATTGCCCAGGTGGGATTCATGATCTCACTCGAGTCGATCCAACCGAAATTGGAAAAACTGAATCTCCTGAAAGGCTTGAAACGCATTTTCTCGATGCGAACTTTATTCAATTTTTTCAGGGATTCGATCAAAATAGCCATCATAGCCACTATCGTTTATTTCACATACAAATCAGAAATGGTGAATTTCATCCCGCTGGCCGATCAGGAACTCGGGCAGATGATTACGTTTATGGGTAAGACCGCCCTGAAGATCGTCCTGCGTGCTTCACTGGCGCTCCTGTTTTTAGCCGCTCTCGATTATGCCTACCAAAAATACGAACACGAGAAGAGCATGAAGATGACCAAGCAAGAGGTCAAGGATGAGATGAAGCAGATGGATGGTGATCCGATGATCAAGATGCGGATCAAGCGTATCCAGCGCGAGATGGCTCGCCAGAGAATGCTTCAAGAGGTTGAAACAGCCGACGTGGTGGTCACCAACCCGACTCACCTGGCGGTTGCCCTGAAATACGATTCCGATAACATGGCCGCGCCGATGGTAGTGGCTAAGGGACAACGTTTAATAGCCCAGAAAATCAAAGAAGTCGCAAAAGAGGCCGGCGTGCCGGTTGTCGAAAATAAACCGTTGGCGCAAGCATTATACAAGTCTGTCGAGGTCGGTATGGCGATACCCGCCAAGCTGTTCAAAGCGGTTGCCGAGGTGCTGGCTTATGTGTACAAGTTGAAAGGTAAAGCCTGATGCCAGAGATTAAAACCAGTAGTTCGATCCTAGCGAAGATCACCGAGTACTCGGATATAGTACTGGCAGTGGCGGTTGTCGCCATATTGGCTATTCTAATTCTGCCGTTACCCCCGGCGTTTCTGGATTTCATGCTGGCGTTCAATATCACGCTCTCACTGGTAATTCTTCTGGTAACGATGTATATCAAGCGTCCGCTGGAGCTTTCGGTATTTCCGGGATTGCTTTTGATTATCACCTTATTCAGGCTGTCTTTGAACGTCGCCTCAACCCGTTTAATTTTGGGCAGCGCATATGCGGGTGATGTTATCGCCTCGTTCGGTAATTTCGTCGTTGGCGGTAATTACGTAGTCGGTTTCATTATCTTCGCTATTTTGGTGATTATCCAGTTCGTGGTTATCACCAAGGGCGCGGGCCGTATTGCCGAGGTGGCCGCCAGGTTTACTCTGGATGCCATGCCGGGTAAGCAGATGGCTATCGACGCCGATTTGAACGCCGGTCTGATAAGCGAGTCCGACGCCAAGCAACGCCGTTCGGATATCAGTCAGGAGGCTGATTTCTACGGAGCAATGGACGGCGCCTCGAAGTTCGTTCGGGGTGATGCTATCGCCGGTATCTTGATCACACTGATTAACGTCATCGGTGGTATAGTTATCGGCGTGGTCCAGCGCGATATGCCGGTAAGTCAGGCTTTAACCACCTACACACTGCTGACAGTCGGTGACGGACTGGTTACGCAGATACCCGCCCTGATCGTATCGACCTCGGCAGGTATCGTGGTAACGCGCGCAGCATCCGACTCCAACCTTGGTAAAGACTTAACCCGGCAAATTACGTTACAACCCCGTGCGATCATGATTGCCTCGATGATATTGACCCTGTTCGGTATAGTTCCCGGCATGCCAACGCTGCCGTTTATCCTCCTTGGTGGAATAACCGGAGCGATAGCTTACACCTCCATACAGGCAATGAAGAAAGATGAGGCAAAGGCCGAAGAGGTAATCGCTGAGGAGAAAGAGAAAGAGATTCCTCCACCCGAGAAAATGGAGGAATATCTGAAAGTAGATCCGATGGAGATCGAAATCGGATACGCTCTTATTCCTCTCGTTGATGTTTCGATGGGTACGGATCTGCTCGACAGGATCAGCATGATCAGGCGGCAGATAGCCTCCGAGATGGGATTCTTAGTACCGCCCATTCGTATCCGCGACAATATGCAGTTAAAACCGAACGAATATCAGATAAAAATTCGCGGTCACAAGATGGCATCCTCGGAGTTGTATCCCGGACAATTACTGGCTATCAATCCCGGATTCGTAACCAGGCAAATAGACGGTTCCGAGGTGCTCGAACCGGCGTTCGGTCTTCAGGGCAAATGGATAAGCGAAGGTATGAAATCGCAGGCGGAGTCACGCGGCTATACGGTAGTCGAACCGGCGGCTGTTTTAGCCACTCATTTGACCGAGCTTATCAAATTGCATGCCTCTGAATTCATCACCCGCCAGGAGGCCGCCAATCTGATTGAGAATATCAGGGCCGAACAATCGGCCTTGGTCGAAGAGATCATTCCCGGACAGGTTACTATAAGTATCATACAGAAAATTCTCCAGAACCTGCTCGAGGAAAGAATTCCGATTCTGGATCTACCGCTCATCCTGGAAACTATCGGCGATTACGCGTCATCCACGAAAGACCCCGATATACTCACCGAGTATTGCCGTCACAATTTGAGCCGCACCATAACCGAGCAGTATCTGAATTCGGTAGGCGGTTTAACCGTAATGACTCTCGATCCCGAATTCGAACAGATAGTTTCGCAAGCGATTCAGCAAACCAAGCATGGCTTGATATTGACATTACCTCCGGAAGTGGCCGCGCAAGCGCATAAGGCGCTGTCATTGGGTACCGAGGAGATGCAGGCTCAGGGGTATATACCGCTTATTCTGGCGGCGCCTAATATCAGGCTGGTATTAAAGCGATTCACAAAGCCTATCGATTCGACATTGGCGGTGATATCGTACAATGAAATTCTTCCGGAAATAGAAGTTGAAAGCATAAAAACTGTGAGGTTGACAGATGGTAATTAAAAAATTCATCGCCCCGACAATGCCCGAGGCTTTGGCCAAGGTAAAGAAAGAGCTGGGCGAGGATGCTGTCATTCTTAAAACAAGGATGAACAAAAAAGGAGGAGCCGGTAACGGTAAAAATGTTGAAGTAACCGCGGCTGTTGAAAAGGAGCAAAAGCCTCGTTTCAATGTTTCGAATGAAACTGTTAATATCGAGCCGAAGGAGAGCAGAATACCAGGTTCGGCAAAGACCGAAACCCAGCCATCGGGCGACATGCCCTCCGAGAAACTCGAGCAATTATCAAAAGAGATAGCTAATCTCAAACAATCGTTTTCAGAACAAAACAAAACCCGCCCGGCAGGTTCGTTTTTCGGAAGTTTTTCCTCCGAGATGCTGACTGTCGGCAGGGAGTTGATGGCAAAAAATCTTTCAGAGGAACTGGCGTTCAAAGTGGTTTCGCGGATATCGAACTCCGAGGATGGTTTCGGGCTGGATAAAAACGAGATAGCTGCCAGGGTAACTCAAACTCTGTGTTCAATGATCCCCGACGGTCATCCTATCAGGCTAAAAGACAATGGCCCTACGGTGGTGATGTTCATCGGTATGGCAGGTTCGGGCAAAACCTCGGCGATCGCCAGGGTGGCGACTCAGTTCAAGGTAGAGCAAAATCGAAAGGTGGCAATAGTCACCACCGATAATTACCGCGCCGATTCGAGCCATCAGGTGAAATCGTTCTGCCGAATTTTAGGCTGCCCCTGTGGTATCGTCTATACACCCGAGGAACTGTCCATGGCGATTAAGTCACAGCCGGAGGGATTGATTTTAGTCGATACAGCCGGAGTGAGTCCCAATGACGATAAGGAACTGGGAGAGCTCCATTCGCTTATCAGGGCTGCCAACCTTCATGAGCTGCACCTGGTAGCGGCCGCCTCGACGCCGAGTAGAGATATTCATCGTTTGATAAGCACTTTCGATGAATTCGGTATCGATAGAATCCTCATCACCAAGCTGGATGAGACTCAAGCGCCCGGCGGCGTGATCACCGCCGCAATCGAGTCCGGCAAGAAACTCTCGTACATGAGTGGTTCGCGCGAGATACCCGGTAAATTCAATATTGCCTCCAGCGAATCACTGGCCGACATACTCACCTCCGTGAAGACAACTGAGATTAGCGAACCGGAATGGGAAATGGAAGCGGTCGGTATATGGCAGTAGATAAAGTGTTAGGTGTGGCCGTACTTTCGGGCAAAGGCGGAGTCGGTAAGTCCGTAATCGCCCTTAACCTCGCTCTGGCGATGGGGAAGTTCGGCGTACGTACGCTTCTATTCGATGCGGGCGGCGGAGACTTGAACCATCTTGCCAACTGTGGCGCGACCGAGGGCTTTAAAGGTATCAAGCCGGTTATAAACATTGGTGAAAATGTCGGACTATACAATTCAATGATAGACGATTCCTACTCGATATTGTCCGAGGAGGAAATAGAGCTTTTCCTGAGCGAGATAGTCAAAGCATCCAGTGGTTACGATTGCGTGGTGTTCGACAGCTTGACCGGCGCCGGTCCGGTGTCCTACACGCTGGCCGGCTTATCGGATTTGTCGATGCTGGTTACTACGGCTGATCCGACGGCGATTGCCAGCGCCTACGCTCTGGCTAAGGCGCTTCACCAGGATGGCTTAGCCACGCGCTGCGGAGTGCTTTTCAATATGGTAAAGTCCGCGGATGAGGCAGCCTCGCTCAAAACAAGGTTCGATATCTTAACCGAACGTTTCATCAACAGTAAATTTGAACAATCAGACTACATCCATAACGATTCGCTTTTGGCTGAATCGGTGATTGAACAACAACCGCTATTAACGAGTGGTAAAGGCAGTCCGGCGGCTTCGGATTTCTTGAGAATTGCGAGCATATTCAAGCAATCCGCACGGTTTCATACTGAAACATCAATATTAAAAAGTTAAGCCGTTTAACGAGATGATAGGGAAAGGGTCGATAAAATAACAATGAGTGGAAAACGCTTAGTTCTACAGAGGAAGTCTATGGCTAATCAAACAGTTTGGGAAAATTACAAAAAAACTATGGATCCCGTAGTTAGGGATAAGCTCCTGAAGGAATACCTTCAACTGGTTAGAAACGTAGCCAGCAGAATGGCCGCCGGTTTTCCGAAATCTGTCGAGTACAACGATTTGGTAAACACCGGTGTTATCGGCTTGATCGAGGCATTCAACAATTACGATCCGGCTCGCGGCGTAAAGTTCGAAACGTATGCCGTGCCGCGTATCAGGGGAGCTATTCTCGATGAACTCAGAGCGCTGGATTGGGTTCCGCGCTCGACCAGGGCGAAATCGAGAGAGATAGACAGGGCTAAAACGAAGCTCGAAAATACTCTCGGAAGATCGCCCAATAAAACGGAGCTTGCCAAGCAGCTCGATATGAATACCGATGAATTGTTGTCGGCGCTAGGTGATGTTTCATCGACGATGCTTTTGTCTCTCGATGAGCTCATCTGCCGTGAGGATGATAACCGTCAAGTACCGAGAATCGAGACTGTGCAAAATCAAGCAAATGAAAACGTGTTAAATGATTTGGAAAGGTCTGAACTGCGAGCGTTTTTGATCAACTCGATCAGTTCGTTATCCGAACAGGAACGTTTGGTAGTTGCCCTTTACTATTACGAGGAACTGACTCTCAAGGAGATAGGCGAGGTCATGCTGATCTCCGAATCGAGGGTTTCCCAGATACACACCAAGTCGGTGCAACGTCTGAGAGGCTTGATCAGGGAGAAGTTCGCTCTTTAGGAAGTAAGCTAACCCGAAAGGATTTGACCGGAGGTGTTATGGTTAGACCGGTCGACTTGCAGGATAACCTATCCAAAACTCAGCTTTTGGAAAAGGTTCACCAGTTACAGAAGTCCACTCCAGAAGAGTCGCAAAAACAATTCGCCCAGGAATTGCAAAAGAAAGTTGCCGAGGGTAAGGAGCGCGTAACCGATCTGCCTAAATCCGATAAGATCACTATCAATCGGGACGACAAGCGCAAGGAAGAAAAACGACAACAGGCGAAAAAAGAAAATGAAGAAGAACAGGCCGATGAGAGTTCATCGGGAACGACTAACGATTCGGATCAAAACGAAAAGAAGAAGATAGATTATATAGCGTAAGGAGGAAGTATGTTTTTTGAATATATATGGATTATAACGGCGATAGTAGTAGCCAACCTGGCATTATCGATTGTTATACTATCTAAAATGCACAAGCAGGAGCAATTCCACACCAGTGAAGCTCACGCCAATCTCAAGCTGATCAACCAGTCATTGAATCGCCTTTCTGATATCGCTGAGAAGCTGGAAAATCTGGAAAAACCGGAACCGGTTATCGAAAAACAGGTGTACAGCCGCGACCGGAATAACGGACAGAATAAAGAGCAAAAAGCCCTCACAATGATAAGGCAGGGAGAGGATCCGAGGAAAATCGGCCGATTGCTTGGTATATCCAAATCAGAAATCGATCTTTTGATAGCCTCGGAAAAGCTTGGCAATACACGCTTTAGCAATTCAGCAAAAGCTCATGTTTAGTATGTCTATTCAGGAATAACCGGCTTTGCCGATACAATTAGGGAAACTATATATAGAGGGTTAGATAGATGAGCAAAGCACAAGAACCATTTTTTTATACCGAGCTGGAGTGCCCGGTGTGTAAAACCGTTAACAAATTCGAGAATATCAGAAACGGCGCTTATACCGAAAGCGGACGGGACAGGGATTTCAAGCCGACTGGCAGAACATGGGTCGATCCGGCTTACCAGAAATTCGATCCCCTTTTATTTTTCATGGCAACTTGCCAGAAATGTTTTTACACCAGGGAGTTTAATAACGAATTCAAAAACTGGCAAAAAGACAGCTCGTTCAAAACCTATCGTCAAAAAAACATACAGCAAAAACACCTCTCAGACCTGGCCGATAAAAATGGTATCATTTTATTTTTGGGCTCGAAACTCGACCAGAGTACTTTTCCATTCGAAACGGCTGTAATTAAATTATTACTCGGTATTTATGATGCTAAATTCAGCGGGCGGAAAGTCAATCTCGATATCGGAAGGTATTTCTTGAGAATCGCCTGGCTGTTCAGGGATAGAAACGGCGGAACAGGTTCGCAAATATCCCAAAATGCCAGACTGTTCCAGGAATTAAAAGGCGCCGCCCAGGTGGCCAATCAACTCGTGCCTAATTATGATGCGAAAGTCAGTAGTATAAAAAATATGATAAATAAAGATTTCAGTTCCGCTTTTAGCGATACCCCGGAAGCCGAGGAACATAAAAAGCAGATCGAGGAAGTTATTGCCAACATGTCCGCCTCTATCGGTCCGTTGGCGGAAGCAGGTTCCAAGCTTATCGACCTGTTCAAGAACGCCGAAAAATCTCTCACCGGCCAGGAGGCAGTGGATGAGGACAAGTTCTTCGATTACCCGGGATTTACCACATTTCTTGAAACGGCCAAAGGTAAATGGGATGAAGTCCCTGTTAACGAGGCCGAGGCGATGCAAAAAGCAGCTGAATATTATCAGAAAGCATACGAAACCGGCGGCGAAATTAGCCAGGGTATTCAGCAAGTACAAGCCGCTTACCTTATCGCAGAACTGTACCGCCGTGTAGGGCAACGCGATGAGGCCGGGCAGTATTTTAACCAGACTATTAAGATGGGCAGAGATATCGTTATGGGCAAGAAAGGCGACGCCTCGACTGTCAACTACACCAAGAATCTATTGGAGATGGCAATGGAGCAGGCGAGGTTGAACAAAAGCGAAGCCGGGGGAGAGGCAAAATGAACAAAGCGAAATCGAAACAAACACCTAAAAGTATGTTAAGGCTATGGGAAAGATTGGAAATCGAATATTCCAATCAGGATCAAGTCACTGAATATGTGTCTCGTATCGAGGATTTCGATAAAAACCTGCTGGTTATAGAAAAACCCGTCCGCCTATCAGGAAACAAGCAGCTTAACTCCGGTGATCGTATTGATGTAACTTTCAATCGTGATGACGCCGCCTACAGATTCGAGGCGCTTATCGTATCTATCGATGCTAATCGCGAGGACATAATGACGATTAAAGCCGTCTCGGGAATCAATCGTTCCCAACGGCGGCGGTTCGTAAGAATCGATATTGCCGGAGAGGTGGCTTTCAAGGTGGTCAGGATGACCGCCGACAGCGAACCGGAATTGAGCCTGAATCTAAAAGGCGAGCTATTGAATATATCTGCAGGCGGCATACTTCTAAACACGGATGCCTCTTTAAAGCGTGATAATTTAGTACTTCTGAATTTTTGGCTTAAAAACAGCCAACGATTGGAGAACGTTCTCGGCGTGGTCAAACGTCACGAACAGGCTACGGATGACGAGAACGAACGGGTGGAATATTTAACCGGTATAGAGTTTCTTACCAAGGATCAAGCCGCGAGCAAGCTGGCCCTGGATATCAATGAAGTTCTGCCGTCATCCGTTAATTTCTTCGATGAAGCTCTTCAGCAGGCTATTGTCCAGTTCGTATACAGGCAGCAGGTTGAGAGCAGAAAGCATGTAAAAGTAAAATCATGAGAATTTTGCTGATCCTGACGCTCGGAATAGTGTATTCACTATTCGGTACGGCGTCAGCAGGGGACATCTCTATACACTCAGATGATTCATCGCTTGTTGATATCACCGCGTTATTCTCAGAATCAGAAATTCCGGTCGAGCCTCTCGGCAGGATTGCCGAATTTTTCTATCGTGATTTCGAATTAAGATCGAGCCAAAAACCATATAATGTAGCGCTTATTATGAACGAATCCGATGACACCGCCCACAATAACAGCGGCCGATATATCGTAAAATTCGATATATTGCAGAGTGGCTGGAAAGTCAATCTCGCGTTTCATATTCCGATGTTTATTTTCGTATATACTAAAAATTATGAGATTGTAGCGCAGGTTAAACTATATGACCGCAAGAGCGCCGACCCGGAAATGATAAAAAAGTATAATGTCTCGAACGAGGGGGCGCGGGTACTGCAATTTATCGATAACGATCCGAATGTTGGCGGACTCATGATACCTTACACCGCTCAACAGGTCTTGGAACTCGAAACCGAGAAACTACTGGCCGAGAAATTATCGAAAGATATTCACGATAAAATAAAGAAGCGTGGGGGCTGATAAAAAAATGTACAGGAAAGCACAACCTGCAAAATCTCTAATAATGAAGAAAGTGCTGATTGTCGAGCCCGATCGTTTGACGAGAATCGTACTCTCGAAGATATTATCGAACTACCTGAGTTGCGAGGTCAACATCGCCTCGAACAAACACGAGGGTGAGAGCTTTATCAGGTCGGTAGCCTACGACCTGTACGTGCTCGGTATGTCGAAAAATATCGAGGATGATTTGGATATTATCCGCCAGATACGCGATATCGATGAACGTGTACAGATAGTGGCGGTAACAGGTGATAGCTTCGATGACGATATCGAGCTTATCAAAGGAGTAGGGATCGACAAAATAGTGTACAAACCGCTAAAGCTCACGCCATTCTTAGAGATTGTGGCAGGTGCGTTCATCGAGAGCGAGCGCGTGTTTAACTATGCATGATATATCTACAACCAAGGAGGGTTAGGTGCCGCGAAAAAAGCAAGTTGGCACAAAATGTCAGTTAGAAAAAGAACTGGCTCTTTTGTACGAAATTAGTTCTCTGGTTCAGCTATCCCCATCCAATCAGGAGACATTCGTGAAAATCCTGGAATTGATAGGAGAGGTGATAGATTTCAGGTCGGCCTCTTTATACCTGGTCTCGCTCGAAACCGGGAGACTTCACGAGGCGGCTAAAATCGGTCGCAGTGTAGAACTTATCAGTTTCGTTCAATTCGAGATGGGTATGGGATTTTCCGCATGGGTGGCTAAAGAAAAGCGGCCGGTGGTATTAAACAATCTTCGGAAAAATCATGGCGGCGCGAATGTCAGGTCATTTATGTCCGTTCCGATGGTGTTCAAGGATGAACTGATCGGAGTTATCAATTTCGCGCATGAGGAAACCAACTCATTCAGTGAGCGTGATATGCAGATCGTTGGCATTATAGCCGCGGAAACCGCCGTTACGATCGAGCGCATGATTTACGAACATCACCTCGAAAAGAAAAACAACGAGCTTTTGGTGATAAACGAGAAGCTCAAACACACGCAGGCAAAACTCGTGGATTTGGAGAAAAAGCAGACTGCCGCAGAGATGGCGGCGACGCTTAATCATGAAATAAATAATCCGCTGGCGATTATCGCGGGCAATGCGCAGTTTTTACTCATGACCATGAAAAGTTCTAATCCATCGATAATTAAACGGCTCAAAGCGATAGATAAAGAGGCATCCGTGATCGCTCAGATTACTGAAAAATTCAGGCAACTGGATTCGTTGGTAACCGAGGATTACGTGAAAGGCGATTCGCGGAGAGTTATAAATCTTAGTAAATCGGTCAAGGCTGGTGAGATGTGCTAGATGGGGTCTTTGAAAAGACATTCGATGAAAAGGAACTCCGGGAACTGGTCAGAGCCGATATCGCCGGATACCTGATGCTCGATTCGACCGGCCGGCCGAAATATAGCGGCGGCAGACTTGGGGATGATCCGGTATGGATCGACAAACTCAAGAATTCGCTGCCTATGTTGCTGAGGCATGGCCAGGATGGTGAAACCGGAGGAACTTTTTACACGAATTCCGGTTTGCCTTTCTACGCCGAAAACATTGATGGCAAACACACAATTTTCATCGAAAAACTTCCCAATAGTAATGATATAATTTGTTTGGCATTCGATTTGAAAACGCCGCTGCAGGATTTGTATAACTATAAGTCCGAACTGGTAATTCTTTCACTTATCAGCCAGGCGGTCAGGGCGTTCAACCAGGCAGAAAATTTGGAGACGATTCTAAAGCTGGTGCTAATCGGCGTTACCGCCGGTGGAGGACTTGGATTTAACCGGGCTTTCATTCTTCTTACCTGCGATGAGCAATGTTGTTTGAAAGGCGCATTGGCCAACGGGCCGTCCTCACCCGAAGAAGCACATCAGATATGGGACAAGCTTTCCAGCGGCGAGATTAGCCTGGAAACCATGTTCAACGAGGTGCTGAAAAAGAAATTCGATCAGGAGGAGCCACTAAACGATTTATTGGCCAATATCGTAATCTCGCTCACGGATAAAGATAATATTTTCGCCAAGGCGGCGCTGGAAAAGAAATCTATGCTAATCGATGAGGAAACTCTGGCCTCCGAACCCAATGCCGAGCTTCATACCATGATCGGTCCCGGTCCATTGGCGGTCGTACCGCTTATCGGTCAGAACTATCTTCAGGGCGTATTGATCGCCGATAATTTTATCACGCGCAAGGAAATCACCGAGAGCGATCTTCGCCTGTTGGAGATTTTCGCAAGATACGCCAGCGATTCGATAAAGAATTTCCGCCTGTACGAGAACCTAGAGAAAAAGATTAGCGACCTGGAAGTGGCAAACCAAACAATCATAAAAAGCCGTGAAAACGTTATCAAAGCCGAGAGACTCACGGTTCTGGCGAACATGGCCGGCGATGTCGCTCACGAGATCAGGAATCCCCTTACAATTATAGGCGGATTTACGAAAAACATGTTGAAATCCATGCATGAGGAAGAGAAAAATTTCGAGTACCTTAATATTATAATCGAACAGGTTGAAAGAATAAGCCAGTCGCTGGAAAAATTCACAAGCCTGATGAACTATGAGATATCGAATGATAAAGTATGCGATCTCCAGGATCTGGTAAGTTCGGCGGTGGATATCGGAATGACAGGTTCGAAAATCCCCGCAATCGAGATAATCGGAGATCACCAGGTAAAAGTAAAAACCGATCCGGATTTATTCAGGCAGGCATTGGTAATAATATTGAAATATGTAAACATGATCAATGATAAGCGTGTAAAAGTAAATTTGATTATTTCAAATAAAAACGACAGAGCGTTAATATATTTCGACTCTGATGGTTTTAAAGGAAAATTTGCCGAAAATATATACAGGAGTTTCTATTTGGGGGGCGGGCACGAACGATTGGAACAGCTTTCGACGACCCTGGAGATACTAAAATATTACCGGGGGAATATCGGCCTGGAGGCTGCGGAAGGCTATGAAAAGCGGTTCTATTTAGAACTGCCTGTGTTTAAGGAGGAATAATGAGCACCATATTAATTGTGGATGACGAACCCGCAATCAGGAAGCTCTACGAGAAAGAGTTCGGCGAGGATGGCTTTAACGTACTTCTGGCCGGCTCCGGTGATGAGGCATTGTTACGAGTTAATGAACCGAATGATATCGATCTGGTAATTCTGGATATCAAAATGGAGGGGAAGGATGGCCTGCAGGTTCTGGATGTTCTGAGAAATCAGAAAAACGGCGTACCGGTCATCTTAAATTCGGCTTATTCCACTTACAAGAACGATTTCACATCATGGCTGGCGGATGCTTATCTGGTAAAATCCCATGACCTGACCGAGCTGAAAACCAAAGTGCAAGAATTGTTGATGGTTTGAGATGAACAAAAACAGACGAAATTTAGTGGATCATATAGAGTCAATCTCCGAGCAGATTCAGATTCTGGCTTTGAATATCGCTGTAGCGGCGGCTAAGATGTCTTTCAATAAAAAGCTCGAACCGAACGTAAACAGCAAATTAAGTCAACTGGTAAACGAGGCAACCCTGGCGGTGAAAAATATGAGCATGGTGGTGAAGGCGGCGAAATCGGAAAAACCGAAATACGATATCCTTCACGAAAACCAGGGCAAGCTGGATACGGATACGATCGAGGGGATCGAAACCTCATTGCAGACAATCCTCGATGATAGCCAGAAAATCATGAATATGCTGAATGAGGTGAAACAGAAGTCTATTTAACGGGGGCAAAGTGCAGTATCGGGTATTAATAGTTGATGATGAAATCGATGTCCTGAATGTATTAGAGGAGATGCTGGAAAAGCTCGGTTTTAATGCTGTGGCGGTTACCAGCGGCGTCAGGGCCATCGAATTGATCAAAAGCAGTCAATTCGACCTTGTTATAACCGATCTGGTAATGCCGGATAAAAACGGTATTGATATCATAAATGAAATTAACTCAAGCAGCAATCCTGTCCATGTATTAATCACGGCCGGTGTCGATTTGCCTGATTTGGATATGGAAATACCAGGTATCGATAAGTACTCATTTATTAAAAAACCTTTCACGCTAGATGATATAAAAACTAAACTATCGGCCTTCTGGGCTGATAGAAAAATCATGGTGAAGCAAGAGGTAAGAGAAAGATAGGAATCATGTTAAAGAAATGGATAAATGTATCTTTTCATTTGTAATCAAGTAAACAAATGATAATAACTTTTATCTAAATATTGCAAAAATAAGATCGATAAAATTATTGTAGATAAAATTTGCATTAAAAGCGAAAGTTATGAAATGTCCGCACTGGCAGCGGCATTAAAAAAGCCCCCTTACAAATTTGGAGTAATAAGATGAAAGAAGATGCAAGAATATTGGTTGTTGATGACGAGGCCGTCATGAGGAATCTGTTATTAAAAATTCTTGAACAGGAGGGTTATCAAATAACCCTGGCGAGTACTTACGATGAGGCATTGGCAAGTTTGAACAACAAGCAATTCGAATTAGTCCTGGCCGATGTAAAGATGCCCGGTCAGAACGGTTTCGATTTGCTTAAGGAGATAAAATCCAACTGGCCTCGTACCGCCGTCATAATGATGACCGGATACGGTGATGCTTACACTGTCAAGGAAGCGCTTATGATGGGCGCAGATGAGTATATCACCAAACCCTTTAAGAGCCACGAAATATCGTTGATAATCGAAAGGGCGTATTGGCGACAGATGGCATCCAATAAAGACAGTATGATGATGGAGAACGAATAACAAGCAGGTTTTATGGTACAAGCTGCTCAGGCCCGACCGAACGTAAAGACGGTCGATCATAAGTCATATAGGTTCACGATTAATATCGCCAGCGATGAGATGACCGCTCATCTTAAAGTCGAACCTATCAAAAAAAGCGGTGAAGGCGCAATTAATGTTGAGGAAATAACGGAAGTACTCAACTCGCAGGGGATCGTGGCAGGTATCAATACCGAGCAGCTCGAGAAATTTCTGTCTGAAGAGTTAGTTTCCAAAGTGATCGAAGCGGCAAAAGGAACGCCGCCTGAAAAAGGAAAGGATGCGGCATTCGAATTGTTGTTCGAGAACGCCGGTTCCAAAGCTCCGGTACTCGGTGATGATGGATTTATCGATTACAAGAACCTGAACCTTATCAACAACGCGACCCAGGGGCAACCCCTGGCCAAAAAAATACCACCTACCCAGGGTAAGCCGGGAATTACGGTCACGGGTAAAAAGATCGATGGCATACTGGGCAAAGATAAAGCCCTGCCAAAAGGTAAAAACACCGATGTATCCCCAGATAATCCTGATCTGTTGATAGCCGTCAAAGACGGGTCGATAACTTATACGAGCAATCTGATCAGTATAGATGACACATTCAAAGTTAATTCCGATGTGGATACTGCTACTGGCAACCTCGATTTCGTAGGCAGCATAGTGATTGCCGGTATGGTTCACGCGGGATTCTCGATTAAAGCCGCGGGAAATATTGAGATCGGTAAAAATATTGAGGACGCTGAAATCAATTGTGGAGGTTCGCTGGTCGCCAACGGTGGTTTTGTCGGCTCGGGTAAAGGTGTTATTAAAGCCGGCGAGGATGTATTTTTAAAATATGTCGAAAACCAGACTGTATTCGCAGGCCACGATGTCAATATTGGCGGCAGCGCTATGAACGCCAATATCACAGCCAATAACGCGGTTGTCGTAACCGGCAACAAAGCCGTTATTGTCGGCGGAAAGGTAACGGCCGCCAATTTGATCGAGGCCGGCGTTCTGGGCTCGGATTTGGGTACCTCTACTACTGTCAGGGTTGGCTACAACAAACAGCTGATCAAAGAGTATCGTGAAATCGAAACCGAAATGGAGCGTCTAAAAGCCGATGGGGAAAAAATACATAAAGCCATGTATACCCTGGTCAGGCTGGAGATAGATAATAAGCTGAATGCCGCCCAGAAAGTGGCTTTGGCTCAGCTCAAAGAGCAGCAGGTAGTTATTCCGGCACAGTTGGAAAAGCTAGAGTTACGAAAAACGGAAATCATAACCAAGCTCAACGAAAATAAAAAAGCTAAGATCGTAGCTAATCGTACTGTTTACCCCGGTACTACTATATGTATAGGCATGCTCAAACGAGAAATCAACAAGGTGATTAACGGCTGTACATTCGGCATAAGCCATGATCAAATAGTAATAATGGCCAGAACTTAGGAAAAAATAACCTGCTGTTATTAGAAATATTTTCCACTAACTGATTCCTGAATTACGACAATCTTACCAATATATCAGCTTTCCTTTGCATAGCCGATATGTAACTTGTTATACATTAATGAGATATATCATCTCTCGCCGGATTATATAATTAATATCATTTCCCGCTTATATGGGCATGGGCATTGCTTTGCATTAACACGGGGCAGAATAGCGAGGAAGTTATGATTAAAGGAATCTACACGTCAGGTTCAGGGATGCTTCCCCGGATGCTAAAACAGGAAGTATTCGCTAATAACATGTCCAACTCCAATACGGTCGGATATAAAAAAGACAGCGTATTTCTACAGCATCTGGAAAACGCCAAAAGAAATGATAATCGCGGTATAGTGACCGATCTCGAATGGGAAGTCCCAATGGTAGATGAGGTCTATATCGATTTTGAGCCGGGGCAGCTGGTTGACACCGAGAATCCGCTTAACGCCGCTATCGATGGCAAAGGCTTTTTCGTCATCGAAACCCCCGAGGGCGAACGCTACACCAGGAACGGCGTGTTCGAGTTGACCGCCGAGGGTACACTGATCGACAGCAATGGTTATAACGTTATGTCGGAGGCCGGCCCGGTGGTAATAGATGGCGATGAGATAGTGATAAATCAGGATGGTATGATTATAGTCGATGGCAATCAGGTGGCTAACTTGCGCGTGGTTGATTTCGCCGAACCGTATAACCTTCGAAAAGCGGATGAGGGTTATTTCGTGCCGGAATCCCCGAATGATACTGCCCAGCCTGCCGAGAGCTACCAGATACGCCAGGGCTACGTGGAAACATCCAATGTGAATATAATCGAATCGATGGTTGATATGATAGTTTCGTTCCGGGCATACGAAGCCGGACAGAAAGCTATTCATTCTCAGGATGAAACCCTCGATAAAGCAGTGAATGATCTTGGCCGCGTAAGATAAAGGAGTAAGTTATGATTAAGGCAATGCGCACCGCAGCATCAGGCATGAGCGCGCAGCAAATGAACGTTGACGTTATCGCGAACAATCTCGCTAATGTTAACACTACGGGATACAAACGTTCGAAAATCGAATTTCAGGATATCTTATATCAAAAACTGAGAACTGCCGGCGTCGAATCGGCGGCGGGTACCGAGGTGCCGGTCAATCTCGAGGTTGGTTACGGTACCAAACCCTCGGCGACCCAGCGTAATTACTCGATGGGCAGTCTTCAGATGACAGGTAATGCTCTGGATATGGCGATCGAGGGTAACGGTTTCTTCCAGGTGCTTATGCCTGATGGTACCATAGCTTACACTCGCGACGGCGCGTTTAAAATGAGCGCGGACGGCCAGATAGTTACCTCTGATGGTTTTTTCGTCCAACCCGGTATAACCATTCCGGCTGATGCCTCGGAGATAAATGTCTCTCCCGATGGCACCATATCAGTCCTGATCCCCGGTGATGCCGAAGCCCAGGAGATCGGCCAGCTCGAGCTGGCTAAATTTATCAACTCCGGTGGCCTTCAGGCTGTCGGACATAACCTGTTCACGCAATCAGCGGCCTCTGGTGACCCGATTCTTGGCACGCCTACTCTTGACGGCTACGGCGGTATTAACCAGGGGTATCTCGAAATGTCGAACGTGGAAATCGTGGACGAGATGGTGAATATGATTACCGCCCAGCGAGCGTATGAAATCAATTCCAAAGCCATTCAAACATCCGAGGAAATGACCCAGATAGCCAATAACCTGAAACGATAGAGATTTATTATGTTTGCTTACCTCTTAGCGCTTTCAATAATATGCACCCCGTCACCTGATATCATCCAGGAGGCCGTGGAAACATATATCAATACCAATTACTCGACTGAATACGGCGAATATCAGTTCGATTTCAGGCGTATCAATTGGAATTTGATTCCCGGTGAATTTGACAGCGTTCGAGTATTCAAGATCGCCAAGGAATCACCTCTGGGGAATACGGTTTTCACCCTGGGGATTTTCGATAACGGCAAACTGTTCAAAGCTATCCCTGTTTCCATAGGCGTGACTCTTCTTACCGACGCCCTGGTTACGAGTATGCCGATAAACGTGAGCGAGCAGGTAACGGATGTTAGAATAGAGAAACGAACGATCACGGGCAGGGGAGAGATGCCGGTTATAGATTCTACCAGGCTCGAGGGCTTACAGGCGAAAAACTATATCAAGGCCGGCTCAATCGTGTATATGTCGATGCTGGAGCCGATCCCCGTCATCAGTCCCGGTGATGATGTCGAGATCGTCTACGAGAAAGGCGCGCTTAAAGTAAGTGCCAGAGGTGTAGCCCGTCAGAAAGGCGGCGTTGGAGATAACATAAAAGTTTCCAATGTCGAATCGAAAAAGATAATTAAAGCCGAAATCGTAGACTCCCTCACAGTAGTTCTGAAGTAAGGAGTATCGAGTATGATAAAGAAAATAATGAGCGCTATCCTGGTCGTCATCTTTATAGGCGGTGTCGCTCTGGCTGATAATGTCAAGAGCCGTTCTATCTTTACCGATCATAAAGCGCACGATGTTGGAGATCTGATAACGGTGCTTATCGTCGAAACCTCCAGCGCCTCGAATAAAGCCAAAACCACCACCGAGAAAAGTACGGAAGCCTCGACCGAAGGCACGGCCGGATTGGGACCTCTGGATTTTATCCCGTTGTGGGGAGCCTCGGGCGGTGACGCTATGAAATATGACGGCAAAGGTCAAACCGAGAAATCGGGATCGTTGAAAGCCAAGATGACGGTTTCGGTAAAAGCGGTAAAACCCAATGGTGATCTGGTGATCGAGGGGACTCGTCTGGTTAAGATCGATAACGAGGAGGAAACGTTATTTTTAACCGGTTCCGTCAGATCGCGGGATGTAGCAGATGACAATACCGTGTACTCTTTTCAAATTGCCGATGCCCAGATATCAACCCGAAGCAAGGGGACTGTTACGGATGGTCATCGACCCGGCTTTATAACCCGCTTGATAAATTGGATATTCTAAAATGAAGAAGTTAATAGCCTTACTAATCATCACAAGTTTTTGTTCAAGCCCTCATGCCGGCCAGGTAAGGGTAAAAGATATCGCCAAATTCCAGGTGGAAAGCTCGACACCGCTTATGGGCTACGGCCTCGTGGTCGGTCTCGAGGGTACGGGCGATTCGAAATCGACGAGGTTTACCGTGCAGTCGCTTGTAAACATGATGGAGCGAATGGGCGTTACGGTCGATCCCGATCAGGTAAAAGTCAAGAACGTTGCCGCAGTGATGGTTACCTCCGAGCTCACACCCTATATGCGCACCGGCAGTAAAATCGATGTCACGGTGTCATCAATGGGGGATGCCACCTCGCTTCAGGGCGGAACGCTGCTATACACTCCACTGGCAAACGCCGGCGGTGATGTTTACGCCGTTGCCCAGGGAGCTATCTCGATCGGCGGTTTCAATATCAGTACCGGTTTGGGCGACCAGATACGAAACAATTACACGCTCGTGGGACGAGTACCCAACGGTGGCAGTATCGAAAAAGAAATCGAGGGCGACCCGACTCCCGATACGATAAGGTTGAGCCTTCAACAACCTGATTACACGACTGCAAATCGTCTGTCCCAGGCAATAAATTACAATTTCCTCGATCTCAAAGCGAACGCGCTGGATGAGGCGAATATCGAGGTCAGCTTTTCCAAAGATCATGATAAATCAGGCGATATAGTAAAATTGATCTCGCAAATAGAAAACCTGATGATAAGCCCGGAAACTCCGGCACGAGTCGTGATAAACGAGAAAACCGGGACGATCGTTGCCGGGGAGCATGTGACGATTTCAGCGGTGATGCTGGCTCACGGTAATCTAAATATCGAGATTCAGGCGACGCCGTTGGTTTCTCAACCCGAGCCGTTCTCACAGGGACGGACCGTGCTGACCCGGGAGGCGCAAGTAACGGCCGAGCCCGAGATAGCCAGAATCCTTCACGTGGAACAACAGGCGCATATAGGCGACCTGGCCGAAGCCCTGAACGATATAGGCGCTACGCCGCGCGATATTATCGCGATTTTCCAGTCGCTTAAGGCTGCCGGCGCGCTCAGAGCCGAACTGGTAATTATGTAATAGGATTAGTATGAAAGTTACAGCAGTAGATACAACAAACCAAACGCCACAGGCTAATAAGGCCGTCGATAAAGATAAAGCCGCCGAGTTCGCTCGTTTGAAAAAAGCTTGCGAGCAGTTCGAATCTATTTTTATCTCCTACATGCTCAAATCGATGAGAGCAGCCTCTGAGGAATCCGACCTGTTCGGTGATGGACTCGGTGGTGACATGTTCACCCAGATGTTCGATGAAAGCCTGGCCGATAAAATGGCCGAGAGCAGCCCATTCGGTATCGGTGATCAACTGGTAAAAACATATGCCAAAATTGCCGGACTGAGCGACACTGAATTTAAAACTTACGATGCGATAACCGATGCGCCATCATACAAGCGTACATATATTAAAACAAAAGACAATAACAGCAACCAAGTTATATCCCATGATAAAATTAACAGCTATGATAATATAATAGCTGAAGCTTCCCAAAAACACAATATCGAATCGGCACTGATCAAAGCAGTTATTATGCACGAATCTGGCGGTGATACTACCGCCGTATCAGCTAAAGGCGCAAAAGGTTTGATGCAGCTAATGGATGGTACGGCAACTATGCTGGGTGTAGAGGATCCATTCGACGCTCGTCAGAATATTTTAGGAGGCACGAAATATTTAGCCTCACTGGTGAAAAAATTCGATGGTGACTATAAAAAAGCGCTGGCGGCTTATAATGCAGGGCCGGCAAACGTGGAAAAGTATAACGGAGTT
Source organism: uncultured candidate division Zixibacteria bacterium (assembly GCA_963668625.2). Lineage (GTDB taxonomy): Bacteria > Zixibacteria > MSB-5A5 > UBA10806 > 4484-95 > JAAEQD01. Next base: position 655,600 of record CAXXKA010000006.1, read on the forward strand.
CCTCCTTATAAGGAGACAGAAAAATATGTGATCCGGGTTCTCGAATCTTTCGAGGGCTCATCAAATTTGACAAAATCCCGATAACAAACTGTAGATGGATAAATCAATGGAAAAATTAGCGGAAATTTTAAATCAGGAACTTGAAGTCTTCAACAAATTTCTCGGTCTGCTGGATCAGCAACATAAGCAGATAATCAGCAGAAAGTTAGAGGAGTTAAAACAGACTAACAGTGAACTCGATTTTTTAACGCTTCAAGTAACCCAGCTTGAGAACAAACGCATGTTGGAAGTTTCCAGGATGTCCGAGGAATTGGGTTTGAGTGATGATGATATTAAGCTTCGTGATTTATTACCGGACCTGGATACGAAAACCAGTTTCCGATTAAAAATGCTCAGGGAATCGATTGTTGGCGCGCACAGGCGAGCTGAGGAGAAAAGCTTGAGAAATAAGAAGCTTATAGAAAGATCACGCAAGTTGATCGCTGATTCGATTGCGATAGTTAGTTCGAAGCCATCACCGATATACCAGAAACCAGGGCCGGGTCAACCCTCCATGCGAGAGGGAAGCATGGTAAATAGATCGGTTTAAGGGGATTGTTATGTACGGAATAAATGTCGGTTTAGAAATTGGTAAAAGAGCGTTGCTGGCCCAGCAATACTCGTTAAATATTACCGGCCATAATATCGCCAATGTCAATACTCCCGGATTCACCCGTCAACAGGCAGTGTTAAACTCCACCAATCCGATGAGATCCGCTCTGGGAAGCTTCGGAACCGGCGTGGAGATTACCGATATCAGGCGATTAAGAAGCGTATTTTTAGATCAACAATTCCGCGAAGAATCTCAAACTATGGGTAAATGGCAAACCCTGGAGCAGGGATGGAGCCAGGTGGAAAGAATTTACAACGAGCCGTCCGAAACAGGTTTCAGTACGGTTCTGGATGATTTTTGGAATTCCTGGCAGGATTTGAGTACGAATCCTGATAGCCAGGCCGCTCGTGTTTCGGTTAAGGAGCAGGCCAGCCTGGTGATAAATGCATTCCATCAATTCAGCAATCAGTTAGAAGATTTCACCACCTCGGTGGATAATGATATAGTTAAATCCGTTGGATATATCAATAATATGGCCGATCAAGTGGCTGCTTTAAACGAATCGATTGCCACCTCGGAGCTAACCGGAAACACGGCTAACGATCTTCGTGACCGGCGAGATTATCTTATTGATGAACTTTCAAATTACGTGAATGTCGATACTATCGAACAATCAAACGGCAATTTTACGGTACTGGTAGGATCGATGGCTCTGGTTGACGGTAATCAGGTTAACAGCTTGAGGGTCGAAGTTACCGAACAGGGATCGAGAACCGTAAAAGAGGTCATGTTCACCGGTTCCTCGGCCACGCCGAATATCAACAACGGTCAACTGGCTGGGTTGATGGAACTTCGTGATGAGGTTTTAGTAGAGCGCCAGATCGAACTCGATCAACTGGCGGTCGAGCTTGTTGGAAAAATCAACGAACTTCACCGGGAAGGTTACGGCCTGGATGGCGGTAAAGGTAGAGATTTCTTCGATTCATCAACTACAGGCGCTGAAGATATAGAGTTGGATATCCTGATAGAGGAAAACGACAATTATGTTGCAGCCTCACTTAACGGCGAGGTCGGTGATAATTCCAATGCCTTGAAAATAGCGGGCTTGAGAACCAGCTTAACCATGAATGGAGGCACCGCTTCATTCGGAGATTTCTATAACGCTATAGTTGGAACGGTTGGTGTAAGAACCAGCGAGGCGGCGAATATTTCGGCCAACCAGAAAACGTTAGTTTTCAATATCGAAACCGATCGCCAATCGGTTGAAGGTGTTTCTCTGGATGAGGAGATGACCAATATGATAAAGTTCGAGCATGCCTATTCGGCGGCGGCCAGAGTAATAACAGCGATGGATAACGCTTTAGATACGATAATTAACCGTATGGCTGTTTAACAGTTAGCTTTAAGATAGGAGTATGAAATGCTGATCCTGACAAGGAAGTTGGGGGAATCAATTGCTATTGATAACAATATCAAAATCACGGTATTAAGTATCCATGGTAAACAGGTTAAAATAGGGATAATGGCCCCTGACACTGTTTCCGTGCATCGTGAGGAGATATTCAAAAAGATTCAACATGAAAATAAATCAGCCTCGCTTGCACTTAAGGAAGATTTACTGGAGGTTGCCAACATTTTGAAATCCAAACGCATAAAGCAATAACGGAATTTCCCGATATACATAATGGTTGTAATGCTTATGCGGGGGCAGATAGCACAAACAAGCTGTGAGGATTCATAAGGTTAGCGAGAATATCAGAATTGGAGTATTAACATGCGTGTAACCAATAAAATGATGTCCGAACAAATCCTGTACAATCTAGGGAAATCGGCAACCCGGTACCTGGAATTACAAAGTCAGGGGTCATCGGGGAAGAGAATCGGAAAACCCTCAGATGATCCGTTGGGTATCACAAAAGATTTAACTTACCGTTCGCGTTTGGCGGATATAGGCCAATTCGGTCTGAACGTCACTCACTCTAAATCGTGGCTGGCTTTTTCCGACCAGGCTATCGCGGATGTTGATTCTTTGATAATCGATGCTAAAGATCTGGCGGTGCAGTTGGGCAACGACACTTACGATGACAGTGCAAGAGCAGCGGCTGCTACCGAGGCTCGTGAGATATTCAATCAGATAATGGATTCGGCCAATGCCCAGTATCAGGGTAAATATATTTTCGCTGGATCTATTACGAATCTCCCACCTATGATTTCAAACGGCACAGGCGTTCAGTATATGGGCGATTATCAGGATATGCTCGCCGAAATAGAGCGAAGTTCCTATTTGAAAATTAACACGTTCGCCTCAGAATTCGCAACCCAACAGGTTAATATCCTTGGCGAAAATGCGGATCTGAATCCCGGGTTGCAGCCCACGTTATGGCTTAGTTACCTCAATGACGGTAACGGTATCGATATGGGCGCTGGAATAATAGAGGTCAATACATTAAACGGCACATACAATGTCGATATAGGCGCCGCTAACCCGACAAATATTCAGGAGCTTCTGGATGCTATCAACGGCGCAGGTATCCCGAATTTAACAGCTTCCATTGGTGAAAGCGGATCCGGGCTGGTGCTCGAGGATACCTCGGGGCATCAGATTACGATAGATACACCGCTTGATATGTTGAACAAAGGGCAGGGGGTCTCGCAGTCGCCGGGTACTTTCAGGATCAGAACCAGTGACAGCTCGCTGATTGCTAATATTGATATATCGGCGGCGACCAATCTCGATGACGTGATCACCGAGATTAATACCCAGCTTGCCGGCGCAGGTATCAATAATGTTACCGCCTCGATACATCCGACCGAGAACCGTCTGGTTATTACCGATACCAACGCCGCCTCATACGATCTTGTCATAGAGGAAGCTGGTGGAGGTACGTCAGCGGCCGACCTGGGTATTTTAGGCGAGATGCACGGTCAGTTTCAGGGCGAGGAATTAAATCCGCTGCACATACAGGTGAACGAATCTGCTGCGGGGGAAACCCTTGCGGAAAGCCTTGGTTTAGCTCAGCAAACAGAATTCGAAAACCTAGTCGGCACCGATCTTGATGCCGAGCTTTCCTATAACACGCTTATATCGTCGTTAAACAGTAATTCCGGGATTGATCTGGGAGCAATTCGTATCGATAGCGGGCACAACTCGGTGACTCTTGATTTTTCGGTATTCGACAACGACCCGAATGCGACCGTACTGGATATGGTCGATATGATAAATCGTTCCGGTATAGACGCCAAAGCATTTTTGAATCCCGATCATAACGGGATCATGATCAAATCGAATTATGATGATAGAACATTCACGATCACCGAGGCTGATTCGGGCAGAACCGCAAGCGCCCTCGGTATCTTCGGCGCCGGCGATATCCTGGGCAATATGTTGATCCTGGAAAACGCGCTGGAGAATAACAATGCCGAGGAGATCGAGGCGACACTTGATACGTTCGATAAAGCTCTCGACCAATTGCTCACGACCAGGGCAAGCGTCGGCTCGCGCGAGATAAGAGCACAAACCTCGGAAGCAAGATTGCTCTCACAGGAGCTTCTGGTTACCGATCAATTATCGCAGATCGAGGATGCAGATATGCTGAAAGTGATCTCGGAACTGGCTACGGCCGAGGTCATGTATGAATCGGCGCTGGCATCCGCGGCCAGGATTATACAACCGACATTAATGAATTTTCTGAGTTAGGAGGGGTAATTGCCTAGTTTAAAGACATCCCGATTCGGTGAGATAGACTACAATAATAAAGATGTCATCAGATTCGTCAAGCCTATACTCGGTTTCAACGAATTATCTCGCTATATCTTGATATCGCGAGCTGAATCAGAACCGTTCAAATGGCTGCAATCGCTGGAAAGCCCGGATGTCTGTTTCGTACTGGTGGATCCCCGACTGCTGGTAGATCAATATGAGGTAGATGTCTCCACTCACGACATAAAACTTCTCGATGGCTCCGAGAGCCAGGAAGACTATCAACTATTTGTAATAGCCACTATACCCCGCGGGCGTCCGGAGGAAATGTCGGTGAACCTGCAGGGGCCAATCGTGATATATGTTAAGGGGCTTACCGGCTTACAGATGGTTTTGAATAATCCTGAATACGAAATCCGTTACAATATCTTCCAGGAAAGTAAGTCCGCATCCTGAGTATTTAAAAGTAAGCAGTTTTATGCGAATCGATAAGTCAGGTATCGGTGATAGTATCATAAGCTATAAAGGGCACGGGATGATCGAGACGGCCTCACGGCTAAATTCGATCGGTCACGTTATTGCGCATGAAAATCGTCATCTTCAACAGTACCGCAATCGAGCTATGTATCAGGGGAAGGAAATTACCTCCGAGGATATAACGGTTAAGTATGAATTCAGGGATGGCGTTTTAGTCGCGGTTGCCGGCGAGGCCAAAGCGACGATGCGAGATAAACCGGAAGATACGAGTGAGCAAAGCGATGTTCTGGAGGTCGCCAGGAACCAGCCCGTTGATACTAATGCTGATATCGGCAACGAGGAGAATAATAAAAAACAGAAATTGGATATACTACTTACACGTATCGACGCCGCTCTGAACAAGCTCGATTCCAAACTGGGAGAGAGTGAAAAAGAATCCGAATCGGGCTCTCGAAGCGAAAACGGTAATCTGGCGCAACTGCGACAGAAAAGAGTGGAACTGGAGCAAAAGCGTAAAGAGATAAACAATAAGAAAAACAAGCTCAATGCCGAAAAATTAAACGAGCTGACCGAGCAGTTGCTGGAAGGGTTGTCGGATCTGACAGAGCAAGCATCAAAGCTGATGAAATCTATTTACGGGCTTAAAACCGGTAAACAAATAGAGCAGAATCCCGATAATAGTAATGAGCTGGAAGTACCAGATTACTCGATGTTGTACACCGGGATGTTGTTGGATACGATGATTTATTAAAAATACGAGGTTTATAATGAATGCCGATGTCGTACAGGAGGAAAAAACCTCCGTGCTGGAAAATGCGAAAAGCGCGTTTCAAAATGAGGATTTTACTACAGTAATAAAATTATGCCGGGACTACTTGAACGTGTCGGAAAACGATCTGGTCGCCTTGCATCTTCTGGGAACTGCATATGCCAGGATGGGCGATTACGAGAACGCCGAGAGCATATTCAAGCGGGAGCTGAAGACCGACTCGAACCAGGCTGATGCTTATTTCAACCTGGGATTGATTTACACTCGACAACAAAAATATTCGGATGCCACCGCTAATCTTGAAAAGGTGTTAGAGCTCAGGCCGGATGATTTGCAGGCGCTCAACGACCTTGGTGTATTGTATTTCAACATGGGAGATACTGCCAGGGCCGGAGAGCATTTCACTAAAGCCTTAAAAAACAATCCGACATACAAAGAGGCATTCTTAAACGTTTTCGAGATACTATGGAACGAAGGAAAGTATACGCCTGCTCTGGAGCACGCTTACGAATATCTCAATCAGCTTTCTCGTCAGGATAACGGCATGAAGCTGGATAAACCTTCGATGGAAAAGCCGGTCGTCCAGGTTGTTACGCCTCCTCCGGCAATCACCGAGGATACGACCAAAACGGATGCGTCCGTTATCGATGCGCCGGCAATTATCTCCGCCGAGACCCGTCGCAAGACAAATTCTAAAATAGAAGATTTGTTTAATAAACACGTACCTGTAAAACTTCATGGGAAAAAAACCGGAATGAATATCGCAGTAGTGGCCGATTTCAATATTGCCGGCCAGTTAACCCAGATGTTCAGGTTGATAAACGAACACACCATTCATCGCGCTAGATGTATTATCGTACATGATGATTACCTGACTTACGATAAAGATATGGTGCTGTCGCATAATAAGGAAGATGACTGGGAGGAAGCTCGTCAGATAATCGAGAATGCCGATTTCTTCCATGTGGGGAGATTTCCGAAGCCACACCAGAAATTCAATCTACCGAAATATATCAGGCCGAAAAATACGATCGTGCAATACTTTGGCTCCGAACTGCGCCAGAACGCCAACGATATTTACAACTGGCATAAGCAAAACAATATCACCGGCGTGGCAGCCTGGGATTACACTATGATCGAAAACTCGCCGTTTTTCTATCATATCAACATGATGTTCGATAGCTCGAAAATCAAACCGGCTCCCAAACCCGAGGGCACGATAAAAATCGTTCATCCGACCACGAACAGGAGTATCAAAAAGACCGAGCTGTTTATCGAGGCGATGAGGAAGCTTAAAGGTAAATACGATGTGGAGCCTATCATTATCGAGGGTAAAACCAACGAGGAGTGCTTGAAAATCAAGAGCGAATCGCATATGACATACGACCAGATATCAGTCGGTATCTATGGAGTATCGGCAATCGAGTCGATGGCCGCCGGCCATGTCGTATTCGGTGGTATCTCTAATTTCGCCGCCAGTGTCTACCCGGACAACCCGATTGTCTGGATTACCCCCGACAATATCGCCGAAAAAGTCAAACACTATCTCGTCAATAAAGTCGAGATCTCCGAACGCGGATTAGCCGGGAAAGCCTGGGTGAAACGTTATCACGATCCACGGAAAATATTAAGACAACATATGTACCTTTACGACCTGGTGCGCTACGGCCACAGGTTCATGCCATCCCCGGATGAGCAAATGTTAGGATAAAAAGATGATTGAAGGTAAAAAGATTTTCTTGACCGGCGGCGCCGGATTCATAGGCAGTTCGATTATCGGTCGACTGGTGGACAACAACGAGATAGTCGTTTACGACAATCTCTCCCGCAACAGCCTGAAAGATTCCATCTTTCGTGATCATCATAATATAAAGCTCATCCAGGGCGATATACTCGATTACGATAAGTTGGCCAGAAGTATGAAAGGCGCGGATGTCGTGATTCACCTGGCCGCTATAGCCGGAATCGACACCGTTATAAAAAGCCCGGTTAATACGATGAAAGTAAATATGCTGGGTACGGTCAACATGCTGGAGGCCGCCTCGCAACAGGATAAGCTGGATAGAGTGATTGATTTCTCGACCTCGGAAGTATTCGGTGCGTATGCTTTCCGTAGCGAGGAAAACGACAGTACCGCTTTGGGCGCGGTTGGCAACGCGCGCTGGACCTATGCCGTCTCGAAGCTGGCCGCCGAACACCTTGCTTACAGCTATTATACCGAACGGCAGATGCCTACCGTGTCGATCAGGCCGTTCAATATTTACGGCCCCGGCCAGATAGGTGAAGGTGCCGTGCATCACTTTATAGTTAACGCGCTGCAAAACCAAAATCTCGTCATACACGGTGATGGCGATCAGATTCGTTCATGGTGCTATATCGATGACCTGGTAGCAGGGGTCATGCTGGCAATCGAGAAAGAGAAAGCCGTCGGTAATTGTTTCAACATTGGCAATCCCCGCGGTACGATCACGATTCACGGCCTGGCTCTGGCCATCATTAGAGTAGCTTACTCCAAGTCAAGTATCGTTTATATGCCTAAAAATTATGCCGATGTCGACCTGCGCATTCCCAGTATCACCAAGGCGAAAAAGCTGTTGGGATACGAGCCGAAGGTTGGCCTCGAGGAAGGGTTGAGAAGAACCGCAACGTGGTATTATGCAAAAATCTTCAATAGTAAAACTGATAAAACCGAACATCTCCCGGTCGGCAATTGAGGCCGTAACGAGAGTTCTCGAATCGGGTAAGCTTGTCAACGGCCCGGTTGTCGAGGAGTTCGAAAAACGTCTGGCTGAGTACCTGGATATGCCGCACGCGGTGTGCGTATCCTCGGGAACTGCTGCCTTACATCTGTCGCTTCTGGCGGCGGATATACATCCCGGTGATGAGGTGATCGTGCCGGCGTTCACGTTTCCCGCTACGGCCAACGCGGTCGAAATGGTGGGCGCGATGCCGGTGTTCATAGATTGCGAATCCGATGGGGTCAATATCGATCCGATGCAAATCGAAAAGGCCGTTAACGGTCGTACGAAAGCTATCATGCCGGTTCACGCTTTCGGAGTTCCGGCTGATATGGATAAAATCCTGGAGATCTCGTCAAAGCATAACCTGGTGGTTCTCGAGGATGCCGCCTGCGCGCTGGGCTCGAGTATAGAGGATAAGAAGTGTGGCTCGTTCGGAGACCTGGCTGCTTTCAGTTTTCATCCCAGGAAACTCCTGACCACGGGCGAGGGTGGGGCGGTTGTTACCTACGATAGCACTACCGCCGAACAGATCAGGAGCATGAGAAATCATGGCTGGGCAAAAGGCGATTACGATTACCTGGGCTATAATTACAGGATGACCGATATCCAGGCGGCGCTGGGCGTGGAACAGCTCGAGTCATACGATGATTTCATCAACACCCGCCGCCAGGTTGCCAGAAAATGCGCCCGTTTGCTCAAACAGATAGAATGGCTAAAACCAATCCGCGTGAATGATGACAGTCACTGGAACGTACAGACATTGCTGTATGAGGTTGATGATGCGTTTAATCGTGATGAGGTAATCACTTATTTACGTAAGGAAAAGGTAGAAACCACCATAGGAACTTATTGTGTGCCTCTCACCAAGTTCTACCGTCAAAAATACGGTTACACCCCGGATGAATTTCCGAGAGCTTTTCAACTGTTTAAACAGTCTATCAGCTTGCCTCTGTGGAATAAACTGGGTGATGACGAAATCGAAATGTTGCTTTACGCTTTGTACAAATTCACCTCGAGGAAGAATGAGATAATGGCTTAATATGAAAATATCTATCGCAGGAAATACGACATTCGCTTACTATTGCGCGGAGAAACTCTGTCGGGAGGGGATTAAAGTTGATGAGGTTTTTATACCCGAAAAAGGCGGCAATTATTTATTCGATTTTGTCGATTTCAAAAACTTGAGTGGCGAGTTCGATGTTAAGCTCATCAAACTTCCTCAAAATAAAACCAAAGAGTTTAAAACCGATCTACTGATAAATCTCGAATGGCCTTTGAAACTCGAACTACCGGTTAAAGCTAAGCTGGGATCGATAGGTTCCAACATGCGAGGGCAGTTCGATCGAGATTACCTGTTGGATATTGCCGCCGATATTTACAATGGCAAAAATAAAATGGAATTACAGCTGCTGTGGGAGAAAGATGAATTGGAGCCGGGCGCGGCCGCTATCGACTACGAGCCGCCGTTTTTCAAAGTCATATCCTCACATTCGATAGAGATCAACCATCTGGACGATTTGAGATCGGCTAAAACCAAAGCGATAACCGGTTATTTCAAACTTCTCACAAAATCTTTGAAGTATATAAACATTAATCAGGAGATACCCAGGCCTACCAATAGTGAGTTATCGATAAGCAGAGTCAAAGTCGATAAGCTGATAGACTGGAATAAAGGCGCAATATATTTGCACAATCTCGTTCGTTCTTTAACTCATCCGGGACCCGGAGCGTATACGTTGTTCGGAGAGACCTCGACGAAAATCTGGCGAGGCCATTATTTCGAGCTGTCCGAATCCGATCATGATAATATTCAGCCTGGAACTATCCTCGATATCATTGAGGAAGTAGGGCTGATCGTTAAAACCGGTCATGGCTCGTTCTTGGTAACGCGCGTACAATCGTCGGGCTCGCCAGAATTGCCTGCCTGGGTTTGGGCCGATCGCGAACATGTAAATTACGGCGACAAATTTGTGATGGAATATATCGAGCATAAGACCGAACCCGCGAGAGGTCATTAATTATGTCAAGACTTCGTATTAACAAAAATATCGAGAGGACTGGACGTGAACAGGTAAAACTCGAATCTCGATTCGAACTTAACGTCCCCGGAACCGGCCGTCTGAGGACGAGCTGTAATCACGATAATTTTCACAAGGTCGTGAGACGGTTTCATGTCGTGTATGGAACGCGAAATGTTCCGGAAAATGTCGAGATCAAAGAGACAATCAAACAGGGTGTATATGAGTAAATGGAAATCTCACGGTGATGGCCGTGACTATAATGAAAAGCTAAAATCAATTGGCAAGGATGTCGTAATCGAGGACGGAGTGCGATTGTATTTTCCTGAAAATATCGAGCTCGGCAATGACGTATATATCGGGCATGATACGATACTCAAAGCATATTTCGATAAAAAACTGATAGTCGGAAATGGTACCTGGATCGGCCCGCAATGCTTCTTATATGCCTCCGGAGGTATTACAATCGGCGAGAATGTCGGGATAGGTCCCGGTGTTAAGATAATGTCATCCGCACATATTACCAAACAGGCGCCCGGCCCGATACTTCATAGGCCGATAGAACACTCGGCAGTCGAACTCGCGGATGGTTGTGATATCGGCGCCGGCAGCATTATCCTGATGGGAGTACGAATAGGCAAAGGCGTTCAGGTAGGCGCCGGCGCGGTAGTAACAATGGATATCCCGGATTACTCGGTAGCCGCCGGTGTACCGGCAAGAATAATAAAAGCCCCCGAAAACGCGATGGTATAAACAATGAAAAATCAAAAATTTAGTCAGAACACCAATGGTCGAAAAGCCGGCGTACAGAGCAGATTCAATTACGAGAAATTCATGCAACTGGCGCAAAACAGTTTCAATGTTAAAAAGTATTCGCGCGCGGCCGATAATTGCCGCCTGGCGGCGAATTTCGCCATGGCTCAAAATAATACTCGGGGAGCGGCCGAGTCATATCAACTGTGGATAAAATCCTTATTGAATCTGGGCAAACCCGCTGATGTCAAGAAGGTTTGTTGTGACGCAAGGAGCAAATTCGGCAATCATCCCGACCTGGTATACTACGAATATTTGTCCGCGCTCGATATAGGGGATAAAATAATCGCCGCCAAACTGGCTAGAGAATATATAGAGCTGACTAAAGAGATAGTAATTAACGAAAATTCGATTTTCGTTGATAATATAGATAAGCTCGATGAGGTGATAAGCAATTTGAATAACATTCGAACCGAGAAAATACCGGTAAGCCAAAGCCAGGAGATGGAGCATTAAGATGGCTAAGAAAAAACGTAATGTGAACATAAATGAATTATATAAAATCATGAATGATGCCAACTCGTATTTCGAGCAGGGTAAGTATGATGTCGTTATTTCACTGTGTGAAACCGCTTTAAATGATTACACCGAAACGGCCGAAAAGCATGTGCTGGCCAAGATATATTTTACCTGGGTGTTATCCCAGATGCGTAAAAATGATTATGCCCCGATTAACGATATTATCTGCCGGGCTAAAAATGATATCGGTGAATATCTGGATTTGACTTTCATGCAGGTAATGTCCGCGTACGGTAGCCAGGAATGGCAGAATACGATCCATTGGGCGGAAAAATACCTGAGCGAACACGAACAGGCTGATCCCGCCGAAAAAAGCTACTTGAAACAAAGCTATAACTCGATCGACGAGGTTTTGTGGCTTGGGGGTGAAGCGGCTAAAAATATCGGTGATCTCGATAAGACAATCGAGATGATGGGAAAGGCCGTAAGCTATAATCCACTAAACCACCTTCACCGGGTTGAATTCGCCTCTCTGACCGCCAAAAACGGAAAATCGAATCAAGCGATGAAAATTCTCGATGAGGGGATCGAACTTTTTCCAAATCAGGTTGCCTTGAAAAACGCTAAGGGCTACATGATGGGCGAACTGCGGATGTACGAGGAGGCAGAGCAGTATATATCGGAACTCTTGAAACAGTATCCTGACGATACCGATGCCAACAACAACCTGGGAGTGATTTACGATTCCCAGGGTAAGTATGATCTGGCCATGGAACAGTTCGAAAAAGTTTTGCAGGTCGAACCACAAAATCCAACGGCCAAAGAAAATCTCGAGAATTTGCGAAACACGGTCGAGGAAAAATACCAGACTATAAGCGCCGCTATGATAGTTAAGGATGAGGAAAATTTCCTGCCTCAATGCCTCGATAGCATTAAAGACCTGGTCGATGAAATAATCATAGTCGATACCGGCTCCACCGATAGAACCATGGAGATAGCCCGTGAGTACGGGGCTAAAATATACGAACATCCCTGGGAAAACGATTTCTCATTGCACCGGAACCAGTCGATAGACTACGCCACCGGAGACTGGATATTAATTATTGACGCTGACGAGGAATTGAAAACCGAGGAACACGCCACGATAAGGCAGGCAATCAAACGCAAGGATGTTACCTCGATATCGTTCGTCGTTTACAATAAAATCCAGATGGGGCGTATCGGCTTTTTGAACTCTCACAGGATGTTCAGGAACGGTTTAGGATTCAAATACCACGGTATCGTCCATAATCAACTGGTGGTCGAGGGCAAAACCTTGATGAGTCAGTTTAAAGTTATTCATCATGGTTACGGTCTTTCCGAGGAACAAATGGAGAAGAAAGGGAGACGCTCGGAGGCGCTTTTATTGAAACAGTTGGAGAAAAACCCGGAACTGGTTTTTCCACATTTCAACCTGGCGCAAATTTATCGCGGCCTGGGTGAACCCGATAAAAGCCTCGAACACTCCAAATTCGTCGTGGACAATATCTCCGTAAGCGATTTGGATCATCGCCACGTAAGGCTAATGGCTATGGATCAGATGGGTTGCGCATATATAGGTATGGATAAATTCGAGGAAGCGGAAAGTGTTTTTAATGAAGCACTGACACTTCGTGATGATTATCTCGATCCGATGTTCAATATGGGCTTCATGTTCATGCGCCAGAGAAGGTATGAGGATGCCGAGAGGATATTCAAACAATATTTGAATGCCCGCGATGATTACCGCCCGGAAAACGAGTGGATGGGTTTGATCCTGAATAACTTAAGCAGTCAATTCGCGGTTTACTACGCCCTGGGATTTATCGAATTTCTTAGAAATGATATCGATAAAGCCCTGGAATTATTCTTGAAATCCTACGAATTGACCGAAAATTTCGAATTTCTTCATCATTTAATAGCCAGATGTTATCGAGAAAAAGGTATGTTCGATAAATCCTTAGAACATTGCGAAAAAGCCATTGAGACCAACAATGAGGATATCGAGATCAGGATGATACAGGGGGAATCGTATCTCAACCTGAACAATGCCGAAAAAGCCCGTGAATGTTTTAATCGCGCCCTAGAACTCGATCCTGAAAACGAAAGCGCCAGGCTCGGTCTTATCGGCGCGGACTCATTAGATAGCAATCCCGAGGAGTTGTTGAAAGCGATTAACGATTTCCTCGAAAAATCTCCCAACTCTCCGCAGGGATTAGTATCTAAAGGAGATGTACAATTCGATATGGGCGATTACTCCGACGCCAAACATTCTTATCAGGATGCGGCGCTGAAATATCCCGATGATTATAAAATCTTGAATAATCTTGGCAATTGTTTCTTGAAAGAGAAGAATTTTGCCTCGGCCGAGGTTTATTATTTGATGGCCTTGCAAAGGAATAAGGATTTCTTCCCCGGGTATCGCAATCTGGCTATTACATTAATTAACCAGGAACGGTTCGAGGATGCCGCGGATTATCTGGAGTATTATGTCAGAAATAATCCCGGCGATAGCGAAATATACGCGACTCTCGGTGACATCTATTATAAGAGTAAAAATTATACCAAAGCGGTCGGCCAGTTCGAAAAGTACATTAACGCGTTTCCATCCAATATGGACGCCATAATTCGTTTATCGGACTGTTATTTCAATCTTGGTAAATTAAAGGCGGCCGCGGCAGGCTATAAAGCGGTATTGGTAAAGCAGCCCTCCAATGAAATTGCCGCAAATAGATTGAAAGAATTAAACACTTTTTTGAAACCGGTTGAATCGCAATAGGTTAACAATTCACCTTGAAACCCTATAACGCTAAAATTTTTTCGCATTATGTCGAAATATATAAGGAAATAGTATTTGTAAGAAAACGCAGTATACAAAAGGAGGTGGAGAGACAATTATTTCCTGCGAGACACTCGCAGTAATTTAACTTCGCAAAAGCAAACAATGGACGTTTGCAGACTATTTTCAAGGAGGAACTTAAATGGCGTTAAGAATTAACCACAACATCACAGCCTTGGATGCCTGGAGAAACTTGACAGAAACTACACGTAAGATGTCAAGTACCATGGAGAAACTTTCCTCAGGTTATCGTGTAAATAGGGCTTCTGATGATCCGGCAGGCTTGGTGATTTCGGAACAGTTCCGCGCTCAGATCGCAGGTTTGAACCGCGCGGTCCAGAACTCAGAGGGATCGATCAATATGATCCAGACCGCTGAGGGCGCTCTGAACGAAATCAACAACCTTCTGGTTTCTATGAGAGAGTTGGCCATTCACGCGGCTAACGAAGGTTTCAACGATGACGATCAGTTGGCAGCCGACCAGGCTGAGATAACCAACGCGATCAGCACCATCACTCGTATCGCGCAGAACACCCAGTTCGGTACGAAGAAGTTACTCGATGGTTCGACGGCAAACTCCGCCGTTATTACCAGCGCTAATACTTCTAATGTCAACCTGAGTGATTCTCAGTTGGAAGATGGTGTACATAGCGTGACCGCGGTTCAGTTAACCGAATCCTCAGCCTCAATCGATTCAACCACTTTCGGTCTCTCGAACCCGACCGGTCCGTATAACCTGACAGACGGCGTTCATGATCTCGATGTTATTCAGGCCTCGAGCGGCGCCGTTAAAACAGGCGACGCGATAAGCGCTCTGGATGCCTGGGGTAACGGTATTTCCATTACCGGTACAGCCGCCTCCGTTAGAGAGGGCAAAATCGCCGCTACTACCGGTATGACAAGTGTAGCTAATAGCGTACAGCACACGATCACTTTCCAGGTTAACTTCCAGGAAATGGGTTCGAACGCTGTTGGTATGCAGACTATCTCTATTCGTACCGACGCTGTGGCATCCGCTGACCTGGTCGCTAATATAGCCTCCAAATTAAACGATGCTATCAATTCGAATACCTACCTGGCCGGTAAGGTATATGCCACCTCGACTAACAATGCAGGCGCTGATACGATGACTCTGCGTACCACCAACACCGGTACCCAGTATTCGATCGCTGTTGGCAGCGTAACCGCTACCAACGCCAGTATCAATACCGCTTTGTCGAGTCTGGCCAACCAGAACGACCGTGGCCGTTCGGATAACGATCTGTCGATCACCGCTCAGTTCGCTTCGAGTTCGACCCTTATCGATGCGTTCACTCGTACCGAAACATTCGCTATCGGTTCGGGTACGTTCAACACCTTGAGCGCCCTGGTTGCCACTATCAACGCTAAGCTTACTCTGGACTCGGTATTCGGTACATACAATGATACCACTACCGGTGAAGCTCAGAAAGTTTACGCCACGGTAGTCGCTGCCGGTGGACAGAATTACATGAAACTCTTCACTTCAGATCAAGGCTCCAAGTTCTCGTTGAAAGTCAACGCGACCGGTGGTACCGCGACTGATTTGAACAATGTTCTCGGCCTCTCCGTCGATAGTATTGCCAACACCGGTACGGATGCGATCATTCGTTTCGATGGTTACAACAACACCATCAACGATGTTCGTTACTTCTATACCGATTCGGCTTACGATCAGAGGAGCACGCTCTATACCTCGGCTGATACCACCTCGAGGGGTTCGGTAACAATCGATAGAGCCGCCGGCCAGACTAACGGAGGTATCAATGTCGGCAGTATGCTTCTGAGCGTTAACGCCAGAACATTCGCTGTTCAGCTTGATGGCGGTAATCAAACCGTTGTTACTGCCGGTAAAGAATCCACCGTGTTCAACTCTCAGCAAGACCAGTCGATCAAGGTCAGGTACGCGCTTAACTCTGACGGTGGAACCGAGCAACTCTTCGTTACCGATCAGTCACTCGTGTTCCAGATCGGCGCCAATGTTGGCCAGACCGCCAAGATTGGTATTGCCGATATGTCAGCTGACAACCTGGGTAAAAACCTTGGCGGTAACATGTTCTCTAATCTGTCCGAGATCGATGTCACATCCTCACAGGGTGCGCAGGATGCTCAGGAGATTATCGACGCTGCTATTACCGAGGTTACCAATATCAGGGGTACGATGGGTTCGTTCCAGAAGAACACTCTGGAATCCAACCTGACAAACCTCCGTATTGCTGCTCAAAACTTGACCGCTTCGGAGGCTTCAATTCGTGACACTGATATGGCTAAAACCATGTCCGAGTTCGTCAAATACCAGATCCTGAACCAGGCTGGCACCGCTATGCTTGCTCAGGGTAACCAGATTCCGCAGACTGTGTTGTCTCTGTTCGGTTAATTTTAACTTTGAGGGGGACGTTTATAGCGTCCTCCTCTCCCGTTAAAGGGGGTACTTGATATGGCAAATGATCTTACTACCCAACAGGTCGCTGACAGGGCTGTCAAAGGACACAGCCTGGCGTTGGGTGGTGTCGAAAAGGCAAAAGCCCCTGTCAGAAGAGACAATACTGTACAGCAGCCCGTTGACGCCAGGGCGGCTGAACTTGAAGCGATCAAGAAGCAAATGCCTGAGGACACCGAGAAGGTTAAGCAAATGGTCGAAGAAACGGTTGACTATTTCAATAATCTTGTCAAAGAGCTTCAAGTAGATCTGAGGTATGAAGTTGATGATGAAACCGATGAGGTTATCATTAAATTCTTTGAAAAGGGAACAGACAAGTTGATCAGGCAATTCCCGCCTGAGGAAATCATACATCTCAAACAAAGGATCAGTGATCTTCTTGGAATCATCTACGATGAAACGGCTTAAAACTGAGGGGGAATCCCCTAACCAGGGGATTTCCCTTAATTAAAGGATTGAATTATGGGTGGAGCTATTGAAGGCATAATCTCGGGATTCAGCACCTCCGAGATGATCGAGGCCATACTAACATACGAGAGTAACCAAATCTCTCTGGTACAGGCCAGCCAGACTGAAGCTACCAATAAATTAACGACCTGGAAATCTATCGAGGCTTTAATGGTGAGTATTAAAGCGGATGCGAATTTATTATCCGATAAAAGCCTGTGGTATGCCAAGTCAGCGACTTCATCAAATGAAGATATTATATCCATTAGTGCAGGCAACGATACCTCGCCGGGCAATTACTTTCTCACCGTCGACCAACTCGCTACTCATCACCAGGTAGCCAGTCAGGGGATATCCTCGCAGACGCAATCGTTTGGCTCGGGTACTTTCGAGATTGAGGTGGGCAATGGAACTAAAACGACAATATCTATCGACAACTCGAATAATACTTTAAATTCACTGAAAGATGCTATTAATGAATCAGGCGCCGGAGTCACTGCGGCGGTTATTAACGACGGTTCCGAATTCAATCAATACAGGTTAGTGCTTACCGCCGATGATTCGG
Source organism: uncultured candidate division Zixibacteria bacterium (assembly GCA_963668625.2). Classification (GTDB taxonomy): domain Bacteria; phylum Zixibacteria; class MSB-5A5; order UBA10806; family 4484-95; genus JAAEQD01. Next base: position 673,496 of record CAXXKA010000006.1, read on the forward strand.
GATCGGCGGGCGAGATTACTGTCACCACCGATTTATCGGGTGAGACTGTTCCGATTTTCGGTTCGGCTTTCGATTTGCCCGAAAAGCTCTCCTGGAGCGATGAGGCGACCGCCAATCCTATCCTCACGACCGGTGCGACTTATACTGGTAATGAAAATAAAACATACACATTTACCGTATCCGGAACCGGACAACAGACCATCGGAGACGGAGATATCGAGGTCGAATGGACCGACGGTACCAACAGCGGCACCATCACGGTCTCGGCTTCCGATACCGACATCGTGCTTACCGGCGACGGCGCTGACGGCTTATCGTTATATTTCTCGGCCGGCGATTTGATGGCCGGCGATACTTTCCAGGTGCAAACATTTGCGGAGACGATTCAACAAGGGCAGGATGCCCAGGTTCGTTTGGGTAGCTCCGAGGGTGGTGGTTCGCCCATAGTATTCACTCATTACAGTAATACCATTACCGATCTCATTGACGGCGTAACTCTGAACCTGAACTCCATAAGCGATGGCGAACAGGTCGAAATAAAAATCGAAGAGGACAGGGATCAGATCAAAAACCAGATCAGCTCATTCGTGCAAAGGTATAACGAATACCAGGAATTTATCGACAGCCAGTTCTCATACAGCGAGGATGCCGGCAAAGCGGGATTGCTCTTGGGGGAAACCTCACTGATGCTTCTGCATAACGATATAAGATCCACGATCACCAATTCCTTAACCGGTCTTCCCGATGACATGAGGCGACTCGGACAAGCCGGAATCACGTTCGATTCATCCGGCCAGTTGACTTTCGACTCATCGGTTTTCGATGAAGCCATCGAGGAAGATTTCACCAAATTGATGAACCTCTTCAAGTCCAACGGCGCTACCAATCATGCCGGTATAGAATATATCTCCTCGAGCGGGGTGACTCAGATTTCAACGTCCGGTTATGATGTCAATATTACTCAGGCCGCTACAAAGGGTTCGTATACCGGTACCAGCATCGATAATCCGGCGGTATCGCCATTGACTCTGAATGATACCAACAATATGTTTCAGGTGACTATCAACAATATTACCTCGGATGAAATAGAGCTTACCGAGAAAACCTACAATTCGGGCGAGGAACTGGCTCAGGAACTCGAGGACAGGATTAACGATGACACTAATGTGTCAGGAATCGGCGTTACCGTGGAGTGGGTCGATGGCGGCAACAGCGGTAATCTGGTTATTCGTTCGAATACCTACGGCGCAACTTCAACGATTGTCGTGGATGTCGAACCTGAGAACAGCGCTCATCAAATACTTGGCTTGAAAGAAGGCTCATCCGAGGAAGGGCTGGATGTCGAGGGAACGATAAACGGCGAAAGTGCAACCGGGGTTGGACAATTTTTAACCGGCAACAGCAGCAATGAAAATACCGCTGATTTGAAATTACTGATAACTTTAACGGAAGCGGATTTAACCGAAGACGCCGAGGGATTGATTTATTTCAATAAGGGCATCGCCGACGTTTTAAACGATAAGCTGACTAACTACACCGATCCTTACGAAGGCGTTCTTAAAAGCCGTAAGGATTCTATGGAAAAGTCAATAGAAAGCTACGCTGACCGTATCACATTCCTATCGGGGCTGATGGAGTCCAAGCGTGAAGCATTGTATACTCAATTCGCTGAAATGGAGTCGGCTCTTGCCGAACTTCAAGTGCAGGAAGAATATATAACATCAATGACTGAGACCATGAGTAATATTAGTAACTTCAGGGTATCAGGAGGCCGCAGCTAAGGAGCATATGGACAAACAAGTAAAAACATATCAGCAGATGCATGTCTCGGGTCTTAACCAGAAAGAGCTTATCGTAATGCTCTATTCCGGGGCATTGAAATTCATCGAAGAGGGTAAACAGATCATTCACACCAATGATATACCCGGGATTCATGATAAGCTTAATCGAGCGAGGAATATTTTCATTCATCTCCTCGCGACCCTGGATTTGGAAAGGGGCGGTGAATTGGCGCAGAAACTGTCCTCGCTTTACGCATATTTCATAGAAAAGATCACCGTTGCCAATGTCACTAAAAAGGAAAAGGATCTGGATGAGATTATACCTCTGATTCAGAGCATCAAGGAATCGTGGGAGAATCTGGATTTGAAAAACGCTGATGTCGATGATCATCATAAAACAACGTCCATCAATACTAAGCAAGTATTGTCTCTGGAGGTTTAGTGCAGGAGAATCTTGAAAAAGTAAAACGGATATTTATCCAGAAGATCGATACTGTTTCTAAAATCGAAAAAAGGCTTTCCGAGGAATTGAAAAGAAACAGGGATAATTCATGGGGCGTATCCGTAATAAATGAGGTGGGAGTACATTTTAACAGGTTAAGGGATCTGGATAGAGAACATAACGAAATCGAGTGGATACGGATCGTCGGCTCGGATACGGAAACCCTCAAACTGGCGAATAAACTTCAAACCTCCATGCGGGATGTCAAAAAATTGATGTCGATTTTCAGGATGAAAATCAAGGGTGGGCAGGAGATTGTCAAAGGCGAATTAAGAAAGATAGTGAAAGCTAAGAAGGTAAATAGATATAAATCAATGTATGTTTAAACAGGGGAATCACAGGGCGAAACGTATTAAAGTTTCAAGCGCCTGATCCGATATAGGGAGAAGAGGTGCTTTATGAAGATTGAAGGAATGGGGATTCCGCAACAACCGGATCCCAAAGGAAAAAAGATAAAAGAAACCAAGCAGGCCGAGAAGTCACAAGAGACTCAAAAGCCGGTTTCTGATTCTGTTGAGCTTAATAAAGGCAAAAAACAGATACAAAACGCCGGGTATTCGCAGCAAATAGCAAAGGGAGGAGCCTCGGATATCGCTTCAAAGAAGGATTTATCCGAACTCAAAGACAGAACAGCTAACGGGTATTACGATAAGCGGGAAATTAGAGAAGAAACTTCCGAAAAACTCATTGACAGCAATGAGCTTAAGGACGTTGTCAAAGAATATCATTTATCCAATCTTTCCAAAGAGATTTTGTCGAAGGATTCCGATATACGCCACGAACGGGTTGCGGATGCTAAGCAGAGGATAGCCCAGGGTTATTACGATGATCCTCAAAATTACGGGAACATTGCTGATAAAATCATGAATCATTTTGGGCTCTAATTGAACTATTATTTAGCAGCAAGGAATAATTAAATGCCTGATATTTCAGCTCCATCCGAAAAAAAAATTAAGCTTATAGTTAATCGTATTCATAATCTTCCGACTCCGCCAATCGTGTTTACGGAGGTAAATAAGGTACTCAGTGATCCGAAAACTTCTGCTTATCAAATCGGAGCTATCATATCGGAAGACCCGGCGCTATCGGCCAAAGTCCTGAAATTAACCAATTCATCGTTTTACGGTATTCCCAGAACCATTAACAGTGTCAAACAGGCGATCGTAATTCTGGGGTTGGATGTTGTCAGGAGTCTGGTACTCTCGGCCTCCGTATTCGAGGCGTTTTCCAAGCAATATAAAATCGAGGCTAACTATCTGGATGAGTTCTGGCGTCATTCGCTATCGGTGGCTTTTATGGCCAGGATAATATCCAGGATGAAAAATTTTCCGTCGTTCCTCGAGGCCGAGGAGTCTTTCTCCGCCGGTTTGTTGCACGATATCGGCAAGCTGGTGATGTTCGCTCATATGCCGGAAAAGTACAGTGAAATCCAGCAAATGCTCAAACAGAGCCCCTGGCAGGAATCAAGCGGTATCGAGGAGGAGTTGCTCGAATTCGATCACTCTATGGTCGGTTACTACCTGGGTGAAAAATGGAATCTGCCTGCCGGACTGGCGAACTCTATCAGATATCATCATAATCCCGAGGATGAGGAAGAACAGAGTCTGACTACATATATAATTCATCTCTCCAACTACCTTACACGGAAAGCCGAATTAGAGGACTCGCAGGTCGAACTGGGAGAAAATGAAATTTATTGCTCGCCCCAGGCCTGGGAAAAACTCGGCATTGACCCCGATCAGGAAGAGAATATGATTCAGTTGCTCAGGACCGAGTATATGAAAGCTGAAACGTTCTTGAACATGGCTCGTGGAACCTGATGTTTACCACAATCACGGAACATCAAAAACAGATTATAAAAGAACTGGTCGATGAGATCATCGTTAATCGTGGCATATTAAAGGTGCGACAGCATCTAAATAATGTCGATGGTATGAAAGCCGATGAGTTGCACCGTCAGGCTTTTAGATATTATAAAATGATAATGCGGGGGGAAAGCCCGCTGGATATCGATAGGCATCATGAGCATAAATTTCCGGTTAAAGATTCTCAAACCGCTATTTTGCCGAATTCTTGCATTGGATGCAATCAATCTCTCAGCGAAAACGATATAAAATCGAATATGCCGGTTTGTGTCGCCTGCCGGGCCAAAGTAAAGGTCGACTACGAGATTCTACGTGAGTTATTCCATTAGAAATTGTCTCTAAGACTATGTATATAATATTGTTAGAAGTGCCGTCGAGTAACCCCGACTAGGGGAGAAGGTTACTATTTCTATTAATTTTTATGGTTTTTTTCCGAACTATTCCTTATAGATATTGTTTATTAAGTCGAAAAGGCTAATTTTTACTTGACTGTTGGCGACGAATAATTATTATTCCAAGCGACAAGGAGATGGGCGATTAGCTCAGTTGGTTAGAGTGCTTGCTTGACATGCAAGAGGTCACTGGTTCAATTCCAGTATCGCCCACCATTTTCGAAAATAAAAAATTGTGATTTAAGACTATTTGAAATAATTTGATCTGACCATCCTCAACGAGGGGTGGTCTATTTTTAATTGGATTAAAATGAAAATTACCTTTCCGGATAAATCAGTAAAAGAATTCGACCGGGGTACCACCGCCTTGCAGGTGGCCGAATCGATCAGCTCACGCTTGAGGAAAGAAGCGCTGGTTGCCGAGGCAAACGGTCGAATGATAGATCTCAGCCGGCCTTTGAACGAGGATACCGAGCTGAATATCTATACCTATAAAGATGCTAAGGGGCAGGAGGCATTCTGGCACTCCTCGGCTCACCTTATGGCATCGGCAATAATGAAGCTGTTCCCCGAGGCGAAACTCGCTATCGGGCCGGCTATCCCCGATGATTTCTCTGCTAAATTCTACTATGATATCGACCTTGATCATAAGCTCAGTGAATCCGATCTCGAGGCTATCGAGGCCGAGATGCAGAAAATAGTCAAAGAGGATCAAGTCTACCAGCGCAAAGAGATGCCCAGAGCAGAGGCAATTGCCTATATAAAGGAACGTGATTCCAACGATCGCTACAAACTCGAGATGGCCGGAGAGTTCGAGGATGAGACCCTTACTTTCTACTCTCATGGCGATTTTATCGATATGTGTCGCGGCCCGCATATACCATCCACCGGCAAGATTAAAGCATTCAAGCTCTTAACCGTAGCCGGCGCGTACTGGCGCGGGGATGAGAAGAACAAAATGCTTCAGCGAATCTACGGCGTATCGTTCCCCTCCAAAAAGCTTCTGGATGAGCATCTGGGGCGAATAGAGGAAGCTAAAAAACGTGACCACCGTGTGGTAGGCAAGGCTCTCGATCTGTTTTCGATAGCCGAGAATATCGGGCCCGGTCTGGTGTTATGGCATCCAAAAGGCGCGATTATCAGGAACTTGATAGAAACTACCTGGAAAGATATGCATATCAGGGATGGTTACGACCTGGTTTATACGCCTCATATGGCGCGTTTAAAACTCTGGGAGATTTCCGGTCACGCCGATTTTTACACTGAGAACATGTTCAAACCTAACGAGGTTGAGGGTGATCTCTACCAGATCAAGCCGATGAATTGCCCGTTTCATATAGAGATATATAGAGGTGATATCCGGTCGTTCCGTGATCTGCCGATTAAATATGCCGAGTTAGGCTCGGACTATCGCTATGAGCGCTCAGGTGTTCTTCACGGCCTGATGAGGGTACGCGGTTTTACCATGGATGACGCTCATATATTCTGTACTCCCGAACAGATTCATGAACAGATACTAGAGGTATGCGATCTGTCAATAGAGATGCTGAAACTTTATGGTTTCAATGATTTTCACATATACCTCTCGACCCGACCCGAGAAATATGTCGGAGAGCCCGAACAGTGGGATATGGCCGAGGATGCGCTGAGAAAAGCCCTGGAGGAACGTAAATTCGAATATGATGTCGATGAGGGCGGTGGCGCGTTCTACGGTCCGAAAATCGATATCAAAATAAAAGATTCCATCGGTCGCCTCTGGCAATGTTCGACTATACAGTTCGATTTCAATCTACCCGATAGATTCGATATATCGTATGTCGACAGCGACAACAAAGCCAAACGACCATATATGGTTCATCGCGCTATATTAGGCTCGCTGGAGAGGTTTTTCGGAGTGCTGATAGAGCATTACGGCGGCGATTTCCCGATTTGGCTTGCTCCAGTGCAGGTGCGGGTGCTGCCGGTTGTCGATGAGGTAAACGAATACGCCGATGAACTGGTCGAGTTTTTCAAATCGGCTGGAGTTCGCGTCGAATCCGATTTGCGCAATGAGAAAATAGGTTATAAAATACGAGAGGCTGAAACCGGTAAAATTCCGTATATGTTGATAGTCGGAAAAAAAGAGCTTCAAGAAGGTATAGTTTCCGTCCGAAAACATAAACAGGGTGATACTGGATCATTCGATCCTAAAGAGGTGTTAGCCGAGGTGTTAAGAAAGATAAAGACCAAAACGGTTGATTAGGAGGAATTTTAATAGTTAAGGGACAAGGTCCGCGAACACGGATCAACGAAAAAGTGCGCGCCCCGGAAGTTAGACTGATTAATTCTGACGGCAAGCAAGTAGGGATTGTGAGTTCACGAGAAGCGCTGGATATTGCCCGCGAACAAGAACTCGATCTGGTTGAAATAGCAGCCAACGCAAAACCGCCGGTCTGCAAAATCATGGATTATGGAAAATACCAGTACGAGCAGACCAAGAAAGCTAAAGAAGCGAAGAAAAAGCAACACACAATTACTGTTAAGGAGATGCGTTTCCGGCCTAAAACAGAGGAACATGACTATAACTTCAAGCTTAAGCATATTAGGTCTTTCCTCGAACAGGGGAATAAAGTTAAGGTGTTCGTCCAGTTTAAGGGTCGCGAGCTAGCTCATAAAGAGTTGGGCGCCAAGATATTAGACCGGGTTAAGGAAGACCTGAGCGATATTGCTGATCCTGAAACTAATTCGGTCTGGGAGGGCCGGAGAATGTCCCTTATCTTCAACCCTAAGAAGTAAATAAGCCATCTGTTTAATAAACTAGTTTAATTAAAATGGCTTATTTTTTGTTGCGTAATAAATTGTTTTGATATATATTGCGCCCTCAAAATGGGAGACAGAGATGCCAAAAATTAAGACAAATAGATCGGCGGCTAAGAGGTTTAAGAGAACCGGCTCCGGAAAAGTAAAACGGAATCACCAAAACCTCAGTCATATCCTGACTAAAAAGCCGAAAAAACGTAAACGTCACTTGAGAAAGTCTGAAATCGTCGTTAAGGCCGACATGAAGCGTGTCGACCGGATGATTCCTTATAAGTAATAGGGAGTATTAATGCCACGTGCGACTAATAATGTAGCTGCCAACAGACGCCACAGAAAAGTTCTGAAAGCGGCTAAAGGCAATTATGGTGGTAGGAGCAAACTGTATCGTACCGCCAAAGAGACAGTCCAAAAAGGCAGAGACTATGCCTATCGCGACCGTCGTAACCGTAAAAGAGATTTCCGCAGACTTTGGATAATAAGGATTAACGCTGCCGTAAGGATGCATGGTATGAGCTATTCGAGGTTTATCGATGGCTTGAATAAAGCCGGCATCACATTAGACCGAAAGATACTGGCCGATCTGGCTGTCAGGGATTCCGGTGCTTTTGGGCAGTTGGTTGAGACTATAAAAGCCGGCTAAATGCCGGAATCTCTTTAGTCATTAACATATATTTAGGATATTTCCGTAATTATTAATAGATGGAAGATTTACTTAGTCAATTACAGGAGTTCGAAAAAACCGCTTTAGAGAAAATCGCCAACGCTAAATCTAAGGATGATTTCGAAACCCTACGCATTGAGATACTCGGCCGGAAAGGTAAGTTAGCCGACTATTCGAAAATGCTCGGCAAGGCGCCGAAAGAATTAAAACCAAAACTGGGCGCCGAGTTAAATCGTCTTAAAAAACTCTTCCAGGGTAAAATCGATGATGGAAAATCTGGCACGGCCGGCGAAAGCTCTGCCGATTTTTTCGATTATACATTGCCTGTAAGGTCATCATTTATCGGAAATAAACATCCACTACTAAAAACTCTCGATGAAATGTTACATATTTTCCACGGAATGGGATTCGAGATCGCCTCGGGCCCGGATATCGAGACCGATTTTTTCAATTTCGATGCCTTAAACACGCCCGATGATCACCCCTCAAGGGATTTATCCGATACGTTCTATGTCGATAAAGGCGTTTGCTTGCGAACGCATACCTCGCCGGTTCAGATTCGCACCATGCAGAATCAGGAACCGCCGGTACGTATTGTCGCTCCGGGCAGATGTTATCGTTCGGATACGCCTGATGCCTCACATATGCCGGTGTTCTACCAATGTGAGGGGCTGTATGTGGATAAAGGCGTAACCCTGGCCGATATGAAAGGCACTATCACTGCTTTTGCCCAGGCTATGTTCGGCAAGGGGGTCAGGGTCAGGTTCAGGCCTCATTTCTTTCCCTTTACCGAGCCCTCTGTGGAGTATGATATTTCCTGCGTTATTTGTGGCGGCAAAGGTTGTCGTGTATGCAAATATAACGGCTGGCTGGAGATTTCCGGAGCGGGTATGGTCGATCCCAACGTGTTCGAAGCGGTTGGCTACGATCCCGAGAAATACACCGGTTTCGCCTGGGGGATGGGGGTTGATAGAATTACCATGATCCGTTACGGTGTTACCGATATCAGGTTGCTTTACGAAAATGATATCAGGTTCTTGAGGCAGTTCTAATGAAGATTAGCTATAACTGGTTAAAGGAATTCATAGATTTCGATTGCTCGCCCGAAGAACTGGCGGGTGTCATGACTGTCACCGGCTCCGAGGTAGAAGCAATGGAAGAAGTCGGCGCCTCGCCCGAGGGGATCGTAACGGGGAAGGTGCTAAAAGTAGAAAAACATCCCGATGCCGACCGCTTGACTGTTTGTACCGTGGATGTCGGCTCCGAGACTTTAACCGCCGTTTGTGGAGCGCCTAATGTCGCCGAGAACCAGAATATAATATTCGCAAAAGTCGGCGCTGTTTTAGCCGATGGCACGAAACTGAAACGAGCGAAAATACGAGGTGTGGAATCTTTCGGCATGATAGTGGCCGAGGATGAGATCGGTATTTCGGATGACCACGGCGGTATAATAGTATTGGATAAGGGTGTAAAGCCCGGCATCGCTATTTCTGAAATAGTTAATCTTAAAGATTATATATACGAATTGGAGATAACCCCGAACCGACCTGATTGCCTGTCGCATCTGGGAATGGCCAGGGAGATTAAAGCCAAATTGGGCGGTCGGATAAAATACCCGAGTTTCGAGGTCGAGGAATCCGCCCCGGCAACAGGGAATGATCTGAAAATCGAGATCGATGACCCGGATGGTTGTCCTCGTTATACCGGCAGGCTGATTTCGGGTGTGAAAATCGCCCCCTCGCCGCTATGGTTGAAAGCCAGACTGCATAGTTTAGGCGTTCGGCCGATCAGCAATGTGGTTGATATAACCAATTATGTGTTGATGGAAACCGGCCAGCCGCTTCACGCTTTCGATAATAGCTTCATAGGTACCGGTAAAATCGTGGTCAAAAGAGCCATGGCCGGCGAGAAATTTATCACCCTGGATGACCAGGAACGCACTTTAAATGCCGAGCATCTGCTAATTACGAACGGGGAGAAAGCAGTTGCTTTAGCCGGTATTATGGGCGGCCAGAACTCCGAGGTGAACGATAATACGACCGATATACTGCTTGAATCGGCTTATTTCGATGCGGTGGTAACCCGCCGCGGCGCAAAAGCTCTAAAGATGTCTACTGAAGCCTCACAAAGGTTCGAGCGCGGCGCTGATATCGAGATGGCTCCCCGGGCCAACAACCGTGCCTGCAGCCTGATAGCCGAATTAGCCGGTGGCAAGGTCCATGAGGGCCTGGTCGATACCTACGTGAAGAAATTCGTACCGGTCGAAATCGCTTTCCGGCCGGAGCGCGCTAATAGCGTATTGGGTTTCGATATCAAAGCTGATAATATGCTAAGTATTTTCGATGGCCTCGATATCACTTACGAAAAAAGCGAACCGCTGAAAGTCATCCAGCCGTCATTCCGTCCCGATTTAGTCAGGGAGATCGACCTGGTAGAGGAGATTGCCAGGATATATGGTCTGGATAATATCGAAAATAGCTACCGTCCCGGAGGAACATTAGAAACCGAGATCGATCCGAAACTGCGATTCAGGAATAACCTGCGCGATTATTTGGTTAGCCGCGGATTTTTCGAGGCGTTCTCCATTACGCTGATTGATAGTAAGCAACTTCAAAAGATTAATAATGATGCTAAAACCGTATCCTTGATGAACCCGTTGTCCGAGGAGATGTCCGATCTTCGGCCGGACTTGATTATTTCCATGCTTAAAATACTAAAGCATAATATCAATTTTGGAAACAAGGATGCTAAATTATATGAAATCGGCTCCGCTTATTTGCCAAACGGCACGGAGCGTCCGGATGAACCTGCATATATATGTATAGGGACAACCGGTAACGAACGCCCAACGAGCTGGCATCACACGGAAACACCGGGCGATTTTTACTCGATAAAAGCCGAGTTGGAGGCTATAGCTGAGTATTTCAAACTGGGTAAGTTGCAGTTGGCGCCGCAGGGAAATCCTTATTATAATGATGAGCAGTCCTTTAAGATTTATATAGATAATGATAAAAAGATACTGGGTGTCGTTGGCAAGGTATCGAAAACCACCGCCAAGACAATAGGATTAAAGCAGGATAGCTATATCGCCCAGCTTGATATTGATTTGATTGCCGAACTTGCATTAAAGCCGATGAAATTTTCCGAGCTGCCGAAATTCCCCTCAACCGACAGGGATATAGCGCTCGTAGTCGATAACAATATACCGGCATTGGATATCATAAACTCGATTTATAAAGCGGGCGGTAAAATAGTTGTTGATGTTTTCCCGTTTGACTTGTATAAAGGTGAAAATATTGCAGAGGGTAGAAAGAGTATTGCCTTTAGGATCATCTACAGGTCCGATGATAAAACTCTCACCGATGCTGAAACCGATAAAGTACATGATAGAGTAGTAAAAGAGGTCACGAAAAGCTTTGGTGCTGAATTAAGAGCTTGAAGTGAATTTCTTAATATGTTATAATAAGGCAAGTTGATGGATACTACAAAAGAAAATATAGATGGAAGCATCCAAAAGCTGGAGACCATAGTATTATCTGCTGTCTCTGAAATTGGCGAGCTTAAAGAAAATAACAATAAGCTTCGTAGCGAAATCAATGAGCTGAAACGCTTGTTGGCGTTAAGCGAGAAAAAAGCTGAAAGACTTCGCGGGGAGTTGGACGAGATGAAAAATAACGGCCAACAATCCTGGCAAAATCGCGAGAAAGATATCAAGAACAGATTGGTTCGTCTTTCCGCTAAAATTTCGGCGTTCGAAAATAATTATTCAATGAAGAGTTAACCTTTAATATAGATAGATTGGGGAGATCGCTAATTCAATGGATCAAAGCAGGCTGAAAGTAACGATTTTCGGCAAAGACTATGCACTCAAGGCTGATACTAGCCATGAATATATAAATGAAACCGCCCGGTATCTTGACAGCAAAATGAACGACATAGCCGATAAACACGGCGATCAATCCGATACGCGGCTGGCGGTTTTAGCCGGTTTAAACATCACGGATGAATTGTTTAGACTTAAAAAGCAAGTACCAGCAAACCTTGAGGAAAAAATCAATAATCTTGCCGAAATCCTTCAAGCTGCTTTAGACGAATAGCTATCTCGCCATCGCCTGAGGAGGCGTAATGGACGAATCAATTATAATTATTATTGCAGCTACTGCAGTAATTGTCGCCTTCCTTATTGGCTTTTTTATCTCCCGTCGCTCCGGTGAAAAGAAGATGGCGCGGGCCGAGGAATTAGCCAATAAAATCCTCGAGGAAGCCGAAAAATCGGCAGCCGTTAAGAAAAAAGAGGCGGTTTTAGAAGCCAAAGACTACTGGCTTAAAGAGAAATCCAAGTTTGAAAGGGAAACATCAAACAAGAGAACCGAAATTCAGCGCCTGGAAACCCGCTTACGCGATAAGGAACAGGCGCTTAATCGTAAGGTGGATATTTTAAACACCAAAGAGAAAGATATCGGTGGGCGAGAACGTACCCTTTCAACTAAAGAACGCGCTATTGAGAATAAAGAAAACCAACTTGATAACCTGATCGCCGAGCAGAACACACAGCTCGAGAAGATTGCCGGCTTAACCTCGGAAGAAGCCAAAAAAATCCTTATGGAAAATCTCGAGGCCGAGGCCAGGAGAGAGGCGGCTAAGCTGATTAAGGATATCAAGGAGAAAGCAGAGAGGGATGCCGAGAAGGAAGCCAAGAATATCATTATCCAGGCTATCCAGAGATGCGCGGCGGACTACACCATGGAATCTTGCGTATCGGTGGTTAATATCCCTAATGATGAGATGAAAGGCCGAATTATCGGCAGAGAGGGTAGAAATATCCGCTCGTTCGAGACCGCCAGCGGTATCGATGTTATAGTTGATGACACACCCGAGGCGATCATCCTGTCCGGGTACGATCCCATTCGCCGTGAAATCGCCCGCCTGGCGATGGAGAAGCTTATCATGGATGGACGTATTCACCCGGCGCGTATCGAGGAAGTAGTTGCCAAAGCCGAGAAGGAGATGGAGGTCATCATTCGCGAAATAGGCGAACAGGCCTGTTTCGATATCGGCGTTCACGGTATCAACCCCGATATAGTCACGCTTCTTGGCAAGCTCAACTATCGTACCAGTTATGGCCAGAATGTTTTACAGCACGCCAAAGAGGTGGCGTTCCTGTGCGGAATCATGGCCGCCGAGCTGGGCCTCGATCCTAATATTGCCAAACGTGCAGGTTTGCTGCACGATATAGGTAAAGCTATCGATAGGGAAACCGAGGGCACGCACACCGAGCTGGGCGTGGAATTCATCTCTAAATTTAACGAAAACGCGGCTGTCATAAACGCCATCGCCAGCCATCACGAGGATGTCCCGATGGAGACACCTTATGCGGTAATGGTACAAGCTGCAGATGCTATCTCGGGCGCTCGTCCCGGCGCGAGACGTGAAACCCTTGAGGGCTATGTCAAACGTCTGGAGAAACTGGAAGAGATGGCCGACTCGTTCGGCGGCGTGGGCAAAGCCTATGCTATTCAGGCCGGTCGTGAGATCAGGGTAATTGCCGAATCGGATAAAATCGATGACGTAACCTGTTCGCAGCTTGCCGGTGATATCGCCCGCAAGATCGAGCAGGAGATGGAATATCCCGGCCAGATCAAGGTAACAGTCATACGAGAAACCAGAAGTGTGGAGTATGCCAAGTAATCATAGCTTTTTAGCCGGCTCGAATGTCGCCGTATTCGGTGTTTCGCCGAAACGTAAAACATTTGCACATACGGTAAAGGAGGCGCTTTCTAACGCCGGTTATAATGTCTATACTATACATCCCTCCGGCGATACCGATAGTTTCAAAGACCTGGAGTCGTTGCCGGAAAAAACAGAGGCGGTGTATATCGCCACCGGTAAAGCTAATTCCTCGAAAATAGTTGACCAGGCGATTAGCTACGGCGCGAAACGTGTCTGGCTTCAATTCGGCGCGTACGATAAAGAGATCGTTAAGAAATGCAAGGATGCCGGCATGGAAACACATACCGGCTGCTTAATGATGTATATTCCTGATGCCGGTGTTATGCACGTCGTACATCGCTTTGTTCATGAGTTATTAGCAGGCAAGCCATGAAAGCTCTATTCATTGGCGATTTAATGGGCGATCCGGGATTCAAGGCGGTCAAACGGGCTTTTAATTCGTTGAAAGAGCAAAAACGAGAATTCGATTTTGTTATTGCCAACGTGGAAAACGCCGCCGATGGTTTCGGAGTTAAAAAGGCCACGCTGGATGATTTGAAAAAATTCGATTTCGATTGCATGACCTCCGGAAATCATATCTGGGATCGGCCGGATATCTATAAATTCATCAATGAGGAACCAACCCTGATACGTCCTGCCAACTATCCTCCGGGTAATCCCGGTTTTGGCTGGCAGATATTCGAGACCGATGACAACCTTAAAGTCGCGGTCATCAACCTTCAGGGAAGGATTTTCATGCAGCAGGTCGATTGCCCGTTTCAAGAGGCTGATAAGATATTGGAACAAATAGGGGATGAGTGCAAGATCATCATAGTGGATTTCCACGCCGAGGCTACCAGCGAAAAACAGGCTATGGCCTGGTATCTGGATGGCCGGGTATCGGCGGTGATTGGCACGCACACTCACGTTCAAACCGCCGATCAAAGAATATTGCCAAACGGCACGGGTATGATTACCGATGTCGGTATGTGCGGCTCGTACGATTCCGTGATTGGCATGGAGGTGGATGACGCCTTGTTTCGGCTTCTGAAAAGCAGACCGAATCGGCTTAAAATAGCAACTAAGAATGTTAAATTTTCCGGTCTGGAGCTTGAAATAGACGATATCACAGGTAAGTGCAAAGATTTAAACAGAATATTTATCGATACGGATTAGATATAGCAGGTAGTAAGATGGGCGAGATTATTGACGGCAAAAAAACAGCTAATGAAATTAAAGATGAGCTTAAGGTTGAGGTAGAGAGGCTTAAAAGCAAAGGCCATACTCCGGGCCTGGCAGGTGTGTTAGTCGGGGATGACCCGGCCTCGGCAATGTATGTTAGCATGAAAGAGAAAGCTTGTAAGAAGCTCGGGATATTCGTAGAAAAATTCATTCGCCCGAGCGATTTCGCCGAGTCGGATTTGCTCGAGCTGATCGATTCTTTGAATGCCCGCGATGATATTCACGGCATACTCGTACAATCGCCGTTGCCAAAACATATCGATGAGGGCAAGGCGATTCTACGTATCGATCCGCGTAAAGATGTCGATGGTTTCCACCCGATAAGCCAGGGTTTGATGTTGGCCGGTAAGCCCGCTTTTTTGCCTGCAACCCCATTTGGAATATTAGAATTACTGCATAGATCGGGCCATAGTATCAGCGGCAAGCATGTTGTCGTGCTTGGCCGGGGATACCTGGTTGGCCGCCCGTTGGCGGTACTGCTGGGATTGAAAAACGAGAAAGCCAACGCCACGGTTACGTTATGCCATACCGGCACTCCGAATATCCCGGATATCTGCCGTCAGGCGGATGTTATAATCGCCGCTATGGGGCAGGCGCATTATCTGAAAAAGGATATGGTCAAACCCGGCGCGGTTGTCGTGGATGTCGGCACGAACCAGATAAAAGATCCCAGCCATCCAAAAGGAAAACGCCTTGTTGGCGATGTCGATTTCGAGAGCGTGATGGAGGTGGCAAAGGCCGTTACGCCGGTGCCAGGCGGTGTCGGCCCGATGACCATCGCGATGCTTTTAACCAATACCGTTCAAGCCTGCAAAAATATGATTAACGATGTCTGATAAGATTCTAAGTGTTACTGATTTAACAAGATCAATAAAACTTCAACTTGAAAACAACTTCCCCCGAATCTGGGTCGAGGGAGAGATTTCCAATTATATCAACCACTCCTCGGGACATCGCTATTTCACATTAAAAGATGAGAATGCCCAGATCAAAGGCGTTATCTGGCGAAGCGCCGGACGCAACCTGACTTTCGAGCCCGAGAACGGCATGAAAATTAAAGCCCAGGGGCAGGTAACTGTATACGAAAAATCGGGGCAATACCAGTTAATCGTAACGAAAATACAACAGGCTGGGATAGGCGAGCTGGAACTGGCATTCCAGAAACTCAAAGCCAAACTCGATAAAGAGGGGCTTTTCGATCAAAGTCATAAAAAAGCAATACCCCGGTATTCCGAAAGAATCGGGCTGGTAACCTCTGCGACCGGAGCAGCGGTGAGGGATATAATAAACGTGATGACCCGTCGCGCGCCCTGGGTGGAGATCGTACTCAGGCCGGCGGCCGTTCAGGGGGTGGGCGCGGCCGAGGATATCGCAACGGCTATAAATGAGTTTAACGAGTTTGGCCGGGTAGATTTATTGATTGTCGGTCGCGGTGGTGGATCATTAGAGGACCTTTGGCCGTTTAATGAGGAGATAACAGCCCGGGCGATATTCGCCTCGAAAATACCGGTGATCTCGGCGGTAGGGCATCAGATAGATTTCTCGATTTCCGATTTCGTAGCCGATATGCGAGCCCCGACTCCCTCGGCGGCCGCCGAACTGGCTGTTCCCGACGGTGCGGAATTGAAAGCTTATTTCAAGGATGGCTATCGCAGGTTATGTCAGGGACAACTGGAGTATGTCTCCGATCTGAAAGAGGAGCTATACGGCCTGGGTAAACGTTATGGCCTGCGCAAGCCGATGGAGATAATCAATGCTCGTATGCAGCGTCTGGATGAACTGGAATTGAATTTCAAACGCAGTTCGATCTATATGGCGGAGAGATTCAAGAACACGCTCGATATGGTTAATGCGAAACTTAAAGCGGCCTCGCCTAAAGCTATAATGCAGAGAGGTTACGCTTATGTGACTCTGGCCGACACCGGGGCGACCGTAAAATCATTTACGGAGGTGGCGGTTAGTGATATAGTAGATGTAAAATTGTTTAAAGGTGGATTCAAAGCGGGGGTAAGCAGTGTTAGGGGTGAGTCGTGAACACCGATACCAGAATTTATCATTCAATTTCGGAAGTGGCGGATATGCTCGGAGTCGAGGCTTATGTGCTTCGGTTTTGGGAGAAAGAATTCGCCCAACTTCGACCCAAGAAAAACAGGGCCGGTAATCGCGTTTATCAACAGAAAGATATCGACCTGTTGATGCAAATCAAATATCTCCTGTATGACAAGGGATTTACTATCGAGGGCGCCCGGAATCATATGAAAAAAGAATCCGGCTCCAACGGTAACCGTCTTAAAACAGAGATGGCGGTAAAGCTTTTGGGAGAAATTAGAGGCGATATTGACGGGCTTTTAAAGCTTTTCCCTTGATATTGCTTTAAAAATATCTATATTGGGAAAACCTTTGTGTCGGGGCGTAGCGCAGCCTGGTTAGCGCACCTGCTTGGGGTGCAGGAGGTCGGCCGTTCAAATCGGCTCGCCCCGACCATTTTAAAAGATTCACCGATTAGTATGGAATATTTTAGCTTTTCATTAGTATAATTCATCAGATGTAGAAATATTTTAAGAATCGATTTATTATTTACAAAGGAGAGCGTTATGAGGCTTTCACGCGTTTTATTAATCACAGCCGTTATGGCGTCTTTTATGATCGGATGTTCAAGACATTCAACCGATCCCAATCCACCACGATCATTATCCAATTATGAAAAGGGCATTGTCGAATCGGGCAACGATTTCGGTATCGAGCTATTTAAACAGGTTGCGGCTAATAATCCCGATTCCAATATATGTGTCTCGCCGCTATCGGTGGCTATGGCGCTGGGTATGACCTACAACGGCGCCCGTACCACTACCAAAGAGGCGATGGATTCCGTGCTTGACCTTACCGGTATGGACATAGCCGAGGTGAACCAGGCCTACCAGAGCCTGATCGATCTTCTCGTGAATCTCGATCCGGTCGTGCAATTCGAGCTGGCGAACTCTATCTGGTATCGCAATTCCTTCGATATCTCACAGGATTTCGTCGATTTGAACCGGGATTATTTCTACGCCGAGATTAACCCGATGGATTTTGGTGACCCGACCGTAGTGGATATCATAAATGGTTGGGTGAACGACCAGACCCATGGCAAGATCGAGGAAATAATCGATCCGCCTATCAGTCCCAATACTGTTATGTATTTAATAAACGCTATCTATTTCCTGGCGGATTGGAAATACCAGTTCGATCCCGAGGAAACATACGCGTCTGATTTTTATATCAATGATGATGAAACCTCGAGCTGTAATATGATGAGTCAGTTCAATACTATCAGCTACGTTCAAGAACAGGACGGGCCGTCCGTTGTCAGGCTGCCTTATGGAAACGGGCTGTATGAGATGGTACTTTTAAGGCCCGCGTACGGGCAATCGGTAGATGAATTCATTGCCGGTCTTGATTCCGAAACGCTTGAGCAATGGCTGGAAAATACCTCGGAGGGTGAAGTTGATATTCGTATGCCCAAATTCGAGATGAAATTCGAGGATGAGCTGAAGAACGAACTTTCGGATATGGGTATGGGCATAGCTTTCACGCCTAATGTGGCTGATTTTACCGGCATGAAAGGAAGTAACCAGGATATTAAGGACCTTCTCATAAGCAAAGTAATTCATAAAACTTTTATCAGGGTGGATGAAGACGGCACCGAGGCCGCCGCGGTTACCGCTGTCGAGATCGAATACACATCGGAGCCAGGTTATCCAACGATAATGTTTAACCGGCCTTTCGTGTTTATGATAGTAGAAAATCACTCGGGCACGATATTGTTCACCGGCAGAATGAATTGCCCCCAATGGCCGGAGTAGTGATATATCGCTATTCAGTTCTGTCTATGATAACATCTGCCTGCTTGAGGATATAAGTTTCGTTCTCAAACGATATCTCTACATAAATATCTATATGATCGCCAGGTTCCCATTTCGGTCCCTCGTGATTTGAATAGTAAAGCGTATCATTCGCTTGACTACCATCCCAGCGATTTAAGGCGCCCGACCAGGATCTTTCGCCATTGTATAACCATACTTGGTCAGCGCTTATGCCATCTATTATAGGATTAGCGTTGCAGTCATGAACCAGAAGAAGCGAGTAAAGAGATTTTCCGCCCTCCGGCGTCGGTGGCATGAAATCGCGCCAAACATAAGATTGCAAACTTAGCTCATTATCCTGAATGTTGATCCGATCGAAAACATCCCCCGATTTGAAAGGCTCGCTGGCATTATCACCGCAACTGATGACCACGCCAACGGCTATTGATAGAATGATAATCATTGATTTTATCATAATTTCCTCCCCGGTAAATACGACGGTTGGCTATATATTTATACACTAACATGATGCACGATAATATTTATGATATTCCGATGTCAATTGAAATATTTTGTAGCATGCCGTACGTGTATATAGTAAGATATGAACATGAACATATTGTATCTCATACCCGCCTACAATTCCGAACTGAATATCAGATCGGTTATCGACCGAGTCAGCGATTACACTGATAACATTCTGGTAGTGGATGATGGTTCGGTCGATGAGACCTCTCACGTGGTAATGAATTCGAGAGCTACATTAATCTGTCATCCGGTAAACAGGGGAAAAGGCGCGGCATTGAAATCGGGATTCGCTTATGCTCTGGAAAATAATTATGAGGCCGTTATCACTCTCGATGCTGACGGCCAGCATGATCCTAAATACATACCGGGGTTTTTGGAACTGTATGGTTCCACGAAAGCGGATATGATTATCGGCTCGCGAGCGGGTGATAAGGCCGATATGCCTCGGGACAGGCGCGTATCCAATTTCCTCACCTCGGGAATTCTGACGCTTTTAACAGGATGTTCTATCGAGGATTCTCAATGCGGCTACCGTCTGATATCCCGCCGATTGCTGGAGTCTGTGATCCTGGAATCTAACCGATTCGAGCTGGAAACAGAGATCATTATCAAAGCCGTTCAGCAGGGATTCAAAATCCGATTCTTACCGATTAAGGTGGTTTACGGCAAGAAGTTTCCGACCTCGATGAATCGAACACTTGATACGTTACGCTGGCTGAAAATGGTTTTAGAGCAGATATAGATTTCATACCTGATAAGTTAATCGCGTAAGATGGAAAATTTCAGTAGCAGGGGCGTATGTTTAATTGTTAACACCAATACCGTAAGTCCGCGTAGCATTCTTGCGCTAAACATATCCAAACCCGAATATAATATTTCATCCCTTGACATATACCGTGCCTTTGTGTAATCTTTCAAGCCTATGTTAATACTTCTTTCAAATGATGATGGCTACTTTGCCAGCGGCATTAATGCCCTGAGGAAACATCTTTCCAAATACCATCAGGTGGTTACCGTAGCCCCCGACCGTGATAGAAGCGGGGCATCGCATTCACTGACCGTGACACGCCCTTTAAGGGTCAAGAAAATAGAAAAAGATAGTTACGCCGTGGATGGTACTCCTACCGATTGCGTGATGATCGCCGTGTATAAACTGTTGAAACGCAAGCCTGATCTCGTGATCTCCGGTATCAACTCCGGCGCCAATATGGGGGAGGATGTTACCTATTCTGGGACTGTGGCAGCGGCAATTGAGGGCACGTTATTTGGTATACCCTCAGTGGCGGTATCGCTAACCGGTATGGGGCAGATGAACCATTTGCCGGAAAAAGAATATACTAAAGCAGCCAAGTTCGCCAAAAAAGTTATCGATCATATCGAGTCTAACGGGTTGCCCGAGGGTGTGTTGTTAAATGTAAATGTCCCGGGCGGGGAAACTACCGATATCCGTAATTACGCCATAACTTGTTTAGGCAAAAGGGTATATGATGATGTAATCACGGAGAAAATAGACCCGCGTGGCGAGGCGTATTACTGGATTGCCGGCAAGGTAAGGGTAACCGGTAAAGAGCCTGAAACCGATTTCGGCGCCGTTGAACATAATATTATCTCGGTAACACCGCTGGCTATCGATATTACCGCGGATGATTATATCGAAAAACTCAAATCATACAGGATATAGCAATCCTCGATACCCCGATATAGTGTCGATGTAAATTAGATGCAACTTGAATCCGTGGATATCGTTTATATAGGTAGATACTGGGTATTTACGGTAAATAAGTGTCGATATCGATCGATACTTTTAGTAAAATAATCAAGTATCATTTGCAGGAAGAAATAGGATAACAAAAGCATCCGGGGGTTTGAGAAATGATGAAACGATTAATTTTACTGGTATTTTTAGCGCTGGTTATATTTTCTGCTATTTACGCTCTTTGGGATGACAAAAAATTCACTACTTCATCCGACCAGGCATACCAGGCATTCATGACCGCTGAGTCATATCGTAAAAATCTGTATAATCGTGATGCTGTTGATGAATATGAAAAAGCCGCCCGGATCGATTCTAATTTTGCAATAGCTTACTGCCGTCTGGCGGAAATGAGCAACAATTTCGGTCAAACGGATGAGGCAAAGAAGTATATCGAGAAGGCAGAATCGCTATTTCCACTGATAACCAAGCAAGAGCAGTTGCTTATAAGTATCACTAAAAATACGATTAACCGGGATTTCGAGGCCAGAAGAAAATATGTACAAGAGTATATAGAATTATTCCCGGATGATATTGGTTCATATCGTTTCCAGGCGGACAACTACGTAGAGACAAAAGACTATGATAAGGCAATAGCCTCTTTCCAGAAAATTATCGATAAAGATCCCAATGACGCTCTGGCTTACAATATGCTTGGCTATTTGAATTATTGGGCGGGTAACTATGATGAGGCACTGACCAATATCAGAAAATACGCTCTTGTTGGCGGTAAAGAGGCCAACCCTCACGACTCATACGGTGAGATATTAATGTACCTGGGGCGTTATGATGAGGCGATCAAAGAATTCGAGACTGCTGATAAAATTAAGCCGGATCTGGATTTCGTGTTGGAGCATCTAGGCGTGGCTCATCGCGAAATTGGCAAATTCCGGGATGCTATCGGTTATTTCGAACGTGCCCGCGAGTTTGCCCGTAATGATATTTACGCAGCGAGGGTTGACGAGGATATTGCTTATACTTATTTCCTCTCCGGCGATAAAAAGCAAGCCGTGGATATTTTGAAACCGATTTTCGAGGAACATCCCGAATGGGTGAGTGTTTCAACGATGCTCGGGTATTTCTCCGCTGATATCGGCGAGCTTGATCTTGCCAGAAGATGCCTGACTAATTTGGATTCGATATTTATTGCTGATGCTAACCGCGATTCAGCGAACGTTGACACTATCAACAGTAATTATGATCTGGTGGAGGGCAAGATATTGCAGGAGACTGCTGATTACGTTAAATCACTTCAGTTGTATGCCCGGGTTGTCGCCGATTCGCGAAAGCCGAATACGATCCTCATTAAATCCCTATACGCCCAGGCCTGTATCGAGGCCGGTGAATACGAGCTGGCTAAAAACCTGTATCTGGACAACCTGGAGGAGAACCACAACCATCCTCTGAGTCTGTATGGTTTGGCCAGGATTTATAAACATGAGGGAAATACCGAAAAACAGAAACAGGCGTTACTGAGTTATCTTTCGGTTATGTCCGGCGCGGATGACGGTTTTTACATGGTCGATACGGCGAGGAAGGATCTTGAGTCTCTGACAGTCTACAGCGGGCTTCAATAGACTCCCAGCGGACAATCGGTTAAGAAAACGATACAACATTCATGGCAGGCAGACATCTTTGCCCACCGGCGTTAATGGTTTTTAAAATATACCTTGACACTATAATGTTTTAACATATATTGGCAGTGATTTTGTCCCCATCGTCTAGCCCGGTTAGGACACTGCCCTTTCACGGCGGCAACAGGGGTTCGAATCCCCTTGGGGACGTAATCTTGAACCGTAGGTCAACGACTTACGGTTTTTTTATTGATATTGAAAAACACCGGGTAGCGAACCGCGTTTCGCAACGAGAAGGAGAGACCGGACATTAGTGATAATGCATGGATACCAGAAAAAATTGAATTTGCTTTATGGATTTAGTTTTAAAAAGTTATAGATAGAACACATAAACGAATGTCACCAAAATCACGATGTATAACAGGCTCAGGCCACTGCCGATTTTAACATAGTCTTTCGATCGATATTCTCCTGGCCCCATATAAAGCGCGTTCACTTGATGGGTAGGCAAAATAAATGAATTAGATACGCCTATGCCAACGGTAATCGCCGCTACTCTCGGATCGATCCCGATCTGCGTTGCCATCGAAATACCCAGCGGGACAAGTAAGGCACAGGCTCCCACATTCGAGACTACCATAGTGAAAGCACAGCTCAGCAATGCTAATACGATTAACAGCAGTAACGGTGACATCAAGCTGCCCAGCCCGTGGATAATACCGCTTGCCAACCATTGAGCGGTTCCGGTGTGATCGACTGCTATTCCGAGAGGGATGAGACCGCCGAGCAGGAACACCGTCCGCCAGTCTATGGCCCGATATGCCTCGGATATACTGATTACTCCGGTTAATATCATCCCAACCGCTCCAGCCATCAAGCATAGCGAAAGCGGGATTGGATTATAAGCCATTTTCTGAAAATAAAAGCTCGAAAGTATCATCAGGACCAAAGCAAGCGAGAAACTCGCGAGGGCAAATTTGGCTTTAGCCGGCTTATGTATTTCCATATCGGAGGGGGAGATGATTATGAAGTTTTGATGGCTTTCCTTTAATGCCTGAATCTGTTCCCAGGTACCGTGAATCAGGACGGCATCGCCGGAATTTAGCAAACGGTCTGCCAGCTCCCGATAGTATATTTTGCCTTCCTGGTGAAGAGCCAGCGCGTTGACATCGAAAGTTTCTCGAAAGCGTATATCTTTAATGCACTTGCCGATAAAACTGGATCTCGGCGAAATAATCATCTCGGCCAAACCGGAATAGGAGGAATTAAACACGCTGTTATTGAAAATCAGGGGTTCATCATTCAGTATCAGGCCATATTTATCGATGAAATCCTCGACATGTTTTTCCTGGCCGTAAACACATAGCGCCATTCCCGGATGAATAGTAGTTATTGGATCGGGAGCAATAACCGGATCACCTGTTTGTTCGGATACGGCTACTACATTCACTAAAAACTGACGGCGTATTTTCACAATCTCCTGGGGAAGGTCGCTGTATTTAAAACTGAAAGGCACTACTATTTCATAAGGACCGCTAATTTCGGGATAGTATGCCGCCATGCCGCGCTCGACCTTGCTGGAGCTGTCCTCTTTAATGACCTGGCTGGTGGATAATTCTCGAAGGTATCTCATGCCGAATGTCGATAAATATGCGATTCCGCCGATTACCAGTCCCAAACCAATAGGGGTAAGTTCCATAAAGCCGAATTTCTCCATACCTTTCGGTAATATATCGTTGAGCAAAATCAATGGGCTGGTACCGATCATGGTTAAAGTGCCTCCGAGTATAGCGGCCATACCTATTGGCATAAGAACGCGGGATATATGGATTTTCAACTCCTGAGTTGCCACTAATCTGATTGCCGGTAAAAAAAGTACCGCCGCACCGGTGTTCTGCATCACGCTGGAAATGACAGCGATCATGGATGAAAATATTATTACCAGCTTCGATTCGCCTTTTCTGACTATTTTCAGAAGCGGCTGAATAACGCGATTAACCAAACCGGTCCTGTTCAGTCCATAGCTGATTATCATAACGCCGATAATTGCTATAACCGCATTACTGCTAAGACCCCTAAAAGCGTCGCCGGCGTTCAGAAGCCCCAGTTCAGGTAATAAAATCATCATAACTATTGCCACGACATCCACGCGTACCCATTCGGCGATAAAGAGAGTGATGGCGACCCCGACTACCAGCAGCATCAATAATTTCGTGTGAAGCGGTGTATCTACGGAAAATTTAATACCTTCGATACCGGCATCCTGAAAGTTTTGGCCATTGTCGGTTACGAGCTCCGCCATAACATCAACGAGAAAAGTATAGCTTTTCGCCTGTACCTTCGAATCGACCGAGTAATTGATATAAGTAGAAATAACCGTCGACTCACCCAGGTCCGGATTGTTGAATTTGATAAACAATTGATGTCCCGATTTGTGCGGTTCATCTTTGTTGATAAAAGTAATACCACTTGTTTTCGGAACGGATACCCAGATTATCGTTGGAATTTGGGCGGATTGATTCCAGTGAAACTTGCTTCCCTGAAAAGTTTTCGTTTTATCCAGACGAATTTCCAGGCGAAGGCTATCGGATCTACCGGCTATGAGAATCGGCTTTTGAGGTTCAATCGATACTTTAATGTATGAGGGAACCTGATAAGTTTCATCCTCGATAATTTCGGTAGCGTTATAGTTAATCGGTCGACCGGGTTTTGTTGGCATTTTTGCGAACGTGTTTTGAAATGCAAACAGGGAGAGGAAGAGGATAACTATATGTATTGAATCGTATTTAGATGCTCTAAAAATCGTACTATTAATCATCTGAATATTCTATGTTATGGAATTAGTCTTAACTAAAACGGAAGATACTCATGGGTTCATGATAGAATGCCCCGTTAAGCACAGGATCGATATCAAAAAGTAAAAGATATATAAATTTAGCAATGTCTGATATCATATCAGCCAAATTCAATCCTCTTAAATTATTAATATTATATTCCAGAAAAAAGGTAATGTTCTGGAATATTCTTAATCGCTTATATCCACGACTTCCATCAACGGGCACTGCTTTTCATCCGAACCGCGATGAGTTTCTTTAATTATACTATCGATTGCCCGGGTGGCGTTGCGATAAATATGATCATCACCGATTTTCTCGTACAGATGAGTTCGTTTCAGTACCTCCAGTACATGATCATTCAGGCCACTGAATGAAATATCCAATCCATTTTCGCGCACCCTCTCGACCAACAGGGAAACCATGTCCTCACCGGAAGCGTCCATTTCGTTAATACCGTTACCGACAACTAATATATGTTTTAAATCCGGCATTTCATCGATAATTTTCAGGATTTTTTCTTCCAGGTAGTTGACATTAGTGAAGAAAATCGAGCCATGATATCTAACGACCGCTATATGTTTACAGCGAGAAAGCTTGTGTATTCGCGAGGCCCTGTAGGTGCCGTCGGGATGCATGGATAGCATGGCAATCTGCGGTTTCATTACCCTTAGTAAGTATAATAAAAGCGAAAGAGCAACGCCGATCATTATGCCTCGATCGAGATGGGGTGCGAATGCCAGAGTAAAAACGAAAGTTATAATGCCGATCAAGCCATCATACCACTGAGCTTTCCAGGCGTATATGAAGCCGCTGACATTCACCAGGCCGATTACGGCCATCATGATAATAGCGGCCAGTACCGCTTGCGGGAGATGGTATAATAACGGGGTGAAAAACAGCAGCGTAATACCCACGACAAGACTGCTGAATACATTTGACAAACCGGTCAAGGCGCCGGCTTGGATGTTGACAGCCGATCGGGAAAACGATCCTGATACGGCATAGCTCTGACCCGCCGAACCGATAATATTAGCCAGCCCCTGTCCGATAAGTTCCTGGTTGGGATCGAGTCTTTGACCCGTTTTGGCCGCCATGGCCTTAGCGATTGATATCGCCTCCATGAATCCGAGTAGTGAAATAATGATGGCCATCGGCAGTAATGAAAGAATATCGGCTAATTTTACCGAGGGTTCTTTGATTCCCGGCAAACCCTGAGGTATGGTTCCGACGACATCGCCGCCTCCACGAAAAATAAGTTCTGTCTCTTTGAGGCAATTGTTACCTACAAGCAGCAACCAGGACTGTCCATTCTGTTCACCCTCAGCCTGAAATTCGCCTCTTTTATAAAAACTCATCCGCCCGTCGTCATCGGAAAATGCATTGAATTTTATATTGCGCAGATCGTGGCGGTATTTACAGATATTTTCTTTCAATGATTCAATTTCAACATTGATAAGATCGACGTTATGTTTAAGCTTCAAAACCTCGATCGATTCGTGGCCGTATTTCTTCTCTGCTTCTTTGATCTGGGAATTGAATTGCACTCTCTGATCCACTAGATTATCGACTTGATTCAAACTCGAATTGAACACCTTAATTAAGCTCGCGGCATCCTCATGACGTATTTGCGAAATATCGGCTTTCACGTTTTTTTCGAAACCGATAGCGTACGAAATGACAGTCGTGATTATCACCGCTATCAATACGCTGGGCAGACGTTTATTATACCACTTCACGAGTATCATTATTCCGAACGCGAGCAAGGCGATTGCCAGAGTCGGCCAATGGGTATGATACATAGCGGCTTTTATTACATTGAAAACCGTTTGGTAGTGATGTTCGGCTTTATCCACATGGACACCGAATATTTTCGATAGCTGCGATGTCGCTATGATTATTGCCGCAGCGTTGGTAAATCCGTTAACCACGGGATGCGACAGAAGGTTAACGACCAGCCCGAGCCGAAGAATCCCCAGGGTGAACTGGAATATACCGATGATCAGGGCCAGGATAATAGCATAAGCAATAAAAGCCTCGCTACCGGCGGTGGCCATTGGGGCGAGAGCCGTCGAGGTCATAAGCGAGACTATGGCAACGGGCCCCGTAGCCAGTTGATAACTCGAGCCGAACAGCGCGGCGATCATCGGGGGCAAGAACGCGGCATAAAGTCCGTAATAAGCGGGCAAACCCGCCAGCTGAGCATACGCCATCGATTGCGGTATCAATACCAGGGCGACTGTCAAGCCTGCGATGAAATCATGGCGCAGGTAAGTCGTATTGTATTTTTTGAACCATCCCAGGAATGGAAATATTCTTAATAATATTGCCGGCAAAGTCTACCAGCCCCTCTCTCTGAGAATCTTAGTAATCTCATCCTCGATTTTATTTTCGACTAATAGCATTTTTTGATTTGATGCGATTTTAATCTTCTCCATCAGCTTCTCCAGGTTAGCCGGCTTTTCCAGGAAATCCATAGCTCCCAGCTTAACCGCCTCG
This sequence comes from uncultured candidate division Zixibacteria bacterium, assembly GCA_963668625.2. Lineage (GTDB taxonomy): Bacteria > Zixibacteria > MSB-5A5 > UBA10806 > 4484-95 > JAAEQD01. The sequence goes on from CAXXKA010000006.1 coordinate 701,477, forward strand.
ACACCTTTCTCGATAGTGGCATGGCCGGTAAGCAGTATTATTTGAAGATCCGGTTGCTTTTTCAACAAAGCTTTCATCGTTTCGATACCGTCCATACCGGGCATCGCCAAATCCAACACGATCGCGTCGTAAGAGACATCTTTGACTTTTTCTATAGCCGATTGACCGTCGTTGGCCATATCGACTTTAAGACCGCGAGTTCCCAGTCGCTCCGAGAGCACGTCGGTGAACTCGCTGTCATCATCGACTAATAAGACTTTTTCGCCTGCCATATTTATCTCCTTATTTTAAATCCAGTATTAATAAAGTCCCGGATTACAATATCGCCGTTTCCATTTCCGATAGGGAGATAGCGATAGTACATTCCGATTCGCTATCCGGTTTCAATTCGATATTACCGTCAATTTGCTTTAAAGTGGCTTTTAATAATTCGATCTTTTGGTTGCTGAATTCGTTCTGTATTATAGTTGCTCCTGAGATATTGATCACCAGGTCGTTATCTTTTTTATCGGTTTCGATCCGTATATGCCTGTTGTTGTCGGGATCATCCATGAATATTTCGAAACAGGTGAAGACCGCAAGCTGAAGATAAAACGGATTCGTTCTGAAATTAATATTTTCCAAAGGGACTTCGAATTCCAGGTCCATACTCTTTAGGCCGGCGAGTCTTTGTGACAGGGAAACTATCAATTCCAGTAACTCCCCGATATTAACTTCAGTGTTAAAAGAATCCGAACTATGTGCGAACCTGTTTAGACGCTTTATCAAATCCTGGCTGCGCTCGATTTGCATACCTATTTTTTTCGTCGATCTATTCAATTTTTTATCATCCAGAGGAATACCCTGTTTGGCCGCTTCAACCATGTCGGCTAGAAGTCCGTTGTACTCGTTGATAATCGCTACCGCGTTATTCAATTCATGTGATAAACTGGCCGTGATTTTACCATTGAAAGCCAGGCCATGTTCTCTTAAATACCTATCCGTTGAATCTTTTCCGTTCAATTAGCGCCCGCCGCTTTTTGTATCTTCTGTACCAAATCCTCGATTTGAACCGGCTTGATGAGATAGTCGAATGCCCCCTCACTCATCCCGGTTTCACCGTCTTTGCTCGATCCGTGTCCGGTGAAAAGTATAACCTCGGTATCAGGTTTCATTTGTTTTATTTTTTTCATCAGTTCTATGCCGCCGATACCCGGCATTTTAACATCAATGACGATAACATCGAACTCCTTGTTTTCTATTATCTCCAACGCCTGGTCCGAACTGGTTACGCCCTGCGCGTTATAGCCACGCATTTCTAGTCTTTCAGCCAACACGAGAGATAAATCCGCTTCGTCATCGACTAATAATACTTTTATCATACTCATCAGCATCCTCTGTAATTTATTTGTATTTGACAGGCAGCGTTATCGTGAATGTAGTTTCTTTGCCCTCCACACTTTCAACGCTTATATCACCTCCGAGCTTTTTGATAATGCCATAAGTAATCGAAAGTCCGAGCCCGGTACCCTGTTCTTTTTTGGAGGTAAAGAACGGCTCGAAGACTTTTGGTAAATCCTCGGCCGAAATACCGGCACCGTTATCACAAATTTGAACTTGCACTTTATCGTGGTTGAACGCCTGAAAGCGGATCTCGACGTACCCGCCGTCACTTAGCGCCTCGAATGAGTTATTGATGATATTCAGGAATACCTGTTGAAGTTGCCCTTTATCGCTTTCGATAGTAGGCAGGTATTCGTCTATATTATAATTAATCCTTATGTTTCTGTGTCTTGCCTCGCTGCTTAAAAAACCGACCACCTCTTGAATGAGCACTTTCAAATCGATAGTTTCGATCTGGGTATCGATACGTTTCGCGAATCCAAGCAATCGATGAGTAATTCGACTACATCTCTCGACCGATTTGATGATAATCGCTATGTGCTTACTGAATTTCTCGTGCCGGGGGAATTTCTCTATGGTCTTTACTATATCGTTCAACAATCCGGCGTTTTCGTTAATAATAGCCAGAGGATTGTTTATCTCATGCGCTACACCTGCCGCCAGTCGGCCGATGGATGCCATTTTACTGGTGTATTCTACATTGTGAAGCGCCTGGGCATGCCGGCGATCAGCCTCGATAATATGTTTTACGAGATTGTTGGAACTCCATAGAATTACCAAGAAGATAAGTACTATACTGGCTATGAAAAACCAGAGAAGGTCGTTGCGCAGGGTGAACCAATTTTGCATCTGCTCTTCGGTTTTGGTTATCTCCATCAAGATAAACGGGGAATTTTCAATGTAAGCATAACCGATAACGAGCAAGTTGTTGTTTCGATCGAGTTGCTCTATAACTTCCGTTTTGTCCGATGGCGGCGGGATATCCAGGCTTACTTCCTCGAAAGTTTTGCCGTAAAAACGCGAGTTCGTTTGCAGAACACCTTCCTTATTAATCAGGAAAGCATCACTCGACGGCCTTATACCGAGGGAAAGGACATATTCGTTCATCGCTTCCATATCCAGGGTGGCACGGAGCACGTAGAAACCGCCTTTATCCATCTCATGCATAACCGCGATTATAAAGTGGGGGAAATCGCGGTGCCCCATGAAAACCTCACTGACATAAATGCCTTTCAGCCGTACCTCATGAAACCAATCCTGATCGGCATAAGATTTACTCTTGAGATTATAGGGGCCAACGTAGGTTCCCTGTATGCCGTCCGCGTCGATTATTCCGAGATCGACAAATCCGCCGAAAGACTCTTTCATAATTCTGAACAAACGGGTGAGCTTTTCCTGATCGGTAAGCTCTTGATAGGTTTTATCCCGAATGATCATATCCAGTGCGGCTCGCCTTTTAGCGATAAATGATGACAGCGAATGATGAGTATTGGAGGTAAGTCTCGAGATCGGATATATCATTTCCTCCTCGAAAACTTTCTTGTACTGATAGTAATTTATAGCGGTCATTATTATCAGCGGTGTAATCGATACGAATGCCGTAAGGAACACGAACTTTTTCCATAAACGCCGGTATCTGCTCCAGCCGCCTTCAGGAACGGAATCAGAACTTATGTAGATAGGGAGTACGTACTGAAGGATTTTACTAAAGACAGTCATTTATTCCGTTTTCCAATAATTACTCTAACTCGTTTTTGACAGCAATCCGAAATATCCCGGATATCTATCGCGAATCTTGAGAATCCTTTATTTTCTTATAGGCCTGCTTCATCGTATCCGATAGTTTATCGATATCAACGGGTTTTTGAAGATACGCGAATGCACCGAGATCCTCGGCCAGTTGCTGCTCTCTGTCGGAGCCATGCCCGGTCAGGATAATTACCTCGACATTCGGGTGGCTTTGTTTTACCTTCCTCAATACCTCGATTCCATCGATTCCAGGCATTTTCAAATCGAGAACCATTACCTCGGGCTCTTCTCCTTCAACGAAATCCAGGGCTTCTTCGCCGTCGTATACGACAGCCGATTCCAGGCTTCTGGATTGGAGACGTTCCGATAAGGTGTGAACGAACTCTTTCTCATCATCTACCAACAACACTTTTTGCGGCAGCTCGAAATTATCTGTGGGATAAATAGATGGCACATGAAATTTAGGGCCGACTTTAACCGTAATTTCCTTGATATCGGGAACGGTCACGGCGGTTTCCTCTATCTCTTTTTTCCTCTGCTCGAGCCTCTGGATGAATTTATTGATGAGAACCGTGACATGTCCATCCGCACATTCGACTTCCAAATTGGAGTATTTATCTATTAATACCTCGTTTACCTGTGAGGCTAACAAAAAATCCCGGGCGGCGGTTTTGGATTTGTCGGTTGTCTTGACTGCATCCTTTTGAGCATTCTTTATAATATTTTCGACAGCTTGCTCGACGCTGCTATCCTGCATCGGGTAGAGAATATCGTAAAGCTCTTCATCCCAGGGACTAAGACCTTTGACGAATTGCGACCATTGAAAACTTTTGCTATCGAATTTTCTTATGAGATTGTCAGCATCTTTTTCCGATATGCGGTCGGTTTTAACCGCGTTATTGACCCTGTACTTCAAATCGGCAATAATGCAAACTCGCAGCACATGAGGTATCGTATCCGGCAAGAGCAGGGTGTTAAAACCATGCACTACAAGGTTGTCTTTCTGGATTTCCTCGGCTAAAGTCGTTTGCAGATAAGCCGCGAATTTCTCTCGTTCGCGTGTCAACCGATTGAAAAACGGTGTTGGCCCGTGTAAAGTTTTCTCGAGTTTGCTGACCTGGATACTGTGTTTTTTTGCGGTTTTTTCCAGTATCTCATTTTCTATATAATCATATCCCAATTTCTCGGCGATCCCGGATGCTATGTCATCGCCTCCACAATATGATCCGCTGAAAATAGCAATAACAGCCATTAACGGCTCCTCTTGATTTTAATTTAAATGAACAGGTAATTATAATATAATTATTACACTATTTAAGCAAGATAATTTTGTGCTTTATTGCCTGCCGAGGTCTGCTATGAGATTTCATATCACAGCCTTATATGGGATTCAGTCGGGTTAGTATGAATAGTGGTCTTCGTTCGGTGGGCAGCTCGTGTAAAAGGCTTTGTCAACAATCCCGGTGCTTCGCCACGAGAGGGTAGAGGTCTGACACTAGCGTACTATTTACTGTGATAATAATATTCGGGGAAACTCTCAATAAGTAATGGCTTGCATTTTAATTGTTTTTTAATTAATGTGAGTAACTCATGGCTTGGATTCGTAAGGAACAGCAGGTGTATTTTATATCTGCATTACTAATTGCCAAATAATTCTAAGATGATTAAGTACTTCTTCACAAAACTCCGCGAACTACATGCCGATATCCGTCAAACCGAACATATATATATGGTGCTGGCTGCGCTTTTGATCGGATTATTAGGCGGCTTCTCGGCGGTTGGTTTCAGGAAACTGATTTCCCTGGGGCAGGATATTTTTTGGTGGCAGAGTGATTACACTCTCGAATACATTCGCAGTTTGCCCTGGTTATGGAAAGTATCGATACCAGCGGTAGGCGGATTTATCGTAGGCCTGATCGTTTACTATCTCGCTCGGGAGGCTAAGGGCCATGGCGTCCCCGAGGTCATGGAGGCGGTATCATTGCGGGGAGGGCGAATTCGTCCGCGAGTCGTGATAGCTAAAATGTTTGCCTCGGCGGTATGTATAGCCTCCGGTGGGTCGGTAGGGCGAGAGGGGCCGATAGTCCAAATCGGCTCGACTATAGGATCGAGTTTAGGGCAATATCTCAAAATAGATGAGAGGCGGCTTCGAACACTGGTTGGCTGTGGTGCGGCAGCGGGTATCGCCGCCACTTTCAACGCCCCGGTAGCTGGAGCTTTGTTCGCGGTTGAGATTATTCTCGGAGATTTCGGCGTTTCTCAGTTTTCGCCAATTGTCATATCCTCGGTTGCCGCGACAGTCATCAGCCGTTTATTTTTTGGTGATTCACCGGCCTTCGCCGTGCCCTCGTACAGCCTGATTAATGTCTTTGAACTGGTCATCTATGCCTTCTTAGGTATTTGCGCGGGGCTGGCATCGATACTGTTCATAAAAGCTCTATATGGATTAGAGGATATTTTCGATAAGATAAAGCTATATTTCCCGTTAAAGACCGCATTCGGCGGTTTGATCATAGGCCTAATAGCCTTGAAATTCCCGGAGATATTCGGAGTTGGCTATGAAACAATAAACAGCGCTCTTCATGCGGATATGGTCTGGTGGTTGCTCTTGACCCTGATGCTGGCAAAAATACTGGCGGTATCTATTACGATCGGCTCCGGTGGGTCGGGTGGGATATTCGCTCCCTCTCTTTTTATAGGGGCTATGATGGGCGGAGCTATCGGTACGGCGGCTAATCTTATCTGGCCGGGCAGTGTGGCCAATCCCGGGGCTTATGCGCTGGTCGGTATGGGAGCCGTTGTCGCCGGCGCGACTCATGCTCCTATAACTGCCATCTTGATCATCTTCGAGTTAACGAGTGATTATAAAATAATACTGCCCTTGATGATAAGCTGTATAATCGCCACTATTTTAGCGGGCCGCTTGAACAAAGCCTCGATCTACTCTCTGAAACTTTTAAGGAGAGGTATAGATATTCACGAGGGGCAATCACCAAACGTGCTGAAGAATATCAAAGTCAGCCAGATAATGCGATTTACGATAGTTAAAGTTAATGCCAATACGCAATTGATGTCCATAATTTCGAAATTTATCGAATATCCTGGAAAATCTATATTCGTAACCGATGAAGAAAATCACTTACAGGGCGTTATTACCCTCGATAAAATCCGGCCGATTATCTCGGATTCGCAGGGATTGAGTGGACTTATAATCGCGCAGGATTTGATGATCTGCGAGGATTATCCTACTTTTAACTCGAACGACAGTTTAGCCGAGGTAATGAAACAACTGGGTAGTTACAGCTCTGAGGCGCCGGTAATAGAAAACGGCAAGATTGTCGGTAGTATTTGGCCCGAGGATGTGATAATGAAATACAATGCCGAGATATTCAAAAGAGATATGGCAATGGGTATGGCCTCGAATATTACCTCGCAACAGCAGATTGAATCCCTGCCGGGCATTGGAGACCTGGCTGTCGCGGAAATCCCGGTACCCTCCAATTTTAATAGTAAAAGCATTGCTGAATTGAATATTCGTAAGGAGTTTGATGCCACTATACTGATGATAAAGCATAAAGAAAACGGTCAGAATATAATAACCGAATCGATTCCTAGCGCTGACACCATTCTTCACTTTGGCGATATAATGCTGGCAATGGGCTCTAAAATTAGCCTGACTAAATTGAGGCGAGGCAGATAAAATTATCTTATTCTAAACGCTAAGTCATTAAAAGTATTGAGTATTTTCGATCTGAACTCTTACTAGTAATTATTCAACGAATATCCTATTATAAAGAAATCATCACATAAAAAAGCCAGAATTAAGCCTTATCTATTAATTAGTGTTCCTCTTTGCGCCATAGTAATGAGATATGTATCAATCAGTTAATTGTATTGGTACTTATTATGTTAATTATATACAGTATTTGAAACCATTGAAAAGATGAAATATAAAGCAGCTTCTTTAATAAGCCGAAATAGTTTTAAAGGATCGCGAATTTATCGTTAACAGGAATAGAGATAACTATGTCATCAATGGCTGAGATGGTCGAGAACAATGTGATGGATGTGCTTTCGGGAAGAACAGACAATAGAAATCCTCACGAAGCAGTCGCGGACTTTGCCCGGCAAGTATTGCAGCCGGATATGGCTCTGGTAGTAGTTTTTGTCGCGCCCGGTCATGATCTCGATAAAATGGGGCTGCTGTTTAAGGCGTCATTCCCCGATTGCCCGGTTATAGGTTGTACCACCTCCGGAGAAATTACACCGGATGGCTACTCGGAAAATTCGGTTACCGGCTTTAGTTTATCGGGTAAAAATACCAAGGCCAAGCCGTACGCGATCGAATCGGTAAAAAACCTTCAACCGGAAACCATACAGTCGATTAAAGATGATGCCAGAAAAAAAATCAGCAATTTTCACAAGAATCATAAAAACTCGAATGAGTTCGCTTTGTTTTTCGTGGATGGCATGTCCGGGGCGGAGGAGAGAAGTGTCGCGTTACTGTACCAGGCGCTACAGAACATACCGCTGATTGGTGGTTCGGCCGGCGATAATCTCAGATTCAAAGAAACATTCGTTTTGGTAGATGGCGAATTTAAAACGGATGCGGCCGTAGCAACACTGATTTGCACAACCTTGCCGTTCGAGACATTTAAAACTCAACATTTTATTCCAACCGAAACGAAACTGGTAATCACCAGCGCTGATCCCTCGACGCGCACGGTGTATGAGATAAACGGACTGCCTGCGGCCGAGGAGTACGCCCGTTTGATCGGAGTAAGTCAGCAGGGATTATTGCCCGCCGTGTTTTCCCGATTCCCGCTGATGCTGCGAATCGGCGGAGAGTACTATGTCAGGTCTCTCCAGAAAAAAAACGATGACGGCAGCCTGACATTCTATTGTGCAATAGATAACGGACTGGTACTTACCATCGGTAAAGGCGTTGACCTGGTAGAAAATCTTAACCAGGCGCTCATGGATGTTTCCTCACGGGTGAAAGACCCTCAACTGTTGATTACTTGCGAATGTATCTTAAGACGAGTTGAGGTTTTACAGGATGGCCTGACCGACAGGGTTGATGATATACTGAAAAAATATAACGCAATAGGTTTTCATTCTTATGGCGAACAGTTCAACGCCGTTCATGTCAATCAAACATTCTCGGGCGTGATGATAGGTCGAAAACAATGACGGATGTGAAAACATTACAGAGCCGCATCGAGGAACTCGAAAGTGAAGTCGCCAGGCTGAACAAGGTAAACTCGGTTCTCATGTATCGTGTGGAGCATAGCCTGGATAATTCGGGTGATGCTTACTCTCTATTCGAATCGAATATACTACTTCAAAAAACCGTGAATCACCAGACGAGCGAGTTGAAGAAGGAGATGATCGAAAGGGAGAAGATAGCGCTTCAGCTTCGCGAATCGCGCCAGAGACTTTTATTGCATATGCAGCAAACTCTATTCGGAGTTATCGAATGGGACAGCAGTTTTAAATTCATCGAATGGAATAAAGCTGCCGAGAAGATATTCGGTTATACTCGTGAAGAAGTGATTGGGAAGCATCCATTCGGAATGCTTTATCTGGATGATCTTCAGGACTACGTGAATGATATTTTCAAGAATATGCATGAAACCCGGAGCAGTTCGAGAAGCGTCAACGAGAATACCACGAAAGACGGCAAGTTAATTATCTGCGATTGGTACAATACGCCGCTTGTCGATGATAACGGTAAATTAATGGGCATGGCTTCCCTGGTGCAGGATATCACCGAACGTATCACTAACGAAAACGAGAGGAAGCTCCGTCTGGAACGAGTACAGAAACAACGTTACGCTATCGGCCGCATGACAACCGACGAGCAAATCGTGGCCGGCGATTTTAAAAGCGCTGTAAGGACAATCAATGAGATCGTGTCGACTGCACTCGATGTCGACAGGGTCAGCTTTTGGAAATACGACAAAGAATTCTCGCAAGGTGAATGTGTTGATCTGTATGAATCATCAAAAGGGATACATAAACAGGGGATAATACTAAAAACCTGCGATTTTCCAGAGTATTTTAAATCGTTGAAAGAAGACAGAGTGATTGTCAGTGACGATGCCTGGACGGATGAGCGATTGGGAGAGTTCACCGATTCGTATCATAAACCGTTAAATATATCCTCGAAATTAGATATCGCTGTTCGGGTTTCCGGAAAGCTAATCGGTGTCGTGTGCAACGAACATACAGGCGAACCCCGAGTCTGGCAAAGCGATGAGATAGCCTTTGCCGATGAGATATCCAGTTTGCTATCCCAGGTTTATTCCAACGCCAAACGCAAACGAAGCGAACAACAGAAACGCCAACTTCAAGACCGCCTCGAAAGAGCTGAGAGAATGGAGTCCCTCGGTATACTGGCGGGGGGAGTGGCGCACGACCTGAACAATATCCTCGGCCCCGTTGTCGGATATTCCGAGTTGATTCTATTGCAACTGGGTGAGGATAACAAAATAGCCCGGCAGGTCGATAGGATAAACAGATCGGCCCAGGATGCTGCCGATGTCATCCAGGACCTCCTGACTCTGGCTCGACGCGGTCGTTACGAGATGGTGCCGCTCAGTTTAAACAAGATCGTTACCAATTTCGTCGAATCGCCGACTTTTCTAAATCTGGCAATGAAGAATATGGAAATCGAGATTGCCGTAAATCTCGATGATTCGATCGGCAAAATGTCAGGATCATCTCCGCATCTCTCAAAAGTTGTGATGAACCTGATCATAAACGCTTTCGATGCAATCCCCGGAGAGGGCCTTGTTACGATATCGACATCACAGCATTATCTCGAGTTTCTATCAAACGGTCATACTCTGGGAGAGCTTGCCGGAGAATACGTAACACTTAGTATCGTCGATACCGGCAATGGTATACCCTCGGAAAACCTGGCAAAGATATTCGAACCCTACTATTCCAAGAAAAAGATGGGTAAAAATAGTGGCAGCGGTCTGGGGCTTTCGGTAGTGTATGGCGTTGTAAAAGATCATAAAGGATTTTACGATATAATAACCTCGCCAGGTAATGGAACGGAATTCCGGTTGTATTTCCCTGTCTTGAATGTTACTGATGATTGGCAAGAGACTATCGAAACCGAAATGGGCGGTACGGAATCGATACTCGTTATCGATGATAATGAGGGACAGCGGGATGTTGCAACCGAACTGATAAGTAGTATGGGATATGAGGTTGTTGCGGCATCGGGCGGCGAGGAAGCGATTGAGTATCTCAAAGAACATTCCGTCGATCTGGTGCTTCTTGATATGATAATGGATCCCGGTATTGACGGTCTGGATACGTATCGGGAGATTATAAAGTTACACCCCGGCCAGAAAGCTATTATCGCCAGCGGTTTTTCGGCAACCGACAGGGTTGAGGAAATGCAAAAGCTCGGTGCCGGTAAATATATCAAGAAACCATATACCCGGCAACTCCTGGGCCGGGCTATCAGGGAAGAACTTAGCTATCAAATGGCGCCTGCGGCTATTTGAATTCATTCATATACCATTAATATCCGGTCTTTTCATACATAATCATTACTTGCACTTAGCTTATGGCAACAATTCTAAATTAACCGATCAGAAATTCATATATACTCAAATGCAGCTCACTATTCGCAAAAATATCACTCTCTCGAATTCGGGCGCTGTTTATTTCCCTGGTAGCCTGCCGCTGGGATTGTTGAAAATACTCACTGAGCAGGAAGGAATCCTTTCATTCCTGATGTTTTCATGTAGCAAGTTGCCAGGAAAGAATAAATGAACGATTTCGTCCGCCTGCGGTTCATAGAGTTAACTTTTTCAATAACCCCCTGCGCTTCGTAACGATAGTGCAAGGGCTGGATACCGGTGTGTATACGAAGTTCGTAATATAACAGCCAGAGAATATTCCTGTCATCATTCCCTAAGTATTTATCTTGTAACCTTTTGGCGTTTATAGCCGAGATTTATTTATATATAAATATTTCGTGCGTAAAAAACATTTGTTCTTGAAGCGCGTATTGTTATATGTTTGCCTACCGGGATTAGGAAGGAGCAGGTGGGAGTAAGTGAATAGCTTTTTTAAGATGCTCGTTGAGCTCTACAGATATACTATATTTCTTGGCAAGATAGCGGCCTCGTTATTCACCCGGCCGTTTTATATAAAGGAGATTTTCGAGCAGCTGTACCAGTTAGGCTATAAATCGCTGCCTATCGTTACCCTGACGGCGTTTTTTACGGGAATGGTTATAGCGTTTCAAACCGGCACCGAGATGAGCCGTTTCGGCGCGAAAGCATACATCGGCTCTGTGGTGGGAATATCGCTGGTGCGAGAATTGGGGCCGGTACTGACAGCGCTGGTAGTTGCCGGACGAGTCGGGGCGGGTATCACGGCCGAACTGGGTTCGATGCAGGTCACCGATCAGGTAAATGCCATGCGAGCGATGGCCACCGATCCCTACAAAAAACTGGTGAATACGCGTGTTGGCGCATTATTATTGATGCTACCGATACTGGTGGCCGTAGCCGATGTCCTCGGTATTATAGGTGGTGGTTTTATCGCGGTAACGAATCTGAACGTAGGTTTGGAGATGTATCGTTCGACCATATTCGACTCGCTGCAAACAGCCGATTTGATATCAGGCTTAACTAAACCTGTCGTGTTTGCGTTTATCATTGGTACCGTTGGATGTTTCCTGGGGATAAACGCCTCGGGCGGAACCAAGGGCGTCGGTAATTCGACTACGTTATCGGTGGTGGTATCCTCGGTACTGATATTCCTGTTCGATTTCATTCTGACAAAGCTATTTTTCATTCTGGAGGGGCCGATTTGATTAGGCTGGAGAATGTAAACCAGAAATTCGGCGAAAAGATAGTGCTCAGCGATCTCACTGCTGAATTCAGCAGCGGCGAGACGACTGTGGTACTGGGGCGTTCGGGCACGGGTAAAAGTGTCATGCTTAAAATAGTGTTGCGCCTGATGCCTATTGAGAGTGGCAGGATATATATCGATGAGATAGATACCACGGATTTCGGCGAACATGAGATGATGCCTTTTCGTAAGAATATGGGGATGCTCTTCCAGGGCTCGGCGCTGTTTGATTCGATGAATGTATACCAGAATGTAGCTTATTCTCTTCACGAACATACCCGGATGACCGAATCGGATATCCGGGAGAGGGTGAAAGAGAAGCTGAGTTTCGTGGAGATGGACGGAACCGAGGAATTATTACCCTCGGAGCTTTCCGGCGGAATGCAGAAAAGGATTGCATTAGCCCGCGCTCTGGCCAATAATCCCGATTATATCTTTTTCGATGAGCCGACCACTGGACTCGATCCCATTACGGCTCAAACGATTAACGAGTTGATAAAGAGAGTTAGCGATTATACCGATTCAACTGTAATAGTAGTAACGCATGATCTGGAAAGCGCTGCGTTTGTCGCTCAGAAAGTTATCCTTCTAAAAGAAGGCAAAGTGCATTTCGAGGGCGTTTACGATGATTTCCTCCATAGCGATGACGAGTTCGTGAGGCTGTTCAGATCAGGCGGGAAGGCAGATATCAAAAATGGCAAATAATACGAGGAAGGAAATACGGGTCGGGGCGATGATCGCTCTGGGGCTCGTTATCATATTCTCCGCGTTTTTTATAATCGGCGGCAAGGATGGTTTATTCTCCAAGCGCTACAAGCTATATGCTCGATTCGATAATATCCAGGGTCTGACTATCGGAGCGCCGGTAAGACTTGGCGGCTGGAAAGTCGGCACGGTCAATTCAATCGAATTCACCGATGACGCCAAAGGCGAGGCTATCATCATAATGATGACTATCGATTACAAGAGCTTCATCAGAATTCGCGAGGACTCCCGCGCCAGACTTGGCAGCATGGGACTTCTGGGCGACAGGACATTGGATATATCACTCGGCTCGCCTGAATTTCGACCTCTGGCGCCGGGTGAGTTTATCCCGGTTCAGAGTGGTGATGTTATCAAAGATGTCGAAGCTATCGCTTCGAACGCCAAGGAGATCAGCCAGAAAATTAATGAGGGTGACGGAAGTTTTTCTAAGATAATCAATGATCCCCGCTTATATACTAATATCGATTCGCTGCTTTTAATCTGGACCGATATCAGTAATAAAATCAACATGGGCGAGGGCAATGTCGCGAAACTGTTTAACGACCCTAAACTATATAATAATGTTAACCTGTTCTTGAAAAAATCCAACGAGTTAATGGACAACGTAAACGCAGGGCAAGGAACATTAGGCAAGCTCGCCACCGATGACAAGCTTTATACGCACACCGACAGCCTGTTAGCGCAGTTAAACACCACGCTGGAGAAGATCAACTCAGGCGAGGGTACCATGGGGCAGCTAATGGTAAACCAGGATTTATACATGAAACTGGATAAAACCCTTGGCTCACTCGACAGCCTGCTGATCGATTTACGAGAAAATCCGGGCCGCTACGTGAAGCTGTCGCTGTTTTAAGCTGATAACACCTCCTGGTTCCCAAGCTCCGGGTTTGTTGAAAAACTCACTGAGCAGGAAGGAATCATAGCGAGGACCGGAGAGACAAAGCAATCTATCTATTAGCAGCACTGCCATTGATAATCTCCCGGTAATGTTGAAAGATTGCTTAGTCGCCTTTACGGGGCTTCTCTCAATGGCGTACGCTATTTTGCGAGAATAGCCGGCGTATCCCCAACAATACTTTATTACCGTAAAATCAACACAATCAAAAATCATTTGACTGCCTTAAATATTATTCATAGTATAGTTATTCAAACAATCATATATTTAGATGTAAATGGGAAGTGAACTAGTTAAGGACATCAAATTCTTAATGAGTAGAGGTGGTTTCGTGAAAACTGATGATAATTTACAACGTCTGCTTAATAATGTTTCCTCGGCCTCGATCCGTTTCCTGGCTTATGCCGATATCGCCGATGAAGAAGGGTACCATCAAATAGCTAAACTATTCCGGGCGATGGCGGAGACACAGAAAGTATACGCCGTTAATGCGATGCGAATAATAGGGGAGATAGGCAAGACAGGTGATAATCTGGCTAATGCTATTGATGAGAAAACATATGAATTAACCCAGCTATATCCGACATTTATCGAACAGGCCGACCGGGACGGCAATCCCCAGGCCGCGACCGCTTTAATGGCGGCGGTAAACACAACCAAAGGGCATGTCAAGGTGTTGAACACCGCCCTTGATAATCTAGGTCGGAACAAAGAATTCTCATACTGGGTATGTGGTATGTGTGGTAATCTTGAATCGAGAGAAGAGCCGGCTTCCTGCAGGATTTGCGGGGCTGCCCGGGAGAAATTTATCTCGATAAAATAAACAGCCTCGATTGATATCGGTTGGATAAGGAGTGTAGATGAAACTTAAGCTAAAGTACGGAATTTCGGCAAAAGATGAGGATATCGTTGTTTTTTCTTATCAGGATAAGATAAACAATTTGAAGCCTGTTCTTCAAAAATATATCATAGCTTCGAATATTCTTACCCGTCTGGGATTTACCGGCAAACGAGATGATGTATTGGAACTTCACCCCACGGATTCTCACGGCAGTATCATATTCCTGGGATTAGGTGAAAAAGGTAAAAGTAACTCGGAAAACGCTCGCCGCGCCGGTGGCCTACTCGCCGGTATTACGGTTGCCCGATCGTTAAAGTCAGTCGCGCTGGTCGAGCTGCCCGATCAACAGGATAATCTGGCCGCGTTTGTCGAGGGCCTTATACTGGGCGGCTACGATTTCAATACTTTCAAATCAGATAAAAAACCGGAGCCATCCTTAACCCTGGCTTTGAACGGCGAATATAAGAAATTGATATCCGAGATAGAAAAAGCTATGACAGTCGCCGAGGCTGCCTGCTACGCTCGTGATTTGATCAATACGCCGGCCAATTTCCTGACCCCAACCTCGTATGCGGCCAAAGTCAGAGCGCTGGGAAAGAAATATAAAATATCCACCAGGGTATATGGTAAAAACGAGATACAGAAATTGAAAATGGGCGCGATGCTGGCGGTAGCCGAGGGCTCGGATCAACAGCCCAAGTTAATCACATTCACCTATAACGGTGGCAAAAAAGGCGAGGCGCCGATCGTACTGGTGGGCAAAGGAGTTACATTCGATACCGGAGGTATATCGTTGAAGCCTAACTCCGGTATGCAGGATATGAAAAACGATATGGCCGGTTCGGCCACGGTTATTGCCCAGATGATCGTTTTAGGGACTCTAAAACCGAAAATCAACGTGGTGGGAATCGTTCCGGCGGTGGAGAACATGCCCTCCGGCCGAGCCTTGAAACCAACCGATATAATCACCGCCAGTGACGGCCAGACTATCGAGGTGTTGAATACCGATGCCGAGGGCCGTCTTATTTTAGCCGATGGTTTATGTTACGCCCATAAATTCAAACCCAAAGCCATATTGGATATTGCTACCCTGACCGGCGCGGTAAGGTATGCTCTGGGGCACAATGCCGCCGGTATATTGGGTAAGGATGATAATTTAATCGAAAAATTATACTATATCGGACAGAAAACGGGCGAACGTGTCTGGCAATTGCCGTTGTGGGATGAATATTACGAACAGATAAAGTCCAATGTCGCGGATATGAAAAATGTCGGAGGACCTGCTGCCGGGACTATTACGGCAGCGGCGTTTTTGTCTAAATTCGTCAAGGATATTCCCTGGGCGCATATCGATATCGCGGCCATGGATAACCAGGAGGGTTCACACCCATACCAGCCGAAAGGTGCAACAGGTTACGGAGTGAGACTTCTGGCGGAATTCCTGATGGCGGACTAGATTGAAGATTGATTCCCGAAACTTTCGTACTTCAGATACCGGGGAATGAATCTAAAAAGCATATATCGAGGGGGAAGGTAACATTTCCTACCCTCTCGATAACCAAAGAGTTTGATTGCGCGAGGATAAATAATTAATTAATTAATACCCTCCGTTTTATAATTCAGAAGATATTTTCACCGGTTATTAAATCTATTTGTGAAACTAATAAGCAGCTCAATATAATTCCAGTTGTATTAAAGGGAAAACCGTGTTAAAAAGTATGTAGTAATGTTTATCTTTTATGAAGATAATTTCTTGACATTGCCGACCATATATTATAGGAAAAAGAAATGTTTATTTGCGCGAATTATTTCCGATATCTATAGAGAAAGGACAATAGAATTACGTCGGTAATAAAATAATGATTTTTTTAACAGTGCTGATATCGCTGGCTGCATTCGCTGTACTGGCGGTTGTATTATACCTGTATATTTTAGGGCTTAATGGCATTTTCGTATATCGTAACGCCCAATCACCCGTATCATGCGATAATAAAAAATTCCTGGTGTTCGTGCCTGCTCATGATGAAGCGGTGGTTATACGTCGAGCGGTCGAGTCGATCAGGAATACCGATTACGATCAGTCGCTGATTGATGTCTACGTTATTGCGGATAACTGCACCGATGCCACTCCCGAGATTGCGAGGGAGGCCGGGGCAGTGCCGTTGGAGAGGCATGATCTCGAGAAATTCGGTAAAGGCTACGCGATCGAATGGGCGCTTTCTCAGATAGATATTGATAAGTATGACGCGGTCTCGGTCATTGATGCTGACAATGTTGTCGAGGCAAACTTTTTCAAAGTCAACGCCGGCTTGTTGGAAAGCGGCAAGGAAATAATCCAATCTTATTTCGGCTATTTCAATGTCGCAAAAACAACTTACTCGTATATTCTATATCTGGCTAACCTGATAGAAAATATTTTACTGTACAACTCCAGATCCAGCCTGAACCTTCATGTGTTTTTACGCGGTTCGGGGATGGTTTTCAAAACCGAGGTACTTCATCAGGTACCCTGGCAGTCGAAATCGATCACCGAGGATGTCAACTATTCGATCGATTTGATCGCTAACGATAAAAAAATTCATTTCACGGCTCTAACCCGGGTCCGCGAGGAGGCGCTGAATTACATTAATCAGTCATTCAATCAGCGGCTGCGTTATAATACCGGTATCATAAACCTGATTAAGAATAATTGTTTTTCGCTATTCAAGCTCGGTTTGAAAAAGAAAGATATTCGACTACTCGAATCATCCGTTTCCTTTTTCCTCTTGAGTAAACCGATGCTTTTATTCCTGTCCGTCCTGACATTGGCCGTAAACCTTCTGGTCGACGCCGGCGAGCTTATAACTATCATTTCGTTATTCAACATAGTGGCTATCTCCGTATATTTCGGCCTGGGTGTGTTTTTGAAACCGGAGAAAGGACCGCTGGTGAAAACAATACTGACCATGCCTTTCTATGGTTTATGGCTGATCATCATATACGTACTTTCCTCATTCGGATACAAAAAAGGCGTATGGGTGAGAACTCCCCGTATGCACGATACGAAGAAGCATCCCCCGATTTTATAATATCATATGAAATTATCTAAGAAAATATACCTCACTATTGATGACGGACCGTCTCGATATACCGACGAAATAGTTGATTTTTTGAAAGATCGTAATATCCCAGCGATCATGTTTTTTCGAGGAGAAAATATCGCTGAAAATGAGAACGCCGCCTTATCGGCCATAAGAAACGGATATATCGCCGCCAATCACTCGTATAGTCATCGCTATTTCTCCTCGTTAAAATTAGAGCAGGCTTATAATGAAATCAGCGAATGCGAAAAACTGATAGAAACTTTATATAGCCGGGCCGGAATCGATAGGAAACTGAAGCTGTTTCGCTTTCCCTATGGCGATAAGGGCTACCCCTGGACCAGGCTAAATACGGCATTCAAGAAATTCAGCATTAAATACAGATATATTCAAGAGTTTCTTGATGATAACCGGTACGATAAAATCGATATCGGAAACATCCAGGCGAATTTATATTATAAATGGCTTTTGGATGATATCGATGTGTTCTGGACTTTCGATACCAACGATTGGCAACTCGGCAAAACCGATTTCGGCTACGCTCAACTAGATACCAACCTGGCACGACTTAAAGACCGCCCTAAAGATGATATCATACTCATGCACGACCGTGAGGATACCCCGGAGCATTTCTTCTATATCATCGAAAAATTAACCGATGAAGGATATCGTTTCGGATTGCCCGAAATCGATGGAAATATATTGTAGTTATTACGGACTACCAAACGCGTTGCCTCATTGAAAAAGGTAACTTTTGGATTAAATACGTTGCCTCACATTTGATGTAACCATAACCAGCTTAAAATCTCTTTCAATTCTGTGCCGGAACGAGTGCTGGGTACCGATATTCCCAGTCCGGGGGAATTTCGCAAGTTAATGCTGGCAAGCGGTATCACCAACAACCCGCACTTAATCATCATGGATGAGCCGACGAACCATCTGGATTTGCCCTCGATTGAGTGCCTCGAGCGGGCGTTATCGGGCTGTACCTGCGGGCTGTTGCTAGTAAGCCACGATTACCGTTTCCTCGATTCGTCATGTCAGTCGTACAGGGAGATATCGGAGGTCGATGAAAGCAGGTTCGAGCTGAAAGTGATTGTATGATGCGTAGGGGCGTATCGAATACGCCCCAGGCAGACTGTATGAGTTGCAGAATCAAGCATCATTACGCAATCAACCGAATCCACCTCAGACTTTCTCTTGTTACGACGCGCCGCTTCGTAACGCTGTTAGATATTGGTAGTACAGTTTTATATTGTACAGTGTTATTCAACAAGGCTCCAAAGCAGCGCTTTGGAACCAGGGGGGATGATCCCAGCCGTTAGGGCGTATCGAATACGCCCCAGGCAGACTGTATGAGTTGCAGAATCAACATCATTACGCAATCAACCGAACCCACCTTAACCTTCCGGGCATGAGATGGAGCACCCTCTCCTCATCTGCCCCTCATTATATGTCAAAAACTATTTGCATTCCCCAAAATCAGAGCTTAAATTCTACCAGAACATAACGAGGGTCAACAATGAGTATACACGCTTCAGTCATCGAGCAGAAAGATAAGAGCTATAATTTATTGCGCCTCGATTTAATGTCGGTAGTTGAGCTTTTTGGCAACGGAAATCATCTTAAAAATGAAAACAACCTCATTCAATCGTTGTGGACCACTTATCTTTTCGCTGTCATGATGAACAGCGCGAGCAATCCGGTTTGTGGTGTGGGATGTCCTTGCTGCAAGGATTTTAAAGGGGGAGAGGCCAGCCTCGGAATACTGGAGAACGCTTGCGTTAAATGTCCCGAGTTCGATACGGTTATGTTCAGTGATAGTAACGGCTGTGCTAATTATCACACGGTGCAAAACGTACGATACACCAGCCAGAAAAGCGCCGATACCCGGGCGTTATTCGATTTCCTGAAAAATAAACAGATAGCTAATAGAGCCAAAGGGCATCACATGTATTTGCTGTTGAATATCGAGCAGAAGATCATATTCGACTATATGTATTTCAACGAGGTGATGTGCCATCTGGCGGTGCCGTTTTCCAGCATAACCGCGATAGGCCATCAGGGCAGGGATGAAAAATTCCGCTATGTGGGGATACAGATATATCCTGAGGTGGAGGGGCCGATTAGGATAGAGTGTTAGAGGGGTAAAAAGCAAATAATATAATTAAGACTGGTCTTGCAAGTTGGTATTTATCATAGTATCCTAATGAAAGTATTCTATATTAGCAGATAAAGGGAGGATGGAAAAGCGTGATAACCGAGGCGGAAAAAGACATTCATCTGAATATTGAATTAGAAACATCAGTTAAACTAATTAAACTTGGTTTTGGAGAGCTTCAAAATTTGAATGCTGCTAATGATTTCTATTTTTTACCTTTTCAACTACTATCAACTGGTTTCGAGAGATTAATGAAATGCCATGTATGCCTTGGATTTCACAATCAATGCGATAATTATCCTGATAGTGTTTATTTGAAAAAACTTGGACATGATATCATCAAGATAAAGAGCGAGATTATAGATAAATATTTTAATCTTTATAACATTCCTGTATTACAAGATGATTATGATTTATTGAAAAATAATGAAGAATTGAATCGTTTACTATCTATACTTTCTGAATTTGGAAAATATTCAAGATATTATAATTTGAACATAGTTGCAGGAGAAAATAACAGAACGGTTGATGTAATAGCACTTTGGGAAAAATATCAAATTGATATTGTGTCTTCAGTACAAGAATTAAAGGATAAGTTATATAGTATTGAAGCTACAGATGAGATACTTAATTTTGTTAGTAGAAGAATTATTATTCAGCTAGAAATGTTTACGCGAGCTCTTAGTAGACAATTCACTTTGGGCAAGCTGGGCGAAAAAGCCAGGCAGTTTTCAACTGTTCTATATGAATTTATAGTAATGAAAAATGATGAACTTGGTAATAATAATTATAGAATTGATACTACCCGGTTTAAAGAAAAGGGCTTTTCTTCAAGAAAAAGGACTTCAAGTGATGATTACCAAAGAATGTATAATGATAATTTCGATCATATGCTAATAAAAAAAGATGAGTATTCTGGTGATTGGCCATTCTATGCAGATGAAGTGATAATAGAATGCCGTGAAAAAAATTGGTGCGTTGTTACAATAAACAATATTGATTATGCTCTAAATGGAGCTGCAAAGGGTAGATATAAATTAGAATTTCCTTATGAAGCAGGAATGGCCATAGTAGGTAAATCAATCGGTCCTTTTATTGATCTGGCTTTAGAATTAGGGGAATAGTAAATAATACTTATCCTGAAGTGGAGCTGCTGATTGCCAGCGTCAGGATGTCCTCCGTTCCATCCTGACGCATGTGGGCTATACTAAGCTAGTTCCAAAAACTCGAAACGGAGTTTCTTGAGCAATTGTGTTACCAAACAGAGTTTGGTAACAAGATCAGAAGGCTCGACATTAATCTCAATACATATAACCCATCACAATAATCTCCAATACCATCTTTAAATCTCAGATAACCCTATAAATACCAACCGAAACTTGTAATTAATCTTTACAAATTACGAGCGGTTATTTGTGAAATATGTAACAATTTCACCAAAAAATCATTTGACACTTGAAACATCTATGACTATTCTCAGGTACTGTAACCTAACCCTAAATAGGAGTGGTTGAAGTATGCCGGTAATGCCGGATAAATGGATAATCGACATGGCCGAAAAAAGCGGCCTCATAGAGCCTTTCGAGCCCGGACAGGTGCGGGAGGGCGTGATATCCTACGGGGTGTCCTCATACGGCTACGATTTCCGCCTGGCTGATGAGTTCAAAATCCCCGGCAAGCAAAGCGATTCGATCATCGATCCCAAAGCGTTCGATATCGGAGCGTTCGACGATTTCACCGGCGATCACGTTATCATACCGCCGCGTGGATTTGTCATTGCCCGCACGCTGGAATATTTCCGCATCCCGCGCGATATACTGGCGATCTGCACGGGCAAGTCCACCTACTCGAGAGTTGGCATCATGGTTAATTTCTCACCGTTCGAGCCTGAATGGGAGGGACACGCCACGTTCGCAATATCCAATATCACCGATATCCCGGCTAAAGTATACGCCAACGAGGGGATAGGGCAGATAATATTCCTGAAAGCCGATGAGGTATGTACTGTGTCATATAAGGATAAAAAAGGCAAGTACCAGGCCCAGAGCGGCATAACCATTTCAAAAATAGAAAAATAACTTGGAGTTCAATTTAATATTAACGTTTTTAAGTCGAACATAAGTTTAAAGATAATAATTAAGTAAGGAGGATAAATTGAAGGAATTGCGTCTACATGGACGCGGAGGCCAGGGAGTCGTAACAGCGGCCGAGCTGGTTGCCCAGGCTGCGTTTGCCGATGGCAAATATTCGCAGGCTTTTCCGTCATTTGGTTCGGAAAGAATGGGCGCCCCGGTACAGTCGTTCGTTCGTATCGATGACAAGCAGATCAGGGCACGTAATCAGATTTACTTTCCTGATTTTCTCATCGTGCAGGATTCTACCCTGATTGGCACCGTGGATGTTACAGCAGGTCTTAAAGATGATGGTTTAATGATCATCGATACCGAAAAAGACCCATCCGAACTTGGTTTGAATATCAAGGCGAAGATTTTAACTATTCCGGCTACGAAAATAGCTATCGAGGTTATCGGTCGTGCTATACAGAACACTACTCTTCTGGGCTATTTCGCGGCCGTGACCGAGTTGATATCATTCGATGGCGTGAAAAAGTCGATCGAGCATCGTTTCCCCGCGGCCATCGCGATAAAGAATATCAAAGCAGTAGAGAGAGCATTCGATTTCGCAAAGGAGGGCGCCCATGTCTAAACCTACATTGATAGCCGTTGGCCCGGGTACCTCGAAAGCGAATAAAACCGGTAGCTGGAGAATCAACGTACCGGTATTTAAACATGATACCTGCAACGATTGCCGCATTTGTGTGCTGGTTTGCCCCGATGCCTGTATTTTCGGGCAGGATCACAAATACAATGCCGAACTTGATTATTGTAAAGGCTGCGGAATCTGTGCTTATGAGTGTCCAGTCGATGATATTGATATGATTTTGGAGGTTAAATAATGAGCAGACAGTTTATCGAGGGTTCGATGGCCGTCTCTCAGTCGGTCAAATTATGCCGTCCCGATGTTATAGCGGCTTATCCGATTACGCCTCAAACCCACATAGTAGAATTTTTAGCGCAAATTTGCGCCAATGACGAACTACCGAAAAGCCAGTTTATCAATGTCGAATCCGAATTCGGCGCCGCCTCGGTGGTGTTGGGCGCCTCAGCGGTAGGCGCGCGCGCCTATTCGGCCACTACCGCCCAGGGCCTTCTGCTGATGGCTGAGGTACTTTACAACCTCGCCGGCATGAGACTACCGGTAGTGCTGACTATCGCCAATCGGGCGATATCGGCTCCGATCAATATCTGGAACGATCACTCCGACGCCGTGGTTATCCGCGATGGCGGCCTGATCATGCTATTTGCCGAGGATGCCCAGGAGCTTATGGACATGCATCCCCAGGCATTCAAAATCGCTGAGAATCCCGAAATCATGCTGCCGACCACGGTCAACATGGATGGATTCATCCTGACCCATAATTTCGAGCCTGTCGATGTTCTCGAGCAGAAAACAGTCGATGATTTCCTGCCGAAATATGCGCCGGAGCTCAAACTCGATATCAACGATCCCAAAACGATGGGTCTTCTGGCCGAGCCTACCTGGTACATGGAAAACCGCTACCAGATCAAAGAGACGATGGATGACGCTATGCCGGTCATCGAGCAGACAGCACGCGATTTCGAGAAGATCACCGGTCGCTGGTACGGTGGCCTGATCGATACCTATCGTATGGAGGATGCCGAGACCGCGTTCGTGGCTATGGGTTCTCTCATCGGTACGTTGAAAGACGTAGTCGATACTCTTCGCGAGAAAGGCGAGAAAGTCGGTATCATAAAAATAAGATCATTCCGGCCGTTCCCGCATGAAAAAATCCGCGAGGCCGCGTCCAATGTCAAGAGACTGGTCGTGTTCGATAAATCGTACTCGTTCGGTTTCGGAACGATACTGCAGCAAGAATTGATGAGCACGTTCTATGCTCAGAAACATCAGCCGGAGATCTCCGGATTCGTGGTCGGTTTGGGTGGACGAGATATTCCGCCTCAATCGTTAATTGATAGCTACAACAAAGCCAACAAAGGCGAGGTCAGAAACGAGTTCGTCGATCTCAGGCTTGATGTGGTGGGGAGGTAATCATGGCAGAGGTTCAAAAGAAAAGAAAACAGAAACCTCCAATTGAGGAATCGTTATTAACCAGTGGGCATCGTGCTTGCGCCGGCTGTGGCGAATCGTTAGGCGCCAAGCTGGTCATGGATGCCGCCGGTAAAAATACAATGGTAGCAACATCCACCGGATGTCTCGAGGTGTTCTCGACTCCGTATCCCGAATCGGCCTGGAGAGTTCCGTGGGTACATTCGCTGTTCGAAAACTCATCTGCCGTAGCCGCCGGTATGGATGCCGGTTTGCGCGCGTTGGGCAGACGGGAAGACACCAACATCATTGCCCAGGGTGGTGATGGTGGTACCGCCGATATCGGAATCGGTTGCCTTTCGGGTATGCTCGAACGCAATCATCAGATATTGTATGTTTGTTACGATAACGAGGCATACATGAACACCGGTGTGCAGCGTTCCGGCCTGACCCCGTTCGATACACATACCACGACCTCACCGTCTGGTAAGGTATCGTTCGGTAATCAGCATGCCAAAAAG
Source organism: uncultured candidate division Zixibacteria bacterium (assembly GCA_963668625.2). Classification (GTDB taxonomy): domain Bacteria; phylum Zixibacteria; class MSB-5A5; order UBA10806; family 4484-95; genus JAAEQD01. Next base: position 725,886 of record CAXXKA010000006.1, read on the forward strand.
CCGCTTCTCGAGATTGTCGCGGCGCATAATATTCCGTATGCTTGCACGGCCACGGTTGGTTTCCCCAATGATGTTCAACTCAAGGTGAAAAAAGCTCTTAAAGAGGAAGGCGCTACGTTCATACATCTGCACGTACCCTGTCCGCTTGGTTGGGCGTACAAGTCCGAGGAGACCATCGAGGTTGCCCGCCTGGCAGTCTGGACCGGCCTGTTCCCGATATTCGAAATGAAGTACGGTAAGGTCACCCGTGTGCGCAAGATCAAAGAGAACGAGCGTCGCCCGGTTGAGGACTACCTGAAAAAGCAGGGTAGATACCGTCACTTGTTTGCCAGCGATGAGTCCAAGAAAGAGATCGAGAAGATCCAGGCCATCGCCGATGCTAACATCGAGAAATTCGGATTAATGGCGTAAGTCAGCCGAGTAGGTCAAAACCCCTGTGGTTTTGACGTGATATAGAATATCCACGAGCCGTCGGGAATCCTTTCCCGACGGCTTTTTATATAGCTTATAATATCTAATTGCGGTAGCTAACCTCAACTACCGTGAGGCGGGTAAGATTAATAGTAATAGTATATATAATCCGACTATTTCCATGAAAATAATACTTGACACGAAAAGGCCATAATAATAATATCAAATAGCTAAACAGCATTATTAATTACCCATCACATTTATAATTACAGCGCAGACTTTATAAAACACCATCGTTTTGGTTGAACAGGTTTAACCGGAAATCAGGATATCAATTGTAGTGATTCGAGGTATTGAAATTTTTATTCTCATTGGGAGGTAAAACATGTTGATTCTAAAGAATAAGGGGAGATTTCTTGTTAAGCTTTTCGTTATGTTATCATTTATATTTTCTCCAGCGTACTCACAGGATTTTTCACTCGAAAATGGTTCTCCACAGGTACCGTTTCCAATTGCCGCCGCCGATATCATGGAGACCGGCGGGTCAACTCAAAGGTACTTTTTTTGGTCAATTGATCCAGCCTGGAGCGCGGTTGACAACATAGATGCTTTCAGTTATGGTACCGATCAATTAGATATTTTCCCGGTAAACGCGATATTTTCGGTTGATTGGGTAACAGCAGGTGTTGCGGGAGGAAGGGTGGATACCGAGGTGACAGGTAATGGCGCTTTAGGCGATAAGTTTTATGTAAGGTTGTGTAGCAATCCACCTGTGCCAGCTAAGCTGCCCGCACTGTGGTATGATGCCCCAACACATTCGCTGATGCCGGCGCCCACCGAGGATAACATCGATGGTTTGAGCACAATACGATCGAGTTCAACCTGATTTATACTTTTCTGTGGATTTTACCGTAACCGGCCTTAATCCCGCCGAAATCTATTATCAATCGCCGGCCGGTTCCGGGCCATATATTTCTTTTGCGTCCCCCATGTCAATGGGGCTGGTATCAGGGGATGATATTGACGCTTTAGCAGTCTGGGACAACCCGGGCGCAGGAACAATAGGCATATTTGATCCCGGCATTGATATCATCTATATTTCGCTCACCTGCGGTTCACCAACCGCTGTAGGAATGGGTTGTGCCTCAATTATCGATGTCAGCCCGGGTTTCCCGATTCTGTTGTATAATGAGGCCGATTTCGACTTGTTGCCTAATCTCGTGGATAACATCAACGGCATGGATTTTACGAAATTCTATTATTTGCCGGGGGATGCTAATATGACTGCCGGCGGCTGGCCCCCCGCGGTAATTGGCGCTGATGTCACTAACCTTGTTAGCTATTTCAGGGGTACAAGTCAACCATGCAATCTTTGCGGTTTTTATGCCAGCGCTGATGCCAATGGAGATTGTCAGGTAATTGGCTCGGATGTAACTTACCTTGTAGGCTATTTCCGAGGAATGACAAACCTGCGATATTGCCCCGATTATCCAACGGAATGGCCAACGCTAGGTGATCTCCCGGCTAACGCGCCGGTCGATTGGCCTTATTGCGACTAGTGATCTCATGCGATTGCTGTAATATATCATGATGATATACTGCTGTTTGATTGAGCGGCAGGCTCAACTGAGCAAGGGACTGCCTCCGCCTGCCGCAATATATATCGTTATCTAAAACCGGTTAATTGATGATTTCAACCGCTTTTCAATTATGCTAAAATCAATACTATGGATATTTGCCGACTGGTATTCGTATTTTATTTATCAGGATGGCAGGAGTGACATCCTGACGCGCACCTCAACCAGTGGCCGGGCACATGAGCTATAAACCTATCCAACCCCGGTAATATCATAGTTATGGACTAATTATTATCCGTGTTATAAGCTGCTATCGGTTTCGGTGTATGCCAATACCAGCGCGGTTATACGATAGCAGGAACTGAAAAAATCAGGCTCCTGAACCTCAACCAATCGGATGGCATCCGCGCCGACTTTATGTGCTTGATCAATCGTGATTGCTATCATCTCACCATAATCGCAATTAACGGTCATACCGGACTCGCCCACATGGATTTTGCCGATTACCTCATATTCAATATCAATATCATCCGATAATTCATAGACATGCACCAAGTAATCATCTGGCTTCGGCGAACGATTCTCGCCTAGAGCGGTGTATCTAATTGTTGCGGCACATCCCATGATAAAAAATAATGTTAAAATAATTAATGATATCGTAATTAGTATCTTTCGCATACTCCTCCCATCCAATCATTATGATGCTTAAATTCGTTCAGCCTTTCTATATCAATACAGGCTGTTGCCGTTAAATTATTTATTGATATAAAATATATAGAACGTTAGCCTGAATCAAGATAAATGCTGGTATTAGCAGCTACTATTATTTTTTCAGAGCCGTCAGGAATCTTTTCCTGACGGCTTTTTGGATAGTAGCCAGTTTAATATGGGTACCCCACCTCATCTAGCGTGAGGTGGAAATGATGAATTGTAAAAATATGCTTAATTGCTGTTATCAATCTATCCCACACCGGCAGTAACCGGGGTGAGGCATCAGGCAACCAAATAGTTCTATTATTTCCCACTCTCAATCCAATTCTGAATCTTCCGAAAAACATCCCTCGGCGGATACTCATGCCCGCCGTCGTAATCTATGAAATCTACGTTGTATTCGTGTTCGGTCAGTATCTTTCGAGCGGCAACGCCCTCCCGGTAGAAAATCGAGCGATCGTTTTTGCCGTGTACTATCATCACCCGTAAACCATTGCCCTCGGATATAGACTCATCACCAATCCAAACAGGATTGAACGGCCCGGCAATGGGGATGATGCCTTTGAAAATTTCGTGATGCTTTATGCCCGTGATATATGTAGTTGCCCCGCCCTGCGAATGCCCCATCAAGTAGATATCGCCTATGTTATAGTATTTCTTGAGGGAATTTATCAGGTTGATAATATACTCCTCGGTGATATTGAAATCGCGTCCGGGGAATTCAATATCGCCGGGTATCCACAGATTCCAACTATAGGCGATACGATTACCTAATTGAAAGTGATAAGGCGCGAACGGTGCCGCGAATATGAATCCCGGATCGTCGAATTTCGAGTAATTCTCCACGAACCTGTTAGCATCATCACTGTAACCGTGGAGCCCGACCACCAGGGGATAGGTTTTTGTTCGGTCGTAGTTGTTCGGCAGATGAAGCCGGCACTGGAAAATAGCGCAGGCATCGAAAAACAATGTTCGACCCTGTGTCTCCGAATCGAGACTCGTTAGCCGGGGGATACTATCGAGCACAGCTTTGAATTCCGGATTGCTCCTGACATTGTTAAAATCGGCGTCGTTTTTAGCCAACTCGGTATTTTGGAAGCCGCTGGTCAGGGCCAGCCTGAGATATTTCGTTGCCAGCTCCGGTTGATTCATCAAGCCATAGCAGCAGGCGAGATTATAGATAGAGATATTATCACCGGGATTGAATTGCAGGGCGTAAAGATACTGCGCTGCGGCCCTGCGATAGTCGCCTTCGTTGTAAAAGCTCTGCGCCTGCCGGACTAACTCGCGCTGATCCTGAAACAGAAAATCCCCGGCGGCGGGATCGAGAGGATCGATAGATTCGGGATTACTCATGGCTTTTGGTTTTTCCTGGGTCTGTCCCAAAAGTACTCTGGCGGAAGCTATTAATATTATTATTACTAACGAAAAGAGCAATATCTTTTGAATCATTTTATCCTCCTACGGTTATTATAGATACAGTCGAGTGATGATTATATTTCATTCCGATTGTTTTGTAAAATAAATTAAACTTGATCGTTAAACCGCGATAGGGTAGAATTAAATCATGGAAACGGCTTTAGCCATATTTTCGGGGGTCGCGCTGGCCGCCGCTTGTGGGTTCAGGGTGTTCGTGCCGCTTTTAGTTATGGGACTGGCCTCGAAAGCCGGGCTTGCAAGTTTTAGCGAAGGATTCGTCTGGATAGGCTCCACGGCCGCGTTGATAGCGTTCGCATTGGCTACGGTTTTGGAGATACTGGCTTATTTCATCCCCTGGTTCGACAACCTGATGGACACTATTGCCACACCGCTTTCGGTTATTGCCGGCGCAGTGGTTATGGCCTCGTTCGTTTTCGGATTTGGACCCGTTGTTCAAATGGACTATGATACTGGTTGCAGGCGGGGGAGTGGCCGGTTTCGTGCAGGGATCGACAGCCACGGCCAGAGCTGTCTCGACCGGCGCTACCGGTGGATTGGCCAACCCGCTGTTATCGGCAGGAGAGCTTGGCGGCTCTGTGATTCTGGCGCTTTCCGGATTGCTGATACCGGTCATCGGAGTAATCCTTGTTTTGTTGATATTGATATATACCGCCTACAATCTGATCCGGCGCAAACTTGCCTGAATAGACTATGCCTAACCTTAAATAATTAATTGACAAATAAATATTAGGGCTATCTATCGAACACATATTAAGTTACGTAAATCTCTAATGTTGAATTAAGATGAATTAATACGATTATTCTTGTTATTTAGTTGAAGTTGGTTATTTTATGGTATCACTACAACATAATTAATTACTGCAACAGGAGGTAATGATGCGAACGAGGAATGTGACCATTTCACATGTAATACTATCGGCTGTGCTGATAATATTGATTAGCAACTCGGTATTTGCTCAATGGGGGGATTTTAACGTAGATCAGATTACCGACGATGGTGAGCGAAAGAACAGTGGACCGCAAGCATTAGCCCTTGATTCTAATGGTAATCCTCATATCGCTTGGATTGAGGCAGATATAGATGCCGGAAACACTGTCCTGTACAATAGTATGAATTCTGACGGCAATTGGGGATATGTGAAAACACTTGCCGATACTACTCTTAATCCATCAATCCCTGCCATAGCTGTTTCGCCTTTTAATGATAGAGCTTATGCCGTTTATGCCGCCAATAATGATATCTATATCTCTTATTTGAATGGTATGATGTGGGGGCGTGAGCAGGTATCACTGACCTATGACGAAAACAGCTCGCCTACTATAGCCGTTGATGATTCTGGTTATATTCATATAGCATGGATTATTAAGTATAGCGATCAGGACGAATATCATATTGCTTATGCCTATGGAAATATAGGTAACTGGGTTGAAATGTTACTTGAGGATAGTGAACTGGGTAGATATGGAGCTGGAGCAACTCCAAATATTGATGTAGACTCTGATAGAATGCCTCACATCGCATATCGTGGTATGGTAAATGGTAATTATAGCATATATCACGCTTGGCCAGGCGAACTTGGGTGGCAGTACGAGAAAGTTCCCAGTACCAATTCTAATGATCTTGCTGGAAAGGTGGCAATTGATTCGGAGGACGGGCTTCATTTTGCCATGAGTGGGAGTGTAAATGTGGATGAACCAACCAAATGTGCGTATAATTATAAATTCCCCGATGGTACCTGGGGAGGTCCAGAAGCCATTGGCGAGACATTGGCTTTAGTCAATCCATCACTGGCGCTGGATGCTTATAATAGACCTCATATTTGTATTATGGGAGAGGATTTCGACATGATAACCGGCATTATCTATTATGCTTACAAAGATAATTCCGGGTTCTGGCAATGTGATTCTCTATTTGGTGATGATTTTTATTATCCTTGCCTGAAGATTGACGATTATAACACCGGTAAAATGTTTTGCCGTTCGGGATGTAATACCGGCGTGCGCGATTTATACTATCTGACCGGTGATGTAACAACCTCTATTGACGATGACAACAATGATCAGATTATCCCACGCTCTTTTGAGCTTGGTCAGAATTACCCCAATCCTTTTAATGCTCAAACCATCATTAGTTTCAGCCTTTCAAGTCCGGGGCCGGTTCAGTTGGATGTTTATGATGTCCTCGGTAAAAAGGTAGAGTGTTTGTGTAATGGTCATAAGAGCGCCGGAAAACACGAAATCAAGTGGGATTCATCGGACTATTCCTCAGGTGTTTATTTCTATAAGCTTAGTTATGATGGTATAACTGTTAATAAAAAGGCAATGCTGTTGAAATAGTACGTTATTGTTTTTAAATACATTTCAGGCTGTTGACAAATAATGTCGACAGCCTTTTTTTGAATTCATTTCAATTACATTGTAAAGTTTCAAAAACTCCCATTTGTTTTCACTTCGTATTATTACGATAAAGTAATCCAACGGTTATAAAAGTTTCGGATTTATGATTCGCTCTACCGGTTCATGTAATCGTGACTAGTTCAGGTATTCTTAACCCTCTACGTGCCATTTCTCCTGGCGATGGAACCACTCATCGGGATTTTCCAGAAATGCCATCGAATCGTCAATCATCTCGAAATGACGAACTTCCTCATCGACCAAAAATTCGAACAGCAATTTCACGTTTTCGTCCTCGGCTTTTTGAGCGGCCTCGCGGTAGAATTTTTCGCCATTTTTCTCGAAATCACGGGCGAAACCGTATGCCTCGATATCGGGTTTATCGGTGGGGACTTTTTCGCTTAAACCTTTAAACAGGTTATATATGGCTTTTTTCGCGATTTCCGGTGTGTTGCCTCCGATTATCTCGTGATAATTCGATTTGGTTCCGGCAATTACGTTATCGTAGAAAGTCTTTATAGCATCGATATGCTTGGATTCCTCGTTGGCTAAAAATTCGAATACCTCTTTGGTCATTTTATCGGTGGTTTTCTCGGCTGTTTTCAAGTAGAACGTGCGTCCTTCCTGTTCCATCTCAATAGCCATGGAAAGGGCTTCTTTTTCGTTTTTAAAATTAGCTTTCATTTATCCTCCGGAAATTGATGGTGTTATATTTGTATTTTAAAACGGCTAAGCTCATATTCGAGTTCCTGAGTTGTATATCATTCGATTAAAAAAGCCCGACAAGCGCCGGGCTAGAGGTAAAATGTTAATTTAGATAAAACTCGATTCTACTGCAGCGTCACGATCTTGCGATTTCACTTCATTAAAACTGGCTATTCCTGAAGGAAACTCATCACCAGGTTCGGCGCCTGGTTTTGATGTGCCAGCATAGCCATACCGGCTTTAAGTTGTATCTCGTTCTTTACGAATTCGACATACTCTTTAGCCATGTCAGTATCACGTACCGAGGATTCCGAGGCTGTGAGGTTCACCAGTTCGGTTTGAAGGTTACTTCGTTGCGAGGATATCTCGTTTTTTTGAGCCGCACCGATTTCGCCTCTTTCCTCGCTCAAATCAGCGATTTTCTGATCGATAACCTCCACCGCCTGTTTAGCGCTTTCAGCCGTGGAAACATCGATATTTTCCATGTTCTGCAAATCCGCCACTGCACCGGATGACCCGTCAAACAAGTTCTGAGAGCCGTAGGACGCGTTCTGAACGGTTTGATTGTACGAACGCACCGAATTGTCCATACTGGCTTGATAGGCCTTCTGTGCCTCCTCGGAATTGCCACCCTCATTAGCCGCCGATAGAGCGACATCACGCATAGCCAGCAGGTCTTCCTGCATGGTTGACATATTGCCCTCGGCAGTATTGAGTTTAGCGTCACGGGCATCCAAATTTTTAATCTCCTGCTCGATTGCCCCGATCTGGGCGCGCATCTGCTCGGAAATTATCAATCCAGCCGGATTATCGGATGCCTTGTTGATCTTTTGACCGGATGAAAGTTTCTCCATTGACTTCTTCATCTGGTCCTGGTTGTTTTGCAGGGCACGAAGGGTATTTAGTGCCCCTGCATTGGAGTTAATACGCATGTGCCCACCTCCTTGTGAAAGTTAATATTTATGTTTAACTATATTATTGCAAAATTAATGCCTGTATTATCATCTTTACATATTTTTGCAACCTATTAATATACAATAGATTATATTTTTAGCCTCCCTCAATTTTGTTAATGCATGGGGTAAATAATAGGATCTACCCCATACATTATACTTATACCGCAATAATTCCGATTACTACTTGGTCACACAAATATCGATAGGCAGCCTAGCAGATGCAAGTTAATTATTCATGCAGGCGAATAAATATAGTTTCAATACATTGACAATAGTGTCAATAGAGATGGCTGGTAATATTAGAACAATTCCTCGTACTTGTTTAACATAGTCATGATATCGTTGGAACAGGAGAATGTCGTTAGTATATCCTTTTGCGTGAAGTGGGCTATTTGATTCAGTGAGTCAAAATCGAGTGGATCATCGGTGGCTACAGCCAGGACGTTGCCATTGACGAACACCGGTATAGTAAGATGCTTCCTGGCAATTTCCCGTGGAATAAGCGCTTTGACCTTTGGGTTAATGCCTATACCATGAAGGGAGATAGCCGGTAAGTTAAGCGTGCGAGAAAATAGTCTTTCGAGTTGTTTTTCGTTGATATATCCACGGGTTACTAATATGTCTTTAATACGTTTGCCGGTTTCCTTACATTCATTAATTGCATGTTCACATTGGTCTGCCGTAATTTTGCCGGTTTTTACCAGCGCATGACCAAGATTGATTTTAATTTTACCAGTTACCATATTATATTCCTCACTTATAGCGGTTGTGTATTCTATATTTCGGAAAAATACGGAAGGCGATTAGTTATAAAGATAAGTTAGGCAAATGATTATATTTCATCTTCCAGATTGAAACGTAGGCTGTGTCAGAAATGTGTTAAGTTATTTCAATATATATTGTTGACATGAGATAGTTTTCATAATATTTTATTCCTGTTGACTGCAATCGTGTTGATCCGATAAAAAATTTTATTCGAAGATTAATCCGTAATCGAAACAAACAAGGAGTGACAATGAAAAAACTTTCTACAGTAACCATGCTGTTATTCGCGGCGATTCTTTTCTCCGCGACCGGGGTATTCGCTCAGATGCCCGATTTAGGAACTGTCTCCGGTTCGGTGGTCGATCAGAACACCAACGATCCGATACAGTACTCAATGGTTGCGGTGATAAACCCGGACGGACATCACCGACCGGTAGCACAAGGCGCTACAGATGAAGCGGGTAATTATACTCTCGACGTACCGTACGGTGAATATATAGTAGTCGCTCATGCGTTCGAGTATGTACCTGAATACTGGGAAGAGGTTTCTGATCCAGATGAAGCTACGGCGGTAACGGTCGATGAGGATAGCAATCCCGAGGGGATTAATTTCACATTAGCTGTTTATGAAGGGCCGACATTCGGTACACTCGCCGGCGCTGTTTACGATGCCGAAACCGAGGAGCCGTTGGCGGACGCCGTTGTTAGTATTCACCATGTGGATAACTATCACGTACACCAGACAACGCGCACTGATGAGAGCGGAAATTACTATTTCGAGCAGGTTCTCTCCGGCGAATATATAGTCTCTGCCGCAGCAATAGACTATATTGCCGCTGACTATGAAGAACCTGTCGAAGTGATCGAGGATGATGTCACCGGTATCGATTTTTATCTTGCGCCGATTTTATACGGTAGTATCTCCGGTATGGTATACGATGCCGCCACCGAAGAACCTCTGGCCGATGCTCGTGTTATTGCCCGCATGCCCGGTTACGGAATCAGGGTTGAGGCGTTAACGGCCGAGGACGGCAGCTACACGTTGGCCGATCTGCCGACCGGTGAGTATGAGCTTCATGCCGCTAAGCAGGGTTATGAGCGGCTCGAATACGCCGAGCCGGTCGCGGTTAACGGCGATGATATAATGGATATCGATTTCGGACTGACCTTTATTCAGGTTGGCGGAATCTCCGGTATGGTATACGATGCCGCCACTGGCGATCCGATAGAGCACGCCTTAGTAATGGCTATAGGCGATGGCCAGGGTCATCACCACCATCATCGCTGGGCTATCACCGATGAGAACGGCGAATACATGATGGAGTTAACCTCGGGTGAGTACAATATTGAGGTGTACGCCTGGTGGTATATGCCTTTCAGTTCCGAGGAGCCGGTTGAAGTGGTGGATGATATCGTTACCTACAATGTCGCGATGAATGGCCTCGAGTTCGGTACCGTTTCCGGCACCGTTTACAACGATTCGGAAGAACCGATAGAGCACGCTTTAGTTGATATTCACATGGTAGAGGGCCGTATTCATCGCCTTGCCCGTACCGATGCCGACGGCAATTACATGTTCGAAAATGTCGCTGCCGGCTCTTACATGGCCCGCGCATTCGCGAGGGGATACGTATCCCAAACACTGGAAGACCCGGTCGTGGTTGAGGGCGAACAGGATGTCACCGGTGTCGATTTCATTCTCGAAACGTGGGAATCACCTTATACGGGTATAATCTCCGGTGTAGTCACGGATGATGTTACCGGTGAGCCAATCGCTGATGCGTTGGTGGCCGCTATTGCTCCGGGACATGGCTGGAGACGTCACGTTGCCAGAACCCACACCGATGAGTTCGGAGCTTACTCGTTCGATGACCTTCATCAGGATGCCGAGTACAAGATATTCTGTATGGCTATCGATTATAACCCCGAGTTTTTCGATGATAAGTTGAACTGGCAGGATGCCGATCCTGTTACACCGGATGCTGCGGATATTAATATCGCCCTTACGGCAATTGAGGTTGATCCGAGGACTGTCGGCGGACAGGTGCTCGAGGATAACGAACCCGTAGACGGCGCTATCGTGATGGCTATCGTCGATGACGAAGTAGTTGGCGCGGCCGTAACTTTCGCTGATGGTTATTACTATATAGATGGACTGGAGCCCGATGAATATACTCTGCAGGTAATCTCTCCCGATGAAAACCAGGGCTCTATCGATATTTCAGCGGTGTTCAGTAGTGTCTACGATGCCGATATCGTTTTAGAGGCTACCTCGGTTGACGATGATATCATCGCCATACCTACCGAAACCGGGCTGATTCAGAATTACCCGAATCCGTTTAACGCGACCACCAATATCAGCTTCAATCTCGCTAACGATTCGGAGGTCGAACTGGCGGTTTATGATCTGCTGGGTCGTAACGTTGTTACACTGGTATCGGGTACGCTCGCAGTCGGTGCACACACTTATACCTGGAACGGCCTGGATAGAACCGGCAATCAGGTATCATCGGGTATTTACCTGTATGTGCTGAAAACCGCCGATCAAACATTGAGCAACAGAATGCTTCTCCTGAAATAAAGATTCAGGTTCGAATATAATATCAGAAGGGCGTTCATTTTGAACGCCCTTTTTTACTTGTATGAATAACTATCGGTTTAGCCGGTGTGTGCGTTTAGAGCGAGGCGTTGTTTTAACATCAAGTACGCTAGTATAGTGAAAATATGATAATACTTAAGAGAGGGGATGATATTGGCAGATTTAAGTTTACTCTTTTATGTTGATATCGAATGATTCAGCAGCTTTTAAAAATACCTTCACGATTTCGGGATCGAATTGCGTGCCGGAATTCTTCTCGATTTCCGTAAGCGCTTTTTCAATGCTCTGGCCTTTACGGTAAGGACGATTGCTGGTTATGGCATCGAAAGTATCCACCACTGCCAGAAGTCTACCCTCGATAGGAATCGCCTCGCCGGCCAGACCGTTGGGGTAACCTTTACCATCCCAGCGCTCATGATGGTTCAAAATATATGGAATAGCCGGTTTCAGGAAATGAACTTTCTCGATCATTTTTACGCCGACCTCGGGGTGCGTTTTCATTATAACCTGTTCCTCGGCATTGAGCGGCCCCTCTTTGCTGAGGATGGCGTCCGGTACGCCGATTTTGCCGATATCATGAAGTACCGCGCCCATCCGCAACTCTTTCGTTTTGGATTCGTTCCAGCCGAGTATTCTGGCGGCTTGAGTTGTCAGTTTCCAAACCCTGTTGGTATGCCCTGCAGTGTATTGATCCCTCGCCTCGATTGCGCCGGCCAGGGCCTCGACGGTATCGAAATACGCGTCCTCTAGCTCTTTATACAATTTCGAGTTCTCTATTGAAATAGCGGCCTTCGAGGCAAACAGGGAAAGTGTTGTCAGGTTACCGGTAGTATAGCGATGGATATCTTTAGTTCTGACCAGGCTAAGAGTGCCTATAGTAGCGCCTTTGGTAACCAGCAACTGGCATATCGCCGAACGTATATGGTTGTTTCCGGTTAGAGCGCTGGCCTCTTTTTCGTATATTACTCTCGGGCGGCTGTTGCCCAGAACACCCTCGACCATCGATTGCGTGAAGTCTTTCAGTATATGATGAATATCCTGTTCTTTGCAGGTATCTTCCTCGGAGATAATATCGCCGTTTTCCCTCAAAAGGTGAAGGGCGGCGTAGTCGGCTTTGAATTCCCTGATGACCGTATCGAGTATTAGTTTTATCAATTTCTCCGGTTCTATCTCCGAACCCATCGCCTCGGAAATCGCATAGTATGACATAATCTCGTTCAAGCGAATGTTTTCTTCCTCGAGTTGATGTTGATGAACCGCTCGCTTCAGGATTGCAAACAGGTTCTCCATGGTAAACGGTTTGACCAGGTAGTCGAACGCGCCTTTTTTCAATACCGCGATTGCGTTTTGAATCGTAGGCTTGCCTGTCATAAGGATAACTTTAGCGCCGGGATGATATTTCTGTGACTTCGTGATAACATCCAGACCGGAACCCTCATCCAAAAGCAAGTCGGTGAGAACTATCGAAACCTCGTTTTCTCTAAGAACCTTTTCTGCTTCCTTGAACGAATTGGCTAAATACAATTGATAAGGCTGAGTGGATAGCATCTCCTGGATAACCTGGAGGATGTTTATTTCGTCATCTACTATTAAAATCGATTCCGGTAATTCCTGAACTTGTTTTATCGAACTTAATATTTGATCAACAGACAATTTATCTCCTTCGCTTATTTCCGTTATCGACAGTTCGGAGCACGCCTTCTAAAACTTATAAAACTTGTTTCGATTTCCTTGTTTAATCGGTTGTATTTTAAAACAAGTATTGTAGCCTTACCGTACTGCCCGTCACATTGGTTCTATGTTGAAACGAAATATTCGGATATATACGAAGTGCAGAATTATACTATGTAAAATTCACATCTATCGATGAAAACTATGTCTTTAATTATTGATTAATATTTCTGTAATAATCGTCGGTTTGTTTATGCGCCATGTATGAACTTCTAACCAACGGTCCGGAAACCATTAATCCAATGCCCGCCGCCTCACCGATAACTTTAATTTCATCGAATTCCTCGGGAGTATAAAACCTTCGTACCGGCAAGTGTTCCTTAGAGGGTGAAAGATATTGTCCAATCGTAAATATTTTACATCCGCAATCGGCTGCATCCTCGAGAACTTTTTTCACCTGGTTGATATTTTCGCCCAAGCCAACCATCATACCCGACTTAACGATAGATTCCTTACCGTTTTCGGAGGCGTACTTCAAGACATCGAGCGAACGCTCATAATTTGCTTGCGGCCGGGCACTCGAATACAATTCAGGAACCGTTTCGAGATTGTGCGCCAAAACGTCCGGTTCGGCATTGATAACGATATCCAGGGATTTTCTATCGGCCTTAAGGTCGGGAATCAAAACCTCGACTTTACAATTTTGGTTACGTTCTTTTGTCAGCCTTATCATATCGGCGAAAATGCCCGCGCCGCCGTCGGATAGATCATCGCGGGTAACGGAGGTTACAACCACATAGCGAAGATTAAGTTTGTTCACTGCCTCGGCTATTCGGGAGGGTTCCTCACAATCGACAGGGGAGGGTTTACCGGGGTGGACATCGCAGAACCGACAATTACGCGTGCATTTATCCCCCAGTATGATGAATGTAGCGGTACGCGCCGAGAAACACTCGCCGATATTCGGACAACTGGCCTCCTGGCATACCGTGTGAAGATTCATGTTTTTGATAAGCGCTTTTACCTCGGTGAAAGTCTCCCCGAAATTTGCCTTGATTTTCAACCACGGTGGCTTGCGCATGTTGTTGTATTCAGGGTCGTTGGCCATGGCTAATCGGCCTCCATTGTAGATGGTTGATCTTCATCCAAAATGTCATCGACCGCCAAGCGCGAATTTAACGTTTTGTAAACCGGGCAGCGTTTGGCTATCTCTAGCAAACGAGTACGCTGGTCATCGGTCAAATCGCCTATCAATTTTATCTTATTAGTGATTTTATGAAGGAACTTGTCGTTATCGGCGCATTCCTGGCAGTCTTTGTCATAGATTCTTTTGTAGCTCAGATTGACCTCGACGCTATCGAGTGGAATACCTTTGTGGCGAGCGTAAATTTTCAATGTCATCGAGGTGCAGCTTCCCAGGGCCGCCAGTAGAAGGTCATAGGGGTTTGGCCCGAGGCCATCCCCCTTGAGTTTTACCGGCTCATCGGAGATAAAAGAATGTTCCTCGGTTATCACCTGTTGCTGAAGGTTTTTAATATGTTTGACTGTTACGCTTCCCATGACAGCCTCAATCGTTCCAGGCTTCGAGATATTTATCCGCCGCTACGGCCGCCGTAGTGCCATCCCCGACAGCATTGGTGACCTGCTTGCAAAGCTGCTTGCGCACATCACCGATAGCGTACAAGCCTTCAACGTTGGTTTGCATGTTGGTATCGGTAATTATATAGCCGCCTTCGTCTTTCTTGATCTCGAAATCGAATAAATCGGAGTTCGGCGTAAACCCGATAAAAGGGAAGAGAGCGCCAACGGGCAGATTAGTAGTCTCGCCGGTTTTGACATTTTTAATATCGATTGATTTGATGGTATCATCACCGTTTACTTTGGCGACCACGCTATCCCAGATAAATTCTATCTTATCGTTAGCGAAAGCGCGTTTCTGGATTACCTTCTGGGCGCGTAGCTCATCACGGCGATGTATTATATATACTTTCGAACCGAATTTGGTGAGGTACATGCCCTCCTCGACAGCGGCATCACCGCCACCGGCTACGGCTATAACCTGGCCTTTGAAAAAAGCGCCGTCGCAAATCGCGCAGTATGATACGCCTCGGCCGCTGTACTCTTTCTCGCCGGGTACGCCTAACAAACGAGGCGCGCCGCCGGTAGCGATTATTACGGCTTTAGCCTTATAGGTTTCGCTGTCAGCCTCGATAATTTTATACCTGCCGTCCAGTTTGATTTTATTGACATTATCGAAACCGATTTTAAGTCCGAATTTAACAGCGTGATTTTCGATTTTCTTGGCCAGCTCAGCTCCGGATATCGACTCGAAACCGGGGTAGTCCTCAACCAGCTCGGTATTGGCGATCTGGCCGCCCGGCATCAGTTTTTCCAGCGCCAGGGTATCGAGTTCCGATCTCGCCGAATACATTCCCGCGGTCAAGCCGCCCGGTCCACCACCTACTATTATCACATCATGTTCTTTCATCGCATCCTCCGCTTAGTAATCTATTCCCTTCTGGGCTAAAATACCCTTCTGGTATGGGTGTTTAATTTCTTTCATCTCGGTGACAAGATCAGCCCGCTCTATCAGCTCCGGATCGGCGCCTCTGCCGGTAATCACGATATCCATGAGCTCGGGTTTTCTCTCCAGCATCTCCAGTACGTCGTCTATATCGATTAAGCCTATCGAAACGGCTACGTTCAGCTCATCTAAAATAAGTATATCGTATTTACCTGAAAGCATCAATTCTTCGGCGAGTTTCAGGGTTTCCTCGGCGGCTTTCTCATGCTCGGAACGGGGGAGATTGTCATCGATAATGCCCACGAAACCTTTGCCGCCCGTGATCATCTCGACATTAGGGGCGAGCTTTTTGATGCCGTCCAGTTCTCCGTAATGCCAGCTACCTTTTACAAATTGAACGATTGCCACTTTCTTATCATAACCGACAGCGCGCACGCAAATGCCCAGCGCCGCCGTTGTTTTGCCCTTGCCATCGCCGGTGTTTACCAGTATCAATCCTATTTTCTTCTCTTCATCAGCCATTTATCCACCTTTCAATTTATTTTTTAACACCGACAGGCGGTTAAAAGTTTCGAGCCCGTTTTCCGTTTTCGGCCCGGCGCATTAAGTATAAAACCAGGTGCAAGTTACATCAACGGAATGCGCAAGTCAAGGAATGTGCTAATACATTGAGGAGGTTTGTGATTACCTGTTGGAGTACGGGGATGTACTCCAACCACGAAACGTTTATCCTGGCGGTCATAATGAGGAGTTGGAGAGGGCGCGCTTATGGGACACCCTCGGGATAAGCTCCTGCCACGATAATTCTAATAGCATGAAACCTATCGATAACTCCCAAATATATACGATTGACAGCCCCTGCTCTTAAATCTATATTCTGCCTATGAAAATTATCACCGATGATCTCGATCATGCCGGAAAATTCTGCGAATCCCGAGTTAGCTGGAGTAAATATGATCCTGTATCTGATATTGCTATAAAACCGCTTGTCGAACGGTTGTTCGTCGGCAATGAGCTATTTTCGGCAGAATCCCCTGCTAAAAGCGGCTGGAATTACCTTCTGATAGTGAAGTCGTCTCAATATTCGCAATATGATACTGTCAACGATATCTTCAGAAATAATATTAACCTGCCGCATGGGATACTATGTGTCGCTGGTGCGGGATCGAAATTCCACGGCTTCAGGGACAGACACTGGGTTTCACCCGCCGGCAATATATATCTGACCGCCTCGGTTACGCCCAATTGCCCTATTCCTAATTTCGGCGCGGGATTTTTGTCGCTGGCGGCGGTTTCGGTGGTGCAGACCATCGACACTATCGCGGGGCTCGAGCGCAAGGCCGGTATCAAATGGGTTAATGATATCCTTATCGATGGCGCTAAAGTATGCGGCGTGTTGGCGCAGGCTCAACATGAGGGAGAGGCGGTAACCTCGGCGACTATGGGCATAGGCTTGAATGTACTCACGACGCCTGATATCGAGCAAACCCCGTTCGTGCCGAGAGCGGCTTCGCTTTCCGATTTCGTTGATATACATGAACCGTCGTTGCTGGCGAGCGCTTTTACTGCTCTTATTCATAATTTATACGATAATTACGCAAAATTGCTTAAGGATGGTTATTCCGGTCTGCTCGATTCGTACAGGGAACGTTCGCTGATTATCGGTCGAGAGGTTGAGATATGTGCCGACTTGAACTCACCCGAAATACAAGTTGAACATACGGGGATAGTTGAACGTATCGGCGAGAACCTAGAGCTTTACATTAAAGGAGCGCCCGGGTCGATCGGCCGGGGGAGATTAGCGTTAAAATTGTAGACCGCTGGACCGGCGTGAAAAAAGAGGGATCCAACCTCCTGAATCCCTCCGAGCGAATTTAGACAACGGGAGCGTTACCCTCATTCACAACAAATTCTTATCGCCTCTTTTTCATCATCTACATCGATACAGGTTTCCGATAGGGCGTTTAGCATCTTATCCAGCGATTCGCTGTTTAGCTCATCGATATTGAAATCGACTCCTTTTTCCCCCAGCGCGCCGTTGACTTTATCCTTGGCCGATTTGGGAATCATCGAGGATAATTTGGCCCCTGCTTTAATCAAACCCAGGGGAATTTTTATATTAACTTTCTCCTTGCGGCCGTCTTTTGGCTCGACAATTACCCTGAAATATTTTAATTTTTTGGTGGATGAGCCGGTTTTCTCCTCGGATTTCTCCTCATTGGGCGAGCTATCCGAGGTACTTTCTATAGCGTCCAGAAGCTTTTCCGCCTCTTCAGCGGTTATTTTACCCGCGGCTAACATCTCCAATACTTTCATTCTTTCCTGGGACATAAATCCTCCTGTCTAATTAATATCGAACCGTTTACCTCTTGCGTTCCTTTAACACTTTTAAAGCGTCCTCGACACTCATCTCACCTTTATCCAACTGCTCCAAAACATCCGAGGCCGGGGAAGAGATATCGACTTGCACGAGATCGAGTTTGGCGGTAATCCTGTTGAGCCGGTTTTTGATAGTCGGGTAGCTGACACCGAATACTTTCTCCATCTGTTTGATAGAGCCATGATATTGAATGAACGCCGCCACGAATACTTGATCCTCAGCCGATAGCCTGGCCAGTGGTGGAAGCTCGAACTCGCCCTCAATAGCGATATCATCATCCTTGATCCGCACCCGCTCGACAGCCATTTCTTTACCGTTGCTTATTTTGATCAGGTATTGCCAGTCTTTCATTGTATTTCCTCCATGTTCTATAGGTAATACTGATAATAATTAATAAAGTTGCATAAATAAATCAATAATATTAATAATAATATAATTATAATTGATAAAATTAATTATTGCGATTGGGGGAATTGTAGGCCAAAAGAAAAGCCCCGACTTATGCCGGGGCTGAAGCTACGAATTATCAGTATCTTACGGAAATACCGATGATTTAGTATCTGTTACGATAGTTGTCGCGTCTGGGTTTATCCTGGCGCGGACGGGCTTCGTCAATTTTTAATGTGCGACCTTCGAAATCCTGACCATTCAAAGCTTCTTTAGCTTTTTCGGCCTCATCCGGGGTGCCCATCTCGACAAATCCAAATCCTTTGCCATCGATAATGTTGACTCTTTTAACTTCGCCGTAATTAGCGAAAAGCTCTTCCAACTGGCTGTTGTTTACAGCGTAATTAAGATTACCAACATACAGATTGTTGCCTTGCACTTTTACCTCTTCTTCTGCTTATTCCCTTCGAATAATGCTTCATTTCCAGGTAGAAGTGAAGAACATTCTAGACCATTTAACGAAAACATTTTCTTCGAGAATCCCTTAATGGTTACTGTTAAAATGAAAATATTAAATGAATATGCCCCTATCGAAAGTTATTACAAAAAAAACTATCATTTCAAAAATTAAGGTAATTAACCCTTTTTACTTTGTCAAGTAATTGTTTTGTTAACTTTTTGCTTTTTTAGCGGGTTCCGATAGTTCGATTCCCGGTTAAAAATTAGCTAACATTCATCATTTTGATTATTTTTATCGGCATATCAAGGATTAAAGTAACATAAAATACAGTTAAGTCCATTAAGCTTCAGCCCAGTATGTCCGGCAATATTAATCCTTATCTATATAGAATACATAGACTTTCTCGATATTTGGTTCAGGCGGAAAATCAGCTATAGTCGGCGGATTCTGCTGGTAATCGACACATTTGACTATCCCATTGTTATCCTTGGCCAGTACCACCATATGGCCTGATTTGGTATTTTTCCTCGTGTAGGCTAATCCGAGGCCGCAGCCGCGCGGCATATTGAGTATCACCTGGTTATAGAAATTCCCGCCCTCGTTATATGCCCGGTATGCGATATTATCCATACCTCCCTCGGCAAACAAGTTTATGATATCATCCAGCGTCGCGAAATCATCCTGCATGATTTCGCAATCCTTAAAAAACTGCTCTACTGTTTGGTTGCGCAATGCAGCGACCGTACAGTAGTAGCAGTTTTTATCCAGACCGTAAGTGTTCGAGGTCGTGTTTATATCCAGTATCGGTTTAAATGCTTTTGGCATGGTTTCCTCCTGTTAAAACGTGATTATTTTTTCGGTTCACGTTAATATGTCCCCTTGGGACCTTCCGGTATATCCTCCTTGAATGCCTTGTCTCCATTTGGTATGACTTTCTCGGTAAGCGGATTCCACCAACCGGTTAGGGTTGATGATCCTCCTTTGCCGTAGGAGTTAATATCCAATTTATTAAGCATGTTTTTACAGTGTTTACAGCAGGTGGCGTTTGCAGCAATAATGCCTTCCTTGTATTGGGTTTCCTTCATGGCTTTTTTAAACGCCTCGATCATGTTGGCCATATTATCGTCTTGCTTGATATCCAGAGCTTTCTTCCAGGCATATACGATCATCATCTCAGCATGAAAACCCGTCATTTCACCGTAATTTCTGTTTATGCCTTCGCCGGTAATTGTTCGGGCGTCATTTACATCTATTGCCAGTTTTTCCGAAAGCGCTTTATTTTGAGTGCAGCCATAATATTCCCCGTCTCCATGTATCCCCAGCGCGGATGTTGGATCTTTCTTTTCTCTTTTTCCAAATGATTTAATAACCTGATTCACTAGTGTCCGGTGTTTTTCGGTAAATGTCAAATGTCTCCTTGGAATTGTCAGTAAAAAATATTTTCTGATATAATTATATATTCAGCGTATCATGCATCCTGACATGTCCTGTCGATGTTAGGCTTAGTTCCCTGGTTTCCAAGCGCTGCTTGGAAACCATCTTGAGTCATGTAGAATAGGCATTCTGCCGGCAAACAAGTCACGTTGCGAAGCAGCGCTTCGCAACGAGATGGAAATTAGTCAATTGTACGTAAATATATATACGCAATAATCTATCTAAATGTATGTCAGATATGATTTACCATTGTCGAGCAAGCTAGACGATTGATTGTTATATATGTTCGCTAGTGTTTGGCCTCTGGTTAAAGTGCGACTCAGGATATCGTACCTTCCATCCTGAGTCATCGGGCCGGGATTAGTTTTGTTAAGATACGGTTGCACCTTACACTAACAGAATGTGTCAGGATGAAAACGGAGCGACATGCTGAACATCTGACTATATCGAATAATAATCTTTATCAACGATTCCCACTGGAATCAAGCAATTGACCGGGATACACCGGACACTAGTGAAATTTGCTATTTATTCTCTGAAATGTCAGCTTAGAATTATTTTACTCGAAAGGGAGCTAACGAGCCTATTATAAATCGAAAAGGCCGGAGCAGATAGAAAAAACGCCTGAACCTAGGCAATGGTGGTTCAGGCGTTTGAAAATTCAGCGATTATCTATTAATTTCCGAATGTAACGAACTTGTGAGGAATAGGGATAAATCCGGTATCCATCATGGTGCGAGTTAAACCGCGAGCTCTCGAAATTTTCTCGGCGGCTATTTTCAGAAGGTCATCCCTTGAGAGTATTTTCTTGGCAACACCCTGTTCGATAGCTTTCATACCTACGGCAGCAGCTTCGCGCGGGAAGACTTCCCAATCATCCATGGTGGGCAGCAGATGGTCTTGATCGAAACGTTTCTCGACCGCCAACTGGGCCAGTTCCTCGGCTGCCGCTATGCACATCTCATCAGTAATAGTCGTAGCAGCGACATCGAGCGTGCCGCGGAAAATACCAGGGAATCCAAGCGAGTTATTTACCTGGTTGGGGAAATCCGAACGTCCGGTAGCGACCACGCTGGCGCCGGCTTCTTTAGCTTCCCAGGGCCAGATTTCCGGGGTAGGATTGGCGCAAGCGAACACGATTGGACGCGAACCCATTTTCTTGACCCACTCGGGTTTGATAATACCGGGGCCGGGGGTGGAAAGCGCGATAACCGCATCGGCGCCTTTCATAGCCTCGGGAATGCCACCAGCGACATTGTCTCCATTGGTTATATTGCAGATATCCCATTTCTCGGGATAATCCTTTTCGAGCTTCTCGGCATCTTCACGTTTGGTATGAAGAGTACCCTTAGAGTCGGTCATGATGATATTACCTGGGGTAACACCGGCTGTCATCAACAGTTTGGCGATACGATAGTTCGAAGCGCCGGCGCCAACCATGGCGATTTTCATTTCCGAAAGTTTTTTATCTACGATCCTGGCGGCATTAATCATACCGGCTACGGTTACTGTCGCCGTGCCCTGCTGGTCATCATGCCAGATCGGAATACGAGCCTTCTCGCGGAGTTCGCGAAGGATACGGAAACATTTCGGCTGAGCGATATCCTCGAGATTCACGCCACCGAAACTCGGTTGAAGATTCAGAACTATATCGATGATCTTATCGGGATCTTTCGTGTCGAGCATGATAGGGAATACATCCACTGCTCCGAGATATTTAAACAGCAGCGATTTGCCTTCCATAACAGGTAAACCTGCCTCAGGGCCGATATCGCCTAATCCAAGCACACGAGTTCCATCGGAAATGACAGCCACAGTGTTGCCTTTGTTAGTGTGTTCATACACCTTATCCGGGTTGTCGCGAATATCCAGACAGGGCTTAGCAACGCCCGGGCTGTACCAGATTGCGAAATCTGAGTAATCACGGATACAAGCCTTGGGCACGACTTCGATTTTGCCTTTGTAAAAGGGGTGAAGTTTCATTGCCTCGACGCCGGGTTGATCGGCTTTAGCTAACATCTGATCTTTTTTATTCATCGCGTTTTTGCCTTTCATCTATCAAACGGATAACAAAAGAATATGCAAACAAGGCGCTAAAATATGCTAATTTTCGCCATTATGCAAAGGTTTTTTGTGTTATTCTTATATGATAATGTAGTCCTTAACATACAAAAAGGCCGACCTGATGGTCGGCCTTTGCCGGTTTCAGGCAACTAGTGATATTTCTTCCTTGCACCGGCATTAATTAACATCCGATCGATAATTAACCGATCCAATGTAATTCTTATCTTAAAACGTTTTTAATACCCGTATGGCGGCGTGTCCTCACACCAGGTGATCGAGTTTATTGCCCGGAAATAGTTCACCAGGTATGTGACATCAGCGCCTATCACAATGCAGTCACCATTAACATCAGCTGCTGCATATAACCATTCACTTTCATCAGCGTTCCAGCAACTATCAACCGGTACAGCCATACCTCTGAAATAATTCACCAGTACTGTGACATCAGCGCCGATTACCACCTCATCACCGTTAACATCCCCGGGCATATATAGATTTGGCATAGAAATCGAGACCTCATTTGAATAGTTGCCCTCGATGCCAACATAGTCGACTCCCGTTACCCTGAAATTATAAGTAACACCATAACTCAGATCCGTAAGAAAGTAGTAGTTTTGGGTAGTGGTATCCAGGATGGTGGTTGGTTCGGGGCTATCATCCATATAGATAATATAGTCGGTTATGGCCATGTCTCCCCACTGGTTGAACATCAAATGAATTCCCTGATCGGTTTGCTCGGCCAATAAATCTGGTCGTGAGGCGATTCCAGTCCAGGGGAATTTTTTAAATCTGTAGGTATTGCTTACCCTGGTTGTGTCAAAATCCAGTTCCGTGACAACCGAACCGTCACTTGCCACCTCTGTCATATCCATTGCCGCGTTACCGCCCCAGCCAATCAGGGTATTGCCGTTTGCCAGTCTTTGTACGCTACCCATGAAAGGAGAGGAAAGATCCGGATTATGCCTGAATTCCCAAACCTGTGTGCAAATATAATTGACTTCATCCAACTCATATTCCACCGCTCTCGAAAAAGCCGGAGTATGACAATTGCCATTATCGAATATGGCGATGTTGCCGTTATCCATGAAAGTCACACCATGCTGTTTGCAGAAACCGCTGGAATCATCAACTATCGTGAACATATTATTCTGAGCGTGCGCACCCAATCTCCAAAGGATATCTCCGGTATTGCGATCGACTTTAATGATCTCATCCGAATTCCTGAAAGAAAAAAGCAAGTTCCCGTCATTGTCAATGTCAGTCGCATTCCAATGGCAATAGTCGAGTCTGGCGCCCGTAAAATCCAGGTCGTTACCATCGAAAATACTGATATAGTCCCAAGAACGCCATTCCATGACCACGTTACCCAGGGAATCCAACTCTTGATGTACGAACCCGGTTACCTGGCAGAGTGAATCACCCCCGGCTATACTATCGCTCAAATCGACTATCTGCACATCGTAGCAGCCCAGGTGGATATGAAAATCATCATCGATTTTACAATCATGGATGTCCAATTCATAGCCAACCATTTCGAATGAGTCGCGAACCGTATATGTTTGATCCATAATGAAAGCTCGTGATATATGGTTGGGATCGAAATAACTGTTAGTCATATAAGTTAACAAGCCATTATCCTGTTTCTTGAAATCCCAGGCTTGTCCCTCGATTTTTCTCATGAAAACCGGTGTTCCGTCATTCTCCATAATTAAAGCGTAGCCGGATGGCATGAAAGTATTCATAGCATAGCCGGAGAATATATACCCGGGCGCGGGTGAACCGACAACATCTGTCCAGATATTTGGGAAATCCGATGGGTAATTAGGATCGTCATTGAGGATGACATCATTAAAATCATCATTATGGAGATTATTCGATTCGACTTCCAATGTCAGCGACGGATTATCATACGTTTGATATTCTTGTTTCGGTGAGACCGTAAATTCGTATTTGAAATCCTTGCTCCGATCCGAGCCACGAGATTTTAAACCATTATCAATGACAATTGCTACGCGTTCACCCGGCTCGAAAGCCGTATGGGGGACGATATTCAATGTTTTGTTATCAAGAGCGGTTTTAACATCGTAGGAATGCTTGCCGCTCTGTTCTCCCTCGATATATACCGGATCGTTTCTATCGAAACTGTAGTGAGAGAGATTATCACCGGGACGAATTATTATATAAGATCCTTTGTTCACCAACTTCGCGTTCGGTTTTGGACTTAAATATTGAAAAGCATCTCGGTAGCTTTCGGCATTAACTATACCGGAAGCCAGTAGAATAAATACCATCATCAGCATCGATAAATGACGTTTTTGCATGAGGTGGGCTCCTTCAAGGTTTAATAATGGATAAAATTAAATGTTATGCTTTGTTTTCATGAGATTCGATCACCGCGAATCGTAACTCCATATGTGTAAATTCTGGTATCACTTCAAACAAGAAGTATTAACCATAACATAATGATATGTTTTGTTTTGTCAATATTAAAATGACTCCTGTCAGCTATTTATTTGATCCCAAAAAAACACCGGTTTACCCGGTGTGTACGTTTGAGGCGAAGCATTTGCAGAAAATTTTATTATCCACAGCGATGACTGATTTTCTCAATAGCGTCACTATCCTATATCTGTTATTACCTTGTAGGGGATTGTTGAAAGAGTCCTTGTTGGATGACGGTGGTGTCAGGAATCCATTCCTGACACCTGATTTCATGCGGCATATCGCCGGGAAAGGATTAACAACGGACTTCGTCCGCCCAGCGACTCCTGCAAATGGCTTTTTCAACAACCCCGGATGAGGTAATTCAGTACGGCCTTTTTTTTTATAGCACTACACTCTATTTCTATTAAGTTAGCTTATATGGAGGGGAGACAAAACGAAGCTTTTAGAATACGGTGGGTTACAAAATCGGAGTTTTGCAGCCAATAAGCCGATTCCCCAACTCCTGGATCCTGAATCAAGTTCAGGATGATATAGTCGGTTTAAGCCTGCAGAATAAAGGTCACCGGCCCTGTAACCGGTGGCAGTTTACTAGAGCATAAATATATGCAGAAATAACTATATTGTTCATTGCTGCTTAATGAGTTATTAACCGTTTATGCCAGTGACTGGCCTTTAGCAATAGTAACTGAAATAATCCTCAGGATGTCGCATCTTCCATTCTGAGGCATCAGGTTCGAAGGCGATATTGCAATATATAACTCATGTATATGGGAAGAGGTTAAGTCAGGATGCAAGCGAAGGGACATCATGACACGCTGACTATCTAATTCTTTGAAAAATAATTCTTGTAGATGATGCTCTGCTGGATAACTAAATTGATATCAAAAATCCGAACATCTGTGAACCAAATTTATTAATTACAAAGTATATTTCAATTGACGACTTACCGATATATGAGTATAATTATGTAAAATAACGGATGATCATAACTGCTACAGGAGGGCGAAATGCGTTTTAAGATTACGGTTGTAATTGCTTTATTAGCGTTAACTATCGTCTGGGCGGATTCCGGAGAACATAAATATGTCGGGGTCAGCAAGTGTAAAACCTGCCATAAAATAAAAAAATATGGCAATCAATATGGCATTTGGGAGAAAGGTCCTCATGCCAATGCTTTTAAGGTTTTAGCGAGCGAGCAATCGTTGAAAATTGCCAAAGAGATGGGCATAGAGGATCCGCAAAAAAGCGAGAAATGCTTAACCTGCCATGTTACCGCTTTCGGCGTGGCAGATAGCATGAAAGCGAAAACCTTCACTATGGAGGAGGGGATCGGCTGTGAATCCTGTCACGGCGCCGGCGCCGACTACCTGATGATGTCAACCATGAAGAATGTCGAAAAGGCGATTGCCTCGGGATTAATTTTTCCGACCGAGGAGACCTGTTTGACATGCCATAACGAGAATAGCCCGACCTTCAAACCATTCGATTTCGAAGTCAGAGTAAAAGAGATCGCTCACCCTCGACCTGCATCGGAATAAGTATCAGCTATCAATTGATCGGAAGTCAAGAGGGGCGTTCGTTTGGACGCCCTCTTTTTATTGATCCTAAAAACTACCGACTTATACGGTGTGTACGTTTAAAGCGAAATATTTGTAGAAAGTTTTATTAACAGCAGCGACAACTGATTTTCTCAATAGCGTCACTATCCTTTATCTGTCCTTACCTCGGAGGGGCTTGTTGAAAAAGTACTTGTTGGATGACGGTGGTGTCAGGAATCCATTCCTGACACCTGATTTCATGCGGCATGTCGCCGGGAAAGGATGAACAAAGGACTTCGTCCGCCCAGCGACTCATGCAAATGGCTTTTTCAACAACCCCGGAGGAGGTAATACAGTTCGGTCTTTTCTTTTTAATTAGCTTAAATGGAGGGGAGACAAAACAAAGTTTTAGAATACTGTGGGTTACAAAATCGGAGTTTTGTAACCAGTACAGCCTTTCCCCAACCCCTGGATCCTGAATCAAGTTAAGGATGACACAGCCTGCTTAAACCGGCTGGATAAAAGCCACCGACTCTGCGGCCGGTGGTAGGATACTGATCCTGAAAAGCCCGTTACCGGTGGTACTCTATTTAGCATATTTCGTTGCTGATCCGATTTGAGTTATTGAATGATTTTTCCATCATCGGTTGAATCCTGTTTCGGCTTATCCGTTATTTCCGTATCACGAGTATCGTCCTGTTTTTCGCTTTCGGGGACATTCTCGTGTTCGTGCTCGAACATATCCTCAGGCATCTTGCCGTTTATCCACGAGGGATTCATCGGGTATACCGAGGGGCTGAACACGGTAGAATACATATGCCAGATTAAAATAGCCAGCGTTGCCAGCCAGGCCTCGTAATAATGAATTACCAGCATGACATCGAGGAAGCCTTTAGGGAACCATTGTACTGCGATATTCTCGAACCAGAGGAAGAAACCGCTGGCAATCATAACAGCCGAGCCCCAGACCAATGCCCAGTACTCCGCTTTCTCCACATAGCTGAATCGCCCGAATTTCGGCCGTTCTTTTCTGCTACCCATATTGAATTTGATCATCCTGCCGAATTGAGCGAAATCTTTTATGGAGGGGAACATGTCGATCAAGAATCTTTTGCCGCGACGAGTCATCAGAAAAACCGTATGCCAGATAACGGTGAAGATAAACACTCCGGCGGCAACTCTGTGAATAATTCCGCGCAGAGGGAATCCGCCCTCCCAGCCGAACAGGAGCTGTACCCAGCCCGATTCGGCGAATCGTAACGAGAAACCGGTCAGTACCAGTACTATGAATGAGACAGTCAATAGCGCGTGCTGCGCCACCTCACCCGGCATCATGCGCCTGACCTGTTTTTTGGAAAGCACTAATGCTATTTGCTTACGGAGGTCGATTATCCAATGCACCACCATCGTACCGATAATCAGTATTATCGCCAGTATATAAATCTTGGCAATTATATTGGCTATAGGAGTGCTCGACATCCCCGGAGTACCGTGAATAGGCGTGCTGGCGATAGATTCGGATATGCCGGGATGGCAATGTCCGCAGGTATTTTGAAGATTCTGTTGGTTTATCGAGGAGGCGGGATCGGTATGCGGCAGTATTTTGTGCGCGCCATGACATGAGGCGCAGTTGGCAACCGTGATATCGCCCGCCCGGCTTTTCAAACCGTGATAACTATCCACCCAGGTTTTCAACCGTCCCGTTGGTATATCGTATTTCTCGTTTAGCCTTGCCGATTCGTGACATGGGGAGCAGGTCGCCTCGGCAACTCGAGCTGGGGAGACGGGCGAACGCGGATCTTTCGGCGATAGTATACCATGCTCACCGTGGCAGTCGGTACAGACCGGTGAATCGGTTTCGCCACGATTGACCAGTTTGCCGTGAATACCATCCCAGTAGTCATTAGCAATACTCGTATGGCATTTACCACAGGTGTTAGGAATGTTGAAATGATTTATCGATGAGGTCCTGTCTTTCGGTGATAGAATTTTATGCGCGGTGTTATCCGAGGAATGGCAATCGTTACAGGTGGCAGCCATGCTCAGTCCTCCCCAGGCGGCTTTGCCGTGGACACTGCTTCCGTAAACCTTAATCGGTTTGGCCACTAATATGTCGTGCTTTTTGATGATATCGAGATTCTCATGGCACGAACCGCAGGTCTGGGGCAAGTTGCGGGGGTTGATCCGGGAATTATTTTCTGCTGAGTTTAATATATCATGTTTGCCGTGACAGTCGGCACAATCCGGTATATCGGGATCCTCGCCAGCTTTCAGTCGCCCATGCCACTTGTAGACCTCGCCCGCTTCCTCGTGGCAGGTCACACAATTCACCGGAGGTAAATTCTCCTCGTGTGGAACATCCTCGATACTCGAATGGCAATCTATACATTCGAAACCGGCATGCGATGAATAATCGTATGTTTCAAGACTAACATATAATGATATTTCTCGTCCGTGCTCATCCTCGGTGGCGAAATCCCGTTCGCCGTGACAGTCCAGGCAATCGCTATTGCTCAGAGCCATCACCGCTGTCGGAAGTATCAATACGTAAATTAATACCGAATGTATAATGGCGCCTTTCTTACTCAGGAAATCCCCCACATTAAATCTTTCCTATTCTGGCAGTTGTGAATGCTTTCACTTATTTATCGTCGTTATTTGTAATCAATAAAATTCAATCTTGAAAATATGTCAATACTTTTACTAACATTTTTTACAGTATCGTTAGAAATCAAAATCAATACCTCTTTTTTTAACATATTACTATACAAAAAGATATAGTATGAGAAGTCAAGTCAAAATATTTCTTGACGATAATAGTAAAAGATTATAGATTGTCTTGTAAGTAAGTATTCACTTACTTTATTATAGCTAACGATGAGGATGAATTAGAGGGAATATATGGTAGTTAACAGGAAAGAACAGATCGTAAAGAAGGCAATGATGCTGTTCGCTAAAGATGGCTATGAGAAAGTTACCACGAATGTTATTGCTAAAAAATGCAATATTTCAGAGGCTGCATTATATAATCATTTTAAATCGAAAGAGGCTATATACTCGGCCGTATTGAAATCAATTCAGGATATCAACTCGACCGAGGAGGAACTCGATAAACTAAAACCGGAAATGGATATTGAAAATCTATTGGCGGGTTTAGCCGGATACATTACCTCGGACTATTGCCAAAAAAGCAAAGTCATACGCCTGTTGATGTATTCCTCTTTGCAGGGACATAAGCTTGCCAGGGAGGTGTATTCTTCGTTGCGTATGCCGTATATAGAATTTCTTTCGGGAAAACTCAGAGCGATGATTAAAGATGGCTTGTTATTGAATGTAAATCCTCAAATCACCGCCCGATGTTTCGTGGGGATGGTATTCGATTGCGTCATGAATTCGATATTATGGAAAGGAATGTTGGGCAGGGAATACAGTCATGAGACAGTTCTGAAAAACAACGTTCCTGTTTTTGCCCGGGGTTTGGTTAAATCGGGTTAAAGTAAATTCCGTTTAGTGTAAAGTAGGAGATACGAGAAAATACTTGTATTGCACCGACGGAGTTATTACAATATAGTAAATATAACAACACCGACAAATTCGCATCATAGGGGAGGCTAATATTGCTGTCCGGATTTACCGGATGGGCTTGATGAATAGTGTGCGCGAGTTGGGTATCAAACAAAAAGCATAGACTTTAATGAATTCCGTAAACGGATAAAGACGTTAATGTGCTGACCAATAAGTGAGGTGCATAGTGGGAAAAACCTTAAGGATATTAACTGCGGTTCTAGTATATCAATTGCTATTTTCGGTTAACCTGGTATTAGCTGATAACTCCGCTATATGTCTCGAATGTCATAATGATAAAGCTCAATCGATGGATGGCACGGCTCATCAAAGCTTCCTTAAAGCCCACCTGTCATCGCCGGTGAAAGTTGAGTGTATCGATTGTCATGACGGCGGTGAGGTTCACAATGAGGACCCCTCTCCGGGGACGATTTCGCGGAGCGATAAAATGACGATGATCGAGGAAGCATCCCTATGTAGTCGATGTCATAACACGCCTCATCAGGTGGCGATGGTATCCACCGATCCTCATAGCAAAACCGATCTAAACTGCTCATCCTGTCACACCATTCACGACAATCATACCGAGGGCCTGGTGAAGGAAGAGATGGAGGATTTCTGCCTCTCCTGCCACGGTTCTGTCATGATGGATTTCGAGCGGCGGTCGGCACATCCTCTTCACGCTATGGCCATCGAATGTACCGATTGTCATGATCTGAGCGCGACCGAGAAATCAGGGTCGGCCGATGGATTCGACTGGCTTTGCCAGGGGTGCCATGATGAAAAAGCCGGGCCGTTCATATACGAGCACGCCGTTGTCTACGACCATCCTGTTGACGGTGGAGGCTGTTTGGAATGCCACGAGCCGCACGGCTCGGCAAACGACCGATTGCTGCGACAACCACGATCCGGTACCTGCCTGCAATGTCATGCCATACCACCCGGCCATCTAACCGACCATAGCGGGCTGGGCGTGAAATTAGATTGCATGACCTGTCATACCGATATTCACGGCTCGTACGAGAGCAGGCTTCTGTTAGATCCCGATCTCGGTACGAAGCTATTCCCCGATTGCTTCCAGTCGGGCTGCCATACACTAAACGGTAATTAAGGAGGAGTGATGATTAAAATGAAATACGTGATTTCGATTGCTGCTATTCTCCTTATAGCCACATCACCGGTGTCGGCCTCGAGCGGCGGGCTGGATGTTAAAGTCGGGTATAGCTATATCGATCATGACGGTAACGAATCGGTTGACCAGGCCTCGTATAATTACTACGAGGGAATCGGCGTTTCCATGGAGAACGCCAAAATGTCGTTCGACAACGGCATACTGGTCAGGTCGAATCTCAGAAATATAAACCTCGATAATCGTAATCTCTATTTCAATATCAGCAAGCCCGGATTGTTCGGCGCTAAAGTCAGATCGAACAAGTACAGACGCATATACGATTTCGATGGCAACATCGAAACCAAACGCGATTTGACCTCGGCCGATATCTGGTTTCACCCATTCAGGCAACTAAAACTTTTCGGAGGCGGTGATTTCAATTATGTGTCGGGCGAGACCGGGGAGTTATTCAGTTCCTCGTTCGGTAGCCTGGCCCGCCACGTCGATTACGAACGTCAAAAATATTCAATGGGCGGCTTGTATAAATATCAGGGGCGAATGATTCGCGGGGAATACGGAACCTCTAAATTCAAAGATAAAATCGATGAGACGAAAGATCAAACTCGCGATCTGGTGCGAGTCATTGCCATGACGCCTGCGCCGGAGTTCGACTGGTTAATACTTTCGGGAACGTATCAGCATTTTAAAACCGAGTATGACGATACCGGTTTCGAGTTGAAATCAGATACCTATAAAGGCAGCCTCTGGGCTGATATCTCAAATCAGTTCGCCGCTAACTATATCATCTATTTCAACCGCGCCGGCTCTGATAGCGATTTTGTCGAGAGTGATAATCTCTCGCATAGTATTTACCTGAAATACAAACACTCCACCAGGCTTGGCGCTCTGGCAGGTTATCAAAATAGCATTAATGATGACTACGAGGACGCGGTTAAAACCAACGCTTATTTCCTTGAATGTTGGGGGTCGCCAACCGATAAACTGAGCCTTAGAGCTAAATATGGTTTCCGCGCCGATGAGATCGATGAGGGGCAGCGTCTTTTAGGTGATGAGGACCGAAACCGCTTCAAAGTTTCCGCGAAATACCGCGCGGCAGAAAAAAGCTCTCTTAAACTCTCATTCGAAAGCCGTAAACGCAAAAACGAGCAGCTCGAAAGCGAAAACGATTACATGCGCTTCAATTTCGCCGGTACGCATAACCTGACCGATTTAGGCCTGGTATCCATCGGTTATTCGTTCTCCGATGGCAAATACACCAACCGGACACAGATTTTCGAATACGACAGCCATCAACTACATGCCGGTTTAAATTCGCATCCTTACGAGAATTTCACACTCGGCGCGATGGCGATTTACTATCGATATCGTAAAGATCTCGATACCGAGGGCTCCGATTTACGTTTCACCGGAGCTTATGATTTTATGGGCGGCAACAGGATTGAACTCGTTTATAACGTGTTCAATTTCGATGATTTCCTGTTCAGGGATCAATACTATACCGCTAACATTGTTGAGATAAATATAATCAAATCATTTAATTATTAAAGGAGCGGTTTTATGCTGAAAACTGCATTGAGTTTTGCAATCGCTCTTGCATTGCTGACACTCATGGTTTCAGGATGCGAGCGGAAGGTGGTTATCGAGGAGGGCGACATGGCCGGCTCCTCCAGTTGTTTCACTTGTCACGGAGATGATGGATTGCTTCTCGCCGCAAAAGGCGAATGGCAGAATTCGATCCATGCCTCCGGGACCAGTGTCGATTACACCAACAGGGGCGGTACCGATTGCACCAGGTGTCATGACCATCAAGGATTCTTGGACTATGTCGCCACCGGCGAGGTTCAAGCGCCGTACAGCTCGGTAAGCGCGATTCACTGTTTCACCTGTCACGCGCCGCATACCAACGGCGATTTATCGCTCAGGATAAATACGGCCTACGAACTCGAGAACGGCGAGATATTCGACCACGGCGAGGCTAATCTCTGCGCAACCTGCCATCACTCTCGTGTTGATGTCACCACTATTGAAGATAGCATCTCCGTTAGCAGGTACTGGGGGCCTCACCACGGGCCGCAGGGTGATCTTCTTCACGGTACAGGCGGATATGAGTATGATGGCTATTCCTATGAGTACTCCACTCACGCAACTGCAATAACGAACGCCTGTATAGGATGTCACATGGGGCAAGCACAGGCTCATGATGGTTACAAGATCGGCGGTCATAGTTTCAATATGGCCGATGATGAATCCGGCAGCGATCTTTCCGGATTGTGCGAAGCTTGTCACGATAATGCCGATGGATTCGATTTCGTCAACAGTGATGATATCGACTACGACCATAACGGCACGGTCGAGGGATATCAGACAGAGGTTGCCGGCCTCGTAGATTCTCTCGCTGCGTTGTTGTTTGATGCCGGTATTATTGATGCCGGCAATTATCCCGTTTCCGGTATTATCGCCGATGCCGATATCGCCGGTGCGTTGTACAATTTCAAACTTGTCGAGGAAGATCGATCGCACGGTGTTCACAATTTCAAATACGTAGTGGGTCTCCTGGAAAGCTCCATAGAGTTTATGGCTACCGGCACGGTAACCTCTAATGGCATGCAACTGTTGGCTGCTCACGATTGATGGTTCACGAAACAAGGGCATGATCGAAATTCATTTCGGTCATGCCTGTTTTGCAGGTAAAAATAATAATGTCATTTGTTAGAAAACTCCCCGGTCTCGTAAATAACTGGATAAGCGGTATCGGCGCGGTTATTGCCTCGGTAGCTTTTATCATAATTGTAATTCTTCTGGGATTGGATTTTATTACCGGTTTTACCAATCAATATTTAGGCATACTTGCCTATATGGTAATTCCTCCGGTTTTAATCATCGGTTTACTATTGATGCCATTCGGTATGTACTTGAAATGGCGGGTAGCGAAAAAAACAGGCGAGATGCCGAACCAGAAATGGCCATATATCGATTTCAACGATGGTCGCCATCAACGAGCGGCTGTCGTTTTCATAATCGGTACGATACTATTCGTTGCCATGAGCGCCTATGGCACCTACGAGGCCTTTCACTATAGCGAATCGGTGGCTTTTTGCGGTACGCTATGCCATACCGTGATGCAGCCGGAGTATGTCACTTACAAGCATTCTCCGCATGCCCGGGTTAAATGTACCGAATGCCATGTCGGGGCGGGTGCAGGCTGGTATACCAAATCGAAACTGTCCGGGGCTTACCAGGTCTACGCGGTAACGGTGAACAATTACCCGCGGCCGATTCCCACGCCGATAGAGAACCTGCGTCCGGCCCGTGAAACCTGCGAGCAATGTCATTGGCCGGAGAAATTTTTCGGCTCACAGCAATATCAGAACGATCATTATCTTTACGATGAGTACAATACCCACTGGCCGATTAATATGCTCATGAAAACCGGCGGGGGAGACCCCGATAAGCGAGAGATATCCGGTATTCACTGGCATGTCAGTAGCGGCTACGAGGTGGAATATATAGCCCGGGATGAGGATCGCCAGGATATACCCTGGGTGCGCCTGACTAACCGTCAAACAGGCGAGAAGATCGTATTTCAAAACAGTGATGACCCCCTCGAGGATAAAGATATGGCCGGCTCCGAGATACGTCGCATGGATTGCATGGACTGTCACAATCGCCCCAGCCATATCTATAACTCACCCGACTTCGCTGTTGATCAGTATATACAGTTCGGCAAAATCTCAAGAGATTTACCCGAAATAAAGCGGGTAGCGGTTGAGGCGATGGCCGAGGAGTATATCACCAGCGAGGAGGCAATGGCCGCGATTAAAAGCGCGATTGTCGATTATTATGCCGAGGAGCACACCGAGATTTACGAATCTGATAAAGATAAGGTAGAGGCCGCCGCCGTGATGGTACAGGAGCTGTATTCATCGAACATTTTCCCGGAGATGAAAGCGCGCTGGTCTGACTATCCCAACAATATCGGGCATTTCTACACGGCGGGATGTATGCGTTGCCACGAGGGTAAGCATGAAAGCGAGCAGGGCGACGCGATCACTCACGATTGCACGGCTTGCCACAAGATATTATCGCAAGGTTCTGGCGAGATGGCACAATTCACCACCGGCGCTGAGGGCCTGGAGTTCCGGCATCCGGTGGATATGGGCGAGGCCTGGCGCGAGATGGGCTGCTACGAATGCCACGGCGGGACGCAGCCGTAGGGAATAGCTTAATTTTAGCGATATACGATGTGTAAATATAATCATTAGGATGTCGTTTAGCTTTCCCTCCTGACACATTAGGCTTGATTTTAAAATCTCCAATTTATACCTGCTGTTGGAAGAGATAATTAATTTAATTGCTGCTCACTCACTCTTCGGTCGGCGGACAACCGTCCACGCCCACCTCTAAAGGCAACATGAGCACGTTTGGGATTGATAAGAACATCCATCACCCCCGGAAATGGCAAATAATGGCACAACTACATTTTATCTGATTATAACTTGCTGATATTTAGGGGAGATAAAAAATGCCGAAGGTGGGATTCGAACCCACACGGCCTTGCGACCACTGCGCCCTGAACACAGCGTGTCTACCAGTTTCACCACTTCGGCAAAATTGCCAGCCGCAATTATAATAGTTTGACTATCACAGGGCAAGCGATATTTTTCATATCGGTATATAATTAATCGGGTTAGGCGAATTATCCCGTATAAGTCATTATCTTACAGATAATACTTGAACAGATCAGGCATCCGTCCTATATTCGCTCTCATGCCGGAGAAAGAGGAATTTAAAAATATCGCCACGAATCGAAAAGCCCGTTACGATTTCGAGATACTGGAGAAATTCGAGGCCGGGATCGAGTTGATCGGCAGCGAGGTGAAATCGGTCAGGGCATCGAAAATCTCGTTTAAAGACTCGTTTGCGATTGTCAAGCGGGGAGAGGTTATCCTTCAAAAACTGCATATAGCCCCCTACGAAAAAGCCTCCCATTTTAACCACGATCCGGAAAGGCCGAGAAGACTGCTTTTGCATCGCAAAGAAATTAGAAAGATACAGCAGAAAATCGAGGAGAAAGGCCTGACACTTGTACCTACCCGGATGTATTTCCGCGGCCCATACGCCAAGGTCGAGCTGGCTGTCGCGCGGGGCAAGCGCAAAACCGATAAGCGTGAGACTATCGCCAAACGCGAAGCCGAACGCGATATGAGACGAGCAAAAAAATATCAGGGGTGAACAACCATGAGTATTCGTAAGTATAATTTCATTATGCGTATAATATTGACCGCCTTAATCTTATTTATATTCTCGAGTGGCGCTCATGCCGGTATCAAGGCAACCTGGAAATCGAATAATCAAACCGGCGAATTATCCTCGATCTCTTTAAATAACACCGAATACGTTTCGCTCAACGATTTGACCCGCTTTTTAGGCGTTACCCACGAGATCAACACTCGCAAAGGGATAGGCGTGATAAAGCTCGAAAACGGCGAGATTACGTATACGCATCTTTCCTCCTATGTCTCGGTCGGCGAGAAAAGCTATAACCTTCAAAACGATATCGTGTTCCACAAAGGAAGCTATTATGCGCCTGTCAAAATCCTCATCGATGTTATCAGCAGGTTAAGCTCGAATGAGATAATATATTCAGAGGATGAAAATTCTCTTCTGATATTGCCGGCAACTTATAATATTCTTGATCTG
Source organism: uncultured candidate division Zixibacteria bacterium (assembly GCA_963668625.2). Lineage (GTDB taxonomy): Bacteria > Zixibacteria > MSB-5A5 > UBA10806 > 4484-95 > JAAEQD01. The sequence goes on from CAXXKA010000006.1 coordinate 762,743, forward strand.
GTGGCCCAGCAGAAATTAAACGGCATGATGGTGGAGGTACTATTATCGGAGGAGCTGAAATACGATATCGTGCAAACCGATGATCACTGGCTGATAACTAATATCTACGAGGGGAAAGTGGATACGGCTATGTTTGCAGGTAAACGGCCGTTAAAGGCTATTTACGATACTAAAGCATACCAGTTCGAAAACTCAGCCCAGATATCGATCAGGCTTCGACCCAAGCCGTTTACCTTTGTCAGCAAGATAAAAGAGAATCCTCTTCGCATACAAATAATGATAAAAGGCGATGATTTCGCGGACACGGTTTTGGCCTACGTACCGGGCGAACAGTCCAATAACGATATCGATTTGATAGTTATCGATCCCGGTCACGGGGGAGAGGATGATGGCGCGGTCGGGCCCTCCGGTATCAAGGAGAAAGATATCAATCTCAAGATCAGCAAACAGCTTAAAGAATTGCTCGAGCAGGATGGATTCAACGTGCTCTTAACCCGGGATGATGACAGATTCATCCCCTTGAGCGACCGTACCCAGATAGCCAATGAGGCCGGCGCGGATGTTTTTATCAGTGTCCATTGTAACGCCTCGGCTGTGAATAAAAAAGCTCGTGGCTATATCTCGTTTTTCCTGTCGGATGCCAAGTCCGATCAAGCCCGGGCGGCGGCTGCGTTGGAGAACGCCGCAATCAGGTTCGAGACAAAGGACAATCAACGGGGTTATGTCTCGGATATCGATTTCATCCTACTCGATATGGTGCAAAACGAATACCTGAAGGAATCGGCCGATTTAGCGGCGATGATCGAACAGAATATCACCAAACACACTAAAATAGAGAGCCGCGGCGTTGACCAGGCGGGTTTTTTCGTGTTGAACAAAGCATTTATGCCCTCGGTACTGGTAGAGTCGGCTTTCATATCTAATAAACAGGATGAGAAACTTTTGAAAGACAGCAAAACTCATAAAGAAATTGCCAAATCAATTGCCTCGGCTATCGTGCAGTTCAAGCAAAAATACGAGGCGATGGAATGACCCCGGCGAAAATCGCGAACCGTCCCATCGGTGTTTTCGATTCGGGTGTCGGCGGTTTGACAGTCGTCGCCGAGCTGTTCAAACAGCTTCCCCGCGAACGAATCATATATTTCGGCGATACCGGTCGTTTCCCTTATGGCATTCGTTCGGCCGAGGTTATCAGGCGATTTTCCCGACAGAACGTGAATTTCCTGTTAGAGCATGATGTCAAGCTCGTGGTGGTTGCCTGCAATACAGCCTCGGCGCACGCCCTCGGTTATATGCAGCAAATATACAACGTGCCAGTGGTAGGCGTAATAGAACCTGGAGCTAAAGCGGCGGCATCATACACCAAAAACGGACGGATAGGAGTTATCGGCTCGGAGGGAACGATAGGTTCCTCCTCTTATACGAAAGCGCTTCAACGGATAAATCCTGAATTCAAGATCACGAGTTTGGCTTGTCCGTTGTTCATATCGCTGGCCGAGAACGGTTATATCGATAAGGAGGCCTCGTACCTGATTGCCGAGGATTATCTCAAACCGATCAAAAAGAACAAAGTCGATACCCTGGTTTTGGGTTGTACTCATTTCCCACCACTTAAGGGTGTTATCAGCAAGGTCATGGGACCTGGGATCACACTGGTTGACTCGGCCGAGGAAACCGCCCGCTCGGTAACGCAGATACTTTCTGATTTGAATTTAACCGGTACTTTAAAAGCTCCAAAAGCTCATAAATACTATGTCTCCGATACTCCGGAGAAACTGCAGAAAACAGGTATTTACTTTTTGGATAAACCGATTAAAAAAGTCGAGAAGATATTTATCGAATCTTATTAGGGGAAATTCTTGAAGAAGTTTGTCCAATATGTCACCACTACGTCGACATACTGCATAAAGCGCGGTGGCGGGAAAGGATTCCCACCACCTCAACAAAAGTTAATTCTCGATTTCTTTTAGGGGGAGAGATGGCTACTCTTGTTATCGCGACCAACAACCGGGATAAACTTAAAGAGATTAAACATATACTCGAGGGAACCGGCATTAAAGTGCTCTCGGCCGGAGATTTCGATGATTTCCCCGATGTCGAGGAGACCGGTGAGACACTTATCGATAACGCCCGCTTGAAAGCCCGTGCGGTATGGGAAAAGTACGGCCTGGCCTGCGTTGCCGATGACACCGGGCTGGAGGTCGATTGTCTGGGAGGTGAACCAGGAGTATATTCCTCCCGTTACGCCGGCGAGGAGGCCACCTACGAGGACAATTGCCGAAAACTCATGAGCGTGATCGCTCTCGAGCCGGAGGACAATCGCTCGGCGCGATTTAGAACTGTTATGGTGTTCATCGATGACCATGGCAATGAACATGTTGCCGAGGGAACGATCGAGGGAGAAATCATCTCGGAGAAGCGCGGTAATAATGGATTTGGTTACGATCCGGTGTTTCTCGTTCCGAATCGCGGCAAAACGCTGGCGGAATTGCCCTCGGAGGAGAAAAACAATATAAGCCATAGGCATAACGCATTAGTGAATATCCTGCCGATTATTAAACAAAAGCTTGCACATTAACAACTCGTGTAGATTTTTCCTCAATAATTTCATCCTTTTTTCAGGTTTGGTATTTTCCTGACGATATTACTAATGTTACAATTAATCCTCGTCATTTTACCACTATTAAGGGGGAGTTATGCCTTTCATTGATTTAAATAGCGAACATCAGGTAGGCGTGAAAATGATTGATGATCAACATGCCAAGTTGGTTGACATGATTAATTATCTGGAAAACGCCATTAATACAGGCGGAGATATCGAGGAGGTTAAAGTACTTTTAAACGCGATAATCGGTTTTGCCGAGTATCATTTTGATGAGGAAGAGAGATTTATGCTCAGGAACGATTATCCTGATTATAATAGTCATTCGGAGGTTCACGATAAATTGAAATGGCATCTGACAGAGGTAAAAGAAAGCCTCGAAAAGAGCGATGCCCGGCTGCCGGAGACACTGGCGGTATTTTTACGAGACTGGTTACTGAATCATATCACCGAGTTAGACAGCAAACTAAGCGTAATACAGTCGAGAGTTACGGCATAGCAAACAACCGGGCCGGGATCAGCCTCCCGGCCTTTTAATTTCCCGATAATAATTCGAATTGCCTGACTAATACAATTGCGAGGGCCGGAGGGACGAAGCAATCTGTACATTAGCGTAGGCCATGTTACACATCCCAAATATCCTTGGCTAACAAGGTCTTTTATATATATTTTATCTCACTAGTATCCGGTGTTTTTCAGTAAATTTTCAAATTCTCCTTGGAATTGTTAGTGAAAGATGTTTTCCGATATAATTATTATATTCAGCGTATCATGCATCCTGATATGTCCTGCCTATGTTAGGCTAAGTTCCCTGGTTTCCAAGCGCTGCCTGGAAACCTTCTTGTGTCATGTAGAATGAGCATTCTGTAGGCAAAAAAGCCACGTTGCGAAGCAGCGCTTCGCAACGAGATGGAAAGGCCGGACAGTGGTGATTTTATCTCATAAAAAGATTATTTCCCCGGTAGCTCTGACAGGCCTGCCTTTTCTATAAAGGCTTTAAAACCAGGATGATTGAAAATGAATTTCCTGTCAGAAACTATGAATAGTGAAAAATGAGGCGCCAACTTGAAGAAGCTATATCTGAAATTGATGGGTGTAATTGCGGTTATGATAATTTTCATGACCCTGCCGCGCTGTTCGGATGATGACAGTGTCAACAACACGGACGTCGAGGAAGCGATCTGGGAGCAGGTGGCAGGCAGCACCGATGCTATAGCCGATACGGCGACTTTACGTAAAATGTATTTTGTGTCAGCCACGGTATAGAGGAAATGGATATTGATACGGTTTCTAATATGTTGTCCATCTCGTTTCCATTTGCTGATGAAGGCTGGGTATGTGGAAGATATTACTTGTATCACTTTACCGATGGAAACTGGACAAATGCTGATCAATCTTATGTTCACGGATCAAATACATCCATCTACTTTATTCCCGGTACAACCTGCGGATGGTGTGTGGGTAGCCATAGTAATATACTTCATACTACGGATGGCATGAACTGGGTTAAACAGACAAGTCCGGATTTCAATCATCAAGATGATTATGGCTTATACGGTGTTTATTTCCAGGATACTTCTACGGGCTGGGCAGTTGGCGCCGGCGGCGTAATATTGCATACAACCGATGGCGGAGAAAACTGGTCGATACAGGAGAGCGGTACCACTAATGGGCTTACCAGTGTTTTTGCAGTTTCCTCCACAGTTTATGCTGCAGGACAAAATGGCACTGTGCTTAAGTTGCAACAGTAGTTTTCTCTTGTTCCTAAGCGCTGGGGTTGTTGAAAAAGCCCTCAACGCGCGTCGCTGGGAATCTTTCCCGGCGACATTCTGCATGAAATCAGGTGTCAGGAATAGATGAACAAAGGACTCCGTCCGCCTGACACCGCAACTACCAGATTAGGACTTTTTCAACAACCCCGCTGCTTGTGAAACTGGCCAGCGCTGGTAATTCAATCTATACCGCTATATCAAGCGGCGTTACGAAGCGGCGCTTCGTAACGAGGGGGTAGGATACACGGCGATATTCATCCCTATGCTTCCCACAACTCATTAATTACACATAAGATATTGTTTACTCTTGACATAGTCCGTTTTGCCGATATATTCTACAGTTCGTGTCCGGCAGACTGTTAAATCAGGTTTGCCCTCACGATCCTGTGGGCGGCATATATTCTTATGTGCCCCATACCAAATTATGACGGGGTGTGGCGCAGCCTGGTAGCGCACCTGCTTTGGGAGCAGGGAGTCGGAGGTTCAAATCCTCTCACCCCGATTTTAAAAGATTGATGCCCCCGTAGCTCATCTGGATAGAGCATCTGCCTTCTAAGCAGAGGGTAACAGGTTCGAGTCCTGTCGGGGGTATTTTTTTATGGGGAATTCAGTACCTCACCCAGCGGGTGAGTAAAATAATCATTCTGTTTTGCTTATCATGAATTGCAACCCAGCCTGCAGTCTCTCCCACCAGTTCGGTAGGGAATGCAGTCCTATCGCCTTGTGCCTGTTAAATATTCCTAATAAATAAAATAGCTGAACCCGCCGTGAATCCTGAATACCTTCACGCTGTCGTAATCCTCTACCTTTGTCGATTGATACTCCAGCTCCGTGAAAAAGCCGGCGTTGTCGGCAACCATGGTCATTATGCCCCATTGTAAAGCGAAGCCTTTCGTGGTCCTGTCAGAATTATACCCGTAATTATCCTGACTTTCCTTCATCACCATAAACTCGATTCCGAAATAGGGATAGATGGTGCCTTTCATTTGATCCCTTTTTTTGGTGACATCGATATAATACTTGAAACTCGGCCCTATTCCGTATGCCGAGTAAGTCGAACCGTTGGATTGCCTGGAAAACATCAACGCGGCGCCCATGGAGAAACCGGGGGTCACGAAATAGTTAAACGAGGGATCGAAAGTAATTACTGAATAATCATTATCAACATAATTAGTATAGCTGAAACCGCCGCCGGCCATAACGCTGCCTTTGTCGATAGGCGAGTCCTGGGCAAATGCGATTGATGATAATACTGCCAGACAGATAAATACGGTTAACGATACGCGTTTCAATTGAACCTCCTTGATAATAATAAGGCATAGAGCCTCAGTTGATAGAGCTTTTTAATAGCGATTGAAATATAGATAAATGTTGGTTGGCTGGCAATGTTTATATCTCATCGACTATTATACCTGACCGGATCATATAATCGATCATTGTGGGCGGCATACGTCCTCGTATGCCCCTGACCGTGGGAGGCACATGTCCTCATGTGCCCCATACCAAATTATGACGGGGTGTGGCGCAGCCTGGTAGCGCACCTGCTTTAGGAGCAAGTGCAAATCCTCTCACCCTCAGAAACACCGCTAAAACCACCATGGATGCGATCTGACAGACTTTAGTTTTATTCTGTGATGGAATTCTGGCTATTTATTATGCCCTGAATAACAGTCCCTGCACAATCGCCTCGAACCGGTTTGGGGTTCAAGCCCCTGAAGTAGTTTACAAGATAAGTTACATCTGCACCGATAACCTGACAATCGCCGGAAGCATCTCCTGCCAGAATCGGATTGGGTGGCGGATTCAAACCTCTGAAATAGCCGACAAGGTATGTAACATCAGCACCGATTATTATTCCATCGGTATTAGCATCCCCAGGCGGGAATATAGCTAACTTGCGCACTTCCGGCTCAGGCAAGCCGCCGTAACGAATCAAGCTATCATCACCAGAAGCGAATATTCGCCAATAGAGATTGCCACCGGCTAAAGCAAGTGTATCTGTAATCATCACCTTGGAAGTATCCGTAATACCCGATCTGGTTAGCACAAAGTTGTCGAATAGGCTGTCAGGCGAGATCTGCAGGGTATACTCAATGCTTGCCATAGGATCGTAATCTACCGTACCGCCCCAATTGAAATAAGTGTAGTAGTCAACCCAGCGGAGGTCGGGTTCGGGAGTGTTAAGGGGAAATGGTTCAGGCGGATAGTTATAATGGTTAGTCCAGAACCATTGCATTTCGCTCCACTCGCTTTCTAAGCCCTCATCATCAACCGTTTTAACGAAATACATGAAATGTGAATTGTCCGGCAGTTCTACAGGTATTGCGACCTGGTTTATGCCCGGGGCAGTGGTATCGCCATATTCAAACCCGCCAGTGGATGTATCCTCTATCAGGTGGAAATAGTAAATCAAATTATCGCTATGATCATCAGGGTCAGGGTCGGTGGCATCATCCCATGTGATAGTTGGTGTGAGCGAGATAATTTCCTCATCGGCTGCGGGAGAGAAGCCAGAAGTGGGTGGAAATGGCGGATCGTTAACATTGGCTCCATATATGAAATAGTTGGTGCCATCCGTAAACTCTGAGCTTAAACCGAATGAGTCATCAGCTTTAACTCGCCAATAATAAGTTTCTTCTACCACAAGGTTTTCGATACCGGTTAAATCGCTCAGCCTTTGAGCAAGAGCTTCATCCAATAATAATCCAGAATTGGAAATACCGCTTACATCAATCTCTGGTGATGAAAAATCAGAGTTATTGTCGATCTGTAGCGAATAAGTGACTAAATCCATAGTATCAGGATCAGTACTGATAAGCCAGATCAAGTAAGTATCATCATCGACATTATCGCCATTATCCGGATCAAGGATAGTTGGCAGTGTTGGATAGCCGTCTATGTAGAAATTCCAGGTTTCATCGCTCAATCTTGACGGATAAGATTCATGGAAGGCTAAAACTTTCCAATAATATTGAATTGATCTGGATAACGTGTCAGATAAAATATACGAAGTATCATTTAGGCTTATTGATGAATCCGCTAATTCGAAATTAGGATTACCGGCGATGATAAAGATATATGATACTTCCTCACTTTCAAAACTATCTGTAGCTGTTTGCCAGAAAAAATGTTCAGGCGTATTCGTTAGAATGGAACCTGTTTGCGGCGACCTGAGGCCAAAAGCTAATAAACCGATACAGCCTTGTTCATTCGCGCCTATAAGAGTCCCACATTCATTATTTTCGGGTAAGCATGGCGAGATATCATAAAGGTGGTAATCCCCTTCATTCAAATTGCAGAATAGCGGATCAAGTGAGAAATTGCCATTTATATTGGCTTGATCGGCGATATACCCCGTCCAATCGCCGAACTCATTGCCATAGATATTAGAGCAAGATATTGTTGGTACACTTAAAGTATCAGCGCAAAATATTGCTTCTGCTGAATCATTAAAAGCAATGATAGAATTAGAAATTGTCATTTGCACATTATCCGCAAAATACATTGCGCCACCACCCGAGGGCGAATTATTATTTACAAATGTGCAATTAGATATTTCAGGATTCGAAACACCAGTTAAGTAAAGAGCACCACCATTTATATTGCATGTATTTCCGATAAAAGCACATTCTACTATGTTTATATTATCAGAATTTGATGATAATCCACCGCCATGATGGGCATTATTGTTTATAAGATAATTATTTGTAAGGATTGGCGTTGCATCCGAACACCAAATTCCACCCCCATGCCCATACCATAAATAATGGTTCGCAATGGTATTATTAGTTATAATTGGATTACATTGGTAGCAATAAATTCCGCCCCCACCTTCATTAGCAAGGTTATTGCTGATTATGTTGCCATTTATCATTGGCGTTGATGAGTGGCAAGCTATGCCACCACCACCACCTTCTGTTGCTGAGTTATAGCTGATTATATTTTCAGAAATTATAGGATTAGAATTGTTTGCACAATAAATTCCTCCTCCGTTCCACATGCACCTATTACTGTCAATACAGTTATTATTAATCAACGGACTGCTGTTATCACAATATATTCCTCCTCCAAGGCCTATAAATGAAGAGCCAAAGTTATTATTTCTAATCAAATTATTAATAATTTGCGGATTTGAATTCACACAACTTATTCCACCACCATATAAATTAATCCCATTGGTTAAAGTAAATCCTGAGATAATTGCAGTCGTATCTTCGCCGCTATTGAAGGTAACAACCGAGCCTGATTCATCCCCATCGATGGTTGTTAACTCTATGAAAGTAGTGTCTTCGGCTAAGAGAAATAAAGAACTCAATAATATGCTTTTTCCAATAAAATTAATGTTTTCAATAAAAATACCTGGGTGAACCAGGACTGTATCCCCATTAGTTGACCTATCGATTCCATGTTGTATTGTTGCATAGGGGGATTCTTCTGACCCATCACCTGTAGTATCATTTCCCGTATTTGATATATGCCATAGTGATCTGGACTGATTGAAATAAATTGCCCCCATATCTGATATTGTGCCGTCAGGATCAAATGGGCTGGATGGGTCACCGGCGTCTATGCAAGGAGAATTGACCAAAAGGTTTAAATCAATAGGGGGTATATCACTTACAAACTCAGGATTAGAATAGATACTGTTTGACCCTGGTGTTATGCCAAAAGTATTATCTGGATTGTTGTTAAAAAAATTGTTGTAGTCTACTATTAGATTAGGTGTCGTACCTTCGTGGTATATTCCATATTCATTGTTGTTAGCAAAGATGTTATTTAGAATTGTTATATCACTACCATTATAAATATATACCGAACCTCTATATGGGTCGGGGCCAGAATTATCGAGAAGCGTATTATTGTAAAATTCAATATTGTTACAATCGAATAGATCAACTCCACACAGATATACGCTTTGGTTTGAGTAAATTAAATTTCTCTCAATTCTAATATTATCGCAATAATCAAGCATGATTCCGGCAACTACATTAGCCCAATTATTATGAATGCTGTTAGAGTCAATAACTGTATTCGAGGCGTTAATAAGACGAATTGCCCCACCATTGTTAGGCGATATATCTCTATGATCGCAATACCGTATCTCGTTTTTCCTTATAAAAGGGCTAGCATTATCACATCTAATCCCAAGTTCATGATTTTGAATTAAGTTATTATAAATGTATGGTGATGAGTTTTCGCAATGAATTCCCCAATAAGTCGAATCACCCTCAATTGTAAAACCCTCTAATCTTGACGTTGTATCTTCATTGTCATGAAAATACACGGCGGGTATACCTGAATATGCAACTGTTAAAACGCAATTTTCCAAACCGTTATTGCTTTTTACAACTATTGCTTTACCGAGAAAATCAATATGCTCTTGATATATACCATCTGATACTAATACAGTATCTCCATTTACAGCGTTGATGATACCGGCCTGTATAGTCGGCTGATCAGCAGGTATATTAATAACAGTAGCATAGACAGGCATTATCGAAAACACTAATGTCATTAAACAAAATAATATCACTTTTCTCATCTTACTCTCCTTAATCCAAAACGAGTTTTATAGAAGATCATTCGATGCTATTGCCGGATGCGTACCCCTAAACGTGTACTGATATAAGATAAGCAGGCTTTTCCCGTCTGTCAATAATAATAGATATGGGTTGTGATCGAATTGCCTTATAAAAAATGTAACCGAAAAGGGTAAAAACAGGGTTAAAAAGTATTATTCGTGCCCCAACTGGTATACCTGTAGTAAAACTGTTGGATAAGAATATCCGCCAGCCGCAAGGAAAACACGATTGGCAAATCACCCTTCAGACTTACCCAGCAGTTTGGCAGGATATAAGCCAGTACAATCCAGCGGCCCTAAAGCTTCCGGTACTTTTTCAGCTCGACTATTATACTTGACCGGATCATATAATCGATTATATTTTAATACAGTTGTCGAAAAGTTTATGGCTTCACGGCTCTTTTATATCTGCCAATTATATTAAATGATGACCGGTTAAGGGGAGTACTGGATATTAACCATCTAAGTGAAAACGAATAAAATGTCATAAGAAATGAGGTTGGCTATGCGTAATTTACGGTCGCTTGTACCCGCGTTAAAACTCGTGATGATAACATCCGCGGTTATTCTTCTATTTAGCGCAAACCTGCTCGCTCAATCATCCACGAAAATAAATGAGCTCGAAAGAATGAGCCGGGAATATAAGTATAAACTGGACAGCCATCGAACGCAGCTCTATGATGATTTAATAACAAGCGAGGCTCAACCCCAGAAAAATCTTAACGCCAATCCCGATATAGAGTTGATGTATATCGATGATATGGGCCATCCCGTGTTTTACGAGATGCAGAACCTGACAGCCGCCCAAACAATAAGCACCGATGAGGTCTGGCCCGGCGGCAGTGGCGGATTTAATCTCACCGGCGTTAATACTATCAGCGGTGAACTGGCGCTCTGGGATGGCGGTGGTGTCCTGACTACTCATCAGGAGCTGTCCGGCAGTGTAACCCAGATGGATAGCCCCGGCGGTACTCATTATCATTCCACTCATGTGGCCGGCACCATGATCGCCGACGGCGATGTATCAGCGGCGCAGGGGATGTCGTACCAGGGCAATCTCGAGGCCTGGGATTGGGATTATGATGATTCGGAAATGGCCTCGGAAGCGGCCGGTGATCTTCGCATTTCCAATCACTCGTATGGATTTGTCGCAGGCTGGTATTATGATTATTCCTCGTATGAATGGGTCTGGTACGGAAATACCTCAGTTAGCGAGACAGAGGATTACGGTTTCGGGTTTTACAGCGCCGAGGTGGCTGCCTGGGATTCGATCGCCTATAACGCGCCGTATTATACCATCGTAAAATCAGCCGGAAACGACCGCAACGATAACGGGCCCTCGGGGGGAGAAGGCCACTGGGCCTGGTACGATAGCTCCTCGAGTTGGGAATGGAACTATGTAACGCGTGATCCTGATGGCGGTACTTCCGGCTATGACTGTATCGGCTGGCGGGGAAACGCCAAGAATATTATCAGCGTGGGGGCGGTTGAGGATATACCCGGCGGCTACAGTTCACCCGGAGATGTCACGGTGACCGATTATAGCGGTTGGGGGCCAACCGATGATGGTCGTATCAAGCCCGATATAGTAGCCAATGGCAGCAGGCTGTATTCCTGTTTTGATGATGATAATTCCTCATACGGATCGATAGGCGGTACCTCCATGAGCTCGCCGACTGTCTCTGGCTCGTTGAATCTTCTATTGCATTACTACGAATCCTCGCATAGCGGTGTTACGCCACGTTCCGCTACGATGAAAGCGTTGATGATTCATTCTGCGGATGAGGCGGGAATATACACCGGCCCGGATTTTCAGCATGGCTGGGGCTTGATGAACACGCAAAAAGCAGCCGAGGTTATCCAAACAGATTCGATTTACGGTGGATATATAATGGAGGATATTTTAAATAACGGCGAAACGAAATATTTCAGTATAAATAACACCTCCGGTGAACCTATTCGTATGACTATCGCCTGGACCGATCCTGCCGGAACGCCGCCCTCGGCGCAGGTTGACCCCTCCGATATCATGCTGGTGCACGATCTCGACATGACACTCGAGCATATACCCGGCACGAACATGTACTATCCCTACGTGCTGGATCCGGCTAATCCATCCTATGCGGCTACTACCGGGGATAATTTCAGAGATAATGTCGAGCAGGTATATATAGCCTCGCCATCGCCGGGGCAATATCGGGTAGCGATATCGCACAAAAACTCACTATCCTCCACGCAACATTTCTCGATTATCAGTTCTCATCAGGTTGGAATATACACACCTAATTCACCTCCGGTGGCGGTATGCGCTTCCGGGATTAATGTGCCTGTTGACAGCAACTGCCAGGCTTTCGTCTCTGCCGATGACGGCTCATATGATCCTGACGGTGATCCGATCACATTGGAGCAACATCCGCCATCGCCATATACGGTTGGCGTTACAGGCATATACCTGGTGGTTACCGACTCCACCGGTTTGAAAGATAGCTGTTATACCGAGATAACGGTATATGATGATATAGATCCGGTGGCGATATGCCCCTCCGATATTACGGTGGATAACGAATTGGATGAATGCGGCGCTTTTGTTACATTCGCTATCGATGCTTCCGATAATTGCTCGGTCGCCTCGGTTATCGCGACACCGTCCTCCGGCTCGTTTTTCGATGTTGGCACTACCCAGGTAACTGTCACGGCTACTGATGGTTCGGCCAATACCGGCGTTTGCTTTTTCGATGTAATAGTGAATGATACTCAACCGCCTTTCGTGCCCTGTCCGGCGACGATAGTCGTGGCGAACGATCCCGGTGAATGCGGCGCGGTGGTCGAGTTCGGTTATGAGGCCTCGGATAACTGTGGAGTGTTGGAAACCTCGGCGGTTCCGCCCTCGGGTTCGTTTTTTGATGCAGGTACCACCGAGGTAACCCTTATCGCAATCGATATTCATGACAATGCCGATACCTGCGGTTTCGAGATTACGGTTAATGATACCGAGTTGCCGTTCGTTCCCTGCCCCTCTAATATCGTTGTAGATAACGATCCCGGTGAATGCGGAGCGATTGTCGAATTTGGTTTTGCCGCCGACGATAATTGCGAAATAGAAGAGGCACTGGCCGATCCGCCCTCCGGCTCGTTTTTCCCGGTGGGGAACACCACCGTTATTCTCCGAGCAACCGATACCAGCGATAATACCGACTCATGTCATTTCATCGTTACGGTAAATGATACTATTGCGCCATCCGCAGAATGCCCGACCGATATGGAGCTGACATACGATCCCGGGGTAGAAGGCGCAATCGGTGTTTTCAGTTCGGTTTACGATGATAACTGCTCCGATGGCTCGATAGTCTGCGATCCGCCTTCCGGCTCGGTATTTCCTCTCGGTATCACCACGGTGTATTGCGTAGCCACCGACTCCACCGGCAATGTGGACTCATGCTCATTCGTAGTGGAGGTTGTCATTCCCGATGGCTACAAGTACCTTCCCGGGGATGCCAATATGTCAGCGGGAGCCTGGCCGCCGGTAGTGATCGGCAGCGATGTTACCTACATGGTGAATTATTTCAGGGCGATTAATCCGCCTTGTTTGCTGGATGGTTTCTATTGTGCCGCGGATGCCAATGGTGATTGCTCGGTAATTGGCGCGGATGTCACTTTTCTGGTGAGCTATTTTAGAGGATTTAACACACTGATTTACTGTCCTGACTATGAGACTATCTGGCATTCCTCGGAGGAGTTACCTCTTGATGCCCCCGGAAACTGGCCGGGTTGCGACATACCAGTGATATCAATTGATGATTCGAATACCAATGGTGACGATTTGAGGTAAAAGCTACAAGTTAGAAAGGTGGGATGTGATAGAGTCCCAACACCTTATCAACGATTTCATAGTGAGGTATCAGGGATGACACTATCTCAAAGGTATCCTTTAAGGGGACAATATGTATGTTCATGCGGCGCCCCCGGAACATACCCAGATCACAAGGGTTTTACTGCTGGCTCCAGAGTATGCTTTTATTTATTTCTGATGAATAAAATCGCGGACGAATCTCTTGAAAAAGAGCAGATAGAAATTCCTGATAATAATACGATATTTATTTCGTGAAATTATTGGTGTGAAAAGTTCTATTCACTATAAGCCAGGTATCATCAACTTTTAAGAGATTGTAATAGTCGGTTAACATGAAATCCGTGAATATCCATTCGACTTTTGCCTGCGCCGCAGTGCCGGTGATATCTATATAAACGATATTTTTCCTGCTTTTTTCTTTCAGGAACGGATTCCCCGGATCTTTCTTGGCCTCCTCTATAGTCTTAGGCCAATACGAGACCGGATTATGAAGAATTCTTTTATCTCTGAGGCTTATCGACCAGGCTTTATAATGAAAAGCCCTGAGTATCGATTGAGCCTCAAGATTATCCAAACCCTCAAAGAAATGTTGCAGGGTTTTTCTAATCGCCTGGTTTTCCTGTTCCAAATAATTCATCTTAACATTCCTGCGAATTTGTTCCTATCAATATTTACGAAATTCAAGTTTATAAGTTGCTTATGTTTAGATTTAGGATTAGGCATTTAGGTTAATAATATCATGGCTATTGCGTTGTTTCACTATTAAATGGGATTTGAAATAAGATAATCACACCCATTAAATCATAATGATTGCATCCGATATATGTTATGAACCGCTTATACAGGAGGGAAGATGATTTTATTAAGTATAACCATGTTTATTCTCGGTATTCTGGCTTTCGCCGATGCGATATTCAATTATGGCAATATGTTCAGGATGTCGTTTTCCGGACTTCTTATTTTAATGTCCGTCTGGGTATATATGAAAACCAGGGGACTAAACGACCTGGAAAGGCCTGATATCGTTACGGCTCATGGCTCGAATAATCAAAAAGTAGCTAGAAACAATGAGGTGGAACTAACCCGGAAGCTGGAGAATACTGAGAAAAAACCTGAGAAAGTACCTCAATAAAGGGCCCGGTATTACTGGCGTTCGGTATCTTAAGATAGCTGATATTTTCCATAGCAGCAAACCGCGAATAGTATTCTTCGATATAAATACCCAGTTATAGTGTCAGGATACAGCTCTGCTTAAATCCTGACACATCCTTTTTATGTAAGCAAAATAGCATCTATAATATAGCAATCCCAAACCGGCGTTTTCGGATGAAGGTGCGATGTCCCGATAATTATTTCAGCCAATAACGCTAAAAATCGGTCTCAAACGCCTTTGTCTATAAAAGCTATGGTGCAGTGCAACAAAAAACCGTGCGCTGCGTAATTATAACAAAAAGGAAGGAGTCTACTTGGTAGGATTTTTACTCTGGCTGATATTATTTATAATCTGTTGGCCGGTTGCCATAATAGGTTTATTACTATACCCGTTAGTCTGGTTGTTGCTATTGCCATTCAGGTTATTTGGAATAGCGGTCAGCGGGATACTGGAATTGCTCAAGGCAATTATTTTCTTGCCCTCCAGAATACTGGGTAGTAAACCGAATTAACATAAGAGAAGATACATCGGGAACTAATCCTTGACAAAAATAGTCTTATTTATCTTATTCTGCCTGTGGATGTTCGTGAGGATAGGATAAAAGGGGTTAGTAATACTTGAGTTTCTTAAAGATTTCTCCCGGAGTCAAATATATAGTTCTTTCGACTATCTTTTTTGCCTTGATGAATATCGGAGTGAAAAACCTCGATAGAATTCCAGCAACCGAGATAGTATTTTTCAGAGCTTTCGTAACGTTGATAATAGGCTATATTCTTATTAAAAGGGAGGGTTTAAGTCCCTGGGGTAATAATAAGAAAATATTGATCTTACGTGGCCTGGCCGGGACGATAGGGTTGGTTCTGTATTTTTATACTCTTCAGGTGATGCCTTTAGCCAGCGCGGTCACGATTCAGTACATGTCGCCTATATTCACGATCATTATAGCCGGATTTATGCTTAAGGAGCCGGCGCGCCCCATTCAGTGGCTGTTCTTCCTGATTTCATTTATCGGTGTGGTGATGATAAAAGGATTCGATACGAGAATAACCATACCGGAACTTGCCCTGGGATTAACAGCGGCCGTATGCTCGGGATTTGCCTATAATTTCATCCGCAAGCTCAAAGGCCAGGACCATCACCTGGTAATAGTTTTTTATTTCCCGCTTGTAACCGTACCGGTCGTTGGCAGTTATATGGCCTTTCACTGGGTAAGTCCCGATCCGTATGAATGGCTTTTTCTGTTATTCGTTGGAGTAACGACTACCATAGCTCAGATTTTTATGACAATGGGGTATCAGGCGGAGAAAGCCGCGAATATCAGCAATTACAATTACCTGGGCAGTATATATGCTCTGGCTTTCGGATATTTTCTTTTCGGTGAATTAATAAGTATACCGGCTATGTTGGGCTTACTATTAATAATAATTGGTGTGGTTGCCTGTTCCAGATGTAATAGTAAGTAATCCTGATTAACTTCTAGCCACATAATTTATCTCGCCTATCTCTCCTATTTCCTCGAGAGCTTTCTCGGCATTAATAATGGCTTTATTCAGGTGATGGTCATCTATTCTATCGGCCAGAGATAACAATGAGTTTAACTCATGCTGGATATGTTGTGAGGTTTTAGTCAGGGTAATAGTCATTTCATAATGAGCTAAATCGTTTAATATCTCTTTGAATTCAGCTTGAGCATCAAGCAGAGTTGTTTGGTCTAATTTGTTGTCGAGATAGGCATTAACAGCGTCGATATATTTCCTGCCAACCGTATGTATGGCATTGATCTCTTTCGGTGTGGACATGCTATTCCTCCATTGTTTAATCATATAATCGACTTATATATGGGGGAATTGAAAATTATTAAACAAAAGAGCAACGTATAACTTAAATCTTTATAAATGCTTATAAATGTTCACTTAAGTGTTATTGCCCGGAAGCGCAATAGATTTCTCCTCGATCCTTGATATCCGGATAACTATCAAGTATTGGCCGGATGGAAACGACACAATATCCCACCGGATCTGGGATTATTTCAGGGCTGATTTTATACTTAGAATGAGCTGTGCCTTTAACATAGGTGGTAGTTGATATCTGTCCCGAAATTCCACCGCAATTTAATGTTGAGAAGATGAATACATCATTTCGTACCGGGCGCCGGTAGAGGATTTGAGGTTTGAATCATCGCTATTATCTGAGGAGCTAGCAAACAGCGCAAATAGCTTATAATCAGCGTCACTACTGTCCGGTCTTTCCATCTCGCTACAAAGAGCTGCTTCGCAACGTTGCTTGCTTGTCGGCAGAATGGGCATTCTAAATGATTCAAGAAGGTTTCCAGGCAGCGCTTGGAAACCAGGAAGCTAAGCCTAAAATCGGCAGAACATGTCAGGATGCATGATACGCTGAATATATAATTATATCGGAAAATATCTTTCACTAACGATACCGGGGGAGATGATCTCGAGAGTGATGGTGTAATCCGCTCCCAGCGTATCTCCCCGGCCGTTAACGATTATCGCTGAAATCACGGTAGTGCCGCCGCCTATCGCAATCTCCGGGCCTGTCGAGCTGATGTATAACGCGGCTGGATCGTTTAATTCTGAGGATGTGCTATTATCGTTGTCATCGTCCGTGCAAGATGAACAAAGCAGGGTAATTGTGAGAAAGGCAATCATGAACATTCTCATAATAAGCTCCTTCTAAATAGGTGGATATGTAATAAATTATTTTATCTCTCCTGATGTGAAAAAGCTGATTGTAAAACCGGCCCAATCTTTGAGTATAAAAATATACGAAGTCGTCTAAAATCTGGCAAGTTTTTGATATTTTTCAAAATGGCTATCAGACCGACAATTTATTAAAATATGATTAAACTTGCGTAAGTATACGAATCAATTATAAATTAAAGCCGTATCAGTAAAAAATCGAAGCGTTAGAAACGAATTGCAGCAAATAGGAAGGATGGTTCTAAATGATAAAAAGGTTAACCCTGATTCTATTTCTGATGATCGCACTATTAACAACACAGGTTCAAGCCGGGGATATGCCCTCGTATTACAGCCGTAACAATTTTCTGATAGGATCATCCAACAGCTATTATGATGGTTTGCTGGGATATTCGAATCCGGCAAATCTTTCGTTCCTTCATGACGGGGAGACCAGATTTAACTGGAATACGGATCGTGACGATTTTGGCTCGTTTAACGATTGGGGATTGTTCATAGCGGTGCCTCATCTGGGTTTCGGGATGGTTAAAAGCGATCTGGGGCAATGGCATTCGACCGATTATCAGGTTTCACTGGGGCTTGGGGATGATAAGCACTCATTTGGTCTGGCATATGGATGGTCATCGCATTCCATAGATGATTTGGCCAATGAGGAGGTTCTGAAAATCAGCTCGATTGACAGAGATATAAAATACATGTCTATTGGCTTGATAGGCGAGTTCTCGCTGGAATCGAAAGCCCGCCAGGGAATAGCCGAGATAGGCATTCGCCCGCTGGGTAATTCGACGATCACCCTGTTCGGTGATCTGGCGATACAGCGCAAGATGAAACTCAGTAACGCCCCCTGGAGCGCGGGTGCGGCTATAGAGCCGGTACCGGGTATACATCTGGTGGGCCGCTATTTCGAGGATGAGGCGTTTACGTTCGGCCTGACATTCGATTTAGGAACCGCCGGCGTAAGCAGCCAGTTGCATTACGATGATGATCAAGAGCATGCTTATACGTCATACTCTGTTCGTGTAGGCGGGATGCGCCCGAGTTTCTTCCCGAATATAATCTGCAAAGACCGCAGGTATCTCAAAATCGATTTGCGTGGCAGTACCGGATATCTCAAATACCGTTTCGGCGATCAAAAAAAGAAACTACTACTAGACATTCTTCGCGATATAGACGCTGCCCGGAACGATCCTCGGATATCGGCTATTGCCATAAATCTCGCGAATGCCTCGATCGCGCCCGAGCACGCCTGGGAAATCAGGCAGGCGTTGCAGGAGTTCAGGGACTCGGGCAAAACCGTAGTGGCATTTTTGGAGTACTCTGCCGATCGCACCTACTATCTGGCAAGCGTGGCGGATGTCGTTGTGATAGAGCCGATCACCGTTATCGGGCTGGTAGGCTACTCGATGAGCCGTACCTATCTGAAAGGCACGTTGGAGAAGTTAGGGCTTGGTTTCGATGAGTGGCGTCAGTTCAAATATAAATCCGCCGCCGAGACTTTCAGCCGCGAGAATATGTCCGAGGCTGACAGGGAGCAGTTCCAGGCTTATGTTGATGACTGGTACGAGACCACCCGGGATGATATCTGTAAATCACGCGGTATCAGCGTTGGCGAGTATGAGAAATTGCTGAGTAATGATATGCTCATGACCGCTGACGGCGCGATAAAGAACAAACTGGCCGATAAGATAGGACGCTGGTCGGATGTCGATGATATCATCGATGACGTTGCCGGTAGAAATCTCTGGGTGATCGACAGCGAGGGGCTATACGCCAACACGTTGCCTCCCAAATACTGGGGTGGCGATCCTAAAATAGCGGTAATATATGCTCTCGGTGATTGCGCTATGGATAGCGGTATCAGGGCCAGATGGCTTTCGACGCAGCTCGAGAGACTCAAAAAGGATGGCAGTATCGAGGCGGTCGTGTTCCGTGTGGACTCGCCCGGCGGCGACGGCATGGCCAGTGATATAGTGGCCGAGGCGTTGAAAGACCTGGCGACGGAGAAACCGGTTATTGTCACCCAGGGACAGGTAGCGGGCTCAGGCGGTTATTGGATTTCCATGTACGGCGATAAGATTTTAGCCGGCCCCAACACTATCACCGGATCGATCGGCGTTATCGGCGGTTGGATATGGGATAAGGGGTTATCCGATAAGCTGGGTATGACTTACGACAATGTCCAGCGCGGCGAGCATGCCGATGTTTTGGAGGGCGTAAGATTACCTCTTCTGGGTTTGAAGGTGCCGGGCAGAAACCTTACCGAGGAGGAACGTAAAGATGTCGAAGAGATCATTTATGAGATGTACGATATGTTCGTAGCCAAGGTGGCCTCGGGCAGGAAGATGAGTATGGAACGTGTCTATCAACTTGGCGAGGGACGATTCTACTCCGGTCTGGATGGCAAAGATGTCGGTTTGGTCGATGAGATAGGTGGTTTGATGCTGGCTATCGAGATTGCCAAGAAGGACGCCGGTATCAGCGAGGATCAGCGGGTAGAGCTGGTCGAGGTGCCTGACTATCTGGGTTGGTTCCCATTCTTCGGTCCATCACCGGTAAGTATAGGCATAACACGCGATGGCGCTGCCTTATCCGATGACGATCCCGGCGTGAAATATATCAAACAACTGCTGGAGTCGCCCAACATGGCTTTACCGTTGATGCCTCCGGGATATTATCCGGAAGCCGATTAAATCTTTTAACTAAATAACTTTTTGTATCGTCCGTTTGTATATATTTTAAGCAAACGGACGATACTTTTTATGATATGGTTAATGACGAGCTAAACATGCAATCGAACGATTATCAGGATTTCGGCTGGCCGATGATCTCGGTGGTGGTGCCTATCCGTAACGAGGAGAGATTCATCGCCCAGACATTATCGTATATCAGGATGCAGGATTATCCTCAGGATAAACTCGAGATACTGGTTGTAGATGGCCAATCGACAGATAGAACCCGCGAAATAGTGGGGGAGATAGCTAAAGAGGACAGCCGGGTGAAAATTCTGGATAATCCCAAATGCTTATCCTCGGCTGCTCGCAATGTCGGGGCCAAAGCGGCTCGGGGCGAGATCGTGAAATATATCGATGGCCATGTGTATATCGATAATGATCAGCTTCTGAAAAATACCGCTATCCTGATGCATGAGAAAGAGGTGGAGGCATTGTCCCGTCCGCAGTTTTTGGATACACCGGAGAACACCTTTTTCCAGAAAGCGGTCTCACTGGCGCGGAAATCGCCGCTGGGGCACGGGCTGGATTCGACTATCTACTCGCGCAAGGATATGTATGTCGATCCGACCTCCTCGGGCGCGACCTACAAAAAAGCGGTATTCGAGAAAGCCGGTTATTTCGATGAGGATTTCGATGCCGCCGAGGATGTCGAGTTCAACTACCGGGTGAGTAAGGCCGATATCAAGTCATTTACCTCGATGAAACTGATGGTGTATTACTATCCCCGCGAGACCCTTAAATCGCTGTTTAACCAGCTTACCCGTTACGGCACCGGTAGATTCAGATTCCTGCGCAAACATTCCGAGGCGATATCCTCCGGAGCGCTCATTCCGCCCGGGATTTTCATCGGCATGGCATTTTTACTATTGCTGGCGATAATCGCACCGGTGACTAAACCGTTATTCTCGTTGTACATGGGGTTCTATATCCTGGCGGTACTGATTAGCAGTGGAGTCGTGGCTGCCAATTATGGACTTCCGTATCTTTTCGTGTTGCCACAGATATATATTTGTATACACGGGGGGCTGGCCTGGGGCTTCATTTCCGAGGCATTCCGCACATTATTGGGAAAACGTTAGAAAAATACTTGCATCTTTGAAAGATTAGTATATAATTACCCCGGACTTTTGAAAACTAAATAGCGGCTACCGCGTTTTAATAGTAGAGATCATAAGTGGTAGTTGCAACAGATAGATTATCTGCGCCCATAGCTCAATTGGATAGAGCGTCTGACTACGGATCAGAAGGTTGGGGGTTCAACTCCTCCTGGGCGTAGTTTTTTATTCCGCAACGAGTTACGGAATATGCACTTACGCATTGCTATCCGAGTCAAAAGGCCTCCGTGTTAAGTGCTCTTGCCTCTAATAATAAAGTTTTCATTACAATGCAAGAAAATAATAGACAACATAGCGCACCTGTATTATGATCAATATAGTGATTCAAAAAATTATTACCGAGGAATGTCGAAAATGGCAGAGGATATTTTAAGAAAAAATATAGAAAGATTGATGAAGAGGCGAGGCTGGAGCTAAATGGATCTGGTGAAGGCCGCAGGTATTGATCAAGGCCGTTTGAGTCATATACTCGCCGGCAAGCAGCACCCAGTTACGGTTTCCAATGTTAAGGAAACTTTCAGAAGCCTTTAATGTTACTATAGACCAACTCGTGTATCCTCTTAAAGAGCCTACCGAGGACTCATTATAAATTATGAGGATTGATCCTGGCAAGGTATCCAAAAGCTCTCTGGGACAATTTATCGAGACTGGCCAAAGTTACCAGCTGGATTCATCAGGCGGCATATTACTAAAGGTCGAAACCTCCGATATGGCGCCTCAATAATGAAAGGCAGCTTTATATTACTATCACAGATCGGCAAAATAACGAATGGCAGGATTTACCTGATAGTCTTGAAATCTTCAGGAGGAATATTATTACGTAGGCTGGAGGCGTTTGATGGCAAACTTCTCATGAAAGCGGATAACCCGGAAATCAGAAGCGGCGTAATGCGCCGTTCGCAGATTGACAGGCTATACAGGGTAGAGGCGGTTTTATTTTAAGTTCATCCAATGATCATTATTAATAGGTGCGGCACTTCGGGCCTAATGTTTTTATTATATTGACTTTCTCATCAGTTATTTATAGGTTTACATTATTACGATTCGTCATCGGGGGGCAGTAAGGGCATAGAGTAGTGACAAATCTCAGAGTTGGGCAGTATGTAAAAGTAAGAGAACGACCGGCTGTTATAACAGACATTAAATCAACGCATGAACAAAACAACCCCGAAAAGATCATTAATATTAAATATATTGACGGTAATCTTTATCCGTCAGATGAGTGGATACACTGGCAATCAGAATTCAGCAAACTGGAAATCTCCAAATTAAACCTCCCTAATATTTCCGAAATAAGTTCGATGCCTGACTCATTAATTAATTATAAATGCTTGATTAATTCAATTAAGTGGAATTGCCATAATAAACTTACCCGAAACAGGCTTGATGATGAGGATACAGTCTCACTTATATCGCCATGGCATAATGCTATTCAGATAGAGGATTATCAATTATACCCTGTGCTAAAAGCATTATTAATGCCTAGAGTATCGCTCTTATTAGCCGATGATGTTGGTCTTGGTAAAACGATTGAAGCCGGTCTCATTCTTTCTGAGTTAATCTCTCGAAAAAAAGTACAAAGAGTGATGGTGGTATGCCCCGCTTCGTTACAACATCAATGGCAGGATGAGCTATTAGAGAAGTTTAATCTGGATTTTACGATTATAGATCGTGAACAGGTCTCTAGAACTCGGATGTCTTATGGAGTTGACTCTAATCCCTGGACGATGTATCCACGAATAATCACATCTATGGATTATCTACGTCAACCGGATGTGCTGGAGTCTTTCAGGGCAACCGCTAAATCCTTGTGGCAGAGCGCGAAATTCCCGCTTCAAATGTTAATTGTCGATGAAGCGCATAATCTTTCACCGAGTGTAATGCACGATGATAGTGATAGATGTAAAATGCTTAAATCAATCTCTCGATTCTTCGAACACAGATTGTTTTTGTCAGCCACTCCTCATAACGGTTATACAGTCACATTCTCCGGATTACTTTCAATCCTCGATCCTATAAGAATACATCAAACACCTACTCTTAACGAGGCCGATAAGCGCCAATTAAGCGTATTGATGGTTCGCCGTCTGAAATCTGAGATTGTAAACAGCCAAGGAGTTTCGCGATTTGTTGAACGGGTAGTCGAAAGTATCCCAATTAACCTCAAGGTGCATAATCAAGAAGGATTATTGTATAGTTTATTAAGGCAATATAGAAAAGCTATTCAGCAAACCTCGAATAATTTTAACCGCAAAGAGCGGATAATTTGCGAATTTATTATTACGTTGCTCACTAAAAGACTGCTTTCATCTACGTATGCATTTGCCAAAACGTGGTGGCAATATATAGAGAACTACGAGCTGGAAGCAAGCTCCCTGGATACTGTTGTAAACTCTATAGGCAAAGCCGAGACAGATAGTGCTGATGATAATGTGAAAAAGCAGCGTGAAGAGGATGCTGCCAGGCAGTCAGCCTCATGGCTGGGTACTCATTCGAATAAGTCCTTAGAAGTAGTCCAAGAGATTGGTGACAGGCTTTGTTCGATGGGCTGGACTAACGATACAATTCAGAATGATGATACCCTTACCAGTAACAACCAGCAGGATGCTAAGCTGGAGGAATTAGTCAAATGGATTAGCCATAATCTCCTGGCAGAGGGCAAGTTCAGGAAGGATGAAAGGCTTCTTGTATTCACAGAATATAAAGACACACTGGATTATCTGGTCTCCTCGCTCAGGGAAAATGGCTTTGACTATCCCCAAGTTGAGAGTCTATATGGTGGTATTGACTCGTCGACCAGGATTACTTTAAAGAATTCATTTAATGATCCAGCAAGCCCTCTACGGATATTAGTGGCTACGGATGCTGCTGCCGAGGGATTGAATCTGCATATTAACTGCCGCTATGTTATCCACTATGATATTCCCTGGAACCCTATGCGTCTCGAACAGAGGAATGGACGAGTTGATCGTCATGGACAGGTCAGGGATGTTTCGATATTTCATTTTAACTCCGATGATGATGAAGATCACAAATTCCTCAGCCTCGTTATTAGAAAAGTGAATCAGGCGAGGGAAGATCTGGGTAGTCTTGGGCAGGTCATTAATCAAAGTGTTTTAGAGCATTTTAATTACAGTGAACTCAGCCGTGACGAATTCGAAAGCAGGCTGATATCTGTTGAGAATGAAAATACTGTTGATGAGGATGCCGGGCATAGGGATCGTGGCTCTTCAGAAAATTACCAGAAAACAATGGCTATGCTTAAGGAAACCGAGGCGCGATTAGGTCTAACTCCAAATGCTATGGCTATGCTGTTACAACAGGCAGTAGAATACGAAGGCGGCCAATTAATAGAAACTGAGGAAAGAGGCGTATACAAATTCTATACTATACCTCCCGGATGGAAAAATCTCATTCAAAGAAGCCTGGCAATTAAAAAAGGCACACAGCTAAATTCAATACCAAAGTTGGTATTTGATCCATCATATTTTGAAACTGATTATAATGAAAGAATATTATTCAGGATAAAGCCGGATACCGCGTTAATTAGGCTCGGTCACCCGATTATGCAGAGAGCTGTAAGCGTATTTCAACGTAAACTTTGGGAGGGCAATACCGGTAGCGGCAACAGCCATTATGTTTCGCGATGGACTATTACAAGGATTAATACAAACCTGAAATGTGAAGGAATTATCATCGTATATTGTCTGCTAGAGGTCACTAACGAACTCAGCGAAACTGTTCATCAGGAGTTCGTGGAACTCCCTTATAACTTGGATAATAATGATATAAATGAAATCAATAATACTGACTGGGAAAAAATTAAGTTAGATTCACGATCCGAACTCCACGCTGATATACTGAACGATATAGGCGCCGGCTTTAAGCGAAACTGGATAAGCGTGGAACCAGCTATTCGTCAGAATCTTGAAAACAGGAAAAAAGAATTAGTCTCTTCATTCTCAGGGATATTTAAAGAGCGCCTTGCCAACGAATTGAAATTAACTAAAAGCGAATACGAACATCGGATTAAGGAATTGGAAAAGCAGGATGAGCGATATTTCGAGATAGTTAAGAAAAAGCACGATACCCAGGTGGCGAAATTCAAGCAAACTGAGATGTGGATTGAGGATAAGCTCGAAAAAGAGAAAGCCCTGCGCGAGTTGGAGTGGGAGGCTTTTAACAGGGAGAATAGGCAGCTTATCGATTTGCTAAATGAAGAAAAAGAGTTCATGCTAAGTCAGACCATTCCCAATCGTTATACCATGAATAATCTCGAGCTATTGCCCATAGCGGTCGAGTTCGTTGTGGGGGATGATAAATAGAATGGCCCCCAACCAGCAAATAGATCATGATTGGTGGAATGATCTTCGCCACAACGGAGTACTGATATCCGCGCAGGTTCTGGGTGAATATTTCACTGAGTTGATGATTCCCGATCCTTGGCGTTATCGTGCCTTAAGAGACTCATATAACACATTCGATACCTGGCTTAAAACCGGTAATATATCGGGAGGCCAAAAAGATGCTCTATATAAATGGTGCGATATCGTCTTTGAGAATTTACTTGGCTATAAATCTGAGCGCTTCCTTAAAGGCAATAACATCCCCGCCAGCTACTCTCATACCGCGATGACCGGGGATAATCTAAAACCTAATAGAATATTGTTCGACAGCGCTACGCGTGAAACTCCTTTATGCGCTATAAGCATAGAACCACCGGTAAAAGGCAGGCAGGGCTATCGCATGCTGGGTGTCGGAAAAGGGCGAACCTCCTATAGCAAGCTGCTAGAATATCTCAGGCTATCCAATATCAAGCTTGGCATATTGACCAACGGCATTCAAATCAGGCTGGTTTACGCCTCCGCCGATCATGAAACGTGGGTCGAGTGGGACGTTCGGTCGTGGTTCGAGGATGAGCAACTCAGACAGCAATTGCATGGCTTTCTCACTTTATTAAGCGAATACGGTACACAATCCCGAGATGGCGCAACTTTTCCACTTCTGCAGGCTATTGAAACCTCGCGCTCGAAGCAGGCCGAGCTTGCCTCAGTGATGGGAACGCAGATACGTTCGGCGGTTGAGCTTATTATCGATCATCTCAACATTGCTAAACAAAAACAACCGGATATTCTGAAAAATGTCTTTAATAATGGTAATAACGGGATGGCCTCCAGCAAGCAGGTTCGGGATGCCCTCTATCAGGCGGCCTCCAGGATTATCATGCGCGTTGTCGTGGTGTTGTTTGCCGAGGCGAAAGACCTGTTATCACGTTCACAGTTGATATACGAGCAGAGCTACGGCGTGGAGGGATTGTTCGAGCAATTGCGAAAAGCCAGGCAATTCGACGGCCCCGAGTCTCTGGAGGACAGGTACTACGCCTGGAATCGGCTGCTGGCCTTGTTCAAGCTCATCCATGATGGCTGTTCTTATGCCGATCTCAATATTCAGCAGTACGGTGGTATATTATTCCGTCCCGGCGATTCATCCAGTGATGATATCGTTTTGCGGGCTATGTCGGTTTTTGAGGAAAACCGTTTCCGTATTCCTGATAGTATTATACTGAGAATTCTCGAACGGCTTAAGATAGGGCGTATTAAAGTCAAGCAGGGGCGATCCTCCCGGATGGTGCAGGGGATGGTTGACTTCTCCGATCTCCGTACAGAGTTCATCGGAATCATGTATGAGGGCTTGCTCGATTTCGAGCTTCATGCCACTCCACAGCCGATGGTTGTCCTTAATCTCGGCAAAGAGCCCGTGTTGCCTCTCGATTTATTGGAAGCTAAATCCGACAAGGAGCTAAAAGACCTGATCTCCAAGCTCGGCAAGGAGGATAAAGATAAATCCGAAAGCGGTGAGGATTCCGAGGATGAGGAAAGCGATGATGAATCCCTTCCCGATGAAGCAGAAGAGGAGACCGAGGAGATAGACGATACCGTAGATGATCAAACCGATCAGGAGTACTCCGAGGTCGACAGGCGGAAGATGCAGGCTGTTGACTGGGCGAAACGTGCCGCCGAGGCCGCGGGAATGATCAAGCAAAAACGCGGCGAGGATGACTACTACTATCAGAAGCGCCTCGATAAAGCCGCCGACAGGTTGATCGTCAAGGTAATCGATAAGGACGAGTTCTACCTGGCTCGCTGGGGCGGCACTCGTAAGGGTACGGGGACGTTTTACACCAAACCCGGGCTGGCAGTGCCCACAGCTCGCCGTACGCTCGAGCCGTTATTGTTCGATACCGTTGACGGTAAGCAGATACCTAAAACACCCGAGGACATTCTGGCGTTGAAGGTTTGTGATCCATCCTGCGGGTCGGCATCGTTTTTGGTGGCGGCGCTGCATTATATCACCGAGGCGTTGTATAAATCGCTTATTTATCATAGAAAGATAAACGTCGAATCGCCTGTCACACCGGTATTGCCGTTTGGTACTTCCTCGGAGGGCAAGCTCAAGGAGGATCTGCTGCCGGTTTCGCCCTCCGATGAGCGTTTCGAGGATATGGTGAGAAGCCGCCTCAGACGTCACGTGGTGGAACGCTGCATATACGGCGTGGATCTCAACCCGATGGCGGTGGAGCTGGCGCGACTGTCGCTGTGGATCGAGACGATGGACTCACGTCTGCCTTTCGGTTTTCTCGATCACAAGATCAAGGTCGGCAACTCGCTCGTGGGATGCTGGTTCGATACGTTCGGTGATTATCCGCTGGCCGCCTGGCTGCGCGAGGGCGGTAACAAGGATGATACCGAGAAGATTACGGATCAGTTGAAGGGTGAGAGAGCCGGCAAGGGAGGTAAAGGCCGTCGACCGGGGCAGGGGATAGTGCTCGAACAGATGAAGCGCATAATTCTCCGTAAGGCCGGCGTGATGCCGCTGGGATTCCACGAGCAGGGAGTTACCCCCGATAGCGTGCATGATGACGCCCTGAAAAAGCTGCAGGAGATTCACGATATCACTATCGGAAATCCCGAAAAGCGCGAGCGCAAGTA
Source organism: uncultured candidate division Zixibacteria bacterium (assembly GCA_963668625.2). Taxonomy (GTDB): domain Bacteria; phylum Zixibacteria; class MSB-5A5; order UBA10806; family 4484-95; genus JAAEQD01. Next base: position 791,257 of record CAXXKA010000006.1, read on the forward strand.
CAAAGAGGAGTTTCTCGGTAATGAGATATATCACCGCTTGAAACAGTCTTTCGATGCCTGGTGTGCCGCCTGGTTCTGGCCTGTCGATAAATTCGATGAGGCGCTGCCCTCGCCCGATGAGATATTCGATCCCGGTGAGAGAACGATTGCGATGGTAAACGAGCTGGCCGATAGATATAAATTCTTCCACTGGGAGCTGGAGTTCCCCGATGTCTTCATCACCGCCGATTCCGGTTTCGATGTTATAGTCGGTAATCCGCCATGGGAGATAAGTAAGCCCAACTCGAAAGAGTTCTTCTCCAATTACGACCCGGTTTATCGCACCTACGGCAAGCAGGAGGCCGTTAAGAAACAAGAATCCATGATGGAGCAGAATCCCAATATCGAAAGAGAGTGGCGTAACTACACCGCGTTTTTCAAAGCTATGAGCAATTGGAATAAACACGCCGCCTTCCCATTCGGATACTACGACTACGAGGATAAAAGCTCGCGAATCACATTCAGCCGCAGCCGAGGTGAAAATACCGCCCTGCACGATGATTGGAAACGTAACCGGGCCAGGCAAAAACACTATGCCGATAGAAGACACCCTTACCGTTACCAGGGAGCCGCTGATATTAACCTGTATAAGATGTTCCTGGAATCCTCTTACGCGCTTTTAAAACATGAGGGGCGTCTGGGTATGATCGTCCCCTCCGGGATTTACACCGATAACGGTACTCGTGAACTGCGTGAGCTGTTTATCGAGAACTCGAAATGGGAATGGTTGTTTTCATTTGAGAATAGGAAAAAGTTGTTTGATATTGATAGCAGATTCAAATTCTGTCCGGTTATAATTAAAAAAGGCTTTACTACCGATGCTATCAATACCGCTTTCATGCGTCACGACCTTAAAGACTGGGAGGAGAACGCGATTAACCTGGCGACTCCGTATGATAAATCGCAGATCACCATTTTCAGCCCTAAAAGCAAAGCCCTGCTCGAGCTTCGCTCCAAACGCGATATCGAGATTATCGAGAAAATATACGCCAACTCGGTACTGCTGGGGGATGACTCAGAGGACGGCTGGCAGATTAAGTATTCTCGTGAATTTGACATGACCAACGATTCCAAACTGTTCCATCCCAGGCCGTGGTGGGAGCAGCGTGGCTATAGGCCGGATGCTTATGGGCGCTGGGTTAATCCCGATGGTGAGATAGCGCTGCCGCTTTATGAGGGCAGGATGATAGGGCAGTTCGATTTCAGCGAGAAAGGCTGGGTAAGCGGAAAAGGCCGTTCGGCTGTTTGGCGTGATATCGGCTGGGATGATAAGGTTATTGAACCGCAGTATTTGATGGATAGATCATTGTACTTAGAGCGAGTTAATAGAAATATTAATATCAAACTTGGTTTAATGGATATAAGTTCTGCTACTAATCGAAGGACTATGATTTTAAGTACTTTGAGTAATTCTCCATGTGGTCATACCCTTGGCGTACTCAATAGCACAAATATGATTAATACTATTATACTAGGAGCTTTACTAAATTCCTTTATGTTTGATTACTTATTAAGAGGACGGATGGGGGGATTGCATGTCAGCTATTATATATTAGAAGAATCAGCGTTAATAAGAAAAGATACTCTATCTAATAAAGTGATATATGCCTTAACATTAAGTACATTGAGTTTGAATAATGTTGGTGGATATTTTTCTTATCTGTGGTTGCAGTTTATAAATAAAGGATTTCAAATTAAAAATAATTACTGGCAATCACTCTGGGCGATAACACCCCACGAGCGATTACGCTTACGAGTTATTTTAGATGCTATAGTAGCCGAGCTTTACGGCCTCGATTATACTGATCTCGAATGGATTCTGCGCAACGATCCCTCCGACCCCAAAGGTTTCTGGCGGGTGGATAAGGACAAGCCCGAGCACCTTCGCCAGACAACCTTGACTCTGCTGGCATTCAAGCATCTTAAGGAGGTGGGTCTGGAGCGGTTCATAAGCGAGGACTGGCAGTTCCCGGAGCATATCGCCAGGCAGCTCGGCCCGCGCTATCTCGACTGGCAAAAGCCCAATGCCACCGAGGAGGAGATAAAGCAAAGCTGGCAGGAATGCGAAATGCACGCGAAAAACATCCTTGGCGAGGAGGAGTTCGAGAAGTTCAAGAGAAGGCTGGAGAGGGGCGAGGATGACATGGAAGAACAATCAAGAGAAAATTATGATGATAAACCAGGCCAGGGTCAACTGGGATTATAAGACGGAGAGTATCGATGAGCGAGCATGGCATCAACCCGGTTAAATTCGCGTATCAGGTAAATCAGCAATTCATTAACTACCAATTAACCGCGTTCCCTCTAAGCGATAACGATCTTGCCGATCAAGCACGCGATATGCTTAAAGCGAAGATCGGCTCGCCGCTCATCAAGGGACCGTACGTATCGCTGAGCCGCTCGTTCCGTCTGGGGCGCAACCTTAACGATATAGCTCGCGCGGGGCTGGTACATGCAGCGCTGCCCGGTCTGACAGAACATCCGGGACTGTTTGCTCATCAGGATAAAACGCTGGATGAAGTGATGCAGGGGAATCATTGCCTTATCACAACCGGCACGGGCTCGGGCAAAACCGAGGCGTTTTTATATCCCATACTAAACTACTGCCTCGAACTTCGCGATGCAGGCAAACCTGATGGCCTGGTTGCTATACTGGTCTATCCGATGAATGCCCTCGCCTATGACCAATTGGGCCGTCTGAGGAAGATGCTGGCCGGTTCGCAGATCAGTTTCGGTATGTACACCGGCACAACGCCTGCCAATGATGGAGCTGTCAGCGGTGATGTAGTGAGGATGAAGGAGGGAGAAGGCCAGGCTGATTTCGCGGGTTATGAGAGAAAATATAGAGGTCACGCCGGAGTGGTTATCTCACCCTCCGAAGAACGTCTGACCGAAGCCGAGATGGCCGCCAGACCTCCCCGTATCCTGCTAACCAACGTGAACCAGCTCGAGTACCTGATAACCCGTGGTAAAGACCTCGGCATGTTTATAGACGCGCCGCTACGATTTCTGGTATTCGACGAGGCTCACACTTATAGAGGGGCCGTTGGCGCAGAGGTAGCTTGCTTGATAAGACGTATAAAAGCATTTTGCGGCAAAACCTCCGATGACGTGATCTGCATGGGAACCTCGGCAACTATCACCGACCCTGAATACGGTGCTGAAGCTGGGAAGAGATTCGCGCAACGGTTTTTCGGAATTAATCCCGATAAGGTTAAGCTGGTAGAGGAAGAGTACGAACGAGAGAATTTCCCTCTGGACAGGTATACGCCTGATATCCCAACTGATGACACGATTGCTATCCTCGATATGATCTTAGAGGCTGTGGACAAACGCGATGGAGTTTTAGTATCTGAGGGGTTGAAGAAGCTTACAGGTAAAGATATAGGGTTGAGCGAGAACTGGTCCGAGGAATTGTATGACCATCTCAAGCAGAATGAGATCATTCGCACGCTGTTCGATAAACTGCCAAAACCTGTAGAGCTTGATGAGGCCGTGCAGGTGGTGAATAACAATATCGGCAGGGGAGCGATACAGATCAGTGATCAGCTTACAGGCGAGTTGCTATGCTATCTCGTATTAGGGGCGGCTGCCGAGAAGAAAGCGAATCCTCTTATTCGTCCCAAGCTTCACTATTTTCTTCGAGGCCTGGAAGGGGCCGTAGTGACATTCGGCAATACTGACGGCAGTGATCCTGAGCACGCGATGTTAAGCATGTCTCTAAGCGATGCTATGGAGAAGTATGGCGTAGATGAAAAGGCCTGTCCGCCAATATATGTCTGCAGAACATGTGGACAGCATTACTACGAGGGGTATTACAGGAATTTCGAGCTGGATAGCGGTGAGCCATCGGGTGGAGATGCTGAGGAGGATAACGTTATCTGGGAAGCCGTTGATGAGCCCACCGGCAACAGGGTCGTGTTTACCAACAGGTTTGTCGCGCCGGAGTTAGATGAGGGTGATAACGGAAACGCTTTCGATGATCAAAGGATATATTTCTGTCGCTGGTGCGGAACGCTTCACAAAAACGAGGGAAGCTGCGTCAATCCAAAGTGTAAACGTAAAGGCAGATCGGTACCGGTATATTTCATTCCGCTCAGGAACGGCAGGCACTTGAGTTCATGCATTAGCTGCAAGCAAAGAGGCCGTGTTTACGCAGGTCGATTCATAGAGCCGATTAAGCCTTTAAGAGCAATAACAGTGGCGGACGTTCATATCCTGGCGCAAAATATGCTTAATGCCGTATCAGGTCCCCATCGAAAGCTGATAGTGTTTTCGGATAATCGTCAGGACGCGGCGTTTCAAGCCGGCTGGATGCAGGACCACGCCAGGCGGTACCGTCTCCGCCACCTCGTGTATGAATATGTTAAAGGACAGGATGAGCCTTCATCCTTAAGTGATATCGTCGAGCATTTGTTGAATTTGTTTAAAGCCGATCATGATTTGGCCAAGATGTTGGCGCCTGAGGTATACTTGGGACGAGCTAGAGAAGCATATGGCAGAACGCTGGATAACGAACTTAAGAAGTTTACGCGATACGCGATGATGCTCGAGTTTGGCTCTAATTTTAAAAAGATCGACTGTCTCGAATCGTGGGGGATTGTTAAGGTCGTTTATAAAGATGTTGATAAGGATAATGCCTGGATCAGGGAATGGGCAGAGACTCTAAAACTAACGCCCGAGGATCTGGCAAACGGTATCTGCGCGCTGTTGGATGTGTACAGAAGGACAAGGCTTTTCCACGATGAGCAAGCACCTATTTTCAGCAGATATTGGCGCGAGGGAGATGAGGAAATCCAGCGCGGTTACCTGCCATTTTTCACGAATACAGCAGGTAAGGCTCTTGGGCCGGTCGGGATTAAATATAATAGAGAGATTGATGATAATAGAACATGGTTACGGGAGTTTGCTGGTAGAAGCGGCCGCACATTAACGCAAGATTACGTAAAAAAGTGGCCTGTTGATGAAAACCAGCGCGAGGGTTTCTTGGAAGCTCTATGGGGATTCCTGGCTGATACAGCAGGCGTGTTGCAATCAGTCGAGTTAAAAGGTAATAGAGGTAACGTTCTGCCGGGTACAGCAGGATCATATCAAGTATCGGCGCAGAAGATGGCAATCTCACCGGATGCTAAGAGATATCGATGCAGCTTATGTAAGCGAATACATACGAGGTATACCCCATCGGGCGTATGTACGGCTTACAGATGTTCGGGAACGCTTATAGAGGAGCCATTGCCGGATGATAACTATGATATCCAGATGTTAAAATTGCCGTTTTCAATGGTGGCAGCGCATGAACATTCAGCTCAGGTACCGGCCAAAATAAGAGAACAGCTTGAGGAGCAGTTTAAAAAGACTGATGGCAGATATAACTGCCTCGTCTGTACGCCAACGTTGGAACTCGGCGTTGATATCGGTGATTTGGATATGGTGTTGATGAGAAACGTGCCTCCCACATCTGCTAATTTCTGGCAAAGAGCTGGGCGTGCCGGTAGAAGATTCAGGATGGCTGTCAACTATACCTATTGCCGCAGAAGCCAGCATGATGAGTATTTCTTCGATGATCCGCTCCAGATGCTGTCAGGAGAAATACCGGCGCCAAGATTTAATCTCAGAAATGATGTAATGCTTGCTAAGCATATTCATTCCGCGGTGCTTTCGGAAGTTATACGCCTGAGTAAATTATCCCCCGAGAGCAGCGGATTGTCTAAAGACGAAATAGAAGATCTGAAATATGTTATAATGATGGTATTCCCGAATTTTACTGTAGACTATCTGTTCGACGAGCTGCTGAATTACCGTATGGAACCACCGGATGTATCAGTTCTACAAAATGTGATTAGTAAATACAGAGAGCATTTTGACAGGGTAATACAATCTATATTTACACAGTGGTGGCCGGATGATGATAGTAAATATGTTTCTGCCGATAGAATCAATTCTATGGTTAACACGATAGCAGAGAAACTCCAGGCGACTGTCGGCCGATTGTTTAAAAGGATGCTCTGGGCAAAAGATTTGCAGGAGAAACTGACATCTAAGCAAAATAAAGGTATTCTAGAGCAGGATGACGACAGGGTACTAAATCGGTGCAAACGTTACCTTAAGAAAATGTCAAAGAATTCTATCGAGACATATACATTGAACGTTTTGGCTCAGGAGGGTTTTTTACCAGGTTACGAGGTTCTTGATGGTACGATTCGTTCTTATGCCAGCAGAGCGCTAAGCGAGATAGAGGGACGGCCTGATTTTGAGTTGTCCCGACCAGCTACTATAGCTGTAAGAGAATTCGTACCCGGAAATGCGATATACGCTAATTCGGGCAAATTTAGGATCGCGTATTATCACCTGCCTATAGGAGAACAAAGAACAGAACCTACAAGGCTGATGATTAATCCCGAAAAAGGCTTTATCATAGATTATGAGTCGTACGGGCGAAGCGGAATTAGATATAACGACTCTGAATTGATAAGCATTAATGCGATTGAAATATGCGATAATGAGATTACCCATATGGGGAAAATTAATGATGAGGAGCTGAATAGATTCCAATTACCGGTCGTAACTCATGGGTATTTAAAAGAGCGCCATAGGGGTGGAGAGATTTATTCTGTTTATAATATGAATATTCAGATAAGGTTTGGTCAAGAGATACGGATCGTTAATATCGGCCCCGCTGATAAAGTAAGAGCTGGCGAACTTGGTTTCCCTATATGCAGCGTTTGCGGTGCTGCTAGATCGCCTTATGTATCGGACTCAGAGCGTGAGCATTTTAATCAAATCCATGATGAAAAATGTAAGAAAGGTCCGGAAAACATAGCCTTTTTTACGGATGCTATTGTCGATGGCCTGGTTGTCGACGAATTCCAGGAATATGAAAATGCGGTTAATTTCGCTGAAACAATTAAAATAGGTACAGCTAAAATATTGGATGTAGAACAAGACGATCTTCAATATATGATCTGGCCACGGGAAGATGAGGGGTATAAGCTGTTCCTCTACGATCCAATGTCAGGTGGGTCTGGCCTTATTCTGCAGATTATTGAGTACTGGGATAAAGTATGTTCAGAGGCTTTAATTGTTCTGGATTCATGTGAATGTGATAAGGCTTGTTACAATTGTATGAAAACATATAGGAACCTATATACTCATATTCACTTAGACAGGCATACAGCACATAATATTATTGGCCAATGGTCACAAAAGCCTGAACATCAAACTTCAATACCGGCTTTATTGCATGAATCATCAGATAAAAAGGGTAATATGACCGGCACGAATATACACGAGATAAAGCTTGAGGAGATGTTAGATGATTATGGCTTTCCAAAATTTACTTCACAGAAAGACATTGCTTTATCGATACCTCCGATAAAAAATACTCAGCCCGATTTATACTATGAGAGTGATGAAGGTAATATAAAAATTGCAATCTATCTCGATGGGCTATCAAAATCTATTCATGACAATGAAGAGCGTAGGCAAATCGATATGCTTATTAGAAGTCAACTTGAAGCAAAAGGGATAGATGTTATTGAGATTGCGGTAAGCGATTTAGCTGATCCACAGGCAAGAAATCTACAGCTTCAGAGAATCGCAGGTAAATTGAGAAGACAGGATTTGATTAGTAAATTAGATAAAATGTAGTCAGTAATTTAATGATTGCACGTCTTCAGAACTTTTTTGACATAATTGGTAAAAATCTAAGAGACAGTTTTGATAATATCAAGTGTACTAATCAAGACTTAACCTGACGGTCACACTGTTTCCGGTTGTACGTTTTGAATCAGCATTTTCTCTCTAACCAGCGGTATTGAATCTTCGAATGTTTGCATAGGTGTCTTACCAAAGCAATACTTACCGCTGTGAGTTCTCTCCTCGTTGTAATGCCTAAACCAAATATCTAAATCCGCCTGGAGTTCGTCAAGCGTATGATAGATCTTTTTACGGAAGGCGATTCTGCAAAACTCGTTTAATACTGTCTTATGGAATCTCTCACAGATACCATTTGTTTGAGGACTCTTAGCTTTTGTCCTGCTATGATCTATATCCTCAAGAGACAGGTATAATTGGTACTCGTGGTCTTCCTGTCTACCGCAATACTCGGTACCTCGATCAGTCAGCACTCGAGGGTAATAAATTATAGTTTTGTGCCGCATGCCATTTTTTTTTTAAGGTTAAATTGGCTATCCTTTAATTACAAGGTAGGCTAGTAAAATAATCTTAATAGGTTTTTCCGAGTTTGATGAAAATGCCGAGAATATATAATTATTAACATTGTTAATAACAATCTTACTTGACATTAGCAGTAAAATGGGTATATTTTGTGTGTTGTAATAAATGTAAATCAGCTTAGGGGAATTACTGCCATGAAAAGAATATTATTATGTTTGCTGTTTATTCTTATTGCTGTACCATGCCAGGCAGGTTGGACCCCCGCCGAGCGAATATCGGATGAGAATACGGCTTTTCATCCACGCTTTGCAGTGAATGGGCAGTATATACATATTATTTATTATACTTTTACCGGGGGAAATGGCTTAGTGCACTATTTAAGAAGCACAGATAATGGATGTTATTGGGATGAACCCTATTTATTAGTAGATACATCAGAAGCTTCAGGAACGATACTTCCGGTTATCAGGACTAACGGTGATTCGGTTTTTGCACTTTGGAGTAATTATTATCATTCTGGAAGCCGTCGGAATATAAGTTTTCGCAGATCGTTAAACAACGGCCTGACCTGGCAACCAGTACAATATTTGCTGTATCCCAGGGATCACCATTTTCAAAAGCACACTTTAAGCGTATCTGGTAGCAATGTATTTATTGCTTATAGTTACCACGATGAGGATCTGATTTACAATTTTATGAAAAGCACAAATGGGGGCCAAACATGGAGCGAACCGGAAGAATTGTTAAGACTATACGATGCTGATTTTATGGATATGGTCTGCCGAGGAGATACGATTTTCCTTGTTTGGGCTGGTAGGTACAGCGGTGATGATCGCTGGGAATCATACTATATGAAAAGCAATGATGCTGGAGATACCTGGTCCGATGCTATTTTACTTTCGGAGCCCGATACTATCGGTTCTCATCATCCATCTATTTCAATTAATGATACTGGCAATATAGTCGTTTGTTGGTGTGATGGCAAGTACTCTCCTAACCCCTGGAATGGTGATTTGTTTGTGAGGTACAGCTACGATATGGGCGAGACCTGGACAGATGAAGAACAGATATATTTTAACCATTGGGCGGCTTTTCCCAGAGTTATCTGGCAGGGCGATTCTATCCATGTTGTCTGGCAGGATGATGACATTTGGGGAAGCATCGATTATATGTTAAGCCCAGATAATGGCTTGACCTGGGAGGAAGAACAGAGAGTCGATAACGATCCATCAGATTCGAATTATCCTGATATTGCAGTGACAGACAGCAACGTACATGTAGTCTGGAATGATTTTAGGGATTATTACCCTTACCGCGGAGTTTATTATAGTCGCTGGGAACCTGAGGTTTCTATACCGGAACAACTACCACAGAACTACAGTACCAATCTAACCTCATATCCAAATCCATTCAATTCGACAACAATGATATCCTATTCAAATATAGAAGGAGGTGAGATAGAAATCTATGATATCAGAGGTCGTTTAGTCAAAACACTCGTTTTGGGGGACAGTCACGAGGGCCCGCATGGCAGTAGCCAGCAGGGCCAGGGATCAATTACTTGGGACGGCACCGATTTGTCAGGCGAAAAAGTTAGCACCGGGATATATTTTGCAAAAGCTGGGACAAGCAACAATAACAAATCATTGAAGGTTGTTTATTTGAAATGAGACATATTTTTATAGTCATACTCATAGTATTTTTAGTACAGATTACCAACGCCGGTTGGACCCCCGCGGAGCGGATATCGGATGAGAATACAGTATATCATCCGAGGATAGCAGCTAATGGGCAATATATACATGTTACGTATAGTAAATCGGCAGGTTCAGATTTAGCCTACTATATACGCAGTGAAGATAATGGATTGACATGGGGTGAACCATACATGTTGATAGATACTTCATTATATTCAAATGGACTATTTCCCATGGTAAAAACTACTGGCAATACTGTTTATACGCTATGGAGAAATAGTCATCGTGAAATTAATCGAAGATCGATTGTTTTAAGAAAATCTTTAAATAATGGTTTAAGCTGGGGGCCTATATTAAGCGTAACTCCGCCTTTTCAAGAATATTTTTCAAAACACACATTTTGTGTATATGAAGGGACACTTTATGTTGCTTATAGTTACCGTGATGAGGATCTTATTTATGAGTTCGTTAAAAGCACAAACGGCGGCCAAACCTGGAGCGAACCTGCGGAACTATTGAGACTATACGATGCAGATCAGATGGATATGGCTTGCCGCGGAGATACTATTATTCTTGTCTGGGCTGGCAATTACAGTGTTGACGATAGCTGGGAGTCATATTATATGAAAAGTATCGATGCTGGAGATACCTGGTCTGATGCTATCTTACTTTCAGAACCAGATACTATAAATTCTAATCACCCCTCAATTTCAATAAACGAACAGGGTAATATTATTGTTTGCTGGTATGATGGCAAGTATTCTCCCAATCCCTGGAATGGTGATTTGTTTGTGAGATACAGCTACGATATGGGCGAGACCTGGACTGAAGAAGAACAGATATCTTTTGACCATTGGGATAGAGTCCCTCGCATTGTCTGGCAAGGAGATTCTATTCATGTAGTCTGGCAGGATGATGAGGGTTGGGGAAACATATATTATATGCTTAGCCCGGATAACGGCTTAACCTGGGAAAACCAGCAAAGATTGGATGATGATTCTTATTACTCAAGTTATCCTGATTTAGCCTTATATGGCAACAGTGTTCATGTAGTATGGAGTAATTACATAGATACTGGACCAGGTAGCGGGGTCTATTATTCGCGTTGGGAGCCGGAGGTTTCAGCTCCAGAGATAATTCCACGAAACTATTATACGAATTTAACGGCATATCCGAATCCGTTTAATTCAACAACGAAAATATCTTATTCAAAATTAAAAGGAGGTGATATAGAGATATATGATATTACTGGTAGTTTGGTCAAAAAGCTCGTTTTGGGAGGCTGTCAGGAGGGTAGCATTACATGGGACGGCACCGATTTGTCAGGCGAAAAAGTTTGCACCGGTGTGTATTTTGCAAAAGCCGGGACAAACAATAATTACAAATCACTTAAGGTTGTTTATTTGAAATGAGACATACTTTTATAGTCATATTTATAATATTTATAGCACAGATTACCAACGCCGGTTGGACCCCTGCCGATCGAATCTCGGATGAGAATACTGTTTATCACCCGAGGATAGCCGCTAGTGGGCAATATTTACATGTTGTTTATAGTAAATCGGCAGGTTCAGATCTAACATATTATATACGCAGTGAAGATAGTGGATTGACTTGGGGTGAACCATACATGTTGATAGATACTTCTTTTTATTCAAACGGATTATTCCCTATGGTAAGAGTTACTGGCAATACTGTTTATACGCTATGGAGAAATAGTCATCGTGAAATTAATCGAAGGTCTATTGTATTAAGAAAATCTTTAAATAATGGTTTAAGCTGGGGGCCTATATTAAGCGTAACTCCGCCTTTTCAAGAATATTTTTCAAAACACACATTTTGTGTATATGAGGGGGCACTTTATGTTGCTTATAGTTACCGTGATGAGGATCTTATTTATGAGTTCGTTAAAAGCACAAACGGCGGCCAAACCTGGACTGAACCTGAGGAACTGCTAAGACTATACGATGCTGATCAGATGGATATGGCTTGTCGTGGAGATACGATCTTTCTGGTTTGGGCTGGCAGGTACAGCATTGATGATCGCTGGGAATCATACTATATGAAAAGCAACGATGCCGGAAATACCTGGTCTGACGCGATTTTACTTTCGGAGCCTGATACTATCGGTTCTCACCATCCATCTATTTCGATCAACGAAGTCGGTAATATAGTTGCTTGCTGGTGTGATGGTAAGTTCTCTCCTAATCCCTGGAATGGTGATTTGTTTGTGAGGTACAGCTACGATATGGGGGAGACCTGGACAGATGAAGAACAGATATATTTTAACCATTGGGCAGCTTTTCCTAGAGTTATCTGGCAGGGCGATTCTATCCATGTTGTCTGGCAGGATGATGACATTTGGGGAAGCATCGATTATATGTTAAGCCCAGACAATGGTTTGACCTGGGAAAATCAACAGCGATTGGATAATGATACTTATTTCTCGACCTATCCTGATCTAGCATTAAGCGATAGCTCTGTCCATGCAGTCTGGAGCAATTACGTAGACACCGAACCGGGCAGCGGGATATATTATAGTCGCTGGGAACCTGAGGTTTCTATACCGGAACAACTACCACAGAACTACAGTGCTAATCTAACTTCATACCCCAATCCCTTCAATTCAACAACGGTAATAAACTATCAAAACATCAAAGGAGGTGATATAGAAATCTATAACATCACAGGACGTTTGGTCAAAAAACTTGTTTTGGGAGGCTGTCAGGAGGGAACAGTTATTTGGGACGGCACCGATTTGTCAGGCGAAAAAGTTAGCACCGGTGTGTATTTTGCAAAAGCCGGGACAAACAATAATTACAAATCACTTAAGGTTGTTTATTTGAAATGAGATACGTTTTTGCGGTCATACTCGTTATATTTTCTATACAGGTTAGCCAAGCTGGTTGGACAACCGCCGAGAGAATATCGGATGAGAATACGGCTTTTCATCCACGCTTTGCAGTGAATGGGCAGTATATACATATTATTTATTATACTTTTACCGGGGGAAATGGCTTAGTGCACTATTTAAGAAGCACAGATAATGGATGTTATTGGGATGAACCCTATTTATTAGTAGATACATCAGAAGCTTCAGGAACGATACTTCCGGTTATCAGGACTAACGGTGATTCGGTTTTTGCACTTTGGAGTAATTATTATCATTCTGGAAGCCGTCGGAATATAAGTTTTCGCAGATCGTTAAACAACGGCCTGACCTGGCAACCAGTACAATATTTGCTGTATCCCAGGGATTACCATTTTCAAAAGCACACTTTAAGCGTATCTGGTAGCAATGTATTTATTGCATATAGCGACTACGATGAGGATCTGATTTACAATTTTATGAAAAGCACAAACGGCGGCCAGACCTGGACTGAACCTGAAGAACTACTAAGACTATATGACGCTGATTTTATGGACATGGCTTGCCGCGGAGATACTATTATTCTTGTTTGGGCTGGCAATTACAGTGTTGACGATAGCTGGGAGTCATATTATATGAAAAGTAACAATGCCGGAGATACCTGGTCTGATGCTGTTTTACTTTCAGAGCCTGATACTATTAATTCTAATCACCCCTCAATTTCAATAAATGAACAGGGCAATATTGTTGTTTGCTGGTATGATGGAAAGTATTCCCCTCACCCCTGGAACGGAGACTTATTTGTAAGATATAGTTATGATATGGGTGAGAGTTGGACTCAGGAAGAGCAGATTTATTTTAACCATTGGGCGGCTTTTCCCCGAGCTATCTGGCAAGGCGATTCAATTCATGTTGTCTGGCAGGATGATGACATTTGGGGAAGCATCGATTATATGTTAAGCCCTGATAATGGCTTGACCTGGGAGTACCTACAACGATTGGATAACGATACTTATTTCTCGACCTATCCTGATCTAGCGATAAATGATAGCTCTACGCATGTAGTATGGGGTAATAACATAGATACTGGACCTGGTAGCGGGATTTATTATAGCCGCTGGGAGCCAGAGGTTTCAGTTCCGGAGCTAATACCGCGTGATTACAATACAAATTTAATGTCATATCCTAATCCATTCAATTCGACTACTAAATTACTTTTTAATGATGTGAAAGGGGGTGATATCGAGATATATAATATTACTGGGAAGTTAGTCACATGTCTCGTTTTGGGGGACTGTCAGGAGAGAGAAATTACATGGGACGGCACCGATTTGTCAGGCAAAAAAGTTAGCACTGGTGTGTATTTTGCAAAAGCTGGTACACAACAGGGTTCGACATCAATCAAGTTAGTATTTTTAAAGTAATTGAGTAACAATCTAACTTGACATTTGCGGTAAAGTGGGTATATTTTATGTGTAGTAATAAATGTAAATCAGCTTAGGGGAATAACTGCCATGAGAAGAATATTATTATGTTTGCTGTCACTACTGTCCCAACGTTAGTTGAATAGTTTCAATTGGTTAGGGATTTCGGTTATAATTTCTTCCGTATCAATATCGCTAAGTGCTTGTTCTATAGGGATTTTCTCAAACAGGGTAACGCTTAAAATCTGTAGAATTTGATATAAGCTCGCTCTAAGATTTAAACGTTTCTTCACTATCGCTACCAGCACATAGATGCTGATTGCTATCCATATCTGAGTCTTGACTGCATTGTCTGATAGCCCGAAAAACTTCTTTATCCTGAGATGGCTTTTAATCCATTTGAAGAACAGTTCCACCTGCCAACGACAGCGATATAGTTCAGCAATTGTTATTGCCGGTAAATCAAAGTTATTGGTCAGAAAGATAAAGCGTTTGTTCAATATCTGATCAATATAACTTATGCGTCTGAGCTTCTCAGGATAATCTAATCCGGCATAATAACCTTTAAGCATAACCGTCTGGTCACTTCTTATTCCGGCTTTTACATTCTTGGGATGAGAGTAAAGGCGTCTGTAGTTGAAGTTCTTCTTGGCACGAGTTACAAAAAATGCCAGAGATTTGTGAATGCCGTATAGACGAGCATAATCTATATAAGCCTTGTCCAGAATATAAATCGCGCCGGCTTCCACCATCAGATTATCCAGGATATTTACATCATGAACCTTTCCGGGAGTAACAATTACCATGCTGGGTATATTGCCGCGCAAATCCAGAAGAGTGTGCATCTTTATAGCTCCCTTCCTTCGCCTGAATTCAGCCCAGGGGAAAAGAGACAAACACAAATCGATGGTAGTCGAATCGAGAGCATAAACAGTCTGCTCCAATTCCACTCCGAAAGGCTCGTTAACATACAACCCTCTGGCCGTGCTGATAAGTGTCCTGGTAAAATCCTCATAAATGCGATAATCCCTCACCTCATTGGCATGAGCTAGAGTATTGTGTGATACTTTGCCTCTGATACCCATATGATAAAGCTTAACATGAGCCGCCCTCAGGCAAGCCTCGATATCCCGCAGACTCTCTCGGTAAGTAAGCTGAGCAAAAGCCATGCAAAGATATTGGTCCCAGCAGGAAAAGCTTTTGATCTTGTAATTGCCCCGGTAACGTCCCACACATTTGAGAAATTCGTATCTCGGGACAAAGTCCATAAGCTGCGATAAAAGAATCTTGCCTGAATGCATCAGCCATCTCCTTCCGAGTTCCCCCCTCGGAAGTATGGCTAAATCGGCTTTCCAAGTTCAAATCGAAAAATTCTATTTTTTGCTAAAATCCCTTGCCAGTTATCTGCTTACAGCAACTCAAAAACAAAACGTTGGGACAGTAATGGTTTGCTGTTTATTTTTATTGCCGTACCATGCCAGGCAGGTTGGACCCCCGCCGAGCGAATATCGGATGAGAATACGGTATATAATCCTCGTATTGCCGCTAATGGGCAATCTATTCATGTTGCCTATTCAAGTTGGATAGGTGCTAATATTCCATATTACGTGAAGAGTGATGATAATGGCTTGACCTGGAGCGAACCTTACCTAATGATTGATACTTCAATTAATATGAATGGCGTATTTCCATTAATTAAAACATCCGGTGATTCGGTTTTCTCGATATGGAAACATAATATACGAAACTCCAGCCATAAAACTATAGCATTCAGAAGGTCTCTAGATAACGGTGATCACTGGCAACCGATTGTGGATGTAATCCAACCTCGGGATTATATTTTACAAAAACATGCTATGAGTATATCCGGCAGAAATGTTTTTATCGCTTTTAGTTACAATGATGATAATTATGATTTAGTAAATAAGTTTATTAAAAGCGCAAACGGCGGCCAAACATGGAGCGAACCTGAAGAATTGTTAAGACTATACGATGCTGATCAGATGGATATGGCTTGCCGCGGAGATACGATTTTTCTTGTTTGGGCTGGTAGATATGGTGACGATGACACTTGGGAATCGTATTATATGAAGAGCAATAATGCCGGAGATTCATGGTCCGATGCTATTTTACTTTCGGAGCCTGATACTATCGGTTCTCATCATCCATCTATTTCAATTAATGATACTGGTGAAATTGTCGTTTGTTGGTGTGATGGTAAGTTCTCTCCTAATCCCTGGAACGGAGACTTATTTGTAAGATACAGTTACGATATGGGTGAGACCTGGACAGATGAAGAACAGATTTATTTTAACCATTGGGCAGCTTTTCCCCGAGTTGTCTGGCAGGGTGATTCTATCCATGTTGTCTGGCAGGATGATGACATTTGGGGGAGTATCGATTATATGTTGAGCCCGGATAACGGTTTAACCTGGGAGGACCAACAACGATTGGATAATGATACTTATTTCTCGACCTATCCTGATCTAGCGATAAATGATAGCTCTACGCATGTAGTATGGGGTAATAACATAGATACTGGACCTGGTAGCGGGATTTATTATAGCCGCTGGGAGCCAGAGGTTTCAGTTCCGGAGCTAATACCGCTGGACTACAATACGACTTTAGTATCATATCCCAATCCATTTAATTCTACAACACGGATATCTTACTCAAACATAGAAGGAGGTGATATAGAAATCTATGATATCAGAGGTCGTTTAGTCAATACACTCGTTTTGGGGGACTGTCAGGAGGGATCAGTTATTTGGGACGGCACCGATGTGTCTGGTAATACAATTTGTTCTGGAATTTATTTTGCAAAAACCAGGACATCACAAGGTTATACATCTATGAAGTTAGTATTTTTAAAGTAATTGAGTAACAATCTAACTTGACATTTGCAGTAAAGTGGGTATATTTTATGTGTAGTAATATATGTAAATCAGCTTAGGGGAATAACTGCCATGAGAAGAATATTATTAAACGTACTGTTTATTCTTATTGCTGTACCATGCCAAGCCGGTTGGACACCCGCAGAGAGAATATCGGATGAGAATACTGTTTATCATCCTCGTATTGCCGCTAATGGGCAAAATGTACATGTAATATACACTGAATCGATTGGCACAAACTTGAATTATTATATACGGAGCACGGATGGCGGATTATCATGGGATGAACCTTTATTGCTAATGGATACTTTATTGTACTTTAACGGCACATTCCCACTTGTTAGAATTTCGGGAGAAAATATTTACACATTATGGCGAAATAGTCACCGAGAGCTTAATCGAAGGTCCATTGTTTTAAGGAAATCCTCAGATAATGGGTTAAGTTGGGGGCCAACACTAAACGTAACTCCACCGTTCCAAGAATATTTTCAAAAACATACGTTTTGTGTGGTCGGTAGTATCCTTTATGTAGTTTATAGTTATCAAGGTGATCACTTGATTTATGAATTCGTTAAAAGTACAAACGGCGGGCAAACCTGGAGCGAACCGGAAGAATTGTTAAGACTATATGATGCTGATTTTATGGATATGGCTTGCCGAGGAGATACGATTTTCTTGGTCTGGGCAGGTAGATACAGCAGTGATGACCGCTGGGAATCTTATTACATGAAAAGTGATGATGCCGGAGATACATGGTCTGAGGCGATTTTACTTTCAGAGCCTGATACTATTGGTTCGCATCACCCATCTATTTCGATCAACGAAGTCGGTAATATAGTTGTTTGCTGGTACGATGGGAAATACTCTCCTAATCCCTGGAATGGTGATTTGTTTGTGAGGTACAGTTACGATATGGGCGAGACCTGGACGGAGGAAGAACAGATATACTTTAACCATTGGGCCAGAGTTCCACGCATTGTTTGGCGAGGCGATTCAATTCATGTCGTCTGGCAGGACGATGAGGATTGGGGTAGTATTTATTATATGCTAAGCCCAGATAACGGCCTAACCTGGGAGGATGAACAGAGAGTCGATAACGATCCATCAAATTCAAATTATCCTGATATCGCAGTAACTGACACTAACGTACAAGTAGTCTGGAATGATTTCCGAGAATATGAACCAGGGCATGGCGTTTATTATTCACGCTGGGATTCAGAGGTTTCTGTAAATGAGATTACACCATCTAATTATGATATCGACCTAGGCTCCTACCCTAATCCATTCAATTCATCGACAAAAATATCATATTCAAATATAGAAGGAGGTGATATAGAAATCTATGACTTAGCTTCCCCCCATTGTTTGGACAGTAATTTAGCTAAAATAAGGTGGAATTTCTAAGTATTAGTCCATTATTTTTCTGTTTAATCGATTCCTTTTTTGAATTTAAATTATAAACCTCATAAGGCGTCTTGCCGTTTAAGGCCTGATGGAAACGTTCGGTGTTGTAGAATTCGAAATACCTCTTCAAACCGAGGTAAGCCTCCGCCGGCGTCTGGTAATCGTGAAGATAAACCTCCTCGTACTTGACCGATCTCCACAGACGCTCGACAAAAATATTGTCAAGATACCGACCGCGACCGTCCATGCTGATAGCGATCCGCTTGTCTTGCAGTACACCGGTGAAATCCTTGTCGGTAAACTGTGTTCCCTGATCGCTGTTGAATATCTCCGGCTGTTTGCCATCCAACGATTCCTCCAATGCCTCCACGCAGAAAGAGCTCTCAAGAGTATTGGACAAACGCCAGGCAAGAACGTAACGCGAGAACCAATCAATCACTGCCGCCAGATAGAGAAAGCCCCGGCTAAGACGAATATACGTGATATCGGCGCTCCAGACCTGGTCAACATGATCAATCAGGACATCGCGTAAAAGATACGGATATATCTTGTTAGACGGACAAGGCTTGCTCGTATTTGGTTTAGGGTAAACAGCTTGAAGACCCATAATCCTCATCAGACGTTCAACCCGCTTGTGATTTATATCATATCCCTGAGACTTTAGACAGAGTGTCATCTTAGGACTGCCGTAAAACGGGGTCCTGGTATATTGATCGTCAAGCAGACGCATAAGTGTCAGGTTCAAATCGCTTTCCCCAGTAGGCCGGTAGTAGTAGCTTGAACGGGGAAGCCCCAAAAGCTGGCACTGACGGCTAATTGAAATGTCCGGGTTTGATCGTTCCACCAGATTCCTCAAATCCTCAGGCGAGACGCCCGCTCCTTTTTTTTAGAAATGCCAACTCCACCTGAAGCTTACCAATCTCCTGATAGAGAGCATCCATCCTGGCTTGCTCATCCTCCCGCAACTTGGCCTTGCCGTTAGAAAAGGCTTCCGGGAGAGACTGTAAAGCCTGCTTCTTCCACATACCAACCTGATTAGGGTGTACTTCGTATTCCGAGGCTATCTGATTAACGGTCTTCTGACCGCGAATGGCCTCTATGGCTACTTTTGCTTTAAGCTCCCCGCTGTATCGACTTCGCTTCATCAATTACCCTTTCTGGACATTTCTACTAATTTAATACCACCTTAAACAATTGTCCAGTTTTTGGGGGAAACCTCAGACATAGCCGGTCGTTTGGTCAAAAAACTCGTTTTGGGAGGCTGTCAGGAGGGTAGCATTACTTGGGACGGCACCGATTTGTCAGGCGAAAAAGTTAGCACCGGGATATATTTTGCAAAAGCTGGGACAAACAATAATAACAAATCATTGAAGGTTGTTTATTTGAAATGAAGCATATTTTTACAGTCATACTCATAGTATTTTTAGTACAGGTTAGCCAAGCAGGTTGGACGCCTGCCGAGCGGATATCGGATGAGAATACGGTTTATCATCCGAGGATAGCAGCTAATGGGGAATCTATTCATGTTGCATATTCTGTAGATACAAACGGAAATAATATAGCGTATTATTTAAGAAGCACAGATAATGGACAATCTTGGGCTGATCCTTATTTAATGGTTGATACTTCCGAAGCTCATGGTACATTATTTCCTATTATTAGAACCAACGGAGATTCACTCTTTATGCTTTGGAGAAATTATTATAATACGGGAAACTACAGAAATTTGAGTTTTCGCAGATCGCTAAACAATGGCTTAACATGGCAACCAGTACAATACTTATTGTATCCCCGCGATTACCATTTTCAAAAACATACTTTAAGTGTATCTAGCAGCAATGTATTTGTTGCTTATAGTTACCATGATAGGGATCTGATTTATGAATTTATTAAAAGCACAAATGGCGGCCAAACCTGGAGCGAACCGGAAGAATTGTTAAGATTATATGATGCTGATTTTATGGATATGGCTTGTCGCGGAGATACGATTTTCCTTGTTTGGGCTGGTAGATACAGCAGTGATGACCGCTGGGAATCTTATTACATGAAAAGCAATGATGCTGGAGAAAATTGGACTGAAGCTCTCTTGTTATCCGAGCCTGATACTATCGGTTCTCATCATCCATCTATTTCAATTAATGATACTGGTGAAATTGTCGTTTGTTGGTGTGATGGTAAGTTCTCTCCTAATCCCTGGAATGGTGATTTGTTTGTGAGGTACAGCTACGATATGGGGGAGACCTGGACAAATGAAGAACAGATTTATTTTAACCATTGGGCAGCTTTTCCCCGAGTTATCTGGCAAGGCGATTCTATCCATGTTGTCTGGCAGGATGATGACATTTGGGGAGGCATCAATTATATGTTAAGCCCTGATAATGGCTTGACCTGGGAGGACCAACAACGATTGGATAATGATACTTATTTCTCGACCTATCCTGATCTAGCATTAAGCGATAGCTCTGTCCATGCAGTCTGGAGCAATTACGTAGATACAGAGCCGGGCAGCGGGATTTATTATTGTCGTTGGGAACCGGAGGTTTCAGCACCAGACTTAGTGCCGGAGAACTACCATATCAGCCTGGTATCTTATCCAAATCCATTCAATTCAACAACGATGATTAATTATCAAAACATCGAAGGAGGTGATATAGAAATCTATGATATCAGAGGTCGTTTGGTCAATACACTCGTTTTGGGGGACTGTAAGGAGGGAAAAATAACATGGGACGGCACCGATTTGTCAGGCAAAAAAGTTAGCACCGGTGTGTATTTTGCAAAAGCCGAGACACCGCAGGGACTCACATCAAACAAATTGATATTTTTAAAATAATTGAGTAACAATCTAACTTGACATTTGCAGTAAAGTGGGTATATTTTGTGTGTTGTAATAAATGTAAATCAGCTTAGGGGAATTACTGCCATGAGAAGAATATTATTATGTTTGCTGTTTATTTTTATTGCCGTACCATGCCAGGCAGGTTGGACCCCCGCCGAACGGATATCGGATGAGAATACGGTTTATCATCCGAGGATAGCAGCTAATGGGGAATCTATTCATGTTGTCTATTCCAGTTGGATGGGGGCTAATGTTCCATATTACGTGAAGAGTGATGATAATGGCTTAACCTGGAGTGAGCCTTACTTAATGATCGACACCTCAACTAATGCAAACGCTGTCTTTCCGTTAATTGAAACATCCGGTGATTCGGTTTTCTCGATATGGAAACATAATATACGAAACTCCAGCCATAAAACTATAGCATTCAGAAGGTCTCTAGATAACGGTGATCACTGGCAACCGATTGTGGATGTAATCCAACCTTGGGATTATATTTTACAAAAACATGCTATGAGTATATCCGGCAGAAATGTTTTTATCGCTTTTAGTTACAATGATGATAATTATGATTTAGTATATAAGTTTATGAAAAGCACAAATGGCGGCCAAACCTGGAGCGAACCTGAAGAATTGTTAAGACTATACGATGCTGATTTTATGGATATGGCTTGCCGCGGAGATACGATTTTCCTTGTTTGGGCCGGCAATTATAGTGTTGACGATAGCTGGGAATCGTATTACATGAAAAGCAGCGATGCTGGAGATACCTGGTCTGATGCTATCTTACTTTCAGAACCAGATACTATAAATTCTAATCACCCCTCAATTTCAATAAACGAACAGGGTAATATTATTGTTTGCTGGTATGATGGCAAGTATTCTCCCAATCCCTGGAATGGTGATTTGTTTGTGAGATACAGCTACGATATGGGCGAGACCTGGACTGAAGAAGAACAGATAACGTTTAATCACTGGGCAAGAGTTCCGCGTATTGTATGGCAAGGCGATTCACTCCATGTTGTCTGGCAGGATGATGACATTTGGGGGAGCATCGATTATATGCTAAGCCCTGATAATGGCTTAACCTGGGAGGATCGGCAACGCTTGGATGACGATTATTATTACTCAAGTTATCCTGATATTGCTACGGATGATAGTTCCATCCATGCAGTATGGAGCAATTACGTAGATACTGAACCCGGTAGCGGGATATATTATAGCCGCTGGGAGCCAGAGGTTTCAGTTCCGGAGCTAATACCGCGTGATTACAATACAAATTTAATGTCATATCCTAATCCATTCAATTCGACTACTAAATTACTTTTTAATGATGTGAAAGGGGGTGATATCGAGATATATAATATTACTGGGAAGTTAGTCACATGTCTCGTTTTGGGGGACTGTCAGGAGGGATCGGTTATTTGGGACGGCACCGATTTGTCTGGCGAAAGAGTTAGCACCGGGATATATTTTGCAAAAGCTGGGACAAAGCAGGGATTCACATCAAACAAATTGATATTTTTAAAATAATTGAGTAACAATCTTACTTGACATATGCAGTAAAATGGGTATATTTTGTGTGTTGTAATAAATGTAAATCAGCTTAGGGGAATAACTGCCATGAGAAGAATATTATTAAGCGTACTGTTTATTCTTATTGCTGTACCATGCCAAGCCGGTTGGACACCCGCCGAGAGAATATCGGATGAGAATACGATACTCCATCCACGGATTATCTCTAAGGGCGATAATTTACATGTTATGTATAGTAAATGGATAGGTTCTGACCTTCCTTATTATATTCGAAGCGAAAATAACGGTTTGTCGTGGAGCGAGCCGTACATGATGATTGATACAACGATTTATTCAAATGGGGTATTTCCAGTATTGGAAGTCGTTGGTAATGTTGTTTACGCATTGTGGCGGCAGAGTTATCGGAGTATTAATCGAAGGGCTCTTGCTTTCAGGATATCTGTAAATAATGGGATTACTTGGGGGCCAATAACGAATATAGTAACTCTTAACGATGAGTATTTTCAGAAACACACATTTTGCGTATCGGGAGATAATATATTTGTAATCTATAATTATTACGATAATGAATTAATTTATAAGTTTGTCAAAAGTACAAATTATGGGCAGACTTGGTTTGAACCGATAGAGTTGTTCCGGGCCAATGAATCTGGTTTAATAGATATGGCTTGCAGGGGGGATACGATTTATTTCGTCTGGTCCGGCAATTTTAGTTCTCAAGATAGCTGGGAGACATATTATTTAAGAAGTTTAGATGGCGGCGATACTTGGAGCGAAAATCAATTGCTTACAGAGCCTGATGCAATAGGCTCCCAACATCCCTCTATAGCTATTAATGAGAATGGCAATGTAGCTGTGTGCTGGACTGACGGCAAATACTCCCCAAACCCCTGGAATGGAGACTTATTTGTCAGATACATTTATAATTCAGGAGAAAACTGGACACAGGAAGAACAAATAACCTTTACTCACTGGGCTAGAGTCCCTAGAATTGTCTGGAGAAGCGATTCTATTCATGTAGCCTGGGAAGATGGACGTTATAGTGCGAGTGATCCCTTTTATATGTTAAGCCCTAATAACGGAATTAGTTGGGAACAGGAACAGCTAATTGATAATGATCCTGAAGCATCGGAATATCCGGATATAGCTTTGACTGATAGCGGTGTTCATGTAGTATGGACTGATTTCCGTATGTATGATCTGGGGCGAGGCGTTTATTATTCGCGCTTGGAACCTGATGTATTCATCGATGAAGCTGTTCCATGGGATTACCGTACGAAATTAATATCCTATCCTAACCCCTTTAATTCAACTACGCTAATTTTATATTCGAATCCGGAAGGATGTGATTTAAATATATACGATATCACAGGACGATTGATTAAAACGCTGTGTCTTAGGGCAACTAGAAAGGGGAATATAGCCTGGGACGCTACTGACAACTCCGGTAATTTAGTGGCAACTGGAGTTTATTTCGCAATTATGAGTACACATCTGGGGACTGTTTCAACAAAGCTTATTTTCCTAAAATAACCAATAACTAAACCCAAAACAAGGAGGGTTTTGTGTTAAAAGCATTTTTTAACATTAGTGTGTTAGTGTGCTTAGTATTGATGAGTTCAATGTCTCTAGCTTCGGACGAATACTGGACAGATTTGAATGCGCCGTACTGGGCTAACGGAATTGATGTGGCCGTAGGACAAACAGATACTTCGCCTGGAATCCGATATCTTATAGGTTCTAACAATGAAAATACAAACCTAATGCGATGGAATCTAATAAGCAATGGCTGGGATGATTTTTTCCCAATTTCATCATCTGTAAAGCTCGTTTCATATAAAAGAAATAACCAAGGTCTCAGAGCTTTTTGTGCTCAATCTGGAGGGGATGTTTATCGGACTAATGATGGTGGCATCAGTTGGGATCATATATTATCCATCCCAGCTAATACCAACTACAGCGCCATTGATGTGACGACATTCTTCGGTGATCCCGGACAATATATATTCGCGGGAATGGCGAGTGAAACCGGTCATGTTTCAGCATATCTTTATGATAACGATTATCAGAATGGCACATGGTTTATGCTCGGTGATGACACCCCGCAAAATAATCTGCTCTATGAGAAGGATGTTTTCGATGTCGAATGCTCTGAAACTAGAGGTGTATATGCCGGTACTGAGGATGGTCTCTATTTTCATGACTACCCTGCAGATCCTCAAAATCAGAATCCCTGGCAACACTTGAACGCACTACAAAACTGTCAGGTACGGGCTTTAGAATCAATCGATGATATGCACGGGGAGCAGCTTGCTGCTGTTATTGATCCCGGCCAAAACAGAAAACTGTACTTCTCGGGATTAGGGAATATATGGGAAAATCCTATTGAACTTAAACCGCGAGGGGAGTCGTTTGAGAAGCCTGTCAATGATATAGCGGGAGTTTACTGGTATAATGATCATGTGTCTTGCTATGCGGCAACGTCTGATGGATTGTATAGCATATATTTTCAACAGAACACGACTGGCGACTGTGATGAAATAGATATCGCAAACTATGCAAATGTTTTTAACTATGATAAGAATTTTATCGCAGTTGACTATTATTTCTATGATGATGAAAATAAGCACGCGAAGGTGATAGCCTCAACACCGAACAGTGTTTACGAAATACATGAGGAGAGAGATAATAATGGTACCCTGGTTAGTATCGAAGTCACCGAAATAACCAACGGCACTTATAAATGCGATGCCGCCGCTTTAACATTCCCTGAATATGTTCCGGGAGTCACCAGGAAGGTATTCATGAACACCCCGGAAGGATTAATAAAAAAAGGCAATCTGGATGATTGGAAACTTTGCGGATTATCGAATCTCAATCATTCATCATATATAGGTACCGATGTGGTTTCAGAACCAACTGGTAATGGGATAGTAATCGCAGCATCATCAGCAAGCGAGACTGCCAATGGCATGATCATATATTCGGGTGACTATGGGGTAACATGGCAAGAACCGGAACTGCTTCCAAATTCTATAAGGTCGCTGGCGTTGAGTCCTCATTCCGATGAAGCTTACGCCGGCGGATATGGTCAATTGCTTTACCATAGCTCCGA
Source organism: uncultured candidate division Zixibacteria bacterium (assembly GCA_963668625.2). Classification (GTDB taxonomy): domain Bacteria; phylum Zixibacteria; class MSB-5A5; order UBA10806; family 4484-95; genus JAAEQD01. The sequence continues at coordinate 817,249 of CAXXKA010000006.1, forward strand.
CAATGGTCAGATATGGTCAGGAATAATTAATATGGGCGAATTGGTTTTCGTCAATGATATCCTGGTTGATCCCGATCCGAATAGACAGAACTATATATATGTTGCCGGGTCGGTGGCTTATGGAACTACAACAAAGATCAAAGCTGGCAATGGAGGTCAGTGGTATGATATAGAGAATGGTTTAAGCGCTGTAAACAACGTATACCAATTATGTAAAAAACGCCGATGATGATGCTTTATATGCCGCTACTGATGACGGTATATATAAAGCGGATATCTCTAACCTACAAAATGTCACCTGGGTTAGAAAAACCGATGAGATAGGTAATCCCGCGTTTGCCTCGATAGTGAACGATCCCAATGAGAAGTACGTGCTGTTTGGATCAACTTACCCCGGTATAGGTAATCCTCACGTATATGTCAGCGCGGATTCCGGCAGGAGCTGGAACGATTATACTCAGATTATCGGTGATGATGATGCCGATATAAGTAAATTAGCATTTTCACAAAGCGCTGAACCCGCGGTCATCGCTGGAACAGAAAAAGGATTATACTTTGTACCGGATATAGTTAAGTCGGGCAATCATGATTCCCACCTTGAATGGGGACCTGGAAAAATAATTGTGAACGGTGATGTGTCCAATTGGCTTTATGGTGATTTGGAAATAGTTAATCCATGCACGCTTCTTTTTGTATATGATTTTGCTAGGAGTGATTGTGACTTCGGTTGGCAAGCATCCAAATCTGAATTGTTTCTTAAGGGCAATACTGTTAATGAAGATTTTATTGCCAATGGATCACAGCAAGATAAAATAATATTTACATCATCTCACACTACAAATCCTCAACCGGGTGACTGGGGTGGAATTACTGTTTGCTATAACTCCCATCCTTGTATCAATATGCAGCATTGTAAGGTAGAATATGCTGATTATGGTATTATTTCACATTATGCGGCTAGACCATATAAGTTTGAAGTCACTTATTGTGAATTTAAAGATATGGTGATGGGAGGAGTAATTGTAATCTGCAATCCTCTATATTATAGCACGATTGTAAACAAGTGTACTTTTGAGAATTGTGGTGGCTATGCATTAGAATTAGCTCGCGATAAAGAGACATTTACTCCTTCACCTTATCTCACTAATAATACTATTATTAATAGTACTATTGGATTGATTTACGCCGGTTCAGGTAACAGCACGGACTCGAGAAAGGCTTATATAGAACATAATGTAATTCAAGATTGTGACGAGTATGGTATTCTTGTTAGCATAAGCTATGATGCAATATATCCGCCACGCGTCGAGATAAACGATAATACGTTGACAAATATTCAAGGTACAGGCATACAATTATTCGAGGTTTCAGATAAGACTGTAATAGGAGGTAATGAGTTAATAAACTCGGGAAACTATGGGGTTTACATTACAAATTCATCACCTGTTCTGGATGAGTATTCAGGTTCACCTAACATTATTAAAGCAGCGAAAGTCGGAATATACTGCGACGGATACAGTGGTCCTTACGTTAGAAATACTGTTATCAGAAATAGTATAAATTATGGAATTCTTGCCGAGGTGAAGGAGCCACCCGTAACATTACCTAACTTTGGCGATGTGTCTGATCCAGGAAATAATTCATTTACTTACATTAATCCCTCTGCAAAGTACCGAGATATATCTATAAAATATGATGGTGCACAATATGAAGTCCTAGCTCAGGGAAATTGGTGGGGAGAATATCCTCCCAATGCTACTGAAATTACGGGTTATGTAACTTATGATCCCGCGCTGGATTATGATCCCTGGAAAGGCTATGGTAAAAGAGTCGCTAACGAGGCAAACATACCGACTAGAGTAACATTGGATCAAAATTACCCGAACCCTTTTAACCCCAGTACGGATATCTCCCTTTATATTCCAGAGACACAACAGGTATCTGTAGATATTTATAATATCCGAGGCCAGGTAGTTAAGAATCTGATTTCAGAAATCCTTAGTATTGGTCACTACACGATCCATTGGGATGGGAAAAACGAGAACAACAATGCCGTGGCATCTGGTATATATTTCTACGTTTTAACTACTGATGATGAAAAAGTGACCAAGAAAATGACGCTTTTACGATAAATCACGGTTTTAAATAAAGGAGAATTAAAATGAAAAGGTTTAAAATATTAGGCTCTTTATTTATTCTGATAGTCTCGCTCTTAGTACTATCTGGCAATGTAATAGCCGGGGAAGTTATGTATGAAATATCGAGAGGTAAAGTAATACATGACCCAGATTCCCAAAATAATAGATTTATTTTCAGACCAGAGATAGATATTTTTGGAGAGAGCACTTATATTGTTAAGGCAACATTAAGTACTGAAATCACGCCATTAACAAACGATACGACATTCTTGGAAATAAGAATTTATCCAATAACAACAGATTGGTATGGAAACAATGTGTCTTGGACGAATCCTTGGAATGAGCCAGGCGGTGATTTTGATGAATTACATTACGCGCATGCTCTAGTATCTTTACCTCAGGAGCAGGAGGTAAGATTCGATCTAACGAATCTGCTACAGGGATTTTGTAGTGGCAACCTGGAATATTACGGATTTATTGTAACTGTCTCAGCTAGTTCTTGGGATGCTTTCACATTATCCAACCTGCACTCTAATAGGCCGCTAGCGACGATAAATGTGGTGTATTTTCAATGATGCTAGATTAGCATTCTGAGGAGAAAAATAGCGGTTTTATATCAGTGAAACCGCTTTTAATTAGCGCTGTCAATTATAAGGGGATATTTACGATTTTTATTGACCATCTGGTGGATAATTCTTATACTTATTTACAGGGGCGTAGTTTAATTATGCCCTTTTTTTCTCGTTAAGGTTGTATTAAGGCAACACGATATTTATCAGCCTAATATTTCATCGGGCGCGTGGTTATGGATATATCGGATAATAAAATATCACTTATAGAATTTTTAAATGACCCATCTAATAAAAGAAATTTCATAATATTTTATAAGCTGTGTTATGCTCACGTCTACGGTTTCCTGACATATCAAAAAAGAAAAGGTTACTATTATCCTGACAATATGTATACCAGCAATGATGGTCTCAGCGATATGGCTGTTGATATACTGGGGGCGCTATTTCGAAATGATAAGAGCAGAAAGTTTAATGTGATATATGATTACTACAAGTCTCACAACATAACCGAGTATTCATCTACAAATGTCAACGAAATATACGACTTATTTAAGCAGCTGGTAAATAGTTTTACTCGTCAAGAGCTGAGTAAACTGAAAAAAGCCGTCGACCCGCAGATAGATAATCTAAAGCGACGAATAAAGAGTATATTAAAAAGCTCTGATTACGCCGTGTATTCAGCGAACCCATCGGGAGAGAAGTATATAAGGTTATCATCGCAGGAGCATGACAAGAATGATAGCAACTCGCCAATTGAATTTGATTCTTTACTTGATATCGCCAGGGAGGCTTATTATAGCAGTAAGAACCGGGTGGAATGGTGCTTCAATATATTTGAAACAATAACAGATGAATATGGCCCGGCCTCTTTTGTGAAATTTCATGAGCTGATCAAGGCAATGATCCAGGTTAATGTGACTGATTTGGAGCTTTATTATAATGACAAAACCAATAAGATAACAACGGATATTACTTACAGCGATAGTACCTTAAATGAGAAAAAGAACCTGACACTCAAATGGGTAAAGGAAGATACGTTAAGTTCTTTTGTAATCAATGGGCGGCTTGATGATGATCTGGCCGAAAGAATACTACAGGCTGTTGATAATTATCTCTCTGATTTGTTATTTTCATCCGGTACTGATGCTTTACCATTGTATTTCCGTGAGGTTATGCCGGATTCCGAACATAAATGCTATCTGGATAAGTATAAATATATCTTTGAGACAACCATCCGAAACGCTGAGGATTATCTAAAAAAGATAATTTAATATTCTACAAATAAGCTGTTTGGCAGCTATATCATTTTAATGGGGGAGGATTTGAAAGTGGCGCACCCGGATAAAGAAAAACTTAGAGCCTACGTAGATGGCTACCTCGATAAGTTATCCACAGATGATATCATCGAGCATGTTGAGGTGTGCGAGTTCTGCGGGGAGTATTGTGAGGAGTATCGTATGCTCTCGGATTCGATCTCAGCCGCCATGTCGATGCCGCTGCCTGAAAATGCGGTTAAATCGGCTAATAGAATTTATGAGAGTACTTTTACAGGCAAAATTATTATGCTGAATCTCATGTCTGTAAATGATAATAGCCGCGGGATGGATTATGTTCTAGCCGCGGATGGCAATATAAAAAGCGAACTGCCGATTCAAAATATCGCCACGCTTTTCTCCGAGGACCCTGATATCGTTCTGCAGTTGATTCGTGATCATAATAATGACTCGGATTATCTGCAGGTTATCAGCGAAAATATCGATTTATGTTCATTCGTGATGGTACATGCTCTGGAGCTGGGCAAGGAATATATCACCGATATAAATGGCAGGGCCGCGATAGAGGATAGGCTATCGAAAGAATATATCGATTCCAAGTGGCAGATTAGACTACCTGATTCAGTGTTTGATTTGAAGGCGCTCGAGTACGATCCAGAAAAAACAGTTTCCCGTGATATGACAGTTATCGAGAATGAAAGCGGCGATAAGATAGAGATAAATCTTCTTAAAAAAACCGTGGGCTTACAATTAGATATTCGTATTGTCGAGTTTGCTGATGGCCAAAAATACGAGGAATTAAGAATATTAGTTTCTCAAAAAGGTTCAGCTAATGTTCTCCCGATAAGCCAGGGCAAAACGGTCTCATTTCCACTTACCTCACCGGAGGAAATAATAAGTGTCAGGATATTCGCTTAATGGCAAAATCTCCAGTAGCATTCGCCCGGGAATATACCCGGTTACTATCAGATATAAATAATGCTCCGTATGACGAGCGCAAAATTAACCTCCTTATAGATTTCTGGCCAGTTATTGAGCCTCATATAAATTCAATAGCATATCAAAGCTATGTTGATGAGTACTGCTCCAGACTCAGTTTCCTGGTAAGCGAGAACTCGTTATATGATTTTAATCTCGATGAGTTGCATGAATTATCGATGGTGGTAAACGCGCTTACAGGTAATGAGCATCTCGATAAACTGAAGGCTCGTGTCGTATATTTTAAGCTGATAACCATGCTCTTCTATATTGGTGATATACAAAACGCGATAAAGAGCTGTTACAATTTATTAGAAATTGGTGATGCTGGTATCCCCGAGGAAAGTAACCTGCAATCGGTTGATTCTTTTATGCAACTTGAAAAGCTGGTTGAGTATTATTCTGACAGTAATAAAAGACTGGGGGAGATTCTCGGCGAGATTCATGAGAGATGGAAAGCCGAGCGGGAATGTGTCAATAACGATCGCGCGGTATGCCTGTTTGTCGAGAAGGATGGTAGAGGCGATAGTATCCGCGGCAGGATGAGAATACTCAAGGGACGAGTGGAACGAAACGATACGTCTAATTCTGGTGATGTAGACACTGTCACATTCGATAATCAAGCCAGGTCGCCGGATGATCCATTCATCGGTGTTGCTTATGAGTCGTTACAAGCTGTCAGGAAAACTCTGGCCATACAAAAGTTATCAAGCAAAAAAGATATATCCTATCGGGCTTATTTTCATATTGAAAACAGCGACCATATATTCACCGGCGATTCGATCGGGGTGGCAATGGGATTAATTTCCTATACGCAGCTTATCAAGGATGATATAGCCAGGCGGGAGAGATATATTGCCAACGAGGTAGCCTTGACCGGCGGGGTAGATAACGAGGGGAATCTATTACCGGTTAATGAGGCTACTCTCGCTTATAAATTGAAACGGGCGTTTTTCTCACCGGTGAAATACGTTCTTGTACCGGACTCCTGTCTTGTTGTCGCGCGCGAAAGCCTGGCTGAGTCAGCGAAGCTTTATCCGAACCGTCAGATGACACTGATTGGCTGTAACTCACTATATGATGTCATAAGGGATTACAACATACTCCGCGCGGAAAAAGTATGTATGAGTCGGTATATAACCAGGTATGTGGTCAAATACAGCAGGGTCACGAAGATCCAGGTGCCGCTGCTGTTGTTATTGATTTATGGTATGCTGTGTTTGATATATCCCAAGGCGTGGGTGGGATTTGATAGGAATCCCTGGTATGTCAACCAATTAAAGTCAGGTTTTGAGGTATTTAATGCTGATTCTTTACGGCTGTGGAGTATAGATTATGGGCGTGATCTCTGCTGGGTTAAGGAATTAATTGAGCTAGATGATTTAGATAATGATAGCTATAACGAAGTGGTTGTTGTTCCCAATGAAAGCACTGCTGTGGAAGATAACGCGCATTTATTCGTATATGACAGTAATGGCAATTTGCTTTTTGAGAGAAACTGCGGTATAGAAGGCCAGTATCCTGGCGATGAGTCAATTTCCCCGCAATTTGTCAGCGCTTATTTTAATGTGTTGAATCTTGGCGATAGAAATATCATTCTTACCAAGGCGTTCAGGTCATACCCGGCAAGGCACCATTTGAAATTATGGGATATTGATAGTGATTCTATTGGCTGGTACATAAACGCAGGAACTACCGCCTCTAAATCAGGCACCATAGTTTATGATAATAATAAATTAATGATGATTGGTGATAACAACCGAATGATGAGAGGTGCTTTGTTTGTTTTATTAATTGACTCTTGCTATGGAGTGTCACCGCCTTACGAGGATGACTATTACGATTTAAGCTGGGTCAAAAGGGGAAATCAGCTTTGTTATATCGTATTCCCTAATACTGATATAGAGGAGTTGATAGGTTCGCCATACAACACACCGGTATCGATGACAATTGATAAAGACAATACAGTTTTGGTCGATGTTTGCTCGAACTCATGGGAAATGAATGAACATAAAGCAGTCATTAGTTATTGGGTAGATAGTAGTTTTCGAGTAGTCGGTGCCAGTGCAAGCGATGCATTTAAAAAGCGGCGCAATGAGCTTGTTGTCGATGGCAAGCTTGAGCCGGTTGAATTGCATCAATACTGTGAGGAATTATTAGATTCGGTGCTTTATTGGACAGATTCAGGCTGGGTAAGCGAGGCTCAGCTTCGGCTTGCAGAAAATCCGCAATAGTATTTTCTACAAATTTCATCTTTAGCAGCTATTAGTAATATAGAGAAACAAGATAAGGTAGCTTAAATCGTGATAACTAAATTATAGGGAGATGTCATGAAAAAATCAATAATTCTAACAATAGTTATATTGTTTAATTTTGCGATGCTATTCGCTGGTGAAGTTACGATAAATACCGCAATAAATGTAGCAGATAACTGGCTTTATTTCCACAGTAAAAATCTTGAAAACAGTTGGAATCAATCACAAAATCCTCTTATAGGTGATTATAAAGCTTTAGTATCGGGAAACGATACTTTAGCTTATGTATTTTTTGTTAATCCGACTGGATATATCTTAGTTGCGAAATTTAGTGAAATTGTGCCCGTTGTAGCATATTCCACTACTGAGCAATTAGAAACTAGTGGCGATTATAGTTTTGCAAGAGTATTAAAAGATGATATGCTAAAGAGAAACAAATTAGTTGAAAATTATCTTTCTGGGAAAATCGTTCTTGATGATAGTCCCAATGGGACGCATGCTGTTGAAATAAATCGGGGGAAATGGAATTTATGGTCATTAGATGCTTATACGTTTGCAAATATTTACAATGACTACATTCCTTGCAATATCATGGATGTTGGTCCTTTGTTAGAAAGCGAATGGCATCAAAGTGAGCCATACTATGACCTATGTCCTGTTGGTAATGATGGAGGGCAATGCGTAGTTGGTTGTGTAGCAACAGCAACTGCTCAAATCATGCGGTATTGGCAATGGCCACCTTCTGGAAATGGTTCACATACATATTACTGGCGCGGTGATGGCAGTGCTCCGGGATGTAATCTCATCGGCGATTTCACCGATCCCTATAATTGGTCAAATATTCTGCTTGATTACTCTGAAGGGTATAATGATGATCAAGCTTTGGCAGTAGCTGAGTTATGCTATGAAGTGGGCGTTGGTTATGAAATGGATTACCATGTCGGTGGTTCTGGAGCATTTACAAGCCATTGTGTTTCTGTGTTACCTGCTTATTTTAGATATGCTAATGAAATAGATCAAGAAAGCAGACCTGACCATACAGCCGAAAGTTGGTTTAACATGATCAAAGCAGAGCTTGATTTAGCGAGACCGTTACTTTATAGGATTTACCAAACAGGCTGGGGTGGTCATGCAATTGTATGTGATGGATGGAGAAATTCCGGCGGTGAAAATCAACTACATTTTAATTATGGCTGGGCCGATGGTCATAATACTTGGTACTCGGTTGATAACCTATATCCCGGTTCACCGGAAAATGATCGATGTTATCTCGGTATAGTCCCAGCTTTTGAGGATGATAGATCAATTACATTATTATCCCCGAACGGCGGCGATACCGTATTTAATGGTAGAACAGAGCATATTACATGGGAATTTGAAGGCAATGTTGGGGATACAGTTATAATAGATCTTTGGAAGGGCGGGAGTTTCCGGTGTAATCTCGATACGGCCAGAAATATAACATGGGCAAGTTGTTATATTCCGACAAACTTGCCCGAAGATTCCGACTACAAGGTAAGGATTTCTTCCCTTGACAATTCAGTTATCGATTTGAGCGATGCGAATTTTTTAATTATTGAGCCGCTTCCCACAGAGTTAGATACAATTCGAATATCTAATGCCTCCCAACTCCAGCAGATTGGCAGTGACGACCAACATCCGCGGAACGGATACTACGTACTGATGAATGATATAGACGCTGGCGTAATTCCAAATTGGCAACCCATTGGTCAAGATTATCAGCATTATTTTCGAGGAACCCTTGATGGTCAAGGATTTAAAGTGTACGACCTTCAAATCGATCGCCGCTCTCAATCGTATATAGGTTTATTTTCTGTACTTATGGATAATGCTGTAGTGAAGAACCTTACAGTAGCTGATGATGGAATATATGGCTGGGGATCGGTAGGAGCCCTTGCCGGTGAATGCGCGGGAACAGTAGTTAACTGCCATGCTTATATAGATGATCTTGAAAGTAAGGGAGGCGATAATACAGGAGGTTTGATTGGCGAAATAACTAACACTGGTAGAATTATCAATTGCTCTGTAAGTTCATTGAATGACGGTGATGTAGAAGCGGACTCAACGGACACTAGCCCTGACTATATCGGTGGTTTTGCCGGAACCAATTCTGGCCAAATCAAATGGTGCTGGTCGGATATTACCGTTGATGGAGATCGTAGTGATTGTGAGGCTGATGGAGTTAGTGGACTTGTTGGGCAAAATGTGGGCTCAATAATAGAATGCTATGTTAATAACCCATTAGTTGATGGCCATAATCAGGTCGGAGGTATCGCTGGTTTTCATTATTCTAATGGCTCTATAAGTAATTGTCTTGATGAGGCTCGTGTAATTTCAGATTATGCCGCCGGAGGGATTGCTGGGGAGACTGGGGGAGCATCAACTATTGATTGTTGTTTGGCAAATGGTTTTGTACAAGGAGGTTGCCCCGGAGCGCTTGTCGGCGAACACTATGCAACAGCATCCAATTCTTTTTGGAACCGTGATAGAACAGGTATTGACCAAGTTACCTGTAATGATGGAGGTACTGTCATCAATTGTCATAGTATAAACGATACAGAAGCCAAACTCCAAGCTACCTATACTTCACAATATAGTACTAATTGGGATTTTTCTAATGTTTGGGCTATTAATAACGGCGTTAGCTATCCAAGGTTGAGAGGAATAGGGCCCATGCTTCAATCCCCGACTGGACTTTTGGCTTCTCAAGATCAATCGGACGGTGTACATTTATCATGGAGCCATAGAACTTATCTTGTTCCTAATCCGGGGGGAGATTCACTTGGTCCATACAATGCAGTTTATCGGGTTTTTCGCTCAACGATACCGAATGCAAACCCGCCTGAAACCGAATTGACATCCGGGTGGCAAACAGGCATTACATTTCTTGATGTCACTGCTCTTTCTGGAACAAGTTACTATTATTACATAAAAGCCGCAGCGACTTTCAATGGTGCCCGTGAAAGTGGGTATAGTAGCTATGTACAAGGCCAACGTATTTTTGAATCACTTTCTGCTCCAACCAGTGTTTATGCCAGTGATGGTCTAGATAACGAGATTTATATTCGCTGTAACAACGTTCCTAATGCCAATTATTATTGTGCTTTCAGGGCAAACTCTATAGGTGGAACAAAAACACCATTGGGAAACTGGCAGGAAACCCCATCTTTTCTAGATACGCCTCCGCTTCCTGACACAATATATTATTATTGGATAAAGGCGGCTGTTGATAATTCCGGCGGGAGAGAGAGTGACTATGGCGGCCCTGATAGCGGTTATTATGAAGTAATGGTCGATGTCAAGGATGATGAAGAGTATCTTATTCCTGATGCTTTTTCTATCGGGCAAAATTATCCCAATCCCTTCAATGCAAGTACAATAATAGAATATGCATTACCTCAAGCCTCAGATGTCTCCATTAAAATCTATGATGTTTTGGGACGTAAGGTTAAAAACCTTGTAAATGAGTACAAACAAGCCGGTATGCACCAAGCTGTATTTAACGCTAGTGACCTCAGTTCAGGAATATATTTTTATCGAATAGAGGTTGGCAAGTTTACTGAATCTAAAAAGTTGTTGCTGGTAAAATGATAGATAATACTTAGCACACCAACCACAGGGGCAAAGCCGGGGATATCATTTCGATACCCCGGCTTTTTTCATTACTATAGATGATCTCCCGGTGAATATTTGCGATGGCTCATTCTCAGGCCCTCTAAATTTAACACCTGGTTGATGTAACGTTGGGTGGTGCCCAGATCGGAGTGGCCGAGGAGAATTTGCAGATGTTGGGCCGGCATCCCGGAGCGGGCGAGGAAAGTGGCCGCGCTGTGACGTAAAAGATGCGGGTTTGTTTTAGAGCCGATCTTCTTTCCGAGCCGCCCGAGGATCCTGTGAAATATGCGTTTGCCAACCTGGTTGCCCTCTTTCGTGCAGAACAACCATTCGGATTGGTTGACGCCTCTAATCTCCAGGTATTTGAGGATCGCTAGTTTCGATTTGTGGCCAATCGGTACGAACCTGTCTTTTTCGCCTTTGCCTATTATATGGATTGAGTTTTTCCTGTAATCAATATCCTCAAGGGTGATCGAGACAGTCTCGTTAAGACGGATAGCCGTGTCCCACATCAGGAGAATCATCGATTTTGTTCGCTGGACGTAAAACTCATCACCTTTGATAGCCTCGAGCAGCAGTTTAATCTTATGCGGCCCTAATACCGGTTTGAGTTTTTTGGGTTCATTCATCAGGGATAAACCGCGCATGATATTCTCGCTGATATACCCCTCTTTATGGAGAAAGGTGAAAAAGGCTTTTACCACACGTATGTAATGGTTGACACTGGCAGGCGCTAATCCCGTCTCTTTTTTCATCAGGACGAGCCTTTTGATTGCGTTACGATGGGCTTTTGATAAATCGCCTAATTGATTTTGCATTTCATTTAGATGCCACCTGTAGTCATTAATAGTTGACCGCGAAAGACCCCGAAATTGGCAATCTTCGAGAAATAGAATAGTGGTGTCATAGGTCGCTTGATTAGTAAACATAAAGACCTCCATGAGGTTAGGGTTAATTATGGAGTATCTTGACTACGGATCAGAAGGTTGGGGGTTCAACTCCTCCTGGGCGTAGTTAACTATTTAACGGACAATGAGTTACAGAAACTTATTGTCCGTTTTTTTATGGCCAGAAACCATGAAAAGAGCGTCTGACTATGAAATGTCATTTTAAAGAGTTAGTTAGCATTGTCGATGATGTTAATATGAAAGGGGCCTTAAAATTATTCGAATATCACATTCGAACCAAGAATCTATCCCCTAAAACAATATCTGTTTATGGCGAAAGGTTGGGGTATTTCTATCGCTTTTTGAAAAAGAATCGCTTGCCGTTTGAGTCAGTATCAAAGAGCACGATCCAGGAGTATATTTTATTCCAAAAAGACCGCGGCCTGGCAGATATCTCTATAAATGGCCAGGTAAAAGTATTGAAGATATTTTTCAAGTTCCTCTTAGAGGAAGGAATGGTAGAGGAAGACCCGGCAGAGAAGATAGATTTGCTTAAAACAGAGAAGCGGATCAAACCGATTATATCAGAAGAAGAGATAGAGAAACTGTTATCTGTCCCTGATAAAAAGACCTATACTGGAATGAGGAATTTCTGTATGATTATTGTTTTCTATGATACGTTGGTAAGATTAAGCGAGCTTATAAATATCAAAATTAAAGATATCGACCTGGATAGCGGGACAATTCTTATCTTCGGTAAAGGACGTAAAGAACGCATTGTACCCATAGGCACCAAGACTATTAAGTATATCTACAAATTCCTAATGAATCACAGGCGTGATATAAACGGCGACTATCTGTTTTGCACAATGCAGGGAAGACCGTTAGATCATAGAAACGTGCTGAGGATTCTTCAGAGAATTGGTGATAAAGTAAATGTGCATGTTAGCCCACACTTAATTAGGCACAGTGTATCTTGTCAGAGCCTACCGTGCCATTTTGGCATTTGAGTTAAGAGATGGTTTTGGTTAGCTTAACCTGATGAAAGGAGCTGGCCATGACTAAAGACAACAATCATAATCCGGAATCTGTAGTGCGGGAGATTCGCCGTAAAACCATGAAGAAGTATTCCTCTGAGGAGAAGATTCGTATTGTTTTGGAGGGTTTGAAGGGGGAGGAAAGCATCGCCGCGATTTGCCGAAGAGAGGGTATTGTGCCGAATCTCTACTATCGCTGGAGTAAGGATTTTTTAGAGGCAGGTAAGAAACGATTGCAGGGAGATACGGTTCGGGAGGCTAACAGCGCTGAGGTAAACGGTATAAAGCAGGAGAACGATCAGTTGAAGCAGCTGGCAGCTGAGTTGTTGCTGAAGAATCGGGTGCTCAAAAAAAGCTTGAATGGTTTGGAGTCAGGCTTGGGCGGTGTATGAGATATGCCCAAGCTGAGAAGATGGAGATAATCAGGACGGTGGAGAACTCGGAACTGAGTGTCAGGAAAACCCTCTTGGAGCTTGATATCAACCGGGGCACGTTCTACGAGTGGTACAGGCGGTATCGAGAGTATGGTTATGATGGTCTGGCCAACAGGAAGACATCGCCAAGGAAGTTCTGGAACCGTATCCCCGATCAGGTAAAGTAGCAAGTTGTTGATATAGCTCTGGAGCATCCTGATAAGTCCCCGAGAGAGCTGGCCTGGTATATCACCGATACCCAGGAGTACTTTATCTCGGAATCGAGTGTTTACCGGACATTGAAGGCTTACGATCTGATCACCTCGCCAGCCTACATCGTTTTAAGGGCCTCGGATAAGTTCAAACATCCGACCACCGGGATAAACGAGCTCTGGCAGACTAATTTTACCTATTTCAAGATAGTCGGCTGGGGCTGGTATTACCTGTCTACGGTTATGGATGATTATTCGAGGTATATCATCTCCTGGAAACTGTTTAGCTCGATGACTGCTGATGATGTCAAACAGACACTGGATATTGCGATTGATATCACCGGTATCGATGCAATTCACGTTCTAAACAAACCGAGACTGCTGTCGGATAACGGTCCCTGCTATCTGGCAGCCCAACTCAAGGAGTATCTCGACAGCCATCACATGGAGCATACCCGAGGCGCTCCCTATCATTCCCAGACACAGGGCAAGATCGAGCGGTACCACCGCACCATGAAGAACCTGATCAAACTTCAACATTACTATCTGCCTGGTGAGTTGGAACATGAGATCGAGCAGTTCGTGGAGTACTACAATAATCAGAGATATCATGAATCACTGGATAATTTAACACCTGCCGATGTTTACTATGGTAGAGATTTAGATATTTTAAGTAAGCGAGATGAGATCAAAAAGAGGACGTTAAGTCTTAGAAAACAACAAAATATGAGAAAGCAGGTTTTAGCTTGATATTATCAAAACTGTCTCTTAGATTTTGCCTAAATCTGTCAAAAAGGTTCTGAATACGTACAAAAGCCGGTGGTAACCATAAAAATCTTAATTATGGGCTTTACTTTGGAAATCCATATAGCTATTCTTTAAATAATCCGGTAAAGTTTGTAGACAGGGATGGAAATGAAGGGCTAACAATAGCTGCCCTTACGTACGTATGCCTTGAAACATCAGCAGATATAACATGTTTATATTGGACTGTAAAGGAATACCAGGCAAATCCATCATGGTTAGGTTTGGGGGCAATTGGGCTAGACGCAACGTTTGTTTTTGGAATAGGTGGACCAAATGTACTTGGCTATATTCGACATGCTGATAATTTTGCTGATTTGTTCAATACTTTTAGAGGTGTAAGGAATGCATCTAAAGTTCTAAGTAGCGGGAAGACAGTCATCGGAAAAGTGGGCCAATACGAACCACTGGCAGAAGAACTTGGCGCAAATTATTTTAAAGTATCAAACGAAGTTTGGAATTCATTGGATCGCGAAGGAAGATGGGCTTTAAACAGAGCATTTCTTGATGAAGCTGTCAAAAGAGGAGATGAATTCATTTTGGCAACTCCCTTAAGTGGTTTAGATGAACTTAATACAATGGTAGGGTTTTACGGAGATGAGCTTAGATACCTTAATAACGTACATGGTTACAATCTAAGTGCGGATGGTACAAGAATGTTTCGTTGAGGAGGATGAATGGATAGAAAAACTGTTGTAGATAATATAGTCAATTTGGCTAATGACTTCTATAGAAGAAGAAATATTTCTATGTACCAATTATTTCTGGACTCAGGATACTTAACCTTACAAGAAGAAATATCTATCGATGAGATCAAAGCAGAGTTAAGAAGTTGCCCTTATCTTATAGAATCATGGTTTAATTATTCTGATGACCAAAGAATTAGTAATGGGTGGTACGTTAGGAAAGAAAGCGAGAATAATTATATAATTAATAGAATAGAATCCGATTCAATTTCTACATTTACGAGTAAACTCGACGCATGCGCACGTTTTGTGCAATTACAGGTCGAAGTATTGAAAAAAATGAAATTAGATAAATAGAATATAGCGTAATCTTTGTACTTAATTCTATTATCTATTCAGTCAGTGGAACTTGTTCTTGATAATGCAATTGACACAGTCCTTCTAGGGATAACAACTGCCGGGCCTGATCCCCGGCAGTTTTTTTATAAATCACATTGAGTAAAATTGAATATTATCTGCCACAACATTGGCTTATTTTTACGAGTAGTGAAGGGAAGGATTATCTTTTTCATTTGCTATTATTAAATACCTTACATCTTAGATTGTATAGCAGATGCACCGATTTTTACCGGGTTTTACATCGGCTTTGTTAATTACTTCAAATCTCTTTTATTCTTTTATCGTGGTGTCGTTGATCTAATAAATTTGTAACCCTTCGGAGCCTACCGTGCCATTTTGTGTCATAGGTCGGGTAAAACCGGCCAGTTTGGATCGCTTTAAAACCGGCCACTTGAGGAGGCTTTATTTGCCATATTGTCTATCCGTAAAGGAGGACAGATATGGCGAATCAGCTCAAGATGGTTATGGTTCAGGCGATTATAGGCTTACTGGAGCAGGGCTGGTCACATCGGCGGATAGCCCGTGAACTGGGTATTCATCGTGAGACAGTGGCCCGGTATGATCGGTTACGGCACTCAAAACCGGCCAACCCGACCCCGGCTCAGATATAACAGACTTCTCAAAACCGGCCAATGCGACCCCCGGGTTAATGCTGCCGGATCACTCATTAGGTCCACCAAGCTTATGTCAACCTTTCGATGAGATCATCAATTATAGGCTCGAGCAGAATCTATCCGGCCAGCGGATCTGGCAGGCTCTGGTCGAGGAGCATGGTTTCAACGGTTCTTACAGTTCGGTCAAACGTTATGTTCGCCGCCTTGGTATGATCCTGAGCTTAATCCCAAGATAGTCGAGTTCGCCCGGCATTACGGCTTCGTGTTTTTACCTACGATCGTATACCTTGTTTCAAAGGTAAGGTTGTGCGCAGCATCCCACGTGAAAAGCGGTGTGAAGTATGTCAAAAGCAACGCCCTGAAAAGCCGGACATTCACCAGTCTTGAGGAGCAGAATAAAGAGAGGCTTGTTTAAATCGAAGTATTATGGAAATCACTTAAAACAAAAATGTTCGTTTCTAACCCGATCCCAGCTGCTAAATATTAATCCGATCCGTGACACCGTGATATAAGACCATGTTGAGCAGCTAGAAGAATACATAATGCTTGAAATAATACGAAAAAATGGGTCTCAAAAATAATTCCGCGTGCCTGTAACACGGGGGGGTAGTAGAGTACACATAGAGGCTACATAATGGTAGCAAGTAGTTGCTTGGCAACTATATATGGCAAATTTTCACCGGAGGGGGTTAAAAGATTCAAACGTGACCGAGAGGACACGGTTTTTTAAAACCATTTGACAGAAGAAGTAATAGTAGTTACTTGCGTATAAAATCCATCTTGACTTAGCATTGTTTAAAAGGTATTATTGAGAATATAATTTGAAATGTGTGTGTAGTTTATTTTGTTAAATTGATGATTGAAGGAGAACTTATGAATGAAAGAAGAATAGTGCTAACCGTTAATGAACGCTTAATGCTTTCTAATCAATATTGTATTCTTGAAGCTCTCTATCCAAAAGAAGCTGTTTTATTCAAAAGGATGCGCACGATAGTTGAAGAGGGATATGAACTTCATTATAACGATCTTAATGCGACAATATTAGAGAGCAGAATCTCAGTAGAAGATTGCAAAGAAGTTATGGATATACTAGATATGTATCGGGCGTTACTTTTTAGCTACCGCAGAATAGATGAAAAAGAAGATATAGATGCTAAACAATTAGAATTCGAAGGGTTTGACGGAAATTCATCATCAGGAAGACTAGGATATGCACGTTTTTTAATACTAACTCAAGAACGGTGGCAGGAAGTTTTAGAAGGTAGACCTGATTTTGATTTAAACAGTCATCGTCAAGTAATTGAGATGTATCGTAGAATGCTTCAAGTGTGGAAGGAGATTGATGATAAATTTAATCTAAAAAAAGATGAAATCAAAAATATAATTGAAGCAAAAATACATCCGGATTATAAATAGTGTTAGAGGTTATATATATAATTGGTTCAATTGCGTCTATTATTGGAGCTATAATATCATGGCGATTTGCAGGTAGGGCAAGGAAATATGCATCATATGTAATGGAACAATTATCGAATAAGCGAAAAATATCTGAATTGGCTGAATTAAAGACAAAATGGGATGAAACTTATGGTGAACTACGTGATTTTGGGCCAGCAATGAGAGAGTCGGAATTGAGAGGGAAAGATTCTTCTAAAGCGGCTAAGCTAGTTCAAGATTATATTGGTGAAGTAAAAAAGCGTAGTTATAGCCTTAGTAACATAAATAATCTTGATGAAATTTTAAGAGAAATTGGTATAAAGTTAAAAGAGTTTACTGAGGCATATGAGGCTAAAGTTTTAAAAGATAAAGGAAGCAAGCTATTAGGAGATTTAGGTGATCTGGATGCAAAAATAAGAGCATCATTTATTGCGGCTAAAGATAAAATTGAAATTTAATATCTGAATATGTAATTAAAATAATAAAACTATTACCCTACGCTGAACTTGCGTGCCCATGGGGTGGCCATAATCGCAATGTTCGCGGCATTCATGAAAACCAAATAAGCATGATTTAATAACCAAACTGTTAGGTGGAGTAGAGGTTAGTAATATTATTGAGGGATAATCCAGAATGGTAAAAAGAAGATATAATAAAAAAATAAGAAAGGAAGTTCAGGAAAATAAATATTGGAAAATAATAGTAGATATAGCTACTATAGCGATTGCTGGAGGTATGTTATACAATGCTTATTTATTATATGATATAAACGAGGATGTGGCAAAATACAATGAAGCTAATTTACAGCCACAATTGTTTGTAAATTTAGATACTTTAGAGACATTTGAATCTAGAGAGAATGAAGTAGAAATAAATAATATTATTGAAGATATTTTAGATTCTATGGATATTCATTATTCATGGATAAATAGTGGGGAGACTGTTGCAGTAAATGCTTATGTAATAAAGCCAAGATTATTTTGTGATAATGCGAGTAATATCATTTTACCAGTACCTCCAAAAAGCGATGTTTATACTTTTATATTACCAAAAAAGGATATTAAAAGAGCATGCAAATTAAGCGGAGATGAAAAAGCATTTAAGAAGTTAGAAAGAAAGAAGACGGTATATTTATATTTTGCCGTATTTTATGAAGATTTAAAAGAGAAAAAATACTTATCTATTTTTATTAAGGGTATTAAAATCAAAGAAGACAGTAAAGGTATATATGTAGAACATTATGATGAAAAGCATAAAATAATTAAATTTGAATCAGAATTAGATTCAACGGTAACTATATCGTGGGATTCTTAAATAATAAATAAAATGTTTAACATATGAATTACGAATGGATAATAGGATTTGCAGGTATTTTTATTGGTTTTTTCTTAAGCAGAATTGATAAGTTTATTGATGAAAGAAAAAGGATTAGGAATGTAAAAAAGATACTAATTAAGGAATTAGAGTTAAATGTTGAAGCGTTAGATATAGCTATAGAAGATAATGAATCAAATAAAGTGAAGGTGTTATTATCAGCTGGTGATGAATTAAGGATGGATGTATTTAAAAGTTATCTAAATAAGATTGATAATTTGAAATTTCATCAACTTGATGCTTTATTCGATGGTTATGATTCATTAATATATTACAAAAGTAAATGTGAATTTGTAAGTAAAAAAGAGAATAAAAGACAGTATCAAGATAAGTTATATAAGAATGCTAAGGATACTATGAATGATCTTATTCATGCAATAGAGTCAATTGAATAACTTAGTAAATGGTAAAACACAAAGTTCGCAAATCACACAACTCGGCGTAGTTAAAATTATAGCGAAGTTAAGCTTAAAAACCGTGCCAATAGAATTGGCGCGGTTTTTGTTTTTATAATATGTTGAGCAGCTAGAAGAATACATAATGCTTGAAATAATACCAAAAAATGGGTCTCAAAAATAATTCCGCGTGCCTGGGTAGTAAGAGACTGATCTTTCCTCGCTTTGACGGACACGTAGATAAGGCGTATATTAATCATCAGGAGGTGTCTGCATGGGAGACGGATGCAGATATAACCGGTGATTCAAGCTTGAGCGAGTCCGCTTACCAGTAGGTCGGTAAGCCGTGGTTCCCGACTAACCAGCGTATGGAATATCGAATATACTTGCATGAATCAGTAGAATACTCAATCGGCGTATTTCGTGTAAGTCGGTTACACCGCCCCTTAGCAGGAGCCGCAGTTCGCTGACCTGCGATTAAAGATAGTCACTCATCACTTATTCACCAGTAATTTAAAACCTCGGCCGTGGATATTGACTATCTCTATGCGGTCATCCGGTTTAAGATATTTACGGAGCTTGGATATGAAAACATCCATACTGCGGCTGTTGAAATAATTCTCATCACCCCATATCTGACGAAGGGCATCGCCGCGCTCCAAAGTGTGATTGACATTCAAACACAGCAGGCGCAATAGCTCGGATTCTTTAGAGGTGAGCTTGAACTCGGATGTTTTACCGGTCAGGGTTCGTTTGTCGCTGTCGAAAATAAAATCGCCGATCTCGAAACTACCTGGCGAATCTCCACCAGTATCCCGGTTGACTCGCTTCAATACCGCTTGCATACGAAGCATCAATTCCTCGACACTGAAAGGCTTGGTGATATAATCATCACAACCGACTTTGAAGCCCTTGATTTTGTCCTCCTGAAGAGATTTAGCGGTGAGGAAGATGATCGGTACGGACTCATTCTTTTTTCGTATCTCCGAGGTAAAAGCGAAACCATCCATTTTAGGCATCATGATGTCGACCAGGCAAAGATCGAAAGAGCCGGTGTTGAAAGTATCCAACCCCTCGCGGCCATCCTGGCAAAGGGTGACCTGATATCCATGCAGTTTGAGATGTTCGCAGACTATCAGGCCGAGGTTATGGTCATCCTCTAACAGGAGTATTTTTGCTTTTGATGATTCCGTCATCTTCTATTCCTTTACCTGTTGATCGCCTCTTTGATAACGCGGCGTCCAGATAGGTGGAGTACTCAATCTTTCTGCGGAAAGTACAACTCAACCCTCGTTCCTTTACCGGGCTGGCTTTTGATTTCAACTTTGCCTTTATGCGCCTCGACCATCAACTTGACATAGCTGAGGCCCAGTCCGAACCCTTTGACATCATGAACATCACCGGATGAAACCCGGTAGTATTTATTGAATACCATCTTTAAATCGCTTTTACTTATTCCAATACCTTTATCGGATATTCGAATATAAATACCTCCATCGGCGTTCAATGTAGAGATATTAATTTTGGGATATTCAGGCGAATATTTCAACGCGTTATCCAAAAGATTATTAATGATACCGCTCAAATGAACTTTATCCGAGCTTATGACCGGGTTATCAGCTTTATTCTCGAAAGCCACGGCTCCCGATCGTTTGGCAACCGAAAGCGATATGTTATCGACTGCCTCCTTTATGACCTCGTGAATGTCGATCGAATCGAGGTTAAGTTTGATATCGCCGTTTTCCATCGAAGCCATATGTAGTATTTTTTCCGCCTGATTGCGCATACGTTTGTTTTCATCCTGAATCATTTTAGAAAATTGCCTGACCTTCTCATTGTCGGATATCATATCCTCTCGTAGTATCGCCTCTGTTGCTAACGTGATGGTGGAGATAGGTGTTTTGAATTCGTGAGTCATATTGTTAACGAAATCCGCCATCAGCGCCGCATTACGTTTTTGCATGAGTATCACTTTAATGGTGTAAATGAATGTCGTTATGATTATTAATAGAAATATTCCAATTATAGCAAGCATCGGTAATATCTGTTTCCACAGGTATACCTGCCGATCCGGGAAATAAAGTAGCAACTCCGTATCGGGTGATAAAATATCGAGAGGAAAAAGGCGCGTGCGATATCCGGTAGCTATCAGTTCGTCCTCGAATTTCGCCGGGGCGATTATTAGCGAATCGGGTTTGCTCAGACTGATACCGAACACATAATCAAGATAAACATTGACCTCGGCCAAACTCCGGGTAAGGCTGGAATCGATCAGGGCCGAATCGATTCGACTTTCCACCGGCACCGATTCCGAAACCCACATCTGGCTAAGTACCCTTTGCATGAAATCGACTCTACTGTCGGTAATTGCGCCGAATATTTTGATGCTACTCGCTGAACTATCACTTCCTGTTTTGAATTTATGTTTTTCGGTTTTGAATATCTCGATGTCATTGCGTCGCCGCTTATCCAGCAAGTTGATTGAGTCGAGAGTACCGTTTTGAATACAGGTGCTGAAAATCGTACTATCGAAGCAGCCTTCCCGGGTGATAACGGTGTCGGCTTTAAACAATATCAATTTCGATCTGACAGTATCAGCCATCGAGGAGTCATCGGCGTCCACGGTGATAGTCATGCTGTCGAGATCATCCAGGTCACCGGCAACATCGATGATAACCGACACCGCTTGATGAACCTCGATCAGGTCGATAGCCGAGTTAAGCGCGGTGGCGACATTGTTGTTGAACGTTTGCTCACGCGATTTGATGGCATCCCTAAGCAATAAGCCTTGCAGAAAAATCAAACCGGCCAGGGATACTACGATCAACGCTATTAACGTGCCGACTTTTTTGGTACCCAATATCATGTAATTAATATAGGCGAAAATCCAGCGATAAGCACTCAATTTAACATAATTTAACATTCGATAACATTTCTTAACTATTCCCGGAGTAACTTATCAATTTATATACAGTAATAGAACCAAGCAAAATAATAACAACGAGAGGAGTTATGATGAGGCCATCAGTATGGACGAAAAAGCATTGCCGCACGGCGATTGCCAGTCTAGTATTCGCTTTAATATTAATGGTAGCCACGGGATATTCTCAGGCAGTTACCACGCTCGTAATAGATGACCCTGATGAGGTCATGAATATCAACGAATTCGGCGGCTTAATAGTCGGGATGAACGATACCGTTACGGTGCAGATGGTATTTCCCGAGGATCAAAGAGCGGATGCCTATAAGGCGCTGGATATTCGTTTCGGTGATATTATCAAGATGGTAAACGGTAAAACAATAACCTCGGTGAAACCACTCAAAGAAATATACGATAACGCAACATTCGGTGAAATTATCAAACTAGGCATTCTACGTGACGGCAAAATGAAGCTGTTGAAATTCGAGAAAGCCGATCCTGAGGTATTGCCAAACAACATGCAAATAACTATGGATGGATCGAGCGAGGTGCAAACTATGACGACCTTGTTTATTGACGGGATGATGATCTCCACTGCGGACAATAATGTTGTCATCAGCGATGTCATTTCCAATATGTCGCCGGAGTTTACCGGCTATACACCGGCGAAGGGAGATTATATCGTTCAATTACAGGGCAAGGAAATAAGCTCTCCCGATGAATTCGATAAGATATACGAAAGTATAAAGCAAGGCGATATGGTAAAACTGAAACTTCTCAGCGGAGATAAGGAGAAGGAATGTTCGTATATCAAACCTGCTCAAACGGAACAACAAACAATTATTCAAAAAGCGGGATAATTAAACAAAGGATGTATCGTGATAAAATCGCGCCTGAAAATACTGCTTTTCATAATGCTACTAGGCTTTTCCTGCCAGGCGTCTTTCGGCCAGGCTTACAGCACTTTTAACGAACGCGATGATCAATACCGTCTGCTGGGATTGAAGCGGGCGAAGGAATCATACGAGGTTGCCCGGGCGGAATACGAGCGGCAGAAAGAACTGTTCGATAAGCGCCTTATCTCGCAAACCGAACTCGATCAAGCGCGTGGCGTATTTTCCGATGCCGAGGTAAACTATCAGCAATCGCTGCTGGCCGTGTTGTTCGAAAAACAGTTTATCTCGGTGCAATCAGCGGTAAAGTACCATGCCCCCGATGGCTCCCGCCATGTGCGTTTGACAATGGCCAACACCTCAGGCGGTTCCGAGGAGTTTCAGAAGATGCTCAAGATCGATGACGAGCTTTTCAGGTCTCTTCAACCTAATATTATACACAATACTTACGTGTCGTTGATGAACGATGACAACGCTATAGTCAGCCAGCCTTATGAGGCAAAAATTACCGAACTTCGATATAGCCAACCGCAGACGATCGATTTCCGGCTTCTGCAAGACCTTGACGCCGTAACCGTGTTCGTAATTTACGGTAATGGAAATCAGCGAAGCATGAAAATATTTCTTCAAAAAGATTCCTCGGTGAATAAAGTCGCAGTTCAATCGGAGCAGTTTTCTCAGGAGGTCGAACTCGGCAAAACCGCCAATTACGGTTTGACACTCGAGCTGTTCAGTGGTATCGAAAATACATTCTCACTCGAGGTGGTCAACCTACCCTCGGAAATAAGCCATTATTTCAGCAATGCCGACGGTAATGTCAGGCTGAGGCAGGTCAAGTTTAACGAAAGCAGCCGGACTAAAAATGCTATCCTGAAAATAACGTTGCCCGACAGGACCGGGGCCGAACTCGCGATGGATGAGCCGATCGTTTTCTATGCCCTGGCAATGCCGCAAAACAAGCTCAAGGATGTGAGCGGTAAGCGTGAACATCACTGGACGGAGGAGGAACTGATTGCTCTCGATATTGGCTATGTCAGGCTGGAATTGATACCTCGCGGTAGAGGCGAATTGATAGTCAGGGCGCCACAGCTATATCGTAGTATACTTCCCGATGAGACAGTTGAGATGAGCCTTGACCTGGTTAACGAAGGCAGTCGTCGATTGGACCACATTGAGATCGAGGCCGACCCGCCGCTCAATTGGGATAAAGAGATCATTCCCCAGAATCTAGCCTCGCTGGATATTAACGAAGAGGCGAAAATCAAGCTCAAATTTACCCCGCCTGAAAATATAGCGATGGGTAAATACGAGATCAGGATTAAAACCTCAGGACTTTCCAGCGGATTACCGGTATCAGGCAGCGAGAAGATAGCTACGGTGGAGATACGTTCCAAAACCAATATTATCGGCACGGCTGCTATCGTGTTGTTTATTCTGCTGATTGTCGGGGGAATAGTATTTTACGGTATAAGGCTTTCAAGAAAATAACTGCTAATGAAAGGTAAGATATGAATGAGACTAGCATAAATTTCACGCCTGCACTGGAGGCAAAGAACCTGACCAAAATATACGAGGATGATGTAAGAGCGTTGGACAATGTCTCGTTTACGGTGAAACCGGGGGAGATATTCGCTTTACTCGGCGGAAACGGAGCAGGCAAAACAACAACTATAAATATCTTTCTCAATTTCATAGAGCCTACGGAAGGGCAGGCTTTAATAAACGGTATAGACTCGTCGGGGGAGCCGTTGAAGGCCAAGAAAAACGTGGCCTTCGTTTCGGAAAACGTGATGTTGTATTCTAATTTTACTGCCATCCAGAATCTCGATTTCTTCGCGCATCTTGGCGGACAAAACGAATACAGCCGAAGCGATTATCATGATATATTGTTCCGGGTTGGGCTGGATGAGAAATACCATTCGAGGAAGCTGAAAGATTTTTCCAAAGGGATGCGTCAAAAATGCGGTATCGCCATAGCTATATTGAAAAACGCTCCCGCGGTACTTCTGGATGAACCTACCTCGGGACTCGATCCGAAAGCGGGGCGCGATTTCATAGAGCTGCTTAAATCACTTAAAGATGAGCGCAAGGCGATACTCATGTCCACTCATGATATATTTCGGGCCAAGGAGATAGCCGATACGGTGGCGATCATGGATCGCGGTAAGCTGGTGATGAAAAAATCAGTGGCTGAGATTGCCGATAAGGATCTCGAACATATTTACCTTCAGTATATGAGCGGTTTTAACGGCGTGGATGAAGGAAGTGGAGGGCTTTATGCTGAAGGTCATCATTGAAAAAGAGATTCGCGATCTTGTCGGCTCCTCCAAGTTCGTTATCACATTCGGCGTATGCGCGTTTTTGGTCATCCTGACATTTTACCTGGGGGCCACGCGTTACAAGCTGAATCTAGCTCAGCATGAAGCTTCGAAATCCGAGCTGTATCGGTCGATGGAGGGAGTGACCGATTGGTTTGATATCGAGGATATCAATATATTTCTGCCACCTCAACCGTTGGCTGCTTTAGTGTCCGGCGTCTCCAACGATATCGGGCGCACCGCTCATATCTCCGGTCAAGGATCGATTCCCACCGAGGACAGCAGGTACAACGAGGACCCGATATTCGCAATCTTCCGCTTTATCGACCTGGAGTTCATTTTCGCTGTCATCCTGTCGCTATTCGCTATTCTGCTAGGCTATGATATGATAAGCGGAGAAAAGGAGAAAGGCACCTTGAAACTCTCGTTTGCCAACGCCATACCGAAAGGCCAGTACATATTAGGCAAACTGATCGGCTCGTTGATTACGCTATTCATTTCGATAATACTTGCTATCTCATTAGGGGTGCTGGTATTCGTGCTGATGGGAATAGAGCTGAACTCGGGAGAATGGCTGCGCCTGGGTTTGATAATACTTTCCGGGATGCTTTTTATCGGTGTATTTCTCAATCTTTCGGTATTCATCTCGGCGCTTACTCATCACTCGGCCAATTCGTTTCTGATCCTACTGGTTATCTGGGTGATGTGCGTGCATATAATTCCCCGGGCGTCGGTGTTGATGGCGGCGCGTTCGGTGGATGTATTATCCGTGGATGAGATCACCTATCAAAAGGCGATATTGTCAGCGCAACTTTCCGAGGAGTTCCGGGATGGCATGATGAATTTCTCGATTGCCCCGAATACGGGCGATCCCGAAACGATTAATATCGGAAATATAAACCGATATATCGATTCGTTGAGTGGCATCCGTGAAGCCAAGATGAATAAATTGTCATCCCGTCTGGATGAGCAGCGAACGAACGAACAGCGGCAGCAGGAGATTCGGGCAATGGGCATCGCCAGGATATCGCCTGTAACCGCCTACTCGCTTTCGGTCGCCGACCTGGCCGGCACCTCGACTCGGCTGAAAAACAGATTTTTGGATGAGGCCATCAAATACCAGGACGAGTTCCGGGAGTTTATCAAAGAGAAAACCGGTTTCAGTTTAGGCAGTGGCCTGAGAGTTACAGCAACTTTCGATGATGGCAGCGAACAACAAAAGCCTGAGCCAATCGATATCGGGGAGATGCCGGCGTTTACGTTTGCCAATCACGGTATTAAAGAGGCGGCTAATAGAGCGGTGAAAGATATGGGCTTACTTTCGATTTTTAACCTGTTGTTTTTCGCCGGAGCGTTCATCGCGTTCGTGCGGTATGATGTCAGGTAAGGGTAGGTAATAATGTTAAAACATATGATAAACAAAGAGATAAGAGCAATTTCATTAAGCCCCAAATTCACCGGCACGTTTTTGGTTTGCTCAATACTGATACTTCTTTCCATGTATTCTGGGATCAGGGAATATAATGCGATGAACGAGCGCTATCATTCGGCCTCGCAACTCGTAGATCAGAAAATAGAGCAAGTTACATCATGGAGCAGTATGAACACGCGTGTTTACCGCGAGCCCGATCCGATGCTGGTTTTCGTTTCAGGACTCGACTACGATATCGGCCGCTGGACGCCGATTTCCGATGAAAGCAGTATCAAGCTAAAAAACAGCGCTTACTCGGATGATCCGATTTATGCCGTATTCAGATTCATCGATTTCGGTTTTATCGTGCAATACGTGCTGACTTTATTTGCGCTGCTGTTTACGTTCAATGCCATAAACGGGGAACGAGAGGATGGTACGCTCAAGCTGGTGCTATCCAATTCGATTAAAAGAGCTAAATACCTGACCGGCAAGATTGTCGGTACCTGGCTCAGCCTGGTTATTCCGATAAGTATCCCGGTACTTCTGGGACTTCTCTTGTTGATGATATTCAATGTGCCGCTTGGTGCGGAGGATTGGCTGAAGATAATATTATTTCTGGTATTTTCGCTGATACTATTCACATTCTTCATTTCGCTGGGGTTGTTGATATCCGCGCTTACCCGAAAATCCTCTACCTCGTTTTTAATCAGCCTCGTGATCTGGGTTATCCTGGTGATAATCATTCCCCGGGCCGGGATTATGGCTGCTGGTTATATGGTGAACGTGCCGCGCGTGGCTGAAATAGAAGGGCAGTTAAGCAAGTACTCCCAGGATTTATGGAGGAATTCAATCAGGGATCATCGGAGCGCTGGGCGGAATACGAACAGGAAGGTGACGATATATCAATCGATGATGAGATGTTGTGGGAGATGCTCGAGGTCGAGGATTCGCTGCAGCATGTACTCGAACAGAGAATTCATGCTTTCGATTTGAAACTGCGAGAGGATTTACGCCAACGGAAAATACAGCAAGAGAGGTTGGCTTACGTACTTTCGGGCATATCGCCAGTGGCCGCTTATCAGATAGGCGCGATGTCTTTAGCTGGCACCGATGCCGAGATAAAGAAGCGTTACGAGGACGCTGCCAATAACTTCCGACATGAGTTTTACGAGCATGTAGAGAAGAAGAAGAAGGAGACCGGTGATCTGGGCAGGATGATCGTTACTTTTACTATGGATGATGATGGCAATCAGAGCATGTCAAGCGCCGGCGACCGCGAGCCGGGCAAGCTCGATACCGACGGCCTGCCGAAATTCTCACCACCGAAACAGACATTGAGCGAGGCAATATCGCCCACGGTATTGCCAATCGGTATGATACTGATGTATTCGATAGTCGCTTTCGGTGCGGCCTCGGTGGCATTCGTAAGGTATGATGTGAGATGATGCTGCGGTAGGTCACGCGTGACTAACCCGCGCAAGATTTTACAACCGTGGTATGCATGAAATAGCAGAGAATTCAACAAGTGGTAGCCCACCTCAGGGGGACTATTGAGAAGTCTATTTCATGAGTTGTTGGGCGAACGAAGTCCTTTATTCATCTTTTCCCGGCGACATGCCGCATGAATGCAGCAGGAAGGAAAGGATTCCTTCCTGCTCAGTGAAAGATAAAATAGTGGCAGCCCACCTCAGGATAGAAGATCTGAGGTGGGTTAGCCTGCTTGCAGCAAACGAATATCCCCGCCCCGTTGTCAGGAGCTACAGCTCCTGACCTACGCCTCACCCCATCTCATAAACATCTAAATAAATTATTTCTTCATCATAAAAAAGTTAGCTGACAGTAAATCATCAACTTAGAAAAACAGGTGTGCTTGCACCATCTACTCAGGCTCAATTATTATTCATTGCGGCTTGACAGCTCGGAAATTCCATCGTATAAACACCCGGTTGTAATGTTAATATTAATTCTTCTTTAGGAGGTTGTTGAAAAGTTTGTCATTAGCGTCGTTAGGAATCCTTTCCTGACGAAATACCGCTTGGAACCAGGTGACAGGAAGGGATTCCTACCACCTCAGGCAGGTTTTTCAACAACCTCTCAAGCAACGGTGGTGTGAATGGTTCCCCCGAATGGTGATTTTATTAAACCGGGAGTTCTAGAAGTCTTTCCCGGATGTATGTTCTCGTTTAAAACCAGACGATTAGTAGATAGAGTAAGACCGCTTCAACATATACCCGGAGCCAGATTTCTATTTATCCGGCCACAGATCGATACCCGTCCCCCGGATGTTCGCAACGATCCGCTCGATTACGCTAACTGGGAGTTCGTTGACCAGAATAATCCCGAGGGCATATTCGACCTGGTACAAACGGTTCATTGCTATATCTCTATCGATGAGGCGCACTTTTTCGGAGATGGATTCACGCAAGTGATCGAGGAACTTCTACTGGACGGTAAGAATGTAGGAATAGCCGGACTTGATCTCGATTTTAAAGGTGAACCGTTTGGCCAGATGCCGGATATCCTGTGTATGGCCAACGAGGTTTACAAAGGCTCGGCTGTCTGCAAATACCCTGGATGCGGCGCGCCTGCCACGCGAACTCAGCGGCTGTTAAACGGCCGACCGGCGGATTACGACTCGCCGCTGGTAGCAATCGAGGGCGAGGCGTATTACGAGCCGCGATGCCTGCACCATCACGAGGTGCCCGGCAAACCCAAGCTGGATACGGTTTATTTTGCCAGAAATGTGCAGAGTAATTAACATAGTATTTCAGAATCTTGACATTATCTATATTCCTATTTGATATTTTGGGTGCAATTATATAAATTAGCCGCAATTAATTTAAAATATAAAGGGAGGAGCGATGAATACGAGCCAAACTAAAGCCGTAACCGGAAACCTGACTATCCATACCAACCCATTGATCGAGCAGGATCTTACTATTATGATGCAACAGGATGCTGATATACGTGATTACAACGGCGCGGTTACTCGTATCACTTTCCTGCTTGCCTCTTTAGCCTCAGGTTTGTTAGATACTAAACAGCTCGAATTCACTACTAAATGGGGGGAAACCCAAAGCCAGGTGATCGACTCGCAGCCGCTTATCATATATATAGAGCGCGGGGTTAAAGCCATGCGTTACCCGTTCGAGCTATTATATCCCAATGCCGATACGCTTACATTAACAGCCTCCCGGGATGGTGATAATCCGTGGAACGCCAAGCTTACCATGATGAATATCAAATTTCCACCACATAATCCAAAACGTAAGTATATTATTGCGGATGCCACCTGCGCTACCGGCGGGACTATTTTCGCGGTCGCCGATTACCTCAGGAAAGAGGGCTTGATCTCGCCTGATAATAACGAGGTGGATAATTTGGCGGTAGTCAGCATATTCACCGGCCAGCCCGGTCTGGACAGGTTATTCGAGACGTTCCCGAAAATTCATGTGTACACGGCCAGGGTAATTCCCGAGCTCGATAAGCATTGCTATTTGATACACGGTCCTTATGATGCCGGTACACGCGGTAATTTCTGTATCGAGACGATTAAGACCATACCTGAGAGTAAGAAGTAGACAAAGCCCACTCGGGGCTTGACTGACCCGCGTACATAATTACAAACACAATTTGAATTTATAGAAACAATTTAGATTAATATATCATCTCATTACGAAGCGCTGCTTCGTGATGCCGCTGGCATTGGAACGGTTATTTTATAGCCCACGCCGGGTAAGCCGTTTCCCAAGCAGCGCTCGGGAAACAGGGAAAAGAGGGTAGCGCTCGGGAAACAGGGAATAGACGGCAACGTTTGGAGCACAAGGGAGAAATGCAAATGGATTTCTCCACCCGGTGTCAGCAGCTACAGAACTATGCACCCGATTTGTCGCCCTCGGCTTTTCGCTATAACTAATTATATCTTATCACTACTGTCCGGCCTTTCCATCTCGTTGCGAAGCGCTGCTTCTCAACGTGGCTTGTTTACCGGCAGAATGCGCATTCTACATGACTCAAGAAGGTTTCCAAGCAGCGCTTGGAAACCAGGAAACTAAGCCTAACATCAGCAGGACATGTCAGGATGCATGATACGCTGAATATAATAATTATATCGGAAAATATTTTTCACTAACAATTCCAAAGAAAAATATAAAAATTAGCGAAAAACGCCGGACACTAGTGATATCTTATATTCTATTACCAACCTCTGATTATTTCCCTATCAGCTCCTCCACCTTGGCTATAACCGCCTCCGGATCGATTGGCTTGTCGATAAACATATCGGGCTTCAGCATACCGTCATCCCGCATTTGTTTGATATTTTTTCGCATTGCCTCGCGCAAGGCTGTCGTAGGGACGCTCATGCGTATCATCCGATTCGGCGTCGAGATCATCCAACACCTCAGCCACGCCGGTAAGCATTATCACCGGTAAATCTTTGTATTTTTCATCCATCCTGAGCTGCTTTATAAGCACGAACCCGGTCTTTTTCGGCATCATAACATCCAGTAAAACCAGATCCGGGTTTTGAGCTTTTATCATCTCCAAACCATCCCTACCATTATCGGCGGAGATGGGAGTATAGCCGTTCTCCTCCAGAGCGGCTGATAAAAACTTGACTGTGCTGACATCATCGTCAACTACCAGAACTTTTTTGGCCATGATTGTTCTCCTTGTTTACGCCGGTTGCTGTTATTGGAATCACGATCCGAAACACGGTACCCTTATCGGGTTCGGATTCGACATCGATATTTCCATTATGTACTTCGATCATTCTCGAGGTGATAGATAAACCCAGACCGGTGCCGGCCTTGCTTTTAGTACTGAAAAAAGGCGCGAATATATTGGCCTTGACATCCTCCGGCATTCCGCAGCCGTTGTCACTCACCTCGATAACTGCGTTTTCTCCATTATGATTGCGATAAGCGGTAAGCTCAACCCTGGGTGTTTCACCCTCGCTATACTCTTTCCACAGGCAGGCATCGATGGCGTTAGAAACGATATCCATCACCGAGGAGTGAATCATCCGCGAATCGCACTGAACCAGAGGCATCTCAGGCGAGGAGTGGAGCTGAAATAGCACGCCTTTATCTGCCGCCGATTTCTCAATCACCTGGTTGATATCAGATAGCAACTGCGATAGGTCGACATCCTCCGGGCGAGGTTTCCACTCTTTAACGTACTTGAGCATATCCATCGACATGGCGGTGAGCTTTTCGATACCCTCCTGCACGATATCCCAGCCCTCGGCCAGCATCTTCTTATTATCTTTGGCTATGCCTGTCCTGACCATATACGAGCCGCCCTTCAAGGCATTGAGCATGTTTTTCATCGAATGTTGAATGCCGGTGAACACCTCGCCGATTGCCGCCAGACGTTGCGATTGTATAAGCTGTTTCTGCAGGCGTTTCTCCTCGGTGATATCCTTGCTGATTCCGATAGTGCCGATCATTTCACCGGCCGGATTACGCAGACGCGAGATAGTCAATAGAACATCCCTGATCTGGTTATCGCTGGTGCGGAATTTGGTTTCGTAGTTGGCCACGCTTTCACGATGCTCCAACCTGCCGATGGCTATCTCTCTATCGCGAGGATTGGCAAACAGCATCTCTATAGGTTTGCCTAAAAGATCGAATCTTTTATAGCCAAGGGCATTTTCGGCGCCGGAATTTAGCGAGAGAATTTTACCGGTAGAATTGACCGTGATGATTATATCGGCGGTGCTTTCCAGGATGCCCTCCAGATAATCGCGGGCTTTTTTCAGCTCGGCAACGAAAAACGACAGCATATCGGCCATATCGTTAAACGAGGAGGCAAGCTCGCTGAATTCATCGCCATCATTCTCATGCAAACGATAGTCGAACTCTTTGTCGGCCAGCTTCTCCATCGCGATCGATAACTTGTTCGCCGGTTTTTTGATATACAATCCGACAATGAACCATGAGAATCCGAAACTTAGTATTATTAATATTGATAAGGTGATAATCGTACGAATCAAACCGCCCCATTCGGAGATACGCAGAAGATAGAATCCGGAAATCAACACCAGCGAGTTTAGTATGAAAAACGCCAGACCCAATTTCCAAAATATCGTGACACGAGAATACATGAGTAACCCCATCACCTTAGATTTACGGTAACGACTCGTTGAATACACTTTTCTTTATATCAACAGCCCCCGGTGGCTTTTATTCTTCCAATATAGAGGGTTGCCTGAGTACCCGCGCCTCGGTTGGTAGAAGTTTGAATATTTTCAGGCCGAATCCGAACATGAAACCTATTATACCGAACACTCCGATTGCCTGGAGCACCTCGAGGAAACTTATCGAATACGAGGCGATTCCCTCCTGTATGACCGACCGGGTTATCTCCATGTTAGGAAATAACTCCGCCGGGTGGGTAAGCCCCGGAATTACGATAACGTAACGTTCGCATAGCACGCCGAAAATCACCAGGCTGGAGGCCAGTACTATCCACTTGATAGAGCTGCTACGTTTTTTATTGAACAGTATGAACATGGGGATGACACAACCTACGAATATCAGGCCGAACCAGAACAGCAAGCTGTGCACGCCGCCGAACAGGTAGTACATTGCAGCTTGCCGAAGCTCGATCACGTAGGCACGATAAGCGTTTTCGACGAATAGAAAGTAAACCACCACCAGTATACAGATAGCCAGGAATCGTCCCAGCCAGATTATGAGTTCATCATCCAGGTGACGTTTGGTGACTTTAAACAAGGTAACGATTAGTATTATCATCAAAGCAGTCCCGGAGGCCATAGCGGCCGCGACGAAGCTGGCCGGCAGCAGGGGAGACTCGTATAGTACTCGCGCGCCGAACCCGAATATCGCCCCGGTGCCTGAATGTACGCAAAATGCCCAGCCGAAAGCCAGTGTAGCGATCACTTTAGTCAAGGTTCGCCTCTCGGTGAAAAGCGCCCAGAGGTAAACAACACAGATTAAAATATGACCGATATAGAGAATCGGGTTGATCGAGAACATAGACTGAAGGTTGAAATGCACGAACGGCTCGACAAAAACCCGATCCATTCGACCCTGATCTGTTAGGATGGATAACAGCCCGGCTATCAGAAACATCATAGCGACATACACGGCGATACGCGCGAACGGTTTGTATTCGAGTTTGCCGAAAACGCCGTACAGTCCGGAGATAACCAGTGAACCGGCTGATAGGCCGATATAGTAAACCGCCATTACTATTTGAAGTCCCCACGGTACGCGGGAATACATACCGGTCACCCACAATCCTTTATCGATAATGTATAATGTCGAGATCAAACCGGTAATCGCGAAAGCCGCGAAAGTAATCATCACAACCCTATACACGAACGAGTTGCCCTCAATGCTTTCGAATTTTATCTCCATAATTTACCTCGTTATTCCCGATTTCCTATAAACCGACATAGTAAACTTTCGGATTGGTACCCAGATCCTCCCGCAGTCTCTTAACTGCTGCGTTTCTGACAATGTGGGAGATTTTACTGTCAGGATCATTGAGGTCGCCAACCAGCAGGGCGTTTGCTCCAATGCGATGGCATACCTCAACACACGCCGGGAGACGACCACTATCCAGGCGATGAGCGCAAAGGTTACACGATTCGGCAACGCCATGCGATCTTTTGGGGTGGTCTTTATTATTCCAGTGCTCGTTCTCCTTGAAATTGAATGATCGGGCGTTATACGGGCAGGCGATCATGCAGTAGCGGCAGCCTATACAGCGGTGATGATCGACAATCACTATGCCATCCTCGCGCTTATAGGTAGCCTGCACGGGGCAAACCTGTGCGCAGGGCGGATTATCGCAATGGTTGCACATCAGTATCACTGATTTCTCGGTGGTTTCGTGCCCGACTTTGCTTTCGAGCTTGACCTTGCGTATCCAGTTTACATCCCAGCGGTTATCATCGAAATGAGCCACATTGTTTTCCTGACGGCAGGCATCGAGGCAGGCTGTGCAATTCTCGCGGCATTTGGTCATATCGATGAGCATTCCCCATTTCTTGCCGGCTAAAGGGCTGCCCTCGCTATCCCCATGTATTATCGAGGAGGTCAGGAAACGGAAGGCATATACGCTGGATGCGCCTATCAAGAAGGTGCCGCCGGTAATTTTTAGAAAATCTCTTCTATCCATATAGAATACACCTCGCTAACGATTTTATGGGTAATAGTGACAGCCGTAACAATCTGGTGTCATGCTTACCGAACTGTGACATTTGTTACAGAACTGCATCCTGTTGGTGTGGCAATCGCGGCATCTGCTCAAGCTGATATCACCGCGTTTGCCATAGCGTACGAACTCCTCGCGTACCGATCTTAGCAGCTCCCAGTGGTGGTGACGCATATACTCGGTATCTTTCAGGCATTGCTTGTATTTAGGGTCGGGCATCTCGAGGAATGGTTTCGATTCCAACGTGGCTTTATGAGATGGATAAGCGATAAGGCTGTATGCAAACGGGAAGAGGATAATCAAAATCGGAATAATTATTATAATTTTCGAGGATTTGTTATTGGATACTTTGCTCATACGATCCCCCTATCGTTTGATATTAGCAGTTGCAGTTATTTCCGACTCGATCTTCCTGCCGGTATGCTCGGCATATACCAGAGCTACCGTACGGTAAACTATATGCGCCAGCTTGGAATAGGGCAGGTATAGCAAAAGCGAGCAGACGAATACCAGATGAATGAAATAGGCTATATGACGATGTGGCTCCAGCCTGACATAGTGCAGCGCCTCGGTGATAAAGCCGGTTAAGGTCACGATGAATATCACGGCGATCAGCGTCCAGTCGAAATAGTGAGAGGCTGAGGTGTTCTTGCGTTCGCGAAAGCGCTCGAATATCATTACCGATAAACCGCCCAACACCGATAGCCCGCCGAGATTCGCCAATATCTTCCATGGGCTGAAAAAGCCGAATGGATATACGAAACCATCCTGAGTGAGCGGGTTGATGCTCGAGGTTATAATCCAGAACGTAACCGCAGATAATGCTATAAAACCGAAAAAGACACACATATGCGACCAATAACGGGTATGGTTCGAGGTACATTGATCGAAATTCTTGTGAATTATTACATTACCGATTGCTGTCAGAATGCTGGAGCCGATACTTTTTACCGGCTTGATATTGTAGTATCTACCGGAGGATGATTTGAGTGTTTTCCAAAATCTGCTCGCACCGATCGTGATAGCTATCAGGGCCAGCCCGGTTATAATAAAGAAAAAACTATTAAGCAACCAGTGGGGGAAGATGTTGGAATAATTGAATACGATTTTGCTTTCGGTGAATCCCGAGATGCCCAGCGTCTTTTCAAGCGGGTCTTTAAGGAATAGCGCTAAACTGAGTAAGATTATCGGTATAGCAATCATCATGAGAGCTGCCGCAGGCTGGTTGGCCCATCTGCCTAAAAAACGCGGGAAGGAGTACTGCTCGATTCCATGTTGCCTGATAGCCGCTAAAACATCCCCGGGTTTGGCTCCCCGTGGGCATCTGACCGAGCAGTCGTTGCACTGGTAGCAAAGCCAGATATCGACATCGGTCATCAACCTGTTTTTCATCCCCCAGCTTGCCCAGGCCATCTCTTTCGAGGGAAACGGGCTGTGATCGGGCGACAGGGCGCAGGTGCTCGAGCAGGTGCCGCATTGCATGCATAGCTTGTATTGATCACCGCCGCTTTTGGATAATGCCCTGATGAAATCAAGATCTGGATCGACTACAGACGGCTTGTTGTTGCCTGATGATTCAGGTTGAGCCTCCGGTTGCCCCTGTTTCTGAATGTTCGCTGTATCCTGCATAACACTCTCATTGTTTTTCCGTGATGTTTAGCCGTTGATGCTCCTTTGTTTTATCTATATATGTTAATACTGTATTACATTCCCTTGAACGGGTTCATGCCGATTTCCTCGATCATCTCGGCGAAATTATTGAATATCTCCGGCAGCTTATGATAGTCCGATATTTGCAGCTGGTGAAGCTCCAGGCGTTGATCCTCCATCGACATCTGCTCCAGTTTTTCCCGAATATTTCCGCTTCGGTAATCTGCCAGCTCGCTGCCCTTGCAGAAATGACACTGGTAATCATCCCCGTACTTACAGCCGATTAGTATGACGCCATCATAGCCTTTCGATATCGCCTCGGTAATCCAAACACTATTTACCGATCCCAAACACCTGATAGGAATCACCCTGACAAACGGGCTGTAACTCAAGCGATGTTGCCCCATCAAATCCATAGCCGGGAAAGCATCATTTTCGCACATGATAGCCAGTATCCGGGGTTTCTCCTCGAACTCATCGGGAACCTCGATAGCCTGAATCATCGAGACGATTATATTAACCGAGAAATCCTTAAACGATACGATACGTTCGGGACAGGCGCCCAGGCATACGCCGCATCTACGGCAGCGGGTTGCCTGAAGTAATGGCGTGCCTTTGGTATCTTCGTTTAATACGCCGAACGGACATTCCTCGGTGCAGCGTTTGCACTGAGTACATTTTTGCAGGAAGAAATCGGGATACGATTTATCACCCGCCCGGGGATGAACGGCCTCGCCTCGGGAGGTCATCTCGATACACTGGATCGCTTTCAAGGCCGCGCCGGTAGCGTCCTCGATACTGTTGGAGCTATCCATGGGCGCGCGCACGGCCCCGGCAGGGTAGATGCCGGTACGGCGGCTCTCATAGGGGAAACAGATGAAATGCGAATCGGGGAAACCGTATTCCAGCGTCGGCAGGTCTGGTCCCTGACGGTATACCAGGTTCAATATCTCGGTTTTATCATGAGCCGCCAGTTCATCTATTTTGTCCTCGGCGGTTTTGCGCTGAGTATCCGTTTCACCTTTAATCATTGCTATTTTGGCATCCTCGAGCGCGCGTATTTTCTCACCATCGGCGGAGTTTGGTACCATCCCGGTAGCCATCACGATGAGGTCGACGCTAACCTGAATCCGGTCGCCGGGCATCGTGTTCTTAGCGGTGATTATCAACTTGCCATCCTTGCTTTCGCTGACCTCGGCGATATCGCCGCGCGTGAAGAATATGCCCTCATCCTCCTGCGCCGCCCGGTAAAAATCCTCGTACAATCCGGAGGTACGGATGAACTCGTAAAATATGAACGCCTTTGTATCGGAGCCTTGCTGACGGAGATACATGGCTTGTTTTATCGAGGTCAAACAACAGATAGAGGAGCAGTATGAGTGATGTTCTTTATTGCGCGAACCGCCACATTGTATGAAGGCGATAGATTTGACCTCTTTGCCATCGGAGGGACGGCTTATCTTACCATAGTTTTTAACCATCTCCTCAAAATCAACGTTACGTATTACATTGTTGAATTTAGCGTAGGGTAAATTGCTGTCTATGGCCTTTGGCCTCCAGCCGGTCGCTTGAACGATAGAACCTACCCTGAAAGTATCAAGCGGCTCGGCATCGATATTGCCGTTTTCGGAAGGTTTAACCGTGACATCGAACAAGCCGGGCGCGCCCTCGATACGTGAGGTAACCGCCGATTTGAATACTTTAACACGCTTGTGATGCTCGACTTGCTCGATCAATTCGTTAACACCGACATCCTCAAGCTCACGGAACGGCGGTTTCGTTGGAATGGATTTATGTTGTTTGCCAAGCCAGCCGCCGAGCTTATCGGATTTCTCCACCAGTTTGACTTTATAGCCGGTATTGGCCGCTTCCAGGGCCGCGGTTAATCCGGTGATGCCGCCGCCTACTACCAGGATATTCTTGTTGATCTCCTCCTCGGATTTAAACGGCTCGAGCGGCTGCATTTTTTTGATTTTAGCGATATACATGCGCAGGTAGTCCTCGGCCATCATCTGCGTATCCTCCTCGTTGGGAGGCTGGCACCAGACCACATGCTCACGTATGGGGATTTTCTCGACTATCACATCCGCCGGAAACATATCATCACTGTATTGACGGGGTGATACGCCGGCGATAACCACCTTATTGAGCTGCTGGCTTTCTATATCGCGATTAATCGATTCTATATCGGGTATCTCGCATGAATCGATTTTCTTACAGAAAGGCGCCTTGTGCTCATCGGTGGCTACCTTACACAATGCCTCGATATCGATTGCCTCGGCTATTCCATAACCCGTACATATGAAGACACCTATTTTATCCTCCATAACCTCACTCTCCTTCATTCAGGCATTGAATAGCTTTCAGTGCGGCCGAGGTAGAATCCTTTGTCGCCCGCGAAACCTCGCACGGATGCTTGGCGCAGCCGACAGCGTAAATACCGTTGCCGTTCGCGCCGTTGTCTATGAATCCGTATTTATCATAATTGACCTCAACCGGGAATTTCAGTCCCTCGGTATTGGGTACCATACCGGTTGCCAGCACCACCATATCGAATTGGTCATGCAGGTTCTCTCGAGTGATAGTGTCCTCGACATCAAGGATGAGATTGTGATTATCTCTCTCGGAGATTTCAGCCACCTTACCTTTTATGAAATTGATATGATCATCATCAAGGATGTTGTAGTAGAATTTCTCGTGACGGCCAACTGCGCGGATATCTATGTAAAACATGGTTGCTTTAGTGTTTTCGTTACTCTGCCTGAGATATCTCATATGTTTAAGCGAGGCCATGCAACAAACAGCCGAGCAGTAGGGGAGATGGTTGTCATCCCGGGAGCCCGCGCATTGCACGAACGCCACGTTCTCCGCCGGTTTGCCATCGGAGGGGCGAAGTATTTTACCGCCGGTGGGGCCGCCCGCCGAGGCGAAACGTTCCATCATGACATTAGTAATTACATTAGGGAATTTGCCATAACCGAGGTTGTCGAGATTGTTAGCGTCGTAAGGATGCCAGCCGGTGGCTACGATTATCGCGCCGACATCGAAAGCAATCACCTTATCTGTCATTTCCAAATCGATTGCTCCCTCAGGGCAGATTTTCAGTATGTTGTCGGCGTCCTCCTCGGAAAGCGCCTCGCGATCGAGCATGTAGGTAGAGGGATATGCCATATCATGAGGTATGTACAGGGCTTTGGTGTTATCCAGGCCATAGTTGAAATCGTTTGGCCGTTCGGATTTCAGCTTATCGGCCATTTCCTCATCGATAGGTTTCCGGCCGGTTACATATCTTGGCTTAAGCCTTACTTTCACCCGGAAATCTCCAACCTCGCCGGAGATTTTCTCTACCTCGGCTAAAGTGTGTATTGTAATCCGGGGATTATTTCTGATTCTCCTGGTGTTGATTTCGAAGCCGCAGGTGGGTGGGCACATTTTGGGGAAATAGCGGTACATGCGCATTACCCTGCCGCCCAGATATGCCTCTTTTTCGACAAGTATAACCCGATAACCTACCTCGGCTGCCTCGACTGCCGCAGTTATGCCTGCAATTCCACCGCCAATTACCAGAATTGGTTTCGCATTGTTATTCATTTTTATCTCTCGAATTAAATATTGATATCATCGATGTTTCACCTTGCGCTGATACTAGTGGACCGTAGAGTCGCATTATTTCCGGTATAGTTGTCCGTTCAGTCATTTTTAAAAAAGAAAATAATAAACGCACGATAACCGGAGACCGGCTGTAATACCACTGTGATAGTTTCCCTGTTGTATTCTTATTTTCAAAGAAAAACAGAAATTATATTGTAATGTCTCTGGTGCTAATCTTGTAAATTGATATTGCTAACTTAACCTACGTTCATATCAGAAATTTGTCAAGAGTTTTTTATTCGATTAATATTACACTTTATGTTCGCATAGTAAAAATAACGAACTCCGATTGTACTAAAATTATTAAGAAATATAGCAAGAGTTAACACGATTCACTATACGAGTTTTTGATAAGAGATATTAATTTGTGAATCCCGAATCGGCGCTACACCGGTTTTTGGGGGCAGATAGATACTAGATATTGCATTATAAGTTATTTAAATTGTATCAGAGAATATTTAACCTGCTCAATCAGACCTATAAAATGCCGAAATCTATAACAAGTCGTGATATCTCGGTTAGGTCTAATATTTTACGCGTGTTTCGTTGGAGTGATCGATTAGGTGATAAAAATCAAACTTAATATGCTGATTATTGGTTCGCAGTATAAAACCATTAATAAAATTCGCGCTATTCTAAAACATACCGAACAAATGGATGTTAAAGTTACTTACTCGTACAGCTTTGCCAATGGCCTGGCAAAATGCCGGGATAATCATCATGATATTATTCTGATAAGCAAAAGCACCGAGAGTTATACCGAATTGGAGATATTGGAAACTCTCAGGCATGAGGGAGATGATCGCCCGATCGTGGTTATTTCCAGTATCTATGATGACAACCTGGCGGCTTCACTCATTAAGGCCGGCGCGGATGATTATATGCGTGCGGATACTATTGATGAGGGCTCGTTTTTAAAATCCGTAAGATATGCCCTGGATCGTTCTCGAATGCGTTTGATGTTAAAACGTGCCCAGCAATTGGAACATCATATGGCCTACCATGATCAATTGACCAATCTTCCTAACCGTCAGCTTCTAATTGACAGGCTTCACCAGGCAATCAATCAGAGCCTGCGTTCGGGCGTGTACATGGGGGTTATTTATCTGGATTTGAATGAGTTCAAGGATGTTAACGATACACTGGGCCATAAGATAGGTGATTTGCTGTTAAAGTCGGTGGCCGAGCGTCTGAAGCATAGTATTCGCCAGAGTGATACGGTATCACGGCTGGGTGGGGATGAGTTTATGGTAATACTAAACGGAATCGCCGGCCCTCGCGATGCCGCGCGAGTTGCTAAAAAGATCAATATCGAACTGGCTAAACCTCATAAACTGGAGAACCATTCAGTCAGCATGTCAGCCAGTATCGGAATCAGTATTTTCCCGTGGGATGGCGACAATGTCGATTCGCTTATGAAAAACGCCGATAAAGCAATGTATTTGGCCAAGCGTTACAACACCGGGTACCAATTTTACCATCGTACCATGAACGAGCAGGTTGAGGCGAAAATCAGACTCGAACGAAACCTGTTAAACGCCCTGAAAAATGACGAGCTAGTGCTTCATTTTCAGCCCATACTCGAAACATATAGTAATAATGTCAGCGCTTTCGAGGTACTATTAAGATGGAACCATCCCGAGGTTGGCATGATGTATCCGATCGATTTCTTGCCCGTGGCCGAGGAGAGCGATCTTATCCAGAAGATTCAGAGCTGGGTCATAAATGCCAGTATAGGGTATCTTGAAGAAATTAGAAAATTCAATTATACTGCCAAATTTTCCATTAATGTATGTAATCGGGTAAATCAAAGAGACGATTATAAACAATGGTTCGATTATAAAATCAGCGAGTTCGGAAACTACGCGGAAAATTTCATACTGGAATTTAACGATCCAACCTCGATGGAAAATATAGATGATTTATCGATTTTGCTAAGGCAGGCTAAAAAAAACGGCCTTCAGGTTGTGATAGATAATTTCGGTAGCGGTTTCTCCTCGCTGGCTTTATTAAATAATTTACCACTTGATATGGTCAAAATCGATAGATCGCTTTTGAAAGTTGATTCTCAATCGTTAAATGATATTCAATTACTTGATGGCCTGGTTGATTTGACTCATCGCATAGGGCTAAAATCGATAGCCTCCGGAATAGAGACAAAGGAGCAGGATTTGTTCGCCGACAGGATAGAATGCGATTTGAAACAAGGTTATTACTACAGTAAACCGTTTCCCGGCAGTCAATTGAAATCATACATAAGTAATTCAATGAAATCTGCGAAACAGACGTTCAGCCAGGTAAAGTGATTTCTGAAATTTGATCCGGTGTTTCTATAGCTATTTTTTTGAGCTCGATCCGCTTTTTCGTGTCATACAGTTGTTCGAGATATTTGAATGCCACCACACCGATAATACCTATAACTATGCCGGCGATAACATCCAGAGGGTAATGGTATCGGCCGTAAATCGTAGCCAGTATCAGCGTAATGAGTACCGGCGCTAAGGCCACGAATAGCCTTTTACCATAACGAAAAACCAGGATAAACATGACCGTGGCCGCCGAACAATGTGCCGAGGGGAAAGCCCCGCCTTTAAGCATATGATCCGATTCCAGCATTTTGGTGAACGATCGGAATATGTAACCTTTCAGCTCGACCGAATACATATCGGCCATAGCCACCCGGGGGCCAACTACTGGAATCAGCGAGTAAAGCACGTAGCAAATAAAAAACGAAATTAACAGCGAACCCAACAGATGTCGCCATTCGTTATCGCGATGGGTGGCGTATAACCAGATAGTAGTGAACGGGATCAGTAGCAGGTAGACAGAGTATGAAAGCAGCATCCACTCGGTAAGAAGGGGATGATAGTATTTCTGCACCCAGATAGTGGGGTGTACTCCGAAAAACCAATTCTCCAGATCGATAATATAATCATCGAAAACACCATCGAAAAACATATGCACCTGATGCCCCGCTACCTGGTAGAAAAACACGGTAAGCACCACAGGATAGAGGCTGCCGATAAATTTACACACCCTGTTTTTGAATCTGATTCTGAGGAATATACTGATTAACGTAAGCGCCAGGCATCCCGAGTAAACCGAAATGATATAATACGGGTCATCGAGATTATAACCCAGTAGCGATACGTAAAGTATCTGAAATATGCAGTAACTGATCACTATCAGATCGATAAGTGTCAGTTTCATGATTTGCTCTTTTAGTTTACCGCCCATATACAATGAATATATCCAATGCCACCCCTAGTGTCCAGTGCCATATGAATATCGGCCAGATAGATCGGGTTTTCAGGACAATTATCCCGAAAACTATCCCGGCAAAAATCGCGCTGAATATCTCGCCATCCGGTTTGCCGATATGTATCAGACAGGAGGGGATGGTTTGAATAAGCACGCTGTTTAGTTCTCCGAATTTACTTTTCAATCCGAATAGCATGAAACCCCGGAAAAACACCTCCCAGCCTATATAGTACAGGCCATACATGAGCCAGTATTGCCAGCCGACCGAGTGATTATGCAATAGTCCCCGGTATAGCGGATACTCAGCCATGAAATCGGGATTATCGGCGGTCAGGTACGCAATCAGTACCATCACCGGTATACCTGCTATCGCGATAATCAACGATAATCTGCTGATACCTAATGACAGCCCCATATCTTTTAAATAATCTCCGAATCCGAAACGCCAGATTAATACTGGAATTATACCCATCAAAACGAAAGAGGCTAAAAAATAATAGTACTGAGATATCGGGCCGTTTACCGGGCCGAAATGATTTTCATAAAAATCCGCTGAGCCGTAATAAACAAATATCGTAAGTACGATCGAACAATACAACAGTATAGCCGAGGTTCTCACATTACTGATTTTTGGAATTTCTAAACGCATTTACACTCCTGCAACTAATACGTGAATGCCTATTATAGGGTTCAATTAAATCCCTGTCAATAATATACAAAATACTTGATATGCATCCGAATCTGATATATGTTTGGTGAATTGAGAAAGGATGCTTAAATGAAGAGAATGCTTACTTTGTTTGTTGTCTGTGCCGTAACCCTGTTTACTTACCAGGTGTTTGCCCAGATTGGCCACGAACAGGAAACTGAGATACGCGATACTTCATCAGTTTTCGAAAAACATGTCGAGCCTGTCGAAAGCTCGGAACATCAAACTGAGCCCGTGGAG
This sequence comes from uncultured candidate division Zixibacteria bacterium, assembly GCA_963668625.2. Taxonomy (GTDB): domain Bacteria; phylum Zixibacteria; class MSB-5A5; order UBA10806; family 4484-95; genus JAAEQD01. The sequence goes on from CAXXKA010000006.1 coordinate 861,606, forward strand.
TCCGAGGATTCCGGCCACGGGAACTCCGACTTTGCCGAAATCTTGATTTCACTGGTGATTATTTTATTGGCGGCTAAAATTGGCGGTGATTTATGCGAGAGGATAAAACAACCGGCAGTTTTAGGCGAGCTGTTGTTTGGTGTAATTATCGGTAACCTGTATTTGTTGGGATTTCATGGATTCGAGCACATTAAGCATCACATTTCAATCGAAATATTGGCGGAAATAGGCGTAATCATCCTGCTTTTCGAGGTTGGTCTGGAGTCGAATCTCAAAGAAATGATCAAAGTCGGCTTGCTATCGTTTTTGGTGGCCGTGCTTGGCGTAATCGCGCCGTTTTTGCTCGGCTGGGGCGTTTCGGCGTATTTTATGCCTGAAGCCTCGATATATGTCCACGTATTCATAGGCGCGACTTTAACCGCCACCTCGGTGGGAATAACCGCCAGGGTTCTTCAAGATATGGGGAAAATTCGAACTCGGGAATCGAAGATTATTCTGGGAGCGGCAGTTATCGATGATATTCTCGGGCTCGTAATCCTGGCAATCGTTATGGGTATCATAACCTCGGTAAATACCGGCGGTGGTGATGTTTCCAGCCTCCAGATACTGTTGATCGTCGGCAAAGCGTTCGCGTTTATCGTAGGCTCGATCCTGATAGGCGGCTTTCTTGCACCTTATCTTTTCAGGTTCGTTGCCCGGATGCGTGGGGCCGGGCTATTAATATCGTTTGCCCTGATGTTCTGTTTCGTGCTGGCTTATATCGCCCAACTCATTAATTTAGCTCCGATCGTTGGCGCATTCGCCGCAGGTCTAATCCTCGATGATGTCCATTATAAGAGCCTGACAGATAAAGGCGAGAAACAGCTCGGCGAGTTACTTAAACCAATTGCTGCATTCCTGGTACCGATATTTTTCGTTCATATGGGCATGCGGGTAGAACTTCTGAGCTTTGGCAATGTTGCCATTCTCGGTTTCGCCATGGTTTTGACACTGGTTGCTATAATAGGCAAGCAGATTTGCTCGCTGGGAGTTGTTTTCGAGAAAAATATCAATAAATGGGTTATCGGACTGGGGATGATACCCAGAGGCGAAGTAGGCCTGATATTCGCCGGGATCGGTTCCAAGCTTATGATCGATAATGTACCGGTTATCGATTCGAACACGTTCTCAGCGGTTGTCATTATGGTTATCCTTACAACTTTGATAACACCTCCTGTTTTAAAGGCAGTATTTTCAAGAAGTTCTTAGTGACTTCCTTAACATATCCACCTATATGACGATAAAGAAATAAGGTGGATAGGTACGTTTATGTCTTTGACCGGTAGAATCGAAAAACTTTATTTTATCGCCAAGCTGTTCGCTATAGCGCCGCTGGTTAGCTGGGTTTACTTCCATGCTAAAAGCGATATATTATCCCAATTTACAGTACTACTTCTTGTTTATGGTCTTATAAACATGCTAATCATGTGGTTGTCGGGTAAACGCCTGATCAAAGGATCCGGTATATATTTCCCGTTAACAGCTATTGATGTGCTTTACGTATTCTCCTCGATGGCTTATTTCGGGGAAGCGACACAGAATATGTATGTGCTGTTTTATTTCTTGATACTACTGCTTTCGATTATCAGGCCTGCCTCGGCGGTTATACTGGCTGCTGCCGTTTTTACCGTTACATATATAAGCACCTCGTTAATCAGTCCGGAAACGGTTACTGTCGGCGAGATAGTGATACGTTGTTTATATATTTGGCTTACCGGCGGAATGGGCTTTTTTATTGCTCGCTTTATCGGCTCCTCGGAGAAAAAACTGCTTAAAACCCTGGATGTTTTAAACGAACGTACATGGGAACTCGAATCTTCTCAGTCTATGCTCGAGAATATGTACGAGACAACGCGAATGTTTTCTACGATTCTCGACATCTACGAGTTAATGGATTCGGTATTGAATGTCGCTAAAGAGCTTCTTCAGGTGAAAAAATGTACTATTATGATGATTGATCAACGTGATAAAAACCTCTGTATCTATGCTGAACTCGATTATAATAAGAAACATATCTATAAACCGCCGAAAAGCGTCTCGGAAAAGATGCCAAACGATATCGGTTCTTTAATTGCCGCCAAATACAGCGAAAGGCTGATTATTGGCGAGGATAAAAGCAAACGGGTGATGGAGGTGCCGCTTATATCTCATGGCAAAGTGCTGGGGCTTATCCAGATAGAGCCCCCGGCGAATCAGGAATATGCCGAAAAGGAACGCAAGAATTTCACCATCCTGGCCAACGCCACCGCTATCGCTATGGATAACGCGGTTTTGCATATGAAAATGCAGGAGTTAACGGTCATCGATGAGTTAACCGGGTTGTTTAATTATCGCTATTTCAGGTCAAAACTCTCCGATGAGGTAAGACGTGCCGAAAGATATCATCAAACCATGTCAATCTTAATGATCGATGTGGATCATTTTAAGGAAATAAACGATACCCAGGGACATCAAACAGGTAATATAATACTTCAGGAGATAGTAAGCCTGATCAAGCGCTCGGTTCGGGATGTCGATGTCGTTGCCAGGTACGGCGGCGAGGAGTTCGTGGTTTTATTGCCGCAAACACAAATCAAGCATGCGATGACAATTGCCGAGAGAATGCGTCGCAATGTGGAAAAATCGTATTTCACGAATTTCCAGGGACAACGAGAGATCAGGGCGACGATCTCGATTGGCGTGGCTGTGTATCCCGATGGCGTCGACACTACCGATCAGCTTCTGGATAAAGTCGATCAAGCCATGTATCGGGCTAAGCGGGATGGCCGTAACCGGGTTGTCGATGCCGGAGCGATTATTGCACGGGTTAAAGCAAGCGAATGAGCAGTATCACGGAAAGACTGATTTTAGGAATAAAAAATACTATACTTGATGATGACGAGCGACGAATACTTCAACGTATCAGTCCCGGCGGCATTATCTTATTCGATAGAAATATCGAAAGCCTGCCTCAGCTTGAAGCTCTTGTCGATGATATTAATTCTATTCTGGCCAATAAGCCGTTTATCGCGATAGATTTCGAGGGCGGCCGGGTAAGACGAGGCTCGGAGTTTTTCGGCAGGCTGGAGATGCCCGCTTATTACAAGGGAGATAAATTCAGCGAACTATCCGGTCATGCCAAAGCTGTTGCCATAATATTTAACGATATCGGCATAAATCTGAATTTTGCGCCTGTAGCCGATCTTGATTATCTACCGCTAAATCCGGCGTTGACCGGCCGCGTGTACTCGGAGCGATTCGAGGAAGTCGCGCGATATTGCAGCGAATTTATCGACGCCTTTCAAGGTAACGGCATTCTCTGTTGCTTGAAACATTTTCCCGGTCTCGGCTCCGCTGTTAACGATCCTCATAAGGCAGTATCTATAAGCTGTAGACCTGCCGAGAGTATAATCGAAAATGATATCAACTCGTTTCGGGCAGGTATCGAACATAGCCCTGGATTTCTCATGACCAGCCATATTATTTTAGCCGAACTCGATAATGTTATTGCGACGTACTCGGAAAAGGTGATACATTTAGCCCGGAATATAGGCTTTGAGGGTGTGATTGTCAGCGATGATCTATCTATGGGAGCTGTTGATGAGTTATCGCCGGCCGAGCGGGCGCATAATGCTCTCAAAGCGGGCCACGATATGGCGCTTATTTGCCATGATAACGATAAATACGAGGATATTGCCGAATATCTCGAAAAGAATATTGACACGCTCGTAAAACACGGGCATATCGAGGCGTTAAACAGAATCAGAAATGCGAAAAACGAACTGCCTTAAAGATTTAATATCCGGGAAGAGTAAAACCATCATCGGTTTAAACAGCGGTACCTCTGCCGATGGTATAGACGCGGCTGTTATTCGGGTTTCCGGTAATGGCTTCAAGTCGAAAGTGGAATTTATTCGCGGAGCAACGTATAAACACAGCCTGAAATTAAAATCCCGGATATTGAAATACGCCCAGCCTGAATTCAGAGATGGAGTCAATTGGCTTAAGCTCGATATCGAATTGGCAGAAATGTTCGCAAAAGCATGTCTCAAGGTAATAAAAAAAGCCAGGCTACGTGTGGCCGATATTGATATGATCGGCTCGCACGGCCAGACAATCCGTCACTTACCGGCTGCTGATAGCCAATCGTTATCTTATCAACTGGGCGATCCGGCCCGAATAGCTGCTTTTACCGGCATTACTACTATTGGTGATTTCCGTATAGCCGATATCGCCTCGGGCGGGCAGGGAGCGCCGCTAACCCCGATCGTTAACGCCATTCTGTTCGGCGAAAGCCGGAGATCGGTGGGCGTTTTGAATATCGGTGGTATTGCTAATATCTCGGCCATTAGTTATTCTGATGGGAAATACCGCTTGTTCGGTTGCGATACGGGACCGGGAAACATGCTCATAGATTGGCTTAGTGACAGGCTCTTTAACCGGGAATACGATAGTAACGGTAAAATCGCCGCCACCGGATATGTAGACAAAACGCTGGCTAGCTCAATGCTCAAGGCGAAATACTACAATATCAAGGGGCCGAAATCCTCGGGGAGGGAACAGTATGGCGCGCGTTTCGCCGAGACGTTTTTGCATAAGGCTAAAGCAAGAGGATTAAAAAAAGAGGACATAATTGCAACGGCCTCATATTTAACCTCGAAAGCAGTACGAAAATGTGTTAAACTCAACGGGCTAAAGCTCGATCTATTAATAACAACAGGAGGCGGAACTAAAAACCGGTTTTTGATGAGAACTCTGGAGGAGCTGTTGCCTGATATCGAGTTCAGGCAAGCGACGGAGTATGGTTTTCCCAATGATTATCTCGAAGCGGTTAGTTTCGCGATTTTAGCTAACGAGACATTATGTTCAAACAGATACGACCTGAAAAAAGTAACCGGATCACGACAGGAAATAGTCTTAGGCAAAATCTGCCAGGCTTGATTTCGATTATACTCGTATTATTTTTATGCGGGACATCGTTTGGTTTTTCCAAGCGAAAACCGCCCGAGAAATTCGAGTTCGACCGCCAGATTAGAGTCTGGCTGGGCGAAACCGACAGCGCTTCGGTCAATACCTCCGGCGAGATGATTATCGAATGTTATCGTAATGGTGATCGGGGAGAGATTTATTACACCTCCTCGGCCATTGAAATTAGCGCCGGCGAACGTGGAATTACGGTGATGGATAACAACGGCATACTGGCCCTCGATCTGACCTCGGTGGTATTCAAGCCACGATTCCCGAACGTGTTTTTGGATTATGACGAAAAACGATATCGTGGATTTATCGAATGCGACAGGTCGGGGGATGATCCGCATGTCAGGGTATTCAATTTAATCGATATAGAGTCGTACTTGAAAGGCGTATTGCCGGGAGAGTTGGGAGAGAGAACCGAGGATGAGTACGAGGCGGCTAAAGCTCAGGCTATCGCGGCGCGAACTTACGCAATCTGGAAACTATCCTCACAAGAAAATGACAGGCATATTAAAAACTCCATCGATGACCAGTTGTACCTGGGGGCTAACGCCGAATTACCGCTATTGAATAAAGCGGTAGAGGAAACAGAGGGGATGATATTGACCTATGATAGGTTGCCTATAGCGGCTTATTATCACGCGGTTTGCGGCGGTTCCACCACGCCTATCGAAAAAGTATGGCAAAGTGACGGCCTGCCCTATCTAACAGGCGCCGTGGATGGTGATTACTGCCAGTGGGCTAAGACATTTTTCTGGAACGAGGAATTCGACATGGAGAGGTTGAAAACGAACCTCAGTAATTATTTCGGAGGTAAAGGCAAACTCCCCCGAAAGGGATTCGGTAAAATTACTTCGATCAAATTCAAAAAGGATCACTCTATCGGCCGTATGGTTGAAATGCAAATAAAGACTACTACCGGCGAATTCGAAGTCGAGTCGGATCAGATAAGATGGGCGTTGAAAAAAGCATCCTCGAATAACGGAATATTACCCTCGACCCGGTTCAATTTCAGGATCAAGAAAGCCGGCGGCTCGATTACGGGCCTCGAGTTGGTTGGCGCGGGCAATGGTCATGGTATCGGCATGTGTCAGTGTGGGGCTATCGGGCGGGCGCGTGACGGCGCTTCATACGCTGAGATTTTAAATACTTATTATCACGATATTACGATCGAGAAAATATATTAGTCATCCACCGGCAAACTTCCCGGGTTGGCGTTAAGCGTATCGACAAAATTAAGCGCCATGTGTTGAATTTTCTGTGCGTTTTCATCTATAAGAGTGAGTTTATCCAGAGTACCGCTATCATAAGCCGTGGCTGATTGCATTATCAACTGAATGTTCCCTATAATCGCTGTCAGCAGGTTATTAATTTCACTGTTATACGATAATGTCATACTGACAATATCCCGCTTGGATTGATTTTCCTGCATTTGACTATGAATATTATATAGTTTGAGGTTCAAGCGATAGCATTTAAGGGCGGTTTCCAGGGCAGAGAGGAAATTTTGTTTGATATTCGAATCGTCTTTAACGAAAACGCAGGCGTTATCGAACGTGGTATCGGTAGAGTCGTGTTTGCCGGGAATGTCATCGATTATGATAATTCCGGGATTCGGCGTCAGGCTGCTGATCGTCTTAACGAGTTTCCTCCTGTCTCTCGAGTTGGAGGGGTATTTCATCACGATAGCGTTGCATTCGTCGGTTTTTAAAAATCCGATACTTTTATCGAGGGAATTTTCGTAAATGACATCCAGGGCCGGGAAAGATTTCTTAATCTCGGCGTTCGTCGGTAAATCGAAATGATATTCGCTGTCTACGATCAAAACTATTTCTTTGCCCATACGCATAGGATATCGTCTATGTGATAGCTGGAATTCAATCGCCTGAAAATCGAGCGATCGTTTCCTGTTTCATCGTGTATAGGCGTTTATTTATTTAACGAACGCGAATTTGATTGTCCGGCAAGCGGATGGGCTATGCAGGTAGGCAAGGTAAAAGCCCGAGGCTATTTTTTCGGCGGATTTATTTTTTGCGTCCCATATTTTTTCGTTAATACTATCCCCATCGGGGACTAAATCGATTGATTTGACTTTGTCACCGGCGACCGTATAAATAATGATTTTGGAATTTTCGGTGATCGGAGGATCGAACAAGAATATCACCGAATCGTGCGCCGGATGAGGAGCGACGAAAACGGGTTCGCCGTCGGGAGAGGCTATTTCGCCACTGTACATATTATAGAACCGCGCGATTCCCCAACCATAATCGTTATCGGGGCTGCCGGAATTGGAGGCGTAACGTTTTAGATTATAAAGGATGGCTCCAATATCCCAATCGGGGTGGGCCTCCAGTATAAGCGCCAGACCGCCTGCGATTATCGGGGCGGAAAAAGATGTTCCGTTGGAGGTGAGGAATCCACCGCTATAATAATTAGCAGTGACCACGCCCTGTGCCAGCGCGCAAACATCGGGTTTAATACGGCCGTCAGCGGTGGGGCCGGGAGAGGAGTTGGCGTACAGGGTGCCATTTGAAATTATGCCACCGGCCGCGATAACCGAGTCGCCGTCGGCCGGGACGATTAACGTGCCCCAGTTATTTCGGCGTTCGTTGCCAGCGGAGTTAACCACGATTATTCCCAGCGAAGCGGCCATATCGGCGGCGGCGGTGATAGCAGGCGTGTCGCCATCGAGATCCGATTGGTCATACCAATCGGTGTAGCCTACCGAACTGGAGATTATATCAACACCGGCAACCTCCATCGACTCGGCGGCGGCGATCCAGTAGTCCTCCTCGATCTGTACCTCGGGGTAGTAAAGCTCGGTTTTGGCCAGGAAAAATTCGGCGTTGTAAGCCGCGCCTATAAGATTACCCTCGCTGTACCCGCCGATAACCGACCAGGTTGCCGTACCGTGGCTCTGCTGGACATCCTGAGAGTCTTGCACGTCACCGTCGTTGTTGATAAAATCATAAGTAGCCAATAAACGTCCGTCATCTATGATATGGCTCATTGCCGAATGTTCGAGATTAAAACCGGTATCCATGATACCGATATATACGCCCTCGCCGGTGAAATTCAGACTGTGAAGAGAATCAATCTGGCATAAGTGAAGCTGTGTATATGACGGGCCGTAGTCCAGGGCGGTGTACTCCAGAGGGGATAGTGTTTTGGCCATCTGAGGAGTTAGCTCCTCGTTATCGAAAGTTCTATTTTTAAATGTAGCTACCTGTTTAATGTCTTTAATAAATCCTAGCTGCCTGACTTGATTGATCGCCTGTTCCGAGCCCGCTACACTCACCGCTCCAAGCCATCTGGAGACCACATGCACGGTTAATCCGGCATTCTCTATCTGCTCTATAACCTCCGGATCGGGGCGGTAGTCATGTTTGTCTAATGGTGAGTCAAAACCGCGGATAGCTCTTCGGTTTTGTGCACGTTCAGATACATTGACTTTGGTGTTAATATTATCATCACTTACGAATAGCCAGTGTTTGGGCTGCATTGCTTGAATACTGTTGCTATTAATAATAATTATTATTAATATTGCACTATAACCTGTTAATTTCCGCATTAATGCACTTAATAGACCCATGATATTTGCTTGACTTTTACCGATAAACATAGTATCCTTTCCGATGTTAGTACAAAGTGGTACAAACATGATAGGATTTTATGCCGAACGATAACACAAATCAAGACAAAAAACAGCGGTTCGAGAAGCTTTTCTTGCCGTTGATGGATAATTTGTATAATCTGGCTATGCGAATGACCCGTAATCAGGGGGATGCCGAGGATTTGGTTCAAGAGGCATACTTAAAAGCTTACAGGTTTTTTGACCATTTTCAGGAAGGCACCAACGCGAAAGCCTGGATAATTACGATTTTAACCAATACTTTCCGTACTAAATACCGTAAAACCCAGAAAGAACCCGATCAGGTTGATTTCGATGCGGTAGAAAATTTCTTTCTAGTAGACCAGATGAAACCGGCTATTTATCCGGCGAATAAGTCCGAGGCCAGGGATAGTAATGAGATCACCGACATACTAAAAGCTTATGTGTCGGATGATGTTATTAAGGCTTTGGAGAATATCCCGGAACAATTCCGTATGGCGGTGTTGTTATCAGATGTTGAACGATTCAATTACCAAGAGATTGCCGATATCATCGGAGCGAACGTAGGTACCGTAAAATCGAGGATTTTCAGGGGGCGTAGACTATTACAAAAACAGCTCTACGAATTAGCCAAAGAGCGGGGGATAGTCGGGAAGCAATAATGATAAAGTGTGAAGAGGTCCTCAAGCACCTTTACGAGTATATCGATAAGCAGCTTGATGAGGGGACCCATGACAAGATTGAAGAGCATCTGAAATACTGCAAACATTGCTGCAGACATCACGATTTCGAAATCGAACTTCGTAATTTGGTTGTCCGCAGTTGTTTTCAGAAAAAAGCCCCGGATGTTTTAAAAGCGAAAATCAACGGGCTTTTAGATGATATTGATCGTCAAAAGTAGCCCGCTTTATTAAAATAACATCCGCCCCAGTTAACGCCGGCTTAATCAAGCGGCGTATTTTTATTTCTAGATCATAAAGTATTTTATACGAATTGATTTAATTACTATCGCTAACTGAGTAGCTTGATAGCTGAATTCAATATGCATGTCAATCTCGTGAAAACGGGAATCTGTTTTTTAATTATTTGATCCGCACGATAGCATTGTCAACAAGCCCTTGGTTCCAAAGTGCTGGGATTGTTGAAAAAGTTCTTATTAAAGCTTGAGGTGTTAGGAATCATTTCCTGACACCTGATTTAAGGATTCCCAGCGACTCGCGTTGATAGCTTTTTCAATAATCCTTTGCTTGGGGTTACAAGCTGATCAAAACCGATCATCCGATTTATGCTTTTTAGATTTCACCGCGTTGCTCTCCAGCCAGCCAGTTTTGATATCCTCAGCATTATCAAACTGCGGTACGTACGGCTTGATATCAAGTATCGGCGTACCATCTATGATATCGACATTCTCTATGTGAAGAGTATTGCCCTCGATAGCTGTTAGTTTCACCACCGATATGCCGATAGGGTTAGGCCTTCTTGGCGCACGAGTAGCAAACAGCCCGCGTTCGGTATCATCGAGAAACGGCGTGACCTTGAGCGAGTAGCCCTCCGACAGATGGAAATGGTAGATCAGTATGATATGCGAGAAACCATCGAGATCAGCTAACGCCTCGGCGTATTCGGGGTTGATATCCACGCTGCCTTTGATGCCATCCGCACCCGAGGGTTGAATGGGCATGCCCTCGCGGTTTTTATGCGGTGAGTGTATGGTGCCGATGGGAGTGAAGATGATTTTGTTCATAAGTGTATTATATTTTTGTTCATGATGTAATAACAAGTGATTTATTACAGCTCCGTAGGCAAGGTTGACCTTACACACCGCCGCAAATATAAACCAGGTTAATTCCACACTATCGCTATGGATGAACCTGGTCTATAATATGCTTACTTAGCCCATAAAATCTAAATCGAAACAGAGTTCCTCGAACACGAGCATTACCAAACAGAGTTTGGTAACGAGAAAAGACTACTTCAATTAAACAATCCCACCTCACAGTAGCTGAGGTAGGCTACCCGGCTGACACCTGGATTCGTGCAGAATGTCGCCGGGAAAGGATGAACAAAGGACTTCGTCCGCCCAGCGACTCGTGCAAACAACTTTATCAACAACACTAAAACGGGAATCTCATTTCATCGCCAATAAGCTATTCTACAGCTCCGCCATCTCAATCGTAAAATGCCTGAGCACCGGCGCTTGCCACTTGATTTTCAGCGGCTTGACCAGGCTCTTGTTATCGCGAATCTTGGCGAATACATTAACGACATATTTCAAATGCGCCATCGAGTAAACCCGTCTCGGGATAGCCAGCCTTACCAGCTCCATCTCCGGGAATTTCTCGGTGCCATCGGGCTGCATACCAAGCATTATGCCGCCTATCTCCACGCTGCGCACGCCGCCCTCGGCATATAATGCCGCCGAAAGCGCCCAACCGGGGTAGTGTTCGCGTTTCATTTCCGGTAGAAGCGATTTGGCATCCACGAAAATAGCGTGACCACCCGGAGGGGATACGATTGGCACACCGGCCTCAACCAGCATATCGCCGAATTGCTTTGTCTGGGTTATGCGGTAGTGAAGGTAATCCTCATCGAGCGCCTCCTCCAAACCACGGGCTACAGCTTCGAGATCACGTCCGGCCATACCGCCATAGGTGCGGAATCCCTCGATCAGGATAAGCATGTTGGTGATACTGGCGGCTAAATCATCATTATTGGTAGCAAAGAAACCGCCGATATTAGCCAGACCGTCTTTCTTGGCCGACATTGTGCAACCATCGGCATAGCTAAACATCTCCTGCGCGATTTCTTTGATAGTCTTGTTCTCGTAACCTTTTTCACGTTGCTTGATGAAATAACAATTTTCGGCATACCGGCAGGCATCGAGTATCATCGGGATACCGTGCTTATGCAGAAGCTCGCTGTAAGCTTTGATATTCGCCATCGCAACAGGCTGACCGCCGCCGGCATTGTTGGTAACCGTGAGCATACCCAGCGGAATATGTTTCGCGCCTTGTTTTTTTATCAAGTCCTCGACCTTATCTAGATTGATGTTGCCTTTAAACGGGTAGTCCGAGGCGGGATCTTTGCCCTCATCGATGACCAGGTCAAGTGCGGTCGCTTTCTGATGTTCGACATTGGCTCGGGTGGTATCGAAATGCGTATTCGAGGGGACGAAATCCTCATTGCCGAGCACGCTGGTGAAAAGCAGGTTTTCGGCAACTCGTCCCTGATGCGCCGGGATTACGTGTTTGAACCCGGTGATATCGCGAATGGTATTCTCGAAATTGAAATAGTTATTACAGCCGGCGTAAGACTCATCACCGGTCATCAGGCCGGCCCACTGATTATCGCTCATGGCTGAGGTGCCGGAATCGGTAAGCAGGTCGATAAAGATATCGGCGGCTTTTATCTTGAATACATTGTAATGTGCCTGTTGGAGCTTCTTGAGGCGTTCATCGCGAGGGAGAAGCTTGATTCGTTCAACTGTCTTGGTCTTGTATGGTTCGGGGATGAATTCCATTATCTACTCTCCTGAGTATCATGCTAAAAATTAAAAATACGCCCAGGAATACGAATGTGAATACGAAGCTCTGGGCGAGCCAGAAATATATGTAATGATCCATCGGTCCGGAGAAAATCGAGCCGATGAAATCCGGTATCTCAATGGTGGCGTTTGCCGAAAGCGGTTGAAGCCGCTCGGCAGGCGAGGCCAGCGCTATAGGGATATTGCCCAGCACGAAATGAAGCGCCGAATAGCCGAGAGCCAGTTTGATTATTCGCCCGTTTACGAATTGTTTGCCTAATATGATAAATGAGAACAAGATAATAGTCATCGCCGAAAGGATGGAGAATACCGACATGCCCATGCCGAGTCCCATGAATACCAGTTCGATTATCCCTGCCAGGCAGAATAAGATGATGTAGCGAGTCAAGTTTATCCTCCGAGAATCATTTTCCGTTCAACGAGTTATTTATCTTTTTGAGTTCGAAATTAGGTTTCAAATAACCGACTTCCTTATCTCTCCAATTGTATATGATCTCATGATGGTATTGTTTCAGGCTGTCGATCTCCGAACTCGTAACAATACCCAGTTGTCTCAATATATCAAGGCTGAATGGGGCTATTCCACGTTTGGCGCCATCGGTTATCTTGGCGGCCATACCCCAGCCCCTCTCGAACATGCCCACGCAATGTAATCCCTCAGCGCCGCCTTTGGCAATCAGTTTTTCCTTGCAGGTCAACATTAAATCCGTATCGTAGCGCCCCTCGCCGGCTACCATCCCGGGATGATCCAGCATCGCTTGAGCTATGTTGCCATAGGTCTTTGCCTTATCTCGAGACACGGAGTGTGGAGTTACCAGGTGCGCGAAACCTAAAGCCATATTATAAAGAGGCATGGCCTGAACCGGAACCGAGCAACCATCAATACCAATACCTATTTTCTCCTTTGGATAATCGCATATTTTGGCGATCTCATCCAAAATTATTTGCTGCACCGGGTGCGAGGGTTCGAGGTAATTTTCAATCGGCAAGTTTTTGAATACGCATAACGCCAGCATGCCGGCATGTTTGCCGGAGCAGTTATGATGCAGCTGATTGAATTCGATACCCGGTTCCGGTTTGATATTATTAGCCGTATAATAATGAGGTATATGAATACCGCATTTAAGATCGGATTCGCTCAAGCCGATTTTATCTAATATATTTTGCACCACTTTAGCATGATGATCCCGGCCATTATGTGAACCGGAGATTATAGCTATTTCTTCATTGCTGAATTTAAATCGATGCGCTGCCCCGGATTCGATTATCGGGATTACCTGAAACGGTTTGGCTGAGGACCTCAAATATGTTATTGTCTGTGGATCACCGAATTGATATAGAATCTTGCCCTCAGCGCTAACAACTACACAGTGACCGCAATGCGATGATTCGATTATATCTCCTCGGTACACCTCGACTACTTTATTAAACAACTATACTCCTAAATCTTTTAATATTTCGGGAATATCCATAAATGTTTTGCAGTGATGTGCGCCGGCCTCGGTTAGAGCCGCGACCTTGCTTTGTGCCGTCCCCACATTACCCTCGACTATTGCGCCGGCATGTCCCATACGTTTACCGGGGGGCGCCGAAAGCCCACCGATCAAGAATAACACCGGTTTTGACATCCTGGAGATTTGCTCGGTAGCTCGTTCCTCGTACACTCCACCTATCTCGCCGCAGAGTACCACAGCTCTGGTCTCCTCATCTTTATCGAAAATCCGTAATATCTCATCGAAAGTCGAGCCCAATACCGGGTCACCTCCCAGTCCGACACAGGTCGTCTCGCCATAACCGGTGCGGGTGAGTGTATCGGCTACGTAATAAGTAATCGATCCCGAGCGCGATACGGTGCCGACTTTGCCGCGTTTGAAAGCGATATCCGGGATTATCCCCACATTAGCCTGGCCGGGGGAGATGATACCGGCGGTATTACCGCCTATCACTGTAGTACCGTGCTCCAGGGCGGCCTTGCGGACATACATCATATCGGCGATGGGGATATGCTCGGGGACTACCACTACGAACGGTATACCGGCGTAAATCGATTCCAGGGCGGCGTTCCTCGCGAATTTAGCAGGCAGGAATATCACCGAGACATCCGCGCCGGTTGAGGCCACGCACTCATCGACAGTATCGAACACGGGCATGCCTTCCAACTCCTGTCCGCCTTTGCCGGGGGAGGTGCCGCCGACAATATTGGTGCCATAAGCTTTCATCCTTTTAGCATGGAAAGAACCGCCGCCGCCGGTTATTCCCTGCACCATTACTTTTGAGTTTTTATCTATCAGTATTGCCATTCTTAATTTCCTTTATTCTAATTCTTTTAAGACATTATCAATATCTATTTTTAGCTCAGGAACATCCTTAATAGCAATTTGCCATGCGAGTTCAAGGTCGATGCCGAAATATTTATGTATAAAACATCTCTTAAGCCGGCAATCTTCCTCCATGGTACATTTGGATAAGTTGTTTTAAAATCATCAGGCATGTTTTTAACTGCTTCGCCAATGATTTCCAGCCTTCTTATCACAGCATCTTGAATCTTATATGAAGAAAGGAATTCATCCCACGCAATATCTTTCAGATACATTCCAATTTTATTCGCGCTTTCTGCTATATGATGTAGAAATATCGTAATGTCTTTAGCCATAAAACACCTCTTGCTCTTTCAGTATTTTATTTATTAACAAAGGGTGTAAGTACCTGTAAGTTACGATATCAGCTTTTCGGCCTAGTATATCCTCTAATTTAAGCTTTAAACCAACCAAATCCAGAAGGTTTTTACCGGGCACGAATTCCACCAATAAACCAATGTCACCATCAGATGTCAGTTGACCCGATTCGATAGAGCCAAACAATGCAGCTTTGCTAATGCCAAGCTTAGATAAGGTATTGGATATGACTTGTTTGATTTTATCTTTCTCGGAAATTGCCATCGTTTATTCCTTCTGATCGGTGTACTCGATATTCAATTCGTAATCGCCCGCAGTGATCTTAACGATATGATAAGGCGTGGTGATAACGGGAAGCATCATGCCGCCGCCACCTATATGGTTGATCACTTTCAGATAGAGGTTATCGCCCACGCGGCTAATCTCGGATATCTCCACCGAGTAGCCACTGCTGTTTTTAGTGCCCATAAATACCGCAATGGCGTTGTATTTCTCGAAATCAATCGGCTGTAACTCCGGCATCGGTTCAACGTTACCCTGCGCCAGATGCCATATTCTGTTCCAATTCTCGGCGTTATCGACAACGAACACCGCCGAGGTATCTATCAGGCTATGCTGACCGGCCAGTACCGTCTCGAATGGTAGAGGGCCGCTTGCCGGCTTTTTCGAAAACGCCAGGCAGCCTATTACCAGAAACACCGCAAGTATCGAAACTGATATTGTTTTCATCTCATGCTCCTTTAGCCAGCTCTACCGCTCTCTTGGCGATCTCCTCGATCGGTTTCTCTATACCGAATGATTCGATATTCTCGAATAACTCCGGTGATTCCTTTTTCGCCTCATCGAAAATCCGTACGCCCTCCTGCCACATGTTGCCGGTCATACGCATCACCATAGGCTTGGAAAGACCGTGTTCCTTGAGGAATTTGGTGACACCCACAGCGAAATCATCGCAACGGGATATACCTCCGAAACGAGCGCCGAATATGACTTTCACGTTCGGGTTTTCATCCAGGAGCACCAGCATCTTGGCGATTCTCTCCGGGGATGGCCCGCCGCCGGAGTCCATGAAATTGGCCGGTTTACCGCCGAAATGGGTGATGAAATCATTGCCCATTATACCGAATCCGGCGCCGCCGGGGAACATACCGATATTGCCCTCGAGATCGAGATAAGGGATGCCCCATTCGCGAGCCTGTTTCTCACGGGGGGTAAGTTCTCCCTCCTCGTGACGTTTCTCGATGCCGCGTTCGGCCAAATCGGGGTGGCGGAATAACGAGTCATCATCAAGACTGACACGGGCATCGGCGCAAATAAGTTTTCCCTCTTTAGTCAGTACCAATGGGTTTATCTCTGCTAGTTTGCAATCATAGGACTTATAGAAGCCGAAAAGCCTTAAAGCTATGGCGGCAAAATCGCGCAGGCTGGTCGATGGTAGCCCTATCTTT
The DNA here is from genome assembly GCA_963668625.2 of uncultured candidate division Zixibacteria bacterium. Lineage (GTDB taxonomy): Bacteria > Zixibacteria > MSB-5A5 > UBA10806 > 4484-95 > JAAEQD01. The sequence continues at coordinate 877,878 of CAXXKA010000006.1, forward strand.
TTAGCTATACTCATAGCCTGGAAATCGTATAACTGCTGATCGATATCGAATTCCAATTTATGAATTTTCTCGGGAGTTTTTGCCGCTACCTCCTCGATATCGACACCGCCCTCACCACAGGCTATCAAAGTGATTTTATAGTCGGCTCGGTTGAGGGTAATACCCAGATAAATTTCCTTATTTATATTAATCGCTTTTTCCACGAGAAGCTTTTCGACCTGGTAACCTTTGATTGTCATTGCCAGTATCTGTGATGCGATATCCGCAACTTTATCAGAGCTTTCAATAAGCTTGATACCGCCTGCTTTTCCGCGCCCGCCCGTTAGCACCTGAGCTTTGAGTACCACCGGTAAGCCGAGTTTTTCCACTGCTGCTACCGCCGCCTCCGCAGTGCTAACCGGGATGGACTCCGGTAAAGGGAGTTTGTGGTCTTTATATAGCTGTTTAGCCTCATATTCGTATAACCTCAAAAAGCCTCCTCGCTTAGTATGATTCTCACGATAATTATGCTAATTTTATAAAATACTTGTGATTAAGTCAATGAAAAAGGCTGTGTTGTCTGATGTTACAAGAAGTGTATCTCTACTTATCCAGTATAGATATGTTAGTCTATAAAATTCTTGACAGTAACTTATTAATTATTATTATATACGCATAATATATGTAGCGCGTAGTACCTGCGAATACATGTATTTTGATAGGGCCGGATGTTTTAAATCAACTAAATTAAATGGGGTAGTTGTTGAAAATGAATTACTCTAATAAGGTTAGATGTTGTTATGAGTAATAAAGATAGTGAAACAAACTTAATAAATCAGTTTAACAGGTTTATTGATAGTGTTAAGGAAATATTTCCGGCAAAGCTAATAGATCAAACAAATGCGGGAGCTTTTGCGCAGTTGTTTCATACTGTGCACACTCCTGCGTTATTGTTAAGTATCCCGGATGGCTTAGTGCTTGATGTTAATATCAGTCTATTGAATCAACTTGAATATTCCTCGGTGGAAATCGTAGGCAAAACACTTATTGAATCTGATATATGGGGTTCGTTCGATTTGAAGAAGGAGGCCTCAGGGCAGCTCAATCAACCTGAAAGCATGAGCCTGAAACTGAAAACGAAATCGGGACGATTGCTTGAATTCAAGCTGGATGCCAGTAAAGTCGAATTAATTTCCGGAGAGGCATTCCTTTGCGTATTAGAGAGTAAAGCCAGGGATGACTCGATACAGGATTTCGTATTGAAATTCGAAAGTATCGTCGATAACTCCGATCATGGTGTTTGCGTGGTCGTTAAGAGTAAGCATTTATACGTAAACAAACGCTTTTCCGAGATAACCGGGTTACCGCTCGAATATATATACGATGTAACTCCGGATGTCATAATAAAAGATATTTCTCATCCAGATTTTTACCAGATCGTCATATCGAGCTATCGTGAATTCATATCGGAAGTTACCTCGAACGGCAGCGTCGAGTTGAAAATCGTACATCCTGACGATGGTGAGAAATGGGTTGAGATTCAAGCAAGGTTGATGAATATAAACGGCGATCGGGTCATACTGATGGTACTTATAGATATAGACGAAAAGAAGAAAGCTTATGAAAAGATAAGATCCGATCAACATCTGTTTAAAAGTATTCTCGATACTACCCTGGATTATGTTTTCATAAAAAATGAAGAACTTCGATACACTCTCGTTAACACTCGGATGGAGAAATTGTTCGGGAAATCCTCGAGTGAACTACTGGGCAAAACCGATGTCGAACTTTTCGATAAGGAGACCGCCGCTCAAATTTCTGCAACCGATACGCTCGTGCTTAAAGGCGAGGTGATCGAAGAGGAATGCGAGAAAGTAATAAACGGTAAAGTTATAGCATTCCATATAGTCAAAACGCCTCTTTTCAACAAGGCTGGCCGGATTGTCGGACTTTATAGCGTTGCCCGCGATATTACCGAGCAACGAGATTCGAGACAGCGCCTGGAGGACTCGGAGCTGAAATTCAGGAATATAATCGAAAACACTAAAGATACCATTCTTACCTACCAGCCGGATGGAACGATTTCGTATATAAGTCCGGGAAATAATTTCTATGGTTACGACCTGGATAAGGTGGTTGGCAGTAAGGTATTCGAATACGTATATCCTGATGATTTGAAGAAAGTGGCGGCCGGTTTCCAGGAGACTTTATTGACCGGTCGCGGTTTTACCTCGGAGTTCAGGTTGGTCGGTGGAGAAAACGACAGGATTTTCTATGTAGAGGAAAGTATTTGCGCGATACGCGAAAACGACAAAATAATTCAGCTATCCGGAGTTATTCGCGATGTTTCCAAGCGCAAAATAGCCGAGGCCGCGCTACGCGAAAGCGAAACGAAGTATCGGCGACTGATAGAGAACATGAATGAGGGACTAGGCGCGATCAACGAGGATGGAATAATTACTTTCGTTAATAACAGCGCCTGCAGAATGTTGGGATACACCCAGGATGAACTGGTAAACAAGTCAGTCATGGAATTGGTCGATGAGGATGACCGGAAAATCCTAACCGAGCAGTTCATGCAAAGGAAAAAAGGCGATAGGGCCAACTACGAAATCACCTGGCTCAAGAATGACGGTAGTAAAGTACATACTATTATGTCATCCGTACCGGTATATGATCGAACGGGAGATTTCTCCGGTAGTTTCGGTATTCTGACCGATATCACGGATCGTAAGAATGCCGAAGAGGCGTTGAAGAAATCCGAAGAGAGATATCGTCAGGCGGTCGAAAATTCACCCAGCCCCATATTCACTGTCGATAAAAGAGGTTTCATTAGGACATGGAACACGGCCTGCGCGAATGTGTTCGGTTACGATGAAACGATAATCGGCGAGTATTACGAGCTTATAATAGCTGAAAAAAGTAATTATCCGCTAATCACCGAAAAGATAAACGAGGTCTTCCAGAATAAGTATCACGCGGATATAGAGCTGAAGTTAAAAACCAGGGAAGGGCGAGTTCGGTTTATGGTTTCTCGTCTTTATCCGCTTCTGGATGAAAAAGGCGAGGTGGAACGTTGCGTTTTCACTAATACCGATATTACGGATCGAAAAGATATCGAAAATGCCCTGCGCGAGAGCGAGAAAAGGTTCCGCGATATGGTGGAGTTGTCGCCAGAGGGTGTGTTCGAGTATGACAGTAATGGGGAAATATCTTTTGCTAATGCAGCCGCATTAAAAATATTTCATTTAACTCCCGAATTATTGGAATCCGGTTTGCGGGGTGAATCATTGATAGTGCCTGAGGAGCGGGAGCGAGCTCGAAAGAATATGTCGAGATTGCTAAATGGCGAGAAGATTGGCCCGAACGAATATCGAGTCATCCGGCCTGATGGCAGCATATTCAGGTCTGTTATTCATTCCACGCCTGTCTACAAAAACGACAAAATTGTAGGCGTACATGGAATAATCATTGATATCACGGAAAATAAAAAATCAGAGGCGGCTCTTCGTGAAAGTGAATTGTTTAATCGCGCCGTTATCGATAAATCTCCGCTTGGAGTCTCCGTTCGTAGTAAATCGGGAAAGCTCCTGAGTTGTAACGATTCGTGGAAAAAGATATGGGGGAAAAGCGATCAAGAAGTCGAAAAGTATTTAGCCGAACCGGATCGGCCGAGCCTGGTATTCGACCGCCGCGATGATTATTTGACCCCCTGGCATAATCAACTGAGACGAGTTTATGAAGAGGGGGGATATCTATTCGCCCCCGAGGTGAAGTTGCTTTATCACAAAAAAGGCGGCGATCGCTGGGTCTCACAGCATTTCTATGCCATTACCGATAGCGAGGGACAGGTCGATAAGGTTGTAATCCTGACCGAAGACATAACAGAACGAAAGCGTGCGACCGAGGCGCTTAAGCTTTCCGAGGCTTATTATCGTGGGCTGTTCGAAAGCGCTCATGATGCCATAATCGTGTTCGACCCGGAGAATGAAATCATTCTTGATGCCAATAAAAGCGCCTATCTGAATTATGGTTTCGAGAAAAGCGAATTTATCGGTATGTCAATGAAAGATATCTCGAAGGATGTAAAAACCGGCCAAAGACATATCAGTAAGACGCTTAGAAATAAATCGTATTATTCGTTTGAGACTATTCAATATCATAAAAATGGTATGGAGATGATTCTCGAGGTGAATGCTTCTATTATCAAATATAATGGTCGGGATGTCATACTCAGTGTCAACCGCGATATCACCCAGAGAAAGAAAGCTCAGGAGGAACTGCGTTTGAGCGAGGAGCGGTTCAGGACAATCGTCAATTCCGCGCCTATTTCGATATTCGCGATGGATACCGATGGTATCATGACATTTCTCGAAGGGCATCCTCTCGAGAATGCAGGTATGCATAAAGACACGATAATAGGAACATCAATATTTGATATATATCCGCATCCTGATGGCAGAAAACTGTACCGGCAAGCCCTGGAGGGTAAACTTAATAAATATCTTGCGAGTTACAACGGCAGGCTATTCGATATTAACCTGACAACGAGGAAAAACGAAACAGGAAAGACTGTCGGGATTATCGGAACAGCTACGGATGTTACGGAAAGCCTTCAAGATAAAGAGGCTCTCAGGCAAAGCGAGAAATGGCTAAGGACGATAGTAACCGCCTCGACCTTAACGTTGTTTGCGATCAGTAAAGATGGTTATTTCACATTTCTCGAGGGACGACTCCTGAAGACACTCGGTTTCGATAAAGATAAACTTATCGGCGAATCTGTTTTCGATATATTCGAAACTGATTTCGATGATGACATCTGGGAACAATCCTTGGAGGGAAAGATCCGAAATCACGTCTTTAATTATCGAGATAAAATTATAGAGGCAAGGTACTCCCCGCAAACCAATGATAAAAACGAGATGATAGGTGTCTACGGTGTCGCTCTGGACATAACAGAGCAGAAAAAAATCGAGGATGCTCTGCGCGACGGGGAGGAGAAATATCGACTGCTGGTCGAGGCGGCCGGACAGCCTATCTATTCGTTAAATCGGGATGGTATATTTCTAACGATGAACAATGTCGCCGCCGAATATCTGGGCGGGAAGCCGAAAGATTTCATCGGTAAAACCATGTGGAATCTTTTCCCTAAAAATATTGCGGATGTTCAAATGGCGGATGTTATAAAAGCCATCGATACCGGTAAGAAGCTCACATTCGAGAGCCCGACTCTGTTTAAAAACGAGGAAAAATGGTTCATTACCAGTATCCAACCTCTACAGGATGCTGAGGGAGCGGCAAGTTCGGCGTTGCTGATAAGCAGTGATATCACGCAAAGGAAACGTATAGAGGTACGAGACAGGGCTAAATCACAATACCTGGATGACCTGCGAAGAGCGCAATCGATCAATGAATGCCTGGCCCTGTGCTGCCGTACGATTCGAGACGCGAAAATATTCAAACGTTCGATTTTGACTATTCATGATGAAAAGCGCGCTATTGTTAATTACGGGCAGGTTGGTTTAAGCGAGATGGATATCAAGCATACCCTGGGTACTCAGGCGCCTGATTCGGAGCTGACCAGGCGGATGACACGCGAAAAATTCAAGATAAGCCATTCATACTATATCCCCGAATCAGAAGGGATGTTTTCCCCCATAGAAAACAGGTGTATAAACCAGGCGGAGAACACCTCGGCCGATAGCTCCGGCTGGAAAAACGGGGACGCTTATTTCGTGCCTTTAAAAAACGATAACGATCAGCCCGAGGGTTGGCTTTCAGCCGATACGCCATTCAGCGGCTTCTGTCCTGATCACGATGATGTGGTATTCATCGAGGAACTGGTTGATACCGCCGGTAATAAAATCAGGGAGATTCGCTACCTCGAATTGCTCGAAACCGAGCGAGAAGCCTTAAGAGAGAAAAATATAACCTTGAGGGAAGTGCTGGCCTATATCGAGGAAGAGAAAATGGAGATAAAGAATCAAATCGCCAATGAGGTTCAAAACTCCTTGATGCCGCTGGTCAAGAAACTGATTAATCCCGACGGTAAAGTAAACAATACCTGTTATAATATTTTAAGCCAGGGGCTCGATTCATTGGTAGCCCCATCCAGTATTAAGCAAATATACTCTAAACTTTCTCCCCGAGAGATTGAAATCTGCAATCTGATAAAATCCGGCGCAACTTCCAAAGATATCGCCAATGAGCTCAGTATAAGCCTGGCAACGGTGCAAAAACATCGCGAGAGCATCCGTAAAAAGCTAAAAATAACAAATAAGAATATCAATTTAATGACATTCCTTAAGGGCTAATATTACGTATAAAGCTCTACGTATTGTTTAAGTGATATTGCCGGGTTGACAAGACACGGAAATTGAATTAATTTTATTTCAGATTAAGCGAATTACCTTATTATTATCAGGCATTCGGCTTAATCTGCTCTTTCAAATCATTTCATTCAAAGTGGCTTGTAGCGCCCGGGGGGAGCGCTTGGGCCACTATGCAATGAGCTACTATTGATCATATAGTTAAGTATCCCGGCGGAAATTCTTGGTTATCCCGTCATAGCTCGAGGGCTTTTGGGCCGTATTCAAAATCATAAATAGATAAATATATATACTGGATTATTTGATTGAGATTTTTAAGAGTAAATTAAAAAGTACTGAAAAAATCCTTATAGTTCGTTGATGATAATAAATAAAAAAAGGGCGTCCGTATGAACGCCCTCGTATTTTAAAATTAGCCTACTAAAACTTTCTCGAGTCTCTCCAGCAGGTAGTCGACTTCCTGATTATTGATAACCAGCGGTGGGGATATCCTGATAGTGTGACCGTGACTATCGTTGGCCATCACGCCCAGATCTAGCAACTGACGGCAATATGTCATGGCATCGCCATCGTTGACCTCGATCCCGATAAACAGGCCGCGTCCGCGCACCTCTTTAACCTTGGATGATCTCGAGGCGATATCCTCGATTTTCTTTTTCAGCATAGCTCCGATTTTGGCCGAACGTTCATGCAGCTTCTCATTTTCTATAACATCTAAAGCGGCATTTGCCGCTACGCCGGCCAGCGGGTAACCACCGTATGTGGAGCCATCACTGCCCGGTTGGAAAGCCATATTCATGAGATCGGAGTTGGTTACGAAAGTGGAGACCGGTACCAGGCCGCCGGAGATAGCTTTGCCCAAAATGACGCCATCGGGTATGACATTCTCATGCTCGAAACAGAACATCTTGCCGGTACGTCCCAGGCCGACCTGGATCTCATCGAATAATAAAAGCAGATCGTTTTTATCGGCTAATTCGCGCAGGCTTTTCAGGAAACCATCCGGGGGCTGATACATACCGCCCTCGCCCTGCATCGGCTCGACTAATATACCGCAGGTATTTTTATTGATGGCTTTCTCGACGGCGTTGATATCGCCGAACTCGACGGATACGAAACCAGGCGTGGTCGGTCCGAAACCGCGTTTGTATTTCTCGGTGGTTGAAAAAGAGATGACTGTAATCATACGGCCGTGGAAATTATTGTTGAAAACGATGATCTCTTGTTTACCATCCTCAATGCCTTTGGCTTTGTAACCATAGTAACGAGCCATCTTAATAGCCGTCTCGACCGATTCGACGCCGCCGTTTTTCGGCAGGGTTTTATTGCCATTTTCGCCGAAACGAGGGGCAAGCTGCGGAATCATCGTGGAGACGCGTTTCAAGAACATCGCCAGGGAGTCGGTATAAACCACGTTAGAGATAACCGAGGCGTAGTTATTTTGCAGCGCTTTAATGAGGGCGTTTACGATATACGGATTATGATGACCCTGGTTGGCGGCCGAATAGGCGGCCAGGCAGTCCAGATGTTTATCGCCGTTGATGCCAGTTAACCAGCAGCCCTCAGCCTGACGGACGACCATATTCAAACGGCCATAGTGATGCGCGCCGAAAGTTTGTTCGATATCTATAATTTCTTTATCTGAAATTTGCGAAAATCCATTGATTGTTTTTTTCTCGGACATAATTACTCCTTGAAATAAGTTTTTACCAAAGTTGTTAAAGGATTATAATAAAGTGTGGAGCAATGGTTTATAACTGACCATTGAGGTAAATGCGCCATAGAATAGATCGCATCAAGCGCATGAAAATCTCATTATTTTTTGCTATTCTTACCATAAAAACAATCTATGCGTTTTGGCGATTTTGTCAAGATTATTCGCCCGCATCCTCCGGCCTTTATAACGTATATTAATACGAATTTGTTGCCAATTATTATTTACATTATTTTTAGAATATTGAAGCGGCTAGTCAAGTATTATATCCATAAATAGTCATTAATAGATTCACTTGCTTTTATTGATAATAGTTATATCTTCATGCCATGCCTGAGAATGTGAAAATAGGGTTATACCAGGGTTATCATGGTGAAGGCGTGCCTATCGATATTGCCGAGATAATTGCCGATGAAAAACCTGATATTCTCTGCCTTCCCGAGTATTTCTTTGTCAGGCCGGATGAGAAGTCGATTTTACTTTCGGCGGAGAGGCATGATTTTCATCTTCAGTATTTAGCCGATTTATCGAACAGGTTCCAGTGCGCCATAACCGGCGGGACGTTGTTGGTGCGGGAAAACGGATTAATGAAGAATCGCTGCTATTTTATCGAGGATTCGACGGTTGTCGATCACTACGATAAAATTCATCTTTATAAAAACGAGGGTAGAGGCCGGCTTACGCCCGGCCATGAGTATAAAGTAATCGATTATCGAAGGTTTAGAATCGGTCTGTTAATTTGCGCTGATGTTTTATATGAGGAATCATTCTACAATATTCGCGGGCTAAATCCCGATTTGATTATCGTTCCAGTCACCTCTCCTCATATCGAGGGTGAGAGTATCGAGGATAAGTTAGCCCGAGATGAGCGTATTTGGACCGAGGCGGTGAAGATAACCGGCTGCCCGATACTTAAAGTCGGCAGTGTTGGTAAAATAGCCGGTCGGCGTTTACAGGGACGGTCGCTTCTGGCAACTAGCGGAGGAATATCTTTCAGGGTAGCGCCGGAAGATGAGGATAAACCGATGCTGAAATTTATCAACCTGACTGTATAAGTTTGCTTGACTGCCGGGCGGCATGGTGATAAATTCCGAATATGCAGCCTCTTTTTACATATCAGAGACGGATTTTACTGGCGCTGATATTTTTTATCCTCACCGGTTTGATGTTGAAAGTTATCGATCGCCAGCGGCAGTTAATCGGCTTCGATATTAAAGGCTTTCTTGATGGTTATAAATACTCGACAACAGTCGATACATCAGGAGAGAAAGTAAATCTTTCTACCAACGCTATTCCGAGTGAAAATGGCGTGGCTAAGGAGGAAAAGGCCGGCTCGGATATTTTGCTGAAAGTAAATATCAACACGGCCGATAAAATGACTCTTCAGCAGTTACCGGGCATAGGCCCCGTGCTGGCAGGTAGAATAATAGAATACCGGGAGGCCAACGGGCGGTTCGATACCGACAAAGATTTAGCCGAGGTCAAAGGTATTGGCAAGATGAAACTGGCAAAAATCAGGGGATACATAGAATTTTGAGCAATCTCGTAATCGATATAAAAGATGGCTACGCGGCAATCGCAACCGGTAGCGAAAATCAACGGGCGTATTATAAAATCCTGTTCGATGAATCTGATTTCGTAGGCGAATCAGGCAGCGCCAAATCGTTTACCTCCCTTAGCCTGTTCGAGCTTGCCGATGATAATCTGAAAAATCTGCAAAGTCAGGCCGAGATGACCACGCTGGTCGTACCCATGCGATTTTCCATGGTAAAACCGGTGGATATCGACAAAGCCGGATTGGACAGCCTGGGGGATGAATTCCTGACCTGGGAAAGCCATCAGCAACTCCCGGAGGATCTGGGTGATTTCGAGATCGGATTCTATAAGCTTCGCCGGAGTTTCGATGATAAAAGTTATAAGTTCATGTTCTATGCCTCCACCAGGGATTTCACCGATGTCCTGTCGAATTTCGTAGCCAGCAGCCCTGATCTTAAAGTCGAGATCAAATCAGAGGCGATCGGTCTTTTCAACGCCGTTTGTTTGGCCTCCGATAAACAAGGGGTAGGCGTGGCTATCGCGCTGGAAAGCGACGGCGCTTCGGTGGTAATCGCTCATGATGGTGATTTTCTGGCGGGTAAATTCATTCCCGGTGATAACACCTCATTAGGCGAGGAGATCATGTATTACGTGTTCGCGAACTGCGCCGATGATCTCAAGCCTAAAGTGCTGATTTGCGGCGATCTCGATTATATGGATCATCTCGGCAGGCTAGATTGGGCGGATCGTTTGCAGATGCCGGCCCAGTTCGGCCTTCAAGCAGCGGCCGGTATCGATGAGCCAATGATGTATGTCGCGGCCGCAGGGGTTAATTTCCAATTCGATGATTGATCGTGCGGGTTATTGCCGGTAAGTACAAGGGGAGACCTCTCCTCGGGCCGAAGAAAGACAATTTCCGGCCAACTTTAGACCGTGTTAAAGAATCTATATTCAACGTTCTGGGGCAGGATTTAATCGATGCCGTAGTGCTGGATTTGTTCTGTGGCAGCGGCGCATTGGGGATCGAGGCGTTATCGCGGGGAGCGATGCGGGCGACTTTCGTCGATAGTAATAAGATGATACTGAATATCGCCCGGAAGAATATAGAAAAACTGGAGATCGAGAAGAAAGCCAAACTGATCATGAACGATACGTTCACTTATATCGAAAGAAACGCCGGAATTCATAATCATATAATCTTTGCCGATCCGCCGTACGATAAACTTTATGGCGGTAATATTTGCAAATCGGTAATCGAATTTGATATATTGCATCAGGGAGGCATACTGGTATTGGAGAGATACCAGAAAGAACAACCCGAACACGAGAGCCTGGTTCTGGCAAAAACTCTGAAGTTCGGGCAAACTGAAGTGGATTTTTATTTACGCGAGGCTTAGGATGAGAACAGCTATATACCCCGGCTCATTCGATCCGGTTACCAACGGTCATTCCGATATCATCGAACGTGCGCTGGCGTTATTCGATAAATTGATTGTCGCAATAGCCGAGAATACCAGCAAACAAAATACGTTTACCGTGGAGGAACGCATAGAGATGCTGCGCGCGGTGGTTGGTGATGATGACCGGGTGGAATTAGTACAGTTTACCGGCCTGACAGCCCACTATGCCAAAGAACGCAACGTCGATGCTATCATACGAGGTCTGCGGGCGGTTTCCGATTTCGAGTACGAATTCCAGATGGCCCTGATGAATCGTCGCCTGGTACCCGAGGTGGAAACAGTGTTTTTGATGCCGCGTGGCAAGTATTCGTATCTCTCCTCAACGCTGATAAAAGACATAGCCAAATTCGGCGGCGAGGTCGATTTGTTCGTAAACAAAACAGTGGCGGAGAAGCTCAGGGCGAAGCTTGGCAAATAGAAAGACTCGTGCGTGTTATACCAGGCCGTTAAATGTATTGCGGGCGGCACACGTACCCGTGTACCCCATTTATGAAGGCTCAGCGACCAGGCAAGCGCAGACGAGTATACACTGCCCGTCATGTAATGGGTGAAACCGATTAAACCCAATTTAATTGGAGAAATTAATTCAATTGATACATTATCACCGAGAGTAGCATGAAACATTTCATTCACAACGGAATCAAATACGAGGTAGATAGACAGGGGTATCTTCTGGACCCCGCAAAATGGGATGATAATTTCGCCGAAGGGATGGCGTCCAAGGTTCGGCTGCCCGATGGCCTTACCGATGAGCACTGGAAAGTAATCAGGTTCATCCGTAACTCATTCGATAAGATAAATATCTGCCCGCTTATTTACGTAGCTTGTAAGGAGAACAATATCGGATTGGGGGATATGAACCGGTTGTTTCCCACGGGCTACCATCGCGGGGCATGTAAACTTGCCGGTATCTCGTACCGTCAGGGATATTTCCACAAGTACCGAGTGGAAGGTAACCTACCGAGTATCGAAAGCGAGTACAAGCTCAAGGTCTATCGAATCGATTCGCAGGGATTCCTGGTCGACCCGACCGAGTGGGATGAGAATTTTGCGGTGAACAAAGCGTTCGAAATGAAGATGCCGGGATTGCTTACCAAAAAGCACTGGCAGATACTAGTCTACCTTCGCGAGAAATTCATCAAGACGAAGGAAATACCTACGCTCTTTCAAACCTGCGAGATGAACAACCTGGAAATGCTCGAGTTCGATGAACTTTTTCCCGACGGCTATCATCGAGGTGCGGTTAAACTTGCGGGTTTGCGGTTGGAGTAGGACTCGATATCGGTGTAGGGTTAAAGTTTATCTTTACCCCGAACATAGTACGATGCGTGCTTTAAGATTCTGCCGAATTCAGGTTAAAGGCAAGCTTTCCCCTTACATAGCAAAACGGCAAACGAGAACGCCTGCCGACTGAAAACTAAAATGTGATTTTAAAAATCGTTATGATCAATCTACGGTGTAAATAGCACTTGTGGTTGCGATACGTCCCCGTATCCCGACTTGTATGCTTTCAAACTAAAGCCGGCGGACGAGGAACGTCCGCCGGCCACATGAATGATTTTATCTGATTAAGTAGTATCTACAATTGTTTCGCGCCGGGGAGTTTTTCCATACCCTGTAAGAATGGTTTAAACAGATCTATAGGAATCGGGAAGACCGTGGTGGAATTCTTCTCTGCGGCGACCTCTACCAGTGTCTGTAGGAATCGAAGCTGAATACCGACCGGGGTTTGACCGATCGTGCTGGCTGCCTGATGAATACGCTCGGCGGCCTGTACCTCGCCATCGGCGTGAATGACCTTGGCGCGACGTTCACGTTCTGCCTCGGCCTGGCGGGCGATAGCTCGTTGCATCTCCTGCGGCAGATCGACATTCTTGACCTCGACCACGCTGACTTTAACGCCCCACGGCTCTGTTTGCATATCGATGATGTTTTGCAGTTCCTGGTTGATTTTATCACGTTCGCCGAGTAGCTCATCGAGTTCGACCTGTCCCAGCACCGAACGAAGAGTCGTTTGAGCTATCTGCGATGTAGCGTAGATATAATCCTCAACATCGACGATAGCCTTGTTAGCATCCATAACACGGAAATACGCTACCGCGTTAACTTTCACCGTTACGTTGTCCTTGGTGATGATATCCTGAGGGGGGACATCCATAGGAACGGTACGCATCGAAACTTTCACCATTTTATCGATAATCGGTATAAGGATAATCAGTCCCGGGCCTTTCGAGCCGATTAGCCGTCCCAGGCGAAACACCACGCCGCGTTCGTATTCACGAAGCACCTTGATTGCCTGACTTAAGAAAAATAGCACGAGAAAAACGATTATTATCATGCTATACAAACTCTGAGCCATTGACTCCTCCTTTAATCTATTTTGTCAACTTTTAATCTCATACCATCAACGCCGATTACTTTCACCCGTGTACCTTTAGGGTAATCCTCGGTGCTGAGCGCCTGCCAGTATTCGCCATGAACGAAAACCCGACCTTGGCCATCTTTCAAATCCATAACCGTAGCGATTTCGCCGGTTAAACCCTGATCACCGGTAGTTACCTGACGTTTCTGCGCCTTAAGAGCGAAATAGATGGCAAACAGGAAAAATGCCGAGGCGAATATCACAACCGGTATAATTACGGACATCGATATTTGCATATAGGGTACCTCAGAATCTATCAGCATCATGGAGCCCAATGTCAGGCTGATAACGCCGCCGATGGCAAGACCTCCATAACTGGTTACATATAACTCGAGTATAAAAAGCACAAGTGCCAGCGCCATTAGGGCGACACCGGCATAATTTATCGGTAATGTCTGGAATGCGAAGAACGCCAGAATCAAGCAGATACCGCCAACTACTCCGGGCAATATCGCGCCGGGATTGGAGAATTCGTAGTACAGCCCGAGCATGCCAATAGTCATCAGGATATAAGCGATATTGGGATTGGTGAGCACCTCGAGTATCTCATTTTGTAATCCTTTGTTTACCACTTCAACCCGGGCGTCTCTGGTGTTTAACACTATCTCACCCGATAGCACCTCGACTGTATCACCATCGATTTGCCCCAATAGTTCCTCGAGATCATCGGCAATATAGTTTACCACGTTCATCTCCAGCGCCTCATACTCGGTAATCGAGGCCGACTCGCGAACAGCTTTCTCCGCCCACTCAACGTTTCGTTTGCGCTTGGTGGCCAGTGTCTTGATTTTAGCTACGGCGTCATTGGTGATTTTTTCGTTCAGGATGGAATCGACCTCGCCGCCACCGCCAACCGGATGAGCCGAGCCGATATTTGTCTGTGGCGCCATTGCCGCTAGATGGCAAGCATAAGTCATGTATACACCGGCCGAACCGGCACGCGATCCAGCGGGCGCGATATACATCACTATCGGTACCTCCGAGGCGAGAATCATTCGGTTTATCTCCCAGGTAGATTCTGTCAGGCCACCGGGGGTGTTCAGCTCGATAATCAGGGCATCGGCGTTATCGTCAGAGGACTGCTTGATCGCTTTTTCAAGTACGCGTATAGTAATCGGCCCGATAGCGCTGTCTATGGATATCAGCTTTACCATGCCGGGAGAATCCTGCTCGTTTTCGGGAGTCCTGGTAACCTCAGCGGAGTCGGTTTCAACGGCCAGCGTATCATCTTCAGCAGGGCATGATAGCGCCGCAAAGACAATTATCAATGAAATTGATAATATCGTTTTTAAATAGCTCATCTGTAACACTCCATCTGTTTTATACACAGATATTGTAGTTCACGCCTGATATAGTGTCAATATAATTTACAATATATCAATCGGACAAGTTTCCTGTTTGTGAAGTTAAATATCATTATATTCAATAAGTTATCGTCAGCGATTGATGGTTTAATCAATCGCCGGCATCAAATTAGTCAGCGAAAATACCAATACACCAGTGTCTGGCTTTTTGTATTATTGGCTGAAAAAGTCTCCCGGATGTCGAATCTGCCGGCCACGGAATTTCTATTTTTAAAACCTGTATGGAAGGATATCAAAACGAAGTTCATAGAATACGGTGGGTTACAAAATCGTAGTATTAGATCCTTGCCTGCACTTTAAGATTTCAGACCATCACTAAGTTCACATTAAGTCCGGAGCTGGAAACCTGAAATTATAACTTTACTTGATTAGCAGCCGGCTCAGATAAAAAAAACGCCAAGCAGGCAGGCCGCTTAGCGGTTTTGGGTAAGACAGCAGACTAATGTCTGCGACTACGTTATATGTTAAGCGACTCTAAAAGTCCTCTATTTCGACGAATTCATTGTCAGCCTCGAGATCCTCGTTCATGATAGAGCTTTGTCCGCCTGTACCATCACGTCGACAATCAAAACGTTTGCCTCGTTCCGGGCCGTTGTTATTCCGGCAGCCATCATAACCGCGCAGACCGGGGCCTCTGCCTTGCCCATATCTCGGACCACCATTGCCATGCCCATATCTCGGACCACCATATCCGCGGAATTTCATTGATTCATTAGCTTTAGCTCGCTGTTCGGCGGTAAGGATGTTCATACGATCGATTCTCTTTTCGAGCCTGGTTTTAGCCATCTTTGCCTTGATCGCGGAGACCTCATCGCTCTTTTTCATGATTTTAGCTTTATCGAGGTTATCGGCCATCATCATTTCGTGAAGTTCGAGCTTAGCCAATTCCAGGTCAGCTCTGTTTCGTATCATCTCCTTGCGCTCATCGAGTGAAAGCGCTTTAATCTGATCCACCTGCTGGTCGGTTAACTCGAGATCTTCCGCGTGGCGTAACAGATCACAATGTTGTGCCAGCGAGACCGCCGGGATCATCAAAACGAATACTGCTAAAGTTGCTAAGATTTTTCTCATTCTAATCACTCCTTATTAATTGTTGTTTCAGTCGTTAGAGTTCCGTCTATGGAAACCGCCATTGTGCTTTTCACGACGGGCATCTCTGATTATTTCGCGCATCTGATGCATGAATTGCATTTCGAAAACATACAGGATGCCTATCTGTTTGACAGATAGAACGCCTTCCAGTTCTTTTCTGAACCTGGCTCTTTTATCTTTGATTCTGCTGTCAAACTCATCCAGCTTATCGAGTAGTTTCGTGATCTCTTTGTCATCCGTTTTTTCCTGCTCGGTAATACTTTTGAGTTCTTTCATCAATTTCATGCGCTCACCTTCCATATTTCTGCGGTTCTCATCGAACTCGTTGTAAATAGGGAAGAACGCCTGAGACTGCTCTGAGGTCAAATTCAGTTCCTCTGTCAGTTTCCATATTTTTACGGTCTTGATCCGATTCTCGATTTGCTCCCGCTTCGGGCCCATCGGCGGTGGCTCATCGAAAAATTCCTGAGCTGAGGCCAGGGAAAAAAGACCTAACATGATTGCTATCGTAATTATCTTTATCGATTTCATCGCTTACCCCGCGTTACTTAAAAGTTCCTGAAGTTTCTCATCCAATATTTCCAGGCTCTCCTCGGACATCGTACTGATATCGATAGAGTTCTCCGAAAAAAGTCCACCACCACTGTTTAATTGTTCGTCATATACGTCAAGAGCGTCACTGTCGTCATCACTAAAAAAGTTGCTTAAAATATCCGAATACGTATCCTCGGTATAGACCGTATCACCGGTCGGGTAAATATAATCAGATGACAGCAGTGAGTATTCGAGATTGCTGCTTTCGTATTCGGCTACGGTATAGGCTGGCCTGTATATCGGAGGCCTGATTATGACCAGTCCAAACAGGATAACAGCGACTGCCGCCGACGCGAATCTTTTCAGCCAGCCAGTCAACGGAATCCGCTGTTTGCTTTCGATTTTTTCCCATACGCCCGGCAGGAAATCGGCCAGTTCGTAAGGATCGATTGCCGGATCGGGCTCTTTCGCCAGAAGGGATATCAGGGAGTAGTGCTCATTGTATTCGGCGGCGCACGAATCGCATGAAGCGATATGCGAATCCATCGATATTACCATATCCTGATCCAATTTACCTCGGCAGTAATCATCGAGGTGGTCTCTAAAGTCAGGGCATCTCATGAGATTTCCCTCCCGTCTGCTAAATGTATCCTCAAGGAGGCCTTAAGTTTCTGTACCGCTTGATGGTAATTCGCTTTAACCGCGCCCTCGGTGATTTTTAGTATCTGAGCAATCTCGGCGTGGGCTTTTTCCTCGTAATGACGCAGAACGAATACGGTTCTCTGGCGAGCCGGTAGTTGATCAATAGCCTCGGCGATTGCATCTCCGAGTTCCTCCTGTTCGATATGATCTGTAGGAGTTTTCGAGAAGTTGGCAGGGGAGACATCCTCGATTGATTCGGCGTGGCGCTCTTTATTACGATTCACGTAATTTAACGCGAGATTAACCGCAATCCGATAGACCCAGGTATAGAACGCCGACTCACCTCGAAAAGAGTGACGGTTCTTGTAGGCTTTCACGAAAGCCTCCTGCGCCAGGTCTCTGGCCTCCTCATTATTTCTGACAATCCGTAACACTACCAGGTAAATCCTTTCCTTGTACTTATTAACGAGCTCGCCAAAAGCCCGATCATCTGTAATGTCGTATTCATTCTGCCTGTCCATCTTACCCTTTTCATAACTTTAGACACAATGGTCTGTCAATGGTTTAATTGTGGCATCTTCATACCTAACATCTTTGACAATAATAGGTTTAATATTTACAATGGTTGATTGATACAATTTTGGATGTCTTCTGTTATAATTATTCAAGTGGCTCGTGTCCATAATATTTATGCACTGATAGCGACAGTTTTTATCGACATCTTTTAATATTAGCAATCTGTTTGGCCATCACTACTTGACAATACACTAATAATACTAAATTAACTACATAATAAGCGTTCTTGTCTTTTCGTACAATATCTCTAAGGATAATTAAATAGTTTGATGATAAAAACATCTACCAATGTTAAAACTATACTTAATGGGAAATTATATCAAGCTAATAGTTATAATTCGTTCCATAATTATATAATATCTTAAAATGGTTTCATTTATGTCAAAATCATAGTACATTAGTTGCTGTACTAAAATCATAGATACCAGCTCAGGAGGGAAAGATGAGATTGTTGTACGGCTTATTCGTTTGTTTGATGATATTAACCAGTTCCGCCGTTTACGCCGACTGGCAGCAGGATGTCGATAAGCTTCTGCAAGCAGATAGCAATACAGATACCGATAAGCTAATAGAAAAAATCACGAAAGCTAAACCCGATTGGCAAGAGCTCTATAGTTACCTTCAAGATAGAACATATCAGCCTGTAGAGACAACCGGGTTCATTCTGAAGCAAACTATCTGCATTGATGGCGCTCAGCGGCCGTATGTGCTGTATATTCCCGAATCGTACGATTGCGCTAAGCCCACACCGATGTTTGTCTACCTTCATGGAAGCGCCAGCCGTCCCGAGATAATGGCCGATCCGGTGGAGTACGCCCGTAAAAATCCGTTTACCGAAACATGCAGTGAGCAAGGCTGGATACTTCTTTTCCCGATGGCGCAGTGGCAGGCGACCTGGTGGGATAATGTCGGTATGAGCAATGTCAATAATCTGATCCTGATGGTAAAACGTCAGTACAATATCGATGACGACAGGGTGTACATGGGAGGTTTCTCCGATGGCTCCTCCGGTTCGTTTTTAAAAGCCATGCTCGATCCAACAAATATAGCGGCTTTTGTTGCGCTTAACGGCCATATGGGGGTAGGCAGCGAGGACGGCGGTCTCGAGACATACGCGCCCAACATGGCCAACACACCGATTTATGCCGTGACCACATTCAGCGATAGGTTATATCCATCAGCTATGATGAGGCCGACTATCGATATGGCAATCGAGGCCGGAGCCGATATATTCTATCGCGAGTTCGAGGGGATTCATAGCTTTGATTACGCGGAAACCGAGATGCCTCTGATTCTCGATTTCATGAACCGTCATGTGAGAGACCCGTTTCCTCCTTATGTAATGTGGGAGGCCTCAGAGCCCGAATTTGGGCACTGCCGATGGTTCAGTATCGATGATATAACTATCGATCCACCCGCGAAATGGTACCGCGATTATAATATCGGGATGATAGATAGCACCATCTCAATTGGCTTTATGGCTGATGACAGCTTTAAGGGCGAGGGAGTGAAAGTCGGTAAGGTGCTTGATGGCGATTTGATAGCCAATCGTATAGGGTTATTGGATGGCGATATCATCATTGGCTCGATAGATGAGGATATTAAAAATTTGGATGAGTTATCAGGTTATAAGGCCGGGCTGAAAAGAGGCGGAAAGGTGAGCCTCAAGATTATCCGAGGCGGTGAGGAACGAATTCTTTCCGGGGATGTGCCACCGCCATCCATTCACAATCTGTTCCATCGCGCCAGCCCCTCGGCCAAAGTTATGGCCCAATATGCCTCCAACAGGTTTAATATCCAATCCTCGCGGTTGGGAGCATTCAGTATTTTCATCCATCCCGCGATGGTCAGACTGGAGGATAAGCTCCTGATAAGGGTTGATGGTGATTTAGTTTACGAGGCTAAAGTGACTCCCGATATCGGTTTTATGTTGCGGAATTTCCTTGTCAACCGTGACCGGAACTTAATATATGTTGCTAAAGTTAGTCTCAGTTTGTAGTATAAGGTGTTGTTATCAATAATTAAACCGGGAGGGTAGCCTAAACCAGCAGCAGTTCACGGTGTTACTCATTATATATTGATAACCTTATTGAATTTTAGCCGGTTAGCTGATAGTGTCGGCGGGGTAGGATTGTTATTATAGTCCAATTTTCGCTTGACATATCTTTTAGGCTATAGTTATTTTCGAGACTTATGAAAATTGAGATACGTCAAATAACGGATGAGAGCAAAGACTTTCATTTCTCCGAGACCGCCGAGGAGATGGAGATTTCGGCTGAGGGTATAAAATTCCCAAATCAGATCGAGGTTGATCTATCGGCCAATCTCTCCGGAGATGAAGTTATCTGCCAGGGAGAGGTATTCACCACGCTCGAAATAGAGTGCAGCCGATGCCTGGAAGTATTTGACTACGAGATCAAAGCGCCGCTTCGGTTTGTTGTCCAGATTCTGGATACGCCGCTGGATATCGGTGACGGCGGTGATGATGATTTCGAGGTTATCTCGAAGACCGATACATACCTTGATATCTCGCAGCGGGTGCGTGACGCCCTGGTGCTCGAGATACCTTTAAAGCCTCTATGCGGCGAGGATTGCCGGGGGCTTTGCTCGCTGTGTGGAGCGAATCTGAATGACGGCGAATGCGATTGCAAACCCGACAAATCGGATGAACGCTGGGATGCGTTAAAGAATTTATTTGGCGAACAAATGGAGTAGTAAAAACATACTAAGGAGAAACAATGCCTCTTCCAAAAAGAAGACACTCGAAAGCTCGCGGCAGAAAAAGACGGACACACTGGACACTGGAAGCACCGAACGTAATAGAATGCCCGCACTGCCATGAACAGAAGCTGCCTCATCAGGTATGCCCGAGCTGCGGATTTTACAAAGGCATGGAGATTAAGCCTGTAACTGAAGATTAAGTTATGAAAGAATCAGGCTCCCCGCCAAGGATAGCTATTGATGCAATGGGCGGAGATAACGCCCCGTTCTCTATAGTAGCCGGTTCGGTTATGGCTTATCGGGTTCTCCAGGATAACGTGAAAATTATTCTGGTGGGTAACGCTAAACGAATTAACGATGAGTTGAAAAGTTTACGAGCCGAACATATGGCTATCGAGGTAATCGATGCACCCGAGGCTATCGATATGAGTGAAAGCCCGATCGAGGCTATCAAGCATAAAAAGAACTCCTCGATAGTAGTCGGCTTGAAATTGCAGAAAGAGGGTAAGGCGGATGCTTTCATCTCGGCCGGTAATACCGGTGCGGTGATGGCAGCCTCGCTATTGAATCTCGGACGTTTGACCGGCGTAAGCCGTCCCGCTATAGCTACGCTTTTCCCGACGGAGGAGGGTTTGGGGCTGGTTTTGGATGTTGGCGCGAACTCCGATTGCAAAGCTCATCACCTGTACCAGTTCGGTATCATGGGAGCTATTTATTCCAAATACATTCTTAAAGTGAAAAATCCCAAGGTGGGATTATTGTCAATCGGCGAGGAGCAATCCAAAGGCAACGAGTTGACGATTGCCTCCCATAAGCTGCTCGATAGCTCAGGATTGAATTTCTGTGGCAATGTCGAGGGCAGGGATATTTTGAAAGGCACCGCGGATGTGGTTGTCTGTGATGGTTTCGTAGGCAATATCATTTTAAAGTTCGCCGAATCTACAGGTAGTTTCTTTTCCAAACTTCTTAAAAAGAAAATACGAGGCAACCTGTTGGCAAGTATCGGCGCGGTCCTGATGTCGACCGCTTTCAGGAGTTTCAGGCAATCTTTAGATTCGGCCGAATACGGCGGCGCACCGCTTCTTGGTATTAACGGCGTATGTATTATCTGCCATGGAAATTCCTCTCCCAGAGCAATAAAAAACGCAGTACTGGTAAGCGTGGATATTGTTCGTCAAAAAGTTAATACCGTAATCCAGGAGAAAATTAGCTCAAGTGATTACACTAATAATTCGGCAGTAAACAGAGTTGAAAAATTAATATGATAAAATATGCTCATATCACCGGTACCGGTTCGTTCGCCCCTGAAAAAGTTCTGACTAACAGCGATCTGGAGCGAATGGTCGAGACCAGTAATGATTGGATTGTTTCTAGAACGGGAATCAAAAACAGGCATTTAGTGCAGAACGGCACCGGGTCATCCGACCTGGCAGCCCGGGCTTCTCAGATAGCGCTGGCTAAAGCCGGCCTGGATGCCAAAGATATCGATTTGATATTATTAGCGACGGTAACCCCTGATCAACCACTGCCCTCGACCGCCTGTCTTCTGCAAGACAAAATCGGCGCCTCCAATGCAGCCGTAATGGATGTCGTGGCCGCTTGTTCGGGATTCGTGTATAATCTCTCTATAGCGAAAGCTATGATCCAGTCCGGCCAGGCTGAAAACGTCTTAGTGCTGGGCGTGGAGACATTATCGAAGCTGGTCAACTGGGAGGACAGAAACACCTGCGTGCTTTTCGGCGATGGCTGTGGCGCGGCGGTGGTTCAGGCTAAAGATGAACCCGGCGGGATAATGCATACCTATATGAAGTCCAATGGCTCGCTGGCCGATCTGTTGATGGTTCCGGCCGGGGGTTGCAAGGTTCCTCTGAATGAGGAGAATATCAAAAACGGCGCCAGGTACATAAACATGGCCGGGCCTGAGGTATACAAAAACGCTGTCAAGGCGATGGGCGAGGCCGGATCGATCGTACTGAAGAAATCCGGACTGTCGGGCGATGATATCAAGCTGATGATTCCGCATCAGGCGAATATCCGTATTATCGACTCTACCGCCAAACGTCTGGGCATACCGATGGAACGGGTGTATGTCAATATACATGATTATGGCAACACCTCGGCCGCCTCGATTGCTATTGCCCTGGATGAGGTGATCGGCAAGAAGTTAATCGATAAAGGTGATAAGATATTGCTGGTAGCTTTCGGCGCCGGATTTACCTGGGGTTCGATAATAGTGGAGTTCTGATAAATGAAGGCATTTCTCTTTCCCGGCCAGGCATCGCAGTATGTGGGCATGGCTAAGGATTTATATAACGAGTTCGATATCGCTCGGGAGTATTTCGATAAAGCCGATGAGATTCTCGAACTAGACTTGAAAAACACCTGTTTCGAGGGGCCCGAGGATAAGCTGGTTCGTACCGAATACACCCAACCGGCGATTTTCGTGCACTCCGTGGTAGTAAATGCTATCCTGAAGCAAAATGATGTCAAGCCCGATATCGCGGCCGGGCATAGCCTGGGCGAATATTCAGCCCTGGTTTCAGCCGGCGTGTTCGGTTTCGAGCACGGTTTGCGTGCGGTTAAACTTCGTTCCCGCCTGATGCAGCTTTGTTGCGATCGGTATCCCGGTACGATGGCCGCCAGTATGGGACTGACATTCGATCAGGTGAAAGACGCTATCACAGGCATAGACGGCGTTACGCCGGCGAATTATAACTCGCCCGATCAGGTTGCCGTTACCGGCACGCTCGAGGGCGTGGATAATGCTTGTGAGAGTCTCAAAAAAGCCGGCGCCAAACGGGCTATCAAGCTGGCCGTAGGCGGGGCGTATCATTCGCCTTTGATGGCCGAGGCTCGGCTGGAGTTGGCGGACTACATTAAGACTATTGAATTCGGTAATTTCGATTTTCCCGTGGTGGCGAATGTAACCGGCAAACCGGTTAGCGACACCGACGAAATGCGAAAGCTTTTGATAGAGCAGATTACCTCGCCGGTGCTATGGTATCCGGGGTTGGAATCTCTTTACGAAGCCGGTGTACGCGAGTACTTGGAGATAGGGCCGGGCAAGGTACTGCAGGGCTTATTGAAACGCTCGTTCAAAGGCCGCGAGTACCAGGCGAAGGGAATCGATAAAGCCGAGGATTTGAAATTTTAGCGGGGGCTAAGGTGGGAAATTATGTCAGGTTTTGATGGAATTACCGGTAAGACGGCTCTAGTCACCGGCTCCGCGCGGGGGATCGGATTCGCCATCGCAGAAAGATTGGGCAAAGAAGGAGCGAACATTGTAATCTCCGATATATTGGCCGACCAGGCCGAGGAGGCTGCCCGCAAATTAAATGCTGATGGTATCAAGGCGATCTCGGTTGCCGGCGATATCTCGAAGGGCGAGGATGTAGAAAAGCTATTTAAGGCCGCTAAGGATGAGCTTGGCGGAGTGGATATACTGATAAATAACGCCGGGATAACCCGTGATAACCTGATGATGCGTATGGATGAGAAATCGTGGGATATGGTCATGGCGGTTAATCTTAAAGGCTCGTTCCTGTGCACCAAAGCAGCCAGCCGTCCGATGATGAAGAAACGCTGGGGGCGTATAATAAATATGGCCTCGGTTGTGGGCGTGATGGGCAATGCCGGGCAGGCTAATTATTCGGCCTCGAAAGCCGGGCTTATCGGCCTTACGAAATCCTCGGCGAAGGAGTTCGCCTCGCGCGGTATCACGGTTAATGCTATCGCGCCGGGATATATCGCCACCGATATGACCGAGAATTTACCCGATGACGCCAAGCAAGGATTTTTATCGGTAACACCATTGAACAGGCCCGGTACACCGAAAGATATCGCCGGGACAGTTGCTTTTTTATGTTCGGATGACGCCGCGTTTATTACCGGTCAGGTAGTTCACGTCGACGGCGGAATGGTAATGTAAACAACAATCGTAATTGAATAAATCTATCCAAGGAGGATAAAAATGGCTTCGATAGAAGAAAGAGTAAAAAATATCATTGTTGAAAGTTTGAACGTGGATGCCGAGAAGGTGTCGCAGGATGCCAGTTTTGTTGATGATCTTGATGCTGATTCTCTCGATCAGGTTGAGCTGATACTTGCCTTAGAGGAAGAGTTCGATACTCAGATCCCCGAAGAGGAAGCCTCGAAGATTACCACCGTTGGCGAAGCTGTTGACTACCTGAAAAAGAACGTTGGCGAATAACTAAAGGTTATGGCGAATAGAGTAGTAATAACAGGTATGGGAGTGTTGGCTCCCCTAGGTAATAATCTGGATGAATTCTGGGCCAACCTGATGGCCGGGAAATCCGGAGTCGTGCCGACAACCAAGTGCGATGTTTCGGATATGACCAGCAAAATATCAGGTGAGGTGCAGGATTTCGATCCGCTCGATTACATGGATAAGAAAGAATCGAGGCGGGTCGATCTATCCCAGCAATATGCCATCGCCGCCGCCGATTTGGCTTATAAAGATTCCGGCTTGAAAGAGGGCGAATTCGACTCGAACAGAGCGGGAGCGGTTATCGGCTCGGGGATCGGCGGAATAATCACATTCGAGAATCAGCATGAGCTTATCGTGAAAGGTAAGGCCAAGCGAGTCTCGCCGTTTTTTATCCCAATGATGATACCTGACATGGCAGCCGGAGTGGTCTCGATTCGTCTGGGACTTCGCGGCCCCAACTACGCAGTTGTTTCGGCCTGTGCCTCAAGCGCAAACGCTATCGGGGATGCTTTCTATGCTATCCAGCGGGGAGCGGCCGATATTATGGTGACAGGCGGAACCGAGGCCTCGATCACGCGCACGGCGGTTGCCGGATTCTGCAACTCGAAAGCGCTTTCCACTCGTAATGATGAGCCCGAAAAAGCCTCTCGTCCTTTCGATAAAGATCGTGACGGTTTCGTGATGGCCGAGGGTTCTGGTATTCTGGTACTGGAAAACCTGGAGCACGCCCAAAAGCGCGGCGCGCAAATCTACGGCGAAATCGCGGCTGTTGGTATGTCCGGGGATGCTCATCACATAACTGCGCCTCATCCCGAGGGAGATGGCGCCGCCAGGGCGATGAAATCGGCTATCGATGAAGCCGGCTTACGCCTCGAGGATATAAACTATATCAATACTCACGGCACCTCGACCGGATTAGGAGATATCGCCGAAACTATAGCGATCAAACGCTTGTTCGGCGATCTGGCCTTTAAGCTGCCGTGTAATTCGACTAAATCGATGACAGGACATCTGCTGGGTGCGACCGGCGCGGTTGAACTTATCGCCAGCGCCCTGGAGATGAAATACGGCAAGCTGCACAAAACCGTTAACCTCGATAACCCTGATGAGCAGTGCGATTTGTACTATGTTCATGATGGCCCGAAAGATTACGAGATCACTAATATGCTCTCGAACTCGTTCGGATTTGGCGGACACAATGTGTCGGTTTTGATGAAAAACTTTCAAAATAGCAACTGATAGTGGAATTTCTTCGCAGATTATTCGGCAGTAAGGATGATCGGCTGGCCGAGTTCGAAAAGCTCATCGGCTACCGTTTCAACGATCGTGGGATGTTGAAAACGGCGCTGTCCCACCGTTCATCATTGAAAGATACCGGCCTCGAATCCAACGAGAGGCTGGAGTTTTTAGGCGATGCCGTTTTAGGGTTGATCGTCTCGACGTTTCTTTATAGAAATCACGATGATTTACCCGAGGGCGATCTGACCCGAATGAAAGCATTACTGGTAAACGAGACCGTGCTATCCCAGGCTGCGGTCTCGTTCGGTTTGGGTGACTACCTGTTTCTATCCGATGAGGAGAAGAAAGCCGGCGGCGATACCAAACCCTCGATAACCTCCGATGCTTTCGAGGCGATTGTCGGGGCGGTTTACCTCGATGGCGGCTATCAGGATGCCAAGCGCCTGGTGTATAAATTCATTTTGGCCGATTACCAGCACATTATTGATGATAAGAAGCTTCAGAATTACAAGGGCGAGTTGTTGGAGTTCATGCAGGCGCGCGGCGAGGGCATGCCTCATTACTACGTAAAAGACCAGATCGGCCCCGATCATGATAAAGTGTTTATCGTGGCGGCTTATGTTAATGAAATCTTTTTAGGCGAGGGCAAAGGCAAATCCAAAAAAGAGGCCGAACAACACGCCGCTCGCGAGGCTTTGAAACGTATCAAAAAAGAAGAGCTGAAATTCAGCTAGTAATTTAATGATCTTACTAATTTCCATATTATGCTTTTTAATAGCGGTTTTGACTTATATTTTGTTTATGCCCATTTTCTTTGAAATAAATTACGATATCGACAACAGGACAGTTCAAAAAGGCGTTATAAGAATATACCCGTTCAAATTCAGTTTTAAAATAGGTGGGGAAAAGAAGGCTGCCGATGCTGATAAAACTGTTGCTGCCGGTAAAAAGAAGGTTAAAAGAAAAAAGAAAATGCAAGGCCTCAAAATAGATTTTATGCGTCTGTTGCGCGAGGAATATATGATGCTCAAGCAAATTGGCGTTGAGGCTATGAGACTGGCGGCGGGCATTATCAAAACGCCTGATTATCATCTTAACGTTAGTTTGAACGGCGGATTTGCTTCGCCTGATTTGACCGGCTGCCTCTACGGTGGTGTTTGCGCGGTCAGGTCGATGCCCGTAAAAGCGATTAATATTGAATATAATCCCGATTTCAACGTAGAAAGACTGGGTGGCGAGGTAACCGGGCGCGTGGTTGTGCGTATAAGCACTATTATAAAAGAATTATTGCTTTTTGCATGGAGATTACCCAAATTGAAAATACTGAAAACCTATTTCAGGATAAAAAGGAGGCGAAATGGCTGACAAATTAACCGATCTGGTTTCCTCGATAATGAAAGAGCTCAAGCAGATCGCTAAAACCGAGACCGTAGTTGGCGAGCCGGTGAAGCTGGGCGATAAGATGGTCGTGCCCGTTACCAAGCTGATGCTGGGATTCGGTGTCGGCGGCGGTGAGGGCGAGTCACCCGATAAGGGTGGAGGATTCGGCGGCGGTGGCGGCGGCGGCGCTCGTATCGAGCCGATAGGTTTTATCGTTATACAGGATGAGAAGGTGTCATTTTTGCCCACCAAGCAGGGGCATTTCGAGGGGCTGGTTGATGCTATCCCCGGCGTATTTGAGAAAGTTAAGGACATGATTCCGAGTAAGGATGATAAGAAAGCTAAAGATAAGTCCGAAAAGGGTAAGGGCAAGGAGGAGTAAGTAAAACATGAACATCGCAATCCTAGTAAAGCAAACACCGCAGGTCTCAGAGGTTACAGTCTCCGATAAACCCGAATGGCCCGATGACGAGATCATTGTCAACCCGTTTGATGAGTACGCTATCGAGGAGGCCCTGCTGATTAAGGAAAAGCAAGGCGGTAAAGCCATCGCCATATCCTACGGCACCGAGGAGGCCGTCTCGGCGTTACGAGCGGCATTGGCCCTGGGTGTGGATGAGGCATACCTCATAGCCGATCCCGATTACACCTTCCTCGATCCGCAGAAAGCGGCGCAGGCGCTGGCTAAAGCAGTCGAGAAAATCGGCGATATCAACATGGTGCTTACCGGCAAGCAGGCCACTGATGACGACTCAGCCGTGACCGCGCCCTCGGTAGCGGCATATCTCGACTGGCCGCAAACAGGTTTCGTAAAGAAATTCGATTCGGTCGCCGATGACAAAGTCGTTGCCTTCCGCTCCACCGATGGCGGCTATGACAAGGTAGAGGTACCGCTTCCGGCAGTGTTCTCGGTGGTCAAGGAGATCAACGAGCCGAGACTGCCCTCGCTTAAAGGCAAGATGAAAGCCAAGAAAGCGAAAATCGAGCAGTGGAGTCCGGCTGATCTGGGTATCGAGCTAAAACCGATGCTCAATCAGAAATCGGTATCAGCTCCGGCGCCTCGTGCGGCAGGGGAGATTCTCACCGGCGAGAAAGATGAGATAATCGATAAGCTGGTAAAGAAATTGAAAGAGGATCAGGTTATTTAATTCTGTTGAAAATATTAAAGTTCTCATGGCTGGCGGATGATCTCATCCGCCAGTTTTTGCTTGCAGGCATTCAGGTTGAGGCACGGGGACATACGCCAACCACGAATAAACCATAGTTTCTCAGTAAGGCTGCTCTATGAAACGATCCTACATGTTTGTATCACAATATATACATTATACTGATAAAGTCGTTGTATTGAAGCTAATAAGTATCATTATAGAGGAATATTTTATTAGTTGTGTGATTTAAATCATCAATATAATGTTACAGAATATAATTATTAGGACATAAGTTTCAATTAACCATTACTCCTGCGATCATCCCCAGCCCCATTATTACGGAGCACCGCTTCGTAATGCCTTATGAAATTAGCAGTTAAGCGTTAATAGAAGTAGCTACGCCGGGCAGTTTCCCAAGCGGCGCTTGGGGAATAAGGGGTTGATACTTGTTTAAAATTACAATGTTGTGGTTTTCTTCGCACATGTATGTCGTTGTTTTTCTTGCACAACACTGAGTGTTATTTTTATATTCAATTATATCAATAAGTTAGATGTGTTCATATAAATAACTTGTTAATTTTTATGCTTGACAAAAAGGATGAGTGCATTTAATTGATTGTGAGTAAAAATAACATTACAAAACGGTAGTTAAAATGGCCGAGATTATAAACAACCGCTATAGCATCGTGGATGACCTGGGTCGGGGCGGCATGGGGCAAGTATACAAAGTTACGGATAATACCGACGGTTCGGTAAAAGCTTTAAAGATTCTTAAGTCCGGATTAGTCTCACAAATTGATGCATTCAAGGAAGAGTTTAAGTTACTTACGCAATTGCGTTATCCATATCTGGTTAGAGTGTATGATTTCGGCATTAATGAGGCTGGCTTGCCATATTTCACCATGGACTACCTTCTGGGTGGAGATATTCAAAGTAAAGCATCAAGTGTTAGCCTTAAGGAATATTATATCATGGCCATAAAAGCGCTTTCAGCGCTTGATTATATTCACTCGCGAAATATCATTCATGGTGATCTTAAGCCCTCTAATATTATGTTCGATGAGCTGGGAAATCTCAAACTGGTGGATTTTGGCCTGGCCATTCATCTCCAAAGCGATAAATCCCCTAAATCATCCGGTACGCTGGAATTTGCCTCTCCTGAGGCTCTTCAGGCGCACGGGATATCCGCCCGAAGCGATTTATACAGTTTGGGGCTGGTTCTTTATGAGCTTTTATTCAATCAGCCATTTTACCGGGGCACTACCAGCGAAATGCTATCCTCGAAACTTAGCGAGCAGTTCGAGCTGCCGAGTTTTCCTGAGGAAAAAGGCGGCAGCGAATTACGTCAGGCGTTGGCTAACCTGATGCAGAACGACCCGGACAAGCGATATCAATCGGCGGGCGAGGCAGCCAAGGTTTTCAGCGGTTTCTATTATAGTGAGGGCTCTAGTTCGGCGGCGGTTCTATCCGGAGATCATCAGAAGAGCCGGGACTATTTCGAACGGGCGGCATTCGCCGGGAGAAGCGAGGAGTATAAAAAACTCCAACTTCAATATGAGAGATTGAAAAAAGGCCGTAGCTCGGTCGTATTCATAGCCGGTGAATCGGGAGTCGGCAAAAGCCGTCTGGCCGAACAATTCAAATACGATATTCAGATGGCAGGGGATGATTTCATATTCTCGTTATGCTTGTTGGATGACAACCGGCCGCTATCCCCGATTATCGATCTTCTGAAACAAATATTCGTTAATTACGATTCGGATATGGCCAAATTCTGTAGCCTGGGTGATGAGATCAAGAAATTGTTTCCACGCAAATTCCCGGAGGTGCCCGGTGAACAGGATATCAACCGTGGCCGGCAGAGGTTATTCGATAACCTGTACAAGTATTTCAGGATGATAAACGCTAAAAAACAGTTGGTGATGCTGATCGAGGATATACAATACGCTGACAGTCTAACTCTCGATTTCCTGGATTATATCACCAAACTTCTTAAGATAGATAATTTAGACAGCGATAAAGGCATACTGATACTGATTACCTCTCAAATCGTACCCGAATCGAAAGACTGGCAATTCATAGAATCGTCCGAACAAATCGTGCTGGAACCGGCCAATCAGGAGTTGTGGGATAATTATATCCAAAGTTTGTTCGGCGATTTCATCCCTCCGACTGATTTTTCCGGAAAATTATTCGAAGAGACCGGCGGCAATTTCTTTTTTGCCGAGGAGCTTCTTAAAAACCTGGCCGATGGTGGCGCATTGATTCGCACCGAGGGCTACTGGCGTTTGAAGCCTGATATGCTGGCGGAGCTGCCGATTCCGCAATCGGTGCAGGAGGCTATCGAAAGGCGGCTTTCCCGTCTGCGCATACAACATCAGTTGATAGTGGAGCAGGCGGCCGTAATCGGTACGGTTTTGTATCCTGATGATTTACTGGCGCTCGCCGGTTATTCCGATGAGGCCTTGAAACTTCTGGATGAGTTGGTGGCATTGCGCGTATTCCGTCGCTTTAAAGGCTTTTTTAGTTTTCTACACAATCAGGTTAAAGAGGTCGTTTATAATAATCTCGATAAAAACAAAGCCATACTTTTACATAAAAAGACCGCCCGTTATTTCGAGGCCAAAGGAGCCGAACCTGACTATCTGGCGATGCAATATTTAGCCGCCGGCGAAAAAACGAGCGCGGTTACGTATTTCATGCAAGCCGGTAAAAACGCCGGGGATGTTTTCGGCTGGGAGCAAAGCTCGAATTTCTACGCCAGAGCTCTGGATATCATTCAATCTTGGGAGCAGGCCCCCGAATCGGCCGGATTTAAGGCGCTATTGGGGCAAAGCCGGGCCTTGATGTATATCGATCCCAAAAAAGCAGAAACCTCGCTTGAGATGGCTCTAAACGAGGTGGATAAAACCGATAATCCCAATCGCAGCCTGGTTACGGTGCTTATCAAACAGGGCGAGAACAGCCAGCATCTGGGGGATAACGAAAAAGCGCTACATCACTACGATAAGGCCATGGCTATCGAAAATGAAGAGCGGGCCAATGACCAGTGGCCCGATCTTCTGGGACAGGCGCTACTGGGCAAGGGCTGGACTTTGAGCAAATTAGGTAATTTCGATGACGCGAGTAAGCAATATTACCGGGCGCTCGATTATTTCGTTGAGGACCCGGAGAAAATGTGTCGGGTGCTGGGCAATCTCGGTATCGTCTACCTGAGGAAAAACGATCTTGATGGTGGGCTTGACTATTTCAACAGATCTTTGAAAGTCTGCCAGGAATACGACTATAAATGGCCGGCTATGCAGCTTTACGGCAATATAGGCAATGTCTATAATGCCAGGAGCGAATACAATCAGGCGCTCGAATATTACGCCAAATCGCTGGAAATAGCGCTGGCAATATCCGACCGCCGCATCGAGGCGATTAATTTACTTAATATAGGCAACGCTTATAACCACCTGGGAAAACCTACCGAGGCGTTAACGAATTTCGAGAAAGCCCTGAAAATCCAGAAAGCTATCGGTGATCGCGGTAGCGAGGCTATTACATATAATAATTTATCCGAAACCTATCTTATTTTGGGGATGTTCCGCAAAGCTTATAATTTCGCCAAGAACGGCCTGGATATGGCTACGACCATCAAGGAGCCGAGAATTCAATTGGCCAACCGTCGGGCATTAGCTGATATCTACCTGGCTATAGGCGATCTGGCTAAAGCCTCTACCGAAATCGAGAGAGCTATCAACCAGGCAGGCGAGCTAAAGGATGAATCGCAGCGATTATGGGCGGTGGCTATCCTGGCTGAGATTCTGGTTAATCAAAGGCGATTCGAGGATGCTGAAAAGCTTATCGATACTGCCCTGGCTGATGAGATAGATGATTCGGGTTTGAGAGGTCGGTTGTTGATGGTCAGGGCCGAGATGATGATCTATACAGGAGATAGCGAGACCGGCCGGGGGACACTCGAGGAACTGGCTTCGTTCGATCAACCGTTATCGCAGAAATCGGTTTATCATTATTTGAATTCGCTGTGGCTATATACGTTTTCCGAGGCCAGGGCCGATTTGCTGGAGGCTGAATCGGAGGTTGAGCTGGCTATGAAATTATCCGATAAATACGGGCCATCCGGGGACAAACCCAGAGCTCTATTGCTACTGGAGAAGATCAAAACCAGGCTGGGCGAACGTCACGAAAATTACACCGAGAAAGCTATCAATCTGGCTATAGGTTTTTGCGCCGGACTACCCGAAAGCAGCCAGAAAATGTATCTGGCCAAATTTAAATCGTATAATAAAAATGATATAGAGGAGAATAACATGGAGAAATCAACCAAAGAGAAGGGTTTTGAGATACTCTTCGAGGTTGCAAAATCGATAAATTCAATCCTGGAACTCGATCCGCTTTTGAACCGCGTTATGGATTTGATGCTGGAGAACATGAAAGCCGAGCGCGGATTCATTATGTTAAAAGACGCCGAGGGGAATTTAGAACCCACAGTTGCCAGGAATATCGATAAGGAGACGATCCTAGAAGAGAGTTCGATTTCTCATTCGACCATAAATGATGTTTTCTCCTCGAGCAAGCCATTGCTTTTTAATCATACTCCGGGCGAGAACCAGGACAGAGAATCTGTTATTGATTTTCAGATAACCAGTATAATCTGCGCTCCCCTGACTGTTAATGAACAGGCTATAGGTATAGTATATATCGATAGCCGGGCGACAAACCACGTGTTTAACGGGGAGGATCTCGAGTTCCTGGAGAGTTTCTGTAACCTGGCGGCAATAGCAATCGAGAACGCTTATGTAGCTGATTCCCTTACCGATCGAAATGTATACCTTCAAAAACAGGTGGAGAAAAGCTCCAGCTTCCAGAATATTATCGGGCGGTCCTCGCCGATGCAGAAAGTGTTTCGCATGGCCGAATCGGTGGCCAACACCGATGCCACTGTCGTGATCACCGGCGAGTCGGGAACCGGCAAGGAGATTTTAGCCAAAGCGATACATTTCGCCAGCCAGCGCAAGAAAGCCAAGTTTATCCCGGTTGATTGCGGCGCGCTGCCCGAATCGCTCCTCGAATCGGAGTTGTTCGGACATAAGAAAGGTTCATTCACCGGCGCTATTTCCGATAGAATAGGGCTTTTCGATGAGGCAAACGGAGGCACTATATTTTTAGATGAGATAACCAATACCAGTCAGAATTTCCAGGTAAAACTACTGCGAGTGATACAGGAGGGTGAGTTCAGGCGGGTAGGGGATGTTAAATCGCGGCGAGTAAACGTCAGGATTATTGCAGCCACGAATAAAAAACTGGAGAATGAGGTAAAAGAGGGTAATTTCCGGGAGGACTTGTATTACAGGATTAATGTGGTCAATCTCTTGCTGCCGGCTCTGAGGGATCGTAAGGAGGATATTCCTATTCTGGCCAACTATTTCCTGGAAGTTATTTGTGAGAAAATGAATATCGCAAGAAAGAGTATCAGCAATAAGGCTATCGATTACCTGGTTAATTTCAGATGGCCGGGGAATGTCAGGCAGCTTGAAAACGCAATTGAGCGCATGGTAATATTTTCGGAGGGAGCCCAGGTTGAGGTGGCCGATCTGCCGCAGGAGATAAAGTCGATGTTCGATGGAATGTCGACCGACAATAAAACCCAGGTCAGTGTGCCTAAAACTAAAGTAGAGCTGAAAGCCGCCAAAGCTCAGCTTGACAGGATGTTTCTGGTTGGAGTAATGGAGATGGCAGAGGGGAATGTGATGAAAGCGGCGCGTATATCAGGTATGGATCGCACCCAACTTCACCACATGTTCAATAAATATAGTATCAATACGACTAATTTCAGGAAGAAATAGAGACCTGTTTTTGAGGATTGTAAAAATGTCTGTTGCACGAACAGCCGGGTGGGTTGAGTTTTCTGCTCATCTTTTTCCGGCGACTAATTGCAAAAACACAGATAGCGGCAAAGGATGGATAAAGAATTTCGTTTCCCGACACCTGAGACTGCTTTTTCAGCAGCCTTTTGTGGTGGGAGGTAGTCAAATGATTTCTAACATGTTATTATCGAGGCGATAATGGAATTGAAACAAATGAAAGATTTTTCTTGTTTTTTATAGTGATTACTATATATTTATAGCGGTGTTTTATGGGTAATAGTATAAAAATAATAACTCTGATTCTTTTATTAAGCATGTCAGCTTTAGCCAGCAATCAGGGCATGATAAAAGGAACCGTGTTCAATGCTGACGGCGTTCCGTTGTCTAATTCCAAGATAGTATTCTACTCGGCGGAAATGGAAGCGGTCGATTCGGTCATCACCGATGTTACCGGTGTGTTTTCTATCTCTCTTGAATCGGATAAGTATTATATCTCCGCCTCAGCTTTTAACTATACCCGTATGCTTTACCCGAATGTTTATCAATTCCACAATGCTTCCCTTGTCGAGTTGTTCGCCGGTCAGATTAAAGAGATCAGTTTTAATCTGATTCGCGGTGGAATTATCTGCGGTCAGATTTATACATATAACGAAGAGCAGGAAGCGTTCCTCGTAACAGCGATCAAGGTAAGTTCACCGTATGCCGGCTGGCAGAACTCTCAGGAATATATCATAAGCTCTCACGGTGATTATTGCCTCGATGGTTTATTGCCTGGTTATTATAAAGTTCTAGTGAACGGCCAGGATTATAGTTCGGAATATTTTCCTGGTGTTGGCAATATTGATGAGGCCGATCTGGTGGATGTTGAGCAGGGCTCGATTGCCAATAACGTTAGTTTCAATATGGAGCAACCGAATGTTGGGATTGTCAGGGGAATAGTGACAAGCAACGATCGTTCTTATCTGGTGGAGCATGCCAAGGTAATCGCTTATCAACAGCGGCTGCCCGAGTTGGACCCTTACAAGGTCACTACTTTCACTAACAGCAGTGGCGAATACAGATTCGAATTGTTGGGTGGCTATTATTATATATGCGCAATGATTGGACCGGGTTGTGTTGGTGATGAGAGAATTGAGCTTTATTATAACGACAAATTCAGCAGTGAGTTTGCTACGCCGGTTCGAGTAAATCCCAACGGTGATGTAACAGGGATTGACTTTGAATTCGATTTATCCAAAGATTACGGTTTGAAAATTTATGGCGCATTAAACAACAATCTCTCCGGTTTACCTATAAGCGGCGCTAAACTAGCGGCTGTCGACTATTATACCGGCGAGGCTATCAGTATCGCATATAGCCGTTACAATGGCGAATTCGAAATCGAAAATCTTGTCTCCGGGACATATATAATAGAGATTACCGGGCCGGGTATAGTACCATCATTTTGGCCGGATGTTTACAGTTGGCGACAGGCCGAAACTATCGAACTCAGTAACTCTAATTATATAGTGTATAATGGTGGCGCGATCACTCAGGACTACGGCACTCCTGAATATGAAATCTCGGGTGTGGTTCGCGGTGATGGTCAGTTTCTGGAGAATACCAGAGTATATGCGACCAATACCGAAGATAACACGATTGTTTATAGCGCCACGAATTCGTTTGGTTATTATAACTTATCATCGGGGCTTCATTCGGGCGAGTATAAGTTATATGCCGATAAATACGGTTGGAACGGCTCGTATTATTCATCTAATATTGTCCTTGATTCGATAGCCTCTTATGAGGATATCAATTTTGAACTAAATATGATTACGCTGAGCATCGATGAAACGGAAATAACTTTACCTGAACAGGTAGGTTTAATTGGGAATTATCCCAATCCATTCAATGCCAGCACTACGATAATTATGTCATTTGATGAATCTCTCAATTCGCAGTTGGAGATTTACAATCTGACAGGACAACTGGTGAACTCTATACCATTCAAAGCGCAACCGGGGATCAACACAATAATGTGGAATGGAGTCGCGGCAAACGGCAAAAACGTCTCCAGTGGTATATATTTATATAAAGTGCAAAGTCTTCCTGTTGTTAAAAAGATGGTATTAGTAAAATAGTTGATAATTTGCTGTAAGATTTCTTACATTAAGCAAATATTTAATTATGGGAAGATAAACAAGGGTAATATTATTACTAATTTGACAACAGGGATTTGCATAGGCTATGAAGGTTTTTGCGCAAGCGGAACATTGAAGTACCAGTCCAATATAGATAATCTCTACGTTAAATAGTTGTGATTTACAAGTTGTTAACATGCAATACTTTAAGGGAAACATCGAGGATGGCATCAAGGTTTTGCTTAGTATGACTTAGGGCATGTATTTTGCTGAATTTGATTAGATAGTTGTTTGACAAATGAATAAGATATTGTATGTCGATGATTATGGTCATCCTGGCGTAATAAACATGGCCATCGATGACCTTCTGGGAAAAAGAGAGATTCTATCGGATTACGATTTCATCCTGAGAACTTATTTCTGGCACAAATCCACCTTGAGTTGCGGCTACCATCAGAAACCGGAAAAGCGCATTAATTTTGATGGCTGTAAATTGCATAATGTTGAGGTTGTCCGGCGTCCAACCGGTGGCCGGGAGCTTCTGCATGACGGTGATATGAGTTTCAGTATTACCGGCAAGCTGAGAGATTCATCTGGCAAGGCAGAAGTGGGCGCAAAAGATTATTTCGTTAAAGCGGCCGGAGTAATTGTTGGTGGTTTGAGGGAGATCGGCATAAATGCCGAGGTAACCTCTGGAAATAAGAAATCAGCCGAACATGGCTCGGCGCCCTGTTTGGCGGCCATCTCGCAATACGAGATAGTATGCGAGGGCAGGAAGATTGTACCGATGGCGCAACGTGTTTATCCTGAGGCAGTGATGGTACATGGCTCGATTCCGATTATTAGATCGAAAATCCCGACGGCTGAATTGATTGTAAACGGAAAAAATAGCAGGCTGCAAAAGATAATCGAGGAATCATCGACGGATTTAGAGCGAGAATTAGAATCAGAATTTGATCTTGAGCGATTAAAATTCGGAATAAAAAGAGTCTTTGAGGGTAATTTCAGTGGCAAGGCTGAAATTGCCGGGATTTCGGATAGAGTACTTGAATTAGCGAATAATGAGAAAGCCAAGTGGAAAATACAATAAAATTAAGTAACAACAAGTCATTTTTATTATGGGCTTCTAGGGAGGTGATACTTGAGTCTTTGTTTTACGGTTTGTAGGTTTTTTAACTTTTAAGGAGTAAGATATGGTGAAAAGGTTTTTATTTTTAACATTGATCGTGTCATTGTTAGTGGCCGGCAGTGCTTTTGCGGAACTGTCAAAGACAGCACCTATGGTTAATCACAAGCAGATAAAAGGTGATGAGATCATAAATGTGGAAAACGCAATTCCATACACCCCTGGTTTGGCCACTGAGTCACCGGGCGAAATCGTTGGTTATACTTATTACGATTATCAGAGCAATGGTTCCAGCGGTAATCGTGTTGAAGTTTTTGAGAACGGCAACAAATACTTTGCTTTCATGAAACTATTCGGCTGGCCTTATCCGCCGGCTCCCCGTCACGTTTACCATAACTGGGTTGATTCTGATGGCGTCTTTTACTACAATGACGAGGGTAGTCAGGTAAGTGAGAATAGTGGCGCAGGCTACACCAATATGGATATCTATGATGGTAACCGTGCCGCTATCTTCTATCATAATGGTGACAACAACTATGTCTCTATAGAGGATGAACCCCTGGGTTTAGGTTTCTTCACTCAATACCAGATTCCTAATGAATTATATCCCCAAACAACTCCCAGCCCGGGCCTCTGTGCCTGGCCTTATGGTGCGATAGATGGCCAAAACTTCATTCATGTGGTTGCTTCAGAAAACACAGATAGCCGTCTTCAAAGGATGGGTTACACCCGCTCAGAAGATGGTGGCTCAACCTGGTCGGATTTCGTGCTGGTTGATACTGTAATGGTAATAGGTACGACTATAGCCTCCTCGCCGGTCTCCAATCGTGTTGTAATAGCCTATCCAAAAACTACTGATACTACAACCCAGTGGTATAACGATATTTGTTACTACGCTTCTGACGACGGTACTACTTGGAACTGGCGCTATGGCCGTAACAATGTGACCAACTACGGCACCGACAACGATTCGCTCTGGGCCTATACCGATCTAGATGTGTTGATCGACTATAACGACGATATCCAGCTCTTATGGAATGCTCAATGGGTGACCGATGAAGGTATCTACTACAAAACGTTCATGGAGCACTGGAGTGAGGCTACCGATCAGATCACCACTATCCAGGATTTCCCGGATTCGTTGTGGGGTGATATCTCCGGCGCATGGAATCGTTCGATGTGTAAGATGAGCCTGGGCACGAGAGAGTCCGATAAAGCCCTGTTCGCGACCTGGACTCAGTTTGACACCTCTGATGTCTCCGTCGGTGGTTTCGCTAATGGCGAGATTTACGCAACCGGTAGCCTTGACGGCGGTTTAAACTGGAAAGATCCGATCAATATAACCAATTCGCATACTCCTGATTGTTACCCGGGTGAGTGCGACAGTGATCACTGGTCGAGCCTGGCTGAGGTCGTGGATGATGATATTCACGTACTCTACACCAACGATAAGGATGCCGGCGGTATTCCTCAGGAAGAGGGTGCAGCTACTGAGAATCCGATGAAATATCTAACTTACATGGCTGATTCCTTGCTGCCTCCCACATCTGTTGGTGAAATCGATAACCTGCCGACTAATTTCGCCTTAAACCAGAACTACCCCAACCCGTTCAACGCCACCACCACTATCTCGTTCAGTTTGAAAACCGATGGTGACGTGACTGTCGATATCTATGATATCACGGGCGCCAAGGTTACTACTCTGGTTAACGGTAGCTTAGCTGCCGGCGAACATCATGTTAACTGGAATGCCTCAGATGTCGCCTCCGGCGTTTACTATTACAAACTTACCGCCGATGGCGTTTCCGAGACCAAGCAGGCTATGTTGATCAAATAAAAAATACATTGCCTCAGATATTAAAGCGGTCGATTATTCGACCGCTTTTTTATTTATCTCCGTTTATCCGACACTTGTACAGTTAA
Organism: uncultured candidate division Zixibacteria bacterium; assembly: GCA_963668625.2. Taxonomy (GTDB): domain Bacteria; phylum Zixibacteria; class MSB-5A5; order UBA10806; family 4484-95; genus JAAEQD01. The sequence continues at coordinate 917,284 of CAXXKA010000006.1, forward strand.
GTATAGTATGCATCGTGCTCGGCTAGAGAAACTATCACTATTTTATTGTTACAAAATGTTTTAAGTAAGAGCAGTTTTATTTTACATAGTCATAAATAGCAACAAAAATAGCTTGACTTTCTAGAGCTCAATAAACAAATTGTAGGGAATATTTTTGGGGCTTGTTTGTATTTAATTTAGCTAGATACTGTTAGAAGATGCGGGAGTGGATGAATTACAACGCAAATCCTGGGTTGAAAATGAGATTATAATTAATATACCAAGTTAGGAGGTTGAGGTATGAAGTTGCTAAGGTTTTCCGGTGTTGTCATTCTTTTGGCAATAACATTATGCTATCAGATGGCTTTAGCCGGAACAACCGGTAAAATAACCGGCGAGGTGTTGGATAGAGAAAACAATCAGCCGGTTATTGGTGCTCGAGTTCAGATCGATGGTACCACCATGGGCGCTATGGCGAATCCCATGGACGGATCTTATATCATTCAGAACATTCCGCCAGGTACCTACACGATAGTAGCATCATGTATCGGTTACAATTCTATGACTGTTACGAATTTAGTTGTTCATGTCGATGTGACGACCGAGCAGAATTTTACTATGGTATCTCAAGCTATTGAGATCGATTCTGTTGTGGTTATCGCAGAGGTAAAAGAAATCGATAAATATGAAACGAGTGGCGTCGATCGTATCGGCGCACGCGAGATTAAAGCTCTTCCCGTGACGAATATCCAGGGAATCGTAAAGATGCAAACCGGGTTTCGTTTCTCATGGTGGCGCTTTACACGTTCGTGGTTCTCGTGCCGGCGAGCTTGGATTCGTCGATGACGGCGTTTTGATTCGCGATAACCTGGGTGGTTATGGCGAAACGAATGTCAGTGGCAACGAATCAACGCCGATCTCGAGGCTTTCCATGAATGTTTCCTCGTCTGATATCGAGGATGTCTCGATCATGAAAGGCAACTACTCGGCCGAATACGGCAACGTTTCGGGCGGTCTGGTGACCCACACAGCGTAAAGAAGGCAGCAACAAGACTACGCGAGTAAATCTCGAATTTTTAACTGATGATTTCGGTTTCCCTGAGCTCAATGATTATTCCAATAATATGGATCATTATTTCATGAGCTTGAGCGGGCCGGTTCCGTTACTCTCCGAAAGATTATTCCCCGCTTTGAGTTTGAAATGGCCGGGCGAGAAAATGTCGTACTACACGAGTTTCTCGGTTGACCAGGAGGATACATACGTTGACCTACAACGATTATCCCTCGGCCAAATCTCAAATCGATTATGGAACAGAAGAGTTCCTGGGTATGACAATCCCCAAGAAGAGGGTTAATAAGTATGCGGGATTCGCCAAGCTGACATGGAAGCTCGATTCGAATTCGCGTTACAAACTAAATTTCCGTTATTCGAAAGAATGGAGCGATGCGCGTAATTTCACTTTCGCATATCTTTATTCTCCTCAAACAGCTACTATAATCGAATCGTCTACTGAAATTAATTCGGTCAGATTCTCGTTCAATCCGCCATTCTTGAAAGACACATTCGGTGAGCTGATGTTCAGTGAAGTTACCCAGACTTACGAACGCAAGCCCGGCGGTTTAACGCCTTCCGATTTTTACGTCCCGGTTGAAGGTTTTCGAAAGCTACACTGATGCTAATAACAACGGACAATGGGATGCCGCTGAAAGTTTCGAGGATCTCAACGGCGATGGTGTTTGGGGCGAACCTTACACCGATGACAATAGGAATGGCATGTGGGATAGCGGTGAGCCTTTCGCCGATCTCAATAATAACGGCGAATGGGACCCCGAACCTTTCGTGGATAGTAACAGTAATG